>OZ245876.1:0-3512620 GCA_965229445.1 Owenweeksia sp.
TCGAACCAAGGACCCTCTGATTAACAGTCTGTAACCCTCCCAAAAACTCGGACTGGTTAAAACGATTAAATTTAACCAGTAATTATGAAGAAGTCGAGATTTACAGAAAGTCAAATTGTTCATGCGATTAAGCAGCAGGAGTCTGGTCGTAAGACAGAAGACATATGCCGGGAGTATGGCATATCCAAAGGCACCTTTTATCAATGGCGTAAGAAGTATGCAGGAATGGACTCCCTACAGTTAAAACGTCTGAAGGAGCTGGAAGAAGAAAATGGAAAGCTTAAGCAGATGTTTGCTGATGTGAGCTTGGATAATAAGATGCTCAAGGATGTCCTATCAAAAAAGTGGTAGGCACTGGTGAGCGTCAAAATGTGGCTACTTATCTGCGAGATTCTTATCAGATAAGTATTACCAGAGCCTGCAGGGTTATTCGTTTCCCTAAGTCCATGTATTATTATCAGTCCGTTAAGGACGACTCAGAAGTGATGACCAAGCTTCTGGAGATGGCTTCCTTGCGTCCTAGAGAAGGACAAGACAAGTTGTATCAACGCCTACGATTAGAAGGATATCCTTGGAATAAAAAGCGTGTGAGAAGAGTCTATCTAAAGCTAGGGTTAAACCTGCGTAGAAAGACCAAGAAGCGTATCCCTGCAAGGGTTAAGCATCCTTTGGTACAGATGGAACAACCCAACCAAACTTGGTCAATGGACTTCATGAGTGATGCCTTGGAAAATGGCAGAAGAATTAGGGTTCTAAATGTGATCGATGACTTTAACCGTAAGACAATAGTTACCCAAGCAGAGTTTACCTTCCCTGCGATAGAGGTGATTCAGGTATTAAGAAGATCCTTTGAAGAGTACGGAAAGCCTCAGAAAATAAGAGTGGACAATGGCCCTGAGTTTACCTCATTGGAGTTTAGTGAATGGTGTAGATTACAACAAGTCAAGCTACAATATATACAACCAGGCAAACCCATGCAAAACGGCTATATCGAGCGATTTAACCGAACCTTTAGACAAGATGTCCTAGATGCCCACTTATTCTCAGGGATCGATCAAGTAAGAGCCTTAGCTGAACAATGGATTTATGATTATAACTTCTCTAGACCACATGAAGCTTTAGGAGGTATAACCCCGGTTCAAGCTGAAGCCAAGCTTTCATCAAAGCAAGCTTGCTTTGATGAAAGACCAGTGCCCTTTAAACAAAAGAAAGTACATTTAAACCCAGTCTGAGAAAAGGGAGGGTTACAATTGGGAATAACAAATTGAAACAAATGATAAAAAAATCACTGTAATCTTTAATAGGTATTTCATGTTTGGAGATTATGGTTAATACTCAACTAACAAATTCGCTGTATCATGTGCGTTACAGTAAATGGATACATTGAATTTTTCCTGCGCACTTCCGTAATACTTATAGCAGTATAAAGTAGTTGTGTCATTTCCTAGAACCATGTCGGTAGTTGAGTAATCATCCTTCATGATACTGTAACCGGAGCTTGTTCCAAAAGGATTAATATTCAATAGATCGGCCCCTGAAGTGTCCAAAAATCTCACTTGAAGCCAGGCATGCCCCCACACTTCAATATTTTTCGTTTGAACTTGGCAGGGTTGTATGTTTATATCTTCGATCCGCCCAATCCCTTCAAGAGAATTAAACGTGCTTTGAGAAAAAGCTTTAATCACATAGTTTTTATTGGCTAGTATTGATTGATAGGAGTAATTGCCATTTACATTTGATTTGGTACTATCTATTGGAGTGTAAATGGTATTGTGGACTGTCCTTTCTTTTTGAAATATTACTACGTCAGCATTTGAAACAGCCTTACCACTATTGATCTCAAGAACTTTACCACTAACTATAGTTTCCTTTGAGTTCTTATTGCATGCTGATACATAGCAGGAAACAGATATTAATAACAAAGCACGACCAAAAAAATTAGTGAAATTCATAATTATGAATCAATGCCGACAAAGAAATAATATCCTTAAGTTGTACAATATAGCGATTTGTAGATTTGTAATTGATCTATACAGTACATTAATTACAGAGGTGTAATGCATATTCTAGCATCAATGTCAACAGGCTTTTTGGCGAGTCCAACGGATACATTGTATCAACAGACGATTCAACAATTGTCGGTCTCGTTAAGGGCAATACACAGACCGAGTTTAACTATTTCCTTTATCCTGAGGACATCCATAAGGTAAAAGAGGTATACTGTCAGGGGCTTGATACAACATATATTGAAATACATTATTAACCAACTGGCACAGCTGTCCAAAACGTTTTCGCCAGGACATAGTCATTCCTGTGAGCCAGCTATTTAGCTGACTCAAATCTACGTTTTTGAGAAACTACCCCCTTGATTTAGAAAGCTAATTGCGTTTGCCAGTCATTAGGAGGTGGCTTTGCCTTTTCAAAGGGCTCGTTCAGCCACTCAAACAGATCGATTTTCACAAAAGCTGCCAGCCGGATAAAGGTGACCAGGTTGGACAGATGCCACTTGTAAGCGGCCTTGGCCTTCAGGTACCGCAGTAGAATAAAGCATATCAGAGCGCTCCATATCTGGATCATCACCGCATTGGGGCTAGTGCCTATAAAGGATTTAATCTTCAGATTCTGTTTAATGAACTTGAAAAACACCTCGATCTGCCAGCGCTCCTTGTAGGCCAAGGCAATATCGGCAGCTGTCCAAATGAAGTTATTAGTCAAAAACTCAAACTCCTGCTGCTGCTCCGTATCGTAATACCAGACCAACCGCAGCTGTCCAAGTCCTGCTTTGCGGGCTTTTGGGTTGTGTATATCAACCACATAATCTCCTAGCACAACATCTTTGTCTTTGGGGCGGATCTCTCTTTCTTCCGATATGCGGTAATCGAGGTTGGATTTGGTGCGCGTAATGAAAAATACCCCATAGCTGTCCAACTCCTTAAACCACTTAAAATCATAGTAGCCCCGGTCAAATACCAATACACTTCCCTTGGGATAGGTATGCTGGCGGGCCACGGTCACTTCGTGGGTTTTGGCATCGGTAACATGGCAAAACACCGGTAGCAACCCATCATAATCCAGGATAGTGTGCAGCTTGAGCCCCTCTTTGCGCTTGCGGTAAGTGGCCCAGTCAAACAGGCTAAGGCATAGCGGGATCACCGAGGCATCCATCAGGAACACTTTTCTTTTAATATTGAGCAGAGCACTTCGTCCGGGCATTCCTTTTACCTGCAGGTGTTCTAATACCTCAAAGTAGTAATCGCGAAAAAGCTCCCAGTTGCGATGTTTATTGATATACGATACGCTGCTCTTACTGGGGACAGCTTCCATCCCCAGGTGAACCCGGTTACCGGTAATGGAACGCAGACCCGTGGAAATATCTAGCACTGAATCGGCTCCTGCAAGTTGACAAAAAGCCATGGAAACCAAGTGATCCCAGCTACTGATACCTTTGTTGTGCTTGTCTGTTTGATGATGGCAAACCAGTTTTTTGAAAGAATCGCGGGGCAGAAGCTGGATAACTTGACCGAGTAATGTAATTTGGCTCATGGAGCGGGATTTTGATGATTTAGACACCACCAAATACAGCCTTCGGGCACCGCTCCTTTTTTAGGTCTCAAAATTTATTTTGGACAGGTGTGACCAACTGGATATTCCATTCTCGATGTACCGCTATTTCAGGTTATTGCAAAACCCTGGGAATCATCAAGGTACAGAGGGAGCCGCTACTTTGGTGATGTGATTTTTGTGCAAACAAAAAAAAGAGCCAGCTTGCATCTCAACTAACTCCTTCATTTTCAGGCTCCCCCTCCCTGCCTGGCGGTCGGCAAGCTCGGGATAAACTTCCTACCTGTGGCAGGTAAACTCGCCCTAACATACTAAATGAAAAAAGCCCGGTTTTCACCAGGCTTTTAAGGCTCCTCCTCCCTGCCTGCCGAAGGCAGGTTGGGCTCCCCTCGGCAAGTTCGGGATAAACTTCCTACCTGTGGCAGGTAAACTCGCCCTAACATACTAAATGAAAAAAGCCCGGTTTTCACCAGGCTTTTAAGGCTCCCCCTCTTGGGCTCGAACCAAGGACCTATTGATTAACAGTCAACCGCTCTAACCAACTGAGCTAAGGGGGATTGTTATATTTAACTAAGCTTACTCATTTTTATGTCCTACTATCTACTTGCCGGGTTTCGGTAAAGCTCAGTTCTGAGCCCTGCCTGCCGGCAGGCAGGTAAGGAGGATTATTATATTTAACTAAGCTTACTCATTTTTATGTCCTACTATCTACTTGCCGGGTTTCGGTAAAGCTCAGTTCTGAGCCCTGCCTGCCGGCAGGCAGGTAAGGAGGATTATTCTGCTTAAAGATATCACGATACCCTTAAACCCCTCAAAAAGGGGCTGCAATATTAGCACCTTTAAGCAAATTACACAATATTTGCCGCAAAATTTAAACACGGGAAAATGAGTTTACTAATCGTTGGTACGGTTGCATATGATGAGTTGATTACACCCTTCGGTGAATCTGGTAAAATCCTTGGTGGTTCCGCCACCTATGCTTCCTATGCTGCCACGAACTTTATTGATTCTGTGGGTATCGTTTCTGTGGTTGGCGATGACTTCCCCAAAGATCAGTTAGAGCAATTTGTTCAATCCGGTATCCAAACGGAAGGAATTGAAATTGTAGAAGGCGGGAAAACCTTTTTCTGGAAAGGCAAATACCACAATGATATGAACTCCCGTGATACTTTAGATACACAGCTCAATGTACTGGCGGATTTTAATCCTAAGGTTCCCGAAAGCATGAAGGAAGCTGAATATTTGATGCTGGGAAACCTTACACCAGCAGTACAACTTAGTGTTTTACAACAGATGAATAAGCGTCCAAAACTGGTGCTCCTGGACACTATGAATTTTTGGATGGAGAGCAGCCTTCCTGAATTAAAAGAAGTGCTCAAAGAAATTGATGTGTTAGCCATTAACGATGAAGAAGCTCGTCAACTAAGCGGCGAATACTCCTTGGTTAAAGCTGCTTCAAAAATTCTTGACATGGGCCCCAGGTACCTGGTGATTAAGAAAGGAGAGCACGGCGCTTTGTTATTTGACCGCAACGAGGTGTTTTTTGCCCCCGCCTTACCACTGGAAGAAGTATTTGACCCCACCGGCGCCGGAGACACCTTTGCCGGAGGCTTTATGGGGTACATTGCCCATACGGAAGAAACCGACTTCGAAAACATGAAAAGAGCTGTCATTTACGGTTCTGCCCTGGCCTCCTTCTGTGTGGAAAAATTCGGAACCGAGAGAATTGCAGGTATCAGTCGCAGTGAAATGCACGAAAGAGTGATGGAATTCATTGGGTTAACCCAGTTTGAGATCACTCTAGCAGGCTCATAGATTGCATATTCTGGCGTACTTCCACGAAAATCGTTAAATAATTCAAATCTTACCCAACCTTGGGTAAAGCTTGTGCGTTTTCCCCATGTAAGCTAGCCTGTGCGCGATTTTCCTAAATCTGAACATCCTTGGTTAAATTGTTCAGACCATCCGGGAAAGCTGATTTTCGGTAAATTAGTTTTCTCCGTATTAGAAGCATGCCTATAGACAAGGAACTTTTAAAAGCCTGCTTGCAGGAAGAAAGAAGGGCGCAGTTTGAGCTTTACAAACAGTGCTACGGTATTCTGATGTCAGTATGTATCCGCTATGAACGCAACAAAGAGGATGCGGAATTCATGCTTAACAAAGTCTTTCACAAGATCCTCACAAATCTGGATCGTTATGATCAAAAAGCGCCATTTGATGCGTGGATCAGAAGGATTGCCATAAACACGCAAATAGACGAATACCGCAAGAATCGCCGTAGCAAATTAGATTTTCATGAAGAGCCCATGGACGTTGCACCCTTGCATGTTATGGACTATAATGAAGCAGAGAAGCGCTTTGACGAGGAAGAACTTCTATTAATGATAAGGCAGTTGCCTCCGATGAGCCAAAAGGTATTTAACCTCTACGTAATTGATGGCTACAACCACAAGGAGATTGGGGTGCAGCTGGAAATTAGCGAAGGAACCAGTAAATGGCATTTGAGCAGCGCAAGGAAGAAGCTCAAAACTATGCTGAGAAAACTGAGGAATAATGTGGCGGTTTTTCTATGACGGAACAAGAGCTTGAAAAATTATTTAAATCTAAACTGGCCTCTGGCAACTACCAGTACAACCCGGCTGCATGGCATGCTATGGAGAACATACTGGATCAAAATGCCAGTAGGGGTGGCTGGTATTTCTGGCGATCTGCTGCCGCCATACTGGCTTTTGCCTTCCTGCTTGGTGCCATAAACTTTTGGCAAACCAGTCAGATGCCTCCAGCAACTACTGAGCAAAATGCCTTAAGTCCTCAATTGGCCTCAGATCAGGATCCCATTAAACCAAAAGGGCTAAATGCCAGGGATCACTCCGAATTAAATGCTCAGATACAAACGGATATCGAGCAGTCTGAAGGCTCAATAGCAAATGCACCTACACCGACCAACCCAGAAATAGCGGTGCCCGCCAGGGACAAGCGGTCTGAAAATGCAACGAACAAGCTGGCAAATTCATATGCCAACAACCCATCAGACGTGAAATCAGCGGTTATTGCCATGGGGATTAATGAGCAAAACCTAATTAGCTTAATGGATTCCGATAAGGCAACTGCCCTCCTCAATTTACAGTCTAAAGACATTTCTTATACTCCATCTATCCCATCAGGTACATTAGAATTAGATCACATTCCCAATCTGGTTCCCAGAAAGTATGCCCGACAGGGCGTTTTTATAAAGGGGGGCACCCTGTTAAATGAGGCCTATCACGATAGCCGTATGGGCGTGGGTTTTCACCTGGGAATTGAATATCATTTGGGTCTGGCCAAAAACCTTGATCTCAGTGCAGGCCTGAACTATAGCCGAATTAACAAAGTTGGCATTCACCAACAGTTTGACAGTACTTTCTATCATTTCTCAAGCGAAAGAATAGAGACGGAAATAACGGGTCAGCAACTTTCTTATCTGGAAATGCCTTTGACCTTGAACTGGTGTGTTCTCTCAAGACATCAGTTTGGAGCCGGTGCTTACGCATCCCTGTTATTGAGTGTTTCCGAAGAAATTGAGACGAGGCATTACAATCAAAATGGTGAAGTGGCGGTAGAGCAAGACAATGAGCAGGGAAGATTGTACCCCTATGAAACTTACGACTTTGGCCTGGCGTTCAGCTATTTCTATAGGCTTGACCCCCAATGGGAAATAGGGGTGGAATTTAGGCGAGGCCTAACAGACATTACCAAAGATACGGAGAGCGTATATGTGGCCAATCATCAAAACCTGAATACCCGACTCTCTCTACGTTACCGAATTTTATGAAAAGAAAACTTCTTTCCATAGCACTCCTAATTTCCGTGATGTTCCTGACTCAGTGTAAGAAGGAAACTCCCGGTACATACACCAGCTATACCGGGAATGTAGTGTTCTTTGTGAATGGAAGTATTGGCGGTATCCCATTTGATTATCAGGCGGGTAAGAACAACTACGTGATGTCTTCCGAATATCACTTTAAGGATAGCGTAGTAGATATGAGAGGAAGCCTGCTTCCAGATGGTACGCTTAAGAAATCTGGCTTTGAAGTAAGAATTCGCGGGCAACAACGCACGGCTACCGCTACCGCTTTTGATCCGGATCAAAACCTGAATACAGGAAACATGGCACTGCGAGATGCTACAGGTTTCAGGAAGGAAACCGGAAAGTACATTGTCTCACTATCCTGCGATTCAACCCAGGGGCAGTATTCCAGCTACCTGTGGATTTTCCCCGATGGCACTTACTCCAACGCCTATGCTCTTGAAAAGAAAGTGGACGCCAGCCTGTACCCCCAATATCCGGTACGGCTGGTTACTAGCGGTGCCTTTTCTTGTCAGTCTGAAGTATATCATGAAATTAGTCTCGAAGAAAACTGCGATGCCGGTTTTGATGTTGATATCCTTGCGAATTTCACCGCACAGCTGAGTTTGAAAAACATTCAGGGCAATGTAGATATGGTCAAATGGTATCACAATGATACGCTCGTAACTCTTTCATCGATAAACAATTCGCTTTACCTGGGCAACACTGGTGAACCGCATCAAATTTCTTGTGAAGTATATTTTACGGACGGTTGCATTAAAAAAATGGAACGCATCATAAGCGCAAATTTCGCCGTGAATTGCATGACTGATTTTACTTATCAGAGCAACAAAGAAGTTATTTATGATCCACAGCAGCTGGCTACGGTGGAACTCCTCTATTACGATGAGAATGGAAAGAAGTATAGCTCCTATTACCCCGATGCTCAGGGAGAATTTAAAATGGTAGGCTACTCTCCGTATAAGCTAAATGAAGATGGCGATCCCACCATGATGATCCGCTTTGAAGCCGATGCTATTTTAAAAAGTGCAGATGGAGCCAGTATCACCCTTTCCAATGCTGAAGGCAGCTTCGCCCTGGCTCACCCCTAAGCTTCAAACTCTATTAGGATGTGGTTTTTCTCAACCGCTTCTCCTTTAGCCACATTTACATTTTTCACTACCGCATCGCTTTCCGCTTTCAGCACATTCTCCATTTTCATGGCTTCAAGAACTACTAAAGCTTCCCCTTTATTAACCTCCTGGCCTTGGTTCACCGGGATATCCAAAACCAAGCCCGGCATGGGTGCTTTTAGGTCATTAATGGCCGAAACTCCGAGATCTTGCATGCCGAGCTCCTCCAATAGCAAATCAAAACGATCTTTAGCCTCCAGCGTATACTCCCGGTTATTTACCATTATCCTGTAAATTCCCTTGTCGTGATCGCACTTTACCAAGCTAACGGTATAACTACGAGTATTTTTAATGATATGTAGCTGACTTTCGTTTTTAAGAAGATCCAGGGTGTACTCCTGGCCATTGATCTTACCCGACGTAGAGTCATTATCCTGTGTTTCAATCTGATACACTTTATCGCCTGTTAATATCTTATAATTCATCAGCTAGGTAATTTTTCTAAATTTGAGGCACCGATTCGGGTTAGCCAGCCATGCAAAGATGCTTCTTTTTTGTTTTTCTCCTTTGGGGGTATTTCACTATTCCCGCACAAGCTACGGATGTTCTACGCACAGAGCTGTCGTTATGGCTCACTGAGGATACTCGCTATGCTGATGCCATAAAAGCCACGGCCAGGCTGGATATTAAAGTTAGCCAAAAGACGGACAACATCAGTCTTCAGGCTTCTAATTTGCTGGTCACTCAGGTTCGTTTGTCGGAAGGGCGATTGAAGGACAGTTTTCGCTTTATACACAAAGGCAAGATTCTTACGGTTCACGGCCTGTCACTTAAGGCTGGTGAGGAAATAACCCTGTTTTTTGACTATTACATTCTCCCGGATATCGACAAGCAAAAAAGGCTTTCCCTGGAGTCGGAAAACCTCCTGGTGCTCAATCCCGATAAACTCCGAAATGGCAGGTCTTCTTCAAGCGCGGTAGTTGGAAGTTTTTATCCTGCCCTACCGGCAGATCCTAGTGACTTACTGGTGGATATCAGCGTTCCTGGAAACTATAAGAGCAAACTCCCCGGACAGCTAGAATTTCAAACAGACAATCAAGATGGGAGCTTCAGTCACTACTGGCACAGTAATGATGAGGTCACCCCGGAAGACTTTTACTTGATGGCTGGTGATTTTGAAAGCCTTCAGGGGGCATCCATTAATCAGTATTTGAATGAGCAGGAAGAACTTCAAATAGCTCATCATGCGGCTAAACTGAGAAAAAATATGGAACCGGTCTTGGAATATCTGAATATGGATTTGGAAATAGAAGATGAAGAATTGCTGACCATCGACCGCATTTCAAGAGCAGGCTTATCGGGTTTTTATCTTTCTGCGGAGGACGTTCATAGCCCACCCTATTCCTTCCAATTGGAACAAGCGGGCTTTCTTTATCACTATCGCTTCGATACCACCATAGCCTCCAAAGAACACTTGAATTATTATCTGCAAATATGTGGTGAGCACTGGTCACAAGATCTCCTGGATAAACACTGGCACACTTACGAAAATCAAAATTCCAATGATCAACAATTGACCTTGCATATCGCCAAGCGAACCTGGTATCAGCAGAACCTTTGGACCAGTGAATTAGATTCTGCAAAGATTGACAGACTGTTTTGGCAGAAGATGGAGAAAAGTCGCGAACCACCGGTTATACAGCTCGACTATACCTTTAAATATAAGGAGAAGGCTCAATTTATCAGCTTCATACAAGATACCTCTCTGGCACCAGGCTATTCCATACCTCTGGAGGTATTGACCGTCAACCAAGGCGATAGCACCTACTCATACCACTGGATATCTGAAGCCAAGGGGGAATTGGTATTTGAAAGCCACACCCCGCCACAATATGTTGAAGCCAGTTTTGGCGATTATTTTCCGGGGATGGTGATGGAAAGAAGGCCGGAATCTCATTACCTCTACCAGCTTAGCCATACCACGGATGAAACTGAAAAAAGGAGAGCCTTGCAACTCCTGTTTAATACAGAAAATCCTAATCTATTTGCCACAATTGTAGGCATTGCCATGCGAGATCCCGATCGGGAACTGCGTGCGGCAGCCCTAAATCGAGTGGACCAGGTTAATGAAATTGGCTTGCTGAAACTCCGCCCAACCATTCTGGAATTAAGCGAAACTGATCCCGACACGGCAAACCGATTATTGGCTAAGGCTATCGTGCAAAAACACTATGATACCAAGTGATCTCTAATCCCTAAATTTGCGGCCTTAATTTTGATAGACGAGTTATCCAATGTAACTCCCGGAGAGAACGAAGCAACAAAATGGACATATTAATTCAGGCCGCTCAGTTTATTCTGAGCCTTTCCCTACTCATTGTACTACACGAACTTGGCCACTTCATACCCGCAAAACTATTTAAGACCCGTGTAGAAAAATTCTACCTCTTTTTTGATCCGTGGTTTTCCTTATTCAAGAAGAAGATTGGTGGCACCGAATATGGTGTTGGTTGGTTGCCTCTGGGTGGTTATGTCAAAATTTCTGGTATGATTGACGAGAGTATGGATAAGGAGCAAATGAAAAAGCCTCCTCAACCATGGGAATTTAGATCCAAGCCAGCCTGGCAAAGGTTGATAATCATGATAGGGGGAGTGACCGTGAATGTTATTCTGGCGATTCTTATTTATGCTGGTATGATGATGCATTACGGTGAGGAATACTTGCCCAATGAAAATGTAAAATACGGCATCACCGCCGATAGTACGGCACAGGCCATAGGCTTACGAAACGGCGACAAAATCATTGAAGTGGATGGCACTCCAATAGAAAAATTCTCGCAAATACCCCTGGAAATTCTCCTGGGAGATGAAGGAAGAATTTTACTGGAGCGCGATGGCAAGGAGATGGAAGTCCTGGTTTCTGAAACCGACAAACGGGATCTAATCAAATCCAGGAGCAGTCTGGTGGGCTTGCGTATTCCCTATGTTGTGGGTTCATTTACGGATAGTTCGGCAGCAAAAATGGCAGGCCTGGAGCTCGGAGATAGCCTGGTGGGTTTAAATGGTAAACCCTTGAGCTTTTTTGATG
The DNA here is from genome assembly GCA_965229445.1 of Owenweeksia sp. Lineage (GTDB taxonomy): Bacteria > Bacteroidota > Bacteroidia > Flavobacteriales > Schleiferiaceae > Owenweeksia. The sequence continues at coordinate 11,609 of OZ245876.1, forward strand.
AATACATTGAAGCTGTACCAAAGTATGCCGGAGATACCGTAGCTCTTAGTATCGTGCGTGGAAACAACCCCATGACTCTGAATATTCCCGTGCCTGAAAGTGGTAAAATAGGGGTGTATACCAAACCACCCGGTACCTACTTCAGCTTTGAGACCCGCAAATACAATGCTATTGAGGCTGTCCCCGCCGGAATAAATAAATCCTTTACTGTACTCGGGGATTATATTCGTCAATTTAAACTCATCCTTAATCCAGAAACTGAGGCCTACAAAGAAGTAGGGGGCTTCTTGATGATCGCTCAACAATATGGCACCAAGTGGGATTGGCAGCGGTTCTGGGGATTTACAGCCTTTCTGAGTATCATGTTAGCCTTTCTCAATATCCTTCCCATTCCTGCGCTAGACGGAGGACATGTGGTATTTGTTCTTTGGGAAATGATATCCGGACGCAAGCCCAGTGAAAAAATTCTGGAGTATGCTCAGGTGGCTGGCTTTGTAATCCTAATGGGTTTGATACTCCTGGCCAATGGCAATGATATTCTAAGACTTTTTCAAGGCTAATCAGATTCAACCAGAAGGTTTATCCTGCGCTTAGCTTTTAGTTTGTAAACGGCAAAAGCCAGTGCAAATATTAATCCGGCACAGGTGGCCATAGCACCGGCAATACTGCCGTCAATTGCACGAGCCAGGTAATAACCGCCCACACTACAGATCACTCCGATCATAGCACTATACAGCAACATCTTTTTCAAAGAGTCTGTCAAAAGGTAGGCCGCTGCCGGTGGCGCAATCAGCAAAGCCACCACCAGAATTGCTCCAACAGATTCAAAAGAAACCACCGTAGTTAAAGAAACCATTCCCATAAATACAAAGTGCCAAACGGAGGTTCTGATGCCCATTGCTTTGGCATAATCATCATTGAAGGTGGTAATAACCAGTCCCTTATAGCCAAATCGCAACAATATCAATATCAATATCAACACCGCCCCGGCAATATACAAGGCTCGTGGACCAATCATATGGCCATTGCCAATCACCAGTTGATCCAGCGGTACGTAAGCTATTTCTCCATACAGCACGCAATCTTGATCCAGATCAACCTGCCCGGTTAAAGAAGAAATTAAGATAATGCCTATGGCGAATAACCAGGTAAAAGTTACTCCGATAGCGGCATCTTCTTGTAATCTGGCCTTTTTGTGCAAGAGCTCAATGAGTACGGTAGTTAATACCCCAAGAATAGCCGCACCGATTAGCATAGGGATGTTATCTCGGCTACCGCTCACAAGAAAAGCAATCACAATACCCGGTAATACCGCATGGGAAATAGCATCGCCAAGCATCGCCATTTTGCGCAACACCAAAAAACTTCCCAGTAAGCCGCAACTGATGGAAATAACACTGGCGGTTAATATGATGAACAGAGCTGCCATTAGTTCTTTGCGTATGGAATTGGACTTTGGTGCGGATCGAGTTTAGGATAATCCAACTCCTTCAACAATTGCTCTTCCAGCTCGGGGGTAATGATATGTTCCATGGTTTCTGCATTGGGATGAATATGATCCGCCTTCATGCGCAGCCTTTGTGTGAGGTACATTTCCCATAGTCTGTGCAGTCTAACCACCCGCTGGGCTTCTTTTTTGCCCAACTCCGTTAAACGCAACATACCCTTCTCTTCGGTGGCCCATAGCTTTCGCTTGAGAATGTGGACGCCGCTGGAATACTCGGGATTTAGAAACTCACGCTTTCTAATAATATCGGTTTTACTATATCCCTGCAACTTTTTCTCTTCCTCCACCAGGTGATAAAGTGCTTTAAGTAAATTCTCAGATACAATCTTCCTCTTATTGCGCTCCTGCCTCCTGATCCGCGCCAACACTCCTCGTTGTGGGGCGAAGAATAAGGACATCAGTGCCATCCCAGAGAGGCTCATAACGATCCACGGTCCGGTAGGCATTCTGGGCGCTGTAAAAGATATATAAGAACCGATAAAACCAGATAATATTCCCAGAAAACCGGCGATGACCAGCATGATTGATAAGCGGTCCGTCCAAGCGCGGGCAGCAGCGGCCGGCGTTATGAGAAGTGCGGCCATCAACACCACTCCTACTGCCTGAATACCAGTGCCAATGGCCAAAACCGTAACCGATGAAAGCAGGAACTGTAGAGTACCCACCGGCAAGCCTCTGGCTCTGGCAAAATCCGGGTTGAAACTGATAATCTTAAACTCCTTGTAAAAAAGCACCACTACTGCTAACAACACTCCCGCTACACTCATGTAAGCCTTTAAATCAGAGGCTCGCATAGAGGCTGCCTTCCCAAATAAAAAGTGATCCAGTCCGGCCTGATTGCCCGCCCCACTGTGTTGAATAGATGTAAGGAGTAAGATTCCAAAGCCAAAAAAAACACTCAATATCAGTCCGATGGAAGTATCTGGCTTTATCTTGGAGTTCTTGGTGATGCCTTCAATCAGCGACATGGCAATCCACCCCGCGACCAGAGCCCCAGACATCAATATGAAAGGATTCTTTGATTGCGTAAATATAAAGGCAAGAGCAACACCCGGTAAAATAGCATGGGCAATGGCATCGCCAACCAGGGCTCGCTTTCGCAAAAAGGCAAAGGATCCCACTACTGCTGCACTTAAGCCAATGAACATAGTTCCCATAGTGACCAGGCCGGCATTGGGATCTTGAAATGTCAAAAACTGCCATAAATTATCCATCACCAGAGCCCTCCTTTTCCTTGAATTCTCTTTCTCTCACAGGGAAGTCTTTCCTGGCCAGCAATTCCCCGATACGTGAGAGCACCGTGAGCTGGCCTCCATATGCTTCTTGCAATAATTCTGGTGTGAACACCTTATCCTTGGAACCCGAAGCCACCAGGCGTGTGTTTAAAAGCACAATATGATCAAAGAAATCATAGGCTGTTTGCAAATCGTGATGGACAATTAACACGGTTTTTCCTTCTCGCTTCATTTCAGAAAGCAAGGTGAGAATGGCATCCTCCGTCGAGGCATCTACCCCGGCAAATGGCTCATCCATTAAATACAAATCGGCTTCCTGAGCCAGGGCCCGGGCAATAAAAACCCTCTGTTGCTGGCCACCACTCAACTGCGAAATCTGCCTCCGAGCCAGATCCAGCATATTCACCTTTTCAAGAGCCTCGGTAGCCATGTTTTTATCATGAGTGGACAGCCTTCGAAAGAGATTTCCTCGTCGATATCTTCCCATTTTCACCACATCCATAACACTGGCTGGAAAATCCCAGTCTACTGACTCTCGCTGTGGCACATACGACACCCTTTCTCTCACCTCTTCAAGCTTCTTTCCAAACAATTTGACGTAGCCGCTATCAGGATCAAGCAGTCCCATAATAGCCTTTAACAAGGTGGTCTTACCTGATCCGTTTGGACCCACAATGCCTATTAACTTGCCCTTTGGGAGCTGAAAATCCACATCCCACAAAACCGGCTTTCGATAATAACTAACGGTGAGATTGTGCACCTCGATGGCGTGGGATTTGGTTTTCATTTCAAGGCTTTTACAATGGTGTTGACATTATAGCGCACCATGCCGGGATAAGTGCCTTCCGGTGTGCCCATTCTACCCATAGCATCCGAAAATAACTGACCTCCCAACATCAATTTATGTCCTCTTTCTGAAGCGCCTTCAATCACTGCTTCTACTGAACGCTTCGGTACGGAACTCTCTACAAAGATGGCCTTAATGTTGTGATCAACCACGTAGTTCACCAGATCCGAGATATCGCGTAATCCATATTCTGAGCTGGTGCTGATCCCTTGCAAGCCTTTGACTTCCATCCCGTAAGCTTGACCGAAATATTTAAACGCATCGTGCGCGGTGATAAGCACTCTTTGGCTCTTTGGGATTTGGCCAATCTCTTTCCGCACGAATTGATCCAGTGCGAATAGGGTATCGGCATAATGAGCTGCATTTTGATTGATTATTGCTGCGGATTCAGGAAATTGCTTCTCGAGTTCATCAGCTAATTTTTGTACCGCGATGCTCCAGAGATATACATCAAACCAGATATGAGGATCGTAAGCATCGGCATAGTTGGTAGAGTTAATAAGCCTGTCTTCTGGCAACAATTCACCCAGGGCTATAACCGTCTTAGTCCGACTAAGCTTCTGAAAAATCTCTGCCATTTTACCTTCGAGGTGCAAGCCATTATAAACAATAAGATCTGCGCTGGTAAGGGCTTCAATATCTCCTTGTGTAGCCTTATATAGATGGGGGTCAACCCCCGGGCCCATTAAGGTTTTAATCACTGCCCGATCGGCCAGTAAGCTTGAGGCAGCATCCGCAACCATACCCGTGGTACAAACCACCCTGATCTTTCCAGAGTTTTCAGGCGGTGCACCACAGCCTACAATGCATAACATCCAAAGAAGACCCCAGATCAACTTCATATCCTTTTAACGTATAGGTTATTACATACCTGCTGGCTGAGCATCTGTTGATTGTCCCGATCAATGGAAACCAACATGGACCCATCAAAGGCTTCAATAGATTCCAAATGCAGTTTGGTACCCAAGCCGATACTTAGCTTTTCTAGATACTGTAAAAATTCACGACTGCTATCTTTTACGCCCCTTACCAAATACGTAGCTCCGGCTTTGCACTCGGACAGCAACAATTCACTGCGCTCAGGCAATTGACCTTCCTTATCTGGTATGGGATCACCGTGAGGATCAAATTCAGGATAGCCTAAAAAGGCCTCGAGCTGGTCGGTGAGTTTGGTGGATTGAATATGTTCTAGTTGCTCTGCCACTTCGTGTACCTCTTCCCAACCAAAGCCGAGTTTTTCCACCAGGAATACCTCCCATAACCTGTGCTTTCTCAAAATCCGCATAGCCACCCCGCGTCCTTCTTCGGTAAGTCTTACTCCTTGATACTTGCGATAAATAATAAGTTCTTTCTCGGATAACCTGCGCAGCATATCGCTGACCGATGCCGCTTTGGTTGCTAAACGTGAGGCAATGGCATTGGTACTGGCACCTTTGTCGTTCTCGAGCGTGAGAAACAAAATTGCTTTCAAATAATTCTCTTCGGTAAAGCTATACATGTCCGTTTCTATCCTACAAATCTAATTTTTTTCGTGATACATTAATAATATTTTTAGATTTGTCTAAACTTTGTATTCGATATATCGAAATGACAGGTCTCAGACTCTTCTCCTTTTTGGCATTCTTCATACCCGGCACGCTTCAATGTCAATTGATTCAAGTGTCCGGGCAGGTGAAAAGTATTGCTGGCCCGGTACCTATGGCCAATATCCTGGTGGTAGAGACGGGAGCTGGGACCGTGACCGACAAGGATGGCAGGTATAGTCTTTCACTGACACCCGGGGAATACCATTTAACCACTTCATTTATCGGCTTGAAAGAACAAACGCGGGTGGTAAAAGTGGAAGGAACGGAAAATGTGGTGTTAAACTTCTATCTGGAAGAAGGCACCTCAAGTTTGGACGAGGTTACCGTGAGCGGCACCCTTACAGAAGTTAGTCGCAGCGAAAGTCCGGTAGCAGTTGAAGTTTACAGTCCCACGTTTTTCAAAAAGAACCCTACTCCCAATCTCTTTGAAGCAATTTCCTACATCAATGGGGTGCGCCCACAGATTAACTGCAATGTGTGCAACACCGGTGATATTCACATCAACGGACTTGAGGGCCCCTATACCATGGTGCTTATAGATGGAATGCCCTTAGTAAGCGGCTTAGGTACCGTTTACGGATTGATGGGCATCCCTAACTCCATGATTCAGCGAACAGAAGTGGTCAAAGGGCCCGCTTCCAGTCTGTATGGCTCTGAAGCAGTAGGAGGGCTCATCAATGTAATCACCAAAACCCCAGACCAGGCGCCTCTTTTTAGTTTTGATGCATTTGTAACCAGTTGGCAGGAACTCAATACGGATCTTAGTTTTCGCAGCAGAATAGGCAAGCATGCCTCAGTGCTTACCGGCGTAAACCTCTACAATTACACCAATCCGATAGATAATAACGGCGATAATTTTACGGATGTTACCCTACAGAAGCGTGCTTCCATTTTTCAAACCTGGGATTTAGGTAAGCATAACAGAGTGTTCACAATTGCCGGTCGATATTTCTATGAAGATCGTTGGGGCGGAGAAATGAACTGGACACCGGAGTTTAAAGGTGGAGATGAAATATATGGCGAAAGTATTCTCACTAATCGCTTTGAATTAATGGGTAAATATCAATTACCTTTTGAGGAGAATTTCATGCTCTGGTTTTCTTTCAATAGCCATGATCAGGATTCGTATTATGGTAATCTGGCCTATTTTGGCGATCAGCAAGTTGGATTTACGCAGTTAACCTGGGATAAATCGCTGGGAAGGCATGAGCTGCTGGCTGGGACAGCATTGCGTTACACTTACTACAACGATAATACACCAGCCACATCAGTGCCTTCCCAATATTGGCTGCCAGGTGTTTTTCTACAAGACAACATTTTCCTTTCGGATAAGCAGAACCTGTTACTGGGTTTGCGATATGATCACCACAACGAGCACGGAAATATTCTCACCCCTCGTATTGCCTATAAATGGAGTTGGAAGCCTTATCATTCTATTAGGTTAAACGCTGGAACTGGTTTTAGGGTGGTGAGCTTGTTTACCGAAGAACATGCCGCCTTGACCGGGGCCAGAGAGGTGATAATTGAAGAGGCGCTTAATCCGGAAAGAAGCTACAATCTAAACCTCAACTATTTACGAAAATGGTATCTCACCGGGGGAACCTATTTAAGCCTTGATGCATCCGCCTGGCACACGCGATTCAGCAACCAGATAATACCAGATTATGATACAGATCCCAATAAAATAATCTACCGCAACTTAAATGGGCATGCTGTTAGTCAGGGCCTTAGCCTAAATATGGATGTAATGTTACCCAATGGCTTATCAGCCAGAGCCGGAGCGAGCTGGATAGATGTTCGGGTAACGGAACCCGGGGAAAATAACCAGGAGGAATCATTTCGTCCGGTACTGACAGAGCAATGGACTGCCACCTGGGCATTGTCTTACCGCTGGTATAAAAAGGATCTCACTTTTGACTATACCGGAAACCTTTATGGTCCTATGCGGTTGCCCTTGTTGGGGCCCTTGGATCCACGCAAGGAATACTCCCCCTGGTGGAGTATTCAGAATATTCAAATGAACTGGGCTCCGCGCAGCAAAAGCTGGGAAATATACGGTGGCATTAAAAACCTGCTCAATTTTACACCTGCCGCCAATAGTATTGCGAGGCCTTTCGACCCCTTCGATAAGCAGGTTCAGTTCGACCCGGATGGCAATGTTATCCCCACCCCGGATAACCCCTATGCCCTAAGCTTTGATCCTACTTATGTTTATGCCCCCAACCAAGGAATAAGGGCCTTTGTTGGATTTAGATATCGGTTTACCGGCGATAGTTCAAACCCCTAAGTTACGGTCTTATACCTACCTTTATATCAACACTCTTGCCTGACTAAACCCCGCACATGAAAGACCTTGGGTTACTACTTCTATTTGTTCTCTCCGGATCTGCGATTGCACAACAAAGCGGATCAATAATTACGGACCGACCCAGCCAGACAGATGCTTCGACCACCATTTCTCCCGGTATTCTACAGATAGAAAGTGGCTTTACATTTGACAATCGTTCGCTGAGCCAAAACCGAACCTTGGATTTATACAGCTGGGGAACCTCCTGGCGCCTTGGCGTTTCTAACGGCTTGGAATTAAGAGTTTTAACAGTGCCCAGCCTCTTAAAAATTCAAAACAATAAGGAAACCATCTCCTCGAAATTTGGTATGGCAGACCTTCAGCTTGGAGTTAAAATTGGCCTGCTCAATCAAGACAATGAGGGACCCACATCGGTAGCCTTGATAGGCCATTTGATTACTCCTACCGGAACGGAAGGATTAAGTATTGAAGGTTTAGGAGTTTTGGCTAAGCTCGCAGTAAGCCACCGTCTAGGCGATAGACACTCCCTCAACTATAATGTGGGATATGAATACCTGGGAGAATTGAATGGATGGGCGGTTTATACCCTGGCCTGGAGCATAGGCCTTAATGAAAAGTTGAGCCTTTTTTTAGAAACCTACGGCAGAGTGCCTTCTTTGAAGGATTGGTTAGTCAGCGCTGATGCCGGTTTCTCCTATCTTCTTAACCCCAATCTTCAGCTCGATTACTTTTTTGGCGTCGGTATCAATCACAATATGAACTTTCACTCTTTAGGACTCAGCATCCGCTTCGGCAGTGCTTAAATCATGCTCTGAGAAGTTTGTTTATTTTTGTTAGCATGATGAGGTCCCTTAAAAACCAGATTATGCAGTTAGCGGTACTAATAGTGCTGCTGCATAATGCCATACCTCACCATCATCATTCTGAGCCAACAAATGCCGCGATTTGCACCGTCGAGAACCCCCATTCTGATGAGGGCTTACTAGACATCCTAGGTGATATTTTTCACACTGACTTAGGTGGAGATCATTTGGAAAACTGGGTACAGTCCGGTCAACCTATCTTGGTAGATCCTGATATTGACAAGTCGGCCGAGCCCTGGTTTATTGGAGACATAAAAAGGTCAGCATTTTCGCGCGCCTCATCAGCACCGGTGTTAAGAGACACCGCTCCCATCACCCTCGAAGCATTCGTCTTCAAACAACCGCAACGCGGACCCCCCTCGTACATTTCAGCCTGATCGTTTAGTCGTATTGCCGATCCTCATCATAGAGGTTTCCAGTTGTTGAATGTATAATTATGATTGAAAGTATTATTTCCTTTTCGGTGCATAACCGAAGGTTTGTTCTGGTATTTACAGCCCTGATCATTGGTTGGGGGCTGTATTCACTCCAAAAGCTGCCACTTGATGCCGTGCCAGACATCACCAACAATCAGGTACAAGTAGTAACTACATCCCCTTCCCTCGCTCCGGAAGAAGTTGAGAAATTTATCACCTATCCTCTAGAGTTAGCTCTCGGGTTTCTCCCCGATGTGGAAGAGGTCCGATCTATATCTCGCTTTGGTTTGTCTATCATCACCGTGGTTTTCCACCCGGACCTAGACGTCCTGGAAGCGCGACAGCTAATTCAGGAACAACTAAAACTTGCAGAAGATGACATTCCATCTGAGCTTGGCACACCAGAGTTAATGCCCATCAGTACAGGGCTGGGTGAAATCTATCAATATACCCTACAGGTGGAGCCCGGGTATGAGGATCAATACTCGCCCATGGCTCTGCGAAGTATTCAGGATTGGATTGTTAAGCGGCGATTCACCGGTACCAGCGGAATAGTGGAAGTGAGTTCTTTTGGTGGCTTCCTGAAGCAGTATGAGATTGCAGTTGACCCCCTCAGCCTTCGTCAATTTGGCTTTACACTTAACCAGATTACGGAGGCCTTAAAATCTGCCAACCTAAGCTCCGGGGGCGGATTGATCCAGGAATCAGAATCTTCATTCTACATCCGCACTGAAGGCACGCTTAAATCAAAAGAAGATATTGAAAACGTACTGGTAGGTACCAGCGTTGGGAGGCCGGTTATCATTAGAGATCTGGGAGAAGTGCGGGAAGGCAGTGCCCCTCGCTTTGGTGCCATGACGATGGATGGCAAAGGGGAAGTTGTTGGAGGAATTACGCTGATGTTGCGAGGTGCCAATTCTTCGGAGGTTATTAAGGAGGTGCACAAAAAGGTAAAGCTAATTCAGGCCAGCTTGCCAAAAGGAGTGAAGCTAGAGCCCTACCTAGATCGGTCCAACCTCGTGAACCGCACTATTAAAACCGTGGCAATCAACCTAATTGAAGGTGGTTTAATAGTAATTATTATTCTGGTTCTTTTACTTGGAAACCTTAGAGCGGGTTTGGTGGTGGCTTCCATCATTCCCCTGTCCATGCTCTTTGCTTTTATCCTGATGAATCTATTTGGCGTCAGCGCTAACCTTATGTCGCTTGGTGCAATAGATTTTGGCATTGTGGTAGATGGTGCCGTAATCATCATAGAGCACATACTGTTTGTGATGGCGGCTGCGCAGCTCTTACCAACGGGCAAAAGCTTTGATGAATTCATCGCGAAGTCTGCTGGCAAGATTTACCATTCCGCTGCTTTCGGGGTATTGATAATTCTGGTAGTCTTTATACCGATTCTAACACTGGAGGGTATAGAGGGTAAAATGTTCCGACCAATGGCCCAAACTTTTGGTTTTGCCGTTACCGGGGCTCTGATTCTGTCTTTAACATATGTTCCGGCAGTTTCGGCCATGGTTTTCAGAAATGGAGTGGGTAAAGAGCTGGGGATTAGTAAAAAACTAATTGCCAAACTTCAAGAATTTTATCAGCCCATTATTGAGTACTCCTTGCGAATCCCTAAAACCATGATTGCAATTGCCCTCATCCTTCTTACGGGCAGTATTATACTATTTTCTCGGATGGGCCAGGAGTTTATTCCACAACTAGAAGAAGGAGATTTAGCGGCCCAAATGGCTTTACCGCCGGGAAGTGGCCTGGAGGAAAGCATTAGATATGCTACCCTGGTTGAGCAACGACTAAAAGATAAATTTCCCGAAGTCAGGCATGTGGTTTCCAAGATAGGAGCTGCGGAAGTCCCTACCGATCCGATGGCGGTAGAAGAAGCGGATATCATGATCATTCTGAAACCTCAGGATGAATGGGTAAGTGCCTCCAACAGGCAAGCTCTTGCCTCGCTCATGAAAGAAGAACTTTCAGTTTTCCAGGGTTTAAGCTTTGAGTTTACTCAACCTATCCAATTGCGATTTAATGAATTAATAACCGGTGCCAAAACGGATATTGCCATTAAGATTTTTGGAGATGACCTCAATACGCTGGCTCAGCTTGGCGAAAATGCTGAACAGGCTATTCAGGATATAAGCGGAGTGGGCGATATAAAGCTTGAACAAACTAAAGGTCTTCCGCAGATGCACATCTCCATGGATCGGGCCTCTTTAGCACGTTATGGTATTTCATCTACCCATGTTCAGGATCTCATTAAAACCGCCTATTCCGGAACACATGCCGGGGTGATTTTTGAAGGTCAGCGACGTTATGATCTGGTGGTGCGGTTAAACCCTGAACACAGAAGTTACCCCGACCTCAACCAGATTTACGCCAAAAGTGCTGACGGACATCTGATATCTCTTAGAGAACTGGTAGAACTTGATATGACCGAGGGTCCGGCCTTAATCAGTCGTGAACAAACTCAGCGTCGAATCAATGTTGGGGTTAATGTGCGAGACCGGGGCTTGCAAGGGGTTGTGCTGGATATTCAGCATAAACTTGCTGAAAGTCTTCAGCTTCCTTCCGGATACTATATTGAGTATGGCGGAGAGTTTGAGAACCTCGAAAGTGCCAAAAAACGCTTGCTCATTGCCGTTCCTATCGCCTTGATCCTCATCTTTCTACTCCTGCTGTTCACCTTTAATTCTGCCCGATTGGCATTCCTAATCTTTGCCGCCATCCCCTTATCGATAATCGGAGGCATCGCCGCACTATATCTGCGTGGCTTACCCTTTAGTATTTCTGCTGGTATTGGATTTATTACCCTCTTTGGCGTATCCGTATTAAACGGTATAGTGCTGGTGGCACATTTAAACAGCCTGGTGACAGCACAAAAAGATCATAAGACCGCTATAATACAGGCATGCCTGGAACGATTGCGACCGGTACTCATCACCGCTACGGTAGCAACCTTTGGTTTCCTGCCGATGGCATTATCAACCACCGCCGGAGGAGAAGTGCAACGGCCCTTGGCCACAGTAGTCATTGGCGGGCTGGTCAGTGCTACTCTGCTTACGCTGGTTGTACTGCCCGTTCTATACCAGCAGTTTTATCTACCCTATAAATTTAAAGATGGTTCAGAATGAAAAAAACAATCTTACTAATCATCCTGGGGATCCTTACCCATTCTGGCCATGCACAGCGTGAAACGAGCCTGCAGGAACTGCTGGATTCTGCCCTGAATAAGAACGCTGATCTGCAAAAAATTCAATTGGATATTGAAAAAGCTAAAAAGCTTAACCATCCGTACAATGGTATTGGCGCCACCAATGTGAGTTATACCTATGGTCAAATAGATGGTCCGGATCAGGATTATCAATGGCAAATCAATCAGCCGCTGGGCAATCCGATTTCAAGCCTCGCCCAAAGCAAACTCCGAGAAGCCAGGGTTAATAATTACCAAATAGAATATGAGCTGAACAAAGCCTGGTTACAGATGCAGATAGAGCAGGCTTACGCGGGATGGCAAGCCTGGTATCGCATAAGAGAAATAAACACGAGTTTAAAGGAGACTTATGAGCAAGCACTGCTCGTAGCAGAACGCCAAAAAGACCTGGGAGAACTGAGCAAAACAGAGGTGGGCTTTGCCAGAGGAAGATATGCTGAGGCTATGAATCAGGAAAATCAGGCTTACCGGGAGGCCCTGCGATACGTCTATCAACTGGAGGTTCTAACTCGCACCAGCCTGGATAATGCTACCCCAGAGCCCATATATCCATTAGATATGCTAGCCCCACCCCGGGGCAGTGCTGAAGGCTTGATTCACAGATACTACCAGAGCAAACTGACGGTAGCTGAAAAAAACAAGACCCTGAGTGACAGTAGGTTTGCGCCCTCATTCTCTGTGGGATACTTCAATCAACAATTGCAAGGCATTGCAGGATACGATGGTTTTACACTAGGTGCGAAAATTCCACTGTTTAATGTCAGCACCTATCAAAACCGGCAAATGGCCAGTATCGACCTGGCTCAATCTCGGGTAGAAGTCAGTCAGAAATTATGGCAAAGGCAGAGTAAGGTGCAGCAGTTAATGCGTCAAAAGGAAAACCTTCTCACTCAACTGAAAGATTTAAATATTGACCCTTCAGACATCCAGGAGGATCTAAAAATAGTACGCAGCAGCTATCAGCATGGTGAGATTGGTATGTTGGTTCTCAGCCAATCACTAAATGCCCTAAGTGCCGCTGAAATAAGCCAGCTACAACTTCTGCTTAGCCTAAGACAAATCCAATCTGAAATAAACTATTTAATCACTGAATGATGAAGAATCCAATAATTCCGGTTTTATTGACCAGCCTTATTTTGGGATCCTGTCAGTTTCGGGAGGAAGAGCATCGCCACCAAACTAAACCCAATGCCAGAGAGGTTATTGAGTCTAACCAATTGAGGACGGGCACAATTAAAGATCATGCGATTATTCAACTTTTAAACATTCAGGCTAAAATTGAGGCGCCTCCTCAAAGTACCGCACAGGTTTATCCCATAGTTGGCGCTTACGTAAAGGAGGTTTATGTGATAAAAGGCCAAAAGGTGGAGAAGGCCGAGCGCCTCGCCAGGCTGCATCACCCAGATATTCTAAAGCTGCAGGAGGAATACCTCAGCACCAAAATTGCTTTGGAGCGAAGCGAGAAGGATTACACTCGAAAGCAAAAGCTCGTAGAGCAACAGGCCGTATCCGAAAAAGAGTTGCAAAATGCTTCGGCAGCTTATTTCTCGGCACAAAGCAAAAGCAGAAGCTTGGCAAGCACCTTGAGGAGTATGGGAATTAATCCCAACCAAATAGAGAGCGGTAACCTGGTGGAAGATGTTTATCTCTTGGCACCCATTCCAGGAAATATTCTCGATACCCGTGCCGGAATCGGACAATATGCGGGCAATAATGCCCCGCTTTTTAACATAGTAAACAATAGCCACCTGCATCTGGAATTACAAATTCCTCCGCGGTACATTGATATGATTCATCCAGGAAATACCGTGAAATTCATAGCCCGTACACGCCGGGATACTATGACCGGTGAAGTTTATTTGATCAATGAAGTAGCGGAGGAATCCGGATTCTTCAATGTGCATGCGCACTTTCATGATGAGGTCGGTGTACTTCACCCCGGAACCTATGCCGAGGCTAGTATTATTTATGCTAGTGATACCCTGCCTTCCCTTCCTAAAAATGCCATCTGGCACGAAGACGGAATCGCCTATGTGGCGGTTGTTGAAAATGATCAATTTACTGAGGTTCCCATCACCACAGGCATAAGTTCAGATACTCACATCGCGATCATTGATCATGAAAAATTGCGCGGGAAAGAGATCGTCTTAAACGGCGTAAGGTATATTCTGGGAGAGGTCGAAGCGGGACATTCTCACTAGCGAAACTAGGCTCCTGAATTAGCTGAAAATCGGCGGAGATACCATTCTACCATCCTGGGTGTATTCCCGGAGGCAGGTTGTTGTGCCATCAAACTCCGCAAATGTGAAATACTTGATCCAATCTCCCAGGTTGACATAGGTAGAATTGTCGCCAATCTTTAGCTCCAGCGGTAAGTGGCGATGCCCAAAGATGAAATAGTCAAAATGCTCCTTCTTAAGCACCTCCTTGCAAAAAATGGCCAGCCATTCATTCTCTTCTCCATAGAACTCCTCATCGGAAGAGCCTGTTTTAGCGCGACTCTTGCGACTAAAATAATCGGCCAGACCGATGCCAAAATTAGGGTGTAGCCGGGCAAAAGCCCACTGAAGAAACTTGTTCTCAAAAACTTTCTTGATGAATTTATAGGAATGATCTCCTGGTCCTAAACCATCCCCGTGACCAATAAAAAACTTTACCCCGTTCCATTCTCTTTTCAGCGGTTTGCGGTGTAGTTGAACACCCGTTTCAGTGGGCAAGTAATCAAAAATCCACATGTCGTGGTTCCCGGTAAAAAGGTGTATGGGCAATCCAGAATCTGTAAGCTCAGCCAGTTTACCCAATACCCGCACGAAGCCTCGAGGCACGGCTTTCTTATACTCAAACCAGAAATCGAAGAGATCACCAACTATGAATAGTTCTTCCGCATCCTTACTAATTTCGCCTAGCCACTGCACAAAGAGTCGTTCCCGTTCAAGACTGCGCTCTCGATCAGGTGCTCCTAAGTGAAGGTCGGAAGCAAAATATATCTTCTTTCCATTTGCCAGCTGCATGGGGGCGAAGATAGCTTATGAAAGAGAATCACCGCTTTCATGTGATATAAATCAATTTCTTAGCTTATGCCATTAAATATCTTTATCCTGTTAACCAAAATCTGTTTATGGGTCAATTTATAATTACCGACGAGGCCATAAAAAAGAAGCTTAAACCGGAACAGCTTCTTACCAATGAAGATTTTCAGAGAATTGTAGGAAGCGATGAAATTATACCAATCCTCACCGAAAGAGAAAGAAATATTGATAAGATTCTCTTTAATTTAAGTTATGAAGATCAGCTCCGGAAACTACAAGTTGAGCTGGTTAAACTTCAGAGCTGGATTGTAAAAAACAAGCTTCGTGTAGCGATTATTTTTGAAGGAAGAGATGCTGCCGGAAAGGGTGGTACCATCAAACGCTTCTCACAACATCTAAACCCTCGGTCTATGCGAGTGGTAGCGCTATCCAAGCCATCGGATATAGAAAGAGGGCAATGGTATTTCCGCCGCTATATTCGGCAGCTGCCCAACCAGGGAGAAATGGCCTTTTTTGATCGCAGCTGGTATAACCGTGCAGTAGTGGAGCCAGTAATGGGGTTTTGTAATGATCAGCAATATGCTCGATTCATGCAGCAAGTGCCCGAGTTTGAAAACATGCTAATTGAAGATGGACTGCACCTCATTAAATTTTGGTTTTCCATCACCAAAGAAGAACAACAGCGACGCTTTCAAGCTAGAAGTGAAAACCCTTTAAAGCAATGGAAGCTTAGTCCGGTGGACAAAAAAGGACAGGAACTCTGGGATCGTTATACTTACTACAAAGAACAAATGTTTAGTCGCACCCATACTACTTTCAGTCCCTGGATTATTATAAAAACCAATGTGAAAAAGATTGCCCGTCTAGAAAGTATTCGGTACGTTTTATCCCAGTTTGAATACGATGGCAAGGATGAGGCAGCTACCGGTGTACTGCCCGATCCCAACGTAATTATGCGCTTTCACCGCTCAATTTATGATATTGAATAATGAACTATAATTTTAACGATAAAGAGCTTAGAATGCTCAATTCCAATCTGGCCGTTAAACTGATGCTACAGCAAGACGTGCTTGACCCAACCAAAGTTTTACGCAACGTTAAAAACGAAAAGGAAATTGAGAAGTTACAAGTAGAACTTATTAAGCTCCAACAATGGGTCATTGAAAATGGAAAGCGTGTATGTGTACTCTTTGAAGGAAGGGATGCCGCGGGCAAAGGTGGCGCTATTAGAAGGATAACGCATCATCTTAACCCTAGGAATTACCGGGTTGTTGCCTTACCAAGGCCGTCTGAAGAAGAAAAACAACAATGGTATTTTCAGCGATATATCAACAATTTACCCAATGCTGGAGAAATGGTGTTTTTTGATCGAAGCTGGTATAACCGGGCGGTGGTAGAGCCCGTTAATGGCTTTTGTACGGCTGATGAATATCATCGATTTATGCAGGATGTACTTCACTTTGAAGATATGATCACCAATGATGGCATTATTCTCATCAAATTCTACTTCTCGATCTCTAAACGTGAACAGGCAAGACGTTTCGCGGATATTAAAAGCGACCCTCTGAAACGTTGGAAAATGAGTCCGGTGGATGAAAAAGCTCAGTCATTATGGAGCGAATACACCGAATATAAGGAGGCGATGTTTGATAAAACTCATAACGGGCATAATCCTTGGGTGATCATAAAAGCTAACCGAAAGGGCAAGGCCAGAGTTGAGGCAATTAAATACCTGCTTAAAAATATCCCGTATAAAAACTAGACCCCCTTTCAGGGTTGATCCTTTATGTTAAATCAATCCGTTTTTCAACTGAACCGGCATCCCTTGAAGATATTTACATAGTAAAAAGCTAGGGCTGCTGCACCACTATCTTTTGGTTAAATATCCCCATCTGAGTGTCAAGCTTTAGGATATAACTACCGGGTGGCAAAGTTGGTCTAATAGCGTATCGAACCCCTTCCCTGAAAATCAGCTCGCCTACTTTATGCCCGGATAAATTAAACACCGAGGCATCCGAAATTTCAAGGTTCTCCGCCAGAGAAATTGATAGGCCTTCGCCCTTTCCCGGATTAGGATAAATACTAACGGCTTGATTTCCGGTGGCCATTTCTGAAATTCCAATGCTCGGGTTGAAGAGCAGACTTACCTCCGCAGAATCCAGTTCCCGGGAATAAATGCGCAAATCATTGATCAAACCGGTGAAAGGATAAGTACTAAAAGACGTCATACCCAGGAATATTACTTCATTTATCCCACCGTTACCCGTGTATAAATTTTCGGGAATAGACCCGTCTAAGCTTCCATCGATGTATAGTTTGGTAATGCTGCCGTTTGAGGTGAGCACTACATGATGCCAGATGTTATCATCCAGATCTGATTTCAATGATTGATACCCATTTACAGAGCTCCCTCCGCAGAAGCCAACAATCTTTCCGGATGCTTCCAGGCGCAGCCCAAAACCGAGAAAAGCCCCTTGTACCAAAATCTGACCGTTAGCACCAGCATCATTATTCTTAAACCACAGTGAAATAGAGGTTTCCGTAAACCAAGTGTTATCAAAAGCGGTTGAAGACACCATGCGGTCAGCGCCGGATAGTTGCAAGGCATAATCACTACCACTTACCGGGGCATATGCCACAGCACCGATATCCAGCTTTAGATCATTATTGTTTCCGGTACTGTCAACCAGATTGCCATCAAAGGGGAAGCGTGCTTCAAGGCTATCCGTAAGGTTCTGAGACCACAGAGATGATATGAGGAAGCTAAACGCCAGACTTAAGAAATGCTTCATATGAACACTTGTTTCCTCAAAACTACCAAATATCCACCGGGCAACGGCCGGTGCTATTTGTGATATTATGAGACTTGTATCCATACACTACTGTTTTTCAACATCTTGAATCCGTCTAAATAATAGATTTTCCCATTTGTGAATTCTACAATGGCTATAGATTCTATATCGTCCTACTCATTATTCTGTACATTGGTCAATCTTAAACTTTACTAATTCAGCATCTTATGAAACGTATTCTTTTATCCTTTACCATTATTCTATTGGCGCTTTCAGCACAGGCTCAACTTAAAATTGGGGTGAATGGAGGCTTACCTATTGGAGACTTTAGTGACTCCTACAGTGCCAATTTTGGACTAGATGCTTATTATTATTTCATTGGTGGAGATGATGAACTTCTGAATATTGGCTTAGCCTCGGGGTTTTCATTTTTTGCCGGTGATGATGCCGAGGTTTCAGGGATAACTGTAGAAGTTGACAACGCACAATTTATTCCTCTTGCCGCTGCCGCCAGGGTAAACTTTATTGAATTTTTATCCTTTGGAGTTGATCTGGGTTACGGTCTCCCTGTGGGTAGCGAAAGTGATGGTAGTATTTATTATCGGGCGAGTGGCGGTCTTGATTTTGGATCACTAGAGTTAAATGCCTTCTTCCTGGGCTACGGTTTTAGCGAAGGAAACCAGAGTGCCACACTAAACTCTGTTGGAATTGGAATATTATATGATTTGGGCGGAAAATGATTAATCCCTGGGCATTGCCTGTTACTATTTCAAAGTATATTAAATAGAGACCCCACCCGCTCCGGTGGGGTTCTTTATTTGATGTTAGTACACATTTAAATGAATAAACCAATAGCCATACCGATTTCTGACCCTATCATGGAAGCTATCAAGCTTGGGTTTCCGGTAATCATTGTATTTGTCCTTATGTCTTGGTTTACCGGGGAGAATCCCGTCGATGCTTTCTTTGTAGTTGTTTTGGTCGGTCTGGTGCTATACTGGATTTTTAACCTTCTACCACTAAAGACAGTTAAGTTGGATGGTAACTATTTAGCAATCTCCAATTGGAGAAAAACAGAACGTATTCACCTCCATAACATTAGCAAACTAGAAATTGGCAGTTGGCCAGCTTATAAATCCAAACTAACATTTGATTACGAAACCGAATTTGGTTCAGTTGTTTATTTTGCTGCCAGGCAGCAGCTAGGCGGAATAGGAATAAGCCCGAGGACGAAAAGTATATTCACCCAAATTGAAGAATTGATCGAAGATAAAAAGAAAGAACTGCTCTAACTCAAAATAGCTGCGCTCAAGGCTGCATTTTAGTTGCACTCCGTAAACCTTATCTTTAAAGATCCCTGATTTACCCGGTGCAGATTTCATATTTTTACTAGGATCATGATTGTGAAATACCTCCTTTCCAGTATTTTATTCCTCCTCCTTTTGGCTGTGCGTGCTCAAGATGGAAGCCTGGATCCCTTATTTGGTGATAGTGGCACCCGGGTAATTTCCCTGGAAAACCGAAATACCAGAGGTGATGTGATGGAATATTTGGATGATGGCAGTATTATTCTGGGAGTAAATAGCGATACAACCAAGTTTGGAGGCTGGTTTGATGTCTGTTTCTATATCTATAAACTTCAGCCCAATGGACAAGCGGATACCACATTTGGCAATGGGGGTAGCCTGTATTATCCGCAAGGATCAGGTGGTCATAGCATGGTATTTGCCATGGCTCAGCCGGATAAGAATACCGTGGTGGTGAGTTGCGTGGTAAATGGCGCCTTAAAGATTCTCAAGTTCAACCCTGATGGACAAAAGGATACCCTGTTCAACGTTCCTGGGTTTTCCAATTATTCAGACAAAAGATATATCGGCGTCCAATCTGATCAGAAACTTGTGGTAAGCGGTTCTTACCCTGCAGGCAGTTTCTCCAAATTATCTATTTATCGCGTAAACCCCGATGGAACCCCTGATCTTAGCTTTGGCAACAATGGCCTGCTAAACTTCAACCCCACCCAGTATAGACATATCATCTGTGGGGAGATGATGCTGCAAGATGATAATAAGATCATAGTGGTAGGGTCTGCTTATGATTCTGAGACGCACCGAAATGCGCTTATAATGAGGTTTAATCCCGATGGCTCTATGGATAGTACTTTCAATAATTCCGGAATTAGCTATCCACAACTTGGCTCTCAGCAATATGCAGGTCACTTTTATGATTTAGCTATTTTGCCCAATGGGCAGATCATGGTTACTGGTATTGTTGAATACCCGGGGGGAACCGGAGGCTGGTATGCCAACCATCCCTTAGCCGTGAAATTTAATGCCGATGGCACCCTTGACTCTACTTTTGGCACGGCAGGGGTGGCTATTCTTTACACGCTCTATAATGCCAATGACATCACGGAGACGGTTGCTGTTCAGGCCGACGGCAAGGTGCTTCTCGGTGGTCGTGCTTCTCATCCTTATCCGGTTATGCAGAGTGACTTTTATATAACCCGACTGAAAGCTGACGGACAGGTAGATGGCAGCTTTGGCACCAATGGATACTTCCTTAGCAATTTCAATGGTATAGAAACTAATGTGGTGAGAGATCTATGCATTCAATCGGATAACAAGATATTAGCTTATGGCCTTACTAAAGACGAAACCAACAGCTACTTTCACGCGGTGATCTGCCGTTTGCAAAATGACTCAAGCCTATCCTTAACCACACGCCCCGCAGAAGAAGTAATCATCTATCCCAATCCGGTGAATTCTCTGCTCCATGTAAAAGCAAAGGGAATTGACAGGCTTGAGATATACAATATCGCCGGTAAACTCATTCACTCCCAGTCCAGTCTCTATTCAAAAAATGAAGTATCCATTGCTACTGATGCATTAAAACCGGGTATGTACTTTCTGATTTTACATAGTGAGCACAATTTCACTTCACAGGCTTTCATTAAAGACTAAAAGTGCTCTTGTAAGGTCAACTTCCCCTATGCTTAATGTGTGTATTTAAGTATATTTACATGAATCTGGAAGGTTAAAATATCAGTCCTATTATCTTGGATAAGTCCCACTGCTTGATTGTTGTCGCCTGAATTTTGGCCTTTCTCCAAAAAGACCACTTATTCATAAAGGTCGGATTTTGGTAAGGCGGGAAAGAGCTGATTTCGATATGATTTATGACCCAAAAAGCCCCCTCAATATGCGTTATCGAAGGGGCTAATCAAATTTAAGCTCTTATTTAAGGAGGCTGAAGCCTATGATTTAGCGGCTTCGTATCGGCGATTCACCTCTTCCCAATTAATTACGTTGAAAAAAGCTTCCAGATACTCTGGTCGCTTGTTCTGATACTTAAGGTAATAAGCATGCTCCCATACATCTACTCCCAGAATGGGGGTTCCTTTTACATCCGCCACATCCATCATGGGGTTATCCTGGTTTGCGGTAGAAGTTACCTGAAGTTGTCCTGCTCCATTCACAATAAGCCAGGCCCAACCAGAACCAAATTGCGTAGCGGCCGCGTTCTTAAACTCGTCCTTAAACTTATCAAATGATCCAAAGGATGAATTGATGGCCTCTGCAACAGCACCGGTTGCTTCACCACCGGCATTGGGAGCCATTACCTTCCAAAAAAGATCATGGTTATAATAACCGCCGCCATTGTTCCGTACTCCCGCGCCCATATTAGACACATTGGCAAGAATGCTTTCAATCGAATCGTTTTCATGCCCTGTTCCTTCCAAAGCTGCATTCAGTTTAGAAGTATATCCCGCATGATGTTTATCGTGATGGATCTCCATGGTGCGAGCATCGATATGCGGCTCCAATGCATCAAATGAATATGGAAGATCAGGAAGTTGAAAAGCCATAGTGTTTGGTATTTAAGTTAATTTTCTATTCTAATTCTCAAAGGTAACAAGCCTGATGCGAATAGGTTTGTTGAAGGATAAAATTCCTTTCCCTTCGTATTCTATAATTCCTTCGTAATTTCCTCCTTTCATGTCAAGCTTCAAGATTTATAGTGCCTCGGCTGGAGCCGGTAAAACCTATCAATTGGTAAGGGATTACCTCAGAATTTGTTTGGGAACTAACAACCCGGCTCAATTCATGAAAATTCTGGCTATCACCTTCACCAACAAGGCTGCCAATGAAATGAAAAGCCGCATCATTAGCCAATTGCGAGATCTCGCTGACCCCAAGCCAAGTACGTCCCCGGCTATGTTGGCTGATTTGTGTGCAGACTTAGCATTGGAAGAAAGTGAACTCCGGGGTCGTGCCAGAGCCTGCCTCAGCACGATCCTACATGAATATTCTGCCTTCTCTGTATCAACCATAGATGGTTTTACCAACCGACTAATCCGCAGCTTCGCCCGCGACTTAAACCTGGGCGGCAATTATGAGGTGGAGATGGATGGAGAAGAAATGCTGCAGGAGGCTATAGACGAAATGTTATCTGGCCTCACGGAAGAGAATGATACCACCGAGATTATACTGGGGTTTGTTGAGGAACAGCTGGAGCTAGGACGGTCCCCTAGACCTGAGCACAGCCTTATGGAGGCGGGTAAAAACCTATTTCAAGAATCGGCTTTTCATCACCTTAGAGCCTTGCGCTCCGTGAAACCGTCTCAATTCAAGGAAATAATCAAATCCTTAAAAAGACGTAAAAAGAAGATTGAGAAAGAAGTAGAATCTAGAGCCACTGAAGTCCTTGAGTTTATCACAGACCATGGTTTAACCCGCGAGCACTTTAGCCGGGGATATGTATTTAATTATATCCTTTATCTCGTTGAAGGCAGGACTGACAAGTGGGTGCCTTCTAAAAGTGTTCAAAAAGTAATTGATGGAGAGGCGGATTTCTATGCCAAATCCAAGGCTCGGGAATATGAGGCCGTCTTTGCCCCAATAGAGCAAGAACTTCATAACAAGTTGTTGCGCCTGGCTTCTTTGATTGAGGATAATTATGGCCAATATCAACTTATTAGTGCCGTTCTTAAAAACATTTATGGCACCGCTATTATTACCGAAATTGACCGGCAACTTCAACGGGTAAAAGACAACACCAATCGTCTTCCCATTGGTGAATTCAATAAACTTATAAGTGAAAAGCTCCGCAATGAACCAGCGGATTACCTATTTGAGCGATTAGGAGAACGATATCGGTATTTCTTTATTGATGAATTTCAGGATACCTCAAGATTACAATGGCAAAACCTACTGCCGCTGGTTAACAATGCCATGGCTGGCGGGGGTGAAGTGCTGCTGGTGGGAGATGCGAAACAGAGTATCTATCGCTGGCGAGGTGGTGAGGTAGAACAATTTCTCGACCTTAAAAATAATCGCGATCACAGCAACAAGGTCAAAGCCGGCGATAAAATCCTTGAACTATATCCCAGGATAAACCAACATCTACCTAAAAACTACCGCAGCAAAGCCGAAGTGGTAAAGTTCAACAATGCATTTTTCAAAGAATCAGCGGCCCTGGTTCATGGAGAAGATTTCGCACAACTCTACCAACAGAGTGGACAAGAGATACAGCATGAAAGTGGAGGTTACGTAGAGATGCAGCTCCTTGAATACGACCATGATAATAAGGATCAGTACACCCTAGAGCAGTGTGCTAAATGCGTGGAAATCATCCAGGACGCAGTAGGGCGAGGAATTTCTTTGCCTGACATCTGCATATTGGTGCGCAGCAACGCGAAGGGTAATATTGTTGCCCGGCATTTAATGCAGCAGGGTATCTCCGTTATTAGTCCCGATGCGCTATCGCTGAGCAGCAGCAGAGAGGTGCTTGCTCTGGTATCCGCTATGGAGACCATTAACAAGGGTGTGCAAAAGTCCTTGCGGTATTACTTTTTAGAATTTTTGGCGGGACTGCCTAAAGTAGCCGCGGAATATCCGGACAGGCATGATTTCATGGCAGAGTTTTGTCACCTCACGCCAGTGACCCTTTTTAAGCGGTTAGCTATTCTTCTTCCAGGCTTCAATTATCAGCAATTGATGATGCTTTCCTTAAGCGACATGGTTTATCAGCTTTGTCGGTCTCTAGAAATTGACATCCAGGCTAATCCGTTTTTGCATGCCTTTCTGGATCAGGTAAGGGCATTTGAGATTAAAGATGGGGAAGATCTACCCGGTTTTATAAGGTGGTGGCATGATAGAGGTTATAAGCTTAACATCAGCACCCCGGAGCATTCCAACGCGGTGCAGGTTATGAGTATTCATAAAAGTAAGGGACTGGAGTTTAAATTATGCATACTTGCTTTTGCGGATTGGCCAACCGAACGGGAACCAGGGTCTACCCGGAAGTGGTATGAGCTTGAGCCCGAGTTGGAATTTGGTATTCCTACAGCCTGGATAAACCTTAAGAAGGATGATTCGGGCCTTAGCTTACCATCCTACCAAAAACTATACGATAATAACAAGGAGCTCGTGAATTTTGACAACCTAAACCTGTTGTATGTTGCCTTCACGAGGGCCGTAGAGGAGCTTTATATTCTCGGAGGAGATGGCTTTAGTCAGCCCAATCAGCGCGTTTATCGTTATTTAAAGGCTTGTTTGGATGCAAATGATAGAACAACACATCTGATATGTGGTCATAAGCAACATTACCCCGGAGATAGAAACTCCAAAGAACCCGAAAGCATAAATTACGAAGCAGGAAATTGGCGGGACAAGCTTAGGGTCGTGGCTGATGTACCCACACAATGGTCAAAAGGAGAATTTAGCTCCGAAATAGCGTATGGTAAGCTTCTTCATGGTTTGTTATCCCAAATAAATACGGAACAAGATGTTGAACCTCTGCTTGCACAACAGCTTGAAGCAGGGATCATCCAGCCCAGGCAAGCAGAGGAAATCACTTCAAAATTAAAGCGGGTTGTTCGTCACCCGCAACTATCTCCCTCATTCAGTTCTGAAGCTGAAATACTCAATGAAGCTGAAATATTGGAACCCGGAGGCCAGCTGTCAAGACCAGACCGGGTGATTATCACCAATGACCGCACGGATATTATTGATTACAAAACCGGTAAGGCCAGACCAGAGCATAAACTACAGCTAAACCGCTACCGAAGCTTATTAAAAACTATGGGATATCCTGCAGGAAATAATATCTTGGCCTACATTGGCGATGACATAGAAGTAGAGCAGTGGCAGAGCAACTAAACCAAGAATCTGAGCCCGGCGTGCAAAAAGTATCACAAAGCTTAAGTAAGGATAAACTAAACTCATTGTTTCGGCAGCTTACCCATGACATCCGGGTTCCTGTTACTGGCCTGAAAATGCTTTGGCCCATGATAGATGATGTTGAACCCGACGAAAGAGCCGAAATCTATGAATACCTAAAATCCTCCTCCTACGAGCTCTTCGAGTTAATAGAAAACCTCGCACTGGTACTGAGCGATTATGAACTTCTAAATGAGCCTCTTGAAAGCCTTATACCTGAAGAGCTTATCACCGCGGTGATTGTTGAAGACACTTCTACGATGGACCCCCTGGCGGAAGATCTCCCAACTCAGAGCTTAGTGCTAAATAAAAAGCATCTTAAATCTTGTTTAAAATTGTCTCTGGAGCTTTGCAGCCAAATGATTGAAGGAAACACCTCTTCAGAGATTCATATTATGGGAACCCTGGTTAATGGTGAAATGAGGCTAAAGGCCATCGGCCCCACCATTGCTGTGGAAGGTGATAAATACAGCACCCGCTTGCAGTATAGTTTGTTCACTCAGGCCAAAGGAAATTCCAGGTTATCGGGATTCACCTTGCTTCGCTTAAAAAATCTGATGAATATGATTAAGGGGAAACTGAACGTGGAAATAACGAAGGAACACACAGAATTAGAAATGCGCTTTCCGGTAGTCTAATCCGTACTTCTAAACTTACTTCTCACGTCGTTTTTGTAAGATCGGCTAACCGGTAAGTTGAAATAATCCCCAATTAAGTGGGTATCATCCATCTCAACTACTTTGTCCAGATTCACAATATAGGACTTATGCACTCTTAGGAATGCATCCGGCAATTGAGCCATAAAAGCCTTCATGGTACTGTGTACTACGTGACTATCTGCCCCCACAACTACTTTGATATAGTCGCCCATAGCTTCCACATAGTCAATATTATCCGTATTCAGTTTTATTAACACGCCATCTGACTTTATCATGATGGTATGTTGCTCTGAATTGGATTTTGACAGATTCTGAGCATAGAACATTGCCCGATCTATCGCCTGATTAAATCTCTCCTGATCAATTGGCTTTGCCAAAAAATCGGTGACATCGTATTTAAACGCATCAAAGGCATATTGCTTCTTTGATGTAACCATTATGACCTGCGGAACATTCTTATAGGAATCCAAAAGCTCAAAGCCGGTCATCTCCGGCATTTCTACGTCTAAGAAGACAAGGTCTAACTCCTTGGTTGCCAACGCCATCTTAGCTTCAATAGCATTGTGATAGCTCCCCACAAGTTTGAGGGATTTGTGCTGACTTATGCACTTGCGGAGTACCTCCCGTGACAAAGCGTCGTCGTCGACTATAATACTTCTCAGTTCTTTCATATCACTCCGCCCGTGCAGGCAGCTTCGTCTGTTTGGCTAAGCTTATACGGTTCAGGTCAAGGAAATCGATTGGTACCGATTGCTAAAATAATCAAGTATATTAATATCGCGCTTGATATCTGAAATTAGTTACAAAAAGCCTTTATGAGACTCGACAAGTTCTTGTGGTTCGTAAGAAAATATAAGACCCGTAATCAAGCTGCAGAAGCAGTGAAGAAAGAACGCGTAAGGGTGAACGGCGAGACCGCCAAGGCATCTCGCGATGTACATCCCGGAGATATGATTAGCTTCTCCAAAGAAGGCATCACTTACCAATTTCAGGTCAATGACCTACCTAAATCCAGAGTGGGAGCTAAGTTAGTTGCAGAATTTATAGAAGACCGCACTGAATCTGAAGAATTGGAAAAAAAGGAGTTCATCACACTGATGCGGAAATTTAGACGGCAGCGTGGTACCGGCCGGCCTACTAAAAAAGAACGGCGTGACCTTGATGATTTTCAGGACAAAGGATAAACGTTTAGATTTAAATCTTTAAATATTTGCTCCACCACAGCCGGATAGATCTTATGTGTTCCACTAAAAACTTTAAGTTCTCCCGGAAATCCACTTTGCTTGAATTCCCTTAAGCTCTCGGTCATTCTCTCTACACTAATGTATTCATCTCGATCCCCCAGGGCATGAACCACCCGGGTCTTCTGCATCTTATTTAAAGCCTGACTTTCCGGTAAATCGGGGGGATAT
Source organism: Owenweeksia sp. (assembly GCA_965229445.1). Lineage (GTDB taxonomy): Bacteria > Bacteroidota > Bacteroidia > Flavobacteriales > Schleiferiaceae > Owenweeksia. The sequence continues at coordinate 38,697 of OZ245876.1, forward strand.
AAACCTGCATAATTTACTAAATAGGAAAAAGAATGCTCACTATGGCTCAACCAACGACAAGCGGTGGCTGCTCCCTGAGAAAATCCCAAAACTCCAATCTCTGTGGGATGTATCAAACTAACCTGGGGCACAATATATTCTCTTAGCTGGTCCAGGTAATCACAATAATCGTCAATGTCCTTTAAGCGATCTTCCTTGGTCATCCAGCTTGCCCCAACCCTTCCTTTTGATCCGTCAAGATAGAATCTGTGAAGACCTTCAGGAGCTATAAATAATACATCTCTTAATGCCTTGTCGGTAAATGGTCTGATGAAAAACTCCGCTAATTGCCCATAGCCATGCAGCACAAAACAAACACCGCGGTAAGTTGAGTCTAATGGACCACTGAGATAATATCGGGCAGATTTGCTGACCGATAGATAGTGTACGTCAGCCATTAAAGTTGGCTTTGCGCTTCTCTAAAAATGCCGCAGTACCTTCTTTAAAATCAGCGGTGCCGAAGCACTTGCCAAACTCCTCAATCTCTTCTCTGAAACCACTCTTGTCTGCAAAAGCTGCATTTACACTTCTAATGGCACTGGAAACCGCATGTGGGGAGTTGCGGGCAATTTTTGACACCATTTTCAAACAAGTGTCGATGAGATCGAGTTGAGAAGTGGTTTTATTGACCAAGCCTACATCAAAAGCACGATCCGCATCAATCATATCGGCAGTCACTATTAATTCCATAGCCCTCCCGTATCCAATTAAACGGGTAAGTCTTTGGGTTCCTCCATATCCTGGAATTACACCAAGACTGGTTTCGGGAAGCCCCAATTTGGCGTTATGTGAGGCCACACGGATATGGCAAGCCATGGCCAGCTCAAGTCCGCCTCCCAAAGCAAACCCATTTATTGCCGCAATAACCGGCTTGTGAAACTCCTCCAATAGATCAAATAACAGCTCCTGGCCTTCCGCCGCCATACGTGAACCCTCATGAACACTAAAGTCAACAAACTCCTTTATATCAGCACCCGCCACAAAGGCTTTCTCGCCACTTCCAGTGATAATTACCGCCCTTACATCGGGGTCGTTGTTCAACTCTACTAATGCCTGATGTAAATCCCTAATAGTAGCAAGGTTTAAGGCATTTAACTGGCTGGGACGGTTAATGCTTATTATTCCGGCATGCTCCCGATGCTCTAGCAATATGTTTTGGTTGGACATATTTGGTTGAATTTATGTTCTATAATAATTGAAAATGCACTCTTACCCTTTGACCTATCTCAAGAGTACCTCCTTCGACACTCGGTGAGCTGGAACTAAGTTTCATGTCTGATGCAGCTCTTAGTGGATGAGGTGAGGAACTTTGCATTTCGTCGGATATAAAAACCGCTCTACCAATCTCCTGACCTAGTGTGCCAGCCATCATAATCGCTTTTTCGCGCGCGAGCTGCAGTGCCTGCTGAGTGAGCTTAGTCTTTAATGATTCTATTTCTGAACTACCAAAAGTGGCATTTGATATGCCATTCACTCCCAATTCCAGCAAGCCCGGCATAAGCTCATCGTACTCGGTAATTTTTACTATCCTAAAGCTGATTACCTGTCGTGCAGAGTAGGTTGTTTTACCGGTCTGATAATTTTGCCTGGGGTACAAGAGCAACCGATCTGTTCTTGTTTTGGTTACTGCATGGTGCTGGTTGAGGTAGGCCAAAATCTTACCGGATTTATCCATAATAAACCCCTGCACCTCTTTGGCATTATCCCCCTCGTGTTCAATCACTATTTGCAAATCCATAAAATCCGGTTCTACCTCTGTACTGGCATAACCCGTAACTTCAATAATCCCAGGTGCATCCTGAGAGGCCAGGGTGAAAGATGATAGTAACAGAAATGAAAATAAGATGCGTTTCATAGGTTAGTATTTTGCTAGGCTAAAGGTAAAGATATATGAAAGCTCGTGCCTTTTCCTAGTACAGATTCGTACCAAATTTTTCCATTAAATCCGTCTACAATATTTTTCACCATAGCCAGACCTAAGCCCATGCCCTTGGTTTTGGTGGTAAATCTAGGTTCAAAAATTTTATCTCCCTGATCAGCGGGAATCCCCACCCCGTTATCTGAAACACTTATCAATACATTATCATACACCCGGCTAACTTTCACTTTAATTTCTGGCTCTCTGTCTTTGGGAATTGCTTGAAACGAGTTGGTTAACAAGTTGTTCATCACCCGAACCAACTGGTCGCGATCTCCATAAATTTCAGCGTTGGGTTCCTCGCATTCAAATTGAATCTGCTCATCGGGGTATAAGGCCGTAACTCGTTCAATTATCTCCTTGGCTGGGAATTTTACCATTTTCAGCTCCGGCATGTTGGCAAAGCGAGAAAAGGCTTCGGCGATACTCCCCAAAGTATCTATCTGACTGATCATGCTCTTAGTAAATTCTTGCAGCTTTTCAGGATCCTCCGTTTTCAGGCTTTTCTCGAGATACTGAACATTCAAGCGCATAGGAGTGAGTGGATTCTTGATTTCATGCGCCACCTGTTTGGCCATTTCACGCCAGGCACTATCTCTCTCCTGGCGAGCCAATTGCACCGCGCTTTTCTCCAATTCATTGAGCATGCGATTATACTCATCTACCAGCGTACCAATTTCATCGTCAAAACGCCAATGTAAACTGGGGTTCTGCTCAGAAATATTCACATTCTTCAATTTGTTCCCAATGGCCTGGAGAGAACCGGTAATGTAATTGGACAGAAAATAGGCGATAACAATGCTCACCAAAAACAACAGAATATAAATGAGGAGCAGTCGCATAAGAAAATCATTCAGATCCTGTCGGTGTATATCGCTGCTATCGAAGTACGGCAGGTTTACAATAGCTATGGGCTGATGTTTATAGTTGCTGAGATAGTTGTAGGTAGACATATACACGAGGCTATCCGACTGAGACTTCACCAACACCTGCTCCGGTTGGTTTTCCAGGGCCAACAAAATTGAACCTGATAATTGTTCTTCTAAAATATTGGCATCAAATAGCGCCGGATTACTGGATATCAGAAACTTACCTCCGAGACTGTAAATATTAATATCAATATTGTTAATATTCGCCAGTTCACAGATCTTATCACTAAACATGCTTACCAAACTATCGGTTTGGGGTCCAAGGTCATGGCCGCTCAGAAAATAATCAATAGACTCGGTGATGGTGCCCTTTTTGCGCTGTAAGCGCTCCTCATGATACTCGCTGTTCTCTTTCTTAAAGTGATAAAAAGAAAAAACACCGGTCGATAAGAAGGAAATAATAATCAACAGGATCATTGAAAAGAAGATCCTCTGCTTGAGGTTAATGTTGATTCGAGCCATGAATTGTACGCGCTAAATTCCTATCATCCCATCAAAGGCCGTTCCGAGTATTAAGAAGCCGCCTGATTGTAGCCTACTAAAATGCCAATAACAAAGGCTGAGATAGCCCCATATACCAGGATTCCCAAGACAAAAATGAGCAATACTTCAAGGCTGCTTCTCCACCATGCTTTCTCAAAAAACTGTTTGTAACCGATAATGGAATAAAGGATAGAAACCGCAAAATAGAACATCATGGGATAGGCAGAAGGAATGAAATACTCCAGCAGAATTATAGGATATAGAATAATGCTAATAATCATTAAATAGGTTTGGTAGACCAGGTTTTCCGCATAATTATAGTGAGACCGGCGGTTAAACAGCCATGAGAAAAGCGCAAGAATGGGAATGTATAACCACAGAAAAAGGTTATAATATTCCATGAGAAATTCCTTTCCCATTTGTGAGTCTTCAGGGCTTATACTACCACTGGAATCAAAGAAGTTTACGCCGGTGCGCGAATAGCTTACTGTTATCACTGCCAAAGTAGTAGTGACTATCAACATTCGAAAAGGCGGTGTATAATGGTACCTCCCTAAATACAGATAGTCTTTGGTTAGGTTGCCAGGTTCTCTGAACATCCGCTTCAGGGTGTAAATTAATCCGTAATCAAGATTAAAGGCACCAACTAAAGAGGCCATAATTCTGGAAAGAGAAACTCGATGGATGAGGCGTTCCTCAGACACTTTGATGACTTCATCTTTATCAAATGGATTCATATTACTTTTTATTGATCTGAAGCCAAAATACAACCAAGTTCAGTTGGGTTTAACCCTGGCGGTAAAAGTTTGAAATTTTACTCACCACCTGATCATAAAGTGGGGCTGCAAACTGCTCAAACATAAACTGAGGATGAGGTATTTCAAGCTCCCGCTTTTCCACCAGGTTGAGCTGCTCCTCTGTAAGTGCGCGTTTGTCACCATTGTAAGTAGCCCACACCGTGACCCAGCGAAATTCGCTTGGGAATTTCTCCTGTGAGATCACACGGTTTAACTCAGGATCCACAATTCTAAAATCAAGTAGACCGCTGCCCACAATGCCTTTTTCAAACCTCTTAAACTGCGCCTCAACCCTGCCGTATACTTCATTCCTATCTCCCGGGTTGAGCAAAACGCTATCGCGATGCACCTCAATTACTTCGGTATGCGAAATCACATTGCCGAGAGCAAACTGATCAAAGCTCATGCTAATTTTATGATCGATCCACTCCAGCTGCCGCGCCTGGGCTTCCTCCGGCGTATAAAATCTGACATACGGATTGATTGTGTTGGCGTTGAGGAATTCCATCACCTTATTATTAAAAAACTCCTGATTGAGCGCCAGGGCTCCAACCGGAGCAGGCACCGGTTCAACCACCACATGTAGAGTAGCGTAGTAAATGGCCTCTTCCATTAATTGCTGACTGTCTTTATATCCCGGAACAAATTCATTTGCTTTTACCAGGTGCTGATGTGCAATGAGCGCCTGATCTCTATTCGCCTTGTTTTTTAAAGCTTCCGTTGCAAGTTTATACCGTTCTTCTGCGGCAGATTGACGCACCCCGGTAAGCTCAGACAAGTATTGTTTGGGGTTGGGTACAATTTCCAAACAAGCCGGACAGCGGAGAATTTCTTCTGATAATCGGTTTACGGCTGAATAATGACTTAGCATTTGTTCCCAGCGAAAAGGATCTTGTGAAGATTTCAGGTTTCCGATTTTTCGCTCATGTGTGCTTAAAGCATGAGAGTAGGCCTTGGCTAAGGTGGCGCGCGCTTTTTGATTGTCCCCATCGGAACGCAACCGCTTCACGGCCTGGTAAACGGCACGATCGTAATCTCCCTGTTCAAAGGCTTTTCGTCCGCTGGAACAGGCAGCTACAGCGAAGATTGTGAGTATTAAACCTATGCGAATAAATAGTCTGGTAATCATAGCGTTTCAGGTATTCGTTCAAAAGTAATTAACTACTACAAGGCTAAAAGCAGGCCAAAAGCACATTTATCAAGCCATAGGCGTTCAGAAGTGAATCAGAGGAAGCTTTGAGTGAGTTAAATGTAAGGATTGACTAGGGTTGAGAATCTAAGGAGTCCTTGGCCTCAATCAATTGAATAATGGGTTTTATAGCTTCGTTAGGTATGGCAAGACTTAAATGATAGTGTGCAATCTTCCAATCACCCTTTTCTCGGGTCAATACTCCGCTTCCCCGACAAACACCCATCCAGGTATTCAGCAACTCATCAAACCAAACTACCTGTTGATCTTTATTGGTATAAATGTTTCTGGATATGGCTTGAAAATCCCAGGCTTGCCCATCTTCAAAATAGGGCGCGGACCATTCCTTGAATTCTGATGTTGTCCAAAGTTCCGTAGCATCCGTGCCTAGGTAAATACCCTCGGGTGCCATTTTATCAAAGTATGCAATCCTCCCCTCTGCGGCATCGGTGTGCCAGCTATCTAAAAAGACATTCAACGAGCTTTCCAGGCTAGAAAATTCCTGTAGTGAATCTATTTTTGCGTTTGACTTTTGTTGGCAAGATTCTGTTATACAGATAATTACAAACAATAAGAGTAAGTTTTTCATCATTTTCATATATCTTACTAAACCTTTAGCTCAACTTTTTAACATATTCGAAATCATCCATAATATAGCCACCACCGATATCTATCACGATGGATCCCACACGCTCAAAGTCCAAAGCTTCATATGCGCTTATTGCCCCCAGGTTGTTTTTATTTACGGTTAATCTAATTCGGTCCATTCTTGATTTTATCGCCAGAGCTTCAATATATGAGAGCATAGCGCGTCCATAGCCCTTGCCCCTGCAGGCTTTAGTTAGATAAAACTTACTGAGAAACAACTCCGTGGCCTGTATACTAAAGCTAAAGTATCCCATGGGGTTATTTTGAAGCATCCCGATGTAATACTGATAGCCAGGTTGCTTGCTTTGCTCAAACATCTGGTCGGCTTGCTGAAAATTCTGCAGCATATACTCTACTTGAGGCAAGCCAATGATGCTGGCATAATGCTCCCGCCAGATTATTGCCGCTAATCTTTCAAGAGTCTCAAACTCCTGCGGTTCGGTTAGTCTTTTGAACTGGACATTCAATTATTACAGAAATCTATACTAGCCTGATCAAGCTCCCAACCTTGCTGTGACGCCTTTTTAAAGCTAGCGCAGGCCTCTTCTTTTCTGTCGAGATCCCGGTAGGTTACACCAAGCAGGTAGTGTACCCGCGCATTATCTGCATCCAACTCTCTAACCGCGATAAAATCTTGCAAGGCCTGCTCATATTCTCCCAATCGTCCATAGGTAGAGCCTCGGTTAATTAGAGCAGCCTTATTCCTTGGATCAATCTGTATTTGCTCGTTAAAAATCTTCATAGCTGCGTCGATTTGACCACGCTTGGCCAATTCAACCGCATGCTCAACCATCACATCCGGTTTCTTGCGGTTTTCATGCTGGGTTTGCAGCGCTGTCATCAACTGTGATGCCTTAGGTAAGCTAGCTGCAATATCCAAATCATCCATGGCTTTCATCGGCTGACCAAGTTGCACATAAATCTGCGCCCTTGTAAAATGATACTCCAGGTTTGGCTCTTCGGTTTTCTTAATAGCGCTGTTAATATCTGAAAGAGCTCGATAATAGTCTTTGGTTTTCATTCTGATATTCGCAGACAAATGATAAAACCGGTGGTCTTTTTTAAATATCTCCAGGGCCTTGTCCACCCAAACCTCAGCGGCGCTAATATCATTTATCTTATAGTACAATATGGCCAGGTTGAGGTAGGACTCAGGGAAATCCGGATCAATATTCGTTAGGCGAATAAAATCATTTGCTGCTGCCTCTGTTTTACCCTTCGCGATATATCCAAGCGCCCTCATATTATAAGCATGTCCATACTTTGGGTAATTCCCGATTACATCAGACCAGAGACTGACACTGTTATTCCATACTGAAATACGAGCATTGGCCTGAACGCCAAACACGAAAGCGATAAGCGCAACCGGCACCGCCAGGGGCCATTCTTTTCTCTGAATCCATTGAGCCAGATAGTAGGTAGGAATGAGGAGCAAGCCAATTAGGGGTAGGTAGTTATAGCGGTTTGCCATATAATAATTCCCATAAGGTACATCCAGATACTTCAACATCAACACCACGTTAATAAAGAAGAAGGCCAGTCCAAAAAATACCACTTTGCGCTTCGTCTGAAAAGCCTTCCACACTAGAAACAAAAAGATTAAGACTCCTACAATAGAAGCATAGGCCTGCCACTCCAGAGGTGCCCCATAATCTGATGGGTAGGGATAATAGGCCGAAAGATTGAACGGCACCAGGCCCTTAACCAGGTAGCTCATAAAGGCAAATGATGCCAGAGCAAGCTTGTCTGTTTGACCATAAGAAGTGGTGTTTAGATCCCCCCAAGCCTCTGCTTGTGCACCGGCCGTGAGCAAAATAAATGCTACTGCCAATGCCAGAAAAGGTAGTTTCTCCAGATAGATTTTGGTTTCCCGTAAATTTCTTTCACGCAGATAATCCAACAGAAACATAAGTCCTAAAAAAGTCATGGCCTGGGCCTTGCTCAGGATGGAGAGCGCAAAGAATACAAAACAAATGATGAGGGCTTTTCTGGAAGGCGCTTCGAGATACCGCAAATACTTGATTCCCGCCAAAAGGAAAAAGGTACTGTAAAGCACATTCTTTCGTTCAGTCATCCACGCATAAGACTCTACCGTCATGGGGTGAAGCATGAACAAAAAAGCCACCGCCAGAGCGAGTTCATCCTGTTTAAACAAAGCCAGCAAAAACAGGTAAACCAGCGCCGAGTTAAAGAGGTGTAAAAACAGATTAATGGTGTGATGGCCCTTCACGCTGTTCTTAAATATCACCCTGTCTAAAGAAAGGCTGAGCATCGTTATAGGGTGATAATGGCCGTCAAAATAAGAGGTAAATATGGCCGCAATCGACCCGGCGTCCAAAGACTCAATTAACTCATTCTGCGCTATATACCTTTCGTCATCATAATTAAGCATCTCCCCTTCCAGGCTCTGATTCAGAAAAGCGAGGCCAATGGCCACCAGGATAATGATGCGCGCTGTTTTGGCCTGCCACCATTTCTTTTCTTCCGGATAAAACTCGCTCAAATTATGTTGCTTTTCGTTTCATTAAATCTATTGCTTTTTTTACTGATTCTAATAGGCCAGTATATGATCCACCTAACCAATATATTAGCCCACACAAGAATACGAGCTTCGTCGATATTCAAGGTCTGGAACAAAAAAACCCTCCGTGCAACACGAAGGGTTCTTGAATAATAAGTCCAAAGAAATTTTAACCCTCCAGAGCCTCTGCGCCACCAACAATTTCCAAAATTTCATTGGTAATGGCTGCCTGACGGGCTTTGTTGTAATCCAACTTAAGCTCTCTAAGGAGCTCTGTGGCATTATCTGTTGCCTTGTGCATGGCCGTCATCCGCGCGCCGTGTTCTGAAGCATTACTGTCTAACAAAGCTTTAAAAAGCTGAGTTTTTAAGGACAAGGGAATAAGGTCATTCAGAATTTCCTCCTTGGAAGGTTCGTAAATATAATCTCCGGAAGCGCTGGTTCCTTCGGGCTCACTTACCGGCAGGAACTGTTCTACCTCAACCCTTTGCACTGCGGCATTTACAAATCGATTATAGATGAGGAGTACTTTATCGTATTCGCCATCCTGAAATTTCTGCATTATTTCTTCTGCGATCAAGGCCGTTGGCTCAAACTGAAGGTTATCGTATATGCTATTGTGATCACCAATAATATTTAACTCGCGACGCTTAAGCAGATCTGCAACCTTTTTACCAATGGCTACCACATCATATTTAACCCCGGGATTCTGCTCAACATAAGCCACGGTAGCTTTCATGATATTAGCATTGAAAGCTCCCGCCAACCCGCGATTTGAAGATACCGTAACAAGTAAAACCTTCTCGTCAGACTCACTTCTTCTAGCAAAGGCATTTTCACTGGCATCCAGCGTAGAACTCACATTCACCAGAATTTCCTCCAGCTTTTGTGCATAAGGTCGCATCTGAACTATAGCATCCTGCGCGCGCTTAAGCTTGGCGGCCGATACCATCTTCATGGCGGAGGTAATCTGCATAGTAGATCCTACCGAGCTGATCCTATTCCTTAGTTCTTTTAAGTTTGCCATTCTGCTTTAAGGCTTTTCTATCCTGTTGCTCTACAAGAGAAACAGCATTCCATTAATACTTGCTGGCTAGTTCCTTGGCCAATTCCGTCATGGTGGAAGTAGCTTCATCCGTTAATTTACCCGCTCTCAGATCGTCCAGAATATTCTGGTGACGACCTTCCATCAGAGTTAAATATTCAGTTTCAAAGTCTTTTACTTTATCCACTGGTACCTTATTTAACAAGCCTTTGGTTCCTGCGTAAATAATCGCTACTTGTTTCTCTACCGTCATCGGGCTATTTACACCCTGCTTCAGGATTTCCACGTTGCGCTTTCCTTTATTAATTACCGCCATAGTAGCGGCATCAAGGTCGGAGCCAAATTTAGCAAAGGCCTCTAGTTCACGATACTGAGCCTGATCAAGTTTCAGCGTACCCGATACCTTTTTCATGGATTTTATCTGGGCATTACCCCCAACCCTTGATACAGATATACCCACATTAATGGCCGGACGAACCCCTGAGTTAAACAGGTCTGACTCCAGGAAGATCTGACCGTCGGTAATAGAAATAACGTTGGTAGGAATATATGCAGAAACGTCACCGGCCTGGGTTTCAATAATCGGCAGAGCCGTTAATGAACCGCCACCTTTAACCTTGTCCTTAAGTCCCTCCGGTAAATCGTTCATGTTTTTCGCTACCTCGTCATCCGCGATAATCTTGGCCGCACGTTCCAATAAACGGGAGTGCAGGTAGAATACATCCCCGGGGTAGGCCTCACGACCTGGAGGACGGCGAAGGAGCAGAGAAACCTCACGGTAGGCTACCGCTTGTTTTGAAAGGTCATCATAGATGATCAAAGCCGGGCGACCTGTATCGCGGAAATACTCACCAATCGCAGCTCCGGCAAATGGTGCATAAAACTGCATGGGAGCAGGATCCGCCGCATTGGCCGCTACCACTACGGTGTAGTCCATGGCACCTTTTTCTTCCAGGGTCTTGGTGATCTGAGCCACGGTTGAACCTTTCTGTCCTACCGCAACATAGATACAGTATACAGGCTCACCGCGATCGTAAAACTCTTTCTGGTTTATGATAGTATCCAGAGCCACGGTTGACTTCCCGGTTTGACGGTCTCCAATAATCAGCTCCCGCTGTCCTCTTCCTACCGGAATCATGGAGTCAATCGCCTTGATACCCGTTTGTAATGGTTCATTTACCGGCTGGCGGAAAATTACACCCGGAGCTTTCCGCTCAATTGGCATTTCAATCGTTTCGCCTTCAACAGGACCAGCACCGTCAATCGGTTGTCCGAGAGCATTTACTACGCGACCAACTAAACCTTCGCCAACATTAATGGAAGCAATTTGGTTGGTGCGTCTCACCGTACTCCCTTCTCGAATATCTTCTGAAGGTCCCAGAAGTACAATACCCACATTGTCTTCTTCCAGGTTGAGAACAATACCACGCAGGCCGCTTTCAAACTCCACGAGCTCACCCGCTTGTGCGTTGTTTAACCCATAAGCACGGGCAATACCGTCACCTACCTGAAGAACACTACCTACTTCTTCCAGTTCTGTCTGGGCATTAAACCCGGCCAGTTGTTGTTTAAGAATTGCTGATACTTCAGCGGGATTGATTTCTGCCATCTTTGATTAGCCTTTAGTGTAATCTAAAATTTCGGTACAAATATGTTTTCTTCCAGGGACCTGTGGAGGCTTTCCAGTTGCTTGCTTACGGTAGCATCGAACTGAAGGTCTCCCATTTTAACTTTAACTCCTCCTAACACAGAAGGATCTACCTTTTCTACGATCTCTATCTTTAAATTGGTTCTCTTGACCAATCTTTCCTTAATTTCTTTCAGCTGCTCAGGCTTCAACGGCACCGCGCTGGTCACCGTAGCCTCGCGTATTCCTCTCGCCAGTCTATACTGCTCAACAAAAGAGAACATCGTTTCATCCAATACTCCTTCGCGTCCGCGACGGATAACAATCTTGAGAAAGTTCATGGTGATTTCACTAATGCTTCCTCCAAACACCTTATCTACCACACCTTCCTTTTGCTTAGGCATGATGATAGGACTTTTTAGAACGGACTTAAGCTCAGGCGACCCGGAAATAATGGAGCGTATTGCCACGACATCGCTGTACACCTCATCAAGCAGATTTGACTCAACAGCAAAATCAAGAAGGGCTTTAGCGTAACGACGATTGACTTTTTTGATGAGCATCCTGGCTTAATTGAGTTTAAAGTCTCTAAGTTGATTCTCGATTAATTCATGCTGCTTTTCCCCACCAGAAAGCTCTTGGCGTAAAACCTTTTCAGCAATTTCCACAGACATCTTACCTACCATGTTTTTAAGGTCTGTTACCGCACGCATCTTTTCGTTCTCTATTTGCTCACGTGCTTGCTCAATCATGCGATCCGCCTCGTCGGAAGCCTTAGACTTGGCTTCGGTGATCATCTCATCCTTGATTTGACGTGCTTCTTTAAGCATCGCGTCTCTTTCCTGACGAGCCTCAATCAAAATCTTTTCGTTGTCAGACTTTAATTGCTCCATCTCCTCTCTCGCCTTCGCGGCTGAGCTCAGAGCGGTTTCAATTGATTCTTCTCGCTGTTTAACCGCGTTTAGAATAGGTTTCCAGGCATACTTTCCTAGGAGGAAAAGCAAGATTAGAAAAGTGACGGTGGTCCAAAAAATCAGACCAATACTGGGAGTTACTAATTCCATTTTTAGTTCTTTAAATCATGGGTTAAACCGGGACCGGCAACCAACCGTTACAAGTCCCGGTTTCTAATTTTCGATCAGATCAGGGCAACAACAACACCGAAGAGGGCAACACCCTCAACCAGCGCAGCAGCGATGATCATGTTCGTTTGGATTTTACCGGTAGCTTCAGGCTGACGAGCGATAGCTTCCATAGCTTTTCCGCCGATCATTCCGATACCTATACCAGCGCCGATAACGGCTAAACCAGCTCCAATTGCAGCAGGTATTTCCATGATATTTCAGGATTTAGATTAAACAAAAACTTCAACTATTAATGATGTTCCGCTGTTGCCTGTCCAATGAACAAAGCAGTGAGCATGGTAAATATAAATGCTTGTAATGCAGCCACCAGAAGCTCCAGTATAGAGATAAATAGAGCAAAAGGCACCGCAAGACCGGCCATGGCCACATTCTCAAATATGAATATTAAGGAGATCAAACTCAATACAATGATGTGACCGGCAGTAATGTTTGCAAACAGACGAATCATCAGGGCGAAGAACTTGATGATCACGTTGGAGGCCAGTTCAATTGGGAATAGAATTGGCCACAGCCACCATGGATTTGGGGCGAAGATGTGTTTCCAATAATTCTTATTTCCACTGAATTGGACCACTAATAATGTTAGAACCGCCAGGGTAAGTGTAAAAGCGATATTCCCTGATACGTTGGCGCTAAATGGGAAGAATGGTACCAAACCCATCAGGTTTAGTAGCCAAATAAGGAAGAATATAGTGAGCAAAAAGGGCATGTAGCGCTCGTATCTAGCCCCAATTTGAGGACGTGCTATCTCGTCTCTGACAAAAAGCACCAGAGGCTCCATAAAAGACGTTAAGCCTTTCGGGGTTCCCTTGTTAGACTTGTAAGAACGTGCTACACTCATAAATATCAGACACAGCAAGAATCCTGCGAAGAGCAGAGAAAAAACGTTCCTGGTAATTGACAAGTCTAATGGCATCTCATTGATGGGGTGGTGTTCCTCATCAAAAGTCAAACCTCCGTTTGGTCCGGCTATATAAATTTTCTCGTGGTAGTTAAGGAAGGTCATTCCCTTACGTTCTACTCCGTGGTGGCCTTCTGTATCGTGGTGGAAAGCTGAAGATGAAAACATCACCAGGCCGTTATTGGTCCACAAAATAACCGGAAGAGGCACACTTACCGCGGATTCCCCTTCTCCCATCACATGGAAGCCGTGCGAATCTGCAATGTGATGCATGATTACTTCGGTGGGATTGAAATCCTTTTCTGAATCACCAGTGTGATCATCATGATGATCAGCATCAGCCTGCTGATCATGAACATGCTCTTCATGATGATGGTCCTGGGCAACTAAGTATCCCGCCTGAGGGATAAATGCGGTTAATAGACTTAACGCGCTGATAACAAATAGTTTACGCATGGATTTTATCTGACGGTTTACCCTCTATAAAAATCGGTGCAAATGTAGATATAAATATTTGAACTGAAATAGCCTGAGTGTGAAAAAATAATTGGCGACAAGTCGCTGACAGCGCAAGAATCAGCGAATCTTTATGAAGCACTTTCGCCCCCTCGTAAAAGTCTGAACACAGAAGCCGCTTCAAAGACCAGAAAAACAAGGTAAACCATTAGTTGCTGCAGAATAATTTCCTTCATGGCCGGGTCATCAGCCTTTAAGGCCGGAAGCAAATAAAGGATAAAGGCCATCATCTTCAATAAGCTAAAACCCATATAAGCCAAACCCGCTCTTTCGAAACTTTTCCTGCTAACCCAGTAGCTTAATCCATAAACGATAAAAGTGGCCAGAGCCATAAAAATATACGTCCCATAAAGCAGTTCTCTATGAAATTCCAGATCTGTATTCCGAACCAACTGATCGTGCACAAAAGCCATTACAGCGGAAAACAACAGGAGAAGGAAAATAAATCTGCTTAGTGAATTCAGGTTTCCAGAAATTAGGATTACTTCTTCATGAGTCCCTTTAAGGGTAGATACAGGGCCAAAAATACCCCTATTAACGAGCCAATGACCGTAAATAAGGGAAAATCTTCCGGCGATCGGTACTTTCCGTCAAGGTAAATTCCTCCCAAAACACCCAACCCTATTGAGGCAAGCATCTGGAACCCCATGGACGAATACTTCAGATAATTGTTAAGCGGAGGCTTCTTTGGAGGTTTTTCCTCCCTGGTCTTGCCTTTGATTGTCATTATTGCTCATTTCACGAACCACCGAGCCCATGCTGCAGGAACCGGTAAATTCTGCTCCTGGTTCTACCGAGAGCTTGCCAGTGATAACATCTCCCATTACTCTCGCGCTAGCGGCCAAGGATAATAACTCCACCACCTGCACTTTCCCTTCAAGCGTGCCAGATACATTTGCATTGGTGCAGCGAACATCTCCTTCTACCTTACCATTTTCACCAATCACCAGTTTTCCGCTGATATTGATGTTCCCTTTGAGCCGGCCATCAATACGCATATCGCCTTCTGAATGGATTTCACCTTCGATACTTGTACCGGCCAAAACACGGTTGCTGGCTTGCCCGGAATCATAAGTATCACGTTGTTTCTTAACCATGACTTGAGTTTATTGAATGTATGTGTTTTCGAAATACTCCATATATCCTGAAAAATCCTTTTCACGATACAGGTCTGTAAAGTTTGAATTCGAAATTACAAAATGTTTTATTTCCTTGGGTTTCAAGTTCTTCTCAAGCACAAATTGTTGCTTAATTAGCTTGAAATACTGCATTGCTTTCTGCTTGTTTGGTAAGCCGCTCACCAAAACCATCTGCTCCTCCGGACTGATATAGACCGCTTTAGCATTTAGATTGATGTTTTTAAAATATTTGTTGTTGAAGGTGATGATATCAATGGTAACATTGTTTACCAGACCCCTGGTATTCGGTACAATGGCTATATACTTATGTTCTTCTTTGTCGTCGGTCTTGTAGGCAACTTTAGACCTGGATGCATCTGAAGTGGATTCTGCTGGCAGCTCCTCCTGAGAAATATGATCTAAAATAGATTGCGCCTGGGTTGCTTGTTCAGTGCCGGGGTATTGTTGAACAACGGATTTAAGGGAATTCTCCATCTCCTGCAGCTTCTGTTGTTGACCCAGGCTATAGGCTTTGAGCAGGAGAAACTGTGGTGCTTCATTGGTGTTCCCAAATGCCACTAATCCAGAATCTGACATTCTTAGAACTTTTTTAAGATCCCCTTCTTTAAAGGCGTTGTAAGTCTTGGAATAATAGGCTACTGAAAGCGGGTTTACCTCTGGGTCAACCAGGCCTTTGCCATTTAATAAGGCGGCATACTCAGAATCCGGATAATATTCCAGGATCAGCTTTTTATACATATCAATATCAACCTGATCTTCCAGGCTTACATTCACTCTGTAAAGTGTATACCAAATTCTGGGCTTTTCTTCTATTTCAGGATATTCCTCCAACAAATTTTTGAATTGTTTCTCTGAAGCGATCAGGTCTTTGAGGTCATTTCGATAAATATCTCCAATGTTTAAAGAGGCCTTCATGATCTTGCGATGCGCTTCTGCTACTTCGGCCTCGGTTGAAGGAATATTGCTCAAATATTGTGATACTTTATTTCCAGATTCCAGAATAGAGCCATCGGACTCAGCTACCGTTATGCTATCATTACCCTCTTCCTGATTCTCTTCCTCAAAATTGATCTTTTGCTTTTTATCCTTTCTGCGCCAATCGTCTTCAAGCTTCCTGTTACCAAATCGATTGCGGAAATCACTTAGGCCAGAAGATCTTAGATTTTGATTGTAAAAGTACCAGCTCCCGCCCTGAATAGCACTTTGACCTGCCAAAGCGATGGATGAATTGTCTCCAGAACTCTGGTTATTTAGAAGGTTTTGTTCTACTTGCTCAGCCAACCGCTGCTCCTCTTCTTCCTGGTCAACGATGCGCTGAAGCTTTTTTAACCGTTGTTTCTCACCCATGTCTGCCAGCATGAGTAAGCTGTCTTGTAACGCAATGATGTTCAGATTCTCTACCAAGCCTGCCAAACTTTCTTTTTTGCTTTCAACTTCTTTATATGAGTCGTGCTTGGGGGGTAAATTAGCATAGGCACTGTCATAATAAGCCGCTGCCATGGGATACATACTATTGCGAAAATTGGTTTCGGCCAACTTGAGAAAACTTAAGCCCTTCTGCTCGGCGTTAATGGTACTAACTTTCACAGATTGTTTCAGGTATTCTTCCATCAGGGCTTCGTCCTCCATGCGTTCCGCAATTTCGGCCATCACATAATAAATCTGATCCCGGTTGTCATAGTTTTTATCATCCTTAATCATCGCCTGTAGATCTTTGAAAACTTTCGCAGGGTCCTGTAAATCAACATCGTAATTGCGAGCCCTGGCCAGTTGTGCCTGAAATAAGAGCTCATAGGGCGGCCCCTTCTTTGCTACCTTTTCAAACAGCTGGCTAGCCTTATAGCCATTCCCCAACTTAACCTGTAGCTGACCCATAATAAAAGTCCAGCGCAACTTCTGCCACTTTAGCTTACTGCGATTTACTGCTTGCTCCAAGAGCTGGTAGGCCGCCATGCTATTTCCCTTATTCAATTCGAGTTGAGCATAACTGGCAAATGCTTCTGCCTTTAGTTTAGCCGGAAGGTCTTCGTTCCGATAAATGCTTTCAAAACGATCTTTAGCGGACAGATTGTTTCCAAGAACTGTTTCGGTTCTACCCGCCCATAATATGGCCTCGGTATAAACCTTAGAGTCTGGAAATTGCTGTATGACATAATTGAATGTTTCAAGAGCGGCCAGATGCTCATAATTGTAGAACCTGGCTTTGCCAATCAGGATATAACTGTCATCAATGTAATTGTTCTTTTGATTATTTCGAATCATCATTGAATGCTTCTGAATAACCTTGGTCGCCTTTTCAATGGCTTTATCCATATCTGGTTTTACAGCCGTTGCGTCTTCCTCCGTGCCGATTGGAAATACCTTTAGGATCTTAGAATAATCATCTTTATTATTTCTGGCTAAAGTTTGCTCCCCCTTTATCAAGGCCTGCTCCCCGTTAAACAGAGGGTTAAACTGAGAAACTGTTTGATGGTAAACCCTGCTGGTGAAGCTGTCTTTGGTTCGACTGCAGGCCAACACCAGGCTTAGTGATAGGAATAATAATATGCCGCTTCTAATGCTCAGAGTCTTGTTTTGATATGATTTCCCCCTGTGTAACTAATTCTGCGCAAAAATATTTTAAATACCCGGAGTGAGTCTTCATTTTTGAAAAATGTATTCAATGAACGCGCTATGGTTACATAGCAATAAAGTCATATGATCAAACCATTCTTTCAATACGCGTTTGTCATGGCTCCTTTGAATCTCAGCTTCATTTGAAAGAATACTTCAAACTTTGAAACACCTACGCTATTTAGTCTTTAAAACTATCCAATATCGTCAAGCAAATAAACGAATCCTTTATCGTTGTATCTACAAGTATTGTACTTATAACGATATTACCAGAGATTAAGGGTTGAGGAATCGCATTATCTTTAACGGTGGTAGAAGAACTTTAGTGAAAAACTATTTGTTGGCTTTTGAATCCGCTAACGTATACCAATAGAAATGTAACTTAAATTAAACCCGAAGACTACTGGATATAATGCGAGTAATTATTCTCCTTTTACTAACTTCTATCGCTTTTGCTATTTGTGGCTATTTAGTCCACTTGAAGCGCCCAGACCTAAAGTTTATTACAAACAGCATTGTCGCAATTGTATTAGGCTTGATTGTGTCAACACTTGTTCTCTTGAGCCAGTATCTGATTATGGATGAAAAAACCGAACAGCCTGAAAAAAGCGTAAGCTTTGTTGGGGTTTTGCGGATTAGCTATGAGGATGACAGAGGTATCTCTGGAGCGCAGGTGGTTTGTAATCTAACAACAGATACCGTCACAACTGGGCCAGATGGAAGCTTCCGTTTTGATTCAATAAACGCTTCATACAATGACTTTGTAACATTATCCTTCATAATAAACGGAACAGAACACCCTAACTATAGATATTCGATCACGCATAGATCAACAATAATATACCTGTACTAGTGGTCAATCGAATAATTCTTGCTTTAATTTTTACACTCCCTTTTAGTGGTCTTTCACAATCGGATGGCTCTATTCGGTTCAAGAGCCTATTGCTTAATCAAGACAGCTTACCAATTAATGGGATGACTATATATATTGATGGAAACTATCCTCACACATCCGACGAATTAGGGTATTTATATTTCAAGATTCCCAGCAAATACTACAAGTTTGGATATCCTGTTAGATACTCTCACCGCAATACGGATTTAGTAATTAATTCACCTTCTTCTGGTATTCGGGTTATCCCTCATAGCGATTTGGTTGAGGAAGATGTTGACACCATATTTATTGCTCCTAAAGGATCCAAACATCTTCTGACTACAGATCTAGTGAATCATATTGATCGTGAGTATAGCTTAAGTGGTTCAATTCGGCTAGACTCAAATAACGGTGTACTTGATAGCCTTTTAACCTTTCATGCAGATCGGTTAGGAGTCAGCAAAGATGAATTACGCGTTTATTTTGAACAGAAGATGAGAATAACCACAACCAATGACATCCAATCATCCTCTGCTAACAGGGCCTTCTACAATCAAGATTATCAAGCTTATATTGAGTTGTCTCGGAAGGCTCTCCGACCTGCGAACATCTCAAGATCATTTCAAAAATTGTCAATCCGGTTTATGAAGATGGGAATCGCTCATCAATTGAATGAAAGTAACGACTCAGCATTATACTATTACGACGAAAGCCTTAAAGTGTTACACAATAACCGCGTTAACCAACCGGACATTAAGCTCATGGTTTTCACAGAAAAAGCAATTATTTACCACAGACAGATAGGACTAAGTGTCAATCTAGGAGAATCTCCTAACGTAGCTCCTTTTTATGAAGCGATCGATAGTGCAATGAACAATCTTCATACAAAGACGAATTTATCAGAATTGATGTATCTACTTCAACTCTATTTAAATTCAACAATAATATCGTCTGCCTATCAAGACACTAGGGGAATCCTTAATCTTAGTCGCACCGCATTAAGAACCAGTCAACGGGTTTTCCAACTTTTCCCCACAAACCCTGACTCAACAACAGTTTGTTACATCTATTATTTAATGTCTAAACTGAGTTTTCAAATTGCAAAACTTGGGGTAAATAAAAGGTCTTACATTGATACAGCAGTCTTCTTTATGGATTCTGCATCAAAATATTCAGCCCTCCGAGATCAGCAGTTTTATGTTAGTTATATGATAGATAGCTTGGATATTTCTCATTACAATTCCAGAAATCTACCGAAGAGAGCCCAGTTTGAGCTGCTATTGATTTTACTTTCCAAACTTGACGCACTTATACTTCATACTGGAATAAGCAGTAAAGACAGTTCTCTGATATATCACACTTGTGCGGTGTACCAAGAATATATTTCAAGGTTTAGCAACCTACGAAGGGAGGATAGATACTTTTTTGCAAGATTAGCTAACCAAAATTTTAGAACTTCTTTCTCGTTACAATCTTCTGGAGTTGGAGTAATACAGTTGGCTAATTATTACTTGAAATTGGGTAACACATATTTGCGAATGGCTCAGAATGCCAAGGACTCGTCATCTTCATATCTGTTATATCAAAAGTCTAGAACAACTTTAGTAGATAGTGCTTTAAGGGTTGTAGACTCTATGGAAATTATTCCAGGCCTATACTGGTCTGTTACATCAAGTATTGCTGCTGTTAACATGGACTTATATAGATACTTCTTCTATAATAGCTCACTACCATACGACTATTTAGGCAGATCAATAGCAATATACCAAGATGTACAAGCAAACAGCTCGTGCCGGGCTGAGCCCGCTAGGTGGTATTTAGCGAGGTGGAACATAGCAATATCTCTTTTGCATCACGCTTTATTATCAGGGACCCGGCAGGATGCGAACATTATCCATCAAACTAAAATCGCTTTGATTGATGCTGAAAGTTATTTCACTATGGGCACTGCACTTTCAAACTGGAGGGAAATACAAACACACAAATATGCATTTGTATGTTTATATGGGTCTGATGCACTTGCAATCCCTTTCGACAAACCCGATTTAGCAGGTCTTTCCGTTCCTGAGTGTGATCCTTTGAAGTTACGTTGGTGGCTTCTTACAAAACCTTGGGTAAGGCGATAAGTTGATAAATCAACTTTTTTAATGCACAATGTCGTCATCAAAAAGTCAGTTATTCTAAAGATTCTGCTGATCTGTTAACAAATCTTCCAACTCTGCGATCATATCACCAAAAAACTTGCTTCTCCCTCTGGTATTGGTAGCGCTGATACTTTGGGAAACCGCTAGCTGGTGCTGCCATTGCCTTTTAATCAGGCGCCAATTGGCTTCAACATCCGATACCAAGACCGAAGATTCCTGTATGGTGCCAAGAAAGCACTGGAATTGCTGGTCAAAAATCATCGCCTCATTTAATACTGGGTACTCCGCTACATGAATGCTAATTTCCGCGCCTCCTTGCTTCTGGCATTGGGCTACCATGCCATGGTATTGGATTATTTTGAGTTTAAACACCTCACATATGGCCATCAATTCATGGGAAGTGATTTGTTGTGTGGCCAAAAGAAACTTTAATCGTACCACAAAATTAACCAGCCCCTGATAATGCCAAACCTCAACACTATGAGTATTTTGGTAGACCTTCTGAATTTCCTGGCACAGCCTTAATACCGGCAGAGGAACGGGCGATTTAGCTTTTGACCCAAATTTTATATAACCCCCGGAATTGAAGTATACCTGTGCCAACCTGGCATGGCTGGTCATTAAAAAAAATGACGCCTCCCTGCTGTTATAACAAAAGGTTTGGCGCGTCTTTTTCGTTTCAGTCATTGATTTTATGAGTCGGCGGAGATAAGACTGAAGCATTCCCCAACCCTGATTGCTGTAGAAGTCCACAGAGGTTCTATTTTCCACCCTCCACAATTTCTCGAGTAGAGATGGCAATTGTGGTAGATTCTGTGTCATTAAGTGCAACTCTCCGATTCCCAATTCCTTCTCTCCCCTAATGCGGCGGTATGCGTTGCTTTGATCAATTCCCAGCACCTCTGACAACCAGTTGGCCATATTTCTCCGTTCCGGTGGTAAGTAGGTGCTAAGCATTTTAAGAAAGCTTTTTTGATTTGGGCTGAAACTCTTCATCTGTAAAGGTTTTACATGAAGCTATGGCGAATAGTGCCATAAAACCAACGGGGATTGGCAGAGATCACCTTTGACTTTACGAGCGGTCTCTTGAGCTTTATGATACACTAAAACAAAAAATCATGAAAACACTTTTTTACAAACTCCTGCCCCTGCAAATAATCTCTATCGTTGGGGTTAATGGGCAGACTCAGGAAGGGGGTCTTCTATACGAAAAGTTCGAAATCCGGGAGACGGTTCATTACCTAATTCCGGATTCAACTGATGCTGCCCTCTTTACAGAGCAGGATTGGGTGATGCTAAGGCCAGGCGAAGAGCTTAGGACAGAGACTCATGCAATAGATCAAGATGCTTTAGAAACCATGTCTATACAGATTGTTGAATCCTCCAGTGCAGAAGACTGGGAGCACATGCCTTTAAAGATTTATAGCGACCTTGAAGGAATCAGTATCTACGATGCTAATGAGCAGCTTATAAATTTCATCCCCCACAGCAGTCCTTACTTATTGGCCTCTGATAGCCTGCGGCAATTCCGATTATCTAAGGGGATCCCCGTCATTTATAGCTTCCCTCAACTGAATGATATCGATCAGGAAGCAATCATGCAGGCCGGGGCAATAATTACTGGCAATGAAGAACATTACCAAATCATAACAGCTACTGGTGAGGTCGAGGTAAATCAAAATGACTTGTACATCATAGAACGTGTATTTCAACCTGAGTTTGGTGTTCCTTATTATTCCTTTACCTCCTTTGATCGTTCTTCCCAGGGCTTTCTCAAACCAAAGCTGGTGAAGCAATTAGCGCTTTCAAAAACCATCGGCGGGTTCTGTGTCGAAAAAGTTCATCAAAAGGCCTTCCACAACTACGAATTTTATGTGGATCCTGAATTTATTTACTCCAGGGAAAACCAGAGAGCACCAGACTATTTTTCAATTTACCCAAACCCTGTTGTCGATAAACTTTACTTCCAAACCAGCCCGGAAATATGGCAGGGTCAATCCGATGGAGAATTCTGTAATGTCCGGCTCTATGACCAGTTAAATGAACTTGTATTTGCATGGAATAGATTGGAGGTCCAGGATATAATCTCGGTGGATCTCACAAGTATTCCACCGGGCTATTACACACTACACCTCCATTGGAGAAGTCACTCATTCATCTATAAAATATTAAAATTATAATCATGAAAACTATTTGCGTTTATACCTTCCTTCTGGTTCTTTTGACAGTCTCTCAAACAAGCCAATCGCAGTGCAACCAACTATCACCGATATCACTAATATCCGAGAAGCGCGTGGTACAGCTGAGTCCTGAGCTCATCAGCAACTTAAACTACTATTTCAGCAATTCCGCCATGACCAAACGGGTAATTTTTCTGGTACCCGGTTTAAATGGTAATTACAATACTTGGCGCGACGTTAGAGATGAAACCGGCGGTGATGTTGACGAGTATGGGCCATTCCCTGCAAGATATGCAGAAGTACGTATGATGGGAAACAAGCACGACCCGGGTTACAGTCAGGATGCCGGTCTGGCCAGTGCGGCAAAAGATGTCTGGGACTATATGAGCAACATCAATTATGCAAGCCTCAACCTTGGCCCCCTAAACCAAAACATTGCCATAGGCCATAGTCAGGGTGGCTTGGTGCTAAGGGCGGTAGAGTACTCTCATGCACACCTGGGGAGAAAAGCGCATTTCGGGGGTTTGGTGACCTTCGGAACTCCCCATCAAGGCGCCGCAATTTTGACCAATGGATTGCCCATCTCTCAGGGCGGTCGCGGCCAACTCGGAGCATTTATTAACGATTTCTGTGTTTCTCTTACCGATGGACCGATTCAGGAAGAGCTTCAGCTCAATGACAACTTCTTTTATGCCATGCTGCGGCTCCTTAACCTCGACGAAAAAGCCCTGGATATACGCGACCACCTATGCAAGATTATGGCCGATAGCATATTGCCATATTACATCTTAAAGGATTATACCTCAAACATTACCGGTGACTATATGGCGCATGACGAAAGTTATAACACCCCAAACTTTCTCATCAACACCCTGAATAACCATCAACCCGGTATGCCTATGATCGCATTCTACGGGGTTGAAGATGAACCGGTTTTTTGGCGTCAACTGGGGTCAATAACTAAAAAGGTTCATTCCTTTCCGGCATTTCAGGCAGACCCTGATCAAGACTTTGTGGAGAGTTATGCCGACCTTCTGGCAAGCTATAGAGCTAAAGAGCTGATCTATCAAAGACGGGCTGATACTTATCAATCCTACGGAGCTACCGTATGCCACCCCGCCTATATTATTAACCCATTTACTTTACCTGTTAGTGCAATTCTATGTACTATTTACCAATCAAAGCGCCGCAGAAATCAGCTGGTATCCGATGCCTATGAGCGCGGATGGAGCTTTCTGAAAAACTCCAATGACCGGTGGAAGGGTATAATCGGTGCGCGCAAAACCAGGATAGTACAGAAGGGTTATCTTTGTGATTGCGATAATATTACCGCTGGGAGCACAGCAGTGCATCACGTACAAAACGCCTGGGAATGCCCAGTTGGTATAAGCTATTCGGCTCAGGGGAAGATGCTTTGCCAGGTTTATCCGAATATGCAAATCGTGATTGATGAATTTGAGAATGACGGCGTGGTGCTGGCCTCCAGTGCCAAACAGCTTCCTGGTGCTCTGGTAAGTTCAGGATTATCAGATCAGGATTACCGCATGGATCACACCAACCATCAGCAGATGAGGAATAGTTCTGAAACCGCAAAGAAGCTAAACCGGTTGTTTGATCTTCCGGATTATGGTTTCTTTTTTATGACTCCTCGATTATGAAATATTGTACTATCCTCTTTCTGGCCGCCTTAATACTCTCAGCATGCAGTAAGAAGAAATCAGTTGACATCCCTGAACCAGGCCCCGGACAACACCAAAAAGCACTCGAGATCGTGTGGAAAGTTCAAACGGACACCTCGATTTTTGGTTCAGAAGGCCGACAGCCGCTCTTGTGGAATGACAAGCTGCTTTGGAGCAACGCTCCCTATGGAAATGGCTTTGAAATACTCTTATCTGACGCCCTGGATGGAACAGAGTACTGGCGCTGGGATGATTTCTTTCAGTATCCCACCTTGCCCTATTTCAACTTTCATTTCATCTCTGGTGACAAATATTGCTTTAACAATATTCAAGAAACACACATCATTGACCTCCACACTGGAAATACTTTCTGGCAAGACTTAAATCGAAATGCGGGGGCCTATATATCGCCTGTAGGCGAAGATCTTTATGGCAAACTACAGGATACAGACTTTATGCCAAGCACCTGTACTTTGAGGAGAGCTAACATAAATGACCCTGGTTGGAAAAACATGCTTACACTAAGAGCCGCTGATCATGCGGGATACTCTCCGGCCATCTTTGGCCCGAGCTTGTGGCAAAGTTCTATCGGTGATAGTATTCTGGTCTTTCAGAATCGCAGTTGGAATTTCAACACCTCCGATGGAAGAGTTGATCTTTATGCGTATAACCTAAATCGCGACACGCTTCACTTTCGCATCTTAGATATTGAGCCCTCGGGTAATTCTAATGTGTTGGCCCCGCTCATTCATGGGTCTAGAGTGTTTTTACTAGGGTTAAAAAACATACACTGTGTTGACATGAAAACTGGCAACATACTTTGGCAGAAGGGGTTTCCCGGAGCTGGAAATCATCTTTTATTGTCTAACCTGGTGGTGTCGGAGGATAAGCTAATTGTTAAAGCGGATAATGAAAGAATTTATGCTTTTAATATCAGTAACGGCAATATGATCTGGGCCACGGATGATGCCGGAGGATCCCCTTCTCACATGGTAAGGAGCGGGGGCGCAGTGTATTATACTTCTGATTCCAATGGAAAGTTATACGGAGTTGATATTTCAAATGGGCATATTTTCCTTTCAGAGGAGTCTCCACATAAAGGTTTGATCGATTTCCCTCAGGCCTCATTTCACGGTGGAGTTGCGGTGAGTTCAACAGAGAGATTAATTTATGTGCATGATCATTATTACATGATGGCTATAAAGATTCCCGGCTCTCTTTGATTAGGCTTTGAATTACGATATTTGCCGGCCATGGCCGCCGAAAAAACATCTGCCTTTAAGCGTTTGGCTGGAAAGCTCAGGAACAAGTACCGTCTGGTAGTTCTTAACGACGAAACATTTGAAGAGAAGCTGTCTCTAAAGTTAAGCCGGCTAAACGTCTTTTTTGTTGTGGGTTTTCTGATGATCTTTCTCATCATAAGTACCACCTTATTAATTTCTCTGACACCCCTTCGAGAATATATTCCAGGTTATTCCAGTACGGCCTTGAGACGAAAGGCTTTTGAGTTGGCCTTGAAAACAGACTCCCTTCAGAATCAGATAAACTATAATGAACGTTATCTCCTAAACATCCGTCAAATTGTAGAGGGAAACCCTTTGATTGATTTTTCTGATACAGCGGTTTCCGACAGTGTGGTTCAAGCCGTGTTGAATCAAAAGATCAGCAAAGAAGATAGTATGTTAAGAGCTTATGTTGAGGAAGAAGAACGATTCAATGTTGCTGACATGGGAGAAAATGGCATTGGTTTCAGGTTGTCGTTTTTTGCCCCGGTAAAAGGATTAATCACCAATGGTTTCAATGCTTCAGACGGCCACCTTGGGGTAGACATTGTAGCCGATAAGAATGAGGTCATTAAAGCCGTTCAGGATGGTATTGTGATTTTTTCTGGCTGGACTGCTGAAACCGGATATGTTCTAATCGTACAACACCCTGGTGAATTAATTAGTGCATATAAACACAATTCCTCTCTGATAAAAGAAGGAGGTCAATCAGTAAAAGCAGGCGAGCCGATAGCGATTATTGGAAATTCTGGAGAACTCACCAGTGGGCCACATCTGCACTTTGAACTTTGGTATCAGGGCAACCCCGTGAATCCGGAAGACTATATTTCCTTCTAGACTAGCCTTCGCTGGTACCGTCTTCAAAAGCCTCATCTACCTGGAGACCTTTAGCATGATAGGCTTCCACGGCCAGTGTGTCGCAACGTTCATTTTGGGGGTGATTATTATGGCCTTTAATCCAATGAAGTTTTGGCTGATACTTTCTATATAAAAGGAGAAAGTCTGCCCATAGGTCTATATTCTTCTTGCCCTTAAAACCTTTCTTCTCCCAATTAAAAAGCCAGCCTTTATTTACAGCATCCACTACATATTTGCTGTCCGAGAAAATGTGAACATCTAGGTCAGCTCTTTTTAGGGCTTTCATAGCTTCAATGGTGGCCAAAAGCTCCATGCGGTTATTCGTGGTTCTCCTAAAGCCTCCACTAAGTTCTTTGTATTTTCCTGCCGCTTGCAAGACTATCCCGTAGCCACCCGGACCCGGGTTGCCGCTGGCTGCACCATCGGTAAAAATATCTACTCTCAATCCAAGTCTTTGATCAGATACTCAATCACTTCGGGGTAATGTTTATGTTCCAGCTGCTGAACCTTGTATTGAACATCCTCCGCAGTATCTTCATAATCTACTTCTACAGTCTCCTGAAAAATGATGTCCCCTTCGTCGTAATTTGCGTTAACGTAATGTATCGTGATGCCTGATTCTTCCTCCTCATTTTCCACGACGGCCTCATGCACCGCCATGCCATACATCCCTTCACCACCGTAATCAGGTAAAAGTGCGGGGTGAATATTTATTATTCGATCCTTGTATTTTTCCACTATTTCTGCGGGAATCTTTAACAGAAAACCCGCTAAAACAACAAAATCTACCTTGATTTCTTGGAGTTTATTGAGGACAAAACCTTCATTTAACTCATCATTTGTGAAGAGAATACTTCTGATTCCAAGCTTGTGCGCGCGGTCTAATACACCCGCTGACTTGCGATTACAAAAAAATACAGCGACTCTGGCGAGGTCGCTGTCCTCAAAATATCTAACAATATTCTCAGCATTTGTGCCGCTTCCCGAAGCGAACACAGCAATGTTTTTCATAGAAACTAAAAACTCTTGGATGAAAGAACCGTCTTAAGCCTTTATAGCCCGTGGCAAAGGTAAGTTTATTGTTTGTTTTTTGATAAATTTACTTTCTTTGCAGCCTTAAAATAACAAAAGAAACCGACTATGTCTGAAATCGCTTCCAAAGTAAAAGCAATCATCGTTGACAAATTGGGCGTTGATGAGAATGAGGTTACCAATGATGCTAGCTTCACCAATGATTTAGGAGCTGACTCACTTGATACAGTAGAATTAATCATGGAATTCGAGAAAGAATTTGATATTCAGATTCCCGATGACCAAGCCGAAAATATAGCAACAGTTGGTCAGGCTGTTTCGTATATCGAAGAAGCCAAAAAATAATTTACGCTTAAAAAGCACATGGAGTTAAAAAGAGTAGTAGTAACCGGCTTAGGCGCTATTTCTCCGGTCGGCAATACGCTTGCCGAGACCTGGGAAGGTCTAAAGGGAGGGGTAAGCGGTGCTGCGCCAATTACTCTTTTTAATGCTGAAAAATTCAAAACCCTATTCGCCTGCGAGGTGAAGGGTTTTGACCCTACAGCACACTTTGACCGCAAAGAAGCACGCAAGATGGACCGTTTCACACAGCTTGCTCTGGTAGCAGCTGATGAAGCGGTAAAGGACAGTGGAATATTGGAAACCAATTTTAACCCCGATAGAATTGGCGTGATTTGGGGTTCGGGAATTGGAGGTTTTCAAACGTTTTTGCAGGAAACTGTCAATTTCGCTAACGGTGATGGTACTCCCCGTTTTAATCCTTTCTTTATTCCGAAGCTAATTCCTGATATCGCTCCCGGCCATATCAGCATGAAGTATAATTTTCGCGGGCCTAATTTTACCACTGTTTCTGCCTGTGCTTCATCCACCAACGCAATTATTGATGCCTTCAACTATATCCGTCTTGGTAAGATGGATGTTTGTGTGACAGGTGGTAGTGAAGCGGGAGTTAACGAAGCGGGTATTGGTGGATTCAACGCCATGCACGCCCTGAGCACTCGGAATGATAGTCCTGAAACTGCCAGTAGGCCTTTTGACAAGGACCGTGATGGGTTTGTATTAGGAGAAGGTGCGGCCGGCTTGATTTTGGAGGAATATGAGCACGCAGTAAATCGCGGTGCAAACATCATTGTAGAGGTTGTTGGCGGTGGCATGTCTGCTGACGCCCATCATATTACCGCCCCACATCCGGAGGGCTTAGGTGCCAAGGCTGTAATGGAAAATGCTCTCGCTGATGCCGGATTAAGCAGTAGCGATGTTGATTATATCAATGTTCATGGCACTTCTACACCGCTCGGCGATATCGCTGAATTAAAGGCGATCAAACATGTTTTTGGTGATCAGGCCTATAAGCTCAATGTGAGTTCTACCAAATCAATGACGGGGCACCTGTTAGGTGCGGCCGGTGCTCTTGAGAGTATTGCCGCTATCATGGCCGTAAAAAATGATGTGGTTCCACCAACCATAAACCATTTTACTGATGATCCTGAGATTGACTCTAAGTTAAACCTAACTTTTGGTAAAGCTCAGGAAAGAACGGTCAATGTGGCTATCAGTAATACCTTTGGTTTTGGTGGACACAATGCTTCTATTGTAGTTCGCAAGTTCCATTCTTAATGCCTTTGTGGTTTAGACGGCTATTATCCTCACCTAAAAACAAAGGGGGTCTATTTTCAGATATTGAAAGCATTGTAGGCTATACTCCAAAAAGAGAATCCTACTACTTATTGGCATTTCGACACAGCTCGGCGTCACGCAAAAACGGTGGTCAGAGAATTAATAACCAGCGTTTAGAGTTTTTGGGAGATGCGATTTTAGGTGCGGTGGTCGCTGATTTTCTTTATGAGAGGTACCCGAATTCGCCTGAAGGCTTTCTCACGAATATGCGCAGCAAAATTGTGAGCAGAAAACACCTCAATCACATTGCTATTAAACTCAACCTGCAGCGTCTGGTAGTTAAGAAAACAGCCAAGGGGGTTCAGGCAAAGAGCATTCATGGAGATGCGCTAGAGGCACTTATCGGTGCGGTTTACCTGGATTTGGGATACAATCGATGTCGCAGTTTTATCCTGGACAAGATTATTGACTCACAGGTAGACCTCTCTGGCCTGGAAGGGAGAATTGCCAGCCACAAGGGGGCTATACTGGAGTGGGGGCAAAAGAATAAACGTCAAATTCGTTTTGACTTATCCGGTTCATTTGGTGAGAGTCATGCCCGTCAGTATGAAATAAGCCTGTATGTGGACGACGAATTGGTTAGCACTGGCAAAGGCAGTAGCAAGAAAAAAGCTGAAGAAGACGCATCCAGGGTTGCCTATAAAAAGATCCACAACAAAAGCATAAACGATGCGCCACAAACTAAGTCTAAGTCTTGAAGATGGTGAGGAGCTCATCGCGAGTGTATATGGCATAGTGAGTGATCTCCCTGATTACCGTTTAGCTTTTATGATTAATCAGGAGCTTGGCCTTCGACTAACCCGATGCCAGGAAGATCGCAAACTTTACCACAAAGCAGGAACCATAAATTACAGTGAGTATTCCTACTATGAAGAGATGCGCGTATTAAAATGGCACTTAACAACCAACTCACGAGGCTTGCTCAAGCATAATTCGTCCGAAGTGCCTGAACTATCGGCGATCCCATTAGTTAGCTCTATGCGCAACGTCAATTACTTTTTGTGGTATAATGACGATAAGAATTATGAGCTCCATGAACTGATTATGGAAAGATTGAAGCCCAATCCCTATATCCGGGTTATTCAGGAGGTGGATATTGCGCAAACAAAGAATATTGATAACCTTATTGCAGAGTATTAAACATGTCTGTTACGAATACCAAAATAGTTGCCACCCTGGGGCCTGCGTCCGATAACAAGGACACCATGCTTGCCATGATAAAGGAAGGCGTAAATGTATTTAGAATCAACTTTTCTCACAGCAGCCATAAGGATGCGGTTAGAATGATTAATACCGTTAGGGAATTAAACCTTGAGCACGACCTTAATATAGCCGTATTGGCAGATTTACAAGGGCCAAAATTGAGAATTGGAGAGGTTGAAGAAGGAAGTGTGATTGAGCCGGGAGACCGCATTTTCTTTACAAATCACGAAGAGCTTGGTTCGTCTAAGAAAGTTTACATGACCTATCCGCACTTTGCCACAGATGTCAAGGTCGGTGAGAGAATTCTCCTGGACGATGGCAAGCTGGTATTAAAGGTTATTCGCACCAATGGTATCGACGAAGTGGAGACGGAAGTCTTGCAGGGGGGACCACTAAATTCAAAGAAAGGGGTTAATCTACCCAATACGCGTATTTCTCTACCCTGCTTAACAGATAAGGATTTGGCGGACCTAAAAGTAGCGATGGAACACCAGGTAGAATGGGTGGGACTTTCATTTGTGCGCTCTGCAGAGGATGTAATCCAATTAAAGAACATTATCAAAGAAAACAAGGCCGTTTGCAAGGTCATTTCCAAAATTGAAAAACCCGAAGCGGTAGTGGAAATAGACCGAATTATTGAAGAAACGGATGCTATTATGGTGGCCCGAGGGGATCTAGGGGTCGAAGTGCCATTACAAGGGGTACCGCTTATACAAAAAATGATTGTGAATAAGTGCCACAAATTCGCTAAACCGGTGGTTATAGCCACCCAGATGATGGAGACGATGATCGACAGCTACACCCCTACCAGAGCGGAGGTGAATGACGTGGCCAATAGTGTTTTGGACGGAGCAGATGCCGTAATGCTTAGTGGCGAAACATCTATCGGCAAGCATCCTACCAGGGTAATTGAAGTGATGACGAGAATCATTTCCCATATTGAAGAAAGCGGCCAAACAGCTCCCGCGGAGGACAATCCACCTGTATATCGGAATGAGCGTTTCATTACAGACTCTATCTGCTACCATGCCAGTAAGGTAGCTGACCAAACCGGAGCATCAGCTATCCTTACCATGAGCTTTAGCGGCTATACAGGATTCAAGATTTCCTCCCATCGTCCAAATACCAACATTATCGTATTTACCGCCAACCGTTCGATTCTCAATATGGTAAGCCTGATCTGGGGAGTAAGAGGGTATTTTTACGACAATATGGAAAGTACGGACAAGACCTTTAAAGAAATCAAAAGGATGGTTAAAGAAAAAGGTATTGTAAGTGAAGGAGATCTGGTGGTAAAAATTGCCAGTATGCCCATTGAAGAGAGCGGTATGACCAATATGCTTAAGCTATCACAAATAGACTAAAAAGATATTATGAGTTGGATTGAAAAAGATGACCGGCTTCAAAAAGACTTTCAATTTGCCAATTTTATTGAGGCCTTTTCCTTCTTGGCCAAAGTGGCTATAATTTCTGAAAAACAGGGGCATCATCCCGAAATTTGGAATGTTTACAACCAGGTAATACTAAGCCTCAGCACCCATGATGCAGGAGATGTGGTAACGGACAAAGACAGAAAATTGGCTCGTGCAATAGA
The DNA here is from genome assembly GCA_965229445.1 of Owenweeksia sp. GTDB lineage: Bacteria > Bacteroidota > Bacteroidia > Flavobacteriales > Schleiferiaceae > Owenweeksia. Next base: position 70,731 of record OZ245876.1, read on the forward strand.
TGCTTTAGAAAGCTGAATTAAACTGTTCCAGAAAGCGCATATCATTTTCAAATAACAAGCGGATATCACTTATTTGATAGCGCTGCATTGCCAGGCGTTCTATACCCATCCCCCAGGCAAAGCCAGAATAAACCTCCGGGTCTATGTGGCTGTTTTTCAAAACATTAGGATCAACCATTCCACAACCCAATACCTCTAGCCAACCAGTGCCTTTTGTCATCCGGTAATCTACTTCATTTTCCAGACCCCAGTAAACATCCATTTCGGCGCTAGGCTCTGTAAATGGAAAATAGGATGGTCGCAACCTGATGCGGGTTTCCGGACCAAAAAATTCATCCGCAAAATATTGAAGGGTTTGCTTGAGATCCGCAAAACTGACGTCCTTATCAATGTACAAACCTTCAATTTGATGGAACATACAATGCGAGCGGGCAGTGATGGTTTCATTTCTAAAAACCCGCCCCGGACAAATTGTGCGAATTGGAGGTTTCTGATTCTCCATGATCCTAACCTGAACACTACTCGTATGTGTTCTCAAGGCCCAGTCTGGATTCTTGGCCACGAAAAAGGTGTCCTGCATGTCGCGAGCCGGATGTTCTTCAGGAAAGTTTAGCGCGGAGAAATTATGCCAATCATCTTCTATCTCCGGACCTAAACTCACATTAAACCCAATTTTCTCAAAGATATGCGTGATCTCATCCTTCACCAGGTTCACCGGATGTAATCCGCCGGTAAAGCCAAAACGAGCTGGCCGTGTGAGGTCTACGCCAGACTCGCCCTCTTCATTACTACTCAAGCTGAGCTTGAGCTCCTCAACCTTGGCAGAAGCTTTTTGCTTTAAATCATTTAGGGTTCGTCCAAACTTCTTCTTCTCTTCAGAGGGAAGTTTCTTAAAATCTTCGAAAAGAGCAGGAATAATCCCTTTTCTTCCCAAAAATTTAATCCTGAAACTCTCTACAGCTTCCGCTGATGACTCATTGAATCTTTCAATTTCGTCTAAATGTCGCTTTATTTCGGCGTCCATAACAAGCTAAAACTAACGGCTTTCCGTTTATCCATATATTTGTGGGGCAAAGATTACAATAATTATCATAGGCTGATGAAAGGATTTAAGATTGGTTTAGGCTTTGTGCTCTTAATTTTTGGGGCCATGCTGTTTTTTTCTGGCTGTTCCAAAGACAACCTCAACCATAAGCTAACGGTAGTAGTAGTAGCGGATGATGATGTTAAGGTAGCCAATGCTTTAATCCGACTTTATGCTCCGGTTGACAATTCTTATATCGATTGGTACGTTTACACTAATGAAGCGGGTGAAGCTCAGTTTGAGTTTCCCAATAAAGTAATTGTTGAGGTCATCGCCTCCAAAGGATCCTTCGTTGGCTGCAATTTTGCCGAAGTGGAAGAAGGTGAAAACACCGTTCAGGTTGAAATAAAAGAATGGGGTACTGATGATAACGGATGTCCTGAAACAACTCCCTAAATTTGCCAGATGAAGAAACTATTGATTTTTGCTTTTGCCGGCCTCGGAATCATTATTTCATTTGGTTCGTGTGAAAAGGAGGACTTAAATCCCGAATACCCTTTCACCATTCAGGTTAAAACCTTTGACGATAGCGTAAGGGTAATTAATTCTCTGGTTGAAGTGATTGCTCCAGTTCGAGGGAGTACTCCTTATTTTGTGGGCTACACTAATGAGAGTGGAAAGGTTAGCTTCAAATACAATCGCGACGCGATCTTCTTGGTACGTGCTTTTAGAGGGCCCATCCAGGACCCCTCTTATATAGGTTGCACAGAAGTGAGGCTGGAAGCGAACACGGAAGTAACTAAGACCGTTTACGTTAAGAAAGTGGACCCCGAGATTCCGGGTTGCTAGTGTGGTCCGTTTCAAAATAACGTACTACCGCTTCCTTCATCAAAACAGATTGTTCTCCCGCTTTTAGACCTGGCAGGTTCTCCAAGAGCTCATAATGTGGCCAGCCATCCTTATCTCTACCATCATACCGGTAATATCCATAAGGTTCCAGAAGCCGGCAAATAGCAATGTGTATGAGGTTTAATTTCTCGTCTTTTTTAAATTTCCTATACCCTAAACCGAGCTCTTGCACACCTATTAAAAAAAGGATACCATCCAAATCCATTAGCTCACCGTCCGAGAATTTATCAGACAAGTCATGAACTAATCTTTCCCATTTCTCTCTAAGGACTTCCCTATTCATTTAATTCAGATATTTTTGACGCGTTTATATGAGCCTAAATTACGTAGATATCATTTTGCTTCTTCCAATGCTATTTGGCTTGGTCCGTGGGCTCTTTAAAGGATTCATACGAGAGGTGTTGGGTTTAACTGCCATCGTCTTAGGAATTGCAGCTTCCTACTATTACGCGGACGATTTAGCCTCCTATCTTAGAATTAGCCTACCCGATGCCGGTGCATGGCTGGATATTGTCTCATACGCAACCATCTTTACCCTCACCTTAATAGCCATGAACCTGATTGCACGCTATCTCACAAAAGTGTCAAAATTGATGGCTCTGGGCTTAATCAATCGTCTTGCGGGTGGGATCTTTGGTTTCGCTAAAATCGTTTTGATCTTAATGTTGATTCTGTATCTTTTTGGTCCCTGGTTAAGCAACTGGCGAGCTCAGGTGCCAGAATGGAAAAATAGCGGGGTTTATGACGTTCTGGAAGAAAATAGCATGATACCGGGAGACTTATATGAGAAGGCTCGGGAATCCATCCATCAGGAGGAGTTTGACTTTCCGACTATTGAAACACCTTAATTCCGGGTAATTCTTTTCCTTCCAGATACTCCAGCATAGCACCGCCGCCAGTTGATACGTAACTTACTTTTTCGGTCATGTTAAATTTCTTCACGGCTGCTACAGAATCGCCTCCTCCAACAATACTAAAAGCCCCCTTCTCCGTTGCCCTGGCTATAACCTGAGCAATTTGCAAGGTGCCTCCTTCAAAGTTAGAAAACTCAAACACCCCCATGGGCCCGTTCCAAAGTATTACGGCTGAATCCAATAAGACGGGCTCAAGTTGCTCAATGGTCGCGGGACCAACATCCAGGCCCATCCAGCCATCAGGAATTTCATCTGCCTTGCTCAGCTTCCGATCAGCATCATTGCTAAAGCTATCCGCATTCAGGGAATCTACCGGTAGCAAGATTCTTACACCATTTTGCTCTGCGGTTTTCAATATGCTCTTGGCGGTTTCCACGTAATCATCTTCTACTAAACTGCTGCCTACTTGTCCGCCTTTTGCTTTGATAAAAGTAAAGGCCATACCACCGGCAATAATGAGATTGTCTAGACGGGGAATGAGATTTTCCAAGACGCCAATTTTTGAAGATACTTTTGCCCCTCCTACAATGGCTGTAACAGGTTTTCTGGTACTATTGAGAACCTTACTCACATTCTCTATTTCTGCCGCCATTACCAGGCCTACGGCCTTTTTGTCCTCAAAATATTGAGCGATAACCGCGGTGCTGGCGTGGGCTCGGTGAGCCGTTCCAAATGCATCATTGACATAGAAATCTCCATTCTCAGCAAGCTTTGCCGCAAAATCCTTATCACCTTCGGTCTCTTCGTTGTGAAAACGCAAGTTTTCCAACAAAAGAATTTCTCCCCTGGCTAAACTCAGGCTGGTCTCTACAGCCTCATTACCAATACAATCCTGACAAAAAACCACCTTACTTCCAGACAATTCTTCCAGTCTGCCAATTAGATGCTTGAGGCTCATGTTCTCATTGGCAACCCCTTTTGGTCTTCCCAGGTGCGACATCAAAACCGGCCTACCACCATTGGCAATAATAGTCTTGATAGTTGGGATGCTGGCTCTAATTCTGGTGTCGTCTGTAATCTCTTGCTGATCATTTAAAGGGACATTAAAGTCAACTCTGGTTAACACCCTCTGGCCATCATACTGAATGTCGGAAACGGTCTTCATTAATTGCTAGTTTTGGAGGCACAAAAATACACTTCATTTAACTTGGGTAGAAGAGCTTCATGAGATTTAAAGATATTGCCGGACAAAACACTCTTAAAGGCAAGCTGATAGAAAGCATCCGGCGAGATCGTGTGGGGCATAGTCAACTGTTTTTTGGTCCGGAGGGCAACGGAGCTTTACCCATGGCTTTGGCCTTTGCGCAGTTTTTGTTGTGCGATCAACCTATGGAGCATGACAGCTGTGGGAAGTGTGTGCCTTGTAAGCAGATATCACATTTCAATTACCCTGACCTGCATTTTGTTTTTCCGGTTGCCAAAAAACAGAAGGGGCGAGACAAGCCCCTTAGCGATGATTTTATAAAAGAGTGGCAGGAACTCTTAACTGATGAAAAGTACTTTGGCCTTTACCGTTGGTTGGAAAAAATTGGGGTTGAGAATAAGCAGGCGCAGATCAGTGTTTATGAAAGTGCCTCCGTTCTTTCAAAACTAAGTCTGAAATCCTATTCTGGTAAAAACAAAATTCTCATTCTTTGGATGCCGGAAAGGCTCAATCCTTCAGCTGCCAACAAGCTATTAAAGCTACTTGAAGAACCCCCTGAAGGGAGCATTTTTATATTGGTAAGTGAAGACCCTGAGAAATTGATTTCAACGATTACCAGTCGCTGTCAAAAGGTATATATCCCAAAATATGATCGCCTGAGTGTACAGGAGTACCTAATACAAACTGAAGGTTTGGAGCAGGGGTCAGCCAGCGTTATCGCCAAAATTGCCGATGGAAATATGGCGGAAGCACTGCGCCTGTCAGAGCGTGCCGAAACATATCATGACTATGCCTTACTCTTTAGTACCTGGGTGAGGAATTGTTATGCTGTGAATATGAAGCACATCATCGATTGGTCGGAAGAATGCGGAAGGTTTGAGAGAGAAAAAATCAAGGACTTCCTACGCTTTTGCAGCAATGCTTTTAGAGACTCATTACGATTAAACTTACTCGGAGAAGAGGAGGTAAGCAATGTATTTCGTGAAATTAATTTTGAACTGTCAAAATTTGCCCCTTTCATTCATGCGAAAAACACACCCGGTATTTTAAAGGCTATTGATTCTGCGGCCTATGATATTTCCAGGAATGTAAATGCTCGTCTTGTTCTTACCGATCTAAGTCTGGAAATCGCCAAGAACTTACGTGTAAAGCCCTGATTAACAGTGGTTTATTTCAAATTCTATTGTTTTGCCTCTCCCGGGTTTTTACCAGTTCCCCAGAGGTAACACCCCAAGTCCTGCCAAAAATGCTCTTAGAAATGATTTATTGCGGTTTTCGCAGGATATAGATAAGACTACTCATGTTTTTTGAGCCCTTTCCCGCTAAATTGCTTTTCAGGCCAGTCCAAAATGCTGCGGGCAAGTTAGATTTACCTCTCTTAATCTTCTCACTCAACATACTTACATAAAAACTGTCGAAGGGCATGTTCTTAATCAGTTCTAAATGTAAACCATGCTGACTGGCAAGCTCCTTTAAGTTTGACCTTTTAAAATGATAAAGGTGTAAAGGCACGTCAAGAGCCGCCCAGTTTCGTCCATAGTGTTTACTGTCTAAACTCTCGTGGTTCGGCACCGCAATTATCAAGGTTCCCCCGGGTAATAGGGCATCTGAAAATCGTTTAAAATGCTCTTGTAAATTCGGTAAATGCTCCAGTACATGCCAAAGAGTTATGGCCTTATACTGCCTTTGCCATTGCATCAGGTCTGGCTCGATTAGCTGCAAGTCGTTCTCTTCCTTAGCAATCTTTCTCGCTTCTGAAGAAGGCTCTACCCCTTCTACCTGCCAGCCACTTTTTTGGGCTGCCTTCATGAAATACCCTGTGCCTGCCCCATAGTCCAGTAACAGACCCTTCTCCCGGTTTAATTCGTTGATTAGGGCAAGCTTTCTGCCCAATGAATACTGTCTTACCCAATGGTACAAAGTGTCGATTAAACCCTCTCTCTTATTGTTATGGCTGATATACTCACCGGTTTCGTAATATCCGGCCAGGTCGCCATCTTCTGGCCTGGGGTTGGTTAGCCAGAGTTTACACGACTGGCATTCACAAATCGTAAACTCTTCCTGGTTTCCTCGAAAATAGGGAGCCTTAAATACCTTGGTAAACTCCATAGCACCACAAATGGGGCAATTAGATGCTGTTTTCATAGTAATGTTTCACGTGGAACTATCGGCCCATATACACGAGTAGCACACTGATGTCTGATGGGCTAACGCCGCTAATTCTCTTTGCCTGACCAATATTCACCGGCTTTAGCTTGGACAGTTTCTCTCTAGCCTCATAACTCATACTGGAAAGCTTTGCGTAATCAAAATTCTCCGGGATACTTATCTCCTCAAGGCGGTCCAGCTTGCTGGCATTCTCTTCTTCCTTTTCAATATAGCCCTGGTATTTGGCTTTAATTTCAACTTGCTCCCACACCACCTGAGAAATTTTCTCATCCAGTAGATAATTTGCAAGCGGTTCATACGCCATAAGCTTTGCAATGCTAAGCTGTGGGCGAGACAGTAAAGTCATCAGTTTTTGTTTCTGTCTAATCTCTGCTGTACCGCTCTCTTTCAAGATGGCATTCACATTTTCAGGCTCAACACTATGTCCTTCCAGCCACTTTTGAAATTTATCAATGGCTAGCTGCTTTTGTTCAAGCTTGTCCATTCTTTCCTTGCTTGCAAGTCCTAGCTGAAACGCTCTCGGCGTTAGACGCTGATCAGCATTATCCTGTCTTAGCAGGATCCTATACTCCGCCCTGCTGGTAAACATTCTGTACGGCTCTTCTGTTCCCTTGGTAATTAAGTCATCTATCAAAACGCCGATATAAGCCTCTTTCCGGTTTAGAATGAAGGGAGCTTCGCCCCTCAGCTTCAGGTGACTATTGATACCCGCTATTAAACCCTGACAAGCCGCCTCCTCATATCCAGTAGTGCCGTTTATTTGACCGGCAAAATATAAGTTGGAGATCAATTTTGTCTCTAGGGTATATTTTAATTGAGTAGGAGGGAAGTAATCATATTCAATGGCATAACCGGGTCGAAACATTTTAACATTCTCAAAACCCTTCACCTTCTTAAGCGCATCATATTGCACATCCTCAGGTAAACTGGTGCTAAAACCATTGACATATACTTCTACGGTATGCCAACCTTCCGGCTCCACAAATATTTGGTGTCTATCCTTATCCGAAAATCGATTGATCTTTTCCTCCAGACTGGGACAATACCTTGGCCCGGTGCTTTCAATGGCGCCATTAAACATTGGACTTCTCTCGAAGCCCTTTTTCATAGCCTCATGAACTTCTGGGTTGGTATAGGTTACATAGCAACTTCGCTGTTCTGTCGGCAGCTCCATGTCAGTTAAATAACTAAACCCCACCGGTTCTTCATCTCCTTTCTGCTCTTCCATCACATCGTAGTTCAGGGATCGGCCATCTACCCGTGGAGGCGTACCAGTCTTCATCCTGCCAGAATCAAAACCCAGAGACTCCAGTTGCGCGGTGAGGCCGGTGCTGGCTCTTTCTCCTACACGACCGCCGCCAAACTGCTTGTCTCCAATATGAATTAAACCGTTTAGAAAAGTACCGTTGGTTAATACTACCGCATCAGCTCTTATTTCTGCGCCAATTTGCGTCTTTACCCCCACTACGCTGTCCTCCTCGATAATTAGTGAGCTTACCATATCCTGAAAAAAGTCAAGCGTAGGAATCTTCTCTAAGGCTAATCGCCACTCCTCAGCAAATCTCATGCGATCACTCTGTGCTCTGGGAGACCACATCGCAGGACCTTTACTTCGGTTCAGCATTCGAAACTGTATGGCCGTACGATCTGTGATCATACCACTCAAGCCACCAAGGGCATCTATTTCGCGGAGAATCTGACCTTTAGCAACCCCTCCCATCGCCGGATTACAAGACATTTGCGCAATATTTTGCAAATTCATCGTAATCAAAAGGGTTTTACTACCAAGTCGTGCGGCAGCTGCGGCGGCTTCACAACCTGCATGCCCGCCACCAACTACAATAATATCGTAATGCTCATCTACCATACCACTGTTTGTTTCACGTGAAACAATCTCAACTAATTAATAATCAGATTTTTGGGGCGCAAAACTAAGCATTTATCTTCGTTTTGCCTCATTTCCTGGCTTTCTTCTGTTGTTTGGTCATTATACCCCATGGCATGCAACACTCCATGGATAATTACCCGGCAAACCTCCTCCTGGAGACTTACTTCGAATCTATTGGCATTTTGTTCAACGACCTCAATGCCTATGTAGATCTCCGCCTTTAAGACTCCTGGTGATGAATAATCGAAGGTGATAATGTCTGTGGGGTAATCGTGCTGTAAATGCTGCTGATTCAATTCCCTAATCTCATTATCTTCGCAAAAGGTATAAGAAAGCTCATCAAGCCTATATCCATAAATACCAACGCAGCTTTCAATCCAGGTTGTTAATTCCTGCTCATAAGCCTGCAGCCATTCCGGACAATTAATTAACCTGATCACGAAGCTTTAGATAGTCTGTTGCCTGATTGCGATAGTATAATTTGAAGTTTACCGGCACCCGATCAATACTCTCTTTCTCGCGGCCCTTCTCCCTCAAATACTTCTCCAGTTCCTGCTCGTATATCTGCTTCTGATCAGAAGCAGTTTCCGACTCTCGCTTCTTCTCTTTCTTCTGTTTTAGCTCCGCCTTTTCCGACTCCAGAAGACGGGTGTCTATATTCTTTAAGCGCTGCTTATAATTGTTGTCTAGTTCACCGTCCCACAAGTCCTGCTCCAGATTCTTCATCTCCTCGATGGCTTTCTGCAAATTGCCTTTAGTACCCTGTCCTTCCGCTTCCTGCATCATTCCTTCAAGGGCTTTTCGCAATTGCTCCTGGCGACTTAGCATCTCTACAATCTCTTTAGACATTCGCTCTCCCTGTTTGCCTTTGCCCTGCTTGCTGCCTTCCTTCATTTGATCCATCTTTTTACCCAAAGCACCCTGCATTTTTCTCATATTCTGCATGCTTGGTTTGGGGCTTCCTCCACCAGGCTTTTGGCAATTTTGGTTTCCCTTCATCATCTGTGCCTGCGCCTGCAACATACTCTGCATGGTTTCGTCCAGCAACAAGGCCAGGTTATTAGCTGAAGTCATTACCATTTGTTGATTAGCGGCAGCTTGAGCGCTTTGCAATTCCTCCAGCTTCTGTATACCCTCATTGAGGTTTCTATTTACTTTGGCCAGTTCCTCAAATACTATTTGCTCTAATTGAGGTACTCTTTTTCCCAACGCAAGCAGGCTATCTTCAATAATTTTGGTTCCATCCTGTAAACGCTTTTGTTCTGTGAGTAACTCTTTAAAGGCGGGGTCGTTCTTACCTGTATTCTTCGAGGCTATGCTGAGGTCCTCAATGCTAAACGATAGTGTTTTAAGGTTCTCTAAAATCTGTCTTAATGTTTCAATGTTTTCTTTGTTCTGTTGGCTTTGCATATTCATCATTGCCATCTGCAGCGACTCAGACATTTCCTGCATGCTCTCACCGGCATTTTTCTGATTTTCATTTGCCGGTGAGTCTTCCTGCTTCTGCATTTTCTCCTTAGCATTTTGCATTTCAGACCTCGTCTTCTCTTCCTTTTCTTCCAAATTCTCCTTCTCTACCTGTTTGCCAAACTCTTCATTCTCTTCCGTTAGCTCCTTGATCTTTTCCATACTTTGATCAAACTCCTTTTCTATCTCATCTTGCTTTTCTATTTCATCAGCACTTTCTCTTTCTCCATCCTCTTTTACGGCTTGCTCCTCACGGTCTGTTTCTTTAGACAACTCTTCCATCTTCTTGCCTAGTTCTTTGAGCTTTTGCGCTTCCTGTAACACATCCTTTTGAAACTCCAGGTCCTTCAACAGCTGGTCTTTTCTCTCCATGGCCTGTTGATTCTGTTGGTTTAGCTCCTGCAGTTTCTCTAATTTCTTCTGCAGTTGCTCCGTATTGAGCTTTTCCATGAGCTCTTCGATTTCCTTCATCAACTCCTGAAGCTCCTTATCTTCTGGTTTGATCTCATTGATTTCCTCTTCCTTTTTAATGATTTCTTCGTCCTTCTTACCTAATTTCTTCTCTTCCTTCTGTAGCTTTTTCAACTCTTGTTCACGCTCTTGCTGCTTCTTGAGTAACTCCTGCTGCTTATTTAAGAGCTCTTTTAACTTACTCTTATCTTGCCAATTAAGGTTTTTCTTTCCCTGAAGCTCTTTCTTCAACTCGCTTAAACTCTTTTCAAGATCCTTTTGCTCGTCATCAATATCATCAGCACCAGACAGGTATTGATCATACCTCTCCTCAAGCTTTTGCTCCCTTTCTTCCAGGCCCACCAGTTTCAATTCATAAGATCCCGAAGTGGTGAATTTGGGCCCCGCAACAGCGTCATTATCCCAGATTTTTAAAAATACCCTTAAATTCATGGAACCCTCTTCACTCAGAGAATCCAGCATCAGAAACTCAGTAAACCCCGAACTCGTCCCTCTGCGATCAATTGCAAGCCTTTTAGATAGTTTAAGGCCTTCACCCTCCACAATTAGCTCTAAGCGGGTCAGACCGTAGTCATCCGCAACTTCTCCTTCCACAAATAGCCTATTCATAGCGCTGCTATCCTGAACAAACTTGGCTGCGATTTCAGGGAATTGATCCGGTATTACCTCCAGCACATGGTTTTGGATTTGCAATTTTTCCAGGTGCTCGTTCTGCAGCTTCACTGAATAATTAAGGTCTTCAACAACCATTCGTTCCAGGATAAACCGATTGCCCTCTCGCGCTATAAACGAACTTTGCCCACCTTCCCACATCAAGCTCGCCTGACTTGATTGATCGAGATCCAGTTGCCAGCTTACATTACTCCCTGAGGGAATGTCCAGCACCGGCTTAATGCTGGTAACATAAGGCTTTAACCTGGTGTAAGGTGGTGGAATTACCGATACACTAATGTTTCTAATCTTTGGAATAGGTATCACCCTCACTTCGAAGTCCTTACTACTCCAACCCGCAGCTTCAAATTTAATTTTAAGGTTGTTGTTCAGGTTATTGATTTTGAAATGGTATAACCCGTCAGACTTTCTGGCCATCCGATTCTCCCTGCCATTAAACAAGATATTTGCTTCGGTTGGAAGGCTTTCTCCTTTAAATCCCAAAGCTATTTCCAGGTCTTCACCCTCCTCCACCTCCAATGAGGCATTCTTGAGTACGAAGTCAAAAGGTGCTTCCGGAATAAACTCCCGGTTAAATTCAGCTATGCGCCTACTACTTTCGTTAAAACTTTCCCAGTTGCCAGTGAGGGCAATCCCCGCAAAAATGAGAATCGGAATAACCAGAAGAGGCCAAAACCTTTTGTTCTGTCGGAGGTCAATAGCCGACTGAAAGCTCACGGGTTTTAACTCGGCTATTCTTTGATCAATGCTGGCCTTCACCAGGGCGCTTTCACTCTTGTTTAAACTTTGTAGTTGGAGGGTATTAATCAGTTTATCATCAACCTGCTTAAAGTGTTGACCAATAATTTTCGCCGCATTTTCATAGCTAATGCGATTGCCGATGCCCAATAATTTTGATAATGGCCAAAGAATGTAATTTCCCAGAATAAGGACCAGCCCGGCTAGCAGGGTGAAAAACAGTACGGTTCGCACTTCTGATGAAAACTGGCCCACCAGCTCTAAGAAGGTGATTAGCAGAAAGTAAAGAGCGCTAATACCCACGCCATAAAAGACCCCCTTCATCAGTTGGTTCAGGTAGAACTTCCTTATGAACTCCTCCAGTTTTCGTTTTAATTCTTCATTCATCCTTTGCTGGCTACTGCTCCAATTTAAAAACGCTTGATGGCACGCATAATTGCTAAGCCTACAAACTTACAAAGCCTATAAAGATAATTATCTTTGCCGCCCTTTAAGGAAGCTGTACAATGAGTAATAGAAGAGTAAGAGTGCGTTTTGCCCCAAGTCCTACCGGTCCCTTACACATGGGAGGAGTACGAACGGCCCTGTATAATTACCTTTTTGCTAAAAAGCATGGAGGTGATTTTGTGCTTAGGATAGAAGATACGGATCAAACCAGGTTTGTAGCCGGGGCAGAGGATTACATTTCACAGGCTTTATCATGGTGCGGCATTCCTGCAGATGAAAGCGTGGAGAAACCCGGAGCTTTTGGTCCTTATCGTCAAAGTGAGAGAAAGCATCTCTATAAAGATTATGCCGATCAATTGGTAGAATCTGGTCACGCTTACTATGCATTTGATACTCCCGAAGATTTGGAGAAAATGCGTGAACTGGCAAAAAAGTCTGGCACACCGAATTGGCAATACAATCATATTACCCGAAGTAGGATGCGTAACTCTTTAACCCTCTCCGCAAGCGAGGTGAAAGATCGGCTTGACTCGGGTGAACCCTATGTAATAAGGATTAAACTACCTAGAAACGAAGAGGTTAAGTTTGAAGATGTTGTGCGGGGATGGGTATCCGTGAACACCAACAATATGGATGATAAGGTGCTGTTTAAATCTGACGGCATGCCAACCTATCACCTGGCCAATATTGTGGATGACCACCTCATGGAGATTTCGCATGTGATACGAGGGGAAGAGTGGTTGCCATCCGCACCCCTTCATATTTTGCTTTATCGTTATTTAGGTTGGGAAGACTCCAGGCCAAAATTCGCACACTTACCCCTGCTTCTGAAGCCCGATGGAAATGGAAAACTGAGTAAGCGCGATGGTGACCGTCTCGGTTTTCCTGTTTTTCCGCTGGAATGGACAGATCCAAACACGGGAAATATTGCTAGTGGTTATCGCGAGCAGGGATACTTTCCAGAAGCATTTATTAATATGCTGGCATTTTTAGGATGGAATCCCGGAACGGAGCAAGAGGTTTTCAGTGTTGATGAACTTACTGAGGCCTTTAGTCTGGAGCGCGTTAATAAAGCCGGCGCGCGTTATGACCATGATAAAACTCGCTGGTTTAATCAGCAGTACCTCCGCATGAAAACGAATGAGGAGCTGGCCACCCTTCTCAGACCCCTTATAGAAGCAGAAGGATATGAAGCCACGGATACTCAAAATGCAGCTATTTGCGGCTTAATGAAGGAGCGTGCTTATTTTATTAAGGATATGCTGGAGGATGGTAGATATTTTTATGAGCGGCCTAAAGCGTACGATGAAAAAACCACCCGGAAAAAATGGAATGACGAAAGCAAGCGTCACGTGTTATCTCTGGTGAGACTCTTTAAGGAAATAACCGCCTGGAACGCGACGAATATCGAAGCTTCATTCTCCAATTATTTAAGTAATAATGGCCTGGGGTTTGGCAAGGTTGGACCTGGCTGGCGCTTAGCGGTTACCGGTAAAGGCATGGGGCCTTCGATGTTTGAGATTTGTGCGATCCTGGGAAAAGATGAAACCCTGGCCCGGATGAATGAAGCCCTGAAAACCCTCCCCTAAATGGATCAAATCAAAGTTGAAGGTATAAAGTTATTTGCTTACCACGGGTGTTTGGATGAAGAAGGTCTCATTGGTACGGATTACCGCATTGATGTTAGTGTGTGGGGTGACTTACGCCAGGCAGCACAGAGTGATGTGTTGAAACACACTTTAGACTACGTCGTGATTAACCGAATTGTTGCGGAAGAAATGCAAATACGCAGCAAGTTAATTGAGCACGTAGCGCAACGTGTGCTGAATCGCATTTTAAAAGAAATGAGTGGTGTAGTAGAGGCCGAGATAAAGTTGGGCAAGCTCTATCCCCCGATTAATGGTGATGTGGAAAGCGTGAGTGTAATTATGAGGCAATCCGCGCCATCGGAATAAAGCCTGATATTATTGCTTTCTCCCTAAGAATGCTTTTGCTATTTTTGCAGCCCTTAAGGTTCCGTGGCCGAGTGGCTAGGCAGTGGTCTGCAAAACCATCTACAGCGGTTCGAATCCGCTCGGAACCTCTACTTTTCCCTCCGGTATGACCAGACTAAATTCTACCGGCATCAAGCTTTCGCAAGATTTTTATCAGGCAGATAATGTTGTTGAATTGGCTCGCCAATTAATTGGTAAGAAGATTTGCAGCCAAATAAACGGAGAGCTGACTTCAGCTACCATCACCGAAACCGAAGCTTATAGAAGTTGGGGGGATCAAGCCTGCCATGCCAACAACAATAAACGCACAAAGCGTACAGAAGTGATGTTTTCTGCAGGCGGTCGGGCTTACATTTATCTATGCTACGGTATTCACCACCTGTTTAATGTTGTAACGAATGTTGAGGGAACCGCGGAAGCGGTGCTGATCCGAGCGGTGGAGCCCCTTGAAGGAATAAGCATCATGGAGGCTCGTCGAAATAAGAAGAGGGGGGACTTTAGGCTGAGTTCGGGTCCGGGCAATGTGTCGAAGGCATTAGGTATCACCACCGCGTTAAATGGGGCAAGCCTCACTGAAAATGTTATTTGGCTTGAGGAAGCCCATGAAATACCGATGGGCGATATTGTTTCGACCACGCGAATTGGGGTGGACTATGCCGGCAAAGATGCCCTTCATCCCTGGCGTTTCTACCATTCAAGAAGCCAGTATGTAAGCGTGCGATAAGCGGTAATCCATCTATTTAAAGAGGCCTTCCAAGACTGCACCAACATAATAGGCAAGTGTCGCTGCCGCTCCTCCAAGAAACAAGGTTTCAAAAACACTGCGCCACAACTTAGTTTGGTTCACCACGGCCTTAAGGGTTCCAATTAAAACAAAGGTTGCCCCGGTAAGGATTGAAGAAACAGTAAAGAGTGAGGTGTCTAGGGTGTTGACATAATCTATGACATACACCAGCAAGGGAATAAACCCAAAGATTAAAAAGCTCAAGAAAGTAACGCCACCCATAGCAAAAGGAGATTTAGTTTCTTCCGACATTTCCAACTCCTCTTTCATCATCACATCAACCCACCGGTCTTTATCGGCGGTGATTACCTCAACAATCTTTTCCAACAACTCTCCCTCAAATCCCTTGGCCCTGTAAATATCTCTGATTTCCTCCTTCTCCTTTTCGGGAAGGTGGTCTACCTCCCAATACTCTACCGCCTTATGTTTATTATAGTTTTCTTGTTCACTTTTAGTAGAAAGGTAACTGCCTACAGACATAGCAAAGCCATCGGCGATGAGGTTGGCGAAGCCCAGAATAATCACTACCGCGCTGTCGAGGTTGGCCCCGGCCGCTCCTGCCACTACGGCAAAAGTAGTCACGCTCCCATCGATACCTCCATAGACAAACTCACCCAGGTATTCCTGAAAACGGTTAACCAAAGTGTATTTACTTCCATGAATACGAGCTTCATGCATGTGAGGTTTGCTCATAGCTTGCTTTAAAAGGTAAAGCTAAACAACAAAAGGATAAGCTTGTAGGTTAGGCTTGCCTGAAGTGCTCAATTATAAAGAGCCTCGGCGCTAGAGACTAAATTCTATCCCTTGGGCAAGCGGTAAATCTTTGCCATAGTTAATGGTATTGGTTTGCCTTCGCATATAAGCTTTCCAGGCATCCGAGCCGCTTTCCCTGCCGCCTCCAGTTTCTTTTTCTCCACCAAAAGCTCCGCCAATTTCAGCACCACTGGTGCCAATATTTACATTGGCAATACCACAATCGCTGCCAGAGGCGGATAAAAAGCGCTCCATCTCACGCATATTGGTGGTCATCATCGCTGAAGATAAGCCCTGGGGCACATTGTTCTGAATCTCAATCGCCTCCTCTAAACTAGAATACTTCATTAAGTACAGGATGGGGGCAAAGGTTTCGGTTTGTACCATCTCAAAATGTGATTCCACCTCAGCAATACAGGGTTTCACATAGCAACCGCTCGCATACTGATCTCCTTCCAGCACTCCGCCTTCTACCAACATTGAGCCTCCCTCAGCTTTCAGCTTTTCCAAGGCAGCAGTGTACTGGTTTACCGCTCCGGTGTCAATCAATGGCCCCATATGGCTATTGGTGTCAAGGGGGTCGCCAATAACAATTTGTTCATAGGCCTTTGCCAGAGTTTCTTTTACCTCATCATACACTTTCTCATGAATGATCAGCCTTCTGGTGGACGTACACCGTTGACCACAGGTACCCACCGCTCCAAATACGATAGCCGGTAAACTCGCTTTCAGGTCTGCGCTGTCCGTGATAATTATAGCGTTATTGCCACCTAATTCCAGAAGAGACCTGCCTAGTCTTTTGGCTACCGCTTCACCTACTTCTCTGCCCATTCTGATTGATCCCGTGGCCGATACCAAAGGAATGTTCTTGTCATTGGTTAGCCATTCTCCCACTGCTCTATCACCATTAATCAAACAGCTTATTCCCTCTGGTAAGTTATTCTCTTCCAGCACTTCGGCAAATAACTTCTGACAAGCTATACCACACATCGGCACCTTTTCCGAGGGTTTCCAAACACATACATCGCCGCAAACCCAGGCTAAAGCCGTGTTCCAACACCATACTGCTACCGGAAAGTTGAAGGCAGAAATAATTCCCACTATACCAAGTGGGTGCCATTGCTCATACATGCGGTGATTGGGCCTTTCAGAATGCATGGTAAGTCCGTATAATTGCCGACTCAGCCCTACTGCAAAATCGCAGATATCAATCATCTCCTGAACCTCACCCCATCCTTCCTGCAAAGACTTGCCCATTTCATAGGAAACGAGCTTTCCCAGTGCATCCTTCTTCTCGCGCAATTTCTCGCCAAATTGACGTACTATCTCACCTCTTTGAGGGGCCGGTACCAGGCGCCATTCTTTAAAAGCAGAATTAGCGACAGCAATTAGCTTGTCATATTCCTCCTTACTGGTGCTGGTAACCGTTCCCAGAGACTGCCCATCAACCGGTGAGAAAGACTCTAATTTTTCTCCGGATCCAAAATTCTGTTGACCGGTACTCGTGCCGTAGCTATCTCTGGTGATTCCTAGTTCGGTGTATACTTCCTGAAGGTTAAAATGGCTCATCAATGCTAATTTTCAGGCGAAGTTACTCTTCAAGGCATCAACAGACAACCCTTTTTATCAATAAAGATTCACGGTTTTTTGCTTGGGGTAGCGAACCTTATAAATTAGATCAAGTTCCTTCTCATCCGTAGGTTCAAGAATAAAGTCCCAGTTAACCAAACCGCTTTTATCATCTACTTTACCACCGCTGCTCTCTTCCCGATCTACCGTAATATCTGAATTCCCGGAAACTGGAAACTGATCTGTCACCAACAGTCTTATAGGTGCGCCTTTATTATTGCGTACTTTTATCTGATAGTGGAACAGCTCTTCGACCTTGCCGCTGAGTAATTTCTTACTGCTTATCTCCTGAACCGTTCTTCTTCTCACCACCACGTTCTTATCCTTTCCTAAAGAAATTCGAAGCGTATCACTGGCAGCGCTTACATTTAAAGCGGTTTCACCAAGGTAGTTGCCTTCATAGTAAATACCGGCTCTTCCATCCATAAGGTTAAGTTCCTCCCAACCGGTTAAACTAGCGGTCAAAAAAGCGTTTTCATTAAGCTTAGGAACTGCCTTGTAGAGGTATTCCACCTCGCGATCATAGGTGGTGATGTTCACCTTGTAATCACCGCCATCAGATGGAATGTCATAAGGGGTATTCACTTCAAACTTCAAGGTGATAGGGTTTTGAGATATCTTAAAAGCAGCGTCTCCTATCTGTGCTGGATTTCCCCCTGTCTTAACCCCGCTCATTAACATAATGTCTTCGGATTGCACCATGCTTGGAGAGGTATGGTCCATTCTGGAAGCACCGGAATAGTAGGCCTGGGTTGATGCAGATTTTACAATCCGTGGAGGCTCATAGGCGATTACCACCTCATCGAGTTGCTCCGCGGCTTCACTTAATCGAATAGTATAGAACTGATCCTTGGAAAGGGTTTGAACGTAGCGATTATAGCCTAAGTAGTTAATCTCAATGCTACGTGATGGGTCTTTTAGATTAAGGTTAAACCTCCCGTCTATATCGGTGGTAGTTCCGGCCACCATCTGGCCATTTTGATCCTTCGCTACAACATTGGCAAAAGCAATGGCTTCTGCGGAAACAGCATCGATAACCGTTCCGCTAACCTTCCCGGTTACACCGATCCTACTGGGATTGGTAATGATAGGGGCGGAGCGAGAATATCTGTTGGCTGAATAATTTATGTACCAGGGTCGCAACGTAGGTAACTGGCCATCTTCATAAGGGTTGCCGGTGCTGAGGGTGAGTTTAACATTACGCCAGTCTTCGCCGGTGTTTTGGCTCACATTCGCTTTATAATCTATCTGTAAGGGCTTGGCTATGTCTTCAACCCTGAGGTCATAATAGGCTTGCCATCCCGCGTCTGCTACTACGTAAGAAAGCGTGGCCTTGATACTTTGTGCCTTTTCAGATCTCAGTTTAACAGCAACTGTTGCATTTGGTTGAGCTTCCTGAATTCGTGCTTCCTGGAGCTCGTTAATCAGTTTTTGCCGTTCCTTATTACCCGCTTCAATTTGTTTCCTCAACTGCTCTTTTTGTTTTTTAATCGCAATAAGTCTATCCCTAACAAAATCAACACCCGCTTTGAGCTGATCCACATTCATTCCCTCCCAAACATCAAAATCTGTATTGTTCACCAGCACCTTTTCTTCACTAACACTAACCGCAAGTAGATCTTTATTAGCCTTCACCTCATCAGACAGGAGGCTCAATCGATCATTAAGTTGCTTCATCTTCTCTTTCTGCTTATTCTCATCATATCTTACCTCAAAATTCATGGATAAGACAGAATAATTGCCCTTACCGCTAAACTGAAGTGAGTTTTCATCCAGTATAGGTGAAAGCTTTTCGAAAACTATTAAGTTGTCACCTTCTCTCAGGTTAAGCGATGCAATTCTGTTTACTTCAGCACCTCTGGTAAAAACGGTTACTTTTTCAATCGAGGACTTCACGATTGTCTCTTCCTGTGCAAAACCTAAGAATGGAATGAACAGAAGAAAACATAGTTTGTAAAACTTCATTATTTTGATTTTAGATTGAGAATTGAAACTAGTTAGGACGACTTTAAATATCCTAAATCATGCCAAGCAATAAATAAGCTTACCCTGGATAGTACTTAAGATGATCTCCTTCGGGAAAAGTTGCTTCACGAAAAGTCAAATCTAACTTACACCGGCGGGATGTTCTCTTTCTGCGGAGGTAAGGCTGGTATGTGGAATATTCTCCTTGTGCGTTTCACAAATAGGCTTTTTTATAACTCTGTTACCGATGTGCCATAGTACAATCACCAGTCCCAAAGTAAATAATTGACTAAGGCTGGTTTCCCAGGATGGATAAATGCCCAGAAAGTTTATTCGGAGGTTTATCGGGAGCATGTTAATAGAAAGCACTCCCGCTTCTTGCAAAGCATGCACCCCTTTACCAGTAAGTATAATGGCAAGGATGGAAATTATTACAGCCGAATATCGAAACAATATTGGAATGGGTAGGTTTTTAGAATAGCGCAACACTAGTATTGCGAGTATACCAATACCCATAAAGGCTGTTACAATGCCTCCACCAAAGGCCAGTTTATGTTCTTCACCAACCTCCATATGGAGAGCCGAAAGAAATAGTACTGATTCAAAAGCTTCTCTGAACACCACCAGAAAAGACAGAAACGCCAGCCCGAGCAAGTTTTCTTTTCTGGCCAGGACCTGAATTTTCCCTCTTACATAAGCCTGCCACTTTCCTGCCTCCGATTTACTATGCATCCAGAATCCTACATAAAGTAATACACCTACTGCAAACAGAGCAATGACACCTTCCATAACTTCACGTTGCGCACCCGAAAAGCTAAATAAACTTTCCGCCAGTAACCATAGCCCAAATCCAACCGCTATCGCAGACAACCATCCAAAATGAACCCACTTTGCCGCTCCCGGAAGTTTTAAAGCTCGGATAATTCCTAGGATGGTAATAATCACTAAAAAGGCCTCCAGACCTTCTCTAAAGATAATTGAGAAGGATAGCATAAAAGACATCCATGAGTTAAATTCCTTCTCTGCCAATATTCCTTTTCCTCTTTCGATCAGTTCCTTTCCTTTTGTGGCTATTGCTGTTAATTCCTCCACCGATACCTCATTCTCTATCGCTGATCGCATTCTGCCCAATTGCTCTTCTAATTGAACAACAAAGGCTGCATCATTAGCTCTTAATTGCATTTCTACAGGTTCAACACCCTCGAGATAAGCTGTAAGTGCAAGGTTTCTTGCTTCTTTTCTATCCCCTTTTCTATAAGCTTCTACCGATGCTTCAATTAATTGATATGCTTTAGTGAGATAGTCAGAGTCTTCCTCTCCGGATATTATATCCGGATGCATTCTCAGTGTCGATATAATCTCTGAATGCTCATCCTGTAGTCCTAGTGTTTTGGCTAGACTGATATTGCTTTCGGAAGCCAGGGTTTTTAAATCCAGACGCGAGGCCATTTCCGGAGACAGGGTAGTCTTATTATTTTGCTTTTCAAGATGAGGTAAACTCAACACGTAAAAGGACAGATCCCAAATCTCATCATCACTCAATTCGTTAAATGCCCTCATTCCTGTGTTCTCAACTCCCAGTCTTACAGTATTATAGGCCTGAAATGGCGATAGCCCATTTGCTTTGTCGGGCTCATGAAAGTTGGTGGGTGCGGGTTCCAGTCCGGCGGCTAAGCCTCCATCTCCCTTTCCTAAGAGTCCATGGCAGGAGGAGCAGTGCAGCTTATAAAGCACCTGGGCATTGTTGAGAGATGGCCATTTCTTCGGCGCTATTTCCAAGTCATAATGATTGATAAGCACCTGTCTAATACTGCCGGATACACTGCTGATTTTCTTCTGAGACGCTTTCTCGCGGATAAGGTCATTCAGCAGAATGATGTCTGATTGTACTTGTGTTGGTGCTGCTTGTCCCAGTTCTGCCACGGTGCGGCCAAACTCCTTCATCTCATTGTACTCGGCCTGGTTAATCACCTTGCCATTTTCCACGGCTACGCTGTAATCCACCGCTATATAATCTAAGAGGTGAACCATCATTCTTACCTGCTCGTCCTTTGCCGTTAAGGAGAAAACACTTGTTACTAATAGTACACCTAAGAAAAGCTTCCTCAAACCTCTAAATGCTTTAGGTCTTATTTAGACCAATTAAAAATAGAAAGCAAATATAGGCACTGCAACTTTTCTTACACTGACTAATCTCAGTTTTATCTGATCTTTGAGTATGGTGGGAAATTGATCAGGATTCTGATCATCAATCTTAGCCTAAAAATAAAAAAACCGCGCCGCAAGCATAGCCATTCCAATTTGCTTCCGGACAGTATGTTGGTGCACCCGGCTAGTGATGTTATTAAGAACCAAGCTAGCCTTTTAGTTTTTGCAATTCCGCCAGGATCTCTTTAATATCTGCTCTTTGAGAATAGTCTAGATCGAAATGGCGGTAAACAACCATGCCATCTTTATTTATGATATAAGTAGCAGCTACTGGCAGCACCGCCACTTCCTGATCATTATGATCACTCAGCTCTACATCTAGTTTTTTCGATAATTTGTTCTGGTAGTCATCATGAACTTCAAAGGCGACATCATAAGACTTCATTATTTCATCATCTTCATCATAGAGCAAGGTGATAGAGCCTCCCGTTACCTCCTCATGAGTAACACTTAACTGTTCTGCACTTTCTGGAGATACGCCTATCAGTTGCGCCCCAGCTGCTTTGATATCAGGCATAGCATCTCCCAGCTCCGCTAAAAATCTACTGCAGTAAGGACACCAGTTTCCACGATAGAACACCAACACCACCGGTCCCTTTCTTAAGCTTTCACTTAACAAGAATTTCTCTCCCACATGGTCTGTAAGATCAATTTCTGGCGCCGCTTCTCCCACAGCTATACCTTCAGGAGTACTATGTTCAGCAATGCCATATTTCTGGGCTGTTGAGCTTACCAGGCACATTGTCACTAAGGATAACACTAAAACCACTTTTCTCATATATCAAAAATGCTAAGATGAATATGTACGCAATGTCAGAAGGGTTACATTTATAAATTCAAAAAATAACTCCCTTTAGGGATTAAAATCTAACGCAATGAAATTACAACAATTAATTATCGGGGCCTTTGCTCTTTTGATTTCCGGCCCTATGATAGCTCAAATGGACAAGGGTGAAAGAAAGAGTCCTCCCGCTTCTGAAACAGCCACAGTAGGATCTGCTACTATCACTATCAAATACAGTCAGCCTTCCATGAAGGGAAGAGAGATATACGGTGGATTGGTTCCCTACGAAAAGATTTGGCGAACCGGAGCCAATGAAGCTACCACCTTTGAAACCGACAAAGAAATTGGGGTAAATGGAAAGATGCTTCCAGCCGGAAAGTATGCCCTTTTTACCATCCCCGGGGAGAAAGAATGGACGATCATTTTTAACAGTCAGTCTGAACAATGGGGTGCATACAACTACGATGAATCAAAAGATGTACTGCGTGTGAAAGCAAAAACTTCAGAAACCAAATCAACAGAAAAGTTGACCTTTTCTATTGAGGAATCCGGAATGATTTATATTGATTGGGCAGAAACCAGAGTTACACTAATGATTAAAGCCTGAAAGCCAACTGATTCTAGATAACAAGATGCCGGCAAGTCCGGCATTTTTTATTTTCGCATTATCTGTAGTTTTAACAAGCCTGCTACGCTTAAACTATCTGTTATTGCTCCACTTTCTACCATTTGAAAAGCCTTTTCCAAAGCTATTTTCTTCACCTCCAATTGTTCCGTATCATCTGGTTGCGCCTCATGATATGAAATACCGGTAGCCAGATAAATTAGAGCTACTTCGGTAGTAGCGGAATTGCTGAGTTCCATTTTTTGAATCAACTGCCATTTTTCCGCCTTTAAACCTACTTCTTCCAGAAGTTCTCTTTTGGCTGATTCAACCGGATCTTTTTCTATCGGGCCACCACCCTCCACTATTTCCCAGGTAAACTTACCGTCAAAAGGAAACCTATCCTGACCAACCAGCCAGGTATTGTCTTCTTCATCTAGCGCTATTACACCGATGGCGAGATTCTTGAAATGCACCACCCCATAAATTCCTTCGCCACCATTGGGGTTTTTAACATTGCTTTCGGTAACTTTTATCCAGGGATTCTCATAAACCTCTCGGCGACTTATCTCCGTCCAACCCCCAACTTTGCGGTGTTTGTCCATACTTCTCTCAGTTGATCAACTTCCTTCTTCAGAATCATTTTCCTTCTCTACCGCGCGATCATATCGGCGACCGTATCGGATCCGCTGACCGTTATATTTCACCTCTTGACCGTTCTCATACTCAATACTTATGGTCTTATAACCATCCTCCGTGAAATATTCCCATATTCCATCTTTCTCGCCCAGTCGATAACTTCCCCTTCGCTTTACTTTACCGTTGGGGTAATAATAAACATGCATCCCATTTTCCAGGTTGTTCTCAAACTTACCTTCAAATCTCAATTGATCTTCTTCAAGGTAGTAATGCTTCCATTCCCCTGTGCGTTCACCTTCAAAAAACCTGCCTTCTTCCCGATGATCGTTTACTTCAAAAAACCACTTACCATCTTTTAGCCCATCCACATAATTTCCTTTAGCCAACACAGCTCCACTATCACTGTATTCAATAGACATTCCTTCTTCTCTGCCAAGGATATATTCCTCCTCCCGCCAAAGCTGACCGTTGGGATAATACCAATTCCACATACCATCTGCCAATCCACGCTGATAATTTCCGGTTTGTTCCAAATCACCATTTAAATAGTAATATTTCCACTTGCCAATCTTGAGATTATCCTTATAACTCCCTTCTGATTTCAATGCCCCGGTTCTATAATATTGTTTCCAGGGGCCTTGCCTTCTGCCTTCCTCATCCACAATTCCTTCATAGAGTAATATACCCTCACTGTAAATCATGGATTCCACCACATTACCGTCATCATCATACTTGCGATGAACCCCTTCGGGCTTGCCGTTTCTATAGGCTCCTTTAAAAGCAAGCTTACCTGTTTGCGGGTCAATCTCTTTCCTAATTTCAATTTTAGCAACCTCCGCGGCATCTTGTTGCAGTTCACCCATAACCCATTTCTCTACGCGCTTAAGATTTCCATTAGGCTGGTAATACTTCCAATAGCCGTGTTTTAATCCATTCACATAGGGTCCTTCCTCACTGATCTGTCTATTGCGATGAAATTTCATCCAAATGCCCTGTTGGACACCAAATTCATCATACCTATTGATACTCTGTTTGCGTGTTAATACCCCTGCTTTGTACGTGTAAAGCGTAGTAATTCTACCATCTTCATCATAGGCATAACCTTCGCCCTTTTCCTTGCCGTCAACAAAAGGGATCTCTTCTTTTAAAGCACCTGATTTATAATACTTTCTAGTGAAACCCTGCAATTGATCATTGATAAAATTTTCTTCCTTAACAACCATCCCATCCAGGAAAGTCTTTTGAATGCCGTTCTTCTTTCCTGATTCATAATTGATCTCCACGGTCTTTTCTTCATCAGCATTATAAAATATCCAGGGGCCTTCTAAAAGGTACTTTTCCCTATTTCCTTCCGCCTTTAGGTTACCATTGCGATAAAAACTTTTCCAATATCCATCGGGCTTGCCATCTCGCAAGTAACCTTCGCTGCTCTTAGCGCCAGTCTCATAATAATAAGTGGTAAACTCCAGTGAATCGCTCTGTGCTGAAGCGAAAGTAGGTATTAGCCAAAGCATGCTCATCCAAAGACAACAACTGACTATATATATATTAGTTCTTTTAATTTTATTTAAATATTTGGTATTGATAGTAGACTGTTGGTTAAGTGTAAAACTACAACTAGTTCTTCTTGCAAAACTCAGTTTTGAGCATTTGTTAACAGCTTTCAACACGCTATTATTATTCAAGTGTTTCATTTTCAGCTGAAAATTAAAACCTTTAACATTTGTTAGGATAGTGCTTTAAGATGCGTATTTTCATAAATCACAATTTTCATTCCGTTAATAGAAGGGTAAGTTGAGGTGAATACAGGAGTAATAAAAATTGACAAGCGGTAATGCTGGATTCAAAGAAATTTTCAATCCAGCAGGAAATTAATATACGCAAGCCTGGCTTAT
Organism: Owenweeksia sp.; assembly: GCA_965229445.1. Taxonomy (GTDB): domain Bacteria; phylum Bacteroidota; class Bacteroidia; order Flavobacteriales; family Schleiferiaceae; genus Owenweeksia. Next base: position 95,829 of record OZ245876.1, read on the forward strand.
CAGATTTAATAAACAATTATTAAGTTGTATCAACCGGCTTTTGTTAATTGAAAGTTCCTTCGTAATGCGGTATTAAAAAGATTTAATCAGTTGTAAACAGGATGAAGATAGCCATAGGATCAGACCACGCGGGTTACCAATTAAAAGACAAGCTCATAGAATTTTTAACTAAAAGAGGTGACCAAGTCCAGGATTTTGGTACGGCCAGTGATCAAAGTGTTGATTACCCAGATTTTGGTCATCCTGTTGCCTCGGCAGTCCAAGATGGGGTAGTGGATCTAGGAGTGGTTATATGTGGAAGTGGTAACGGCATAAATATGACCGTGAATAAACATGAAGGAATAAGATCAGCTTTATGTTGGTTACCGGAAATTGCCTCACTGGCACGTCAACACAACAATGCAAATGTGCTTGCCTTGCCGGCGAGATATTTGTCGGTAGATGAAGCAAAGAATATCCTCCTGGCTTTTCTGGAAGCAAAGTTTGAAGGGGGCCGACATCAAAGAAGGGTAGAAAAGATCAGTGCGTGTTAAATATCTGTTTTAAATCACGGGGAATATTTTCTTCTGACCTAGCTTCTTCGTTTAATAAGCGGTAAGAAATGTAGTTATGACTGCTTACTATTCGTTCTAATAACTCCATTCCTGTCACAGATATTAAGGGGTAATCGGAATAATTATACCAATATACCGGTGTTTGGAGTGATGCAAGTTGGCCCATCATAGGAGATTCATAATAACTGAGCCAGTTTCTATTGGAAGAAGGCGCTAACTGCAATGGGCCAAAGGTGTCCGTTTTAATAAGCTTTATTCGCTCAGACAAGGAATTTTGGTCTAGTCCGTAACGTGCTAACAACACCTCATTTGCTGGGGAAAGGCTATCGCTGATACTCATGTATTCCAATTCCCCCAGCGGACTTAGTACTCCAGCGTTAAGTATAATTAATTGAGAGGCATGCAAGCGTTGGGAAAGTGCGGGAAGCAGGTATGCTCCTTCTCCTACACCTATAAGTATTAGCTCCTCACCGTATAGAGAGTCCATTGAACTGATTAAGCTGATAATATCTTCCATGCGCTCTTCTCTTGCATCCAGTGAACGTTTTTTAAAATTGCCCTCACCGGGTTTGTGGATTAAAACCACATCAAAGGAGTGCTTAAATAAGTAATCTGTGATGGGAGCATAATACGATTGGTTGGTATCCGGATTATCGGGAAGGACTACCGCTAATTTACCAGCGGTATCTTTATGTGAGGCATAGGAGTATGGAACCTTTCTCATAAAGGGTTCTCGGGTAAAGTGCGACATTTCGTAGTTGGGAACAGAAGCACAAGAGCTTATCATTAAGCCGAGAAAGGCAATAACTATATTTGAAAATAGTGTTCTCACGTTTGTATGAATCAAATGTAGAAGAAAGGCGGTTTAAGATTGATGTACAACTTATAAATCATTAAGATAAATATGACCCTTGACCAGCTTATTGAGTTCAGGAGAGACTTACACAGGAATCCAGAACTTTCCGAAAAGGAATTTAAGACCCAGCAGCGAATTATTGAAGCATTAAAATTAGTGGGAGTAGATAACCTGATGGAAATAGGGAATACCGGTGTACTGGTATCCTTTAATGGAGCGAGAAGAGGAAGGTCAGTACTGTTGCGCTCAGACCATGATGCATTGCCAATTCAAGAATTGGGTGAGCCAGCGCATAAGTCTGCCGTAAGTGGCGTTTCACATATGTGTGGGCATGATGGACACACCGCTATTATGCTGGGGGTGGCTGCTTATTTTGTTAATAATCCTTTGAATGAAGGTCAGCTGTATTTGTTGTTTCAACCCGCAGAAGAGAACGGAAGAGGAGCTCAGGCAGTTTTAGAGGATAAGAACTTTTCTATAAAACCCGACATGGTTTTTGCTCTTCACAACCTTCCTGGCACCAAATTGCATCAGGTGGTATGCAAGAAGGGCACTTTTACTCCGGCAGTAAAGAGCGTTATCATACGATTGTTTGGAAAGACATCACATGCGGCAGAACCGGAGAAGGGTATTAATCCGGGGGTAGCCATGGGTAAGATTTTTGACCTGGCAGAAAGTTTAAACATATTGGATAAGGATAGAGCTGATTTCCGTGTTGTGAGTGCGGTACATGCAAAAATGGGTGAGCTCGCCTACGGCATTACCGCAGGAGAGGCGGAATTGCACTTCACCATAAGAACCTGGACCAATCGGGAAATGGAAAAATTGCAAAGTTTACTCACGGAGGGTGCTGTAAGAATTGCGTCGGATTACCAGTTGTTGATAGAGTGGGAATGGCTGGAAGAGTTTTTTGCCAATGAAAACAGTGCAGAAGCATATGATATTATTGAGCGAACTGCCCTACAAGCTCAGGTTGATTTCATAGAGCTGCAAAGTGGCATGAAGTGGGGTGAAGATTTTGGATTGATAAGCAGCAAATTTACGGGAGCTATGTTTTGTATTGGCTCGGGAGAAGACTGCCCGGCCTTACATAACCCAGACTATGATTTCCCAGATGAGATTATAGAAACGGGAATTAAGATGTTCACCGGGCTAGCCTTAAATGCCCTTTCTGCTGTAGAGTGATGCCAAATGAAGCATCTTAACATTATTAGTGCACATTTTTATGTGAACGTGTCAACGCAGTTGCCTACCGAGGCCTAATCGAAATATTTAACTTGGCGCACGTATTATAAAATCAATAATCCATGAAAATTTACCCAATCCATACCGGCAACTTTATGTTAGATGGCGGTGCTATGTTTGGCGTAGTACCAAAGTCGCTTTGGAGTCGCACCAACCAGGCAGACGAGAGAAATATGTGTAATTGGGCGATGCGCTGTATGCTTATTGAGGATGGAAATAAATTGATTTTAATTGATACCGGGATTGGTGATAAGCAGAATGAGAAGTTCTTTAGTTTCTATTATTTGAATGGGGACGATTCTCTGGATAAGAGTCTTAGAAAATACGGCTTTCATAAAGATGATATTACGGATGTTTTTTTAACTCATCTCCATTTTGATCATTGTGGAGGAGCTATCGAGCGAAAGCGAAACGGACAAGGTTTTGAACCGGCATTTAAAAACGCAAACTTTTGGAGCAATGACCGTCATTGGAAATGGGCGACTGAACCCAACGACAGGGAACGGGCGAGTTTCTTATCGGAGAACATCTTACCCATACAGCAAAGCGGGCAGTTGAAGATGGTGGATGTTGGAGAAGAAGATGGTCTCTATAGCACAAATTTAGGTTTTGATGTCTTACTGGTAAGCGGTCATACCGATGCACAAATGTGTCCGGTCATTAAGTATAAAGGAAAGAAGATCGTATTTATGGCAGACCTTTTGCCTTCTACGGGACATATACCCTTGGCTTATGTGATGGGATATGATACCCGGCCACTCATTACGCTGAAGGAAAAAAAGAGCTTTATGCAGACGGCAGCAGAGGAAAACTTACTCTTGTTTTTGGAACATGATTCGGTTCATGAACTGTGTACCGTGCAGCAAACTGAAAAAGGAGTGCGGCTTAATGAAGTATATCAATTTAACGAAGTTTTTGATTTATGATATGAGGTACAGAGTAGTGAGTTTATTTGTAGCAATGTGTATGCTTCCGCTGTTGCTGATGGCACAGCCTAATACATACTGGCAGCAAGAGGTGAAGTATAAGATGGATATTGACTTCAACACCAAAGATCATCAGTTCTCAGGTATCCAACAATTGGTATATTATAATAATTCTCCAGACACAATTACCAAGGTTTACTACCACTTGTACTTTAATGCGTTCCAACCGGGAAGCATGATGGATGAGCGTTCCAGGGCACTCCCAGATCCAGATAAAAGGGTAGGGGATAGAATATTCAATCTAAAGCCAGACCAATATGGATATCAGCGTATTAAGCGCTTGAGTCAGTATGACAAAGAACTGGTGTTTTTAGTTGATCAAACGGTATTAAGAGCCGAATTAGCCACACCCGTGAATCCAGGAGATTCAACGGTATTAAATTTAGTTTTTGAGGGGCAGGTGCCCATTCAGATAAGGCGCAGTGGCAGGAATAATGCCGAGGGAATAGACTATACTATGACGCAATGGTATCCAAAATTAGCAGCTTATGACCAGGAAGGCTGGCATCCTGATTTTTATGTGGCCAGGGAGTTTTTTGCGGACTTTGGCAGCTTTGAAGTAAACATTGTTACCGATGCCGACCAGGTAATTGCGGCTACGGGCTTGTTGGTGAATGAGGATGAAATATGGCAGGAAGAAGGGGAGAAAGATGGAAATGTTTATTGGAAACTAAAGGCCACAGATAGTAAAAGAAGAGCGTGGAAATTTAGGGCGGAACAAGTCCATGACTTTGCCTGGGCCTCAGATCCGGAATATTTACGCATTAGAGAACAAGTAAGTGAAGATCTGGAACTCAATCACTACTTTTTGAAAAAATATCAGAAGACCTGGAGCAGACTACCAAAGTACACGGCTCAGTTTTTTGAGTTGATGAATAAGCACTTTGGCAAGTATCCTTACCCACAATTTTCTGTTATCCAGGGAGGAGATGGAGGCATGGAATATCCTATGTGTACCATGCTAAAAGGAACTGGTAATATTAAGGGTTTAGTAGGGACTACCGTTCATGAATCGGCTCACAATTGGTACTATGCGGTACTGGCATCTAATGAATCCAGATATCCGTGGATGGATGAAGGTTTTACCACTTTCGCGGAGGAGGAAATCCTAAAGTTAATGTCGGGTGATACGAGTGTTAATGCGCATATTCAAGCCTACACAAATTATTTATTCTTGGTGGACCAAGGTGAGTTGGAGCCATTGAGTACACCGGCGGACAATTTCTCCAGAAACCGTACCTATTCTATTTCGGCATACTCGAGGGGCTCACTCTTTTTAAGTCAGTTGCGGTATATTATTGGTGAAGAAGACTTTAATAAAGGAATGTTGCTTTATTATAATACCTGGAAACTCAAGCATCCTGATCCCTGGGATTTAATTAAGGTAATGGAAAATGTGAGTGACCTTGAGTTGGACTGGTTTATTGAGCATTGGGTGTACACCACTAAAACCATTGATTATGGAATACGGGATGTCTTACCGGAGGGAACTTCATCCACAAAACTGGTGATAGAAAAGATAGGAGAAATGCCGATGCCGCTAGAGGTGAGGTTTAGTCTTAAGAATGGAACGCAACGCACCTACTTTATTCCTGTATCCTCGATGTTTGGCACCAAAAACAGTAAGGAGGTAAAAACGGCATTAAAATCATGGCCCTGGACTCACCCGAGGTACGAGCTAGATGTTCCTCTTAACATTCAGGACATCCTTGCCGTTGAAATAGACCCTCATCGGTTTATGTGTGATATTGATATTTCGAACAATAGCTGGCCAAAAGAAAAAGAGGTAGATGAGGGATCCAGCGGAACCAGGTAGAGGCTAAAATGAAAAGGAGCCAGCTACTGTTGCTTAACTGGCCTTATCGTCCTGAGCCTTTTGCAATTCTTCAACTTGATCGGAAAGTTGAGATACTTTGGCGTTTAGTTGCTCCACATCTTTTTTTAATTCCGAGTTTTCTGCATTAAGGCCCCTAATTGTACCTTGGTGTCTAGCGATTTCATCATTTTTATTCGCTATTTCTTTTTTCAGACCGGCAATATGGGCATTGAGTCCCCGAATCTCTTTATTGAGATTATTCGTGGTCATTATGGAATACAGGATATATATCAGAAATCCGACCGAGAAGATTATGTTGGAAATAATCAGGGTTTGATTAGCGGGAAGCTTGAAAATAAACTTTACTAATAAGGAAGCAACAATTATCAGAGCCCCTACCAACAATACTCCAATTTCTAATCCACCTTTTTTCATATAAAGAGTCCTTTCACTTGTGTGTGGTCGTTAAAAGTAATCAAATTCATGCTGGTACAAAATCAAGTTGTTTACTCTCCAGGTCTGCTCTTTTAACCGTAACCATTATTTGATCTCCTAATTGAAAAATCCGACCGTGTTGCTCACCTTCAATAGCAAAATTGCGCTCATCGAATACATAGTAATCATCTTTAAAATCACGGATTCGTATCATTCCCTCACATTTCGTGTCGATTAACTCCACAAACACCCCCCATTCCGTAACCCCAGAAATAACCCCCATGAAATCTTCATTAAGGTGCTTTTCCATAAACTTTACTTGCATGTATTTTATAGACTCGCGTTCGGCCTCGGTAGCCACACGTTCGCGCTCGGAAGAGTGCTCACAAAGCGCTTCAAAATGGTGTTTATTAGGAGACTGTCCGCCATCGAGGTAATGTTGCAACAGTCTGTGCACCATCATATCAGGATACCGCCTAATGGGAGATGTAAAGTGACTGTAATAATCGAAAGCAAGACCGTAGTGGCCGATATTGTCGGTGCTATAAACGGCTTTTGCCATGGAACGAATAGTCAGTGTCTCAATCATATTTGCTTCCCCGGTGCCTTTCACTGCGCTAAGCATCTGGTTTAAGCTTCGCGAGGTGGCATTACGGCTATTTGTTCTGATGTTATACCCAAATTGACTCACGAAGTTGGTAAGATCCGTAAGCTTATCCGGTTTGGGTTGATCATGGATTCTATAGACAAATGTTTTTCCAGAGGGCTTTTTACCATCCGGCGCAAGCCCAATAAACTCAGCCACATTCCGGTTGGCCAATAACATAAACTCCTCAATAAGATGGTTGGCCTCCTTGCTTTCTTTAAAATAAACCCCGGTAGGCTCGTTGTCTTCATTGAGGATGAATTTCACTTCCTCCCGGTCAAAGGCAAGGGCGCCATCCGACATTCTCCTTTTGCGAAGTTTCACCGCAAGATCATTTAAAACCTTTAGCTCCTGCGCATACTTCCCACTGCCCGATTCAATTATTTCTTGAGCGTCTTCATAGGCAAAGCGATGATCAGAGTGAATAAGGGTACGGCCAAACCACCGCTTAATGATTTGTGCCTGGTCATTTATTTCAAAAACCGCAGAAAATGTGAGCTTATCTTCACGGGGCCTTAAGGAGCACACCTTATTAGACAATTTCTCCGGCAACATGGGTACTACTCTGTCTACCAGGTAGACCGAAGTGGCACGTTTAACCGCCTCTTCTTCCAGCTCACTACCCTCTTGTACATAATAGGTGACATCAGCAATGTGAACACCTACTTCCCAGTTGCCATTGTTGAGTTTCCTTAATGACAGTGCATCATCAAAGTCCTTAGCGTCTTTAGGGTCTATGGTGAAAGTCAAAGTATCTCTGAAGTCGCGACGCTTTTTAATTTCAGCCTCTGGGATTTTTTCTTCTACCTGTTCGGCTTCTGCTTCAACTTCGGGAGGAAAGACCCTAGGTAAGGCGTATTCAGCAAGAATGGAGTGGATTTCAACTTCGTGATCTCCGGGGTTTCCTAAAACTTCAATAACCTCTCCAAAAGGACTACTGGCGTGTTCTGGCCAATCGGTAATGCGCGCTAATGCTTTTTGTCCATGACTAGCACCGTGGAGGGCTTCTTTTGGGATATACAGATCCACTAACATTTTCTTGTTATCCGGAACCAGGAAGCCAAAGTTTTTAGAAAGCTCTATGGTACCGACAAACTCAGACTTACGCCTTTCGAGAACCTCCACGACCTCACCTTCAGGTTTTTTGTTTTTACGCTGGGCAAACATCAACACTTTTACCAGGTCCCCATTTAGCGCATGATTAAGGTTTTTGGGTGTGATGTAAACATCATCATCCAAATCATCGCTGATCACATAGGCAGAACCCTTCATGGTCATATCTATCGTACCGGTAATATGGTGATCGATGTGTTTGTATCGATATTTCCCTCTGGCTACGGTTTCTACACGTTGTTGGTCCGCCAGGTTGCGAACGGCTGACATGACTAATTTCCGGTCGTGGTCATCCTTTATATTAAGCCGGGCACTTAATTGCTTGTAATTAAAGCTCTTCAGGCCATTTTCTTTAAGAATACGCAATACAGCCTGCTCTAATTTTTGCAGACGTTTTTGGCGCTTGTTGTCTTTCTTCATTTTACTCATCACGGCGAAGGTAGGAGAAAGCGGGGATTGGAGATTAATTTAGCCTTGAAAGCTCTTTATTGATCAGCGAACCTTCCCCACAAAGTCATATGGTATTTGCAGCAAGGGGGGCTTGGGTGATTGAGACCATTTTGCGAGCTTTATGTCGGGGCCTGCGGGTGCAGGCCCCGACCGGGGGACGAGGGCCAAGAAAATTTAGGGTGATTGGATGCGCCATTGTCAGTGCTTCAGAATTTAATGGTCATTAACAATCAGCCCCTCCTTTCGATAAAGCATTTAAACCAGAACTATTGCGGAAATCCGCCTCTTGACCAATTTTTAAGCATTTCAATCTCTTCGTCGCTCAGCGGCTCTTTCTTGTGTTTGAAGGGCATGAAAGCTTCATCATCTTCTGGAAGCTCTACCCGCGACACCACTTCGTGTATTTTATTCTTCAGGCTGGAATAGTTATCCAGTGAGGCAACTTTCCCTCCCTTGTCAGGATAGTGACAAGGACTGCAGCTTCTTTCGATAATCGGCGAAATTTGACGGGCATAACTAATCATAGGGCCGTCATATTCTGCCTTTGCAGCAGGGGCGGTTTTACGGGAACAAGCCGCAGACCAACTAACAAACAGAATTGTAGAAAACAGGATTAAAGTTCTTTTCAACATATCAGATTAGTATTTTACCCTGGTCAAATTAATACTTCCTGCATGATCTCAAGGTAAAAGGAAGTAAAAAATATTTCACCGCAGGCAACCCTTTTGTAAGATGGGGTTGTCATGGGAGTAGAGGCATCTATCAATGGGAAGACTATTACGCCTGCCAACATCAGAAGAAAAGCTAATCAAACAGTGCCGAAAGGGAGACCGAAGGGCACAGCGAGAGCTCTTCGATAAGTTCTCATCTCAAATGTTAAGTGTGGGATTGAGATACCTGAAGTTACAGGAAGATGCCGAAGAAGTTCTTTCAAATACGTTCATCAAGGTCTTTAACAAGCTGGATCAGTTTAAGGGCGATGGCCCTTTGGGAGCTTGGGTAAGAAGAATAATGGTGAATGAGTCGCTAAATTTCCTCAAGTATAAACGCAACCTTTTTGTAGAGGTTGATGAGGAGAACCACGGTGCGTTCAGTCATGAGAAGTTGCAGGAGGACATCAATGCAGAGCATTTACTAAAAATGATTTCTGAATTGCCTCTGGGTTACCGCACGGTTTTCAATTTATACGCAATAGAAGGATACAATCACAGGGAGATTGGCGAGATGCTTGGGATTTCGGAGAACACCTCTAAGTCCCAACTGAGTAAGGCAAGAAACCAATTGCAACAGAAATTGGCCGTAAATGAAATTATTTACCAGGAAAAATGAAAAGTAAGAATCCAATAGATAGCTATTTCAAACGCTCTTTGGAGAAGCATGAAACTAAGGTTTCTCCGGAGGTGTGGGAAAAGGTGGTCGCCGCTACTGAGTCTGATGCGGGACGTGGCATGGCCTGGTACTTTATGAGAGCAGCAGTGGTGGTATTAATGATTAGTATAGGGACGTGGTACATAGTGGATTATCCCCAAGGTGATCCAGGTATTGTGGTACAGCCCGATGTTGAAGAGGGGGATGGAAACACGAACACCAAAAAAAGCACAACAGACCCAAAGGAAAAATCGGATAAGCCAGAAGAAAGCCCAAAAGCAACCGAAAAGGAATCGGATGAGGAGAAAAAGAGAAAAAAGGTGATGCCTATTATGAAACAAAGCCAATCGCGCTCTCCTATATATGTTAATCATGAACCATTAATGGAGTTTAATGAAAGAGAATTAGAGCGCTTTGAAGAGTTAAAACTGGCCACCATTGCTTTAGATCCTGAGGAACTAGCAGCTTATGATCAGACAAAACCAAGTCTAAAACTCAAACTTACCCAACCGGTTACTGAAAGTGCTTTTTATTCTGAGGAACCGGGTACAGTGAATGATAAGGACTTGAAGACTAAGCTATATGCTTACGCAAACACACAGTTTGATAATATAAGAAATGGTCGGCCAGTAGAGCTTCCCAAAACAGGTAAGCCGCAGCTACAGATAAATTTGAACAGGATTTTTAATAACTAAAACCATAAAAATGAAACTAAAAGTATTGTTTGCTCTATTGCTTTGGGGTGGGGTGATATTCGCACAAAACCCATCAGATACTCTCCAAGCACAAGCTCTGGAAGAAAAGCTTCAGCAAATGCTGGATAAAACCAACCGTTGGGCAGAGGAAATGCAAATGAAGTTGGAGCGCTTTGAAGAAGAAGGAGGTGAGATTTCCGAAGAGGATTGGGATGAAATGGAGGCAGAGGTAGAAAGGCGTTCTCAAAATTTCGAAATGAGGATGGAAGCCTGGGCAGAGGAAATGGAGGCCTGGGGTGAAAGCATGGAAGCCTGGGGAGAACAGATGGAGGAAAAGAATGATGAATATGGAAGAACGCTGGGTGATCAAGGTGAGGAGTTTGCCAGATTAATGAGTCGGTGGGCAGAAATTTTTGCACAGGAAATGGAAGAAATGGCTCGAGACTTTGAGGAAAATTATAAGGAGGATTAAGCACTTAACAATTACATGAAAACAGATATAAATAGACAAACAGGAAGAAAAATGAAAAAGATATTATGTGCCCTGGCGATAAGCATTCCAATGGTAGGGATGGCTCAGCCAACAGACAAAGACAAAGAACAAACGGACATTGAAATAGAAATCAATGATACCAAAGTGGTTATTGAGGCGGAGGATTTAGAAGGCCTGTCTGAATTGGACTTAAACAATTTAATACGGGAGGCCACCAAAATGGCTATGACTATTCAAAACCAACACGAAGAGTTAATGGCTCAGGTGGATCAGCAACTTGCTCAGGGTGAAATCAATGAGGAAGAAGCAGCGGAAAGAAAAGAACTCATAAATGAACGCACAGAAGAAAGCATGGAACTTGTGGGAGAGGTGCTTGAGAATTGGGGAGAGCGCTATGAGGAGCGTATGGAAGTTTGGGAGGAAGAATATGAGCGAAGCATTGAAGCCTGGGAAGAGGAGGTAGAAATGAGAACAGACCGAGGAGATTATACCTTCCCTCCCTTACCACCTATTCCACCGGTACCTTCACCGGGTACTCAAGTCATTGTAGAAGGAGACGGCGATAGTACTCGCATGGTAATTATTGATGAAGATGGGATTCGGATTCAGCAAGGAGAAGATGGAGAAGAGCCCTTTGCCCTTCGCTGGGAGGACGATGAGGATGTAGAGTATTATGACGATAGTGGAGATGATGATCGTGTATATGATGCTACCGATGGTTATGGCGACATGCATTTTGGTTTTGTTCAACAAATGCGCAATGGTACAGACTTTATAACTTCCGGTGCAGAAGAACTGGACTTCTTTAGGTCTAATGATTTTAGTATGGGATTTGGGGCCAAAACCAGAATCGGCAAACCTGGAAGCAAGTTTTATGTGAAGTATGGTTTGGAATCTAGTTGGGTTGACTTTGTATTTAGAAGAAACAATACAAATTCATTATTAGCTAAAACGGCAGACTCGGCATTTGTGGTGGATACGACGGGAATTAACATGACGAAGTCCAAATACAAGGCATGGTACTTTAATGTGCCTATTATGTTTCAGATAGACCTGAGCGAAGATGGGCGCAGAGATGAAGCCTTCACTTTGGGTGTAGGGGGGTATGCCGGTATCTGTGTTAACTTTAAGAGAAGGCTATGGTATGATGGCGAGCTTTACTCGGACAATAAGGAAACCGTTAAGGATCAGTTTTATGCCAACCAGTTTCGTTATGGGTTGATGGCTCAAATTGGATTTGGCTCCTTCAAGATTACCAGCAAATACGATCTCAACAAGTTCTTCCAGGATGGAAAGGGACCGGATTATCAAATGGCTTCTATCAGCGTAGGATATACCTGGTAAGAAGGATCAAAACACACTCAAAAACCCGTGTCATTCTATGATGCGGGTTTTTATTTTGGCATAAGAATCGCCGCGTCTTGCGATTTGACCAGGTCGTAGTTTAAATATTCGATGGTCAGACCAAGAGAGTCCGCTAACTGGCTTAACCAAGTTCTGCTAATAAAGGTGGACCCATATTTCTTTTCATCCTTTAGTCGATCTGAAACAAAGGTGAAATACGAATCTTCAGAACGCTGGATATATTCAATACCGGACGGTGAGGTGGTAAAGTTTTTCAGTATTTCCCTCGATGCTTCCCGATCCTGATCTAAAAAACTAATGACCATAGCTCCGCTCACTTGCAGACGATGAGCAAGGCACTTCATCCAGCTCCTGAACAAAGCTTCAGGCAAATGGGTAAATACGGAAAGTGCTAAGATCAGGTCAAATCGTTCATGGGGAAATTCTTCCGGCTTGTAATCGTGAAATAAGCCTCCAATTCCCAGCTCCTCTTCCTGAAATTCAACCGCCTGCCTTTTAACCTCACTTATTACACAATTGGCATCGGGGAATTGGGATGAAAGGAAGCGAGAAACACGCCCATAACCACTACCAAAGTCCAATAAGCTATTGGGGCTTATCCCGTATTTATCCGCTATTGATTTTAGGCTTTTCGCTGTGCTGAACCCCACTCCGTAATAAGACTTGAGCGCTTCCGCCGGATCATTCGTGAAACGATTTAAATGAAAGGCAAACATCAAATCGTTTTTGTGTATTGAAGTATTAAAATCCAGAGCACCAAACTCCGATGCAAAGCGTCTTTTAGCCTCCTCCAGCACGCTGCTATCTAGCTCTAGTTTATCGGGCCAACATAGGTTAATGAAGCTGGCCATATAATCGAGTTTCGCGCTTAGGCGTAGCTCCATTTCTTTCACTTCCTGACTGGTCTGCTGGAGCCCGGTCTTTAGTCGAATATATTCCTTTAATGATTGGTACATCCTTAAATTTTCACAAGCTTGCGTAAAGGTATACACTATGTAGTTAGATCAAGCACAAATACCATAGATCAATAGTGGAAGATTCAGAGATTCAGTATAAAAGCTTCGCAGAACTCAATACCAACGAGTTGTACGATTTGCTAGCATTAAGGACAGATATTTTTGTAGTGGAACAAAACTGTGTGTATCCTGAATTAGACTATCATGACCAGGCCTCCGTGCACCTGATGTTATACAATCAGAGAGAGTTACGAGCCTATGCCAGGCTGGTTCCACCGGGAGGAGTTTATGAACTAGCGTCAATAGGAAGAATTGCCGTACGGGCTAACTTTCGGAGGCACGGGTTTGGAAGAAAGATCTTTGAAGCTTCTTTAAAGCACATGTCTCGCCTATATCCCGGGTCGGCTATCAAACTGCAGGCTCAAACTTACCTGGAGGCATTCTATGGCGCATATGGATTTGAAACCATTTCTAAACCATATCCCGATTTTGGAGTTATGCACGTTGATATGATCAAGAGAGCTTAATCCAGCCGCTTACTCATCATAGCTAACTACTACCTTTTCGGTTAAGGGGTGGCTTTGACAAGTTAGAATAAAGCCCTCTTCAACTTCATCATCTTCCAAGGCATAGTTCATTTCCATTTCAACGGAACCTTCCATAACTTTTGCCCTGCAAGTGCAGCACACCGCACCCTTGCATGCATAAGGCACATCTGCACCGGCATCTAAAGCCGCGTCCAAAATCGCTTTTCCATCGGAGGCAATATCAAAATGGGTTTCCTCGCCATCAAGAATTACGGTTACATTGCTTTTAACCGATTCAGGCTTTTTAGAAGATGAGGCCTTCGTTTTATGCGCAATACTTTGAGAAGGGGTGGTGAACAATTCGTAGTGGATCTTTGACTTCTCCACTCCCAGGTTTTGCAGGCTTTCACTAACCGTGTTGATCATTGCTTCAGGCCCACATAGAAAATAAGCGTCTGTATCAGCGGGGTCAAAAAACCTACCGGCGAAGGAGGCACATTTGGTATCGTCAATTCGTCCTTTGAGATAATCGGTACCTTGATCTTCCCTGCTTAATACATGATGTACTTCAAGCCGATCCATGTACTGGCTTTTCAGGCCATCGATCTTATCTCTAAAAATTACGGTTTTGGCGGTTTTGTTTCCATAAAAGAGCGTAAAACTACTATTGGGCTCAAGCTCAAGTACTGACTTCATGATGCTGAAAACAGGAGTAATTCCTGAACCAGCAGCAAAAGCGACAAAATTTCTTTTTTTGGTAGGGTCAACCTCCAGGATAAAACGCCCTTCAGGGGTCATCACCTTGAGTTCTTGCCCCACCGTCAACTCGTTATTGGCCCAGCTGGAAAACTTCCCGGATTCCACTTTTTTGATTGCCACTCTTAGTTCTCCATCATTAGGGCAACTGCACAAGGAGTACGATCGCCTTACGTCTTCACCTGCGATATTCGTTTCCAGCGTTAGATACTGGCCGGGTAAGAAGTTATATTGATCCGATAGCTCTTCAGGGATATCAAACGCTACTGAAATTGTATCTTCTGTTTCTCTCGTGATATCGCTTACCCTTAAATTGTGAAAGTGTGCAGGTTTGTGCTTCTTCTCTTTAGTGAGAAGGGACTTTGACGGTTTTGATTTTCTGAAGAAGTTCAGCATAAGCTATTTTAATGGGGTCACAAATGTAAAACTCAAGTCTTCATGGAACAATCTTTATCCCTCTTAGTTTAAGCTTTGTAAACTATCTTTGTGGAACTTGTAAATCTGTACCCATGACGAAAGAGCTGAATTTGGAAGAACGCTTTCAGGAATATGTAGATGGTGAGAATAAGGTGGAGCCCAAACACTGGATGCCGGACGCGTATAGAAAAACCCTGATTAGACAAATAAGCCAGCACGCACATTCGGAAGTTGTAGGAATGCTTCCAGAGGCTAACTGGATCAGCCGCGCACCTTCTCTGCGTAGAAAAGTTGCGCTCTTGGCTAAGGTTCAGGATGAAGCCGGCCATGGCCTTTATCTTTACTCAGCCGCTGAAACCCTGGGTGCAGACCGTATGGATATGGTGGAAGATTTACTATCCGGAAAGGCGAAGTATTCCAGTATATTTAATTACCCAACCCCTACCTGGGCAGATATTGGTGCTATTGGCTGGCTGGTAGACGGTGCGGCCATCGCAAATCAGGTGATGTTGTGCAGAACTTCGTATGGCCCTTACTCCAGGGCAATGGTAAAGATATGTAAGGAAGAGAGCTTTCATCAACGACAGGGGTATGAAATTTTGATCAGTCTGGTGAACGGAAATGATGTTCAGAAGAAGATGGCTCAGGATTCCCTAAACCGATGGTGGTGGCCGGCATTGATGATGTTTGGTCCTACCGACGACCATTCTCCAAACACCGCACAAAGTTTAAAGTGGAAGGTAAAACGGAAAACAAATGATGAGCTTCGCCAGGAGTTTATAGACAAAACAGTGCCGCAGGCGGAGTATCTGGGTCTTACAATTCCCGATCCCGATCTGAAGTGGAACGAAGAGCGTGGCCATTATGATTTTGGTGAGATCGACTGGGAGGAGTTTTACAATGTGATCAAGGGCAATGGTAAGTGCAACCGTCAACGAATGGAAGCAAGGAATAAGGCTCATGATGAGGGAGCGTGGGTACGCGAGGCGGCTAATGCATATGCCCAGAAGCAAAGCTTGAAAGAGAAACAGGGCAGCAGTGCTGCTTAAGAGAAATAATAATATTGTTGCACCATGAGTGATAAAGACAACTGGAAAATTTGGGAGGTTTTTATAAGATCCCGAAATGGATTAAGTCATAAGCATGTAGGAAGTTTGCATGCTCCGGATGCGGATATGGCCATAAAAAATGCCAGAGATGTTTACACACGCCGCTCAGAAGGTATTAGCATTTGGGTGGTACCATCGGAAGACATTACTGCGAGCAGTCCGGATGAGAAGGAGGCTCTATTCACGCCTGCGGATGACAAGGTATATCGCCACCCAACTTTCTATCATATTCCGGATGAAGTTGGCCACATGTAAGTTGACCTAAGCAAGTATTTTAAACCGACAGCCTTGGACGAAAAATTATATCAATACACCCTGCGACTTGGGGATAATGCACTGATCTTAGGCCAGCGCCTGGCTGAATGGTGCGGTCATGGACCAGTGCTGGAGCAGGATATTGCCTTGCAAAATATCGCCTTAGATCAATTTGGACAGGCACGAATGTTAATGCAGTATGCAGCCAGACAAAGTGGTGGCGATGTCTTGGAAGATAATGTCGCCTTTTTGAGAGACGTTTGGGAGTACTACAACCTGCTTATGCTGGAGCAGCCCAATGGAGATTGGGGAATGACCATTACCCGACAATTTTTGTTTGACACCTTTAACTATTTTCTCTACACTCAATTATTGCGTAGTGCGGATGAAGATCTGAAGGCCATTGCCCAAAAGGCGATTAAGGAAATTACTTACCATGCTCAATGGAGTGCCGAATGGATGATCCGCCTCGGCGATGGAACGGAAGAAAGCCACAACAGAGTGCAAAAGTCTCTCAATGATATTTGGATGTGGACCGGTGAGATGTTTGAAGAAGATGATTTGGATAGGGAGATGTTGCAAAGAGGTGTGGGAGTTAACCTGTCCGAAATTAATAAGCTTTGGCATCAGAAGGTTTCTGAAATTCTTGAGATAGCGACACTTGACAAACCTGATGACGCGTGGATGCAGACGGGCGGTAAACAAGGGGAACATTCAGAACACCTCGGCTATATCTTAGCTGAAATGCAACACCTTCCCAGGATGTACCCGGAGGCGAAGTGGTGAAGAAGTTCAATCGAATTATTTGGTTTATTAGGTAAGTGGATTAGTTTGTCAGAAAGAAGCTTGCTTTCATCAAGTTGGTGTTTGCCAATCCCTTCTACAGGTGTAGATTGAAGGATGAATTTTCAACATCTGGAAATATGGCAGGTATCAAGAGAGTTGAGAAGAAGGGTTTTTGATTTAAACAAAGGCTT
Organism: Owenweeksia sp.; assembly: GCA_965229445.1. GTDB lineage: Bacteria > Bacteroidota > Bacteroidia > Flavobacteriales > Schleiferiaceae > Owenweeksia. Next base: position 112,848 of record OZ245876.1, read on the forward strand.
TCCAGAATCAGAAAAATTCAGATTGGCTGATCAAATAATTCGCTATTCTCGCTCTGTTACTGCGAAATTGGCTGAAGGTATAGGAAGGTTTCACTATCAGGAGGGCATTCAATTTTGCAGGATCTCGCGTGGCTCCTTGGCAGAGGCTTTGGATCACCTGACATGCTCATTGGATTGTGGATATGTTGATCGCGGTCAGTATGCAGAACTAGAGATTCTGACATGGCGCATATATAGGCTTCTGAATGGCTATATAGGATATCTTAACAAATAAAAGCAAGCCTTACTTAATCAACCCAAGACACCCAATAAATCGATTTAACCCAACTCCTGCCAAATCCAAATCACCATGAAACACACGGCCCAATCCATAATGTCCCTCCTCAAAGAAGTCTCAGACCCTGAAATACCGGTGCTTACGGTGGTTGATATGGGGGTGGTGCGAGATGTTGATCTTTCCGGTGAAATACCGGTGGTTAAGATCACTCCTACCTATAGCGGATGCCCTGCCATGAATGAAATTGAACAGAACATCATCAAAAAGCTGGTAGAAGAGGGCATTGACAATGTAAGAGTTGAAACGGTCCTATCACCGCCATGGACCACCGATTGGATGACTGAAGAGGGTAAGGAAAAGCTCAGGGCTTATGGTATTGCCCCTCCTGAAGGGAGTTCGTCGGATAAGTCTGTTTTATTCGGAAAGCCCAAGAAAGTTCAATGTCCAAACTGTGGCTCTAAAGAGACGGTAATGATCAGTCAGTTTGGTTCTACAGCATGTAAAAGTCTGTATCGTTGTGAAAGCTGCAAAGAACCCTTTGATTATTTTAAATGTATTTAGTCAAGGCAGCTAAAACATTTACTCAGCTTGAAGCCAATATCTATACCCGAGCCTGTATAGGAACCAAGGTATACCCTTTCGTCTGAGCTGTCCATACCATAAAGCTTCGCTACAGGATTAGCAGAATATAAATAGTTAAAATACAAGCTTAGGCCAGTGGTAGCATTTAACCAGGTGCGTATTTCCAGGCCGGTGTTTAATAGTAGGTTTTGTTTTTCTTTATGCAGAGCATACTGATCACCATAGTAGGTTCGCCTTCCCGGATCCAGATTAATATGCCATTCAGCCCCCAGGCTTCCCATAAGAATCCAACGCTCTCCTAACATATAATTATAAATCACTCCCGGCTTTAGATATATGCTGCGCCATCCAAATTCCCCTTTTATGTTCCCTTCCCAAAATCTGGTATTCATATCAGTAGCTATAGAACCGGTGCTTCTCCTAAACCCTGTTTCTAGCAACACGCCAAAGCCATTTAACCTGAAAAGTTGGGCCTCTAATCCCCATTGATAGGTGTTGAGATCAAAAAGGGGGCGGTTGGAGGCATACTGACCGAGCGCATTTTCGGCTGGATCAGCAACCAGCACGCAGGCCCCGGCCTTGAAACCAATATTTAACAATCTACTACCTTGTGCTACTTCACCTGACCCATTCTCTTGAGCAGCTATCAAGTTGACCCACAGACAGAAAACACTCGCGGCTAAGAAATTAAAGCGATTCATCATGATTACCCAGCTAAATTTTCCATTACAACTTAATACTTTTGGACAAAACCAATTTCCATGTCGGAGTTCATTTTAGTAAATAAGAAAGGTTCCGTTCTAGTGATTACCTTGAATAGAGCGGACAAATACAATTCATTTGTGCGGCCAATGGCGTTGTCGCTTCAGGAGGAATTGAAGAAAGCGAGTCTGGATAAAGAGGTGAGAGCCGTTCTGATTACCGGTTCAGGAAAGGCATTCTGTGCCGGTCAGGATCTTCAGGAAGCCATAGATCCCGAGGGTCCGGAGTTAAGCAAAATCGTTTCAGAACACTATAATCCGATAATCACACAAATTAGAACCCTCCCCAAACCGGTGGTGATGGCCGTGAATGGTGTAGCCGCAGGTGCAGGAGCCAATATTGCCCTGGCGGGAGATGTGGTAATTGCCGCAGAGTCTGCCAGCTTTATTCAGGCATTTTCAAAGATTGGGCTGATTCCGGATAGCGGGGGCACTTATATGCTTCCGCGACTGATCGGGATGCAAAGGGCATCAGCCTATATGATGTTGGGGGATAAGGTACCGGCAAGCGAAGCCCTGCAAATGGGGATGCTTTATAAGGTGGTAGGGGATAATGAACTTGAAGAGCAAGCTATGTCCATTGCTAACAAACTGGCAAATATGCCCACCAAGGCTTTGGCACTTACCAAGGCGCTCCTCAACACCAGCTTTGGCAACAACTTGCAGGAACAGCTCAAAGAGGAAGACCGTAATCAACACGCTGCCGGACAATCGCATGACTACCAGGAAGGCGTAGCCGCATTTTTGGAGAAACGCAAGCCGGTGTTTAAAGGGGAGTAGAGAATTGCTTTAAAATGGCGGCAATAGCTTGGGATTTTTGGCAGAACCCTCCCACCTATTGAAAGATACAGACTGGCAGATCAAATGATTAGGTCCTTACCCTCAGTTACGAATCAGTTCCGTGAAGCTGCTGGGCGATTCTACTTTCAGGAGAGCATGCAAATGTGTAGAACTGTAAAACAGCTCACCAGATGAACTCCGTGATCATTGCTACGGATGAAGGATTAACCAGTGAAATAGAGTAAGAAGGCCTTAAAGCATGAAAGACCACCATCAGTAAGCTGATGAACGGCTATATTAGGCATCTCAAACTAATGAAGGTAAAGAAAGTAACCTCCTATAACCCATAACCCCAACTCTATGACCATAGGAATAATAGGTGCCGGTGCCATGGGTGCTGGAATAGCACAGGTAGCGGCCCAGAATTCACACCCGGTGATTCTGATTGATGCTTATCCGGAAGCACTTGAAAGAGCAAAGGCTGGGCATGAGAAAATCATGGACAGACTAAGAACCAAAGGCAAAATCTCCGCTGAAAAGGCCACAAATACATTAAAGCTTATTTCCTATAGTGAGGATTTACAGGAATTGGCACCCTGTGAGTTGATAATTGAGGCAGTAGTTGAAAAAGCAGAAGTAAAACAAAACATCTTTCAGCAGCTAGATGAAATTACCGGGCCTGAAGCAATTTTGGCCAGCAATACCTCGTCCTTATCTATTGCTAGTATTGGCGCATCGGTAAAAGAACCCTCCAGAGTGATAGGCATTCATTTTTTTAATCCTGCTCCGCTAATGCCTCTGGTAGAAATTATCCCCGCCGTCTTTACCTCCCCAGAAACGCTTAGTAAGGCTAGGAAGATCATAGACTCTTGGGGAAAAGTTACTGTTCAGGCGAAGGATACCCCAGGATTCATAGTAAATAGGGTAGCACGACCATTCTACGGTGAGGCCGTAAGAATTTATGAAGAAGGCTTTGCAGATCCCGCCACTATTGATTGGGCCATGACTGAACTGGGAGGGTTTCGCATGGGGCCATTCACCCTAATGGATTTTATAGGCCATGATGTTAACTACGCGGTTACCGAAAGTGTGTTTGAAGCCTTTTATTATGATCCCCGATACCGTCCTAATTTTACTCAGAAGCGCTTAGTAGAAGCAGGTTGGTTGGGAAGAAAAACAGGCCAGGGCTTCTATTCCTATGAGGAAGGTGCCCAGAATCCGGCACCAAATACAGACCGGGAGCTAGGTGAAAACATTTTGTGGAGGATCCTCGTGATGCTGATAAACGAAGCGGCAGACGCTTTGAACCTTGGTATTGCCAGTCGGGATGATATTGACCTCGCTATGACTAAAGGGGTCAACTACCCCAAAGGCTTACTGAAGTGGGCTGATGAAAAGGGCATTCAACGATGTGTGGACACCCTGGACAGACTTCAATTGGAATATGGCGAGGATCGTTATCGTTGCTCCCCTCTATTGCGCAGAATGGCCAGGGAGGAGAAGCTTTTTTATCCCTGAATAGAGGAGGGAGTTCATCAGAAAGTCCGCTCATAAAATTTTATCTTGCGTCAGCAATAAATAGCACAAGTAAAAATGTACAGCACTCTTATCGCCCATCAGTGGAAAAAGGCGCTCAGATCAAAGTATTTTAGTCAGGGTTGGGGCGTTAAGATTTTGATAGGTTTCCTGATTCTGTACTTCGGTGCATCATTTCTGCTTCTGGGAATTTTCATGCCCGAACTACTGAGAGAAACCCACCCTGATGCCAAGCTGGTGACACCAATTCTAAGTAGCCTCTTATTGTATTATCTGCTGGTGGATCTTGCCATGCGCTTCTTCTTGCAAGATCTGAATGTTCTGAGTGTTCAGCATTATTTGTTACATCCTATCAAGAAACCGAAAGTCATCAACTTCTTGTTGGCCAGTAGTGTATTCAACATTTTTAACTTGTTTCCGCTAGTTATTGTAGTGCCGTTTATGATACGTGGTGTGAGACCTGAATTCGGCACCGCAACATCAGTCTTTTGGCTGCTTAGTGTATTGTGTCTGATTCTATTTAGCCATTTCCTAGCCATTTATGTTAAACGGGTAGTGGCGGTTAAGCAAAGTGCTTTTTTTGTATTCGTGGTCTTGCTGGCGCTGCTGTTTATCGGTGATGCTATAGAGTGGTATTCTCTTCAGGATATTTCTGGAAGGCTATTCTTATATATTACCGAGCTCTGGTTTGTTATGATACCCCTGGCTTTGGCAGCCAGCCTGTATGCCCTAAATTTTGCCTTTCTGAAAAATATGGCCTACATCGATAGGTGGACTAGTCACCGCAAGGAGGCGAATAGTCAGAATTTTAGTTTTCTTGAGTCGAGAGGCGCAGTAGGTACTATGATGGCCAATGAATTGAAGTTGATCATGCGAAATAAACGCACTAAGAGCGTGGTGTGGATCACCTTGCTTTTTAGTGCCTATGGTTTGTTGTTCTACACCAATCCAGAACAATATGGCATGGGCTGGTTGATGTTTGTTGGTATTTTTATGACGGGGATATTCATGATTAACTATGGCCAGTTTATGGTGGGTTGGGAAAGTGCCTATTTTGATGGTATCCTGACGCGTGCCTACCCTATGGAAGCCTTCTTTAGAGCCAAGTTCTGGCTACTGATAAGCAGTAGTGTAATCACCTATATTATCTCTCTGGCGTATATCTATTTTACTATAGATGCGCTATGGATAAACACGGCGGCATTCCTGTTTAATATTGGGTTTAATTCTTTCATACTCCTCTTTGCCAGCACGTACCAAAAGAAGCGGATTGATCTAACCAGAGGTTCTGCCTTTAACTATCAGGGCACTAGCGCAGTTCAGTTTATTATAGTATTACCACTTATGCTACTTCCAATTCTCATTTTTCAGGCATTCAACCTTCTGGGGCAACCATATTACGGATTAATTGCACTAGGCGGCATAGGTCTGGTGAGCCTTGCTTTTAGTAAAATATGGTTTCGTGAGATCATTAAGAATTTTAATGAAAAGAAATACCGAAATGCAGCAGGTTTTCGGGAAGCCTAGCCGCGGATATTTACTGGCTCTTCTATTTCTGATCCAGATCAGTGTCTCAGGGCAAGCTGAAGGTGCATGGTTCTCCAAGGAAGCCATAACTGATTTAACCAACACGCCCATTTACCCGCGATTGGTGGAGGGAGCACCGGACGGAAGCAGGTGGAATAGCGAGTATGCCTATTTGGATAGCATCGAGATGTTTCGCATCCAATATTTAAGTGATGGCATTCGAGTGAATGGTCTTCTAGTTCAACCTCGAGAGCCTGGAATCTACCCATGCATAATTTATAATCGGGGGGGTAACCGGGATTTTGGAGCCTTGAAGGTCTATCATGCGGTTAGCCTTATGGGGAAAATAGCTAGTGAAGGCTTTATTGTTATTGCCAGCAATTACCGTGGCAATGGTGGAGGTGAGGGACAAGAAGAATTTGGTGGATCAGATGTGAATGATGTATTACAGCTGATTAATGTGCTGGGGGAACTTGAAAAAGCCGACACAGCCAGAATAGGTATGATGGGTTGGAGTAGGGGTGGTATGATGACTTATCTGGCTTTAGCACACACCCACAAAATAAAGGCAGCCGCAGTAGGCGGGGCACTGGCAGATCTTACTACTGGTGACCGGCCGGAATTGGAGGAGAAAGTTTATCGGGAACTTATTCCGGCTTATGAGACGAACAGAGACTCGGTATTAAAAATTCGTTCCGCGGTTTTTTGGCCGGAAAAGCTTCCTAAGACGACACCAATTCTTATAATGCACGGCAATGCGGACTGGAGGGTGAAATCAACCCAATCTTTGAGGCTTGCTATGGCTTTGGACAGAGAGCGGGTGCCTTATCGTTTGATCATATTTGAGGGTGCAGATCATGGAATTTCAGAATTCCGTGACGAGGTGACAGCCCAGGCTATTAAATGGTTTCATCGTTATCTGATTAATGACGAAGAACCGCCAGACATGGAATATCACGGAAGATAAATCAAGGAAAATACTGCATATGATTATTGATATTAAAGATCTTACCAAATCGTATAATGGAGAAACTGTTCTGAATATTTCTTCATTGGCCGTAGAGAATGCCAAGTCCTTTGGGCTGGTAGGAAATAATGGGGCAGGTAAAACCACCCTGTTTCGCTGTTTGTTGGATTTGATACAACCAGATAGTGGCAGCGTGTCCATTAATGGATTGGCGGTTTCTAGCTCAGAAGACTGGAAAAATATCACAGGAAGCTTTCTGGATGAAGGATTCTTAATTGATTACCTCACACCGGACGAGTACTTTAAGTTTATTGCTGGTTTACATGGATGGGACGATGAAATGTTGGACGGCTTTTTAGATCAGTTTGACGATCTGTTTAAGGGAGAAGTGAGAGGACGTAAAAAGTATATCCGGGATCTCTCTAAGGGAAACCAAAAGAAAACGGGCATAGTAGGAGCCTTAATAGGAAATCCTAAAATCCTGGTTCTGGATGAGCCATTTGCCAACCTGGATCCATCCACCCAGTACCAGTTGAGAGATATGCTTAAAAAACTGGACGAGGAAACAGATATAACCATGCTTATTTCCAGTCATGATTTGGTTCACGTTACTGAATTCTGCCAAAGAATTGTGATTCTTGATCACGGACAGGTGGTCAAGGATATTCAAACGACATCTGAAACCTTACATGAGTTGGAGAATTTCTTTGTCAACAAAGTAAGATCCACGGTCTCCACCCAAGATGAGGATTCTGCTACCACTCCATCGGTTACCGATTAGACGCTGGCAATTCCGTAATTTTGTGACATGACAAAACACCCTAGTAGAGACTTTATTGCCGAGGCTATCGCTGACTACGAGGCATTGGCTTCTAAAGAACGGTCACAACTATTGCTGAGTATTTTGGACGACCAACCCTATTTAATGGGCTTTATTACTAATCTTTCAGACGACTTCAGTGACAGTGCTCATGCATCGCTCGTAGAATCGGTGGTTATTCTCATTAATGCCTTTATTTCTGCAGGAATCCCCGTGGGGGTAATCCCACAAGCGATCATAGATGAAGTGATTGAAGAGAAGGTTGAAGAGTATGAAAGCAAAGCCATAGATAAGGATGAGCAGGTATTGAGCGATAGCCCCCTGGTTTTTGAGGACCTGCGAAATCGTGCCTTGTTTCATTCCGATGTACCAAGGAATGATCAACTCATGGCTCACAACTTTGAGTTGGTTTTAAATACCATAGTGTCAACTGTGGAGAGAAGTGTTTCTGCGGAGATAAATTCTAAGCCTTCCGGAAATCCATGAACCCTTCAGAAATTATTGATAAGATGTATGAGCACGATCCCTTCAGTTTGTGGTTGGGTATTGAGCGGGTAGAAGAAGGAGCAGGGTTTTGTACCTTGAAGATGAAGGTGAGAAAGGAAATGTCTAATGGCTTCTCCATCGCTCATGGTGGTATTTGTTATTCGCTGGCAGATAGCGCTCTGGCTTTTGCAAGCAATGCCCATGGCAAGCAGGCGATGAGTATAGAAACTTCAATCTCTCACCTTAAACCGGTTAAAGTAGGAGACGAGTTGATGGCAGAGGCAAAGGAGATAAATCTAACCAGGCGAACCGGTATTTATGACATTAGAATTAGTAACCAGAGAGGTGAACTGGTAGCCGCCTTTAAAGGCACTGTGTATCGCACCGAGAAGACCTGGCAACCTTAAAATAAGAGAATGAGCGAAGCATATATAGTTGATGGAATTCGTACCCCAATAGGAAACTTTATGGGCACCCTGGCCTCTGTTCGTACAGATGACCTGGCGGCGCATGTCATCAGAGAGTTGGTAGAACGAAACCCCGGGTTAGACCAGGAACAAATCGCCGATGTGATTATGGGATGTGCCAATCAGGCCGGAGAAGATAATCGCAATGTATCGCGGATGGCCCTCCTTCTGGCTGGACTGCCATATAGTGTTCCCGGTGAGACGGTTAATAGATTGTGCGCATCAGGGATGAGCGCGGCTGCTCATGCGATGCGGGCCATAAAAAACGGTGATGGCGATGTTTTCATTGCTGGGGGAGTGGAAAATATGACCCGCGGACCCTATGTGATGAGCAAACCTACCCGGGCTTACGGTACGGATTCAAAGATGTATGATTCGAGTTTTGGGTGGCGATTTGTTAATCCAAAAATGTTTAAACGCTATGGTACAGACGCCATGGGTGAGACGGCCGAGAACCTGGTGGACCTTTATGAGATTAGTCGCGAAGACCAGGATAAATTTGCCTATTGGTCTCAAATGAAAGCTACTGCGGCCCAAGAAGGTGGCCGGCTGGCGAAGGAAATCGCACCGGTGCAAATTGAGCGTAGAAAACAAGACCCTTTAATATTTGATCAGGATGAGTTTATTAAGCCAACAACCAGCCTGGAAATATTGGCCAAATTACGACCGGCTTTTAGAAAGGAGGGAGGCTCGGTCACCGCGGGAAACGCATCAGGTCTTAATGATGGAGCTGCAGCCTTACTCATCGCATCGGAAACGGGCATTAGTCAGAATCAACTCAAACCTTTAGCCAGAGTAGTATCTATGGGTGTGGCCGGAGTAGAACCCAGAATAATGGGAATAGGGCCGGTCTTTGCCTCAGAAAAGGCTTTGGCCAAAGCGGGTCTTACACTGGCTGATATGGATATTATTGAATTAAATGAAGCTTTTTCGGCGCAGGTTTTAGCCTGCACCAGAAAAATGGGTTTGGCCGATGATGATCCTCGCATCAATCCCAATGGTGGAGCGGTGGCGATGGGTCACCCCTTGGGGATGAGCGGCGCCAGGTTGCTGCAAACGGCGGCCATTCAGCTGCAGGAAACCAACCAGCGCTATGCACTTTGCACCATGTGTATAGGTGTGGGGCAGGGATATGCTGTGGTGCTTGAGAAAGCCTAGTTTATATTATGGCCAAGTATCGAAATATAGATCAGTACATCAAAGCACATCAACATAGCTTTGCACATCCAATTCTTACAGAACTCAGGAGGCTGATCAATGATACTCTACCAGTAATAGAAGAGAATATTAAATGGGGTGCTCCGTCTTTTGAATACAATGGCCTAATGCTTGGTATGGTGGCATTTAAGGAGTTTGTGGCCCTCTGGTTCCACTGGGGAGCAGAACTCAACGATCCCACATCCTTACTTTGCGCATCTTCCGAAGAAACTAAAACCATGAGAAAGGTGGTGATTCAGGATTTGGATCAGATTGACCTTAAGGCTTTGAAGCTTCTCCTGATCGAAGCCTGGGAATTTAATCATAGCGAAGCCCCAAAACCAATCCGAAGACGTGACCCCCAGGCGCTTCATTCCCCGCTGCTTGCCAAAGCCTTGAAGGAAAACACTAAACTGCAGATTGCATTTGATGCCTTACCTCCTTTTAAACGCAAAGAGTATGTGGCATATATCATGAGCGCCAAGCGGGAAACTACCAAGGAAAACAGACTTAACAAGTCTGTGAAATTGATCCTGGCGGGCATCGGCTTAAATGATAAGTATAGAAAGTCTTGACATGATTTACGAATTCAATGGCTTTAAGCCAGTTATCAAAGAGAGTGCTTTTGTACACCAAACAGCTTCCATTATTGGGAATGTTCACATCGGTGAAAATGTATATGTAGGTCCGGGAGCTGCCATTCGCGGGGATTGGGGTGAGATCATTATTGAAGACGGCTGTAATGTGCAGGAAAACTGCGTGGTGCACATGTTCCCAGGGGTAAGCCTCAGGTTGGAGCAAGGAGCGCACATCGGCCATGGTGCTATTATTCATGGCGCCGATATAGGAAGGAATTGCTTGGTTGGTATGAATGCGGTGGTGATGGATCGGGTTAAACTGGGGGAAGAGTCTATTGTGGGTGCGTTGAGTTTTATTAATGCGGATACCGTAATTCCACCACGAAGTTTGGTAGTAGGAAATCCTGCCAGGATTATTAATGACGTATCGGATGAAATGATCGCCTGGAAAACCAAGGGAACGGAACTTTATCAAGAGCTTCCAAAAGACTCGTTTCAAAGTCTTAAGCCATGTGAACCACTAAGAGAACCTGAGGCTGATCGACCCACACAAAAATCCTTTTTTGGTACATGGAATGAAGAAAAAGGTGGTGAGCATTCAGCTAAATAACCCAACCTAACGAACTTTTACTTCGTTTATTGACTAACGACCAAAAGTTTAACGGTTAATTATCAGAGGGTTATTAATCGGCTGGCGTAATTTGGGCGAAGCTATATTGCTAGTTATCAATAATCCGCTAACTTTCACGGTCGAAAAAATCAGACCCGAATCTCAATTTTATTTGTTTTTATGAAAAGATTATTACTCCTATTGACCATGGTTGGTTTTTGGCAATTCTCATTTGCCCAATGTCCGCCAGCGTCACCCCTAGCGACGCCTTATTACGAAAATTTTGACACCGTAGCAGCGGGACAAACTGGTGTTTACTCCAATTGCTGGACAGCCACTACTACTGCAGACCCTAACTGGGAAACAGAAAGCAGCGGTACAGGAAATTCATCGTCTACCGGCCCACTGAATGATTTTTCAGGTACCGGGAATTATGTTTTTATGGAAACCTCAGGGGGTTCACTGGGTGACACATCCGGCTTAATTTCGCCTCCGATAGACCTTACTGGTCTGACAGTTCCTGAGCTCACCTTCTATTTTCATATGTATGGTGCCACCATGGGAACACTTGATGTTCAGATTTGGAATGGTTCAACCTGGACCAGCGAATTGATGATTGTTGGTCAGCAACAAACATCGGACGTTGATCCATGGTCAAAAGGCATTGTTAGCCTAACCTCATATTCCGGCAGCATTCAGATTAAGTTTTTAGGAACCAAAGGCTCAAGCTTCACCGGAGACATGTCTATTGATGAGGTTCGTGTCCAGGAAGCACCGGCATGTCCTCAACCAACAGGAATCACGATATCCAATATAGCCGGAACCAGTGCTGATGTAAGCTGGAATAGCGTGGCTGCGGCTTCAAATGGATATGAAGTTATTTACGGCGCCTCGGGTTTCAACCCTGCAACGGGAGGTACTTCCGCCACAACCGCCACAACCAGTTATTCTATTTCTGGGCTTTCCGGTGCAACAGACTATGATGTCTATGTGATATCTGACTGTGCTGCAAGCGGTATCAGTGATACCTCTGGCCCCGTTAAATTCACCACTTTATGCTTACCATTTACCGTAGGGTATAGTACGAATTTTGATAGTGATGCACTCGACGTACCACCATTGTGCTGGGGATCTTATGTGACACATGCTAGCGCGTGGGTAGAAGTAGAAGATTTTACGGGTACTGCCGCTCCACGTTCGGCACCCCAAGCCTTGTATTTATATCCATTTAATGGAACTGCGGCAACGGATACTTTAATGGCAATTGGTCCTCATTTCTCCGATTTAACCATGGGTGATAAGCAGGTTCACTTCTGGGCAAACTCTGACGGTCCGGCCACGGAACTAATTGTGGGAACCGTTGCGGATCAAATGTCTCCTGAAACATTTGTGCCAATGGATACCATTCCATTCCCTGTTGCGGATACTTATGAGGAGGTTATTGTACCCATCTCTATCGCTAATGGCTATAACGGAACGCATGAGTACGTTGCTTTTGCACACAATCATGGCGCAACTTTTCAGTATATCAGAATAGATGATTTCAGCTATGAGAATATTCCTTCCTGTGGTCAAATCACAGGTACAGCGGTAACAGGCACCACGGACTCATCGGCTACTTTTAGCTTCATTTCTTCAGGAACCAATATTGATGTTGAATGGGGAACCCCAGGCTTTACTATGGGGACAGGATGTATGGTTACCAACGTAGCGGCTGCCGGAACCTTCACCATAAGCGATGGCCAGGCTCCAGGATGTGCTCTTTCTCTTGCCGCGGCAACCACCTATGAGTTTTATGTGCGAAATAACTGTACTGGTTCAGGAAATGGAGTTTCTCCATGGGCAGGACCGATTAGCTTTACCACATCTCCTCCCGGACCTACACCACTTAATTGTACAGTAGGAAACCCCAGCATTATTTTCTCTGAAGAATTTGATGGAGTGAATGGCTGGACCGGAGACATTGGTACGTCTGGTGGCAACTGGGAAATCCCAGGTTCACCAACATCAACGGGTACTGGCCCAAATAGTGAGCACAGTGGTCCCGCTGGAAGTTTTGCGAGTTTTGAAACTTCAGGAGCATCAACAACCCCAGGTGCTATAGTTTCTCCGGCGATAGATTTATCTGCTGGTGGCTCGGATGCCGAGCTTTCATTTTGGATGCACGCCTATGGCGCTACCATGGGTACTTTGGATGTCGGTGTCAGCACCTCTCCAACCGGACCATTTACCACCGTATTTACCTGGACCGGTCAATTCCAAACTTCTGGAGCTGACCCCTGGGTCAATGTTGGAGCTGATTTGAGTTCCTATTTAGGTTCGATTATCTACATCGAGTTGAAGCAAACACACACTGGTGTATCATTTACCGGTGATATGGCAATTGACCTCATTGAAGTCTCTACCTGCCTGAGCTGTTCGAACCCATCAATGTTAGCCGCTTCAAACATCACAGGAACCAGCGCAGATCTTGCCTGGACTGAGAACGGAACGGCAACGCAATGGGAAATCAGCTATGGCGCTCAGGGCTTCACACCCGGAAGTGGCCTGGGAGCTCTTACCACTGGAAATCCATTTAATGTTGCGGGCTTAACACCAGCAACGAATTACGATTGGTATGTACGTGCTATCTGTGGCCCTGGAGATACTAGTGGTTGGGTAGGCCCATCTAGCTTCTTCACGCTTTGTGCTCCCATTCCAGCGCCATATAATCAAGATTTTGAAAGCGGCTTTAATGCCGGAGATGTTGGTCAAAATATTAATCCATGTTTTAATTCAGTGAGATCATTAAACCCTCGCTGGGAAGTGGAAGATGCCTCTGGATTTAATGAGAATTCCTCTGGTACAGGGCCATTGTGGGACAACACATTCCCTACCGCTGCGGGAGGCCATTATCTCTATTTAGAAACTTCAGGAGCTGGTGCAGGGGTGACAGACACCCTTACAACGCCCGAGATAGACGTTACCTCGCTAACTACCCCTTACCTGGAATTTGCCTATCATATGCATGGTGCTGCCATGGGTACATTGACGGTTGAAGTATGGGATGGTTCAGCCTGGACTCAGGTAACTTCCTTTACCGGTCAGCAGCAATCTGTGCAATCAGACTTATGGCTGATTTCCGGAAATCCAATTATGGGGCTTACAACGGATACTATTCAGTTCAGATTCCTCGGAATTGCGGGAACATCCTTCACCAGCGATATGGCCATTGATGACATAGCAGTTTATGAAGCTCCTTCTTGCTTTATACCTACTAATCTTGGTCTGGAAACTGCGGATGATCAAACGGCTACTATATACTGGACCACCGGTGGTTCCACTGACTGGAACGTAGAGTATGGTCCGGCTGGATTTACTCCTGGATCAGGTACCATGATTAATGCTACAAATGATACGACCACACTTACGGGCTTATCATCGGCGACATTTTATGAGTTCTATGTAAGAGATAGTTGTGGTCCTGGTGATGTATCGCTATGGGCGGGTCCATTCTTATTTAATACCACACCATGTTCTGCTAGCAGCACGTGTACTTACAGTGCTGATTTGTTTGATTCCTTCGGTGACGGATGGAATGGCGCAGAAGTAACTGTATGGCAAGGCGGTATTCCTGTAGCTACGCTTGGCTCAGGCTTTACTACGGGTAATAACTTCCTGGAATCATTTGATGTTTGTGATGGTTTAATGACCTATGTGACATTAAGTGCCGCAGGAGGATTCCCCAGTGAAGTGGGTATCTACGTTATGGATCGTGCGGGTGATACGGTTGTGAGCTATCCAAACTCTGGTCTTACAGCGCAAGGGGATACTCTGGGTATGTTTACCGTGGATTGTTCGAAATGCCCTGTATTTTCAGCACCATTTACAGAAACTTTTGAGGCTAACAGTCCATCTGCCAGCTGCTGGCAAAATGAGTATGTAGCCGATAGCGCTGATTGGACCCTGGGTATGGGTGCAGGTGGTGGATTGATCACCATGGCACACGGCGGCACCCAGAATGCTGTGTTTGTTTCTCAAAGTGGAGGTCCTGATATTACAAGATATGTTTCTCCGGCAGTAGATATTTCTATGTTGGTAGCACCAGAACTTCGTTTCTGGTATGGTCAGGAAGTTTGGTTCGGGGATCAAAACTATCTGAACGTGTATTACCGTACATCAGATATGTCTCCCTGGGTGCTTCTTTGGAGTGATTCAACTAACCAAGCTGGATGGGTAGAGGCAATTGTAACGCTTCCTATGCCAAGTGCAACCTATCAGCTGGCCTTTGAAGGAATAAACAACTGGGGGCGTGCCAATGTACTTGATGATGTTACGATCATGGATGCTCCAGCTTGTCCTGCACCTACTATGTTGGGTGTTACCAACATCACCAACAATTCAGCAGACATTTACTGGACAGGTGGTGGCTCCGCTACGGACTGGTTGGTTAGATATGATGATGGTACTACGGCTACCATCACAGCCTCTGCGAATGACACCATAACCCTTACAGGTCTTATGGCAGCTACCGGATACACTGTTCACGTAAAAGATTCGTGTGGCGCGGGCAATGTTTCTGTTTGGGCAGGACCACTGACTTTTAATACCGCCATTTGCGCTCCGGCTAACAGTTGTAACTACCAGGCACTTCTAACCGATGCGTTTGGTGATGGATGGAATGGTGCAGAGGTAACTGTTTATCAAAATGGCATCGCAGTTCAGGTATTGGGAACGAGCTTTACCACCGGCACGAGCTTTGGGCCTGTATCAGTGCCCCTTTGTGATGGATTAGTAACACACTTTGTCCTTACAGCTGGTGGTGGATTCCCATCTGAGGTTGGAATGGATCTCGATGATCCTTTTGGAGCATTTGTGGCCACTTATGCCGCCTCTGGAGCTACAGTTCAAGGTGATACTCTTATTACGATCACTTCAAGCTGTGCAGCGCCTGCCTGTATTCCTCCAGCTAATTTGGGTGCGTTTAATATCACCACCAATTCAGCAGATTTATTCTGGACTGGTTCTGCCGGTGCAATGATGTACAATGTGGAGTATGGTCCTCAAGGATTCCCACGTGGAACCGGAACCAGCACTACTAGTGCTAATGACACCTTGATGTTGACCGGTATCAACTCATCTCAGTGCTATGATTACTATGTGCAGGCTGACTGTGGCATGGGTGATACTAGCCTTTGGGTAGGGCCTTTCAACTTTTGTACACTTTGTGCGGCAATAAATACCTTCCCTTATACCGAAGGCTTTAGCAGCGCACCGGCTACTAATCTACCAGCTTGTTATGCTGATTCAGCTACAAATGCTAACGGAGCATTTAACTGGTATGTTGATGCTGGCGGTACCACCTCTGGTGCTACCGGACCCGGCGCAGATGCTGATGGATCAGCCACAGGTAATTATGTTTATACCGAAGCTTCCAGCCCAGCGGCTACTGGTGATAGTGCTTTCTTATTCCTTCCGGAATTTGATATCACGTCGCTAACCACTCCAGAACTGGTATTTTACTTCCATATGTATGGTGCGGATATTACCACCTTAACTCTGGAAATGTTTGATGCAGGTACTGGATCATGGATGGCCATTGACAGTATTGTTGGGCAACAGCAAGTATCTAATATCGATCCATGGCAAGAACGTCGCATTAACCTGACTGCCTTCTCATCGTCCAGCTTGCTACTTCGCTTTTTGCATGTGAGAGGAGCTTCCTTTAATGGTGACGCGGCTCTGGATAATATCACCATTCGTGAGACGCCACTTTGTGTGGATCCTACAGCTCTGATGATCACCAGCGTGGGTCAAACGTCTATTGGCCTTGCATGGACAACGGATACCAATATTACAGGATCAGCAGTTCAGTATGGCCCTCAAGGCTTTACACTGGGAAGTGGTACAGTAGTTGGTTCAGCGGCAGGAATGGCAAGTGTTTCTGGTTTAATGATGAATACTTGCTACGACTTCTACGTGCTGGATAGTTGTGGAAGTGCTACTAATTGGGTTGGACCAATTTCGGCTTGTACCAAACCTGGTTGTGGTGTTAGCGGTGTTCCAACCAATGTTATGGGCGACTCTACCGGTTGTGGTGGAGGTGGTGTAACCATGACAGGTACACCTTCAGCAGGCGACCAGATTTCATGGTTCGTCAACGGTCAAATTGTTGGCTCTGGATCTCCATTTATTGATACCATCGGTGTAACGACTAATTATGAGGCACGGAATGTATCTCGTGATGGCTCTGCTTATCACCTCGGACCACAACCAAGTATTGCGGCTGCAGGCTTTGGTAACTTTACCAATGGTCAGTATATCACGGTAATGGATACGCTAATCATTGATAGTACTACTGTTAGATCTAATGGGTACGTTGCGGGTCAGATTTATATTACAGACGGGCAGTCAATTACCGATGGAGGAAATATTCTTCAGCGTGGTGAGGTATTTACTACGGATAGTAACAATACCGTTAATACGCAGGTACCTGTTGGTATTGTGCTTACGCCAGGTCAATACTTTATCGGTGTTGATTATCTGGCCGGAACGGTAGGATCACTTTTCCGTGCCACGGCAGGAGCAGTATATCCTTATGTCTTCCCAGGCTTAATGAGCATTGACAGTGTGAACTTTGCCGGACCTCGTTACTACTACACATTCGATCTGGTTATTCAGAACGCTTGTATCGCTACCTCGGGAGTTGGTGCTGTTGGCTTCGTTCCTGGCGCAAACGCTGGTACGAGTGACTCGGTTACTGTTTGTGAGAACAACTCTGCAGTTGATCTGACTACCTTCTTAGGACAATACGATACCGGAGGTACCTGGAATGACGACGATGCTACTGGTGCACTTACGGATAGTATTTTCGATGCATCAGCTGTAGCTGCCGGAGGAACTTATAACTTCAGTTATATTGTTTCACAGTCTGGCGGTTGTGTTGGTGGTGATACAGCTACTATCAGTGTAACTGTTGAAGCCTCACCATTTGCTGGCAATGACACTACCAATGCTATCTGTATTACTGGGACGCCCCTACAGCTACGAGCATTGTTACCTGGTTCTGACAATGGAGGTACCATGACGGATCTTGATGGGTCCGGCGCTTTGGTAGGAACCTTGTTCTTACCTGGAAATGTGGCGGCTGCCGGTACGTATCGTTTCAGATATGTAGTTAATGGAGTGGCTTGTGCCAATGATACGGCAACTATTACCATGATAGTAGATGATGTGGTAGATGCCGGAATGGATGCCTCTGACACCATCACAGATTGTACGAACCTCATTGACCTTAACACTTACCTGAGTGCTGGTGCTACTGCCGGTGGTACCTGGGTAGATGTTAGTGGTTCAGGTGCGTTAACCGGATCTACATTTGATCCTAATAATGTAACCAATAAGGCTTCATACGATTTCCGTTATGTACTGAATTCAGCTTGTGGCGATGACAGTTCTACTGTTTCTCTCTACATAGATTGTATTGTAGGCCTTAACGAGTACAGCGTTGGTAACATCGATGTGTATCCAAACCCAACTAAGGGAGTGGTTAACATTGAAGCTTTATCTAATGACAATAAGATCAAGAGCATAGAAGTTTATGCCATCAATGGAGAGCTGCTGATTCAGCGTAACGCGGACGAAGCTGCTATTCGCATTGACTTAAGCGGATATGCCGATGGTCTATATAGCATCAAGGTTACCTCTGAACGCGGTGTTGAACTACACCGAATCAACAAGAAGTAATCGGCAAACTATTGTTATAAAGAAGGCCCCACGCATCGCGTGGGGCTTTTTTTATGCTATTCCCTTATATTTGGCGGCTGATTAACCCAGTCTGCCTTAATCATATTCAAATCACCATTTCTCATGAAGTCTAAGAAAATAATTGGTCTGGTAGTATTAGGAGGATTATTGACCTCCTGTCAAACTGCCGTCGACCATGCAGAAGATAATAGTCAAGCCATGAATTATCCTGAAACGAGAAAGGACGTCACCGCAGTCGACAACTATTTTGGAACCGAAGTAGCAGACCCCTTTCGTTGGTTGGAGAATGATACCTCAAAAGAAACAGGAGACTGGGTAAAGGCTCAGAATGAGGTCACATTTAGTTATCTCGAGCAAATTCCCTACCGAGAGGATATTAAGAAGAGGTTGACGGAATTATGGGATTATGAGAAGTATTCCGCACCCTTTGTCAGAGGAGAATACACCTATTATTCCAAGAATGATGGACTACAGAACCAAAGTGTGCTCTACCGTCAGAAAGAAGGGAGCGATGAAGCGGAAGTGTTCCTGGATCCCAATAAGTTCTCCGCAGACGGTACTACATCACTTGGAGGCTTAAGCTTTACCAAAGATGGATCGATGGCAGCCTATCAGATTTCGGAAGGTGGTTCGGATTGGAGGAAGGTGATTATTATTGATACAGAATCCATGGCACAGATTGGAGATACACTTTACGATGTTAAATTCTCCAGTTTAAGCTGGCGAGGCAATGAAGGTTTTTACTACAGCAGCTACGATAAACCTAAGGAGGGCAGTCAGTTGTCTGGGATCACCAATCAACACAAGCTTTTCTTTCACCGTTTGAATACTCCCCAATCTACGGATGAGTTGATTTTTGGCGGCTCGGAAACCCCTAGAAGATATATTGGTGGTTACGTAACCGAAGACGGCAACTATCTGGTGATTTCTGCGGCAGAGTCAACAACCGGAAACGAACTTTATATACAGGACTTAAGGACTGAAGGTTCTGGGATTATTACGGTGGTAGATAACTTTGATAGCGACCAGTATGTTTTGCATAGCGAAGGAGACGTCCTATATATAAAAACCAATATGGGTGCTCCTAAAGGAAGGGTAGTGAAGGCCAATATAGCGGATCTTAATCCTGCGAGCTGGGAGGATGTGATTTCCGAAACCGAGAATGTACTAAGTGCGGGCACTGCCGGAGGAAAGATATTCGCTACTTATATGGTTGACGCTACAAATAGAGTGTTTCAGTACAACCTGAATGGTGATATGGAGAAAGAAATAGTATTGCCCGGACTGGGATCAGCCGGTGGATTTGGTGGTAGGATGGAAGATGAAGATATTTATTACACCTTCACGAGTTACGTTTACCCACCTACCATTTTTAAGTACAATATTCCGAGTGGAAGTTCGGAGTTGTATAAGTCCTCAGGAGTTGACTTTACTCCTGAAAACTATGAATCAAAGCAAGTGTTTTACAACTCTAAGGATGGTACGAGAATTCCTCTCATCATAACGTATAAAAAAGGTATCGAGTTGAACGGAAAGAACCCCACGCTTCTTTATGGGTATGGCGGCTTTAACGTGAGTCTTACTCCGTCATTCCGCACATCAAATATCGTATTTCTTGAGCATGGTGGCATATACGCAGTAGCCAATTTACGCGGCGGTGGCGAATATGGTGAAGAGTGGCACGAAGCGGGAATGAAAATGAATAAGCAAAATGTGTTTGACGACTTTATTGCAGCCGCAGAATATCTAATTGATGAGAATTATACCAGTTCAGAGTATTTGGCCATCGCGGGCGGATCAAATGGTGGTTTATTAGTAGGTGCAACCATGACGCAGCGACCTGATCTTATGGCGGTAGCTTTTCCAGCAGTTGGGGTATTAGATATGCTCCGGTATCACAAGTTTACCGCTGGTGCGGGATGGCACACGGACTATGGCACAGCTGATGAGAGCAAAGAAATGTTTGAATACCTCTATGCTTACTCACCAGTTCACAATTTAGAAGAGGGCACAGAGTATCCTGCAACAATGGTTACTACAGGAGATCACGATGATCGTGTGGTACCCGCGCATTCGTTCAAGTTTGCCGCGGCATTGCAAGAAGCCCACAAGGGAGACAAGCCCGTTCTCATAAGAATTGAAACTGACGCGGGTCATGGAGCGGGCAAGCCCACGAGCAAAATTATTGAGGAAGTAGCTGATAGATGGGCGTTCCTTTTTTGGAATATGGGATACGAGAGCTTGCCGAGCGCGGAGTAAATTTCGATCCTCCCTATCTTGACAACCTTTGAGGTTTACTAAACCTCAAAGGTTGAATTAGTATTTCTTAGGAAAAGCACAAGAAATTCGAGGGTGCCTCTTATAATCACATAACAATAAATACCATCACGCTCCAGAGTGATGCTTTAGACTTACAAACAAATATAGTATCTAGCTGTGATCTAGGATAGGGATTATTGACAAGGTAGGGGGTTTTACTCATGAATAGGTTGAATGGTTTTGTAAACAAAATTTATTCATAATGTTTTGCATTGGTAAAACAACCTTTGAGGTTTACTAAACCTCAAAGGTTGTTAGATTTGGTGGTCTCAAATAAATCATACGGCTTCACCTCCCCTCCTCAAAAAAACTGCCGTACAGTTTCCTGCACGGCAGCATTTTCATCCAAAGAGTTAAAGAACTCTATTACTAGTAAACCAAGTAGTATTTAGTGGCAGAGGAGCATTAGCCTAGGTGCCCTTTTAAGTTATTGTGGCAGTAGTACATAATCAAGAGTGTGGGCAATCCCATTCGTACCTTGAATATCTGTGGCAATAACATCAGTAGTGGTTCCTGCTCCATCGGTAATTTGCACACCAGCCATAGTGCTAATGGTAAACTGGCCGCCTTGCAAGCTGGTCACGGGTCCGTCCATTACTTCGTCAGAGCTGATGTTGCCAGCCACAACATGATATAGTAATATGGAAGCTAGGTCATCAGTACCACCTACTGCAGCTACCAATTCTGTCAGATTATTCAAGTTTAGATCTGTAAGAAGTTGGCCAAAGGCCGCATCATTGGGTGCGAATACGGTTACAGGTCCGGTGGCAGGATCACTTAAAACACTATCCAGGTTACCATCTGCTACACTTAAGGCAGTCACCAAAGCGCTGTAATTTGAATTAACCGCCAAAAGTTCGGCTATACTTAAAGGAAGAAGAACCGCATCTACTTCATGAATAACCCCATTTGAGGCATCAATATCTGCGGTTATTACATTGGAACTACCATTGATAGCAACACCCATATCAGTGTTAAGGTAGATAGATAATTTATCACCATCGGCAGTAGTTCCCTCTGTAGCGGCATATCCGGTGGCAACATTCATGGCCTTAACTTCTGCGCCTAAGACGTGGTAGAGTAACACGTTGCGAAGACCGTCCGTTCCCAGTGCAGCCTCTAGCGCATCTAAATCAGCCAGACCAAGAGCCGCCAGGGCGTCTGTAAAGGCATCATTGTTGGGTGCAAACACGGTAAGTTCAGCGTTCTCATCTGAAACTACAGAAACCAGGTTGGTCCGGGTTAAGGCGTCAACCAAAATGGAGAATCGAGGCGTTGCAACAGCAATATCAGCGATTGTTTCAGATTTTGAATCAACCGGTGTAATATCATCATCTTCGTCGCAGGAAGTCAATCCCACCCCAATTACGCCAAAGAATAACATAAATTTAAAAAAGGAAGTTTTCATTACTTTAATTTTTGTTTAACTTTTCAATCAATATCTTAAACAAACTATTGACAAGACAAAAGGTTTAGTATTTGAGAATATTTTTTTGCAGACCGCTACGGTACTCATCTCAGAAAAAGGTCGCAACTTGCGAATGTTCTCGATTTACTATAGGTTTAACAATCCTGTAAGCCTCACATTTACAAGAATTTAGAAGTAGGAGTTTTATGATTGCAGCGAAGATTACCGGTACAGGAAGTTATATCCCGGAAGAACGGATTCTAAACCAAGATTTTTTGGCACACCAATTCTATAAACAGGATGGCGAGCCTATTGATCAGGATGGACAAATTACCATCGACAAGTTCCAGGCAATTACCGGAATACGTGAAAGACGCTACGCATCGCCAGGCCAGCAAACATCAGACCTGGGAACCATAGCCGCGCAAAGGGCAATTGAAACTTCTGGAGTTAATGTCGAAGAGCTAGACGGGCTCATCATGGCACATAACTTTGGCAATGTTCCACATGGCAAGATTCAGTCTGATATTCTTCCCAGCTTAGCAACCAGAATAAAACACAATCTCGGAATTAAGAACCCGGAGTGCATTGCTTTTGATATCCTTTATGGTTGTCCGGGTTGGTTGGAGGCCTTTATTATGGCAGAAACCTATATTAAGGCAGGCCGAGGCACAAAGTTCCTGGTGGTAGCTGGAGAAACGCTCTCTCGCAAACTGGATAAGCATGACCGCGATTCCATGATATTTGCAGATGGAGCCGGAGCAGCGGTACTGGAAGCAACTCAACCTGGTGAAAATAGTGGTGTACTGGCTTCAGCTTCACAAACTTTTACCTCTGAAGAGGCCTATTACCTTTATTACGATGTTTCAAACAATCCTGATGTAGATCATTCTACCCGCTTTATTAAAATGAGAGGGCACAAAATCTTTGAGTTTGCACTGACCCATGTCCCAGCGGCTATGAAAAAGTGTATGGATCGCTCAGGAGTATCTATTGATGAGGTTAAGAAGGTGCTTATTCATCAAGCCAATGAAAAAATGGATGAAGCCATCATAAAGAGATTCTACAGATTATATCAGCAATCGCCCCCGCAGGACATAATGCCAATGAGCATTGACTTATTGGGAAACAGCTCTGTAGCCACGGTACCAACCCTACTTGATAATCTACTAAAAAGAAACCTCGACGATCATCAAATTGAAAAAGGGGATGTGGTACTAATGGCCTCCGTAGGATCTGGCATGAGTATCAATGCAGTCGCTTATCGTATTTAGCACCTCAACAGCAAACCTTCGTATATGTTGTTGGCTTCTTTGAGCAATTCTTTAGAGTGAGGCTCATTTACGTGGCGCTGATTGTGAAAAACGGACTGTTCTCCTGGCAGGAAGTTCTTTCCCACTAACTTACTAACCCGCTCTACTATTTGGTTAGGCTGGTCGCAAAAGTCCTGGTAATGAATAAAAAGCGTGTTTGTATCCTGGATAAGAATGGCCTTACGATAATAATTTATCCACGTTTGTAGCCAATAATCCAGGCTTTCAGGATTGCCCTTAATGGCATCATGCTCATCAAATTTAAAAGCCTTCTGACTTAACCCAAACTCGTGATGTCCTAACCAGTTCATATATTCTAAAATGAAGCTGTCCTCCCTTTGTTGTGTTTTGTACTCCCTGTGCTTCTCTAATAAAGAGGCACCGTGGTACAAGGGGTCGCGAAACATGATCACCATTACAAACTCCGGGTTGTAGCTTCGCACGGAATGATAGCGCAATAAGAAGTTGTTATTCTTGGCCAGGTAAATACTTTCAGGATCCTTGCGGAAAAGAGTTTGGTATTGCAAATATGTCTGATAATCTCTTTCATTCAGCCTATATTCTTCCAGAGTGGCTTCATGCACATAGGCATCATTGCTAATTGCTTTAAAAAAGTATTCCTCCAGGGCTTCTGCTGAATTCAGCCCTATCTTCACCCCATCCTTATGACTCCTTTCTCTCATTTTTTCTTGCCTGGGTTTATAGAAGCGCGCCCAGGTTTTCGGACTTAAGAGAAATGGCATATTCGCATAACTCAAACTGCAAAAGCCTTCCAGCTCAGCCAGTTGGTTCATAATGCTAGTAGTACCCGCGCGGGCAAGGCCGGAAATAATCACAAATTTACTTTTGGGCTTCAATCCTCTTTTTTGCCATCTATTTAGCTCGCGCGAAAGCAATTTTAAACCTATGGTATAGTTGTTCAATATCAATCGGTGGAGCAGAATAGACAACTCTGAATACCCGCTGAGACCTCTGGGTAAGGGGATAAAAAAGGGAATGCTGGCCCCTATGGAAATAGCGAGCATTTCAAGCCATCCATTATACACTGTAGAAATAGATTCCCCGACAAAATATGGAGCTGCATAAATAGGCAAGTAGCCAATAACTACTGCTGCGATAATCAGGCAAACCCCAAGCATTAAAGAGAGCATCAGTTTGGTAGTTTGCCGCTGCATCTGCTGAAGTTTCACATCATCCTCCTCAGAATTCAGCAACACATTTAGCAGTGAAACACTGTGTTCCGCTAACTTGTAAAGCTTGCGGCGGCTAAGTCTAAGAAAAATGACAGCACAGAAACCACCAAGAGCAAGAATCAGGAAGTAAGACATTAGTCTTTCTTTTTGAAGAATTTCTTCGCTCTTAGCCAGATAATATAGCCGAAGGAGAAAAGGACGATGCCACCGATAACCAGTATCAGCACAATTGTTCCAACGCCTAGCCCAGGGCCTATGTATAAGAGGCTACTTATCATTCATAATCATTTAGTACTCTCGTCCAGTTACTCAGGTGATGATGTCCTTCATGATGTGATTTCAGCACGTTTTTATAAACTACATCATTCCCATCCAGCACCCACAGAATACCGCTATTCTGCTCCTCCACAAATAGATGTCCATTCGGCAACATTTCACTCATGCCTTCCGTGAAAGTGTAAATGTCGTTATCCCTGAATGCCTGGTCAGACAAATAAAAATAGCGGTTATTCTTTAAGTCGTAAGCCACAACATTTGAATAGAACTTTCCGGCATAAATGCGTTCATCAGCCGTTCGCCAATTATTGGCACGCTCTAACCAAATAGTGTGTGCATTATTATTGAAGAAATAAATAGTGCTGTCATTGAGAAAATCCACATCATGTTGACTGTAAAATAGGCCTTCAAGTAATAGTATAACCGAGTCGTTAGAAGGGCGATATTGGATAATGGCAGAAAGGTTTCTAAAGCTGAGAAACAGGTCTCCCTCCTTATAATATTCGGTAGATTTTAAAGCAGGCTGTACGTCATTGAGGTGAATAGGGTCTCCAGAGTTATTGGCCTTGATCAATAGGTTTTCCAGGCCATTACTTACCAGAATATCTGTTATTGAACGATGAAAGAGAATTTCTCCCTTGTGTTGATCTAGTTGTGTAATGGTGTTATCAATATACACAAACTCTCTACCTCCGAGCGTATAATGCCCTTTGTAGATGATAAAATCACCTTTTTCTTTGGTATAGGAGCAGGCCCAAATATTACCCGAGCTATCAAGATTAAGGGAGTGATGATGTGCAAAAGAGTTCTGTTTCCACAGTTCGTTGCCTGCGCTATCTATAGCCGTCAATCCAGTAACACCATTAAAGGAATAACATAGGCTGTGATTGTCCAGAAGCAAGGGATCCATAATCCTATCGTGTTCCTGATGAGGATTGTCTATGTGCCAACTATGCAGCGTCTCATCATTAAGCAAATTTCGTGTTTCCACCGTGCGCCCACCCTGCTTATTGCTGTAGGATGTTAGTATGATAAGATCGTCTTCCAATTTATTTACTGGCTGAAAATCAGCCGGGGTTGGAACAAATGTTTCCGGGAGTTTCTTTACCTCCTCAACGGAACGCTTAAAAAGATCCAAAAAACTCACATATGAATCCAGCCCTTTATTGATAAAGCGACCAAAATCTTTATCCCCGATAGTAACATGCTTTACCATCCAGCCAAAAACTGACAGGAGAAACAGGGTGATCACCAGGATCGCAAACGCAGGGAGAATCTTTTTCATGATTTTTAAGAAGCGCCAAAGATAGTTGAATCCCTCATTCTCCGGGAATGGATAATATGCCCTATATCATGGCTGTATTCTAACGGGGGAAGTGTCGGCTGCACAGGACAACTTGAAGAAACTATCGCGCTTTCTACATTCCATGTATCTTTCCACCAGGAATGCTGGGAAAACTATTCAATCTAAGGAATCGGCTTAAGAAACTGAACCGCATTGAGCAGCGAGAAGGTTATTATCAATCCTTGATTGAGCAAAACCTCCCTGAGTACTTAAAATTTGATGAGAGCATCCTTTGGAAAGTCAGAGAACAGATAAAAAGGCAGTTTGGCTTTACTGCTTACCCTGAGCTTATTCACAAGAACGACATCATGTTTCATTATCATTTACTGCAGCTTAGGGGAGAGATGATGCCTGCACTTTTTAGCCATTTTGCCGTGGGTGCGGGTTTTGTGTTCAGATTACATCAATTTCTTCTTGAATTGGATTTTCAACCGCGAAGAATTCTGGATTTTGGCTCGGGTTACGGTCGCGTTTCACGCTTCTTACCTCTGGCTTGGCCAAAGGCAGAAATTAGCGTCTCAGAAGTTAAGCATGAGGCCATGGATTTTCAGGAGAAAGCACTGAAGTTCCATACCATTAGGCACACTCAGGATCCCGATTCATTTAATGCGGATTCTCAGGACTTAATAATTGCGCTTTCTGTGTTCAGTCATTTGCCCGAACCATCATTTGTGGCGTGGTTTACCAAACTAGGGAACCAAATTGGTGAAGGTGGTCGCTTAGTATTTAGTTATAATCCCCTGCAGCATAAAGCTAAACAAGGTCAGACCTTTCATTATATATCGAATTCTGAAGACCTTCACTTTCCTAAAATACAGAGTGCCATCTCAAATCCAGATGAATACGGACTTGCTTATATAGCGCGCAGTTTTATTGCTTCTTTGGCGAATTCGCAAGGCTTAAATACCGAATTTCTTGAGAATCGCTTGACACCTGGTCAGGAAATGGTAATGGTCAGTCGAATGAGTTAATGCTATATTCTTGAATGATCCTCTTTCGTGATTTGGGGTCTGGATATTTCATTAATTTGCCTTCTCACCCAGGGATACTTTTATGCGGATATCATCCTTTATTTTGGCCGCAATTTGTTTGCTAAGGCTTTGCTCTTCTTGCCAGAAGGAGCCAAGTGACCAGGAACGGCCTCAGGTTTCCGTTGTAGAGCTCAGTTCATCGAGTTCAGTCAGCGTGTTTCAGGCTGGGGATACCCTGATGGTTTCTGCCAGGCTTACTGACAATCAGGCATTGGCCAATCTCTTCTTTGAGGTTAAGGGAGTCTCCTCAGCCGGAAATTGGAATGAGACGCGAAAATTATCTTTGCAAGGCCGTGACATGGCTATCCAGGAAAACTTCTTTATTCCAAGGAATACAAATGAAGGCTTATATCGCATCAGCCTTAGGGTACTCGACATAGAAGGTAATTTTCAAACCGCGGAATCATCAAATTTCGAAGTGATAAACAGCCTTAAACCAAGAATCACTTTAATGGTACATGAGGTAGACGAAGGAGATACATTAACACTCAGAGGCTTGGTAGAAGACGACCACGACATTGCGAGTATTTCGGTTGTAATGCGCATACCTCCGGGATATTCAGGAAATCAGGAATTTTTTAATGAACAAATAAATGTGACCGGAAAGACGGATACACTTTGGGATATTGAGAAGGATGGGAATATTAAGATATATTTTCCGCCTTTGGCAAAAGGCGGTGATTATTCTCTTAGTTTTTCCGCTGCAGATGACGAGGGAAACTTTCAGATTGTAAATGAGAAATTGAGAATTTAAACTTTAGACAGAACAGAGGTTCTGCCTTTCGGGAAATCAAATTAATTGACAACAATAGGATGAAAAGGATTCAGAATTATGTGATGGGTACGTGGGTTGATGGTGAGGGTGAGGAACTCATGGCTCGAGATTCCGTCACGGGTGAAGATATTGGCATCGTATCAAGCCAGGGTTTAGACTATCAGGCCGTATTGGAATATGGAAGAGCACAAGGTGGTCCGGCTTTGCGCAAAATGACCTTTCAGGAAAGAGGTCTCATGTTAAAGGCCTTAGCACTCCACCTGGTAGGAATAAAAAATAACTTTTATGATACCAGCTACAAAACCGGAGCAACGAGAATAGATAGCTGGGTGGATATTGAAGGAGGCTTTGGTAATTTATTCGCGAATGCATCCTTAAGACGGCAATTCCCCGATCTGCCTTATTACGTGGATGGAGATCCGGCCAGGCTTTCCAAAGGAGGAACTTTCATTGGGCATCATATAATGGTGCCTAAACGCGGTGTCGCTATTCACATCAATGCCTTCAATTTTCCGGTATGGGGAATGCTGGAAAAAATTGCCGTGAACCTGATGGCCGGCGTGCCTGCCGTAGTTAAACCATCTGAATATACCTCCTTCTTAACCGAGCATGTGGTGCGGGAAATCATCAAGTCTCAAATTCTCCCTGAAGGTTCATTACAACTGATAACCGGAGGGGGTCGTGGGATTTTGGATCACGTCCAAACCGGGGATACGGTAACTTTTACCGGTTCGGCAGCAACAGGTAAAAAACTGAAAGCTTTACCACATATCATTGAACGCTCGGTAACATTTAACTTAGAGGCAGACTCGCTTAATGCAGCTGTTTTAGGCCCTGATGTTGAGCCGGGAATGCCAGAGTTCGACATATTTGTTAAAGAAGTACAACGGGAAATTACGACTAAGGCGGGCCAACGTTGTACTGCTGTACGACGGATTTTGGTTCCGGAAAACAAGATAGAAGCGGTTGAGGAGGCACTGGTAGCAAGGCTGAAGAAAACCGTAATTGGCAATCCCCGGGAAGAATCTGTGAGGATGGGAGCGCTGGCCTCTCATATTCAATTAGACCGATTAGTAGAGAATGTAGGTCGACTGAAACAATCACAGGAGGTGGTCTATGGGGATTTGGAGAGTTTTGATTTGGTTGGTGCAGATCGCAACAAGGGAGCTTTTGCCTCACCAATGTTGTTTAGAAACAATAATCCGCATAGCCAGACAGATGTTCATGATATTGAATGTTTTGGACCAGTATCGAGTCTGCTGCCATATAAAGACTTACCAGATGCAGTCAATCTGGCCAATATGGGAAAGGGATCGCTGGTGTCTACTATTGTAACGGCGGATGACCGTATTGGCAGAGAATACGTGGTGGAAGCGGCACATATGCACGGTAGAATCCAGGTTTTAAATGCAAAATCGGCTAAAGAAAGTACCGGCCACGGTAGTCCAATGCCGTTGCTCACACACGGTGGACCAGGACGAGCCGGAGGAGGCGAAGAAATGGGAGGCAAGAGAGGAATTCTCCATTATCTTCAGAGAACTGCCATCCAGGGTCACCCGGACTCCATCATGGAAATTACCCAGGTATATCAGCCTGGAGCGTCCAGACCGGAAGCAAATCCGCATGTATTTAGACAGCACTTTGAAGAACTGCGCGTTGGAGATACGGTTTATACCCACAAGCATACAGTCACTGACGCCGATATTGCCAGCTTTGCGCAGGTGAGTGGCGATAATTTTTACGCCCATGTTGATGAGACGTCTTTGGAGGGAACCATCTTTGAAGGGAAGGTGGCACATGGGTATTATATCTTGTCCAAGGCGGCGGGCATGTTTGTAGACCCTCGCAAAGGGCCGGTATTGTTAAATTATGGCATCGATGAATGTCGCTTCACGAAGCCGGTTTATCCGGGCATGACCATTGGGGTTAAGTTTACGGTTAAGGAAAAGGTCAATCAAGAGAAAAGGGATGAGGAGGATGTGGCCAAAGGAATTGTAAAGTTTAATGTTGAGGTTTATGATGAGGAAGAGGAAACTGTGGCCCTGGCTACCATCTTAACTATGGTAAAGAAGCTAAACCAGGATGAGTAAACCGGAGACCGGCAAGCTTATAAACGAGAGATTGTTTATTGAGAAAATAACCACTCAACTTTAATTGAACTTTCTATTTTTGCGCAAACTCTAACCATGACCGACCCTACCCAACAAGGAGACATTAGCCTGGAAATCAACCAGGGTTTAGCCACCATAGAGTTTTACCACCCCCTTAGTAATTCACTTCCGGGAAAGCTATTGGCCAAACTATCACAAACCATTACCGCATGTGGGGAAAATGAAGAGGTCTTAATCATCCTCTTGCGTTCGGCCGGTGACCGGGCATTTTGTGCCGGGGCTTCATTTGATGAATTAGTGGCCATTAATGATATGGATACCGGACTGGAGTTTTTTAGTGGCTTTGCCAGAGTGATAAACGCCATGCGGAAGTGTCCTAAGCTTATTATTGGCAGGGTGCACGGTAAGGCAGTAGGTGGGGCGGTAGGCCTTGCTGCCGCTGTTGATTACTGCTTTGCCACTGCGCACGCTGCGGTCAAGCTTTCGGAATTAGCAGTAGGGATAGGACCTTTTGTGGTTGGACCAGCGGTTGAACGAAAAATGGGTCTCAGTGCTATGAGTGACCTGGCCATAAATGCCACAGAGTGGAGATCAGCGAGCTGGGCTCGAGAAAAAGGCCTCTATTATCAACTGGCTGATAGTGCCGATGAAATGGATCAGCAGATTGACTTGTTAGTACAGAAACTATTAAAGTCTAATCCAGAGGCCATGCGCAATCTGAAGGAAGTTTTTTGGCAGGGCACAGAAAACTGGGATCAACTTCTCCGTGATCGGGCCGCAATTAGCGGGCGCCTGGTGTTGTCAGATTTCACCAAGAATGCAATAAATAGTTTTAAGAATAAATCCTGAATATTACTCTAATATGAGAAAAGCAGCAATGAGCACCATTTTGGTGTTGTTAATTGGCCAATTAATGGCCCAAGATGCGGTTACAGCGAAGGACACAGCCTGGAAGAAAGGCGGCAATCTGGAGCTCTTGTTTAACCAGGCATCCTATAGTGATTGGCAAGCAGGTGGTGCAAATTCATTTGCCGCCAACGGAAAGGCATTTTTATATGCCAGATACGATGATGGTGGAAACTGGGTTTGGGCCAATGTTCTTAATCTAGGATATGGTATTAACATTCAGGATGGCTTGTATAGTAAGACGGATGACAGGATAGAATTCGAATCAAGAGCAGATAGGAGATTAAGCAAAAATTGGCGCGCTAGTGCCCTCCTTAACTTCCGCACGCAGTTTACAAATGGATATAGTAACCCCGGAGAAACGGAAGACTCTCTGAAGATATCTACTTTTATGGCTCCGGGTTATACCCTTCTGGGTTTAGGTTTAACCTATAAGCCCAATGATAGATTCACCTTGTTTATCTCGCCTTTAACTTCGAAGCAAACCTATGTTCTGGATGACAAATTATCTGCTGAAGGTGCTTTTGGAGTTGATCCCGGAAGTATGTTTCGCCAGGAGATTGGGGGATATTTGAACATGCGCTATTTCAGATCGCTGGTGGAGAATGTTGAGCTTCGACTTGCTCTGGATCTCTACTCCAATTACCTGGATGGCAACTATAAATTCATTGATGTTAACGGTCAGTTGGCACTGCTTATGAAGGTTAATAAATGGCTTACCACCAGCTTTACCATGGATGTAATTTACGATCATGATATCATCTTTGATACTTCAGATGGCGGGCCAATGAGAAGGACGCAGTTTAAGCAGGTGTTGGGAGTAGGGCTTACGCACAACTTTGGCGTCCCCCTTCCCAAATAATACGGGTTTAACGGAATAGTGTAAGGAAGCTCTTCTTTTCAAAGGGAGAGCTCCCATACTTTCCTGAGATGACGTAATAGTACACCCCCGGTGTAGTTTCACGTCCATTATAAGTACCGTCCCAACCAAATTGGTCGCTGAGGGAATTGTGATAAACTTCAACGCCCCAGCGGTTAAATATTCTGATTTCAAGTTCGCTGATGCATGGGTACGGAAGCTCACTTTGCAGCTTATACGCATCATTTATGCCGTCAGCATTTGGGCTAAATACATTTGGCAGCAGAGCAATTATGTCATCTGGTAATCTACTGGTGTTGATTACGAGTTCTTGATGGATTGTATCGGTTCTATCGCAGCCAAGGCTTATGGCAGTTATATTATAGTTCAGGCTTTGTCCTACAAAAGCTTCTTCACAAGATGGTGTCCAGCATACCCGGCCATTTACTCTTCCCACACTTACCCGATTCATTAAACTGACTTTGGGAGGGATTTCAAGACCCTCTTTTTCAACTTCATAGGTGCTGGTTACCTGGATGGTGTCTTCCGGATTCGGATCTGAGATCAGCACTTGAACACAGGTTTCCTCCCCTAACTCAGCTTGAAAGGTGAATTCTACCGGTTTCTCAAAAATGGGAGGCTCATTAATCGTGCAGCCTAAAACTTCAAGTTGAATATCACGTCGGGTGGCCCCAATTCGTTGACCATTGCGATATTCTTCAACTTTATACGCTAAAACAAAAAGCCCCAACTCTATGGGTGTGATCGTCAACATCCCGGTGTTGGGATCAAGGAATATACCCGGGCTGCCTGGGATTGGATCTTGTTCATCATAACCAGGCACCCAGTTTACAAAGCCATATGGTGGGCTCATGGGGGGCACCGGGTTGGAGGATGTGGGTTGCGGTGAAGTGTATGGACGAGTTAGCTCATAGTACAGGGAGTCTCCATCCGGGTCAACCGCAGAGAGGTCAATGGAGCGTGGTGCAAATAGACATAAAAAGCCGTTATCGGGATAAGGTGAAAGCTGAGGCAAGGAGTTGCCTCCTGCTATAGCTGGGTCGGGGATTTCTGCAGTTAGTGTCATACCGGTAGCACCGGGATTGACAATATTATCTACTATATAATTCCTGCAGCAAATTTGCATACTGGCCAGGTAGCCTGCTGTATTGTCCGGCAAGAAAAGAGTATCGGCAAGGTGATATTCCTCCACACAAATATTTGGAGGCTCAAAACAATCGTCGCCTAAATTTGGGCGGGTTGGCGTATTCTTCTTTACCTGGAGGTCGAAAAAGTTGTTGTTATCTGATCCATCAAAAATCCTTACCCATAAACTATCTGCCAGTGGTACAGGAGGGTTGGGAACACCTGTGCGGCAATCCCTGAAAATGATAAGATCAATAAAGAACTGATTTCTGCCGGTTTGAGTAATATTAAAATTGCCTCCTATTACGTGAGTGGCTTCTAACTCAACCCAAATAAGAGAAAGAAAGGCCGCTATGAGCCAGTAGCGTATCATGACAGGGCATCCAGCAAATAGCGTTGCACCGGCCTCCCGGCCGCAAAATACTCCATACATCTATCCATCAGGTCATTCTTGGTTACCCAGCTTGCCGGGGCATCAGTCATAAAATAAAACTGTTTGTTGTACAGTAAGGGCTGCTTCTCCGCCATTTCCCTAAACTCTAACGGAAGCCTTTTATTTTTCTCACCCTTAATTTCCTTAAAGTACTTAAGGAATGATTTGTCCTGGATGAGTTTTGTCAACTCCTTGTTCGTTTTAAGAATGTGCAGCCTCAGTTTTTGTAAATGCTCAGGTGGCAAGGAGTATGCCCCACCGCCTAAATGAGTTTTATCCGGACCAAGAGCAATGTAAAAACCTGGAATGGAATGATCTTTCCTTCCCGCAGAGCTAATCACAGCAGAACGATCCAACTTGTAGGGAGTTTTGTCTTTCGAAAAACGGATATCGCGATTAATTCTGAAAATGGCATCCTTGGCCTCAATATTTATTGAAGAATCCAATGTTTTAATTTCGGCAATGAGGTCTGTGATGAAAGCCTTAAATGGCTCTTTAACACTTTTCTCATAGCGTTTTCTGTTCTCATCAAACCAATCTTTATGATTATTGGCTGCCAACTCTTTGAAAAAGTCGAGGTAATCTTTGGTAAAATATGGCTTACTCACGTTTATCAAATTAGAGTCAAAAGTTAGTAATATAAGCTCAATTGAGGGGTTCCCTTATTTGTTTCCGATATTTGCACTCAGTTCAAAAAAAGACCATATGTCATCGTCTACCGAGCAGAAAGTAGGTGTTAGTAAAGAAATACTCTTAAAGGCGTATCGCCTAATGTCAACGGCCTCTTCCATGACGGAATTGTACGAAGCGAACAAAGCCGTAACCGCAAAATATGTACATGCTACATCACGTGGCCATGAGGCCATTCAATTAGCCTGCGCCCTTCAATTGCGTCCAGAAGACTATGTTTCGCCTTATTATAGAGATGATTCTATCTTGTTGGGAATTGGCATGAGGCCCTATGATTGTATGTTGCAGTTGTTTGCCAAAAGAGATGATCCTTTCTCCGGAGGCCGAACGTACTACTGCCATCCCAGCCTAAATGAGCCGGACAAGCCTAAAATTCCACATCAGTCTTCTGCTACGGGAATGCAAGCTATACCTACCACTGGGGTAGCCATGGGGGTTAAATTGAAGGAAATCCATCACCTCAACGATCCCGAGACTAGCCCCATTGTAGTATGTAGCATTGGAGATGCCGCCATGACAGAAGGAGAGGTATCAGAAGCTCTTCAAATGGCGGCCCTAAAGCAATTGCCGATAGTTTATTTGGTGCAGGATAATGAGTGGGATATCTCTGCCAATGTAGCGGAAACCAGGGCTCAAAATGCAGCTGAGTTTGCCAGAGGATTCAATGGCATTGAAACACGAAGCATTGATGGGAGTGATTTTGTAGAGAGCTACCTGACCTGCGAAGAAGTATTTGAAACAGTACGCAGAGAGCGACGTCCCTTTCTAATTCATGCCAGAGTACCGCTCCTGGGTCACCATACCAGTGGCGTACGCAAAGAATGGTATCGCGACGACCTTGAGGAGCACGCACAAAGGGATCCTTTACCAAAATTGAGAAAGGCATTACTTGATGAAGGAATCAGCGAAGAGGAAATAAGACAAATTGATGAAGAGCAGGCGTCCATAGTGGCTAGTGATTACTCTCAAGCCCTGGCTCAACCGGATCCTGAGCCGGAAGACTTGTTTAAATATGACCTTGCCCCAACGGAGATAGTAGAAGAAGTGGGCGATAGAGCACCCGCGGGCCACGAGAAGATAGTGATGGTGGATAATGCCCTATTTGCCATCCAGGAAATAATGGAAGACCACCCGGAGTCTTTACTTTACGGACAGGACGTTGGCGGAAGGCTTGGAGGAGTATTCAGGGAAGCGGCAACGCTGGCGCAAAAGTTTGGCGATGACCGGGTATTTAACACGCCCATACAGGAGGCCTTTATTGTGGGCAGCACGGTCGGAATGAGCGTAGTTGGCCTCAAACCTATCGTGGAAGTCCAGTTTGCAGATTATATCTGGCCAGGCCTTAACCAACTGTTCACGGAGGTGAGCCGCAGCTACTTCCTTTCAAATGGGAAATGGCCGATAAGCGCTGTAATCAGGGTGCCCATTGGTGCTTACGGCAGCGGTGGTCCATTTCATTCTTCCTCTGTAGAAAGTGTTATTACCAATATTCGCGGCATTAAGGTGGCCTACCCTAGTACCGGGGCAGACCTCAAGGGAATGATGAAGGCGGCGTATTATGACCCCAACCCGGTGGTGATGCTAGAACACAAGGGACTGTACTGGAGTAAAATAAAAGGCACAGAAGACGCCAAAACCATTGAGCCTTCGCGCGATTATCGGGTGCCTTTTGGGAAGGCCAGGATTGCTTATCAAGCTGATAAGGAAGCAATTGCCGCAAATGAATCATGCCTGGTTGTCACCTATGGTATGGGGGTATACTGGTCTAAGGCTGCGGCAGAGCGCCTGAATAACAGAGTGGAAATTTTGGATCTGCGAAGCCTGGTGCCCTTAGATAAGGAAATGATTATTGAAAGAGTAAGATTACATGGCCGGTGCCTGGTAGTTACGGAAGAGCCTAGTGAGAACTCCTTTGCCAGATCCCTGGCCGGCCTAATTCAGGAAGAATGTTTCGAATCTTTGGATGCGCCTGTAATGGTTATTGGCTCAGAAAACTTACCCGCCATACCACTAAATAGCACATTGGAAGCAACTATGATTCCGAATTCTGAAAAGGTTGAAAGTAAGTTGAAAAAGCTGTTAGGCTACTAAGATTCGAAGCGGTAGTTAAATTCTTTAAAGACTTTACGGCGGTTAAAGGTTATGTCGCCATTAGGTCGCTTAGGCCCATTAATCAAGTCTAGTTTGTTCACGGTATTTGAGCCGTGGTGGAGGTCGGTTCCTAAATGTTCTAGTAATTGTAGAATCATTTGCATTTGGTAGTAGGTTAGCAGACTTTCAAACGATATGGTACGAATGTAATTAAGATAAATCTTATTAACAACTCTAATAAGCTAAAACCCAATATTTTAAAGACAAACGACCCTGAGTTATTAACAGGAGTGTAGAAAAAGTACTACTGGCAGTGCCTGTGTGCGCCACAACTTGCGGCCCATGAATGCGGTTTTCCGGCACCTCTAAACCCCATAGAATTAATAAGGCCAATGCTGGCATCGTAGAGTTGGTAGGACCGGAATCTGGGGTCAGAATTTATATCCACGTGCACGGTAATATGACAGAGTTCCTTTAAACTGTCAGCAATATCCACAGCTCGTATAACTTCATTCCACAGCCTGGTATATTCATCTTTGGGGGCAAGAATTGTTTCATTCTTATAAATTTCCCGCACGCCCCTGCCTACGTTCCACAAACAAATTACCGTAGAATACTTCGCCAGGTTACCTCTGACCTTAGAGTCGCAGCCCACATATACTTCACCCCGGGGATAGGTCTTAAGCCAATCACGCACCTGGTGCCGATAATCTTTTATTTCGGAACCCTGATGATCTCGCCAGCAAGGATGATGAATGAATTTCATACCATATAATCGTATTCCATCGAATTTAAAGATTTCGACGGAACCATAGCAAAATGAAAAAGGGAGACTACTGTCTCCCTTCTTTTTTGAACTAAATCAAAACAATTAACCAAACCTTAACCTGTCTATATAACTTCGCTTTATGGGTTTTAGTTCATCAGAATTAAAAAAAATCAGAAGTTATTTCTGTTCGCAAGCATTGGAATCAGTGCAGAGCCAGTATTCTGGCAGGATAGAAGTAGCGCTAGAAAACGGAAGAAAGGTTCTAAATACTGTCAATTGCAACTATTCCTATGGTCAACTGCAGCGTGTTTTTGAAATAGCCTTCAAAAAGACTCAGCTTCAGTTAGATAGCCTACAGATGGTTTTGATTTTGGGAATGGGAGGAGGTTGTTTAAGCCGGGTTCTTCGAGATCAACTAGGATATGATGGGCATATCACCGCCGTGGAGAAAGATGAGCGCTTATTGCAGTTCGCAATGAAGCATTTTCCCAGGGCATTTGAGCGCGTTGAGCTGCTTCAGCTGGATGCCGTGCTCGGTATAAGGGAGATATCGGGTTCGTATGACCTTATTCTGGTGGACCTTTTCATAGACCAACAGGTTAGCCCTGGAGTAATGGATTCTGAGTTTGTAGCGCAATTATCTAAGAAGTTGTGTCCAGGCGGAAGGATCTATCACAATGTGATGTTGAACAACCCAGGTTTGGAAAGCTTACTCGCTTTGTACCGCAGGCATTTCCCTAAACTGAAGGTTCACAGAATACTCTCTCGCAATCAAATGATTATAGCTTCAATCTAATATTGGGCGGTAATATTGTACTTATCCAGCAAATAAATAAGGGAGGCTAGTGTAGCTGACCCCATCTCCAGTTCTCGTTGATTGACGGCCTGGAAGTTGTCTTGGGAAGAATGATGAAAGTCGAAGTACCGATGATTTTCTGGGTGTAATCCCAAGAGAATGGTGCGGTCGCTTTTTAACCGGCTGATATCGGCTCCCGAGCCGCCCTTGCTAAAACGGTGAATTCCATAAGGTTCCAGCAAATCTCTAAATTCTTTTATTCGCTCAACCAGGCTATCGGAAGCATCCATGCCAATACCACGAGGGGCAAAGCCACCACCATCTGATTCTAAGGCCACTACATGATTCCAAGCTTTTTCCTTGCTTACCCGTGCATACTCCTCTGCTCCATCCAAACCGATTTCCTCATTCATAAAAAACACGACGCGTAAAGTTCTGCGAGGCAATAGGTTTAGGCTTTGCAATAGCCATGCGGCATCCAGAGAATGCATGCATCCGGAACCGTCATCATGGGCTCCCGTACCCAGATCCCAGGAATCAATATGGCCTCCGATAAGAATGATTTCTTCGGGCAGTTCGCGACCGGGAAGATCGGCAATTAGATTATGGGAGATTACACTATCCTTCCACGCACACCACATTTTCATGGATAGCTCCAATCCCGGTTCTTCAGAAAGAGCATCACTTAATATTTCAGCATCCAGCGTGCTGATAGCCATGGCAGGGATCTTGCGATCCGCACCCTCATAGGTCATGGAGCCGGTATGAGGATATGGGTTTATCGTGTTGCTCAGAGAACGGATCACAATGGCCGAGGCTCCTTTTTTGGATGCCTCAACAGCACCAATCCAACGTTGTTTTACGGCAGAGCCATAAGCAAAGAAGGAGTTGATATAGGCAGGATCCATAGGAATATTGAAAAAGGCAATTTTCCCTTCCAGCTGATCCTCGATCGAATCCAGGGCTTCAAATGACCTTAGCTCCACTACTTCACCTGTTAAACCCTTTTCCGGCGTTGCTACAGACCCACCCAAGGCACAGCCTCGTAAGGGATAGGTAATTCCCCTGGCGGTGAAAGAAACCTCCTCACTTTTACCTCGAACCCAATGAGGTACCTTTACCGGCATCAGTGATGTTTGGAACCCCATGCTATCGGCAACAGCTTTAAAATAAGCAATAGCACTATCAGCTTCCGGACTGCCAGCTAGCCTACCCCCAATATTGGTCAGATCTCTGAGCCAATCGTAACCCTGGTGTTTGGTAAGAGCATAAGAATACAAATCCCGAATTACTTCTTCATCTGTGCTCTGGCTCGAAGAGTTCATGCTGATTAAACAGACAAGGAGGAGCGAAAGGACCTGAAGCTTCATCATGGTGCTACTGCTTGCATTAAATAACCACAAATTAGTGCTCCGTATGTTCCAAGGGCATATCCCAGCACAGCCAACAATACTCCAACCGGTGCAAGAGAAGGGTGAAAGGCGGCTGCAACTACCGGTGCCGACGCAGCACCACCAATATTAGCTTTACTTCCCACCGCCAGGAAAAAGAAAGGAGCCCGAATCAATTTCGCCACTATCACTAACAACAATACATGCACCGCCATCCAGGTTAGTCCTACCAGGAATATTGCGGGATTTTCAAACACGGCTAATATGTTCATTTTCATACCAATGGTTGCCACCAGGATGTAAATGAATACACTCCCCACCTTACTGGCGCCTGCACCTTCATAATTGCGGGCATTGGTGAAGCTAAGGATAATACCAAAGGCAGTGGCCAATACAATAAGCCAGAAAAACCCCGAACCCAGACTAAATGTTTCTGCCAGGTAAGGTGCATTTTCTGTGATAGCCGGAGCTATGTAGGAAGACAATAGGTGAGCCAGACCAGTCAGGCCAAAGGCTATGCCCAGTATAACCATCAGGTCCGTAAAACTAGGTACCCGGGCAATCTTCTTGCTGAATTCGTGCATGTGATCCTTCAAAGTATCCACGCTTGAGGAATCTGCCTTAAAGAACCGATCAATTTTTGCCGCCTTACCAACGCCAAGTAATAAAAAGAACATCCACACTTCGGCCACTATTATATCTACCGTGATCATCATGGAATACATCGAGCCTGAGATAAGATTATTATCGCCCCGGAAAATTTCAAACATAGCTGCCTGGTTGGCTCCGCCGCCAATCCAGCTTCCTGCAACCGTGGTCATTCCTCGCCATACTTCATTTGGGGCTACACCGCCCACCACATCCGGAGCTATAAATGAGAAGAGTAAGATCGCTAATGGTCCACCTATTACCACGCCCAGGGTTCCAGTGATAAACATGATCAGGGCTTTAGGCCCCAGCCTAAAAACCTCCTTCAGATTAATGCTCAGAGTTAAGAGAATAAGACTGGCCGGTAACATATAGCGTGAAGCCATGAAATAGAGCTGCGACTTTCCTATAAACGGATCCAGCAGTTCATGTGGGACTTCATTGGTCAAAACAAATTTCTTAAACCCTTTGAAATTTTGAATCCCACTAAGGTCATATCCCGCTGCTGTTAGAGCCTCTGTAGCAGCTGTGATATCTACCCATTTGGGAGATATTATACCAAAGGTGCTAAAGAGTGACGGAAGGAAGTAACAAAGCAGTAAGGCGGGAATAATCTTATAAAAGCGAGAGCCGGCTGAGGTTTCTCCAAATCTGAATATGACCAGCAATAGTGCCGATAGGATGCCGAATATTACTGCGTCATTGGTGATCCAGGGCACATCCGATACTACTTCCTCCATAAATTATATTGATTTCGCCCAAAAATAGAATATTATAGACAAGGCTCAGACATCAGCTCTTCTTGCGTTTTGTTTGCTTATCAAATTTAGTCCTGGGCGGGCTGGGTGCAGGTTTACGAGGTGTGACTTTGATAAATTGGTCTCTGCTCAGCTGGGTACTGATGTTGGTGCCAATGGTTATATAGTATCGATCCTTCTTAATTTCAGAGATACTGCCTTTCATTCCGGTGTCCAAAATTTTAACCGCATCCCCCACTTTAACCGGTTCATTCAGCTTTTTGGCCAGTTGTTTACTCTCTTTCTGGTTCTGTAACTTTTGAGCTTTTGAAACCTCCCTTTTGGTTTCACTCGCCCTTTGATTAAGCATGCCGATGAACCGCCCAACTACCTGCTTCTTATCCTTTTTACCACTTTGAGTCAACCAAGCGTCAACCAGTTTCTGAAATTTTTGACCCCAATACAGCAAGCGATCATTTTCTTCATTGAGCCTAGTTTGCTTATCTAGCTTTACCTGTAGTGCCCCTAAGGCATTTTGGTGATTTTCCTCGAGGTTCTGCAAGTTTTGCAATTCGGTGTTCAAATCTGTCTTTTGCTTTTCCAGACTCAACTTGTCTTCATGCAATTTCACGAGGAGATGGTCCATATTGAGCGTATTCACTGGTGTTTTGGTTCGTGCCTCTTCAATTAAATGCTTGGGGATGCCACTTTGAAAGGCAACTTCATAGGTGTACGAACTGCCTGGGTTGCCCACCTCCAATGTATACTTAGGGGATAATTTATTTTTATCAAAGAGCATAGCGGCATTTGAAACCCCTTCCAGTTCTGATGCCAGGGCTTTAATAGCATTGTAGTGTGTGGTGAAAATGCCATAAACACCATAGCTGTTTAGTCTTTCCAGGAAAACCTGCGCCAGCGTGCTGCCCAGTTCAGGATCTGATCCGGACCCAAACTCATCTATTAACAGCAGGCTGTTTTCATCAGCATACTCCAGAAAATGCTTCATCTTAACCAGCTTGGAGCTATAGGTAGAGAGTTCATTTTGAATAGACTGGCTGTCGCC
Source organism: Owenweeksia sp. (assembly GCA_965229445.1). Lineage (GTDB taxonomy): Bacteria > Bacteroidota > Bacteroidia > Flavobacteriales > Schleiferiaceae > Owenweeksia. The sequence continues at coordinate 154,482 of OZ245876.1, forward strand.
GATATCAGCCATTATTCGGTTAAAAAATGGTATTTGAGATTCTGGATGAACAGGCACAGGTATGCCAGACTGGAGCATGACGGCTGTGAGTCCCATGGTCTTCATGGCAATGGTTTTTCCACCTGCATTCGGTCCACTTATGATTAATATGCGCTGCTTATCATGGAGTTCAAGATCCATGGGTAATGTTGGTTTCCCTTTCTGCTGATTTAGGATCTTGAGTGCCGGATTAAAAGCATTTTTAAGCACGACGCCTTGATCCTTAGCGTTCAATTGAGGAACACAGCAGGCCTCAGCCTGCCCAAAGTGTGCTTTAGCCTGCAGCAGGTCTAACCAAACCAATGCTTTATGAATGCCCGAGATGCTGGCAACAAAAGGCCTTATGTCATGGCCTAACTGCCTTAATATTCTGCGAATTTCCAGTCGTTCTTCATCAATAAGCTGTGCTACCTGGTTGTTCACTTCTACTGTTTCTGCCGGTTCAATAAAGACTACATTTCCCTTATTGCTACTGCTATGAAAGATGCCGTGTACCTTATTCTTATAGGCAGCCTGAATGGCCAGAACTCGTCGGTCTTCAGAAACGGTTTCATCAAATTCCGCCAAAAGATCTTTTTCGCGATACTTTTTTAAGGCGCGCTGGAATATTCTGGCGGCGGAAGCGCGACTTTTGTTTAGTTGTTCGCGAATTTTAGCCAAATCTTTGGATGCACTCGATAGCACTTCGGCCCTTTCATCCAGAATTTTGTCAATTAGCGAGATGATTAATGGTTCAGGAGGTGAGCGGTTTAGATTATGAGAGGTCATAGGAAACCTTTCCCTTTGCTTGTCTACAAACTCAAAGACTTTCTGGTAAGTGCGCAGGCTGCTGCGGATGGCAGAAAACTCTTGTTCCTCAAGAATTACTCCGTGTGTCTTAAGCTTATGGGCCAGATGAATGATCGGTTCAAATTGAGTAGAAGGAAGATAGTTTTCGGAGAGCAGCCACGACAAACATTCATCTACAGCACGCAGCTCTGGTTCAATCAGCTTCACATCCGACCCAGGCTGAAGCTGCAACACAATGCTTGCTGCCTCCTCCGAATTACATCGCCTGGCAATGCTCTCGCGAATCAGATCAAAATCGAGCGATAGTAAGATGTCTTGAGGGTAAAGCTCCATACAACGGCGAATTTACAAACAGCCTGACAATCAGATTTCAGCTGATGTTCAATCATACTAAGTAGTAGTTTCCCTACAAAATTGGGAATAATGCGCCGGAAATGTCCCATAAGGAAACACTATACACAAGGGCTGTTTATCACAAGCCCCACATTATCAATAATTTATGATTTTGGCATATAAATAACACGGATATTCGAACTAACTCTATTGATAATGTCCTACAAATTACTCGCTCTGTGCATTTTGGGCTTGCTGCTCATGAGCTGCACCAAAGATCAGGTGGATCAAAATCTTCATGATCAGCCGATAAGAAGTGTGGATCAGCTAAACGTCCACGAAAGCTTCGACTGGAGAACTTCACACCCCGTCATTATTCAATTGAAGGGTCTTGACCTCGACATCAGTATGTATAAAACGGCGGTGTTCAAAAATGCTCATCAAGAAGTCATTCTCAAGAAAAATGTAGAGCTGAGTCGAGACTATGAGTTCGTGGTCGAATACCCGGATTATATGGAGGAAATGCATCTGATCATTGGTGGTATGATCAAGACTTCCGGTATTTCTAATGGATCTGTACAATTTAACTACTCAAAACATGATGACAAATCAGATTTGGATCCTGCGGACCGATAAGACTACTCACACCAAGCATCTTAACATGAATAAATTCGGACTAATAATAATGGGCATACTGATGAGCGGAGGAATTCTTCGGGCTCAATTTTCTGAAGATGCAGAAGCGACCCAGGGAAATAGAAGTGAGCTTATTAACCAGTGCTGGACGATGTATGGTTGGACGGTTAGCAATTCGGATGTGATAAGTGGCAATTATGTCCTCAGGTCAGGCCAGCAAAATAATCCGCAGAGTCCCGCCAGACTATTTACTCCCTATCTCAATTTTTCAGGTTCAGGATCCATAGATTTTGCTCATGCATTGAATGCCGCGAATGGAAGTTTCAGGGAAGTAAAACTATTTCTGGTAGATGACCAGGCCAATAGAGTTCAGACTTTGTACACGCATACGTATCGCAGCGGCAATGTCAATGTTAATGGGGACCCTACCCTCAGCGTGTCCACTTCGCTAAGCATTGGATTCAGCGGAATATATAGGCTTGAATGGGAGCTTAACGGCACCGGTGGCAGCAGCCGAGGAGTGATCGATGACATTGTAATTTCCGCAAGTTACGCAACTGACCCCACAGATTGCAGTCCCTTACAGGCTTGTCAGGATTCGGATGGTGATGGTGTTTGTGATCAGGATGATGATTTTCCTCAAGACCCGGAGAAGGCCTATGCCTATTATTTAGGCCTGGAAACCTGGGCTTTTGAAGATTTGTTTCCTAAAAAGGGAGATTACGATTTAAATGATATCGTGGCCAGTGTAAATCCTTTGTACATATCAAATGCCAGCAATGAGGTGGTTTCTATTGAAATGAACACCACTATTGAAGCTTTAGGATCAGGGTTTAGGAATGGCCTGGCCCTCAGGTTTAGAGTATTGGAAGCTGGAGTAGGTGCGGCCTCAGTGAATGTCTCTGGTTCCTTGCTCAATGGTGATTATGCGGTTATAGCATCCAATGGGGTGGAAGCCGGCCACCTTTTTGACATAGTCGCGATCGTAGCAGAAGGCGTAAGGGATGCCGTAGATGGTTTTCAGGGACCATACTTCCGCACGGTATCTGGCGGGATAACAGGTAGCACAACACCTGTGAAGGTGGTAATTGATTTTAACAATCCGGTAAACCCAAATAGTATTAGCTATGAATACTTTCTGATCAAAAAAGCGGATCGAGGAACTGAGGTACACCAAGCCAGTAGCTTTCCTACTGCTCTGGCCGACCTGTCAGTATTCAGTCAACCGGGAACAGATATAAACCCCGATCCAGCCGTGTTTTATAAAACCTACGACAATCTCCCATGGGCCTTACGGGTAGCGGGAAACTTTGATTGGCCCAAAGAAAAAGTGGACATCAATGAGGCCTATAGTAAGTTTGCCAGTTGGGCTCAGAGTGGTGGATTGGTAGATCAGGATTGGTATGTTGACCCTGCCAGTAGGGATGAATCAAAAATATATTAGACCATCCAGACTTTATGCCAGGAAGAGCCGCGAGAGCGGCTCTTTTCTTTTAATCATACCAGCTTTCTACCTGATCCAACTTTAAGGCCGACACAGCCAATTTATTTTTTTTCCGATAGCCGTTCAGTTGTTGGTGTATCTGAGTGGCTTTAAGTTCTCGCATCTTATCGACGGTGCCAAAAAGCTTCAGGCTTATCTCGCTCCAATCCTCTGGTACACCTGCTTTTTCGAAATCTTCCGGACCTACAACGGCAGCCTTTTGTTCCGGACGCATTTGCGGAAAGAATAAAACTTCTTGAATAGATTTCTGATTGGTGAGTAACATGGTTAATCGATCAATGCCAATACCCATGCCTGAGGTAGGAGGCATGCCAAATTCTAAAGCCCTTAGAAAATCCTGGTCGATGAACATCGCTTCATCGTCTCCCTTTTCGGATAATTGCAGCTGCTCTTCAAAACGTGCTCTCTGATCAATAGGATCATTGAGCTCAGAATAGGCATTGGCTATTTCTTTTCCGTTTATCAATAGTTCAAAACGCTCTGTAAGCTCTGGATTGTCTCGATGCTTCTTGCACAAGGGCGACATTTCAACCGGGAAATCCATGATGAAGGTAGGCTGCACAAAATGGGCCTCACACTTCTCGCCAAAGAGCTCATCGATTATCTTTCCCTTACCCATACTTTCATCCACTTCCACACCCTGATCTTTGGCCACTTCGCGCAATTGATTTTCATCCATACCACTAATATCCACACCGGTATATTGCTCTATCGCGTCAAGCATTTTAACTCTGGCAAAGGGGGCCTTGAAATCAATTTCGGTATCTCCGTAAGGAAGTGTTGTATGGCCATTATTGACTGCCTTGACTACGTGTTCTACCATCTTTTCCGTAAAGTCCATCATCCAGAAGTAGTCCTTGTAGGCCACATAAATTTCCATCACCGTAAATTCGGGGTTATGGGTACGATCCATTCCTTCATTCCGAAAGTCTTTGGCGAACTCATACACCCCTTCATAACCACCTACAATGAGTCGTTTCAGGTAAAGCTCATTGGCGATGCGTAAATAAAGTGGAATATCCAGTGCGTTGTGATGCGTGATAAATGGTCGGGCGGCAGCACCTCCGGGAATAGGTTGTAATATGGGTGTTTCAACTTCCAGATAGTCTCTTTCATTGAAGAACTCACGCATGGCGTTCATGATACGTGTTCGCTTGAGAAAGGTGTGCTTTACCTCATCATTCACGATTAGGTCAACATAGCGCATGCGATATCGTTGCTCCGGGTCACGAAAAGCGTCATAGACATTACCTTCATCATCCTTACGGACCACCGGCAGTGGGCGTAAAGCCTTACTGAGCAAGGTGAAGCGATTAACTTCAATAGTGATTTCACCCATTTGCGTCCGAAACACCTTGCCTTCCACACCAATAAAGTCACCCAGGTCTAGATACCGCTTGAAAACTTCGTTATAGAGTGTTTTGTCTTCTTCTGGACAAATTACATCACGATTGAAGTATAGTTGTACCCGTCCTGCATGGTCCATGAGCTCCGCAAAAGATGCTTTACCCATTATGCGTTTTATCATCAGACGGCCGGCCACTGAAACATTTTGATATTCAGGAGCTTCTGGTTCAGATTCAAAGCCCTTTTTGATTTCTGCGCTGCTGTGGGTACTTTCATATTCAGCTGCAGGGTAAGGCTCAATACCAAGATTGCGGAGTTTCTGTAATGACTCGCGACGTTGTACTTCCTGCTCAGACAAGTTAACTTGCATCGACTCAAAAATTTGCGCAAAGGTAGCAATAGCGATTCATCCCAGGCATCTTGCCATCAATGCAAATGATTACTTTCGACATAGAAAACTCAGGTTTATGATTAAAGCTAAAATTCGTCTTCTGGCGGCGCTTATTTTCATCGCAGTATTAGCAAGCCCTCTGTGTGCCCAAAGCTTACCGGAATACAAGTATATTCCGAGGGAAAAGGATTGGTTTTCATATGATTTAAGCACATTGTTCCTCATTGATGTTCCAGATGCATATGTCCAGGAAGGGTGGAGCAATGGTCACACGATTAGCTTTATGAAGGATAATTTGATTGGTAAAAGCAAATGGAGTTTTGCGATTGGCTTGGCTTATACCAGCAATAACTTCAAGAGCAATATCCGCCACACGGTCGATGAGGCAAGCGGTGATGGCAGTTATGAAGTCCTCAATCCGGATTCAACAGCCTACCATAGAAACAAGCTTAATGTCAAATATGTAGAATTGCCTATTGAGCTAAGGTATCGCAGCCAACCAGATAAAAACGGAATGTATCTAAAAATGTATTTTGGGATTAAAGGCGGGGTGCGCTTTAGCAGCTATTCTTTATTTGAAAATAGTCAGTCTCAGGTTCGCTATTACCATCCCAAGGAACTCAATCGATGGAGCGCGAGTACATACCTGCGTGTGGGCTATGGAAGTGTAAGTATCTATGCTCTATATAGTCTTCTGCCGCTCTTCAATTATACTCCGGCGGAGAATTTACCCCCACAACAGGTCAACATGAACGAAATGATTCCCCTGGGAATAGGCCTTAGTGTATCTATTTAACCAATCAGCATCATTATGCCGACGATAACCAGCAAACCGCTGAGGTAGCCAAAGATTATTTCTCCGTAGGTATGCGCGTTCAGGTATAGTCTGGCCGATGCTAAAAATCCAGATACCAATAGACAGATAGCAATGAGGGGTAATAGGTTTAGCTGATAGTGAATGGAGAGGTAGAAGACTAAGCCTGTAAATCCACCAATACCACCCATGTGTGCACTGGGCTTAAAGAATGCCAGGCAGAAAAGGTGAATCACGATGACCAGGGTAGAGCCAATCAGAAATAGGTAGGTTTCAATCGGTATCTGGAGGTTTTTGACGGTGCTTGCCACCATATAATAGCATATAGCACCGATCAAATACGGAATTCGCCGGTCTCTGGCATCTTCCATTTCCAAAGAAGCCACCAAGCCCAACCTAAACAGCCAGTAGGTGATGGCCATGGGAATAATGTAAGTGCCAATAAACACCAGGGCAAGTGTCCATAACATGACCAGGCCAGTAATGTGAAATGGGAGTAGTTTTAAGGATACCAACACCCCAAGAATAGGGTATACCGCAGGGTGCAGCAGGTAGGATAAGGTTTGCGCGGTAACGCGATTCACTTTAGAGTTGTTTCCGCAGACGAGCCACGGGGATATTTAGTTGTTCACGATACTTAGCCACGGTTCTTCGGGCTATGGGGAAGCCTTTTTCTTTTAGTAGCTTGGCTAGCTTCTCATCTGTAAGCGGCTTTTTCTTATCCTCCTCTCCAATCGAATCTTCCAGTATCTTCTTGATCTGCTTCGTAGAAACATCCTCTCCCGCCTCATTTTTCATAGATTCGGAGAAGAATTCTTTTATCAGAAAAGTACCGTAAGGGGTTTGAACATATTTGTTGCTGGCAACACGCGATACGGTTGAAATGTCCATCCCTATCTCATCGGCAATGTCCTTCAGGATCATGGGTTTAAGCTTTCGCTGATCCCCGGTTAGAAAGTATTCCTCCTGAAAGTTCATAATGGCCGACATGGTAAACATCAGGGTTTGTTGTCTTTGCCGGATGGCATCGATAAACCATTTGGCACCATCTAGTTTTTGTTTCACAAATAGAATGGCTTCTTTCTGTGCTTTATTTTTTTCCTTGCTGTTTTTATAAGCTTCCAGCATATCCTGGTACTCCCTACTGACATTAAGCTCAGGCGCATTGCGTGAATTTAGGCTCAGCTCTAGTTCACCGTCCTGAATATTGATCATAAAATCAGGAATTATCGTTTGGATACTGCGTTGAGTGTTGCTGCTGGAATTCCCAGGCTTTGGATTTAACCGGCTGATCTCCTGAATAGCCTCTTTGAGGGAATCTTCATCGATCTCCAATCGATCCATCATCTTTTGATAATGCTTCTTGATAAACTCATCAAAGTGCTTTTCCAGTATAGCTATGGCCGTAAGAATATAAGCAGTAGGCTCTTTTCTTTTGAGTTGTAGCAGTAAACACTCCTTAAGGTCTCTCGCCCCAACACCCGGAGGATCCAGATTTTGAATGACCTGTAGAATATCTTCCAGCCTGGATTCTTCTGTGAAAATATTTTGAGTAAAGGCCAGATCGTCTACAATGGCAGAGAGGTCTCTGCGGATATAACCATCATCATCAATATTCCCAAGTAAGTATTCTGCAATGAGCCGGTCTTCACCATTGAGGCTTAACATGCTCATTTGATCCGTAAGGTATTCATGGAAGGAAGTACCGCCACTTACTGGCACCCGTGTATCTTCATCATCGGCAGAATAATTGTTCGCCCGGTAGCGATAATCAGGCACCTCGTCATCGCTGAGGTATTCATCTACATTAATATCATCCGCCTCAATTACTTCGCTGTCGGTGTCAAAGTTGTCTTCCCCTAGTTCTTGACGGTCATCGGCATTAATTTCCTCCTCCCTGCCCTCTTCCAGGGCGGGATTGGCCTCCATTTCCTCTTTGATTTTCTGTTCCAAAGCCTGGGTAGGCAGTTGGATCAGCTTCATCAGCTGGATCTGCTGTGGTGACAGCTTTTGGAGGAGCTTCTGACTGAGTTGCTGTTTAAGCATATAGTTTCAGAGTAGATAAAATACCGGCTCCCAAAATAGAAATTCCACCCAGCCTATCAAAGATTTTGCCGTTTTTGTGCAAATCCATGCCGATTTGACGCAGAATACAGACCTTAGTGCCTAGAATTCGGCATTGCCCGGAGTACGTGGAAAAGGGATTACGTCACGAATGTTACTCATGCCCGTAGTGAATTGTACCAAGCGCTCAAATCCGAGTCCAAAGCCGGAGTGAACGCAGGAGCCAAATTTTCGTGTATCCAGGTACCACCACAAATCCTCTTCTTCAATATCCAGCGCTTTCATTTTCTGAATTAGCACCTCATGCCGCTCTTCTCTTTGGGAGCCTCCAACAATTTCTCCGATACCGGGAAAGAGAATATCCATGGCCCGCACGGTTTTGCCATCTTCGTTGAGGCGCATGTAAAATGCTTTGATGGACGCTGGGTAATCATAAAGGGTTACCGGTGCGTCAAAGTGCTTCACCAGGTATTTTTCATGTTCAGATTGCAGGTCGGCTCCCCAAGCGTCGATAATAAATTCAAACTTTTTCTTTTTGTTAGGTTTGGAGTTTATCAGTATCTCAATGGCTTCGGTGTAGCTCAACCTTTTAAACGTAGCTTCCTGTATCCATTGCAAGCGTTCCAATAAACCACGGGGGCTACGGAGGTGTTGTGGCTTGGTTTTTTCTTCATCCGCTAAGCGCTTATCCAGAAATTCCAGATCCTCCCAAGCGTGATCAATAACATATTTGATAAGGAATTTTAACATATCCTCAGCCAGGTCCATATTATCTTCCAAATCGGCAAAGGCCATTTCGGGTTCTATCATCCAGAATTCTGCAAGGTGACGGGGCGTATTCGAGTTTTCTGCCCTAAAGGTGGGGCCGAAAGTGTAAACCTTGCTGAGAGCCATCGCTCCAAGTTCCGCTTCTAGCTGACCGGAAACAGTTAGATTGGTCTCCTTGCCAAAGAAATCTTCCCGGTAATTAATTTGCCCATCTTCATTTAAGGGTGGATTAGCCGGATTAATGGTGGTTACACCAAACATCTCACCTGCCCCTTCCGCATCACTTCCGGTAATAATCGGAGTGTGTAGATGGTAAAAGCCCCGGTCGTTAAAGTATTTGTGCACCCCATAGGCCAAATGATGCCTGATTCTGAAGACCGCTCCAAAAGTACTGGTGCGAAAACGCAAGTGAGCCTTTTCACGTAAAAACTCTAAACTGTGTTTTTTGGGTTGAAGAGGATATTCTTCAGCGGAGGAGTCTCCCAATATTTCCAGACTCTCTACCCGAACTTCAACGTCTTGCCCTTTACCCAAGGAGGCCACCAGTTTTCCTTTTATAGAAATGCAGGCACCGGTAGTAATCCGTTTGAGCAGCGTTTCAGGGAATTTTTCAAAGTCTACCACCGCTTGTAGATTTCTTAGGCAGCTACCATCATTTAACGCAATAAACCTGTTGCTCCTGAAGGTGCGTACCCAGGCCTTTAATTCTATAGTACTAACCGTGGGTTGCTCCTTCAATAATTGAGAGATGCTGATCTTATTCATGGGCAATATTTGGGCCTGCAAAGTTGCCATTTTTTGCAATACTCTAACCAGCAAAAAACGCGATCCGAAACTTTGGAAACATTTAACAACTAAAAAGTTTCCAGATCAAGAATATTCTATAGCTTTGCCGCCGCAAATGGAGAATCAGAAAAGAGAAATTACCGAGAAAGCACTGGAATTATTTCACCGTTATGGCATAAGAAGCATAACGATGGATGATTTGGCAGCCGCATTGAGTGTTTCCAAGAAAACTTTGTACAAACATTTTGAGAACAAGGCCGATTTGGTTCATCATTGTGGCCAGTTGCTTTATCAGCACATTCAGGATAGTCTGATGACCGTTATGGAAAATTCAGAAAGTGCTATAGATGAACTATTTGAGGTAGATCAGGTTGTTTGGAAGATGATGGAGAAGCACAATCCCAGCATGCGCTATCAAATTGAAAAGTACTATCCCAAAACCTTTAATTATCTGTTTGAAGGCCGGGCAGAAATGATTAGAAAAATGGTGGCCGCAAATATTGAAAGAGGTAAGCGAGATGGATGTTACAGACTTGATGCCGATACGGGAGTAGTAAGTCATCTGTACTGCTCCAAGATTAAGTCCATACCGGAAGGGGAGCCTAAGATTTCAGATCATCATTCTTTGCGTTATATCAGCCGGCAGGCTTTGATTTATCATATAAGAGGATTGGCAACGCCTCAGGGTTTAGCCAAACTGGAAGAAAAATTAAAGACATACACTATCGATGAGAACTAAACTAATTGTGTTGTTAATGATCACTGCTCTGGGGATAAACGCCCAGGAAGCAGAGCCTACCGGAGGCCGCAACTTTACAGTAGAGCAGGCTCAGGCTTATGCTTTAGAGCATAGTTATACCTTGCGCAACCAACAGTATGAAATCGAAAAGGCTCAGAAACAGATTCTGGAAACCGCTTCCTTGTTTCTTCCTCAAATTTCTGCCAGTTATGCCCTTCAGCTAAATCCACAAATTCAACCGGTGGGATACGACGCCACGGTGCCCTTGTTTCCTGGCACGCCGGTAGATCCAAATGCAGAGGGTTTCAATTATGTAACAATTGGTGGAGGAAAGTGGCAGACAAGTGCCGGACTTTCAGCAAGTTGGCTGATTGGTAGTTATTCCAATTTTCTAGCCCGTCAGGGATCAGAGGTGCTGAAGGAAATTAATAGTCTTACCAAGGAAGAGGCAGAGCTGATGGTAAATGCAGAAGTGGCTAAGGCGTTTAATCGGGTATTGTTAGCCCAAGAAAGCGTAAGGCTCCTTGAGGAAGATCTTGCCTCTCTGCAGAAGAGCTTGTTTGAAACCCGGCAACTCTTTCAAAATGGCTTTGTGGAAGAGCAGGATGTGGATCAAATTGACTTGCTGGCTTCTAACATTAATGTGATGCTCGACAATGCGAAGCGTCAGGAAGGTTTGGCCATGCAGTTTCTTAAATTTCAGATGGGTATTCAGCTAGACGAGCGGATTGAGATTACGGGATCATTAGATGAATCTTTACGTCTGGTAGAACAAGAGTTACTCAATATTGAGGACAAAAAACTGGATTTAGAAAGCCACGTCACTTACCGCTTGGCCAATACCCAGTATAGAGGGTCAGTCTTGCAATTTAAGAATGAAAAGGCCGATTTTTATCCTACGCTGGGTTTTCAGGCAAACTACAATAGTTTCTATTTAAGTAATGAATTTGACCCGATCAACTTTGACACCTATTGGGCTCCGGCATCATTTATTTCGGGTACCCTGAGGTGGAATTTGTTTACCGGATTTGCCAACAAGGCACAGGCACAACAAGCGGAAATTGGTGTCATGCAAGCGGAGGTAAATAAGGAGCTTACCCGTGGTCAAATTGAACTGGAATTTATGCAGGCTCGATCTGATTTTTTGTTTGCTCTGGAGAGTTACCGAAACTCTCAAAAAAGCCTGCGATTGAGTGAAAAGATCAGAGATCGCACGCGTATAAAGTATGTGGAAGGCTTGAGCTCCAGCCTGGATCTGTCTCAAACTGAAACCCAGCTCGTAAGGTCGCAGCAAGATTATATACAATCCCTTCAAACATTGATCAATGCTAAGGAAGATCTGGAAAAAGCACTTGGCATCAATAATTTTTAACGATAAGTATTTCAAAAAGATGAAAAAACTAGCCACCCTGATATTCCTTGGATTACTGGCCTCCTGTCAGGAACCTGCAGATCTCGCCGCAAAACAAGCTGAGCTCAAGGAAAAGCAAAACAGCATGTCTGAGCTCCGCGAAGAAATTGCCAAACTAAAGGAAGAAATTGCTGCGCTAGACACCACTGCCGATACGGAAAGGTTCGTTCGGGTGAAAGTGGAGGAGGTTTCCAGAGGAAGGTTTGAACACTTCGTAGAGATAACCGGCACGGTTACTTCTGAGCAAAACATTATGATTAGTGCGGAAGCCAACGGAAGAATTACTTCTATTAAGGTGAAGGAGGGTGAGAAAGTGTCTAAGGGCCAGGTATTGATTGCTATTGATAATGAGGCGGAGCAACGTCAGCTGGAAGAGGCTCAGGCAGTTTATGACCTGGCCAAAACGACCTACGAAAAGCGCAAGAACCTTTGGGATCAGAGCATAGGATCAGAAATTAATTACCTCCAAGCAAAAAACAATTTTGAGACGGCCAATAGCAGATTGGAGCAAGCACGTAAGCGCTTTGAAAGCACGCTTATTACCTCGCCAATAAACGGCAATGTTGATAATATTGAAGTTAACCTTGGTGAAATGATTTCTATGGGAACTCCCGCTATTAGGGTGGTGGATGTTAACAACGTGGATATCGAGGCTGAGCTTTCGGAGAACTACCTCACCAGCGTGAGAAAAGGAGATAGTGTTAAGGTGACAATTCCTGCCGTAGGCTACGAGCGCATGTCTGAAGTACGCTTCGTAAGCCAGGTTATAAATCCCAATAACAGAAGCTTCTTGATAAAAGTCGCTATTGATAATGAAAACGGCCTGATAAAGCCGAATATTCTGGCCAATATGATGATAAGGGATTATGCAAACGACACGGCCGTGGTTGTGCCGTCTAGAGCGATAGGGAAAGATTTACGTGGCGACTTTGTATTCGTAGCGACCGCGGATGAGAATGGAGTAAAAAGAGCACAGAAACACTATGTGCAACGCGGAACCTCTTTTGGTGCGGAAACAGAAATCATTTCAGGAGTTGATGAAGGAGATCAAATCATTACCGCAGGTTCTGAAGAGGTGAATCAGAATGCTGCTATATCAATTCAGTGATCTGGAAAACTAATTAAAGATGGCAACAAAAACCAAGCGTAATTTCGGACTGAGCACCCTCTCTCTGAACAACAGCATCACTGTATTTATATTATCTGGCCTGCTCATTCTATTCGGGATATATTCCTATCGGCAAATGCCTAAGGAATCATTCCCGGAAATAGTCTTTCCACTCATATTTGTGCAGACACCTTATCCGGGTAATACCCCATCTGATATTGAGAATCTATTAACCAGACCTCTCGAAAAAGAAATCAAGAGTGTTGATGGTATTAAGGCTTTGAACTCAGAGTCTGTCCAGGATGCGTCCATCATCAATGTTGAATTTAACGTTGATGTTGATACTGAAAAAGCCTTGCAGGATGTTAAGGATGCCGTGGATCGGGCAAAAAGCGACCTGCCTACCGATTTGGATCAGGATCCTGTGGTAATGGATGTTGACCTTTCTCGCTTACCGGTGATGAATATCAACCTCTCCGGGGATTATTCAATCGATAAGCTGGTGGAATACGCTGAATTCCTTCAGGATGAAATTGAAGAATTGTCGGAAATCTCGGAAGCTACCATCACTGGCGACAAGGAAAAGGAGGTGCAGATTAACGTAGATCTCCCAAAACTTAAACTCAATCAGCTTAGTTTTCAGGATATTATCAATGCTGTTGCCAGTGAAAATGTGAACCAGGGTGCGGGAGACATTCTCCTAGGGAACACCAGGCGAAGCATTCGAACTGACGCTGAGTTTGAAAGTATTGACGAGCTCAGAAATATTGTCGTTAAACACGAGAATGACAATATTGTCTATCTGAAAGATGTAGCTCAGGTTCTTTTTACTTATCAGGAGGTAGAATCAATGGCACGGCTCGATGGCGAATCGGTTGTATCACTGAACATCATTAAAAAAAGTGGTGAAAACCTGCTCAATGCCAGTGATCAGATTCGTCAAATATTGCAAGAGGCAAAAGCGGATCGCTTACCGGAAGGCCTTAAGATTACCATTACCAATGACCAGTCTAAACAAACTCGAAACCAAATAAGCAACCTCGAAAATTCTATTATTAGCGGGGTCATTCTGGTGATCCTGGTCTTGTTGTTTTTCCTGGGACTAAGAAATGCGGTGTTTGTGGGCTTGTCCATTCCTTTTTCCATGTTCATCTGCTTCCTGGTGCTAAGTGCTCTGGGCATCACCCTGAATTTTATGGTTTTGTTTTCTTTGATTCTGGCTTTAGGGATGCTGGTGGACAATGCTATTGTTACCATTGAGAACATTTACCGCCTCTATGAGGAAGAGGGCTTATCGCGCATGGAAGCGGCTCGCCAGGGTGTAGGAGAAATTGCAGTGCCGATAATTAGCAGTACCGCCACCACGCTGGCGGCATTTTTCCCTTTAATATTTTGGGATAGTATTATTGGTGAGTTCATGAGTTTCCTACCTAAGACGCTCATCATAGTTTTAGGTTCTTCCTTGTTTGTAGCGCTGGTGATCAACCCGGTAATTACAGCGACATTCCTTAAGAAACAGGATCTTGAGAAAGCACCCAAAAAGAAGAAAAGCCTAATCTATGCAATGGCTTTTGGAATTCTAGGGTTTTTATTGGTTCTGGCTCAGAGTTATAGCCTGGGAAATTTGATGATCATAACCGGCTTACTGATCATTTTATTTGCTTACATCTTGCAGCCTTTGGCCCGTTCCTTTCAAACCAAAGCTTTACCACGTCTCGAGCAGCTCTACTTTAATACCCTGAGCTATGCCCTAAAAGGCGTAAGACCCGTTGTTATTCTGTTTAGTACGGTCTTCTTGATGATTTTCTCCATCATGTTTTATTTCGCTACACAACCGAAGTTTGTGACCTTCCCGGTGAACGAGCCTAACTTTATTAATGTGTTTGTGGAGCTGCCTTTGGGCACGGATGTTTTGGCCACGGATAGCATTAGTAGGATGGTAGAGAAAGACCTGGAGAAACTCCTGGAGCCATATTCTGACATGACGGAGTCCGTCGTAACGAATGTTGGAGCTGAAACAGCCAGTCAGAACAATTTTGGGGGTGGAACGCAAAAGACACCAAATCGTGCCCGAATAACCATCTCTTTTGTAGAGTACCAGTACCGTGGCGGCATCCGCACTACCGATGTACAACGGATGGTCACTGAGGAGTTGGTGGGCAGGTATCCGGGAGTGAGTATCTCCGTGGAAAAAGAACCTGCCGGCCCACCGGTTGGACGTCCTATTAACCTGGAGATAACGGGCGATGAATTTGAAGAGTTAATTTGGATCGCCCAGGAAGTGAAGGACAAAGTTGATGCTGCAGACATTGCCGGCATTGAAGGTTTGCAGATAGATCTGGAAACCAATAAGCCAGAAATGCTGATTAAAATTGATCGGGAACGAGCCCGTCGATTGGGAGTGTCCACTCAGCAAGTGGCTGGCGTACTTAGAACGGCCCTTTACGGAACAGAGGCCAGCCAGTATAAGTTAGGCGAAGATGATTACCCTATAGAGGTTCGCTTAAAGGATGAATACCGATATAATGTATCGGCTTTAATGAATCAGCTGGTAACATTCAGGTCACAGGCAACTGGAAAGATTGTTCAGGTGCCAATTTCGGCTGTGGCCGATTACAGTTTCGATAATTCCTATAACTCTATCAAAAGGTTAGATTCGGAACGATTAATAACCGTCTATTCTAATGTCATAGAAGGCTACAATCCCAATGAAATCAATGAATTGATTCAGGAGGAATTGCGAGATTTTGAACTGCCTAGGGGTTATAGTCTTGATTTTACCGGCGAACTAGAAGAGCAGGCTGAATCATTTGCCTTTCTGAGTACGGCACTTCTCATTGCCATTGCGCTCATTAGCATAATCCTGGTATCCCAGTTTAACAGTTTTGTGAAGCCTTTTATTATAGTAATTACGGTACTCTTTAGCACCATCGGAGTTTTCTTGGGACTGGGTATTTTCCAGATGGACTTTGTGGTAATCATGACTGGCATCGGAATCGTTTCTCTAGCCGGAGTGGTGGTAAACAACGGCATTGTACTGATCGACTTCATTGAGCTCAGTAGGGCGAGAATAAGAGAGAGAAAAGGCCTCACCAAAGTGGATGAGCTATCGGATGAGGATTTGGTAGAAGCCATTGAGCAGGGCGCTAAAGTTCGCTTGCGGCCGGTATTGCTTACCGCTATTACTACCGTATTGGGCTTGTTGCCGCTGGCGATAGGATTAAATATTGATTTCTTTGGGATGCTTTCGGCCTATGATCCCAACATATATTTTGGCGGGGATAACGTGATATTCTGGAGCCCAATAGCATGGACGGTAATATTTGGCCTGGTCTTTGCTACATTCTTAACATTGGTAGTAGTACCAGTGATGTATTTAATTTTTGAAAGATTATCTAGGAGAACTAGAATTGTTTTTAATAAATTTGCAGGTTAATTAGGTTAAGGTTTGGTTAATTGGTTGACCAAGAGGGCCCCGGCGCTAGTCGAGGGCCCTTTCTTTTTGCCATTGTTCCCATATTCCTAATTACTTTTGAATAGTGATACTCAACCGCATCCATACTCCCCGTGATCTCAGGGAATTACCGGTAAATGATCTTTCAAGGCTTTGTGATGAGCTAAGATCCTTTGTGCGCAATAGTACCGAGGAGAAGGAAGGGCACATTCGCAGTAGTTTAGGAGTTACGGAACTAACGGTAGCGCTTCACTATTCACTGAACACGCCGCAGGATATATTGATTTGGGATGTTGGTCATCAGGCCTACATTCATAAAATTCTTACTGATAGAAAGGAGAGATTCACCACTAACCGCAAGAAAGGCGGCATTTCAGGGTTTACAAACAGGGCAGAAAGTGTGTATGATCCCTTTGGGGCTGGCCATTCATCTACTTCTATTTCTGCGGCCGCCGGATTTGCTCTGGCGGACAGGTTAAGAAATAGTGCGGAACGAAAAATAGTGGCGGTAATCGGGGATGGGTCGGTTACAGCCGGTATGAGTTTCGAAGCCCTGAACTACCTGGGAGAGTCAAAACTGGATGTGCTGATCATTCTCAATGACAATAAATCCTCTATTGATGATAATCGTGGTGCGCTGGCTCAATTGGATTCCTACCCTGACTATTGTAAATCTCTGGGAATAGATTATTTAGGGGAGTGTGATGGTCATAAGATAGATTCTTTGGTGCCAGAGCTACGCTCCGCCATCAATCGCAAAGGTCCTCGTCTGTTAAAGGTTAATACTCGAAAGGCTAAAGGCAGGCGTGCTGTTAAAACCAAAACCCACTCAAAGCCTACTTTTCAAGAAGTATTTTCCCATAGCCTCATCGATATTGCCCGGAGAAATAACAAATTGGTAGTGATCAGTCCGGCGATGTTATCCGGTGGCAATCTCACAGAATTTGCCAAGTTGTTTCCAGACAGATGTGTTGATGTGGGAATCGCTGAGCAACATGCAGTAACGCTGGTAGCGGGGCTGGCTGCTGACGGTATGATTCCGGTAGTGCACCTTTATTCAACCTTCGCACAACGAGCCTATGATCAGATAATACATGATGTGGCCTTACAAAATCTCCCTGTGATATTGGCTATTGACCGGGCAGGCCTGGTAGGTAGCGATGGCAGTACGCATCACGGTGTATTTGACCCTGGGTTTTTTAATACTGTTCCCAACTTAAAAGTTTGTTCTCCGATTAATTCCCTTGTACTCACCAAGCATTTAAAGGATGCCGTAGAAGGCGATACGCCGGTAGTTTTACGATTTCCCAAAGAACATTTGGTTGCTCAGCTCGAAAGATCAACTATATCCCCCATAGGGCAAGGCGTTTATTCTTTAAAGCAAGGGTCGGGAATAGCACTATTAAGTTTTGGAATAATCGCGGGCGAAGCGGAAAAAGCAGTAGGTGATTTTGATGTATCACATTACAATATAAGTTGTTTAAAGCCCTTTCCTAGCAAAGTGATAAGAGATATTGCACGGCAACATGACATGATTATTAGTGT
Source organism: Owenweeksia sp. (assembly GCA_965229445.1). GTDB lineage: Bacteria > Bacteroidota > Bacteroidia > Flavobacteriales > Schleiferiaceae > Owenweeksia. The sequence goes on from OZ245876.1 coordinate 172,210, forward strand.
GGAAGAGAATTCAGCCAGAGGGGGACTGGGCGATAGCATTGCCGCTGCCTTGCGAGGTTCGGGAATTCCCTGTGAGCTGGTTAGCCGAAGCCTGCCAGACCGGTTTATTGAACACGCATCAAGGGAGGAGCTTCTTCAGGATAATGGCTTGGATAGCAAGTCTATTAAGAATCTTTTAGTTTCTCTGCACAGCCATTAATCGAGCGATATACTTACCAAGAATATCAAATTCCAGATTTACCTTGGTGCCTTTCTCGATGTTGTGAAAGTTTGTGTTTTCATAGGTAAAAGGAATGATCGCCACGGAAAACATTCCGGGTTTGGAATCTACTACTGTAAGGCTGACACCGTTTATGCATATAGAGCCTTTTTCAACCGTTAGGTTTTCTGGACTATGCTGATGGCTAAACCAATATTTCCAGCTTCCCTCTGTTGATTCTACCTTCTCACACATCCCGACTTGATCCACATGACCCTGAACCATATGACCGTCAAGTCGAGCTCCGGCAATTAAGCATCGTTCAAGGTTAATGGGATCACCAGGGTTAAGATCTCCCAGGTTGGTTCTTTGCAAAGACTCCTGAATCACGGTAACCTTATAGCAATCATCATGAATATCTACGACCGTAAGGCAAGCCCCATTATGCGCTACACTTTGATCTATTTTCAATTCTCTGGTAAAATCTGATTGGATTTCTAGATGTACATTTCCCTGATCAGGAATGATATTCACCACTTTTCCAACGGACTCAATGATTCCCGTAAACATATTAGTCTGCAAATAGATGAAGAAAGCCTTTGGCCTCCTGACGAGATGGTGCGCCAAGGCTCTCGGGAGTGTAACGACAGATATAGTAGTAAACGCCATCAGCACAGGGTTCACCAGAATTCATATCCAGGCCATCCCAACCTACTTCCAGGAATTCAGCCGCATTGTCGGTTTCATAAACCAGCACTCCCCAACGATTATAAATCTGAATAAACAACTCTCCGATGTTTCGGTAGTTAATGGCGGTAAAGAAATCATTGGTGCCATCAGAATTCGGAGTAAATACATTAGGGAAGTTGATATCAGGACAGGGATCGGCACATATCACTCTGCTCAGCTCACTTTCATTGGCTACACCATTAACATCATTATTGGCATCATCTACCGCCGTAATGGCATAGCATCCAATCACCGGTAACTCGGTAATGCTGATATAGTTGTTGTCTGTAGATGAGAAAGTAGCATATAGGGTATAGGGATCTTCTTCGGTGGGCTTATAGTAAAGGCGATACTCAACGACATCCTTGCTGCAATTACTATCCATGGGGTAATTCCACTCCAGGTACAGCGAATCTTGTTGACAAAAGAAATCCCCGTTAAGCTCAGGTGCACACGGACTAGAGGTGTCTAAGGGGGCACTGCATAGCTCCTGGGAATTATTCAGCAAGGGTTCTGGCAAACTATCGGATGCCGTGTATGACCCAATGGTCAGTATCCGGTAACAATACTCCTCACCATTCACCAGACCGGTATCTCGGTAGGCCAAGTTATAGCTTGTATCAATTGGCGAAAAGTTTCCACTACCTCCTGGTGTTTCCCGAAATATCACATAAGCATCATTTCGCCAGGGTGTGCTTTCCCGGATTCTAAGCAGGTTAGAACCATCACCCGGAGTAATAGACAGAAACGGCGATGAGGCTGCATCAGCTTGTCCGAGGAGGTTTGCTGCAATTCCAGAATACAGCTCTACTTTATAAGTGTAGGCTTGTAAAGCGGTATTGAGATTAACATCGGTAAAGGAGGTGTCACTGCCATCATATATCTCCGAAAAGTTTGTTCCAGACAGTCCGGGAGCGCGGTAAAGTTTGAAGCTATATGGGGGAGGAAAAAGGCTGCTATCGAGTACGGGAGGATATATCCAACTCACAAATATGCTACCTGAGCTTGAATCAGTGCTTAACACATCGGCATTGGTCATCATAGGCATGGTAAGTGAAAGAGAAGTACAGAACTCTACCGAGGCATAGCTCTCAGATCCATCTGGAAAACAGGCGACCACCATATAGCAATATTGTACTCCTCTCTTGAGATCAATACTATCCGTATAAGTAACATTGTTGATGCCATTAACCGTATCCAAAATTCCATATCCCGTGTAAGCCGGTACTCCCGTTTCACAGTCGGAGGGCACAAAGCCATAAGTGCTTTCTCGCCGATATATCTTATACGCATTCGCTCCTGCACATATACTGGTATCCCATGATAAATTGATCACATCATTGACGGAAACGGCCATAGGGTTTTTGGGTGCGGGTGCCACCACTCTGATTTCAATTGTAGACAGACTTACTAGTTGTGGTAAATTGCTACTGCGTCCTGAAGGGTTGTCTTTGGCTTCTATAGTCAGAAAATAGGGTTGCTTTCTTACGTGAGAACATCTGGTATTCCAATTAAAGGTGCCAAATACCGGGTTAGAGCCAATAGTTGATAAGGGCGAAGCAGGATTGGTAACCAAGTAGGGTCCTCCATAGGCTCTCAACGCTACGGGATCATTATCCGGATCGGTGGCCTGGATCGTAAAATTTAAATTCTGACCGGCTTCCACACAGAAGGGACCCACCAGAGGAATCTGTGGAGGGCGGTTGATTTCAACACACTGATCAATATTTACCTGCATGTCTCGTACTACGTAGCCGATTTTTACAAATTTCCCGTTACCATCTTTCCGCCACTCCGAAATCTCGAAAGCAAAATTGTATTGCCCGGGATTTTTAGGAACGTCCCAAATAAAATCACCGGTAATAGGGTCAATGCGCACCGAATCCTGGACATAAGCTGGATCATAGGTGGTGGTGATAAATGCACCCCCGGTGGTGCGACAGGGAATTAGTCGGTACGCTAAACTATCACCATCGGCATCAAAGGCCCCAGCGTTGTGCTCAAAAATTTGGTTAAGGCAGCCGTCATCAATGGGCGGGTTATCTAAAATTGGCGAACTGTTTCCGCCAATACCCGGACTGATAATTAGCTGACTTTCAACATAGAAGGGCACGCTGATCGATTGAATGATATTGCTGACGCCGGCGTTCCGATTGGGATCTTCGAAGGATAGCGTATAAGGTCCGGAGGATGCATAAGTATGCGTTCCTTTATAGATGTTGAGACGTACGTCGTTACCAATGGGCTGCCCGGGTTGCGCTCCTACGCCCTGGCACTTGTTAGGGTTCCCGGGTGAGGATACTCCATTTTGGCGCTTCAACATGGTGGAAGTGCCGTCACCCCAGTTGATTTCCAGCTCGCACCGATCAGCCGGAGCAGAATCTCTGGTGTAAGTAGTGATGGTCACTTCATAGGTAAGACCATTAATCCAGCGATAAGTGATCTCACCAGCCCGATTGTGGGTAGCAAGAGCACTGAAGCTCATCAAAAATGAGATTATTAATGCGGTATGTTTCTTCATCAAATCAACTATCCCTAATTGCTAAATTAGTTTGAATAGGTCGGAAATCTATAACTATATTATTTCCCGCTTATTTTAGGTGAGCCTGCAAGCGGTGGAGGGTTGCCTGAATAGTAATACTTTTGACATCCAAATTTTAAGAGCCCATGTTGATCACTGCTACCAATGAAACCAATCTTAAAGGGTCGGTTGTTTATATTTTTAAAGATTTCAGTCAACTTTCCGAATTAAAATTAAACAAGTCTGAAGATAAGTTTGTTCGTGAATCCGAAGAACTTAACAAGCACAAAATAGTTAGAATAAACCGCTACCCTGATTTTATTTACCTCGTAAAGATCGACAAAGGTAGAACGGCCCTCTCTTCTCATTATGAGAATCTTAGGCTACTTGGGTGTAAGTTGCAAAAACAGTTTCTGGCTTCAAATACAGAGCAATTGCAGATCCTGGCTCTGAGTAAAAAGGACGATGCTATACCCTTCGCAGAAGGTCTGGCTCTGGCTTCTTACCAGTTCCTGAAATACTTCACCAAGAAGGATAAACAAGAGAACAAATTAGATAAAATTGCGCTCCAGGGGGTGCGAAAGAGTGACGTAACTGCTTTAAATGCCTTGATCAAAGGTGTGTTTAAGGCCAGAGACCTGATTAATGAGCCATTGAGTTACCTCACCGCCGAAAAATTAGCAGAAGAAGCCCAAAAAGCCGGAGCGGAAACAGGCTACATCACGGAAATCCTTAATAAGAAAAAGATCCAATCCTTAAAAATGGGAGGCTTGCTGGCGGTAAACCGCGGTAGCCAGGATCCTCCAAGCTTTTCTATACTGGAATATCGCTCGCAGAAAGCTAGGAATGAGAAACCTATAGTTTTAGTAGGGAAAGGAGTGGTTTATGATACGGGCGGACTAAGTCTTAAGCCTACCGCCAACTCTATGGATAGCATGAAAAGTGATATGAGCGGAGCGGCAGCAGTAGTTGGCACGATGATGGCCATATCAGAAGCCGGTTTGCCCCTGCACGTCATTGGACTTATTCCGGCTACTGACAACCGACCCGGAGAGAATGCCTATGTGCCGGGAGATGTGGTTAAAATGTATGATGGCAGTACGGTAGAGGTATTAAATACGGATGCTGAAGGGAGGATGTTGTTGGCAGATGCACTCGCTTATGCCAAGAAATTAAAACCCGAATTGGTTATTGATTTGGCTACACTCACCGGAGCCGCGGCGGTGGCTATTGGGAAGTATGGCTTGGTGGCGATGGGAACTGCCGGTGAACATACCATGGAACAACTAAAAGTATCGGGCGATATTGTTTATGAAAGAATTGCAGAATTTCCCTTTTGGGATGAATATTCTGATTTGTTAAAATCAAAAATTGCGGACCAAAAGAATATTGGTGGACGTGAGGCAGGCGCTATTACTGCAGGAAAATTTCTGGAAAGATTCACAAATTACCCCTGGATTCACCTTGATATAGCTGGGCCGGCTTTCCTTAATAATGATGATCACTATCGACTTCAAGGAGGTACCGGAGTTGGCGTCAGATTATTATTTGACTTCCTTAAAAACTTTGCCTGAGATGGCTGAAAAAGAGCTGCCGAGAATTGGCATCAGTTGTGGTGATCTCAATGGCATAGGGATGGAAGTGATTATTAAGGCCCTTTCTATTCCCGACATCTTTGATATATGCACACCCGTAGTATTTGCCTCTGCAAAAGTGGCTTCATACCATCGTAAGGCGATTGAGATGGAATCTTTCAATTTTGAGTTAATCAGAAGTTTGGAGGAATTGGTTCATGGTAAACCTAACTTGATAAACGCCTGGAAAGATGAGGTGATCATCGAACTGGGAACGGTGAGTCCGGTGGTAGGTAGTTACGCGGTACGCTCGCTGGATCAGGCGTGTACGGCTCTGGAGAACGGCTCTTTAGATGCCTTGGTTACGGCACCCATCCATAAGCAAAGCATTCAAAGCGATGATTTCAGATTTGCCGGTCATACAGATTATCTTGAAGCGAGATTTAAAGGTAAGGCCACTATGATGTTGGTCAGTGAAGAGATGCGCATGGCCTTAGCAACGGTGCATATTCCGCTCAAAGATGTTTCCGAAAGTATAAATGAAGAGAGAATAATCGGCCGATTAACAAGTTTGAGCCAAACGCTCAATCGCGATTTTCTTATTCAGAGAGGAAAGATAGCGGTGCTGTCCGTAAATCCTCATGCCGGCGATGGTGGTGTTATTGGAAATGAAGATGATCAGGTAGTGGCACCGGCTGTTCAGAAGGCTTTTGACCAGGGTATTATGGCCTTTGGACCATTCTCTGCGGATAGTTTTTTTGGTAGTGGTCAGTATAGAAAGTACGACGCCATTCTCGCTATGTATCATGATCAGGGTTTGATCCCATTTAAAACCATGTCATTTGGATACGGGGTTAATTACAGTTCAGGTCTGGACATCATTCGCACCAGTCCAGACCATGGTACCGGGTTTGATATTGCCGGCGAGGGGGTGGCCGATGCGTCCTCATTCAGACAGGCTATGTATCTGGCAGTTGACCTGGTAAAAAATCGAAAGTTGAGCCATGAGATCAGGGCTAACCCACTAAGGATAAAAAAAGGGAAGAAAGAGGACTAAATGTTTGAATAGAAAGATTTTGTACCTTTGCCGGCTCTAACGATGAGACGGTACGATGAAGCGAAGTTTAAAAGATTATAACATCAACTTTGTCGGTCTTAAGTTAGGGGAGCACCGGTTTGATTATCAGCTTGATAACGAGTTCTTTTCACTTTTTGAGTTTGATGAATTCCTGCACTCCAGGCTTATGGCTGAGGCGGTATTATTGAAGAAGGAAAGTAGCCTTGAATGGCACTTTAAACTTAGTGGTTCGGTTAGTGTACCCTGTGATATTACTAATGAGCCTTTTGACCTTCCTTTGGAGAATGATCTGACCCTGGTGGTTAAGTTTGGTGATGAGTACGATGATTCTCGGGATGAAATTTTAATCATTCCTTCAGGAGATCACCGAATGAATATTGCGCAGTATTTATATGAGATTTCTGCTCTGGCCTTACCCTTAAAGAGAATCAGTCCCGAGGGCATGAAAATCCAGGAATCTCAAGATTCAGAAACTATTGTAAGTGAAAAGGATAGTGAAAGCGGAGAAATTGATCCACGCTGGCAGAAACTGAAAGACCTTTTAAGTTAAGAAGATAAAAGTAGAAGAAGATGGCACATCCTAAGCGCAAGCAGTCAAAAACAAGAAGAGATAAGCGCAGAACCCATTACAAGGCAGAAGTTCCTACAGTGGCAATTTGCCCCACTACTGGAGAACCTCACTTATACCATCGGGCACATTGGTACGAAGGAAAGCTCTATTACAAGGGTAAGGTGGTGATGGAGAAAGAGCAAGCCGTTTGATAGATGGCTATCTATAGCAACGATACTGCTTATTAAATGGCTGGTATCGGAGTAGATATCATGGGGGGAGATTATGCCCCCCAAGTTGTTTTAGAAGGTTGCGAAAGGGCCTTTGACCGTATGCTGGGTGATACCCAACTTTATCTTTTTGGTCCAGAAGACTTAATTGCCCATCATTTTTCAGGAGCACCGCCCACGCTTAAAGAGCGCCTCCATATCGTGCATTCACCCGAGGCAATCGGAATGGATGAGCAGCCCGTTAAAGCATTGCAAACGAAGCGTGAGTCGAGCATTCTGATCGGCTTAAAACATCTGGCGCAGAAGCAGATCAATTGTTTTGCCAGTGCCGGACATTCAGGAGCCATCATGGTGGCGGCAATGCAAACCCTCGGAACCGTTGAAGGCATAGACAGGCCCTGTGCTGCAACTGCTTTTCCACAAAAATCAGAGCACCCGCACCTCTTACTGGATGTGGGAATAAACACGGAGGTCAAACCTGAACTTTTGGCTCAGTTTGCCGTGCTGGGAAGCATATATTCCAGGCTTATTTATCATATAGATAATCCCAGAGTTGGACTCTTAAACACGGGCAGTGAACCCGGAAAAGGAACTGCTTTATATCAGAGTGCCTTTAAAATCTTGCAAGACTTAAAATCTATTAATTTCATAGGCAACACCGAAGCTAGAGATTTTTATCATGGCATCGCGGATGTTAGTGTTTGTGATGGCTTCACAGGCAATATCTTTCTCAAACAAGCCGAAGGAATGTACCAGCTGTTAAAAGATCAGGGAATAGAACACCCTTACCTGAATGAATTTAATTATGAAAATTATGGCGGTACTCCTATCTTGGGACTGAAAGGAAATGTAGTCTTGGGTCATGGAGCGTCATCAGCTCTGGCTATAGAAAATATGATTCTTACTGCAGAAAAACTGGCGGAAATAAACTTAGCAAAAAATATCGAAACCCTTACCAGCAAATCATGAGTCCTAAGGCAGCAATTACCGCAGTTGGCGGATATATTCCGGAATACAGACTGACCAATGAAATCTTGGAGTCTATGGTAGATACCACGGATGAGTGGATTACAACCAGAACGGGAATTAAGGAGCGTCGAATTCTAAAAGGAGAGGGCTTAGGGAGTTCTTATATGGCAATTAAGGCAGCCCAGGAATTGCTGGAGAAGAAAAATCTGGATCCCGCAGAAATAGATATGGTGATAGTGAGCACTGCCACACCGGATATGCCCGTTGCGGCGACTTCCACTTATGTGGCTACAGAAATTGGTGCGGTAAATGCCTTTGGTTTTGACCTGATGGCTGCATGTTCAGGATTTCTGTATGCTCTGGCCACCGCTTCCCAGTTTATTGAAACCGGCAAGTACAAAAAGGTGTTGGTGATTGGTTCAGACAAGATGTCGAGCATCATTGATTACACCGACAGGACTACTTGTGTAATTTTTGGTGATGGTGCGGGAGCTGTGCTGCTTGAACCCAATGAAGAGTATGGTTTGCAAGATTCCATTCTTAGAAGTGATGGAAAGGGCAGGGAGTTTCTTTACATTAAGGCCGGCGGCTCCATGTATCCACCAAATGAAGAGACGGTAGCTGCCAAGGAACATTTTGTGCATCAGGAAGGTCAGCAGGTTTTTAAGTTTGCGGTTACCAATATGGCTGATGTTTGTGCGGAGATTATGGAAAGGAATAATCTGGTATCTGATGATATCCGATTTTTGGTTCCCCATCAGGCTAATCTCAGAATAATTAATGCGGCTGCTCGCAGAATGGGTATTGAGGACGATAGAGTGATGCTCAATATTCAGAAATACGGCAACACAACCAATGGCACCTTACCGCTTTGTCTTTGGAATTATGAAGATCAGCTCAAAGCAGGTGATAATCTAATATTTGCGGCTTTTGGAGGAGGGTTTACCTGGGGCTCACTATATTTAACCTGGGCCTATAACCCTTAATATTAGCAACTCCTTATTATTTTCGTTTATTGTAACGTCTAAAATCCGATCCACATGGACCTGAAAGAAATTCAAAACCTAATAAAATTTGTAGCTCGTTCCGGTGCTGCTGAGGTGAATCTTGAAACTGAAGATTTCAAAATTGTCATTAAGACCGAGGGCGCTGTAAAGTCTGAAGGCGCAGTTCAACAAGTGATATCAGTCCCTCAACCTTCTGCTCCCGCTGCAGTTGCGGCTCCAGCTCAAGCGGCAAGTCCGGCCTCAGCCCCTGAAGCTCCGGCGGCTGGTGCCTCGGCACCTGCGGAGGATGATTCAAACCTGGTGACCATCAAATCACCCATGATTGGCACCTTTTATCGTCGCCCTTCTCCTGATAAAGACATTTTTGTGAATGTAGGTGACGAAGTTTCTCAAGGCTCAGTAGTTTGTATTATTGAGGCCATGAAGCTGTTTAATGAGATTGAAAGTGAGGTGAGCGGAAAAATTGTTAAAGTTTTGGTAGACGATCAGAGTCCAGTGGAATATGATCAGCCTCTGTTTCTTGTAGATCCGTCCTAGTTCAGTAGCCACTAAATTTTAAGGGTATGTTTAAGAAGATACTTGTAGCAAATCGTGGGGAAATTGCGCTGCGCGTAATTCGTACCTGTAAAGAGATGGGCATCAAAACGGTTGCGGTATATAGTACCGCAGACAAAGAGAGTTTACATGTAAGGTTCGCGGATGAAGCCGTCTGTATAGGGCCACCTGCCGGAACGGACTCCTATCTCAATATTCCAAATATTATTGCTGCTGCAGAAATCACAAATGCGGATGCGGTTCATCCGGGCTATGGATTTCTGTCGGAAAACGCTCGGTTCTCCAGAATTTGCAGTGAAAATGGCATTAAGTTTATTGGTCCATCACCCGAAATGATTGACAGGATGGGTGATAAGGCCACCGCCAAGGCCACCATGAAGAAAGCCGGTGTTCCTACAATTCCTGGTTCAGAAGGTTTACTTGATTCTTATGAAGAGGCGGAATCATTGGCGGAAGAAATCGGCTATCCGGTTATCCTAAAGGCTACTGCCGGTGGTGGGGGTAAAGGAATGCGTGCGGTTTGGAAGAAGGCCGATTTGCATAAAGCCTGGGATAGTGCCCGTCAGGAATCTGCCGCAGCATTCGGCAATGACGGGATGTATATGGAGAAACTTATCCAGGAACCGCGTCATATTGAAATTCAGGTGGTCGGCGATGCCAATGGTAAAGCTTGTCACCTATCGGAAAGAGATTGCTCCATTCAGCGTCGTCATCAGAAACTGACGGAAGAAACGCCCTCTCCTTTTATGACCAAGGAGCTGAGAACAAGAATGGGTAAAGCGGCCGTGAAAGCTGCTGAATACATTAAGTACGAGGGTGCGGGAACGGTGGAGTTTTTGGTCGATAAAGACCGAAATTTCTATTTCATGGAAATGAACACCAGAATTCAAGTGGAGCATCCAATAACCGAGCAGGTTATTGATTACGATTTGATTCGTGAACAAATTAAGGTGGCTGCCGGGGTACCAGTTTCCGGTAAGAATTACGAGCCTCAGTTGCATTCTATCGAGTGTAGAATTAACGCCGAAGATCCGTATAATGATTTTCGCCCTTCACCGGGAAGAATCACCTCCTTCCACGCTCCTGGTGGCCATGGAATCAGACTGGATACTCACGTGTATGCAGATTATGTCATTCCCCCTTACTATGACTCTATGATAGCTAAACTGATCACCACCGCTCAGACTAGAGATGAGGCGATTGACAAAATGAGAAGAGCACTGGAGGAGTTTGTAATTGAGGGGATTAAAACTACTATTCCATTCCACCGCCAACTAATGGAGCACCCCGATTATTTGGCGGGTAATTATACCACCAAGTTTATGGAAGACTTCGAGTTGAATGCCTAGGAAAGAACGATAATGATGTAAACGGCTGCCTGAGGCAGCCGTTTTTTTATACCCGATTAATTCTTAATGATATTTACCTGGCCTTTCACACTAGTGGCCTGCCCGGTTAAATCATCTGCCAACTGTACCACATAATAGTAAACTCCGTCGGAAAGAGGTTCCTCAGTTTTTAAATCCCGGCCATCCCAATACAAGGTTTCATTTTCCCCTCTGTCTTTAACCGTACTGGCTTTATGGACCTCCAACCCCCATCGATTGTAAACCACAATGCTGGCACTGGTATATCCGGTGGTTCCACTCACGTAAAAGAGATCATTTATGTTATCACCATTTGGGGAGAATACATTTGGAACTTCGGCATCTCCTATTATATCCGGATCATTTCTGAACCAAAGTTCCAAATACACCCAATTAGACTCTGAAGTATGTACATTCTGCGGATCATGAGGGTCTATGGCTTCTACCTTAAAAGCATAGATGCCATCATCTGATTCGGTAAAGGGATGGGGTATTGACCAATTATATCCCAATAAACCAGTATCCGGTCCTGCGATAGGCTGCCAATCATGCGTGGCATTACTGCTATCTAGCTTGGCCATAAATAGCTGATATTCAGGTGAATCCCATCCGTCAAAATTTGTCCAGTTAAAGCGATAAGAACTACTATCCGAAAAAATCTGCTGTGATAATAGAATACTATTTACTGACTTGGAAGGAGGAAGATGGTCATAATTCTGCACTAGTTGTACCTTATAGCTATAGGAAGAATGATCAAGATCGAACATGCTTAAAGAGCTATCCACATATTGCCTGGCAAATAAATGTACCGGATCATCCAGGCTTTCCAGCAAGTAATAATCAGGATCTCCCGCCTTGGCTCGCAGGATATTCCAGCTGTTAAATAGTTCTTCATTGTGGATGGTATATGTATTGGGATTAATGGACCAGCTAAGTTCAATAGCCTGGTCAAAGTTCACGGTGACATTTTCCAGCTTATATTCTATACTTGGGCAATTATCTACCTGAACGAGGGCAGAAAAGAACTCTTTAACGCCGAAGCCACATTCGTTCTCTATGGTGTTGCCGTCATTGCCTTTTTTAATCTGAAGCAAATAATTACCATTAACATCCAGTGGTTTGTGTAGAACTAAGCTCACTTCATCGGTTAAGAGAGTTTGTTTGCAATTATTTATGACTCCAACTATGGGGCGGCTAACTCCATCAGGTCCGATCAGTCGGAAGTCAGATCCATCAGGGGAAATAGAGCTACACTTTAGGTTTCCATTTACTTTTAGCGTAAGTAGGGTGTCAAAACAATCATAACCCATATAGTCAATAGCGGCAAAGCCTCCTGAAAAATCGGCCATGGAATCAACCTTAAAGATGTTTAAAAGGCTATCTCCGTCGAGAATAATGGTTCCGCTGGTTACGTTGCCCACCGTATTGCCTTGAGTGATACTAATGCCTGTGGTGGCAATAGGATTACAACTGGCCAGGACGGGAATCTGCATTTCTCTTATGGCCGTGCCAATTAATAAATCAAGCTGAGATACCGTGTCAAACCGATACTCTTTCACTACAATTTTAATCACATCCACTTCCGGCTGGGTGGGAGTAAAGGTGAACACACCGGAATATGGGTTTAGATTAAAGCCATTAGCTGTGGTCATTGGTTGTTGCGTACTAAACCCGGCGGCCCATGGAATGGGAACATTAAGGTTATCCCATGGCTGGGCGAGTGTGTAGTAAAGCGAATCTTGGTCAGGTTCTGAAGCCGCTTGTGACCAGGTGAAAGCTTGGCCTACACAGAAGAATTTTGCCCCTGGATTAAGAAATTCTGGAGAAGTATTAGGCCCCAGAGTATTGTTCAGCCGCGAATCTAAGTAGATATAGCTCGAACCAGGATTCTGTAAGTTGGTGATATTGGCATTGCGGCAACAACTACGCCAGGAAAAGATGTAGTCTGCGCATTTTCCGGGCAATACGGTACAATTAGAATAGATGTACTCCTCTATCTTACCCTGAGCGTAGCCAGGGTCGCTTTGATCAATGCAATTGGTATCGCCCCGTGGAGTTTGCCCCTGGACAACACCCGGAGCAAATGGTAGATTTAAATTGGAAGAGCCATAACAGCTGGATGAAATACTTATGGTTTGAGTGTTGCCCGGGTTTACCCCCTGTTCACGACGGTATAGCACTAAGGTTATGCAATACTGATACGGGACACCGGTTGAATCACCGACATATTCATAGGTGATGCTTCCACCGGCCAAATGTGAGGCTTGAGTCTCAGTTGGATTTAAAAGAAACAGGCAGGTAACCAATAGGATAAGTGGGATGGAATTTTTCATGTCTTTGGTTCTTGATGGAATTATGTTGCTTGAAGTTATCGCATCAATGCACCAAAGTGCTAGCTCATTTTTTGGCTAAGCTTTATCAGCTAGGTAAAGCGCCTTACCATCTGATTTACGCCAAAAGTTCAAAGCTAGTTGGGCCTCCCGGAAGGCAACTCAGCTATTTTATGCTTTGTGTGATGAGTTTTCGATATCAGTAAAAAAGAAAAGTGTTCGATAAATAAAAAGGCTACCCGAGGGCAGCCTTTTTAGTCTTATTACTGAAAAATATTCGCTTAGTTTTTCATAATATGAATCTGCCCATTCAGGTTTCTTGGCTCACCGTTTGCAGCATATGCATACAGGACGAAGTAATAGACACCGTCTCCAAGAACCTCGCCAGAATTAGCGTCTGTGCCATCCCAGAAGAGGCCCTCTGATAATGAAACGTCTCTCCCTTGCTCGGTGCTGGAATGCACCCGCTTGCCCCAACGGTTAAACACTTCAATGGAGGCGGAGGTATAACCTGAAAGGCCTCCAACGTGAAAGATGTCGTTAATGCCGTCGCCATTAGGTGAGAATACATTAGGTACAAATATTGAATCGGGAGGAGGAGGTGGCACTACCGGATCATATGGTATGTCTACATAAACCCAATTCGATTGTGAAATAAAGGAATTGCCTGGATTCATGGCATCTGAAGCCTCAACCTTAAACACATAAAGACCACTATTTGCTTCCGTTACCGGATCTGGAATCATCCATTCATCTTTAAAGAAGTTACTGTCTGGTCCCTTGCCAAAAGCTTCCCAAACCTGCACCGGTAAGGTGGTATCTACCTTTGCCTTGTACATTTGATAGCTAGGTGCTGGCCAACCATTGTAATACGTCCACTCAAAGTTTATAGCCGAACTATCAGGGCTCAGGGTATCCTGAAGGAGAATAGTCCTCACATTTCTGGTTGGAGGCTTAAAGTCGAAGTTTTGCACCAGCTGCACTATATAGCGATAGTGAGACTGATCAAGATTGTACATCTCTAAAGAAGTATCCACATAACTGCGTCGCGTAACATCGCCAGGACCATTGAGGTTGGCAATAGGATAAAACTGTGGGTTATCCGCATTGGAGCGCATGATAGTCCACTCGGTAAACAGCTTATCTGTTTCAGGCGTAATCGACTGAGGATCAACGTACCAATCCAATTTTACCACCTGATCAAACTCCACACTTACGTTTTGTAAGTCGTATTTAAGTTTAGGACAATTGGCTACGCGAATAATGATGGTAAAGAATTCCTTCACCCCATAACCGCACTCATTTTCAATAGTATTTCCATCCGTTCCCGCTTTGATTTGTAGGAGGTAATCCCCATTTACATCCAAAGGTTTGTGTAGGAAAAGATCAACTTCATCGGTGAGTAGGGTGGATTTGCAGTTGTTGTTGATACCGATAATGGGTCTTGCAATAGAATCCGGACCAATAAGTCGAAAGTCAGTACCATCCGGCGATATCGATGAACATTTCAAATCGCCATTCACCTTAACCTTGACTACCGAATCAAAGCATTCATAACCTATAATATCTATTTCCGTATTTCCTCCGCCGTAGTCTGCAATGGAGTCAATACCAAAGGTGGCAATCAGGCTATCGCCATTCATTACTTTTCGTTCACTGGTAACACCTCCCGTGGTCACTCCTTGACTAATATTCACACCCGTGGATGCGATGGGGTTACAAGTACTGAGGATAGGAATCTGCATCTCTCGAATAGCCGTTCCCACCAAAAGCCAACTAAAAAATACCGTATCAAATCGATACTCTTCTACTACAATCTTGATCACATCAACCTCTGCCTGCGTGGGGGTAAATACAAAAACCCCTGTAGCTGGATTAAAGTTAAATCCGTTGGCGGTAGTCATAGGTTGTTGAGTGCTGTATCCTGGCGCCCATGGAATGGGAGCGTTTTGGGCGCTCCATGGTTGAGCCAGGGTGAAGACCATAGAATCCTGATCGGGTTCAGTTGCTGCTTGAGACCAGGTAAAAGGCTGACCAACGCAGAAAAACTTCGCTCCGGGATTTAGGAAGCTGGGGGATGTGTTTGGACCGAGCGTATTATTGAGTTTGGATTCAAGATAGAGTGAAGGGTAGGTAGCCAGGTTGGTAATATTGCTATTTCGGCAGCAGAGATCCCATGAAAAAGTATAATCTGCACATTTCCCCGGTAGAACTATGCACGCGCGATACCGATATTCCTCAATTCGGCCATCGTTGTATCCCGGGTCTGCCTGATCTATACAGTTGGTGTCACCTCGAGGTGTACCACCTTGAGTATAGGTTCCCAATCCTTGTTGGGTGTACCAGGAATTGTATAGTGCCTGAGTAACTGTTACGCTGCTGGAACCAAAACAACTGGAATTAATATCAATTGGATAAGAGGCTGCCAGACTAATTCCGAGCTCTCTTCTATATAAAACCAGAGTGATACAGTAGTTATAGGGTATACCAGTTGAGTCACCTATATACTCATAGGTAATACTTCCTCCAGCGGTGTGCGAAGCTTTGGCTTCCTGCATCCCAAACAGGAAAAGAGCAAAGACTCCCAGGGTACTCAGTATAATTCTTTTCATAATCTGCGGTTTAGTCTACTACGGTCTAAATTAAGCGGCTTAAAATTAGATGATTGACAGATAACAACAAAAAAAATGAACCATTCACTCGCACACCATTTAGTGAAGGACGCTTTTATTAAGTTTTCGCAACAAAATTTGCGCTTGCGATAAATCAATGGAATTGCACAAATATAGCGTAGATGGTAGGATTTAGCTTAATTTCGCGCCTTGCCAGAACCAGTCCCGAAGAATGAAACACATCCGAAACTTTTGTATAATCGCCCATATCGATCATGGTAAAAGCACCCTTGCGGATAGATTGCTGGATTCCACGCAGACGGTAAGTGATCGTGAACGCAAGGAACAGTTGTTAGATGATATGGACCTGGAACGTGAGAGAGGAATAACCATAAAATCTCACGCTATTCAAATGTCTTATTTCAAGGATGATGAAGAATACACGCTAAACTTGATTGATACTCCCGGACATGTGGACTTCTCGTACGAAGTATCAAGAGCGATAGCAGCGTGTGAAGGGGCATTGCTTATTGTAGATGCTGCACAGGGGATCCAGGCGCAAACTATTTCCAATCTGTACTTGGCGCTCGAGCATGATTTAGAGATCATTCCTGTGCTGAACAAAATTGACTTACCCAGCGCCAACCCAGAAGAAGTTAAAGATCAGATCATTGATCTGATAGGTTGTGAGGATGAGGACATCTTGATGGCCTCGGCTAAAACGGGGAAGGGAGTACCTGAAATATTGAGTGCCATTGTAGATAAAATCCCATCCCCAAAGGGAAATGAAGATGGTCCGCTGCAAGCCTTGATTTTTGATTCAGTCTTTAATCCCTATCGGGGAATCGAAGCCTTCTTTAAGGTGGTGAATGGTTGCATGCGATCAGGAGAAAAGGTCAAATTCATGAACACAGGAAAGGTTTATGAAGCGGATGAAATTGGCGTGCTCAAGCTTTCGCAGGAACCGCGAAAGGAGATTAGAGCAGGCGATGTAGGATACATTATTTCCGGAATTAAGCAGGCCAAAGAAGTGAAGGTGGGAGACACTATTACGTCTCTTGAAAACCCTTCGGCAAAAGCTATTGCCGGTTTTGAAGATGTGAAACCCATGGTTTTCGCGGGAATTTATCCGGTGGATACAGAAGACTTTGAAGAGCTGCGCGCCTCACTTGAGAAATTGCAGCTCAATGATGCCTCACTGACCTTTGAGCCTGAATCATCTGCAGCGCTTGGATTTGGATTTCGATGCGGCTTTCTCGGTATGCTTCACATGGAAATCATTCAGGAAAGACTTGAACGAGAGTTCAATATGTATGTTATCACCACGGTGCCAAACGTTTCTTACCAGGCCTACATGAAGAAGGAATCTGAGAAAGCGGTTGTGGTGAACAATCCTACAGAATTTCCGGACCCCACCCTTCTTGACCGCATGGAAGAGCCCTTCATAAAAGCTCAGATAATTACCAAGGCCGACTACGTAGGTACGGTAATGAACCTGTGTATTGAGAAACGTGGTGTTCTCAAAAACCAGGTGTATCTAACCTCAGAGAGGGTTGAACTTTCCTTTGACCTTCCGCTGGCAGAGATTGTTTTTGACTTTTACGATAAGCTCAAAAGTATTTCAAGAGGTTATGCCTCATTTGACTATCACCCAATTGGTTACCGGGAATCACATCTGGTAAAAGTTGATATACTCTTAAATGGTGATCCTGTGGATGCTCTATCGGCTTTGGTTCATAGGGACAATGCCTATGATCTGGGTAAGCGGATGTGCGAGAAGCTCAAGGAATTAATTCCTCGTCAGCAATTCATGATTGCCATCCAGGCTTCGATCGGAGCCAAAATAATCGCGAGGGAAACGCTGAGTGCATTGCGTAAGGATGTGACAGCAAAGTGCTATGGCGGCGATATTTCTAGAAAGAGAAAGCTTCTGGAAAAGCAGAAAGCAGGTAAGAAAAGAATGCGACAGGTCGGAAATGTAGAGATTCCTCAGAATGCGTTTCTGGCAGTATTGAAGCTCAACGATTAGATCGAGCGAAATTTTTGTGGCAACCCCACTAAAGGTTTTTTGGCGGGGGTTCCCCCCCAATTCAATTTACCAGTTAATTAATCATCTGGCAAGCATCTTTGCATGAGTGTAGCCCTTCAATTTATAAGTTGTGTGTTCAGATGTACCACGGGGTCTAAAGCTCTCAGCCTCTGTATTGATAACCGAGCGAACTAAAACCCCAGGGAAGACTTTACTCTACTCAGTACCTCAATCGCAATCGGACGAACTTTCTCTGCTCCGTTTTTTAGCATCCGTTCAATTTCATCGGGATGCGACATATAATGCTCAAACTTTTCGCGCTCTAAAGCATAACGGGTGATGATTAAATCCAACAACTCAGTTTTGGCATGACCGTAACCATATCCTCCGGCCTGATACTTCTCTCTCATCGCGTGAACTTGGCTGGGTTCTGCCAGAAGCGAGTATATTTCAAATACGAGACAGTTATCGGGATCTTTAGGTTCCTCAAGGGGAGTGCTATCCGTAAGGATTGACATCACCTGTTTTTTCAGCTGTTTTATAGGTAAAAAAATGTCAATCACATTGCCGTAAGATTTGCTCATTTTCTTACCGTCGGTACCGGGAATTACCATTACCTTCTCGTTTATCAATGGTTCCGGCAGTCGCAATACTTCTTTTCCAGCCTGCTTGTTTAATGCTCCGGCTATGTCTCGGGTCATTTCAAGATGTTGCTTCTGATCTTTTCCTACCGGTACATAATCAGCATCATATAGCAGGATATCCGCAGCCATTAACACAGGATAGTCAAACAAACCAGCATTGACGTCAGAAAGTCGATCACTCTTATCCTTAAAAGAATGAGCATTAGCGAGCATGGGATACGGAGTAAAACAATTTAGAAACCAGGTCAGCTCTGTAACCTCTGGAAGATCGCTTTGACGATAGAAAGCATTTTTTTCTGTGTCAAAACCACAGGCTAACCAGGCTGACGCCACCGCTTGCACATTTTGTTTTCTTGTTTGCGCATCCTTAATGCTGGTAAGAGAATGGAGATCAGCAATGAAGAAAAATGACTCGTTATTTGCTTTGCGCGAAAGCTCAATGGCTGGTTGTATTGCGCCAAGAATATTTCCGAGATGAGTGCGTCCGCTACTCTGTATGCCTGTTAAAATTCGAGCCATATTATTTCTAAAAGGGCTCAAAAGTAATCAACCCGACTACAAATGTCTATTTTTGCAGCAGGATTGAGCCCATGAAACGTATATTGGTGTATATCTGGCGTGTGTGGTTCTATATAAGCATACTTATCGCCATAGTTATCCTCTTCCCCTTTATCTTGATCACGGCGCAAAACGAAAATCACTATCCCAGCTTTTTTCGATTGGCTAGATTATGGGCATGGATGGTATTGATATTAAGTGGATTTTGGCCAAGAGCCTACTGGTCTGAGAAACCCGGCAAAGGTGATACGTATATCATCTGCCCAAATCACACCAGTATGATAGATATTATGCTCGCCCTGGCGATTTTTCCAAACTGCTTTCTTTTTATTGGCAAAAAGGAGCTGGCAAAACTGCCCCTGTTTGGATACTTCTATAAAAAAACCAACATTTTGGTGGATAGGAGCAGCATTATAAGTAGTCAAAAGGCTTTTCAGACAGCTGCGGCCAAACTAAAGGAGGGTATAGGAATTTGTATATTTCCCGAAGGTGGTGTACCTGATGAAAAAGTGGAACTGGCAAGGTTTAAGAACGGTGCCTTTCGATTGGCAATTGACCACGGAGTAAAGATTATTCCCGTCAGCTTCCCGGATAATAAAAAACGCCTGCCCTATAATTTCAATCTAGGCTCTCCGGGAGTACTTAGGGCATACATTCACCCCTTCATAATCCCAAATGAAAAGGGTGGCCTGGAAGAAGTAAGTAGATTGCGTAAACTTTGTTATGATGTTGTACTTTCGGGGCTGCAAACAGAACATGCTGAATCACTAATAAATGAGCCTGGATAAAGCCGTTGTTGAGAAATTAGCACATTTGGCGCGCCTTGAATTCTCGGAGAAGGAAAAGGAGGCCATGTTGCAGGATTTGAATAAGATCACCGCCTTTGTAGAGAAGGTGAATGAATTGGATCTTGATGGTGTGGAACCGCTAATTTACATGACAGAAGAGGAGAATTTTTTACGGGAAGATGAGGTTAAAGTGCAGGTTAGCCTTGACGATGCATTAAGAAACGCTCCATCTCATGATTCGGATTATTTCCGGGTACCGAAAGTTCTTAAGCGGGAGGAATAAAAAACCCCGTACGCCTTCGTCGCACCGGGTTCCAAAAATTCTCCTGGCTTTAATTACACCAATCCCTGATCAAGCATAGCATCAGCTACTTTTACGAAGCCGGCCAAGTTTGCGCCTTTCACATAATCAGTAAAACCCTTATTGTCTGTTCCGTACTTGCGACAAGATTCATGAATGTCTTTCATGATATTGTGAAGCCTGTTATCTACTTCTTCAGATGTCCACTGATAGCGCAAGCTATTCTGTGACATTTCCAGTCCGGAAGTGGCCACACCACCGGCGTTTGAAGCTTTCCCGGGTGCAAACAGGATATTGGCTTCTTTAAATTTCTCAATGGCCTCTGGTGTAGAAGGCATATTTGCACCTTCTGCAACACAAATTACTCCATTACCTATGAGGGCTTTGGCATCATCGCCGTCTAGTTCATTTTGAGTTGCGCACGGAAGTGCTACATCAGCGGCTACTCCCCAGGGTCTTTTCCCTTCATGGAATTCAGCGCCATATTCTTTGGCGTACTCTACAATACGACCGCGACGGTTATTCTTCAGGTCTTTTAAGAATTCAAGTTTTTCAGGTGATATGCCATCTTTATCATAAATGAACCCTGAAGAGTCTGAGGCCGAAATAACTGTTCCTCCGAGTTGAGTAACTTTTTCAATGGCATATTGAGCAACGTTTCCAGAACCGGATACCAGCACTTTTTTGCCTTTGAAGTCGTCATTTTTGGTTTTAAGCATTTCTGCCGTGAAGTAAACTACACCATAACCGGTAGCCTCTGGACGAATTCTAGATCCTCCCCAGTTAAAGCCCTTACCGGTAAGCACTCCAGTGAACTCGTTACGGATTCTCTTATACTGGCCAAACATATATCCTATTTCGCGACCACCAACACCGATATCACCAGCTGGTACATCCGTGTCCGGCCCAATGTGCCTCTGAAGTTCCGTCATAAAAGACTGGCAGAACTTCATGACTTCATTATCCGATTTGCCCTTAGGGTTAAAATCAGAACCTCCCTTACCACCACCCATAGGCAAAGTGGTTAAAGAATTTTTAAAGATTTGCTCAAAACCCAAGAACTTGAGGATGGAGAGATTAACACTGGGGTGAAACCTTAATCCACCCTTATAAGGACCAATGGCTGAGTTAAACTCAATGCGATAACCGCGATTAACTTGCATTTTTCCTTCGTCATCAAGCCACGGCACACGGAACATCACCACCCTTTCCGGCTCCGATATTCTTTCGAGGATATTGGCTTCCTTGTATTTCGGATTTTCCTCAATGAAAGGAATCACTGTTTCGGCTACTTCTTCAAGAGCTTGAAGAAATTCAGGTTCATTAGGGTTTTTGGCCCGGGCACCTTCCATAAAGCTGTTAATAGCTGATTGATAGTTTGCTGACATACGTCTGAACAGGATTAATTAGTGCCGCAAATGTATACTTATTGGCTGAATTTTTATCATCATTTAGACAACAGGAAAGCAGAAGAATTCATGCGGGAAAGGTGAGAAATAAAGAGCCCACCTTGTGAACTAAATCAATGAAATGAGACGGGCGATAGGAAGACAGTATTAAATTAGCCCAAAATTACCATTGCATGAAGATATTGATACTTGGAAGTGGCGGTAGAGAACACACCCTAACCTGGAAGTTGTCTCGTAGCGATCATAAGCCTCAGCTATTTGTTGCTCCGGGAAATGGTGGCACCTCGGATATAGCCCGTAATGTTTCTCTTAACCTGAATAACCATGAAGATATTGGTAAATTTTGTGTGGAAACCGGTATTGATATGCTGGTGGTTGGCCCGGAGGATCCATTGGTTGCCGGCATAGTAGATTATTTTAAATCCAAGCCCGAATTATCTTCTGTTAAGATTATCGGTCCGGATGCAGCCGCGGCTCAGCTGGAAGGGAGCAAAGAATTTGCCAAGACTTTCATGGAAAAATATGGTATTCCGACGGCCGGGTATAAAAGCTTCAGTGATCATCAGGTTGAGGAAGCATGTGATTATTTAGAGACATTATCACCTCCATATGTGCTTAAGGCTGATGGATTGGCTGCTGGTAAAGGGGTCTTAATTCTAAAGGATATTGCTGATGCGCGCAGAGAAGTGAAGAGTATGCTGGGAGGCAAGTTTGGCGAGGCCAGTCGCAAGCTGGTGATTGAAGAGTTTTTAGGCGGAATTGAATTTTCTGTATTTGTTCTCACCGACGGCAAAGACTATGTGATTTTGCCGGAAGCAAAAGATTACAAAAGGATCGGTGAGGGAGATAGTGGTTTGAATACTGGAGGAATGGGAGCGGTTTCACCGGTGCCATTTGTAGATGAGAACATGATGAAAAAGGTTGAGGATAGGATAATTCAACCTACGGTCAACGGAATTTGCAAGGAAGGAATGGACTATCATGGATTTATCTTTTTTGGATTGATAGCGGTTGGTGAAGAACCAATGGTAATTGAGTATAATGTGAGGATGGGAGACCCTGAAACGGAAGTTGTGATACCCCGACTAAAAACGGATTTGGTTGAATTACTGCAAGCTTGTATTGACGAGCAACTCTCAGAGGTTACGGTTCAATCAGATGCCAGAAGTGCTTCCACGGTAATGGTAGTTTCTGAAGGTTACCCGGAAGCTTACCAAAAGGGAATGGTGATATCAGGCTTAGATGAGGTGGAAGAAAGTATTGTATTTCACGCTGGCACCAAACTAGCAAATGCGCAACTAGTAACCAATGGTGGAAGGGTTATGGCTTTTACATCCTTTGGTGCGGACTACAAAAAAGCCCTGGCCAAAAGTTATAACTCCATAAATAAAGTATGCTTTGAAGGCATACAGTTTAGAAGAGATATAGGCTTTGATCTTGACTAAGATTCTCCAGCTCTGCGGTGCTTCATCATCTGCCCCATCCAATAGAAGAATAGAATCCAACCGATGATAAATAGAAGAATGTTGAAATTGTTACCTAGGACAGGCAAAATTTGAAATGTCCATTCGAAAAAATCACCCAGACCGTAAACAACATCTTTTAATTGCATAACCTTGTGCGAATTTGCGTTCAAAAGTAGATAAAAACACTCATGCTGGCAAAGCTTTTTGACGACATAAGCATCGCCTCTTTATTTCGCTCTCTTGGGCTAGCAATACTTTTACTGGGGTTGGTATTCTATGTCAATGATCCACAGTCTGCCGAGCTCCACATTCTCAATAACACCTGGGATCTACCGGCATACCTGGTATTGGTGCTGGCAATTCCATTATTGAGTTTTGCTGTATTGTGGTTTAATTCCAAACTAATTGCTATTCCGCTTTTTAAAAGTGATTATCAACCGGCCATAATGACCGCATTGCTGATCATTCCCGTGCTGGTAACGCAAGCATCTATCAATTTAATTTTGCTTTTACCACTGGTGGCAATTTTCTTGACAAAGCTTTTCTCATTAGCTGAGACACCAGACATATCCTACCTGCTCTTTGATTGTGGCAGCCTCATTGGGCTGATGCTATTTCTTGAGCCTCTCACCCTTAGTTTTTTGTTTCTGGTGTGGTTGGCCCTGATCAATTATGGACGATTTAGTCTTAAGGAAACCCTAATGCCGGTGGTAGGATTTTTTGCAGTTTGGTTTCTCGCCAGTTCCATAATTTACTGGAGTCTTGGGATGAAGGAACTAAAACTTATCTATCAGGGATTATTGGATTTTTCATTTGGGATGGTGCCAAGCTGGCGAGATAATATTTGGCGAGTGATACCGGTGGCCTTAATATTTATCCCGGCGATTATCCAGTTGTTGAATGTATATGCCAAAGCCAAAGTGCTTCAACGCCAGAGTCTGGGATTATTGATGTTGTTTTTTGTAGTTACACTGATCATTGGGGCGCTTTTTTATGATCCTGCGGGCATATGGATTTGGATGGGCTTTCCCATGGCAGCACTGCTTGTAAACCTGGTGCATGGCTTAAAGCGAAGTTGGATGAAGGACTTGGTCTATATATTTCTCCTTTCTTATCTGGCGCTATTTATCCTCTGAGTCGAAAAACAAAGCCTTTAACTCAGTAGCATCATTTGGATCCATTTTTTTGGCCAGTATTAGAGAGAGTTGTTTTCGCCTTAAGGCACCGGCATATCTTTGTTTTTCAAGTTCAGACTCCGGCACTACAGGAGGAACATTAATGGGGTTGCCCAATTGATCTACCGCCACAAAAGTGTAGATGGCTTCATTAGCCTGGGTCAGTTTACCAGATACTGGGTCTTCGATAAATACGTCCACAAATACCTCGATACTTGAGGTAAAAGCTCTGGATACTTTGGCTTCCAGAGTAACGATTGCTCCTTGAGGAATAGCATTGTTAAATGAAACATTATTAACCGCTGCCGTTACCACAATCCTTTTGCAATGGCGATGGGCAGCAATGGCCGATGCCCTGTCCATCCAGCTTAACAATTGACCACCAAATAGGTTATGAAGGTTATTGGTGTGATTAGGGAGAACGATCTCAGTGATGATCGTTTTGGAGTTAGAGGGAGTTTTGCCTTTCATGCAGCTTTATTCTGCCGGCAAAAGTACATCAATTGGTGTAAATCCAGGCTTGTGAATTCAGAGATTGACGAATACCCAGAAGCGCTTTGTCCGCTTGTTCACGGGTGGCGAAATTTCCAACGGCCACGCGCAGAAAGCGATTATCGCCATGAGCGGTATAAGCATCATAACCCTTAGCCTTCAACTTACTAGCGTAAGCTTCGGCATTGTCAGCATCCTTAAAGGAGCCCACCACTATATGATAGGGATAAAGCTGTACAGTAGGGATCTCATCTTCCACATTCATTTCAGCCTCTTTAACAAGTACCGGTTCTTCAGCTGCGTTGGAGGCTTCTGCTACATCTGCCTCGGTCTGATTAGGAGTGTCATGCCGAACCTCTCCTGAAAGATCGTAGAGACTACTACTATGACTCCACTCCAGCCAGTTGAGGCCAGAAAAATTGTCTAAGGGAGCTTTATTATATCCCCAATAACTGGCACCAATAATGCCAGCAAATATGATTGGTCCTAGAACTGCGGCCCACGGAATTCTAGCAGAACGATGCTCTTTAGGAGCCGCTCTTCGCCCTTTAGGTTCAGCCATGGCCGCTGAAGCAGGACCGTGTTTTTCAATGGAGCGCTGAATAGCCGACCTGATCTTAACTTCCCGATCTACCGCCGGAGAACGGAAAATGGAAAGACCGTAAGAGTTTCTTTGATAATTGTTCTCCAAGGTTGGAGAGAATTGCAATTTTCCCTTCTCATCTATAAATAAACGGCCAATGCCTTTCATCTGAACTTTTTCACCGGTTCCCAAAAGATCATTCCAGGCGGTCACCTCACTTTGGATCAGCTTTAAAGCATCCTTATAACTCACTTTATCAGTGAGACTCAGGCTTTTGGCTAGTAATCCATCATTTTCCTTTAAGCCGGGATTAAAGTATATACGACGGGAAGGTGGCCTCATCATATGAGTGGCCGGGTTCACCTCTGCATGATGATAACGAGTGAGAAATGCACCAAAATCTGGCACTATAACACACTCGTGTTCAAACAATAAGCGAGAAATATGTTGAGAAAGTATCAACTGCATATGGCACAAATGTACCAAATTTGCTTTATCATAGCATATAACTTAACCCACTGTAAATCAGGAATTGATGAAAATAGGTGTCAACCACATCGTGTTGATTCACAGGCGTTAAGCCATATTGGACACTTGGCGTTAGATTTAGACGAAGTTTAGGGTTAAGTCGATATTCAACACCGGTGCCCAGTAACAATTGAAGGCTGAAGTTGTTAAGAGGTAGATTTTCTACTGCTTCTTTAGAACCATCTTCAAAACTCAAATTTACGGAGGAGGCAGTGAGAAACCTTGAACTCAATCCCCCGCGAATTTTCCAATTCCATCTGGGCTTTTCTATAAGGTAATAGGCGGCAGTGATCGGGATCTCTAAAAAGGTGTAGGATTCAGTGAGATTGGGAATGAGTAAAAGTCCATCCTGGTTGGTCGCAAAGTTTTCATAAGCTTGTCCTAAATTTTCAAATTTGAGGTTTCCGGTGGAGTTATTGCTATAAATGCTTACCGTGCTCACCGGCGATGATTCTACCGCACGTGCAACTAGTCGGTCATTGTTCTGTGTCCATTGATTAATGTATAACCCGGTTTCAAGAGCCCATCTATGCCTTCCGCGGTAGCCCACATCAACCCCAGCTGTAAAACTTGAAGTTACCTTGTCATTATCAATATTCTGACTTGCCACATCCGCCTGGTCATTGATATTGACGGAGTTAAAGGCAATGGTTGGGCTGGCGGAGATGCCAACTGATATACCCTGAAGTTGATCATAGCCTAAATTCAGAATTTCATTATTGGATGGTAAATTAGGTTGGGGATCTTTATTGATTCTACGATTGGCCATGGTGGGTAAACTTTGGCTCGTGTCGTGCGCCGTCTCCACAAAGGGCTCGGCAAGTATGAAGGCATCACTTTTATCTGTCATTTCGCTAGAGGTGAGAACGTTCAAAAAGTAGTTTTGAGCTACCTCAGAACTAGACTTAATTGTTTCCTGAGGCTTTATCGAACCTAGGCTTGCAAGAGTTTCTTCATTTTTATTGGTGAGGGGGTCTGTTGTCTTAATGTGCTGGTTGGATGGGCTAGTACCTTTTATGCCAGCCATGGATTTGTTCATCTCCCGATCTTCATTGCCTGAGAAATTCTTTTCTCCCGTTGCAGCCTCGGTGGACTGAGATTGGTGAATAAGTTGCTCCGGGTATTGGTCATTAAGGGTTTCACTTTGCCAATAGAAGCCACTAAAAAATGCCAATATTACGGCTGCAGCAGTGCCGGTCCATCGCCAGATCATGGCTTTTTTACGACGGCTTGCTCTAGCTATTCTTTCCTGAATTCCCGGCCATGCGTCTACCTCCGGATTGAGCTCCAGCGATGCGAATCGATCATTAAAAAGCTTGTCTATTTGATTTTTAGATCCCATTGCTCCTTACATTATAGATTGCCGGAAACAGCTCCTTGACCCGTTGTTGTAAAATCCCACGTGCTCTAAACAAATTAGACTTACTGGTTCCTTCACTTATGCCCAATTGTTCCGCTATTTCTTTATGACTATAACCCTCTATCGCATACAGGTTAAATACAATGCGGTATTGTGGACTTAAACCCTGAATTATTTCAAGTAAGTCGGCCGTGGTTATATCCTCAATTATGTGTTCATAAGCATGGCCATTATCTAAAGTGACATGGTCAGAGATACTGTACAGGGGCTTACTCTTTCTATACTTTTGGAGGATCAAATTGACGAATAGTCTTCGCATCCAGCCCTCAAATGACCCTTGAAACGAGTATTTATCAATCTTCTTAAAGAGGTGATAAAATCCATCCTGTAAATGATCTTGCGCTTCAGCATGCCCGGATGCATAGTACATACACACCGCGTACATCTTTCGATGATAAAGATGATATAGGGCTTCACGGGCTTTTTTGTTGCCCTTCTGACAAGACTTAACTAGTTTATCAACCTCCAACTTTCCGGATAATCCTTTCTTTAATGACGTAAAAATTATTCAAAAGGTTGCGCATCCCATATTTTGTATTTTAAGGCAACCTTTTTACAGCTTTATGCATCTCTTCTAAAACCCATTTCCATAAAAATGAAAAATTTCCTATTTCTCTTGTGTTTACTTGTCTTTGCAAGTAAGCTCGATGCATCCAAGTTGGCTTCAGCACTTATAGAAGTAAACAAGTACTGGGCCTATGAAACGCAAGCCCTCACCAAGATTACGGCGGAAGATTGCGCCTATGATTCCTATGAGATGATTCAATTGCACCTTAGGCTGGTGTATGATGAATTGTCTCATCGCGAGGTTTCTCATTTACCTGAGGCGCAAAAAAAACGGAGGAAAGAAAGCCTGGAGCATTTGAAGTATTATGCGGATCGGGCGTTATTTCCAGAGAACTTTACCCACCGGGTAAGACGCCCCATATTTATTGATCATCGGGGTGTGCACTGTGCTGTTGGGTATTTAATATCAGCCAGTGGTCATTCCAATTTAAGTCAGCGGATAAGCGCCAATATGAATACTTACTATCTGAAGGATATGGATGAGCCCGCACTGTATGATTGGATTGTTCAGAGTGGTTTTACTTTGGATGAACTGGCCTGGATTCAACCGGGGTATCCCTTTCCGGTAAATTGGGATAGCATGAAAGGAGGAACCAATGGCCCGGTAATGTCTCTGGCTGCAGATAATATGAGTGGCGTTTATGCCGTTGGAATTTTTGACACAGCGGGTGGTTACAGGGCGCCCAATGCGGCCCATTATTTCAGTGGTTTTGCTGGTTTTGATTGGATGAGTCTCAATGGAACGGGGACCGACGGACCGGTATATGATATTTTAGTGGATAGCGGAAATATTTATTTGGCCGGCTCTTTTGGCCGGGTAGACACGGTTTATACCGGATCTAGTGTGGTTAAATGGAACGGCAGCACATGGGAAAGTTTAGGCCAATTCTATATAGGTGGCATTCAAAACTATGTCAATGATTTGGAAGTATATCGTGACACGCTTTATGCGGGTGGATTCTTTAGAAGTGATATAGGAGCTTCGGAATTCTTTTTTGGTTTAGCAAAATGGAACGGACAAGCATGGGTTAGAGCTTTTAGTGATACTTCTATGCTTGGGCTCATTCAAGGTGAGGTTAATGCGCTTCATGTTCATAAGGGGCGATTAATTGTGGCAGGTGATTTTGTTTTATCCGACAGCGCTCAATCGCAAAACATTTTTGCTATCAATGGGAATACACCAGAGTTTTTCACCGAGGACATACCCCTTCCGGTTAATGATTTGGCCACCTATAAAGGGGAACTATATGCGGCCACTAAATATCTGCACACGGGAACTCAGGACACGGCAGGTTTGATAAGATTGCGGAATAATTCATGGTCTGCATTACTGCATACATTCCAATATCCCAATCGAGCAGAAATCATGGTGCTCCAAGAAACGCCCCATGGCCTTGTTTTTGGCGGAGAATTTAATATTGTACCAGGTTTGGACATGTCTTCAAATCTAGCTGCCCTGGTTGTCCCCAGTGGACTGCCCGAGTATTTCCGAAGCCTTGGAATGCTGGACAGCAGTGTCACCGCCCTGGACTACAGCAATGATAATTTGTATTTGGGAGGCTACTTCACCACGGGATTTAGTTCAACTATGTCTCAATTGGGTCATGTATCGCGTATAAGATTAACGGACTATCTCGATATATCCGACCCCGATGCTCCGATGCTAAAAATTTATCCTAATCCGTCTAGCTCCTATGTCATGATTGAGACCCCAGATGATGCAAAAATTAAGCTTCAGCTGTTTGATATGGCAGGAAAAAGTCATGCATGTCCCTTGGAGAATATGAATTCTGGCAGTACTATATTAAGCACAAAACACCTTGCTCCTGGGACGTATTTATTACAGGTGAATACGGCCAATACTTCCCTAACGGAGCCATTGGTAATCACCCATTAGAATCATAACTGGTAATTGATCCTTAAGGTGATCGTTCTCGGTGGACCCAGATAGGCTGGCCGTATCATTTGAATTTGATTCAAGAGATTATCCACCAGCAGGGTGGCCTGCCATTTATCGTTTAATTGATATCCCACACGGAGGTCAACTTGTGTATCCCATCTATAATTTTCCGCACGGAAGTTTTCTACGCCGGGAACAAATTGACTGAGAATTTGCGATACAAAGATGGAGTCAATGTTTTGCATAAAGTCATTCAGCCTCAGGCTAAGTCCAGCATTCCAGGGTCCTTTGTGCACCTGCAGATCCAGTTTTATTAGATGTTGATAACGATATTTTAAGATGCCATTTTTTGGATTGCTACTGGTGGAAACAAAGCTTTGAGCAAACCCGGCAGAGTCTAAAGCAAAAGTGTCTCTGGGGTTCAGAATTTTGGGTACGGTAAAGGTGTATCCGGCTAATAATCGATAATGATAAGTTCCCAACTTTCCTTCGAGCGCACTGGACAATTCTACGCCGCTTATTCTGGTTTCACCGATATTAAGGGGAATAAAACCGAAACCAAAAAGAGGCGGAGCAAACTCGCCCCAGAAGCTGGCATTGTACTCAATCATATCTGCGTAATTCATCACGAAACCGGCCAGATCAACATAGCCTTGAATTTTGTCTTGCTGCAACATTTTGCGCCATCCAATTTCAACACTTTGCCCTAATTCTGGTTGCAGGTTTGGATTGGGATAAACACTAATTACTCCCACCTGGGTGGTGGTATAGGATTCCGCAACAGAGGGAAACCTAAAGGCTTCACCATAAGATAGCCTCAGAAAGTTTTGTTCATTGATGGGTACATTAACTCCCATTCTATAAACGGGCTGATTATAGTAGCGGTCGTCCAGTCTGAACGACTCATATCTCAGGCCGGCATTTAGTTTGATCCAGTTCAAGAACTTGTAATCTAATTCGACAAAAACAGCATGATTTGCAGAACGATGCTGCCCGTTGAAAAGCACGGATTTTGACAGAGTGTGAGAGGCGTTAATCCCCAGGGTGGTAGAGAGGCCAGCAACGAAGTGCTGAAGACGATATTCGCCATAAATGAGATCAGAAGAATTGGTGAAATCATTTTGATCATCAAATGTTATGTTGTTAATTTTCAGATAACGACTCTGAAGGATATGTCTAAATCTGCCATGCCGATAATTCAAAGCGCCATCTACATAGTAGTCCCAACCATAAGCCCGGGTAATCGAACTATCCAATGGAATATAGCCCAGCGAATCACTTTCCCATAAGAGGGAATTACCTACATCGCTATACATGATATGGGTGGCAAGAGAAGCTTCAAGATTTCGTATTCGCTTAGATCGATGGTGGTATTTTCCGAAGATTCGAACGCGTTTCTCATCGTCAAGGTATCTAAAGCCCTGATCGTTTATATATCCGCCGCTTAGAACCAGTCCATGGTAATCATCGATAGCGTTTTGCCAGTCAAAATTAAAGCCTGAATTAAAACGGGGTTTACTCCACCACCCAAGTCCATCAAGACTAGGTTTGTTGTAAATGCCGCTGTAAAGATTTATGTTCAGATGCGATTTTTCCGGAAAGGGATGGGTTAAGACATTCACCACGCCATTTAAAGCCGCAGAACCATAGAGTACGGATGAGGCGCCCTTTAGCACTTCAACTCGCGAGGTAGAGTGTATTGGCACCATGTCCCATTGAACCTGATTGGCATCACCGGAAATTAAGGGCATGCCATCCACCAGGGTTTGTACTCTTGTACCCGCACCATAGGTCCAGCCGCTCCCAGACCTTATGTTGGCCTGACCATCAGTGATATTCACTCCCGGTGCCTGTTGTAGAGTAGTTTTTAAGCTTACCTGATTTTTATCCTGAACCAGACTGGGTTTAATCACATCAAGGCTTACGGTTACCTCCTCCAGTCGTTGACGATACTTGCCTGCGCTAACTACGATTTCACCGAGTTCATTATCAGAGGGGAAGAGTTCTATATGCAAGAAAACTTCTGTATCTTTTAGATGGACTTGGATGATTTTTTCCTGGTAACCGATGAATGAAACCTGAAGCTGGTGTATACCGGTAGTGGTTTCCAGGCGAAACTCCCCGTATTGATCCGAAACTGTGCCTTGAAGGGAGTCCAAAAGGATACTGGCTCCCGGAAGGGCTTGCCCGCTGATTTCATCAACAATGCGACCGCTAATAATTTGAGCTTCACATGTTAGATGAAAAAAAGCAAAGAGGAAAAATACGGGTAGAGAGCACTTAAGCACACACATGCATTTCAGGAAGTTGAAGTTAGTATTATTCAATAATAATAGGCTTCATACGCATGAATTTTACTGATGAATGGTTGTTTCGCTTGGCTTTACGCCTGATTCCGGGCATAGGGGATAAACTGTATAAGCAGCTTATGGCAAAATGCGGATCTGCTCGATGTGTTTATGAACAGAGGAATGATTCTATGAGGGGGATTCCGGGAATTGGAATAAAAGCGGCAGAATCTTTGAAAAGAGCTTGGCCTTTAAAGCAAGCGGAGTCTGAACTGATGTTTATAGATAGAAATGGCATTGAGGCCATCTTTTATTTGGACCAGGAATACCCGGAGCGCTTGAAGTGGTGTGATGATGGGCCAGTAATTCTGTTTTCTAAAGGCAATTTCAGATCAGCTTCACAGCCAATGTTGGGCATGGTCGGTACCAGAAGCGCTACTCATTATGGCCTTGAGTTCTGTGAGAAATTTATCAGAGATTTAGTAGCCTATTCACCGGTAATCGTAAGTGGATTGGCTTATGGTATTGATATTAAATGTCACCGTGAGGCCTTGGATAATGGAATTCCAACCCTGGCATTATTGGGTCATGGATTGGATAGGCTGTATCCCGCTGCCCATAGCAGGGATGCGCGGAGGATTGTTGAGAACGGGGCATTGATGACAGAGTTCCTGAGTGGTGTTAAGCCCGACAGAGAAAACTTTCCCAGGCGAAACAGAATTGTTGCGGGCATGTGTGACGCCATTCTAGTGGTAGAGGCTGCGCGAAAAGGAGGCGCTTTAATCACGGCGGAGATTGCCAATTCTTATAATCGTGAAGTGTTTGCTTTGCCAGGAAGGGTAGGGGATAGCTTTTCAGAAGGTTGCAATTTCCTAATCAAGCATAATAAAGCCTCTCTCATCACAAGTGTACATGATTTAGAATATATTCTTAATTGGAAAAAGCAGGAGGGCAAAAGCGGTACTCAGCATACTTTACCACTAGATCTTACAGAAGAAGAAATTAAGCTGATACGTTTGATAAAATCTCAAGATGACAGTGTTGAAATTACTCGTCTATGTCAAATTTCTGATCGGAAGGTGAGTGATTTATTACAATGCTTAATGCAGCTTGAGCTCAAAGGTCTGGTAATCAGCAAGCCCGGAAATCGTTATGCTCTAAGCAGTCATGTTGGTTGAAAATTAAATGGGATGATGTAACTTTCGGTCAGTAATTAATTAAGGTTGGAGATGGTGGTATACGAAGCCGTCTCAAAAAATAAGCGATTATCAATCAGGACAGGATAAGTACATTAAAGGTTTTACTGGCTGAGGACAATCTGGTAAATCAAAAGCTAGCCTCTTTACTTTTTAAGAAGATAGGGATTGAGCCACATATTGTGCCCAATGGCAGCGAAGCTGTTACACGAGTCATGGGTGAATCTTATGATGTGGTATTTATGGATGTGTACATGCCTGAGATGGATGGAACGGAAGCTACAAGAGTTCTTAAGGCCGAGTTGGGAGAGTCTTGCCCTTATATTGTAGCCTTAACTGCTGCCAGCATGGAAGGAGAAAGAGAAAAGTTCCTAAATGCCGGAATGGACGACTATCTGGCTAAACCCTTAAATAGAAAGAATTTAGAGGAATTTTTTGATAGATTCTTAAGCGAGGTTTTGCCATAATGGCTCGGGATAATAGGGAGTGTCCCAGTGCTTTTTTTATGGGCAAGGCTAAAATGTAGCACGGAATTTACGGATGAGTTAAGTTAAGCTGATATGTTGCACGAAATTTCTGAGGCGACAGCCTATCTAAAGAACAAAGGTTTTGAAAACCCGGAGATTGGCATTGTCCTCGGAACGGGTTTGAAAAAATTTATTGATCAGATGGAGGTGGAAGTACAAATTCCGTACTCCAAGATCCCTCATTTTCCTGTGGCTACCATGGAGTATCATGCCGGACATCTGATTATGGGTACTTGTGGAGGTAAAAGGGTGATTGCCATGCAGGGGCGATATCATTTCTATGAGGGATACTCGATGAAGGAAATAACTTTTCCAATCAGAGTATTTAAGAACATGGGAATTAGCAAACTACTGGTTTCCAATGCCGCCGGCGGCATCAATCCAAACTTCTATAAGGGTGACTTGATTATCATCAATGACCATATTAACCTTCAAACCAAGAACCCGTTAACCGGTCCAAATGAAGAGGCTCTGGGGCCGCGTTTTCCTGATATGAGCATGCCATATGATCAAGCGCTCACCAGAAAACTCAAGGAGTTGGATCATGAAGGCAAATTGAAAGAGGGAGTGTATGCGGCCGTGAATGGGCCAAACCTGGAAACGCGTGCGGAGTATCGATTTCTTAGACTAATAGGGGCGGACATGGTTGGTATGAGCACTGTGCCGGAGGTGATCGTTGCCAGACATATGCAACTCCCCTTACTGGCCGTTTCGGTAATTACCGATGAGTGTGATCCGGATAATCTTAAGCCGGTAGATATTAAAGATATAATTAGGGTAGCAGAAGGCGCCGATGCCGAATTAAGCGAGTTGTTTGCCCGCTTAATTGCCACGCTCTAATCAGCGTTTGATCCTTTTTATGGAGCAACCTATTTCCCTGGTTTCAGCAGGCTCTATAGGCTCATTTGCAATCATAGAATTAATGGCGTCTTCCAGGTAAAACTGTTTCGCTGTTTTATCGCGATCCTCGAACTTGTCATTGATGGATCCTCGGTATACCAATTCCATTTTGCTGTTGAACAGGTATACATGTGGGGTAGTTTTAGCTCCAAATGCATCTGCCAGTTTGCTGTCTTCATCAATAACATAAGGGGTATTGTAGCCGGCTTTTTTATAATGCTCCTTCATGGCCGCCATAGAATCTTCGCCCTCTCGCTTTGCCTGATTACTGTTCACCAGTACCATTCCAAGCTTTTTACCCTTACTCAATTTACCAAGCTTTGGAAATTGATCCTCCCAGGCCAGAACAAAAGGGCATGTATTGCAACTGAAGATGACCAATAAGCCATTAGCTTCCATCATATCCTCTAAGCTCAAATCATTATCACTGGCAACATCCGTCATCTTTAGGTCAGATAGAGGAGCCTTATCCCCAAGTGAAAACGAAGAATTATTTAGGGTCATGGAGGTTAACCCCAGAGCAAGAAGTAGAATAAAGCTTATTCGTTTCATATCACAACAAGTTTTGATTAAAGTTAAGAATAACCTCCCTTTAACGTGATTGGAAAATAACTATTGCCAAATCAGCTTCAGTTATACCGCTGAGTTCGAAGTGAGGCGTGTTTTTTTCTTAATACGCTTAATGCTGGCCTCGATACTGTCATCACTGTTTACCGATGTCTTGGTATCGTGATCTGGCATGCGCTTAAAGTATTGATCAAACCGAGATAGGTGAAGCAAGACTCTTCGCCAAAATACTTGCACAAAGCTCCCTTCATTGGCCAGGGTTCGGGTGCTAGTCCAGGCCGCGGCATTATACTTTCTGAGTCGACGTACCTTCCCAAATGACATAAGGTCAAAACATAACCTTCCATCGTGACCTCTTGTAGAATCACCTCTAATACCTACTTCTAAGGCCTGATCCTTATAAATCGCCATGCTTATTCCATAGGAGTTTAGAAATGGTCGTTTAACATGTCTTAATTCCATACTGACATCCCTCAAGAGCTCGTATAATCCTAACTTCCAGCGCGGCTGAGAATCAGCTTGGCTATAAAAACTGTAACGTCCATAAACTACAGACGTGCCCTTCGTAGAAAGTAAATTAACCATCCCTTGAATCCATTTTTTCGGGTAGATACAGTCGGAATCACCTAAGACAATGTATTTTCCTTTAGCTTTTTCAAGACCCATTTGTCTGGCAGGGCCCGAACCCTGAATAGGCTGGTTTACATATCTCACACCAAGAGCATCCAGAGCAGCTCTGGTTTGATCAGTGGAGTTGTTTTCAATTATTACCAATTCAAATGGATAGGAACTCTTGTTTCTGGAAATACTATCAAGACATCGAACTACATTTGCTTCTTCGTTATAGGTGGTAATGATTACACTTACTATCGGTTCGTCGCTTACCGCCTTTTGAAGGTTGAATTTAACCTGGTCAATATAATCTTGAGAGAAATCCTCAAATTTATCAACTTGAAGATTGTAAGTTTTAAGCCAGGACGGATTTTTAAAGAAATTGGTTAAGAGAAAGGACATTGAGATGAAGGTTGAGGTTAGGTTTAAGGTTGGTCAAATTTAATCATTATAAACTTCTGCACAAGGACAATGCCATTATCTCATTTTTTTGGGTAGGCGTACAACCACGTTGAACCTGGCACTTCTATGACAGAATGAATAGTCTTGCGGAGGGAACTTTTCCAAATTTGGAAGTGAGCAAAAGTGGATTTATCCAATAGCTTGGATTTTGATGAACCAAATGCTAAGCACCCTTTTTCTAGTTGAAATTTATGCGCTTTACATTATCATCTATCACCCGTTCGATTAACATCCTTCTGGGGTCAATAGCCGCCTTGGTTGGCTTCTTGTCTGTGTATAGTTTTAATTCAATACTTTCTTGATTCATCTTTACCCGCTGAACTACTAATAATTCTTTTTCATCCTTATCGGCAAACAGACCCACATCTATCCAATCGTCAGGATTGACTCTGGTTTCATTGCCAATCGTATCGGCTTTTATTTTTGCCACATTCAACATGAGAGTTACTTCATAGCAGCCATCATCCAGTTCTTCTCCCTCAGCGTCTGTTACACGCAGATCATAAAGCGTAATTTCCTTAAACCAGTCATTAATAAGATAATGTAAACTATCCGGGACCCTGGGTTTCAGATGCTTTAAAAAGTCATACGAATTGGGGTAAGGTGGGTTTTTGTATCTGAACTCTCCCAGAAAACTTCGCAAAGCGGCATTAACACTATCCTCACCAATATAGTCCTGCAAGGCATAGAGTATCAGAGATCCTTTTCCATAATGTATATATCCTTGATTTTCGACCTGGTACAAGGGGAGTTCTTTAATGGATTCAGAGCTGCGGCCTCTTAAGTATCTATCAAAATCATACTTCAGAAAATCTTTCATCTCTATATCATTCTTTTCTTGCTTCATTACCATAAGAGACGAATATTCTGAAAAGCTTTCTGTAAGCATTGTACCTCCTTGCATTTTGGCTGGAATCTCCTGGTGTGCCCAATACTGATGAGCCATTTCATGTGCTATCACCGCGTCCACCACATTGTTCTCTGAAGTATCCTCAAGGTTGGTAATAAAACCGAATGATTCGGAATATGGCATGGTACCCGGAAAGGCCTGAGCAAAAGTTGAATAACGTGGAAATTCAATTATTCGGGCTTGTTTGTGATAATATGGACCAAAGTTCTCGGTATAATATTCCAAAGATTTCTGAATGGCATCCAGCATCATTTCAATATTATAGGGATGCTTTTTATCGTAATAAACTTCCAGGTCAATACCATTCCATTTTCTGCTGGCAATTTCATAGTCAGCCGACATGAACATATAGAAATTTTGAGATGGATGATCTACATGGTATTTGAACACATTCCTCCCGTCTTTCTCCCAGCGGTCAACCAAAGAACCCGGTGCTATGGCAATCTGATCTCCGGAAGTGGATATAGTGGTTTCTACATCAACCCAGTCTGACCTCCCATCAGACAGATAATTGATCATACACAAATCTGAACAGTTTTCTTCTAAGTCAGGAATGCGTTTTTTAGGCTTTAGATCATATTTTTTGCGGTCGTTCTTGTCCAGTAACTCCAGGCCTTCCTGATAACCCAAAGTGGGAAGTAATTCGCCATTGTTTAGAAAGGTGCCGTTTTGGTTTATTCTTCTAGAGCCAGCGGAGTTCTCAAATCCTTTGGTAATGTATTTTGTATGTATTTCACCAATGAGCTTCTGACCTGATTTGAGCGGTGGTTCAACGGAGTAAATTTGAAAACCATGCCTCTCATCAAACATTAACAGCTCCGTTCCGGGGAGGTCAATTTTAATATCGTAATCGGTATCAACCGTGAAGAACAAGCTGTCAATTTGTTTTCCTGATTGATTGTGAAACTCTATTTCTGCCCTGGTAAACACATCACGCTCTTTGGGATACAGATCAATAAAGTATTTGATGGCACTAATCTTTGGCAATGGTCGAGCCTCATACTTTTTATAGAGCTTTTCGTAATCGGCGCTGAGACTTTCATATTCGTCGCTGGTAACGTAGCTGTTTAGTACTTGGGTATTATAGTACACAAAGCTAGCCGTTGCCAACCAGGCTATAAGCATAGAAGTCAATAGTATAATATAGCGCGGCCGAAGGTTTTTTCTCGCACCTTTCCATCGTTCACGCATATTGCTCACGCTGTTTCTGGTAATGAACAATCCCCCGATTAAAAGCAGGATTAATCCAAATAATGACCAGTATAGCACAAACCATAAATGCCCTGTGAGTCCGCTTCCAAAGCCATTCATATCAGAATAAAATAGTGAGGGGCCGCCACCAAATTGCAGCATGTTGGATTCAATATCAAAGGCCACCCAAATGATATCCAAAATGAATAGGAATAAGACTGAGATGAAGTATCCAACATAGCGATTTCGAACTACAGTTTGAATAAAAACAAACACCATGGCATAAAGGGTGTAGGAAGGGAGTGAGTCTATTAGGAGAGAACCCAGGTATACTTCCAATTCCAAATTGGTGTATCCCATTATGAGCTGGTAAAAGATTGAGATTACATAGAAAAAAGCGTGGAGGAGCATTGCAATACTTACCAGGCTAAGGGTTTTGGCAAATAGCCCTGACAATGAACTATGGGGTGTGGCATTGATTACTTCGTGAATGTGAAACATACGGTCGCGCCAAACCAACTCCCCACTGAAGAATACCAAAATGATCATCACAAAAATACCCGCATTACCAGCAACCATTCCTGTCATTTTATAGGTCACGGGATATGATTGTAAGCCGAAATATTCAAAACCTCCTATCATATTGGAAATCAGAATTATGGCGCAAAAGAGAAAGAGAATTTGAAACACGGTGCTGCGGATAATACTTCTATTTGCGGTGCGATAAAAGCTGAAGAACTGCTTCCGGCCGGTAGCTGATCCAAAAAACGCCCGCACCGAAGGTTGTACCGTAATCGGTACCATAAGATCTTCGACTTTTCTTGATTTTCTTCTAACACCGGATTTACGCTCTTTGGTACTGAAACTGTAGAACGACAAAGTTGTGATAAGCAAGCTTACTCCTATCCAAATCATCCGGTTTTGTAGCAACAAACCTTCAAATACAGGACTAAGAGTATTCTTTTCCAGCGGAGTAAAATAGCGGGTAAATACGGCGTATGTTCTGATTCCAAATGGGTCTGTTAGGGCGGCTAGTATTTGATTTTCTACATCACTTAAGAGCGTACCAGAGATGATATAGGCCACAATAACCAGAAGGGCACCCACGAAGGAGACTATGGTATTTTTAAATCGGTGGGCCAACCAGAATATAATACTACCTCCCAGTAACATATTGGGAATTACAAAGAGCAGGAAGGTGTTAATTATGGTTGCTGGATAAAAAGGTCCAATTCTATCAGGGTCGAGCCAACCAACCGCGGGCGCAATGATTGCCCCCAGCCAGGCTCCCAGGTAAATACCCAAAAAGGGGAGTGTAGCTAAAATGAGAGCTCCCAGAAAACGACCAAAGAAAAAACTGCTTTTTTTAAGGGGGGTGCTAAAAAGTATTTCATGAAACTGATTCTGAAAATCGCGCAAAGCAGCATTGTTAAAGAATGCCGCTGCGAACAACAAGCCAAAAATGCTGAGTACAGACACAAAGGTTGACAGCACAAATGGCGCATTTTTCTTGATGTTACCTACTGTCCCTCCAATGATTACATTGTCGCTGGAAACAGCACCAAAAACCAGCAGTGCGTAGATGAAGATAAATATGTAAACCATGGGACTACGCAGAGCTCCTCGCAACTCTCTAAGAAGAAATACCTTGAACATATGGCTTAGCTTACAGGATTGGTAGAAAAGTTGGCCTCACGGATCATACTGAAGAATACATCTTCCAAATTAGGATCTACCGGTTTAAAACCGTTTCCAGGATTGGATTCTGACCAAATATGAATAATAGGTTTTCCAGCTACAAGCTTTTCCGATATGATTTCATACTCAAGTTGATGCGCGGCCAGTTCTTCCCTGCTTACTACCTTCTCATACACCATACTTCTTATTTGATCTACCGCATCTTCGGGAGCACCTTTATAAACAATCTTCCCAAGATTCATTATTGCCATATCAGTGCAGAGTTCACGAACGTCGTCCACAATATGGGTTGAAAGTATAACCACTACTTCCTGACCCACTTCTGCCAAAAGATTGTGAAAACGGTTTCGTTCTCCGGGGTCAAGGCCGGCGGTAGGTTCATCAACGATGATCAAGCGTGGATTCCCAATTAAGGCCTGAGCTATTCCTACTCTTTGCTTCATCCCTCCAGAAAAACCTTTTACGGATTTGTTCCTCTCCTTGTACAGATTCACTTTTTGAAGCAGGTAATCCACCAACTCCTGGCGTTCTTTCTTATTGGCTATACCTTTGAGCACCGCTATATGGTCCAGAAGCTGCTTAGCGGTGATCCGAGGGTACACCCCAAATTCCTGCGGGAGATATCCCAATACCTTGCGAAGCGCTACCGGATCTTTGAGGATGTCTATTTCATCGAGCTTGGCCGAGCCGGAATCAGGTTCCTGCAGGGCGGCCAGTGTGCGCATCAAACTGGATTTACCCGCCCCATTGGGACCCAGTAAGCCAAACATCCCATTGGATATCGTCAAA
Organism: Owenweeksia sp.; assembly: GCA_965229445.1. GTDB lineage: Bacteria > Bacteroidota > Bacteroidia > Flavobacteriales > Schleiferiaceae > Owenweeksia. The sequence goes on from OZ245876.1 coordinate 212,931, forward strand.
CTAACATCGTCCAGGGCTTTAACGCCGTTAGGGTATGTTTTAGACAGGTTTGAAATGAGTAATTCAGACATAGGTTAATTTGTGTGGTGATTTGACTATCGTTTAATCCGGTCCCGAGCTTCAATGAACATTAAGCGATTGCGATTCAGTTGTTCTTCCAGCTTCACAATTTTTGGCTCAAGGGTACGTACCAGTTCCTGATACTTTCCTACCGGAGCCTTGGCCTCGGAAATATCTTCTCTTAGCTCCATATTGTCCATCTTAATTTCACTTAATTCACTACGAATATTCTCCTTCTCACCTTCTGGTGCTGTTTCAAATTCTGCCGTAAGCCTTTCCTTTTTCTTTTCATTCTTACCAATGTTTTTCTCAAGTTTTGAGACGTTTTTATCTGACTTGGCAATGGATTTGCTGGCTGATTTTAACTCGCGCTTTAAATCGCTAAGGTTGCGCTCTTGCTTCTTTATATAGTCTTCCAGGTAGTAATAATAGTAGTAGTTGATGAAGTAAACCGTAAAATCTTTGAGGTTTTCTGCTTCTTCAGGAAACTCTTCGGAATTGAGATAAACATCATATCCCAGTTTAAAGGCCACGTTAAAATTAACCTCTTTCTCCAAGGGGTATAGAAACAATATTAAATCACCTCTTCTATCAGTTATCCTGTTGATAACGGCCTTTTCAGCAACAATTATGTCGCCTTTACGGGATGACTTAAGATCAAACTCCTCCTTGAGGAACTTTCGCCATAAATCACGAAATTCATCCAGCTCACCAACTACGCGGGCTTTTTGAACGGAAGTGCTAATACCGTCGATTAGCATGGTTTCTTCTTCAACTTGTTGATCTATTAGCTGGGCATGTAAAGACCCCATGCACACTACAAGGCTTAGGAAAAAATAACGCATTGAACAGGTCAGATTGCTTTCAGATAAAACTACGGCATTTCCTGCAAATCAGGCAGGAGATATATTATGCATGAGATTGTAAGAAGGAATCTTGCATGGAAATCAAGGCTTCATGCTTATCGCTGTGAAGCATGGTGTGTTGCTGATTGTGAGAGACACGAAGCGAATACTCCGGAATTCCTGTGAGTATTCGTTTCCAGAGCGGATTCTTAATCTCCTCACTCCCACTGATCGAATTTAGGGGTATGGCCTTTCTTTCAAAAGGATTTTTAACCACCAACTGACGACCATCTATTCGATAACGGGTGCCGCTGATTAAGAAAATTAGACCTAATCCGTACCAGGGAGCCAACCCAGCGTACCAAAAATCTTTACCCTGACTTAGTAGAGCAATGATCCATACTATGAGCAATAAAAAGTAAAATACGATGGCTGATACGGAGGGCTTGGCACTATAAATTCTCATAATTTCGGCAAGATAAACATCAGGCTTTTAATTGATTAAGAATATCCGATGAGTGATATTTTAATACCGATAAGCTACAAGGGAATATTGCCATGTTTCTTTTTAGGCAGCACATCTGCTTTATTCTCTAACATTTCAAATGCACTCAATAATTTGCTACGAGTGTTTTCTGGTATGATGACTTCATCGATATATCCTCTGGCTGCTGCCCGATAGGGATTTGCAAATATCTCAGCGTATTCGGCCTCTTTTTCTGCAAGCTTTGCTTCTGGGTCGTCGGCAGATTTAATCTCGTGTTTGAAAATTATTTCTGCCGCACCTTTGGCTCCCATTACGGCAATTTCGGCCGAAGGCCAGGCAAAGTTCATGTCTGCTCCGATATGTTTGGAATTCATCACATCATACGCACCTCCATAGGCTTTGCGCGTAATTACGGTAACTCTTGGCACGGTTGCTTCACTAAAGGCATAAAGCAGCTTTGCTCCATTGGTTATGATGGCGTTCCACTCCTGATCCGTACCAGGCAAGAACCCTGGAACATCTTCAAACACGAGCAACGGAATATTGAAAGCATCACAAAATCTCACAAACCTTGCACCTTTAGTTGAAGAATCAATGTCGAGTACACCGGCCAGGTAGGCAGGTTGATTCGCCACAACGCCTATGCTCCTTCCTCCTAATCGAGCAAATCCTACTACAATATTTTGTGCAAAATCTTTATGCACTTCATAAAATGAATCATCATCTACGGTAGCCCCTATGACCTCCCTGATATCATAAGGAGAATTCGCAAGGTCTGGAACCAGGTCGTTTAAGGCAGGACGACTTTCATCTCCACCCATATACTCCAGCCTGGGCGGCTCTTCTTCACAATTTTGAGGGAGGTATGAAAGCAATGTTTTTAGCCCGTTGATACAAGCCACTTCATTTTCATAGGTGAAGTGGGTTACCCCCGATTTTGAGGCATGAGTGGTGGCACCACCCAACTCTTCAGAGGTCACTTCTTCATGAGTAACGGTCTTAACCACATTCGGGCCGGTCACAAACATATAAGAAGATTGCTCTACCATCATAATAAAATCCGTGAGCGCCGGGGAGTAAACGGCACCTCCGGCACATGGCCCCATAATAGCCGAAAGCTGAGGAACCACGCCACTGGCCAATGTGTTGCGATAAAAAATGTCAGCGTATCCTCCCAAAGACACCACACCCTCCTGAATTCTGGCACCACCCGAATCATTGAGACCAATGACAGGGGCACCATTTTTCATGGCCATATCCATCAGTTTGACGATCTTCTCCGCATGTGCTTCAGCTAACGAACCACCTAAAACCGTAAAGTCCTGCGCAAAAACATAGGTGAGTCGGCCATTGATCTTTCCATAGCCGGTGACCACGCCATCGCCAAGAATTACTTGTTTGTCTAAACCAAATTGAGTGCTCCTGTGCGTTACCAGCATCCCAATTTCTTCAAAGCTCCCTTCATCCATTAGAAAATGAATTCGCTCCCTTGCGGTGAGCTTTCCCTTACTGTGTTGAGACTCAATACGCTTTTCACCTCCACCCAGTTTCGCCTGGGCCTTTTTCTCTTCCAGTAACCTAAATTTTTCCTGCATGGATATATCTTCTTTGCGGCCAAATTTATCAATAGAAGAGAGAATTACGCTCCAAGAGCATAGAATTTGATGATTGAACCAAAAAAAAGGGCTCCAACGAATTGGGTGCCCCTTCGGTACATCTTGGATTGCCTATCTACTCTACTCGCATTTCTTCGCGTTCAGCATCGCGCTCATGTGCTTTATGCTTGTGCGCTTTTCTTCTTTTGGCGGCATGAGCTTCCAGCTTCTTCATTTGAGCTTCTGTCAGTACTTCCGACAGTTTTTCTTTATGGCCTTGATGCAGCGCTTTCCTGGAGGCCTCTCCTGCTTTCATCTGCTGGGTGAACTCTAAGTTGATTTGATAAACCTCCTGAGCCTGTTCATCAGACAACTCTAATGACTCAGTCATTCTGTCCGTCATCTTTTCTGCCATGTAAACGGGATCTTTCTCGGGTGGGCCGGGTTGGGCCATCATCATCATGCTTGTAAGAGCCATGATACTCGTAAAAATTAGCTTTTTCATAGTTATCGTTTTAAAGATAGACTATGAATAAACCGCAAGGTTTAATGCGGACAAAGAGAATTATCGCACAAACGTAAGTTCAACGTCCACTTCGATAGTAAATACGCCCAGAATGGTTTCTTCAATTGTGGTCTGGTACACCTGTTTATTGAGCTCATTTACTTTCACAATAAAGGTGTAGGTGGTCTGATCGTCTTCCGTAATAATAATACGAGATTCATCCGAGGTGGCAGACCAGGTTCCCGAACCGTCTCTCTCAACAGGGATTGGAATTGGAGGAACAGAATCTACCAATTGTATGTTGGCTAAGAATTCATAGCTGAAGTCCAGTTGATTGGGATCATGACCTAACACAAAGATTCCCTCTACATCTTCGCCGCTGCCATCTATTTCAATAGTTTGTAAGGGATTTTGAGGATTCGGGATTTCTGATTCGTATTCTACAGAAGTGAGCTCCCAGATGCCCTCGAGGCGCTGCTCGTAGGGCTGATCCTCAAGTGAGGCCAGCACCACATCCTTCTTACATGAAAAGCTGACCATAGCGATGAAGACTATGCCAAGAACACCCATTTTTTTGATGACCTTCATATCGTATAATTTCTGAGGGAGGATACAATATCGGGTGCTTTTTCCGGATTTAAAAGCATATCCACCAATTTCAATGCAACCTCTTCAGGACTGGTAAGTTCCTCATTTGCCTTATATGATCTGAATCGTTCTACTTCAGGAAAGTGGGTTTCCTCCATCTGTCTAATCTCACCTTGCATTTCGGTGTCCACAACTCCGGGAGACACAGAAAGACACCTTACATCGGGGTGATCCAGCGCAATCACCTTGGCCAGCATTTCCAAACCAGCCTTGCTCGCACAATACGTGCTCCAGCTTGCAACAGGATTGTGTGCCGCACCGGTAGAGAGGTTGATAATACTGCGCCTGGAATTTGATGATTCAGTTTGTTCAATAAACAACTTGCTCAGAATAGTAGGCGCAATGAGGTTAATTTGATAGGCGCGCTCCAGATTGTTCGGATCAATTTTGCCCAGAGGTTTCATATCTCCCAACCAGCCAGCATTGTTCACCAACACAACCTCAGTGGCTTCACGGTTGCGATCAAAATTTATAAGGTGATAGCTCCTGGAATCGGACAGGTCATAATTGAGGTGGATATAGTTCGGATGATCAAGAACATGTCGTCTGCTAATCCCAACTACTTTGCTGCCGCGTTTCAGACATTCCTTCGCAAGCGCTTTGCCAATGCCAGAGCTGGTTCCCGTGATGAAAAACTGAAATCCCTCCATGCTTATATTTGAGCAAAAGCCTGCTCGAGGTCAGAAAGCAGATCATCTGAATCTTCAATGCCAACACTTAATCTAACCAGACTATCCACCACACCGGTTTTCAATCGTTCCTCCAATGGTATACTGGCGTGAGTCATGCTGGCAGGATGACCGGCCAGTGACTCTACTCCCCCGAGAGATTCAGCCAGAGTGAAAACTCTCAGGGAGGACACAAATTTCCTGGTTTCGTAAAGGGAGCCTCCCTTTATGGTAAAGGAGATCATGCCTCCAAAATCTTTCATCTGGCGTGCGGCCACCTCATAATTCGTATGATTTTTGAATCCAGGCCAATAAACCTGATCCACTTTGGAATGATTGTGGAGAAACTCGGCTACGGCCTTCCCATTTTCGCAATGTCTTTGCATGCGCACATGTAGCGTCTTAATACCACGTAATACCAAAAATGAGTCCATAGGGCCAGCAATAGCTCCGGAGGCATTTTGAATAAAATACAGTTTTTCGGCTTCTGCTTCATCCTTAACAGCTAATAATCCGAGGACTACATCAGAATGACCGCCAAGGTATTTAGTGGCACTGTGCATCACAATATCGGCACCCAGCTCAATCGGCCTTTGAAGATATGGTGTGGCAAAAGTATTGTCCACCACCAATAAAGCTCCCGCCCTCTTCGCAATGGCACTTACGGCTGCAATGTCAATTACATTCATCATAGGATTGGTGGGAGTTTCCACCCAAAGCAATTTGGTTTTGTCTGTGACCAGGGCCGTTACATTTTCAACTTCAGACATATCTGTAAAGTGAAAGACAATGCCATACTTTTCAAATACCTGTCTGAAAATTCGATATGATCCCCCATAAAGGTCATTGGTTGATATTACTTCATCTCCAGGATTAAGCATTTTAATCACCGCGTCAATTGCGGCTAAACCACTGCCAAATGCCATTCCATGTGCTGCACCCTCTAAGGACGCAATACTTTTTTCAAGCGCTTCGCGGGTAGGGTTTTGAGAGCGTGAATATTCATAGCCCTTGTGCTCACCCGGGGCGGACTGAGCATAGGTGGATGTTTGAAATATTGGCGGCATTACTGCTCCGGTCGACGGCTCATGCTTTTGTCCACCGTGAATAGTAAGGCTATTAAATTTTAATTTTGATGATGACATATTAGGGCTTTTTTCTTTGGTTCGCGAAGATAATAATCTAAGTTTCCAAGTATCTCACATCAGGAAAAATGCTTGAGCCAGGCCTTCCTGTATGCACCAGCCTCTATATCATACATTTGCTGAATAAACGGTACTTATTTGGATAAGATTAGACTGCGTGCTCACCTGGCATTGTTTATTGTTGCGCTGATTTACGGCCTCAATTATACCATTGCCAAGGATGTTATGCCTGATTACCTTGGCCCTCGTGGATTTATATTGCTTCGGGCTCTGGGAGGGGTGATTCTTTTCTGGCTAACATCCTGGATCTGGCCTATTGAGCGAACGAAATTTCGAGATCATCTGCGTTTATTTGCTTGCGGCTTGTTTGGGGTGGCGGTAAATCAACTCTGTTTTTTTGAAGGCCTTAACATTACGACACCGATCAATGCCGCGGTTATGATGACCGTAAATCCGATTTTGGTGTTGGTACTGTCTGCGTTAATTCTAAAGGAGCAACTAAGGCTGGCAAGAATCATTGGTATTGCCCTGGGAATAGCTGGGGCTATTATGCTCATTACGCGGGGTGGTACCCAGGTCGATATTTTTTCTTCAGAGAAGAGTATTGGTAATTTGTTGGTCTTCATCAACGCCTGCTCATATGCCTTCTACTTGATTCTCGTGAAGCCCTTAATGCTTAAATATCGACCTATTACGGTCATTCGCTGGGTGTTTAGCTATGGCCTGGTGGTGGTATTGCCATTTGGATTCCAACAGATGAATGAAATTGCATGGATTGACCTACCAGTTGAGATTTTGATCCGGATAGGTTTTGTGATTTTGGGGACCACTTACCTGGCATATTTACTCAATGTCTATGCCCTCAAAACTCTTAGCAGCACCACAGTAAGTTTCTATATCTATTTACAGCCCCTAATAGCCGCGTTAGTGGCTATAGCCCTGGGAAAGGATCACTTAACCATTACCTTGATAATCGCAGCGGCCTTGATCTTTTCAGGGGTCTATTTAGTTTCCTTTTTTAGTCGAAGGATTTCCCGTGATAAATAAGGCCGCTTAGCTTACTTTTGCCTGCCTATGGCAGCAATAAAATCCATGACCGGTTTTGGCAAAGCAGTGAGCCAGCTACCCGGTAAAAAAATTAGTGTAGAGATCAAGAGCCTCAACAGCAAGCAGCTGGATATGAATCTCAGAATGCCGCAGCTCTTCAGGGAGAAGGAGTCTGAGATAAGAAATATGGTAGCCCGGAGTTGTAGCAGAGGCAAAATAGATTTCAACCTATACAGTGAGATTACCGGTGCAGAGATGGCTCCGAAGGTGAATGTTCCTTTGGTGAAAGAGTACATCAGTCAGTTGAAAGGTCTCATGCAGGAAACAGAGATGGAAGGTGATGTAATGGCCGCCGTAATGCGATTACCTGATGTTACGGTAGCGGCTCAGGATGAAATTGAAGAGGAAGAATGGCAGTCCATAAGCGATGTAATTTCAATAGCGCTTGATAAACTCAATGACTTTAGAATCAATGAAGGTTTAAAATTGCGGGAAGATTTGCTTTCGCGGCTGAGTTGTATTGAAAGCAAAATGCTTGAGATAGAGCCTTTGGAGGAGGAGCGTACCCGCAGAATTAAAGAAAAGCTTCAAAGAAGTCTTGATGAGTTGAAGGAAAAGATTGATGAGAACAGATTTGAACAGGAGCTGATATATTATCTTGAAAAGTTGGATGTTACCGAGGAAAAGGTAAGGTTGAAAGCGCATTTAGGATACTTTCGAGAACTACTTTTGGAAGGTGGACAGGCGGGCAAAAAACTGGGCTTCATAGCCCAGGAAATGGGAAGAGAAATTAATACGCTTGGTTCCAAAGCCAACTATGCTGAAATCCAGAAACTGGTGGTAGAAATGAAAGATGAACTGGAGAAAATCAAAGAACAGGTGCTTAATATTCTTTGATTTATGAGTTTCGAAAAAGGACGATTGTTGATTTTTTCAGCTCCCAGTGGTTCGGGCAAAACCACTATCGTAAGGCATCTACTGGACACACATCCTGAACTTGCTTTTAGTATATCGGCTACTAGTCGACAACCCAGGGGGAATGAAAAGAACGGCATAGATTACTACTTTATTAGCGACGAAGAATTCAGGGATAAGATAGGTAAACAGGAATTTCTAGAGTGGGAGGAGGTATATAGAGGTGCCTTATACGGAACGCTTAAGAGCGAGGTTGATAGGCTTTGGGAACAGGGAAAACATGTGATATTTGATATGGATGTGGTGGGAGGTTTGAGACTGAAGTCGATCTTTGGCGATAGAGCTTTAGCCGTTTTTGTAATGCCACCTGACCTAAAAGAATTAGAACGAAGATTAAGACGCAGAGGGACCGAGAGTGAAGATAAAATTAGCCAGCGCTTGGAGAAAGCCAGCCTGGAAATTCTTCGCGCCAGTGAATTCGATAAAATACTGGTGAATAAGGACCTTGAGGAAGCTAAGCGGGAAGCTGCTGCATATATTAAAGCTTTTCTTAATTAAGATGGCAAACAAGAAAACAGGACTTTATTTTGGCACCTTTAATCCCATACACATAGGCCATTGTATCATTGCTCAGCATATGCTGGAATACACTGAGTTGGATGAGATTTGGTTTGTAGTTACGCCACATAATCCACATAAAAAGAAAAGCAGCCTGCTCAATGATGAGAAGCGGTATTTTCTGGTGCAACTCGCCTTGGAAGACCAGTATCAAATGTATGCCAGTAAAATTGAGTTTGATCTTCCGCAACCATCTTATACGGCCACAACACTGGCCCATGCCTCGGAGAAGTATCCCAACAGAGATTTTGCGTTGATTATGGGCGCGGATAATCTCAACACCTTTCACAAATGGAAAAACTATGAATGGATCCTTGAGAATTATGAAATCTATGTTTATCCAAGAATAAACAATTCTGGGGGTGCCCTAAAAGATCATCCGAAGGTGCATGTTACCGGCGCTCCAGTAATGGAAATTGCCTCTACCAGTATCCGGAAGGCTCTGAAGCAAGGAAAAAATGTGAGCTTTATGTTACCTGACAAGGTATGGGAGTACATCGACGAAGAGCTATTCTACCGCAATTGATTCATGAGGGGTGATACCGGGCGAATAAAGCGATGAGAATCTTTAAGCCTGGGGAATAATGTCATAATACGCTTTGCCGTAACTTCACGAAATATGCCGGATTTTTTAGAAAAAGTTGCTCGCGAAATTCTCACGCATCATCCTGACTTGCGCAATATTGAAATAGTGCTACCCAGCAGAAGGGCAGCAGTTTTTTTAAAGGAAGAGTTTGGGAAGTTGGTTGATCGGCCGGTTTGGAGCCCTCGTATCATTACGAGTGAAGATTTTGTTCTTGAAAGCCTGAATATGGAGTTGGCAGATCAGGCGACTTTAATTTTTAAGCTTTATCAATCCTATGTGAAGTTGGTGCCTGAACCCAGAGATAGTTTCGCGGAGTTCATTCATTGGGGAATGATGCTGCTGGCTGATTATAACGAGCTGGACCGATATCTGGTTGACGAACAACAATTATTTGACTACCTATCTGATATAGAGCGTATTAAGAGGTGGGATTTACAGGCTGGAGAGATGTCAGACATGCTAAAGTCCTATCTCAAAATGTGGGAGAGCTTACCAGGTATTTACCGGGAGTTTACCAACCAGCTAAAGAGGGAAAGGCGGGTATACCAGGGATTGGCGTATAGAGAGTCTGTAGATAAGCTTGAGAATTTGCTTGAGAATATAATCGCCAGAAAGAGCAAGATTTATTTTGTTGGATTTAATGCTTTGAACAAAGCAGAAGAACAAATTATGCTTCGGCTCTATCGGGAGGGTCTCGCTACTTTTTATTGGGATGTGGATCATTATTATTTCAGTGATAAAAACCAGGAAGCGGGGCTTTTTTTAAGGAAAAGTCTGCTGGTTAAGGCTTTGCTTGACAAGGATCAATTTCATTGGATTACGGATGACCTGTCCAGTGGCGGTAAGAAGATCAGGATAATATCTGCCAACGGTGATCATGAGCAGGCCTTAGTGGCGAACAAAATAATTTCTGAGAATTCCCCGGCAGACCAAAAGCAAATAGCCATGGTAATGGCGGATGAACGCTTACTTCCGGCCTTTTTGAATAATCTATCCGATCATACGGAAAGTTTAAATATCACCATGGGGCTTCCCTTAAAGGAAAGCAGCTTGGCCGGTTTTTTTGAACTTCTCTTAGGGATGTTTAGGGATCAAGAACAAAGCCGGCGCGTGGATGCCAATGGAAACCCAGCCTTTCACCACCAGAAATGGAATGACCTGCTCAGTCATAGCCTGTCTCATTTATGGATGAATCAGTCCGCAAATTTATCCCAGCTACAGGATACGATAGTGCAGCGAAACTATATCTATTTGTCCGCAGAACAATTGGAAGAATGGTACCCGGAAATGCTGGGCCAATCGGTACTAGATTTCTTCGGAAAGGTTTCAAATTCCAGTATTTCACAAAGCTGGTGTTTGTTGGCGGAGCTCGCGGAAGACTTATTTCACCGTGCCGACACTAAATTAAATTTACCTCAATCTTTGTACGGTTTTTTTAAGGTGTTCAATCGCTTGGCCGAGTTAATGAAGGAATACCCATTTGTTCAAGATTGGCAAACTGCCCTGCGGTTTTTTCGGGATTTGCTGGCCGCAGAAACCGTGGATATTATGGGGGACCCGCTTCAGGGCTTGCAGGTAATGGGCATGCTGGAAACCCGCACCCTCGATTTTAAGAAAGTAGTAATAAGCTCACTCAATGAGGATGTACTGCCTAAAGGAAGGTCAGAGAATTCTCTAATACCGTTTGAGGTAAGAAGAGAATTCGGCTTACCTACCTACCTGGATAAGGATGCCGTATTCGCCTATCATTTTTATAGGCTTCTCCAGAGAGCAGAGGATATCACCTTAATATACAACAATGCTGCACGAGGCTTACATACTGGTGAGCCAAGCCGGTTTATCAGGCAACTACAATTTGAATTGAAGGAAAGGAATGAAAAAGTATCTATATCTGAACAGAGCTGGCATTCTGAAATAAAGCCAGCGGAAAGCGAGTCGGTTACAAAATCCGCTTCTGTACTACGGGATATGAAGAATGTGGCCATGAAAGGAATATCACCCAGTGCGCTCATTGATTATGTGAACGATGGAACTGAATTTTATCGCAAGAGGATTCTTAAGCTGCAGGAAGCGGAAGAGGTAGAGGAGGTTGCTGGATACGATACTCAGGGCAATGTGGTGCATAAAATACTGGAAGATTTTTATAGGCCTGTTTTGGATTACCGTCAGGATAAAGGAGTCCTTAACCTTGACCTGGCCTGTTACAAGTTAAAATCTACGGAATTAACCGGATTAGTGGAAAGGCAATTGAAGGAAGAAAGCGGACTTCAGGATCTTGATGCTGGTAAAAATTTGATAATCAAAGAGATATTAACCGGAATGATTCAGCGCTTTTTGAATAAGGAGCGTGAAGAGCTGCTCAAATTAGGGCAGCAGGATGAAGTGCTGACTTTGCTTGGCCTTGAGAAAAATTATGCAGCATCTCTCTACCTCAAAAATGGCTTGGAGGTAAGAATTCATGGAAATATTGACAGAGTTGACAGAATGATGGGGAGTACCAGAATTGTAGATTATAAAACCGGGGCGGTGGATAGTCGAAATTTGGAAATAAAAGATTGGCCAAATCTCAGGCAACCAAAAGATGGCAATAAGTCTTTACAGTTAATGATGTACGCCTGGCTCTACATGAAAAACAACCCTAGCATGGCCACAGTTCAAGCTGGCATCATCAGTTTACGCGATACCTCCAAATGGCTAATCCCCTTGAAATGCTTTGGCAAGGTGGAAATTTCAAGAGACCTTATCCAAGAATTTGAAGTTTTTCTCACAGCGCTTCTCGAAGAAATTTTTGATCCTCAGCACCCGTTTGAAAAAAACCCAGTAACTTTACAATCAGATGATTAGGCTGGGATACATATTTCTTATTGCATTTATGCTGCCTATAATGGCCTTAGCGCATGGAGATCGCATAGAGCTAAACATGTCTGGCGTGATTCACGATTCCAGAACCAATCAGCCGGTGGGAGGTGCTTTGATCAGCATTGAAAAGAATGGTCAAATGATCTATTCCACTCGCTCTTCTGAGGATGGAAGTTTCTCTCTGAAATTTGAAGGACCCATCGGCAGGCATGATCAGTTGCAGGTAAAGGTTGCCAAAAAAGGCTTCGAGATTAAAAGCTTTCCTCCGGTAAATCTTCACAAAGAAGACATGATCATTAATCTCAAACGGAAGTCGCCAATTCCTATTCTAAAACCGGTGAATCAAGGATCACAACTGATTGCAATTTGAGTTGATTCAGCAGGCTGAGATTATGGCAGCAGCTGATGCGCTGGCTGGGCACATTCATCGTACTCCCATTTTCAGATCTTCCTACCTCGACGATTATTTTGGCGCCGAAATCTATTTCAAAGCCGAAAATTTGCAGAAGACGGGTTCCTTCAAGGCCAGGGGCGCCATGAATTCAATTCTTAAACTGCCAAATGCAGCACGAAGGAATGGTGTTGCCACCCATTCTTCTGGCAATCATGCTCAAGCACTGGCCTGGGCCGCAGGTAAGATGAATCTGCCATGCGTGGTGGTGATGCCTGACAATTCTCCCCGCGTGAAGATCAATGCAGTTCAATCTTATGGTGCTAACATTCGTTTTTGTGAGGCCAATTTAAACGCTCGTGAACAGGGTTTAGAGGAGGTAATGACCGAAACCGGGGCGCATTTCATTCCCCCTTATAATTACCTCCCTACGATTGAGGGTCAATCTACTTGTGGTGTGGAGATATTTCGGGAAGTTGAAAACCCGGATATGGTCTTAACTCCGGTAGGTGGAGGTGGATTATTATCGGGTACAGCCTTAAGTGGGCACTGGTTCTCGCCACAATCTGAGGTGATAGGTTGTGAGCCTTTAGAGGCCAATGATGCCTGGCAATCACTTATAGCAGGACGTCTAATTCCTTTGGTACATACCAACACCATTGCAGATGGTCTGCGCACTTCTTTGGGAGATATCACCTTTCCCATCATAAAAAACTTGGTGAGCGACATTGTGGTATGTCAGGAAGCGAGCATTCTCAAGGCGATGCGCATCATTTGGGAACGGCTAAAGCTGGTAGTGGAACCTTCCGCAGCCGTACCATTGGCTTGTATGTTGGAGATCCCGGAAAGATTTGCCTCTAAAAAGCTCGTAATTATTTTATCCGGAGGAAATGTAGATCTGGATAATTTACCCTTTAAAAAGCTTTAATTTTGCAGCTTCAAATGCTCAATAAGCAATCTATGAAATTTGGTGTAGTAGTTTTTCCGGGAAGTAATTGTGATCATGACATGATATATGCGCTTCGTGCCAAGCTCAATCAGGAAGTGGTAAAACTCTGGCATAAAGACACAGATCTTCAGGGAGTGGATGTAGTGGTTCTTCCCGGTGGCTTTTCCTATGGCGATTATTTGCGTTCAGGTAGTATTGCGAGATTTTCACCGATTATGGAGCAGGTCATAGAATTTGCCAAGGCGGGGGGCTACGTAATAGGTATATGCAACGGCTTTCAGGTGCTGTGCGAAGCTGGATTGCTCCCGGGGGCACTGCTGCACAATACTTCACACAATTTCATTTGTGAGAATGTTTTTCTAAAGCCTGCAACCAACAACACCGTTTTTAATGCTGAGTTAGACCCGGATCGGGTTTACAAGATACCCATTGCGCATGGTGAAGGAAGATATTATGCGGCACCGGAAGTATTGGATAGTCTGGAAAAGAATGAGCAGATAATTGCCTATTACGTGTCTGAGGAAGGAGAGTTTAAATCTTCTGCAAATCCAAATGGCGCCGAAAGGCATATTGCAGGTGTGTGTAATGAGCATAAGAACGTTTTTGGCATGATGCCACACCCTGAAAGGGCTTGCGACGAAAACCTGGGCAATACGGACGGGTTGGAATTCTTTAAAGGTCTAATTAATTCTACGGTAGAGGTATAGCAAATTACGTTCAAAATAGAACTTATATCCCTGCTACAATAGGTGATAAAAAATGGCCCCTGAGGGCCATTTGTTGTTATTGGACGACAATCCTTTGTTGGATGTTAACCTGTTCCCCCTCCAGGGTAAACAAGTACACTCCTGAGGCCAAATCCTGTATATCCAGACTTTCGGTTAAAGAACCGTTTACGGCGATATTTCTATTTAGAATGAGGTTTCCTACCTGATCATATAGATATAGCACTAAATCATGATCGGTTACTGAGGTCAGATCCAAATTAATCTTATCCGAAGCCGGGTTAGGATATAATTTAAAGTCAAATCCGGGAGGAAGATCCTTTAAGCCAATATAGTATCCGGTAGGTAAGCTAATTGCCCGGCAACCTATAGAATTGCTAATTTCTACTTGATAATCACCATCCACAACCGGAGTATAGGTTTTGGACGTTGCGCCCACAATGGGGCCATTGACATCAAACCATTGATAATTACTGAAGGTGAGATCACATTCAAGGTAGGTGCTGTGCACAATAACCTGAGGATCAGCGGGGGCTCCTTGAACTACCATATCAAAATTGATGGTGTTGATGCCGCAAACGGTGCTGAAGTAGGAGTAAGACAGAGTGTAGGTTCCGATGCCAGGCACTGAGTCAGGATAGAAAGTATTATTGAATACTCCCGGCCCGCTGTACTGACCACCCCCTGGCTGACCAACACTAAGAACTACCGGATCACCACCTTCACAAGAGCTCTCATTTCCACTAACACTAAGAGCGACAGGTTTGGTTACCCCGATATATTTTATCGTGGAAAAACTACATCCACTAGCTCCTGTTACCACATAGGTAATTGCACTAGAGCCCGTACCAGCGGCGGCAGGGTCAAAGAAACCGTTTACCACACCGTTGCCGGTGAATGTTCCACCTGCCGGCACACCTACCAGCGGAATAGCTGAATCGGTAACACACATTAAGCTGGGTACATTCACCTGTGGAGTTATAACTGGGTGAGTAAATACCGTGATCGTATTACTCACGGACAAGTCAGGGAATGCACAGTTTAAAGAAGAGCGTAGTTCAGCATGAACCTGATCGCCATCCACCAGATTTTTGAGGTCTACAGTGAGATCCGGTCCACTGCTTACTTGTTGACCATTAACAAACCAATTCACTCTGGGGTTGTTCCCGGCGTTGCCGGCAACCACACTAAGCGTGAAGTCATCACCAGGACAAATGCTATCCAAGGCTGCGGAGATGATGGTAGTCACAGAATCTGCCGGATCTACCTGAAGATAGCCGGTGTTTACTACAGAGTCTGCCCCATGAATATTACTCACTTTAAACTTGATGTCATACAAGCCTGCTTGTGTAAATAACATGGTCGGATTGCGATCATTAGAGACCAGGGTAACAGGCCCACTAAAAGTCCACTCATAAGTATCCGGTGAACCATAAGTTTGATCAAAGAAGGTTATGGAATCCATGGCACATACCTGAGCGTCTGAGGAGTAGGCTGGTATGGGAGCGGTAGCAGGATTTGCCGATACTGAGATATTATCTAAATACAAATGATTGTCTCCGCCGTTTATAGCCACAAAACGAATCCTCACCCCTTCCTGGCCAGAAAGGGAATGTAGATCCAAGTTTAAACAACCGGCCATGCTGTTTCCACACCAGTCGCCGGTAGCCGGGTTAAAGGCATTATTGGTTCCGGGTGCTGTGGCAAAGTTGCCCAAGCCATTTTCCCCGAGGGAGGCAATGAGTACCCAATTGTCTGAGCAGTTTCCGGAGGCATAAATCAACAAACTATCATCAGCAGAGCTAGCGGCCCCACTATAGGCATAGTCAAATGACAATTTTGCGGAATCATGTGCCATTAAATTAATGGCTGGTGAAGTGAGTTCATAACGCGCTCCCAGTGTATTATTATTATGCAAGTCAGCTCTGAAACTCATGCCTTTAGAGCTAGACACCAGTTCCCAACCAGGAATTTGTGCTTCATAGGTCCATTTGCTATAGTCTGAAATGTCATTTAGATTGCTGAGGTAAGGTGCGGGCAACCCACCTGCAACCACAGCACTTGAGAAGTAGGCTGAATCCATGCCAATAGCATTGGATGCAACCAGGCTAATATTGTAGAATCCGGTCTGGTTAAAAACCACTTTGGGGTTAGCCATGGTATCGTTTGAGCCACCCACAAAGTTGAAACTAGCCGGTTCAATATGCCAGCGAAAAGAGCTTGGATTGTAGTCAGAATTGTCCATTAACTCAACCGTATCTCCCGCGCACACAACGCTGGGGAAAATAGCTTTAGCATCAGGTGCTATGAGATCACTGTACAGGGGCGATTCCCACATTCCCCGTCCATAAGTAGCTGCGCGAAGCTTGCGGTTGTGATAATTGATTTCCAATTCGTTCACGATTACATTGGGCAAGCCTGCATTGAAGGCAACCCAATTGGGGTTCACACTATCTCGGTAAAATACGCCCAAATCAGTGCCAACATAAATGCTCTTTTCAGGATTGTTTTCTATTGTAATGCAGTTGGCTGGAACATTTGGCAAGCCCGAGGAAATGTTGGTCCAGCTTTGACCACCGTCATAAGACTCCCAAACTTTGTTGCTAGAGATATAGTTACTTCGGGTCATAAATACGTGATCCGGATTACCATAATCTACCGTTAAGTAGCTAATGGCATTGGATCCGGGTACATTGGAGCTTAAATTTGTCCAACTGCCTCCACGATTTCCACTGCGCCACAAATTATTGCCCTCGGCAATATAAATAACCTCGGTCTGGTCAGGTGCAATGGCAATCACATCAATGTCTTCATTGCCTGTCATATTTGCCCCCGTTACTGCCGTAAAGCTGAGGCCACCGTTAAATGATCTGTAGAGCCGATCATAGCCAATATACAAGGTGTCTGGATAAATCGGATCCAGCATAATGGGGGTCACCCAACCTCCACTGCCATTCACACCAGGGGGGAGATTAAAAGTCGCATTAAAATTATTACCACCATTGATGGACTTGTCGAAATTGCCATACTGGCTGGCCGCATACATAATATTTGGCTTCTTGGGATTTATGGCATTGTCCATACCATCTCCACCCTTACGTACTGACCATCCGTTGCTGTTGTAACGATGGCTGCCATTATCTTGAGCTCCGCCCAGCATCACTACGGTATCTCTGGAACCGGCACTCAACTTATAATATTGGGTGATGTTCATCCCATCGTTTAATTCGTCCCATGAATTTTGATTGGGAACATCGCGGTAAACACCTCCGTCTGAGCCCGTATAGAGGTAATTGGTTACCGGTTGGTAAATTAAATGATGAATATCAGCATGCACGAAAGGGGCACCGCCACCGCCAAACCAATGCGCGGCCAAACTCCAGCTAGAACCACCATTGCCACTTTTCCAAATGTTAACCCCACCTACAAATATTTCATCTCTGTCTGTTGGGTTTACGGCAATGGCAAGGTCGTACCAGGCCTGACCACCCTGATCACTACCGGTGGTGCTCCATCCTAATAAGTTCTTACTGCCATTGTCAACCTGAGACCAATTTGTGCCGCCATCAGTAGAGCGGTAGACACCCTGCAGACCATTATTT
This sequence comes from Owenweeksia sp., assembly GCA_965229445.1. GTDB lineage: Bacteria > Bacteroidota > Bacteroidia > Flavobacteriales > Schleiferiaceae > Owenweeksia. The sequence continues at coordinate 230,576 of OZ245876.1, forward strand.
GAAGCGCCAATAACGGCGTATATATAATTGGAATCAGCTGCTGTAACGGCCAATTCGATGCGTCTAGAATTGGTAGTCGGCAAGCTGGGATCAGTGATCACATTCCAGGTCAAGCCAGCGTCGTCACTTCTGTAGATGCGACAACCAGAACCAGCAAAAGTGCTGGAAAACAGGATGTTGGGATTGCCAATCTTTTGGATCATATTGTTGTAAGAACCCGCTTGAACTCTGGTGAAGCTGATTCCACCATCCGTTGATCTATATATACCGGCTCTGGTAGCTGTAATTACCAGACTAGTGTCGGCAGGACTTACATACACGTTTTGCGCCCGTACCGAAAATGAAAGACCAAAGCTAACACCTGTGGGATTCCAGCTTGCCCCTCCATCTGTAGTTTTTAAAATTCCGTAACTGTACGTGTCGCCACCATCTCTATCGCCTGTAGCCATGTACATTACGTCGGGATTGAGGGGGTTAATGGCGAGGTCTGAAACTCCCAGATTAGGCAGAAGATCGGTATTGGTTTCCCAGGTCAAGCCTCCATCTACACTCTTCCAAAGCCCACCGGCCGGGGTGCAGGCAAATACGATTTGATGATTATTAGGGTGAAAAACTACCCTGTTCACTCTCCCAATTCCCATAGTTGAGCCTATAGTAGACCCATTAAACGGGCCTAATGGTTTCCACAGTCCCAAATTGCCTCCATTGCTATTTTGTAATTGCTCAAAGGCTTGTGCCAGAACTCTCATATCAGGGAAATTTCCCTCAGGATAAACTCTTGGCTCCCAAAAATTAGCCCAACGCATAAACTGCTTATTGCCTTTTCCTTTTTCAATCTCCTTCCCTTGCCAATAATCTTCGAAACTCTGTTTGATCGAGTAAAAATTAGCGTTGGGATCGTTCATTTGATCTACCCAGTCTACACTTTGACCATTGAGTCCTAAAAGCGTAAATAGGAAAATCAGGGAAAATATATATCTCTTCATGTTCAGTAGCTCTACTCTGAAAAGCACAAATGTCTTCTCAATTATTACAAGGAAGCGCAAGATACTTAACGAACACCTAATCACCATGTCTGATAGATTACACCAATGACATCAATTAGTCAGAGAACTCGAGGAGTTTGTTGCGGTAAACAGAGAACATTTTGGATTTGGAGATGAAACCGCGGTACTTTCCCTTGTCAACTACAGGGAGATTCCAAGCTCCAGACTTCTGAAATTTTTTCATGACTTCTTCCATGCCTTCGTCACTGTGAAGCACTTCTGGAGGGGGGCTCATTAACTCTCTCACCTGTGTAGATTGATAAAGATTTTGATCAAACATTAAGTGTCTGATATCATCTAATGTTAACACGCCAACCAGGTTTTCTTCTTGATTGAGCACAGGAAACAAATTTCTATTGCTCTGACTTACGACCTTCACCAATTCACCCAGGGTCATCTCGGGTTTAACAGATTTAAAGTTTGTTTCTATTACCTCGTGCATTTGTAATAAAGTAAGTACGACTTGATCCTTATTGTGTGTAAGCAAATCACCTCTTTTTGCCAGTTGCTCGGTATAGACAGAATGTGGTTTTAAGCCTCTGGCCACTAGAAAAGAGATGGCAGAAACGAGCATGAGCGGTACAATCAGCTCATAGCCCCCGGTAATTTCAGCAATCATAAAAACTGCCGTAAATGGGGCATGTAGCACTCCGGCCATTAAGCCGGCCATGCCTACCAGAACGAAATTGCTGGTCGGAATGGAGAAAAAGGGTAACTGATTTATGGCACGACTGAAAACATAACCTAAGGTAGCGCCTGTAAAGAGTGATGGGGCAAAAACACCTCCGGCGCCACCCCCACTAATGGTTAGGCTGGTGGCAAATGCTTTAAGTAGTACCAGACCCACCAACATACTTAGAATCATCCAGGGTTCTTTCAGGTATTCAAAAAGCATGCTTCCTGAAACAATGGATTCTATATCGTTGTTGAGCAGGTGTTTGATCGTGTCATAACCTTCGCCATACAGAGGGGGTACTAAAAAAATTAAGCTTCCCAACAACACCCCACCAATAAGCATGCGATACCTGAAATTTTCAAATCGTGAAAATTTCTTTTCTACCCAAAAAAAGATGTTGTTGAAATAGACTGAACTAAGCGCGGTCAAAACTCCAAGTAAGAGGTAAAAAGGTACATCATGAACTTCAAAGGCCTCAATGGATTTAAAGCGCAGCAAATAATCATTGCCTTCCAGAAATAAAGAAGTTACGGCCCCTGACGCCGATGACAGCAATAAAGGAATAAGTGAGCTGAAAGTAAGATCCAAACTAAATATTTCTATGGTGAATATTATGCCCGCGATGGGAGCATTAAACATAGAAGCAATGGCGGCAGAAGAGGCACAACAGATCAGCAGCAAGCGTGATTTATAGTTTAGATGCACCATTCTGCCAATGTTCGCACCGATGGCAGAACCCGTGCCAACCCCCGGGCCCTCCAGTCCGGCAGAACCACCAAAACCTACGGTGAAAACGCTGGTCACCATATAACTGTACATACGTTTAAAAGGTATCAGTCCATTTTTGCGAGAAATGGAATATAAAGTAGAGGGGATGGGTTCTTTTACCTTATCGCGAATGATGTATTTCTTCACGAATACGGTGATCATTATTCCTAGAATCGGAAAGACGAAATAGTAAGGATTGAAATAATCGACAAACAAGCCATGTTGAATCTGCTCCTGAATTAGGTGAGCCGTATTTTTTAGGGTCACGGAGGTGAGACCGGTGAGAAAGCCTACCAGCACACTCAGAATCAAAATAAATTGTCGCTTGGGAATATTTTTGGCGCGCCAAACCAGGAAGCGGGTAAGAAGACTGCTTTTTTTGGCTTTAGACATTATTTATGATCTCAGTTGTAGGTGAAGTTCCTCCAGTTGAGCCTGATCCAGCTGTGATGGTGCATCGATCATTAGATCACGCCCCGCGTTGTTTTTCGGGAAGGCAATAAATTCCCGGATACTTTCTCTACCACCCAGGAGTGCAACCAGCCTGTCAAAACCAAAAGCTATGCCTCCATGTGGAGGTGCACCATACGTAAAGGCGTCCATCAAAAATCCGAATTGCTCCCGTGCTTCTGCTTTGGTGAATCCCAGAAGTTTAAACATCTTCTCTTGCATCTCCTTATTATGGATTCTGATTGAACCTCCGCCAATTTCATTGCCATTGAGCACAATGTCGTAGGCATTGGCTCTTACCTTTCCAGGATGCTCATCCATTGAATCAATATCTTCCGGTAAGGGCGAGGTGAATGGATGATGCATGGCATGCCAACGATCATTTTCCTCATCTCGTTCAAGTAGTGGAAAATCTACCACCCAAAGAGGAGCAAATTCATCTGGTTTACGCAAGCCCAACTGCTCTGCAAGATGCAAGCGTAGGGCACTCATAGCAGTGCGAGTACTGTCCGTACTACCAGACATAAGCAGCAGTAAATCACCGGGTTGGGCGGCACATTTATGGGCCCAGGCTTTTAACTGATCCTGACCAAAGAATTTATCTACAGAAGACTTTAAAGTCCCATCTTCATTGTATTTGCACCAAATTAAGCCGGCTGCACCAATTTGAGGTCGCTTCACATAGTCGATCAGGGCATCCAGTTGTTTTCTGCTGAAGCTTGCTTTCCCCGTAACGTTGATTCCTACTACAAGCTCTGCCTTGTCAAAAACCTGAAAACCCTGGCCTTGGGTAAGTTCGTTAAGTTCGTTGAACTCCATTCCAAACCTAATATCAGGCTTATCGCTGCCATATTTTTGCCTAGCCTCGTCATAGCTCATGCGGGGAAAAGTGCCCAGTTCTGTGCCTGTTATTACCTTGATTAAGTGTCTCAACATTCCTTCAAAAACCTGGAAGATGTCTTCCCGTTCTACGAAAGACATTTCACAATCTATCTGTGTGAACTCCGGTTGACGGTCGGCCCGGAGGTCTTCATCCCTAAAGCATTTTACTATTTGGTAATACTTGTCCATTCCCCCAATCATCAACAATTGCTTAAAGGTTTGAGGAGATTGAGGTAGGGCGTAAAATTGACCTTCATTCATACGGGAGGGCACCACAAAGTCACGAGCACCCTCCGGTGTAGATTTAATCAGGTAGGGAGTCTCTACGTCAACAAATCCGGCATCATTAAGATACTGGCGTACAGCGTGGTTGACCCTGTGTCTCAGAAGAAGATTTTGTTGAACCGGGCTTCTTCGAATGTCCAGATATCTGTATCGCATTCGGATATCTTCCCCTCCATCTGTATCGTCCTCTATCGTAAAGGGAGGCACGTTGGAATGGTTGAGGATTTCCAGTTTGGATACCTTTATTTCAATTTCGCCGGTAGGAATTTTCGGATTCTTGCTATCGCGCTCAATGACTTTACCTTCGACCTTGATTACGGCTTCTCTACCTAGCTTGCGCGCTTGTTTAAGAAGGGCTTCATCCCACCCATCATTAAATGCCAATTGCGTAATGCCGTAACGGTCTCTCAGGTCAATAAATGTCATACCGCCAAGGTCACGATTGCTTTGCACCCATCCGGAGAGGGTCACTTCTTCGTTGATAAAGTCAGCCTTGAGTTCACCACAGGTATGAGTCCGATACATTTAGGGGAAATTTTGCTCGCGAAATTACAAACTATAAGGGGGAATATATCTTTGCACATCCTTTAAATCAGTGCATATGCCAATTGAGGTTTACACAGACGAATATTTTATGGATCAGGCGCTGTTGGAAGCAAGACGTGCCCTGGAACAAGATGAGGTGCCAGTTGGTGCGGTAGTGGTGGTCAATAAGAAGATTATTGGTCGAGGCCATAATCTTACCGAGCGCCTTATTGATGTTACGGCACACGCAGAAATTCAGGCCATAAGTGCCGCCAGTTCCTATTTAGGAGCCAAGTATCTTCCAGATTGCACGCTGTACGTAAGCCTGGAACCTTGCGTGATGTGTGCCGGAGCCTTATTTTGGAGTCAGATAGGCAAGGTAGTATATGCTGCTAAAGACCTTAAACGTGGTTATACATCACATCAAATCTCATTGCATCCTTCAACGAAAGTGGAACAAGGTTTGCGGGAAGAAGAGGCATCGGACCTTCTAAAAGAGTTCTTCAGGAGCAAACGTCTTTGACATTCGTCTTTTGTAAGAGACACTTCATCTATAAATTGCTAGTGGTGAACCTTTTAGTGTTAAATTTGTAAGGAACATCATGAACATTACTAATTTCAATATTCAAAGCGCAATACGCTGGATTGTGGGAGCCCTGCTCTTTGTAGTAATAGTTGATCTGATCATGGTTATTTTCTTTAATGACTTTTTGGATCGCTATTTTACCGGCTACTCTGCACTTGTGGTACCTCTTCTGATTATTGCTCTATACTCTTATGTAGGCTTCCCCATTTTCAGCTTTGATGACAGCACCAAAATGCTGAAGGTTCAGAGTCATATGGCGCTGGCGAGATTTTTTGGGAAGCAGCTGGAGGTAAACAAAAAGAACATTGTAAAGCTAAGTATCGACAGGGACCGCATCCGAAAGAAACTACGCATCCATTATCTAAAGGATGGCAAAGAACAGGTAGAGACTTTTAGTATCACCCTGTTGAATAATAGTAAGGTTCGGAAATTGGCCAGAAAGATTGAGTTGATTGAGTCTGAAGTTAAAGGCAGTAGCAGCCGCCACATGTTTATTTAGTTGCCCCACTCTTTCCTTATAGTTTTTGCAAATGTTAGAATAGTTTAGTCTTGCCTGAGCCATTGGCTTCACTAACTTTGCGGAAAATTACAAGATTATGTATCCAGAAGAAATGATAGCCCCTATGCGTCGAGACTTAACTGATGAAGGGATCAGGGAAGTAAAATCGGCGAACGAGGTTGAGGAGAATATAAATGCTGAAGGCACCACGCTGGTAGTGATTAATTCAGTTTGCGGCTGTGCGGCAGCTAATGCTCGCCCGGCAGTAAAAATGGCCACACGCCATGCAAAAGTTCCCACGAGAATGATTACGGCTTTTGCCGGTAATGATACCGAGGCGGTAAAAAAAGCGAGGGAAATGATGGCTCCATTCCCACCTTCCTCACCTTCCATTGCACTTTTTAAAAATGGCACTTTGGTGCATATGATTGAAAGACATCATATTGAAGGTAGAGCGGCAGATATGATAGCTGATAATTTGATTTCAGCATTTGACGAGTACTGCTAAAGGATTGTAATCTGAAAATATAAAAGCCCCATCTGACTCGTGCAGATGGGGCTTTTTAGTGAAATACAAGCTGTTCTTAGCGAACAATTAGCTTATCCGAGAAGAGTTGTCCCTTCTCATCAACAATGTTGATCAGGTAAACTCCGGGGATCATAGAACCACGGTTAATCTGTACCTGTCCGTTAACGTCATTCAATTTCAATACTACTTTACCCGTAAGGTCGATGATATGGATATCGAAAGATTCATTCTGATCTAAACTTAGGGTGGTGTAAGTACTGAATGGATTAGGATAAATCTCCCAAGAACTTGTTTCAACCTCATCAATACCAATAATGGAAGTACACTCGTCCCATTTAAAGCCGAGCACTTTAGGCTGATCATCCGGACGAACATAAAAACGGTTTAAAGTTCCTACACCGCTTGGTTCTGTACATGAGGAATCCATCAGGTTCGGGAAAAGTTCTTCTTGTTCAGTTCCGGATACCGTTACATTCATGAATTTGTAGCTAATCTTAGCTTGACAAATGTCGCTCATGGTCACTTCAAAAACTCCCGGTTGTCCGGTTACCGGTGTCATAAGCGTTTTTCCGCTTTGCCACTGTGGATCTGTAAAATCACCAATCAGATATACATCATTTAAATCAGCAGGAGTGGGGAAGGTACTCATGTCAACCCTAAAAGTGATCTCTGATGGGTCTGGTTTAGGGGCACAGGCACCATAAGCATCATTTCCGAAACAACGTACGGGTAGTACAGTGTCTTCGGTGAGCATATGTACCTTGTTTCCTCCACCTTCCCAATTGGTGTTTCCACCTGAGAAATAGCGAACTTTGTACTGGATTTCTCCTTCCGGGACATCCAGGCTTACGGTGTAAATACCGTCACCGTCAGGATCAGTAAGCAAATCACCTCCACCCCATGCATTGAGGCTTCCAGCTATGTCAACCGAATCAACTGTATCACAGAGCGCGGTAAGATCAGCCTGAAAGGTGATGTTGAATGTATCAGGAATAAAGCAAGACATGCAAGCACCAAAACAAACAGGCCCATATACGGTATCACTGTTGATGTTGTTTGCGAAACGGTTATTGTTCTGAGCGCAGGCGGTCGGGACCGATTCATCCTGACCCCAGGCAGTACCATTCACAAACTTAAACTCACCGTTAGTTCCAGGAGCCACATAAGTAATTTGGCGGTAAACACTGTCCCCTTTTATATCAGTCATTATGATAGAACCCGGACTCCAAGCAGGGTTGAACAAGCTTCCGGCAACGCTCACCGTATCATCGACGCTGGCTTCCTGGCTCATGTCTACAATGGTAGTGAAGGCCAACATTCCAGCAGGAGCTGCTCCAGAAAATGATATCGCAGGAAAAGTGGTATCACTCATCACATGCATCCAGCGATTGTCATTTCCAGTACCCAACTCAACCTGAACTTCAGCAGGAACGGATTCAACATCTCCCCAGGTATCACCGTTGAGGAACTTAAATTCATAATAACCAGCAGGGATACTTACGGTAACCGCATATATATTTCCTGTAGTGTTGGTAAGGGTAGTAGTGTTAGGCTGCCATTGAGGGTTCTGAAAGGAACCAGCAACGTGCACTCCATTGGCACTTACCGTCTGACCGGTCATGTCTACCTGAATGGTAACATTAAATTGCGCTGAAAGGCTTAAGCCCACCAGCAAAGCAACGACCAATGAGTAAATTTTTTTCATAGGGAAAATCACTTTAAATTTTGACTTAGTGTAATTTTGACAATTAAGGCATCGAAGATAATCAAAAAAGCCGCCCAAGCACGTATTTTAACGTATTTTCCCAGCCTTAAAACCCTGATATGAAACGCATTACGAATATTAAGTGTTTGATTTACACTTACTTAGTGTTAATGTTTGCTTACACTAATGTCATGGCTCAATCTCAATGCTATCCCCCACATTGGTGGAAAGGCATGCAGAAGGATACCCTGGAGATACTATTGGATGCAGGATTTGAAATGCATTCTCCTCCCGAAGTGAAGGGCGATATTGTAGTATTATATTCTGAGCTGGCACCAAATTCTGCATATGCCTATATCGGGGTACTAGCCGATGCGAACGCTCCGGATGAATTCAGAATAAAATTTGGGAAGCAGACAATAAAGTACAGCTTGAAAGATAGACAAGCGTTTAGTCCGGGTGGTCTAAAACCATCTGATGTCATGTATCTCATTACACCAGACCGCTTTGCCAATGGCAATGTGCTCAATGACTTCGTTGATGGCATGAATGAGAGAGTGTATAGCCGAGATTCAATTTATGGCCGACATGGAGGTGATATTGAAGGCATTATTGAACACCTGGGCTACATCAATGAATTTGGTTGCAACTCTTTGTGGATCTCACCGCTGCTTGAGAATAATGAGTTTAAAGCTAGTTATCATGGATACGCCATTACGGATCATTATACGATTGACCCAAGATTCGGTACAAATGCTTTGTTCGCAGACTTAATGAAGGAGTTGCATCGAAGGGAGATGAAGATGGTGATGGATGTGGTTTACAACCATGTAGGTTCGCAACATCATTTATTTCTCAATCCTCCTGACTCCACATATTTTAATTGGCATGATGAATTTACCAGAACTAATTATCGAGCCGCAACATTATTTGATCCACATGTCTCGCAGGCAGATAAATCGCTTTTTACCGATGGCTGGTTTGACGGTCATATGCCGGATATAAATCAGAGAAATCCTCATATGGCTCGGTTCCTCATTCAAAATTCCATTTGGTGGATTGAGGAGTATCAGGTGGATGCCTTTAGAATCGACACCTATACCTATCCCGACCAGCTGTTTATGGCGGAGTTGGCCAGGCGGGTAAGAAAGGAATATCCCAGCTTTTTTCTGTTTGGCGAAACATGGGTGCACTTTCCGGAGATTCAGAGCTATTTTGTTGAAGCTAACCGCTATAATCCGATAGCCACTCATCTGAATAATGTCACTGACTTTCAATTTGCATTTGCACTCACGGAAGCCTTGCAGCAAGAGCAGGGGTGGACGGAGGGAATCGCCAAGCTTTACTATAGAATGGCCTCCGATTATCTTTATGAAGATCCTTCTACCATGGTGATTTTTCTGGATAACCATGATCTGGCCAGAATTTATGGCACGCTTAACCAGGATTTGAACAAGATGAAAATGGCCATGGGCGTTCTGTTGACCATGCGAGGGATCCCGTGTTTGTATTATGGAACCGAGATTGGCATGAAGGAGACAGAAAATCATGGCGTGATCAGAGAGGACTTCCCCGGGGGGTGGCCTGGTGACAGCAAGAATAAGTTTATGGCCGATGGTCGTTCAGAAGAAGAGAATGCCATTTACGATTGGATCAGCCATCTCTTGAAATGGCGCTCAGGAAGTGAGGCGATAGGCTCGGGTCAATTTATGCACTTTGTGCCTGAGAATGGCGTCTATGTTTACTTCAGATATACCGATAAGGAAAGGGTGATGGTGATGATAAATACCAATCATAAAAAGGATGTGGAGGTAAAGTTGGAACGCTTTAAAGAAATTTGGGATTGGAACCAGAGCAGTACCAATGTAATTAACGGGAAAGCAGTTGCACAGGATCATATCTACCTCGAAGCTCAGCGTATGATTATATTAAAGCAACCAGCTTTCTAATTGTCAGCATAAGCCCTTGCTACATCATCCTTGTCCCTTACTCTAAGCGTCAGGACGGCTGCCAGAATAAAGGAAAATCCTCCAACGATCAGGGCATAAATGGCTTCGCCAGCAAAAAACTTACCCAGTATAAACCCGAGAAGCGTTGCTGCAACCAATTGTGGAATCACGATGAAGAAGTTGAAAACTCCCATATAATAACCCATCTTATTAGAGGGAAGCGCACCGGCAAGCATGGCATAGGGCATCGCCAGAATACTGGCCCAGGCAATACCAACCCCAACCATGGAAACCAGGATCAGGTTGGGATCATTAAGAAAGTATATCGAAATCAGGCCAAATCCACCCAAACACAAGCATATCAGGTGTGTAAGCTTTCTGCTTGTCAGCTTAGCTAACCATGGCAGAGCAAATGCTACCAGGGCAGCTACTCCATTGTACACGGCGAAACATACGCCCACCCAGTCAGCCCCTTCATTGTAAAGATCGGATTGCGGATCAGTAGTGCCATAAATATGTGCCGTTACTCCGGCCGTAGTATAAAGCCACATACTAAATAATCCAAACCAACTGAAGAATTGCACCAAGGCCAACTGTTTCATGGTTTCGGGCATTGCCAATAGGTCCGTCATGATAGACACAAAGCCATTGCGATAATTGCCGCTGCGAATCATAACAGAAGCCAATAGCCACAACAAGCCGACCATAGCAGCCATTATGGCTAACAGGAAGAGTTCCTTGGGAAGCTCTGCTCTAAGCATGAAGTAAATAATTACTCCTATAGACAGCAGCATAACAATACCAATGCGACGCTGCTTGTTGCTCTCCACCAGCCGTTGCTCGTCACTCCATTCAGGATGCTCCTGTTCTTCGTGCTCTTCAAATGATTTAACTTCTTCTGGCGAGTATTCGAACGAACGGAATACCGTCCATAGCACAGCGATAAGAAAAACGGCTCCTCCCAGATAAAAGGACCATTTAACCGAATCAGGAATAACACCTTCGGCAGCAGTATTACTGATATTGAGCCAATTGGTTAGCATATAAGGTAGTGCGGAGGCAACTACCGCCCCAATACCAATAAAAAAACTCTGAGTGGCAAAGCCAAGGGTACGTTGTTCAGAAGGAAGGTTATCACCCACAAAGGCTCTAAAAGGTTCCATGGAGATGTTTATAGAAGCATCCATAATCCATAAAACTCCGGCCGCCATCCAGAGACTAGCGGAATTTGGCATAAAAAAGAGAGCCAGGGCAGCGAGAATCGCCCCGATTAAGAAATAGGGACGACGTCTTCCGAACCTGGGGTGCCAGGTACGATCAGACAAGTAACCGATTACCGGTTGCACCAGCAGTCCAGTCATAGGAGCTGCAATCCAAAGAATCGCGATCTCATCAACTTCCGCGCCCAAAGTTTGGAAAATGCGACTAACATTGGCATTTTGCAGACCAAAGCCAAACTGGATTCCCAGGAACCCAAAACTCATATTCCAGATCTGCCAGAAACTTAATTTAGGTTTACCCATGGTTTATTATTTATCCAATAATTTCTCAAAGATGAGTCGTGCTGTAGCAGGATTAGTGGCCAGGGGAATATTGTGAACATCGCACAGTCGCATCAGCATCATAATATCAGGCTCATGCGGATGTTTATCTAGTGGATCCCTGAAAAAGAAAACAGCATCAAGCTTGCCTCTTGCCACCATGGCTCCTATTTCTGCATCACCACCTAATGGTCCGGATAACACTTTGAAAACCTTTAGCCCTGATTTTTCTACAAAACCTCCCGTAGTTCCGGTTGCAATTAAGGACACATCCTTTCTATTAAATTGATCAATAAAATCTCTCAGAAAGCCCACCATTTCCGGTTTCTTACCATCATGGGCAATGAGTGCAATATTCATTCGGAAAGCGTCAATAATTGATAAGAATGAGCTGGAATGGAAATTTGCCTGTTTGCTATGTCATATGCCTCGCCAGATAAGGCATTGACAAATTCGTTTCCAGAAATTTCTTTCGGCAGCTGCAAAGTTCCTGCTTTTGCGCCAAAATTTAAGGCTACAATCAGAAGGTGCCCTTGTAGTTCACGAGCGTAAGCAAATACGTGCTCGTCACTATCATTAAGACGTAAATAATCGCCCTGAAGATTTCCCATTTTTAAAGTAGGGTGAGTCATCTTGAGCTTGATTATGCTGCTGTACCAGTCAAATAAGCTGCTGTCTGTGCCAACAATAGTATCTTTTTCAAAAAAGCGCAAACGTTTGTCCAGCCCGTACTCCTGACCACTATAAATAAGAGGCATACCATTGGGAAAAGTGGCGGCAAGGACAAAGAAGTTTTGAGCATGCTGACCCAGACGCTCGTTGATAGTGCCATTCCAGCTGTTCTCGTCGTGGTTCGTCGTAAAAAACATCCGATAGTCATTCTTGTCGTAAAGCGTATCCATCTTTGATTGGTACTCATCGAGCGCCGAGAGGTCTTTGTTTCCCGACGCAATTTCATTCATGATGTGATGCAACTCCCAACCGTAAGTCATATCAAATGCTTCCTGATGAAATTCCGGGCCCTCAGCTTCTGCGAGCATAAAAACCGGTTTTATGCTATCCAGGGCTGGACGAACCCGATTCCAAAAATCCATCGGAACCTCCATAGCTACATCACATCGGAAACCATCGATCTCTGTTTCAGAAACCCAAAATTTCATGGCTTCCAACATGGCTTTTCTCATGTCAGGATTATCATAGTTTAGGTCAGCAACGTCGGTCCAGTCATCATTTGGCGATACCACCTTTCCGTTCATCTGTGTGTACCATTCCTTGTGCTCTTTCATCCAAACATTATCAAATGAAGAGTGGTTGGCGACCCAATCCAATATCACCTTCATATCCAGGTCATGTGCTTTATGGACGAAGATTATAAAGTCTTCCATACTGCCAAATTCAGGGTTGATCGCGGTGTAATCACTAATGGAATAGTAACTTCCTAAACCACCTTTCCGATTTTCAATGCCAATGGGTTGTACCGGCATCATCCATAAAATTTCTACTCCCAACTTTTTTAATTCGGGTAGTTTTTCAGCCAGGGCATTTATCGTTCCTTCTGGGGTGTGTTGCCGGATATTGACCTCATAAATTGAACTATGAGTGGTCCATTCTGGGTGCATGCCTAATGAGGGAGAGGAGTCTTGTATTGCCGGGGAGTCCGGTTGACTGGGTCCCTGGCAGCTCATGATGGTCCATGCTGTGAGTATTAGGATCGCTCTTTTCATTTTACAGATTTAGTGTTGGACAGGTAGATGAAGGCTCTTGGGCCTAATTTTAACTTGTGTGATGTATCCACATGGGAATCCTCAAGGTCCGCATCGGAGGCCATCAGAATATGCCAGTCGTCTTCAAGCTCCACGTGTTGGGTGTGGTCAGAATTATTGAGGAGTACCCAAATTTCGTCCTGAAAATAGCGACGCTCTATCAGCAAGACATGCCTGTTAATAGTAGTAACTTCAGTGCTGCCGTAAATCAATGGAAGTTGAGTTCCTCGGAGTTGATACAACTGCTTGACTTGCTCCAGGAGCTTTTGCTCATCTATATCGTACCCGGTAAATCGCATCATTCTGCGATTGTCAGGATCCCCTGCACCGGGCAAGCCAAACTCATCACCGTAATAAATACAAGGGATACCAGGAATAGCCGTGTTAAAGGCATGTAATAGGCCAAGACGATTATAGGCATGTGGATTAGGTTTGCCTATTTCCCGATCCCATCCGGCTAGTTTGGCATCTTCATCAAATTTGACGTCGCCGGAACTAAGACTAATAAAACGAGCACGATCCTGATTGCCTGTAATATTCCCCATTAAGTGGTGATAGCCATATATTTCGAGACCCTGCAACAACTTCTCTTTCAGATTGTTGAGATCGCCATGATGTGAAGCAAAGGCGCCGACACTAGCATCATAGAGATTAAAGTCAAATTGAGCATCCAGCATTCCGGTTGAGATATAGGAATTAATTAGCATTGGGCTGCCGTAAGTTTCCCCTATCTGATAAATGGGCTTACTGGTGAGTTTTTTTATACGATAACTTAAGGTACGCCAATAGAGTTCGTCTATATGTTTGGTGGCATCATGGCGAAAGCCATCAAAACTAAACTCCTCCAGCCAAAACACGGCACTATCAACCAGGGGATCTACCACTTCCATTCTCCTAAGGTCTAAGGTGGGGAGGTGGTCATCAAACCAGGTGGTGAGTCTTTGCTCATCCCATTTTTCGGTATTCTTTGTACCGTCAGGAAGGTATAAGGGAGTGGCCCAATCCGGGTGTTTCTGATAGATGGGGTGCTGCAGATGTACATGATTTGCAACATAATCCAGAATTACGTTTTTACTGTTGCGATGCGCATCTTGTAAAAGTTGATGAACCTGATTTTCCGATCCAAAGCGAAAATCTACCCTGATATTGCTTACTGGCCAGTAACCATGATAAGCAGAAAACTTACTCTTCACGTTTCCTTTGTCCCAGTACCCCCAGGCATCCAATGGACCTTGTGTAATTGGAGATAGCCAAATGGTATTTACCTGCAGGGAATCAAAAAAACCATCTTTTATTTTTTGGTCGATACCCTTAAGATCACCACCCATGTAATTTGCAGGTGGCTGTATATCAGGATCAGGGGTGGGAAGGTCATTTTCTTGCTCGGCATTGTTGAATCTGTCAACCATCAAAAAGTACATTCTGGCCTGATGCCAATCGGAACGATCGAGTTGTTGAACGCTCTTCACCACTTGACCACTGTCTAGTGGAATCAACATATCCTTTCCCTTATGCGTTCCTTTATAGCTGTAGATTCTTATATAGGAGCGCTTTATTGTTTTAGCTTCGGCAGGAATCCTCAAATAACAGTTTCCCGATTCTTCAGGCTCACATTTTAGGGGGATCACCTGATTGTTCCAAAATGCCACATATTCATTCACACCGTCTCTCAGGGAAATGGTGATTTCGCTTTCTGATTGGTTTCTAAGTTCAAAATCCTGCGGGAATGGACCCGGGCCTTCGGGAACGCGTAATATGCTGTTGAAACTGCCCATGCCGTTGTCAGACATTTCCATATTCTGTGGATCAGTGATTTCAGTACCATCTACCAGCAACTTGTACTCATACCTGCCCGGTGGTAAGTGGTAGGTGGCCAGGTAAAATCCCTTTTCAGGGATAATGGGAGAAACATCTCGATTCCAATTATTAAAGGAGCCGAATATTTTAACCTCCCTGCCCTCAATAAGCTCTGCAGGAATATGGATGGCTGCCTCTTTAAGGTTGTGATTGATTAATAGAAGGGACTGCTTACCCCGGGGAGTCATGAGGTTGAGCGTTGCCATTTTTGTGGGTAAACGGCCATGCAGCAGAAGGGTATCTTCAGATCGTCCAACATGGGTTAAGCCCTCCGGAAGGCTTACTTCACTGTAATCAAGATTAGGCAGATAGTCTCTGAGGTAAATAACAGTGGTGTCTGGCTTTAGATTTACCGGAGTAAAAAGTCCATGCAATGCCACCTGAGCCTGGCAAAGGATAGGAAAGCACAGGATAACCAAGCTTGTGTAATAAATGCGCCTCACGGTGTATCGTTTTTTATGATGCTTGTTTTATTCCGGTTTAACTTTTTCACCATTAACGACTACTTGCAGGTCTTCACCGGAAATTTTCTTGATCTGATGAGAATCCTTATCAAAGGATAGCTGTATAATACTTTTACGAAAATGAATTTTGAAGCTGAGCCTTTCCCACGACTTCGGCAATTGCGGACGGAAGTATAGGCTGCCGTTCCTGACTCTCATCCCTCCGAAGCCCTCAACCACACTGAGCCAGGTGCCGGCCATACTGGTAATGTGCAGGCCTTCATGCACCTCCCGGTTGTAATCATCAAGGTCGAGTCTGCTGGTTCTCAGATACATCTCGTAGGCCTTATCCAATTTGCCCAATGAGGCAGCCAGGATGGCGTGAACACAAGGTGATAGGGAGCTTTCATGCACGGTTCGCGGCTCATAGAAGTCAAAATTTCGCTTCAGTTCATCACTGGTAAATTGTCCCTCAAACAGGTACATGCCTTGCAATACATCGGCTTGTTTGATAAAACACGAACGAAGGATTCGATCCCAACTCCAGTATTGATTGATAGGTCGTTCAGCAGGATCCAGTTCCTCGGCTAGCATCTGCACCTTGTCAAGATAGCCTTCTTGTTGGAGGAATATTCCGCGCTCGGGGTCATAAGGTAGAAACACATCTTCAACGATGGCTTGCCACTGCTTGAGCTCCTTGGATTCTTCAAAAGACAGATTCTTCAGTAGGTCTTTAAGTCGGGTTTCATCTATTTTACCGGCAATGCGTATGGCTTCCTTGGTATACCGAAGAGTCCATTGTGCAATGAAATTGGTGTACCAATTATTATTGACGTTGTTTTCATACTCGTTCGGTCCCGTTACCCCAAGCATCACATACTTTTTCTTTTCCTCGCTCCAATTAAATCGCTGAGCCCAAAAGCGGGAAATTGAAATCAATACCTCGAGTCCATAGTCTAGCAGGTATTCTTCATCCTGGTAGTAGCGGACATAATTGTAAATGGCAAAGGCAATGGCTCCATTGCGATGAATTTCTTCAAAGGTTATTTCCCATTCATTATGGCATTCTTCACCATTCATGGTTACCATGGGATACAAGGCTGCGCCATTGGTAAAACCGAGTTTGGTCGCATTTTCAATGGCTTTCTCAAGATGCCGATGGCGGTAGATTAACAAATTTCTGGCCACCTCCTGACCAGCAGAGGCCATGTAAAAAGGCAGGCAATAAGCCTCTGTATCCCAGTAGGTAGAGCCGCCATATTTTTCTCCCGTAAATCCCTTCGGACCAATATTTAGTCTGGGATCATCACCAGTATAAGTTTGCACCAGGTGAAAGATATTGAACCTAATTCCCTGCTGGGCATCAGGATCTCCTACAATTTCTATATCGCTTTCGCGCCAGTATTTATCCCACCAATCTGTATGCTCTTTCCGCAGATCGATGTAACCGGCGTTTAACGCATCTCTTGAAATAGCCGTGGCTTGAGATATGAGTTCTTCAGCGGGATGATTTAGGCTGGATACAATACCGGCATATTTATACAAGTGATATTCCGTTCCAGCTTGCGCATTAAATGAAATAGTTTGGGAAACATACTTTTCAGACCGCTCATTCAATGCCGGGATTGAAAGTTCTTTATTATCTCCATAGAGTTGCCAGTTCATTGCCGCTGCCACTGAGAAATTTGTTTTCTTAGTGCGCGCTGATACAGAGGCCACCTCCTGATCAAGCTTTTCTGTTATAGATTCCCAGAACTTCTCATCATAGTTGCTGTCACTATTTACTACATCAAAGTCGAGATAAGGGGAAATGGATACTGTGCCATTAAAGTTCAGGAGCGAGATGGAATATTGGATAGCTCCTAATTCTTTGCGCTCCATGCTTACAAATCTTTCTGACTTGATGAGCAATTGTCTTTGATCGCCGATATCCAATTGGACCTCTCGTTTTAGTAGACCTTGGCGCATGTCCAGTTCACGGTAAAACTGAAGCACATTTTGTTTGGCCAGGTCAATCTCTACACCGTCAATTTTGAGGTCTATACCGATCCAGTTGACGGAATTTAAAACTTTGGCGAAGTACTCAGGATATCCGTTTTTCCACCATCCTACCCGGGTTTTGTCAGGATAATAAACTCCTCCGATATAGCTTCCCTGTAAATGAGCACCCGAGTATTGCTCTTCAAAATTGGCTCTTTGACCCATGCGGCCATTGCCAATACTGAAGATGGACTCTGACCCCTGGTGACGAGCCGGATCCCATTTATTCTCAATGATTTTCCATTCGTCTGTGATCAGATACTTCCCATACATAACTAGAAATTGAGACGATTTATGACTTCTGCAGGATTGGTTTCACCAAGGTTTTTAAAAATCATTTCAGCTTCCGCTAAGCTTTTTTTATTCCCAATCCCTACGGTTCTGAACCCTCCTGCCAGGGCTGCTTCTATTCCTGCTTGTGCATCCTCGAAGACGACTAACTCTGCTGGCTCCAGAGACAAGCGTTCTGCAGCGGTGTTAAAAATTTCAGGATCGGGCTTGCTATTTTTGATTTGGGTGCCGTCTACTACCGTATCGAAATAATGCGTCAGATCGGTTAGTTCCAGAATTCGTTGCGCGTTTTTGCTGGAAGAGGCAAGCGCTATGGTAAGAGAGAGATCCTTTGAGCCGTCAAGAAACTCCCTAACTCCCGGCAAAGTAGAATCATGGTCCATGGTCTTAATCAACTCCATATACCATTCATTTTTCTTTTGCATCAAGCTTTCTTTCTCTGTTTCTAAGAGAGTAACCTTGCCCCAGCCTAAAATCTTATCAAGGGAATCCTTTCTGCCAACCCCTTTCAGTTGTTCATTCTCTTTTTCGCTAAAGTCAAAACCCAGCTCATTTGCCATTCTTCGCCAGGCCTGGTAGTGGTACTTTGCAGTATCTACCAGCACGCCGTCAAGATCAAAAACAAATCCTTTAATTATTGCCACAATAGTTGGTTTAGATGTTGGAAGAACTCAGACTAAAAATGTATTTGCGGTGATATTCAATCAGGTTGTCCAATGGTTTTTGAATGATCTGTCCAGGTTTCAAATCCATATGACCCATTACCTCTTTCAGAATATCCTGAAAATACCAGGCAATCGAGCCCACAAAGTGAATGGGAACCTGACGGGCATTGTCAAAGCAAAGCACATGATTCTCCAGGAATTCCATAAATCCCGAGAACACAATTTCCCAGAAATAGGGGTGAGCAATATTTTCACTGGCGAATGGGGCAAAGCTGGCCAGATAAACATTAGCGTGTTCTTCTTGATATACCCTGCGAGTTACCTCATCTTTTTCAAGATTATATTGCGCCTTAAACTTGCCTCTATATTCTTCGGGCATTCGTCGGTAGAAGTAGCCTCGTAGAAGGCGCTTGCCGATATAACTTGCCGCACCTTCATCACCAAGTATGAAGCCCATCCCAGAATTGCTATTGGAAAAGTTTTGACCATCAAAATACACGCTGTTTGAACCGGTACCTAGGATGCAGCTAATGGCAGGTTCACCAGTATAAGTAGCATAAGAACAAGCCACTAAATCGTGGTCCACATGTATCTGTGCTTTTTGAAATACCGCAGATAGGCCCTGCTTCAACCGGCACGCCAAAAATTCAGACGAGCTTCCCGAAGCATAAAAGTAGACTTGCTTAATGCTATCGTAGTGTTCTTTTATTTCAGGGATTTTTCTAATCTCAGCATTTATCATTTCAGCGCTGTAGAAGTACGGATTTAAACCAATATGGTTAAACCTCTGTATTACTTCTCCTGCATCGTCCAGCAAGACAGCGTCCGTTTTAGTAGAGCCACTTTCGGCCAGGTAGATCATGTGAAAATGAAAAATTAAATAGACAGAATTTTGCTTAATCTAAGCATTTCCGTGTCTAAATTTGACTTGTTGTTGATTGCTTTTTGCAGAAATGTTTCTGTAACGTGATTGTTTTCCAGGCCAACCATAATATCTGACTTACCATTTAACAGCGCTTCAACGGCAGCGATACCCAGTTGACTTGCCATTACGCGGTCAAAACAGGAAGGCGATCCTCCACGCTGCAAATGACCCAGGATGGTCACCTTCGATTCAATATGAGGGAAGGCCTTTTTAACCCGCTCAGCTATTTCCATGGTTTCTCCGAGGTGATTCCCTTCACCTACAATGACCATTTTATTGGTTTTGCGATTTTTTTCCGCCTTTTGAAGCTCATTCATTAGGTCTTCAAAGGGGGCACTTTCTTCCGGTAAGATTACATCAAGTGCACCAGAAGCCAGGGCCGAGCGCAGTGCAATATGACCGGAGTCACGCCCCATAACTTCCACAAAAAACAGGCGGTTGTGAGATTCTGCAGTATCTCTGATTTTATCCACACAATCCATTACGGTGTTGGTTGCAGAGTCAAAGCCTATGGTAAAATCTGTTCCGTACAAATCATTGTCTATGGTGCCGGGAAGTCCAATTACCGGAACGGAATGCTCTTCCCAAAAGATATGTCCACCGGTAAATGTGCCATTGCCACCTATTAAAACCAGACCGTCAATTTCGTGCTTCTTAAGGTTTTCAAAGGCTTTTTTTCTACCCTCTACAGTCTTAAACTCTTCGCTTCTGGAGGATTTAAGGATGGTTCCTCCGCGGTGTAGTATGTTCTTTACGGAACGCGCATTGATCTCCTCTATATTATCTTCTATCAAGCCCTGATAGCCTTCATAAATACCAAAAACGCGCTTCTCATAAAATTTGCCGGCCCTAACCACTGCTCTTATGGCAGCATTCATTCCTGGGCTATCACCCCCGGAGGTAAGAACACCAATTGTTTTGATGGGTTTTGACATATTCTGGTAAACTCAAAAACAAACTTAGTGTAAAAAATACACTATCTTGCCCGTGATATTTCTGTACGGCTAATTTACCTTCTTTGAAATAATTCATTTCAGGGTAAAATCCAGAGGATAGAAATATTTTAAAAGTTGATCACAAGCTATTATTAAGCGTTTTGAAGTCTCTTAATCCCAATGTTTCCGTTGATTGTGTGGTATTCGGATTCGACAACGAACAATTAAATGTTCTGTTGATCGAGCAAAAGCTAAACAATCGAGATCACCGCCAATGTGCACTTCCAGGTGATCTGATAAGTGATGATGAAAGTCTGGATGAGGCAGGAAACAGGGTATTGAAAGAGCTTACTGATCTTGACGGCATTTACCTTCAACAACTAAAGGCCTTTGGCGATCCTAACCGGGTGAAAGATGTGAAGGACATGGAGTGGCTGCAGTCTTACCGGGAGGCCCCTCAGGCCAGGGTAATCACAATAGCTTATATGGCCCTAATAAAGATGCCGGAATTTCAGCCTGAGGCATCATCCTTTGCGGAGCGGGTATTTTGGTGCGGCATAAATGAAATACCATCCCTGGCATTTGATCACAATGAAATTATTGAAGAAGCACTCACCAGATTGCGTGGAGATTTTGAGAATAATAATACCGGCTTTGAACTATTGCCAGATAATTTCACCCTTTCTCAAATTCAGAGTTTATATGAAATCTTGCTGGGCCGCAAACTCGACAAGCGTAATTTTCGTAAGAAGTTAATAAAGGACAATATTGTTAAGCCTACTGGTAAAAAACAGAAGGGTGTGCTCCATAAGCCGGCTCAACTATATGAAATTACCAGGTCAGAAGACAAATAGAAAAATGATATGATGAGGAAAGCAGCCGCCGGAATGATAATTCTGGCTTCTTTTGTTATGAGCCTCAGCACTTGTGCTCAGGTTACGCTTATCCCCACCTTTGTAACACAGCAGGATACGGTTGAGGTGATCTTTGATGCTACTCAGGGAAATGGGGCGCTGGTAGGGGTCAACCAGGTTTACGCCCATACCGGGGTTATCACTAATCTGAGTGGCGGGCTCTCGAATTGGCGATGGGTGCAAGGAAACTGGGGTCAGGCGGACCCCAAAGTGCAGATGACCAATTTGGGTACTAACCTTCACAGCATCAAGTACCACATCAATAGCTTCTATAATGTACCCGCCAATGAGACAGTGAGTCATCTGGCCTTTGTGTTTCGTAACACGGACGGCAGTATTGTTGGTCGCACTGCTTCCGGAGGGGATATTTACGCTCCCATTTCCCAGGGAGGATTTCAGGCCTTAATTCAGCAACCTACAGAGTTTGAGATACATGAACTATCGGACTCCATCAGCATACTAGGGCAATCATCCGGCCATGCTGATCTCAGCATTTTTCTGGATACAGCCTTGCTGGTTCAATATTCAGATACCAATGTAATACGCTTTAACTTAAACTTGTCGACTTATCAACCGAATCGATACGATATTATTTTCAGAGCAGTAGAGAATGGCAATTTTTACTATGATACACTTGCTTTTTTATTGAGGGGCGGTCCGAATATTGGGTTTGATACCGCCGGTTACCAGGATGGGTTGACCCGATTAAATGATACCACCATCGCCCTTAAATTAAGAGCCCCCCAAAAAGAGTATGCCTACGTAATTGGAGATTTTAATGATTGGAAGGTACATCCAGATTATGAGATGTTTAAGTCTCCGGATGGAACTCACTTCTGGAAAATTCTAACTGGCTTAAATTCCAGTACTGAATATGCATTTCAGTATTTTGTCGGTGAGGAGGCGATTGTTATTGCCGATCCCTATTCAGAGAAAATTCTGGACCCCTGGAATGATCCTTACATACCGGCTTCGGTTTATCCAAACCTTAAACCTTATCCCACCGGAAAGACGACCGGAAGAGTTGGCACTTTTATTCTACAGGAAACACCTTATCAGTGGCAAAATGACCTTAGCTATAACCGTCCTAAGCCGGAAGAATTGGTTATTTATGAGTTGTTGATCAGAGATTTTGGACCACAGGTAGGCGCTCATCATACCTATAAATATGTGACAGAGCATTTGGGTTATCTGGATTCTCTTGGGATCAATGCCATTGAGCTTATGCCTGTGATGGAATTTGAAAATAATGAGAGCTGGGGCTATAATCCCAACTTTTTTATGGCGGCAGACAAGTATTACGGTCCCGCTGAGGATCTTAAGGCATTAATAGACAGTGCTCACGGTAGAGGCATGGCGGTGATATTGGATATTGCCATGAATCATGCCTTTGGCTCCTGTCCCCTGGTGCAACTCTATTTCGATCCTACCCAGGGGCCTTACGGTCAACCAACGGCGCAAAACCCATGGTTTAACCAGGTTCCCAAGCACGACTTTAATGTTGGCTTTGATTTCAATCACAGCAGTGATGCTACCAAGTATTTTGTAAAAAGAGTATTTCAACACTGGGTAACAGAGTACCATATTGATGGTTACAGGGTTGATCTTTCCAAGGGTTTTACCCAGAAGAACACCCTGGGCAATATTGCGGCCTTTGCCCAGTATGACCAGGGAAGAATTAATATTCTTCAGCGCATTAAGAACGATGTTGAAGAAGTAGACAGCAATACCATTATGATCTTGGAACACTTTGCAGATGCAAATGAAGAACAGGAATTGGCATCAAGGGGTTTTTACTTGTGGGGGAATGAAAATCATGAGTATAATGAAGCAACCATGGGGTACAGCAGTAACTTCTCCGGAATTTACCATGGCAACCGAGGTTTCAGTAAGCCAGCGCTGGTGGGCTATATGGAGAGCCATGATGAAGAAAGGTTGATGTATAAAAATATTGAGCATGGCAACAGTTCAGGGAACTATAATGTGAAAGACCTTGCTACCGGGCTGGATCGGGTTGAAATGGCTGCAGCACTATTTTTTACGGTTCCAGGACCAAAAATGATCTGGCAATTCGGCGAAAGGGGCTATGATTATAGTATTAACAGATGCACCAACGGAAGTATTGATCCGGCTTGTCGCTTGTCTAATAAGCCAGCCAAATGGAAGGATTTAGATGATCCGGATAGAAAGGATCTCTATTTACAGTTTGCTAATTTCATTCACTTAAAGAGGTCTTTTCCCAAGGTTTTTCAATCGTCTAATGTCACTACCAAGTTCTATGATAAGCTTAAAATCTTAAAGCTTGAGACTACGGACAGCAACGCAGTAATCATAGGAAATTTTGACCTGACCCCTCTGAATGTATCGGAACCTTTTCCTCATACCGGATGGTGGTATGACTTTAATACTGGCGATAGTATGTTGGTTTCAGGAACTTTTGACTCCACCTTTGCGCCAGGGGAATATCATATCTGGCTGGACTTTAAAACCAATAGAACTTATAATAATGTTGATCTAAGGGATTATGAGTTAGCTGAACGGGATTTTAGCATATTCCCTAACCCCGTTTCGGATATTTCACACTTAACCTGGACCGGCCCTCTGAATAGTGATTTAAACCTTCGCATTATGGCAGCAGATGGCAGAACACTAAAGGACTTGTATTTCCACAAAGAAGTTTTGCGGGAAAACAGGATACTATTGAGTAATGCTTTAGCAAGCCTCACAAAGGGAATCTATTTTATGGAGATTCTTACGAAGGAAGATAAGCAGGTACTTCAGTTCGTGGCACCATAGGTCAATGTTAGGAGTACGCAAACTTGAAAGTGTACTATTTACACTTTTAGAAAATTATTTACTTTTGATCCAGTAATCTTTTACACGCACGATATGAGTAGCTTAACGCGAGTGACCCTAACACTCTCATTCTCTGTAATTTCCATTCTACTCAGTGCCCAATCCATAACAGGTGTTGTTACCGATGATATGGGAAATACCCTTCCCGGAGCTAATGTTGTAGTTGTGGGAGTTGAAGGTAAAGGTGCGGTGACCGATTTTAATGGTGTTTATGAAATCAAGAACGTTCCGGTTGGCAAGGTGATATTGGAATTTTCCTTCATAGGCTTTCAGGATAAGGTGGTTGAAATTGATTTACCTGCTACCGGAATTAATGTGGATGTGGTTTTAAGCGAATCTCAGGATCAACTGGATGAGGTAGTGGTCGTAGGTTATGGGGTGAAACGTCGACGAGAAATCTCTGGGTCTGTAGTTAAGCTAGACGCAAAGGAAATTAATGATATGCCTGCGCCCAGTTTTGAAAATGCGCTTCAGGGAAAGGCTGCTGGAGTACAAATTATTACGGGAAGTGGTCTGGCGGCTTCACCCTCGGTCGTGCGGATCCGTGGTACCGCTTCCATTAGTGCAGCAGGTGACCCTCTGTATGTTGTAGATGGAATCCCGGTTACTCAAGACTATTTTATCAATGGCAATAGCGGAGGGATGAACAACAACCCACTGGCCACGCTTAATCCGAATGATATTGAATCGGTAGAGATTCTCAAAGATGCTTCGGCTACTGCCATATATGGTTCCAGAGGTGCCAACGGAGTAATTATTATCACCACCAAAAGGGGTAATAAAGGTGGTTTGCAGTTTGGCTTTAATACCACTCAGGGAATTTCCACGCCCACCCAAAGACCTCAAATGCTCAATGCCAGTGAATATCTTCAGATCTATGAGGAAGCTTGGGTAAATGACGGCAGAGTTGGCACACCAAGTTTTTCATTTGTCCCCTCCTGGAGCTGGGAAGATGCAAATCGGTACACCAATAAAACAGGCGGCGAAGGCACAGACTGGATAGACCAAACCATAGGCAATGGCTATAAGCAGTTCTATGATTTTAATGTTCAGAAAGGCGGAGAGAAGTACAATTTTTATGTAGGTCTGTCATATGATAATAATGAAAGCTATCTGAAGAATAACTCATACGAGCGTTTATCCGGGAGGTTTAATGGGGATTATCGCTTTTCGAATAAATTCCGCATGGGGATTACCACCAGCCTGAGCAGAGGAGATAATAATCGGGTGGATGCAGCCTGGAGTGGTGGTTTAGGTGCGGCAATGTCAACTGCGCTACCTATATATCCCATCTATTGGGATACTTATAATGTTGACCCCAATACAGGAGATACTTTAAATGCCCCAGGAGATTATTGGTTAGAAGCCGGCATTGGCAACAATCCTGTGGCGTTTGCTGAAAAGAAGACCTGGCGAGTGCGAGAACTGCGTTCAATTAATTCTATTAATCTGGTCTATACGCCTACGAACAGACTGAGCTTTACAGCTAATGCCTCCTATGACTATATGAAGCAGACCGAAGATGTATTTCTGCAAAAGGAGCTGCATGGATTTTCAGAAATAGATAATGGCATTCATATCCGTACACCGCGCACGGTAAATAACTGGAATGCATTTGGCACCGCCAGTTATGAGTTTGAGATGGCCGAAGATCACCAGCTCACAGCGATGATCGGAATGGAATATCAGCAAAGTCAAAATCGACTTTCTTCTATTAAGGATACCAATGACCAGGGAGAAACTTTTATCCGCAACTATGTCTTAGGGGTAGACGAACCAATATATGAGTCGGGCGCAATAGATACCATTGACTTTGATACCACATATTTTGAAGCTGACCGACGCTTTAACTTCCTCAGTTACTTCGCCCGGTTGAACTACAACTACAAAGGAAAATACTATGCCCAGGCTGTTTTTCGTGCAGATGGTTCGTCTAAATTCGGGCCTAACAGCCGCTTTGGCTACTTCCCATCTCTGGGCTTGCATTGGATTGTTTCAGAAGAGGATTGGTTTAAAAACAATCGCATCGTGAACTTCATGAAAGTGAAGACTAGTTATGGTTATGTAGGAAGTGCCGGAATCAACCCCAACCAATGGCGATCAGATTATTACCAGTACAACTCGGGATACGGGGGACTGCCTGGTGCAGGCCCAAGCAGGCTACCTAATCCGAACCTACAATGGGAGTCAGCCTTAAACTTTGACTTTGGCGTTGAGCTCGGCTTGTTTGAGGACCGTATTACGGCGGAAGTAGCCTATTATAACAAAGTATCAAGCGATGTATTTTTACAAATTTCGGTACCACAGTACTACGGTGTTTCCACCTACTGGGATAATGTAGCTCAGATATTGAATACCGGGCTGGAGTTAACCACCACCACCAGGAATACTACCGGTAAGTTAGAGTGGACGACTAACTTTAATATCGCTTACAATTATAATGAGATCCTCAGCATTGGGGGCTACAGCGAAGATGCGATTTCAGGAGGTACCAATGATACCCGAACCATTGTAGGGCAGCCGGTAGGCACCAACTACCTGGTAAGATTTTCACATGTTGATCCAGATAATGGCAGACCGGTTTATTTCGACATTGATGGGAACGAGACTTACAAGTGGGATCCAGCCAATAGGGTGCCGGTAGGGAATATTTATCCGGATGCAGTAGGGGGAATTACCAACACCTTTAAGTACGGCCGTTGGGACCTCAGCTTCCTTTTCATTTACTCTATTGGTAATGATATTTATGATTCATCGTCCAAGCGACAGTTGGGTAGGGTTGATGAATGGAACAAAACACCCCATTTTTATGATCGCTGGCAAAAGCCAGGAGATAATGCGAAGTATCCTTTGGCTACTCTAGATGAGGCCAATCATGGATCTACTACGCCATGGATCAACACCAATTTATACCTGCATGACGGTTCTTACTTGCGTTTACGTAACCTAACCGTGGCCTATAATCTACCCTCGGATTTGTTGGATAAGATCAAAGTGCGGTCATTGAGAATTGCCTTTGTAGGCACCAACCTCTTGACCTTTACCAATTATCCTGGCGTTGATCCGGAAATTGCTCGTGACTTTGAAAATCCCACGGATCGAAACATGAGTCCTAATATTTCCTACCTCACTCCGCCACAGGAGAAGGTTTACAGTATCGTGCTAAACGCAACATTTTAAGCCATGAAGAAGTACTTATCATATCTCTTATTTGCACTGATTTTTCTTGGCGTCAGCTCTTGTGAGAAAGCGCTGGAATTTGGTCGGGATGGAGGTATCGTAGATGAGCAGGAAATTCTTTCATCAAAGGATGGAATCACTGCCTTGCTCAATGACGCCTATGCCACTACCTCTGGTTATGCAGGTGGACATTATGCCGGTCTGGCCGAATTAATGGCGGATAACCTGGAGAGGCCATCGAGCAATAATGATCTCGATGAAGTTTACAGCCATGATGTTTTGTTTTTTAACTCAACCGTGGGAAACTGGTATTCACGCCCGTATAGTGCGATATTGAATATCAATAAAATTCTGGAGAATATTGATGCCGTTTCTGAATTTAGTGATGCTGAACGATCACAATTCAAAGCAGAATGTCTGTTTCTGCGTGCCATGGCGCACTTTGAGCTGGTAAGGCTATGGGGCCATCCATTTGGATATACTGCAGACAATTCTCATAATGGTGTGGCTTACAAAGATGTTTCTCAAGCCAACCTGCAAGCACGTGCGTCTGTGGGGGATGTGTATAGTAATATTATTTCTGATCTCGAAAGTGCTAAAGATCAACTGCCTGATAACAATGGTATTTATGCCAATAAATATGCGGCTATGGCATTGTTGGCCAGGATTTATTTCCAACAGGGGGACTACAGCAAGGCGGCTGCTATTTGTACGGATATCGTTGATAACGGAGGCTACTCTTTAGGTACCGAAGTGGACCGATTTCAACAAAATGTGGTGTTGCCAGAAGTTATTTGGTATATGGAGAGTTTTCTTCAGCAAGGTGGGGCAGCATTTTTTGCCTCGGGTGGTTATACAGACTTTTATACCTACCGACCATTGGATAATCTAACCAATCCGCTTTTCAGGCCTACCAGAGAATTTTATGATGCATATGCAGCGGATAGTAATGATCGCAGGATAGATTCAAACTTTGTAATTGTAAACGAAGGAGAGGCAAATGAATTTATTGCTTGTGTGATGTTTAATGAGGATTATTTCAACGTACCAGTATTTCATCTTACGGAAGTAAAACTTATAAGGGCAGAATCTTTGGCTCAATTGGGAAGTGACCTCACAACAGCCATACAGGATATCAATGATATTCGCGAGCGTGCCTATGGAAGTAGCGTAAATAACCTGTCTGCCGCAAGTGGGGCTCAGACTATTATTGATGCTGTGCAGTTTGAACGTAGAATGGAATTATTTGGAGAAGGAAGCAGATATCATGAGATGAAAAGATTAGGAGCAATTGAGGGGGAACCTATTGAATCTCGCGGAGATTCATGGGATTGTAAAGGAATGATATTACAATTTCCTATCTCGGAGCAATCTGATCAATTTGAAATGAACCCCACAGGAGGATGTTAAGCATGGTGAGTATGAAACGAATAAGTATAGTACTTCTGATAATCATGGGCATATGGGCTTGTAAGCCAGAGCCCTTTAAGGAGATTGGTCCGAGTTATGATCTGGAAACAGGCATTACCGGAACCTGGCAAATAAATATGGTGGAAGTTATTGATCTTACCCTGCCAGTGCCTGAAACCAGAGAAATAAGTGACTTCTATGTAAGTGCGTCCAATCCCTTAGGTTTGATGTTTGACGCTGAAAGTGAAATGTACACCGTGATCAATGATGATACTCCAGGAAATGTCTTCGGGCAGGGTGGAACGTTTGCTTTTGATGATCCTGAGTATCCTACCAAGTTGAGCTTGTTCAATTCAGGTGGGGATACGATTCAGGTGGATCTTCTCAATATGGTTCGCAGTATTGATCCCAATATGGGCGTGAGCTACACCAGAAACAGTTGTGGCACTGATTATCTGCGTTATAACTACACCTTTAAAAGGCAATGAGCATGTTTAAGAAATACCCTTTTATTGCATTTCTTCTGCTTATAGGTACACTGTCTCACGGACAGGTAAGCACCGAGCCTGCAGAGGATATCAACCCGGAAGACAGTTTAAAGATCATTGTTGACATCAGCAAAATGTCTGGCTCTGTAGAGCACGTTCAAAATCTAATTGACGCCGCTACGAACGGTGAGGACATATACATCTGGACGTGGAAACCATATGAGTTCCCAGCCGGTCACCCAAAAGAGAACGGAACAGGCACTCAAGCCTGGAAGAATTCAAATGATACGCTGAAGATGAAGATGGAGGCGCCAATGGTTTATAGCTGGACCATTGTGCCCACTGACTGGTACGAGGTTGATGCGGCAACCGTGTACAACGAGGATATACACTTTTTGGTAAAACCAAAAGACGGAGGCGGATATGGAGACCCAGATATTAAGTCAGATGATTTAATGGTGGCTATTGATCCACCAAAATTGGAGCGAGATCCTTCTTACCCCTTTCCTGAGGTAGGGCAAGAGGATGATGTGTTCACGATTTACTACGAGAATTATCGGGAAACTAAAACATCCATGATGAATCTGGAAAAGGACGAGGTGTATGTATTTGCGGAAGCTACCTTGTCGGACAGTACCACCGTAAACATTGAACCTTCGTTCTTTACCGTCGGAAGTAATCCACAGTTAAAAATGGATTATTTGGAATCTGAAGATACTTTTAGAAAATTTATATACCCAACCGAGTTTTTTACGGTGCCCCAGGGATTGTCAATTACACGTATGCGATTTATTGTAATGCGCAAAGAGTACATGTCTGGCGCCGACAGAACTGACAATGATGTAATCATGGAAATTGGTTGTCCCTAAAACTATTTAAGACTAGTCTGAGAGGTAGAAAGGAGCCCTAGTGAAATTTATTTCTAAGGGGCTCCTTTTGTTTAATCAAAATTCTGATAGGGATTAATCACTTCGTCCGTACTTTCTCCTTCTGACTCTTCAAACGTAAGCTTGAAGTTTGATGGAGGAGTAGCCACCTTGTGCTTATGAATATCGATTAAGATTAATTGAATTCCTCGCTCCGGTGCAGATATTTTAAAGTCTTCAATGATTTCTTCCACATCATGATGCATATAATAGGTATTGGATCCGTCTATTATTACTCGGCTGTTATCAGGAATATTTTTAATTGTTCTCAATAAGGCCACCTTATTGAGAAAGGTAAGTTCCTGAGCCAGTTCAATCTTAATCATCTCTTTACCCTCCAGTTGATCCTTACCCATCTTATAAGGAATACGGGCACTATTGTATAGTATGTATAATATGGCGGTGGTAAGCCCAATCATTAAACCGGTGAGCAGGTCCGTAAAATACACTGCAGCAACGGTAACGATAAAAGGAACAAACTGTCCGTTGCCCTGCTGCCACATCTTCTTAAATAAAGAAGGTTTAGCAAGTTTGTATCCTACCAACATAAGTACTGCGGCAAGAGTGGCATAAGGAATAAGACTCAACAGATCAGGGATAATTATGATGGACAGAAGAATGAGAAAGCCATGTATAACAGCAGAAGCTTTGGTCATACCACCAGACTGGATATTGGCCGAACTGCGAACAATCACCTGCGTAAGCGGCAAACCTCCTATCATTCCGGATATGATGTTTCCTACGCCCTGTGCTTTCAATTCACGGTTTGTAGGGGTTATTCGTTTATGAGGGTCGAGCTTGTCTATGGCTTCTACAGACAACAAAGTTTCTAAACTCGCCACTACAGCCACCACAAATGCCTGAACATAAACATCGGGATTACCCAGCGAGCCTTTAAAATTTGGAAAAGTGAAATTCCCAAAGAATTCAGATAAAGAAGAAGCCACGGGGAGGCTTACCGTTTGATTATCCATAAGTTGATAGATCGAGGAACCTTGAAATAGTAGATTCAGTAAAATGCCTACGATAACTGCCACCAGAGGCCCGGGTATTATCTGGAAAACCTTTCTGGATTTAAAGAATTTAGTTTCATATACCAGAAGAATGGCAAGCGAAACCAAGGTAATGATTAGGGCACCCGGACTGATATAGTCAACCAGATTAAACAACTCTGATATCGTGTTTTCACCATCTGCCTGTTGAAAGCTTAAGTCTCCTTCCGGATCTACATCGTAGCCTAAAGCGTGTGGAATTTGCTTCATAAAAATAATGATACCAATACCGGTAAGCATTCCCATAATAACTGAGCTGGGAAAGTAGTACCCAATCACTCCACCCCTTAAAAACCCTAGTATCACCTGGATTATACCGGCCAAAACTACGACCACCAAGAGTGTTTCAAATCCCATTCTGGTGATTATATCCAGAACTATCACGGCCAGACCTGCTGCCGGACCGCTCACTCCTAAGGCAGACTTACTTAAAGAGCCTACCACAATACCACCTACCATGCCAGCAATAAGTCCTGAAAAAAGTGGAGCTCCCGATGCCAGAGCGATACCCAGACATAAGGGCATAGCCACCAGAAACACCACAATACTGGAAGGAATATCAGATTGAAAATTCTTAAAAGGACTGAATGAATTTCGACTCATGCTGTAGTAATCTTTTGAAGGATGTTTAGTAATGCAAGCCCTACTTTAGGGTTGATTCGCACCCAGAATAGTAAATTCGCACCATCGCAAATTTAAGTAACAAGGTTTAAGTATAAACTTGCCTTTGCACTTATCATAAAATGCAGACCATTTGTCCGAAAAGGAATTTATTCAAATAGCTGGCACAATAATAGCCGCGGGTGTTAGTCAGCATATAACTTTACACCCATGAAGTCATTTTGGCGTGTCCTAAGATTTGCGCGACCGTATCGGTGGAGCGCTATTCTGAATGTCTTTTTTAACCTATTGGCTACCACTTTTTCATTGGCGTCAATTGGTCTGGTGATCCCGGTCCTTCGTATCATATTTAATCAGACTGATTCGGTAGTGGAAGCTCCGGTCTATGATGGAAGTCTCATCAGTTTCGCCAATGACTTCTTAATGTTTGAGGTGGGACGTCGAGTCAATGAAACCGGGCAGTCTGATGCCTTAATATACCTCTGTTTCTGGGTGGTATTAACCTTCTTTCTAAAGAATTTGTTTCGTTACCTGGCCATGTTTTCGATCGCTGTTTTACGAAACGGTGTTACCCGGGATATGCGCATCGCCTTGCATGAGAAGTTTCTCGACCTACCCATTGGATACTTTACCAACGAGAAACGAAAAGGAGACATGATTTCCCGCCTTACCTCCGATTTAAAGGAGTTGGAATGGTCTATCCTTCACGCCCTGGAGTCCTTGTTTCGAGATCCTATTATGATCATTGGCTCCCTGATTATCCTATTGGTGATGAGTCCGCAGTTGACAGTGTTTGTATTGATTTTACTACCGGTTGTTTCAATTGTGATCACTAGCGTCGGTAAAAGCCTCAAGAGAAGTTCCAGCAAGGCTCAGGGCACCATGGGCAACATTCTTTCTATGGTGGAAGAAAACCTTAGTGGGTTAAAGGTGATAAAAGCCTTTAATGCTCAGAGTAGCAAAAACCTAATCTTTCGCAAATCAGCGGATAGGTATTATACCTTAATGAATCGGGTGTTGAGGAAGAATGATCTCGCCTCACCTTTAAGTGAGTTTCTGGGAGCCACGGTATTTGCAATTATTATCTGGTATGGCGGAGGCCTGGTGCTGGCAGATAACAGCTTTAATGCCGAAGAGTTTATTGCGTATATCCTGTTTTTCTATCAAATTATTGCTCCTTCAAAGTCTTTGTCTCGCATATCCTATCAAATTCAACGGGGAAATGCTTCTGGAGAAAGGGTTCTTGAAGTTCTGGATACCGAAAACCCCATTAAAGACAAGCCTGGTGCGGCAGACATGAAAGAATTTACCCATGAAATTAAGTTTGATGAGGTAAGCTTCAAATATCCCGGAAGTGACAGTCAAATATTGGATAGAATTCAATTGAGGGTAGCTAAGGGAAAAACGGTGGCCCTGGTAGGACAATCGGGCAGTGGAAAAACCACTTTAACCAATTTGGTACCCCGGTTTTATGATGTTAGCGAAGGTGCTTTAAGAATTGATGAGGTGGATGTACGCGACGTGAAATTGCAAGATTTGCGATCACACTTGGGCATAGTCACGCAGGAGTCCTTACTCTTTAATGAAAGCGTTCGTTACAACATCTCCCTCGGTAAACCTGATGCCAGCCTGGAAGAAGTGATTAGAGCGGCCAAAATTGCCAACGCTCATGAGTTTATCGAGAAGCTGGAAAATGCTTATGAAACCAATATTGGCGATGCAGGTAATAAATTAAGCGGCGGGCAAAAGCAGCGTTTGAGTATTGCTCGGGCCGTACTAAAGAATCCACCGATTCTCATCCTGGATGAGGCCACATCAGCCTTGGATACTGAATCGGAAAAACTGGTACAGGATGCCTTATTTAAATTGATGGAAAACAGAACCTCTTTGGTCATTGCCCATCGCTTAAGCACTATACAGCATGCCGATGAGATTGTTGTGATGGATGCAGGCAGGATTGCTGAAAGAGGTACGCATCAGGAGCTTATGGCCCAACAAGGTATTTATCACAAATTAGTGGAAATGCAAAGTTTTGATTAATCGGAAATAGCATGATGGATAAGATTGAACACATAGGCATAGCAGTAAAGGATATTGCCAAATCCAATGAAGTATTCAAGGCATTGTTTGGTGAAGAAGCCTATAAGGAAGAAACGGTGGAAAGAGAAGGTGTGCGCACCAGCTTTTTCCAAACGGGTCCCAACAAAATTGAATTATTGGAAGCCACAAGGCCTGATAGTCCCATTGCCAAATTTTTAGAAAAGAAAGGGGAGGGCATACATCATATTGCGTTTGCGGTCGATGATGTCAGAGCCGAGATGAAGCGTCTTTCCGAGGCGGGATTTAGGCTGCTAAGTGATGAACCTAAGCGTGGTGCCGACAATAAATTGATTGCTTTTGTACACCCTAAATCTTCTAATGGGGTCTTGATTGAATTGTGTCAGGATATGGTGGAGTAGATCAATTCTTTTTCAGTCGCTCCTCCAGATTAAGTATATCATCTTCCTCCGGATCAAAATGCCAGGTGCTCATACCCAACTTGCTAGCGGCACGGGTGTTTTCTTTTTTATCATCAATAAAGATGCATTCCTCAGGTGAAAGTTCATGATCCTCCATCACCTTGAGAAAGATTTTTGATTCAGGTTTGCGCATTCCCACTTCATGACTGAAATATACCTGTTCAAATTGCCTGACAAACTGCTTGTATAAAAAAGGACCAGCCATTTCCCGGATTGCGCGAATATGCATTTCGTTCGTGTTGCTTAGGAGGTAAAGTGTATAGCCTTTTTTGCGAAAGGATTTCAGCAATTCCACTTTAGAGGGCTCCAAAGGATGATACAACATGGCGTTCCAGGCTGCCTTCAGGTCGCCATAGAATATTTTCTTTCTGAAGAAGAAGGGCCTGGTTTTCTCCAGAAATTCGGACGTGGATAATTTACCCTTTTCGTAGGCCCTGAAACTTTTAAGCTGGGATTTTAGTTCTTGCGTGGCCCCGAGCCTATCCAGCGATTTCCAGCTCAGTTCCTCATCTATGGGCAATAACACCGCCCCAAAATCAAATATGATGTTTTTGATCATCGGTAAATCCTAAATAGATTATTGGCTCATCTCACGTTCAGTTGGGCAAAGCAACAAATTACTGATCAACCAATCCAGCCAATTCGGGATAATCTACCCGCTCCATCACCTTTGGAATATTACCCACTGCATGTTTACCCCTGAGACGTCCTACTGGATAGGCTTCCATTTTATTGGCCTCAAAGGGCTTAATGAGATCCCTTATGGCATCTTGATCGGATTTACTATTTACCTCATCAAGCCAATGTTCCTGGATTTCTTTAGGTAGCAGTAAGGGCATACGCGGGCCAGACATTTTAGGGTTGTTGTGAATTTGACTTAATAACTCATTACCATCTGTGGTGACGATGCTGATGCTATGCACAATTTCGCCATTATCTTTATTGGTCCATTCACTCCACAGACCCCCTAGCACCATGGGTTCATCGTTCTTTAACTTAACAAGGAAGGGGTAAGTTTTGCCTTTGTGGTGATGATGTTCGTAGAAGTGGTCAATCATTATCAGGCACCGGCGATACTTGGCCGCATCTCTGAATGAGGGTTTTTCAAAAATTGTTTCTCCCCGAGCATTCAGAGTGCGATTTGCAATTTGCAATGCTGATTTAACATCTTTCACCCAAAATGGGATCAACCCCCAGTAAAAATGCTGCGGCGCAAAGGGATCCTGGTTGGTGAAGGTGATAAGATGAGGATGCTCAAAGCCCGATGCATGAAATTTAGCCGGTATGTCTTTTACCTTCTCCCAGCGCTCTTCCAGTTCCTCTATGGTTTTGGGGTCATAGCCTCTTCGCTTGGCATACTCGAGGGTTCTTTTGGTTTGATAGGCTACGTCATAACACATTGGTCAGAAACTTTTATTGGGGCCATTCTACTTCATCATCCTCATCAAATTTTGGGGACCATTGTACCTCTTTTACCTGATTTTCTTCCAGCCAAAAATTCATAAATTTAGATGGTACCGAGACTAAGTGATACCCAGGCATACTCAATGCCGCCTCATTTTCTTCTTTTATATCTGTTAACTGAAGGTGTTGCAGTATTTGCACCAATTCATCTTGATTAATACCCACCACAGTTTTACCAGACAGCAAATAATCCGGAGACGAAACCGCAATAGTAATCATGCGCCAGCCATCTTCAGAATCAAAACTCATGGAAAGGTCGATATCATCATAATGCCAACTTTCCGATCGATCTTCCTCAGCGCCAGAGAAGGTGTATTCATCAATTTCGTCTGGTTGACCTAAGAGAGCGCTAACTTCCTCTCTTGTCATTCCAAATTTCAGATCTCCCAGACCTAACAATGGCAGTATTTCCTGATTTTTTATCACCTCGTAAACTTTGTAAAAACCGAAGGTAGGTATTCGTGCTCGGAAGCAGGCACATCTTATTTGGATTATCTTTAGATCGTGAAAAAATTGTCAGTCCTTATTGCAGGTTGTATCAGCCTATTGTTGCTGGGAATACCAAATTTCTCCATGGCAACCGATACCAACAATCCCTGCTTACCCGGATATACTTATCATATCGTTATTCTTGGCTCTTCTACTGCTGCAGGTGCCGGACCATCACATCCAGACAGTACCTGGGTAAATCGATACCGAAAGTTTATTCAGAGTATAAACCCTCAAAATCATGTTACCAACCTAGCCCAAGGAGGAACCACTACCTATCAAATAATGCCTGACTGGTATACCGCTCCTACTGGAAGGCCGGCAAGAAATACGACTAGAAATATATCGGAGGCAATTCGCTTACAAGCGGACGCCGTAATTGTGAATATGCCATCCAATGATGCGGCAAATGGGTTTACGCTGTCGGAACAGATGACCAACTTTCACACCATCGTAAACACGGCTGATTCAGCTGGGATTCCCGTTTGGGTATGTACCACTCAACCAAGAAATTTTTCTGCTAATCAACGGCAGCTACAAATGGATGTGAGAGATAGCATTTTAAGCCAGTTTGGCTCCAGAGCCGTGGATTTTTGGAGTGGATTTGCAGACAGCCTTGGAAACCTGGACACTGCCTATGATTCTGGTGATGGGGTGCATATGAATGATCATGCGCACAGGGTGCTCTTTCAAAGAGTACAAGCCAAAAACATCCTGAGTCATCTTACCGATACCCTAATCAAATCAGATCACTTCATTATTAGCCTTCAACAGCAAGCCTCAGTTTGTGGCAAATTGCATGATAGCTTGTGGTTGAGTCTGTCCAATCGCGGGGTACTGGCAAGCTATGACCTGCCGGTAAAATGGAATGTTCAGAATGTATCTGGAGGGTCTGGTTATACTCACTACGATACAATAAAAGGAGGCGTAAATACCTGCCAGAATTTGCAATTAGCGCACGTATTAAACTCTCTGGGCGGGGGAATATGGCGGATTAATGTGGAGTTAGAAACCCAGAATGATTCTGTCACCCAGAATGATTTTTCTGATACTTTATTGATATTGAGAGACACGCCACCAGTGATAATTACTCAGAATGCTCAGGGGTGTTCCGGAGATTCTCTTAGGCTTACTGCCAGTGGAGGAGATACCATTATTTGGTTCAATCAGGCCGGTGGGGTAATAGGTTTTGGGGATACCCTAAATTATGGGGTCTTATTACAAACAGACAGCCTTAGAGTTAGGGCGGTAAAAGGCAATTTACATTACAATGAACAAGTTTTCACTCATGATAATTCCAATATTGATTGGAATGGGATAATGTTTGATCTGGTAGCTACGGATACCGTGTATGTTGACAGCATGGCACTAAGACCATCGCAATTATCTAAAAGTGAAGTGACGGCCAGGTATAGGAATGGTAGCTATAAGGGTTTTGAATCAAATTCTTTGGCCTGGAGCATTTGGGGAACTGACAGCGTTCAGGCTTCTGTTTTGGGGGATTTAACTATTGCTCAGTTTGGAATGAAGCCTATTTACCCTGGCGATACTCTTGGAGTTTACTTGTCCATGCAGAATGGGAGTTCACTTAAGTATGGATCTTTTGGCTCTGAGACCAGGTATTCCAAAGGTCCTCTGGAAATCATAACTGGCACAGGCATTTCGGCCGGATTTACCGGCACATATTATCCCAGAGCCTGGTCTGGAGAGGTATATTTCCACTATGGTTTTAATTTGGAAGGGGATTGCTATGATGATACCAATGTAGTTGTAGATGAGTATCCAAATTTTCTTGATCTGGGGGCGGACACCACGATTGCATTTAACCAACAACTTGCCCTTTCACTTCCTTCGGCTCTGTTTAATGCGCAATGGAGTACCGGGGATACTCTACCTTTTATACTGGTAGACAGCTCAATGGCAGATTCTAATAACCAAGTCTTGATTTGGGTGCAGTGCACTGATGTTTTTGGGTGTGCCTTAAGCGATACAATTTTGGTAAGTTTTAGAAGTGGGATGGGCGATGGAGGTGTCAAGAGTTTTTGGAATATTAGTATTTACCCCAACCCAGCCCAAGATAAGGTCACTGTAATTAACCCATTTACCAAGGTGCTGATTTTAGAAGTGTATAATTCATCCGGACAAAGGATTGATCAGTGTGACCTTCGGCCGGGGGTCAATCAAATATTTTTGAGGTATCCTGATGGCTTATATCTAGTTTATTGCAAAGATTATCCTTTTATGCGTAAACTTTTAAGAGTTAGAAATTAAGTTGGTATTTTTTTAAGTGCGGCTTTATAAACAGTGTGATCCGTGAAGTTAAAGACCGATTGAAATTTCCGCTCCATCCTGTCTAGGAAGTCTCTTCTATGTACTCCGCCAGCTATGAATGCTTTGCCGTGAGCGATCCAAATTACGCGAGACACGCAGAATCCAAAACTGTAGTATATGAGCTGCATTATCCGGCTATGTATAAAGCTACGGTTTTGATTAATGCGGGTTATACGTTCCTTTTGAAATTGGATATGGTAGGCTTCATCAATAAGGATGTCCGAACAAATTTGTCGGAGCAGTGGACACTGGGTAGCATTTTTCAGAGCTCTGTAAAATACCTGAGCGGCCACCTCCACTACAATTACGGTTAAAGTCCACACTTCCATATTGCGGTTCAGACCACGTATTTTGCGGAAGAGGTGGTCGCCCCAGTCAAATGAGAGGCGTTTTTCACCTATTAAATCGATATAAGTTCCGAGGTTGGCACCGTGTTTTTGTTCTTCCTTTATAAATAGGCAGATGGCCTTGAAGTATTCAGGGTCGTTGGTTTTCCTGGCGTAGCGGAGGGCCGCGGTTTGCAGGTTTGTGCCATCAGAGGTTTCACCCTTTTGCCATGCCCTAAGGCCATAGCGAATCTTTCGGAGTTCTTGGGTGGTTATGGAAGGAGGAGTTTCCCAGTTGATTCTTTGTTTTTTTAGATTTTCGTCGAAGTGGCGTACCCATTCTGCTGATGATTTCATAAAATGATTTTTAGCAGAACGTGTGATTGGGTAAAAGCATTTAATAAGCGAAGTTTTTGTGATAAAATTGAGGGTTGAGTATAATGTTATGTGAATATTTAAAGGGTTGGGAGGTGGCAGCGGGGGCCACCTCCTCCGCCCCAGAATTAATTACGGAAAATTTGCCTTACCAGTCAATCTTTAATTGATGGCTAGTTGAATCCAGCTCATAGAAGGGGATATTTTTTTGACAGAAAAACTCAATACCAGTGCATTGGCCCCATTTCAGTCATTATTAATAGTGAATCTTTGGGTAGGATAATTTCCTAATCGAAGAGTCGGAAATAAATTTCCACTAAAACTCAGAATTGCATTAAATTTGCACCTTCAAATGGGGCCCTTAGCTCAGTTGGTTAGAGTAGATGACTCATAATCATTTGGTCCGCGGTTCGAGCCCGCGAGGGCCCACAAAAAGCCTCTGCGAAAGCAGGGGCTTTTTTTATGCCCGAGCGGGCGAAGAAGTTTATCCTGAACGAAGCGAAGCGAGTTGAAGGGAGCCCGCGAGGGCCCACCTGAAAACCACTAGGTTAGAAGAAATTCTCAACTTGCTGGTTCTTTATTTGCATAAAATTTGCATTCTATCACGGATAATTTTGCGCATTCGTATTCGCCTTTTCTTAGGTGCAGGGGGCTGGCCGTCACTGGTTATCACGTTGCCTGATCTAATGAATGCCTACGTGCACATTTAGACCTAGTTAAGAATCTTAGGAATCAATTTTATTCTTCTAATGGATAGCGACCCCCCATACGTTCGAGTCTCGAACATATCGTTCGGAAAACACATTGATTATTAAGTCTTGAAAATCTGATATTTAAGGGATTAATATCTAAAAATGGGAGGCTGCAGGTTCGAATCCTTCCACCCACGGAAACTCTCTTGGTGTTGCTCAATATCAGGTACCTCATTTATGAAAATGCTGCTTTATGCAGTATTCCTAATGCTATACTTCCCTCACCTTGGCTCCCATCCTATAATATCATCTAAGTGAATGATGGCAGATGTTTAGTTCTGAATTTTTTCACTCAGTTTCTCTGCTTCTACTTTATTTCCTAGTTTTTCATAGAGGAGGACAAGGTCCTGCAATACCACATTTGAACTGTCATGCTCTTCTCCAATCTCTTCAGTGTACAAAGAAAGACTCTCCTTATATAGCTGCACCGCTTTCTCACTGGAATCAGCTTCAACTAGGAATTTGCCCAGGGTATGTTTTGACTCAGCAAT
The DNA here is from genome assembly GCA_965229445.1 of Owenweeksia sp. Taxonomy (GTDB): domain Bacteria; phylum Bacteroidota; class Bacteroidia; order Flavobacteriales; family Schleiferiaceae; genus Owenweeksia. Next base: position 271,130 of record OZ245876.1, read on the forward strand.
ATCAGCGCTTGCGTCTGGCATTGTCTGGTAATACATGTTTATAGACTTGCGCTTATAGCGAATAGCTTTTCTCAGATTACCCATGGAGTGGTATCGCTGGGCCTCATCCCAATAATGCCAGGCCAGCATGGGATTCGGACCACCAAAAAACCTTTCATACATTTCTGTTGCTTGCGAGCGGTACAGATCGCTTTGATCATAATCTCCGGTAGCGATATAAACATCTCCTACTACACCAAGGCCACGGGCAGTACTAACGTGATCTTCACCATATACATCGCGCGCCATAGAGTAACATAGTTCAGCATGTTTCAATGCTGCGTCTAGATTATTGGTTTCGATGTAAATTTTTGCCAGGTCACAATGAGAAAACTGTGATCGGTCATTGGGCCGACCGCCATATAGTTGATCAGCTATTTTCAATGCTTTAAGGGTATAGTGCTCGGCAGAGTCATACTGGTCAGCAAAGTAGTAACTATGACCCAGGTTATTATAGAGCGCGGCAACGTTCTGATTCATTTCTCCTTTCACATTAATCAGCTCCTTAAGGGCTTTCATCACAAAATTTACATACTCCTTGTGATTGTCCAATCCGTTGTAGGAAGTGGCAATGTCGTTGTAAACACTAGCCTTGGCAATCCCCATATCTTCCGTTGGTTTCCCCCAGGATTCTGTTCCACTTAAAGCCTCATCAAAGGTCTCTAGTGCTTCATGGTATTTACCCAGCTGATTTTGGCCCCTGCCGATATAACTCGTGGCCTTCACATATTCAACACTTTCTTTTCCAAGCTTTGCGCGGAAAACATCTGCGGCAGCCCGACTCACTTCCATTATCTTTTCGGTATTATTGGTAAATGCATAAAGCTCTCCAAGCAATAGTTTAACACCTGCCGATTCAAGGTTATCTGCACCATTAATCCTTTCAAATATCTCAAGGGCTTTCAGTAGGTGTTCCTCAGCTTTGGGGAATTGATTTTGCTTGCGATATAAATCACCAATCACCTTGTACATTTCTGCTTGCAGTTCCGGTTGATCAGACAGCTCTTCCAGTCTTGCGGATCCCAGAGCCAGCATATTTTCAGAGGTTATCACCTCCCCTTGCGCAACATCAGGGTCTGAATGATCGAATAGATCCGTAATAAACTGCGTAATTTGGTTCGCTTTTGCTGCTTCATACTGAGCTTGGTCGCGTTGTTGTGAGGCTTCTTTTGCCTGCCACATGGTAGCTATTATCCCGCTGATAAGGATAACAATTAGTGCAATTCCCAGGGAAACCAAAGCGCGGTTTCGTCTAACGTATTTCTTAAATCGGTAACCCAAGCTGTCTGCCCTTGCCAAAACAGGATAATTGTTCTGATATCGCTCAATATCCTCAGCCAGTTGGTTGGCATTATGGTATCGTTCTTCCGGGTTTTCCTTGAGTGTTTTTAAAATGATATTGTCAATATCTCCCTCAACTTCTTTCCTCCATCCCTTAGGGTCAGATGTAATGTCAGGATTTATTTGGGTACTTGGTTTGGTGGGAGGAGCCATATGACTTAAGCGCTCCGTCAATGCCACATTAGATTTTGTACTACCGGGAAAGGGCTTATTACCAGTTACCAATTCGTACAGGATAACGCCTAGAGAATAGACATCAGAAACCATCGTTAATGGTTCTCCTTTCAGTTGTTCTGGACTGGCATAAGCAGGGGTTAATGGGATGTACCCCATCAAGGTAAGGTCTTCATCAGCAGACTCCTCGCCTAGAATCTTGGCAATGCCAAAATCAATCACCTTTACAATTCCATGATTAGTGACCAGGATATTCCCGGGTTTTAAATCGCGGTGCATGATGAAATTCTGATGAGCATAGGACACCGCACTGCAGAGGTCTAGGAAAAGCTCTAAGCGCTTTTCAAGAGAGAGCTTATGGTCTGTTACATATTCTAGTAATGGTTTCCCTTCCACATATTCCATTACTATGTACGGCATTCCAGCATCAGAAATACCACCGTCATAAATGCGCGTAATATGGGGGTGATTTAACCGGGATAGAATTTTTCTTTCCCTGTCAAAACGTTTCTTGTAGATATCACTGAAGTAGCCGGCATTGATAACTTTAACCGCCACATGTTGATGCGCTTCCAGGTCGGTACGATCGGCCAAATAAACCTGCCCCATACCACCTACGCCAATTAGGTAAGTCATTTTATACTTACCTATTTGCTTGCCTACCAGGCTGGTAGGCTGCTCTTGTTGGGTGTTTTGGATTTTACTCATGGCTGGATTATCCAACTCTCCAAAAGCCTCACTTTCTTCCTGAACAAGTGAACGAAGGAGCTGCCCGACCTTTGGGTTGTTGTCCTCCAGGTCTTTTATAAACTGCTCCTGTTCTGCCTCCGACATTTCAATGGTCTTGGCATATAGATCTTTTACGATTTTCCAGGTTTCTTTATCCACAGATTAGATCTTTAATTCAAATCATGAGTCCTTCAATTCAGTTTGAAGCCATTTGCGTGCAAGACGCCAATCTCGCTTAACCGTAGAAAGGGAGCAATCCATAGCTTCTGATATTTCCTCCAGCTTCAATCCTCCGAAATAACGATGTTCCACAACTTCCGCTAGTCGTGGGTCAAAAGCACTTAATTTTTCCAGGGCGTCATTTACGGTGAGTATTTGATCCGCATCCGCTTCAGAGATGAGGAAATGATCTTTCAGTTCCACTTTTTCGGCACCACTTCCTCGTTTACTTGCGTTTCTCGACCGTGCCACTTCAAGAATTATCCGGCGCATACAGGTAGATACTATTGCGTAGAAATGTGCTCGGTTTTGATAGTCGCGATTGGTCTGTTTAATAATTTTCAGGTAGGCCTCATGCACCAGCCCGGTAGTATTTAAGGTGCGGTCAGAGCGTTCTTTTATGGTGTAACGATGGGCCATTGTTTTAAGCTGCTCATAAACCATAGCCATCACCTGGCTCATCGCATCTTCATCACCTTTTTTCCAATCGTTCAGTAAATGAGTAATTGGATTTCCATCTGATTGTTTCATAGAATAATTAGGTTTCTCCTTTGCAAGTATGCCAAAAGCCTGGTTAATGGCTTAGCATAGGATGGCAACAATGGCACGCATTCAGCAATTTACTCATATCCGATAAGAATAAAAGAGAAATTGTCCGTGGCACCACGGCGTAGTATCAACTTGACCATCTGGTCACTTATTTCTTTTAGAGCTTTTTTCTGATGAAGGATATCCTTGAGTTCATGATCATTGATGTGACCATGTACCCCGTCTGAGCAAAGAAGGATCTTGTCATCTTTATTCAGGTTATTCTTTACTGAGAAAATATCAGCATGACATCCTTTGCTGGCCTCAACACCCATGGCTCTCGTTAAGGCATTTGGATTAAACATCATAGTCTCTTCCGAATGGCGAACGCTTGCGGAACCTGCCATTTCATTCGCCAGGGTGTGATCTAGTGTAAGTTGTCTTAGCTCTCCATTTTGCATGAGGTAAGCTCTGCTGTCCCCAACATGCAAAAAGTACAATTCCTCCTTCAAAATAGCCACTGCGGTGCAGGTTGCCCCCATTTTTATCGAAGAGGCCATGCCCTCTATCGCCACGGTGTTATTCGCTTTTATGGCCGCCTCCCGAAGGTTTGTCGCTGGTTGTCCCGCTTCCTTGAAGTAAGCCTTGCTAAGGGTATCAACGATCATCGCCGAGGCTTTTTCACCTTTTGGATAGCCCCCAATTCCGTCTGAGACGATGGCAAGGGTACCAAGGCATTGTTCTAACCAGGGTTTGTCGGGTGTTAAAAACAGGACTGCATCTTCATTATTTAGCCTCTGCAGCCCTGTTTCGGAAACCATACTATGGACCAGTTTCATAAATTCAGGTATCTCGTTGAACTTCTGGGAGTTCGGTTAATGCTACTTTATCTTGGTAAACAATCTTTTGTTTCTGTGAGCACTCTGCTGACTATTTCCTTGTCATTTTTAGAGCCCCCAGAACTTAATCTTCCGCATGGCGATAAATCCGACTCACCAGATTATCCATCACGTAACTTTTACTTTTTGCATAAAACACATCCATTTTTTCCAGGTATTTCTGGTAAAAGTAGTTGAGAATTAAGCCGAGTAGTAATGCCAGCAAGGTGGTATCAAAAGCTACTGACAAATAGGAAGTTAGGATAGACAATCCCTCATCTGTTTTGGCTAGGTGAGCGTTGCCAATGGCTGAAGCTAGCCCAATGATAGTACCGATAAATCCTACGGACATTACGCTGCTTATAAGATAGCGAACCATATTGAGATTACCGTCCATTTCTTCTTTGGCGTTCACAATTTGACCATCTAAGACCTGCATGGTTTCAGGAATAGACTGATTATTTCTGTACTGTGTACAGGCGTTTTTAATAAAGCGGGTAAGAAGATAAACGATGCCACGCTTCTCAATTTCTATTACACTGAGCTTGATGTCTGCTACCTCTTCAGGTGTTAAAACCAGCTGATCTTCCTCGGGTAGAAGTTTTAACTCAAACCCTTTAAACTGGTTTTTAATATTGCGGTTGAGGTCACGCAATTGCAATAAGGCAAAGGTTGTGATAGCGTAACAGATTACCTGAATATAGCCCAGCGACGACCCCCCGAGGAGAGTAAATATGCGGTACATATTTGGCTGTCTGGATGAGAGGTTGGCCAGCAGGATAAGTACTAACCATAACCCAAGAGCGACACCGATGCTGATTGCAATGCGAATCAGACTCTTTTTTGAATTGAATGTATCTTTAAAATAATTAGCCATTTTTTTAAGTATTAGGATTACTTGAATGTTTGAAACTCTATTTCACCGTCTTTACCAACAATTAACCTGGCAATCCGGGTACGGTCCGTGGGGTTTAGATTTAGTTTGAAGTAGTGATCGTCCCCTCTTTCCTGATTTGCCTCATTTTTAGTATATACCTGCAAGTGTACCGGGATATTGGGCTTGTCACTGGCAGATTCTTTGTATTGTGCATAGATGTCATAGGTTCCAGGAATAATCGCATCAAACTGACGCACCGCCTCCTGATTAGTCCTAAGATCTCCCCCAAACAAGCTGGATCTGGCTTTGCCGCTATCCCAATACCCGATGAAATCACGGTGGCGTTTTCCACCGAAAACACAGGCATTATCCTTGCAGACATACAAGTCCACATTGTCCTTTTTATTAGACCATCTTATCTCAATCGATAACATACAGGGCACATTTGGTCTCGATCCCTTCAGCTTAGCCGGTTCTACGGTTGTTTGGGCTACCTGTTGTTGTGATTTCTTCCTGGGAGTATCCTGCTTCTTACGTGATTTCTCCCGTGTGGGTTGCCTAGATTCTGTGGTTTGTGGTTCTGGTTCTTGCATGGCAATGGGCACCCCCTGAAGTTCACCAACAATGGCTAACAAGGTGTCACCACGGTCTGTTACAGGAAATCCATCGGGTAAGTTGCCATAGAACTTGTTCTGTATCGTGTCATAAATTACCGTTACCGGGTCATTATGTAGAGTGATCTCACCCTTTGGTACAATAATGAACAAGAAGATAATTGAAGCCAGAGCACCGGAAAGGAGATCCAGAAAAGACAAATTGAAGAATTCTACGTTTCTGTTATTCATGGTGATATGTTTTAAGCCTTGCGGTTATTGGTACTCTCATCTGACGCTCTTTCCTTCAATTTGAGAGGAAAGTTGCAGCGAGCACATTTGGTACCTTCTCCATATTCTGGTGTGCCACAGTTTTTGCACACATTAATAGGCCGTTGTACATTGTTCTTACTGCGCATGGTGTTTTGCCATTCCCGGGTCAACTCTGGGTTGTAATCTACAAGCTGATCCCTCATTTTACATCGGGCGCAAGCCTTGACGTTGTCTTCATTAATGGTTCTACAGTTTCTGCAAAGTTTCATCTCGCTGGTATTGTGAATTTGTGATTGAAGCTATTTGTCAAATGCAGACCGGGATTGGCCAACAATCAGGTGGGCTGATCAATATTTAACTCCCGCCTTAATATCAAAAGTGTGAACGTAGCTGAGGCTGATGCCAAACTGGTTGTTCTTTAAGGTTCCATTAACTTTTCTTGAGCCACCTAAGCCATCGCCCACAACCAGATTTTCATTAATCATATCAGAGCCACTCTCGATCATAACCGTAAACCTGAGACTACTCTGCTTGGTAAGCTGATAGGAAACATAGGGCACAAGAAGAAGGCTGGTGTGAGTACGTTTTAACAGGTTACTAGCGCCATCACCATACTCTGCTGATTCCTCTTCAGTAGGAATATTGGTATTGTCAAGGTTGTATTCTGTAACTACCTTGTATTCCCCTAAACCAATATTGATTTGTGGACCAATGCCCAAGCCAATTTTGATGTTATCGCCAAATTCTGCTCCTGCCAGTATGGGAATAGAAAGCCAGTTGCTAGTTACTGTGGTTGTAAATTCCCCAAGAGCAAAGCCTCCACCGGTTAATGGAAATGGGTTCTGAGGATCTCGTGCCTCTACCGTTACCTTTCCTCCCTTGCGATTAAATTTTACACCGGAAGTGAGGCTCCAGTGATCGGCAAACTGAATGCCAAAGCTTACTCCTCCATTGTAGGAAAATATACTTGAATAGTCTACTTCCTGAGCAGGCCAGTTGCTACTTTCATCAATGTCACCAGTAGCCTTCAACTTGGAGAACTGAATGCCAATTTCGGGGCTAAGAATGAATGAGGTTTGAGCGTTTAAGCTTCCTATTAACAAGGCTGTGATTGCCAGAACTAAAGTGAACTTCGTCTTTTTCATCTTTTTTTGGTTTTTATTTTGAATTTGACGTGGACGTTTTTGTTGCGTCTCATTGTATTACGTGCCAATCCAGCATTAAAAGGGTCATTCACACTTCATATTTTTTCAGTTAGCAGGGGTGCCATTCATCACTTTGCTGAAACAAATACCACAAAATCAGCATGTTATATTTCCATACGGGCATTGTTAGTTTTTCGCAGCAGGGTCTTAAATCAAATTTTAATAAAGGCTCTAGCGTTTGCTTGTTGTCTCATAGGAAATCTGCAGGACTGAAATATTCGCCGAGTTATATCCGGGGTACATCTTTGGCTAAAGCCTGATGTGCTTCCTTACAAAGTCAAACTAAAGGCTCATGGTCATTTAAGTAATGCCAGTCAGTTTAAGGTAGGATAGAAGCTGTTTTATGGATATCTTAAAGTTGGGGATAGCGGGAGCTATCCCCGGGCAAAACCTTTGAGGTTTAATAAACCTCAAAGGTATTAAGGTGGGAGGCTGTTCTTGGTGTGCCTAGCCCCAAGGCCGTGTTAATTCGTTCACACCTCAGTCTAGCCTTCTATCCTATGATCGGAAAGCTAGAAAGTGGCTTGGCTTGAAAATGTTTTTCATTCAAAACCTGATTTCTCAGCTGGATTAATGAGCCGTATGCTCAACGATCACGGTATAATATCATATTATTTCAATGCTTTTCCTCATATTTTCAGAATCCATTCTAGCTTAATATTGCAAGCAAGTTTAGATGGTCACAGCATAATAATTCAAAATGTAATTATGAGAACTTTCTTTTTTATAGGGGTATTTCTAGCCTCATCAGTGCTGGGAGTGGCTCAATATCAGCTAGATGCTAATTTAAGCAGTATGTACATAGATGGAACATCTACTCTTCACGATTGGACTTCTACCGTCGAAGAGATAAGTGGTTCGATGAATGCGGAACTTGAAGGAAGTAAGCTTAAAAAAATAAGATCAATCAATCTTACTATCCAGGTGAATTCAATCAAAAGTGGAAAGTCTGGTATGGATAAAAACACGTACAATGCTTTAAATGAAAGTGAATATCCTACCATAAAATTTAAACTCAAAACCTATAGTATCGGAGAAACAATGCTCACACTTAATGGTGAATTGACCATTGCGGGAACAACTAAAATGATAAAGATCAGGACACCATACGAAATGAAGGAGAGTAGAATTGAGATAGAAGGAAAGTATAGTATGCAAATGACTGATTTCAATATTGAGCCTCCTACCGCTGTAATGGGTACTATTAAGACCGGTGATGACCTGGTGATTCGGTTTTATTTGGTGTTTGCGAAATAGAGATACCGGCAGTACCTAAGTTTCACCAAGATTAAAGGTGATAAGAAAGTCAATTTTCACAGCATCTTCGGCTTTCACTAATCCAAAAAGCGCGGATGGGGCGTCTATGTTGTATTCACTCATGGCAAGTTCTTTGGAGCCCTTCAGGATGATCTTTTCACCTTCAAACTTAAAGTATTCCAGATCTACCTCATAGCTTCTGGTTATTCCCGCCAGGGTAATTGCAATAAGGGATGGAATATTTTCCTGAACGGGCATTTGGTTTACCGCTCCATGAAGAGTGAATTCTTTAAGTTCCAGGAGGATATATGGGTGCTCTTCCGCTTTAATGGCATCTCTAAAATCTGAATTCATCCGCTGGTTCTTGCAGTCTACCCCGTTAGATTCTACCTGAATTATGTTGTTTTCCAGCCGAACTTTGAAACCATTTACTGTACTAATGACTTCTTTTTCAGGACAATTGGATAGATCAGCCAGGAGACATTCATATTCTCCAAGATTGGACCTTCCCTGAATCCTTACCTCACTATTATCAAAACTTACCTGGTCAATTCCACTATCTTGAGCTGTAGTTACAGAAGGAGCGGCGAAGAATAATATCAATAATGAGATCAGCGTATACTTTACCGTGTTCTTAATAGAAGGTTCTGAAATATTTAATAGGATGAAAACCACAGCGGGCAAATTTCGTAAAAACAATACAAGCTCCATTTAGGATCCATTAGTTTAAGCCTGTTTGTTCTTCCAGGAAAATTATAAATTTCTTTGAATCATAATCTGCCAAACCAGTGTGTTTCATCACTAGCTCCCCTTTTTGGTTAATCAAGTAAGACCTTGGAATACTGTTTTCCTGATAAATTGATGGCAAAGGACTGGCCAACTGATAAATAGGAAAATTGAAATTATTGTCGGCTTTGTAGGACTTGGCTTTTTCAAAATCCTGCTCGGTGGTCAGTATCACAAATGCTACCTCAGCACTATCCACCTTGGAATACAACTTGTTAATGCCGGGCATTTCTGCACGACAAGGAGGACACCAGGTAGCCCAGAGATTGAGAAAGACAAGCTTGCCGGCAAATTTGCTTAACGGTACTATCTTACCCGCTTCATCTCTGATCACCATATCATATACCCCGTGGTTGGTAACCACCGGCTTAGAAGTATCTGGAGAGAATAAACCTGTGTAGATCATGGCTCTTTGTAGTTGTACAATCAGTGGTTTATGCCATCCGGTATAGGCAAAAATCAAGATGACACTTATGAGGACTACCCATTCTATAACTACCTTTCTTTTCATTATCCGCGCAAGTTCAAGATTATCCAAAATAAGAGGATCTGCATCACAAATATTATAACCCCCGTAATTAGAGCCGATTTAGCAACATAGAAAAGAGGCTTGAGCTTGATTTTGTATCCAATAGCTGCCATAGCTACAATCAGGAGAAAATCTCCTATTTCAACGAGTGATTCTTTCCACAAACCTGGGATGGCCTTGAACTGGGCCAAGGTAACCGCTAGCAAGAAGAATACAATAAACCCCGGAAATTTGATCACCGGCCCCGTATTGACAGTCCGTCTTTGGATGAAGTACATGCCCAGAATTAAAGGGATAATCCATAAAATCCTGCCCATCTTATAGATAAGGGCCAACTTTCCTGTTTCGTCACCCAGCGAAAACGCAGCTCCTGTAACATGACCAACCGATTGCAATACACCTCCTAAAAGGAAACCGGATTCCTGAGGGCCAAACTCAAGCACCAACATTAAAGCCGGTAGAAAAACCAAGCCTAAAGTACCAAGTAGGTTTATGACCCCAATTGAAAGCGCAGTTTCATTTTCATTGCTTTTTAACAAGGGGCTAATGGCAGCGATGGCGGCAGTACCACAAATCGCACTACCGACCCCTAATAGAACTCCGGTGTTTTTGTTCAGGCCGATCCGTTTTCCAATCCAAATTGAAAATGCGATTACTAGTATAACAGATAAACCTATAATAAAGAATAAATCGAGACTAACTGACTTTAAGTAATTAAAATTCAGTCCAAAACCTAAAAGTACAATAGAGGTTTCCAGTATACTTTTCTCACTAAATCGTATACCCGGATCAAAGTTTGGTCGTTTGATTTGAAGGTTTCCCAGAACTACACCAATACCAAGGGCTGTGATAACTGATCCAAACTGCAGAATATCACCCAACCAGAGTGAAACCACGGCGATACAAAACGCTAATAAGATTCCCCAAAAGAGATTTTTCATTGATAGGCTGGAAAAGAAAAATTATGGCTATCGCAAAGAACCGAAAGGAGGCTGAGATATGCTGTAACCGTTATCACGACCGATTGTTTTATTAGGGAACTAAAGTTCGGTCAAATAAGCTTCACATTATGGGGAAATCTTAACAAAAACCGATGCTTTGAATCTGTAAAATGATACTTAATCCTTGTTTTTTGAGCCATTAAGAAAAAAATAATTCATTTTTTTTTGTCAAATACAGACTATTAGAATCTATTGAGTTTCAGCAATATTCAATAGAGTAGTATGGAAATCGAAATAGACCTAATGTATTGAAAATCAGATTGTTGTTGATATTTTCCCCAGAACAACATAATTTGGCTGCGTCAATGAAAAGGTCTGAAACCCCTTTAATTTGATTTTGAAACTCCAACTCATTTGAAAACTCTAGGTCATGAAAAAGGATACTCATAACACTGATGCCGCGGCTGGTTCGAATCAAGAACAACAGCAGGATATCATGGATGTTTTGCTCACAAATCATTCGTACCTCATCGTACAGATTTCTTAGCGAAGCACGCTCACTTATATGAAAAGTAGAAATACTCCCAATAGTAAGTGATGTTATAAGCTATCCATCCAAAAAAACCCATCCATCTATGAAACAAGTTCTACTCAACTCCGGACATCCGGTTTTTTCACTGTCCCGTATTCTAACCCTGGCGGTGTTTGCATTTGGAATTGCTTTTACGGCAAATGCACAATTAACCGGAAGTATCAATAGTATTACCAATGTCACTTGTTTTGGTGGCAATGATGGTGCTGCAGATATTAATGTAAGCGGCGGAACTGCGCCATATACCTTCTTATGGAGTAATGGCGCCACCACCGAAGATATAAGTAGTGTAGGTGCAGGCTTTTATAGTCTCACCATCACCGACGCTCTAATGGCTACTACCAATGTTAACCTAAGCATTGGTCAGCCTGCACAACTGGTTGTCAATCGCTTTATTACTGATGTTAGCTGTAATGGGGGTAACGACGGTGGTATTAGCCTGAGTGTTTCCGGTGGAACATCCCCTTATTCTTATTCATGGAGCAATGGAGACACTACTCAAAACATTAGTAATCAAAGCTCAGGTTCCTTTACGATCACAGTAACCGACGCAAATGGCTGTACCACGGCTGCAACTGATACTATAGGTGAACCTTCCCAATTCTTCATATTTAGCAGCTCCACTACTCCTGTGAGTTGTTTTGGCGGATCCGATGGGACCGCTACTTTGAATTTGGCCGGTGGGATATTGCCCTATACTTATTTATGGAGTAATGGCGCAACTACTAAAGATCTTACCAATGTTCCGGCTGGCACCTACAGTGTTACCGCCACAGATAACAATGGTTGTAAAGACTTTGCTACCCTCACTATTACTGAGCCGCCGACGGCAGTAAGCGCAACATTTACAGTTACGAATGCTACCTGTTTTAGTTCCTCCAACGGAGCCATTGATATGACCGTGACCGGAGGAATTCCTCCTTATTCCTATTCCTGGAGCACCGGAGATACTACAGAGGATATCAGTAATGTAAGTCCCGGGACCTACATCTTTAGCGTTACCGATGCCAATGGATGTGTCAATGTTCTAAATCCTGTGGTTTCTGCCATTGACAGTATTCCGCCAGTAGCTATTTGCCAGAACATTGATGTATACCTTGATGCTTCTGGAAATGCCACTATTGTCGGTGCAGATCTTGATAATGGCTCAACCGATAATTGCGGAATAGCAAGTTTTAGTGCCAGCGTCACTGACTTTTCTTGCGTCAACCTGGGTCAGAATCAAGTTGAACTTGTTGTATATGACAGTAATGGCAATACAGACACTTGCACTTCTTTCGTAAACGTTCACGATACTATCGGGCCGGTCATGAATGTGGTGAATGCAACGATCTATTTGGACGCGTCCGGACAAGCGATTTTATCGAGTGCCGATGTGGATAATGGCACCGCAGATGTTTGTGGGCTGGACACTATTATTCTTGATCAGTATAATTTTAATTGTGCCGATCTCGGAATTCAGTCGGTGGAAGTAACGGCATTTGATGATGAAGGTAATTCCTCGGTAAGCAGTGTGGATGTTGAAGTGGTGGATAGTGTTTCACCGGTAGCAATTACGCAAAACATCGTTGTTTTTATAGACGCTTCAGGTACAGCAACAATTTCACCAACTCAGATTGATAATGGTTCATCTGATATCTGTGGAGTGGACAGTATGTACCTCGACAAAAACTTATTTACCTGCAGTGATATTGGAATTCAAAGTGTAACACTCACTGTGATGGATGCGTCTGGAAATTCAGCTTCTGCCACGGCTTCGGTAGATGTACTGGATAATCTGGCGCCCCAGCTTGTATTGAGTACGACTACATTATACCTGGATCCTACTGGTCAGGCGGTTTTGAATCCTTCAGATATTGTTAGCTCAGTATCGGACAATTGTGCGCTTGACACCGTAGTATTGGATCGATATGTATTTACCTGTGCGGATGTCGGCATGGCCACGGTACAGGTTACAGCCAATGATGATTATGGAAACGTTCAGAATGCTAGTATCGGAATCACTATCGCCGATACCAATAAGCCATTCCTATTAACTCAGAGCACCTCGGTTAATCTGGACGCTACTGGAAATGCACAAATCACTGAAAGTGACGTACTTCTGGCTGCCAGCTCGCCCTGTGGGGTTGATACAGTTTACCTGGATCGCTACAGCTTTAATTGCGCTGATGTGGGTCAGGTTTGGGTTCATATAACAGCGGTCAGCCTTAATGGCACCATGAGTACTGACTCTGCAGAGGTTAGCGTAAACGACCATGTTTCGCCGAGCATTATTACCCAAAATGCGGTTGTTTATATAGATGATGCTGGTCTGGGCACCTTAAGTGTGGCTCAGATTGATAATGGCTCAAGTGATGCATGCGGCCTGGATTCGCTTTATCTTAATGAGCAGACCTTTGATTGCAGTCAGGTTGGTCTTTTCACCGTAGTCTTAACCGGTATCGACGTAAATGGAAATTCTGCCAACGCAAATGCTGCAGTGCAGGTTGTGGATACTGTGTCTCCTACGCTTAGCGTGCAGGATATCACTGTATATCTTGATCTAAATGGACAAGCAAGCATTACTTCGAACGATGTAGTTACTGCTTCTTCAGACAACTGTTTAAGTACGGTGGTAAACCTTAGCCAGTCTAACTTCAATTGCTCCCATCTCGGGACCAATGTAGTGACTGCTACAATTTCTGATGTAAGTGGTAACACAGCTTCAGCCGCTTTAAATGTCACTGTAATCGATACCGTAGTTCCCGTAGTTGTGGCACAGGATATGAATTTGTACCTCGATGCAACGGGTACTGGCTTTGTTAATCCTTCGGATATAGATGGAGGAACAGCCACAGCTTGTGGAATCGATTCGCTCTATCTCAGTAAAGATTTATTTAACTGTTCAGACCTTGGCAGCAACTTGGTGATATTGACCGGTGTAGCCAGCAATGGTCAGGTCACTTCGGATACCGCGTATGTAACGGTTTTTGATACAGTTAGCCCATTTTTGGTATCTGGTCATTTGGACTTATTCCTGGATAACGCAGGTCAGGCAGATATTAATGATGTTGCCTTATCCTCTTTTATCGAAGAGGCTTGTGGTGTGGATAGCATATTCTTTAGTAAAGAATTGTTTAATTGTGGGGATATAGGCGCCAATTTTGTTGCTATATCTGTAACGGATGTTAACGGCAATACCTTAAACGACAATCTTTTAGTTGAGGTACGAGATACTATTGCCCCTAACTTATCCAACCAAAATATTACCCTCTATCTCGATTCGGCAGGAAATGCGAGTATCAGTCTTGCAGATATCAACACCGGTTCTTTTGATGTTTGTGGCATGGATACCGTTTATCTGGATCGCTACAATTTTACTTGTGCGGATGCGGGTATAAATACTATCAACGTAATCGGTGTTGATTTGAATGGTACGGTAGCAAGTGCTCCCGCAACGGTTACCATCCTTGATACTAATTATCCGGTTGCCCACGCTCGTAACAGAACTATTTATGTGGATCATACGGGTATAGCATATTTGAATCCGGCGGATGTGGATAATGGCAGTTATGACGGCAACTGTGGTGTGATCCTGTCACTCAGCGATGATGAATTTGATTGTGGAGAATTGGGCCTTAATCTGATCCAACTCTACGTGAGTGATGCTGCCGGAAATATGGATTCTGCAGATGTTTTTGTAACGGTAAAGGATACATCCAAACCAGAATTACACCTCAGAAATGTAACCTTAAGTCTTGACCAGAATGGCCAGGCATGGTTGAATGATGCCTCAGTATTTGATAGTGCCAGTACTGATAATTGTGCAAATATTCTGGCCTTCACGGCTAACAAACTACAATTCGATTGTGGAGATGTAGGTACTCAGAATGTCGTGGTAACAGCCACCGATGATAAATTGAATTCTGCTTCTGCAAGTGTGAGTGTTACAATAATTGATGGCACCTTACCACAAATCGTAACCAGAAGTGCAACCCTATATCTGGATGGCAATGGTTCTGTTATGGCAACGCCCCAGGATATTGATAATGGCTCGAGCGATGCCTGTGGCTTGGATAGCCTCTGGTTGAGCAAGTCGGTATTTACCGGTAATGATCTCGGAGGAAATACCATCACCCTTTATGGTCGTGACAACAGCGGTTTGATCAACAGCGGAATAGCCATTGTAACCGTGGTTGATACTGTGAGTCCAGCTTTGAGTACTCAACCGGTAAACCTCTATTTGGATGCGAATGGATTGGCCAGCTTGTCTGGTAATTCAGCTGCTGCCGCGGCTACCGATAACCATGCTGTAAGCCTTTTTACAGCTTCAAAGGTAAACTTTGCATGTTCAGATCTTGGAGCTAATACCGTGAATATTCTTGCGGTAGATCCAAGTGGTAACCGCTCCAGCGGTAATGTTACGGTGATGGTACTAGACTCTCTCGCGCCGGTTATTACAGCCAGTTCTGGCACGGTTTATCTGGATGCCGGTGGTAATGCTATGTTAAGCGCAAGTGACGTTAATGGCAGTGCTACTGATAACTGTTCTTTGCGTAGTCTGAGCCTGAATCGTTCAATTTTGGATTGCTCTGATTTAGGAAATGCAAGCTTGATGCTGATCGGTACTGACACCGAAGGAAATAGTGACAGTATCCAGGTTAGTATCAGTGTCGTGGATACTGTAGCTCCTGTGATATCTAATATGCCCTCAGATACTTTGGTGATTGCAGATGACAGCATTTGTGGAGCGGTGGTTCAATATCCTGCACCTTCGGTTGCGGATAACTGTAGTTACACAAGCTTTAATAGCTCACATGCTTCGGGTGCATTTTTCCCAATTGGAACCACCAATGTGGTGTTCACACTGAGTGATGCTTCAGGCAATGTCACTACTCGTAGCTTTGACATAACGGTAGTAGATCAATCGCCACCCGAGGTAGTTTCTTCACCTAAAAATGACACCGCGGGAGCTTGCCAGTCTAACTATTACTTTAATAAACCGGTAGCCGTAGATAATTGCTCAGGCAATACCACCGTTACACAGATACTTGGTATTCCTAGCGGTGGGTTCTACCCGGTCGGAACTACGATAAACGCCTTTAAGATTTCTGATGACAGCGGGAATGACACTATCGTATCTTTTTACGTTGTGATTGAGCCAATAGGGCAACCCAGTTTGCCTAGTGTGCTTAATGTTTGTGAGAATGATGATCCTGTGGATCTGGCTGTTGGGCAAACTCTGCAATGGTCAGGGAAGGGCATGGATAACAATAAATTTGATCCTGCAGCGGCTGGTGTAGGTACACATGTTCTTAACTTCAACTTTGTAGATAAGAATGGTTGTGCTTCTACGGGTAGCATTGCCATCATGGTGTTGCCTAAACCGAATAAGCCCACAGTAACACGTATAGCTTCTAATACGCTTACAACCGGTGCTTTCAATTCATATCAATGGTACCGCAATGGTGTTGAAATACCAGGGGCAACGTCACAGTCTTATACCTATTCAACTGGAGGAAACTATCAGGTAATGGTGAGTAATGTGAATGCCTGCACAGACCATTCAGATGACTATGTGGTAGGTGCTAGTGGTGGTGGAATTGGGCTCGATGAGAATGCTTTAAGTGTACTTGAAGTTTACCCGAATCCATCCAATGGGCTCGTAACCATTGATCTCAATGATTTCCGTAAGCAGCGTTTAACCATGCGTGTGTTTAGTATCACCGGTCAACTGGTCTTTGAACAAACTCAAAGTACCGGCAGTCTGGGTCAGGTAAATGTTGATCTCACCTCACTTCCCAAAGCTGCTTATATGCTGCAGGTTAGTTCCAAATACGGACATGCAGTGAAACAAATCATTATTCAATAAGAAATCCATCCAATCTATACTCTACCTAAAATTATTTGGTCATGAAACTACTCAACTCTATTATTCTCAGCATCAGTCTTCTGGCTGCGCCGCTGATGGCTCAAAATGAACCAGCTGATCTTAACACCTTTAGCGTGGGACTGAGGGCAGTGCATTTGTATGATTTGCCATCTTATAAATTCGACAACAACCTAAGTCAAGACATGAAAGGCCTTAACGGCGATTTCACAAAGATTGACTTTGGCGCTGATTTGTATGTGGAAAAGCAATTCACCCCGTTGTTGGGCATTCAGGCAGGTGCTCGTTTTGGCGGTCTATCTGGTTCAAACGATGTGGAGCATTACGCAAATCGCTTTATATCTGTAAATGGCGATATGATCTTCATCTTAAGCAATTTGGATCGAAATAGAATAGACGCTCGATTTAATTACTATGCTAAGTTAGGATTGGGCTATGGTACTTATAATGCTGAAAGGTTTCTGAGTGCTGATAACAGTTCCAACGGTACCTCATCAGGTGATTATTGGGAGACCCGCTTAGGTGCTGGAGTGCAGTACGAGCTCAATGAGAATATGAGACTTGAGCTGGATGTAGCTTACAATGTTGCACATGATGATGGATTTGATGGCTACAACAATTCTACCGGTAATGACACTTATTTGAGCACCGGAATTGGGGTAGCTTACACCTTTGGAAATAAAGAGAGTAAGCCAATGTACTCGGTGAATTTCTTTGGTGAAGAATATTCAGGCATTGTAGCTACTACTGAGGTGCCTGAGTTTGAAGCGCCGGAAGATGTGAAGCTACAGGCATTTATGGATGAGATGATTGCCTACAAGGCCCATGTTGATAGTGTTATGGCCTGGCAACAAGCCTTTTTTGATGATCTGGCCGTACGTATGGATCAGCAGGATTCTGTTATTTCTGAACAAAGTCTCGCCCTGGCAGATTTGTCACAAACTAATAGTGAGCTGCATAATGCCCTGGAAGCTGAGCAACAAAAAGTAGCCGAGTTAGAAGCGATGAGGGAATTAATGAATGATCCGAATTATGTGGCTACGCTGGCAATGATTAGTGGTAAAACAGGTGTGGTAAGCCATGGAGATTCCAATAGTGAACCTGAATCTGGCAATCCATCCATTGCGGAGGAAGATATCTACGAAAAAGGAACCATTACTGCTAGCCTCGAGCCTGCTCCAGAACTGGAAGAAGCTCCTGAGGAGGATGAGGAATTTGACAGTATAGAAATGACAGCTCTTTTTGGTTTTGATTCGGATGAATTGAGCGAGGAATATCGCAGGCAATTGCGCGAAGAGATTGCCAGAGCTAAGGTTAATAATATTACTCTGGTAGGATATGCAGATGCAATAGGTCCCAGAAATTATAATGAAAAGCTAAAGAGTAGGCGGGCGGAAGCCGTCAAACGCTATTTAATACGTGAATTGGGTATTGCTGAAGAAGATATAGAAATAGAATTAGCTCCGGATCAACCTGATCTGGGTGAACAGAATTACTTGAACCGCAAGGTTGTGATTAAGTCTTAATCCCTAGATGAAGTCCCCTGAGCCGACAGTTTACTGTCGGCTTTTTTTTGGTTCATACTTATTCTGGAAAATCAGAACCTAGTACTTAAGTTTATCCAGTGAAATCAGATCCAAAAATTCCAATCGCTCTGTGGTCGGGGCCAAGAAATGTTTCTACCGCATTGATGTACTCATTTGCAAACCGCAATGACTGCCGGGTTATTGATGAACCACTCTTTGGGTATTTTCTCAAACAGACCAATGTGTGGCGTCCATCGCGAGACGAAACACTGGAAGTGATGGAGACCAATCCGGAGATCGTGTTGAGAGATATGATGATTCCGGATGGAAAAGAGTTTGTTTTTTCCAAAAATATGGCAAATCATCTCGAAGGTCTGGACATCAATATTCTCGCCAGGTTCAGAAACGTGATTCTGACTCGAGAGCCAGCCGCGGTGCTGGGATCATATCGGAAGAAAATGCAAAAACCCACGGCACTAGACCTTTGCTACAGTCACCAACTAATAATTTTAGAATACCTCAGAGCGCATGGCTTACCTTTTTTGGTGATAAATTCTGATCACCTGCGAAATGATCCAGAACGAGAATTGCGATACTTGTGTGATTTTCTGGGAATTGATTTTCTGGAAAGTATGTTGAGCTGGTCTGCAGGATCACGTGATGAAGACGGGGTCTGGGCAAAGTATTGGTATCATCATGTTCACAAGAGCACTGGCTTTGCTCCGGCTCCTCAAGCAATTGAGCCGGTGCCACCCGAATTTATGAAGTTGCATCAAGCATCAACAGCATTATATCAGCAAATAATATCTTTTAAGTATGAGTAAGTTTAATCAACCCGATCCTCGTAATGAGGATACATATGTTTATGTAAACCAGCTGGTCAAGAGAAAAGAAGCCAGCGTATCGATTTTAGATAGCGTGGTGCAGGGAGGAGATGCAGTATGGGAAGGACTGCGATTGTATGATGGCAAGATTTATCAGCTGGAAGAACATCTCAACAGATTAATAAATTCAGCCCATATTCTGGATTTCAAAAATGTACCCAGTCGTGAGAGCATAAGAAAGGCCATTTTCAGTACCCTGAGTGCCAATGATATGCGAGACGGAGTTCATATTAGACTCACCCTAACCAGAGGAGAAAAGACCACCTCGGGAATGAATCCCGACCTCAATCAATTCGGCTGTACGCTCATTGTCTTACCCGAGTATAAAGGGCTGGTTTATGGAGACGAAGGCCTGCAATTAATAACCTCCTCAATTCGGAGAAATTCTCCCTCTACTCTGGATTCTAAAATCCATCACAACAATCTTATCAATAATATTCTGGCCAAGATCGAAGCTAATTATGCACATGCAGATGATGCCATAATGTTGGACGTCAACGGTTTTGTTTCAGAAACGAATGCCACCAACATCTTTTTTATTTCAAATGGTAGCTTGTATACACCTGCGGCAGATAGCTGTTTGCCCGGTATGACGAGAAAGTGTGTCATGGAAATTGCTGCAGAAATGGGAGTCTCGGTGGTAGAGAAGAATTGCAGTATCGCGGAATTTTATGTTGCAGATGAAGTATTTACCACCGGTACCATGGGTGCCCTATCCTGGGTAAGAGAAATTGATGGCAGGATGATTGGCGACGGGAAGAAGGGCAGCTTGACGAAGGAACTGCAAAGTCAATACCAGAATAAGGTGGCTGCAGAGGCGGTAGCTGTACCTTACGAGTAGGGCTTACGAAGAGGATAATCATTCTCTATCTCCGCAGTCAAATAAACTTTACTGTGTTCTTTTAAGAGAGATTTCCAGCCAATATAAATGCTGAATGCAAACAATGCACCCATAATAAGCAATGCAATTCCTAGGTGGTTAAGGCTCAATAATACCAACATTTTCATTTGAGATTTGAGCTAATCTAATATAAATCAATGAATAAGTGTATTGTTTTTTCTACGAACGACATTTAATCGATCGAATTGAAGGCATTTTATAGGTTGTGATGCTTGATTTTATCCTGATACAGGAAATGTATATTCGCTCCAGCTTAGCATGAGAAAAACAGAGGTATGTATTGTTGGTGCAGGTCCAGCGGGAGCCACTCTGGCTCACTTTCTGGCTAAGGAAGGTATTGCTCATATTATTCTGGATAAGGCTAGCTTCCCCAGGGATAAAATATGCGGTGACGGTATTACGGTGGATGTTCTTAACGTATTGAAGAGAATCCACCCTAACTTGTTGGAGGAGTTTGCCTCACAGATGGCCATGCAAGAGTCATGGGGATTTTGTTTTCACAGTCCTTCAGGAAAAGAGCTGCGATATGATTTCAAGGAGAATCAGCTTCCTTATGCTCCTTTTTATACTTCGCGACGTGCTGACCTGGATAACTTTCTTATTTCTAAACTACCAGCTGCGCAATCTGAATTTATTTCAGGAGCAAGGGTTAAAGCCATTTCACCTGAAAGTAAAGGCTTCAGAGTAAGTTATGAGAAAAGCAATCAGCAGGAAACTATTCACTGCCGGTTGCTCATCGGAGCCGAAGGAGAGAAGCCGGTGGTAACCCGGCAACTTGGATTAAAACACTATCGCGTCAAACAACATTTGATTGGTGCTATAAGAGTGTATTATAGCAATGTACAGGGATTTAATCGCAATGGTCATCTGGAGTTTTTCTTTGATAAAAAATTATTGCCCGGCTATTTTTGGGCATTTCCGCTCACCAATAATGAAGCGAATGTTGGCTTGGGAATGGTGAGTTCGATGATTTCTAAGAAGAAGGCTAATCTGAAGCAATTACTTCATGAATTAATAGCCACGAACCCAAAGATTAAAGAGATGTTCAGGAACGCAAAGCCCTTGGAATCCCCTAAGGGTTGGGGGCTCCCGATAATCACACCCAGGAGGGATATCGCAGGGCAAGGTTATGCATTAATAGGGGACGCGGCCGGCATGATAGAACCCTTTACCGGCAAAGGAATCGGACCAGGAATGATGTCTGCACGCATTTGCTCTGAGCACATTGCCAAAGCTTTAGCATGCAAAAATTATGATTTGAGCTCTTATCAAGATCATATGTACCGCTACTATAAAGGCGAAATCAGAACGGGTTATTCCTTGCAAAAAAGTTTAAAGTACCCCGTTGTACTGAATAATTTGTTGAGCCTGGCGAAAGCCGCTCCAATTAAGAAGTGGTCTCATCAAAAAATGCTAAAGGAGTGGCAAAGGTGGCTCTGAAGGGAGAAACCCTATTGAAGGAAGAAGATCAATATAAATTAGAAGTGATGCGAACCAAGGATGTAAGTTTTAAGAATGCTGAAGGGATTGTTTTGTCTGGGAAGATGGAGTTTCCTGTTGATCGCAAACCGCGCTATTATGCCTTGTTTGCACATTGTTTTACCTGTGGTAAAGATTTGCGCGCAGCTCGAAACCTGAGCCTGGCTCTAACCCAATCAGGTTTTGCAGTGCTGCGATTCGATTTCACAGGTCTGGGTGAATCAGATGGAGAGTTTGAGAACACCAACTTTACCTCAAACGCCGAGGATCTTAAATCCGCTTGTGCATTTATGGCTGAGAATTATGAAAGCCCTGGTTTATTGGTAGGGCATTCTTTGGGGGGCACGGCGGCTCTTCAGGTGGCCTCAACATTGCAAAGTGTGAAAGCCGTGGCTAGTATAGGAGCTCCATTTGATCCCGATCATGTTTTGAATTTATTTGCAGAGCACCTTGACTCGATTCACGAAGGAGGTGCTGTTAAGATTAATATTGGGGGACGCCCATTCAAAATTAAAAGGCAGTTTATCAAAGACGTAGAAAACGGAGAGATCAATAAGTCCTTGAATAGTGATGCGATGCGTGGTAAGTCCGTCTTGGTATTGCATTCCCCTCAGGATCAAACCGTTGAAATTGAAAATGCCGAGAAGATCTACACCTCAGCTCGCCATCCTAAAAGCTATATCAGCCTTGACGGAGCGGACCATCTTTTAAGCAGCAAGGATGATTCGCTCTATGTAGGCAAGGTGATTGCTGCCTGGGCCGGACGGTATCTCAATAAATCTCATGTTGAAGATTCTTCGGAGGAAATGGTGATGGCTAGAATAGATGAAGGCCCTTTTGTTACCCAAATCCTGGCCGGAAGCCATCATATGCTGGCAGACGAACCTAAAAAGGTAGGAGGGGACAATCTTGGCCCTACTCCCTATGAATTTCTGGCGGCAGGATTAGGCGCGTGCACAGCCATGACGCTTAAAATGTATGCAGACCGAAAGAAGTGGTCACTTGATGAAGTGAGTGTTCATCTTAATTATGAAAATAAGTACATAGATGATGCACAAAACTGTGAAGAGGATGACCAACGTATAGGCAGGTTTAAAAGATTGTTGGAGATATCAGGAGATTTAGATGATAATCAGCGCTCTAAATTACTTGAGATTGCCAACAAATGTCCAGTGCACAAAACTCTCGAAAGGGGTGTCCACGTGCATACTAAAATGAAGGGTTAAGGCAGATAATTCTGGAAGTTGTCACCTAAATTGTTAAATTTAGTAACCATTAAACCAGGTTGTAATTAACCTTACCTCTTTGGAAGCTAAGCATCTAGTGATTTTTGATTTGCCGGCCGTAGTTCGCTATGACCACTTGCCATTGCGTAAAGCGCTCATCAAGGCAATCGAGAACAATATGCCCACAACTCCGTCACTTCAGGATATTAATTGGAGTGATAATGTTCGGGGTGTAGTCTTTCAAATATTTAATACATCCTTTGGTCGAATTCCCACTCTGGCAGAGATCGAAGCGATCAGGCATGATTTTAATATCCATCTAAAAACCTATTTTTTGAGTGAGGACGATCCCTTTGACGTGTGGTCGGAGATTCAGAATATTTTTAAGGCACTTGATAGACGCAAGGATTGGGACTTTTTGATCATATCCGATTACTGGAGAAAACCGACGGAATTTATTCTCAATTCTTGTGGCATTCATAGTCCACAAATAAAACTACTCACAGCCGAAGCAGGCTTAAGCTCTTCTGAGCTAATAAAAAGCTTTGCCGGGGATAATTTTTTGAGTGGTGATGCAGTGATCTACCTGATGGCTCGAAGTATCGGAGAAATCAAAGATCTGAGCTTTGTTAGGATGTTAAAAAGACTAAGTCCTCCGCTGAAGTTGAAAGCAAATATGTTGGAGTATCCAAGATTTAATAAGCTTTTCACTCAGGCAAACTTAGCATAAGCTCTAAAGGCTACTATAGAACCTTAGAATCTTGAATACATGGTTGTAAGCAAATAGGCAGAATGGACAAAGCGCATGCAAATGAGGTTTATGCAGATGAGCCTATAAGCGATCTATTGGAGGTATGTCATAATCAACGATCCCATTTTAGGCAAGGATTTACGCTTGATTACGACTCAAGGATGAAGAACTTATTGTCCATTAAGAAATTGATACAGGACAATGAGCAAAGTATTCTTGATGTTCTGAAGGAGGATCTTCAAAAACCGGAATATGAGGCTTACGCCTCCGAAATTGGCTTTCTTTTACAAGAGGTGAACCTGGCAATCAGGCACTTGAAGAGATGGATGAAAGTTCAGAAGGTGAGTACCGGCATTTTAAACATGCCATCCACCAGTAGGATAATTCCAGAGCCCAAAGGGGTGTGCCTGATTATTGCCCCCTGGAATTATCCATTTCATTTAATTTTTGCACCTATGATCCCAGCACTGGCAGCGGGAAATACCGTGGTTTTGAAACCGGCAGAACATGCTCCAGCAACGGCGAGGTTAATTCAAACGCTAATTGGGGATTACTTTAATCCCAGGGTGGCACGGGTTTTTTTAGGCAATGGGGCACAAATTATTCCGCAATTGATGGAGCGTTTCCGTTTTGATCATGTTTTTTTTACCGGCAGCACTTCGGTTGGAAAGAAGATAGCACAACAGGCGGCGAAGAAGTTGGTACCGGTCACTTTGGAGCTGGGTGGAAAGAATCCTTGTATTGTTGATGAATCAGCCTCTTTAAAGGTTGCTGCCAGAAGAATTCTTTGGGCTAAGATTTTAAATGCCGGCCAAACCTGTCTTGCTCCGGATTATCTCCTGGTTCATGCCACCATCTATGAAGAGTTTAAGTCAATTTTGATTGAAACTTTAAATGAGTTTTACCCGCAGGGGGCCTTGAAAGATGAGCATTACTCTGGCATTGTTGATCGAGCCCATATGGATCATTTGATCCGTATTCTGGATGGTGGCAAAGTCCTTTACGGAGGTACCTATGATGAGGATAGTTTGCGCATGGAACCATGTCTGATAAAGCTGGAGTCGGCAGACCACCCTGCGATGGAAGATGAAATATTCGGGCCCATCTTACCAATTTTAACCTACACTGAAATTAGCGCTGCCAAAGACATTATAGACTTGCATCCCTATCCGCTCAGTTTGTATTATTTCGGAAACGATCAAAGAGCGGAAAGCTACTTTTCAAAATTCGTACAAGCGGGGAGTATGGCTGTAAACAATGCGGTTGTGCATTTTACTAACTCAAAGTTGGCTTTTGGGGGTATTGGTGATAGCGGTCAAGGCAACTACCATGGTTATCATGGATTTAAAACTTTTTCGCATTACAAGTCGGTGATGAAGTCTGCTACCTGGTTTGATCCCGACTTCAAGTATCCGCCCTATTCATCATTTATACTAAAGCTGGTAAAGAGGTGGATGCGCTAAGGGCAAATAACCCGGTTTATTTGTTCTTACTGCGCTCTAAGAATTGTTGAGCCAGATGGATTCCCGCAATTATCAATATGTTTATCAGAAGACCTTTCCATTTGGTTGATTTCTCTTCTGAGGGTTTATTCCAATTTCTGAAAATTACCGAGGCAAGCCTGCCAACATAGAATGCCAGATCAATATATTCTGTGGTGCGTCGTGTTTTGGAAACACCATCTTTGATAATTTCTTTATCCTTTTTCTCTACTTCCTCTAAGAGCCGAATGCGTTGGTCAAGCTCCCTAAGATTCCTGATCTTCTTCATTGAAGCTGATTTCCTGCAAAATGGATATACTGATGTTGGTGAATGGGCGAACCAAAAGTGGCTTTCTGAAGACAATGATTAGGGTCAGAATAACGATATAGGTTAGTCCGGCCAATCCAAATCCCATGGCAAATGAATCCAGTAAGCCGGAAAGGAAGAATCCGAACCAAATACCTAAAATGGCTAAAGTAATATTGAGCATAATGATGATAAACACGGCTGCAAATAGGTTTGCGGCCACCATGCTCAACATGCGAATGATCTTTAGACGAATCAGTTCCGTTTCTGTGCGGAAATAATTCTTTATTTGATCAATGTACTTCTGGATGAATTTTGTGAACTTCATATGAAACCACATCGACCCGGGTAATTACCGGGCCGATGCAGGTGCCAATTTAGGCATTTTCAAGAGCATCGTCCATTTCGTTTACTTTGGACTTTACTCTGGTTCTTAATTCATCAGACTTTTTTTTTACGCTGCGTTCAGCTGATTCGCGAAGATCCTTGAGAGAAGCTACCGCTTTATCTGCGGCGTCATTAATGGTTTTCTTAAGGTCTTCTCCTTTTTCTGAAAGCTGTTCTCTGGTTTCGCTGCCTTTGGCCGGGGCCAACAAGATTCCAGCGGCAAATCCTACCGCAGCTCCTACCAGGGTTCCTAGGATTACATTTCCAGATTGATTACTCATAAATTAAATATTTAAAATTAAACGTATTTGTGGTGAGTGAATATGATTGTATCTACAAAGCTAATACAGGAATAGTTCACATATATTGTATTTATCGCCACAATCAATATTCAGCGCTAACAATAATATCTTCTACCAAAAAGCAGCTTAAAACACAATCTCTTGAGTAGTTCCCGATAAGGTAAAAACCTTAAATGTCAAGATGAGGGTTGATCAATTAAGTTAGCGTCTACCTCAGCCATAAGGTATGAAATAATAAAGATTTTGGCAAGCTTAGACACGGATAATATTTACTAATAAGGATTCCCCTTAAATTGGAATTTTGTTTATTCTGAGGGCATGGAAATCTCGAGGATCCATGTAAGTTAATTTAAACCTACCTATTGTGAAAAGAGTTGTGATGAAAATTTCTGGGAGAGTGTAGGGTGTATTCTACAGAAAAAGTACCCTTGAGATGGCACAAAAGCTAAACCTTAAAGGTTTTGTCAAAAACCTACCAGATGGAAGGGTTGAAGTGGATGCTGAAGGAGAAGTGGAAAGTGTGGAGGCGCTTCAGCGCTGGTGTAAACAAGGTCCTTCCGGAGCAAGAGTTGATGAAATACTGTGGGAGGAAACAAATCCAATCGGACATGACAACTTTCATATACGTCTGTAATCATATTGATACATTTGTAGCATGCAATCAAACAGATTACAAAGAGTTGAGGAACAGTTCAAGAAAGACCTGGCAGAGATTTTCCGAAGAATGGCCCAGGATCGTTTTCCGGGTATGATCATGAGCGTAACCGGTGTACGAATAACTCCCGATCTCTCTTTGGCCAGAATTAGCGTCAGCGTGTTTCCGGTTAAAGACAAGGAAAACATTATTGATTGGCTCAATCAGCAAAAAGCGAGCATAAAAAACGCGCTGGTGAAACAATTAAAAGGTCAATTGCGAAAGATGCCTGATCTCAAGTTTTACTTGGATAACGCAATTGATGATGAGACAGAAATCGATCGTATTTTGAAAGGAGGCGGGGAGAGCCCCATTAAATGAATCTTTCGGGATACATTGCCCGGCGATATTTCTTTGCCAAATCATCACGAAATGCGGTGAATATTATATCCGGAATCTCCATTCTGGGTGTGATGGTCGGGACCTTTGCTCTAATTATAGTGTTGAGTGCATTCAATGGTCTGGAAGATCTTGTGGGGAGCTTTTATGGTAAATTTAATCCCGACATAAAGATAGAGCCGGCCAGCGGCAAGTACTTCGATATTCCAGCTGAAAAGTTTGGAGCGATCATGCAAATCGACGGCGTGGAGGCTGCCTCACAAGTGCTGGAAGAGAGAGTCTTGTTCAGTTTTCAGGATAAGGAGCATATAGGCAGCTTGAAAGGTGTTGATGATAATTTCACAGAGGTAACCGCCATGGCAGAGTCCATAAGGGACGGTGAGTATACTTTGGAATTTACGCCCAATGAGCCAGCTTTGATTTTGGGGGCCGGTGTTTCCTACTATCTCGGGTATGGCAGAATGTCTCTGCACGAGCCTTTACAGATATTTGTTCCCAAAATTGGATCATCCGCGGTGGATTTCAATCAGGCCTTTTCATCTAAAATGGCCTATCCTACAGGAATTTTTACCATTCAACCAGAGTTTGATGTGAAGTATGCCATTACCAATATTGCGTTTGTGCGCGAGCTTCTCGATCGCGAAGAAGCACTATCGGCAATAGAATTAAAACTTCATTCTAATGCAGACGGTGATGAGGTGAAAGATGAATTGAAAGCTTTAATGGGTTTTAATTTTCACGTTAAGGATAGACTGGAGCAACAGGCTATATTCTTAAAAGTGATGAAAAGTGAAAGCCTTTTTACTTTTCTCGTGTTTGCTCTTATTCTCGGAATTGCTTCCTTTACCATAATCGGCAGTCTTTCTATGATGATGCTGGACAAGAAAGAGCATCTAAGAACTTTATGGGCCATGGGATCCGAGCTTTCCACTTTGCGCATGGTGTTTTTTAAGGAGGGTCTGCTTATTTGTACCAGCGGCCTAGTGCTGGGATTGTTTTTAGGTCTATTGGCCGTGCTAGGTCAAGAATATTTTGGCTGGATAAAACTCGGTCAGGGATATGTGGTGGATGCTTATCCGGTGGTTCTTAAGCTCAAAGACTTTTTAATAGTAACCGCCACGGTGCTTATCCTGGGCGGTATTAGCTCATGGTTAACCTCACGCAGGCTTAATGATGGCTTTCTAAAGAATAGCAAGTAAGTTAAACCTGTGTTGCTTTGACAAGCACGAAGTTGTGCCTGATTTCTTCAAGAATGGCCAGAACTTCAGAGTGACTTTCTGCAGTTACTAAGCGAGTGCGGTAAGGCTTAAAATTGGGCAAGCCTCTAAAGTAATTGGTGTAATGCCTCCTTGTTTCATATAAACCAACTCTTTCACCCTTCCAATTTACCGCCATATTAATATGATCTCGGGCGGCGTTACAACGCTCAGCTATGCTCGGGCTTTCTAAGTGCTGACCGGTAGCTAGGTAGTGTTTAATCTCATTGAAAATCCACGGGTAACCAATACTGGCTCGTCCGATCATAATACCATCAACCCCAAACCTGTCCTTCATTTGCAAAGCCTTTTCCGGGCTGTCCACGTCGCCATTCCCAAAAACGGGAATACTCATTCTGGGATTATTTTTCACCGCACCAATTAAAGTCCAATCTGCCTCTCCCTTATACATCTGCTTGCGTGTTCGCCCATGAATGGAAATGGCTTTTATACCAACATCCTGCAGGCGTTCAGCTACTTCTACAATGTATTGGGTATTCTCGTCCCAGCCAAGACGGGTTTTTACGGTAACAGGTTTGTCAACGGCCTTCACAATCTCAGCCGTCATCTCTACCATTTTAGGGATGTCTTGGAGTATACCGGCACCAGCACCTTTGCAGGCAACCTTTTTTACCGGGCAACCATAATTGATGTCAATAATATCGGGATTTGCCCGCTGTGTAATTTCAGCGGCTTCCCGCATATGGTCAATTTCATTGCCAAAAATCTGAATGCCAATGGGCCGTTCGTACTCAAAAATATCCAGTTTTTGCACGCTTTTGGCAGCATCTCTTATCAGACCCTCACTGCTGATAAACTCAGTATACATAACATCTGCACCGTGTTTTTTGCAAAGGGCGCGAAAGGGGGGATCACTGACATCTTCCATCGGTGCCAGCAGGAGAGGGAATTCTCCAAGCTCAATATCTCCAATCCTAACCATGGATGAGTACTTTTGGCAAAAGTAAGTATTAGCATAGAGTTGCTCATGAAAGGTATATTTAGTCAGCAGAGTGCGTTTGTGCAGTTTCTTCTCCTGATATTTCTATCGCTGGGAGGTTTGCTGTTTTTCACGTCGATCGGATTCATTATTGGCAGTTGGTTCTTTCCCTACACCATAAAGGAAATGCTCGAATTAGGCAGTTTTACTAGCGATTGGATTGATACGGACCTCCTCATGTTTTTACAGGGCTTTTCCACCATCGGTACTTTTTTGGTTCCAGGCTTGCTCGGCGCTTACTTCATTTCTGATCGACCCGGAACTTTTCTTGGAATATCCAGTTTCCCCTCACAAGGCTTTGTAGTCATGCTTCTGGTTCTGCTACTGACTTTGGCTGGAACTACAATATCGGATGCACTTTACCGGTTTTCCAGTACTATTCCATTTCCCGATTGGTTAAAATTTGCTGAGTCATGGCTTCGAGGTTCAGAAAACCTGATGATGGAGCAGATGCAGAACTTTCTGCGTATGGAAAGTGGGTTTGATTTTGTGCGTGTACTCTTTATTATGGCTATCCTGCCTGCGGTTGCAGAAGAAACCTTATTCCGAGGTGCCATACAACCGCTATTGAAAAAAGCTACGGGAAATAGACACCTGGCCATATGGATTACCGCGGCATTGTTTGGATTGCTTCATCAACAGTTTAATGCCTTTCTATCTATCATGGCTTTAGGAGCGGTGTTGGGATATTTGAGAGAATGGAGCGGATCCTTATGGGTGGCGATCATCATGCACCTTTTTAACAACGGGCTCATTGTATGCCTCGTTTATTTCTTTGACATGCCTTATTTGGAAGTGGCCAACCTTTCTGATTCCTGGCAATGGTATTACGCCTTACCAGGCCTGGCAATCTTTGTTACTTGCTTGATGGTATTGAGAAACAGATATTTAAGAGCATAAAAAAACCCATCAGCCTCAGGCTGATGGGTAGAATTCTCTGTAATCAGTAGTGAGAAGTTTAATTTCCGTATACCTCACCTTTAAGGGTGGAGTAATTTAATTTAAGTGCTTCTGCCTTACGCAACTCCTGTTTAATATCGCTTATCAAACCCATTTTCACATCTTGATCGGCTTTGATGGATACCGTCATCAACGGACGTTCTGCCTCATTGATTTCATTCCGTTCTTCCAACACATAATTCTGAATTTCTTCCACTCTTGCAAAGGCGTCATTCAGCTGTATTCTGGGTTCCGGTCCAAGTTGACTGATCAGTGCTTTTACGGGTTTACCCACATAGATGTAAGTTACCAAGCTCTTTTTCTCCAACTTCTTTACTTCCGTAGCTTTTGGTTTCTTATTCTCCACCAAGAGCGTTACTTCACGCATTACGGTGGTTACCATAAAGAAGAATAGTAACATAAACACAATATCAGGCAGTGAAGCCGTAGATATTGCTGGCGTACCTCCTCCTGATTTTTTCTTGAATTTATGCGCCATGTTTATATATCTAAAGGTTCAGCTTCTGAGATCTTCTGTGGGTAGGCTTCTTTGATAGTTTGCTGCTGATCAGCTGTAAGCTCTTTATAGTCCTTGCCATACTGCCGATTAGCCAGCTCATTTCTCAGCTCATTATAAGCCGCCACGAGCTCATTCTGCACCGCTACGTACATATTGTAGGATGTACGACGGTCATTCTGTAAAGAAATAATTGCAGCCTGAGGATTTACGGATGAAGTAGGATCCTGACGCCCCTGACAGTACTCACATGATCCGTCGCCATTGTTGTCGAGAAAATCTTTGGCTGCAGCACGAAGCTCTTCCAGAGTCATGTATTCATCCTCTACCAATAGTTGATCATTGGCATTTACTAAGACCACAAACAGGTTTTTCTGCCTGATGGGTGGAGGATTATCAATAATATCAGGTTCCCACGGTGGGAGCTTGGTGCTAATCCCCTCATCAACGTCCATGGTAGTGGTTACGAGAAAGAAGATCAGCAAAAGGAAAGCTATATCGGCCATAGAGCCGGCATTGATTTCCTGTAAGCCTCTTTTGTTCCGTCCCATCTTATTTCATTAAACGTGTTATCTCTGCGTAAAGTATGGAGAGAATAGTTAACCCCATTACAATATATAGTGTAACCAATCCCGTGCCAACCTGCCTTGAAGTGCCTTCTGATACCTCCAATTTGGCAAAGGTGGTTGAGGCATCTTCTCCCGTACTAAACAAATAGCCCAAGAGTAGGACCACAATGAGTCCTACAATGCCGATCAGTGCCGATTTGGCCGCGCCTGGTTCCTTTGCAATCTTATTAACCGCGAAGAAAAGGATGGCCAGCACGGTAAAGCCAATCAATGCATAAGTCAAAAACAATCCAAAATTTATCATCGTGCCGTGCTTTATTATGCGTTAGCCTTTGTAGCCTGGTGCTCATAGCGAATCAACAGGTCAATCAAAGAAATTGATGCATCCTCCATTGTGTTTACTATACCGTCAATTTTAGCAATGATATAGTTGTAAAAAATTTGAAGGATGATGGCTACAATAAGACCAAAAACTGTGGTAAGTAGTGCTACTTTAATACCACCTGCAACCAGTGAAGGTGAGATATCACCCGCGGCTTCAATGGCATCAAAGGCACCGATCATACCAATTACTGTTCCCATGAAACCAAGCATTGGCGCCAGGGCGATAAATAAGGAGATCCAGGAAACGTTCTTTTCCAAAAGTCCCATCTGGACAGATCCGTAAGAAATAATCGATTTTTCAACCACGTCAATGCCCTCGTGCATTCTATCGAGACCCTGATAGAAGATACTGGCAACTGGCCCGCGAGTATTGCGGCATACCTCTTTGGCAGATTCTACACCACCCGAATTTAGGGCGCTCTCAATTTCATCGAGAAGTTTTTTAGCGCGCGGACTGGCCATATTGAGGTAAATGATACGCTCAATACATATCGCGAGACCAAGAATTAATACCACCAGTACAATTCCCATAAACTGAGGGCCACCTTCAATAAACTTCTCCTTTAAAATCTGGTGAAAGGATTGGTCTTCTTCCATGCTTGTTTCCTCAGGAGCTTCTTCTTTGGCTGCTTCCTCTGCTGCTGCAGCCGCAGCGGCAGCCTCCTCAGCCTTTTGTTTGGCAGCGGCAGCACTGTCCATAGCAGCTGAATCTACTGCTTCAGTGGCTTGTTCTGTTGCGGCATCTGCCCCCTCGTCCTGGGCAAACAAGTTTACCGTTCCAAGGGCCATGAAACCGACTATAGCCCAAATCGAAAGTGCTTTTTTCATCTCTACTGAATTGATTTAGAAAATTTGGCGTGAAAATATAAAACTATAACCAAAGGCGAGGCTTTTATATCTGATATTTCCAGTGCAGGACTGAGCTATAACCCAATTTTAGTGGAAAATTATGGCTTCCAAGGCGATAATTTTAATGGGAAAGACCATACTGGATTCATGAATAGCATAAGGAAAAGGCTGCTTCACCATTTGGTTGCTTTTCTCAAGCAGCACCAGAGTTTTAGCTAGGTACACCACAGACATAGTAGAAGCTCTCACGACCTTTGATGTGTTAAATATTGGTCCGTAGGTGTAGGATAAGATGGGAATATTATAACTTTCAAGATAGGCTCAGTCCAAAAAAATAAATTAGTGTATGAAAACTTATGCCGGCGGTAAAATAAAGACAGCACTCATGAAAATTTTGATTCTGTGGCTTCTGACATTTGGCGTAAGCACAGGAATGTTGGCACAAAATACGAGTGCTTGTCCATGTTGCACGGAGCATTATCAAAGCTTTGATTTTTGGCTTGGAGAATGGGAAGTAAAAGATACCACAGGCAATTTGTTGGGTAACAGCACCATTCAGGCACTAGAGGACGGGTGTATTATTTATGAGCAGTGGCGAGGTGCCAAAGGAACCTCCGGCCGAAGTTTTAATTATTACGATAAGAAAGATGACAGCTGGAACCAACTTTGGCTTGATAAGAGCGGCAATAACTTGAAACTAAAAGGCCAGTTTGTGAATGCCAGTATGATACTGACCAGTGAAATCACCACTACACCCAAGGGCGAGTATCGCAATCGTATTAGCTGGACAAAGGATGAAGAGGGAAATGTTATCCAACGATGGGATCTAGTGGCTGCTGACAAGGAGGAAATATTACGCACAATATTTTATGGCGTTTACACTCGAAAGTTATAGTTGCTTTCGGGTAATTATTAAAAGTCTGCACTAATAAATGATTTTACTCGCAATGCTCCTATGGGTTGTTCTATTAGTAGTCTGCACTCAGTTGGCCTTTGGTTAACCATCAAACAAAAAAATCCCGACACTCGGCTCGCCGAGTCGTAGATATGTTTGCACAGAGAGCGGTCTGCTTGCGGCAGGCAAGGATTACTCAGCTTTGCTTCGTGATCCCGGAATAATCCTTAGTTGTATCAAGCATCCCGATCTTTTGCTACGCTTCAAGATCCTGAAATTTTTTAATGCCTTACTCTCTCTCAAGCCTTCCGGCTTGGAGTCGCAGGCACAAAAAAATCCCGACACTCGGCTCGCCGAGTCGTAGATATGTTTGCACAGAGAGCGGTCTGCCTGCGGCAGGCAAGGATTACTCAGCTTTGCTTCGTGATCCCGGAATAATCCTTAGTTGTATCAAGCATCCCGATCTTTTGCTACGCTTCGAGATCCTGAGATTTTTTAATGCCTTTCTCTCTCTCAAGCCTTCCGGCTTGGAGTCGCAGGCACAAAAAAATCCCGACACTCGGCTCGCCGAGTCGTCGGGATGCTTGCGGAGAGAGCGGGATTCGAACCCGCGGTACGATCACTCGCACACACGCTTTCCAAGCGTGCTCCTTAAGCCACTCGGACACCTCTCCAAATGGGTGGCAAAATTAACAAAATCAATCCACAGTTAACTCACCCCTAAGATTTGTGTTGTAAAGAATTCTGAAGTCTTCACCCTGGTACCCATGACCTAGCAAAAACATCATTTTTATCAATCCTGATTCAAAACTCATATCTCCACCACTTACAACGCCTAAATCATGTAAATCTTTACTGGTTTCATATTTTCCTTGCTCTACTCTTCCACCGGTACATTGTGATAGATTGACGATTTCCACACCCCGCTTTTTAGTTTTCCTCAATTCTTCGAGTATCCATGGATCCGTTGGAATATTACCGCTACCAAAACTGCGTATGACCAGCCCTTTCATCTCGGAGTCACCTAAGACTGCCTTGACATAAGATGGGCTAATCCCAGGATACATCGTAAGAATAGACACAGCGGTATCAAATTTTTCATGGAGGATTAAGGCATCCTTGGAGGGAGTATGTATGGCGGCATCATTGTATTTTATGTGTACCCCTACCTCTGCCAATTCTGGATAGTTTAGGGAGCGAAAGGCCATAAAGTCTTCTGTGCTGATCTTATGCGTTCGGTTGCCGCGAAATAAATGATTTTCAAAATAAATGGCTACCTCCGGTATCATGGCCAGATTGTCCACCCTTCTGGCGAGGGCAATCTCAATGGCCGTCATCAAATTTTCCCTTGCGTCAGATCGCGTAATACCGATAGGGAGTTGGGAGCCGGTAAATATTACCGGTTTGGCCAGGTTTTGCAGCAAAAAACTCAAAGCCGATGCAGAGAAGGCCATCGTATCTGAGCCATGCAGAATTACAAAGCCATCGTATTGCTCATAGCCGTCAGATATTCTTTTAGCCAGCCTTAACCAGTGATCGGGTTTTATATTGGAGGAATCTACAGGATTGATCAGACTAAAGGTATCTATCTCACAATCAAACTGACTTAGTTCAGGGATTTGCTCCAACAATTGATGAAAGTCGAATGGACGTAATCCTCCAGTATTTTCATCTTGCATCATACCTATGGTACCACCGGTATAAAGCATTAGTATTTTTGAGGTTCCTGACATGGGACGAAAGTAGACAGAATCAGCCAAATACAGCTTTGGCGTTAGCCGTAGTAATCTTGTCTACTTCGGCCAGGCTCATTCCTTTTAGCTCCGCAAGCTTTTCCGCTACACCTTTTACATAAGACGGTTCATTTCGCTTTCCGCGGTATGGCATGGGTGCCAGGTAAGGAGCATCGGTTTCCAGCACTAAGTGCTCCATATCAACTTGCGAAATGGTCTTATCAAGGCCGGCATTCTTAAAGGTAAGGATGCCGCCAATGCCTAGTTTCATATTTAATCCTATTGCCTTTTCTGCTTGTGCAATATTTCCGGTGAAACAGTGAAAAATCCCATAAAGCTTTTCATCATGATGTGTTTCCAGAACCTCAAATATCTCATCAAACGCATCTCGACAATGAATAACTATCGGTAAGTTCAGCTCCTTGGCTTTTTTGATTTGGATGGAAAAGGCCTCCTGTTGTTCCTTGAGGAAAGTCTTGTCCCAATAAAGATCAATTCCAATCTCACCCACAGCTACATACTGTAGATCACCCTCATCCAACTCCTTCAGTATCACTGCCAATTGGTCTCGATAGTCTTCCTTTACGTGGGCTGGGTGAAAGCCCATCATCGGAAGACAGTTTTGATGGTTTCTGGCCAGTTTCTTAAGCCCCTCGATACTCTCAACATCAATGTTGGGAAGATAAATTTGTTCAACCCCGGCATTTTTTGCCCTGGCCAGCATCTCTTCAAAATCATCTTCGAAGCGATGGTGGTAAATATGACTATGTGTATCGATCAAGGGGGATGCTGATGTTAAGTTTTAGCTGAATTTGTTCAGCCTCCATTCAGGATTATAGTTCAAGGGCATTCATGATGGCTTCATCGCCATTCATTAGATGTTCAATCGGATTTTCCAAAGCCTCTTTTACATGGACCAGGAAACCAACAGACTCCCGACCATCTATCACGCGGTGATCATAACTGAGGGCGACGTACATGATGGGTCTGATTTCTACATTTCCGTCAATCGCCACTGGCCTTTGCACAATGTTGTGCATACCTAAAATGGCACTTTGAGGAGGGTTGAGAATAGGGGTGGAAAGCATTGATCCAAAGACCCCACCATTGGTTATAGTGAAGGTGCCCCCAGTCATCTCATCTACGGTGATATCTCCATCACGCACTCTTTCAGCCAAGCGCTTGATTTCTTTTTCTACCCCGGAAAAGCTAAGCTTTTCAGCATTTCGCACCACCGGCACCATTAATCCTTTAGGACCACTGACCGCTATACTGATATCCTGATATTTGTGTGTAATTAATTCATCGCCATCAATCATAGAATTTACCTGAGGAAATTCCTGAAGAGCCCTTACTACGGCCTTGGTAAAGAAGGACATAAACCCAAGACTCACCCCGTGTTTCTCCTTAAATTCTTCTTTATACCGGGCGCGAAGGTCAAAAATAGGCTGCATGTCTACTTCATTGAAGGTAGTGAGCATGGCCGTTTCGTTCTTCACAGAAACCAGTCGCTTGGAAAGCCTCCTGCGCAGACTACTCATTCGCTGACGTTCCGATGGTCTGGAAGCATCATCAGCAGGGGTTCCCATTGATGCCTCAGCTTTTACCGCGTCTTCCTTTGTAATGCGGCCATCCTTGCCACTGCCGTTGATTTTTGCCGGATCGATATTTTTTTCGATAAGGATTTTCTTCGCCGCTGGCGAAGGGGTTCCACTGGCATAAGTTTTCTCTGAACTCGAAGCAGCATCATCTGCAGATTTCTGCTCTTCCTTTTGGTTAGATTCAGAATCTTCAGAGGACGCAGCATTGCTTCCTGATGACTCACCATTCCCGGCAGGTGCCTCAGCATCAGTATCGATGGAGCCAATTACCTGGCCAATCTCAACGGCTTCTCCTTCTTCAACGAGAATTGAGATGATTCCAGCCTCTTCCGCTGGCATAGCCAGGGTAGCCTTGTCAGAATCAAGTTCGACAACTTCCTGATCTTTCTCCACATAATCACCATCTGCCACCAACCAGCTAGCTATCTCTACTTCAGAAACTGATTCTCCGGGTGAGGGGACTTTAATTTCAATACTCATCTTAGAATTACTTTATACGCTTAAAACTGAATCAACTAGTTCTTTTTGTCGGATGGCAAAGGCTTTAGACGATCCTGGCGCTGGGCTGGCACTGGGTGAAGGTGAAATAATTTCATCTATTTCAACCGGAAAGTTCATTTTCATAAAATAGGCAGCTCCCATATTTAGCGGTTCCTCTTGAGCCCAAACCACTTGCTTAATATTGGAATAGGAATTAACCACATTTGTGATTTGCTCATTTACCAATGGATACAATTGCTCGATTCTCACGATGGCAACTTCCTCATTTGGCCTCTCGTCGCGAACCTTATCAACATCATAATAAAACTTACCACTGGTGAACACCAGTTTTTGCACCTTGGCCTTGTCCTCGATCACCGGGTCATCAATAACTTCCTTAAACTTGCCATTGGCCAGCTCTTCCATTGTAGAAACTACCTTCGGGTGTCGCAATAAACTCTTAGGTGTCATGACTACCAAAGGCTTTCTAAAATCTCTAATCATCTGTCTTCGCAAAAGATGAAAAAAGTTGGCCGGGGTGGTGCAGTTGGTAATTTGCATGTTAAGCTGAGCCGCTTGTTGCAGGAAGCGTTCTAACCTGGCACTGGAATGCTCCGCTCCCTGTCCTTCCTGGCCGTGTGGTAGGAATAATACCAACCCATTCTGAACCTTCCACTTGTCTTCTGCAGCACTTAAAAATTGATCTACAATTATTTGTGCGCCATTAAAGAAATCTCCAAACTGCGCTTCCCAAATGACCAGGGTTTCGGGTGAAGCCATGGCATATCCATAATCAAAACCCATTACCCCATACTCGGATAGGAGTGAATTGTAGATGGAGAAACGACCGTGCTGGCCTTCAATTTGGTTTAGCAGAACAATTTCTTCTTCAGAATCCTCGGCCTTTATGACCGCATGGCGATGAGAAAATGTACCTCGCTCACTATCCTCTCCGCTGATCCGTACATTGTAACCATCATTAATGATGCTGCCGTAGGCGAGGAGTTCTGCCATACCCCAGTCCAGCGCATTTTTACTGTCTACCATTTCCCATCGCTGCTTAAGCAAGCGCTTAACCTTGCTAAAGATTTTTTTGTCGTCTGGCAGGGTAGTAATTGTGCGGGCGATTTTTTTAAGTCCTTCCAGGTCCGTAGATGTATCCGGCGATTTTTTAAAATCTGAAGCATCCGCAACGCGATAGTTTTTCCACTCCTCAAGCATGAATTGAGTAATGGTATTCTTTTCCAGCTTTTTGGATTCGTCGAACTTCATCTCCAGCATTTCCCTGAAATCCTTATCCAATTGCTTGATGTAGGCATCGTCAATTACGCCGGATTCCTTCAGTTTTCGGGCATAGATTTCTTTCGGGTTGGGATGCTTGCTGATCGCTTTATAGAGAAGGGGTTGCGTAAATCGCGGTTCATCGCCTTCATTGTGACCATATTTGCGATAACAAAGCAGATCCAGAAATACATCTCTTTGATAGCGCTGTCTGTACTCAATGGCAAATTGCATGCAATGAACTACTGCCTCAACATCATCTCCATTAACGTGTAAAACCGGAGCCAGTATAGCCTTTCCCACATCTGTGCAATAGGTACTTGATCTCGCATCCAGATAGTTGGTGGTAAATCCTACCTGATTGTTGATCACGATGTGAATCGTACCACCAGTTCGGTATCCATCAAGACGTTCCATTTGGATTACCTCATAAACAATCCCCTGGGCGGCTATTGCGGCATCACCGTGGATTAGAATAGGCATTACCTTGGTTTCGTCACCCTCGTAATCATTGTTGATTTTAGCTCGCGTAATTCCTTCCACCACGGCATCAACTGCTTCGAGATGTGAAGGGTTTGGCGATATGTTCAGATTAATCTTTTTGCCACTTTCCAGTTCGCGAGAACTGGAATAGCCTAGATGATATTTAACATCCCCATCAAATTCATTTTCCTGAAATTCTTTGCCTTCAAACTCAGAAAATATATCTCGCTGGGTTTTGCCAAAGATGTTAGACAACACGTTCAATCGGCCCCGGTGCGCCATTCCCACCACAAATTCCTCCACCCCGGCAGCCGCGGCTTTAATTATCCCTACATCAAGGGCGGGGATAAGTGATTCTGCTCCTTCAATGGAGAACCGTTTTTGCCCTACAAACTTGGTATTGAGGAAGTTTTCAAAGGCCACCGCTTCATTAAGCTTTCCCAGAATCTGCTTTTTCTGACCTTCGGTATAATTGGGTTGGTTGTTGTTTACCGATAACCAATTTTGAATCCATTGTACCTTTTCCGGATCTCGGATGTACATGTATTCTACCCCAATGCTGCGGCGAAAGGTTTGTTCGAGTACCTCAACAATTTCGCGTAAGGACACAGAATCCTTGAAGCCGATTTCCTTAGCTGCTTGAAACTTCAGGTCCAGGTCAGATTCGCTGAGGCCGAATAATTCCAATGAAATCTCTGGCGTATATTTTCTACGGGCTCTTACCGGATTGGTTTCGGTAAACAAGTGTCCTCGGATGCGGTAGGCATCAATGAGTTCCAATACCTGAAACTCTTTGCGAATCTCTTCAATGATTTCGCTGTGGTTCCAGGCCATTTCAGCGACCTGATCGTTTTCAATACCGTTTTCTGAGTATTCCTCCAGGGCAAAATCATATCCCTGAAAGAAAGCCCGCCAACTGGGTTCAACAGAATCCGGGTTTTTCAGATAAGTCTGATAAAGGTCATCTACAAAGGTGGCATGAACTCCTCCCAGGAAGGAAAATCTTTCCATAATGCTTTACTACGCAGTAAAATTGACGACAAAATTAACACTAATTACACACTCAAACTAACAACCTGCATGGGGTTATGTTTTAAAACCAAACTTATGGATACCTTTGGAGAAATCACTGCGTTATCTAATTATGCATCGATTAATATTTACCCTAACTGTAGCTTTCACATTAAGTGGGTCATTTGCGAGAGCGCAAGTGCAGCAAAGATTTAACAATAATCAGTCGAAATCCGAGGAACAGAAGGAGGAGGAGAAGGAGGAGAAACTGAAAAAAAGCGCCAAACCCGGGCGAACCACTTCTGATTTTACCGACAAGCTGGTCTTTGGTGGCGATGCAGCACTTGGCTTCAGTAACACCTCAACTTTCATATATATAGCGCCTAGCGTAGGGTACAGAGTTACCGATAATTTGGTAACCGGCCTGGGATACATTTATCAATTTTCCAAGATAAATCGGGTATATAATAGCTTTACCGGTACCTGGGAGCCATATCCCGATAAGGGTAGAACTATTCATGGACCAAAAGCTTTTTTTAACTATCGCTTTTTGGAGAGTTTTTATGTAGGCAGTCAGTTTGAATATCTCAATCACGATTTTGGATATTACAATCCTAATGGTGATCCTTTTTACGAGAATATCTGGACCCCCGTTTGGTTTGTCGAAGCGGGATTCTCTCAACCCATCGGCCGGAAAGGCTTTGCGGTAGTCGGCATCAGATACAATGTTCTGGATGACTTCCAATCCCCTTATGCCACTTCCTGGTTCCCGGTAATAGGAGTATACTTTTAGTCTTTTACAGCGTAGCGAAGAGCTATTTTAATGGCGGACCTCTTGATTACTGCGAGGGCTAGGGCCTGCCAATTTTCTTTCCCTATGTGCTCAGTTGCAATATCTTCGTTTAGATCAATTCGATACAACGCAGGCATTAATTCACCGGAGAGGGAATAGTTTTTAAGACCTTGGCACACCTGATTTAACAGTTCATGAGGAAGCTTAGTGGTGATTTCAAATTGCAAGTCTTTTTCCAGCTGTTCCACCAACTTACCGAGAAAGTATTCCGTGTTGAGGTTTTGAGGAGTTAGATCGCTTAACTTTAGTGTTCCCTCATTATCAGCCATTCTGAGAAAGTATTTAACTCTTGTTTGAGTGATTCCTTGCCTGGCACTGATTTCAAGCTTGACAGGGCTTTTTCAAAATAGAAATCTCTCATTGCCTCCGCGTGTTTTCTTGACCCGATATTTTCAAATAATTGCTGGTGCAGTCTTACTTTTTCAGCCTCAGAGCTAAATTCAGCAGCTAATGAATCCTTAACTTCAGGGCTTCCAGCATGCCATGCATATATCCGCAGGATGGTTTGCTTGTTGAGAATGATGTCCCCACCCGCCTTCTTGCCGACCTTATCAGGATTACCAAAGGCATCTAGAAGGTCATCTTGTATTTGAAATGCAATGCCAATGTTAACACCAAATTCATACAGCAAGTCTGCGGTAGACTTATTGGCCCCGCCAATTAATCCACCTATCTTTAAAGCTCCACCTAGTAAAACAGAGGTTTTCTGTCGAATCATTTCTAGGTATTCCGTTTCCGAAACCGGTGGACGCGTTTCAAAGGACATGTCGTTTTGCTGTCCTTCACAAACTTCAATGGCTGTCTTGGAAAAAGTGTCGAGAACCGGAATGATCACTTTTGGCTTGACTTTACTGATCAATTGATAGGATTTTACCAACATGGTGTCGCCTGATAGGATAGCCGTATTAAGGTTCCACTTTTCATGAACGGTAGTTTTTCCTCGCCTTAGGTTAGCCTGATCCATAATGTCATCATGGACCAGGGTGAAGTTGTGAAACATCTCTATGCCCATTGCGGCGTCGACAGCATCTTTTGGGTTTCCACCTACCAGTTCACATGCGGTGATGCATAGTGCGGGGCGAAGACGTTTTCCTCCCAGACTAATGAAGTATTTGATAGGATCATATAATTCGGCCGGTTTTCCAGTCAAATTCATATCCTGCATGGTGCGTTCAACCAGCACCATGTGCTCTCTGATCCTTTCCATGTCAGTTCAGGGATTAGTCATTCAATATTCTGATCAAATATTCACCATATCCGCTTTTAAGAAGTGGTTGTGCTATTTCCTCTAATTTCTCGGCCGTGATAAAACCTTGTTTATAAGCAACCTCTTCAATACAGCCTACTTTTAAACCTTGTCTTTCCTCAATTACCTGAACAAACTGGCCCGCCTGCATTAGGCTGGGAAAGGTACCGGTATCCAACCATGCTGTACCCCGGTCCAGGATGCCCACATGCAACTGCCGCATTTCAAGGTAGGCCTTGTTTATATCTGTAATTTCATACTCACCACGCGGAGATGGCTTCAGATTGCGGGCAATATCCACTACCTGGTTGTCATAAAAATAGAGACCGGGAACCGCGTATCTCGATTTGGGATTTTCAGGTTTTTCCTCAATGGAGATTGCTTTCAGATCAGAGTCAAATTCAACCACCCCATATCTTTCCGGATCCGAAACCTGATAGGCGAACACCACTCCTCCTGAGGGGTTGTGGCTATCCTTGAGAAGATCACCCATGGCTGATCCGTAGAAAATGTTGTCTCCGAGCACCAGCGCTGCGCTGTCATCGCCAATAAAATCAGCACCCAAAGTAAAGGCCTGAGCCAGTCCTTCAGGATTTTCCTGTACCGTATAGGAGAATTTGCACCCGATACGGCTACCATCACCTAGCAGCTTTTGAAATAAGGGCATATCATGTGGCGTAGAGATAATAAGAATTTCATTCATACCCGCCTCCATGAGCGTACTGAGCGGATAATATATCATAGGCTTATCATAAACCGGCATAAGCTGCTTACTGACGGCCAGAGTAAGGGGGTGTAGTCTAGTTCCGGATCCTCCTGCGAGAATAATACCTTTCATACCTTTAATTTTTCACTATTCTTTATCTGATTGTCCGTGGAATCATCTTCACTATCGTCCTCCTCCTCGCCACTTGTGTAAATGCTAATAATGGGTTTATTAAAGTCTCTGTTCGCCACTCTTCTTGCCAGACTCATGAGGAGTGTAGGCAGCAGTACCAGATTGCTTAACATGGCAATAATCAGCGTTACAGAAACCAACACACCCAGCGAAATGATCCCTCCAAAACTGGAAGTCATAAAGACACTAAAACCAAAGAAAAGCACCACGGAAGTATAGAACATGCTTACTCCTGTTTCACGAATCGACACCATGACTGCATCCACAATATCCCAACCATTTGCCCGCAATTCCTGACGGTATTTGGCCAAAAAGTGAATGGTGTCATCCACAGAAATCCCGAAGGCTATTGAAAATACCAGGATCGTAGAAGGTTTAAGAGGGACGCCAAAGTAGCCCATGATGCCCGCAGTCATTAGCAAGGGGAATAAGTTGGGAGCCAGGGAGACAATCACCATGGAGAAGGATCTAAAAAGCAATGCCATAATCAGTGAAATCAGAATAACCGCCAACAAGAGACTGATAAACAAATTTTTAATGAGATAGCCGGTTCCTTTTAGAAATACTACAGAGGCCCCGGTAACGGTGATGTCATATCTGTCTTTATCAAATACCTCATTGATTTCCTGAGAAATAGCCGCTTGAAGCACACGATTTTTCTCGGTAGGGAAATCCGCCGCTTGCATGCTTATACGGCCCAATCTACCGGTACTATCCGTCAGGGTATTCAGCAAACCCACACTAGATCCGCCAGAGGGCAATGCAGAAAGTATAAAGTTTGATTCCTGACGATTGGGTAAGCTATAAAATTCAGGATTACCACGATAGTAAGCTTGCTTGGCATACTTTAAACCATCGGCCATAGACATGGAGCGAGAAAGACCAGGTATGCTGTCCAGCTTGCGTTGCAATAGCTCCATTTTCTCTATAAAACCTAGTTTTTCCGCACCGTTTGGGCGTTTAGTATCAATAATTATTTCAAGGGGAACCACACCGCCAAAACTCTTCTCAAAGAACCGCAAGTCAACTAATAGGGGATCTGACTCTTTGTATTCTTCAGTAATGTTTCCAGTAGTTTTTATCAAAGTGGCACCATATATGGCAACTATGACAAGGGATAGCGCCGAGAAGTAAACTATATTTCTATGGTGATGTACGGTGTTAATTAAAAATCCGATAAAGCCCTTCAACCAATTAGTATCCAAATGCACATAATGGCGCTTCTTTGGGTTTTTGGAATAGCTATAGTAAATAGGAATCACGATGATGCTAATTACAAATACCATCAAAATATTGATGGATGCAACCGTTCCAAACTCTTGAAGCACTTCACTGTCAGTTAGAATAAGCGCAGCGAAACCAAGAGCGGTGGTGGTATTGGTTAGTAAGGTGGCCGCACCTATTTTTCTGATGACTCGTTGAACGGCAAGAATCTTGTTTTTATGAAACTTATACTCAGAATGGTATTTATTGATCAGGAAAATACAATTAGGCACACCGATTACAATGATAAGAGAGGGCACCAGGGCACTTAACATTGAAATTCTGAAATCAAAAAGGCCAATTAGTCCAAAGGACCAGCAAACACCCATCACCACAACCACCATCGTAATTAGAGTGGCCTTAAAGCTCCGCATAAACATGTACATCAGCAGGGTAGTGATTAGCAAAGCAAGCCCCACCATCTTAAATACTTCCGCACTTACCTTTTTCGTGTTGGCCATTCTCACAAATGGCAGTCCACTGGCATGAACAATGTGATCCGTTTTGGCTTCAAAATCAGTCACCACCATCTTTGTGGACTCTACAATCCGCATTATATTTTTGTTGTAGAGCTGATCGTAATTGATCTGAGCAAACATGAGCGGTGCGGTTCCATCCTTGCTGTAGAGGA
Organism: Owenweeksia sp.; assembly: GCA_965229445.1. Taxonomy (GTDB): domain Bacteria; phylum Bacteroidota; class Bacteroidia; order Flavobacteriales; family Schleiferiaceae; genus Owenweeksia. The sequence continues at coordinate 316,126 of OZ245876.1, forward strand.
GATCCTTGTAAAATGGTAGGGATTGGAAAAGAGCTTCGAGGCTATCTGTCATGGACTGGTCAAAGTCATCACGCACGGAATGCACTACTAACTCGTTAAGGCTGTCGTTGCGCTTCAGGTAATAGGCGCTGATAGGAGAAAGAACCTTGTCTATACCATCAATCGTATCCAGTGCATTTTCCAGGTCGCGCCACTGCCGATAAGAATCTGGATCAAAAACATCGAAGTGTTCGGCGGTTATCACAATCGTGTTCCCCCCTTGTTTAAAGGTCTCCTGAAATTGGTCGTAGTCAATCTGGGTGCTGTCTGTCTGGGGTAAGAGACGCGAAAATTCGTAGCTCACTTGCACCTTGGTCCCCTGATATACCATGAAGGCAGTAGACAGGATCAGCATGGTCAGCATGGTGACCCGATTCCTAAGTAATAAACGCGCAATGATTGTAAACATCAGACCCCCGACTGCCTTCTTTGAGAGTGCAAAATACGTCAAATTAAGCCAATAAAACGGTGGAAATCAGTTCGCTTTTTTGATTTGGATAGCTCTAAACAGAGCTTTTCAGAAGGATGGCAATGATAAAGCTGTTAGGTTTGAAAGGTGAATTCCTTGAAGAATGAGGATTAGAATTTGAATGCCAAGGAGAATTTAATGGCAAAATTTTCTTCAAAACTCGGCAGGCTATACGGGCCAAAGCGATAATAGAATCCCAACCCAAACCCTGATAATCCTGAACTTATCAGATTATTGAGTTCTATACCACCCTCGTAATATACCTTATTGGGCACTTTAAATGTAATCCCTTCGTGGATGGCAGAGGAGGCCAGATCGCCCCACAAACCCCTGGCAACCAGTTCAATTTGGGGAGCTATCCAATCTCTTCTGAAGAGGAGGGTTTTAAGGTTTTGTCTGAACATGAGTTGGATGTATCGGTCGTAGGCAAATTCATTAAACCGCATGGTTTCAAAGCTGTACCGGTCAGCTATCACCTGCATTCTCTCCCACCAATTATCCTTATTCAGCATATTAGACATGCCGGTATACATTTTGGAGTAAGGCACTTCTTCGAGCACGAGGCCGCCGGCCAAAACCATATCAAGTTGCCCCAGGAATAAGGTGCTTTTTTGGTGATGAACCAGGAAATCGAGCTTGTTGAAATCAAGCGAGCCATTTAGAACACCCTTCATACCCCGGGTATATTGAAAGAAAAAGATTGGAAACTCTTGGCTGAGGCGTATCCTGCCGAACGCAGGCGCTTCGATAAATTCTTCTTTGGGGGCAAAGCGCATGGAAAATACCGCTTCGGTGATGTTAAACTGATTTCCAAGCCCTTCGGGTTGACTACTGGGTCTGTAGTTGTAATCTTTCTTAAAGCTCCGCTTTTCTTGATGCATCATGGCCTTGAATCCCAGGTTGCCAAACGGATCCCAGGTTACACCCGCATAATTTCTGGTAATTTGATCCACCTGATCAATAAAGAATTCTCTGAAACTATTTTGCCATAACCCCCGATAGGGCGTTTGGACAAACTCTTGTCGTGCAGCTTCAATTACATCCAGCCGGTGTCCTCCAATTAGTTTCAGATTGTTATGCTTATTGAGGGTGATGTTGGAGTACAAGTCATATTTCCACACTTTATCCTTAAAACCATATCCACTATAGGCCCCAAATTGGAGCCATTGTGAGAAGCGGTTGTTGGTGCGTACCTCAAGCCCTGGTCTGAAGCCCTCATAGCGGTTGCTCATAATGATGCGATCGAGGATTAAGTCAACCGGACCAAGGGGAACCCGCCCCTGAGCTAAGGCAATCAGGACATTGAGGCCTCTTTCCAAATTTTCGGCCTCACTGAGTGAGTCCATGAATTCATAGGTTCTTTGTTCTCTGTCATCCAGACTATCACGTCGATATTTGGCCAGGATCTCCTCTGCCTTGTAATTGGCATTTTCAGCGATACTCACAACCGCCCTGGAAATGTTTTTGGGCTTTAGGTCAGTGCCGATTTGAACATTTTTTAGGTAGGTACGCATACGTGCTTCGGGCTTTGCGCCATTAACAGAAGCGTTGCCTATGATAATCTGTGCATTGAGTTGATCCGGAAACCAGGTGCGCTCGTCATAACGCGCATATTTCTGCTCAATTTCAATTTGGATGCCTTCAGTTTCTACGGGCCTGGCTATCACATTTTGAATGGCCCAATTTGAGGTGTTGATGTAGAGTATTCCCTGCATGGGCTCAAATCCATAATGAGGCTTAGGGCGAAAGCTGATAGCAAATACCGTGTCCAACGGACTATTGTAAAGGGTGTCTCGAAGCAGAAAAAAGTACCGGGAGGTGCTACCTGGAGTGATTGGGTTTAATAATTCCTGTCCCGCAATACTAATGTAGTCATCATAAAAACTGAAGCTTTGCATTTCGGTATTGATCAACGCAAACAATGGGTTCTTGAAACCAGACATTCTGGATGCCACTACTTCCTCATTGTCTCGCCTGCCTTTTATGAAATTTCTTTTGGTCACTGTTTCCATGAACAGGATATGCTGTGACTCAACAAACTCATTGAGCTCGTAATACGAAGAGTCCAGCTCCAAACTATCCTGGCCATATTGATCTTTGTGCTTTACGGTGTCTATCGAGGTGTCAAGGGAGTCTGTGTTAACGGTAACAACAAATTTGCCGTAGGTTTCATAGGTGAAACTACTGAGGTTTTCAGGATTGTTGACGCTGCGGTTAGCAACGGCTTTTTTAATAATCCGATGTGCCGGATTTACTCCAGGAAAAACAGTTACTTCAGCTAACTGATCAGCTTTCTCTGTCAGATAGAGTCTAACCGGCATCTTGCTGGATTGGGTAAAGCGCTGACGCTTTTTATCAAAGCCAATAAAACTAAAATCAAGTTCAACTTCGGGTTGGTTTACCCGCAGTTCAAAATAGCCATCCAAGTCTGTGGAGGTGCCATAAGATTGACCGGGAATACTAATGTTCACAAATGGCAATGGCTGATTGTTATCCTGATCAAGCACCCTCCCTGTAATCATCCAGGTTTGGGCGCAACAGATGCTCGAAATCAGGAAAAGCAGTAAAGTTTTCGCGAAAGTTTGAGTCATCAATTTCCCTGTTACGGTTGCCGTGTAAACAGGCAAAGTAATTTATTCAACCAATTTGACCGAGGGAAATTTAATAATAATTAGTTAGAGGGTACCGCGACTTTCCTGTTCTCGTTCAATTGATTCAAATAGGGCTTTAAAGTTTCCTTTGCCGAAAGATTTTGCCCCTTTTCGTTGAATTATCTCGAAAAACAAGGTGGGTCTGTCCGCTACGGGTTTAGTAAAAAGCTGCAGCAGGTAGCCCTCATCGTCCCGGTCTATCAGAACACCCAATCCACGCAGTTCCTGGAGATCTTCATCAATTTCTCCTACCCGATCCAACACATCATCATAGTAGGTATCAGGCACATAGAGGAATTCAACCCCTCTTTCTTTCATGGCGGTTACCGTTTCAATGATGTTATCAGTGGCCACAGCGATGTGCTGGACCCCGGCTCCACTGTAGAATTCGATGTATTCCTCAATCTGACTTTTCTTCTTGCCTTCGGCCGGCTCGTTTATGGGGAATTTAATCCGACCATTGCCATTGGTCATCACCTTGCTCATGAGAGCGGTATATTCCGTAGAAATGTCGTTGTCATCAAAGGAAATAAGTTGAGCAAAGCCCATCACACGGGCGTAAAAGTCTACCCATTTATTCATTTCCCCCCAGCCTACATTGCCAACCATATGATCTATATATCGAAGCCCGGTGGGCGGTGGGTTGTAATGAGATTCCCAGGTGGTAAAGCCTGGCATAAACGGACCGTCATATTCGCTCCGTTCTATAAAAATATGAATGGTTTCACCGTAGGTTTTGATTCCAGATAGCACAACCTTGCCGTTGTCATCTTCCAACACTTTTGGCTCAAAGGCGGATTCAGCTCCGCGTTTAGTGGTTTCCTCCCAACTTTTGGTCGCATCATCCACCCAGAGGGCTACATTTTTGACCCCATCACCATGCTTGTCGATATGGGCATTTATAGGGCCACCAGGTCCCAACGGAGACGTGAGAACTAAACGGATTTTATCTTGCTGTAAAACATAGGAGACACGATCCTTCAGGCCGGTTTCAAGTCCGGCATAAGCCACAGATTGAAAACCAAATGCGGTTTTATAGAAGTGGGCTGCTTGTTTGGCGTTGCCTACATAAAGTTCTACATAATCCGTTCCATTAAGGGGAAGAAAGTCTTCTGCTTCCGGAAATTCTTTTTTGAGTTTCAGGGAAGTTTTATCGTATAAGGTCTCCATGGTTGAACATTTTGGCAAATTTATGAATTTGTTGACAGTGGAACATGATTATTGTCAATGATCTTAGTGTCAGAGCAGAACAGCGGCTTTAATTGGGTGGTGGTAAATGTAAATTTTACACTAACCAAATACATATTACGACTCTAAATAAGCCCGGATTCTTTCAGTATCCCATAATTCACACTATTTTTGCGATCTCAAATAACCGATCTACAGGTTTTATGAATTTGAAGGCAGCTGGCGAGAGTATTCTGAGTATTGTTGGAAATACCCCATTAATAAAATTGAGTGGAGCCTCTCGTGAACTGAATACAAATGTATTCGTCAAACTAGAATCAGCCAATCCCGGACATTCGGCAAAAGATAGAGTGGCCATCTACGTAGTGGAGAAGGCGGAAAGAGAAGGCAAGTTAAAGCCTGGGGGTACCATTATAGAGTCTACCAGTGGCAACACCGGACGAAGTCTGGCCATGGTGGCGGCTATAAAGGGATATCGCTGTATTGTATGCACCACTACCAAGATCAGCTTTGAAAAGAAAGCGGTAATGGAAGCCTATGGTGCGGAAGTAATAGTTTGCCCCAAGGAAGCCAAGGCAGATGACCCTCATTCCTATTATAGCCGGGCCCAATCATTGCACGATCAGATTCCCAATTCCATCTATGTGAACCAGTATTACAATGAAGCCAATATTGAGGCTCATTATCACAGTACGGGTCCTGAGATTTGGAAACAGACAGAAGGGAAGGTAACACATTATGTTGCATCTGTGGGTTCTGGTGGTACCATCAGTGGTACAGCCAAGTTTCTTAAAGAGAAGAATCCGGCGATAAAAGTATTCGGTATCGACGCTTATGGCTCAGTACTCACCAAGTACCACGAGGAAGGCGTTTTTGATGAAGAGGAAATCCAACCGTATAACCTGGAAGGGGTTGGTAAAAATATTATACCTACCACCGTGCTTTTCGACAAGATCGACAAGTTTCAGAAGGTGGAAGACGGTCCTAGTCTTATGCGTGCTCGTGAACTGGCTCAAAAGGAAGCCATTCTTGCCGGACCTTCGGGAGGAGCAGCTTTACAAGGTATTTACGAGTTAAAGGATGAGTTTAAACCCGATGATTGTGTGGTGGTGGTTTTTCCAGATCACGGAATGGGTTACGTCAGCAAACTTTACAACGAAGACTGGATGATTGAGAACGGCTATATGAGCAAGTCCGACTCTCTTTTGAATCTGGTAAAAAAGTCTTCTGCAAATATTTAGTTAGTTTGCAAATTATTGGAGCAGTAATTATATAGGACAGGATTAGTATGTCGATTGATAAGAGAATCCCCGGGGAGGAAGTGTATTTGAATGGCGATAATCAGCCGAAGACACGTGACATATTTGCCAAAATTCAGGCAAATAAGGGTCCCCTTGGTCAGTATGCCGATGATGCGGAAGGTTATTATATTTTCCCGAAGCTTGAAGGTAAGTTGGCTAATCGTATGCGCTTCAACGGTCATGATGTGATTTGTTGGAGTATCAACAATTATTTGGGCTTGGCCGAACACCCGGAGGTACGCAAGGCTGACGCCGAAGCGGCTGAAGAATGGGGTTTGGCATATCCGATGGGTTCGCGAATGATGTCTGGTAACACGGATCATCACGATGAGTTGGAAGACCGCTTAGCCAGCTTTGTAGGTAAGGAGGATGCTGTATTGGTGAACTTTGGTTACCAAGGAATTATGTCGGCCATAGATGCTATTCTCGATCGTAATGATATTGTTGTCTACGATTCTGAAAGTCATGCCTGTATTGTTGATGGTGTCAGAATGCATCTGGGTAAGAGGTTTGTCTACGATCATAATGATTTAGATAGCTTAGAAAAGAATCTGCAAAGAGCAGAGCGCTTAGCTGAGAATACCAATGGCGGTATTCTGGTTATTACCGAGGGCGTTTTTGGTATGCGCGGCGATCAGGGTAAATTACGTGAAATCGTTGCTCTTAAGGAGAAATACAATTTCCGTTTGATGGTGGATGATGCTCATGGTTTTGGCACTATGGGAGAAACCGGTGCAGGAACCTGTGAAGAGCAGGATGTTACAGGCGAGGTGGATGTATACTTTGCCACATTTGCAAAATCCATGGCCAGCATCGGTGCGTTTTTGGCGGCAGATCACAATATCATCCAGTACCTGAAATACAATATGCGTTCGCAGATATTTGCCAAGTCATTACCTATGCCATTGGTAAAGGGGAACTTAAAGCGTTTGGATCTTCTGCAAACCAAGCCCGAATTAAAGCAAAAGCTTTGGGAGAATGCCAATTCTCTGCAAAAGGGATTGCGAGAAGCCGGTTTTGATATTGGAATTACCAATAGTCCGGTCACCCCAGTTTATATGAAAGGCTCTGTTGAAGAGGCCACTCAACTGGTGATGGACTTGCGTGAAAACTTTAAGATATTCTGTTCTATTGTGGTTTACCCGGTTATTCCAAAGGGAATGATCTTATTAAGGCTTATTCCAACGGCGGTGCACATACAGGACGATATTGATCAGACGCTGGAGGCCTTTAAAATTGTTTCGGAGAGACTTGCCAACGGCAAGTATAAAGAAGTGATGGTGAATCCGGTGAAGAAATAAAGAACCAACTAAGTCTATATACAAGGGAGCGCAGTGAGAATTGCGCTCTTTTTTATTGAGCCATTAAAGGAATGCTCTGGATGAGGTTCCCTTCGTTAAGAATTCTGAGAATATATGTACCTGAGAGCTGAGGCTGAAGGAAAAGTTGTCCATCTTCTGGAATGGAACCTACATCAATTTCTTGTCCTGTCGAATTAATTAGCGAATAATGTAATTCACCGGTAGATTTAGGGAGGTTTTCCAGTTGAAGTTTACCCTGAAAAGGATTTGGATAGGCATATATGGGCATTCTCGAGAAGGCCTTATCTTTTTGCTCGAGTAAATCCCCTTGGGAGTTAAGTATCATAAGGTGAATGGAGAGATTGTCGTAGTTGTATTTATCCCAATTGTATTCGTTTAGAATGACCAGGTATTTGTTGTTGGGAAGGGTGGCTACGGGGGAAAATGAGCTTTGTGTATAACCGTTATTATAGATCCTGTGCCAGTTCAAATCTTCTGAGGTAGCATTGTAATTATACAGATGAACGTCATTGGCGAATTTGTCTGCATACCCAAAGCCATATAGCATTTCTTGACCTGGCATTACTAACAGAATACTGTCGATATTAGCATAGTTACATGCTTGAAGCGTAGGTTTAGGGTTTATTGTTCCATTAGGTGATGTAGAATTATGCCCTGAAAATGAGAATGTATCTATTCTGGTAAAATTGAGCTGACTATCCATAATTCCCGCTCCCATTAGCATATAGGGTTGATTCTGTCCAAATGGATAGTCTCCAACTACTGAACTCAAATAGATAGGGTGTGACAAATTTCGGTCAACCAGAAATCCAACATTCGGAAAGTAAACAGGCTCTCCGGTTGGGTCATACATATCTACCAAATTTAACACATCGAGGTTAGTATCTAAGATAGCAAGTCTGTTGATTGTGGAACCATAGTTTGAACCAATCGAAACTGCTAGTTTGCTATCGATGAAGTACCCATTAGCGAAAACAGATTTTTGGGGTAACGAATCTGTGAATTGTGTGATACTGTAAATCGAATCATCTAAAGGTTGTTTGATTACGCACGGGTAGAAGCTGGAGTCACTTGATATCCAGCCAAATAGATATTTACAATTATGAATTATTAGCAGGTCTGATAATTGTATTCCTGATCCATTCGTTCCCACATATTTTTGTTTACTAATAATATTGAGATTGGAGTCAATCTCAATATGGTTCGTCGCGTATCTAAATCCAAAGTAATTACTGCTATCTATCACATATTCAGCAATTAGAATATGTAGGGCATCGTCTATCCGTTTTATTCGATAGCACTCAGTAAAAGAGCTTGAATCAATTCCAATAACGCTATTTAGATTAAGGCTGTCTACATCGGAAAGAAGAGTATCTACCTTATACAACCATTGATCATATGAATGCAAATCCCATATAAGATTGGAGGCTCGATTATAGTAGATATAATTGCCTAATGTTTCACATGCTGAAGAAAAGGTAAAGGGCGTTTTGTTAATATATCTTTCACTAATCTGCGAAGTACTCTTTGTAGGATACGCTAGGCAGGAGATTAAACATACCATATTAATTACGCTATTTACCTTTTCTATCATTATGAATAAATCATATTACATCACCTGGTCTAAGCTTAACTAAAGCATCTGGGTAGAAGTAGTGAGTAGCCAAGTCTAAATAGAACCCCCATGAAGAATTTCCTGCTGGAACGGTAATATTAGGATGAATTATCAACCTGGAAATCCCATCCCAATAAGTTCTTTTAACAAGAATGCCATCAATTTGATTTGCCAATGCTTGAGCATAAGAATTTTGTTCCGATATCAATATGCATGTGGTGGCCATTGCGGGGGAACTATGGTGGTTAAATAAGGCATTTGAATTTCCTGGAAGATACGAGCCATCTAGAAATCTTTTTCCAAGACTACCAGCATATGATGAATACTCAAAAACGTTTGAATAGTATTTGCTATGACTGATATAATGCGGTCTAGGAATAACACTTTTTACATTTCCTGCTGCATCTTGCCAAGCGCCGGATTGCACAGGACCATATGAGCAAGTTGCTTTATAACCCATCATCTTATCTACTGTCGCCGAAGGCACAGTAGGCGTTCCAGGATAGACGGTAAACTGCGGATTCAGGTAGAAGATGGACTTCACCCTTAGCGTGATCACATCGTCCTGCAGATCCACGAACTGCACGTCGGTGACCGCATGGGCGAGCCCATCCAAAACCCTACTCTCAATATCTTCGTATGTACTCACAAATTCTGCCCGCAAAGACAAATTATCAAATTCACCGGATATTAAATTGAGCTGAATCATACGTTCATCAATTATTTCTTCATCGTAACCGCTTACAAAGGAATTTTCATGGTCAAATTCAACGCTGGGAAACCAGTAATTCATGCCTGTTTCCCAGAGCCATATCCCTTTAGTGACTTCACAGGTGGCAGCAGTTGCCTCACCACTTAGGTTTTCCAATAACCCGGCCTCGAGGTCTTCATAAGGCACCCCTTGTGGTTCGTAAACTTCGTAAGGCGCTTCAGAAGCCACCCCTACTTTTAGGGATTTAACTGCTGCCAATTCGTCTTTTTCTTTGGTGCATGAGATTGCTAATAGCACTCCCAAACCGACTAGGATTGTTGATCTTTTCATGTTTTAGTTTAGTTTAAATTCATCCGGTTACCCGGCATGATTAGATCCTCCTATGTGTGGTTTGCTTATAAGCTTAGCCCGAAGATGAGAATAACAAGCGTATTAAAACAGAGATAATTGGTGAAACTACCGTTTAGATCAATGAATAAACCCCAATCATAAATGACCGGGGTTTTAACAATAAGGAATGCCTAATATTTAAGATTAATCTATTCTAGCCAGCTGCTCCAATAATCTTGATCATCGATGTCTAGCGCAGCCTGTGTTAGTTGTAGTGGTTTAAATGTATCCACCATCACGGCCAATTCTTCCGTGCGCTCCTGCCCAATAGACCTTTCCATAGCCCCGGGATGAGGGCCATGTGGTATGCCCGCAGGGTGCAGACTGATAAAGCCTTTATCCACATGATTGCGACTCATAAAGTCACCATCCACGTAATAGAGAACTTCATCACTATCAATATTGCTGTGGTTATAGGGGGCAGGGATGGCCTCGGGATGGTAGTCATAAATTCGGGGCACGAAGCTGCACAACACAAAGCTGCTTGTTTCAAATGTCTGGTGCACAGGTGGTGGCTGATGTACTCTACCGGTTATCGGCTCAAAGTCCTTGATATTAAAAGCATAAGGGTAATTATATCCATCCCATCCCACTACATCAAAAGGATGAGAATCATAAACCAGATGATGCAGCATTCCTCCTTTTTTAAGCTTGATCAGAAAATCGCCTTTCTCGTCATGCGTCTCTAAATTCTGAGGGGTTCTGAGATCTCGTTCACAGAATGGCGAATGTTCTAATAGCTGACCAAAATAATTTCTATAGCGCTTAGGGGTGTATACCGGATCAAATGAATCCAAAATGAACAAACGATTGTCTGAAGTTGTGAATTCAATTTGGTAAATCATGCCTCTGGGAATGACCAGATAATCGCCATAACCAAAATCTAAATTTCCCAAAAATGTTCTTAATACGCCTTCACCACGATGCACAAAAATTACTTCATCGGCATCCGCATTCTTGTAGAAATAATCTTTCATGGATTCCTGAGGTGCAGCCAGAGATATGTGCACATCATTATTAAATAAGACCGTACGGCGTGAATCCAGAAAATCCTTTACTGGCTTTACTTTAAAGCCCTCAAACATCTTACTGGTAATATTATTCTTGATTACTGCAACCGGGGCAACATTTATCGCCTGCTTAATTTCCTTAACCATAGTAGGGCGGTGCACATGGTACATCAGGCTCGACATTCCGTCAAACCCAACGGTACCAAAGAGCTGTTCGTAGTAATATCCGCCGTCAGGTTTTTTAAAAGTAGTGTGTCGCTTGTGGGGAATTTTACCCAGTTTTTGATAAAATGGCATGCCGATTATTTTGAGTCAAATTTAGGAATTAATACGCCCTTGAAAGGATGATAATTGTCAGTTGTGAATGTAACCAATCACCGGTGGTAAATCCCTCAATATTCTAAAATGCCAATCCTATAGTTTACGGCGATTTGAAGCTTCATTAGGATCTTGTAAACTGCCAGAATTATCGCATTAGCTTATAAGCCTGTCCGAATGTCTTATCCACCAGAATATAGACTCTTGTTGCCTCCGCACCTAATTGCAGACTCTTGATTGAGTTTTTATCCAGGCTAAACCTAGTATTGAGTATCCCGGTTATTTCATAGAGCTCCAAATCGTGATGATTCTCAGCACTACTGATAATCCAGCAACTTTGTTTGGTATCAAAGTAGATTCTAAGACTAGATGCTTCCGTAACATCCGGTGAGTATTGGACTGACAGGCCATTTGAAGTAGTATCAAGCTTCCCAACCACAGCATGCACGCTGTCTAAGGTGCCAACCATATTAGCGTATCCGCCATCTACTGACGAATTTGCGGAATCTGCTCTTTGCCAAACAAAACCAAGACTGAAATTCAGAGATTCTCCTGCGTCAAATTGAAAGTACCCGACGGAAAGAACAGCCTTTTTATCCCCTTTGTCCAGTGGGCTTTCATACCAATCCAAAGGCGTGAATGGAAGGGCTTGTCCAGTGGTATCGTAACTTGAACCGGTAAAGGCTGGGAATCTGTTAAAGGTAGAGGCTTGACATGAGGTGGAAGGGATACCGACGTCCCAAACACTGTGATTGGGATAAACATCTTTTGCCATACCATTGTTGCAGATTCCAGCCATAATATTTCTTTCTTCCAATTCACTCCCTGGGTCGGAAACAGCACCACCACCGCCAGAATAGATGTAATTAGACATACTCATTAGTATGGTCTCTCTTACTCCGGTAGCCAGGTTTTCTGGTTGGCAAACACCCATGGCATCTCTAACACCATCAATACAACCATCCCTTTCATTATCAATTCCGTCAAATATGTCTGCCATGGGGCCGGTGCGTTGAAACATGGCTGCCGAAGCAAGTTCGTACCCAAAGCCATCAGGTCCTTCATCATAAGCATCACCATTATAAACAAATACGGAACTGCTATTGACTTCTGTGGCCATTAAATCATCCATAGCATTTCCAATGTCCATATCTGCATAAGAACTTAGCCATATATCTGAGTAGGTATTATTAGAGCGGTTGCTTATTACATAATCAATAAAGAACATGCTGTCTAGCAGACCACCTTCAAATCTGTATAGCAATCCTTGAATATCAATTTCCAAATAATTTGGATTTTGCTGTGGGAATGCAGCATCGTTACACACAAAATAGATGCACTCAACACCTTTAATATCTGGATATTCTCCATTACCTGGTTCATAAACACGATCGCCATCAAGATCTACAAATGGAGCAAGAAAGTACGGTTCGCCAAAATTTGTATCTCCGTGTGCCGGCCAGTCATTAATTATTGCCGGGAGGCTTGAGTAAAGACCTTGTTTAAGGGAATCAATTTGCTGGCGCGTAACTCTCCAAACACGGTTATATCTGCTTGTGGCTAAATGATCACTGGAAACAGGTCCGGGAAAAAAGTTTGCCTTTACACTTCTTTGTGTTTGTGATGAGTGATGAAGCGTGGAGCCTAGCATTCCCCCTAGCCACACCTGTTGATTGTACATGAGAGGATTCCCAGATCCCGCTACTCTCCAGTTTTCAATGCTGCCATCTGAGGTTATTCGAACATGGAAGTTGGAAGATCTAAGGCTATCAGACTGAACCTGTGCTGATATTGATGAATAGAGAATTGCTGCCAGCAAGGTAAATATAAAGCGCATGTAGGAAGTTTGACTTATTGACCGATAGGTTGAGAAAAAGTTGTCTTTTTATAAAGACAATTTGCGAAGGCTATACAGAATCTTTCAGGTTTAGCTTTTGGTGACTGTGATATCGCTTCTGGTTCTTTTTTCCCTTGCGAAGTTCTCTTTGTTTTTCCTCCGGAAGATGTATGAACTCCACACAATCCCTTGAGCAACATTTTTCCATCTTTTCTGCGCACTTTTCACATTGGATAAAGAGTAAATTACAATCAACATTGGCGCAGTTTACATGATGGTCACTGGCCTCACCACATTGATGACAACGCGAAATAACTTCACAAGAAATTGTCTCACCCAAACGCTCGTCAAATACAAAGTTTTTACCGTGAAAGAGGTTGGGCAGGTCTTTGTCCTTTATCTGCCGTGCGTAATCGATAATACCACCATGCAGCTGATTGACATCCTTAAAGCCATGATGCTTTAAATAGGCACTGGTTTTTTCGCAACGAATTCCTCCCGTACAGTATAATAATATCTTCTCGTCTTCCTTACCCTTGAGCATATCTAAAACTTCGGGTAATTCCTCTCTAAAAGTTTCACTCTGTGGTAAGAGAGCTCCTTCAAAATGACCAATTTCACTTTCGTAATGATTGCGGATATCAACCACAATTGACCGGCCACTATCTATGGCCTGGTTCCACATTTCGGCATTGAGGTGGCGACCTACATTAGTAACATCCCAACTATCCTCATCCAGCCCGTCGGCCACTATTTTTTCACGGATTTTCACGGTGAGTTTAAGGAAGGATTTGCCATCGTCCTCCACGGCTATTTTAAATGGAATATCACTGAATTCTGGATGGGCGTATAGCATCTCCACAAATTCCGTCCAGTGGTGCTCAGGAACATTCATTTGAGCATTAATTCCCTCCCTGGCCACATAAATGCGACCCAAACAGTTTAACTCAGACCACTGTTTGTAAAGAAAATCGCGCATTTCATGAGGGTCATTTATTACCACATAGCGATAAAATGAAACGGTGCGGCGGTCGAAAGTCTCAGAATCCAGTCGTTTCTTCAATTCTTCCGGTCCAAGTTTGTTGTACAAACCGCGTTTTCCTGCATTGGGATCCATAGGCTACTTACCTTAAATTTAAGGGATTGCAAAAGTAAGAAAGCCTTAGCAGATCACAATAAAACAAGTATTGGCTTTAGAACTTATGCCAGAGAAATATTATGGTGAAGACACTAAGGAAAAGGATCCCCAACCAACTGAGAAGTCGCATCAAGTTACCGGGTTGGCCATCTTTGGGAAAGCTTTTTGCCGTGACTAGTCGATAATTCAATACAGCGATGGCTGGTGCTACCAAAAAGGATATACTAGTAGCAATATCTACCAGGTTTTTTAAAGCTCCTCCGAGTTGAAAGACAGTAATAAATGCTCCCGTACCCACCACAATCAGGCTCAAATTGTAGGTTTTACTTTTGGAGTAAGTTGATGGTTCAGCTTCAATTTTGGGTCTGCTTAACAATGTCATTACCCGTTCCAGAGATCGGGCGTAGCCATCAAAAACAGCAATGCAGGTACCAAACATGATGGAGAAGGCTGAGGCGGCAATGAGAACTCTACTCCACTCACCAATATTGCTGGTGTACATGCCAATTACGGCGTGAGCAAAGCCCGCGGCATCATTGGGCATAGATTTTCCGGTTCCGAAGATTAAGTAGGCACCAAGCAGCAAGAAACAGGGTGCCAGGATCAGTGTAATTAGATAGCTGAAGTTGAACTCCGTTAGAGTTTCTTTGAGGCTGGGTTTATATTTAGTTTGATGTATTCTTTCAAGGGTCCAAAGGCTATTCCAGGCAGACATTTCCAAACCGGTGGGCATCCATCCCATCAGGGCGATTAAAAAGGCAAATCCTACCGTATCCAGTGGAAGTACGGCAGTGAAGATTTGTTCAGAAGGCTGTACAGGTCCTTTAACTAAAGCCAGGAAAAAGGCCACCAGGGTAGAGATTAGCAGGACGCTACCAATAATCTTAATCAGTGAATCGAGTACCTTATACTGACCGAACAGAAGAATGCCGATACAGATCATAAACAATAGGATTATTGCCAGCTGGAGGGAAGGAGCACCGATCATGCTACTCAATCCAAATAGGTTATCCATAAAACCTGCGGTTACCGCACCAACCGCAGCGGTTACAAAAAACATGGTTCCCACAGTGATAAGAAAAAACAACCACAAGGCCCATTTGCCTAAATGGCGATAACCATCAATGATACTTTCACCTTTGAGATTGGCGTATCTCGATCCATACTCAAAAAAGGGATATTTGAGGACATTTGCCAATACTATCGCCCACAGGAGTCCAAAACCATAGAGAGCGCCGGCACGTGTACTTTGCACGAGGTGACTAACACCGATGCAGGTACTGGCAAAAAGAATGCCCGGCCCCAGCGATCTCAGAAAATTTTTGAACTTGGATTTCATGCTGATTGATCTCAAATATAGGAAGGGGAGTTCACTCTATGTGGTCAAGTATGGCAATCATGTATCTTAGCGCCCCAATTTTTTAACCATGCAGGAAAAGATTCTTGTTTTAGGAGCTGCCGGACAAATAGGTACCGAGCTAGTGATTCAATTGAGAAAGAATTATTCACCTGAGCAAGTTATAGCTTCAGACATTCGAATGCCTTCTGGTCCCTTGAATGGACCTTTTGAGGAAGTAAATGCTTTAGATAGGGCTCGGCTTGAGGAAGTGGTAAAGAAACATGAGATTACCCAGGTATATCACCTGGTGGCAATGCTTTCTGCCACGGCAGAAAAATTTCCCATGAAGGGCTGGAATCTCAATATGCAGAGCTTGTTTCACCTGCTGGAAATGGCCAGAGAAAAACAATTCAGAAAGCTATACTGGCCTTCATCGATTGCCGCATTCGGTCCAACCACGCCGAAACAGAGCACTCCACAACATACTATTATGGATCCCGGTACGGTCTATGGAATCAGCAAGCTGAGCGGTGAGTTATGGTGCGATTATTATCATAAGAATTATGGGGTAGATGTACGTGGCATTCGTTATCCCGGGTTGATCTCCTATAAAACCGAACCAGGTGGTGGTACGACGGATTACGCGGTAGATATCTTCAAGCATGCCAAAGAGCATGGAACTTATGAGTGTTATATTAATAAAGGCACCACCTTACCTATGATGTATATGGCCGATGCCATTAAGGCCACCATTGGTATTATGGAAGCGCCCGCAGATCAGGTCAAACTTCGTACTTCCTATAATATTGCTGCATTCTCGTTTGATCCGGAAGGCATTGCCGAAGCCATACGCCAGCATATTCCCAAATTTAAGATCAATTATGCTCCGGATGATAGAGATAGGATTGCCCAGGGTTGGCCGCAAAGCATAGATGATTCGGAAGCTCGTGAACACTGGGGTTGGAAGGCTGATTATGGTCTGGACGCGATGGTGAAAGAGATGCTGGAGAACGTTTAGTGTTTAATAAATCGGGCCGTAGAGCCATCTTTAAGTCGAAGGATATATAAGCCCTCATGAAGATCCGTAACATCAAGGGTGTTGATCCCGCGATCTGTGAGGCCAGACTTGGAGATAGCGCCATTGACATGAAGGATTGTAAAAGTCTGACGATTCCTGGAAGGAAAATTTATGATATCAGTGGTTATAGATGGGAAAAGCTCAAGCTTCTCAATATAAGCTTCTCTGATTTCAAGGTTTTGTTTTATGCCCCAAATCTCTGTGCCTTTTTTATAATAAATTAATCTCACCACATGGCTGTAAACAGTGCCTGAGCTTTTGTTATGTGAGGATTCATATACAGTTCCCAATCCCTCAACCATTATTTTCTGTATGACAATATTATCATTCCAGCGCGCCAAACAGCTATCATTATGGTTTAATAGCAGATCCCTGTGATATCTTACATAATCTCTGCCCATAGAATTCCAATCCTGATACCACACTGAGAATGTATTCAAATTATGGTGCGATTTAGTGAGACGATAGGATATTGAATCTAATTCCGGTTGCATCAATGGCAGATTCCAATTTGTGACGCCATAGACCAGGGAGTCTGGACTATATTGTCTTTCAAAGCGTACAGAGTATTGATAAGATTGATTGACAATGCTCTTGCTAAGTATTTTGTAACTAACCAGGCTTAAAGATTCATAGGATGTATTGAGGTCGTAGTATTCATACTTATCTTCAAATTGGAATTCATCTCCAACCTGAAAATTATTGAAGTCATTTGTATTCAGATTAGGTCTGGGTACCTTGGTCAAAACCGGAGATATGTCATGTAGGGCATTGTATCCATTCCCTGGTAAGTCCAACATTTTTTGTCTTTGGAATAGAACCCCATGATTTTTAGTGAGAATTACTTTCCCAAGGCTTCCTCGATAATATCTATTCAATGGCGAACCTTTAATTTCAAAATGTATAATACTATCCTGAATTCCGTTAATAGTGGTGTCCGTTTTTAACACCCTATTAACTCTAATGGTATCATTCATAAAATAGGAGGTAGCTGTAATCCGATTAAGTGGAAATATCAGTTTGCCGGCTTTAAAGTTATATTCAAAGCTCGTGTCTGTTTGAATTAATGGATCGCCAAAAACAAGATTTCCGTCAGGGTAACCAATACACCAAACTGAAGGATGAATTGAAATCTCAACTGTATGCGCAAAGTAATGTTCTGAATAAGCTGACCCTTTAAAGCTGGAATCAAGTCTTGCTTGCAAAAGCGCTCCTGAATTATCCTTGAAAAAGAAGGAGGAAGTGCTATCCGGTATTACCTGCCAATCTTGACCAAGCATTGGCAAGGCTAGAATATTCAGCAGAAAGACAAGAGCAATAAGTTTCTTCATCAGGATAGGGTTCCCAATAAAGATACGGAAATTGTTCTAAGCCTTCCTCAGAGTCAATACGGTTATCTCCGGCCAAATACCCACTCTGCCCGGAAAGGCCAGAAAGCCAAAGCCGCGGTTTACGTAAAGCTTGCGACCCATTTCCTCATACAAGCCCGCCCATTTTGGGTAGCGGTATTTCACCGGACTCCATTTGAGGAAACCGGGGATTTCGATGCCAAATTGCATACCATGAGTGTGGCCACTAAGGGTAAGATGAATAAACCTGGAGAACTTCTTAACCACTTCGTCAAAGTGAGAAGGGTCGTGGCTCATTAAGATCTTAAATGAAGCCTCATCCAAGCCTTCTACGGCTTTGTTGAGGTCGCCGTGCTGGGCAAAGCCTTTGCCCCAATTCTCCACCCCAATCAGATCAATGCTGCTGCCATTTTTTTCAAGCTTAACATTTTGGTTGCGCAACAAAATGAAGCCGATCTGCTCATGCACGCGGTAGAGGCGTTTCATATTTGATTCCTTCGCTTCAGGCGAATTCCAGTTCACATAATCACCATAATCATGGTTGCCCAGTATGGAGTATTTGCCCATGGGGGCTTTCAACCGACTGAATGCTTCAATCCATGGATCCATCTCTTCAGCCCGATTATTGACCAAATCACCAGTGAATAGTATGAGATCAGACTGCTGTTCATTGATCAGGTCAATTCCATAATCTATTTTTTCAGGATTGTCAAAACTACCGGAGTGGATATCACTTATCTGGGTAATTTGCAGTCCATCAAATTCTAGGGGAAGATCTTCGTAAACCAGGGTTTTGCGAATCACGCGGTAGTTATACTTGCCCTTAAGTACGCCATGAATTATCCCTGCAAAGGGAATGGCTGCAAGTACTAAGGCCGTCTGACTGACAAAACGTCTGCGATCTGGCATGAAACCCTCTGAATTTCCAGCCAGTTTTCGCACCGTCCCCTCACTAATCCTAAAAACATCCTCTCCCAACATACCGATGAAGAGTATGAGTTTTGGTACGAGAGAGAGTATGGTTAGAGCCATGATATATTGGAATTGTAAGTTCTGAGGCCCCTTATTCCGATCAAAAATTACAAACATGTAGATAAGCGAGGCGTAAACAAGTCCGCTGAATATCCAATAAGCCCATCGTGCACCTGAAGCCTGCCTGAATGCCGTTTTCACAGCTTGAAAAGCATAGAGGTCAATCAATAGCAGCACGGCCAGGAAAATAGCAAGCCTCAAAATTATTCCCACAATATTCATTTTTATAGTAAGAGATAAGCAAGCAACAAGACTGCTGGCTGATTAGTTTTATTTTAGCTGAAATTCCCCGAATAAAGATGTCAGAAAACCCCAGGAAGTTATTCCTTCTCGATGCATACGCTCTCATATATCGTGCCTATTTTGCATTTATAAACAACCCCAGAGTCAGCTCTAAGGGATTAGACACATCCGCCATCTTTGGTTTCACCACCACCCTGCTGGAGGTACTGGAGAAACAAAAGCCATCTCACATAGCTGTGGTTTATGATACACCTAAGCCTACTTTCAGGCATGAGCATTATAAAGAGTATAAGGCACAACGCGATGAAACACCGGAGGGTATAAGGGTGGCCTTTCCTTACATCAGAAAGTTATTAGAGGCCTTTAACATACCCTTGTTAGGCGTGGATGGTTATGAAGCCGATGATGTGATGTGTACCCTGGCCCAACAGGCCGAAAAGGAAGGGTTTGAAGTGTTTTTGATGACCCCTGACAAGGATTTTGCTCAGGTGGTAACGGATCAAATCAAGTTATACCGCCCCGGTAGATCGGGTAATCCTGCGGAAGTTTGGGGCATCCAGGAAGTGCAAGCCAAGTTTGGCGTAGAGCGAGTGGGGCAGGTGATTGATTATCTGGGTATGATGGGAGATTCGGTAGATAATATTCCAGGAATCCCGGGAGTAGGTCCAAAGACGGCTTCAAAACTCATTGCCCAGTATGGAAGTATGGAGGAGATGTATGAACATGCGGATGAGATCAAGGGAAAACTGGGTGAGAAGATTCGCGATAACGAGGAGCAGGCACGTATGTCAAAGTACCTGGCAGCAATTGAATGCGAAGTCCCTGTGAAGTTTGATGAAAAACAGTTTCTAAAAGAAGATGCAAATGAGAAATTGATCAATGATTTATTCTCCGAATTAGAATTCAGGACTTTACTTAAAAGGGTAACCGGAGAAGAAATACAACGGCCTGCTGTAGCTCCACCCAATGGCGGTCAGACCGATCTTTTTAGTCAGGTTGAACAAGCTACTGAGAACAGTGAACCAGGTCAGTTTGGAAGTATCGAGAATAGGGAGCATTTCTATCAATTGATTACGCATGCCAAGGAAAGGCAGCTACTTCTGGAGAATTTGATGAAACAAGTATCGGTTTGCTTTGATACCGAGACTACCTCTTTGGATGCCATAGATGCACAAATATGTGGAATCGCCTTTAGCTATAGTCCTGGCAGAGCCTATTATGTTGTGGTTGAAGAGGGAGAGGAACAGTCTATAGCAGATGAGTTTAAATCTTTCTTTGAGCATCAAGAAATTGAGAAGGTAGGTCAGAACCTGAAGTATGATATTTCCGTGCTTCGGAAGTATGGGATAAATGTGAACGGCCCCTTGTTTGATACGATGCTTGCGCATTACCTGATCCAACCGGACATGCGTCATAATATGGATGTGTTGGCCGAAACTTATTTACACTATCAGCCGGTCAGCATAGAGACTTTAATCGGCAAGAAGGGCAAGAATCAGAAGAGCATGCGTGATGTACCGATGGATAAGGTCTCCGAATATGCCGGAGAAGATGCGGATATCACCTTTCAATTAAAACAGGTGTTTGCTCCTAAGTTGAAAGAAGTAGAAGTAAGCAGCGTTTTCGAGGAAATTGAAGTGCCACTTGTTCCGGTATTAGCAAATATGGAATTGGAGGGTATCAACCTAGATTCAGAAGCCTTGGATAAACTATCGGTTGAACTAGAGAATGATATTCGGCGATTGGATTCTGAGATAATTGATCTGGCCGGAGAGCCATTTAACATAGCCTCCCCTAAACAATTGGGCGAAATTCTTTTCGGCAAGCTCCAGCTAATGGAGAAACCGAAGAAAACCAAAAGCGGTCAATATGCCACCTCGGAAGATATCCTGGTACAACTGGCAAAGGACCACGAAATTGCACAAAAGATTATTGATTACCGGCAACTGCAAAAGCTTAAATCTACTTATGTGGATGCTTTGCCAGCCTTGGTTAACAAGACAACCGGCAGGTTACACACCTCATTCAATCAAGCGGTTGCAGCCACAGGTCGCCTTAGCTCAAACAATCCCAACCTTCAGAATATTCCTATTAGAACCGAGCGTGGAAGAGAGGTGAGAAAAGCCTTTATTCCTCGAGATGAAGATCACGTAATCATGGCTGCAGATTATTCACAAATTGAGTTGCGTTTGATTGCAGAATTGAGTGGTGATGAGTTTATGATGGATGCCTTTATCAAGGGGGAAGATATTCATGCCGCTACGGCAGCCAAAGTTTTTGGGGTGGATCTAAAGGATGTCACCCGGGAGATGAGGGGCAATGCCAAGACCGTAAATTTTGGAATTATTTATGGGGTTTCCGCATTTGGCCTTTCACAGCAAACAGATTTATCGCGTTCCGAAGCAGGGGAGATCATCAAATCCTATTTCCAGACCTATCCAGGTATCAGGGATTACATTGAAAAGCAGAAGGAGTTTGCCCGGGAACATGGCTATGTAAGTACGATGAAAGGTAGAAAGCGCTATTTGAAAGATATTAATTCACGTAATGCAGTGGTAAGAGGTCATGCAGAACGCAATGCCGTAAACGCACCTATACAGGGTACGGCGGCAGATGTGATAAAGTTGGCCATGATTAGGATAGATCATGAGTTGAAAAAAGGAGGATTTGAAACCAAAATGGTGTTACAGGTTCATGATGAATTGGTATTTGATGCACCAATTGCTGAGGTAGATAAGGTGAAGCCCTTAATTAAGAATGCCATGGAGCAGGCATTGGAAACTAAGGTTCCTTTAGAGGTCGAGTTTGGAGAAGGAAGTAATTGGTTAGAGGCTCATTGAGTTTGGTTCTGACGGATTTTTTGCAGGGGTCTCCAGACGTGCGCCCCTGGGGCCTGCACCCGCAGGCCCCGAGTAGAAGGTAGCTTCTAGCGCCACGTTAGCCAAGTCTAACTTTATGAGTAGTGCGTCTTGATTGGTGAAGAGCGTATCTATGATGATGAGGGTACGAAGGAGCCTAGAATATAAAGTCTATTCCCTGTCATGTTTGTATTCTAGTTGCTCATAGAGTCTAAACAAACATTCTCATAACCATGTCCTGGTAGAAGGGGGGAAAATGGCATTAAATATGGATGGGTAACTTACCGCTCCTAACAATAGCCATTTGGCCAGAAAATGAATCTGGATAACGCATTACCGTCATAAAGAAAACCCTTTTTAGGAGGATGTTGTTACCGCGGGGTATGAGCAAAACAGATTGTTTTATTTATCCATAAAACATTTCCGTTTCATTAATGATAGGCTTCATGAAATTCAGATTGGAACATATATGCTTTGAGCACTATCTTACTTTTGGGGCCTGCGGGTGCAGGCCCCAACGGGAACCTGGATCACTGGCGCCTAACTCCTTCAAAAGTCTATTTAACTACCAGTCTCTCAGCGTAAGTCATACCTCTTTCTTCAACTTGCAGGAGATACACACCACTGGCCAGCTTCTCATCTGATCCAATCGCATAGTTGCGGGTTCCTGGGTTTAGCGATTCACTAATCACCAATCGACCATAGAGGTCATAAAGGGCAACTTTTACCACAGATTTGGTGGCAGAAGTGAAAGTTACATTTACCTGACCCGTGCTAGGATTAGGAAACACATTTATATTTTTAGCAAGCTCATACTCTGTGATGGAAACATTATCAGATGTAACCTGAATATTATCGATATAGAAATTGTTACCCCCACCATTTTCAAATTCAAACTTTACCAAAATTGGTCCTCTACCGTCATAGCCCGCAAGGGGAATAAGACCACTGCGCCATTGTGCAGCAGTTGGGGTGAAGCCAGAACCACTTTTATCTGGGGCAGTGCGTAACAGGCCACTCTGGAAGACGCGAATAAAACTCCAGGTTTGGCCACAGTCTTCCGAAGCGTACACTCTCAATGCATCGTAGTTGGAGCTGGCCTGACGTGCAGCAAAGGCATAATCAAAGTTCAGCACCAGATTTTTAGCGAAGGTTGGGAAGATTAAAGGAGTAATCAACTCATCTCTGGCGCCAGATCCTTTGATGGTGGTCATTGGCGCATAAGCCCCGGAGGTGAAGTTATCGAGCTTAAGGGACTTACTGCCATCGGTGGCCGCAGCACTGGTAACCTGGAAAGTATTGTTGTCAAATGGAGAGTTTATAATTAAACCGGAAGAATTTAGGTCACCTTCAAAACTCTCATTGTAACTGGATTCGTGACCAGTATAATACGGTCGAACACGCACAAAATCTTGAAAATAGGAACTATCGGAACCAGCAGAATTGGTAATCACCAGACTCACTGAGTAATTTCCCGCATTGGGATACACCACCGTTGGATTTGGTGAGTTTGAGGTAGCCGGTTGACCGCCTGGGAAGGACCACTGCCAGGATGTGGCGGCGCTACCTTCGGAGAGTTCACTAAATGTTACAGAACCCCCTGGACACAATGCCGGCGATTCCATATTTAGTGCAGCAATAGGTGTACATACAGCCGGATTTGTTACACCCGTATTGATGAGGTTACCTGGAGATTTAAGGAAGAATCGAATGCTGTTGGCGACATTTCTCATGACGTTCCTTTGTCCGTTAGTGAACATGTTCACGCACTCGTCATCCGCATAATCCATAAAGTTTTCTATCTGATTGGTGTTTCCACAAGTGGCTCGGTTGAGGTCACAACCATAACTTGGTCCGTTCACGGGAGGAGTATCTCCTATACCATCATCCTTACTGCAACTATAAGGAGAAGAGCCAAACGGGTGAGGTAGACCAAAGGAATGTCCTAGTTCATGAGGTAAGGTGCGTCCTACTCGTCCGGCGTTAGCCGAAGTGCCTATAGCTCCAAGTGCATCGTGTCTGATAACCACCCCATCGCTACTTGAGGGACCATTTGGGAACTGTGCGTAGCCAAGAACGTTATTGGAAATTGATTGGCTAATACTGTTCACTACCCAGATATTTAAATATTTTGAAGGATCCCATTGAGGTGATTTAATGCCGTTGGTGGCATTTACTGATCTGAAGTCCTGTCTCCTGGTAATGCCTGTGGTACAGTTTCCGTTGGGATCCTTAGTGGCCAGCACAAATTCAATTTCTACATCTGCTGCATCTGGTTTAAACTGGTTTCTAGTTAGGTTGGTATCAGCATTCAGTCTCCGGAAATCCTCATTTAATACTCTCAAACCATCTAAAATTTGCGCTTTGGAAATATTGTCAAACTCCGTATTGTAAACCACATGAAATACCACAGGAATCTTAAAAACTGCGACGGTAGACTTTTTACCATACTCTTGCTTGCTCAGTGAATCTATACTTTGCAGGTATTCATGAAAAGCATTCTCAAGCTCTGGATCTTCGGCCATCATTCTGGCCATCATCTCGTCCGTACCACATCGCTGAACACGATCCTGTTCCTGAGCAAGCACAGAAAGGGAAGCTAAAAATAAAATGGAAGCAAGTATATATTTATACAGGAGCATATAAATGGGGTTTATCAGTAATTTTGCAAAAATAGGTTAAACGATCTATAATGTATGACGCAAGAAATGTGCCTGAGGATAGTTTATACACAAATGTCCTCTAAAGTGGTCAATTTCAGTTCTCCTGGTTTGGCGTATTCAGAATTTTAATAGTAGATTTGCAGCCCCTTTTCAGAAAACACGGATTAAAGGGTGTAAATAGTTAAAAATTAATTAGTTGTGAATACAATTAGCTATAAAACACGTTCTATCAACAAGGAAAATGCCGACAAAAAGTGGCATCTTGTTGATGCAAAAGGTCAAAGTCTTGGTCGTTTGGCATCGAGAGTAGCCTTTGTGTTACGTGGAAAGCACAAGACCAACTACACTCCTCATGCGGATTGCGGTGATAACGTTGTTATTATCAATGCGGCTGAGGTTAAGCTTAGTGGCTCTAAGATGACAGAAAAGGAATATGTTCGACACACTGGTTTTCCTGGTGGACAGCGATTTAGTACTCCGGCAGAATTGTTTGAGAAGTACCCTGAGCGTGTTTTAGAGAAAGCGATTAAAGGGATGTTACCCAAGAATCGCCTCGGACGTGAATTGTTTCGCAACTTATATGTATACGCCGGTAATGAGCACAATCAGGAAGCTCAGCAACCCCAGGCGATAGATCTTAATACCATTAAATAAACAGGATGGCAGTAACGCACAAAATCGGCAGAAGAAAAACTTCGGTGGCCCGCGTTTTCCTTTCAGAAGGAAAGGGAAAGATCACCATCAATAATAAAGATTCTAAAGAATACTTCAGTACTCCAACGCTACATTATAAGCTGGAGCAAGCCTTCGAACTTACTGAGACTAAAGGTCAGTACGATGTCAAGGTAAATGTAACTGGCGGTGGTATTACTGGTCAGGCTGAAGCTGTTCGTTTAGGAATTTCAAGGGCGCTTTGCGATCTCAATCCTGAGAACCGCATCAAGCTGAAGCCTGAAGGTCTCATGACTCGTGATCCACGCATGGTGGAACGCAAGAAATTTGGTCAAAAGAAGGCAAGGAAGAAATTCCAGTTTAGCAAGCGTTAACGATTGGTTTAGTATCCAAACTGTACGGGCACAATCTTCTATAAATGGGGTGACCACCATACAGTTGAATTTAGAGAAAGTAAACAACACAAAATGGCAGAAGAGAAGATCAAAGAGATGCTGGATGCAGGAGTGCATTTTGGCCATCTCACCCGCAAATGGAATCCCGCAATGGCTCCTTACATTTTTATGGAGCGCAACGGTATCCACATCATCGACCTTTACAAGACCGAGGCAAAGCTTGCACAGGCCAACGACGCTATCCGCAAGATAGCAGCCTCAGGAAGGAAGTTACTTTACGTTGCAACCAAGAAGCAAGCAAAGGATATCATTGCCGAGAACGCAAAAACGGTAAATATGCCATACATCACTGAGCGTTGGCCAGGGGGTATGCTTACAAACTTTGTGACGATTCGTAAGGCTATTAAAAAGATGCAGTCTATAGACCGCATGAAGGAAGATGGAACCTTTATGACTCTTTCTAAGAAGGAGAGACTTCAGGTTGATCGTCAGCGAGAGAAATTGGATCGTCAATTAGGCTCTATTGAAGATATGACCAGACTTCCTGGAGCGCTTTTTATCGTGGATATTAACAAAGAGCACATTGCCGTAAAGGAGGCTCAGAAATTGGGAATCCCAACTTTTGCAATTGTAGATACCAATTCAGATCCACACGAAGTAGACTTTGCTATTCCTGGAAATGATGATGCTACTAAATCGATCGATGTTTTGGTACGTCGGGTAACCGAGGCCATAAAAGAAGGTCTTAATGAGCGCCAGGCTGAAAAGGATAAAGCGGCACAGGAAAAGATTCAGAAAGCTGCTAAAAAGAAGGAAGCTGCTGAGGCGGCAGAAGCTGCGGTAGCACCTGAGGAAAAAACTGAGGAGAAATCCACTTCCGAGAAGTAAGCAATTCAAGCAAATAAATATTGAAACTGCGGAAGGGATGAAATGAAAATTTTTATCCCTTCCATTTTTTAACCATTAAATAAAGTAGAGAATCATGGCTACTATAACAGCGTCAGACGTTAACCAACTTAGAAAACAAACCGGAGCCGGAATGATGGACTGCAAGAAAGCTCTCCAGGAGGCAGACGGAGACTTCGAAAAAGCAGTGGATATTCTGCGCAAGAAAGGACAAAAAGTTGCCGCAAAGCGTGCCGATCGTGAAGCCAGTGAGGGTTGTGTTTTAGCTGCTACTTCAGAAGACAAAAGCTTCGGAGCAATTGTTAGCCTGAATTGTGAAACTGATTTCGTGGCTAAGAATGACAGTTTTGTAGATTTAACCCGCTCAATTTTGTCTGAAGCAATTGCCGCACGTCCGGCAACCAAAGAAGAGCTGCTTCAAATGGAAATAGACGGAATGAAGATCGAAGATAAACTTACTGAACAGACCGGTGTTATTGGTGAGAAGCTGGAAATTGGAGCCTATGAAGTTTTAGAAGCACCATTTGTAGCCTCATACATTCATGCTGGAAATAAGTTGGCCACTTTGGTGGGATTAACCGGAGAAGCTGAAGAAGCCGGTAAGAACGTAGCCATGCAAGCAGCAGCTATGAACCCGGTAGCTCTTGGTCGTGATGAGGTTTCTCAGGAAGTGATTGATCGCGAACTGGAAGTAGGTAAAGACCTCGCCCGTCAGGAAGGTAAGCCCGAAGCCATGTTGGAAAAGATTGCTGCCGGACGCCTGAACAAGTTCTTTAAGGAAAACACCTTGTTGGAGCAGGAGTATATCCGTGATAACAAGATGACTATCACCAAGTATCTAAACTCTGTTGACAATGGCTTAAGCGCTACTGCCTTTCGCAGAGTAGGGCTTGGCGTATAAGTGTTACCAAATATTCTTTCTAAAGCCCTGCACCTTTGGTGTGGGGCTTTTTTGTTTTCGGTCCATCCTACAATATAAGCATCATCATCTTATATTTGCTGGCAAATACACGGAGCGTGGCGGTTAAATACAATAGAATTCTCCTGAAGCTAAGCGGAGAAGCCCTGATGGGTAAACAGCAATATGGCATAAGTGGAGAACGCTTATTGGAATACGCTCAGGAAATTAAGGGGGTAATCGCCCAGGGTGTGGAAGTAGCAGTGGTCATTGGAGGAGGTAATATTTTCCGTGGCCTCAAAGGTGCTAGCCAGGGGATGGATCGTACGCAAGCTGATCATATGGGAATGTTGGCTACGGTTATTAATGGATTGGCCTTACAATCGGCACTCGAAGAGCTGGGAGTTCATACCAGGCTGCAAAGCGCTATAGAGATGGATAAGGTAGCAGAACCTTTTATCAGAAGGAGAGCTACCAGACATCTAGAGAAAGGTAGAGTAGTCATCTTTGGAGGTGGTACCGGTAACCCATATTTCACTACCGACACGGCCGCTACTTTACGCGCCATAGAAATTGACGCGGACGTGATTCTTAAGGGCACTCGAGTAGATGGAATTTACAGTGCAGACCCTGAAAAGGATTCCTCGGCCACCAAGTACGAGACCCTTACCTTCAAAGAAGTGTATGAGAAAGGACTGAACGTTATGGATATGACGGCTTTTACGCTAAGTCAGGAGAATAAACTTCCCATAATTGTTTTTGATATGAATACCCCCGGAAACCTTCACAAGGTGGTTGAAGGAACAGAAAGTGTGGGAACGCTCGTAACCAATTAAGCTTTTAGAAATGGAAGAGATTGAAATCATTGTAGAATCAGCACGTGAGCAAATGCAACATTCTATCCAGCATCTCGAAAAAGAGTTGGTGAAGATTAGGGCTGGCAGGGCTAACCCGAGTATGTTGGATGGCGTGATGGTGGAGTACTATGGCAGCATGTCGCCGATTAGTCAAGTGGCCAATATCAGCACCCCTGATAGTCGTACGCTATCGGTTCAACCCTGGGAAAAGACGCTTATCCCGGAACTGGAAAAGGCAATTATCAACGCCAATCTTGGTCTTAATCCTCAGAATAATGGAGAGATGGTGATTATCAATATTCCTGCTCTTACTGAGGAGCGTAGAAAAGATTTGGTAAAGCGTGCTCGAATGGAAGGTGAGGATGCACGGATAAGTATTCGAGGTGCACGGAAAGATGCCAATGATGAGATTAAGAAACTGGATGGAATTTCCGAGGATTTCATTAAGGATGGTGAAGAGGAAGTTCAGAAGGTAACGGACGAGTTTAATAAAATGGTTGACGCTATTCTCGACAAGAAAGAAGAGGATATCATGCAGGTGTGAGACTAATCTTCATGCTTTACGCCAATCCACCATGCATCCTTAAACCCTTGATCTTGAAATTTTTTTGCCATTTCAGAAGCCTGTTTCAGATCCAGGGATTGATTTACACAAATATAGAACCAAGACCCGTGAGGATTGGGCATTATCATTAGGTCAAGACCGGCATTTTTGGACATCATGTACTCTTTGTGTTGGACCGCTCGGTTTAGTTCCCTTTCAGAATCGAGAATGACATAATATCCATCCCAGACCACGTTAAATTCATCTGATCCAACCGATAGGTCCTTCCTTAATTGTTCCAGATGATGCTCAGATTCCGCCAACTGATTTTCTGAACGCGTGAGTTTATCTTCCAAAACTGCCACCTTAGTTTGCAACATCTGCACTTTAAGAGCAAGGAGGTCGCGCTCATCCATTAATCCATAAAAAAGCGCTGCAAACTCTTCACTAAGAGATGAATCAGATTGAGTTTCTAAGCGTGCAATTCTAGCTTGTAATGCTTCATTGGTATTTGAGACCTTTTGATTTTGTGCCTGAAGGCTTACAGAAGCGGTGAACCATAGAAATATGACAAGACTAATTTTCAAGCTTATTGCATTTTAAGTTCTTCCACCCGTTTTTCAAGGGAGTTTAGTTTGGCATCATCCTCTGAGGTATAAGATCCTTCTTCCAATTTTTTGATAAGAGCAGCTAATTCAGTTTGAATCTCAGATACCTCCTGCATGACAGCCTTATTCCCTTCTGAAGAAATTTCTTTAAGATCATTTAATACCGCGTTGAGCTGAGAGTAATCTTTCGTGGGGTTTACGGTCTTGTTTTCAGCTTTCTGTTTCTTGAAAGTAAATGCGATGTATATCTGTTGAGAATTGTTGGCAATTTCACTGGCAGGGCCATTGAACATATTGTACATATAGCCTACGTCCATTCCCTTAAAACTAAATCCAAGCCCCAACCCCATTGTTTCATTTGTGCGATAGGTGGCCTGAATCCAAACCAAATCACTCCAACCAACCTGACCCCCAATATCCATGATATTCGTGCTATTGGTCAGGTTTTGATAGACGAGCATAGGAGTTAACCTAAGGTTGCCATCAGCAATGAAGAAGTCATATTTTGCCGTTCCAAATAAATGATCGGAGATATCCCTTCCGCTGACGATCATATGAGGTAGGGATAAGCCAATTTCCAGTTCCTTGAATTGATACAAAAAACCAAAGCTTGCCAGGAATTGAGTTTCGTTATAGAATCCAGATCCTAAAGTTGGATCAGATCCATCGGTAAAGTCATTAAAACTTGCGCCGTTATCAATTGAGGTGTTGAACATTCCAGCGCTGGCTCCAAAATTTAGCCCTTGTTCATCATTAATCTTTATCTGGTAGGAGTAAAGCATTTCAAGCGTTAGCGTATTAAAAATCCCATTTTGATCTAGAATGACCTTTCCACCGAGTCCCTGGCTTTCGTTCAACTTGCCATGAACTGCAAGCATGGCGTTTGAGGGATTATTTGAAATTCCAGTCCACTGAGTTCCCGGATTGAATAATACTTGAGTGCCTTCAGTTTTTCCTGTATAAGCAGCATTAATATTTAACCAATTCAGCTGATATAGGTAATGTGAATTTAAATCCTGACCTGATAAGCTTCCTACCAGAAGACATGCTATGATAACAATTGAGGACTTTTTCATCAGCAAGGACTTTGTATGTGATTTTACACTGTTCATCGTATAATAGAAATCGCACCAGTGAATTTCTGAGAAGCATCAACATTGCTTTGAAACAGGTAATAATACACTCCCGAATCAACAGGCTTACCCATATAGGTGCCTCCCCAGCTATTGTCATAACCTGAAGCTACTTCATAAATAATCACAGCATTTCTATTAAATATCTGAAGCTTAAAGTCAGTATAAAGTTGGATCTCTTCGATCTGAAAATAATCGTTGATACCATCACCATTGGGAGATATTACTTCATTCACTGGCAGCCCTTCTTCTGGTTCAACCTCGTCCATTACCTGAATTGTTATGTCGGCTGTATCCGACAATCCACCTAGGTCTGTAACTACAACTTGAAACTCCCATAAATCCTGAACTTCAAAGTCTAAGTCTTTGGTTAGAACTATAACCCCGCCTGAAATTGTAAAAGGTGATGAACCAAGAATCTGCCATGAGTGTGAATCACCTTGATCGGGATCTAAAAGCATTAATTCTACAGCAGTCTGATTTACTTTCAAATTTTCGGAAAGTACCAGCAGAGTGTCACGAATCCGTGGCTTTTCATTAATGTCTAATACTTCAATTAAAAAATTTAGGCTTACGGTACCGCTGTCTCCATCATCCGATTCAATAAGAATGCTATAAGTCCGTTGACTTTCAAAATCGGTTACAACATTTATCTGAAGCTCATCACCGTTTATGGTAAAACTCCCATTATCATCATCCCCGATCCCGTTAACCAACTCGTAAGAATGCTGATCCACATCGTCATTATCAACCGTCGATAATATTCCTACCATCTCATTTATGGTATTATTCTCATCAATTTCCTTGCTGGACAATAATATGTCTGTTGGAAGATGATTGGAATCTTTCACAGTGATTTGAAATATTTTTTCAAGAGTACAGCCGCCATCAGATGTAGATATACGAATAGAATAATAGCGCTTCAGATCATAATCAAAGCTTCCAATCGCAAATAGAGAGTCGTTAGTAACGTGGAAAGTACTGTTGTTGGTGTCTCCCACACCAGAAACGAGCTGATAGCTATGATTCTGTGAATCAAGGTCAATTGTACTCAATAGGCCAATGAATGGATCGACTTGAGTTTCACGCACACTGGTTTTACTCAATAGCAGATCTGTAGGTGGTTCATTGGTGTGGAGGTAATAAGGGTTGCCCGGATCACCGAGGATAGCACCATCCTGAAAGATTAGGGAAACTCCAATATCAAATACTGAGTCAAGGCTGGAGTCATAGACCTTCAGATCCACCTGTTCTCCGCCGAAACTATTGCTGTAGATGGTCAGAAAGGCCAAATAATTCCCGTTGATTATGTTGGAGGAACGAGTTACACCGCGACATTGGCCTGCCACAAATGCGCCAACCATATCCGCCGTGTCAGCAAGATCCACGCAGTTTACACTGAACTTGGCAGTTACATTCATGCTGTAGGTAAAAGCATTCGGGTTTACCGACCAGTTGGGTTTACTGGCATGGAGACCTACCCCAGGTAGAAGCATAAGGAGCAATGGCAGTATGATGCTTGAGATCCTGCGGTAACTTGGCTCTGCTGTATTGTTTTCGGTACGCATGATCATTTCTTATTTGTCAAGCTTGACTACACGTTGAATTACCGGAAGTTCATTACCCCTGCTTACGTGAACCATGTATATTCCAGCGGCTATGGACTGCTGACTGGCATTAGCCTTCCAATTAACTTGATGTTGTCCTTTTTCATAGAACCCATTTATTATGCTGGTAACATGTCGGCCGGCAACATCGTAAAGCTCTATGTTTACTTCTCCATCTTGAGGCATACTTAACCGGATTTCTAACCGATCAGAAAAGGCGGTTGGAAATACAGCAACACCCGACTCATCCAGTTGAGCCATTGTTTTGTACGAATCACAATCATAGATTTTAGGATCGCTGGTTGAAAAGTATACAGGCTTGTTGATTGAGCCGCGAAGACCTTCCGGAGTGAACTGGATGCTTTCATCTAATTCAAACCTTTGTCCCAATTCATTGACTATCTCAAATCTCAGATTTTCAAGAATTCCATCACCATAAAGCGTAGTGAAGAACGTCTTGTTGTGAGAGCGACTAACCCCCCTGATTTCATCACTTTCATAGGCGAGTAGCAGATAGCTGCCTTCAGGAGCTTCTTCACATAGCGGAGCCGTAGCTATTATGTTCATGCTGTATCGATACGCATGCTCATCTAGGGTCAGCAGATTATTCAGATATACCTGATCCTGATCAAATGCGTTTTTGTAATTAAAGAGGTCTGAGTCAGGATATCGGAGAGTATCTGATTTGTGGGAGAGGTACATATATCCATGTTTGGGTTGTAAAAACCCAAGGTTGCCCACCCAACCCAATATGGAATCATAGACCACGAAGGACAGCTGTCCTTTGAGCAGATCACCATGTGCGGCATTGTAGAATGAGAAGGCATTATTTACCGTCATATTATTCTGTGAAATGAAACCGATCCAGTTCCAACCACTGTCAATAGGTATAGGATGCAAGCCCGGATCAATTTTGGAGCCTACATAGTCAATCGTATCGTCTCCGCTAATCTTAAGCTTATACATATCGGTTGCTTGAACGCCACCATTGGCCGTAATGGTTCCACTCCATCCTGTTGCGGATGAATATTGATCATAGTTGCTTATCCCCTTAAGGATATCACCGTCCTGTGGAGATAAGGATTGGAGCAGAACATTGGTAGTATCCTGGCCTTTCGAATCCAGATGGAAAGAGATCCAGTTCCAGCCCTGAGACACATCAATGGGTTCATAATAGGTGTTGATGGCTTCGAAATCTACAGGTACCAACGGAGATCCTTGCAGGCTGTTACTTTGAAAGAGGAGGGTAGGGGTCACTTCAGTATGTACCTTGCCATTGCTGGCATCCCATACTACAAAGTCGATCATCTCACCTCCCGCCAGATTGCTATACACATCCATGAACACCAAATAGGCATCATAGGCCGGGAAATACTGCAGGTTGGCTATACCACGGACGGTATCGTTTACCATAGCTACTAACATGTCATCCTCGTCTGTAGACACAATGCCGTCCACTTTAATACGACCGATGATATTCATGGAATGCTGGTAATTGTTGGGGTTTACACTCCAGTTAGGTGAAGTACCTTCAACTTTAACCGTGATATGAAGAGGTTCATTATATCCAAATGGTGATACCAGGTAAATTACCTCTTCATAAGTACCAATATTTAGCGAGGGATCTACATCAAATGTTAGCTCAGTGGTACTTGCAGGACCAATACTTCCAGAACCACCGGAAGAGACTGTGAGCCACCCAGGAAGATTTGTAATGGAGTAATTTTGAGGAAGACCGCCAATGTTTTGGACTTCCACACCAAAGCTTAGTGTGTCGTATTGCTTCTTGGTGAAGTGTAATTCTTCCTGTCCCCAAATCACTGTATTCTGTCGTACAAAGGCCGTCCAGGTAACTGGTGATGCCATACGATTAGCCCTAAGATCCTCAACACGGTCAACTGTAAATGTTAGCACCTGACGTTCTATAGCTGCCGGTGGTTCATTTATGTTAATGATAATCTTATCATTATTAGTCACAAATCCAAAAGCAAGTCCTTGCTCGGGTCGCACGTCAGCGATATTTGGGATGTCTCCGTTCTCAAATATGACCCCATTGGATTGTGCGGCTAGGCCTAGAGAAACATTTAAGGAGTCATCTTTATAATCCTGATCTTCCAAGCTACTAACCGGTGTAGAACTAATACTCAGATTGTACTTTTCAAAAGGATAGTATATAGACAAGCCACGCTCACTACCACTTAGCTTATTGTGCATATTACTTTTAATGAGTTCCTGTGTTCTGGCAAGACGCCATCCCCTAAACTCATCAATACTTCCAGTAAAATAGTTTTGATATTGATTAGCACCTGGAGTACCTATATCCGAACCCAAGCTCATAGTATCGTTACTCATGGGACCAAATCCAGCGCTATTTGCTAAAGCCACCTGAGTCCCATCAATATAGAGCGCAGTATTAGACCTTCGCCGCATTACCAATGCCATGTGGTGCCATTCATTATCCAGCAAATTTTGATTGGAGCCATCAGTTATTGAAACACCACTGTTCCTGGCATATATCTGACCATTGGCATTGAATCCAACATTCCAATATTTACCAAAGTCTACGCCACTTACAGCCGTATCAACTCGCCCACTGGAAAATAAGATGGTATTGTTTTGCGATGGGTCACCTTTAAACCACATTTCAATGCTGAAATCCATTTCATCAGTGATCACAAAGTTGCTTGCGGTTGGTATAAGAAGATTAGATCCCCCATTAAAATTCACAGCATAACCCGATGGCATGGCTCTCCAACTGGCACCGTGCAGTATCGCATGATGAGATCTTGCCAGGTCTCGTGCAAGGTCACCACGCAATTCATTCATTGGCCAGAATCCTGCAAGTTTTAATTCATCTCCCGTGAGGGAAAGGTTTCTCTGAGATACTGCGGTACCTTGCCCTATTACTTTTTCCCAAATTCTAAAGTCATGGATTAGTCCATGATAGTAATCGCCCTGACCATCCGCCTTTCCTATCTGTATTCTACCGGATGTTGTAAACGGGTTAGATACGTATCTGTCAGAAATTTCTATATCACCATAAGTTCCAAAAGCGGAATAGACAGTTAAATTCTGAGAAGCGGCATCAAAGGTGATGGTGAAATGAGACCATTCGAGGGTATCATAGGTCGTAGATGTATTTACTGAATCACTACCAAGTCGTACATAGAGTTCATCAGCATTATTAAAACCAATTCGTAAATCACCTTTACTCATGATCACACCTCCTTGATGTGATTGACGTTTCGTCCAGAATTCTATGCTGAACGATCGATTATCAAGGTCTGACGGGCTGACCACAGATGCGTAATCATCCACTCCGTCGAAGAACAGCGCTCTGTCATGACCAAGAGGCGAACCGTTCAGTACACCCCGTACACTGAAATTTTTAAGAGGTAATAACAATCCTTCCTCGATGGTTTCATCAAATGAGATCATGATATCTTCTCCTGGTGACAGAATACCATCTCCAGGTTGTGGGGTACCAAAAACTCTGGGTCTCTTCGTGTCTTTGATTCCGGTAAATACGGAAGACTCGTGTACTGTACCATCTGCGCAAGTACTAATGGCTCGAACGTCATAGTTCCTGTCTTGCAAGCTGCTCATATCGAAGGAATAAGGAACATTTCCACGATTGTTTATGAGAACAGCTCCATTTTGATACGCAATGGAATCATCGGATGAAATAGTGTCTACCAGGAATATTTTGTCAGTGAACCAACTTCCACTGGCCGTAGGCTTGTATTGAAAAGCCAATCTGGTAAATGATGGGTGTTGCAGATCATAATCCTGCAGCTTACTACTGAGAATATTGGGTGGATTTGAATTGGTATTGATAACCCATTTGTCATTGATTTCACCTAGCTCTACCTTTGAGCAAACGGGAGTAAATGTCGCAGTTAAGTAAAGTGTGTCAGCTATTCCCGCTTCACAATCCGAGCTCATTACGATGCCTACAGTATAATTGTAAACACCCGCTAGTCCCTGCTCTATTCCAATTACTCTTTTCACGCTTCCCCCAGCAGGGACCTTGATAAGCTGACCACTGCCCAAGACTGAGCCATTCATTGACACGATAGCCGCCGTGTCATCAAATGCAGTAATTGAAAACCACGAGGCATCATTTGATTGGGCAATATTTCCTAAATCTACCTGGAATTGCGCAATCTGGTCTTCAGGTACATTGTTAATAACAGAGTTAGACGTAGAAATTTGAGGGATTTCCCGCCTGAGAGTTGCTTGGCTTAAGAGGGTGCCAGGATTATAATATTTAGTTACCTCTTGCCCATTGTATGGGCATTTAGTTTGTCCTCCTCTATTGGCGAATACGGGTCCATATTGAGATCCTGGATCCTTGACGTCAACACTTAGATAATCCCCTGCATCAGAATCTGCCAACTGATAACCAAAGCTTACATTCTCCGTTGTTTCCGTTCCGTCCAGTTTAGTGCCGTTGTTTGAAATGGTGTTTTGAAGGTTTGCAATCATTCCCACGCCCAGTACTGTGACCCCAACTTTGCTGGCTACACTTCGAGCTATCGACCATTCAAAACTTTTAGTCTTGGTTTTAGATGAATTGTAGGTAGTTGTATTAGTGTATGTAACACCCGCATCGAAGGAAAGATTTTGTATCAAGGTAGAATTCACTTTCTCTTCCTCGTTGTCCTTTAAAATCTCAGTCCAATCTATTATTTGACTATTGTAATAGGCTACGCTGTCCACAAACCCATAGGGATGAAGGGAGGTATCCGCAAAAACGCTCTGAGGATACTCCAAGTCATAACTATTTCCATAAATCTTCTCAATGCTGTCACCCAATGCTGGATTCCAGAATACTGATGTAGTGATAGAATCTGGAGAATTTGGCCTGCCATAATCAGGAGATCCAAATGTCTCATGTGATGTATAATACTGTCCTGTTTTACTCAGGTATATATCGCGAATATTCTTCAGGTTGGGAATGAGGTTGTTTTCAATATGATACTGTGTGTACTGGAATCCAGTACCGAACTCAGGATTAACGCGTAAAACATTTTCCAATCCAATTTGGTATCCACCGACACCATGATTGTCACAATTTGTGCAGATATTGGTATCTATAAGTCCTAGATTTCTCGCTATTCCATATACGATGTTGGTAGAATGGCCAATGAATACATCCCCTGCAGTCCCTACGAAGAATGGACTTGAGCTGGTACTCCAGGTTTGAGTGGCGGTAGTTGTAGACGAAATAGTATTATTATTTACCCAGGTATCAGAGTGCTGAATCCCCACATCAAGGTCATTTGTAGTAGTGGTACTCGTAATAGTTCCAGCCCCCAAACCTATAAAGGTGGTTATGGTGGTTCCAAAACTATGTGAGGTTCCAACATTTCCTGAAATGCCGGTAGCAATATTCAGGGATTGGGTTTTAGTAACTGATTTCCCCTGGTCAAACCAGGCGTAACTACCTGATCCATAAGGATCTCTCAAGATCATGTCCACAGAACTTGGTCCGGTTGTGACAAAATTGTTACCTGTGGGCATTGAGCCAAAAATGTAGGCTTTAAATGGGCCCTTCGTTCCGTTCTTATGAGTATAGTCCCAGGCGGTTGAAATGGAGCCATTCTTACCGGTATAAGCGGTTACATTCATTGAGTGAGTCTTGTCTCCCAGGATATTGGGAAGTCCAGCTTGAAACTGATAATCAATTTCTCCTTTCTCATTTATCGCAATGGTTTTAGGTACATTGTCAATGGCCAGGGCATTGTCAATAGTTACTGTTCCGTCAGAAACCGGAACCTCATCCACAACGCTGCTATCCTCATTGTAATAGCTTTCAAATACCTTAATCTTCAACTGATATAGCTCACGTTGAAGTAAGATAGGGTATGGTGTTAAAGGAACATCAGCAGTATCAACTACAACAAGCAGACTGTCATCCGTGGCGGTAATTTCCTTTTCCCAAAATGCCGCATCTCCATTCATGGCAGTTAAGCTTACATCTGGAATAGTGCGATAGATGAAATCGTAGTTCTTTTGGTAGTGAACACTATCCACTCTAAATTGAGGAATGATTTCTCCCGCAGAAGAAAATACAATGGGTGTATCAAGTTGCACGGAATCAATTTCTGTCAACACTTCAAACGAATTGGTTAAATCAAGAGTAGTATGAAAGGAGGAAGGGAATATATAGTCACCGGCTCCAGCAGTAACTCCAGTGATAACATATTTTTCAGGGAGGAGCATGGCGGTATATTCACCTGAGCTGCCATCAGGCTGAATGATGATGTCAGTAGGGTTGGTGCCACTAATAAATACACTGGTAGTGTCGTCGCTGTCCGCTAAGGAGTCAGCACGATAATACTTACTGATATAATCTTTTGACTTCCCG
The DNA here is from genome assembly GCA_965229445.1 of Owenweeksia sp. GTDB lineage: Bacteria > Bacteroidota > Bacteroidia > Flavobacteriales > Schleiferiaceae > Owenweeksia. The sequence continues at coordinate 354,671 of OZ245876.1, forward strand.
TTACTCTTATCGCTGAGGTCATATCCTTTTTGAGTACTCAGTATAATACTCGCCTGTCCAATATTGTTTTTAGTTCTACCCAAACCCTTGGGTTTGGCAGCTTCAACAGGACCGCCAGCCACTTTTCCAATCACTTTAACGGTAGTAAAATCCCAGAATACGGAATCAATTTTGAAGGGTCCCTGAAAATTATATTTGGTACTATCTGTGGGAAAGCGCTGCTGCCCCTGGTAAAGAATCGTATGACCAAATTTTTCAGCTGATATTGTATGTAAGCCTATTGGTACATCCAACAGAAATTCACCAAGGCTATTGGTAGTAATTAAGGTTCCATTTGAGTTGAGAGCGAGTTCCCCATCTATCCTGAATGCAACCCCTTCAACTGGAAAGAAGGTGTTTTTGTAATATACCTGACCTGTTAGGGCAAAAGAGGCAATGTCAAGGAAATTGATATTGTTGTGTATGGCAGCCCCGGGTCCAATAAATAATATTTGATCTCCTGGATTGAAAGTATGAACCCCAAAGGACGGAACGATTTTATAAATGCTTCCTGTGGTGGCATAAGGAATACCTGAAATGATGTAGTTCCCACTTGCATCGGTTAGTCCCCTCACGGCCAGTTGACGCTTATTGGGAACTTCTCCTGATGTATCCCAATTTATATTTTTACCTAACAGCAGACCATGGTTTTCATTGAAAGTGAAACCTGCGCGTGAGAAATCATAAAAGTAATTGCCAATACCTTCATCCAAACGATAATAGGCCTCTAAACCACTTTCGGTACCTTCTATAAAGCGGGAAGTAAGATCCAATAATTCATCATTTTGAAAGGTTCTGCTCCAAATTCTGATTTCATCTACAAATGCATGTAGGTATTCACCAGAGGCTGATTTGCCGATTCTGATGATGCTGTCATTGGATGGGGTGGATGCAGTAAATGGAATAGAAGTATATTGATATTCTAATCGGTCATAAATGGCATATATTTTTAGAGCAGAATCTGAACGCATAGCGGTGATATTTACCCACTCCTGAGGATTGCGTACATAACTTAGCTCAAGGGTAGTAGCACCCACCATAAACTTTATTTTACCTGTAGGTTCAGTTTTTTGAACAGCTATGTTAATGGGTTCAAGAAGTGTGGTATCACCACCAGGCACATAGGAGTTTAGGGTGTCTGTAACCGGGGTTCCCCCAGAATTATAGCGGACTACATATCTTATTACGGAATCAATATAGGTTGAATCAGCGCCTTCTTCGTAAGTGAGTTTGTATTGATCTCCTTTTTGGAAGATGGTACCGAAGCTTTTTGAAGTATCTGGTTTGAACCAGATCTGAAAGGTCATTGCGCTTTCGAAGTCAAAATTGTCGGTTAGAGGGTTGTCTGGTATTTGTAAATATGAACTGTCCACACTATTCAGGTAAATACTGCTCCCACCAAAATTGTCCTGGGTTTCGGCAATTAAAGTAACTCCTTCAACCGCCGCTCCTCCTTCATAGGTTACTCTCCCTGAGACCCGTCCGTAAGGTATTCTAAACCCCACCCCTTGAATTAAGTTTAACAATCGCCTGGGCAGGTTATAGATTCCTTCTGCCAACAGAGTATATTGATACATGGTACCAGCATCAGCGTAGTGGTCCTGCCATGTGCGTTCAGTGGGAGCCAGATTGGCTATCTGCACCGAATCTGCCGTGCTACCCACTTCCTTCCGGTAAATTCTAAAGCTTGTAACCTGTGAGGCATAATTCGCCAAATCCCATCGTAGTTCTACGTAATCACCAAAGTAAGCTTTGGAGGCAAAAAGCTCAGCGTCAAAAGCATTCTCAACGTAGATTAGATCGGGTCTGAACCCTGACATCATTCGGTTACTGCGCGGATCATTGAATGCTGGCATAAAGTCCTTCCATACAGTTGGAGCCACCATTCCGGTAGTGCCAGAAAAGTTATTACCGATAGAATCTTGTACCGATCCATAGCTGAAGTTATAGAGATAGGGATAATAGGATTGGGCCTGAGTACCAATGTGAAAACAAACCAGTGTGAGGGTAAGGAAGATCCCTTTCCAGCATGCGCGATATTTGAGTGCAAGATTGACCTGCATGATAATTAGTATTTAATGATATAGTACACAGCCGCGTTTTTTGGCCTTGTTTCCAATCCACCGGAACTAAATATTTTGTGGTGATGATTTCCGGCGGACTGTATTTTCCCTCCTTTAAAAGTGTCTAGATGATTGTCTGTTCCGTCCGCTAAAGCCTGATCTCCGGTACTTCCGCCACTACCAATTCCGTTCACATTACCATCATATTTTAAGGAGTGAGAATGAGCACCGGTAGTATCCGTAGTTCCTCTGTGATCATGAGATTTGAAGTCATCACTTTGATATGTCCCTACGGCATCTCCCGTATTTCCTCCATGAAGCGCTGACCTTGATGAAGCATCTGGATCGACTCCTTCGGCCATATCCACACCTCTCAAGAATCTTCCACTAAGATCAGGAAGGTTAAAACTAGTTCCTGATCCGCCCCAAGCAGTTCCTATCGCATTGTATAGCTGTGGGTAAGTTGACTGGGGAAATGATCTGCCATCGCAAAGTAACCAGCCATCAGGGATATTATTTACGTCATTTCCTCCCCAGGGCACAATAGTGCCTACAGGTACGCCATTTGCAGCGTGCCTGGCATAGGGTACAGCTGCTAAGAAGTCATCACTAATTGTAACTGGAGGTGAAGGGCTAGCCTGCACAATAACTTGCAGCTTCCAGTTGGTATAGAAATTTAGATCTTCAAAATCTATATTCTTGTTGCTGGTAGTATTTCCTGTTCCTATCATAGCATGAAATACACCAAACCCATCAGGAGTAACAGAATGTACCTCCTCATAGGTGTAGGTACCGGTTCCATCGTATATTTTGAACGTCACGGTTATCGATTGACCTGATAATGCTTTACCATCTGGATCAACGGCATACCCTTGATAATTAAATCCACGGCTTGAAGTTTGGGAGTAGCCCAAACCGGTACTAAGAAGGACGATGAAAAGTGATTTGAATAACCTGATTCTCATGAGTGATAGATTTATTGGGTACAATAATTCCGGTTGGTTGAAAAGCCGGTGTATAGTCTATTAAAGGTGCATCGGAATCCATGCTTTGTCAAAAGAAAGTGACGAGTCCTATAAAATTTGGGATGAATGAATCCAAAACTGGGATGAGCATTTTCTAGAATTGTCTTTTGGAAGCTCAATAGACTTGTGTTAACTTGTCTTTATGCGCAAAAGTGTTATTAATCATTTCATAAGCTTGTCACTAGCGCTGGTCCTCGGTGGAAGCTGCTATTCGCAAAAGGGCAAGTTAAGACTGCACCAACTCTTTCACTACGGGATAGAGCATGGACTACCCACAGAAATCATAAATTGTGGTTTACAGGATTCTAATGGCTTCATTTGGTTAGGCACCAGAGAAGGTCTGGTGAGATTTGACGGTATTGAGTTCACCAAAATACTGACTCCAAGGTCTAACAACTTCACTTCAAATGTGCTCAGAATCAAGCAGGTGGGCGAAGGCAAGCTTTGGGTCCTTTTTGGAGAGTCTTTATTTGACAATAATTCCGGTGGCTCAGTTCTTGTTTTTGATCTGAAGAGTTACAGCTTCACAAATTTGGTAAGCGATTATCCGTTGCTTCAAAGAAAGCTTGTCATGGAACTGAAGGAATTAGGAGACGCAGGCCTTCTTATTTCCTGTGACAAAGGAGATCTCTTTGTGTATCAATCAAAAAGTGGAATAAGGGATCTGAAGCACTTCATCCATGAAGAGCGCAATTTCATTGCTAACACGAATGGAATAATTTGGACTGGGAGCAAAAGATTTCCTCATGATACGGTTCTTCAAATTACTAAACTAAATCAGGACGGCGATACGCTTTCATTTGGTGAACAGGAGGTGAACGTAGATCAGGAATTTCTGATAGCAGGAATTTCTACTGACGGCCAGCCCATCGCCGTAATGGACAATTGGGATAGTCCGCATGAAAATATTGTAAAGCTTTCTGCTGAAGGTAGAATAGAACCATTCCTTCCTGATCATAAAGGTTTTGATTCTCGTGTATATATAAGCTCCCAGGCGGCAGTCACAGGAACAGGAAATGATTGGAAACTTTGGTACCGCGAGAAAGAGCATGGGGTATTCCTTCTCGATTCCGAGGGCACGGTGCATAATGTTCTAGATCATTTTTCTGCAGCCTCCATCCCTAATGCGGATTGGTCGGTTAGTTTTTTTAAAAGCGAGGGGAATAATTATTGGCTATGCACGTCCATGGGATTATACCAGTTTGCTTTGCGGGAAAACCGTTTTGTGACCCTGGCTGATAGGGAAAACCCAGCTGAACGTATCCAGGCCAGAGGAATACTTAAAGACAATACTGGACGATTGTTTATCGCTGCCGGGGGTCAGGGAATTATAATGATCAATCGTGAGGGAGAGATTGATTTCTTAAACAGAGATGAAGACTATCAAATCTGTTTTGCAGATGGGGACAAGATATTTTTTGGAAGCAGTCGTGTAGAGGTTTTTGATGGTGAATCTGATATAAGTGAAGTTCATGGGAGACTGGGCTTGGCTGGTCTCTGGTGCACCTATAAAGACTCTAAAGGCAAGCGCTGGTTTGGCGGTTCTGGTGTTAAAAGATGTGATGGTTTGGACGGTGACTGTGATGATTTGAGTTTCATGATCTTTCCGGATATAGACAACCCTGGCCTGGTATATCAAATTTTTGAAGATGGCGCGCACTATTGGATTGTAACTTCAGAAGGAGTTTTTCAGTTGAATCAATACTATCAATTGGTGGGCAGACTGGAAGATATTTCAGACCACCTTACTGTACAAGAGCTTTCAAACGTACACCACATTTTGAGGCATAAAAAGCAATGGTATATAAGCACGAATGGCTATGGTCTTCTTGTGTGGAACCCTTCTTCTGATGAATTGGTAAGGATTTCCCAGGAGGATGGGCTACCATCCAATACCGTTTACGCCAGTATTGTTGAGAAGTCAGGCCAACATATTTGGCTTAGTACCAATTTTGGCCTGGTGCAAATGAGTACTGATTTGAGTACTATGGTGAGCTACAATGAGGAGGATGGTTTGTCTCATCACGAGTTCAACAGAATTTCCTGGTATCAAGACAATGAAGGCCTGATTTACTTTGGTGGGTTGAATGGGGTTAATTGTCTAAACCCGATAGATTTTGAGAAGATTAAGAATCCTTATAGGCCACCAATTCGGTTGGTTAGCTTCTCCCGGTTTAATGAAAAGGATCAGACTCTCGAGGATGGCTATATTGATCTTCAGAAATCTGGTGAAATTGAGCTCACAAGGCATAGTTATTCTTGTAACCTGTCCTTTTCCTATTTAGATTATAAATCTGAATTGAAATCCTATTGGTACAAATTGGAAAATTTGGATGCCGATTGGAAATCTTTGCCGGACAGACATCTTCAACTTGGCAACCTCCCATATGGGCAATATGTTCTAAATGTTAAAGCCAAAAGTCAAGCGGGTATTTGGTCAGCCAATATTATTTCGATCCCCGTTTCAGTAATCAGTCCATATTATTATCAGCCATGGTTTATAGCAATTTTAGCCTTGTTAACAGGGATACTCGTTTTGGTAGTGGTAAGATGGCGCACCTGGTATTTAAATCGAGATCGCGAAAGGCTTCAGTTGCTGGTTGCGGATCAGACTATTAAACTCAAGGAGTCTCTTGAGGAGAAAGACATTCTATTGAAAGAAGTTCATCACCGGGTAAAGAATAATCTTCAGATTATTTCAAGCCTTTTAAATTTGGACCAGGCCGCAAAGCACAATGAAGCTTCTAATAATCTTCTCACGCAAGCTCGGCAACGCATAAAGTCGATGGCCTTAATTCATAAGAACCTTTATCAATTTGACAACCTGGCAAGGATAGAAGTTGAGAGTTATTTAAAGGAGTTGATTCAGAATTTGGATAAGGCGTACAATCCAGATTCTGACAAGATCAAATATCGTATCAAAGCGCATGATTTGGAGTTGGATGTAGATTTAGCAATTCCCATTGGGCTCATTGTAACAGAGTTAGTTTCAAATAGCTACAAGTATGCTTTTGTCCCTGGAAATCCAGGCTTAGTGACCGTTCAGTTGCGTAAAAACCAAAACTTACTGGAGTTAGAAGTACTTGATAATGGCATCGGATTGCCTAAGGATCTTGATATCAAGGAGGTGAGTTCACTTGGTCTTCGTCTTGTTAATATGCTATGCGACCAGCTTAATGGTTCTTTTGTCTATAAAGCAGAGATTGGATCAAAATTTCATTTTAAATTTCCAAGATCAATCTCAACCACATAATGACAACACGGGCTTTAAATATTCTGGTAGTAGAAGACGAGGCCATAATTGCGGAAGACCTAAAAACTTGCCTTGAAGATCTTGGATATTCGGTTTTAGGTGTTGCCAAATCTTATGAAGAAGGCTTGCAGAAATTTAAAACGTTTAAGCCTGATTTTGTAATACTCGATATTGTTATTGACGGTGAGAAAGATGGAATCGAACTTGCACAGGCTATCAATGGAATAAAAAAGGTGCCATTCATTTTTCTTAGCTCACATTCTGATACAGCAACATTAAATAGAGCTAAAGAGCATCTTCCGAGCGCATATCTCGTAAAACCCTTTGAAGAAGAAGATATTTTCACAACTATCGAGGTGGCTATAGCCAATTACAACGCTACACATGGTTTAATGCTTGATGAGAACAAGGGCATTCCAAGAGATAGCCTATTTGTGAAGGAGAACCATATATATGTTAAGATTCCGATAAAAGACATGGCCTTTATCAAATCAGATGGAAACTACCTTCACATTCACGGTGATGGTTTTCATCACATGGTGCGACATACGCAAAAGGAAATATTGGATATCCTTCCATCTCATTTCATGAAAGTACACAGATCCTTCATCGCTAATGCTTCACTTATTAGTGCCATCTACCCGGATGCGGTGGAAGTAATAAATACAAAAATTCCGGTTTCTAAAGACTATCGGGAAGCCTTGCTCAAGAGGGTTACAATCATGTGAGGATAAGGTGCTTCTACACTGCTCCTGCCACACAGATTACAAATTCCCCTTTTGGGGAATTTTTTTTGAAGTGTTCGGCCAGTTCAGTTACTGTTCCTCGCAAGGTTTCCTCAAATTTCTTACTAATCTCGCGCGATACTGACGCCAATCGATCTTCCCCCAGGTATTTGGCAAAATCTTCCAGGGTCCTTACTATACGATAAGGAGACTCATAGAAAATCATGGTGCGCTCCTCTTCAGCGAGTTTCTTTAGTCGGCTTTGTCGCCCTTTTTTAGTGGGCAGAAATCCCTCAAAACAGAAATTGTGTGCCGGTAATCCGGAATTAACCAAAGCTGGGACAAAAGCCGTGGCGCCCGGCATTGTTTCTACTCTTATCCCTTCTTTAACCGCTTCTCGAACCAATAGAAATCCAGGGTCAGAAATCGCTGGGGTACCGGCATCTGAGATTAAGGCAAGGTCATTCCCGGCCAGCAAGTCTTTGAGAAGACCCACAACAATCTTATGCTCATTGTGCATATGGTATGACCGAAGGGGAGTATCGATTTGATAATGTTGCAGCAGTTTTCCACTGGTACGGGTATCTTCTGCCAGGATGCAAGACACCTGATTCAGAACTTCTACAGCCCGGAAAGTTATGTCTTTAAGATTGCCAATGGGCGTAGGCACAATAAACAAAGTGGCACTCATGGCAAATATTCTTCTCGGTTCAATTCTTCCGAAGGATCCCAAAAGTAATGCTTCAGGTTCTGAACCTGATTATTTGCCACCGGAATGCCTTCGCTTATAAGTAGATCCTCCATTAAATGGGTACCGCCAAAATGATGTTTTCCGGATAGCAACCCATTGCGATTCACAACTCGTTGAGCGGGTATATCCTCCATCCCGGTAGATGCATTCAAGGCATATCCTACCATGCGCGCGCTGCGAGGGGCGCCGATAAATTTAGCGATGGCCCCGTAACTGGTTACCCTCCCATACGGGATCTGACGGGCTACCTGGTACACCCGTTCAAAGAAGTCACGCTCCGCCATGCACTTCAAATTTCAAATAGGTAATAGGCTTTCCCTTGGCACGAAAAAGTTGCTCATAGTGAGTTTGCACCCCATGCAGCAAATGTTCTTCTTGATTCAATTGCAAGTCTATATCGTGATAGGCCTCGTGTACTTTAAGTTGCCTCTCCTGTAATATACCACAGGTATAGCCATAGAGGAATTCTGAGTCGGTTTTCAGGTGAACCATACCACCGGGCTTTAAGATATGGGCATAAATTTTCAGAAACTCTGGGTTAGTAAGGCGATGCTTCATGCGCTTGTACTTAATCTGCGGATCAGGAAAGGTGATCCATATTTCATCCACTTCTCCTTCCCCAAAGCACAGATCCAGAAGTTCTATTTGCGTGCGCAGAAAAGCCGCATTGGTTAGTTTCTCTTCCTTTACCGTCGATGCACCATACCAGATTCTGGAGCCTTTAATGTCTATACCAATAAAGTTTTTATCCCGAAATTTTCTCGCCATAGCCACGGTATATTCTCCCTTTCCACATCCCAGCTCCAACACCAAGGGCCTGGGTTCATCAAATAAGTCCTGCCATTTACCTCTTCGGGAAAAGCCTTGAGTAACTTCCTCTCGAGAGGGCTCTATTACATGAGGAAATTTCTCGTTTTCTTTGAAGCGTTCCAATTTCTTTCTGGCCATGCGCCAAAAGTAGTGAGGATACTAAAACTGATAAACCATCATCATGACAGACACCCGCAAATCGGTAATTATTGGCGTCCTGAATTGGGGATTGGGTCATGCTACGCGCTGTATCCCGCTCATAAGATTAATGGAACAAGCTGGATTAAAACCTGTTGTGGCTTCAGATGGTGAAGCCTTAGCGCTGTTGAGAGCAGAATTTCCTCACCTGCCCTCAGAAGAGCTCAGTACTTATAAAATGAGATATTCCAAGGGTAATGCTTTAATGTCGGTTATAATGCGTTCGCCCAGAATCTGGCAGGCGTCGCGAAGTGAACACAAACAAGCCCAACGGCTGGTAGAAAAGTACCAGGCGGTGGGTGTGATTTCGGACAATAGATTAGGCTTTTACCACAAAAAGCTTCCTTCGGTGTACATCTCGCATCAGTTAAAGCTAATGTTGCCCTTTGCACGCAACATTATATCGGCCTGGCATCATAACTATATTAGAAGGTATGATCAATGTTGGGTGCCGGATGTGGAAGGTGCCAATTCCCTGTCGGGGGAGATGACGCAAGGGGTAAATCCGGGGATACCAGTGCATTTCCTGGGTGCATTATCTCGTTTTTCCGTGAACGACCCTCCTATAGAATCCCAGCGGATTTATCAAAGTTGTAGTATTCTAAGTGGGCCTGAACCGCAGCGCAGCCTTCTTGAAGCAAAGATTATTGATCAAGTTAGAGGATTGCCGGGCAGACACCTGCTGATACGTGGTCAAATGACCGATCAGATCGTAACCAGAAAAATGGGAAACCTGGAAGTGATAGACTTTCTGTCAGGAGAGGAGTTAGTGCAAAGAATACAAGAGTCAGAAATAGTGATTAGTCGTTCCGGGTATACCTCCATTATGGATTATAGCGTTCTGGGTAATAAAGGCCTTTTAATACCCACTCCAGGTCAACCAGAACAAGAGTATCTGGCGCGTTATATGCTTAGCAAGGGCTGGTTTTATTATAATGACCAGAAGATGCTTGATCTTGCTCTGGATATCCCCAAAGCTCTGTCCTACAATGGTTTACCCGGTGAAGTTCATAAAATAGACACTGAGAAAATATTGACCCTATTACGCCTTTTTCAGCGTGAAACTAAAAGTTGAGCCCGCATCCTCACTACTGCGAACGTTGATGTTGCCCTGATGAGCTTCCATAATATGCTTCACGATGGACAAGCCTAATCCAGTGCCGCCTGCTTCACGAGAGCGACTTTTGTCTACCCGATAAAAGCGCTCAAAAATTCGGGACATATCTTCTTCCGGTATCCCAATTCCATCGTCAGAGACCTCCGTAACAATTTGATTTGGGATATCATAAAATTTAACTTCTACACTGCCTTTCTTTCTGCCATACTTAATGGCATTGGATATCAGATTAACCAGTACCTGTTCTATTTTAGAACGATCAGCTTGTACACGTATCGGCTTGTCGTAATCTGTATGAAGCTTTAGGGTAATTTTCTTTTTGTTGGCTTGATCTTCCAGAAATTCAAAAACTTCTTTAACCAATTCAACCATATCCACCGTAGAAAGTACCAGCTGAACCCTTTTTGCCTGCAGATTACTGATCACATCGAGATCCTCAATAATATGGATCATTCTATCTACTGATTTGTTGGCGCGTTTCAGGTATTTCCGGTTGATGTCAGGGTCGTCCAGGGCTCCGTCGAGCAAGGTGAGTAAGTAACCCTGAATATTGAATACCGGGGTTTTTAATTCATGTGAAATATTACCAATAAATTCTCTCCTAAAGGTTTCCCGTTCCTGAAGTTCCTGAATCTCTGCTTGTCGTTGTTTCGCCCAGTCGGCTACTTCTCGACTTACCTTGTCTAAATCCGTGGAATGCGTGATTTCATGGTGTTTACTTCCATTTCCGGCCTTGAGATATTGAATGTTGGTAAGAATATCCTTCACCTTGTTGTATATGAAATACTGAACGCTGCCCTTCACTAAAAAATAGCTCACCAGTACCATCAACAGGATGCTGAATAGGGAGACGAAGATGGGAAGATTGGGATCTATCAGAGAGTTGATATAAAGGAGTATGGAGGTGGTTAATCCTCCCAGTATCAAAGCAATTAGCAAGGCCAATATTTGCGGTTTTTCTAATCGCATCGCATCAAGGTATCAATAAATGGGTTACCAATTCAAGCTTCAAATTTGTAGCCTACACCCTTTACAGTTTTAATATATTTTTCGCCTATTTTTTCCCGCAACTTTCTGATATGTACGTCAATTGTACGGCCTCCTACAACCACTTCATTACCCCAGATACGATCCAGAATTTCGTCCCGGTTGAATACTTTGCCTGGCCTTGATGTCAATAATGTGAGGAGTTCAAACTCCTTTCTAGGAAGGTCTATCTTGTTTTTCTTGACCTTGACCTGATACTTGTCGAGATCTATGCTCAAATTACCAAATTCCTGAACTGATTTTGGTTTATTGCTTTTACCGTGCCGGCGCAATAATGCCTTGATACGGCTTATCAACACCTTGGGTTTTATGGGCTTAGTGATGTAGTCATCTGCTCCGGCATCTAAACCTGCCACCTGGCTGTAATCCTCTCCACGCGCCGTTAGAAAAGCAATGAGGGTATCTTCCAGTTCTTCCTGATCACGAAGTCGGTCGCATGTCTCTATGCCATCCATACCAGGCATCATCACATCCAATAAAATGAGTTGAGGCGCCTTTTCTTTGGCAATTTCTATCGCCTCCTCACCATTATTACTGGTCAAAACATTAAATCCTTCCTTCTTCAAGTTGTAGCTTACAAACTCAAGAATGTCTTTTTCATCATCAACCAAAAGAATGGTGAAATCACTATTAGTCATAGCCTCCTGGAATGAATTGTTCAATTATATCAAGCTTGTAATTTCTTGTTTAGCATTTACAAGACTGATCAAAAGTAAAGATATATAAAGAGCTACTCTGCTATTAACAATTCCTTAATGCAGCGTAGCCAATATTAAGCCTGGGTTAATTCTGAAACTCCTGCGTGGAAAACAAGCATATAAACTTCTGTAAATCAATTATATATACCTTGAGTTCAAAACTTGAACTGCGCTTAACCTATCCTTAACAAGCGGGGTATTTCTTTGCCCCTGAATCTAAACAATTGTAGTCTTGAAATCGATTGACAAATTAGCCATTGCGGGATTGGGTGCTTGCTTGTTTTTGAGTGCAACCTCATGTGAGAAAATTGAAGGTTGTACAGACTCAAACGCTATCAACTATAATCCTGATGCCACCAAAGACGATTACTCCTGTATCTACAATACTGGAGCTGATTGGATTACGAAAACCGGGGAAATTACCACCGATGAAACCTGGACCTCAGATAAAGTTTACCGAATCAAGGGAAGAGTATTGGTTACAGATGGTGCTACCTTAACCATTGAGCCTGGTACCATAATTAAGGCTGAACCCGGACAGGGATCTTTTGCCTCTGCTCTCATAATCAATAGAACCGGAACTATCAATGCTGCCGGAACAGCCGCCAAGCCCATAATTTTCACTTCCACCATTGACGATATTCTTCCTGAGGATATTTCTGCGGGTGATTTTAGAAGTCCTAACCTTGAGCCCATTCAAAATGGTCTATGGGGAGGTGTTATTATTCTCGGTAGTGCTCCGATTTCTGCTCAGAATGACCAGGGAACAGATGCCACGGAACTGCAGATAGAAGGAATTCCAACCGCAGTAGATGCTCGATACGGTGGAAATGATGCCGCTGACAATTCAGGAGTATTCACCTACGTCTCTATTCGTCACGGTGGTTCTAACATTGGTGCAGGAAACGAGATTAATGGACTAACCTTAGGGGGAGTTGGTTCTGGTACCGTCATTAATCACATAGAAGTGGTGGGTAATCAGGATGACGGTATTGAGTGGTTTGGAGGAAACGTAAGTCTGGATAACGTGCTAATTTGGAATCCCGGCGATGATGGCCTCGATACTGATCAGGACTGGATTGGTAACTGCACAAATTTTATAGTAATCACCCCGCGTGGTGGCTCTGCATTTGAATTAGATGGACCTGAAGGCAATTTAAACCGCGGAACACATCAATTCACCAATGGCATCGTATATGCCGGTGATGATATTGATCATCTGGTGGACTGGGACAATGGCACCAACGCCGGTGTTAAGGATGTATATTTTTACGGTTTGGATGCTGATTATAAGGCTATTGCAGACGATCCAAGTACTCCTGATGATGACGAAGAGTTTAATCCCATTGAGTCCTTTGGTGGAGACCAATCAGGTGATAATTCCAATTGGGAATATACCCTTGCCGCCAACGGAGCCATGGCTAACGAGATTTTTACTGGTGTGCCTCCAAGCATGTTGAAGGAGGTGGCTAAGAATGCCAATACAGTTGGACCTCCTTCCTCAGAATTCGCCTGGACCTGGGCTTCACAATCCGGCACTTTGGCTCAAATTGGATTATAATCAGCTACAAAAATTAATTAATGCTTGTTGGGTTTTTCCCCAACAAGCTTTTTCAGTTTAAAAGATTGCGCAATTACATAAGATATTAGAATGAAAAAGTCTGTTGTTCTTTCACTGTCTATCATCATCTTCCTAGCCACGTCATTTGCTTGTTTAGCGCAGTTAGGAACCATTCAGGGAGTTGTGATTGACGAGATTGGTGAACCCTTATTCAGTGCCAATGCTGTCATCAAAGGGACTCTTAATGGTACTACCACTGACTTTGATGGCAATTTTGAACTCAAAGTGGTTCCGGGTACTTACACCGTAGAAATATCTTTTATAGGTTATGCCAGTCAACTCATTACCGATGTTGTGGTTGAAGCCGGCCAGGTGAACTTACTAGGAACCATCAAAGTAGAACCGGCCACCAATCAGCTGGCTGTTGTTACCGTAACGGCAGACCAGGCCAAGAACACCGAGGCAGCATTAATTGCCGTAAAGAAGAAGTCTGGAAATGTTATTGATGGTATTTCTGCCTCAAAACTGCGTAAAACAGGTGATAGCGATGCCGCCGATGCGGCGAAAAGAGTAACGGGTGTTACAGTTGAAGGGGGCAAGTATGTTTATGTGAGGGGTCTGGGAGATCGCTACAGTAAAACCATGTTGAACGGTGTGGACGTTCCGGGACTTGATCCGGACAGAAACTCTATCCAAATCGATATATTTCCTATTACACTGGTGGAGAATATGTCTGTGCTTAAAACTGCCTTGGCTGAACTCCCGGCTGACTTTACCGGAGGAGTAGTGAATATTGAAACGAAGGAGTTCCCAACCGAGAAGGTTTTTAACTTTTCGGCTAGTGTAGGCTACAACCCTGCTATGCATTTCAACAGCAATTATATATCCTATTCTGGCGGGTCCACAGACTTTTTAGGATTTGATGATGGTACCAGGGAGATCCCCAATCGCAATGGAACTGCACCAACACCAGGCTTTAACCCAGACGATCAAGTAGGTAAATTTGTGAGACAATTTAATCCCGAATTGGGTGCCACTTCCAGCAATAGTTTTATGGACTATAATTTGGGCATAAGTTTCGGAGATCAGAAGGAGTTGAAAAACGGGAATAAGCTAGGTTATATATTTTCCGGAAGCTATAAGAATGCAACGCTTTTCTATGATAACTTACAGTTTGGAGAATATCAACGACCCATCGCCTCAGATGATTATGAACTGGTTTATGCCACCACTCAAAATGGGATTCAGGGGCGAAATAATGTATTACTTGGAGGTCTGGCAGGATTGTCCTATAAGACCACAAACTCAAGGTATAGGTTCAACTTGATGCACCTGCAGAATGGCGAAAGTGCATCGTCACAGTTAAACATTTTAAATAGTGATGATGCACCAGGGCAGTCTGGATACAAAGCCTTCTCAAACAATCTGGAATATGGTCAGCGTGGGATTAGTAATGCACTTTTTGAAGGCGACCATTTACTCTCGGATGGAGATTGGGAAATTAATTGGAAAGTGTCTCCAACCTATTCCAGAATTGTTGATCCTGATATTCGCAAAACGGCCTTCACCATTGAAGCAGGAGATTCAAGTTTTGAACCCGGACAAGGTGGAAACCCCAGTCGAATATGGCGTTATCTTACAGAAATAAATGCCGTTGGTAAGGTGGATGTCATAAGGAATCACGATCTAATGGATCGTAAAGCTAAATTGAAATTTGGGCTAAGCCATGTCTATAAAAGACGTAGCTATGAAATTGTACGTTACGACTTGAATGATGGCGGAAATTCTATACCATTAAGTGGAGATCCCAATGAGGTATTGGTGGATGAGAACCTTTACCCTAAGGGCCCTTTTTATTATCAACCTTTCCAAATAAATGGAGCGCCTAATCCAAATGAGTATCAATCAAACGTACATTATTCTTCCTTGTATGCGTCTGAAGAGTTCAATCCTTTACCTCGTCTAAAAACAATTATTGGTTTAAGGGGAGAGCTCTATAAGCAACGCCATACTGGACGTGATCAGGACGCGGCACAAGATCCTACCCAAGGCAATTCTCTTAACAATGAAGTGGTGCTGGATGAGTTTAACTTGTTTCCCTCGGCTAACCTCATTTTTTCATTGAATGAAAATCAGAATTTTAGAGCTTCATATTATCGTTCTATTGCACGTCCTTCATTTAAGGAACTTTCTTTTGCTACCATTTTGGACCCAGTCTCAAATAGGACCTTCAACGGAGGACTATTTAAGTATCCTGGCTGGGACGGGAATTTAATCTCTACGCTAGTCAATAATTTTGATATCGGCTGGGAATACTATATGAAACCAGGCGAGATTGTTTCCGTGAGTTTATTCTATAAAGCATTTCGAAATCCTATTGAAATTGTAAGAATTCCGGAGGCTCCAAATGGCAATGACTTCCAACCCAGAAATGTAGGCGATGGAGAACTCTATGGAATTGAATTCCAGCTGAGCAAGTCACTGGAAATAATTTCGTCCGCCTTGTCCAAATTTAATTTTAGTAGCAATATCACATTAATTGAATCTCGTATTCAAATGACTGATGCGGAGTATAATGCGCGCTTAGGCGCTCAAAAAGATGGAGAAGTGATTTCTAATACCAGAGACATGGCAGGGCAAGCGCCTTTTATCATCAACGCAGGCTTCACTTTTGACGATGAAGAGAAGGCCATCAGCGCCGGCTTGTTTTATAATTTGAATGGACGCACACTGGAAGTGGTAGGCGGACAATCGGTGCCTGACGTATATGCCGAGCAGTTTCACAGTTTAAACTTCACACTAAACAAAGCCTTGGGTAAAGAGAAGAAAGCAAGTGTTAATTTCAAGCTTACCAATATTCTCAATGACCGCCGAGAAAGTCTCTTCCGCGCCTTTCGCGCTAACCCGGAAGTGTTTACCGCTTATAGTCCGGGGGTTACTTTTTCTGTGGGATTTACTTATAGCCTAATCTGAGTTAAACACATCATTTTTATTGATTGTAATTGCTAACTCCCCGTTCCGTAATTAATTACATTTGACGAAATTTTACAAAATCATTTGCAGCATGTATTCCTTACGCAATTTCTTAACCATTGGTGTTTTTAGCCTGTTTTTAACGGCAAATGCCACCGTTCACAACATAGCCACTGCGGGACTTACCTTCTCTCCAAATAGCCTGACCATAACCGCAGGAGACACGGTGGTTTGGACTAACACCGGGGGCTCTCACAATGTTAACGGTACTCAGGCAACCTTTCCGAATAATCCTGCCTCTTTTGGTAATTCGGTAGGTTCTGGTTGGACTTATCAGTTCCAGTTTACAATTCCTGGCACCTATGATTTTCGCTGTGATCCTCATTTTTCATTAGGAATGACGGGTCAGATCACGGTGAATCCTGCGCCAATGCCCAGCATGCCATGTGCTAAGCCATTTATAAGCGAATACATTGAAGGCTCTGGCAATAGCAAAGGATTTGAAATCTATAATCCAACCGGATCAAATCTTGATCTGGGGCCTTACCAGGTTTATCTTTCGGGTAACGGAGGTTCCTTTTCCAATAGTTTTAATCTCACTGGTACGCTGGCATCAGGCGACGTATACGTAATTACTACTGATCAGGCGGATCCTGCAATGTTGGCCGTAACAGATACCGCACTATCTTTTCCTAGCGTGGCCCACTTCAATGGGGATGATGCTTTGTTTCTCGTTGATACCGTAAACAACGATACTTTAGATGTTATCGGTGTTATTGGTGTTGACCCGGGGAGCAGCTGGCCTGTAGGCTCTGGTTCCACCGCCAATCATACCTTGGTTAGAAACATGAGTGTCGATGCCGGAACTACGGATTGGTCAATCGGGGCCACGCAATGGACGGTAAACCCACAAAACACTTTCAGCTTTTTAGGCGCACACCTCTCTACTTGTGTGGCGGCACCATGTACGCTTCCTTTTATCAGCGAGTACATTGAAGGGTCAGGGAATAGCAAGGGATTTGAAATTTATAATCCGGATGTAAATACCCTGGATCTTTCCCCTTATCAGGTTTACCTATCTGGAAATGGCGGCTCCTTCAGCAACAGCTTTGATTTATCGGGCAACTTGGCCTCCGGTGATGTATATGTGATTACGACAGATCAAGCTGACCCAGCAATGTTGGCCGTTGCCGATACCGCCCTGTCTTTTCCTAGTGTAGCGCATTTCAATGGAGACGACGCGCTGTTCTTGGTGGATACGGTTATGGGAGATACCATTGATATTATTGGAGTTATTGGCGTCGATCCCGGTAGCAGTTGGCCGGTAGGAACCGGATCAACAGCCAACCATACGCTGGTGAGAAACGCTAGCGTTGATAAGGGTCAGACAGACTGGTCCGTAGGGGCAACCGAATGGATGGTAAATCCTCAAAATACTTTCAGCTTTTTCGGTAGTCATTCGTCTAACTGCTTGGCCCCCAGTGTTCCTACTGTAGAGTTTGCCATAACCAGCCTAATGGTTCAGGAGAATGTAGGCAGCTTTGACGTCAACCTGCTTATCTCGCCTACATCGGCAACCGCTGATACGATTACCCTGCAATTTTTGCCTGGGGTAGATCTTGATACCAATGATGGAAATACCACTCCGGCAGTAGATACTGCTACCGGTATTATGACCTTGATTGTGCCGGCTGGAGCAGATACCGCCTCTTTCGTCATGAATATCATCGACGATGCACTGGTAGAGAATAACGAAACTCTTTTCGTTTATATGTCTGCAGTATCTTCCGGTCTGAACATTGGAACAGACTCTAGCTTCACTATGATCATTGAGGCCAATGATGCGTTAATCCCAACATATAACATTGGCGATGTAAAATCTGTGGATGCCAACGGTGAACCAGATTCCATTAACGTATATATGAAGCTGCACGGAATTGTTTATACCGATGACTTTGATGGCAACGCCGGACTGAGTTTTTATATCTATGACCACACCGGTGGCATTAACGTCTTTAACTTCAATGATGTTGACGCTTATGGAGTAACACGTGGCGATTCCATTCGCGTGGTTGGAGAATTAGACTTTTTTAACGGATTAATTGAATTGTTTCCAGACTCAATAACTGTACTCAGTACAGGCCATAGTATCAAAGATCCTATGGTGGTTTCCAGGTTGGATGAAAGCACCGAAGGGGAGTTTATCAGAATGAATGCCTGGTATTTTGCGGATACCTCTCAATGGAATGGCTCGGGTAGCAGTTTCAACATCGATATCACCAATGGCGTTGACACCTTTGTGATGCGTGTAGATAGCGATATAGACCTGGCAAGTATGCCTTTACCAACCGCAGGATTGTTTGATGTGATGGGAGCAGGAGCACAATTTGATGCCAGTTCGCCCTATCTGGAAAACTATCAGATTTTTCCGCGCGATGCTAGTGACCTCATGCCAATTCCGGTTTACAATATTGCTGATGTTACTACTACGGATGCCAACGGTGTAGCAGATAGTTTAGACGTTAAAACCATTTTATACGGCGTGGTTTATAGCGATGATTTTGATGAAAATAATGGGTATAGCTTCTTTGTATATGATAATACCGGAGGAATCAATGTTTTTAACTTTAGTGATGTAAGCGGTTACACACCAACCAGAGGTGACTCCTTGATGATGTTGGGTGAAATTGGCCAGTTTAGAGGTTTAACAGAACTTATCGTTGATTCTATTAGCGTTCTATCTACAGGGATCACCTTAAAACAACCTCAGCTCGTGAGTGTTTTGGATGAGAGCACCGAAGGAGAATATATTCAGATGGACAACTGGGTATTTGTGGATACAACACAATGGACCACGGGATCTGGCAGCGGTGGTTTCAATGTGGATATCACTAATGGAACAGATACCTTCGTGATGAGGATTGATGCCGCTACCGATCTATATAATATGGCCATACCAACCACAGACACCTTCACTGTAATTGGTGCTGGTGCTCAGTTTTCATTTAGTAGCCCGGCGCTTGATGGATATCAAATTTTTCCTCGTGATAGCGCCGATATTATTCCCAATGGTAGTATTGGCTTGAGAGAGTTAGGCGGGGTAGAATTTGGGTTATATCCCAACCCTGCACATAATAGTGTTACCATTTATTCTGGAAGCAATTCAGACAAGCTTGTGGAAATCTATAGTCTTTCCGGCAAAATGATTAAGAGCTTCAAGAGCCATAGCAAGACGGAGATCATTGATCTGCAGGGTCTTCCTAAAGGGGTGTATTTAGTAAGCATAGTTAAGGAGGGTACCAGATCCACCCGGAGACTTATTATTGACTAATATTAGTTAACATGTGTTCAAAGGTGGATATCTGAAAACTCAGGTATTCACCTTTGTCTTTTATAGTAGCTAGATGAGCTTTGACCTCTTTGATTTTCTATCGCTAATTGGAGCCCTCGGACTCTTCATCTACGGGATGAAGGTAATGAGCGATGCTATCCAAAAGGTGGCAGGGGTTAAGCTTAGGGAGATTTTAGAGCTGATGACTTCCAAGAGAATTCTCGGTTTATCTACCGGCTTGCTCATCACCGGCTTGGTTCAATCATCATCTGCCACTACGGTCATGGTGGTGAGCTTTGCCAATGCAGGTTTGTTGACTTTGGTTGAGTCTATTGGTGTTATTATGGGAGCCAATATAGGTACCACCATAACCGGTTGGATAATCTCTGAGTTGGGTCTCGGCCGATTTAGTATTTCTTCAATCAGTTTACCGATACTCGCCATTGGCTTTCCCCTTATGTTTAGTGGTAAAGAACGATTGAAAATTTGGGGTGAAGTGCTGGTGGGCTTTGCCATCCTCTTTTTGGGTCTTAGCTTTATGCAGGACTCAGTGAGCGGGTTGAGAAATGAAGACTTGCTCAGCTGGATCCAGGAGTATAATTATACAGATCGCCCTTACTTCTTTCAGATCCCGATTATAATGCTCTTCATATTGGTTGGAGTGATAATCACTGCGGTAGTTCAATCTTCAAGTGCAGCCATGGCACTCGTTTTGGTAATGACATATCAGGGTTGGATAAGTTTTCCTTTGGCGGCGGCGATCATTTTAGGAGAGAATATTGGGACAACGATCACGGCAAATCTGGCGGCTCTCGTCGGTAATGTTCACGCAAAGCGAACGGCCCGGGTGCATTTCCTAATAAATCTGTTGGGGGTTTGTTGGATGCTGTTGGTGTTTCCTTGGTTTTTAAAATTGACCGCCTCTGTTTTGGTCTTTTTTGGCAGTCTTGATCCTTTCACGGCAATGGATGGAATACCCAGAGCACTTGCATTGTTCCACACCCTTTTTAACGTGGCGAATGTACTTCTCCTCATTGGTTTTACCAGGAAGCTGGCTAAGCTGGCCATACGGATTACACCTAGTAGAAATATTGATGACGAGCAATTTAGTCTTGATTATATCGGAACTGGTTTACTCGAAACATCAGAGCTTTCCATAGTAGAGGCGCGCCAGGAGCTAGTGAAGTTTGCAGATATTGTGAGACGAGCGTTTCGCTACATCCCCATGTTGATTACCGTGATGGACGATAGGAAGTTGGATTTGTACAATAGGCAAATTCACAAGTATGAGGATATGACAGACCAAATGGAGTTGGAAATCACCTCCTACTTGAGTCAGGCATCAAAGAACGAGCTTTCGCTTGACGCTTCTGAAAGTGTAAGGATGATGATAAATATTGCCAATTATCTTGAACGCATCGGAGATATTTATGTAGAGATCAGCCGCAGCCTTAACAATCGGAAAAAGCAGAAAGCATATTTTACACAGGAAATGCGTGATAGAATTATGCAGCTCTCGGATCTGGTGGCTCGCGCTTTAGATCAAATGGTCAGCAATCTGGGAGCGACTGAAAAGCTGGTTGATTTTGACGCAGCTGAATCACTGGAAAAGGAGATTAATGAAATGTATCTTGATCTGAGGGATGAATACATTAAGAAGGTGGAGAAAGGAAAGTTTAGATTGAGAAGCGGCATGTATTACAGTGACCTCTTAGCAGAATTAGAACGGATAGCCGATCACGCTGCCTTGGTTAGTGAGGCTCTCAATAAGACCAAACAAGGACAATCTATTGCTGAATAAAAATAGAAGGCGAAAAAGCCATATTACTCTTGTTGCCCGATCTATCCTGCAAAAGCAGCTCAAATTTTACGGAGTCCACGCCGGCATTTTGAGGTAAACCGGTAAAGTTAAATCGCAACTCAATTTCTCCTTCCAGGGTTTTGTTTTGTCCTTCCGGAGTTAAGTCTGGCAAGTAGTTGTGAAAGGGAAGGCATGAATCTACCGGAAAAACTTCTACAAAGGTTCCACTTACCTTCTCAAAGTACCGGATGTACATATCGAAATCTTTAATGAACTGGTCGTATTCTGATTCACAATCAAAATCTGATTCTTCGCGCCCAACATCTCCATCACCATCCGTAAAATAAGTGGTCATAATCACCTTACTATTATTGGTGTTGGGATCTACTTCATATTCATGACTACGCCATTCCAAATAAGGCGTATCTTCAAATTTGGGATCATCCTTACAAGATGTCACCACCACCATCATCGGGCATATTAAGAATACTATTTTTGACAATCTAAGCATGCTTGCTAATTAACGCCAATTGACCCATTATCTTGTTGGACATAGCTAATTTCAAAAATAGGCTTTTTGACCTTGAATCTGAGGATCAATTCCTGGCATTGGCGCTGGAGGTTTTTAAGTATCAAGCACATGCTAATCCGGTATATGCACAATTCCTGGATAAATTGAATAAATCTGCGGAAGAAGTAAAGGCTTTAGAAGCCATTCCATTTTTACCCATTTCTTTCTTTAAAAAACACAAAGTGGTTACTGGGAATAATCCCGTAGAAGAAGTTTTTACCAGCTCGGCAACTGGAGGGAAGGGCATTAGCCAACATTATGTGGCAGACATAAAACTATACCAAAAGAGTTTTTTAAAAGGATTTGAAAATTTCTACGGCCCGGTAAGCAATTATTGTGTGCTGGCCCTTTTGCCCTCATACCTGGAGCGAACGGGATCCTCATTAATTTTCATGGCAAAGAACTTCATTGACCTGTCTCATGATTCGGATAGTGGTTTTTATTTGAACAACCTGAATGATTTGTATAAGCTGTTGCTGCAGAAAATTGAGCAAAAGTCTCCCGTGCTGTTGCTGGGGGTAAGCTTTGCCCTGCTAGATCTCGCTGAAACCTATCAACTACCACCGAATAACATGATCATAATGGAGACCGGGGGTAT
This sequence comes from Owenweeksia sp., assembly GCA_965229445.1. Classification (GTDB taxonomy): domain Bacteria; phylum Bacteroidota; class Bacteroidia; order Flavobacteriales; family Schleiferiaceae; genus Owenweeksia. Next base: position 377,232 of record OZ245876.1, read on the forward strand.
GAAAGGGCGACGAAGGGAAATGATCCGATCTGAATTACATGCCACCCTCTCGTCTAAACTGGGAGTGCCTAAAATTCACTCAGAATATGGTATGACGGAGATGCTGTCGCAAGCTTACTCCTCAGGTGATGGTAAATTTAAGACACCGCCCTGGATGAAAATTTTAATTCGAGAAACAGATGATCCTTTTTCCTATTGTGCTCCTGGAAAGACAGGTGGCATTAATGTTGTAGATTTTGCTAATATTGACAGTTGTTCGTTTCTTGAAACTCAGGATCTTGGCCGACAGCATCACCAGGGTACTTTTGAGGTGATGGGCAGATTTGATAATTCTGAAATTAGAGGTTGTAATCTTTTGGTAATATGATGCGCACTTACACTTTTATTCTTAGCCTATTTATGTTTTCTGCAGTTGGCTATGGTCAATTAGCGGAAGAGGAGGGAACGGAAGTCCTTGATGGAGTTCGGGGTGAAGCGATCTTTGAACTAGATCAGGGAGTAGCCATGTATTCTTTTGAACCTGAGGAGGGTTGGTATAAAATTCGGCGTGAGGTATTTATCCATCCGGATGATATGGGTGAGGAAGGAGTTATTCCTAAGAACACCGAGTTGATGGATGAGGACAAGAACGTCATTGGGCGCACATTGGAAGATGTGAAAGTTGTGGAAGGAGAACTGGTGAAGAAAGCCAGAGGTTACCGACCATATCACGCTATAATAGAAGGCTACCTTTTTAAAACAAAGCTGGAAGATGGCTCAGCTCCGGAAGATGCGATATCCAAAATTTTAGAGAACAAGAACAGAACTCAACAACTGGCAGCCTTTGAAGAGCTCTATGACACCTATAACTTTGAAGAGCGAAAGATTGATGAATTCACGGTGAGGGTTATGCGTGAGGAACATAAAACCCTCAATCAGGAAAAGGACTTTAGGATCATGATAATCTTTCGGGGTGAAACCACCCCTTATGCAGTTATCAGTAATGATCACAGCAATATAAGTGCACCAAAAGTGAAAATGATTGGTGGAGAAGACCCTTTCAAGATTCTGTATTTCTATAAGCCTCCGGCCAGGCAGCAGGAGCTAATAGAAGACACCATACTCTACACCTATCTGGCCTTGTAAACACTACCCGGCCAAAATCAAAAAGTAATTTTTCTTGCCCTTTTGTGCTAGTATATACCGATTGTTGATAAGGTCTTGCGCATCAACTTTCTGATTCAGCTGAACCTTGGTTTTGTTGATGCTAAATCCATTGTTCTGAATCAATTTTCTAGCTTCTCCTCGCGAGGCAAAAATGTTGGTTTCTTCAGCACAGAAATCAAGTATGTCCAATCCCTGCTCCAGTAAATTCATGGGTATTTTAAATTGAGGGACTCCCTTGAAAACCTCTAAGAAAGTCTTTTCGTCAAGTGCTCGCAATGATTCTTCGGTGGCTTTTCCAAAGAGAATCTGACTGGCTTGCTTTGCCTTATCCAATGCCTCTTGTGAATGGACCCTGATCGTAATTTCATCTGCCAGGGCATTTTGAAGAATGCGCTCATGAGGCGCTGCTTTATGTCTATTGATTATGGATTCAATTTCCTCCTTATTTAAAAGAGAGAATATTTTTATATAATTTTCTGCATCCTCATCCGCAGCATTTAGCCAGAATTGATAAAAAGCATAAGGAGAAGTCTTTGCCGGATCCAGCCAGATATTACCTCCCGCAGATTTGCCAAACTTCGTGCCGTCAGACTTTTTGATTAACGGAGTTGTCAGGGCATAAGATTCGCCACCTCCCAGGCGTCGGATTAGCTCTGTGCCCGTCGTAATATTGCCCCACTGATCGCTTCCACCCATCTGTAGTTTTACTCCGTGTTCAGAGTTGAGGTAATGAAAGTCATATCCTTGAATCAGTTGATAGGAGAATTCTGTAAAAGACATACCTGTATCTATGCGGTTTTTCACAGAATCTTTGGCGAGCATGTAGTTGATGGTGATATGCTTGCCTATATCACGAATGAATTCTAACAAGTGAAACTCTTTAAACCAATCGTAATTGTTTACAATCACTGCCGCATTATCGCCTGAATTAAAATCAAGGAATTTTTCCAGCTGGGCTTTTTGGCAATCTAAATTGTGATTGAGAATTTCTTCTGATAACAGATTTCTTTCCTCTGATTTACCGGAGGGGTCGCCTACCATTCCTGTAGCACCACCAACCAGGGCATAGGGTTTATGTCCGGCACGTTGAAAATGGACCAGAGTCATTATTTGTACAAGGTTTCCAACACCTAGCGAATCTGCCGTGGGATCAAATCCAATATAGCCCGATACCATTTCCTTTTGAAGGATCTCTTCCGTTCCAGGTATCATATCATGGAGCATTCCTCGCCACCTTAATTCTTCTACAAAGTTTTTAAGCATCAGGCTACCTATATTTTCTGCTAATGAGCGGCAAAAATATAACTTCGCTCCTGCCTAAACAAAGAGCTTTTGTCTAAAAGAATACTGATTACGGGTGGTACAGGCATGTTAGGTACCGAGTTGATCCTCCAATTAGCGGATGGGGAGGATCAGATTGTGGCTACTTATCGCTCTGAGGCGAAACTGGATTTTGCCAAAAATCAGTTCAAACTCCTTGGTGATGAGGATCTAAGGATATTTGACAGCGTAGATTGGCAATGTTGTGATCTGTTGGATATACCAAGATTGGAGGAGATCCTGCCAGGAATTCACCGGATATACCATTGTGCAGCTTTGGTGAGTTTTGATGCTGCCGATGATGATATGTTAATTTACAATAACGTTCGCGCCACCGCGAATCTGATGAATTTTGCCAGGGAGTGTGGGGTTGAGAAGGTAGTCCATGTAAGCAGTGTTGCTGCCTTTGGAAGAAACTCAAGGGGTACTTTAATTGATGAAAATAGTGAATGGTCAGGAAAGAAGGGGAATTCCGTCTATGCGCGCAGCAAGTATCAGGCAGAGTTAGAAGCCTGGCGGGCTCATGAGGAGGGATTGCCCTTGGTGGTCGTCAACCCATCAATTATTATAGGAGCAGGTGATTGGTGGAATGGCAGTTCCGCCCTGATAGGAAAGGTTGCTCGTGGTTTCAAGTTTTATTCAGAAGGTATAAATGCCTTCGTTGATGTTCGGGATGTTGCGGCTATCACGATTAAATTGATGAAGAGTGAGATCGTGGGAGAACGCTATGCGCTGATGTCAGAAAACTTAAGTTATAAGGAAGTGTTTTACATGATTGCAGATGAGCTAAAGGTTCCACCACCGTCCATTAAGGCCAAGCCATGGATGGGTGCCATTGTTTGGCGGATAGAGAAAATACGTTCATGGCTAACTGGAAAAAGCCCCATGCTCACTCCTGATACAGTTCACACCTCTTTTCAGAAGAACTTCTACACTCACAATAAGGTAAATAAGAGATTGGGTTTTGAATTTCGTCCCGTAAAAGAGACCATTGAGCATTTCGTAGAAATTTATAAGAAATCAGAAAAATAGACTGGTATTTATCTTGCGCCATGCGGTGGATAGTGGTGTGGCGAATGAGGCCATATCTGAATTAGGCAGATCCTAACCCATGCCACTTGATTCAAAGTTTCATTCATAAACCCATTTGATATGTTGGTGGACATATGACATAGTTCCGTCAATTTTGTATTGGATCAGACGTAGAAAATTGCGACTTTAATGTTGGGGACAGCGGGTTGTACGATGTCAGGACATCCTTTACAGTTGTGTCAAGACATCCTTTACACTTTCGAAGGTATGCTTCTCACTTTTTGATTACAATAATACACGTCTTTTTTGTTGCGATTATTTCCATTTCTTAGAGCAATTACCTGCCCTGCTAGTCCTTCTCCGATATAATAGGGTTTGCTTTGATAATGAATGTATCCTTTTCCGGTCACCTTCAAGAGATGATCATTGATTCCATGTATGCGCTCTGGTGGCCGTTTAGGAAAAGTTTTGGAACTGATTTGGAACCGCGCGGCAGGTACTTCAAAGTTGATTCCTTCATGTGGCCGATATAGATTATACTTATCTCTCCACGAGTCAAATTCCTGTTGACAGTGGGCGTAATTTTTAAAACTGTTATAGAGTAAAAGCTCCTGTTTTAGTGTTTTATGAAAGCGCTCACCCTTCCCTTGTGTTTGTGGATGGTAAGGTCTTCCATGGATCATTTTTACCCCCAATTGAATCAACCAACTTTCGAGCTTGGTTATCGTTCTTCTTGGGCGATAATAGTCTACATGGGTAGATCCCCAAGGAGGGCTATTATCACATAGGATTGTATCAGGCAGACCGTACTTCTTAAAGGCGTGCTCTAACCCAAGCTGAACGGTGTTTCCACGTTCATTAGCACAGGCCAACAACAGGATATTAAAGCGACTATAATCATCCGTGATGGTCAAAGGGTGGCACCGTTTTTTGTCTGCTAAAGCAAAGTGTCCTTTAAAGTCCATTTGCCATAACTCATTGGGTCGTAACCTCTCAAAACGACCCGTCTTTAGCAAAGGTTTATTCTTGCTTTTCTCGGTCAATTGATGTTTGCTGAGAATCCTGTTTATCGTGCTTAAGGAAGGGATTATATCCAACTTATCTTTGTAATCCCGGTGCAGGAGAGCTTGCAGTTTTTTAGCACCCCAATGAGGTTCCTGAGTCTTCAGTTTAATAATCAATTCATGAAGGGAAGGTGCCGTAGCGTTTGGTGATTTTTTGGGTCTACGACTTAGCTCATCTAGCCCAGAGTCTCCATCTTTCTTGTAGTTCTTTAACCACTTGTAACCTGTCGGCCTGGATATCCTAAATCGCTGGCATAATTCAGTGAAGGTCATTCCTCCATTGATGGCCAAATGAACAAATTCTAACTTCTCTTCCATTACAGTTGTTTTTTTAAAAGGCATGGCTCTTTTTGAACCAATATTATCAATCAAAAACTGTAAAGGATGTCCTGACACATGTGTAAACTATGTGTTGAAACCGAACACGGGTGCTGTCCCCGGGCAAAACCTTTGAGGTTTAATAAACCTCAAAGGTTGTCCTCCCTAACGCCATTTTCTCCAAAGCTTAATTTCTACCACAACCGCGCAACTTTACCCAGTTAGGTTTCTCCGTGGCTAAACCCACCTTCATCCTTTAAAATCAATCTAATCAAACTAGAGTTTTTAGCAATAACCAATAGCCAGGGGAGAGTATCAGTAGGCCCTAAAGACATTTACCGTCCTATTCGTTAGTTTTAGAGCTATCCTCCTCGACCAATCTTTCCCTAGGTGGACTCTTTTCCAACTTGCTCAAATTCTCAACCACCACCTCGTATATCTTGTTCATCTCACCTGGCCGATTGGTGTAATAGTCAAAACTGTGCTCAAACTGCGTAACCGAAATGCCATAACTGTCATAAACTACCCGGTAATAATGCGGCGGCCTCAGGCTATCTCCTAACATATTATCTCCAACCTTGGCCCCTTCTATTAAATGAATATCAGTTAAAATATGAGCCATGGTATCCGGACTAATAACCTGATCCGAGGGTGGAGGTCCCTCTAAAGAAGGGCCGCATCCTCCCAAAAAAAGCATCAGTAAAAAACTAGCGATCAAACTCAAGACGTCGCGCTGCACGTTGCTCATGGATTTTGCCATTTTCGTAAACCAAGGTGCCGTTTACCAGAGTGTGAGTAATTCTGGATCTGAAGGTTACACCCTCAAAGGGAGACCAGCCGCACTTATAAAGAATGTTATCCTTGTTCACGGCCCAGGGTCTGAAAGGATCAACCAACACCAGGTCAGCATAGAAACCCTCGCGGACGAACCCCCGGTCCTTTATGCGGAACAAGGTAGCCGGGTTGTGACACATCTTTTGAACCAGTGTGGTTAATTCCATTTTCTCATCCCTGACAAACTCCATCATTGCCGGTAAAGCATGCTGAACCAATGGTCCGCCACTAGGGGCTTTGGTATAAACCTGTTGCTTTTCTGCCAGAGTGTGAGGTGCGTGGTCGGTAGCTATAACGTCTATTCGACCATCGAGAACTGCCTTCAGAATCGCTTCACGATCCGTGATTTCCTTCACCGCAGGGTTCCATTTAATAAGCGTTCCCTTTTCCATATAATCCTCAGCACTAAACCAGAGGTGATGAACGCAGGCCTCCGCAGTAATTAACTTCTTGTCAAGCGGTTCATCCGTGAACAGTTCGCATTCCTCTTCAGTACTGATGTGATAAATGTGCAATCGTGTTCCGAATCTTTTTGCTAAATCCACCGCTGTTTTTGATGAGGTAAGGCAAGCTTCCCTGCTTCTGATTTCGGGGTGGAATTCTATTGGAATATTGTCGCCATATCGATCTTTATACTGCTCAAAATTAAAGGTAATGGTTTGCTCGTCTTCACAATGAGTAATCACCGGAACCGGACTCTCCTTAAAAATCCCTTCCAGAGCTTTCAAATCATCAACCAACATATTCCCAGTGCTGCTTCCCATAAACACCTTAACCCCGGGAATCTTTTTTGGGTCAACCTTTTTAATCTCTTCAAGATTGTCGTTGGAGGCACCCAGGTTAAACGCGTAGTTGGCATAACTGGATTTAAGAGCAAGACTGTACTTAGACTCCACACCCTTAATGCTTAAAGCCGGTGGTTTGGTATTGGGTTGTTCAATATATGAAGTGATGCCACCGGCAATTGCCGCAGCGCTTTCCGAAGCGATATTTCCTTTGGCGGTTAAGCCGGGTTCACGGAAATGAACCTGATCATCAATCACCCCCGGTAATAAAAATCGCCCTTCAGCATCTATTAGCAAAGTATCGCTGTTCTCCTGGCTCAGGTAATTGTCTATCTTGAGAATTCGCTCACCCTCAACTAATACATCTCCCTCCTTGATGATCCCGTCAGAAACGATACGGGCATTTTTAATAAGAACCCTCTTCATGAGCTTGGTTTTAGCGGTAACGCTTTAAAATGTTGCGCATCTTAAGTTGCAAAACACCAAATACGGCTTCTCGAATTATTGATTTCGACATTTTAGAATTGCCGGCAGTTCTTTCGGTAAAGATTACCGGAATCTCCTTTATTTTAAAACCCAGTTTGTAAGCCACATATTTCATTTCTATTTGAAATGCATATCCAACAAATTTGATCTTATTAAATGGGATCCTTTCCAACACTTCTCTGCGATAGCAGATAAATCCGGCCGTGGTATCTTCCACTGGAATACCCAGAATAATTCGCACATATCGGGACGCAAAATAACTCAGTAACACTCTGCTCATCGGCCAATTAACCACATTTACACCTTTAATGTACCGGGAACCAACCACCACATCATGTTTGTCCTCGATACAAGCGTCTCTCAACCTCATAAGATCATCTGGGTTGTGGGAAAAATCGGCATCCATTTCAAAGAAAAGTTTGTATTCCGGTTTGCTCAAACCCAGCCTGAATCCGTCCAGATACGCTGTGCCCAAACCTTGCTTTCCTTTTCTTTGTAACAGGTGTAATCTACCTGCATATGCTTCTTCTTGTAATCTTTTTACAATCTCAGCTGTGCCATCTGGAGACCCGTCATCTACGATCAGAACATGAAAGTCATGTTCAAGACTAAATACCCTGGCCAGGATGGCCTCGATATTCTCCTTTTCGTTATAAGTGGGTATTACTACTAGTGAATCTGACAAAATATGGGTCAGTTGATGGTAAACGGCAAAAATAGCTAAACAAATGTCATGCTAAACCTGAACATAAACGCAAATTCGTCTTTGACCGTATGTATTTCTCAGACAAGCAATAATTAACCTTTAGTTTTGTTTTGACTTATATCGATCTATGGATTTTTACGGACGCAAAAACCTGTGGAAGTTTATTCTTCTAATGTTTGCCTTTGCCATTGGCGTGCTCACCATTTGGTACACGGAATCTTTTTTAAAGGAGTTGAGAGAACAGGAGGTTAAAAGAGTGGAGCAATTTGCAGACGCTAATCGAAATATCCTCAATTCTGCACCAGAAGCAGATGTAACCTTCGAACTCAATATAATTAGTGATAATTCTACCATCCCGATTCTTTTAACCGATGAATCAGGGAATTTTATTGAAGCGCGAAATATGAACAAGGAACGCCTTATGGCTGATTCCTTATACCTGGAGAGAAAGATAAAAGAAATGAAAGCGGTAGCGGAACCAATTCCGGTGATCTTTGGAGACGGTCAGGTTCAGTATATCTATTATCAGAATTCAACTCTTTTAACCAAACTGCGCTACTATCCCATAATCTTACTTTTGGTGATTGGCCTGTTCGTCGTGATCGCCTATATCGCGTTTAGCAATGCACGAAAAGCTGAGCAGAATCAAGTTTGGAATGGTCTGGCAAAGGAAACCGCTCATCAAATAGGCACTCCGTTAACCTCATTAATGGGCTGGACAGAATACCTTCGTTCAAAAGGAACGGATGCGGCCATGGTGGAGGAAATGGAAAAGGATATTCAACGCCTGAACACCATCACCGATCGTTTTTCAAAAATCGGATCCAAACCAGCTTTGAGTAGTCATCCAGTGGGACAGATTACCCAGGAATCGGTGCGTTATCTGCAGGCAAGAAGTCCGGGAAAAATTGAGGTCACGTTTAAGATGCCGGATGCTTTAGCTAGCAAAATGGTTAAACTCAACAAACCGCTGTTCGAATGGGTTATTGAGAACCTGGTAAGGAATGCTATAGATGCGATTGGCGAAAGTGGCAAAATAGAAGTAAGGGTAAGTGAATCTCCCAAGAATGTGATAATAGAGGTTGAGGATACCGGTAAAGGAATACCGGCTAATAAGCAGCGAACTATTTTCAGACCTGGTTTTACCACTAAACTCAGAGGTTGGGGACTAGGATTGAGTCTTGCCAAACGTATTATTGAAGAATATCATGGTGGCCGCATCTTCGTTGCTCAATCGGAAGTTGGGAAGGGCACAATTTTCCGTATTTTGTTGCGTAAATAAAACCGCTTTTGGCCGGAATTTACGTCCATATACCTTACTGCAGAAAGGCTTGTACTTATTGCGATTTTCACTTTTCTACCGTACTCAATAATAAGGCAGATTTACTGCGCGCTATTGTTAAAGAAATTGAGTTTAGATCAGACTATCTTAAAGGCTTAAAGATTGATTCTATCTATTTTGGAGGGGGCACCCCTTCGGTGATGACAATCTCCCAAACACGCACTCTGCTTGGACTGTTAACCAGGCAGTACGATATGGCCGAGGATGCTGAAATCACCCTTGAGGCAAATCCGGATGATTTAGATAAAGACTATCTGCAAGGATTGTTCGATCTTGGCATTAACCGTCTTTCAATTGGTATCCAGTCTTTTGACGATGAGGTCTTACAATGGATGAACCGATCACATGACGCTGTACAAGCACTGGAATGTGTCAGGCTAGCGCAGGAGGTAGGCATATTCAATATCAGTATTGATCTGATTTATGGCATTCCAGGCAAAGGAAAAGAGTATTGGCAACAACAATTGGATCAGCTCTTGCAGCTGAATGTCCCACATGTTTCTACCTATGCCTTAACGGTGGAAAATGAGACTGTATTGAACAATTGGATTAGGAAGGGAATAACTGATCCGCCGGATGAAGAAGAGGCACATCAACAGTTTTTGTTAGGCTCAAAATGGCTTCAGAATGCAGGTTTTGACCACTATGAAGTCTCAAATTTTGCTAAGCCAGGTTCAAGGGCGGTACACAATTCGGCCTACTGGAAAAGCCAGCCCTATCTGGGCTTGGGGCCGTCGGCACATTCCTATGATGGTGATTCACGACAGTGGAATGTAAGTAATAATCAGCTTTATCAAAGTGCCATTACCGCTGGAGAACTGAGTTTTGAACGCGAGGATTTGAGTTTGGCAGATAGACTGAACGAGCGCATTATGACTTCCCTAAGAACCGAGGAAGGTCTAAACTTGAGAGCTGTGGATGAGGATTTTGGGGTTGATTTTCGTCAGCATATCCTGGAAGAGGCAGGTTCATTTTTAGAGGAAGGGCGACTGTTGATTGTCGATGATCAATTGGTCATACCCCAGGAACAGCGCTTTTTCAGCGACGGAATCGCCGCCTCTCTTTTCTATATTTGATCCATGCGTATCGAATTAAACCACCGTGGTAAAAATTATTTCACAGACCTTGAAAAAGGAATTAGTCTTGCCTCCCCATTAGGCATAGCGGCCGTTGAATTTAAAGCTTGGTCAGTTCCTGATGTGAAGCTTACTCCTGTGACAGCTGGTAACTGGGTGGGAAGTGTGCGTCAAGGTGCGTCCGTCAATTTCTACAATATAAGCTTAAATCCACATGGCAATGGGACGCATACTGAAGGTCGCGGTCATATTACGCATGAACATCACAGCTTAAATCAGAGTCTTAAATCCTTTCATTTTATATGCCGTGTTGTTCGAGTAAACCCATTGAATATCAACGGAGATCAAGTTGTTAGCCTTGAATCTTTACAAAGTAAATGGCAGCCCGAGGGAGAATCTGCCTTGATATTAGCTACTGGAAAGTACAAACCCGGATATGATTTTTCCGGCACCAATCCACCTTATGTTCAGCCTGAATTAATGCAATGGCTTCGTAATAATGGGGTCTCTCATTTTCTCACAGATCTGCCTTCAGTGGACAAGGAAGACGATGGGGGCAAGCTCAGTGCTCACAATAGCTTCTGGCCTATGGATGATGTTTTTTCAGAGACCGCGAGTATTTCAGAGATGTTAGCCATCCCCTTCAACTTAACGGAGGGTTTATACCTCTTAAATCTGCAAATTCCGGCATTTGAGAATGATGCCGCTCCCAGTCGGCCGGTAATCTATCCCTTACAAATGAAGATTTGAGGCTTTGCCTTTCTCTTTGAGATTTATCTGCAATTAAACGGGCGAATTTTGTAGATTTGCCGCCCTTTTATCAATTCAAAATCAAAGCCCGTAAGCTATGAAAATGAAACTTTCACACTTCAATTATAAGCTTCCAAAGGAACTTATAGCTGAACGTCCCACCGTACATCGTGACGAGAGCCGCCTAATGGTTGTAGATCGTAAGACAGGAAAATTCGAACACAAAATGTTTCATGATGTGATCGATTATTTTGACGAGGGAGATACGCTGGTAATGAACAATACCAAGGTTTTTCCTGCTCGCATGTATGGCAATAAAGAGAAAACCGGAGCTCGTATAGAGGTGTTTCTCCTACGGGAACTTAATGCTGAGAGTAGATTATGGGATGTTTTGGTGGATCCGGCGCGCAAAATCAGAATTGGTAACAAGCTGTATTTTGGTGAAGATGATAGTCTGGTAGCGGAGGTAATAGATAATACCACTTCCAGAGGAAGAACCTTGCGTTTCTTGTTTGACGGCACCTATGAAGAGTTTAGATCTAAACTGGAGGAATTAGGTCAAACACCCCTACCTAAATACATTAACCGTGAACCGGATGAAGAAGATGTAAACCGGTTTCAGTCTATTTTTGCCAAGCATGAGGGTGCGGTTGCAGCCCCAGTAGCGGGACTACACTTTTCGAAAAACCTAATGAAGCGCCTCGAGATCAAGGGAATTGATTTTGCGGAGCTTACCTTGCATATTGGTCTGGGTACATTTCGTCCGGTAGAAGTTGAAGACTTAAGCAAGCACAAGATGGACAGCGAGCAGTTTTGGATCTATGACGACACTGCGAAGAAGGTGAATCGGGCTATCGATAACAAGAAAAAGGTTTGCGCTGTAGGGACTACTTCAATGCGCGCTCTCGAAAGTTCAGTAAGTACGGATGGTCACCTAAAGCAAGCTGATGGCTGGACAAACAAGTTTATATTTCCACCCTATGATTTCATTGTGGCAGATTGTATGATTACGAACCTACATCCACCACAGAGCACGCTCCTAATGATGGCTGCCGCATTTGGCGGTTACGACCTTATGATGGAAGCGTACAAAGTAGCTATCAAAGAAGAATACAGATTCCTTAGCTACGGCGATGCGATGTTGATTATTTAATCAGGCATTCATGATAGTATACAACCGATGGTGAGAAATTGCCATCGGTTTTTTTGTTCACATCACCATCTGAGCGCAACTTAGATGAGCCTAATTCAACAACCATCCAAATCGCAGGGAAACAATAAAAGCAGCATTTAAATCACCCTTTGAATTACTGGATTCAAATTGGCTATTGTTAATGGGTTCAGTCTCGCTTCTTATTCTTCTGGCAGAAAAACCAACACTGTATTCAATATACATATTGGCCCCTACTTCATAGAAGTACCCAAAGACTAAGGTGTGATCTGTGAGGTGCTGATTGTAATTAGCGAGATAGTCCCCATTATCATTAGAAATTACCGTTTCACCTCCGTATGTTCTATATCGGATTTCATATCCTACAAAGAAGTCGTCCATAAAGACTCCCCCGCTTGGTGAAATTTTAAAGCCTGTCAAAAACATGGGGTGCAGCTTATAGTTTATCTGGTCTGGTCTGTCCGTAATTGAGCTTATGCCCAGCGCACTGCCGAAGAAGTTACGGTAGGTTAAACCAGTTCCCACTTCCAGTAGGAGCCAATCAAAAGGGGCATATTCCAAGGAAACCGGGAGTTCACCACTAAACAATCTTATCGGATCAATTGTCAAACCAAACTCATTCAGGAAAAGGCCATTGTTTTTCGATTGATATGAGGGATCTTCTAATTGCTGATACTCAATAGTTTTCTTAGTCACCTTATGCTCCTGTGCACGCGCTATGTTGATGGTAAAAAAGCAGCATACTATAATGATGATTCTGGTGCTTACTCCTTTATTCATTTTGTTAATCTATATTGCCAACAATCTAAGAAATCAAATTGTCATAGAAATGAGGTGTCTGAATATTATGTTTCTGCTAATTGCGGTATTGTCAATCCAAAAGCTTACTTCTCAAGTTACAGATATTGATATTGATTGGGGTCCTATAAGTCGGGATAAGGATATGGACTTTGATGAGATTGTTGGAACTTACAACAATATGTTTTTTGCTGTCTCCATTGGCGAATCGAAAAGATCCAAAAATGATTTTTCCATTCGCGGTATTGATATGAAAACCAAGGCGGTAAAATTTAATCGTACGGTAGAGGACTTTGAATTTAAAGGTGAGGAGGCTATTTATGAAGCCGGATTTGTTACCCCTGCCGGCAAGGTGGTGCTGTATTTTAATGTTTATGACAACAGAAATGATAGGCGTATCTTAATATACCGGGAGTTGGATTCACGTGGAAAAATGCAACCTGCCAAGGAACTGACCAGTGTTCCGGCTGAAAGAAAGTCTGAGGGATCTTTTGAGATATTGACTTCTAGAGATTCTTCCTTAATGGCGGTTTACGGTGATATTCCTGCAGATAGAAAGGAGAATGAAGTATTTAAAGTCCAGGTATTGGATAGAGATCATAATGAAATATGGAATCAAAGTATTGTTCTACCCTATACCAACAAATATTTCACTGTCTTGGATCAGGCATTAACCAATAAGGGAGAATTATTCATTTTGGGTTATTCAGAACCAGATCGATCCAAAGGAGAAAGAAAGTCGAGAAATTCATCGAATAAGGACTATAAACTTTACAGGTTGGCCAAGGATGAGGACATTGTGGAGTTTGATTTAAACCTTGATGAAAAGTATGTAAGTGATGCTTCCATACACGCAGATTATTTTGAAAACATGATAGCTATTCCGGGATTCTATTCCGACAGCTATGAAGGCGCTATGAAAGGAGCTTTTTTCTTCACGGTTAATCAGTCTAATCTAGAAGTAATCACTTCAAATTCGCAAGCATTTAGTAAGGAGTTTATGATGAACTTCATGTCTGAGAAAAGAGCGGATAAAGGAAAAGAAATCGGAAGTTTTGATTTTATGCATTTTATTAGAAGAGAAGATGGAGGCGCTGTTGTAGTGGCGGAAAGGAATTTTGTGGTGGTCACGCAACACACTAATGCCAATGGGGGGTTCACAACTCACACAACCTATCATTCCCATGATATTATTGTGGTCAATATCAATCCTGAAGGTGATATTGAGTGGTCATCTGTAGTTCCAAAGAAGCAAGCATTGGGAGGAAGGTATTATTTATCCCATATGCTTATGGTGGATGAAAACAGATTACATTTTATCTACAATGACAACCAGAAGAATATTGAACGCTATGGTACCGATGACAAGTTGAGCTATATGAGCAATGTGAAGAAATCGATGGCAATCATTGCCACAGTAGAGAATGACGGCAGTGTTTCACATGACCTTCTATTTCACAACAAGAGTTACAAAGCCCTGTTAGTACCAAGGAAGTCCTATCAGGTTTCTAATTCCTCAGTAATCTTATTTGCGGTTAAGAAGGACGATAGTCGTTTTGGAACGATGCACTTAAATTGAAAGTCAGAGCTAGCTAGCCTTCTACCACCCAGGTATTTTTGCCTCGGATTAGTTGGTCAAGATCGCCAGGACCTTTGCTCCTTTTGGCTTCATCTATCTGGTCATAAAGTGCCTGCTCATAGGTAAATCGATTCTCTTGATAAAGAATACCAAATGCTCTGGGCATGCTGCTGTCAAACATGCGACTCAGAATATGTGCTTTGGTAGGATCGGAGGAATCGTGAATCATTAGATCATCTGCGGACCACTTACTTCCAATATTTACAACCTCAGGCTTTAGGCCGTCTAACCGGATACCTTTCGTACCATTATCAAAAATCAGCGCCTTACCTTCTTCAAGGAAAAGGCTGTGGATAGGCTTGCTGCTCTTGTCCGTGAATAACTCAAATGCCCCATCATTAAATACATTACAGTTCTGATACACTTCAATAAAGCTACTCCCCTTATGTCCATGCGATGCAGATAGTGTATTTCTGAGATGTTTAGGATCGCGATCCATCGTACGTGCAACAAAGGTGGCATCGGCTCCCAAGGCAAGAGCTACGGGATTAAAGGGATGATCAATAGATCCCAGCGGACTTGATTTAGTACTCTTCCCCAATTCAGAAGTTGGAGAATACTGTCCTTTCGTTAAACCATAAATCTCATTGTTAAACAAGAGGATATTTAGGTCTACATTTCTTCGCAACAAGTGAATAAGGTGGTTGCCCCCAATCGATAATCCATCACCATCACCGGTGATTACCCATACACTGAGTTCGGGGTTTGCAAGCTTCAAACCCGTAGCCACGGCAGGTGCCCTACCATGAATAGAGTGCATACCATAGGTATTCATATAGTACGGAAAGCGCGAACTACAACCTATGCCGGAGATAAAAACCAGATTTTCTCGTTTAATACCTGTGTCGGGGAGAATGCTCTGCATTTGTTTCAGGATGCTATAGTCTCCACAACCAGGACACCAACGAATATCCTGATCGCTGACAAGGTCTTTAGCCGTTAGTTTTTGATTATCCGTCATATTCAATCCTGCTTGGCTAAATTCTTGATTACCTCAACTAAATCAACAGATCTGAACGGTAGTCCCTGCACTTTGTGAACGCCATGGAAATTGGCCTGATATTCATGGCGCAACAGCTTTATTAATTGTCCACGATTAAGTTCCGGAACGATAATGTGATCAAAGGAGTTCAAAACATCTCCAAGGTCTTTGTGGAATGGAATGAGGTTTCGCAGGTGAAGTTGAGATACGGATATACCTTCAGAAATGGCATTTCTCACCGCTACTTTAATCGCACCCATTGTACTTCCCCATCCCAATACCAGGATTTTTCCATTAGGTGCACCCTGGATCATTTTCAGCTCAGGATAGATATCCTTCACACAATTTATTTTTTCCGCCCTTATATTAATCATATGTTCATGATTTTCAGGGTCGTAGGAGACATTTCCAGTAACATCCTCCTTTTCTAGCCCCCCCACCCGGTGCTCTAGTCCGGGAGTACCAGGAACCACCCACCTGCGCGCCAATTTTTCATCTCGGGCATAAGGCTGAAAACTATCGCCATTCTGAAAACCCCGATTAGGGATGTCAATTTCAGGAATTTCCGATGCCTTGGGGAACTTCCACGGTTCCGCACCGTTGGCGATGTATCCGTCCGACAGCAAAATTACCGGAGTCATATATCGGGTAGCAATACGCACTGCTTCAATCGCTGTAAAAAAGCAATCTGCAGGAGAATTGGCCGCTAACACCGGAATGGGGGCTTCTCCATTTCTGCCGTAAGCCGCCTGAAGCAGATCGGCCTGTTCTGTTTTGGTAGGCAAGCCTGTAGAGGGACCACCGCGTTGCACATTTATCACAATCATAGGAAGCTCTAGCATGGTTGCCAATCCCAGGCCTTCCGTTTTTAAGGCCATGCCCGGTCCGGATGTGGCAGTTACCGCCAGATCACCGCCAAATGAAGCCCCTATGCAGGCGGTGACTGCTGCTATTTCGTCCTCAGCCTGAAAAGTCTTTACCCCAAAATTTTTATGCTTAGATAGGAAATGTAAGATATCTGAAGCAGGGGTAATGGGGTAACCACCATAAAAGAGGGGCAGCTTGGCTTTCTGGGCGGCTGTGATTAGACCTAAGCCAATAGATTCATTGCCAACAATACCGCGGTATTCACCGGGTTCTTTGTCAGCTTTTTGAATACGGTACCTGGTCGGTGCTTCAATGGTCAGACCATAATTGTAGCCGGCCTTAAGAGCGAGCGTATTGGCCTCCAAAATATTCGGTTTTTTACCAAAGGCCTCTTTCAGAAAGTTTAAAGTGTGCCCGGTATCTCTATTGTACAGCCAATAGACAAACCCCAGAGCAAAAAGATTTTTAGAGCGATCCTTTTCCTTAGTGGATAAGGGAATGTCTTGCACCGCAATTCTATTCAGTTTGGTAATATCGATGCGGTATAACTTGAAATCGGATTCATCAATCTCGTCGAGGGGATTAATGTTTTCATCCAATTTTGCCAAACGGAGGTTCCGCTTATCAAAGCCACTTTCATTAGCAATGATGGTTCCTCCTCTTTTTACTTTGCCGAAATTCTTTTTAAAGGCAGCGGCATTCATTACCACCAGTACATCCGGGTTACTACCCGGAGTGTTGATCTCCACGCTGCCAAAATTAATTTGAAAGCCGGATACGCCCGCCACCGTACCGATAGGTGCCCTAATCTCAGCGGGAAAGTCAGGGAATGTTACCAGATCGTTGCCAGCTAGCGCTGTAGTCTGGGTAAATTGTCCTCCGGCCAATTGTATCCCATCGCCAGAGTCTCCGGCAAAATGAATAGTAACTTTTTCAACTGGAATGTTATTTGCCATCCTAAACCTCTCCCATCATACTCACTTCCAGCACTTTAGTTACTTCAGGAGCATATTTCTTAATCGTCATTTCCACCCCGGATTTTAAGGTCATTTGATTAACTGAGCAGCCGGTACAAGCACCGTGTAATTGCACATGCACCGTGCCATCACTTTTGAGATCAATAAAAGAAATATCTCCTCCGTCAGAATTTAAAAATGGCCGAATCTCACTAAGCGCTTGCTCAATCTTTTCAATAGTCTCCTTATTTTTTGATGCCATAGAATTTTTGTCTATTGGTTAACAGCAGAACAGCCTGCCATGGTAGTAATTCTCGTTACTTCTGTTGGAGGAAGCTCTTCATTGCGCTTTAACAGTTCTTCTACCATGCGGGTAGTCATATCGTCAAAAGCTTTACTTACCAGGGTATTCTGTTGAAGAATAGCTGGTCGGCCAACATCACCACTCTCACGAATGCTTTGCACTAGAGGAAT
Organism: Owenweeksia sp.; assembly: GCA_965229445.1. Lineage (GTDB taxonomy): Bacteria > Bacteroidota > Bacteroidia > Flavobacteriales > Schleiferiaceae > Owenweeksia. Next base: position 394,978 of record OZ245876.1, read on the forward strand.
TTCACCTAGGTAAGGAACATTTAGTTCTTCACTAAGGTTTTTAACTCCTTCTCTGCCAAAGATATAGTACTTGTTATCTGGTAACTCTTCTGGTGTAAAATAAGCCATATTTTCTACCAGGCCGAGGATGGGAACCTTTATGTTTTCCACCTTGAACATTCCGACACCTTTTCGGGCATCCGCCAGGGCAACGTGCTGTGGAGTGCTCACGATCACTGCACCAGTAATAGGCACGGCCTGAACCAGGCTGAGATGAATATCACCAGTACCGGGAGGAAGATCCACGATCATAAAGTCCAGCTCTCCCCAGTGCGCATCCCTTATTAATTGGTTTAAAGCTTTTGAAGCCATGGGTCCTCGCCATACCACGGCTTGATTGGCTCCGGCAAAAAAGCCAATGGAAAGTAATTTTACTCCATAACTTTCTACGGGATCCATCTTATTCGCACCATTCACCGTGATGCTGCCTGGTTTGGCATGTGCTACGTCAAACATGGTTGGTTGCGATGGACCATAGATATCCGCATCTACCAATCCTACTTCAAAACCTTTGTTTGCCAGAGACACTGCAATATTTGCCGCAATGGTAGATTTACCAACACCGCCTTTGCCAGAGGCAATTGCTATTATGTTTTTAACCCCTTCCAGTTTTTCACCTCGGATTAGGCTTGCTTTTTCCTCAGCTTCTTTGGGGACTTCAATATTTACCTTAACCTTAAGTTTCTCATCAACTTCATTATGGATGGCCTTCAATACATCCACCTCTAATTTCTTTTTTACGTGCAAGGCTGGAGACAGACTAATCAAATCCACAATCACTTCATCACCAAATACCTGCACATTTTTTACATGTCCAGCCTCTATCAAGTGTTGGTCGGTTTTGGTGGAAGTTACCTTTTCCAGAGCGCTGATAATCTCACTCCTTGAATTTGCCATTTAATGATGTTATTGTATGATTACAAAGATAGTTAATGCAGAATGATTCTAAATAGTTCACAGTTTGATTCTTATTCCACGCCAAATCGCGCTTTTACCAACTCAAACAAGCGTTGCTCGTAATCTGAATGTTCACTCCAATCATAATCGGGCTTTACCATTTCAGCGATAAAAACTTCTGCTTCCGAATAGGTTTCAAAGGTGTTTATCTGGGACATTACCCTATTTAAATCTTCCTGACTTCCCGCAAACAAATACTTTGTAAAAGCCAATCGATCATTAAGCCCAAGCTTTATTTGATCGCTGGCCAAACTTTCATTCAATGATTTCCTTTGTTGTTCTACTTCCTCTTCGGGAATTTCGGGAACTACTTCCTTGGTGGGTATAATAGCTTCGGGTTCAGGATTCAACGCTTCTGAGTTTTCATCCATTTTCATATGACCATCGTCGCGGGAAGTTATCGGTTCTGAAAATTGTTGTTCCGCCGCCTTAAGCGTATCCATTAATTGAGCGTCCAGATCAGGGGTACTGCTTGTCGGCCTTTCGGTAAAAGATCGGCTTCGAAACTGTAGATAATCCAATAATATCAGCTTCTCTTCCAGCACTCTAAGTTCCTTTAGGTATTCCGAAGGATTCACATCTGAGCCCTTGTCTAGAATTTTCTGGCACAAGCTCTTAAGTTCTTTGTATACCGCTTCTTCCATGAGGTGTAATTCTTTCTGTAATTTTGTATTGGATGTGGGAGTGGCAGGCAATTCAGTTGCCAATTAGCGAAACTAGTGATATCCCAATCTTTAACGCAAGAATTGCCTCGGAATGTTTCTTGAAAATCCCGTAAATCATAATAATTCTTCTGGCTGGATAGAAGTGATTAGTGGTTCGATGTTCTCCGGTAAAACGGAAGAATTGATTCGTCGCCTTAAAAGGGCGCAGATTGCCCAACAAAAGGTAGAGATCTTTAAGCCCAGCATGGACAGCCGATATTCTAATATTGACGTAGTCAGTCATGATCAAAATTCTATTCGCAGCACACCACTGGAGAGCAGCGAGCTAATTTTGAAAGCGGCTCAAAACGTGGATGTGGTGGGTATTGATGAAGCTCAGTTTTTTGATCATGGCATTGTTGATGTAGCTAATGAATTAGCAAATAGAGGCTTACGCGTAATTATTGCGGGTTTAGATATGGACTTCCAGGGAAAGCCCTTTGGCCCAATGCCCTATCTCATGGCTACTGCTGAATATGTCACCAAAGTACATGCAATATGTATGCGCACCGGTAATCTCGCTCATTACTCCTACCGAAAATCGGATGATGAAGATCTGGTTAAACTTGGGGAAGGAGAAGAGTATGAACCGCTAAGCAGGGCAGCGTTTTTATCCCTCCGAAACACCTCCAAGGACCAGAAGAATGGCTAAGCGGACCATTTCTGAGCTCGCAAAACTCATGTCGGCTCAAACAGTGCTGGCAGATCCTGAATTGAAGGTGAAGCAATTGCTTTATGATTCACGTCAGCTTTATACTGCGCATGAAGTTTTATTTATTGCCCTGGTGGGAAAGAATCATGATGGCCATCGATTTATTCCCGAATTGGCTCAGAAGGGGGTGAGGAATTTCTGTGTTTCACAATCGCCTGAAAATATAATTGACGGCTGTAATTATTTGGTGGTGGAGGATACTCTACGAGCCTTGCAAGAATTAGCTAAAAGCATAAGGGCTTTATCCGAAGCAAGAATTGTATCTATCACAGGAAGCAATGGCAAGACCACGGTTAAATCCTGGCTCACCCAAATTCTCAGAAACAACTTTAGGGTTTGTAGTACGCCAAAGAGTTACAATTCCCAAATAGGTGTACCACTTTCGGTTTGGGAGCTAGATTCCAAGGATGAGATTGGGGTATTTGAAGCCGGTATCAGTCGGCCTGATGAAATGCTTAGGCTACAGGAGATTCTTCAACCTGAGATCGGCATATTTACCAATTTAGGGTCCGCGCATGATGAATTCTTTCATAGCAAAGAACAAAAGTTAGCCGAGAAATTAAGATTATTTGAGAATGCAAAATTCCTGGTTTATCAGAAGAGTCATTCGCAATTGAGTTCCGCCATTGAAAAGTTTGCAGCATCTCATAATGTCAGATTATGGTCATGGTCTTATAAGGATAGTGCAGCCGACCTGCTGATCAAGGAGTGGAGAAACCAGGGGGATTGGTGCATAGGTTTTGCTGTTTATCACGGTCGTAAATTGACCCTTAAAGCCCCTTTTACTGATAACGCTTCGCTCGAGAACCTGGCTCACTGTTGGTTACTGGCCCTAAAACTTGGTATGAATGAAGGAGAAATCCAAACCGTCGTTTCTGACTTATCGCCTGTGGCTATGCGCCTCGAAATGAAATCGGGATTAAACAACAGTTTACTGATTAATGACACTTATAATGCCGATCTAGAGTCATTGAGTGTGGCCCTCAATTTTCAAAAGAATCATTCGGGAAATGCGGAGCGCATCTTAATAATCAGTGAAATGCTGCAAACGGGTTTGTCGGCTGGTGAGCTTAACCAAAAGATGGGATCCATTATAAATGGGTTTAATCTCCAGAGAGTAATTGGCATTGGTTCCGAATTAAAGGCAGAATTGTTAGCGCTTCGAGCGCCGGTGGACCTATACCGCACCACTGAGGATTTCATGGATGATATATTCCGGTATCAGTTTGCGGGAAAATCTATTCTGATCAAGGGAGCAAGACATTATAAGTTGGAAAAGCTCATCCAACGCCTGGAATCCAAAACACATGACACCGTATTGAATATCCATCTAGATCGGATGGTGAACAATCTTAATTATTTCCGGGCAAAGTTGAATGCAGATACCAAGCTAATGGCCATGGTTAAGGCATTCTCATATGGAAGTGGCACGGTGGAGATTGCCAAGCTAATGGAGTTTCACAAGGTTGACTATCTGGGTGTGGCTTACGCCGATGAAGGCATTGTATTAAGAAAGGCAGGCATCAAAATACCCATTATGGTGATGAATCCTGAACTAGATACCTATTCGGACTTGATTGCCTATGAGTTGGAACCTGAGATCTTTAACCTCAATCGGCTGAAGCTATTTGCCAGTGCTGTGCGGGAAAAGGGGTTTAATAAGGGATTCCCCATTCACATAAAGTTGGAAACGGGAATGAACAGACTGGGATTCTCTCCGCATGAGCTCCCAGCCTTACTCAAGGAACTGAGCGGTATGCCTGAACTCAAGGTAAAATCAGTATTCTCTCACCTCGCCGCTTCAGATGATTTGTCGGAGAGAGACTTTACCTTAAAGCAGATCACTACCTTCAAAGAAATGTGTGAAACCTTGAAAGCTGAATTGGGCTATAGATTCATGGCTCACATATGCAATTCCGGAGGTGTAAGCAACTATCCCGAAGCCCAATTAGATATGATAAGGTTAGGTATAGGTTTGTACGGGATAACTTCGAACAAAACCGATTCCGGTTTTCTGCAACCTGTAAATGAATTGTATGCCAGTGTCTCACAGGTAAAACATGTCGAAGCCGGTGATACAGTTGGTTATGGTCGTAGTTATATAGCTAAGGAAGCCAAGGACATTGCTGTCATTTCAATCGGATATGCAGATGGCTTCAGGCGTTCATTAAGCAATGGTATTGGCCAGGTATTTATCGGAAACCATGCATTTCCCGTGATAGGAAGGGTATGTATGGATATGATGATGGTGGATATTACCGGTAGTGAAGTCAAAGAAGGGGACAGGGTGGAGATTTTTGGGCCGAATATTAGTATCCATGATCTTGCTCGGAGAATGGATACCATTCCTTATGAAGTGCTTACCGGAATCGGGCAGCGCGTTAAGCGAGTTTATTTCATGGATTAACGGAGTATTATGAAAAGAACCTTTGAGGTTTAGTAAACCTCAAAGGTTTTGCCCGGGGACAGCACCCGCTGTCCCCATTTCTAAGCTGGCAATATTTCTTAAAAAATCCTATCTGGATTTGGTAAGCCCTCAGGTTTATCTAATGAATAAATGGAATCAATTTGTAAACAGATCAATAAGCATTCTCCAGGTTGCGTGTTACCAAATAAGGGATTCCAGCGCTATTTAATGATTCTCAAAACCAGCTAAGGCAGCTATGATTGCTTTGAGTAACCCAAAAGCTCGTCCATTGTATCTCTGCTTACCGCATGGTAATTTGGTCTTGCTTCTTCATAGATTTCCATAGCCATGTCTTCTTGATCACTTTCTAATAAGGCTTTATAGGTGGGCGTCAGGAATTTTCTACGACCCACGCTGAGAAGAAATTCCTTAACCCTGGGATATACTACTTCATAGTTATTTCTGATGGTGGGTTGAAACCAGGCCGCCACAATCTCAGAGTTGCCACTCTTGGTAAAACCGTAGGCGATATCGAGGATCGCAAGATCTTCAGCAGAGATATCCCCAGGCATAGAATTGATAAAATGGAGCCACTCATGAGTGGTCCACTCCTTGGTGATGGCTGGATCCGGCAAGCGGTCTTCGGTTAGAAAAGCTTCTAATTGTTGTTCAACTATCGCAAATCTTTCGGAAGGTACTTCGGGTAGATTATCCGGCAAGCCCTGTTGGTATACCCACTCATCTACTTTTAAGCTTTCGTATTCCTCATCCGTGAGGAGATCAGATTTTAAGTGAGCCAAAAACTCTTCGGTGGTCATCACCTTGAACTTATTTTCATCAAAGTAGTTCTTCAAAAAAGCGTCAAACTTCTCTCTACCCACCGATTCTTCCAACAATCGTAAAAAGAAATAGCCCTTGTTGTATGGAATGCTGGTTACGCCCTCATCTGGATTTCTACCCGTCAGATCCAATTTTAGCTTGGTATCATCAGGAGCATCCTTCATCATCTCCTCAGCATCTCGAATAAGCTCCTCCCTGGTAAGACTGGAAAGCATTTCAGCATATTCTCTACCATATACTTCCTCCATAATTCGGTGCTCAAAGTAAACGGTGAAACCTTCATTTAGCCAGAAATCATCCCAAGTGGCATTGGTAACTAGATTTCCGCTCCAGCTATGCGCCAATTCATGAGCAACCAGGCTCACCAGAGACCTGTCGCCTGCTAAAATTGTAGGTGTGGCAAAGGTTAAGCGTGGGTTTTCCATCCCCCCAAAAGGAAAAGATGGAGGAAGGACAATTATATCATACTGACCCCATGCGTAAGGACCGTAAAGTCCTTCAGCTGCTTGAACCATCGCTTCGAGATCAACAAATTCATTTGCAGCAATACCTAATAATTCATCTTCAGCATACACACCTGTACGATCACTAATCGCTTGAAAACTAACATCTCCCACGGATAAAGCTAGAAGGTATGATGGGATAGGTTGAGGCATCTTAAAATTATAAGTACCTGTTTCATTCTTTTCTTTCGGATTTTCCGCGCTCATCAGCGCAATCATGTTTTCGGGAACTTTAACCCGTGCTTCATATGTGAATCTAATCCCCGGACTGTCCTGAGTAGGAACCCATGAACGAGCTAAAATTGCTTGTGACTGGGTAAAAAGAAACGGCAGTTCTTTTCCTGCAGTTTGTTCAGCATCCAAAAACTGAAGGGCCCTGGCACTATCAGTAGTATTGTACGTAATACTTACTTGTTTGGTATTTGGTTCAATGTCTATGATTAATGCTCTGCCAAGCTCTTCCTCAAAGCTTCCTAATTGATACTCAGTAGGAGAACCATCTGCTTTCACGGAGATAATTTCCAATCCATAGGTATCAAAGATTATCTCATCAGCCTTACCGGAATTTTCAATATCCCAGTGGGCGGTTGCGTTAATCTGTTTTTGATCAAAATCAACATTTGCTTGCCAATTCAGGTGGGTAACTCTGGCCAGGTTAGGGTGAGCGTAAGAATGTGGATCGGTTTGCATAGCTTCATTTTCCGTTTGGATTGTTTCCTTTTCTTCGGGTGCAGACTGACAAGAGATTGCAAAAATTGTCAGGGCAAATATTATGGCTAGTGGGTTAAGTCTCATTATTGTGTTAAGTTTATACAGAACTAGTTGCGAATATATCTATGAATAATTTATTGATAAAGTTAATTGTCAACACACTCAGCGTATTTATTACGGCCTGGATACTAGGCGATGCAGTGCAATTAAGCGGTTTCGGTACAGCAATTTTGGTTGCCTTGGTACTGGCGGTGTTTAATGTAACCTTAAAACCTTTATTGGTATTTCTTACGCTACCGGCAACCCTGGTCACATTTGGTTTGTTTCTATTTGTGATCAACGCCATCATTATTATGGCTGCGGATTCTCTGATAACAGGCTTTACTGTGGCCAGTTTCTGGTGGGCGCTTCTCTTCAGTTTGGTTCTTTCAATAGTGAATGGTTTATTGTTTGGCCTCGGTGATAACAAGCGTGCTACTGAATAACCAATTGTCGAACCGCCTTCATTCCTCCAGCTTCAATCTCAATTAGGTAGTGACCGGGTGTTAAGTTTGAAACATCGAGCGTGGGGAATCCTTCAGAACTGTCTATTAAAACTTTGCTTATCAATGTCTTCCCGGATAAATCTGTTGCTCTAAGGTGTACTTTGGATTCAATTTCCAGGGGTAAATTTATGACTATCTCATCCGTTGCAGGATTGGGAAAGATGTCAAATTGTAATTCTGATAATTCTGTTTTTTCTCCTGTACCGATGGTGTAGCCAACCGTAAATTCTTCACGAAGTTCAGTGCCAAAGTTGGCCTGAAGATTCTTAAAGAAGTTCGTTCCCGGAGCGCCAATGAGTCGGATAATACCATTTCCATCACTATTATTGAAAAAGCTTAACCCATCTTTATCGCGATCTTTGATGCTGAGGGTATAGCATCCCGGAGCAAGGTCGAAGGAGTTGTTGTAAACTGTATTGTTGGCCAGATTGTCTCCGGCATACCATATACTGTCATTAACATCTTTAAGGGTCCAGTGAGTTTCACTGGCGGCAGAGTTAGTTTTGAGGTAGAATGTCATCATTCCCGGATAAGCAGGCGCGGCTTCGAAAGGGGTGAGCGCAAAACCATTGAGTCCATTTTCATCTGCTAAGCCATTGGGAGATCCGGCGTAAGCCTCAAAGTATTGATTGCCTCCCGCGGGAAACCATTCGCTCGGGTCGCTGCCAAAGGGAAGCCAAACATCCTCCGTCTCCATATGTTTAAGATCTCCTGTCCAATTATAAGTGTTCGTAGCCTGACCTTTAATACCATAGGTAATAATACAGGAAGTTAAATTTTGGCCACCACGATTTTGGATCCTTACCATGGCATGACCACAAACGGGGTTCATTCGGGCAGATTCATCTTCTGCGCTTGGTGAAATTATCCGGTCTAGAGCCACATCATTTTGATGATTGGTACTGTATTGAATGAGTTGAATAGAGTAGTTGTAGCCTGCCGGAGTTTGGTTGGGAGGAACGGTGTAAGAATATGGCTCGATGTCAATATCTAAATCTAGCGTGTTCCCAGACAGATAAGAGCTCAAATCGTGATGTCTAAATAATGATTTGTCTCCCGGGCACCAATTAGCACGATCGTATAACCATGTTCCGGCTTGAGGCCAAATGGGATTGAGACCGCAGTCCTCGCGCCATATAGCTTGCTGAGCCACCTGCTGGCCACCAACATTTACGTAGTAGTCTTTCTCGCAAAATTCAGCACAATTTAAGCTGTTGACAAATCCGTGACCGGAGAAATTTACCTTTAGATCCAGGTTTTGAGTAGCCGGATCAATGGAAATATTCCGCGGTGGCAGATGGGTGCTTTCAAACCCAGCACTCGTGAGATAATTGCCGCTTCCCATATAAACATTGTCAATACTGTAAACCTCACGAGGCCGCGGACCCTCGATAAAAGCAAAGTCGATAGTGGCACTAAAGCCAGCGCTCCACCCTTGATAAAAGACTTCAATTTCAACGGAGTCTTTTAACAGTTGATAGTAATCCGTGAGGTCATAAACAAAATCATGCTCCCAGTCATTCGGTAAAGATCCGCCGTAAGGAGTGATTACTCTGGCCAACTCATAGGGCTCCTTTACTTCAAATACATTCCAGGTGGTATCAATTACCAATGGGTTAGTGGAAATGGTATCTATTGAGGCAACATTTGAATCTAATTGCCCAGTTGGATGAAGCAATGACACTCGAGTAGTGTAATCCCAATCACTACAACCTCCGGTTGCACAACCCATGCGGTAGTACATGATTATTTTGTGATAAGAAGTATTGCCGTCAGGCATTAGTGCTTTTTCAGAATACCGCTTGTACCAAGTCATCTGTGTTTCATGGTGTACATTTATCCAGGTGGTGTCCCCAGGTGCAGCATTAAGTTGACTTAGAATTAGGCTGATAAGGAGGGCTGGTAATATTCTCATAATTAATCCTTAAGATGTGGCAAAATAGTGAATTCTGAAAGCTCAGTTACACCGGCACTCACGGTATATTTCATAAACTCAGAAGCATTGGTTTCAATGGGCTGTATATAACTCCTCGGCACCAAATACAGGTTTCCTGATATATTATAAGAATGAGGGAGATATACACTCAGATAATCACATTCTTTACTGAGATTTTCAAAATTATCATTGGTGATGAATCCCAATCTACGTATTTCGGAATGCTCGCTTAATCTTACCATGACTGGCCTACTAAAGCTTTTCTTTTTTCCTACAAATGCCTGGGTCAGGTCTTTTACCGCGGTATAGATAAGACTAACCAGGGGTGCCTTGCGGATGTATCGCTCAAAAGTTTTCAAGAGGGAGTCCGAAACGAGGTGATTAACGGCCATCCCTATAATCGTAATACCGGATAGAATAATTAATAATCCAAGCCCGGGGATATTGACAGGAATCAAATTATCAATAATCACGAAAGTTTTATAGATCAGGTACAGTGTAACCGTGATGGGAACTACGGATACCAGTCCCTGCAAAAAGTATTTTAAAACCGGTCTCATTGGGATAGGATTGATTTAAGTGCAAATATGGGTAATCCTTGCGTGTTTAACACCTTAGCATAAGGATGCTGGCGATGTGAGGATAGGAGATTGTGATGAGGTATAAACCCCAATAATCTGATCAACCCAAGCAGAAATACACTTGGTACAAAGATTCAAGATTAAAGACTCAATCTAAACTTATTAAATCGGTCAATCTATCAATCCATTCTCATCCCCAAGCGCCCTCCTAAGTTTGGCCGGTAAAGTATTCACCACCAGCAGGTAGCTCTCCTTAATCCAATCACGCAACTGGTGGTCATCAACTTCTCCGTTAAAAATTACGGTATTCCAATGTTTCTTGCTCATATGGTAACCGGGTATCACGGCATCATAACGTTCACGCAGATCCAGAGCCTTCTCAGGATCGCATTTCAAATTTACTCTCAAGGGTGAACTATCCATGGCAGCCAGGGCGAACATCTTACCCATCACTTTAAAAACCAGGGCCGTTTCACCAAAAGGAAAGCCTTCACTAGTGCCTGGAAAAGACAGGGCGAAATCTCGAAAATCTTCAATATTCATCAATCATATAATAGATAATGGCAATTATAAATTCCACACATAATACCTAATTTAGAGGGTTAAGCGGAGTTTTTCACTTTTTGATGCACGAAATATGGACTTGATAAAAGCCTTGGATAAACATAGAAAAAATGCCAATGAAGAATCTGATGTGATTTTAACCAGATTTAAAAGGCTTTTGATTGAAGATGACGCGGAAGATGATCTGGTGCTTCAGAATATTTTCGGCAAGAACCACGGTGTTGAACTGCTGAACCGGGCAAATCTCCATCCGGAGCATATTTACCACTTGGATTCTATTAAAGCCATTTGTACGGATTACCGCCTACGCTTCTTGGATGCGGAACATTTCAGGGGAGAGATTCCGTTTGAAGCCATCCGAAAAATTCGTGCGCTGCAACGAAATCAAAGTCGGGAAATCAAGAATTATAAGATACTCGCTCCTGCGGCCATGTTTAAATTACAAGAGAAAGATAGAGATCCCTTGTTGTTTATTCCCCTGTCCGAAACGCATTTCTTACTGGTCCATAAATGGGGTAAAGATTTAAGTCCGTTCCGAAGAATATTGGTTTTTCCTTTCAGAAACTTTGAAAGCCTCCTGCTATCGCTGGCACTACTGGCCTTTTTAGTGGTCATGCTAGTGCCCAATTCGGTGATCATGGGGCCCTATGATGAAACTTCGATAGGTCTCAGGGTTATTTTTTTCATTTACCTTTTCATTGCCTTTTCGGGGATGTCCCTACTTTATGGTTTTAGCAGAGTGAAGAACTTTAATGCCAATCTTTGGAATAGCAAGTACACATCCTAAGCTTGATGACTTGTTTCAAGATTGGTGATGAATTCATGAATTCCTGAGGCATCGCTAACCTTAAACTCACCAATGGCAGTTCTTCTTAACTCTGCCAAATGAGCTCCAGACTTCAATGCTCTGCCCAAGTCATGGGCCAAACTACGGATGTATGTGCCCTTGTTACAGTGCACTTTAAAGTGCAAGTCATTTTGCGTACGTTTTACTTCGAAGTTGTTGATATTGACTGTACGTGCCTGCATCTCTACCTGCTCGCCCCTTCGCGCCAGTTCATACGCCCGCTGTCCGGCTTTTTTTATGGCAGAGTATATGGGCGGCTTCTGTAGTATTTCTCCTTTAAACTTTAAAAGGGTTTCAGTGATCAACTGATCAGTAATATGATCGGTGGCAAAGTGTTGATCTATTTCTGATTCGAGATCATAAGTGGGAGTAGTGCTACCCAACCGGATAATGCCGGTGTATTCCTTATCAAGACCCATGAATTCAGGAATCCTCTTGGTGAACTTTCCGGTGCAAATAATCAATAAGCCCGTAGCCAGGGGGTCTAAGGTACCCGCATGACCAACCTTGATTTTATTAATTGAATAATGGCGTCGTATAGCATAACGCAGTTTGTTGACCACGTCAAAAGAAGTCCAATTGAGTTCTTTATCAATTAAGAGAACCTGACCGGATAGGAAGTCTTCAGACTTCAATTTGCCACTTGAACGCAAAGGTGGAGAAGATTGCCAGAATACCCACTATGAAGCAATAAAGGGCAAAGTAGTTGAGACTGGAGCGCCGAACTATATCTAGCATCCAGGAGCAAGCCCATAAGCCGGTGAAAAATGCTCCGCCGAATCCAAGCATTAGGTGCATCGGCTGAATATAATCTACGGCAAATGCACCGTCCATCACATCCTTGGCAATTTTACCGAAAATCAGGGGTACCACCATAAGGAAAGAGAATCTTGCGGCTCGTGTTTTATCCATACCTAGCAGCAAGCTGGTAGATATGGTAGCTCCACTGCGGCTGATGCCAGGCAGAATTGCTATTGCTTGTGCAATGCCGATAATGATGGCCCTAGACCAGTTTACCTTTTTTTCACCGGAACGAGCATTGTTGGCAAAAATCAGCAGTAAACCGGTAACAATAAGCATAGAACCCACCAATAAAACCTGTCCACCGAAGAAGCTTTCAATAAGATCCTCAAACACAAGACCCACTGCGGCTGCTGGAATCATCGAGATGATAATATTCAGGCTGTAGTGAAACTCCTCATTATTTTTAAATCTAAAAAGGCCTCTAAAAATATCACCGATCTCTTTTCGAAAAATGATAATCGTGGCCAGAGCAGTTCCGAAGTGAACTACCACGGTGAAGAGAAGGCTCTCTTCCGGCAAACTATCGTCGCCAAAAATTGCCTTTGCGAGTTCCAGGTGGCCACTACTGCTCACCGGGAGGAATTCTGTCAGTCCCTGAATTATACCCAGGAAAAGTGCTTCCAGTCTACCCATTGTTTTGAGAGTTTCCAGTTGTCATGATCGCATAAACTTCGATCAGGAGTCCGGCTAAGATAATGATTGGCGCAACAATTATTCTTCTAGCAGAAAAAATCTCAGGGTTAAAGACTTCAGGATCACTACTTCCTCCTCCAGCCATGAGGATATATCCTATAATGATAAGGATGATTCCTGAGAGCATTAGAATATAATTCTTGCGATTAAATATGAAGCCTTGTTTTTCCATGGTTTAAAAATATAGCTGATCCGTAGTTAATTTTAGATACTTGCTAAGTGCAAAGAAGGTACAGGATAAAGAAATTAGTATTCCAGCCAGAAATATCCCCCCGAATAATATGGCCAAATCTACCGTGCTTTGTAATTCACCAGCACCGGGAATTTTTTGACCTAAGTAATAAATCAAAACCGCTAAAAGCATACTGGCAATTATGGCTCCGTACAAGCCATGACGAAAACTTCTCCAAATAAATGGCATCCGTATAAAGGTCTTTGTAGCTCCAACCAGCTGCATGGTTTTTATGATAAAGCGCCTTGAATATATACTTAATCGAATAGAACTGTTAATGAGGCCAATCGCAATTAATGCAAGCAAAATACTTCCGGCTAGTAAAAACAAACTAATTCTTTCAATATTCTCATTCATGAGCTGAATCAGCGGTTTATCATATACAACCTCCTGGATAAAGCTTTCGGCCAAAAACTCTTCTTCCAGTTCAACGAGCTTTTGTTCATTTACAAACTCAGCTTTCAATCGAATGTCAATACTATTTAGGAGGGGATTATAACCAAGAAACTCAACAAATTCTTCGTCTAATTCTTTCTTCAAAGCTTCTGCTGCTTCTTCCTTAGATACATATTCGGTGCTTTTTACATAGGGAGCAAACTCAAGTTTCTTCTGGAATTGACGGACCTCCATTTCAGGAGCTGAGTCGTCTAGCAGTAAAGTAATGGCAAAGTTTTCCCTCACCCCCCTGGCAATATTTCCGGCATTGAGTAGAAGAATGCCGAATATTCCTAATACAAAAAGCACCAGCGATATACTCACAATCACTGATAGATATGATGACCGAAGTCTTCGGCGGGTATATTTGTCTACAAACTTGCTCAAGAAGCAGATTTTGAGGGCTAAAGTATAAAATTTTATACCTGAGAATTGCCAAAGTCTCGTTAAAGCATAGTCTAATATTTTGCCAATCAGATATGCTACTCGCACCGTCCCATTCCAATCACCGGCAAGATTTATGAAGTACACAGGCAAAGCTGTGAAAAAACTTAACTTGCATCCTCCATAATATCAGGGATAATGGGGCAAAAAAGAGCACTTTTTTTGATAATGCCAGTAATCTTCCTGGCTGTTGCCGGATGCAAGGATGGTGTAAAATTTCCTTGGAGCAAGGATAAACCTCACGAAGCTGAGGTCACTGCCGATTCGCTCTCAGCGCTAAGCGATTCTGCCATTGCTGGCGATTTGTTAGATAGTACGGCAATGGTTCTGGAAGACAGCCTGGCTCAGATCGATGATCCTTCCAGTAGTGCAGAATCATCACCTCAGGTATCAAATACAAAGCAATGGCGTGTGGTAGTGAGTAGTATGCCCAGCCAGCAGTTGGCACAAAGATTTATAAGCAGACATGCTATTGAAGACGCAGACGTGCTTTATGTCGAAAGATTGAACACTTACCGTGTAGTACAAGCCAGTTTTCCCGAACTCAGCGATGCACAGGTAGAATTTGGACTGATAAAATCTGATTTCCCAGAAGCCTGGTTGGTCTATTTCTAGTTTAGGAGTCTCCTTTCTTCAACAATTTCTTAATTCTTGAAGAGAGCTCTTTAGGGCTAAAGGGTTTGGTCATATAGTCATCTGCTCCCAATTCAAATGCTTTTAGCACCGCATTTTCAGAATTAAGGGAGGTTAATAAGAGGACTGGTGCCTGAGAACCTCTTTCCTTAAGTATCTTTAGGAGTTCAAATCCACTGATAAAAGGCATCATTACGTCCGAAATAACGATATCGAACTTCTCGCTATCAATTTTTTCAATGGCCTTTTCCCCATCCTCCGCAGTCTCAACAATATAGCCTTCTTTGGTCAGCTTAAATGCCAGTGCGTCACGGATTAAGGGCTCGTCATCTACTATGAGTATCTTTACTTTATCGCTCATCTAGCTCGTGGTGTGTTCGAATTATCTCACAATTAGCGAACCAAATATAAACTTAATTAAACGACCTGATAGAATAGATATTTAAAGATTAGCCAATTAGAAATTAACAATCGTGAAAAAAACCATGCCATTCTTGAAGTCCCTTTCTGACATATTTCCCAAAAAGGGACAATTTAATTCCATAGAGAGAATTGTTGTGCTAAGTGGAGCAGGTATGAGTGCGGAAAGCGGATTGCGCACTTTCAGAGATAATGGTGGGCTGTGGGAAGAGTATAGCATTTATGAAGTAGCCACTCCCGAAGCGTGGCAAAGAGACCCTGATTTGGTGCTAAGGTTTTATAATGAACGCAGAAAACAATTGCTTGAAGTTAAACCCAATACTGCTCATGAGGCATTGGCCGAGCTTGAGGCGTATTTTGAAATTTCCATTGTGACTCAAAATGTTGATGATTTGCATGAAAGAGCAGGTTCTTCTGAGGTCCTGCACCTTCATGGGGAACTCATGAAAGCACGCAGTACGGGAAATGAGGCCAGAATTTATGACATCGAAGGTTGTGAGTTGAATATGGGTGACCTTTGTGAAGATGGCTTTCAGTTGAGGCCTCATGTTGTTTGGTTTGGTGAACCAGTGCCCATGATGCCTAAGGCAGAGAAAATTGTGAACAAGGCAGATTTGCTGCTGGTGATTGGTTCCTCCTTATCCGTGTATCCGGCTGCTGGACTGGTACACGCAGGCTCCCCTGGTACACCTGTAATCTTGATTGACCCGGGTAGTCCTGAGGTCTCAACGGGCTTAAATTTCCACCATATTCAGAAACCTGCAGGACAGGGTGTAGCAGAGTTTATACGGCTATTGCTGGGTAAGGATCAGGCTTAGGTTCATTAATATTATATTGTATATTTGCGCCGTATTTAAGAGGGGACGGGTGTCCCCTCTTTTATTACCCCTTAATGATTGATCAGGAAAAATTAGGAGAGCTTGTTTCTGAGGCACTTAGCCAGGAGGAGGCTTTTCTTGTAGATATGCAGGTTGATTCTGATGCTAAAATCAGAATTGAAATTGACCGTTCAGGTGGGATTAACCTCAGTACTTTAACTAAGGTAAGTCGACTTATAGAAAGCGAGTTTGACCGAGATGAAGAAGATTATTCTCTAGAAGTAGCTTCACCCGGTGTAGGCACTCCCTTTAAGGTTTGGGAGCAGTATCCAGCTAATGTGGGTCGTGTAGTAAAAGTTAATCTCAAGGATGGATCAGAAATAAAAGGGGATATGATTTCTGCCGATGAAGGCAAAATCGTTCTTACCTGGAAGGAGCGTGTGCCAAAGGAAAAAGGCAAAGGAAAGCGCACCATAGAGGTGAGTAAGGAGATAGAAATAAAGGATATACAACAGACTAAACTGGAAGTCAGATTTTAATTGGCTTAATAATGGAGAATCAGGCTATAATTGAGAGTTTTTCGGAGTTTAAAGAAGAGAAGAATATTGACCGTGTTACCCTCATGGCAATATTGGAAGATGCTCTACGAAATCAATTAAAGAAAAAGTACGGCGATGATGAGAACTTTGACATCATTGTAAATCCCGATAAAGGGGATCTTGAAATTTGGAGAAATAGAATTATTGTGGCCGACGGTGAGGTAGAGGATGAGAACACCGAGATTGAATTAAAGGAAGCCTTAAAGATTGAACCCGATTTTGAAGTAGGAGAAGAAGTATCGGAAGAATTGAAGTTGATAGATCAGGGGCGTAGGTTTATTTTGGCCTTTCGCCAAAATCTGGTGCAAAAGGTTCAGGAGCACGATAATGCCATTATTTATAAAAAGTATAAGGATCTCGAAGGCGAGATTATTGCCGGAGAAGTACATCATGTTCGTCCTCGGGCAGTGATAATTTACGATGATGATCAGAACGAATTAGTGCTGCCGAAGGACCAGCAAATACACAGCGATTATTTCCGCAAGGGCGATACCGTGCGTGCTGTAGTTAGTATGGTGGATTTACGCGGAACAAAACCGGTAATCATCCTGTCGCGCACCAGTCCTAAATTTCTTGAGAAGCTCTTTGAGCAGGAAATTCCTGAGGTTTTTGACGGTCTTATTATTGTTAAAAACGTAGTGCGTGAACCTGGTGATAAGGCAAAAGTTGCAGTGGAGTCCTACGATGATCGTATTGATCCAGTCGGAGCTTGTGTGGGGATGAAGGGAAGTCGCATTCACAGTATAGTGCGCGAACTTGGAAACGAGAATATTGATGTCATTAATTACACCAATAATACTCAGCTCTATATTCAACGTGCCCTAAGCCCGGCCAAGATCACTACCATGAATATTGATGATGAAAATTCTAAGGTAGATGTATTTTTGAAGCCTGACCAGGTTTCACTGGCAATTGGAAAAAGAGGCTTGAACATCAAACTAGCTGGACAGTTAACGGGCTATGAGATTGATGTTTATCGTGATGTGGAAGAGGATGAAGATGTTGAATTGACAGAGTTTGCCGATGAAATTGAAGGTTGGATCATCGAGGAACTTAAGAATAAAGGTTGTGATACAGCCAAAAGCGTGCTGGAACTTACTACCGAAGATTTGGTAAGTCGCACGGACCTTGAGCAGGAAACCATCGACGAAGTGCGAAGGATCCTTAGGTCTGAATTTGAAGAATAAAAGAGAGTTAGTTATATGGCAGGAAAGTCTCTAAGACTTAGTCAGCTTGCAAAAGAGTGTAATACTGGTGTAAATACCCTGATCGAATTTCTTGAAGAAAAAGGTCTGGAAGGAAAGCTACGTCCCAATACAAAGATTGAGCAGGACTTCATACAGATGGCTTACGAGAAGTTTGCACCAGATATGGCCCGAAAAGAAGAGTCTGAAAAGGTCAGTCTGCAAAAGAAGGAAGAGAAAGAACTTCTAAGGGCAGAAGCCGAAGATAAAAGGGATACGGAAGTCATTAAGGCAAAATCCAGTGTCTCAGGTCCCAAGATGGTGGGTAAGATTGATCTTGATAAACCGAAGGTCAAAGAAGAGGAACCGGTTGAAGAAAAGCCTGAAGAGCCTGTCGCTGCGGTAGAACCTGAATCCAAGGAAGATCAGGAAGATTCGGCCATCGAAACCACGGAAGCCAAAGATAAAGTTGAAGAACCAGCTGAGGCTGAAGAAGCTCCGGCGGTGGAGGCTAAGGAAGAAGTAGCTGAGGAAAAAGCTGAGGCAGAAGCAGAACAAGTGGAAGTGCCAACACCGGAACCTGAAATACCGGAGGTTGAGGCTTCAGCAGAGGAGGTGAAAGAAGAGGAGGAAGGAAAAGTTGAGGGAGACGAAGGCACTCATAAAACGCAATACACCAAATTAGAAGGTCCTAAATTCACCGGTGACAAAATTGACCTTTCTAAATTCAACAAGCCTAAAAAGACGAAGGTTGCGAGCAGTGTAGAGGATAAATCGAAGTCTAAACCTAAGCGTAAACGCATTCGCACCGGAGCGGTTGATTCAGGTGATGGAAACAGAGGTAGACGAAGAGGAGGTAAGAAATCTGAACCGAAAAGAGAACTTACCGAAGAGGAAGTACAAAAGCAAATTAAAGAGACTTTAGAAAAGCTTACCGGCAGCAAAAAATCCAAGTCTTCCAAACTACGTCGGGAAAAACGTCAGGAACGTAGAGAGCAGGCTGAGCTTGAAGAGCAGCGCCTCGAGGAACAGGATAAAACCATCCAGGTTACTGAATTTGTTACCGCTAGTGAGCTGGCGAATATGATGGACGTAGGCGTTACGGAGATTATTTCTGCCTGTATGTCCCTGGGATTGATGGTAACTATGAACCAGCGTCTGGATGGGGAAACGCTTCAGATTGTTGCAGAAGAATTTGGTTACACGGTCGAGTTTGTCAGTGCGGACGTGACGGAAGCCATTGAAGAAGACGTAGATGACGAAGAGGATCTTAAAGCTCGTGCACCGATAGTTACGGTAATGGGTCATGTTGATCATGGAAAGACATCATTGTTGGACTATGTTCGGAAAGCCAACGTTATTGCGGGCGAATCTGGTGGTATTACTCAGCACATCGGCGCATATTCTGTTGCGGTCAAAGATGATCAGAACATCACCTTCCTGGATACTCCCGGACACGAGGCTTTTACCGCTATGCGTGCCAGAGGAGCCAAGGTTACCGATGTTGCCATTATTGTGGTAGCTGCTGATGATGATGTGATGCCTCAAACCAAGGAAGCAATTAGTCACGCGCAAGCGGCTGGTGTACCTATTGTGTTCGCCATAAACAAGGTGGACAGACCAACGGCAAACCCGGAAAAAATTAAAGAAACCCTCGCCGGAATGAACCTCCTGGTTGAGGATTGGGGGGGTAAAGTGCAGTCGCAGGATATCTCCGCAAAAACCGGGCAAGGCGTGGAAGAGCTGCTCGAGAAAGTCCTTCTGGAGGCAGAGCTCCTGGACCTAAAAGCAAATCCGGATCGCGCTGCCAGCGGAACCGTGGTGGAGGCCTTGCTGGATAAAGGACGTGGTTATGTGACTACCATCCTGGTACAGAACGGTACCCTTCGTATTGGTGATTATGTACTGGCCGGTCAGTATAGTGGCAAGGTCAGAGCTATGCTTGATGAACGAGGTCACCGTTTGGAGGAAACCGGACCATCACACCCGGTGAACATCCTTGGTTTGGATGGAGCTCCTCAGGCGGGCGATAAGTTTGTAGTTATGAACGATGAACGCGAGGCGAAAGCTATTGCGGCTAAGCGTACGCAACTGCAACGAGAGCAAAGTGCCAGAAGTCAGAAGAACTTAACCCTCGAAGAAATTGGTCGTCGATTGGCCATTGGAGACTTCCAGGAGTTGAATGTCATTGTGAAAGGTGATGTGGATGGTTCGGTTGAGGCGCTTTCTGATTCACTCCAGAAATTGAGCACCGACGAAATTCAAGTGAATATCATTCATAAGGCGGTTGGTCAGATTAGTGAATCGGATATTCTCCTGGCTACGGCATCAGATGCAATCATTGTAGGCTTTCAGGTTCGCCCTTCCGCCAATGCACGAAAGTTGGCAGAAAAGGAACAGGTGGATGTGAGACTTTACTCCATTATCTACGATGCGATTAATGAGATTAAGGATGCCATGGAGGGAATGCTTTCGCCTGACTTCAAGGAGAAAATTACCTGTAACCTGGAAATCAGAGAAACGTTTAAAATTTCTAAGGTTGGAACCATTGCTGGATGCTATGTGTTGGATGGAACAATTACCAGAAACACAAATGTTCGTCTAATCCGTGACGGTGTGGTAGTTTATACTGGAAAATTGGGATCGCTCAAACGCTTTAAGGATGATGTTAAAGAGGTGTCTAAAGGTTATGAATGTGGTCTTAACATCGAGAACTTTAATGACCTTAAGATAGGTGACCAAATAGAAGGGTTTGAGCAGGTAGAGGTGAAGAAAACTCTAAGTTCTTAAGAATTATCCATACCACCTATTGGGCTTGTTTAATGCTCGGGGGTTTAATCATGGACCTTACCACAAAACCGCTGCCGTAATTTTTTACCACGGTTTTGAGAAATTTCTCGGCTTCCAGCCTGGTGCGGAAATCGCCTATTTGCAGTTTGTATTCAGGAGCGTCATATACGGTATATGCCTGAGCATCTGGAAAGGTGGATAGAAACTGAGCCTTTCGTTTGAGAAGTTCCGCCTTTCGTCCATTATAAATTTGTACCCGATAGCCAGGAAATTCATTAGAAGCCATTTTCATCTTTAAATATCGCTGCCGTAGGTCCTCAATACCATCTTCAGACACTATTTCAAGCTGTCCATTTGGTAAAGAATCATTGATTTGCGCATGCAGATCCGCACTCGCTATGGTCACAATTATTGCTGCTGAAATGTGAAGTATCTTTCTCAATTTTAACTAGTTTGAGTTAATCTCTGACTTTGCAAAGGTGCTAGACTTATCCTCTAAATTTATTTAGAACGGTTTTAAATTGATTGCCAGTCATGGCGGGCGATGGCAGAATAGCTTAATGTTTTAAATTTGCCCGCGAAGATCGATTGGCTTTATATGCTATTTCACATGAGAAAACGATTAACTGTCCTGGTTTCGCGTTCAGCACTCCTATTATTTTTTGTAGTGACCTCTAGTGCCTTTGGCCAGGTTGAAATTGAGGGTGACGCCGCAAATGGCAAGTCCTTGTTCAATGCGAACTGTGCTGCTTGCCATAAATTAGATAAGAAGGCTATTGGCCCTGCCCTTGGAGATGTAACCGAGCGTAGAGAAATGGATTGGCTTCACGCCTGGATAAAAGACAACCAGGCTCTTCGTGAGTCTGGAGACAAAGACGCTATCGCAATTTTTGAAGAGTATAATGGCTCTTTGATGACTGCTTTTCCTGGTCTGTCTGATCAAGATATAGATGATATTCTTAAATATACTCAGGAAGGGGGCAAGCCTGCTCCTACTGATGTAGCTGAGACCGGAGGAGCGGTAGCGGTTTCCGACCAGGTAAAAGGCGATAATACTGCTCTGCTGATTGTGCTTTCTGCCATTCTTTTGCTGCTGGTGATACTCCTGGTAAGAGTTAAGAATACGCTTAAGCAAATTCAGGATCAGGATACCACCAACATACTTGAAGATGCCAATGCGATCACCCGCACGGCTTTGAAGAATCCTCGAATCATCACCTTATTAACCATACTGGTTTCCGTCGTACTCTTGCAACAAGTTTATGCCGGATTAATGGTGGTAGCGGTGTCTGAAGATTATCAGCCTGCACAACCCATAAAGTTTTCGCATGCCCTTCACGCCGGTGAGAATCAGATCGATTGTAATTACTGTCACTACGGAGCTCGCAAAGGAAAACACTCCAACATTCCATCTGCCAGCGTTTGTATGAATTGCCATATGCAAGTTCAGGAAGGTCCTAAATATGGAACGGAAGAGATTGCCAAAATCTACGATGCCGTGGGTTGGGATCCGGAAACATATGCTTATATAGAAAACTACGAAACCAAGCCCATCAAATGGGTGAGGATTCACAACCTGCCAGACTTGGCGTACTTTAATCATGCTCAGCATGTTACTGCCGGACAGGTGGAGTGTCAAACTTGTCATGGTCCCATTGAAGAAATGGAAGAAGTATATCAGTATTCTCCCTTAACCATGGGCTGGTGCATCAACTGTCATCGTGAAACAGAGGTGCAGGTAGAGTCTAATGAGTATTATGCAAATATGCATGAGAAGTTGAAAGAAAAGTATGGAGAGGATGCCAATATTACCGTCGAAATGATTGGTGGTTTGGAATGCGGTAAGTGCCACTATTAATCGAAAAACTTTCCCTGATTATATGTCTCAAGAGAAAAAATTCTGGAAAGGCTTTGAAGAGCTTGCCGAAACAGAGGTAGCTCAAAAAATGCGCGCAAATGAATTTGCCGAGGATTTGCCAAGTGCAGACTTTCTGGGCAATGAAGAAGCTCTGGAAAATTCCAATACTTCGCGTCGTGACTTTCTTAAGTACGTAGGCTTTTCAACGGCAGCTGCAACTCTTGCTTCGTGTGAGGCGCCAGTAACTAAGTCTATTCCATATGTAAATGCACCGGAAGAACTAATTCCAGGCATCGCTAACTATTACGCAACTTCTTACTTTGACGGTAATGATTATGCTTCGGTATTAATTAAAACCAGAGAAGGTCGTCCCATCAAAGTTGAACCTAATAAAATGGCCAAGGTTAACTCTGCGGCCAATGCTCGAATTCAGGCCTCAGTTCTGAATTTGTATGATTCTACAAGATTACAGGCTCCGGTGATTGATGGCGTAAGCAGCGACTGGCAGAGTTTGGATAGTGGTGTAAAGAAAGCTTTGACTGCAGCAGAAGCTGCGGGAAAACAAGTAGTGGTATTATCCTCTACGATAATAAGCCCTACCACTAAAAAATTAATCTCGGGCTTTGGTAGTGCTTACACCAATTTCCGTCACGTAACTAAAGATGCCTTTTCTTATTCGGGAAAACTAGACGCCTGGCAGGCATCAACCGGCAAAAGATCAATTCCTTCATTGGATTTGACCAAAACCGATGTAGTGGTTGGTTTTAACATTGATTTTCTGGCCGATTATTTGGGTCAGAATCTAGCTGGAGATTACGCGAGTAGACGCAAGCCTGGAAAGGATATGTCTCGCCATTTTCAATTTGAAACTACCCTGACAAACACCGGTGCTGCAGCTGACAAGCGCTATAAGTTGGCTCCTTCTCAAGTCGGACCAGCAATGATTGCTCTATACAATGAGTTATCAGGAAATTCACTACCCGGCGCCATTTCCGGTATGGATAAGCAGATTAGCATGGTGGCTTCAGAGCTAAGAAAGGCTGGTAAGAATGGATTGGTGCTTTGCGGGGGCAATGATGAGAACCTGGAAACTATTTGTATGGCCATCAATCAGACCCTGGGAAATGATGGCACCACCATGCGTTCAGACCGGCCATCCAATTTGCGTCAAGGCGATGACAAGGCTTTTGCCCAACTCTTATCTGATATGAAATCAGGACAGGTTGGCGTATTACTCATCCATAATCTTAATCCTGGCTATTTGATGGCCGGTAACGAAGAACTTGCTGCAGCCATGGAAAAAGTGCCAGCAGTAGTTTATTGTTCTCAGAAAGCCGATGAAACGGCCAAATACGCGAAGTTTATCTGTGCAGAGCACAATTATTTGGAGAGCTGGGGAGATGCTGAACCTGTTAAAGGTCATTTCAGCCTCCAGCAACCCTGTATTCGCCCCTTGTTTAACACGCGACAATTTGAAGATTGTCTCATGGCTTGGGCGGGTATGGATGGCAGTTATCATGATTATCTGAAATCCAACTGGTCTGCGAATGGTGGTGATTGGAATACCGTTGTCCATGACGGGGTGTACCAAATGTCATCTGAAATGAACATGGAAGAAGCAGAATCTGCAGATGATGCTGCTACTGAGGAGAATGGCTCAACTGCGGTTAACCTAAGGGCCGCGGCGCAGAAAGTATCTGGTAATAACGGTACTGGCTATGAATTGATGTTCTATCAAATGACCAGCATGGGTGTGGGTACTTTGGCGAACAATCCCTGGTTGCTAGAACTTCCTGATCCGATAAGCCGAATTAGTTGGGACAACTACCTGTGCATGTCTGCGGCTGATGCCATGGAGATGGGTCTGGATAACAAAGCGGAATCAAATGGTGCCATCAACGGCAATTATGTCAATATTAAAGCAAATGGCCAGTCTGTAACTGTACCGGTATTAATTCAACCCGGACAGGCAGCCAAGACGGTAGCTCTGGCCGTAGGTTGGGGTCGCCAGGGAGCAGGTAAAGCAGCAGACAATGTTGGTGTGAATGCTTTTGCCCTGATGAACGGCAGCCATTCCACGGCAGTAGAAATTGAGAAAGCTGATGGTCTTCATGGGTTTGCCTCGGTGCAACTCGCACATACCATGATGGGACGTAAAATTGTGAATGAAACCAGTCTGGATTCATTTCTCAACAATCCTCCATCCAACGCCAGTGGCACCGGTTGGAATCAGGAGATAACCTTTGAAACATTTAAAGGTCCGCTTTCTACGGAGAAGACTAATCTTTGGGATGACTTTGACCATGAAACCGGTCATATGTGGAATATGTCCATAGATCTCAATCTATGTAATGGATGCGGTGCTTGTGTAATTGCCTGTCATTCCGAAAACAATGTTCCGGTGGTGGGTAAAGACGAAGTTCGTCGTCATCGCGATATGCACTGGCTCAGAATTGATCGCTACTATAGTTCAGATATGAACGAGGAAGTGGCGGCGGAAGAAGGCCTGTCGGGAATTAAGATGTTTGAAAAAATGGAAGAAGCCGGGGAAAATCCTGAAGTTCACTTCCAACCGGTAATGTGTCAGCATTGTAATCACGCTCCGTGCGAAACGGTGTGTCCGGTTATTGCCACGTCACATAGTGCAGAAGGCTTGAATCACATGGCCTATAATCGGTGTATTGGTACACGTTACTGTGCTAACAACTGTCCTTACAAGGTTCGTCGCTTTAATTGGTTCCAGTACCACGATGGCAGCAGAGACCAGTTTGACGTGAATTATGCTATGAATGATGACCTGGGAAGGATGGTTCTTAACCCTGATGTAACCGTGCGTTCACGCGGGGTTATGGAGAAGTGTTCCATGTGTATTCAGCGCATTCAGTTAGGAAAATTAGAGGCGAAGAAGTCTGGTGAAAAGCTAAAAGACGGCTCGATTCAAACAGCGTGTATGAGCGCTTGTCCAACTGGAGCGATAGTATTTGGAGATGTTAACGACAAAGATAGTGAGGTTTATAAGCTGAAGCAGGATAAACGTATGTATCATCTTCTTGAAGAAGTAGGTACACAACCTTCAGTATTCTATCAAACCAAGGTAAAACACAGAGCTTAAAATTTTAGAATTGAACTATGCATTACGAAGCTCCTATTAGGGAACCCCTTATCCAGGGTGATAAATCCTACCACGACATTACGGTAGATGTTGCCCGTCCGGTTGAGACTACGGCTCCCCGCTCCTGGTGGATCGTATTTTCTCTGGCACTACTGGCCTTTCTTTGGGGTGTGGGTTGCATCCTTTACACCATTGGTGTAGGTATAGGTACCTGGGGTCTTAATAAAACTGTTGGTTGGGCTTGGGATATAACCAACTTTGTTTGGTGGGTAGGTATTGGACATGCCGGAACGCTAATCTCAGCTATTCTTCTGCTTTTTCGTCAAAAATGGCGGATGTCCATCAATCGCTCTGCGGAGGCGATGACCATCTTTTCTGTTATTCAGGCGGCCTTGTTCCCCGGCATTCACATGGGACGTATTTGGTTGGCTTATTTTGTGTTTCCCATTCCCAATCAGTTTGGATCCCTTTGGGTGAATTTTAATTCTCCCCTGCTCTGGGACGTATTTGCGATATCAACCTATTTCTCGGTATCTCTGGTGTTCTGGTATGTAGGTCTGATTCCAGATTTTGCGATGATTCGCGATAGAGCGATAAGACCAGTAACCAAACACATCTATAAGGTGCTGAGTTTTGGCTGGGGCGGAAAGGCCAAGCATTGGCAACGTTTTGAAGAAGTATCTCTGGTTTTAGCTGGCTTGGCTACGCCGTTGGTACTCTCAGTTCACACAATTGTATCTATGGACTTTGCCACTTCGGTAATCCCAGGTTGGCACACCCCCATATTCCCACCCTACTTTGTTGCCGGCGCCATCTTTTCTGGATTTGCTATGGTTCAAACTCTGCTGATCATAGTGCGAAAGGTATTCCGCATGGAACAGTACATTACTATTGGGCACATTGAAATGATGAATATTGTGATTATGCTCACCGGCTCCATTGTGGGTGTAGCTTACCTCACAGAATTATTTATCGCCTGGTATAGCGGTGTGGAGTATGAACAATATGCCTTTTTAAATCGTGCTACCGGACCTTATTGGTGGGCTTACTTAAGTATGATGACCTGTAATGTTGTTAGTCCACAATTTATGTGGTTCAAGAAGTTACGCCGCAGTCTCATTTTTACCTTCATTATTTCGATAGTGGTTAACATCGGAATGTGGTTTGAGCGCTTTGTAATTATCGTGACTTCACTGCACAGGGATTATCTGCCTTCATCATGGAGTATGTTCAGCCCTACTTTTGTAGATATTGGAATATTCATTGGCACCATCGGTTTCTTCTTTGTGCTTTTCCTTCTGTATGCAAGAACCTTCCCGGTTATTGCACAAGCAGAATTGAAGACCATACTGAAGTCATCAGGTGAGAATTATAAGAAACATCACGAAAATGGCCATGGAGAATAAACACATCATCAGTGCGCTGTACGACGATGACGACGTACTCTTAAAGGGCATCAAAGACATACGGGCAAAGGGATATAAAATTGCTGAGGTTTACTCACCATTTCCTGTGCACGGACTGGATACAGCCATGGGTCTTAAGCGTACCAGAATTGCTATAGCAGCCTTTCTCTACGGTTGTTTAGGTCTGGCCACTGCCATTAGTCTGACCTACGGCATGATGATCGTAGATTGGCCGAATAATATTGGTGGGAAGCCCAGCTTTACCTGGGGTGAGAATATGCCTGCCTTCGTCCCCATTATGTTTGAGCTTACGGTATTCTTTGCCGCACACCTTATGGTATGGACATTTTTCGTTCGTAACGGTCTTTACCCCGGAAGAAAAAGGATGAATCCTGACGTACGTACTACCGATGACAAGTTTTTGGTTGAAGTTGAGTACTCTGGTGACGGGGGTACCGAGCTAACTGAACTATTACAAAACAGCGGAGCTATTGAAATCAATGCTTCAGAAAAACAAGAACCTGTACATGCATAGCACAAAGAAATTCTTGCCCATACTTCTGCTTGGCGTGCTGATCAGCGCGTGTAACAGCGAGCAGTCACCAGGATATGAATATATGCCAGACATGTATCGTACTCCTCATATCAAAGCTTTTGAGGCTTATGATGTGGTTAATGCAGATAGCTTATCGGCACTTCATCCACCGGCAGGAACCATACCGCGCGGTTTTGCCAGCTATGAAAAATTCCCAAATACACCTGATGGATATGAAATGGCCAAGGCCAACATGCAAATACCTGCATCTATCATGTCTGATTCTATGAACCTTGAAGAGGGTGCGAAATTATATGAGATTTTCTGTACACAATGTCACGGAGACAAAGGTGATGGTGTGGGGGTGCTGGTGAAGAACGAAAAGTTTCTGGGCGTGCCATCCTACGCAGATCGCGACATTACTTTTGGCAGTATTTTCCATGTAGTTACCTACGGAAAAGGGGTTATGGGATCTCATGCAGCACAGCTTACTCCTGATGAGCGCTGGCAGATTGCCATGTACGTGATGGATTTAAGAAAGTCTCTTGTTGGTGATGATGAAATGGAAGAACCTGAAGCAGATGTGGAAGGTGAAGTAGCAATGAACGATCAACAGTAAAATTATTAATAGGCACAAGTAATGTTCGAATTCAAAGGCAGACTTAAAACCTTATCGATTATCCTGATGCTGATCGGTGTTGTATCAGTTGCGGTCAGTTTTCTTGGCGGCGGGGAACATCATGCAGAGGATCATGGCGATCATCATGCTACAGAGACTCATGCAGAAGATGGGCATCACGATGCCTCTCATGAATATGGTGATGTTTCAGTTTATGCTGAGGAGGAACCTTATCATGATTATCATATTGGAGCATCCAGAGCAATCCCCGAGAATAATCACTTTCATCAAACCAAAGATATTCAGCCGGATGCCGAATTATTACATCACCAACAAGAAAACCTACCCTGGTCAAATCTAATGGTGAGTACTTTCTTTTTCCTGGCGATTGCTCTTGGAGCTTTGTTCTTTCTAGCGGTACAATATGCAGCTCAGGTTGGTTGGTCCGCGGTACTTTTAAGAGTAATGGAAGCGGTGAGTAGCTTTTTGTGGATTCCAGTATTGTTATTATTTGTAATTATAATTACTGGAATATATCATATTGGTGGAAACCATATTTGGCACTGGATGGCAGAAGGAATTATGGATGAAGGCAGCGAGCATTATGATGCCATTATTGCAGGTAAACAAGCTTATCTGAATAGTGGATTCTTCATTTTGCGTTCTGTGGTATATGTGCTTGGTTGGCTAGGGGCCGGGTGGTTACTTCGCCGCATGGCCGTCAAAATGGATTCCGGTTCGGTAAACGCCAATAAGCAATGGAAGAAAATGAGAAATCTCTCAGCAGGTTTTCTGGTCTTCTTTGCCATAACCTCTTCAACGAGCGCATGGGATTGGATTATGAGTATTGATACACATTGGTTCAGCACCCTCTTCGGATGGTATACTTTCGCGACGATGTTTGTAAGTGCCCTTACGGCTATCACTCTGATTACGGTTTACCTGAAGAAGGAAGGCTATTTGCCGGATGTTAATATGAGCCACATTCACGACATGGGTAAATTCATGTTTGCCTTTTCCGTTTTCTGGACCTACTTGTGGTTTTCTCAGTTTATGTTGATTTGGTATAGCAATATTCCAGAAGAAGTTACCTACTATATGGCGCGTTTTGGTGAGTATAAAGGCATTTTCTTCACCATGGTTGCATTAAACTTCTTGTTCCCTATCCTTGTTCTTATGAGCAGAGATGCTAAGAGAAACTTTGGCTTTCTATTGGTAACGGGACTTATCATATTATTTGGACACTGGCTGGATGTTTTTATCATGGTAATGCCAGGAACCGTTGGTGGTCTATGGACGCTCGGTCTGGTGCAAATAGGAACTTTGCTTGGATTTGCCGGACTGTTTATGTTTGTTGTCTTTAGTGCATTATCGAGGAAGCCTTTAGAATTAAAGAGCCATCCTATGTACGTTGAAAGTACGCATCATCATATATAATAATATTAGAGAAAGGAACTAATGGAAACTTTTCTGATCATACTTATTGTCATTCTTGCGGTGATTGTTATTGCCCAGGCCGTAAGGGTTTTTGAGCTTACCAGTTCAATCAAAGGTGATGCATCGAAAGAAACCGAAATAACGGATAAGGACAATCAAACTCAGGGGATACTCCTGTTAGTTTGGATGTTTATCATGCTGGGCAGCTTTGCCTGGATGATGATTGATTACGGCAGGGTGTTGTTACCCGAAGCATCATCGATTCATGGTTTGAAGATTGATAACCTGATGATGGTATCCATGGGGCTGATAATTGTTGCGTTTGTTATTACCCAGCCACTTCTATTTGGCTTTGCCTATCAATTTAGAGGTAAGAAGAATCGCAAGGCCACCTATATGGAGCATAACAATCGTCTGGAGTTTATCTGGACCATTGTGCCCGCCATTGTTTTGGCCGGTTTAATCATCTATGGCCTGGCCACCTGGAGCGAAATTATGGGGCCATCTATGGCTTCTTCCGAGGATGGTGAAGATCCTTTGATAGTAGAAATTTATGCCAAACAATTTGGTTGGACCGCCAGATATGCCGGTGAAGACAATCAATTGGGATATGCCCATGTAAGAATGATAGGGGGGACCAACGTTCTCGGACTTGATGTGGACGACGAGAATTCCTTCGATGACATCATCACTAGTGAATTGCACCTTCCGGTGGATAGGGAGGTGATCTTTTACTTCCGCAGTCAAGATGTGATTCACTCTGCTTACTTACCTCACTTTAGAGTGCAGATGAATGTAGTGCCAGGTACGGAGACCATGTTTAGATTTACACCCACCGTAACCACGGCCGATATGAGGAAGGTAGAAAGAATTAAAAATCAAACGGATAGGATAAATGTGATCAGAGCAAACAATGGAGACGATCCCCATGAGTTTGATTATATCCTCCTATGCAACAAAATTTGTGGTTCCGCTCACTATAATATGCAAATGAAAGTGGTTGTGGAAACAGCCGAGGAATATGACAGATGGTTAGCTGAACAGAAGTCATTTGCGGAATCATTATAAAACCTACAGAATAACGTTGATATTGATATTATGGCGACAGATGTAGCACACGACGATCACGATCACCACCACAAAGAGACGTTCTGGAATAAGTATGTCTTTAGCCAGGATCATAAAATGATCTCCAAGCAGTTCCTGATTACGGGGATGATAATGGGAATTATAGGTGTAGCCATGTCCTTATTATTTCGCCTGCAACTTGCATGGCCAGACAAAGAATGGCCCATATTTGAAGCGCTCCTTGGTAAATGGGGTGCTGACGGGGTGATGGATCCAAACATGTATTTGGCTCTGGTTACTATTCATGGTACTATCATGGTATTCTTTGTTTTAACCGCAGGCCTATCCGGTACCTTTTCCAATCTTTTAATTCCGCTACAGATTGGTGCCAGAGATATGGCTTCGGGATTTTTGAATATGCTTTCCTACTGGTTCTTCTTTGCGTCTAGTGTAGTGATGGTTATTTCTCTATTTGTAGAGAGTGGACCTGCTTCAGCTGGTTGGACAATATATCCTCCACTGAGTGCCCTACCTCAGGCTATGCCAGGGTCGGGGATGGGTATGACTTTATGGTTGGTGAGTATGTCGTTGTTCATTGTTTCATCCTTGCTTGGAGCCTTAAATTACATCGTTACTGTATTAAATCTCCGTACCAAAGGAATGTCAATGACTCGCCTACCATTGACCATTTGGGCATTTTTTGTAACTGCTATTCTGGGGGTACTATCCTTCCCCGTACTGTTTTCTGCGGCCTTACTACTAATATTTGATCGCAGCCTCGGAACGAGTTTTTATCTTTCAGATATCCTGATTGCCGGAGAGGTTTTATCGAATAGTGGCGGCAGTCCGATTTTATTCCAGCACCTCTTCTGGTTCCTTGGGCACCCCGAGGTTTACATTATTATTCTTCCGGCATTGGGAATTACCTCTGAAGTGATTTCAACCAATGCACGTAAACCTATCTTTGGGTATCGTGCCATGGTTGGGTCTATTTTAGCTATTGCATTCTTGTCCTTCATAGTCTGGGGTCACCATATGTTTTTAACGGGGATGAACCCCTTCCTGGGATCAGTATTTACGTTTACCACCTTGTTAATTGCGATACCGTCAGCGGTTAAAGCCTTTAACTATATCACCACCTTGTGGAAGGGTAATTTACGGTTAACACCGGCGATGCTCTTCTCCATAGGCTTGGTTTCAACCTTTATTACCGGTGGGTTAACCGGCCTCATTTTGGGGGACTCTGCCTTGGATATCAATGTTCATGACACTTATTTTGTCGTGGCCCACTTCCACATCGTAATGGGCTTGTCGGCAATCTTTGGAATGTTTGCTGGTATTTACCATTGGTTCCCTAAGATGTTCACACGCAGAATGAGTAAGTCTTTGGGCTATATCCATTTTTGGATCACGTTTATTTGTGCCTACGGGGTATTCTTTCCGATGCATTTTCTCGGCATGGCGGGTTTACCGAGACGGTACTATACCAATACTGCCATCCCCATGTTCGATGAATTAACTGATATCAATGTTTTAATCAGTGTGTTTGCAATTGTTGGAGGCTTGGCACAACTTCTGTTTATTTTCAACTTCTTTTATAGTGCTGTACGCGGTAAGAAAGCAACCCAGAATCCTTGGCGCTCTAATACGATGGAATGGACTACCCCGGTAGAACATATTCACGGCAACTGGCCCGGTGAGATTCCTGAGGTTCACCGTTGGGCTTATGATTACAGTAAGCCTGGTATGGCAGAAGACTTTGTGCCTCAAACGGTGCCCATCGGAGAAGATGAAATGCAGACGGGACATTAACCAAGGTTTGAATAAGATTTATTTAACCCCTGCGCCTGGCGCAGGGGTTTTTTGTTTTGGCTTGGTGCTCAAATTGACCGGATTGGGGAAATGGAGAACCTTAGAGTGAGGAACGGCCCGAACCTCAGCGCCCCGAGGACAGCACCCGCTGTCCCCATCTTCAAATTAATTATAATATAAACCAAAAAAAAAGGCGAGAAGTGCCTGAGTCTTTGTGGGTTTAGGCACTATTTGCCATTAAGCCATCATGTTACTCGCCTATCTTTAACCAGGGATGGCCATGCTTCGCCAGGGTCATATACACATTGCTATTGCGGCGGGCGGACCCTGTACCGGCATAGCAATGAGCTACTGAGAGCGGTTGCGATCCTAATATAGCCTCGGTACAATTGGCCTCCAAGCTTGCCTGTTGGTTCTCTTTTTAATTTGCCCCCTGACATCCAACCTCAGCATTCAGATTAGAGTTCATAAGTAGAGTCCTTTCTTCATACCACCTCCGCCTTACTTACTGCCTGATTCTCTATTTTTGTTTCAAAGCACACAAATGGATCGATTGGTAAGTGGCGATGCAGACAGCTTTTCTCCAGAAGAGCTTGAAATTGAAAAGAAACTCAGACCTATCAGTTTTGACGACTTTGCGGGTCAGGAGTCTGTGTTAGAGAACCTGAAGATCTTTGTGCAGGCAGCTAACCAGCGAGAGGAAGCGCTGGATCACGTGCTCCTGCACGGCCCACCAGGATTGGGAAAAACCACACTTGCTCATATCCTGGCCAATGAGCTGGATGTAAACTTAAAACTCACTTCAGGTCCGGTTATAGATAAACCCGGAGACCTTGCGGGCCTACTTACTAACCTTGAGGAACGAGATGTTCTATTTATCGATGAGATTCACCGTCTAAGTCCGGTGGTGGAAGAGTATCTCTACTCTGCTATGGAGGATTATCGAATTGACATAATGATTGAAACCGGACCCAATGCCAGAAGTGTACAGATAAACCTGAATGCCTTCACGCTCATTGGTGCCACTACTCGTTCCGGACTCTTAACCTCTCCACTTAGAGCGCGCTTTGGCATCAATAGTCGCTTACAATATTATAATACCGAGCTTCTTTCAACTATTGTAGAACGATCTGCCAATATTCTGGATGTTCCTATTCACACGGATGCGGCCATCGAAATCGCAAGGAGGAGTAGAGGAACACCGCGGATTGCGAATGCTTTGCTGAGAAGAATGAGAGATTTTGCCCAGGTAAAAGGTGATGGGGTCATTACTTTGGACATTGCACGTTTTGGTTTGAAGGCTCTTAACGTGGATGAGTATGGATTGGATGAAATGGATAACAAAATTTTACTGTCCATAATCGATAAATTTAAGGGAGGACCCGTAGGAGTTGGTACCATATCTACTGCCGTGGGTGAACCGGCGGGTACCATAGAGGAAGTCTATGAACCATTCTTAATTCAGGAAGGCTTCATCGTCCGCACACAACGCGGTAGAGTGGTAACTGAGAAAGCCTATCGTCACTTGAAGCGCCAGCTGCCTACCAATCAAGGGGGTCTTTTTGATGGCTAATTCAGGCTACGCAAATCTGATAAAGGCCGAGGCTAAAAATCTTGGTTTTCTGGCTTGTGGCATCTCCAAAGCGGAGTTTCTCGAGGATGAAGCTCATTATCTTGAGCAATGGCTTTCAAAGGGCTACCAGGGAAGCATGCAATGGATGGAGCGTAATTTTGATAAACGGCTTGATCCTACCAAATTGGTGCCCGGTTCAAAATCTGTGATATCCGTTTTGATGAATTACTTTCCGAAGGAGCAGCAACGAGAACCGGATGCTCCGAGACTGGCCAAATACGCTTATGGTGAGGACTATCACTTTGTTATGAAGGATAAACTAAAGTCATTACTATGCTTCATTAGAGAAAACATAGGGGAAGTTGATGGCAGAGCCTTTGTTGATTCAGCACCGGTTATGGAGCGTGCTTGGGCTAAACGTAGCGGTTTGGGATGGATTGGAAAGCACAGCTTGCTTTTGTCTCAAGGCATAGGCTCGTTCTATTTTCTGGGAGAGCTTATCATTGATTTGGAGCTAGAACCCGATCATCCCGTTGCTGACCACTGTGGTAGCTGCACACGATGTCTGGATGCTTGTCCGACCGACGCAATAATTGCACCTGAAGTGATAGATAGCAATAAATGTATCTCACACCTTACAATTGAATTAAAGGATGCTATTCCACAAGAGTTTAAAGGCAAAATGGAGCATTGGGTCTTTGGCTGTGACATTTGTCAGGATGTGTGCCCATGGAACAGGTTCTCCGTCCCTAATTCAGAACCCGGATTTCAACCTAAGAAGGAAATCCTGGATTGGACAGAAAGCGAATGGCAGGAAATAACAGAAGACGTATTTAAGAAAGTGTTCCGTAAATCTGCGGTGAAGAGAACCAAGTTTAGCGGCTTAAAAAGAAACCTGCTATTCCTGGGTGAATAGTCTAGAATTCATAGACCAAGCCTGTGCTCAGCACTACAAATCGAACTCCATTTTGCAACACAATATTTGGTCCGGTACCAGGTGCGCCTTGTGAGTCAATTATCGGGCTAATAGAATAATTCGTTCTGAAGTTTAAATACCAGCTGTCATTCATGTGATAGTTTACACCGACTATCCCTGCCAGATTAAACCTCTTGAGATTTGGCGGAGGAACCGTTTCAAATCCATTGGATTCTTCAAACGTAGAGACATTGATATCCAGGGCGGGTCCAATTTCAAACGACAGATCACCCCAAAAAAAGCGGTATAAGATTGGTATTTCAATGTAACCTGCCCGAAATTTGTATTGCACGAAGTTGTTATCCTCCTCAGGCACCTGTCTCACGCCCTTTTGAATAAAAGCTAGTTCAAACTTTATGTCGCTATTATCTCCAAGAGTAACATTTGTGTATGCTCCAAAATGAACACCCCAGAAGCCAAAACCATTGAGTCCATCACTGCTGGCCTGGCTAGTTAATAGGCCTGCATAAGCTCCTCCCTGAAAATTTTGACCGGAGATACTGGTAATAAAACCCAGACTAATTAGTATAAAAAGACATTGTCGAATCATAAATGAGCCGCAAGGACCTGGAGAATTTCCTTGGCATCCGGTTCGTTCTTGTGTACCAGAACTACCACTTCACAATGTTCAATATCCCAATCCGGACTTAGATTATAAGAGCGGGTTTCACAGCTCACTTCATCTTTAGCACCCGTAAAATCCACGAAATCGCTACCGAATGCTCCATTTATTGCTGCACGCAGTACGTGTTCGTGGATGTAATCTTTGTTCTTCGTGTTATCCGGCATCTTTTGAGGTGATTTTATATTTCCCTCGGTAATAAATGCACTCCATCTTAAAGCCACTCCTGTTAAATCTTCCATGGCTTTAAACTTAACCGTAAGACAAAGTTCACGAGTACTGGTATCAACCCTAGCCTCCAGTATCATTCCAATTGGAGCCGTGCTGGTCTGTAAAATATCAGCTGTATTTTGAGCCCACTTTGGATAGGGTACATTTCCCGCCTGAGTGCCAAATCCAACTCGGTTAACCATACCCACCGGAACTCCTGCAGGATTGGCAAATTGAAACAGTTCATCGCCTTCGGGTGTCGTGAAGTCCGTAGGATAATCTGCATTGGTATTGGCAAAACCCCCGGCATGAATACCAATGGTAAACACTCTTCCCGGGTTGGCATCGATAATATTCTTTGCTTCGGCAGCAGCTTTAGGACAATTATTGCACTGATGCCCGGTGAATTCTTCTATAAGGACATTTGGTGCCGTAATAAAAGGATCTCCCGCATCCGCCGTACAATCTCCACAAGTAAAAATTGCTGGTTTAAGCGGATCTTCAATCTTATCGCATCCAACAAGAGCTAATAATACTATTAAACCAAATATCTTCTTCATTCCTAAAAGTTTGAAGTTAAGCTGAGGGTAAATCCGTTGGAAGCCGGAACAATCCTGCATATTCCCCCAACGCAGAATACCCCTTCTTGTTGTCTTCCATACCCAACCTGAATGCGGGTACCTCCAAAAGTATAACCCGCGTTGAAACTAATATAATGAATTCTAAGGTCTGGATTGTTGTTGCCATAATTGTAGGCATCCTGAAAAGCAAAAAACCAGTGGGGTGCAATGGTGTATTCCAGCAATACCAGAGCCCAGTCCTGACGATCACCTTCTGTAAATAAGCCTTGAAGCTCGGTTCTCAGCGAATGCCCCCTCTTTATTTTCCATAGCAGCTCTACCACTGCGGCATTTATGTAATAGGCATCAGGGTCAACAAGTTTGTAATCCGATACTCCACCAACTCCCTTCCGCAGAACATCATCATTGAAATAGAAGTTGTAATAGGTTCCGGTAAACTTCCACTTCTTGCTAAGTTTACGCTTTATGCTGGCATGGAAATCCTGAAAGTATTGATATTCTCCGATACCGGTCTTGGTAACATATCCGTCGGTACCACTAATTGTGCTGTCACCACCGTCTATATCTCTGAATGTGTAGTCTTTATTAATACTATAGCTGGTAGCAAAACTGGCTGATACAATAGTTCCGTATTTGCCTCCCAGGGGAGTGTTCCTGTTCAGACGATAAGAAAGCTCCAGCTGTGCTCCCTGTTCACCCGTCAACACGGTGTTGTACGCATACAGTGCCGGGAGTGCATAAGTATGTAAGGTGGTTACTGATGGAAGATAGCCGATGAGCAATTGTTGTGGATCGGTTACAGGCTCGGATCTCCACGAAAAGTTATCATAGAATTTGCCGCTGATTATGGCACCAAATCTACCCTTAGAATAGGACGCTGTTAAGTAGGCCGCATGGCCGGGTTTATAGATGATCTCATTATCAGCAGAAGGGTCATTGGCTTTATAGGCATACTCACCATAAATATTCCATTCGTTGCTGATAAAGTTTATTCTAACGGCACCCGAAGCTACATTACTGGGATAATTGTAAGTAGGATCTTCAAATTGTTGGTATTTGCTGACAATACCCGCACCCACAATAAGGTTGTTGGTACCTTCCCAGTTGAGGCTGTTCCGCAAGCTCCATTCCGCATCAAAGCCCCGAACAATGCTATTGCTGGTAGTAAAATAATTCCGCTGACGGCCGATAATGCCTTTTAAGGTCAAACCACCATCCTTGGTTTTATATATAAATCGTGCGCCATCGAGGTTATTATCTAACCCGAGTCCTCTCTCTTCGTAAGCCCTGAGTATCAGGCCCGTGCCAAATTGTTCGTAATAGTTTCCAACGGTAATGTCGAAGGGACCTTTTATATATCGCGCGTAACGATAAGTAATCCCCTGGCTTTCATACCCAACTGGTAAACCAACGCGGTTATTTTGGTAGTATTCATAGCGAACTCCTGCCATAAAGTTGCCTCGCTTATAAGTAAGGTTTAGAAATCCGTCTCCGAGAAATTTCTCATCCGGAAAAGCAATTCCCGCTGGGTCAATAAGAGTATCACGAAGATAATATTGAAAATCTGACTGAAAATTACCGGTAATGGTACCGAGATCTTTTTTGGGTTCAGACTGGCCAAATAGAAATATACCAGGTAGCCAGAATACCGCGATAATCAGTTTTTTCACGGAAGGTGATTTTAGTGGTTATTCCTCTATTGACTCACCATTGGCTAGCTTTTCAACCAACTCATACAGGTGATCTTCATCGCCTGGGAAATATCCATTGTGCTGCCAAACTACATTGCCTTCCCCATCTAGCAAAAAGGTATGAGGAATATTGTTCACGTTCATGTAGCGTCGCAACTCGGAGTTTTCATCCAGGTAAACCTCATATTCCCATCCCTGACTGGTAACAAAGGGTTTTACTTTCGACGATAGCCTGGAATCATCAATACTCACTGCAATTAGTATTACACCAGTTTCATCCTGCCAGTCAACATACATGTCATTAATGGCGGTTAGTTCTCTGATACATGGTTTACACCAGGTAGCCCAAAAGCTAAGAATGATAGGGTTACCATCATTGCTCAAAGTGGAAGCGTCTACCAGATTGCCGTTAAGATCTTTGATCTTCACCGCCGGCAGAGATTCCTGAGCCCATGAATTAATGGATAAGCCGATTAGGAAAAAGCTAAGAAATAAGACAACTCTCATTGCAATTGATTTAGTTATAAAAAAGTAGCCACGCCCGAAGGCGTGGCTTATATTTCAACAATTACGCCAACTTAGTGAGTAACTGCAATGCTCAAAGAAGAGAACTTATCACCAGAGGTAATATTAAGAATATACATTCCTTTGGCCAGATCAGCAGTACTGATAAAGGCAGTGTTGCGATCATTATAACTTTGTCTTAGCACAACCTGACCAGTAGCGTTAACCAATTCCAGATCAAAATCTGTGTTTTCAGCAAGCTCAACCTGGAAATAGTCACGAGCAGGGTTAGGATAGATTGAGGCTTCAATCAATTCATTCTCCTCAATGTCTACTACCGTGGTCAGCTTTGCGTGAGTAGCGTTAACTACCACACCACCATTTCCTTGGTCAAGTAATAATACATTGGCATACACATGGTTAGGGTTATCAACCGTGGCAGGAAGAGTAGTGGTGAAGGTATAAGTAACCTTTTGCTGGAAAGTAATGTTTGATGGAACACTTCCGGCAGCGCCTTCAAATTGTGGCACTACTGAACGCACTACATGATCATAACGCATTAGGCTAGCTGGTACCGGATCTGGCTGAGTCGAGTAATCAAACCCATTGGCATCAACCAGAGGACCTTGGGCACCACCAGCATAGTAATTAGTTTGAGCAAACCCTGAACCTCCAGTTACACCATCTTCAGCAAATACTAAAGCGTAGCGCAAGTCAAGTCCAGAACCTTCAAGTATGAAGTCAGATTCAACGTCTACCGTCACATCACCATTGGAAGGATTGTAGTTGATATTGGTAATTTCCACTGTAGCTCCAGGAATTATGTTGCGACGCTGATCGTGGAAACTAATCATAGAACCGGCACCGTTTGGTGTTCCGGAAATACCTTGAGCACTGAAGAGACGATCACCAGAGAATGTAGGGAAGCCACCGTTTAGTTTAGAATCATAATCGGTTACTGCCATTGGATCACCGTTGTGTACCGCTAGAAGAACGGCAGTCTCGTGATAATTCAATAACATATGCTGCATCGCTACACCACCACGTGGGCACCAGCCGCACCATGTTCCTGTACGCTCCTCAATAACTACTGTTCTCTCAGGAGGATTAGAAGAGGCAACTATTGTTGCCTTAATGGTATCATTATCATTATTTGGATCATTGTTACCATTGATGTTAGATAGCCACATTTCAACTTCATATTTCCCATCCGTTGAAGGAGTCCACTGAGCTGGACTGGAAACAGTTTTGAATTCACCGCTCGCGGCAGGAAGGTTACCGGTAGCTTGTTGCGTAACCACGGTGCCACCATTGACACGATAGTTAAAATCAGCATTGGCCACGGTGTTTACTCCAACATTGCGAAATAGGCCAGACATAAATACGCTCTTTCCGGTAAGAACAACGGCAGGCATATCAATGCTAATTCCTGACATGTCATCATTTGGAGGAGTACCAGGTATGATTTCGTAATAAGAATTGTCAACCGGCGTAGGATCATTTCCTGCGGCATTAGCCACGTTTGGAGATCCGGGCGCTTCTGCGTAATTCAAGGAATTAACTTGCACACCAACGGTGATACCGGTAGCAGTTCCAGCACCATTTGGACCGGTACGTTGGTCCACAACATACATTTTGTTGGTGGATTCTTCCATTACGATAGACCAATAGGTCCATCCACCTGCGTTGGCGGCATTGGATGCAGAGCTGAAAAATACCCAGTGCTGACGGTTAGGTGCAGTACCGAATGTTTTAGAAACGACGTTGTCGCTTGCTGCTCCACCGCTGAGGTCAATCCCCCATACCATTACAGACATATCTGGAATGGAAACTGAAGGTAAAGAGGTGTTATTTCCGTCTGGAGGGGTTCCAGAATTGGAATTAAAGGTTAGAATACCATTATTTGAAACATAATAACTACTTACCGCATTTCCATCAAAGTCAAAACTAAATGGAATGTTCTGTGCAGTTGACCACATGTCAGTAGTAGTTCCTGGAAGAACTGTGGCCCATCCAGCTGGAAGTCCGCCACCAAGTGGGAATTCGTCGTCCTGGTTTAGGCCACCGGGGTTTTCGCCAATGTCAATTGCGGGAAGAATGTAGTAACTGGATTGACCTATCATAAAGTTACTGACCAGTAGGGATACAAATAGGGTGTAGAAATTTTTCATAATCTATCTATAAGTCTTTTAATTATCTAATTCGCTAAAATATGGAAAAAGTAGCATCCCTGTGTTAAATTCTTAGAATTGTTATCTTTGCAGCTAATAGACCTCTATAATATGAAAGGAAGATTATTCGTTTTATTGTTTGCATTGGCCAGTTTTAGCGTCAATGGCCAAAATTTGCAAATTGTTGAGAAAGGCACAGATAGTGTTGCCACAGGCAACGCTTACACCACCAATGATGTCTATTCCTACATCAATATCACCAATGTGGGTACCAATCCAATGGATGTACTGGTGAAAAGGATTGACAAGAATTGGAGTTCTTTCTTAGACAGCAATGCGATATGTTGGGTGTTGTGTTTTGGCACGGATATATCCGTAGCTCCTCCAGCGTTCGCTCTCACTATCAATCCCGGGGATACTACTACCAAAAACGATTTTGTAGGTCATGTTTATCCCGATATGGATGGAGTACCAGCCTCAGGTGATATTACCTACGTATTCTTCGATATGAATAACCCTAATGATAGTGTTGCACACACGATTACTTATGAGGTAACTACAACTTTTGATGTTCCTGAAGTAACGCAACGCGAGCGTTTGTCTGTATACCCTAATCCAGCCTCTGAAAATATTACGCTTGAGTATGATCTTACAGATGTTAGTTCTGCTCGTTTTGAATTGGTAAATATCGTAGGGAACCTGGTGTATCAGAAAGATTTGCCTTCACAAGTTGGCACGGTAGACCTAAACATTAGCAAACTTAAGCGTGGAGTCTATTTTTATGTATTGCGCAGTGGAGAGGAAGCCGTCATTACCAGAAAGCTAGTGGTGAAGTAATTGTCAGTTTAAAGAATTTGAGCCGGTATTTTTACCGGCTTTTTTTATTTATAGCCCCTTGTGAAGCAATCACTCTTCATTTTTTGATATTCAGCATAACATTTATTGCAGGTTCTGGGCAGAATTTGAGCATGGTTCCCGTGGTCTCTGATACCTAGGTTCTTGCCTTCCGGATATTACCGTCTTTCTCCGATTGCGATGAAGGCCACTTCGGTCAAGTGCAATTCCTAATTCAACCATCTCGGTAGTTGTCGATAATCATTGTTATTAAAGCTTGTGATTTTTTTTAGTCTCGGTATATCAAAAGCCTAATTTTGGCGTTTATAGACTCTATCTAAAGAAAAACGAGCTAACCGGCCGGTTCAATGATCTATCATATAAGTGGCAAATTGGTGGAAGCATCTCCCACCTACGCCGTAATTGAAACTGCGGGTGTAGGATACATCCTTCACATAAGCCTAACTACCTATAGCAGTATAGGAAAGTCAGAAAATCTCAAGCTCTATACCCATCCTATATATAAGGAAGACAGCCAGACCCTGTATGGTTTCTTTACTCCTAAGGAACGAGAAATTTTCAGCAGATTAATATCAGTTTCGGGAGTGGGAGGGAATACCGCCAGAGTTATTCTGAGCAGTTTGTCGCCGGATGAGGTAATTGAGGCAATAGCAATAGAGGATGTTTCGTTATTGAAGTCTATTAAAGGTATTGGCGCCAAAACAGCAGAGCGGATCATAGTAGACCTAAAGGATAAGGTCGGTATGATTGACACTGAAACCAACGAGCTTAAGGGCGGAAGTAATCTTAAGGCAGAAGCCATGTCTGCCCTTGAGGTTTTGGGATATAATGCCCGACAGTCTGATAAACTCGTGAGCTCAATAATTCGGGATTCGGATGCAGCATCTCTGGAGGAAGTGCTGAAGGAGGCGCTGAAAAGACTGTAAATGAAGAAGGTCCTTCGTACTTTCATGAGCCTCACGGCTCTATTTGTCCTTTTGGCTACGCTTACGGGCATGACCGGTCCTAGAGCGGATGTGGCCGAAAGGGATCTCTCCTACCTGCTCGTGCCCGCCGATACCAATGATCCGGATAGCGCCGATGCTGGTAGTTCTCTTCCCGGATTGG
This sequence comes from Owenweeksia sp., assembly GCA_965229445.1. GTDB lineage: Bacteria > Bacteroidota > Bacteroidia > Flavobacteriales > Schleiferiaceae > Owenweeksia. The sequence goes on from OZ245876.1 coordinate 437,513, forward strand.
GTATGGGGAATCCTTCAAATTACAAGGAAGAAGTTGATTATGACCCTGAGACGGGACTTTACACCGTCACGCATAAAGTGGGCAACCTGGTGGTTAAACCGCCTATGTTAATGACTCCCGAGGAATATCAGGCTTACGTACAATCTAAGCAGGTTGATGATTATTGGAATACCAAAACCAAAAGTGAAGAAGCGGCCAGGGCGGAAGGGCGAGATCCGGGCAGCTCATTAATTCCTCAAATTCAGGTAAATAGTGAATTATTCTCCAGTATCTTCGGTAGCAACACCATAGACATTCGTCCGCAGGGCTATGCAGAACTTAGATTTGGTGGGCGATTTCAGAAAATTGACAATCCCCTGATTCCGGAGCGGAACAGATCCACATTCACCTTTGATTTTGATCAGCGCATTCAAATGAATGTAACGGGTAAGGTTGGTGAAAAGCTGGAGCTGAGAACTAACTATGATACGGAGGCTACCTTTAGTTTCGAGAATCAGGTGAAGGTTGAATTTACCGGTGATGAGGACGATATTATTAAAAAACTGGAATTGGGAAATGTGAGTTTGCCACTGAACAGTTCTCTGATTACCGGTGCTCAAAGTCTTTTTGGATTTAAAGGGCAATTCCAATTCGGAAAGCTCACTCTTACCGGGGTTATTTCCGAACAACGCAGTCAATCCTCTTCCATAAATGTTCAGGGGGGTGCTACTACCACAGAATTTGAAATTTGGGCGGACCAGTATGAGGCCAACCGCCACTACTTTCTGTCACAGTACTTCAGAGATAATTACGAAAACTTTCTGGGACAGATGCCACTGGTAACATCACCCGTGCAAATCACCAAAGTGGAGGTTTGGGTTACCAACACCAGGCAAACCACAGAAGATACCAGGAATGTAGTAGCCTTTATGGATCTTGGTGAGGGAAATCAGGGAGCCTATCGTAGCCTGGAGGAAAACCTACCCGGACCGGTGATTTTTAATCGATTTACCCCTTACCAGGGTTATCCAGATAACCGAAACAACACCCTGGATCCGGAAGTGCTACAGCGTGATTACCCCGGAGCGAGAGATATTGGCCAGGTAAATTCGGCTTTAAATGCAGCGGGCTTTGAAGAAGCGATTGAATATGCGGAACTATCCAACGCCCGCAAGCTACGGGCCTCTGAATTTGATTTCAATTCTCAACTTGGATATATCTCCCTGAATACCTCGCTTAATCAAGATGAAGTGCTGGCCGTGGCTTTTCAGTTTACCGCCGGAGGTAAAACTTATCAGGTGGGTGAGTTTTCTACGGATGGTATTACTCCACCTCAGACCTTGATCTTAAAAATGCTGAAGAGCACGATCCTTAATGTCAAGGCTCCCATGTGGGATCTGATGATGAAGAATATCTATAGCCTTAGTGCATTTCAGGTGAATCGGGAAGATTTTAGATTGGATATCCTTTATCAGAATGATGAAACAGGTACTCCTATTCCCTTTATACCGGAAGGGGACATTAGCGATGATCTACTGGTACGTGTAGTTGAGCTAGACCGCCTGAATAATAACAACGACCCGCTTCCTGACGGCTTTTTCGATTTTGTTCCGGGGATCACCATCAAGCCCAATAATGGTAGAATCATATTTCCAGTTCTGGAGCCTTTTGGAAGAACTTTGGCAGAGAAGCTTAAGGATCCGGAGTTAATTGAAAAGTATGCTTTTACTCAACTATATGACTCTACGAGGTTTGTAGCTCAAAATGAAACACAACTCAATAAGTACCTACTACGGGGTCAGTTTAAGTCTTCATCCTCAAGTGAAATATCCCTTAATGCCTTTAATATCCCACAAGGCTCAGTGACGGTATCTGCCGGAGGTGTACAACTGGTAGAAAACGTAGATTATACGGTAGATTACAATTTAGGGAGAGTGAAGATTATTAACGATGGTATCCTCAATTCGGGCACTCCTGTTAAGGTTGATTTTGAGAATAATGCCGCCTTCAATTTCAACACCAAGACATTTATGGGCTTAAATGCGGATTACCGCGTTAATGACAAGCTCAATCTGGGGGGTACCATCATCAGACAATCCGAACGACCGCTTACTCAAAAGGTGAATATAGGTGAAGAACCTATTGCCAATATGATGTGGGGACTTAATGGTTCTTATTCAGACGAAGCGCCATACTTGACGCGCTTTGTGGATGCGATACCTTTGATTGATACCAAAGAGAAGTCAACCCTCCAGGTGAATGGTGAGTTTGCACAGTTGGTTCCGGGCTCTCCCCGGGGTATAAAAATTGATGGTGAGGCCACCACTTATCTCGATGATTTTGAAAGTAGTCAAACCACCATTAGTATTCTTAATCCCAATGGTTGGAAGCTGGCCAGTGTGCCGGCCAAACAACCGGATCTTTTTCCGGAAGCCGAGATCAATTCTATAGAATCCGGTTACAACCGTGCCAGACTCGCCTGGTATTCGGTAGATCCCCTCTTCACCCAGCAGAACGATGCGCGCACTCCGGACAACATCCGTCAGGATCAGGATTTGCAATCAGGGCAGTTTGTGCGATCCATTCCGGTTAATGAGGTTTTCCCAAATGTTCAAATCGAGCCCTCACAGCCCAGAAATCTTCAGGTATTAGACCTTGCTTATTATCCCAAAGAGCGTGGACCCTATAATTACGTGGTTGAAGATGTTCCGAATGTTGCGGATGGTTTAGAGCCTGATGGCGAGTTGAAAAACCCCGAAACGCGCTGGGGAGGGGTGATGCGCAACCTGACAACCACCAACTTTGAGGAACAAAATATTGAGTTTATCCAATTTTGGGTGCTTAATCCATTCTATGATCCCGACGGCTCTGTTGATGGTCCAACACGAGGAGGTGACTTTTACATTAACCTGGGAAGTATATCAGAGGATGTTTTACGAGACGGACAGCAAGCGGTTGAAAATGGGATTCCAGGAGACGGAGATCTCAGTAAACTAGACAGTACGTATTGGGGATACTACCCAAAAGTAAGGCCGGTAGTGAATGCTTTTGATAATGATCCTGCAACCAGAAACAGGCAAGATGTGGGATACGATTTATTGGATGACGCACAAGAACAAAGCTGGCAACACCCGGGATTAGGCTTCACCTATCTGGAACGATTAGTAGCGAATGGTATAGACCCTACTTCTCAAACCTATCTGGATGCCCAGGCTGACCCCAGTGCTGATAACTTTCAGTATTACCGCGGGCCTGAGCTTGATAATGCGGATGCAGATATATTGGAGCGCTACAAAAGATTCAATAACCCACAGGGAAATTCCGATCCAAATCAAATTAATGGGATCGCTGCTTTTGCTACCAATGAGCCGGATATCGAGGACATCAATCGCGATCAAACCATGAGTAAAACGGAAACATACTACCAGTATAAGATCAGTATGCGTCCGCAGGATTTAGGGCCGGATAATATTGGAACCAATTATATTACAGATGTTTATCGCACCACCACTGCTACCTTGCCTAATGGTGAAACCCTTCCGGTAGAATGGATTCAGTTTAAGGTGCCGGTGTTTAGCCCCGATGGGAAGGTGGGTCCCATAGGCGACTTTAGATCTATCCGATTTATGCGGATGTTCATGAAGAACTTCCCGGAGGATATTGTACTGCGTTTTGCCCAGTTGGAGTTGGTGCGCGGTGAATGGCGCCGGTTTACCGAAAGCCTTGATGCATTTGGTGATGACCTGAATAATGATGCTGGCGACAACACACTCTTTGAAGTGAACGCGGTAAATATTGAGCAGAATGCATCCCGACAGCCCATTCCATATGTTCTGCCTCCCGGCATTGATCGCCAGGTATTGTTTGGTACCACTGCAGCTACCCAACAAAACGAACAAGCTCTCTCTATCAGGGTATGTAATTTAGAAGATGGTGCAGCCCGGGCGGTTTTTCGTAATCTCGACTTTGATATGCGGATGTACAATCGCTTGAAGATGTTCACCCATATGGAGGATGCCAGCGATGCCGATCTTATCAATCAAGGTGGCCATAAGGATCTCACAGTTTTTATTCGTCTGGGCAGTGATTACAATCAGAATTTCTATGAGTACGAGATTCCACTTGAAAAAACCGAGTGGGGGGAGACCGATCCGGAAAAGATTTGGCCGGAAGCGAACCGTTTAGATTTTCCGCTTAGTCTTCTAAAAGATGTGAAGCTTGAAAGGGATCGTGCATTTGGCACCAGCCAATCCATTACGGAAAGGTATAGTGTAAAAAAGGGTATTGCCACTGTTTCGGTAGTAGGAGCCCCCAACCTGGGTAATGTAAGAACCATCATGATTGGAGTTAGAAATCCCAAGAAACGCTTTACGGGTGATGGCGATGATGGTCAGGCAAAGTGTGCGGAGATTTGGGTGAATGAATTGCGGCTGACAGATTTTGATCAAAGGGGAGGTTGGGCTGCTAATGCCCGCGTAGCTGCTCAGCTGGCAGATTTTGCCAATGTAAGTGTCAGTGGACGCATGAGTACTGTGGGATTTGGCAGCATAGATCAGAAAGTGAATGAGCGCCAAAAGGAGGAGATCCGGGCCTACGACTTTCAATCCAGCCTTGAGTTGGGCAAGTTTTTCTCCAAGGATGCTGGCCTCCGCATTCCCATGTATTTCAGTAATAGTGAAGAATGGAAGTCGCCCCAGTTCGACCCTTTGAACCCGGATATAGAATTCGATGATGCTTTGGCAAATCTCGAAACCGATGCAGAGCGCGAGGAACTTAGCGAAATTTCACAAGACTACTTACGACGGCGATCCCTCAATTTTACTAATGTGCGGAAAGAGAGGGTGGGAGCCAGAGCGCGTAAAACACCTATGCCTTACGACATAGAAAACTTTAGCGCGACCTATACATTTAATGAGACGTTTAGGCGAAATATTTCTATTCAACAGGATATTAGACGCGACTATCGCGGAAGCCTTAATTACAATTACAAGATTAACCCAAAACCAATTGAGCCCTTTAAGAATGCCAAGTGGATGAACCGCAAGTACTGGGCGCTCATAAAGGATTTTAATTTCACGCCTTACCCCCGTGGCTTTACGGCAATCGGTAGTTTGGATCGTACCACCAATACGATGCAAATGCGCAACACCAACCAATTCCTTTATCCCTCCATAGATTTCCCGGAATTGCCGATAACCCGAAACAACTCGTTTAATTTTAATCGACAATACAGCTTGCTGTGGGATTTATCTAAATCATTAAAGCTCGATTTCAACGCCAATATGCGAACCCGGATTGATGAGCTAATTGATACCAATGGGTTTGGTGAACCTCCCACTTATACCGAAGAAGAAAAGAAGGCAGAAATTTGGAAGAATCTTGGAAATTTTGGGCGACCCACCAATTATCACCAAACGCTAAATGTCAATTGGCAAGTACCGATTGATAAGTTACCTTTTATGGACTTTGTGAATATGCAGGCCCGTTATACTGGTGATTATGATTGGATATCAAACTCCACGGTAGCGCTAAATAGACCGGTAGATGACTCCTTAAATTTTGGCAACACCGTACAGAATAACCGCCAAATTCAATTGAATTCAACGCTAAATTTTTTAGGGCTCTACAATAAGATTCCCTATTTCAAGAAAGTAAATGCGGGTAGTAATCAGGCGAGGAATAATATGAGGCAACGCACCATGCGAAGACCAGATGCGGAAGGGGAGGAAAAAGATGGTGAAGAGGATGATGAGGATAGTTTTACGGACAAGGTGTTAGCTGCTACGGTGCGCGTTCTCCTCATGGTTCGAAATGCCAATGCAAGTTATACGCGCTCTGATGGAACCATTTTACCGGGATTCTTACCTACACCAGCACTTATGGGGCTGGATAACAAGAATGGCAACGCCCCTGGATTCGGATTTACCCTTGGTAGTCAGGCAGATATAAGGCAAAAAGCAGCTCAAAGTGGATGGCTGGTTACCACACCCTATCTAAATAATCAATATACCGAGACCTTTAATGAAACCATGAATTTTAGGGTAACCATAGAACCTGTTAACAATTTGCGTCTAGTACTTACGGCCAATAAAACACAGTCTTCTACCCTTACCGAGTTTTTTAGGTTTGATGAGGATATGGAAAATTGGACCAGTCAAAACACTTTTGAATCCTTCAATTATAACATAAGTTATATTATGTGGGGTACTTCATTTGAGAATCTGAAAGCACCTACATATAACTCCACCGTTTATCAGAACTTCCTGGATTATCGATTGGATGTTTCAGAGCGATTGGCCAATGAATTTGATAATAATCGGGCCGGTTCCTTTCCTGAATTAATAGACCAGTTTCCAGATTATTCACCTGATCTCATAGGCAATCCCGATTCAGCAAATTATGGGTATAGGTTGTTTAGTGTAACTTCACCTCAAGCTATGATTCCGGCATTTTTAGCTGCCTATTCCAATAAAGACATCAACAACTTTGATCTTAATCCAATCCGAAGCATACCGCTACCCAACTGGCAACTTACCTATGACGGCTTAACCAAAATTGACTTTTTTAGGAAGCTCTTTCAAAATGCAGTACTCGAACATAGCTACCGCTCCACCTATTCGTTAAATAATGTGACCACCAATTTGTTGCGAGAACAAGCATTACAGGATGGTGATGAACCAAAGGATAATAATGGCGACTTGCTGCCTGAATATCAAATAAATTCTGTGTCCCTTTCAGAACAGTATGCGCCACTTTTGGGGATCAATATGAAACTCAAGAATCAAACCACTCTGAGGATTCAGTATAAGAAAACCAGAAATATCGTGCTGAGTTTAACCAACAATCAGGTTACTGAAACCAAGGGAACAGAATGGGTAATTGGCACCGGATATATTATCAATGATGTGCGCTTAAAGTTTGTAAAACTTGGGCCTCGCCGTACTAGTCCGGTGAGCAACCTGGAGCTTAGAGGGGATGTGGGAATCCGGGACAATATCACCATTATCCGCCGAATTGTAGAGCAAGCGGATCAGGTTACTGCGGGGCAAAAGGTAATAACGGTCAAATTATCTGCAGACTATCGCATTAGTCAGAGGGTAAGTTCTAAGTTATATTACGATCTTAATTTATCCCGATATAAAACGTCCAATGCTTATCCGATAACAACCAATCAATTCGGGATAAGTGTAAGGTTGAATCTGGGACAATAGAAAAATGTTCCAAATAAAACTACATTTGCTCAAAATCTTAAGCTTAGCATGAATTTTCCGGAAGAACTGAAGTATACCAAAGACCATGAATGGGTGCGTGTTGATGGAGACACGGCCACTGTAGGAGTAACAGATTTTGCTCAATCCGAATTGGGTGATATTGTTTTTGTTGAGATAGAAACCGAAGGCGAAACCCTGGACGTAGAGGAAGTATTTGGATCGGTAGAAGCGGTAAAAACCGTTTCAGATCTCTTTATGCCCGTGTCGGGAGAGGTCTTAGAGGTCAATGAGGCCTTGGAAGCCAATCCTGAAGTGGTGAATGATGATCCTTATGGTGAAGGTTGGATGATAAAAATCAAAATGAGCGACCCAAGCCAGGTTGATGACCTATTGGACAGCGATGCTTACCAGCAAGAAGTCTAGTTCCTCCTCAGAATTTTTTAAAAGAATAATTTCTTTTGCCCCGGCCGTGGTCTGGGTTTTTTTTGTGTTATACTTCAGCCTTATGCCGGGTGATGATGTGCCAAACCTTTTGGCCATGATGAACGATAAACTCGTGCACGGGCTGATTTACTTTTGTTTGTCCTTTCTAATATATTTCGGATTCATCCGTTATAATTTCAGCATTGTGGTTTCCACAGGTACGCTGTGGGCCATACTTATTGCTTGCACCATTGTGGGTGTATTGGTGGAAATTATACAGCATTACTGGGTGATAAACCGAAATGGTGATTGGCAGGATTTTGTTGCCAACACCCTGGGATCGCTGCTGAGCGTGCTCTTAATTCGCTTGATTCAGGGATTGAGAGCCTGATTTGCTCCTGGCGGAGCTTCCTTCTCAATTCAAGAATAACTTTTATGCTATCAGAAAATCAAAGAGAAAAGCAAGGTCCTTTATTCTTCCTGATCGGACTAAGCATTTCAATCCTGTCCGTAATAATCCTTTTTCAAATTTCTACTCCGGTAACAGAGCATCAAGATAGATTACCTACCGAACACATGGCTGATCTAAGCCTGGAGATGCCCATTACGGTGATGGTTCCGAAAAAAGAATCAGCACCCAAAATCCTACATAATCTGGATCCTGATCCCAACTTGGAACCCAAAGTAAAATTAGAGATACCCCTAAAATTGTTTGGGGACGGTTCGGAAGAAGGAACGGAAGATCCGGTGGAAATTGGTCAGGAAACAGGTTTGGAAGACATAGAGCCCGTTGACATTGTCTTGCTGGAACATATTGCTGTACCATCTGGATGTGAATCATTAAGCACGCGAGAGGAAAAGGTGAAATGTATGAATAGGTGGATTACAGAATATGTCAGAAGTAATTTAAAGTATCCTGAAATGGCGCGAAGAATGGCCCTAAGTGATAAGGTATATCTAAGCTTTGTAGTGAGTCCTTCTGGTGAAATAACCGAGGTTGAGGTGAAGAGAGGAGAATATCAAGTGCTGAATACTGAAGCCATACGCGTCCTTGAAAATATGCCCAACTGGATACCCGCTCAGCAATTCACGCACAAGGTGCCCATGCGTATGGTCATACCCTTTCAATTCAGCGCTAGATAAAATATTAGGTACAATGCTTGCAATACATTGCTCGCACGGAATGAATTTATTTATCTTTACATCCTATAAATTTTTGGCAAATGGTATCCAAAAAGCATCCGAAAGCTGATTTAGAGCGATTGCGGGGAATATTTTTTCAGGCAGGTCTCATTGTTGCCCTCATTATTTCTATTGTAGCCATACAATGGAGAAGTGGCGGTGAAGGAGGAGCAGACCTGGGAGAGCTTGAAGTTGAAATCGATGATGAAATAATTCCGATAACACAAAGGCAGAATACACCCCCCCCTCCCCCTCCTCCACCACCCCCCGAAATTATTGAGGTGGTAGAAGACGATGTGGAGCTAGAGGAGGAGTTGACCATTCAATCAACCGAGACTGACCAGGAAGAAGAAGTTGAGGTAATTGAGATGGAAGAGGAAGTATCAGATGAGGTACTCAGCTTCGCGGTGGTTGAGTCAGTTCCAGTTTTTCCCGGTTGCGAAAACGCCAAAACCAACGACGAAAAGAAAGCCTGCTTTCAACAACAAATTTTAAAGTTCGTCGGTAAGGAGTTTAAGTTTCCAGAAATGGCTCGTCAAATGGGGATACAAGGACGGGTTTACATCAACTTTGTAATTGAACGCAACGGATCTATTTCCAATGTAGAGGTAGTTCGTGGCGTAGATCCCCTGTTGGACGATGAAGCGGTAAGAGTGGTGAAGACCTTGCCTAAAATGACGCCAGCCAAACAACGGGGAAAACCTGTTAGGATGAGCTTTACGCTTCCTATCAACGCAAAGCTGCAATAGAATTTCTCATATATAACTTTATACCCCTGCTCTTGAAGCGGGGGTTGTTTTTTGGAATAGACCAATCATGGATAGAATTGAATTAAAAGTGTTGCTAGTAGATGCCATCGAGGCATCATTAATAGCGGGTAAGGAAATCCTGGAAATCTACGAAAGCACCTTTGAGGTAGAGTACAAGGATGACCGCTCACCATTGACTATCGCGGATAAAAAGTCGCACAATGTGATCGTAAAGGCGCTTCACGAAACGGGCATTCCCATATTAAGTGAAGAGGGTAAGGACATTTCCTTTGACGAACGTTCTGCATGGTCTACCCTGTGGATAGTGGATCCCTTAGACGGCACCAAGGAGTTTATCAAACAGAATGGTGAATTCACGGTAAATATTGGACTGGTTGAGAATGGAGCTCCTATACTGGGGGTAATCTATGTGCCGGTGGAAGAAACCCTATACTTTGCGGCACAGGGTTTTGGAGCCTATCGTCTGGATATGGCGGCCCATTTTACCGGCGCTGACAATATTGAGGACTATATCAATAAATCTGTGAGATTGCCCGAAAGTCAAGATCGTCCATTCACCATGGTAGGAAGCCGCTCTCATATGAGCGCTGAAACGGCAGACTATTTTCAAGGTATTCGTGAAGAATATCCAGAAGCCGAAGTGATATCCAAGGGTAGTAGCCTGAAGATATGTATGGTGGCTGAAGGAAGCGCTGATGTTTATCCCAGATTTGCTCCCACCATGGAGTGGGATACCTGTGCCGGACATGCCATCGCCGTGGAAGCGGGTTTTGTAATGGTAAGGCCGGATGTTGAAACACCACTCCTATATAACAAGGAAAATTTACTTAATCCATGGTTTATCGTTAAACCCGCAGAGGATTAAGTTAGAATGATTCTAGGTTGTAGCTTAGGATTTGGGGATTAAATTTGCAGCCCGATAGGAACACCATTGGAAAGGACCCAAGAACTCAATACCAAGTCTGTTACGATTGCCTCCAAGGCGCGCGCTGTTTTGGAATTAACCAAGGCTCGCCTCAACCTCAGTGTGGTTTATTCCGCTATTGCAGGATATTTATTGGGCGTTGAAAGCTTTTCATTTCTGGAATTGTTTTATGTGGGGATTGGTGGCTACCTGGTAGTTGGCGGGGCCAATGGATTTAATCAAATCATTGAAAAGGACAGAGACGCACTCATGCGTCGAACCATGACCAGACCTTTGCCAACAGGCCGTCTTTCTACTTTAGAGGCCATGATAGCCTGCACGTTAATGACTTTTGTTGGCTTGTGGATGCTCTATCTTATTAACCCGCTCACTTTGGTTTTTGGGGCATTTGCATTTTTTGTTTACGTCCTGGTGTATACTCCACTCAAAGCGGTTGGTCCGGTGGCAGTTTTTGTAGGTGCCTTTCCCGGAGCTATTCCCGCTCTTTTGGGGTGGGTAGCCGCAACTGGTACTTTTGGGGTAGAACCGGGAACCTTATTCGCTGTTCAATTTTTGTGGCAATTCACTCATTTTTGGGCTATAGGTTGGGTGGCAGATAAGGATTATGCTAAAGCAGGATACCGATTATTACCAAGCGGCAAACCCGATACGAAAACCGCCTTTCAGATTGTGCTTTACACCATTTTTCTCATTCCGGTGTCCGTATTGCCCTTTTTTGGGATTACCGGCAATTTAACTTTATCGATCCTTGGCTTTAGCCTGATTTTGTTATTGGGTATTTGGTTATTGTATCAAGCTTTGGTGTTATACCGAACACACGAGGTAAAAGATGCCAGAAAGCTTATGATATACAGCGTGATATATCTTCCCCTGGTGCAATTAATCTATGTAATAGACAAATTCATTTAGGCTTTGGCAGAACTGCTACCAGAACAACGAAGAAAAGTTCGCAAACCCCTTTTATGGATTGGGTTGGCTAGTATTGTTATGGCCTTCGCCGGATTAACTAGTGGTTACGTGGTTAGCAGATCGGCCTTAATGGCCGAAAATCGATGGTTAGAGTTTCCTCTGCCCAATGAATTCTACTATGCAACGGTGGTAATCCTGATTTCAAGTATTAGTTTGATTTGGGCGAAGCGTGCGGTAAAGGCCGGTCGCCAGTCGCAATTGCTCACTGCACTTTGGATAACTTTGTTGCTGGGAGTAAGCTTTGCGGTGCTTCAGTATCAGGGTTGGATGTCGCTGATTGATCAAGGGTATTTTTTTACGGGTGAGAACAGCAATACAGCCATTTCATGGGTGTATGTCATTACCTTGCTTCACTGGCTTCACGTAATTTCGGGTATCATTGTATTACTGGTTACCCTAATCAGGGCTCAGATAGGTAAGTATTCGGCAGAATCTCACCTCGGACTGTCGCTAACATCTATATTCTGGCATTTCCTTGACGGGCTTTGGATATATTTGTTTGGCTTTTTGGTATTTATTAGATAATCATACTAAACTTGCAAAAAATATACAGCAATGGCTAACGGCGCTACTATAGATCAGAATTCAGCTCCCATTTGGGGTGGCGGTCGCCAACCTTTTGGTGCCAGCTACGGTAAGCTGATGATGTGGTTTTTCTTATTATCAGATGCACTTACCTTCTCGGGCTTCTTGACCGCAATGGGCTTGTATCGTTACAAGTTTGAGGAAACCTGGCCGGTTGCTGAAGATGTATTTACCCACTTTCCCTTTATACATGGGGAACAACCGCTGCTCTATGTGGCATTGATGACCTTTATCCTTATCATGAGTTCTGTAACTATGGTGCTAGCCGTAAAAGCCGGTACCGATATGAATAAGAACAAGGTTATTCTTTGGATGGGTCTTACCATTATTGGTGGTTTGATATTCCTTGGTTCACAAGCATGGGAATGGTCGCACTTTATTTCTGGTGATAAAGGCGCAGTTCAGCTGGAAGATGGAACAGTAGTACACGTGGTTAATCAGGAAGGAGAAATAATGTCTCTTCATGAGTTGATCCTGAATGAGCCGAAAGAACATGGCAGCCACGCTCACTTCAGCACGGAGGCCATGAGAATAGCCTTCTCCAAGAACAATGATGTTACTTTAAAGTATCCAGGAAAAAAAGGCCCAACTATCGATAGGGCAAGAGCAAAATCAATGATCGGTTCGGCAGATGTAATTCAAGGTGCCAACCTGGTTGAGAATGAGTACGGAAATGTATTGTTCGGCGACTTTTTCTTTTTTATCACCGGTTTTCACGGCTTCCACGTATTTTCAGGGGTGATTTTCAACCTGATCATCTTTATCAACGCCATCATGGGAACCTATGAAAAGCGTGGGCATTATGAAATGGTGGAGAAAGTAGGTTTGTATTGGCACTTTGTAGACCTGGTTTGGGTATTCGTGTTTACTTTCTTCTACCTGGTATAATTTTAAAATAGGCACAATATGTCACATAATCCTAATTTACCGAGCGAGCATCATGAATCTCCTGAAGGAACATGGTGGGTTTGGAAGGTGTTCATCATTCTATTGGTAGTCACTACTGTTGAAGTAGCACTAGGCATTGTAAAACCTGATTTCTTGATGGTGAATATGCTGGGCACTTCTCTGCTTAATATAATTTTCATCGTGCTAACTTTGGTGAAGGCTGCCTATATTGTTGCTGAATTCATGCACTTGAAGTATGAATTCAACAACCTTAAGTGGACCATTGTATTGCCTATGGTAATACTGATACCTTATCTAACTTTCATCCTTCTGCTTGAAGGTGGATATATGAACTCTCTGCTATAAGTGAGATGACCGGAAAAACATTGAAACGGGTAGTGCTAATCATGGTATTGGTGCTACCCTTTCTTATTTATTACATTTTCGTTTATAGTGCAGAGGAGAACTTCTTCGTCACTTTAGAGTATGTGGGACCACAGCAATCTACAGCGTTAAATGCTTCCGGGGAGGACACTGAGACAAGCTATTATAAAGTACCTGAATGGGAGTATCTCACTCAAGATGATTCGCTACTCAGTAATTCTGAATTGTTGGGCAATATCTATTTGGTTAATTTCTTCTTTACTACTTGCCCCAGCATATGTCCGGCTATGAATTATAACGTGCAGCAAATTCAGGAGCGATTTAAGAACTATAAGGACTTTAAAATTGTTTCCCTCTCGGTAGACCCGGAATACGACACAGTGGAGGCCCTTAAGGAGTATGAAAATAAAATTGGTGCAAGATCAGGAACCTGGTATTTCTTGACTGGAAACAAAGAGGCTATTTACCATACAGCCCAGGATTATTTTCTATCAGCCATGGAGGATGAAGACGCGGAAGGCGGATTTCTGCATTCTCAAAACCTGGTTTTAGTAGATTGGAACGGTCATATTAGAAGTGGCCGGGATGATCAGGGAAATCTCAAAGGCGTTTATGATGGCCTTAGTCCAAAATCGATAGAAGACCTCAAATCAGATATAAAAGTGCTGATTGCGGAATACGAGAAGTCTAAATCAGTAAAGGAGTATAAAGCAGAGAAGGAAAGAAAAAAGAAAGATGAGTGAGCTAAGAGCGGTGGGAGATGAACATCCAAATCACGATAAGAAGGTAGTTCCCATCATTATCATTTTGTCAGTTGCCGTACCCCTAATCGTGGCAGTACTTCTTCTATTCCCGAATTTATTTCAATGGGAGTTGGGTATTAGTAGAGCCACTTTACCTGCTTTTCATGCCATACTAAATGGCACTACGGCATGTATGCTTCTGCTGGGTCTATGGTTTATTAGCCAAAGAAAAATTAAAGCACATCGCACAGTCATGTTGTCGGCTTTCAGCTTATCAGCAATTTTTCTGGTTTCTTATGTGATCAGCAAACTCAATGCAGAGCCTATTCCTTTTGGTGGTGAAGGTTGGGTTCGGTATTTATACTTTTTTGTTCTGATCACGCACATTCTATTGAGTATTCCTGTTTTGCCATTGGCCATGTTTGCCATTTACCGTGGCTTGTCGGGTGAAAATGCCAGACATCGTCGCATCGTTAGGTGGACATTTCCGGTGTGGTTATACGTTGCCGTTACCGGGGTGCTGGTTTATCTATTTATGGCACCCTACTATTAATTATATTTGCAATATGAAAGCCATCTACTTCATTCTGGTTATTATTATGCTGGTGCCATTTGGTGCTGATGCACAATGCGCGATGTGCAAGGCGGTGGCCGAATCTGGGCAGGCAGGAGGCAGTAGCATTGCCGCGGGTTTAAACACTGGTATAGTGTACCTTATGTTTTTTCCTTACTTGCTGCTCGGCGCTGTGGGATATGCTATTTACCGCCAACGAAAAACCCAGAGATCATAGTTCTAATTTAGCTATTCCTTTCTACTATATTTGCACTGCTACTCTGAGCTAGTCAAAATTGGTTACATGCAATTACGCACCCTACTGGTTTCCTTTTTACTGGTAACCTTCGTACATCGAATTCATTCGCAGGAATCTGAACTTCCTGAATCATGGACACTACAACAGTGTGTAGATTATGCCCTGTTAAATAATGTCCAGATTCGTTCAAGTTTGCTTCAGGCCGAAGTGACCAAGAACAATTTAAATAGTTCAAAATGGAATTATGCGCCAGACCTAAGCTTGTTTAATAGCACAGGTTGGAGCTATGGTCTCAACATTGATCCGGTAACAAACATTCCCACCAGAAATGATCGTTTTACTTCTTCCTTAAGTCTTAATTCTAACTGGGTGCTGTTTGATGGTGGTCGCAAATACAACAGCATTGCCAGAAACAATCATGACTACTTAGCCTCTCTTTATGATTTGGAAGCCATTAAGAATGACATTACCCTAAATGTTACCAGCGCCTATTTACAGATCATGTTGAATGAGGAGATTTTGGGAATCGCTATTGAACAGGAGGGCATTTCCAGGTTGCAAGTTGAACAGACCAGAAAGTTGGTAGACGCTGGTTCGTCTCCGCGGGGAGATTTATTGCAATTTGAAGCCCAGTTAGCGCGCGACGAACAGAATACGGTGGCGGCAAGAAACACCCTGCTAATCGGTAAACTGCAACTGGCAAATTTGCTATTGATTCCTGAACCGGAAAAGTTTGAAACTTCACAACCGGAGCCTGAGTTACCAGAAGCGGCCTGGTTGGCGTATCAGCCTGGTCAGGTTTATGTTAAAGCATTAGATAATCAACCCAGCATTAAGGCGGCAAAAGAACGCATTAGCAGCAGTGAGGAATCCATAGATCTCAGTCAGGGAGGGTACTTGCCTACCGTGAGTTTACAGGGAAGAATCAATACAATTTATTCGGATGCCATTGTTCAGGTTACTTCCACCTCTGATATTACTTATCCAACGCCAGCCTATGATGGCTCTGGAAATGTAATTTTCATTCCCACTACTCAAACCGTTCCCGATGGGTTTGAACTCAAGGATTTTAACAATCAGGTTTCCGATAACCTGAGTCAGTATGTTGGTTTCAATGTCTCTGTACCCATCTTTAATCAGATGCAGGTGAAGAACAACGTACAAAACGCCAAAATTCAGTACGAGATTTCCCAGTTGCAACTAGAACAGGAAAAGAATCAACTCAAACAGATCATTTATCAAGCTCATGCCGATGCCAAAGCATCCTATAATAGCTATTTGGCGGCGGAAAAATCCGTGGATGCCAGTCGTGAAAGCTTCAGCTATGCCAAGGAGAGATATAGTCTGGGGGCCATCAATCAATTTGATTATGAGACCGCCAAGAATAGTCTGGCCGTTGCGCAATCAGAGATGTTAAGAGCTAAGTATGATTATATTTTTAAGCTAAAGGTGCTTGAATTTTACCTGACCAACGAGATTAAATTATAGTATGAGTAAGCGACTGCGAATTATACTCATTGTAGCGGCGGTATTGCTGATTATGGCGCTGATAATAGCCCGGAAGCAGGGGGCGATTGGTGGTAGTTCGGCAGAGGAGGTAGAAATTCGTACCGTAGAGCGATTGGATATTATTGAAACGGTCATAGCCAGCGGCAAGATTCAACCCGAGGTAGAAGTAAAAATTAGTTCTGAGGTTTCTGGAGAAATCATTGAATTACCTATCCTGGAAGGGGATGAAGTAGAGAAGGGGGATCTCCTCATACGGATAAACCCAGATATCTATCAGGCAGCAGTAAATCGGGCACGTGCGTCTATGAATAGTGCCAACTCAAATCTGGCCACAGCCAAAGCCCAGCTAAAAGAAGGAGAGCGAAGTTTCCAAAGAAGCAAAAAGTTATACGAGCAAAAGGTTATTAGTGAAGCAGAGTGGGATGCGGCCCAGCGCATGTATGAAGTAGCTCAACTCACGGTAGAAAATGCACGGTTCCAGCTGGCTAGTGCGCAGGCAGGTTATCGAGAAGCTTCAGACAATCTTAAACGCACCACCATTTATGCCCCAAATGACGGTACCGTCAGTATGTTAAATTCTGAAATTGGGGAGCGAGTGGTTGGTACAGCGCAAATGGCAGGTACCGAAATAGCCAGGATTGCAGACCTGGAAAATATGGAAGTGCTTGTAGAAGTAAATGAAAATGATATAATCAGGGTGGAAGTGAATGATACCACTTTGATCGAGGTAGACGCTTATTTGGAAGAGGAATTTAAGGGTGTGGTAACCGAGATTGCTAATTCAGCACAGCTAGTGGGGGTAAGTGCAGATCAGGTTACCAATTTTGAGGTGAAGGTGAGAATTCTGAAAAGTTCTTATAAGCATCTGCTAAAAGACGGGGAGAAGTCTCCCTTTAGGCCAGGGATGACGGCCTCGGTAGAAATTATTACTGATCGTAAAAAGAATGTATTGGGAATACCCATTGAAGCTGTAACCACCAGAAAAGATACCAGTACCACGGCGAAATCCTACAAGGTTAGAAGGGAGAAAGCTGAAGGAGAAACCGCGAGCGATGAAGACTTTGAAGTGGTTTTTGTGTATCGCGATGGTCAGGCTGATTTGAGACTGGTTTCAACTGGAATTCAGGATGATGAACACATTCATATCACTAAGGGTTTGGAAGAAGGTGAAGAAGTGATATCCGGGCCGTATAGTCTGGTTAGCAAGAAGTTGGTCAATGGTGCGGAGGTTGAGCCGAAGGGCGATGATGATGAAAATGACAAAAAAGAATAATTGGCCCTGATTCTAAATATTGAGACCTCCACAGAGAATTGTTCTGTTTGTTTGGCTAAAGATGGTCAGGTACTGTCGTTGGAAGAAGAATGCAGTGAAAAGTACATCCATTCAGAGCGCCTTCATCCCTTTATTCTGGAAGTGATGAACGAGGCCGGAAAAGCTTTGAGTGATCTGAATGCTGTGGCCGTAAATAAAGGACCTGGTTCCTACACTGGGTTGCGCATAGGAGTGTCCGCGGCCAAAGGTTTGGCGTACACCTTAGATATTCCCCTCATCAGTGCCAGCTCCCTGGATGTGTTGGTAGCAGGCTTCGCTCAGAATTGTTCCGTAAAAAGTGATGACCTAATTGTGCCGATGTTGGATGCGCGGCGCATGGAGGTGTACACAGTCATTTATAGTGCAAAACTTACCCAAATATCCATGATAGAGGCTCGCATCATTGAAGCGGGAAGTTTGGATCATTTGGAGGCTGAGAAGGTTTATATTTTCGGCACCGGTGCGGCAAAGTGCCAATCGGTATTATCCAAGGAAAAGTATGTTTTTGAAGGTCCAGAGTATCCTTCAGCCGCTGCTTTGGCAAGGCTTAGCGAAACGAAATTTTTGTCCAGAAAGTTTGAAGACACGGCCTATTTTGAACCCTTCTATTTGAAGGAGTTTATAGCAGGGAAACCGAAGGCCCCCTTCTAGCGACTCAGTTCTTTATATCTGAAACAGTTGGTTTGGTGATCATTCACCATCCCACATGCCTGCATATGGGCATAAACGGTGGTTGAACCCAAAAACTTAAAGCCTCTTTTCTTCAGATCCTTACTTAATTCGTCGGAAAGCTCTGAAGTAGCAGGCAAATCCGTCATCCCCTGGCGTGAGTTCTGGATTACTTTACCATTCGTAAACCCCCAGAAATACTTACAGAAGTCACCGTATTCATCACGGATCTTAATGAAGCATTGGGCATTGTTGATGGCTGCCAAAATTTTCTGTCGATTCCTTATTATACCTGCATTACCCATTAGTCGAAGTACATCTTCATCTGTATAGCTGGCAATTTTGAGATAGTCGAAATGATGAAAGGCCGCTCGAAAGTTTTCTCTCTTTTTAAGAATGGTATACCAACTTAAACCGGCCTGAAAGCTCTCTAAAACTAAAAATTCAAACATGCTTTGATCATCGTGTATGGGTACTCCCCATTCCTGATCGTGATAGCTTTGATACAAAGGATCCTCGCCCACCCACTCACATCTAGTCATGATCTTTTTAGTTTTGGATTGAATAAGGCTTAAAGATACCAGTAATCTGTTCCTTCAAAAAGCCGCAGGTTTTCTAGGTATTCGTTGATTTGTGTCCTTTCTTTATCAGGAGGGTAAACTGCGATAAGAATTTGCACTTCCTTTAGATTCTTAATCTCCTCAAAACTCAAAATATTACTCTGGGAGTCGGCTTCTTTGAGAGCCATCCTCATGAAATCCACCTTATTAGCTCGTAATATTCTGCTGCTAAGCTGCGCCTTAGTGCCAGCTCCCCAAAGGCAAAGTTTCTTGGTGGGCTCATAATCCAGTTGGAGAAACCTCTCGAGCTTAAGTTGAAAAAAGGCCTGTTGGCTATAATGATTGGAGCGGCGCGATGTGCGCAGAGGGTGTTCGCGCCATAACAATGTTAGTTGGTGCGTGTAGTGAATCTTAAAATTATACTCATACCATCGAAAGCACAGATCATAGTCTTCGGGATATTCTAATGCATCAAATCCACCAATGGCCAGTAATTCAGAGCGGCGGACCATCCAATTGGGTGAGGCTATCACGCATTCGCGGTAGATATTTTGCCAGGCCTTGCCTGAAGCCAGATTTTCATTGAGCCAGCGTTCATACTTCAGATATCCTTGAGAGACCGTGTTGTCTGAGAAATATTTGGTATGGCCGGTGACTACAGTATTGGAGGGGGCAGTATTAAGATGAGTCGCCATAATTTGCAACCTATCCTTGGGCATAAGATCATCGGCGTCCATGCGCGTAATATATTTTCCCTTACTCAGCTTAAGGGCTTGTTGAAGAGCTGGAATAATACCGTAGCCCTCTGAAGTGAAGCAATTTATTCGGGGATCGAGACTTGCTATTTCCTTTAGTAATACCCTTGTTCCATCTTGGGAGTGATCATCAATTATGATCCATTCCCAATCTGTGAAGGATTGAGATTGCACAGAGCGTACGCAATCCGCTAACCAGGCTGCCGCATTTCTTACCGGGGTAATAATACTAAGCCGCGGCATTGAACGCTCTAGTCTTTCACCTTATTAAACCTAAGGGCGTTAAGCATCCATCGGGGAAGCGGTTTTTCAGGTTTGCGATTGCGAATATTCAGGTACCAGTTCCATTTTTCCATCACTGGCACCTTATGTGTTTCCACAAACTCGATCCAGGCTCCATCAGGGTCTTCCAGATATGCAAACCGCCCGGCTGCTTCTCCCATATCAAATGAATTTCCGGTATCGATGGTGAAAGGAAAGCCTGCCGCTTCGCATTCATCCCTCAGTGCATCCATATTCCGAATATCAAAACACAGATGGATATACCCCATATCTCCCCAGTATCTATTGGCAAAAATCTTTTTACCCTCATAGTCCAAAGCCTGAATGAGTTCAATTTGGGTATCGCCAAGTAGCGGACCAAAAGCTCCCTGGCGCGGTTTTGAATTTTGTATTAAGACCCGGCGGAATTTGTGTTTTCCACCGTGGAGGTCTTCCAAATCTTTGAAATACCCGGTTTCATCGTAAATGGTGTGGTCATGCTCCAGGACATCTCGGTATAACTTCAGGCTTTGTTCCATATCGCTTACGCCGATAACCGCCCCATACACTCCTCCGGTAACATGATTATTCTTGCCAAACCAGGATGATCCCTCACATACTTCGAACAGATTGCCATTGGGATCTGTAAGGTAGAAATGTGGCCGGCCAGCGGGATCCTCGGATAGTGAACCCACAATGCTTACATCCTGCTGACGCATTCTTTCGTAAGCCTTGCTCACATCCTTACTTTTCATTTTGGTGATGTAAATTCCCAAATCGCCCAATTGAGGTTTAAAAGAAGGAGGTTGAGCTTCTCTACTGGTGAATTGCCATATTTCAAATCCACCTCCACCTTGCATATTGATTGCAAGAGCTGCATTCCTGCTATGTACCTCTCCTCCGGTGTACTTAGTCATCAATGGGGCTTCAGCTGCCTCTTCAAATATGCCGATGTCCATACCAAATGTTTGGCGATACCACTTCCAAAGTGGGTGAACACCGCGATTTCCAATTCCAATTTGTTGAATACCGGAGATAACTTTCTTTGACGGGCTTTTCACTGTATAAGA
Source organism: Owenweeksia sp. (assembly GCA_965229445.1). GTDB lineage: Bacteria > Bacteroidota > Bacteroidia > Flavobacteriales > Schleiferiaceae > Owenweeksia. Next base: position 458,520 of record OZ245876.1, read on the forward strand.
GTTTTGAAATTAGCTTCTCGCATGTCTGCGACGGGCCATATTAAAGTATAAGCGCGGAAGTAAAGCTTTGATCTTCATGCCAATAGATTCTGGTCCTTTCGTAACCATGATTTCCATCGCATCACGCTTGATATACTGTATGATTTGATTGACACAATCCTTGGGATCCAGACCGTTTTCAAGCATGGGATCATCCATACCTCTGGCGCTGCCGGAAGCATCAATAGCATTGCGTCCCATATTGGTATTTACCGGACCGGAAAGAATTAAATGCACTTTGATATTATTTTCATATTCCTCAAAGCGAAGACTTTCGAAAAATCCGTGTAAAGCATGTTTGGAGGCCGAATAAGCCGATCGTTTAAAAAAACCAGTCTTTCCAGCAATACTGCTCATCACGGCAAAGCTTCCAGATTTCTGTTGGTGCATTTGAGGTAAAACCGCTTTGGCCAGGGCCACATTTCCGAAAAAATTAACTTCCATGATTTTGCGATCTATCTCGATGGAAGTGTTGCGTACCTCTGAACGTTGGCTAATGCCTGCGCTCATAAACACCATGTCTATTTGCCCAAACCGGGCCAAGACCTGAGGAACCAATTGTTCAAAATTTTCAGATTTAGCCATATCCAAAGGCAAAACCATACTTTCAGTATTCCCGGGCAGGCTTGAAGCCAGCTTATTCAGAGCGGTTTCATTTCTGGCGGAAAGGATTAATCTAGCACCAAGGTCAGCAGATTGCCTGGCCATTTCTTCACCTATTCCAGAACTAGCTCCCGTTATCCATATGACCTTGTCCTTAAAACTTCTCACGTGGCCGAAATTATGACTTTTGATTCAACTGTAAGCTCGGATGAGCTTAGAATGGATAACCAATGGCAAAATTCCATACCAGCCCACCCAGTCGTTTATCAGCGAGCCAGAATTCTTTGTATTCCTTGCTGGGGTATGCTATGGCATGCGATAAGTCTAGCCGTACCACCAATACCTGAGCGTCAAATCTGAAGCCTAGGCCAGTGCCGATTCCAAGTTGTTTATACCAATCACTGGTAAATTGACCATTTGGTAGACTAGGATTGTTATTTGCGAGCCAAATGTTACCGGCATCGACAAATATGGCACCTTTAAGATACCCAAGAATAGGGAAACGATACTCGGAGTTGAACTCTATTCTTATATCGCCAGCCTGATCAAAAAAGGTGGTATTGTTTATTGCCTCCGGCACGAAGCCTCCTGGCCCTAAAGACCTAACGAGGAACGCCCTTACAGAATTTGGTCCACCAGCGAAGTACTGTCGCACATAGGGCAATGATGCCGAATTTCCATACGGATGACCAATTCCTAGAAATATTCGGTTGACGATGCGATGTTCTTTACTTAGCCTAAAGTTGTGCCTAATATCTATGTCAGACTTCACATATTGGGCAAAGGGTAAACCCAGGAGTGTGTCATTACTGGATAAACTTCCCATGAGAAAACCAGCTTGCTCAAGGGTCCAGCTAATAAAAAATTGATTGGCTTTGGTGGCATCATTCATCTCACTATAGCGGAAGGTGATAGAATTTGCCGGGATAAACTGATCAGTTAAACTTCTAGCGAGAAATGGATTGCCGTCAATGATCTCATTAAATTCATCCGTTCTGTTGAATACGTGCATATAGTTCAGTGACATCGGCGTGATTTGCCACCTCACTTTGGCATTGGAGAACCAATCGTAGCCCAGGGAAGAATAAAAGTTATTTAAACTATAGTAAAGCGCTCTTTGTTGAAAATTAAAGTTCAGGCTGAGCTTGGTATTGGGAACGCTATAAGCCTTGAAGGGATTGAATTTGATTATTGGAGCGATTAGGCGGGGAAAAGTCAGTGAATTATCAAGCTTGAATTCGAAATTTTGCAAGCCACGGCTTGAACCTCTGGAAATTTGGAACTCATAACCGATAACGCCCTGTATTTCAAGCACCTCGGCACCCTTAAATAGATTTCTGTTTTGAATCGTTAAATTTAATCCCGGTCCAGCAAAGCCGGTTGATTTAGTGTAAACATTGGTACCGGTACGCACGCTATATTTTCGGGCAGGCGTCAGGTATATTTTAGCGTCGAGTATTCCGGTTACGTCTCCTGAATCGCTAACCTCCATGAATTGGATATTGGCATGTTGATAAGCGCCTAAAGAGGAGAGCCTCCGGGCAGTAGATTGGGCGTAACTCAATCTGTAAAGGCTGTCAGGCACACTAATGACCTGCTTATCTATGAAGCGTGGTTTCACCCACTCGGGGTATTGCTTATACAGGATGTCGCGGTAAATAAGGCTATCAGGTGTATTAGTTTTAGGATTGGCTCCCAAGCCAGAAATAACGGATACCTGCCCAAGCCGGTATGGAATAAGTTTATCGCGAGATACGTCCTCTTTTAGAGTGAGAATTAAATTATAAGCCCGATGTGAATAGTTGTTGGTATCGGTCTTAAAGAGCAGATAATTTGCATTGAAATAATAATAACCTTGTTCTTTTAGATACTTTTCAATACGGGAGCGTTCTTTTTTTAATAGACCTATGTTGAATTTTGTACCTGGTGTGATTGAAGTTTGCCGTAAAGCTGTATTGATCATACTGTCAATAGGGGTGATAGAATCACTTTGGTAATAGTAAGATTCCAACCGATATGGAGTGCCGGTTTGTACCTTGTAGTTTATGTTGGCCTTGTGTTTTTTAATGTTAGTTGCTGAGCTGATTTCCGGATGAAAATAGCCTCGGTTCAACAAGCGGTTTTCAAGGAGTTCCTCGGTATCCTCCGGATCAACATCCGACAGGTAAACAGGTTTTTCTCCGTACTTTTTATTGATGAATCGACTAATAAATCCCGACTTTCCACTTTCGGTTTTAAAGTAAGCCCAGAGCCCAATGCGCATTCCCAGAAAGGAAGAATTTGGGGTAGGGATGACAGCTTTGTCAAGAGCCAGGTTAAGTGGTTTGTCTTTCTTCTCTTCTTCTGGATAGATAGACTCTACCTCCGCTCCGATATACAGATGTTCATTTTCTGGTATATATTTTTTAACGCTACAGGAAGAAAGAACCAAGAGGATCAGGAAAACTGAAAGCAGGTTACCAGCTTGATATTTCGGCATTAACAAATTATTCATCTATCAATACCGGCTTTTCAGATTCAGTGCTGTCCGTTTCTGTTGGACGGTCAAAGAGTTCATCCCAATTGTTAAATTCCCTGCTGAAAATCAAACCCAATCCGGTGATAATTACCTGACCATCGATGGGATTTTCAAAGTCGTTTCTGCGATACCCCCGCAATCGATAAATCCCGTCTTCGGTGAGCTTATATTCCAGAGCCACGTCACCAACAATTTGATTTGATGGTTGATAGCCCTGAAGAGCAACATTACTACCAAGCTCTAAAACAAAGCGGTCATCAAAAAATGCTTTCTTCATGGTTACATTGAGATCGGTTCTCTGCTGACCGGCACCCATCCCATAATCTGTGTAACTACCAATGTTCACATCTAGCTCAACTCCCTGAAGATATTTTTCCGATAGAAAATTCAACTGGCTGCTTAGAAATCCGCTGACGCTAGAAAGAGCAATATCTGCGGTGCTCACGCCGGCATCTCCTGATTCTGAACTGGGTATAAATTTATCGAAGACAATAAGGCCAAATACTTGTTTGTTCAGCTCCGATTCATTGTTATTAATTTCTTGAATCCTACCATAAACATCACCTGAGAGAGATCCTCTTTTATCCGGAGGCATATCTAACTCAAAGGAGATTTCCGGTTGATCAATGGTTCCGTCTATGTGAAGCAACACCTGGAATGGCAGCACACGGTTGAAGCGTGGGTCTGGATCATTCATAAGGCTGGCTGCAGAAGTTTTTGATTCGTAAACAGCAGTAATGTTAAGATCTGCGCCCATTGGTTTTCCGGTCCAGACCACTTTACTGCCATCTCTGATATCAAACTCCTTTTTAACCAGTTCGAATAGGTTTAGATTGTAGCCACCACTATTCAACTCATAGATGCCTGTTAGGCTCATATTTCCGTTGGGAGATAGTAAGTAATGAAGGTCTGCTGCCCCGGTGATTGATAGGTTATCTCCGGAACGTGGATCGAGAATCATTTTAATCTGGGTGCCTTCATTCAAAATAACTTTGGAGTTAATATCCATTCCCTTGATGGTTTGGAATTCACTCTCATCATCAGGCCTCATAAATTTAAGCGTGTCTTCCATGTCCTCAAATTTCACCAGGCCATCCATGCTCTCTATTTCCGCTCTGGATGCCGGCACGATGTAAGTAAAGTTTGATTGATCTTTTAAAACCACCTGAGATTTTATTTTTGGAAGATTGAGATCTCCTTGTATCTGAATATCAAGGTCGGTGATGATTTTCCCGAAATACAATTCGTTGGAATCCTCTTCAACTTCAAGTAGTTTAAAGTCTTTGGCTACGAGATCTAAATCAAATTCGGGGTTAATCGCATTCGCAGTAGAAATTGATCCAGAAAGTTTTGCTGAATTCTTATTCTCATCGAGGATTTTAAACTGGTCAAATTGTAAACCTGAATTGCTCACAGATAGTTGGGCTTGGTTTAGCCTATAATATCCGCCGGTTTGTTGCAGCTTGAAGCCTACCTCGTTGAATAAGATGTTCCCATCAAAATCGGGATTTTTAAGTGAGCCATCAAATTTTAGGTTCGCGCTTAGGTAGCCTTTTGAATTTTGAATAGCATCAACTAGCATCGACTCAAGCAGAGGCAGACCCAGTTTCTTCATTTCCAGTTCGGCCACCAAATTTTCACGATCTGTAGCAGTATTGTATTGTCCGTTAGCCCTTAAATCTACCTCCGGACCCTGTAAAGACAGCAATAAATTGTAATTGTTGGCCTCCGGATTTTTAGCATCGAGAGACAAATGCCCTACTTCTTTACCCTTGATTGAGAGTTGGTCTAAATCCAGATCCGCAGTGTAACCAGGCGTTTGCCAGATGTCTCTCACTTCAAAAGAGCCATTGAGTTTTCCCGCAAGAATATCCTGATCATTGTTGAGCAGTCCAAAGATGACATTTAAGTCGAATTCGGTAAAATAGAAGTTGAGTAAACTTCCGGATGGGTTAGTTTGTACGTTTAGATTCTGTCCTTCATGTTTCAGGTTGAAGTTTTGCAGGTCGTAAACCGAGTTATTCCAGCTGAAGTAGTTGTCTGGTGCGATCTGCCAGGTTTTTTCATTAAACATCAGGGAGTCTTCCTTCAGGTGAATCTTTAATCCGGCCTGCAGGGCTTCGAAACTTGCATTTAGCTTGTAATCGACATTGTCCTCGGTAGTCATGGCCATAAAATGTACTGATCCCATGTTTTCATTTCGGTCAAGACTTAGCCGGGTGATGCCCATGTCAATCCATCGGCCACTTAGTTTATTAAATCCAAGATCCAGATCTGAGCTTTGTTGGTTTGTGGTCATTTCCAGGTTCAAGTCTTTAAGATTGAATTGGCCATAGTCCACCTCAGGAATGCGCAAGTTAGCTTCCAGCAAGTCGGATTCTGGCCTTAGTTTGGCGCTGAATGACAAACTATCCAGTTTGTTTAGATCCGGAAGGATGATGCTGGATAGCAGAGCCGTATTCCTGGCTTCCACGGAGGTGTTTATCATAAAGTCGGGATCCGGACGGAATGAAGTTGAATCTAACAGCCCCAACTTGTGTTTAATGCTTGGCAGGATATCGGAAATGTAGGAGTTGCTCTGTAGAAAACCACTTGCTATCCCAGAGGAAAGTTTTACATGGGTGCTATCAGAAGCTGTACTCAATAACAAGAAGAGTGAATCGGCATGAAAAGATTCACCATTGCCTATCAGGTATATGCGATCAATGGCAGTATGCAAATCAAAGTCGCTGGGAGAGCCTTTCCATTGAGAGTGGAGATCAAGAGATGCTTTGAAAGGTTCTAGCGTAATTCCCAACTGGTACAAATCAGCACCGGTTAGCAAAAACTCCAGCTGTAGGTCATTAGCTAGTGAATCGAGATAGCCTTTTAAGTTTGAGGTAAAAATTAGTGCCTCACTCTCAAGGGCCAGACTCAGATCAACATTCTGGTGGTGGATGTTGCCCTTGAATACCGCTGCACTAAAATTGTTATTTTCAATCACCAAAGCATCAAAGTTGACCTCAAGATCGAGGTTCAGATTGGCTAATTCAGTGCCTGAACCGGTAAATTTTATGTCGCTGGTTATTGGATCAACAGCATCCGTACTTACCCACTTGGTAAGATCCAGTTTATCCAATGTTACCCGGCCTCTATAACTCGGTATTTTCTCTAAATCGGCCAGACTTACATCTCCGGTAATTTTTCCTTCAGGGATGTGGATGGAAAAGTTCGCCGTTGCTTCCTCCATGCTGCCGGCTATTTGACCATCCAGGGAAAGAAATTGAGGAAGTGACATTCCATTGGTGTCCATAAAAGCTGCCAGATCAGATGCGCTGGTCTGAATGCTGCTTTGAGACAAGTTGAGATTAAATTGCGAAAGATTGGAGGGCTGGCTTATCGTTCCAGCAAGGCGAATGTTGGTTTCATGCAAGGCTTTAATTTCTAATGGAGATAGTTTAAGCGTCGGCCATGAGCCGCTGATTTCACCGGAAAGGTATATAGGTTGCTTGCTTATGGCTTTAAATTCATCAAGGGTGTCCAGGCTTGGTAAAAAGTAAAGAAACTCCCGCAGGTCGATATAGCTATTTGGTTTAATAGAAACATCAAGGTCACTTAGGTTTTGAGGCGATGATATCAGGGAGGACCAAGAAGAAAAACCCGCCTGCGCTTGTATAACTGCCCGAGAGCTTTCAGTATTTAGGGATAGCCGGTTAATCTTGAGCACATCAGAAGTGAGGAGGGCTTCTAAAGCTAAATGTTCCAGCTTGAAAGTATCGTTAAGTACACCGGCAAATCCCTTAATTTCAGCAGAAATATGATCGGGACGATAAGCGGCGCGTGACAGATCAAGATTGAGATTGCTGAGCTGTAGATCAGCCGGATCAAAGCCCTTTTTATCGGATTGGCCAGGGCGTGTTGCAACCAGACTGGCACGCTCTATTTGTAGTCCCTTAGAGGATATATTCCAACGGGGAAGAACCAATTCCGTAGAGTGAGGAGCCGTGTCTTTAATTGATGATTCAGCGGAGTATATATGCAAATGGAGCTTAGGCTGCGTTAGACTTATTTTGCCCAATTCAATTACAGAATCTACCAGATTTAATTTACTGCTGCTCAATTCACTGGCATTAAGGCTGCCTTTTAGCTCCGTTGAATCAGGAAGGGAATGATAGCTAATATCACTGCTTCGAATTATGATTTGATCCCATCCAATTTCAGGTAGAATGGACGATTCATCCGCATCACGATTGGCGATAGGTGAAAATTGAGTATAATTCGTAGAGCTGCCGCTTAACTCAATCCGACTGACAAAAAACCGGTAATCGGCCAGATCAATTTCTTGAGGATTAACTGCCAACTTCTGTATCTGCGTACTTAAATCGATGCCAGTCAGGGAGTCTAGATAAAGCAGACGAAAATCTTCAATGGAAATTGGTCCCAGGCTTATTCCGGGGGGGCGAGCGTTCGAACTATCCGTTGATTCAGAATCGGCTTGTTGCGCAAAGGCTTCCGGAATAAAGGAAAAATTAAATAAGCTGTCCGTTCCTCTGGTCAGATTTATCCTGGCTCCCTTTAAGCGCAGATGAGCTACTTGAATATTGCCATTTAATATTGGCATTATCGCCACAGCACTATTGAGGTAGTCTATATAAGCCAAAGTATCACCTGAAGGCTCACCCATAAATAATTCCTCAACTTCCAGTCCTCCGCTAAAAGTTAGGTACAGACTCTTAACCTTAACGGGTGCCTCAAGCTTGGCGCTCAGTGCATCTGTAATTTTGTGAACCAGGAAGTTTTGAACCACGGGAATGCGCACCATGATCACCAGCAGGGCAAACAGCAAAATGCAGGTCAGTAGTGTGTACGCCAGCCAGCGCAATCCCGTGCTAATAATATCCCTCGCCTTAGCCAAGTTTACAAATTTCAATCCTTATGCAAAGAACTACATTCTGAGCATCAAAACTTAAGTCTGGTGATTGCCTGGATCCCCGATCTTATCATTTTTATCCCGCGCTTGCCTCCAGGCCAGCAAACCTTTATAGCCATAAGCCAACAATCCGAGGCTTCCTAAAGCGGGCACAGGTTGAGGTTCAGAGTGATCTAAATTTTTCATTTCGGGTCTATTCATTCGTCGGGAGAATAATTTTTAACACCCGCTTTAATTTCAGCGTTTACGAAGTTCTCTCTAGGGGGTATGGGGCATGAATACTTGTAGTTGTAAACGCAGTAGGGGTTATAAGCGAGATTAAAATCAAGTACCAAAGTGTCACCTTCAGGAATGGTTAGATCCAGATATCGACCTCCTCCGTAGGTTTCCAGACCATTGGTTAGGTCTCCAAACGGCAGAAATAGATAGTCTTCATATCCCTTTTGTTTTATAAGTCCCATGTTTTGATAGATATCCAGCGTATCAAGCATACCATCCAAAGTGAAAATAGCATAAGCATAACGTCTATAAATGGGTGCTCGTTCTGTTGAAGTTGACATTTCAAAGGGTTCACTATCTGGAGTAGGCACTAACAATGCTTCTATGCGAAACTTCGGATTGATCTCATAAAAGTCCAGACCCGTAAACTTGGCCAGTTCTTCCTTTGGCAATGGCGTTTCCGTTGAATCGCCTAATTCACGGTTCATGTCAGTTTGATAATCCTTTACTTCCTGGTACCAGTTTTCTGGCTGGGCCATCAGGGCCGTTGCACCAACAAGATAGGCAAGCGATATCATAAATCTTTTCATATTACCTGGTTTAAGGGTGTGCGATAATGTTTGATGTGTTTTGCAATCTGTTCAGAGTCCTCATTGATAATTCCCAGAACCCCTCCTGGTCTGAAATTGTTAAATCCCAGAAAATATAGGCCAGACCATCGACCCGTTCCGATGGGAAACTTAGGGTTGCCATAGCGATCAAGGTAAGATTTTATTTCGGGTATGAGCCTTGATATTCCTGACTGATAACCGGTTGCACAAATAAGGGCGTCCATTTCATAGGATTTACCATTATTGAAGTGGACGGTATTCTCAGAGAAGGAAACAATATCAGGCAATACTTTAATATGCCCTTTTTTAATCATGTTTACCGTTCCCAGGTCTATCAGTGGGGTCTTTCCGGTTTCCCTCAATTGTTGCAAGGGGGATTGAGAACGGATTTTGATGCCATATTTATCGAGGTTTCCAATGGTGATTTTTTTCAGGAGATTCCCTAAGAAATCCTGAAGCCATGTGGGGAGCATTTGCAGTTTGAGGGCGGTTTGTTGGGTGGGCCGACCAAATGCTTGACGTGGAACTATATTTAATGGGCTTCGCACCGAAATGTAGGTTTCAATATTGTTTTCAGCCAGATCAAGCGCAATTTCTGCCCCTGTATTCCCCATGCCTACTACCAGACATTTCTGATAAGGGAGTTTCCTGGCATTTCGATAATCCCGACTATGAATAATTGGCGGCTTAAACGATTCCATTCCCGGCCACTTTGGTAGCCGGGGCGTATTATTTAATCCGGTAGCAATAATGAGATTCTCAACGAGATATTTTTCATTTTCCTCGGTAAAAACCAGCCATTTTCCATTGGAAGAAACTACTTGCTTCAATTTCTTACCAAATTTTGGTTGAAGATTAAAATTTCTGGCGTAATCCTGCAGATATTCCAGCAATTGATCGCGCGAAACGAATCTTGGGTAATCTTTTGGAAATTCAAGATAAGGCAGTTGAGACTGCTCCTTCACGGTGTGCAGATGCAATCGGTCATAATGACGAGTCCAGCTATTGGCTACCTGATCAGAGGCTTCCCAAAGTTGGTAATTCAGTCCCATTTTTTTTAGCCTTGCAGCCACCGCTAAACCGGCTGGTCCGGCACCTACTATCAGCGTGTTTATTTCCAGCATTTCGATAAAAGTAACAACAAGTGTTAAACCAAAGTTCTGAGAAACAAAAAACCCCGGTTCGCATTGCGCGAACCGGGGTTCTCAAAATTCTTAAGGGATTACAACTAGTAGTTGTATCCGCCGCCACCGCGATTACCGCCTCCGCCACCGCTGCGGAAGCCGCCACGACGATCGTTATCACGTTTACGGTCTTCTGCTTGGTTGATTACAACAGAACGGCCTTTCATTTCTGACCCATTAAGTCCATCAATAGCTTGCTGAGCTTCGCTATCATTTGGCATTTCTACAAAACCAAATCCTTTACTGCGCCCGGTAGCTCTATCGGTGATAATGCGGGCTGAATTAACTTCACCATAAGCTTCAAAATAGCCTCTTAGTTCGCTTTCTTCTAAGCTCCAAGGGAGGCTGCCACAAAAAATATTCATCAAAACAAAAATTAAATTAACAAGCCGCAAATGTAATCTATTATTCTACGCAAGAATTCAAAAACAAAAGATTTACAATAAATATTTTTCTGATAATCAGAAATTTACATTGAAGCCTGTATTTGCGCTAATGCTTCATCAATGGATTTTACCGGAAGTTGGCAGGTATTGTTTTCGCAAACATATACCGTAGTCTGTCCTGGTATTACTCTGTTTTTAATCAAGGGAAGTTGATTTTCTTCTTCGCTCCAGATCCATATTGAATTGGGAGTCAACTGCTTATGTAGTTCGAGATAGTATTCTTTGCTATGGCTTCCGGTGATCACCACTTCCGGAGATGGAAAGGTGAATCTCAATAAAAGGCTGCCCCAGTTGGCATAGCTTTCAGCGTAGTTCATCAATCGGTCTTTGCTAATCTGATTGAGCATTTTCATGGCCTGATCTTGTTGAGATTGATCCCCGGTAAGATGAGATAGTCGCCAAAGATTGTGGGCCATTACTGAATTTGGCGAGGGAATTACGTTATCCACGCGGTCTAAACTCTTCGAAATTAGTTGCGCCCGATGCAGAGATCGAGTATAATATAGTCCGGAAGCGGAGTCGAGGAAATTCAAGTTCAGACGATTAAGCCAATTTATGGCAAGCTCAAGATGCCTGGGGTCTGAGGTGTATTCAAACAGGTCCAAAGCGGCCTTAATGGAAAAAGCATAGTCTTCCAGCAAGCCCTCTATCGCTGGCTTACCGAGCCGAGAGGAGTGATAAAGTCTATGTTCTGGCAAAGACTGCTCTTCGCTAATCCATTGCATCACTCTGGCCGCGCGCTCAATTTGGTGCTGCGCTTTAACTGGTTCAGAATGATAAAGGGCTTTGGCAACATCCACTAAGGCTGAAATCATAAGGGCATTCCAGCTGGTGAGCGATTTATCATCGAGCCCTGGCCTGTTCCTCTGCTCGCGGAAAGAATAAAGTTTGGTTCGCCAGGAACTTAGTAGCTCATTAGATACACTGCTGCCTTCCTTTCGGGTAAGTATTATTTTTTGTTCCCATCTTCCTTTTTCAAGGTCGAAATATCCGGTAAAAGCCGACCATTCGTCTTCTGGGATCAGAGACTTAAGCTCTGCTTCAGTCCATACATAATACTTGCCTTCCTCCCCATCCGAATCAGCATCGAGTGCAGAATAATATTGCCCAGAATCACCGGTCATTTCTGTATCCAGCCAATTGAGCGTTTCCTTGATCACCCTTAAATAAGTATCGTCCCCGAAATGGCGATAAGCTTGAGCGTAGAGTGACAACAGCTGGGCATTGTCATAAAGCATTTTCTCAAAGTGTGGAACGACCCACCTGGCATCCGTAGAGTATCTGGCAAAGCCACCACCAATCTGATCGTAAATCCCACCGGCAGCAATTTTATCCAGTGTGAGCTTATTTTGTTCCAGTGCGCGGGTATTTTGATCGAGAATACCCAATTCCAACAGAAAGAGTTGGTTAACAGGCATGGGGAACTTTGGTGCCCGATTAGGACCCCCTTCCATAGTATCGAAGCGGGGCGACCAGGTATTGAACATTTTGCGGGCATCATCCTGGCTAAAATCCGGTGTTTCTTTATTAGCGCTAAGAAGTTCTGACTGTTGAATACCTTCCCTTAGTTTTTCGGCGTACTCGTGCATTTTAGCGGAATCGTCTTGATAAATCTCCGCCAGCTGCTTAAGAGCCTCTTTCCATTTGTCGCGAGGCAGGTAAGTGGCACCCCACACCGGTCTGCCATCCGGCAGGCAAATCACGTTTAAAGGCCATCCTCCCTGTCCTGTCATCAATTGTAAGGCGGTCATATAGATCTGATCAACATCCGGTCGCTCTTCACGGTCAACCTTGATTGATACAAAATGCTTATTCATCAGCTCTGCGGTGGCGGAGTCTTCAAAACATTCATGTTCCATCACATGGCACCAATGGCAACTGCTGTAACCAATACTCACCAGAATTAGCATATCCTCTTTCTGTGCAAAGTTCAAGGCATCTTTACCCCATGCTTGCCAATGCACCGGATTGTTTGCGTGCTGCAATAAATAAGGGCTGGATTCCTGGTTAAGTACATTCGTTCTTTCCACTTGGTTTCTGCTGTGATTTAAGGTACACTGACTAAGTAAAATATCAGCTCCAATTAGGGTAAAAAATATTAGATTGCCGGCCAATTTGCCAATCCGCATAGAGATTAACGATAAGGTAACACTAGAATTTGACCTTTGCGATCTCACGAGTTAAAGGTAAACCCAAATGGATAGCTACCAAATTCTGGTAATTGCATTATTGACTCTGGCTGTGGCCGACCTTATTGTAGGGGTGAGCAATGATGCGGTTAATTTTCTTACCAGCGCTATCGGATCAAGGGTGGCCACCCGTCGTACCATACTGATAATTGCTGCCATGGGAGTATTTGTTGGTGCCGCTTTTAGCAGTGGGATGATGGAGGTGGCCAGAAAGGGTATTTTCAATCCGGAATTCTACTCATTTGCTGATGTGATGATCATTTTTCTGGCAGTAATGATTACAGATATTATTCTGTTAGACACCTTCAATTCTTTAGGACTTCCTACCAGCACAACTGTTTCCATTGTTTTTGAACTTTTAGGAGCATCGGTAATGGTGGGATGGCTCATGCTAAATGAAGGTCGCGCTGAGGTTGGTGGGTTAAATGAGCTTATCAATACGGCTAAGGCCACTCAGATAATTGCGGGAATCTTTATTTCTATCGGCGTGGCCTTTTCGATAGGGGCTTTGGCCCAGTGGTTTTCACGGATACTTTTCACATTTAATGTTGGCAGTAATGTCAATCGGTGGGGAGCAATTTATAGTGGGTTAGCCATGACTTTTATTATCTACTTTCTGTTGATTAAAGGTATCAAGGGAGCGGTTTTTGTGGATGAAGATACGGTGGGTTTTATCAGCTCAAACACCTGGACGATCGTGCTTGGATCTCTGGTTGGCAGTACCATAATTCTAGCGCTTCTTCAAAGGATGGCTGGCATCAACCCTTTAAAACTCGTAGTACTCGCTGGTACTTTTGCCCTCGCCATGGCTTTTGCAGGAAATGATTTGGTGAACTTTATTGGGGTACCTATTGCGGGCTATGACTCATACCATAGCTTTTTAAATTCTGGTCTTGATCCACAGGATTTTATGATGACCAGCTTAGCCGAGCCCAGAAAAGCTAGTGGTTATATGCTGTATATAGCGGGCGCCGTAATGGTGATAACGCTCTGGTTCTCAGCCAAAGCCAGGAAGGTGACGGACACCTCGGTAAACTTGGGGTCACAGGGAGAAGTAGATGAAAAGTTTAGGCCTAATCGGATATCTCAGGGAATTATTTCTGCAGCTGAAACCTTCAATGGCCTTTTTACCAAAATAATGCCCAATCGCACGCTCAAAATGATCGATCAGCGTTTGAGTTTGGAGAATATTGAAACGAATGATCGCCCTGCTTTTGATTTGGTTAGAGCCTCGGTTAATCTGATGATTGCCAGTATCTTAATTGCTTTTGCATCCTCTCTCAAGCTACCATTGTCAACCACCTATGTATCATTTATGGTAGCTATGGGTGCCTCACTGGCTGACAGGGCATGGGGGAAAGGGAGTGCTCCCTACCGCGTAGCCGGAGTTGTCAATGTTATTGGAGGATGGTTTATCACTGCGGCCGGGGCATTCCTATCTGCTGCACTCATAGCATTGGCAATCTATTATGGAGGCAATTATATGGCACTGGCCCTGGTTGCTGTAGCCTTAATCGTATTGGCCAGCACTAACTTACTGGTAAAAAGGAGAGCCTAATTTTAGTTTGCCTACTGCTTCAAATTGGCATAATGCTTATAGAAGTGAGGGATGGTTTCAATCCCTTTAAAGAAATTCCATACGCCATAATGTTCATTTGGCGAGTGAATAGCATCGCTATCCAGGCCAAAGCCCATCAAAATTGATTTAACTTTTAGTTGCTGTTCAAACAAAGCAACAATAGGGATACTGCCGCCACTTCTCACTGGAACCGGAGTTTTACTAAAGGTATCTTCCATGGCCTTGCTGGCCGCCCTATAACCTGGGTTATCGGTTGGTGAAACATAAGGTTGCCCTCCATGATGAGGGGTAACTTTAACTTTAACCGCCTTAGGGGCAATGCGCTCAAAGTGATCCGTAAACATCTGTGTAATCTTTTCAGGATCCTGATGAGGAACCAGACGCATAGAAATTTTGGCGTAGGCCTTGGAGGGGATTACAGTTTTCGCACCTTCTCCTGTATAGCCACCCCAAATCCCATTTACGTCAAGGGTCGGTCTTATTGAATTGCGCTCCATAGTAACATAACCTTCCTCGCCATAGATGTCTGATAAGTCTAGCGACTTTTTATAGTCTTCCAAATTAAATGGCGCCTTGGCCATTTCAGCGCGTTCTTCTGCGCTCAGTTCTTCAACATCATCGTAGAAGCCAGGAATAGTAATATGCTGATTATCATCATGAAGGGAGGCAATCATCTTGGTGAGTACATTGATGGGATTGGCCACCGCGCCACCGTATAGACCGGAATGCAAATCGCGGTTAGGACCGGTCACTTCAACCTCCACATAGCTCAATCCACGCAATCCGGTGGTGATGGAAGGAATGTCATTAGCCAACATTCCTGTATCCGAAATTAGAATAACATCACAGGCTAATTTCTCAGTATTTCTTTCAACATACCATCCCAGATTTTCACTACCAACTTCTTCTTCCCCTTCGATCATGAACTTCACATTGCAGGGGAGAGTGTTGGTAGCATTCATCAACTCAAAAGCCTTCACGTGCATATACATCTGACCTTTGTCGTCACAGGCTCCACGGGCAAAGATGGCTCCATCAGGATGCAGTTCCGTTTTGCGAATTACCGGCTCAAAGGGCTCACTATCCCATAATTCCAGCGGATCGGGTGGCTGCACATCGTAATGGCCATACACCAGAACAGTAGGAAGAGAGGGGTCGATTAATTTTTCAGCGTACACAATTGGATACCCCGGAGTGTTTTCAATTGAAACTCCATCCGCGCCGGCTTCCCGAAGCTTTTCTGCAAGCTTTTCTGCAGTGGCAATGACATCAGTAACGTAGGCTGAGTCTGCTGATATACTAGGGATCTTCAAAAGATCCATTAATTCGTTTAGGAAACGATCTTTATGCGCTTCAAGAAATTCTTTCTGGCTACTCATGTTTTATGCTTAAGCTTCAAATTTAGCCAGAACATGGTGAAATACCAGAGAATAATTGTGCGAAGGTCAGAATTAATTTTAATGACATAATATTGGCGTGAAAGGCCCTTTCACGCCAATATTTGTAGAATTTATGGGATCATAATGGTTTCATTTACAATATCTCCCGGCTTGATTTCTTGCTCAAATCGACCAATAGTAACATAGTCACGATCGCGAATTTCCATAACATTAAACGAGAAAGTAGCACTTTGATCGATCTCAAAAAGATCGGGATCCTGCAGATTAAACTGCACTTTTCCCTGAGCGTCAGTGAACTTGATTCTTAGAGCATCACTAGGTTTCTTGTTCAGCACAACATCATTCGATTCCTTAAAAACATAGATGCTTTTCCCTTCCTGTGGGAATCCGGACTTATTCATTACGGTGAAGTTGACATAGGTGCCATCCGGTCGGTTCTTGGAACAGGAATTTGTACTTAAAAGAGTTAAACATAGCGCACTGAGATAGAGTAGAGTTCTCATGATAGCATTTGGTTTTAGTTAGAACTTCAAGAGTGGTTTACACTTAAATATAACTAATTCAAAAAAGGTCAAAAAGGATAGAAAGCTAGGATTGTCCCACCAGGATCAAGCTAAGAATACCCCCAATTATGAGTACGCGATAGATATTGTTTAAAAGGGCAAAATCCTCCATTCGCTGAGCGGGTATTAGGGCGAGCAGAGAGATGAGGAGTCCGGTTTCACCAATAATGAGATAGTAACTGGCACCGGTAAATCCGGTTTTATAGAAGATAAGCACCGCGGGAATTAGGCTTATTATGCTAAGCAGCAGAACCACAAGTTTTGTTTGCTTTAGTCCAATGGTGGTGGGAAGCGTGGCGTATCCCAGAATCACGTCACCTTTAAGGGCTGCCAAATCCTTAATAATCTCTCTAATGAGAATCACCACGAGAATAAAGCTCACATAAGTGAAGATCAGTAGGTTTTCCAGATGATAGTAGATAAAGATGGCAAAGAAGGGTGTGATGGCCAATGCGGCAGCGCTCAGATTACCTACAAAGGGTATTTTTTTGAGTTTGTGAGAGTAAAACCAAAGAAAGAAAATGAAGACACTGAAAAAGAGAAACACATTTAGGGATACACTTAGCGCCAGAAGGGCGCCCACTACGTTAAAAAAGAAATATAACCTGAGAGCGGTAGATTGCTTCACTAGCTTTTCGTAGAGTGTTTTGTTTGGGCGATTGATCAGGTCTCGCTCAAGATCATAGAAATTGTTGATGAGATAGCCAGCAGCCACACAAAACAGGGAGGCAAATACAATAAAGTGGAGGTTGGGATTAAGTAGAGTTTGCTTCCATTCGGCCATGTCGTTTAGTACAAATAGTACCGCCAGATATTGCGAGAGGGCCAGGAAGAAAATATTGTACCACCTTACTAGGGAAAGCAAGGCAGAAAGCTTAAATAAAATAAGCCTGTGCCTGCGAGAAAGTTGCACCTTAGAAGCGGTAAATGAGTTCTGGATTGTGGTCGCTGAGCAATTTACGGGCCTCCTTATAATCGCGCGTAAAGCCAAGGACATAGCCACCGCCACCAGAGCCACAAAGTTTTAAGTAGTAGGCATTGGATTCAATTCCCTTCTTCCAAAGTTCGTGGAAACTTTGAGGAATCATGGGAGAGAAATACTCAAGAGCCAGATTGCTTAATTTTTTCAGATTGCTAAAGAGCGGTTTACTATCCCCTTTAAGGAAAGCTTGCACACAAGCATCATTGTACTTGTTAAACTCTTCCTTCATCACCTTGCGAAAGCCCTGGTGCTTCATTTTTTCCATAAACAAGCTAACCATGGGCTGCGTTTCTCCGGGCTTACCACTGTTCAATAAAAATATGGCGGCATTGCCGTTACCAGACTCAGGAATATTAACAGTGCCAAGCTCGTCTTTGGAGCTGATATGAATGGGAAGCTTCAAGTAACAAATAAGGGGATCCAGTCCGCTGCTTTTTCCATGAAAGTAGGACTCCATCTGTCCGAGGATTTGCTTCAATTTCAAAATATCTTCCTTGGTAGGAGATCCTTCAGCGTCAATACGTTCCAGGGCATATCTCTGATAAATGGCTGCACAAAGAGCGCCACTGCTGCCTACTCCATAACCTTCAGGAATGCTGCTGTCAAAATACAGACCCTGATCCATATCATCTTCAAATGCGTTTAAGTCAAGCGCGGCCAGGAGCTCACCCTTGTCTTGTAGATTGCGGAGATGAATAAGGTACTTTCTTAGGTCGGAATTAGATTTAGCCGCCTTATCTGATAAGTCTTCCCCAAATTTAAATTCGCCCTGATAAAAATTATATGGAATGGACAATCCTTGAGAATCGTTAATGATTCCGTATTCCCCGAAGAGAAGAATTTTAGCGTAATAAAGCGGACTCTTATTCATTGCAAGAGGATTATAGACTGTAATAGTCGCGGCAAATATACTCTGCCTTTTTCAATATATCGGAACAACATCCCTCAATCTAACTCACATTTAGCTTGTTAATAAGGAGGTTAGCTTATAGAACTGAAAACAAGGTATCTTCCTTAAAGTTCGATAGAGCTGAGTTTAGGTTAGGCTTTCCGGTCCGTTTCCAACCTGATCAGCTATATAACGCCCGTTTTTCAAATAGGACTTAAGATCTGTCTCCACAAAGTTTCTGATTTCACTTTCATGTTCCCCGGGAAACAGGAGATGTAGATTGGCACCGGCATCAAGTGTGAAAGAAACAGGTAGCGCCGTACTCTTCCGAAAGGATTGAACCCTCTCAATTATGCTAAGAGTGTTAGGTTTCATCAAAATGAAATAAGGCGAAGACGTCAGCATCATGGCATGTAAGGTCAGGGCTTCGCTTTCTACTAATTCGCCAAATGATTCAAGATCACCAGAGCGGATTATTTTCAACAAGCGGTTCATGTTCTCATGCGCTTGTAAGAAGCGTCGCTCGGCGTATGGATGATTTAGCATTAATCCATGGCCGGCACTGCTGGAAACCGCCTTTGAGCCGGTTTCAACCAGAAGGATATAATCGCGATAATGGTGAAAGACGGGATGAATTTCCCCCTGGTATGGAATGGCATATTCATCTGAGCTGTCTATCAGACCCGGATATTTTCCCCATGCTACTAATCCACCGTAAACTGAGCGGCTGGCACTTCCCGATCCCAGACGCGACCAGATACTGGCAGTGTTAAAAAAATCTGAAACCTCTTCACCCGATAAATGCTGTTGAATGCTGAGCAGACCAAGAGAGAGCGCGCTCATACCCGAAGCACTGGAAGCAATGCCACTACTATGCGGGAAGCTGTTGTGAGTTTCAATATTCAGATGATATTCCTCTAACCAGGGTGCTTCAGCACAGATACGGGAAAGGAACTGCTCAATTTTTGGACGAAAGTCCACCTGCTTTACTCCATCCAGATAAACATCAAAAGAAAATCGATCCTTATTCAGCTTATCTGAAAGCTCTATTTGTGTTTCGGTGAAGCAATTGCTTAAGGTAAAGCTGATACTGGGGTTAGCCGGTACTTGATTGGCATACTTTCCCCAATACTTAACCAGTGCGATATTGGATGGACTGCGCCATTTTGTTGTAAAGATGCCCATAAAACTATTTCTGCAGTGCCAGGAGTTTTAATTTCTCAGCTTCCTTAACCAAATTAATGGCGGTAAGTTTTGCTGCCTGAGAATCTAGTTTGATGGTATCTCCGTTGTCTTTTAATGCCAGAACTAGTCTGTCGATCACAAAATAGTAGCTGGTAACATGTGCATTGTCGCCATCTTTAGCAAGTACAATGTTTCCCTCGGAATCAAAATAGAAATGCTCAAACCTTCCCTCGTCCTGGTCTCGGGCACCAAGTTTGGCCACCGCCAATTTTTGATCTTCAAAGTACAGATCGACGGTTCGCCAGAAAGCATATTCGGTTTTGAAGGCTCTTACATCATCGGGACTCAAGGAAATTCTGCGCAGACTTTCATGTTCTGAAAGACGTTGGTAGGTGGCATCGGCATGCCTCAATTCTGCCTCCAACGGTCCTTGACGGGTCATTACCACCGGATCGGGCTCCGAGTTGTTACAGGCTGCAATGAAGAACACCAGAAATAGGCTTAGAAAAATCTTCATCATACGTGTGAGGCATTCACTTCACGGTTAATCTTCATCATCAAACCTTGTAAAACCTTGCCCGGTCCCACTTCAACAAAATCTTTACCTCCATCGGCAATCATTTGATTAATACTTTGGGTCCACTTCACCGGGGCGGTAAGTTGTTTGATAAGATTGGTTTTAATTTCTTCAGGATTAATCACGGCGAAGGTTGAGGCATTTTGATACACCGGGCAAATCGGATTGCTAAAGCTGGTATTTTTAATAGCCTCCGCAAGTTCTTCTTCCGCGGGTTTCATCAGGGGTGAGTGGAAGGCTCCACCTACCGGGAGTTTTAAGGCCCGGCGCGCACCGAGTTCCTTAAGCTTTTCAATGGCGGCATCTATGGCTGGCACGCTGCCAGAGATGACCAACTGTCCGGGACAATTATAGTTGGCCGGTACCACTACTCCATCAACCTCCGAGCAAGCCTGTTCTACCACCTCATCTGCTAAACCCAAGACCGCAGCCATGGTTGATTCTTCCATTTCACAAGCCTTTTGCATGGCTAACGCACGCTTGCTTACCAGGTTTAAGCCATCAGCAAAGGACAAGCTCTGGTTGGCCACGAGGGCAGAAAACTCTCCCAGTGAGTGGCCGGCAACCATGTTAGGTTTAAAATTGTCCAGTGTTTGTGCCCAGATGACGGAATGCAGAAAAACAGCAGGTTGGGTTACTTTGGTTTGTTTCAGTTCGTCTGCCTCACCCTCAAACATGATATCAGTAATGCGAAACCCAAGGATGTCATTGGCCTGCTCAAATAAATTTTTCGCCTGACTATTGCTTTCATATAAATCTTTACCCATGCCGGTAAATTGCGATCCTTGTCCGGGAAAAATGTAGGCTTTCATATGTATTTGATTTATAAAATGATCTAATTGTTTCAGGGCTTAACCAAAATATTCGACGGCATTATTGATTGTTTCATCCAGCCTGATTTTATGAAGTTGTGCCCCATGTTTGCTAATTGGTTCCAGCAGCAAGTTCCAAATTTCTTCAGCCAAAACCTCGGTGCTGCTAAACTTACCGTTCATAAAATCAACATCATGGTTAAGGTTGGCGTGATCCAACTTGCTGATTACTAGGGTTTGAATGATATTTTTTAAGTCCACCAGATTCATCACAAAACCGGTGTCAGGATTAATTTCACCCTTTACCGTAACGGTGAGTGTATAATTATGTCCATGGAAATTCTTGTTCGCACACTTTCCAAATACCGCACGGTTCTGTTCCTCGCTCCAATTTGGATTATACAATTGGTGCGCTGCACTAAACCTTTCTTTTCGTTCAATATATATCATGGATTCCTTTGCAGAATTGCGGCAAAGATATTGCACACAAGCCAGTTGGGAACAATACCAGGCTTGATTACTCCATCTTGGCGTAGATAGGCAAAACAAAGCTCATCCGTACGGGCTTGCCTCGTTGTTGGGCAGGTGAAATTCTTGGAAGCGTTTGCACGCAACGGATAGCTTCACTATCCAGCAAGGGGTCAACCCCTCTCAGTACTTCGATACTAGAAACGGATCCATTTCTCTCTACTACAAACTTGACATAAATCCTCCCTTGCAGATTCAGCTCTCGGGCTTGCTGTGGAAATTTAAAATTGTTCGTTACATGTTCCAGCAGTTTGGCCTGGAAGCATGCTTTGCGTTGATCATTATTCTGTGCTCCTTCGCAACCCGGAAATACGGGTACGCGCTCAACCACGGCGAAATTTAACACTTCATCCGACACCTCTTCTTCATCCGACACCTCTACCGGGTCCCATTCTACTGCTTCTTCCTGATCCGTTTCGCTAGTGGCGATATCAAGTTCCACCTCAAGTTCAATTTCATCACTCACCACTTCTATAACTTCAGGAATGGGCGGTGGAGGCGCTTCTGGTAGTTTTTGCTTGGTAATCGGAACTATATCTTCTTCAGAATATATCCGATCAATTTCCTCCGTAAACTCAATTGGCCGATCGTAAAACTTGATATTAAACAACCATATGACCAGGCTCAGGGTCAATACCAAACCAAAAAGAAAAAAGATAAACTTGTAGTTTTCAAGATTATAGCGTGGGTTCTTTTTTTCCTTCATAGTTAATCATTCCCAGGTGGGAGATTAATTGTAAAGGCAATTTAGCTTTTTGAATTTTCCTTCAAAATGATATTTGAAGGTTTATTGTATTGACTTAAATCATTACCAGCTTCCACTGGCTCCACCACCACCGAAGGAACCGCCGCCAAATCCGCCAAAGCCACCGCCACCAAAACTACTACCACCGCCAAAGCCACCGGATGAACCCAGGCCACCCATACCGCCTATCCAGTAACCGCCACCTCCTCTAAAACCACCTCCGCCACCACCGCGGTTGCGAAAGACAGTGAAGAGAATGATCAGGATAATAATAATCGCAATAACTGGTATTCCCTTCTTGGAATCCTGTCCTCGTCGGTTGCCGGATCCCTTGAATTCTCCAGCCAGAAGTAGAATAATCTGATCCGTACCGCGGTCTATTCCCGCAAAGTAGTCGCCTTTCTTAAATTCGGGAAGGATGTAGTTTTCAATGATGAGCTTGGTGTCATAATCTGTAAGTTTCGCCTCCAATCCATAACCATTCTGAATGGCCATTTGGCGATCATTCACCGCAATCAGAAATACCAGCCCATTGTCTTTTCCCTTCCTTCCCACGCCCCATTCTTCGCCCAGTTCTGCCGCATACAAATTGGGATCTTCCCCACCAATACTCTTAACGATCACTACGGTTATTTCTGTCGAGGTCGAATCGGAATAGTTCACCAGCTTAGATTCAAGCTGGCTCTGCTGAGAGCCATTCAGAACTCCAGCAAAGTCATTGACTAGCTGGGGTGGGTCAGGAGATTCTGGAAATCTCTGTGCCTCCAGATTTAGAGCTAAGAGCGTTATGATGATAGCAGAGAAGTACTTCAAATTAATCAAGAGCGTGATATTTCGTCTGTTAGTTCATTGATGTCGTCATCTTCTCTGGGAAAATATTCTTTTAAAGCCTGACCAGCTTCATGAATACCCTTAACCAATCCCTCCACAAACTCACCTTTACGAAAATGGGTTTGCATGATGTCGCGAATGTGGTCCCAGAAATCTGGGGGTGTTACTTTATCTATACCCTTATCACCTACAATTGAGAACTGATGATCCTGAACAGCCAGATAAAAGAGAACGCCGTTATGCAAGGCGGTTTTGTGCATGCCTACTTTTTCAAAAATGTGCTGAGCATGCTCCAAATTGGGTTCGTCAGTATGATTTTCTAGATGAACTCTGATTTCTCCACTGGTGTGATTCTCAGCTTCTTTGATGGCCGCCACGATTTTGGCTTCATCGTCTTTTGAAAAGAATTGATCGGCTAATTCCTTCATTTTAGGAGCCAAAATCTACTTCTGGTGCCTGGTCGGAGCCCTCTGCTGCCTCGAAGTATCCCTTTTTGTCAAAGCCAGTCATATTGGCGATAATCATTTGAGGGAATTTACGGATGTAGGTATTGTAGTCTTTGACTACGTTGTTAAACTTGCGGCGTTCCGTAGATATCCTGTTTTCTGTTCCTTCCAATTGACTTTGCAGGGCCAGAAAGTTTTGATTAGCCTTCAGATCCGGGTAACGTTCAACGGTTACTAGCAGTCTACTTAAAGCTCCACTTAATTGATCTTGAGCAGCTTGGAACTTTTGTAATTGTTCCGGATTAATATCATCCGCATCTACCTGAATAGAAGTGGCCTTACTACGGGCTTCAATGACTTGTGTGAGGGTTTCCTGTTCAAAGTCTGCATATCCTTTCACCGTGTTTACCAGGTTAGGAATCAGATCGGCTCTTCGCTGGTAGGAAGTCTCCACGTTGGCCCATTGCCCGGATGTTCCTTCTTGCAGGCTTACCATTTTATTATACATGCCCTTAAAGCTGAAAAAACCGATAAGAATAACTCCTACGATTACCAGGAGCACAATGACACTTCGTTTCATAGTTGAAAAATTTTTGCTGCAAAGCTACTAGACTGAGGTGAGAAATCAAGCAGATAGTGCTGGGTTACTGAGAAAGGTAGGTATGTGGTAGGAAAAGGGAGGTGGAAGTTAACAACTAACAACTACTCAAATCCCGTGTTTGATGTCCATCAAGGCCTGACGGATGGTTTTAAGGCGTTCTACCACATCAGCAATTTTGGCGGTATCATCTCTGTTTTCACGCAGCTTGGTTTTGGCTCCTTCCAGTGTGAAGCCTCTTTCCTTAACCAGGTGGTAAATTAATTTCAGGTTGCCAAGGTCCTTTTGGGTGAACAGGCGGTTACCTTTCTTATTGCGCTTGGGTTGAAGGATGTTAAATTCTTTTTCCCAAAATCTTACGAGGGAGGTGTTCACGTCCATTATCTCTGCTACTTCTCCAATGGTATAATAGCGCTTCTCAATATCGTGTTCCTGCATTAATCGAAAGATTGATTAGGCTGGCTGGCCAGATTGATAATAGTGTTAAACTCTTCAGGACTTAGTTCTCCGTAATAGAAATTCACCGGATTGAGCTTCTTTCCATTTAAATGCACCTCATAATGAAGGTGTGGCCCCCGCGATCGACCGGTGTTTCCTACGTAGCCTATTATTTCACCTCTCTTAACCGTTTGTCCACGACGTACATTGTATTGACTGAGATGGCCGTAAAGCGTAATATACCCAAATCCGTGATCTATACGAATATGCCTCCCATAACCGCTTGAACGTGAGTCAGCGCGAATGACCTTCCCATCGCCCGTCGCGTAAACCGGTGTGCCTATCTCGGCAGAAAAATCCATCCCATAGTGCATTTTTCTCACCTTGGTGAATGGATCAAGACGATAACCGTAGCCTGATGCAAGTCGCCTTAAGTCTTCGTTGGCCACCGGTTGAATTGCCGGCATGGCTTCCAATAATTCTGATTTCGTAGCCGCCAATTCCATTATTTCGTCAAAAGACTTGCTTTGAACATACACCTGCTTGGTAATCTGGTCAACTTTCTGGGCGGTTTCTTTAATGATTTTCGAGTTATCATATCCCTCCAGCTTGCGGTATCGATTAGCACCGCCAAAACCGGCTTTGCGAATGGAGTTTGGGATTGGTTCTGCTTCAAAAACCACCCGGTAAATATCATCATCCCTTTTCTGAAGGGCTTCCAATACGCTGGCTACCTGATCAATACGCTCATTTAGGATCTCGTACTGGATCGTCATATTCTCCAACTCACGCTTTAATCGCTTCTCTTTGGGGGAGTCTATAAAACTGTCTGCCAGAAGGAAAAATCCAATGCCAAAAATAGCTGCCGCTCCTAAAAATATTATGGAATTCCGCAGTCGATAACCCGGTGTCTTCTCAATTTTACGATACGAAAGGGTTTTCGGATCGTAATAGTACTTGACCTTCGCCATATTTTCTACTTTTGGCCTTGCCGTTGGAGGCTGTTGTGGAAGCTGTGTAAATGAAATTTAAAGCATCTTTAACCTCAGACCTCGGTCAAAATTACACAATATTGATTAGCTCCAAATCTATGTCCACCAAACCGGTTAAAAATTGGACTTCCCAAGAGATCCGTAAAGCTTTTCTCGATTTCTTTAAGTCGGTGGGACATCGCATTGTACCCTCAGCACCCATTGTAATAAAGGGTGACCCAAGTCTGATGTTTACCAATGCGGGCATGAATCAATTCAAAGATTATTTCCTCGGTAACAGCAAACCCATGGATCGCCGGGTGGCAGATACTCAAAAATGTCTGCGGGTCAGCGGCAAGCATAACGACCTGGAGGAAGTAGGGCACGACACCTATCATCACACGATGTTTGAGATGTTGGGAAATTGGTCATTCGGTGATTACTTCAAGGCCGAGGCAATAGACATGGCCTGGCGACTGCTCACGGAAGTTTATGAGCTGCCTAAGGATAGGATGTATGTTACTGTATTTGAAGGAGATGAGGCGGAAGGTCAGCCTAAAGACCAGGAGGCCTATGATGAATGGGCCAAACATATTTCTACAGAGAGTATTCTGAACGGAAATCGCCAGGATAATTTCTGGGAAATGGGGGCTACCGGTCCGTGCGGACCCTCTTCAGAAATCCATATGGATCTGCGCTCCGACGATGAAAGGCAAAAACTTGATGGACGAAGCCTGGTTAACCAGGATCATCCCCTGGTGGTGGAGATTTGGAACCTGGTATTTATTGAGTTTAATCGCAAAGCTGATGGGAGTCTCCATCGATTGCCAGAACGACATGTAGACACAGGAATGGGTTTTGAGAGACTGTGCATGGCCCTTCAGGGAGTGCGGTCGAATTATGATACTGATGTCTTTAAACCAATTATTAGAAGCATAGAGGATCTGTCGGGCAAAACCTATGGAAAATCTGAAGAAGTTGATGTTGCGATCAGAGTGATAGCCGATCACGTACGTGCGGTGGCCTTTGCTATTGCTGATGGACAGCTGCCATCCAATACCGGTGCCGGTTATGTGATCCGGAGAATTTTACGCCGGGCCATTCGCTATGCTTTTTCCTATCTCCATAAAAAGGAGCCTTTCATTCATAAGTTGGTTGATCTATTGAGCCAACAGATGGGTGACTTTTTTCCGGAAATCCAGAAACAGCATGAACTGGTGGCCAATGTAATAAGAGAAGAAGAACAGGGCTTTTTGCGCACCTTGGAACAAGGACTTACGCGAATTGATCAGATGATCAAGGAAACCAGCGGCAAGATGGTGGCTGGGGCACAAGTGTTTGAATTGCACGATACTTTTGGTTTTCCACCGGATTTAACCGGTCTTATTCTTCGTGAACGAGGCTTTAGTTTTGATCAGGCAGAGTATGATATAGAGATGAAGGCCCAGAAGGACCGGGCGCGTAGCGCATCTAAAATTGATACCGAAGATTGGGTAGTGCTTGAGCAGGACGACCGGGAGGAATTTGTGGGATATGATCGCACCAAAGCGGATGTCCGCATTACGCGTTACAGAAAGGTAGTGGTTGGAAAAAAAGAGCAGTACCAACTTGTGTTTAATCTGACTCCCTTTTATCCCGAAGGAGGAGGTCAGGTTGGCGATAAGGGAATATTGGTGAATGATCAGGAAAAGATTAACATTTATGATGCCAAGCGCGAACATGGGATTATCATGCATTTTGCCAATAAAGTTCCCGAGCGTCCGGCAGCATCTTTTAAGGCCATTGTTGATACAGAACTCAGGCGTCGCACAGCTCTGAATCACACGGCAACTCACCTGCTGCACCAAGCTTTACGGGAGATTTTGGGAGAGCATGTTCAGCAAAAAGGATCCTTGGTTCATCCGGATTATTTGCGCTTTGATTTTAGTCATTTTACCAACCTTTCGGAGCAGGAGGAGAATCAGATTGAGACACGGGTGAATGAGCTAATCAGATTAAACAACCATCGTGAAGAGTTTCGAAATATCCCGATGTCTGAAGCTATAGAGCAAGGTGCGTTGGCTTTATTTGGCGAGAAGTATGGTGATACGGTACGGATGATACGATTTGGGGATTCGGCCGAATTATGTGGAGGAATCCACGTTGAATCTACCGGCAGTATTGGTCTGTTCAAAATTCTTACCGAAAGCGCGGTAGCTTCGGGTATAAGGCGAATTGAGGCTTTGACCGGCGAGAAGGCCCTAAAGTATGTTGAAGGGGAGTTATCTGCTTATTCCGCTCTAAAACATGAGCTAAAGCACCCTAAAGATCCTATTGCAGCCGTTAAAAGTCAAAGGCAAGAAATTCACGATCTCCAGAAAAAACTGGATAAACTGTTGCTTGGCCAGGCAAATGATGAGAAGAAACGCTGGCTGACAGAAGCTGAAGACCGTGGAAATTTCAAGCTTATAGTGGTTAAAACCTCCTTGGATAGTCGCTTTGTAAAAGATGTTATCTTTCAGATCAAGAGTGAACATAGCACTGCGATTGTTGTGGGCGTTGATCAGCATGACAAAGCACAGCTATCAGTGGCTTTCAGCAATGATCTAATTGCCGATAAAGATTGGCATGCCGGAAAGTTGGTAAAAGATCTGGCGAAAGAGATTGGCGGTGGCGGTGGCGGTCAGCCAGGATTTGCCACGGCCGGTGGAAAAAATACTGCCGGCTTAGATAAAGCTCTGAACTTGGCTAAAGAACATTTGAAATGAAAAAAATATTGCTGTGTGTCTTGATGGCGATGGTGTTTCAATTAAAATCTCAGAAAGGCGATGATGAGATCGTCTATTATGAAGATTCTGATGTACGTCAGTCAAGGTTGAGCATTGCTCTTTTGGCCAACCCCAACTTCACGAATAGAAATCTCATAAATGATGAGATACCGGAAGGGGCGGGTTTTGATTTAATTGTTGCAGATACCAAGGGGGACTTTGCTTTAAACTATAACCTGGATATCTTCTATTCCCTTAGTCCATCACTAGACATTGGAATAGGTATCGGAAGGGCCCATGCCTTTTATAGCATTGAACAGGTGAGAGTATATCAAACGGATACATTTCCTATTGAAATAGGAGATACGATTCAGTTTGCTGCGGATCTTTCCACCAATATGACAACGCTGCCGATCAAGTTAAACTTTAATACCAGCTTATCTGATA
Source organism: Owenweeksia sp. (assembly GCA_965229445.1). Classification (GTDB taxonomy): domain Bacteria; phylum Bacteroidota; class Bacteroidia; order Flavobacteriales; family Schleiferiaceae; genus Owenweeksia. Next base: position 486,976 of record OZ245876.1, read on the forward strand.
TTTTTGATCTGGAGGTCATTCCTACGGTCAGCTTGATTTTTCCTGATCGATATCAGATTAGTCTTGAGAATGAGACGGAGAACCTTGATTTCGACGCTTCCGATTATCTTCGAAATCTTAACTGGAGGGTTGGAATTAGCCTGGGAGGAACCTGGTATTTTGCCGAGAATTGGGGCTTTTTTGTCAGGGCCAATGCCAATTATCTCCTAAATTCTATGATCGAGCGCCCGGGATATCCCAGGGAAACCCTGTACTCCTTCGGTGCCGACATAGGTCTTAAGTTCCACCTGTTTTAAGGGGTGAGCACAGCCTTCACCTGATCATTGCCAGTGCCATCGTTCGCGGTAAATTCCAAGGCAATGCTGCTGAGGTCATTATCTGCCAATCCTGAACCCGAAAACATAATCCCTGCGCTTTGCTGAGAGGGCATGTTAAGGGATGGGCCGTTTACTGTAACCAGAACCTCGGTACCGGGGGTATTGTACAGTCCTGAGATAAGAATGTCATCTTCTCCTGGTCCAGCCGTAATGGTAACGACATAAAATTGTGGAGCAAAAGCTCCTTCCGTTTCATTGACATCCCATATCCCGAGATAATCATCTCTAAAGATCACACCAGCATCATTATCAGGAACACAAGCCTTAAGCACAAGTAGGCTTGTTATCGTAACGATAAGTATGCGGGAAATGCGTTTCTTTATCATTCCTCTTCCGAAACTTTTTCAGCGTCTTTGCGGAATTTGGCATTCAGCCTCTCCGCTACCATCTCGGTAATATTGTAATCTTCATTTGCATCCAGGAGTATGCTTGAAGGATCATAACTTAGAATAAAATCCAAGCCAAACTCCTCACGAATATCATCCAGTATATCATCCATATCTTCCTTGATGAGCAAGTTTAGTTGTTGTTCTTCTTCGGCAAGCTCCTGAGCTTTTTCGTCCCGATAGGAAATAAGCCGCTGCTGAGACTGCTGCAGGTCCATTTGTGCGGCTTGTAGTTGCTCCTGACTCATAGATGCTGCTTGCTGCTCCAGCAACTGAACGTTTTCCTGAAAGACCTGAGATTTCTCAGCCAGGTCAACTTCCAGTGCCTTGGCCTTTTTCTCAAGCTTGGTTCTTAGTTCAAGGTGGTAATCATATTGCTCCACCAGAGAGTCGGTATCAATGTAGGCGATTCTCACCCCTGATTTTTCTTGATTTTCAAGGTTTTCAACCAGAGCATCGCTGTTCTCTTTGGGGTTCTGATCAACATGAGAATGGTGGAACATCCAAAACAGGTATGCTACGGCGATGAGCAGAATGATGTTGGCAACGGTATTGAAAATGCGCATGAAAATATTTTTGGCAAAAGTATCAAAAACTAAGTCTGATAAATCTCTTTTTAAAGCACCCTCAGAATGAACCAAAGTGTATATTAGAATCACGATTATGGGCATAGTACACGAAATATTTGGCAAGGCTGCATCAGCAGTTACTATGGATGATGTTCAACAGTTTTTTGAAGGGAAACCTCTTGAATCTCAAAGATTGGAGTTTAAGAGCGGGGATGTTGATTTGACCAAACTGCAGAAGGAGGTATGTGCATTTCTCAATGCAGAGGGAGGCCTGTTAATAATGGGTGCCCCAAGAGAAAGTGATGCAACCATGAAGCTTGAACTTAATCATTTCCCTAATGATGAAATACTGTATCGCCAGATAACTCAGGGCATTGTTCCGGTACCTGAGGGTGTTCGGGTTGCCCAAATACCGGGGGACGACGGGAGTGTCTTTTTGGTGGAAGTGCCTCCTAGCCACAATACTCCTCATCAGCTGCAAGGCAGCGGCACCTATTATATGCGTCAGGGAGCGATTGCCAGACCAGCATTGCATGAGGAGGTAGAACGTATGTTTATGGATCGCCGAAAGGCAAACCTGGATCTACAAATAGAGATTGAAAGACCTGATGATGCGCTAATCATAAGGTTGATCATTGGCAATAAGAGCAGTATTTCCGCTTATGAACCTGGCTTCAATTTCATTTGTACACCGGTAAGGTTTCAGGATAACTCTCGCTTTCAGGTGCAGAATCTCGCTCGGGATAATTATTTGGCCGAAGGTCAGCAGTGGATGCAAGAACTGGAAGTATATCCCAGCGAACCTCGCTTTTTCATCTACTGCGAGTATTATTGCCGTGACCTTTCGCCAAGAATCAAGGCAGCATTTGCAGAAATCCTCAACAACAAGGTGGAGTTATTGCAAATTTTCAATTCAGATGTACATCAAGACTATCATCTCTGGTACGAGGAGAACCTGTACTTGCTGAACGATTAATCCAATAGATGATCCAGATCATGACTTACCTCATGGGGTAGGGTTACTTTTAAACCTGGCGTGCGCTCCATTTCTCGCTTAATGGCAAAAATTGCCGGTTCATTTCTGGCCCAACTCCTTCTGGCTATACCATTGTTTACATCAAACATCAGCATTTGTTCCAGTCGGCGATCCGCATCCTCACTGCCATCCAGCAACATTCCAAATCCACCATTTATGACTTCTCCCCAACCTACACCGCCACCGTTATGAATACTTACCCAGGTGGCTCCGCGAAAGCTGTCGCCTATAACATTCTGGATAGCCATATCTGCCGTAAACTGAGATCCATCATAAATGTTGGAAGTTTCACGGTATGGTGAGTCTGTACCACTTACATCGTGATGATCTCTGCCCAGCACCACCGGACCAATTTTACCGGCCTTAATAGCCTGATTAAAGGCTTTGGCAATTTTTATCCTACCCTCGGCATCGGCATATAAGATGCGCGCCTGGGAGCCTACTACCATTTTGTTTTCTCCCGCGGCTTTAATCCAGTGCACGTTGTCTGTCATCTGTTGACCTATCTCAGCAGGTGCGTCAAGAGCCATCTCGGAAAGCACTTTTCCTGCCAACTGGTCGGTGTAATCCAGATCCTCGGGGTTTCCACTGGTACATACCCAGCGAAAAGGCCCGAAACCATAATCAAAGCACATCGGCCCCATAATGTCCTGAACATAGCTGGGATATTTAAACGCTCTTCCAATGCTCGGCTGGAGATTCAGAACATCCGCACCGGCCCTGCTTGCTTCCAATAAAAATGCATTCCCGTAATCGAAGAAATAGGTGCCTCTCAGGGCGTGGGTGTTTATGGCTTCTGCCTGACGTCTGAGGCTTTCCTGAACCAACTTCTTAAACCTTTCCGGTTCTTCGGCCATCAGCTCATTGGCTTCCCCATAATTCAGTTGTACCGGGTAGTATCCACCGGCCCAGGGGTTGTGTAGTGAAGTTTGGTCTGATCCCAGATCAATGTAAATATCCTTTTTAGCAAAGTGCTCCCAAACATCAACTACATTTCCTTCATAAGCAATTGAAACAGTTTCCTTTTTCGCCTTGGCAGTTCTTACCCTGCTGGTTAACTCATCCAGGTTGTCAATAATTTCATCCACCCAGCCTTGTTCATACCGCTTTCTGGAGGCCTTGGGATTCACTTCGGCCGTGACAGAAATACAGCCGGCGATGTTTCCTGCTTTGGGTTGAGCACCGCTCATGCCACCCAGTCCGGCCGTTAAGAAGAGCGCACCATCATGAGGTTTTTTCCCAATTTTTCGGAGGGCGTTTAATACGGTAATGGTGGTGCCATGCACAATCCCCTGTGGACCGATATACATATAACTACCGGCAGTCATTTGTCCATACTGTGTAACCCCCAAAGCATTGTATCTTTCCCAATCATCTGGTTTAGAGTAATTTGGAATCATCATGCCATTGCTTACCACCACTCTGGGAGCGTCTTTATGGGAAGGAAATAATCCCATAGGATGTCCGCTATACATATGAAGACTTTGCTCCTCCGTCATTTCGGCGAGATATTTCATGGTGAGAAGGTATTGAGCCCAATTTTGAAATACGGCACCATTGCCACCATAGGTGATAAGTTCATGAGGATGTTGTGCTACCTCCGGATCCAAATTGTTTTGAATCATAAGCATAATAGCTCTTGCCTGATCACATTTGGCAGGGTACTCATGAATAGGTCGCGCATACATGGCATATTCCGGCCTAAAGCGATACATATAAATGCGGCCATATTTTTTTAGCTCAAGTGCGAATTCAGGGGCCAACTCCTTGTGCCAGCTTTCGGGAAAATATCGCAGAGCATTTTTGATGGCCAGAGCCTTCTCCTCCTTGGTTAGAATGTCTTTGCGTTTAGGAGCATGACTAACATTGGCATCGTATTTTTTGGGAGCGGGCAATTCTAAAGGAATGCCGGCGCAAATTTGTTCGGCGAATGATGGAGCTGTTAGGGGCATTGTCTATTTTTTTCTAATTCTGTTGGTCTTTTTATCGTAGCCATAAGGGCAGTGTCTGCATCCACTCTGGCAGCAATGGCCTCTTTTGAGGTGATACTGTTTGGTAAAAACAATGAAGCCTTCTTCAGAGTAGTAAAAATCGCCTGGTTCCAGTTGTGGCATGGGGCAAATTTACACATTGTCGCAGGTATGTTATCAACTCGAAACTTAACAAGATAAAGGGTTTAATGTTTCTTTGTGAATCACCCAAAACTTCGTGGGGCGCTAATCTTGCAACACGGATGGTTTATTGACCTACTCTCTATCAGGCCAATGATGCGCAACTTCATTTTCCCAGCGTAAGAAGTACTTAATTTTGCACTTACATGAAGGCATTTGAAAACATCTATTCTCCGGTACAGAAGGTCACCCTGAGAAATGGTGTTCAACTTTCGATAAAGAGAGAGGATCTTATTCATCCAGAGGTATCGGGGAATAAATGGCGTAAGCTTAAATATTACCTGGAGGATTTTAAACAGAGCGGAAAAGAGGTGATTCTCACCTTTGGAGGAGCCTTTTCAAACCACCTTGCTGCTACGGCTGCTCTGGGAAAGCTTACCGGCATTCCCACAAAGGCATTGGTAAGAGGAGATGAGATTCGTTCTAATCCAACTCTTGATTTCTGCCGCTCATGTGGAATGGAGATTGACACGATCAGCAGAAAGGATTATGCTGAGCGAGATAACCCAGAGTTTCTACGCCATTTGAAAGCTTCTTTACCTCAGGTTTATGTCATTGAAGAAGGAGGTAAAGGCCCGTTAGGAGTGAAGGGCTGCACCGAAATCCTCGATGAAACTTCCCATGATTTCGACTATGTAGCCTGTAGTACTGGCACGGGAACCCTGGCCGCAGGATTGCTATTGTCACTGAAAAACAGCGAATTATTGTGTTTCCCAGCACTTAAAGGAGGTAAATTTATTGCTCCTGCCATTGCTCGATGGCTGTTAAAATACCAGCAGAGTTTTTCAACAGAGGTGGATGAAAAAGTTCTTATAGAGAGGCACTTACGCATTGTAGATAATTATCACTTTGGCGGATACGGACGAGTCACCGATGAACTTGTGGAATTCATGAACAATTTCCATCGGGAATTTGGTGTTTTACTTGATCCGGTCTATACCGGAAAAATGCTGTTTGGGATTTTTGAGATGATAGATCAAGGATACATCCCTGAAGGCTCTGGTATACTAGCTATTCACTCCGGTGGATTACAAGGAATAAAAGGCATGAACCAAGTTTTAAAAAACAAAGGAAGCAAGTTGTTGGATGATGAAAACTAAGCTGATTCTTTTTTCTATAATCATATCGCAAGTCGGGAGTCTGATGGGCTCAAAATTGCAAGAAGATTATATCACAGAGTATCGTGATATCGCCGTTCGCGAAATGAAACAATTTGGAATTCCGGCTAGTATCACCCTGGCTCAGGGCTTACTGGAATCGGGAAGTGGTACCAGCTATCTTGCCGTAAAGGCAAACAACCACTTTGGTATAAAATGCCACCAGGATTGGCGAGGTAAGAAGGTATATGCAGATGATGATAAAAGGAACGAGTGCTTCAGAGCATATAAACACGCGGAGGAGAGCTTCCGGGATCACAGCCACTTTTTGAGCAACCGTTCACGCTATGCATTTCTCTTCGAGGAAGACCCTACTGATTATAAGGCATGGGCCAAAGGATTAAAAAAGGCCGGCTATGCTACCAATAAGAAGTACGCCGATTTGTTAATCGATCTGATTGAGCGATACGATCTACACAATTACGATGATACGACTTACCGCCCAGTGAAAAAGCAGGATTTGGTAAAGGTTAATGTGACAACCTATAAAACCTATATGTCTTCTAACCGGGTGAAATATGTCATTGCCAAAGAGGGAGAGGATATCTATGATATTGCGATAAAAACACAGCGATGGCCTGGTGAGTTACAGAAATACAATGAGTTGGATGAGAAGCAACGTGTGAAGCCAGGTAAGAAAGTTTACCTGCAGCCCAAGCGTAAAAAGGCTTCGAAAGACCACACGCATTATTTGGTAAAAGAAGGAGATTCAATTTACAGCATCGCTCAGAAATATGCTATTCGCAGTGATCATCTCCGCAAGAAAAATGGCTTGGGAAAAGATGAAGAACCCGAACCGGGAAGAAGTCTTAAGTTGCGGTAGCTTTAATTGACCTTATAGCATATTAAAGTACCATCACTACTACTGGTCACAATATTTATTCTCCCATCCAGATTTAACGACCCCATATCAAAACCGCCCTGCGCAAAAACAGGGAATCCATTGATCAACTCACCATCTCTGTCAAAGAGCCTGATCTCTTCGCCTCGTTCACTAAAGGCAGCTACATAGAACTTGCCCTTCAGTATCATAGCTTTGGGAGCCTGGGTAATGTCCCCTTCAAATTCAGCCTGCCATGGATGCTCCTCATCTTTGATAATCAACTGATCGTCAGAACTAAATATATGACGATCTTCAAAATACAGCATGTCATCAGCAGGGTAGTCCTGATCGAGATAAATCTTGTCCGTACTTCCACCTGGTTTAATGGAATACAACATGCCATCTCCGCCTACCGCCATCAACTCAGATTCAGCAAGTGTTTTGGCAGGAGCGATGTAAAAGTCATCTTTAAACTGAGGTAAACCGGTGATTTTCTTAAAGCGCTGTTCACCCCTTCTATTGAGCTGAAGAAGAGTTCCATTGGCGCATTGCGCCACAATGACGTCTTTGCCACCCACGGCAAAATGTTGAGGCATACTAACAATTTTACCAGGCGCTTCACCAAAGATCCATCCCTTAACTTTCTCACCTGCTACATTCATGTTGCTCAGGTATTTTCCCTGAGGTATCAGAATGCGGTATTTCCGATTGTTATCATAATCAAGCACGGCAATAGGCGCAGAACAGGAGGCTTTTAACTTGATCGGGAAATGCTCCACATCCCGACCCAGACGGTCTATCATATATACCGTATTCTCCGTGTTGAACATCATTTGCAACCTCCGGTTTCGATAGGCATCTATTTGATGAATGTTACCCATGATCGGACCATCAAGCTGTCGGGACCACAATATCCTTCCTTGTTTATCCAGAAGGTAGAGTTTGTGCTTTTCGTCCTGCACCGCGATATCATATTTACGTGAGTGGTGGTTCATCACAAATTGTGGCTCTCCTAATACTTTCGCTTCAAGAGCGGTGCTCCATATCCGGGAAACTTGCTCTTGCTCCTTCGGCGAGCTTTCCAAGTAAAGGTTGGCATAAGCAACTTCGTCAGACACGTTAAACTGTAATGCCGCAAACCGGAAATCCTTAAGTTGACCACTGTATTCGTTAAACTCGGAAACCGATTTTTCTTCAATCAGTTGACTTACTAAATTCATCACGGCTGGGTTGCCTACCACAATTTTAATATTGGATTGATTGGGGAGGTGGCCGTTGAATGATTTATAGGCATCGGATTGAGCCAGGGTTTTCTCATCGAGGATATCATTGATCATTCCTTTAAGAGCTGGCAGGCTATTTGAAAAAACCACAAAATTTTCAAATACAAAGAAATGGGGGAAGTGAAAATGCTCGTAGAGGTTGCCATACACTCTGGGGAGGGCATTCTCCGATTTTAATTTTTTTAGAATGATACCCCGGTAACCTTCAATGAATTCCGGATCTGCAAGATTATCCAATATGGCGTAGGTCAATTCGGGATCTCGGGTGGTCAAGTAGGCCACTCGAGTATGGGTATCCCCTTTACCGGGCAACAGTATCAAACCAAATTCATCATCCACCCAATTTAAGAGCTGATCCTTGGCGTTGGGGCCTAACTTCTCTAACAGCTGTTGGTGTTTTCTCAATCGGCCATTTATTTCCAGGTAATTCTCATACCGGCGGTAATACTGTTCCGCATTCTCTATACTAAGTGAAAGCCAGGCACCAAATCCATCTGGTACTATGCCAGCACCCGAATTTTCACCGGCGCTACACGCACTAAACACATTTAGATAGGATTCTTGAGTATGCGATAAAACACTGGTGCCGCTCATCTGCAAAGCCTTGCCCGATAATTGTAAATCCAGTTCTAACCATTCCCCCAATTTTGGCACAAAGTCGAGCTTGGCACGAGGAAGCATTTCCTGAAGGATAGGAGGCGCCTCCTGGAAGTTGAAATAAAAGTTTGCCGGATCTTTTCGGTTTGCCGTTTTATAGAGCTTTTGAAAATCCGGATCCTCCTTAAGGTTGTATTCTGTATTTAGTTGGCGAATTGCTTCTTCTACCAAGGCATTACTTTTACTGAATAACAGCAGATTGTGGTAGGCGGAGAGATAGTATTCGCTTCCACCGGAATCATCATAGAACCTGAATATTGTCGATCCTGAATATTCTCTTTTCTCGGATTGGAATTTATTTGACAAGCGAGGACCGAGAAACTTTTCAAAGCTTTGATCACCTTCCGTAATCAGCAAAAGATCAAATTTATCAGCACCGCTCGTAGCCAAAGACAGAAGTAGAGGGCGCTCCTTCATAAAAGCATCAAACTGTTCACCGGCGAGTAAATCCTTTAACTCCACTACCGAGTGTTTTAACTTGGTGAGGGGCTGAATACTATCCAGTAAACTGTGAAACCTGGTATTTTCAAATTCCCGCAGTGCCCGTGAGTAATTGTTAATGTCAATAATGAGACTGGCATTGCTCGGAACCGCTCTGTACGGATCTGTAGCACTGGGTTTGTCGTTCTCACAGCTCGTGAATAGAACGAGAGATATCAAAATAAAAATATAGGAAGGAATTGCCTTCATGAAGAGTAGGAAAGTTTGCTACAAAATTAATTGAATAGCAGGCCTGTGAACAGTTTATGCTAAGCTTTAGCCATTATGTTGTTCACAATCATTCGTGAATAGTATCTTCTTCACTGGATGCCTGAAAAGCTTTAGTGAAACTCAGGCGATGATGAGGGGTATGGCCATGTCTGTTTAGCGCGGCCAGGTGTGATGCCGTGCCATAACCCTTGTTGTTGATCCAGTCATACACCTCGTAGTCTTGGGCGAGCTTTAACATATACCTATCCCGGTAAGTTTTAGCCAGAATTGAGGCGGCAGCGATGGATTTGAATTTTGCATCACCTTTTATGATGCACCGATGATCAAGGTCATCATATACCTTAAATCTGTTGCCGTCTATTAAGAGCAATTCAGGCTTAATGGCCAGCCGGTCAATAGCGCGATGCATGGCCAATAAGGAGGCTTGGAGGATATTGAGCTGATCAATTTCACGCTGACTGGCCGAACCCACGCCAAAAGCCACGGCATGCTCTTCTATATGCATGCGAAGTTCGTCGCGTTTTGGTTCGGGGATTTTCTTGGAATCGTTGAGGAGTTTGTTTTGATAACCCTGAGGTAGGATTACTGCGGCTGCAAACACCGGTCCTGCCAAACATCCTCTACCTGCTTCATCACATCCTGCTTCAAGCTTGCCTTTCATGAGGTGATTGCGCAAATATTTTCTTTTCATAACCCCATGGTGTTCTCAATACTGCGCCACATCATTTCAGCCGACCGATCCCAACTAAATTCGCTTGACCGCAATCTCCCTTTGTTGATCAAGTCCTCTTTGGTTTTAGGTTCTTCCACCCGACGCATGGCTTGGGCTATCTGACCTGGATTGTTAGGTTCACATAACAGACCTGCATTACCGGCAACCTCAGGCATAGAAGTGGTGGTACTCGTAATTACCGGAACTCCCGCTTTAAATGCTTCGACTATGGGTATGCCAAATCCCTCAAAATGAGACACAAAAAGTAGGGATTGACTGGAAGCGAGTACTCTATTTAGTCCTTCTCCCTCCAATCTGCCCGTAAAAATAATGCGGTCCCGGTAAGCATGGTGCTCGTAGGTAGATTCGATTTCATCATTGAGGAACATCTTTTCTCCAACAATCACAAAACTGGCTTCGCCACCAGAAAAACAGTACTGTTTAAATGCCTGGAGCATTCCCAAAATGTTCTTTCTGGGACTTAAAGCGCCAATAAATATAAAGTATGGTTTACCATCGGTAAGTTCCTTCCTCACCTGGTCTTGTTCTACCTGATCTATCGGCTTAAAAAAATCACCGCAGCCATTGTAGACCAGGTCTATTTTGTCTTTTTCGACTTGGTAAGTTTCTGAGATATCCGTTCTGGAGTATTCGCTTACCGTTGCAATGCGATTAGCTCTGTGTGCATATTTTGGAAAAAAGTGACGGTAATACCAGCCGGCGATTCTGGGTACGTGTTCGGGGTGATGCTCGAAATTAATGTCGTGAATAACTGCCAGGCTGGTTATGTTGCTGGCGAGAGAAACATAGCCATCCGGAGAAATGAATAAATCAGTGCCCAACTTGTTCAATACCGCAGGAATACTGCGCTCAAACCACCAGTACCAAAGTAAAGGATGTCGTGAAGGAGGCCAAACCACTCTGGCATTTATGTTGTCAGAAAATATGAATTGCTTGTCGAAGGGTCGATCAAATAAAAAGATCCACTCATGCTCCGGATGCTGTTCCGTGAGCCTCTTAAAGACTTCATAAGTAAACCAGCCGATGCCCTCTAATTTGTGAGGCAGCAGCAAGCGCGTATTTACAGCGATCTTCACGCTTCAAAGATAGCGTCAATAAATATTTACCTTTGGCTGTCCAATTTGCCATGCAAAAGAAATTTCTCAGCAGCCTGCTGCTTTTGCTTCTACTGAATGTACTCATCAAACCACTCTGGATCTTTGGTATTGACCTCAGTGTTCAGAATCGCGTGGGAGCAACAGAGTACGGACTGTATTCTGCTATCTTTAGCTTCACGCTGCTTTTTAATATCATCCTCGATCTTGGCCTCACCCATTATAACAATCAGGCCATTGCTAAAAAGCCCAGTGAAATAGCCCGTAACTTTTCAAAACTTACCAGCTTAAAGCTCTTTTTGGGCTTCATCTATTTGGTGGTGGCGCTTATTCTTGGCTATGCTCTGAATTATACGACGGAAGCATTTAACCTGCTTATGATCCTGGTTCTTAGTCAGATGCTTGCTTCATTTGTTCTGTTCCTAAGGTCTCACTTAGCGGGATTACACTTGTTCAAAACCGATTCGATAATTAGCGTTTCGGATAAGCTCTTAATGATTATATCCTGTGGAATACTGCTGTTTACCGATGTTTTAGAAACCGACTTTACGGTCTGGCATTTTGCCATGGCGCAGCTATTCAGCTATCTGGCTACAGCCATTGTAGCCTTTATTCTGGTGCTAAAGAAAGCGCGGATTTTTGTGTGGCGATTAAATCTAAATGAGTTCTACTCTAATCTACGTCTCAGTTCTCCTTACGCCCTGCTCATCCTGTTAATGGCTCTATACACGCGGGTAGATAGTGTCATGTTGGAGCAGATTAGTGGTGCGTTTGAAAATGGCATTTATGCTCAAGCATTTCGATTGTTGGATGCTGTGAATCAATTGGGCTATCTCTTTGCGGTATTATTATTACCGATATTTTCAGGAATGTTTGCCAGAAAGGAAAATGTAAAGGACTTGGTGCGTCTGGCTTTTAGCCTGATTTTTATCGCGACCATGACGCTGGCACTCTCTGGAATGTTTGCCGCACCCGGAATTATGGCGGCATTATATACTGATCACAGCGAACTTTCAGCCCCGGTATTTGGATTGTTAATTCTAAGTAGCGTCGCCTTTGGCAGCACCTATGTTTTTGGTACACTATTAACTGCACGCGGTAATTTGAAAGCTCTAAATTACATTGCGGTAGGGGGATTTGCCATGAACATCGTCTTGAATTTAATACTTATTCCGCGCTATGGTGCTATTGGGGCCGCCACCTCCACCCTGGGTACGCAGTTTCTTACCGCCATACTTCAGATGTATTACTCCCTAAAGCTTATAAAAATTAAGTTTCACCGTAATTTCTGGAGCAGACTTTTGGCCTTCACCATCGTTTCTCCAGGATTAACGTATAGCATTCATTTTATAGACCGAAGTTGGTTCGTCATCATGATATTTAATATTATGGCGGTGTTAATGGTGGCTGCGATATTCCGCCTACTTAAGTTGCGCGCAGCAATAGATTTATTTAGCAGCCGTTTCAGGTAGTTCTCTGTAAGGTCATTATTCTATTTTTGCCCAAAATTTCAATCCATGAATGCCAAAAAGGATTATGAAAGAGTGTTTGACTCTTCAAACCTGATCGTTTATATCTATAGCTGGCGATGGCCGCTTATTATTGTCACACTGGTGGCTGCAATATTGGCGGCTGTATTTAGCAGCCCGGTATTCATCAAACCCAAGTATAAGTCCACAGTGACGGTGTTTCCGACCACTACTAACTCTCTATCCAAAGCCTTACTGCCGCAGCAATTTTCGAGTCGGGGACAGGATATTATGGAGTTTGGCGCCGAAGAGCAGGCGGAACAATTGCTTCAAATTCTCAATTCGGATCAGATAAGAGGAAGAATTATTGAGAAGTTCGATCTGTTAAAGCATTATGATATTGACACCAGTGGCAAGTATATGCGCACGGAGTTGTATGAAACCTATGATGACAATATTGAGTATCGCCGCACAGAATTTATGTCAGTAGAAATAAATGTGATGGATACCGATCCGGAGATGGCGGCAGATATAGCCAATGAGATTGTCGTTCTTCTGGATGAGGTTAAAAACTCGATACAAAAGGAACGGGCAAAAAAGGGTTTAAATATCATAGAAGGGGAGTATAAGGCCTTGAAAGAAGAGGTGGTTCATTATGAGGATTCACTCACCAGCTTGCGTTTTAAAGGGGTACATGATTATGAAACTCAGTCGGCCGTGCTCAGTGAACAGCTCGCCACAGCTCTTATTGAAAAGGGAACGAATGATCCTGCGGTAGAAGCCATTGAAGCTAAGTTGGATACACTGGCCAAATATGGTGGGGTTTATGTTTCATTGCGGGATGAGCTGCAGTATATGAAGGAAGAATTGGTGCGCTTAAAAACTAAATTTGATCAGGCCAAGGTGGATGTTTCCGAAAGCTTGCCGGCTACTTTTAAAGTTAACAATGCTTATCCGGCGGAAAAGAAATCTTATCCAACTCGTTGGCTGATTGTTGCTCTGGCCGGACTGGGAGCTTTTGTGGTTACCCTCATTACTATTTTGGTTTACGATACCATTAGAGGATCAAGGAAAACCAAAGGCGCTTGAATTCACTGGCTGACAGATTGACCCATCGCAAAGTAATCCTGCTGGGAATGCTGTTTAGTTTGGTGAATGTTGGATTTATTGTTACTGAAAATTTCTGGGGTCTGCTCTTACCTCTAGGATTGGCTCTGGTTGCTGCCATAATCCTGTCTTTGGATAAGGTTTTACTATTTCTGGTTTTTAGCACACCACTCTCAATATTTTATTTTAACCCGGATCTACACATCGGCTTTACCTTACCTACTGAACCCATTCTCTTCGGTATCATGCTCTTGTTTTTTGTGAAGCTGCTGCATGAAGGAAAGTTTGCCCCGGAGGTAGTAAGGCATCCTATTTCAATTGTAATATTGATTAACCTGCTGTGGTTATTCATCACCTCATTTTCCAGTGAGCTGCCTTTTGTGAGTTTTAAATACTTGATTGCCAGGATTTGGTTCGTCTCAGTGTTTTTTTATTTGATGACCCAGTTGATGAGGCGGCGCAGAAATATGAAATTGTTCTTCTGGCTTTATATGATCCCTCTTTCCGCGGTGGTGATTTACACGATGTATGTGCATGCACAACACGGTTTTACCAAAGAAACCTCCACCTGGGTAATGTTCCCATTTTTTAAAGAACACACCAGCTATGGTGCGGTATTGGCCATGTACATTCCTATGGCCTTTATTTTTTCGTTTGTTGTTAAGCACGGACTAAACAACCGAATTCTGGGCTTCGTCATTTTTACCATTCTCATGGTGGGAGTGATCTTTTCATTTACCAGGGCAGCCTGGGTTAGTTTGGCGGTAGCTGTGGTAGCGATGACCTTAATTGTGTTTAAGGTGAGGAAGGAAGTACTGGTTGTCATGGTGCTGGCCGGCATGCTTTGGTTATGGTCCAATAGTGCGGATTTGATGGCTCGTTTCGAGCGAAATGAGCAAGTAAGCAGTGATAACTTAACCGAGCATGTTGAGTCCATTTCAAATATCTCTACAGATGCCAGCAATTTGGAGCGCGTAAACCGATGGAAGTCCGCGTTTAGAATGTTTAATGAACGCCCCTGGCTGGGGCATGGGCCTGGTACATATATGTTTCTTTATGCACCTTATCAGAAACCTCATGAAAAGACCATCATAAGCACCAATGCCGGTGATATGGGGAATGCACACAGCGAATATATTGGTCCATTGGCTGAAACCGGTTTTCCGGGAATGCTCAGTGTTTTAGCAATCGTGATCGTGAGTATTCTATATGGGATTAAGGTGTATTATAAGACGGATGATCATGAGTTGAAGTACATAGCTCTCGCAGCGGTGTTAGGACTGATCACCTACTGGACACATGGATTTTTGAATAATTTTCTGGAAATGGATAAAGCCGCCTGCCCGGTTTGGGGTTTCTCCGCCCTTTTGGTTGTTCTGGATACTTATAAGCTCCCTCCTCAACCTTAAACAAAGGTCAATTATTGTTTAACTTTTTTTCAGGGGTCAATATTCGCCCTTGATCTCAATGCTGGCCTGCATTAGTTGTACCGTGATGAAGAATTTTTCACAACGTAAAATGTTAAAATTCATTACCTAGTTAACAGTATATTAAGAAATATTTAACAACTTAGTCTTCGGATAACCTATACACTATATAACTATGCGAACACTTAAGTTGTTGCTGGTCATGGTATTAGCTACTTGTACCCAGCTAGCAATGGCCCAACTAAAGACTGTTACGGGAACAGTCACAGGGTCAGAAGGACCAATTCCCGGAGTCGCCGTTGTCGAAAAAGGAACAACCAACGGAGTTGTTACGGATCGAAACGGTAAGTACTCAATCCAAGTAGAAAGCGATGATGCTGTATTGGATTTTACAGCTATCGGCTATCATGCAGTTGAGAAATCTGTTAAGGGCAAATCAGTAATTGATGTAGCTCTGGAAGTGGCAGAAGAACAATTGGATGAAGTGGTAGTAACCGCTCTTGGTATATCAAGGGAAAAGCGAACCCTTGGTTATGCAGTAAGCGAAATCAGTGACGAGGAAGTGCGGCAATCCGGAGAAAACAATGTGATCCAATCTCTGGCTGGTAAAGCCCCTGGAGTTTGGGTTAATTCTGCCGGCGGTACCCCCGGAGCCTCAAGTAAGATCCTGATTCGTGGTAACGCTACCTTTACCGGGCAGAACCAGCCGTTGATTGTTATTGATGGTGTACCTATTGATAACACCACTACTCAAACCACTGCTGGGGATTATCCTTTTAATCAGAATCTATCAGGTGTTAACAATGCCAACCGGGCAGTTGATATTAACCCGGATGATATTGAATCTGTTACGGTTCTTAAAGGTCCTGCCGCAGCGGCGCTTTACGGAGCACGGGCTGGTAACGGTGCCATCATCTATACCACCAAGCGTGGTCACTATGGCAGAGGTAAGTACCTGGGTGTAACCGTATCGCAGGAGTTGACCTTTAATCAGGTGAACAAGCTTCCGGAATTGCAATCTAAATATGCTCAGGGTGTTGGTGGCGGAACACCGGCAGGTGATGCTGCGGCAACCTTTATAGAGGGAGACCCTGGACCGGATAATACTTATTTCACAGCTGATGATATTAGTATTGGAACATCCTCAAGCTGGGGTCCTACAGTAAGTTCTTTAGGAAGATCTTCTGTTGACAATCCAGGCAATTTCTTTCAAACCGGCGTTTCATCCAACACAAACGTAGCCATCACGGGAGGTAATGATCGTTCTAGAGTTCGTTTGGGTTTAGGATACCTGAACGATAAAGGAATGGTTCCTAATACCAGCTATGGTAGATTTTCTGTTCGATTGACTGCAGACACCAGATTGAGCGATAAAGTTCAGGTGGGTGGTACAGTGAACTTTATTAACAGTAAACAAGTTGCCGCGCAAAACGGTAGTAACCTGGGTGGAATAATGTTGGGTCTTCTAAGAGCTCCTGCGAGCTACAATATCGACCCGTACCAGTATGACAATGGAAACCAGAGAACTTATTTTGCGTTTTATGACAATCCTTATTTTACGGCATATGAAAACCCTTTCACCAGTAATGTGAATCGGGTATTAGGTAATATTTATGCGGAGTACGATCCAGCTGATTGGTTGGGATTTGACTACCGGGTAGGGGTTGATGCTTATTCAGATTTCCGTGAGCAGCGCTATGCAATTTCATCATTTGGAGATGATATTGGCGGTGTTGGGCAGGTGAATCAAAACTCACTGTCCAACCTCGACTTCTATCAGGATATCGTTGCTAACTTTCATGTAGATATTAACGAAGATTTGAAGTTTAACGGTTTTGTTGGCCACAATATCACCTTGAAGCGATTTAATGATCGGTTCTCACGAGGAAGAATTTTGGCTATCCCAGGTTTCTACAATCTTGCGAATGCGTCTGACTTGTATGCGTCTAATGCAGTTGAAGAGATTAATACAACCGCCTTCTTCGGTCAGGCTGAGTTTGAGTGGAAAAGGATGCTGTATTTAACCTTAACAGGTAGAAATGAAATCAGCTCTACCTTTGAGTTGGATAACAACAGTTTCTTCTATCCTTCAGCTGCATTGTCCTTTGTCTTCACCGAAGCATGGGACGGACGCCCTGAGTGGTTAGAATTTGGTAAACTGCGCTACAGCTACGCACAAGTAGGTATCTCTCCGATTCCTTATTCTACCCGTACGCTTTATTCATCACAAATCTTCACCGATGGATTCACCGATGGATTGAGTTTCCCCTATCTGGGTCAAAACGGATTCGGAATTGATGATATTCTTTTTACTTCTGATCTTAAACCTGAGCGCCAAACCGGTAATGAGTTTGGTTTAAACACCATATTGTTTGGAGGTTTAATTGACCTGGATGTTACCTGGTATCGTCAGGTTACCAGTGATGCACTTCTGTACCAGCCTTTGGCAGAGTCATCTGGTTTTACCGATGCTTATGTTAATGGTGGAGAGATTGAGAACAAAGGTTGGGAAGTTGCGCTAGGTATCAATGCCATTCGCAAAGACAACTTTAGCTGGACAATAAATGCAAACTGGTCTCGTAACAGAAGTGAAGTGTTGAAGCTAGTGCCGGGTGTAGACCAGTTTAGCATCGAATCAGCCTTTACATCAATCGGATCCTTTGCCATAGTTGGTCAGCCATACGGTGCCTTCTTTGGTACGGTTTGGGAAAGAGACAATAGCGGAAATCTGTTGATTAATGCCAATGGCCTGCCATTCCAGGCAGCAACTACCGAGGGTGTTGGTGACCCCAACCCAGATTGGCTTGCTGGTATCCGTAACACCTTTACCTATCGCAATCTTACATTCTCCTTCTTCTTCGATATTCGTCAGGGTGGAAGTATTTACAATGGTACTTACGCTCGTTTGAATAACCTGGGACGTACGCTAGAATCAGAAGATCGTGACAGAACCTATCTAATTGAAGGTGTTTACGCAGAAGGAACCATTATCAATGGTCAGGATGTAAGTGGGCAACAGAATACAACTGAAGTTAACGCTATCGATTACTACCGTCGGTATGTTGGTGATGCAGGTGGTGCCGCAGAGCAATTTGTTGAAGATGGTGGCTGGGTGCGTCTGCGTGACGTCAACCTGGGATACCGGTTTAACCTGGATGAGAGCAGCATAGGTATTCAGTATGTTGAGCTTTCATTTACTGGTCGTAACCTTCTCTTAATCACAGACTACAAAGGAGTTGATCCCGAAACCAGTTTAACTGGTGCCGGTTCAAACATTGGCGGTCTAGATTACTTCAATAACCCGGGTGCTCGTTCATACATCTTCGGAGTAAAATTCGCATTCTAAATAGATCAGCAATGAAAACAAGAAATCTATCAATAGTATTCGCAATCGCCCTGATTTTTGGTGCGACATCATGCGAAAAGTTTTACGAGGAGAAAATTCCTTCTCCAAATGACCCTACACAGGTTTCCCCTGATCTGTTATTGACTAATGTGCAGGTGGCAACATTTGCTAACTATGGTGGTCAACTGGCCAGACAATCTGGTATCATGACTCAGCATATCGCTGGTACTTCTGCTGGTTCGCAGACCGTACAGGTGGCTAATTACAACATCACAGAACTTACCAATGGTAACGAGTGGGATGTAATATATGCCGGTGCGATGGTAAATTGCAGGATAATTATCGATGAGCATGGAGGCGAAAACCCCTATTACAGAGGTATGGCTCGTGTACTCAAGGTAATGAATGCCATGATTGCAACAGATATTTGGGGCGATGTTCCTTTTTCTGATGCAGGATCTGGTCTTGAGGGAAATTTAAGTCCTGCCTATGATGCTCAAAGTGATATGTATGACGATAGCAAAAGCACCAGTTTATTTGGAGAGCTAGATGCTGCGATCACTGACCTAGGTGTAGCACCAGGAGCAAACACTCGACTTCCCGCGGGAGACGACTTGATTTATGGTGGTGATGCTGCCGCCTGGATTAAGCTTGCTCACTCCTTAAAGGCACGCCTTTATAATCATCTTAGTGAGCGAGATGGTCCGGGAAGTGCAACCAGCGCTTTAGGTGAACTTAGTAGTGCTATTACGGATCCAGCTGAAAATGCCTATATGGCATTTGGCACTAAGGGTAATGAGCAGAATCAATGGTATGCTTATAACCAGCAACGTGGAGATTATATTAAAATGGGTGAATTCCTGGTGGAATTACTCAAGGCTAATAATGATCCCAGATTGCCATTCTATGCTGCTCTTGCACCAAATGGTGATTATGTTGGTACCCCCAAGGATGATGTGGATAGTATTGCTACCAGCAATGTTGGTGAGTATTTGAATTCACTAACTGCCATGATTCCGTTGGTGAGCTATACGGAGATGAAGTTCATCGAAGCAGAGGCAAGCTTACGCAGTTCTAACCCAGGCGGTGCAGCGATAGCTTATAATGAAGCAGTAATAGCAAGTGTAACGGCGGTAACGGGGTCTGCTCCTGATGCAGCCTTTATTGCAGCCTTTGCTTCAGAAACCGGAGCCACGATTACCCTGGAGAAAATCATGGATCAGAAGTATATCGCAATGTTTGGCCAAATTGAGTCTTACACCGATTTCAGAAGAACTGGTTTTCCTTCAGGAGTAACGCCAAATATGAGTGGAAATATTACCACCATTCCCGTTCGGTTTATTTTGCCTCAAAATGAGCGCTTATATAATACCAATGCGGTGGCAACTCAGCCTTTGACTCAACCAGTTTGGTGGGATCAATAGGATTGTAGGTTATTATAACAGAACCCGGTTCGTCATTGACGGACCGGGTTTTTTAATTTCCAGATCACATTCTTGCGACTCGGTGTTTGATAAAACATTGGTCTGAGCAACCTGCTTACGGCCAAAAATGCAAAGTGCAGTATTCTATTTGGAATAGGAACGAAATCACGTTGTGCACCGTCCCCAAGTGAGGCCTGATCAGTTGTTGTTAGCTGACCTTTTAAAATTTAAAGATTGCGTGAAGTAAAGGATGGATTAATCCAAGTTAGAAGCGAAATATTATTGAGCGTTGTTAAAATTCTCAATTAATTGTGGTAAAATTTTTAGGGAGGCTACTTCGCGATATTTTTTTCGAGCGTCTTCAGCGGGTGAGCCAAAATATACCTTGCCGCCTTCTAAACTGCGGGCCACTCCAGACTGGGCATATACCACAGCCTTCTCACCAATCTTAATACCACTGATTACACCAACCTGTCCCCAGAGGGTAACATGGTCTTCCACTACAACACAACCTGCAATACCAACCTGTGAGGCAAATAAGCAGTGCTTCCCTATTTGCGTGTCGTGTCCTATTTGTACATTATTGTCAATCTTGGTACCAAAGCCGATCGTAGTAGCACTGGTTACGCCCTTGTCGATAGTAGTTCCGGCTCCAATCTCAACCCGGTTCTCTATGATCACCTGTCCGCCAGAAAGCAGCTTATCATAACCCTTGTCACGCTTTTTATAGTAAAAGCCATCAGCTCCAATTACTGCATTGGCATGAATAATCACGTCGTCACCAATAATGGTACGATCATAAATAGACACATTACTATGGATTATGCAGTTTTTACCGATTTTAACATCATTACCAATAAACACATTGGGTTGAATAGATGTGTTCTCACCAATTTCTGCACTGGCCGCAATGCTGGTTGAGCTGGCCTTAAAATCTTTGAACTTCCGTGTAAGTTTGTTGAAATCGCGAAACGGATCATCCGAAATGAGAAGCCCTTTCCCTTCCGGGCAACTTACCTTCTTATTTATAAGTACGGTAGTAGCCTCTGACTGGAGCGCCTTGTCGTAGTATTTGGGGTGATCTACAAATACCAGGTCTCCCTTTTCCACCACGTGAATTTCATTGAGTCCGGTAACTGGATGATCAGCTAGTCCTTCAAACGAGCAGTTTAGTAGATCTGCCAGTTCTGCTAATTGGTAAGGTCGGTCAAATTTCATTTATTCTTTGTAACGTTCTTTATAATCACCTGAAGATGTTTCAATTACCACCTTTTCGCCTGTATCAATAAACAGAGGGACTCTAATTTCAGCACCAGTTTCTACCGTGGCCGGTTTTAAGGTATTCGTGGCCGTATCACCCTTCACCCCTGGTTCGGTATAGGTTATTTCGAGCGCTATTTTTTGGGGTAATTCACAAATTAACGGGCGCTCTTCATCAGCGTGAAAGAGCACGTTGCACTCCATGCCTTCTTTTAAGAACTGAGGGGCATTGATGAGTTCTTTAGGAATGGTGATTTGAGTGAAATCATCCATATTCATAAAGTGATGACCGTTGGGATCATCATATAGAAATTGATAGGTGCGATTTTCAATTCTTATTTCCTCAATCTTGGTACCGGAGGGGAATGTGTGATCCAGCATTCTTCCCGTATCCAGATTTCTCAATTTGGTTCTGACGAAAGCCGGCCCTTTACCCGGCTTTACATGAAGGAACTCTGTAATTTGATATGGGGCACCATTGTATTGAATGCAAAGCCCGTTGCGAATATCTGAAGTTGAAGCCATTAATTTTCTGATTTAGTGACAAAGGTAATTTTTCCGAAGGGGGCGAGCAAGTGCGCCCATTTACTGCCAATTTTTGAGCTGATGCTTACAGAAGTCCATCTCTCGCTGGTCAAAATTGCTGCCTACCAAGAGGGTTCTGCCTGCCCGTTCAGTTTCTACCAGTTCCCTATACCAGGCTACCCCTTCAGGATCCAGGTTAGAGGCTGGTTCATCCAGCAGAATTAGTTCTGATTCTGAAAGCAAGGCCATGGCCAGGCGAAGGCGTTGGCGCATACCGGAACTAAAATTTCTAATTTGCTTATCAGAAGAATCCTGTAATCTGGCAATTTCCAAAAACTCCTGGTTGCTCAGGCTTCTGCGCAGTGGTCGGAAAGTGCTGTAAAAGTTCAAAAATTCAAGGGCCGTGAGTTCTTCAATGAGTTCCAAATACGGACTGGCCAGCGATATTTTAAAGGCCACATTTTCCCTTTTTAACTCTTTGTTCCTCAGGTGGTAACTGATATTTCCTGCCGAGGGGGTTAAGGAACCCAATACCATTTGCAGAATGGTAGATTTGCCACTGCCATTTCCTCCGAGTATAGCATAGGTGCTTCCCGATGCAAAGCGTTGCGTTAGATTAACAACCACTCTTTGCCTTCCAAAACTTCTAGAGATGTTTTCCAGGAGAACTTCCATGCCCTTTATTCAAGGCGGAACCCCTTCATAATTCCACTTTGTGAATTTCTGATGAAGGTGAGTATTTCATCGCGCTCTTGTGTGGCCTCAAACTCCGTTTCAATAATACTTACCGCTTGAGTCACATTGTAATTCTTTTGGAACAGAATTCGATAAATATTCTGAATCTCGTTGATTTTATCGTTGTCATATCCTCTTCTGCGCAAACCAATGGAATTGATTCCGGCATAGGAAATTGGTTCTTTGGCTGCTTTTACAAAGGGAGGGACATCCTTTCGAACTAACGAACCCCCTCCAACAAAGGCATGCGTACCGATTTTAGCGAATTGCTGTACGGCACAAAGTCCACCTACTATAGACCAATCCCCCATCTCTACATGACCGGCCAATAAGCAGCCGTTCACGACAATGCAATTGTCTCCTATTACGCAATCGTGTGCAATATGCGCCGTGGCCATAATCAGGCAATTTTTGCCAATCACGGTTTTTCCAAGAGCTTTGGTACCGCGGTTGATGGTCACAAATTCCCTGATGGTTGTGTTGTCTCCGACCACGACCAGGCTATCCTCCCCTTCAAATTTTAAATCTTGAGGAATAGCAGAGATAACAGCCCCAGGAAATATGCGGCAGTTTTTCCCAATGCGCGCTCCCTCCATAATGGTAACACTGGATCCGATCCAGGTACCCTCACCGACTTCCACATTTTTGTGAATAGTGGTAAAGGGTTCAATTACCACCGTATTGGCAATCTTGGCCGAAGGATGTACGTAGGCTAAGGGTTGATTCATTTGTTCTTTTCTTTTACAATTTGCGCCATCATATCGGCCTCGCTTACTAGTTTATCGCCTACGAAGGCTTCGCCATGCATCTGAACGATTCCTCGACGAATTGGTTCGGAAAGTACGAGTCTGAAGATTAGGGTATCACCTGGAACTACCTTGTGTTTGAATTTCACATTATCCATTTTCAGGAAGTAGGTCAGGTAGTTTTCCGGATCCGGCACGGTACTCAGCGCCAGAATTCCACCTACCTGGGCCATAGCCTCTATTTGCAGTACCCCGGGCATTACCGGTGCTCCGGGAAAGTGTCCTACAAAAAAGCCTTCATTCATGCTAACGCTTTTCACTCCAACCACATGATGTTCTGTGAGCTCCATGATTTTATCCACCAGCAGAAAGGGTGAACGATGTGGTAGGATGTTCATTACCTGGTTCACATCATATAGTGGAACATCATTGGGATTGTAATGTGGCACATGCGCTTTTTTCGCCTCTTCCCTAATTTTATTCGCGATGATTTTAGCAAACTCAGTATTGCCTTTATGTCCGGGCCTGGTGGCAAATACTCTACCCTTAATGGGTTTTCCGGCCAGGGCCAAATCACCAATAACGTCTAGCAGCTTATGGCGAGCAGCCTCATTTGGATGGTGAAGGCTTAAATTATCCAAAATTCCATTAGCCTTAATGCTTACCTTTTCTTTCTTGAAGGCGACCTTGAGCTTCTCCATGGTGTCTGGGGACACTTCCTGATCCACATAAACAATAGCGTTGTTGAGGTCTCCACCTTTTATCAGGCCATTATCCAGCAAATACTCCAATTCATGAAGGAAGGAGAAGGTTCTTGAATTGGCTATCTCATCCTTAAAATTATCGATGCTATTCAACTGCGCATTCTGGCTGCCCAACACTTTGGTGCCATAATCTACCATCACCGATACTTGATATTCTTCGGCGGGTACAGCCATTATTTCTACCCCTTCTTTTTTATCAATGTACACGATGGGTTCTTTGATCTCAAAGTACTGACGTTCATCTTCTTGTTCCGCTAAACCAGCAGTTTCAAGGATTTCGACAAAGGGTTCTGCACTGCCATCTAAAATGGGCACCTCCGGCCCATTGAGTTCCATCCTGCAATTGTCAATACCTAGTCCGACCAGTGCGGCCAGAACATGTTCAATAGTATTTACCTCGGCATCTCCTTTACTAATAGTGGTTCCTCTCGCCGTCGTTGACACATAACGGGCTTCAGCCGGAATTTCCGGACGACCTTCCAGGTCGGTGCGAATAAAGGTGAACCCGGTATTGGCTTCAGCAGGTTTAAAAATGAGTTTAACCCGCTCACCGGTATGCAGACCTACGCCTTCAATGTCTGCTTCTTTGCTTATGGTGTGTTGATTGGTATTCATTATTCTTGCTTAACTGCTTTCTTTAGCTCAGAAATATCATCAGCCATCTTGGCGAGTTTCCTAAAATATACATAAGCTCTCTTATAATCCCCGATCTCAAATGCGGGAGAGCCTTGTACGATAGCGTTGTCCTTTATGTCGCTACCTATACCACTTTGGGCAGCAATTTTAACATTATCCCCAATATTGAGGTGACCAATAATTCCTACCTGGCCACCAATCATGCAGTTTTTGCCAATCTTGGTGGATCCGGCAATACCAGTTTGAGCGGCAATGACCGTGTTGTCTCCAATCTCCACATTGTGGGCTACTTGCACAAGGTTGTCAAGCTTAACGCCCTTGCGGATTATCGTGTGACCCAGAGTGGCACGGTCGATACAAGTGTTAGCACCGATTTCTACGCCTTCTTCAATAATTACATTGCCAATCTGTGCCACTTTGTCGTAACCAGATCCTTTAGGAGCAAATCCAAACCCATCGCCGCCAATAATTACACCGGCATGAATGATACAATCCTTGGCAATTTCACAATCCGCATAGATAATGGCTCCCTGGTGAATAATGCAGTTATCACCGATGCTGGTATTATCATCTATCTGCACTCCCGGATAAATCTTGGTATTTTTGCCAATCGTCACTTTGTTACCAATGGTACAATTTGGACCGATGTAAACGTCTTCACCCACGGAAGCACTTTGATCAATAACCGCCTTTTCTGAGATGCCCTTGCGATCATACTTCATTTGATTGTAGAGGTCCAACAACTTGGCGAAGGAACCATAAGCATCATCCACCTTGATCATGGTACTGCTAATTTCCTGCTCCGGCTCAAAGTCTTTGTTGACGATCACAATTGAAGCCTCCGTTGAATAAATGTGTGGGGTATATTTTGGGTTGGCCAGGAAGCTCAGACTTCCGGGTATTCCTTCCTCAATCTTGGCGAGCCGATTGACGCTTGCGTTCTCATCTCCGATCAACTCTCCCTGAAGCAGTTCGGCAATTTGTTTTGCGGTAAATTCCATCCGGCCAAAAGTAGAAAAAAATGGCCTGCCAGTAAGCTTTAACGCAGGCTCTTAGGGTAAAAGAGAAAGTGCCGCACCACCTTGTCGGATAAGGCGGAAATACTCAACTGATCTGCTGCCACGGAAACATCGTTTAAACTACCGTCTCTTTTTAGAATATGGATCGGGTCTTTTTTGGTGTCATAAGCACTATTACTCATGGATTCACTGAACACAAAATATCGTGCCTCATCAGCACTGATACCCCGTTTATCCATCAATGCCCGACGCATCTCAGCCAGGGTTTCCTCCTCAAAAGCTTCATTGCGGATCTTAACCGCCGGCAAGCGACGCTGCAATAGATTCTGGCACATGGTGGCTAAAACTTGGTCTTTCCCTTTGCTCCAGACCTTGATAGCCGACATGAGATCGATATCGTCTAAACTGGCATAAAGAGGAAGAAGATCTTGATAATCAGATGGCAATTCACCAGCAACAAATTCTTTTAACGGACTAGGTAAATTTCCAGACAGTGGGTATACCTCTTTCGCGCGACTGAGAATTTTGATCAGCAAAAACTCTGCGGAAAGCACGGTTTTATGAAGGTAAACTTGCCAATACATCAGGCGGCGAGCTACCAGAAATTTCTCTACGCTATAAATTCCTTTTGAATCTACGACCAATTGATCATTGGCCACGTTCAGCATCTGAATTAATCGCTCGGTATTTACCTGACCTTCACTTACTCCCGTATAAAAGCTATCGCGTCGTAAATAGTCCAGGCGGTCCATATCCAGCTGACTGCTAATCATTTGGTTTAGAAATCTCCTGGGATATTGATTTTGAAATATACGAATAGCCAAGTCCAGCTTGCCCTTAAACTCCAGGTTGAGCAGCCGCATAAATTCAAGGGAAAGGTCCTCATGATCAATACCGGGAATTATGGAATTTTCCAGGGCATGGGAAAAGGGCCCATGGCCTATGTCATGCAACAGAATGGCCACCAGCACTGCTTCTTCCTCTTCCTCACTGATAGGCACGCCTTTTGATCTGAGGATGTGCACCGCTTTTAAAGTTAAATGCATCGCGCCTAAAGCGTGATGAAAGCGAGTATGGTAAGCCCCTGGGTAAACAAGATAAGTGAGACCTAACTGAGAAATTCTCCTTAAGCGCTGAAAATAAGGATGCTCAATGATGTCAAAAATGAATTCACTGGGAATAGTAATGAAACCGTATATGGGGTCGTTTAATATTTTCAGCTTGTTGGTCTCCGGCAATGCAAAAGCGATTATTTAAAAACTAACTTCGAACAATCACAGACACCAAAACTATGGACAATATTCAAATCCTCTGGGTAGATGACGAAATAGACTTGCTAAAACCGCATATTATGTTTCTGGAGGAGCGAGGATATGGCGTAGACACTATTAATAATGGCACAGAGGCTCTGGATATGGTGGATGATAAACGCTATGATCTCATCTTTCTCGACGAGAATATGCCCGGTATGGATGGTCTGGAAACATTAGGTCGGATTAAGTCAATCGATAATTCCATCCCCGTGGTGATGATTACCAAGAGTGAGGAAGAAAGTATCATGGAAGATGCTATCGGTTCGCAAATCTCTGACTATCTCATCAAACCGGTTAATCCTAAACAGATCCTATTAAGCATTAAGAAGAACCTGGAGAAACACCGGTTGGTGAGCGAGAAAACCACCAGTAATTATCAACAGCAATTTCGTCAAATCGGCATGGAGCTATCCATGGTAAATGACTGGCAGGGCTGGCAGAATTTGTATAAAAAGCTGATTTATTGGGAGTTGCAGCTGGATAAGCTGGATGATGAGGGATTAAATGAAATCCTCCTTACCCAAAAAAAGGAAGCGAATTCTCAGTTCTTTAAGTTCATTTCAAAAAATTATGAAGACTGGCTGCACGATACGGATGATGCACCCATAATGTCTCACACACTTTTCAAGGAATGGGTTAAGCCTGAAATTGAAAAAGGAGAAAAGCTGTTCTTTATAGTGATAGATAATTTGCGATATGATCAGTGGCGCGTAATAAAACCGGTGTTGGATCAGTACTATCATATTGAAGAAGAAAACAATTTTTTTAGCATTCTGCCCACGGCTACTCAATATGCCCGGAATGCCATTTTCTCAGGTTTGATGCCTTCGGAAATTCAAAAAAGATTTCCAGATAAGTGGATTAACGACAACGAAGATGAGGGCAAGAATAATTACGAAGAAGATTTTGCACGCGATCAGATGAAGCGGTTGGGGTTTGGCGATAAGAGCTTTTCCTATCATAAAATCACCAACTTCAACGCTGGAAAAAAGATGTTGGATCAGCTTCCCAATATTTTGGGAAATGACTTTAACATCTTGGTTTACAATTTTGTGGATATGCTTTCTCACGCCAAAACAGATATGAAAGTGATTCGTGAATTGGCAGATAATGATAGGGCTTATCGCAGTCTCACTCTGAGCTGGTTTCAGAATTCACCCTTACTGGATCTAATGCGCGTGCTCAAGGATAAAGGCGTGAAGGTGCTTCTAACCACTGATCACGGAACCATCAATGTTACCTCTGCCACCAAACTGGTGGGTGATCGAAATGTCAATACCAATCTTAGATATAAGTTGGGGCGGAATATGAGTTATGATAAAAAGGATGTGTATCGCATAGAAAAGCCGGAAGATGTATTTCTACCGCGCCCTAATATCAATAGCGAATTCGTTTTTGCCAAGGAAGACCTCTTCTTTGCTTATCCAAACAATTACAATCATTACGTGAAGTATTATACCAATACGTACCAGCATGGTGGAGTTTCTCTGGAGGAAATGATTGTACCCTTTGTTTCTCTAAGACCGCGATAGGTTTATTTTTGCCTCATGCAGGTTAAGCATTCTAACACCGCTGGATTGGCGGAAATAGCCCGGTGGCTGGAGGAAAACTTAAATTATCCTATCGTGTTGTTTGAAGGGGATATGGGTGCCGGAAAAACCACTTTAATCAAAGCTTTTGCGAAGCATATTGGGGTGAAAGATAGCGTGGCCAGCCCTACCTATGCCCTGGTAAATGAATATCTGAATCAGGAGCCGGGAAAAGAAGGTAAGGCACAGCCGATCTATCATTTTGATTTTTATCGAATTGAAGATGAGGTGGAAGCACTGGACATTGGTTTGGATGAATACCTGCAATCCGGATATCAATGTTGGATAGAATGGCCTGAAAAAATTCGTAATTTCCTACCCAAGGAGTGCAGTCGCGTAGTAATTCGCTTTTGCGACCAAGGACGCTCTTATGAGATAATTCAACCACCAAATGAGTAAGCCGGGATATATTGAATTTTCCTCTTCACAACTAATGCCACAGGAAGAGGTCTTGGAAGTAAAGAAATCCAAGAAAAGCCTGACCATTGGCATTCCCAAGGAGACGGCCATGCAGGAGAAAAGGGTGCCTCTCACCCCAGATGGAGTTCTGCTGTTGACCAGTCATGATCACGAGGTGGTGGTGGAATCAGGCATTGGAGAGGGCGCAAGTTATTCTGATGAGAATTATGCGGATGCCGGAGCTAAGGTGGTTTATAGCAATCGTGACGTATTCGAATGCGATTTGATCATAAAGGTAGAACCTCCATCATTGGTGGAGATAGATATGCTGCGTCATAAGCAGACCTTAATATCGGCTCTACAGCTGAAAACCCAGGAGAATAGCTACTTCCGTAAACTGATGGACAAGAAGATCACCGCACTTTCCTATGAGAATATGGAAGATGAAGAAGGTGAAATTCCCATTGTGCGAAGTATGAGTGAAATTGCCGGAAATACTTCTATTCTCGTGGCAGCCGAGTACCTCAGTAATGCCAACGATGGCAAAGGTTTTATGTTAGGAGGAATTTCCGGCGTGCCACCCACAGAAATCGTGGTGATCGGTGCCGGAGCGGTAGGAACGTTTGCGACGCGAACAGCCTTGGGCTTAGGAGCTAATGTTAAGGTCTTCGATAAAAGTCTGGCTAAGTTGCGAAGGTTGCAGGGACTGATAAATAACGCTCCTATCTATACCTGCGTCATTCAGCCTAAGATTTTGGAGAAAGCTTTGATGCGTTGCGATGTGGTAATCGGTAGTGTAAGAGGTGGCGGAGGTCGCACCCCAATCGTGGTTACGGAGGATATGGTGGCCAATATGAAAGCCGGATCAGTGATTGTTGATGTTAGCATCGATTCAGGTGGTTGTATTGAAACCTCTGAATTAACGGATCACGATAATCCGACCTTTCGCAAGTACGATGTCATTCACTATTGTGTGCCGAATATCGCTTCACGTGTGAGTCGTACCGCAAGTTTTTCCCTGAGCAATATTCTTTCTCCCATGATTGTGGCAATTGGAGACTGTGGTGGTGTTGATGAGTACCTGCACCGAAACCGTGGCGTACGCAATGGTTTATATGTCTACAAAGGAACCTTGGTAAACCAACCAATTGGCGAGTGGTTTGACCTTCCTTATGCCGATGTAAATTTGTTAATTGGCTAAACTTACCTTTGCTGCAAAATTTCCCGCATGAGCATTTGGCGCAGACTTCTGTATTATGCCCTTGGCGTAGGTCTGGGGTTGTTGATGGTGATTTTCTTCTTTGGTGATAGGGACATTGGATGTTCTTATTTTCCAAATGACAGAGTACTTAGTGATTTAAGGAAAAAGGAAGTAAGAGTAAGCGCATCAGTTCGCAGTTCTGGTTGGGCTAGCAAGCTCGATTCCAATCTTATCGCCATGATTCTGCTTAGCGGGGATATTGATTTTTCTAAAAGCAGCACCAAAGGGGAGGACAGCTGCAATACCTACTGGATTGATTATGAAGATGAGGAGCTAGGTATGCTTCACACACAATGGGCCAATTGCGATAGCACCGCTTATTTGCTGGACGTGGGGAGAGTTGAGTAAAGTTCAGCGGTCAATTAGTTGATCATTGATAAGGATTTGGCGAGTGAATTACTGACTAAAATTATAAATTAACCCTAAACCCTTAGTCGCCTTTGATGGAATTACTTTTACTCGTGTTCTGATGTTGACAGCCTTCCCACACACGCTTTAGAGGTAGTTTTAGAATAGGACTGCAGGTTTGGTCAGATAAAGAGGTGTTTCACCTTTGAAAGTGTTTCGCCAAACCTCAAGCCCGCGTTGCCATGCTTGATGTTCTCGTTATATGAAAGTACTTGTTCTTATACTATTACGGCACTAGTTTGAAGGTAGGAGAAGCGGGTGCTGGCCCCGTGGGACTATGTCATTGACCCACCGTCATTACTCATCAACTTTTTAATACACTCCGTCAATCCAGCATTGTCACGAAGCATTTTTTCCCTAATTTAATACTGGGGACAGGGTGCTGTTCCCCTTGGGGCGCCTTTGTTCCTCATCCGGTAGTCCACACCAAGTCATCACCAGCTACCGTGAAAATCTGCTTGCTGCGCCCTGATTTTTTATCGATATTAATACTGGGGACAGGGGTGCTGTTCCCCTTGGGGTGCTTTCATTCTTCATTCGGTATCCATCACCAAGTCATCACCAGCTACCGTGAAAATCTGCTTGCTGCGCCCTGATTTTTTATCGATATTAATACTGGGGACAGGGTGCTGTTCCCCTTGGGGCGCCTTTGTTCCTCATCCGGTAGTCCACACCAAGTCATCACCAGCTACCGTGAAAATCTGCTTGCTGCGCCCTGATTTTTTATCGATATTAATACTGGGGACAGGGGTGCTGTTCCCCTTGGGGTGCTTTCATTCTTCATTCGGTATCCATCACCAAGTCATCACCAGCTACCGTGAAAATCTGCTTGCTGCGCCCTGATTTTTTATCGATATTAATACTGGGGACAGGGGTGTGTTCGGTTTCAACACATAGTTTACACATGTGTCAGGACATCCTTTACAGTTTTTGATTGATAATATTGGTTCAAAAAGAGCCATGCCTTTTAAAAAAACAACTGTAATGGAAGAGAAGTTAGAATTTGTTCATTTGGCCATCAATGGAGGAATGACCTTCACTGAATTATGCCAGCGATTTAGGATATCCAGGCCGACAGGTTACAAGTGGTTAAAGAACTACAAGAAAGATGGAGACTCTGGGCTAGATGAGCTAAGTCGTAGATCCAAAAAATCACCAAACGCTACGGCACCTTCCCTTCATGAATTGATTATTAAACTGAAGACTCAGGAACCTCATTGGGGTGCTAAAAAACTGCAAGCTCTCCTGCACCGGGATTACAAAGATAAGTTGGATATAATCCCTTCCTTAAGCACGATAAACAGGATTCTCAGCAAACATCAATTGACCGAGAAAAGCAAGAATAAACCTTTGCTAAAGACGGGTCGTTTTGAGAGGTTACGACCCAATGAGTTATGGCAAATGGACTTTAAAGGACACTTTGCTTTAGCAGACAAAAAACGGTGCCACCCTTTGACCATCACGGATGATTATAGTCGCTTTAATATCCTGTTGTTGGCCTGTGCTAATGAACGTGGAAACACCGTTCAGCTTGGGTTAGAGCACGCCTTTAAGAAGTACGGTCTGCCTGATACAATCCTATGTGATAATAGCCCTCCTTGGGGATCTACCCATGTAGACTATTATCGCCCAAGAAGAACGATAACCAAGCTCGAAAGTTGGTTGATTCAATTGGGGGTAAAAATGATCCATGGAAGACCTTACCATCCACAAACACAAGGGAAGGGTGAGCGCTTTCATAAAACACTAAAACAGGAGCTTTTACTCTATAACAGTTTTAAAAATTACGCCCACTGTCAACAGGAATTTGACTCGTGGAGAGATAAGTATAATCTATATCGGCCACATGAAGGAATCAACTTTGAAGTACCTGCCGCGCGGTTCCAAATCAGTTCCAAAACTTTTCCTAAACGGCCACCAGAGCGCATACATGGAATCAATGATCATCTCTTGAAGGTGACCGGAAAAGGATACATTCATTATCAAAGCAAACCCTATTATATCGGAGAAGGACTAGCAGGGCAGGTAATTGCTCTAAGAAATGGAAATAATCGCAACAAAAAAGACGTGTATTATTGTAATCAAAAAGTGAGAAGCATACCTTCGAAAGTGTAAAGGATGTCTTGACACAACTGTAAAGGATGTCCTGACATCGTACAGGTGCTGTTCCCCTTGGGGCGCCTTCGTTCCTCATCCGGTAGTCCACACCAAGTCATCACCAGCTACCATGAAAATCTGCTTGCCACACGGTAATTACTTACCGACAATTAGTCCAGCATTCCGCCCCGCTAGGTAACCACTGGTCCAGGCGTGCTGAAAATTGAAGCCACCGGTTACGCCATCTACATTTAGGACTTCTCCGGCAAAGAATAGTCCGGCGATGGTTTTGCTTTCAAAGCTGCGGAGGTTTACTTCAGACAAATCCACCCCGCCGCAGGTGACAAACTCTTCTTTGAAAGTTGTTTTACCCTTCACTTCAAAACGCTGACGTACCAGCACTTCGATAACCCGATTCAGATTCTTCTTACTCACATCCAAATATCTTTGATCTGATTTCAAGCCGGCACAGTCTAAGATTCGCTCCCATAACCTGGTAGGTAACTTGAACAAGGGCTGACTGCGGATAAGCTTTTTAGGATGATGGCTTTTATAATCATTAAGCTCAGATCGCACAGACTCCTCATCCAAGCCGCACCAGTTTATCAGGATGGGAAACTGATAATTTCTCAGGTGCAGATCTATGGCTGCCCAGGCAGAGAGTTTAATTACTGCCGGAGCACTAAAGCCCCAGTGAGTAATTAATAAAGCGCCACTTTGCTTCCATTTGGTAGCAGGAATTTGCACCAGGGCTTGCGGTACGGAAAGACCCATGAGGTCCTTATATGGTGAGTTTGGAACATTGAAGGTAAATAGGCTGGGGATAGGCTCACGGATACTTAGGCTCAATTTCCGGAGCCAGTCGTAACCGGTGGACTTTGGATGACCACCACTGGCCACAATTACTTTCTTGGACCTGAGAGTTTGACCACCCTTCAGACCGAGCTCAAAAACTCCATCGGCTTTGACCAAACTTTGAACCTCATTCTTCAGAAGAATATGAACCTGTGTTTTATTAGCTTCAGACATCAAGCAGTCTATTATGCTCTGCGAATCGTCGGAAGTGGGGAATACACGACCATCTTCCTCAATCTTAAGATTAACCCCACGATCTTTGAACCAATGCATGGTATCCATTGTGCCAAACTGCTCAAATCCCTTTCTCAGACTTTTCCCTCCGCGCGGAAAATGCTTTACGAGTTCGCTGACCGAAGGACAATTATGCGTCAGATTACATCGACCACCGCCACTAATCTTCACTTTACTTAGCAGCTTATTGCTCTTCTCCAAAATTGCCACCTTGTTTTTGCCATCCATCGCGGCGTGTATCGCGGCAAAAAAACCTGCCGCACCACCACCGATGACCAGAACGTCATATTCCTTATTGGACATAGTCAATTAAGCTGTCAAGTTTTGTTATTTCCCACCTGGAGGACAATGAAGACGCAGGAAATTGGTATACAGAGTGGATAAATGCTGGAAAGTGCCTGTACCTTCACCTAAGCCATGAGACCGGTTAGGGTAGGGCATAAATTGGAATTGTTTGTTGTGCTTGATCAGTTCATTCACCAACATTTCCGCGTTTTGGTAGTGAACATTGTCATCTCCCGTGCCATGAATGTAGAGCAATTTACCCTCCAAATTTTTGGCGTACGTAACCGGCGATCCTGCCACAAAATCCTCTTTATTTTCTTGTGGTAGCCCCATATAACGTTCCTGGTAAATATTGTCATAAGTCAATTGATTGGCAACAGCCGCAATCGCGATTCCAGTTTTATAAATCTCAGGATATTGAAACATTAAGTTAAGGGTGGCAGAACCACCGCCGCTCCATCCCCAAACCGCGATGCGTTCTGGATCAACAAAGTCCCATTTTAATATTTCACGGGCGGCCATAGCCTGATCATGAATGTTGATCACACCTATTTTGCGATAAATAGATTTTCGCCATGCCCTTCCTTTTGGAGCAGGTGTGCCCCGGTTATCTATTGAAATGTAGATATATCCATCCTGGGTCATATCGCCAAGATACAGTCGGTTTCGACCAATATTATATGCGTCCGTCACCGTAGCACCGGCTGGTTCGGTGTAAACATAGAACACCACCGGATATTTTTTCGCGGGATCAAATTCCCTGGGCTTTACCATCCAAGCATCCATCTCTATCCCTTCCTCGGTGGTAATCTCAAAGAATTCGGTAGTCGGTTCTTCCTCCAGTTTATTTAAATTGAGTTCAATGCTTTCAGCCTCGGTCAAAGCCTTGTGGTCAGGGATGCTTATGAACTCTGTGCTAGTAGGGGTATAATGATTTGAAAAGACATGATAGGCGTAACTGCCATCTGATGAAAAGGAATAATTATGTGTGCCCTGGAGGCTTTCCGGACTTATGAGCTTCATTTTCCCTTTGCCATTTACTTTGCATCGGTAAAGGTATTTTTGAGTAGCATTATCCGGTGAGGCTAAAAAGTATACAAAGCCTTCGTCCATATTAATGTGCTTCAAATCAATCACATCGTAATCGCCTCGGGTGATGAGTTTCTCGGCTTTGCCTTCCAGAGAAACCTGATAAAGATGACGCCATCCGTCTTTTTCGGAGGCCCAAAGAATACTATGCGACTTGTCTAGAAAGTGAAAGTTATTGGTATAGTCAATGGCATAGGGGTTGCCTACTTGAAACAGATCTACCCAGGCTTCATCGGTTTCTTCAAAAATCATTTTTATGTCCTCCCCGGAAGTATGAGCTACAAATAATTTGCTGTGGTTTTGTTTTCTATTGAGTTGTTGAATTAATAGCCTATTAGATTTGGGGATAAACTCCATACGTACCAGGTAATGCTGATTAGGGTCTCCAGGAATATTTAGCCAGGTAGTTTTCCTGTCAGATAAGTTTACTACACCCACTTTGCAGGACGATGGACTCTCCCCAACTTTGGGATATTCCAGGGGTATCGGCTGAGAATACACATCCCCTAAATTATCTATCATGTAAAACTTTTTAATGGCGCTGGCATCAATTTGCCAATAGGCAATAGACTTGCTATCCGGACTCCATCTGAAACCATCTCTGCAGAAAAATTCTTCTTCATAAGCCCAATCAAAAGTGCCATTGATTATATCTGCGCTGCCATCTGTGGTTAAAGCCATAATCTCACCACTGGCATAGTCTTCAGAATACAGATTATTACCGGAAACATAGGCAATGGATTTTCCGTCAGGAGAAAATTTGGCAAACATCAGGGAGGAGGGAGGCAGTCCTAATCCCAATTGTTTAAGCTTGCCGGAAATCAAGTCATAAACCCAATAATCTCCCCGGGTATTTAGGCGCCATACCCTCTGGGTATTGGTAAATAGTAAGATTTTTTGCTGGTCTTCCGAAAATGAAAAATGCGCTACTTCCAATGCTTCAGATTCACCTTCAGGAGTGAGCTGTTTGGCGGTGATTACCGCTTTGGTTTCATGATTGGGCAAGGAATAGGTAACTATCTGCTTCTGTTCATACTTGTAATAAGAATCACCCTCGTTGGTCCAGTTTATTTGCGCTACGGAAGCAAGGCTAGGGATTAACAATAAGAAGACGTAGTAAAACTTATTTCTCCTTAATAGTGCTCTTATGGGGTGTTTCATCTGTGATAACTTAGAAATTGATGTTGGTATCCTGGAGTATTCGATGCTTATTTCGAGTAGGGATTTATAAAATAGAAATTAATTTCGCCCAAGATCTTCTGAATCGGTAAACCTTCAGACTAGTTAACGGTAGTGGTAGGAAAACCTCTATCCCGCATTAAGGCCTCAATCTTGGCATCACGACCTCTAAACAATCTATAAGCTTCCGCCGGTTCCATAGAATTTCTGGGCGCAAACAAATACTTCACCAGTTTTTCGGCCATCTCTTCGTCATAAAATCCTCCCGGTGCTTCTGCAAAGGCTTCGGCAGCATCTGCGGTTAACACATCGGCCCACATATAGCCGTAATAGGCTGTGGCATAAGATTCACCTGAAAACACGTGGCCAAAATGTGGAGTACGGTGACGCATGGGTAATTGTGGGGGCATGTTGAGCTCCTCTAATGTCTCACGCTCAAATTTATCCACGTCTATATTGGATGGATCGGCCAGGTGGAGCTTCATATCCATGAGTGCCGAAGCCAGATATTCTGTGGTTGCAAAGCCTTGATTAAAGGTAGAAGCTCTCTTGATCTTTGCCACCAGATCGGCAGGCATTGGCTCACCGGTTTCGTTGTGCACCAGATAATTGTCAATCACTTCATCGGTAGAGAGCCACCTTTCCAGTAACTGCGACTGAAACTCGGTGTAATCCCTTACCCCATTGTTGAGTGAAGGGTATCTCACGTTGGAAGAGAGGTAATGCAGGGCATGTCCAAACTCATGGAAGAAAGTGATGGCATCATCCCAAGAAACTAACAGGGCTTCGCCGGGAGCGGGTTTTACAAAGTTCGAGTTATTTGTAGCCAGTACATTTTTCTTGCCATCGAAAGTGGAATAGTCACGGAAAGCATTGGCCCAGGCTCCGGATCGTTTTCCCTGGCGGGCGTAGGGATCGAGATACCAAAGCCCAACGTTTTCTCCTGAAGTCTTATCCCTTACTTCCCAAACCCTAACATCTGCGTGGTATACGGGAACACTTCCTTCAGGCACCGGTGTAAATTGATAGTTGAACAGTCTGCCGGCCACGTAGTGCATGGCATCTGTGAGCTTATCCAATTGAAGATATTGCTTCACTTCTTCTGAATCCAGATCGTATTTTTGCTTTCTCACCTTTTCAGCATAGAAACGGTAGTCCCATGGTGCGATAGTAATATTATCTCCATTTTTATCAGCTAAGGCCTGCATATCTGCCACCTCCTCTGCTACTCTGGCAATAGCCGCCGGCCATACCGCTTCCATTAAATCTATAGCTCTTTCCGGTGTTTTAGCCATGCGATCTTGCAGTCGCCATTCCGCATAATTATCATAGCCCAGAAATTCTACGCGTTCACGGCGTAGTTTTAAAATTTTGGCTATCAATTCTTTGTTGTCGTATTCATCGCCATTATCACCT
Organism: Owenweeksia sp.; assembly: GCA_965229445.1. Taxonomy (GTDB): domain Bacteria; phylum Bacteroidota; class Bacteroidia; order Flavobacteriales; family Schleiferiaceae; genus Owenweeksia. Next base: position 524,556 of record OZ245876.1, read on the forward strand.
CGGGAGTAAAAATTGGTCCATACCTGTTTGCGCAATGCGCGCTCCGTAGAATAAGTGAGAAAGGGATCGATGCTGGAGCGGGTATTGGTAACAGCATATTTGCCTGGCTGACCTTTGTCGGATGCTATTTTTGCGGCAGACTTGATATATCCTGGAGAAAGGCCACCCAGTTGATCTTCCGTCAGGTAGGTTACGTAGTTTTCTTCATCGTGTAATACGTTATTGGAGAACCTGGTGTACAGGCTGGAGAGCTCCTTATTGATGGCCGCATAGCGCAGTTTTTTGTCTTGATCGAGTTCCGCACCATTCATTTCAAAGCGTTTGTAAGTCAAATCCAATACCCTTTGTTGGTCAGGCTCGAGGGGTGTGGTTTGAGATGCTTCATAAACTGCCTTAATGCGTTGAAATAGCTTCTCATTTTGAGAGATTTTGGAGCGAAACTCTGAAAATTGAGGAGCCAGTTCGGTTTCAATAGCCCTGAATTCAGGACTCGACATATTGCTGCTCAGAATATCATAATAGGTTAAACCACGCTTCAGTTCCTCTCCTGAGCGCTCCATTGCTACAAGCGTATTTTCAAAGGTAGGAGGTTCTGGGTTGTTGGCGATCGCTTCAATGTCTTCAAGGTTTAAAGCCATGCCGCTTAGCATGGCCTCTTTGACATCTTCCACTTTCATTTGATCAAAAGCCGGTACACCTCCATAGGGACCAGTCCAGGGTTTCAGTAAGACATTGTTGACAGCTGGTTCTTTTTTTGATTCCTGAGGAGATTCTGAGCAATTAGTGATTGCAAGCATTATGAGGCAGAGTATAAAGCAGCGAATAATAGTTCGTGGAAAATTTAACATGGCAAAGATTTAAGTGCAAGGTACCAAGTAATGTTTTCTTACTGTCAAAATTGATTCCCCTCACTATTCAAGTTGGGATGAATTCAAACCTCTTTATTGACCAGCGATGTTAAAATCTGCCATGCTCATAAAAGTCAGGAGGTGATCATTAGGTAATAGCCATCCAAATCCCGTAAACAAAACTCTTCTCTCCCTGAGTTTTCGCTTAAATGTATTGTACTTTCAATTTTAGCGGATAACTTTTGCGCCTGCTGCCACACTACTTCTAAACTTTCTACTTTTAAATATAGAATAAGGCCATTTCCGGGAGTAATTTCAGGATTGACCATGGTAGGATGCTCATGTTGGCTCCATTTGTGGAGGGCAAGAAAGACTTCCCCTTTTTCATCTGCAAGCATTTCAAAGGTCGGCCCACCGTGCATGCTTTTACAACCAAGTAATTCCTGATACCATTGGGAGCTTTCTTCAACCTGATGTACGGCGATAATAGGAAGGTTTTTTATCATCGGGGATGTTGGAATTAGACCTACAATTTAGGCTAATGAGATGAGAACAGAAGAAGGAGGAGAAATGAAAAACCAGAAACTCAGAAAGAATAGCTATCTGCCTACCTATGCTGGAAGTGGCATCCCTATTCGGATGTTTCGAAGCCTGTATAGGCTGCCCTTGAGATACTAAAATTCTATTTTAAGGCTGGAGGGGCATCTTTGAAATGTGGATACTTACCCAGAAGTTTGCCCACTAATACTGTGGCAGGGAAGATCACTTTTTTTATGAATGAAGGAATTTCAGGCATATCATACTCTGAGGTGTATTTGGTCAGAAGGAATGCACTGTCAAATGCTTCGGGTTGCCCCTTGCCCGATTTATTCTGTGCTGCGTAAACCGCCGAAAGAAAAAATGCCAGGGAGTTTGCTGGTGCAACCCATCCGTGGCAGTGCAATGCCTCGTCACGTTCAGCCCAGAACTTGTGCGGAGTACCTCTTTTAAAAAGAATACTTTCCCCTTTAGAAAGGAATTTTGGCGCTTCTCCTGGTATTTGGTACCCCATTTTACCGGAAACCACGGTCAATTCTTCATCCTGCTTGAAATGTGTGTGCATCGCCGGGCCTGATTGGGGTTGGCAGTAGGCTTCAACAATAAGTTTATCGTTTTCGAGCTTCTTAAAGGTGAGCTTTTCACCAACGCAATTTTCAATGGTGTGGGGGTAAGAAATTGGCATAGATATCAGGTTTGATGCGTAAAAGTATGTAAATTTGGACAATGTCCAAAAAAAGACCGGATACTCGACAAAGAATTGCAGCCAAGGCACTGGAAATGTTCAACGAAAAGGGAATTGAATACGTGGGTATGCGCGAATTGGCCGCTTTGCTGGATATCCGTGTGAGCAATATCACTTACTACTTTCCAACCAAAGATGACCTTGTTAATCATCTGTCACTGGAGCTCAATAAGCTCAACTCCGAAGTTCTGAAGACCCAGGAAAAACTGAGTATGGAAAGCTTCCTCATGAGGTTTTATCGCATCTTCCAGAATCACATGCAGTACAGGTGTTTGCTTTTGAGCTTTGTACACCTCATAACCCAGAATAAGAAATGGGCGCAACGTTACCAGAAAACAGAGAGCGATCGAAATGCCACGCTGCGATCTAATCTCAGGGAATTGGCTGATGTCGGATACCTGGAGCTCAAAGACCGGCAAGAACTTGATTTTTTGGTTTCAACCATCGCTTTGATCGCAAGGTTTTGGATTTCAGAAGCCAGAGTTTCCTACCAGCATTTAAGCTCGAGGGAGCAGATCAATCATTACATCTGGCTGATAAGCAAAAGCTTAGGCCCCTATCTCACGAGTATCGGAAAGAAGCAATCCAACAGGTTCTTGGCCAGCTTGGATCAGATAGAGCTTTAGCCACAATAAACTATGATTCCCCCTATCAGGGCACCGTATCACCCGATCTGTACTTCGATTCAGGTGCCACTACCCTTGCCTGAGGTTGTCCTTTAGAGTCTCCTGACGGCAAGTGAAATTCCTCGAGAATTTTTGAAAGACAGATTGAGCGAGCCATCCGTCATTTTTAGTGTATCCCGGCAAAGAATCCATAGAAAGTTCTAATTATTGCCGTTCAGGACCTTGAAAAGTTTCCATAATCTTTATAAATATGGTTTGAGAAATGACTTTACCACTTCTTCCAACCACAGACATTCCTAAAACCTGTGTAGGCATTGCATCCAGGCGTACTGAAAGTATCGGCTTCTGCAATTCTCGTGGCCTGATCTACCCAGCCGCCTCCACGGGCTATACCTTCCACATCGGTCCATTCGCGCACATTACCCCTGAGATCTAAGAGGCGCGGCCGTTTACTTTTATAATAATCCAGAGAACTAACTTGGATGGGTACATTAATGGTCTGCGGGGATGTATGCGTGCAGGTATCTGTCTCACAAACAATTCGCGCATAGATCAATTCCTGTTGATTGCACTTCTCGGTTAGGCATTTTGCTATTTGAATCGCATGGATTGAGTCTGCTGCGTGCATAGCCATAAGGGCCTCTTCATCGCTAGGCAAGCGGTAAGAAGGATAATAGGGTAGCTTTTGGTCTGTTAGATTAGTCGTTAGTTTATCAGAATAGTAGCGCTCAATGGTGAAATGAGTAGTGGGTTTTGGTGCGGTGTCAATCTTAATGAGTTTGTGGGAAACCAGGTAACTCTCCATAACACGGTCAGAGCGCCATTTAGAATATTCTCTAGCTTGTTCCTGACTAACGCCTACCACCGGATAATAATGATATGCCGGATGACTGTGGTAGTGTTTGCTCAATGGTTCAAGGCAGGAATCGATGCTTAACCAGGTGCTGGTGTCGGGAAGTGTCCTCAAGTATTCTTCAGACTCTCTGCCAAACACGCTGCCGGTCCAACTGGTATATTCACGCCAATCAATATTGGTAATCTCGTTGAGGTCACAATAGAAATTACTGTCCAGTGCCATAGTTCCAGGTGGGGTGAATTCTGGAAAATGAGACGAACTAATCTGCTTTCTGGAATAGCAGGCTGTGATCAGTGCTGAGAGGAAAAGTAGAATCAGGCGTTTCATTGGGTCAATTATAGCAATAACATAATGGGTTATGAAGGCAGTATAAGGATAGAGCGGATAATTAGCCTGCCGGCCGGGATCTAATCATTTAAATCATCATCTCTACTATTCCTTTACAAAACGGATAGGGGGAAAATCTTGAAACTTTATTAAATACACTCCACTGTTTAATGCTCCAAGGTCTATAAAGTAACGGGCAGTTCCTAGCTGAACTACGGAACCCAGTACATTAAGGATCTTATACTGGCTGGCTTGGGATAGTCCCGAAATTTGAACTTGATCTCTACCCGGATTGGGAAAGACACTTACACTCGATGCAGATAAGTTTTCTGATAAAGTGATTGATTGATTGCTGGAGCGCATGTAAGAAAAGCCTCCTCCTGCATGTACTCCATTTCCAAGACCAACCGTCCAGCTCAGAAATTTGATATCTATGTATATGTCTTCAGAGATAAGGTGCAACACCATGTCTTGATTAACCATATTGGAAGGAAAACTGGAAACCGTCAATTCCCAATTAGCAAAGCTGAGAGAAGCGAGATTTGCGGTGGTGCCTTTGGCCCACTCGGTATCTTCAGGACTAAATAGATTGACGTACGACGACTCTGATTTAATATTGAATACTCCTTTCGAATTCGCGCGAGTGAGCCATACCTCATTGGTGATCCTATCCTGGTAAGCGGCCTGTGTCCAGTCAGTGCTATCTGGCTTGGTAAATGTGACTGGTGCGCCGGTCCAAATGCTTTGGCCAAGGGTGGTGGTAGACCAAAGTATGATTGAGACGATGATGAGTGGAAGTTTCATATCTATTTATTAATGGGTATAGCAATTTCAGGGAAAGTGGCGCCTTGAAGGGAAATCGTACCAGACGTACTACGAAGATAATCAATATGTTGGATGGAGGGCCTCTTCGATACGCCACCTGGGGGTGGCTACTCAGAGGGACAACCTCTTCGATTCGTCAACTGGAGATAGTTATTCGGAAGGACAAGCTCTTCGGTACCTCAACTAGGTGTGATAGCCTAGAGGGACAAGCTCTTCGATACCTCAACTGGGGGTGGCTACTCAGAGCGACAAGGGCTTCGATTCGTTAACAGGAGATAGTTATTCGGAGGGACAAGCTCTTCGATACCTCAACTAGGGGTGTTAGCTTAGAGTGACAAGCTTTTCGATAGGTCACTACAATTGGCTATTCAGAGCAGTGTATCCGGATCTGTAAACACTGGTAGTACAATCTTATTGAATGGCTTTTGCTTGTGGAATGGTGTGGTGAAGCTCCATAAGGGCGAAGGAAAAACAAACTTATGACTGAAGCTTTCATACGTACTCGTCCTGCGCATGACCTATCATTAAATAGGCGCATCGCATGTCAATCTGAATACTTGATGTATAAAATTTCCTTCAGATTGCGTGTCGGACAAAGGCAGCTGTATGGAAGCCCTATGCTATTCTTTCACAAAGCGCAAAGACTTGCCATCTTCAAACTTGATGAAATACACTCCGCTTTTGAGTGATTCAATATTGATCGTTTCATTGTTAGCAACCGAGCCGGTGGTTACTATTGACCCCAACACATTATAGATGGAGAAATTTTCAGCGGCAAATAATCCGGTAACCTGAATAAAATCAGTAGCCGGATTGGGATAAATATTTGGTGTGCTGACATTGTCTAACTCCATTAATTCAATGCTTTGGTTGGAAGACCGGGTATAGGAAAAGCCGCTTCCTGCAGGAACACCGCTGCCATTACCTGCCGTCCAGCTGGTGAATTTTATATCGATGTAGATATCATCCGTAATAAGATGCAACACCATATCCTGATTTACCATTTGAGGGGGTAAGCTGGAAATAGTAGTTTCCCAATCGCTAAAGGTTAATGTTGCAATATTTGCGGTAGTCCCAAAGGCCCATTCCGTATCTGCCGGACTAGCAAAATCTGAGTATTCAGTTTCAGTTTTAATGTTGAATATTCCTTTCTTATCTGCTCGCGTGATCCAAACATTGCTGGTAAGGCGATCTTGATTAGCGGCCATCGTCCAATCTGCAAAATCCGCTTTTGTAAAAGTGATTGGCGTGCCGGTCCAAATAGTTTGGGCACTGGTAGTACCAAAGGTGGCCAAAAGAAAAAGAAGGCTTAGAAGAGGGTAAATTTTTTTCATAGTTGAGATTATTGTTTCGTTTTAGTTAAACCTGGCCACGGCTTTTCAGCCATCACCGGTAAAGTCACTAATATATCAATTTCGGAACACAAGTTTAAGGTGATTGTTTAAACGCGCCATAAGAATGAGTGGTAGAAAACTTAAGTTCGGAATATAGAATGCATGCCTAAGAGCCAGATAATGGTTCTTTTTAATCCCAGGTATAATTATGACTGGCAAAAGATAAATGCCGGAACAGGGTATGCGGCTTAGTATGGCCCATCCAGCTAATACACCCCACTACCTAATCAAACCTTCTTAAGATTTGACCTGCTACTTTGTAGTTTCGCCACCCATAGCCGTAAAAACATGATCAACCGGTTCCCAGAGTTCAATTTTGTTGCCTTCGTCATCCATAATATGCACAAACTTGCCGTAGTCATAAGAAGTTATCTCATCTAGTATTGTAACTCCGTTCGACTGCAACTTTTCTACCAGTCCCTGAATATTTTGCACGCGATAGTTGATCATAAATTCCTTCTTAGAAGGTGCAAAATATTCGCTGCCCTGTTTAAATGGACTCCACTGCAGGTAATTGATTTCATCTGGTCTGTTCGCATTGCGGAATTCAAAGCTAGAGCCATAAGGAGAAGTGGCTAGCCCGAGATTTTTCGCATACCAATCTTTGGTTTTATCGGGATCATCTGAAAAGAAAAATATACCACCGATGCCGGTAACTTTTGGTTCAACTTCGTGGGCGGTGGACTGTTGTTCGTCAGGTTTGTTTTGATTTGCCATATGGAGTGAATTGATGAATAAGTTGATGAATTCTGTATCAAGGTATTAAACTATTCTCTCTTGAGTATTGAACACGATTGACGCAGCCTCCTCAACGCATTAGCTTGAATATAGACCCTTCTCTTTTATAACCGAGCTTGGTGTAGTAGCCGTCTGCATCAGACAAGACATAAGCATTCAATCCCGGATGGTCAGTGCTCAGTTTTTCTAGCAAAAGCTTTCCAACTTCATTTCCTCGATACTCCTCACCCACGAGCAAGTCATAAACAAACAGATCTAGTCCAAAATCATTAACAGACCTTAAATATCCACAGATATTCCCTTGATAATGCGCTACATAGGTCAATGAATTCTTAAGTGCATTTTCGTATTTCTGCCTACCTGCTTCTGATGAATACGACGCCCATTCTTCTCCTTCAGTTTCAATAAGTTTCATGACCCCATGATAGTCACTTTGGGGACGGTACCTGGCGATACTTAGGTGTTCAATTTGCATGGCATTATCCAATAGAGTTTGGCGCTCAGGAAAATATGAAAATAAGAAATTATATGCCCTAGCCCCTTTCCTCAAAGGGGATAATCTCACCCTTCTCTACATAGTTTTTTAATCCATTTAACAATAGGGCCCAGTAAAATGAGGAATGGCGAAAATGGGCATTGCATTCCGGCCAACCAACATGCCTGAACATTAGACTTATCCCATGTTCCAATTGTTCTAGATCGAAGCCGAAGGAGGTAGCTTCCCATTCTGGATCCGCCTGGGTCATTTTAATGTGAAAGCTTTGGTTCGGAATAGCCTTTGCAACCACACCAAACCAATTGTATTGTTCACCAAAGAAAAGGTTATAGGCTTCATGAGGGACCGGATTGCCGGTGCATTTTTTGGGCCACCAGTTGACCAGGTGCGTAGGTTCCGAAACTGCTGCATACAATTTTTCAATAGTGGCGTTAATCACCAGGTCGTGATATATGGCGAAGGTAGATTTAGTCTGCATGGAGGGATTATTAAGCTAGCCTTAGAAAGTTACTGCAAATTATCTAATTCCATTTAAGTCTTGGATCTTTAACTTTTTTGAAGTTGCATGATCGACAAGACATGTAAAAATACGGCAGTAGGCATAAGAAAGCCGGCAATTAATACATAGGGATAGGTCATGGCCTCCAGGGGTAACAGCGGGCTTGGACTTCCGAATAATCCGGGTGTGTACAGCGAGGCCATAAATAGAAAAATAACGCTAGCCAAGATTAGCAGTCCGAGGTAGTTCCAATAAATAAGTAACTTTTTGGAGAGGAGCTTTTTGCGATATATCAGGAATGCCATCACCGGCGCCGTGCATGCAAATACTATATCGAAATTATAACCTTCAATAGTCACCTGGTAATTGAAAATTCCTTCAGCCAGGGCAAATACGAAGAGGATTTCCACCAGTATTCTGAAAGATTGAAAATATATGATCCAGGCTTGTGGAATACTATTTATCCATAATCGATTCCGATGCTTATAAAGAAATATTCCGGTAAATATGAAGCTAGGCATGACGAAAGCAAGTGCAAACCTCGGCGGAAAATCATAAGATTTCAGCAGATTACTTGAGCCGAGAGATGCAATATACATATGCCACAATATCAGAGTTAAAACCAGAATATACTTTGGTCTACGAGTATTCTGAGAAGTGGAGTTAATCGCTCTAAATCCAATCCCAATTAGAAAGAGGAGCGTCAACAGGCTGAGCGCAATATAGGATAATTTGAGCAGCATAATAACCAGGGTTTCGCAAACGACTAATTCTTATTGCTTAAATCGAAATGAATACCCCCAAATAACCGGGAAAACAGATTATAAACCCCAGCTTCTAGAATGCCGGCAATAAATCCGGCGATGGCAAAAATCACGGGCATACCTATCAAGGCTCCAAAGGCTAATATGGTTCCGTAGCTTAGGCCGGGCGTTTCATTAGAACTGATCCACCCAAGGCTAACCAGGGTGTCTATGATTAAACCTCCAAAGGAGTAAATAATTCCAGCTAGCAAACCGATTAAAGCCAACAAAAAGGCCTGAAATTGGGCGAAAACTATATATCGAAGAGTAGATCTTACTTTCATACGCTTAGATTGAGGCGGTGAGTCTAATAAAACTACGCATTTTTAATTAGCCATGAATTGAGCATCGAAGCAATTGAAATATTGTCTAAAGATGAATTTTTACCATGCAATCTTTCTTTCGCTTTTTGTATCTTGAGTACTCAATACTAATTGCCTCAAAACCAAACCGATGAAAGCAATCTATTTATTATTTCTAAGTCTTTGCCTATCTCTTTTTTCCTGCGGTCAGGCTAGTGAAAGTGGCCCTGTTGGCGACCTGGTATCCGAGGATTATGCTACAGATGAATCTGGCAAACAAGTATCTGATAATCAGGAAAAGAAAGGAAAGGTATTGGTTATGACAGCCATGCACAATCCCAAAACAGGAGAGTTGATTGGGCATATCCCTATTCCCAAAGACTGGAAAATAGAAGGAGGGTCGTTTGTGGGGCCCAATGGTATAAAGACTTCTGACTATCCCAACCGGTTTTTCACATTTGAGCAACGCTGGCCGATGGATTTGGAAGAAGTAGTTCGGCAGGATATTGCTCCAGAATTCTATCAGAACGGAGGTAAGATTCTGGGTACGTTTGTTATACCAGAGTTGGAGAATTATGATAGGGCATATTATAAGCTCCTCTGGACCTTTGGTGAGCCCAACACAAGCTTTCACGTGTTGGGAGTGGATTGTGAAACACCAGATGGCCAGCGCGCTTTGTTAATTCTGCGTCAAATGATCAGTGAAAGTCCATATGGGAGTTCCTGGGGTTATTATATCAATATTTTGGATGCCAATAAGGACGCCTATGAGGAGGCCAAGAGTGATTTCATTTTTGCTTTGAGTCATGTGCAGCCAGATATGGAACAAATTCAGCGATACAATCAAAGAGAAATAGCCAAAAGCAATGCCAGCTGGGCGGCCCACAGTCAAAGGATGGCGGCCAATCAAGCGGCGTTTAATGCCAGAAATCAGGCCTGGATGGATGCTTCAAATGGTATTAGCGATATGAGTATGAAAGGTTGGCGGGCGCGGAATGAGATGACCGACGCAGGCCATGCCAATACTATCAACAGCATACATGAAGAACAGACGATTACCGACCCCAGTACGGGCCAAAGTATGCAGGTAGAAGCAGGTTCTAACCGCTACTTTACCAATAGCAATAACGAGTATATCCGCACCGACAGTTACTTCTATGATCCCAATGCAGACCATAGTGTTAACCACTACGAATGGAAGGAGTGGAAGGGGAATTGAGCTACCATAGAAATAAGGTGCTCGAAGCAGTATTCCTGGGATGAACTGACATCTTATGCAGCCTCGGAAGCATGTTTCATCCGAAGTGCGGTGGCTCGCATGAGTAATTGCAAAGCTGAGCGGGTTGAATGGCGCGATGTCGGACTAAGCAGGATAGGCAAGGCTACATTTTTAATCCATTTTCAAAACAAATCTTAGCCCGTCATAAAAACTGGGATATGGCACATGTCCGTAGTGCTCATAGGTTTGATACTGGAAGAGTATTCTATCTCCTAATTCCGAATCTACTTTCTTAGAAAATTGAAGCATGGCATGATGGACTTCCTGATCGGGATCATATGGGTCGGCCAAAGAATTAGCAATGAACAATGATTTCCCTTCAAACGCGCTTTTGTTTTTAAAGGAATGATCAACCAGAGCCTCAAAATAATCAGCCATATCTGCGTACCAACCCGCACTGTTGCCAATATAATGGTCGAATAGCTCAGGCTTTTCTAAAAAGGCATACAGCACAAATAGTCCGCTCAAGGAACGGCCACGAATGGTCAGGTCACCATTAGAGCGATACTGCTGGTTTATGTATGGAATCAGCTCTTGTTCTAAGAAATTAAGAAAGGATTCGGCTCCCGGATTATCTACTTCATATGTGGGAGTGCTTAATGGCATCATATCTCTGTTGCGATTCGTATTGGGAATAGCGACAATGATCATATTGGCCCGAAGTTGGTTCGTTACATGAATAGCTTCTAGTAAATTGCTGTTTAACCCATCTAGTAGGAACAGTACGGGATATAACTTATTTGAAGTTTCGTAATCTTTTGGAAGATTTACGATGAGCTTTCTATTCTCCTTTAAAATTTCTGATGGGATACTGTCTTGAATACCCATAGAAACCAAAGGATCTTGAGAATAACCAGTCCCTGACTTTAGTAATCCTAGAAGTATAACAGCTCGCAGGTAGTTTCTCATGGTGATGTTCTCAATTTAATGCGCCTACTTGAATCCACGATCATCAATCTAGCATGATCTGTGGCTTGAGAAGTGGTTTAAGTCTTCTCCCATACCTATAAAGTCTAAAAGTAGAACTCTAATCCTAGAAGCCGTAATTTGAGATAGAGTAAATTTTTGCTCTACGCATACGGCCTTAAGGGCCATGCAAGCTCCAAAGAGCTTCCTGCGCGGGATAGAATGCTTCAAATGCAGCTTCCAAAAGTTTAAACCCCAGGACTTGTTTTTTCACTCTTGCAGGTATGGTAGGGTAACATCCGGCAGGTTGCTATGCACAATTCTTATGTAAAAGCATTGCTCTCCGTGCTTTTAGCAGCGGTGATTGTAAGTGTATAGTATTTACCCCTGCATGTCTAGCACGTACCGATGAGCTGCGCTATCAAAAAACAAACCCCTTCAAGCTCTAAAATGCAAGTACAGAAAAGACCACAAAACATCGTGGGTGGCCCCAAGACAAATGGGGACTACATGCTTATAGCAAATTGCTTTTCGTCACCTTATTAAATCAAACCGGTGCTGGTGGCTGCGGGCATATCAAAACGCAGACTACATATGGCTTGGCCTGCCCAGAGCTTGACGAGGGGCTGAGCATAAAGGAACTATCGCTGCCCTACAAACAATTGACGGATTTATTAAGAGGGAATTTATTAATTCCTAGCCTGGCTTGGAATTGCTTCTTTAAATGGGATGCTTTGTATTGCGTTCGTTTTTATTAATTGACTTCTTTCTCAATTAATAGAATAAGATTTTCTGCTTTTCTTATCATTCGCTCTGCAAACCATTTATTAGATTGATAGATGTAACATTGATAGTTAATCAGGTTAACCAACCTGCCATTATTTAATTCTTTTATAACGGAAACTTTACTGCATTTTAAGTTTTCATCAATTTCTAACTTTTTTATAAGATAACCTTCTATGTTATCAGCAACAAAAGTAGAATTGTAGTTGGTGTATTTAGTGTAAATGTTTTGGTCATCTAAATAGTAGTCGTGTAGAGCATTTATTAAAGTTGAATCACCAATAATATCGATAAAGCCAGATTGATTTAGTTTATTATATGACCTACTCAAGTCTGGACTGATTAGAGATGTAGATATAAGGTCAAAAGTGTTTTCTACATCAACACTATCAAATTGTTTTGCCTTAATATGATTTAAATACTTTATAATCTGGTCACTACGGGATATTTCGTTTTGAAAAAAGCCAATTTCTTGAAGTAAATCATATTTAACCTCTCTCAAGTTATTTAAGGTGCTACTACGTGATTTACTCAGTTCATTCCTGTTATTAATACTAATCGCTATTAAAATCCCAATAACCACAAGCACTATTTCCCCAATAGCATAAATCAGATACTTACTGAATTGGTTCTCAGAGAGCAGTTTTTGTCTAATTTTTCTGAAGAATTTTATCATAAGGAAGTGGGTTTTCGTGATGAAGGATCAAGGGTTTATTTTAGGCAGGCTGTTTAAACTTGACTAGTGGGATTATTTAGTTTCCAATACCATATTTAAGTTGCCTATTGTATTCTTCTGTGGGAAAGCTGCCTTTAGAGTTTTTAATAAGATTTTCTTCACTCATCGTCCATAGCTCATAGCCACTGACCTTAACTTTATGGCCTCTGCCATCGGGGTGAGCGTCGGTACCAGTAAAGGTCCAGTGAAATTCTATGCCATCGGGATTATGAATCAATCTGTCATAGCTCACCTTCATGTCCGGGAATCTACTCATAAAGCTTCGGGCAACTTCCGAGATAGCCGTTCTTCCTCTCGCGGGTGTAGCATCGTTTATCTGCAAAGCACCGTCTTCCTCATAAAACATGGCCACAAAGTCTGGTCTGGTACTTCCCCACACCTGTGCATAATGTCTGGCAAAGAGGTCTATATCAAATTTCATTTTCTCTTGTGGCGGTTGATGAACGGACCACGCAATACTAAAAAGCTTCCAATCATCATCAGCTTTTATGAGTATCATATGATTAATTTCTCTTTTTCCGGGTATCCCGAAGCTCTGGATTCCAGCATCAGCTTTGACCAAGGCCATACGATCTGTCACAATAATTTCATAATCATCAACTATTTCCAGATAAGGTGTGGCGTTAGAATCCTGGTAAATTTTATAAATATCTTCAACCGCCCACTGCTTGTTTACCCAAAAGCTATCCTTGAAGACCGTATTTCCCACCAGCGCATCATCAAAGATCAATTCTTTCATAGCATCAACATTTTTGTTGCCCGCAGCAAACAGAAGCTTTTCTACGAATTCCACTATTTCCGGATGCTGTTGATTTTGAGCGGTGTCCTTCTGGCCTTGCGCCAAAGGTTCAGTGCGTACTGGTTGATCCTGATTACTTAGACAACTCACCAGAAGTAGGGAGAAGAATAAAAATGATAAAAGTGGATTGCGGAAATTGGGTGCCATGCTCCAGGTGTATTATTGCTGTTAACGACTCGGCTAAGCGTCAGTACGACTTCTTAGTTTGATGTTGTTCGAGTTGCTTGAAGTTCGTTTAAAGATAAAGTATTCTCTGCGAGACATAATAGTTCAGGCGAAAGCATTGGTTCTTTACTTACAAATGGTTACAGGAAACTGCAAGGCATTATCCAAACCTGTTTGTGCATTGGCAATATGGCTTTAAGCCTTGACTTGTTAAGAAGATCCGTATGACGGGAGACTGTCACGTACGGTTCTGTGAGAGGTTTAGGGGTGAAACTCCCCTTTACCTACTCGACTTTCTTTCTTTTTATTTTTCTGTCCATAGTGTCAACCGGTTAAGAAGGCCATATTTGTCCGTTCGTGTCATTGTTTTTCTATTCAGTCGCGCGTGGGGCATTTTTGAAAATTTCTTTTTTGGGCTGGGCAGGCACACTCTTTGGCTGGCTTAGGTCTGCGTGTGGCCATGAGCGGCCAGCCAATGTGTGTGACTGATGCGTGGGATTCATCTTAAAGTTTGATTTAATTTTTTTTCATGGTTTTTTGACGAGAATAATTCCTGGAGCTCTTCTAGCTGTGAAATCCTGAAATCAATCTCATCATTTATTTCTTTGATTATTTCTTGGCCAACAGTGTCGTTTAATTCTAAAGTCAAGAGTTCGAAGTATATATCTTTCTTCATGGCTGGAAGCTTCTCGATATTACCTTTCAAGTCTTGTTCGTACAAGTGTTTAATTATGTCCTCAATCTGAATTTTTAAAGATTTACTTACAAATGAGAAACTGTCCATTCCGTCAATTGCTGTTTGGATTATTTGATTCCATAAATCGGTATTGTTCTTCAACTTAATTGTTAATGGCGTTCCGTTTGTTTCCCCAATTGTTCTTAGTATTGAATGCTTCTCAAGTTTATATTTTAATAATTGTAGATTGTGTTCCGAACTGAGAAAAGCATCTTTATCCTTATTTACAACCTGACCAATTCTTTTAGCCTTTGCACCTCCAATTAAGGCTTTGAACGTTTTTTGCAGATAGTCCAAGTTGAACTTCTGACTTTCGAGATTTCCCCGCCTTCTTTCAAAATTCACCTCAGACCAAAGAGCTAAACATTGACATTGTTTTAACTCCGATTTCTTTCGCCAACCTCGGCCAACTTGCTGATAGTATTCTTCAATGGAGTTGGGAATATGTAAATGAACCACACTTTCTATGTCAGAAATGTTAATTCCCATGCCAAATGCGGTAGTTGCAAATAAGACCTCAATTTGGTTTCCAAGGAATTGTTCATATACCTCCTTCTTTTCTTCTGGATCTCGTCCAGCATGGAAATAGTCTGTAGTGTAATTATCTGAAAAACTATCCGCATAATTTTCACACTCTCGTTGACTGTACAAGTAAATTATGGTCTTTGTCGGCTTGTGTTCCGTAAGAAAATCCCGTAAGCGATTTTCCTTTTCTTTTTCCTTTGATACCTGTTGAAAGTGAAGTTTCAGGTTTGATCGAATTAAATTTTGGGAGATGAAGACTTGATCGTTGTTGATTTTGAATTCCCGGACAATATCTTCTCTTGCTTCTTTTGCCAAGGTGGCGGTAAGGCAATAAAGAAATGGACTTTGTTCATTTTCCTTAAGAAAGTCGACAAACGTCATAATTTGGCTGTAGTCAGGGCGAAAACTGCTGCCCCATTGACTTATGCAATGTGCTTCGTCTACAACGATCATGGAAACGTTTGCACCAGAAGCTATTAAGCTAGCTCTGAAAAACGGATTTTGAAGTCGCTCAGGTGAGACATAAATCAGTTTATATGCCTCATCTTTTAAGTTCCTCAGAACTTGTCTTTGTTCAGTAAAAGGAATATTTGAATTAAGAGCTAGAGCTGGAATGCTTCGCAATTCATTAAGCTCATTTACCTGTTCCTCCATTAATGCCAGCAAAGGTGAAATCACCAAAGCAATTCCATCCAAGTCCATTGCAGCTAATTGGTAGATAAGTGATTTTCCACCCCCGGTTGGTATTATAGATAAGGTGTTTTTCTTTTTGCGAAGTAAATTCAGGACTGTAACCTGATAATCGTATAGCGATTCTATTTCAGGAAAATGTGATTTGTATTTTGATAGAAGATCTGACATCTTAATCTTTATCTGCCCATGAATGTAAAAGACTAATATCTGACCTGTGTGAATGATGAACCTTCTCCAAAAACATATTTACATATCCAAAACGATATTCTGGTTTCATTTGTAGACTGTACTCTCCAAACCAGTTTATCATTTCGTTGGCAAGTGCATTCATGATGAATGTGAAGCGATCATACGGATATTGCCAATTATGTGAGACGCGCATTTTTCCTTCTCGATTCCGCTGCTCAACTGTAATAAATTCATTTGCACTATCACAGATAAAGTACATGGCCCAAAGGCTCTTTTGAGTCATTACTGGAAGATGAGCAGGGTAAAAGCGATGCAACAGCTCTGAGCGAATTCCAAAGCCAATTATCTTCTTCATGAACATTTCGTCTTCATTAAGATATTGCAATTTAAGTGCGTCAATATCTGCGACTTTGTTATAATCAATGGATGATATTTTCTCTTCTACATATTCATGAGTCGCTGACAAAATTCCATTCACTGTATCGTAGATTTCCTCAGGGTCAGCATCCCGAAAATCCATTTTATAGCGGGCCAAATCTGGGTCACGCGTCCTTAGTGCAGCATTCACTGTCCAAAGCTCCTTGCCAAAAACGTTGTTTTTGAAGTCTTCAAGATAGTCTTCGTAGAGAGCCATTTTGTCTGGATTGAACTTTGAGACCATTTTTTCATGGTAGTCTTCAATTTCCTCCTCCCATTCTTGCAAGACAGTTTTGAGTTTGACTTTAGTCATGGACTCATTCTCCACTTTGAGTAATTGTTCAAAGTACTGAAATGCCTTGGCCTTCATTTCTACCATCAATGGCTCAAGCGGTTTGTAATCGTTTTCCATGATCTTTTTGTTTTCGTTGTGCTCTTTAGGTTTCTTAAGGGGTACATTGAGAATCTGGGATATTAACTCCTTGATATTGTTTTCGTAATCCTCACCATCTCTCAAGTCAACACAATTAAACCCTTTTAGGAAGGCGGTTACACTCGCTTCGAGACTACCATTCCGAATAACCGGGATGTACTTATCGTTTTCGGTAATGATCTTGAATAACTCATCATTGATTATATTGTATTCATAACCAGCCCCACCTTCAAGGCTATCAGCTTTTCTTTTGTAATTAGGGGTCAGAATCATAAGTACCACATCGGCTTGGAGAATGCTTTTAAGCATAAATGACTTAATATGACCGCCATATTTTAGATGGGTTCGATCTACGCTGGCATTGCCTCCGTTTTCATTTATTAAATCTGCAATAGAGAGCACCCATTTTTGGTGCTCCTTGCTATCCCATGAATAGGAGATAAAGACGTTGACTTTATTTTCTGCCTCCTCTTTCATTTGGTCTTCTTTTTCTTAGCATGCTTGATCAACTCCCCAAATCCTTTTGGCTCCAATTCATTATCCTTCATCCACTGAATGGCTTCATTCAGTTGTTTGGTGGTATATTTCTGTTTACGCTTACTCCAATTGAAGAAATCTTCAATGAGCAAACCATACTCTGTTGGTTCTCCTTTGATGATACGGTCGTTCCATACTGCATAAAGGGTAGAAATGATCTCACACTGGTCTTCTGTAGCTTTACCCAAAAGATTAATGAGCTTTGAAAATTGCTTATCTCTTGTTCCAAAGTACCTGCTGAAATGCCCGTCAATTTCTTCCGACTTCTCTAATGATACATATTTATAGCTCTGTGAAGCAAACCACTTTTGCTGACTCATCTTATTGTGCAGCGTATGCATGAAGCGGTTGTCATAAGGGCCCGCTGCCTGATTGTAATAATTCAGGTTTAAGTCTGCTTCCATGAGGTGCTCGGCTAGGTGCTGCAGTTTTTGGAATTTGATGTTGGTAAACTCCTTGCTGTCTTTGCATTCGCTGATAATCTTACCTGCCAGCACCAGTTTAGCAAAGCCCTTTTTATTTGGTGGAATGGGTAGTGTATCGGATGAATGGTATTCCACCTCTGGCTCGGCTGCCATGCTAAGTTCTGGCGTGTCCGCTGGCTTATTCTCGAAAGCTTTTTTTAATACCGCTTGCATTAACACTTGAGCGTGTTGTTCGCTTTGGCTAATTTCTGATTCTAATGCCCGGCATTTCTCCATTAAAGATTCCACTTTCTCAACGATTTGCGATTGCTCCTCAATTGGAGGCAATGGAATCATGGTTCCTCTAAATTGGTCATGGGTAATGCTCGGTGAATTAAAGCCATCCATGTAGCCCAAATAGAGCTCTTCAATATATTTCGACAGTAGAAGCCAAAAAACGAACTTGTTCTTAACCTCAATACAATCAAAGACAGCAAAACCAGTAGAACCGATATAATTGGGTTTATCGTCTGCAACAATTGCCAAGTTGTGCAGGTATGGCCGAACCAAAGAATATAGGATCTGACCGCTTTTCAGAACCCTTCTCGCTCTCGATGATAATTTTCGAACAGGCAATTCTTTTGCTTCCCTAATAATCTGTTTTTTGTTGTCAATGGCATCAATATCAATATAATTGATTATTTCTCTTGGGTGCAACTTCTTCTGAATATCGAGATTATCAGCATTGATAATTATATCTCCCAACCTACTCCAAACCCAGCCTTCCGGCAACTCAAAAGGAATTTCCTCATCAGCAATGGGCGGCAAAGGCTTTTCTTTCCTGATTTTCTTCTCTTTGATCAGCTTTTCCCTTTCGGCTTTAATGCGTTTTAATAATTCACTGGCTGGTTCTACATTAGGGTTTTGCTTACGCCAATCTTCTGTAAGCTTGCCCTGAATGGATTCTTGGAGAATGGCTTGTTTGAGATGAGAAAGTAAGCTTTCTTGTGACTGATGCTCTGAAATTTGATTTCTTAATTCTTTTATTCTTCTGAAAGCTAATAGTCTGTTTCTCTGAGACTCAATACTTGGTAATACAATTTCAATTCTTGCTAAATCAGAGAAATAAAGTCTTTTTCTAACAGCCCCAGATGCATTCTTATTGATTTCCTCTATACCTTCATCACTTTTTAGAAGATAAAGTAAATATTCAGGAAGGATTTTATCAGAACATGAAAACACTACATAATCAGGACTTACAATTCCTATTTGCTCTTCTTTATAGGCAAACCCAATTGAACCAACATTTACCCTCATAGGATTATAGGCAAACCAACCCTTCTCAATAAACTTATATCTACTCAGGTCATCAATCCTTTTAGCACGCGAAACGTGTAATCCAATTGCGTTGCTTACACCAATTAAATCCAAGCCATTACCATCAGGAGCTTTAACCGATTTCTTTTGTTCGATAAGAATTGATCCTAATTTGACTTTGGTCATATCAATTCTTTTTTGAGTTCATTAATAGTGACGATGATTTGGTTTTGTGAATCAAGCAATTTGTCTAATATTTCAGAGCTTGAGAGATATTCTCTTTGAGCGACTTCGCTATGAGGATTCTTGACGTCCAAATCCCAATCCTTTAAGTTATCAACCTTTATTTTCCAAGCTTGATCATTTTCTTCTCGCTTATCCCACCAGTCAATAATGGGCTGGAATTCATCAAATCGAATGGGTTTGGTTTTGGAGTAGCTTTTTTGTCCTTCAGGTAAGCGGTGTTCGTAGTACCAAATTTCCTTGGTGGAGCTGCCTTTTTCAAAGAATAACAGATTGGTGCTTACAGTAGCCGGGTGGAAGGCACTTTGCGGCAGGCGAATAATCGTATGCAGATTAGCATCCGTTAATAGTTTCTCACGAATACGAGCCTTTACACCACCGCCTGTAATGGAACCATCCGGCAAAACAATGGCACAACGCCCATTAGGCTTCAATAACTGCAACATCAAAATCACAAAAAGATCAGCCGATTCTTTGCAGCGATAAGCCGAAGGAAAGTTGGTTTCCACACCTTCTTCCAAACCTGCACCAAATGGTGGATTGGCCAGGATGATCTCCACCTGATCCTTTTTGCCAATGCTGTTGTATTCCTTTTTCAGGCTGTCGGTATAGTGATAATTGGGCACATCAATTCCGTGCAGGATCAAATTGGTTAAGCCTAATACAAAGGGCACAGGCTTGTATTCCCAGCCTTCAATACTTTTCTGTAAGACGTGTTCGTCATCTACCGTTTTCACATAGTGATCACGCACATAGTCGATGGCAGCAGTTAAAAATCCGCCCGTTCCTGATGCCGGATCTAGCACTTTGTCTCCAAGCTTTGGGTCGGTCATTTGGGTCATAAACTGCGTAATGGCACGTGGTGTATAATATTCGCCTTTGTTTCCCGCGTCTCTTAATTCAAGGAGTATGCTTTCGTAGATGGTACCAAAGATGTGTTTGTCCTCGGAATTGTTGAAATCAATTTCATTCAGTTTATTGATGACCTTCCGCATTCCATAGCCGGACTTCATGTAGTTATTGGAACTCTGAAAAACTTCCCGCACTACAGCTGCCCGTCTTGGGTGGGCAGGATTTTGAAGTTGTCTAAGAGTGGCAAATAGACCTTTATTATTTGCAGTAGTGCTGTCTACAAATTCCAAAAGTTCATCTCCGGTAATGCCTTCTTTGTCTGCTGCCCAATTTCTCCATTGAAATTTTTCAGGAATAACTGAAACGTAATCGTCTTTTAGCATTTCCAATTCCTGATCCTGGTCGTCCATTATTTTCAGGAAAAGCATCCATCCCAACTGCTCTAATCGCTGGGCATCACCGGAAATACCGCCACCGCTTTCATTACGCATGATATTTCTAATACTCTTTATTGCTGCTCCTATGTTTGCCATTTATGCTGTTTTGTAGAGTTCTTGTTCTAATTCTTTCAGTGCTTTTAAATATTCGACTTTGCTCCCAAAGGCCTTGATCAGTTCAATCGGAGTACCCAATTTATTAAGTGGATCAAGCTTTAGTACCTCCGCACTTTCAATGGTTAGCAAACCATCATCGGAATATTTATCCAAGAGGCCATTTAATACGGCTTTAGCTTTATCGCCATACTTTGCGAAGTAGTTCCGCTTCTTCACATTTTCAGCTCTTTCTTTTCGCGTAAGCGGTTTAGCCTCAAAGGCAACGTGACAAATCAGATCGAAAGGATCAAAATCTTTTCCTACTTTTTCTTTCAATTGATCGAAGAATATGCCCTGTTCTTCGAGTTCTTCAATGATGGCTTTCTTTTGCTCAGAACTGTTCCATCGGTTGAGGAAGTCGTCCAGGCTTTTGAATTTCTCGTTGACGCTCTTTTTGGTGTAATCACGGATGCTTTCCGTAATGATCTTGCCATCTGATCCTAAATACTGAATTCGTTCGTTCACCACTTTAACCTGTATGCCATCCACCCGGATTTTTACTCTTGGTTCTTCCACAATATCACCGCCACCTTCAATTTCCGGGTATTCGGGAAATTCAATTTCTTCTCCGTCAATAATGTCCGTAATAACTTCTTCGGTGGTTTCATCTTCCGTACCAGTCAGGTCATCATCTTCACCAACTTGTTTGATCATTACAGGATCGCCATCAAAATCAGGGTCAGCAAAATGATTGGTAACATTTCTGAAATCAATGATGGTGAAATAAGTTTTGCCGTATTCTTCATTGATTCTTGTGCCGCGACCAATAATTTGCTTGAATTCAGTCGGAGAACCAATATTGCTATCAAGGACGATCAGCTTGCAGGTTTGGGCATCCACTCCGGTTGTCATGAGTTTTGAAGTCGTAGCAATCACCGGATATTTTTCTGATGGATTAATAAAACTGTCCAATTCCCGCTTCCCTTCCTCATTATCACCCGTGATTTGCATCACATACTTACTATTCTTGACAACTTCATCCGCTTTGGCATTTGCCAATGTGGTTCTCATGCCTTCGGCATGCTCAATGTCAATACAGAAAACTATCGTTTTTGCAAATCGGTCATTACCTTTCAGGAATTCAGTGATTTTATCTGCAACTAATTTTCTTCTTTCTTCAACAATGATGTTTCGGTCAAAATCCGTTCGATTGTATATTCTGTCCTCAACTGGATTACCGTCTTTGTCTAAGTATCCTTTCGGTGGTCGCCAACCTTCTGCATCAATATCCAACGTGATTTTAACTACTTTGTACGGTGCAAGAAACCCATCATCGATTCCCTGTTTCAAAGAATAAGTGTAAAGTGGATCACCGAAATATTCAATGTTTGAAACTTCTGTGGTTTCTTTTGGTGTAGCGGTTAAACCGATGTGAGTTGCCTTGTTGAAGTAGGCCAGTATTTCACGCCATTTGCTATCTTCCTTTGCACTTCCTCTATGACACTCGTCAATGATTACCAGATCAAAAAAGTCTGGGCTAAATTGCTTGTATGCGTCTTCGGTTTTGCTATCCGATAATCCTTGGTAAAGAGCGAGGTAAATATTATATGCGGTGTCAATTTGTTTATGCCTGATAATGGTCATGGCATCCTTAAAATGTTTGAAGTCGCCTCTTGCGGTTTGGTCAATTAAAGCTGTTCGATCAGCAAGGAATAATATGCGTTTTTTGGCACCGCTTTTCCAAAGGCGGTAAATCATCTGAAAAGCAGTGTATGTTTTTCCTGTTCCGGTTGCCATAACCAAAAGAATCCGAGGTTGCTTTTTTGCAACTGCTTCAACGGTGCGATTGATGGCTATTTGCTGATAGTATCTCGGGGAACGTCCTGAATCGTCCTGAAAGTAGTCCTGTGATACAATTTCTTCTTCACTACTGCTTTCAATGCCTTTGTATTGTTTGTACTTCTCCCATAGAATTTCAGGACTTGGAAACGCGTCAAGTGAAAGTTCCTTTTCAATCTGGCCGTCAGAAGCAGTTTTGTCATGAAAGTAAAATCCGTCACCATTGCTGCTGAAAACACAGGGTATATCCAACGTATTGGCATATCCAAGAGCTTGTTGGATTCCACCTTTTGTAGAGTGCTTATTGTCCTTGGCTTCAATGATGGCAATAGGAACATTAGGCTTGTAGAATAAAATGTAATCAGCAAACTTTCTCTTTCCTCTTGCGGTAAGTTTACCCTTAACATAAATACGCCCATCGGTGAAGTAAATCTCCCGACCGAGTTGCGTCAACTCATCCCAACCTGCGTTTAGAATTGCAGGAGTAATGAATTTTGCTTTTATGTCCGCTTCTGATAAATCTTTCTTATTCATCCTTGTTGGTATTTAGAAGTCGAACGGTATGATACCAGTAATAAAATGAAGACTTATCTGGCTGTCGCTTTAGTCGGTTTAGAAAATTCCACTCGGGATCCTCAATGTTTAAAGCTTTTACATCTTGCTTATCAAAGTATTCAATTGGACTTAAATCGTTCTTAAGAAGTTTCGTTGCTAGATACGCGATGCGAGCTGATGCAGGAATCGCATCATCAATCCTGAAATTTCCACGCATTAGAAATCCAGTACCAAAAGCACGAATCCCCTTTTGAAGTTCAGCAAATTTGGTTTTCTCATCAATCGTGCCGCTGCCACGTTTTGCAATGATTAGGCAAGTATCAATGGTATCCTGTAGGACAGTTTCAGGAGTTAGGGTTGTTTTTGAATCACCATTTTTTCGATAGACGATTTCTTGATTTGCAAAGGCGTTGAAGCTTGCGGCCACAATTTCCATGTTTTGAACCTGATCGAATAATTTGCTTAAATCAAATAATTGCTTGCAAATCTCCATGGAGAATGGCTGTTTGTCCTTTCCCTTGAAGTAGGGAATACCAATCGTATTTGGGGCAAAAGCAGTGAGTTTGTCTCCTGTAATTGAATCAATAGAGGGCACGGTAATCATGGTTTCACCCTCGGTTTCTATCCATTTTGTTTGGATTGGCGTTTCTATTTGCTCAGGGTAGATAGAATCTTCGATTAGCACATCCAACAAAATAGTTCCTGAGCCTTGCAGATTGGTTTCAAATGAAAACTTATAATGTGCTTTTGGTACGCCTGATTGGTAACTCCGATGTTTGTCCAACTCGTAACCTTCAAAACCAGAAGTATCTATTACTTTCTGAAGAATAGCTTCAAGTTCGTCCCGTTCAGTTTTACAAATGATGTCGATATCAATAGAGAAACGATTGTCTTCCTCTAACAATAAAACAAGACTGGTTCCTCCTTTAAAGATGAAGTCCAGGCCATTAGCTTTAAGTCGCTCTAACAAGTGGAGTGCGTAGATCATTTTCTCAAGAATGATCTTATCAATTCGTTTGTGATCTTTTTGCTTTCTAAAGCTATTCAACCATTCCTCTGTAAAGCAATGCTCCTTTATCATTCGATAATGTCTTTTACAAGGTGGTACATGTGATTTGTCATGAACTGTTTAATTTCCTGTTCTCTATCTCTCCTTTTGGCATAACTGAAGAGTTTGGTGAAATTGATGGCGTAGTTACTTATCGCATTTTCGTAAATATGTATCAACTCAGATCCTTGCAGATAGTAGAAAAGCTTTTCTTCGGCAAAGAGATCAACCAGCATTTTTTCGAGTAGGGGAGTAAAGAATTTTACTTTTTTCTCGGTTCTTCTTGCAATTGGCGAGCGGGTAATCAGCTTTTTGATGATTACAGGATAGTCGCTCTCTGCGATGTAGAAGTCAATGGCCTTATCATCTGGGTTCAGGAAAAGCTCATTCCTCAATGAGTCCTTCAATTCATAATACAAAGACTCGATGAAGTCCTTTTCAATCTCAATTAGAATTATTCTCCTACTGGCCTGGTGTTGGGAAAATTCGTTGAGCCATTCTGTTTCCCAAATGCAATGTTTGGAGTCCTCAAATTTTTCAGTGATTTGTCTCGCGAGCTTAATTAGTTCTTGAGATATTTCAGGTTTATATTTTGGCTTATATGAGATAACATAAAGACCTCTCTTGAGCGGCCTGATGATGTTTTTGTTTTTCAAGTCATAGATCCTCCACCCGAAAGTTCCTTCCTTCAGATCAGGTTCAAAATAACGATAGAAGTCAAAGAGGTCTTGTCTGGTAAAAGACTCTCTGTCCTTAAATTCTTCAACCAGTCTATTCTCTATGATTTTGGGCATTCTAATTCCAAATTTTACCAAAAATACAAAATTCTGGTAAATATTTGAAATCAAAAATACGCCAGTAAACTGAAATACTGGTAAATATTGGAATTCTTGAGGGCTGGAAGATTTGGCTCTTTTGTAAAGCTTGGATTGCGGGTTGGCTTGAGCGGCTTTGCAAATGTGCCAAATGCGGGTTGGCAGAAATTTTCAAAAATGCGAAGCGAGGGCTTTTTCTTTTTCCATACTTATTGGTCGTCCTTGTCCGGTTGCACTTTTGGTCAAGTCGAGTCAGTCCGGTCGTAAAGTCGGTCTGTGCCGTGATATGTCTGTGGTTACTCGCCATTGTCAATATGTCCGTTGTCTTTTTTTGCATGTGCCCCAACGGCACGGCTAAAAGCAGTGCGGCTTGGTGTTTCGGGTTTTTGGGCTTAGGTGAAATTTAGCCTAGGCCGTTGCCTTAGCTAATTTAATTCTTTCTGTTAAGGCTGAGGCCAAGGCGGAATAACTACTTCAAAATGTGATCCTTAGGTAAGATTTAGCATTGAATTTTAGCCATTGTTGGCATTAGTTTTTTCTTATTTCTTTATCACTTTGAAAACATAAGTCGAATTGGAATTGGTAAAAACAGAGACATAATATATACCTGGAGTTGCGTTAAGGTGAATATCAATATGGTTAACGCTGAAATACTTTTCTTTCAGTACCACTCTTCCACAAGCATCGGTGATATTAACTTTCACGATTTCATGTTTGTTGCCAAGATCTATTGTAAAGCTAGTTTCAAATGGGTTAGGATATGATAAAGCTTGGACCATCTTCCTGGTCTCTGAGATCCCAATGCTTGAAGCGTTTAGTTTGGCCACAAAACCATCCCAAACAGCCATGCTCATTAAACCATTGCTATTATTGACCAAGTCAAAAATAAGATCACCTTGGAAGTGGCCTGATAGATACAAGTTGTTGTTTGTATCAATTTTTATATCTGATGCATAATCTTTACCATCGCCGCCAATTTGAATTGTCCATTGGAAGTTTCCATTAAGATCTATCTTATTAAGATAAATATCCTCCCAGCTAAGAACTCCAATTGAAACATATTCGCTGTCTGAACCAGGATGAAGCTTCGAAGTACCACTAAAGTACCCCGTTGTATATATGTTTCCGTTGTCATCAGTTACAAGTGAATATCCTACCTCAAGATAAGGAAAACTACCTATTTTTCGGGCCCAAGTAAGCTGTCCTGAAGAATCCAGTTTACTGACAAATGCATCGGTATTTCTTGTGCTGTCCGTGGAAAGAAATAATGAATCTGGCCCTGGGTCAAAATCAACTTTGCCTGCGAAAGAACCAGTAATGCAAACATTTCCATTATTGTCTACAGTTACATCTCGACCATGGACATGATCAGGCCCGCTAAATTGGCTTACCCATTGAAAATTACCTGATGAATCCAGCTTTTCAAGAAACGTATCATCGCTGCCGTTTTTTGATGTCAGCTTGTATTCTGCTGGCCCAGGATCAAAATCGGTAGTGTCATTAAATGAACCAACTAGGTATACATTTTCCGATTTATCCACATAGACATTCCAGGCATCTCCAGCGCCAGCTGATTCAATATTCTGAGCCCATATTAGGTCCCCTGTTGTATTATACTTGGCAACGAAAAAATTGTCTCTTAGAGATGAATACAATTGTGTAACCGCAGGTCCAGGATCGAAATCCACAGTATCGAAAAATGTTCCGAAGAGGTATATATTTCCGTTATGGCTAGCAGATATGGAAGTAACTATATAAACGTTGCCATCTCCTATTTGATTGGCCCAGACCAAATTGCCAGAAGGGTCATACTTACAAATAAAAATATCAGATTTCCAATGGTTTGAAATGAGATTTGTAACTCCAATACTAGGGTCAAAGTCAACTGTATCTGAGAAGTGACCATTTATGTAAACATTCCCCTGAGCATCAACCGCAATTGAGAAACCCTCATCAGTTTCATGTGCTCCAAAACTATGAATCCACAATAAAGTTCCAGAAGGACTTAGCTTCATAAGGTAGATATCTTCACTTCCTTGAGCAGGTATTGAATGATAGCCCGTATCTGTGTATACGAATAAGCTGTCACTAAAACTGCCTACAGTAAATATATTGCCGGCTTTATCGAACGCCAATGAACGGCTGAAGACATTTCCGCTCCCGTATAATTGTTTTTCCCAATCTAAAATCTGTCCCGATACAGTGGGAATAATTCCAAGTAGGAAGAGTATTAAACTTACTTTTTTCACAGGGTTGGAATCGTAATAGTTTAACTGGGTACTTTCTTATCGTTTAAAGTTGATCTTTATTGCTTTCAAATTAATGCCAACGGCACGGCTAAAAGCAGTAGCGTCCCGCAGGGCGCTATTGCTTATAGGTTTTGTTGGGCTTAGTTGTGTGTCCTGCGTTACTCTAGGATACAATATATGAATTCGTTCATTGAAAAGAGTGACAAAACTGTAGAAGAGATGAGAGAACCGACCTCTCGGCAAGGACTGATTAGGCAGACTTGTCAAACCACCTAGAGGTGCTGTGTTTTTCAGGATATGGTACTGAGCGTCTAGGAAAAGTTAGAGGGTATTGAAAGATATCGATCTATCAGGTGTGCGTATAAGGAGATGAACGGAAGTGAACCCTTGTAGGTCTCGATAATAACGTATGGTATGTCAAAATCGAAGGTACAGCGAGCCTGAGAGATAAAGATAAACGACCGTCCTAAAGTTGGTTTATCGACATACGGGATAAAGAGGGCATGACCTATACTCGGGCTTTTCTACGGAACAGGAGAAGCTATCAAAAAATGATGCAAAGAGAGACGGACGAAAACCTTTAAGGCAAGTCTAAGAGTATCGAGGCATTTTGATAGTGGCGGATTAACCCATAGTAGCGGAAAGTATCCAAGAAAGTCCCGATGAAAATCGGGATGAGCGAAGGGGTTAACGGAGTTCAGATTATTTAAACGGACAACTTGAAAGAGGATGATCAGCTTAAATGAATCAAAGACCCAACCCATCGAGAAAGAGGTGGTTTGGTCAGCATTTTTGAAGGTAAAATCAAAGGGCGGTAGTGCCGGAGTAGATGGTAAAACCATTGAAAAGGTACAGTCGAACCCCAAGAAATACCTGTACCCAATATGGAACAGGTTGGCTTCAGGAAGCTACCATCCACCAGCCGTAAAACAGGTAGCGATACCAAAAGTAGACGGCACAAAACGCCTATTAGGCATCCCAACAGTATGCGATCGAACAGCACAAATGGTTGTTAGAGAAGAGCTAGAACAAATCGTAGAGCCTCACTTTAGTAAAAATAGCTTCGGCTACCGCCCTAAAAAGAGTGCTAACCAAGCCGTACAGCAATGCAAGGAAAATTGCATGAAGTACAATTGGGTAATTGATTTGGACATTAAAGGCTTCTTCGATAACATCGACCATGAGCTGATGTTGAAAGCAGTGCGTCACTACACCACCAAGAAACATATTTTGTTATATGTAGAGAGGTGGCTGAAAGCAGAAGTGCTGCAAACCGATGGAACGCTGCGCAAGAATGAAAGTAAAGGCACACCCCAGGGCGGAGTAATCAGTCCTGTGCTAGCTAATATTTTCATGGACATCGTGTTCGACAAATGGATGGAGAAGCATTATCCAGACACACCTTTTGAAAGGTATGCGGACGATGTAGTGATCCATTGCAATGATTTTAAAGAAGCCTTGAGGCTACTAGAACAAATCAAAGCAAGGTTGAGACGATGTAAGCTAGAAGCCCATCGTGAGAAGACAAAGATTGTGTACTGTAAACGGAATCAGAAGTATCACCCACCCTTTAAGGTACAGTACCGCACGTTCGATTTCTTAGGTTTTACTTTTAAAACCCGAAGAACGAGAGCCAAGTGGGGACACTTGCAGTTGGTTTACACACCAACGATGAGCAAGAAAGCCTATAAAAGAGTGGGAGAAGTATTGAGGGAACTCAAACTGCATCGGATGGTACATCTGCAAATACAGGATCTAGCCCATATAGTCGCCCCGAAATTACGTGGGTGGATAAACTATTACGGCAGGTTCAGTAAAGTAGGGCTGAAACGAGCGATGCGCCTTTTGAATCACAGGTTGCTGAAATGGGTATTAAACAAGTATCGAAGGTTTAGACGAAAGCCAAGAAAGCTAGCGTGGGACTGGTTAAGGAAAGTGTGCAAACATTATCCCAATCTATTCATACACTGGCAGTATGGTTTTCGTCCGTGAGGGTCTAACTGCGAAGAGCCGTATGATGGGAGACTATCACGTACGGTTCTGTGAGAGGTTTAGGGGTGAAATTCCCCTTTACCTACTCGACTTTTCTTTCTCTCTTTCCCTTTCCCTTTCTTTTTCAATTTGGTCAAGCTTCCAAGAGTTTTCCTTTGACTGGTCATCAATTTTATCGAGTTTATCATTCGAACCTTTGATATCGTCCTTAATTTCTTTTACGTCTTCGTCCATTTTGAACAAAAGAGTTTCAATTTTGCCCATAGTTATTTGTGACGAAATCATAAAGTATCCACCAATTACTACAATCAACCCAATTACACCTGGAATCCAATTTTCTCTTAAATAGTCTTCAAGTTGGTGTTTTAGGCTGACCTTCCTTGACTTATTCGTTGTTGGCTCACTATAATCTGGTTTAGAATCGCTAGAGTCCTCAAACTTTAAACTCTCATCTACTGTTGGCTCATAATCTCTCGATTTAATATACCTAGTGTAATAATCTCGTTCCAAACGATTTTTTGGAGTATGTCCTTTTTGTCTACTCATAGCTTTATTTGTCTAGTGAGTAGTTTGAGTTTACCCAATCCAAATACTTTCCTTTATTGTAGCCTTGCACTTGGTTAGAGAATGTGCTGAATTTGACTTCATGTGCGGATGGAAGGAACGGCTCAAAATATTTTTGATAGTCTATTGACATGAAAAGTTCATCCCTATCAGATTTCTTACTAACGTTAAAGATCGCATTATGCCAATCATAAATATCCTTTTTGACCATTGACTCTGGTACTGGAAATTTTTTAGAAAATCGAAGGTTGATATCCTTAACGCCATCTAAGCTTTGCCCAATCGTCTTTTTAATAAACGATTCACCTAAGGATTTGTCACTAAATAAATAGCGCTTTATGAGTCCTAAACGATTTATTTGTGAAATCTTAAAATCTTTTACTATTCCTTGAATAATTTCTTCATCAAATTTTTTGAGTATTTCGTCTTGATCTTCGAGTTTGAACTTTGGACCAAAATTGATTTCCAAAATGATATTCGAATTGTTGATTAACATGTGGTCATTAGTTGCTTCGTTAATCAATGTTTTCTCGTTTACATTGTTATAAACGGTAGGGAATACAGTAGGATTGAAATAAGAATTCTTTGTGTAAAGGATCTTATCTACAATTTCTCCTAGCTTATCTTCAATTGCAAAATTTGCTCGGAAACGGATTCCAATTGCAATCCCAACAAGAGAATCATTTAAATCTTTTATCATCTTTTCATTTTTTATTTCAAATTAAGCCCAACTTGTTGCTAAACGCAATAGCGTTTATTTATTACGTTTATAAATAGAACGTCCTATTTATAAACACAATAGCGTTACTCAAAGCTAGTAAAGATATCGGGAGCACCGGGAAGATGTGGATAAGAATGGGGAGAGAAGGAATAGGGAAAAGTTAGTAGAAATGGCTGATTATTATTGATAATTGATCATTTCACTAATCTAAGTTCTTCAACAAGTCAATCCAATTATCCAAGGCACTAGGCAGCACGATCTCCGCCTTGCCCAGAGCAAGGTCAATGACATCGGCAAAATTATCCGTCAGGGAGTGCGTGAACTAGTCAAAAGATGGCTGCTTTCTATTTGTCCCACACAATCCGCAGCACGCGATTATTCAGCTTAACCACCTTCATGATATCCGCTTTCTCACCGGGGAAATGTCGATCAACTTCTACCGTAGATTTGTTTAGCACACGCCAATCTGCCTGAAAATCCTTGAAGTGAGGCGGCAATTGGCAACCAAACGGGATGCGCAGCTGAACTTTTCCATTGGCCTGGAAAATCATTCCCTGGCTAAGATCTTCAAGCTCCTGGGCCTTTACAAAACGCAGGGAATTAAGATCCTTGTCTTGCTGGTGCACCCATATACCCAATAATTGATCTGCCAATTCCTCCTTATTCCTTGCATCTGGAGAAAAGGATAGCAGGATTAAAGTAGTGACAAGAAGGACTAGATTTCTCATACCAATAGTGCGCACAAGATCTATACCAATCAGAAATTCAGCTTGGGCCAGGCCTTTTTAACGTCTTCCGGTCGATGATTCCAGATGACCATAAATTGAGCATGCGCCATCCGACGGGCGGCTTCCTTGGCTTTTCTGCCCAGGGCCTCGTCAAGGCATTCATCAATGGTTTCAAACCAGAGCTGTAGCCATTTACCGAAGTGTTTTTGATCGGTGGTGTAGTTTAAATTACGATCCATAGCCACGTGCTTTTCCCCAGGGTTCCCCTTAAATAATGCCTTGCCATATAGATTGGTTTCCCAGAAGTCTGTTAGCTTTTCGAGGTGTTGCGGCCATTTTTCATCCGGTATGTGGCTGTTGAAAATTGGGCCTAGCATTTCGTCTTGTCTCACCTTGGCATAAAAGGCTTGTACCAACCTGCTAATCGCCTCTCTTTTTCCCGCCTGATTCTCAATTTCCATCTGTGATAATTC
Source organism: Owenweeksia sp. (assembly GCA_965229445.1). Classification (GTDB taxonomy): domain Bacteria; phylum Bacteroidota; class Bacteroidia; order Flavobacteriales; family Schleiferiaceae; genus Owenweeksia. The sequence continues at coordinate 556,083 of OZ245876.1, forward strand.
AAATCACTTACAAAGTAACAAAGTTAGGCGGTGCTTTCTGGAGAAATTCTATCTCAGCCTTTCTTCAGCCTGTAAGTCAGCCACCTCCTTAAGACACTTCCTGCTTGCGGTGATTGGCATAGAAAAATGATGCTGCTGCTGAGAAGAAAATCTAAACATAAAGAAGCTCATCTTAACCGATGAAATTGCTGTGGAAGGGTTTATGATTATTGACTTCTATTTCTTCCTTACAGTTGACTTCAAGAATCGCACTAAGATTAATGAGATTGAATTTGATTTATGCTCATATTTGATAAGACACCCAGTAAATTCTGAAAACTATTGCTTATTAAAGTGTACATTAATATTGAGATTTCAGCGGTGCGTGTCCTCCAGCTGCATCGATTCTGTACACTTGCTCATCAACCATAAGTACTCCCTGAGTTTTAGGGCTGGCTTTGTCCGTCCCATGTTTCACATCCAATCTCAAAACCCTTCCGTCATAATCATACGAAACTCTATCCACGACGGTATGTCCAATGACAATGCATCCGGCCTGGTAGAAATTCAATATCTCCTTTAATTCTGACCCCTTAATCTTGTCATAGTATTTATAATCGATCACCAATCCACGGTACCATAAAGGTCCGAACCTACCCTGAACAAAATTTGCGAGACTGTCTTTTTGTGGGTGGTGTATGAGCTTTTGATCAATGGATCGGCGCAGGCTTTCATTCACCTGCTTTAGGCTTGGTTCATACTTTAATATGTCCGGAGAAATTCCAGCATGCACAAAAAGATATTTACCAATCTGTTCCATGGCATTCTTGCTTCTCATCCATTTACCCAACTCAGAATTTTCGGAGAACAGAAGTTTATAATTGGTTTTAGGATCTTCAAAGCCTCCTAATTCCCTGGCAATTCTGTGGTATTTGGACTGGGCATATCTAAAGTCTCCCTGTACATTCATGAGTTCATGGTTGCCAAGAATGAAATGAACCTTGCCGCCGGCAGACTCCGCCTCAGCTTCCAATTTGTAAATCAACCACAAAACGGGTATCACATTTTCACCGCGATCCACAAAGTCGCCTACCAACACCAGGTGACCTTCTCCATAGATCCAACGGTATTGTGCATCGATGACCTTGTTGGTTAGCAGTAGAGAGCTCAAGGCGTTGAAGTTTCCTTCAATGTCTGAAAGGGCAATTAATTGCTTTGGTTGCGCATAGGTCTCAGAATGTGTCGCGTGGGATGCCCTAAGCGGCACCCAGAAAAGGTCTTTGTCAGTATTGTTTACTTCAACCAGAATAGAATCCGTAGTTAGTGGTTCTCTTACAATCTCATGGTCTGCCGAAACGCGGATTACCTCCTTATCAATGATATAGGGACCATCTATCCCCTGAAATTCATAAGCGCGTTCTTCGATAAACTGAAAATGGCCTTGCGCTTCGTCATAGCCTAGAATTATACGGTTCCCTGAACTTATCGAGCCATCGGTAAAGCGCACCAAAAGCAGTAGGACTGCCGGTATCACAATGATTAGGATAAGTATGACTCTGAGGATTCTCCGTATTAGTTTTTTCATGGCTGCTCAATCTAAGAAAGAAGCTAAAAGTAAACAGTCTGTGCAAAAGGGATGATAACACAGGTCGGCATACGTTATCGGGAAATAAGCATAAGACTTATGAGAACCGTGTCGCCATTTGCCGACATGATTCGGTCAGCTTCACTCGACTACAAGTTTGTGTAAAATTTAACCATTTGGTTAAATAATTTCATTTTTCGTACCTTGCGTCATATGAAGACGAGAGACAAGATTATTCTTGCTGCTAAAGAGGAGTTTCACAAGCAGGGTTTTGGTGGTGCACGAATGCAGGCCATAGCAGATGCGAGTGGGCTGAACAAAGCCTTGTTGCACTATCATTTTAAATCCAAGGATGAGCTGTTTAAATCGGTGTTGCTGGCTGGGGTAATTGAAGTATTTCCCGTTTTGATCGGAACTTTAAATTCGGAGTTGAGCATTAAAGATAAGATTCGCACTGTGGTTCATATTTACATAGACCATCTATCTCAAAATCCTGATTTACCGGGATTTGTGCTGGGTGAGCTGCGTAGGAATCCTGATTTCATAAGCGACAATCTATCAGGTCTGGCTACACGTCCTTCTGAATTTTTCAGGCAGGTTGAAAAGGAGGTGGAAGCGGGTAAGATACCAGACACGGATCCACTCCAGCTACTCACAAGCTTAATCAGCTTATGTGTATTTCCCTTCATAGGCAAGCCTATGATTCAGTTTGTTTCCGGTGTGAACGACAAGGAATTTAAACAGTTCATCAATGACAGAAAGGCTCATGTTGAGACGCTTTTAATTAATGGACTGTATGGTAATAGCAATTAAGAATTAGTCGTATGGTTAAAATTATACTTATTGTACTATTGGGCATAACCTCTGGAATAGTACATGGTCAGCACGTGATGGGCCTCGATTCATGCATTAATCAGGCCTATAGAAATTTTGAATTTCAGAAGCAGTTGGAATTCACGGAGCAGATTACTCAAGCCAACATCAGCGGGGTAAAGAAGAATTATTTACCCACCCTGGATTTGAACGCCATGGCTACATATCAAAATGAACAGATTTCAATTCCGGTTCAAATACCAGTTCCCGGATTTGAAGCTCCGGAAGCACCCTTGAATATGAACAATGCCTTGCTATCTCTGCGCCAGTGGATTTATGATGGCAATATGACTCGCAATCAAAAGGCTATTGAGGAGGCTTCAGGTAGTGTGGCCACTCAAGAGATTGCACTGCAGAAGCTCGATCTCAAGAATAGAATAATGCAGCTCTATTTTTCCGTGCTGCTCCAGCAGAAGCAATTGCTCATCTTACGCGATAAATCCAATACCCTGGCTGAACGCTTGAAGGAAGTTTCTGCAGCGGTAGAATCCAATATGTTGTTGCAGAGCGATGCCAGTGTTCTGAAAGCGGAAATGCTAAAGTTGGAACAAGGAATCACGCAAATAGAATATGGCATTAAATCAAGCATAGATGGTTTGGAGCAGTTAATGGGAGTAGAGCTCCCGGCAGAGCTTGAGCTGATCACACCTGAGGCCACGCTTGTCGCAAAGGTCGATCTGAACATGCGTCCGGAGGTGCAACAGCTATCTTCTCAAATAAAGCTTTTAGAAGCTCAAAAAGGCATGGTCAAGTCCGCTTATTTACCCAAAATCGGGGTTTTTGCTGATGCAGGCCTGGGCTTGCCGGGCTATGACATTTTCAAGGATGAAGTGGCGCCCATGGCCAAAGTTGGCATCAACCTGCAATGGCATATTTTCGATTGGAACAAGGGCAGCCTCAAGAAGCAAAGCATCGAATTGTCGCAGAATATGATGCGAATTCAGCAAGACCGCCTGAAACATCAGATTGGTGTAAAAAGTGCCATGGAGCAAACTAATATTGAAAAGGCCAGGCAACTGATGATTAATGATGAAGAGTTATTAGAGCTATACTCTTCAATATCAAAGGCCTATGCTTCACAGCTGAATAATGGTACCATTACTTCGTCCGAGTATGTTCAACAACTGAACAAGGAGCAGGAGGCTCGTGCTAATCTGGAATTACACAAGTTGCAGATGCACATAGCTATTGTTAACTATAACACCCTGGTAGAGGGAAGCTAAGCTTTGAGTGATGCTAGAACTATAAACTGACAGAACAATGAGATTTACAATTGATCGAATTTTTTGGGCCTCCATGGGGTTTTTGTTGGTTTCCTGTCAGGGGGAATCAGAAACTACCGATGCTTACGGCAATTTTGAGGTGGATGAAACGAGTATTTCTGCCAAGGCTCAGGGTGAATTATTGGCTTTTGAGTTGGAAGAAGGTGTTGAGCTGAAAGCCAATCAAATAGTAGGCTACATAGATACTACTCAACTGCATTTGCAACGCGCCGAACTAGAAGCCAACCTTAAGTCTGTGGAAGCCCAAAGAGCCAATATTTCAGCTCAGATTCAGGTGGCACGGGATGAAGTGAAGCGCTTGAAAAATGATCAGGCTAGGATTGAAAAAATGTTTGCGGATAAAGCGGCCACGCAAAAGCAGCTTGATGACATCAATAGTGCCGTACAAATTGCCGGCAAGCGGCTCACGGTGCTTGAAACGCAGTATCCAGCTATTGCCGCCCAGAAAGAGGCCATCCACGCCAAAGCACAATTACTAGACCAGCACATTCAGGATGCAGTGATTACCAATCCGGTGAATGGCATAGTATTAAACAAACTAGTACAAGAGCATGAATTAGTAATGCCTGGCAAACCGCTTTATACCATAGCTAATCTGGAGGTGATGTTTCTCAAAGCTTACATCTCTGCTAATCAGCTAGGGGAAATTGCCCTGGGCGATAAAGTAGAGGTTTTAACGGATGGTGTAGAGGGTAAAATGAAGCTGGGGCAGGGCAGGATAAGCTGGATTAGCAGTAAAGCGGAGTTTACTCCTAAAACCATTCAAACCAAGAATGAAAGAGCCAATACTGTGTACGCTTTCAAAGTAAAGGTGGAGAATGATGGATGGTATAAAATTGGGATGCACGGTGAAATTAAGTTGCTAAAAGAGTGATTGACGTAAGTCTTCAAAATATCAGAAAAACCTACAATCGGGGCGAAACTCTTGCCGTGGCAGATTGTACTTTTTCGGTTGAGAAGGGTGAGATTTTTGGTTTGATCGGTCCGGATGGGGCAGGAAAGTCCAGCATTTTTAGAATTCTCACCACCTTATTGCTGGCCGATGCTGGTGAGGCCAGGGTTCATGGCTATGATGTTGTGAAAGACTACAAGGAAGTTAGAAAGCTTGTGGGCTACATGCCGGGAAAATTTTCGCTTTACCAGGACCTTAGTGTGCAGGAGAATTTGAATTTTTTTGCCACCCTCTTTGATACGAGCATTGAGGAAAATTATCACCTCATTCGCGACATATACATTCAGCTGGAACCTTTTAAGAACCGACGCGCCGGAAAGCTTTCCGGAGGCATGAAACAAAAACTGGCTCTCTGTTGTGCCCTGATCCACAAGCCGGAAGTTTTGTTTCTTGATGAACCCACTACAGGGGTTGATGCCGTATCGCGACGTGAATTCTGGGAGATGTTGGGGCGCCTGAAAGAACAAGGGATTACCATATTGGTGTCAACACCTTATATGGACGAGGCCACACTTTGTGAGCGGATCGCCTTGATGCAGGAGGGTCATATTTTTACCATTGATACTCCTGCCAACATCATTGCCCAATATCCTGATCAGTTATACGCCGTGCGCTCTGATGATATGGGCAGCTTACTCCGTGATCTGCGTAATAACGCCATGATCGCCAGTGCTCATTCATTTGGTGAATATCATCACATCAGTCTGGTAGAAGGTGTAAAGCCTGAAAAGTGCAAAGTGAGCTTACAAGGGCTGCATACCAATCTTGAATTTGCCCCGATTGAACCAGGTATTGAAGACTGCTTCATTAAATATATGAACTAGCATGACGGAAGTCGTAATACATACGGAAGGCCTTACAAAAAAATTCGGGGACTTTGTTGCTGCCAGTAATCTAAACATGCAGGTGCATGCTGGTGAGATCTTCGGTTTTCTCGGAGCGAATGGTGCGGGTAAAACTACTGCCATGAGGATGCTTTGCGGCTTGAGTAAGCCTACTTCGGGCCAGGCGAATATAGCGGGCTTCGATATTTATCGCCAGACCGAGGATATTAAGAGAAACATCGGCTATATGAGTCAGAAGTTTTCCTTGTATGAAGATCTTACTATCCGCGAGAACATTAGATTCTTTGGAGGTATTTATGGCCTGAGAAACAAGGAAATTAGGCGGAAGACGGAACTGCTTATCGAGCGTTTAAACCTTGAAGATCAGGCGGATTCTCTGGTGCGATCCTTACCACTGGGATGGAAACAAAAGTTGGCTTTTTCAGTAGCCATTGTTCACGATCCCAGAATTGTGTTTCTGGATGAGCCTACCGGCGGTGTTGATCCTGTGACGCGACGACAGTTTTGGGATTTGATTTACGAAGCGGCAGCGCGCGGCATTACCATTTTTGTGACTACCCATTATATGGACGAAGCGGAATACTGCAACCGGGTATCGATGATGGTTGATGGAGTCATTGCTGCCTTGGATTCTCCTTTAAACCTCAAGAATAAATACGCCGCCGCATCCATGGATGAGGTGTTCTATCAGCTGGCGCGAGGGGCTAAAAGAATGGCAGATTAGAATGAAACAGTTCTTCATTTTTGTTCGTAAGGAGTTTTATCACGTTTTCCGGGATCGGAAGACCTTGCTCATTTTGTTTGGCTTACCCATCGTTCAGATTCTACTCTTTGGCTTTGCCCTCACCAACGAGATTAAGAATTCCAGAATCGTGATTTGTGATTACTCCAAGGACATCGCTACCCAAAGAATAACGAATAAGATTACCGCTACAGAAAGTTTTGATATTGACCACATGCTTATGAGCGAGACTCAGATTGAGGAAGCATTTAAGCGTGGTACAATAAAAATGGCCATTGTGTTTCCCGCCAATTTTAACCGAGATCTGCAACATCATAATAAGGCTAGCATGCAGATCATTGCCGATGCTTCTGATCCCAATACCGCTACTACCATCAGCAATTACATCACCAATATTGTTAGAGATCACCAGCTGGAACAACTAAAGGGACAATCAATTCCCATGCAGATTATTCCAGAAACCCGCATGATATATAATCCGCAATTAAAGGGTACAACGAACTACGTACCCGGTGTTATGTCGCTGGTATTACTGCTGGTTTGCGTCATGATGACTTCAGTCTCTATTGTGCGTGAAAAGGAAAATGGCACCATGGAAGTTTTATTGGTTTCACCCTTTAACCCTATGATGGTAATAGCTTCAAAGGCAGTGCCTTATCTCTTGCTTTCGGTGGTGAATCTAATGATCATCATCACTTTGAGTGTCACGCTTTTAGATATGCCCTTAAACGGTAGTTTGGCGCTGCTTTTTGCGGTCAGTACTTTGTTCATCCTCACTGCCTTGTCTCTGGGACTGCTCATTAGTAATGTGACCAACTCTCAACAAACAGCCATGCTCATTTCTATGATGGGGATGCTTCTGCCTACCATGCTTCTTACAGGCTTTATGTTTCCTCTGGAAAACATGCCTTATCCATTACAGCTCATCGCAAATGTCTTACCTTCTAAGTGGTACTACATTGTTGTTAAATCGGTAATGATTAAAGGCTTGGGGTTTGGTGCTATTTGGAAGGAGACCTTGATTCTCTTTGGGATGACTTTATTCTTCCTGGCCGTGGCGCTCAAGAATTTTAAAATTCGACTGGCATGAGAACCCTGAAATTTCTATTGCAAAAAGAGTTTCGGCAAATCTTCAGGGATCCTATGCTGCTGCGGATAATTATCGTTTTGCCGATTGTGCAGTTGCTCATCTTTCCCCTGGCAGCTGACTATGAAATCAAGAATATCAACATCGCCATTGTTGATCACGACCGCTCTGTTTTCTCCAGGGAATTAAGTCATAAAATTATGTCGTCAGGTTATTTCGTTTTAACCGATTACGGCAATTCATTTAAGCAGGGGTTTGAAGGTATTGAAAGTGGAGTGGCCGATGTTGTATTGGAAATTCCACAGGATTTTGAAAGGAACTTAAAACGAGGAGGCAGTGAGCGATTGTTTCTTGCGCTTAACGCGATCAATGGTACCAAGGCCAACGTTGGGGGAGTTTATCTGAACCAAATTATTGCCAGTTTCAATCAGGATGTGCGAATTGAAATGCTCGGAGGCCAAAGTCCCGAGTTTACGCAAATCGAAGTGTCTGCTATAAATTGGTTTAATCCCTTTCTCAATTACCAGTGGTTTATGGTTCCCGGTATCCTGGCCATTTTGGTGACTATGATCGGATCGTATATCTGTTCTCTAAACATTGTAAAAGAGAAGGAGATAGGCACCATTGAGCAAATTAATGTTACACCCATTAAGAAACACCATTTTATTCTCGGTAAGCTAATCCCCTTCTGGATCATCGGCATGATTATTTTCACGCTTGGTTTATTTGGAATTGCCAGACTGGTCTACCAGTTGGTACCCCAGGGAAGCATCGCGGTGCTCTATGCCTATGTTGCTTTGTTTCTAGTTGCTGTTTTGGGGATAGGTTTATTGATTTCTACCTACAGTCAAACACAGCAGCAAGCCATGTTTGTCGCCTTTTTTGTAATGATGATTTTTCTGTTGTTAAGTGGACTTTTCACCCCCGTGGAGAGTATGCCCATATGGGCCAGAGGAATTGCCGCTATGAGTCCGGTAACCTACCTAATGGAGGTTATGAGGATGGTGATTTTGAAGGGAAGTGGCTTCAGGGATTTGCAGATGCATTTTTTAATCACGGCCGGATTTGCGGTTTTCTTCAATAGCTGGGCCATCCTAAATTATAGAAAAACCAGTTAAAGACTTAAGAGGTATCCGTTGCTTTCAGGCCTGGTCTATCTGGTCATTCCTATTTTCTTCTTGCTATTAAGAGGAGTGAATCATCCGTTTCAAACTCAGCGTAGGCTACAAGCAGTAGAATATCAAATAGACCGTTTAGAAGTTTTGATAAACTCTTTTGATCGTGATACTTTACATACATTCCGTTGAAATACTCGTGGCCAGATCCTTTCCAGAAAGAGTGGCAAATGATTCCATCCGCATTTAATATTTCATGCTGTCTGGTAAGAGATGCCTGGAGTTCATCTTTGGTTAGATGATGAAGCACTTTGTTCGAGTAGATCGCATCAAAGAATTGCTGGATGGCAATCGTGGCAGCGTCAATTTCCAAAAAAATCCCCTGTGGATAGCTTGATTTAAGATGCTCGAGGAAATCAGGTGAATGGTCGGAACCTACTGCCTCGTATACTTCCTGAAGAAGGACCCAATCTGTACCAGGTCCACTTCCCAGTTCCAATATTTTTGATGACGGAGGAAGGTATTCTCGAAGCCGCTTAATGAGAAGCGCTCCATTAACATCAGCCGCCTGAGCGATATAATCGGCTACCACCTTCTTGTCCTTATAATAATCTGTGCTCATGGTTTCGTTTCTTGCCGTGGTTCAACTAAGCTTCGGACCAGATTGCCAATTCATTTCCGCTGGGATCTGTGAAATGGAAGCGTTTTCCGCCCGGAAATGCGAAAATATCTTTAGAAATATTTCCACCCGCCTCTTTGATCTTCTCCATGATTTTTTCCAGCTTGGCGTGATAGAGCACTACCAGCGCACCATGGGTAATGCTCGCATCAGATTTTTCAAACCCACCGTAAAGTCCACTATTTGTAAAAGCCGTGTAGGTTGGACCGTAGTCAATGAATTGCCAATCGAAGACCTGAGAATAAAAGCGCTTGATCTCTTCTAAATCTGTGGCTTTAAATTCTATGTAGTTGATGTGATTGTTTGTTAATTCCATAGCTTGATCAAGGTATTGATAATGTTCAAAAGCGTGAATGTTTAAGTCAGGAAGTAGTTAAATGATAGTCATAGAGTAGCCTGCTTTCGGAAATGAATCCTGGACCAAGAAGAATGACCGGATGAACATCACATACCAGAAGAACCTCGTGAAGCAACTAATGGACTTGCTGGGTTCAGGTGTGGTCCCCCAGGAGAAGGGCTTATCCTTATCTGATTTCACCGATTTATCATTTATCATTGAGCCCACCTATGCTGATACGCCACACGCATAAGTGCTGGCCCCTTGGGGAACGGCCGGATTTTTCTTATCCAAGCCATTTATCATGAATCAATAATCATCGTTCATTTTTGTCCGCCTTTCCCCAATCCTCATTAACCCTGCCTTCAGTGAGACGCCACGCTCAAATGTGCTGACTACACCCAGAAGCTTGTTCCCATTTTTGGCTTTTCCTTTTTTTGTAGTTCAATCCAGGCTATCTGCTCAATTCTTAAAACCTCTAAAAATTAATACCGGCGAAGTTCTCCTTTCATATCATGGCGCATATTGCCCTGTTCTTCTTTTAGTCAGGCGATTACCGCCTAGGATATATTATTGGAAGTCAGTACCTTAATACTGGGGACAGCGGGTGCTGGCCCCTTGGGGACGAGCCGGTTATTTCATATCTCACCGATTAATCATGTATCAATTATCATTAATCAATAATCATCCTTCTTCTCACCCCCTCCTCCCCAACTTTCTCAGTATCCCACCGCTGCCCCATCTGCACTTTGTGAATCTGCGGCCCCTATGTAAAAGCCTGTATGTGAGTCAACCTGAATCCCCATTAATAGTCCTAATCTGTTTCTAGGAACCATGCGATGTCCTTTGTCCTCTAGTAAGCTTTTGGTGTCTGGAGAAATTAGGTTTTCTTCATAATACAGCTTGTCAGGTAACCATTGATGATGAATCTTAAGGGCTTCGATAGATTGGTCCACCCTCAGGTCATATTCCAATACCCCCAGTACGGTTTGAAAAACGGTGTTGATTATGGTTCTACCCCCGGGACTACCGATTACCAGAAAAACTTTGTCCTCTTTTGCCACAATAGTGGGGCTCATACTGGAGAGCATTCTTTTTTCAGGGGCGATGAGATTCGGATCGGTACCGATATAACCTTTGCGATTGGTAAAGCCCGGTATCGGGTTGAAATCCCCCATTTCATTGTTGAAAATAAAGCCCAGTTTGGGAGACCCAATCCCGCAACCGTAGGAATGCTCTAAAGTGTAGGTCAGCGACACGGCATTACCATCTTTATCCATTACCGATAGATGCGTAGTACTCTTACCATCATAAAGCTGTCCGAATTTTGCAGAGTCACTTGGGGATGCAGCTGTAGGGTCAATGCTTTCAAATCGAGATTGGGCATGTTGTTTAGAAATGAGCTTCTGAAAAGGAAGATTGGGATTGAAATCAGCATCACCCATAAATTCAGCACGATCGGCATAGGCTCTGCGCATGGCCTCCGCCAATAGATGAAGGTAATGAGCCGAATTCATTTTTACGCTATCCAAACCCGCTAGTTCCATCATGTTCATCATCTCAATCAAGGCTACCCCGCCCGAACTGGGTGGAGGCATAGAGTAGATATCGTATCCTTTATAACTTCCATGAACAGGCTTTCTTTCAATCGCCTCATATTTGGCCAAATCCTCCTTAGTAATAAGCCCTCCGTTTTCTAACATAAATTGAGCAATTTCTTCTGCTACTTTTCCCTCATAGAATCCATCCTTTCCTTTTTTGGCAATAGTGGCCAGGGTTTTAGCCAGCACTGGTTGGCGCCATATTTCTCCAAACTCTGTTAAACTACCATCCTTTTGATTAAAGTAATTCCGCATAAAGCTTTCGGGAGAATTATTGCTATAGAAGCTTGCTTCTTGCGAGAGTCGGTAACATAATGGAAATCCTTTTTTAGCAAGTTTTATCGCAGGCTTCACCAGTTTAGACCATGCCAGGTTTCCATATTTCTGATGTGCCATAAAGAGGCCTGCTATCGTTCCAGGTACCCCCGCAGATTTCAAACCAACGTGGTGACTGCCTGTTTCGTTCCCATAAAGATTGATGGCTTGTGGAAGAGCTCCATTTTCATCCAGAAACATATCCGGCCGTGCAGCCAGGGGTGCCTTCTCCCGGAAATCTATTGTGGTGACCTTCCCCTGGGAATCCATGAAAACCAAAAAGCCCCCGCCACCAATATTACCGGCCGCTGGGTATGTTACGGCCAGGGCAAAAGCAGTGGCAACGGCGGCATCGATGGCATTTCCTCCTTGCTGGAGGATTTCAACCCCTACTTCAGAAGCCAGTTTACTATCGGAGGATACCATACCGTTTTTGGCATAGGTTTGTCCTTCACTAAATTGAGATAAGAGAACTAGTAATAGACTGGCAAATATTTTCACGAAACTTACTTTTTGTTAGCCGCATTCTGAGCAACCTCAATAGATTTTTGAACCCAGCTGGTTAATTCCGACTTGTCTTCAAAAACCTCCACCGGAACTTCCCAGTACGGCATGCCTTTTTTTCCGGTTTTTGACATAAGGGGTTTCATACCTTGGTCTTCGTATTCCTGCTGATTGGTCTCATCTACTTTGAGACGAAAAACCCCTTTCCCCAGCATTCCAAACATCAATCCATTCTTAAAGAAACCTACACCGCCAAACATCCGCTTTGTTTCAAAGGGGGTAATATTTGATAATTGATCTTTTATAAATTCCAGATAGTCTTCATTAACTGCCATAGGATAGGGATTATTTAAATTTCAACCGGAGTTCGGTTTTTTATGTGATAATAGTCTGTGTATATCCTTTACTCGCGAGAGGGATTAATTGATGAACTAACCTACCATAATTATTTAATCACGAATGTCAATTTAAGACGTGTCCCAGAGCTGTAAGCAGTTTTAAAATATTCTTGAACCATCTACCTTCCGTCATTTTACAGGCTGGGTGTAGGAAAACTTAAAATTGAAAGTAAATAAACTGTTGTCCGGATGTTTGGACAATCATCAGTCCAAAAATCATGATTCCCCAAAGTACAACAAGCAGGGGAGTAGGTATTTTGCTGATCACCGAGACGAGAGAGCTTTTTCTCATGGCATAGTGGCCCAAAAATACCAGCAACATCAGCACTAAGACACTCACCAGGTGATTGCTGATCAATATGGCTTCATGGCCATGCACAAAAAACATGGAGCGCAATAAATCCCAGGCTTTAGTGAAATCTTCTGCTCTGAAGAACACCCAGGTGATGTTTACGCAAGTGAAGGTGAGAAAGGCCAGGATTAAACCGGAGAAGTGATTATTGCTGCGAAACTGGATGTATTTTCTCAACACTCTTTCAAGAATGAGATAAACACCGTGTAGCAGTCCCCAGACTACAAAAGTCCAGGAAGCGCCATGCCATAAGCCACCTAAAAGCATGGTGAGCATAAGGTTAACCTGGGTGCGTCCCACCCCTAGGCGGTTGCCTCCTAGTGGGATGTAGAGGTAATCCCTAAGCCAGCTCGAGAGGGAAATATGCCAACGTTGCCAGAGTTCCGAGAAGCCAATGCTGCCATAGGGGTATCTGAAGTTATCTGGAAGATGAATGCCCAACATTAAGGCGATGCCTATCGCGCAAAGCGAATAACCGGCAAAGTCAAAAAATATCTGTCCGGAGAAGGCCAAAACACCGGTCCAGGCATCCAGGGCTAGTAAGGAAGCTCCAGATCCAAATACCTGATCCGATACCGGACCCAAAATGGAATCGGCAAAAACTGTTTTTTCAAATAGGCCTATGGTTAAGAGGAGCAAACCCATAAAGAATTGCCTTTCGCTGGCACGCTTTGGTTCATAGAACTGGGGCACCAATTCATCAGATCTAACGATAGGACCGGCAACCAGTTGGGGAAAAAAGGTGACATAGAGAGAAAAATCGAGTAGGCTTTTAGCGGGCTTAATTCTCCCTTTGTACAGATCAATAGTATAAGACATGGTCTGGAAGGTGTAGAATGAAATACCCATGGGGAGCAGTATATCCCATTCTGGCGGAGTGTATTCAAAGCCACCTAAACCAAGCAGGAGTTGAAAATTCTCCATGAAAAAGTTACCGTATTTGAAGAAACCCAGAAAGCCCAAATTCACACATAAACTGAGTAGTAACCATAATTTGCGCTTGGATTTTTTTGTGAGCTTAGACAGTTGGTTTCCCGCCGTCCAGTCAACCATGGTAGAAATCCACAACAATATAATGAGCGGTGGATTCCACAGTCCATAGAATATATAGCTGGCCAGAAGAAGCATGATTTTCTTTTGTTTCCAGCTCAGGGGAATGATATAGTATAAAGTCAGTACAACCGCCAGAAAAACAAAGAAGCCAAGTGTATTAAATAGCATATTATATCAGCTGGTCTTGTTTGAGAAGGTTTATAATGACCCTGGTGTAAGTATCGCTGTCCCGGCGATTTAGATGTGACCATTCCGGTGGAATCATGTCTCTGGTCTCGGGATGATCAAGGTAGTGATAGCCAGGACACCCGCAATCTTCTATTAAACGATCCCAATAGTCCGGACGAGGATATAATTGGTTTTCTGTCTCGGTATAATAACCAGAAACAGGGGCGCGGATAAAGGCCACTTTTCCACCACGAGCCTGAAATTTCTTAACCAATCCGACATAATGATCCATAATGGCATCCAGGCTATCCACATATCGATTTTTGGGCTTAGGGTTATACCAGATGTCTTTCTGTCGTTGTTGTAAGAGACTATCGGTTTCCATTTCCGGTATCATCCTGATATTCCGGTACTTATCCATTTGCACCATGGGTGGCCAAATATCCGGATGCCGCACCGAATCCCGATTGGGAAATAATTTTCTCTCCAGTAGTTTTTCGAGACCTAACTCGCCCTGAAGGAAATTAAAATGTGGATCCACGAAATCGTAAACGCGTTGGTTGAGAATCTGGGCATAGGTGCGATTTTCATAATGATTTACAAAGGCTTTGCCCCGGCCGGCACCCCAGCTATTTCTTATGGTAAAAAACAGACCCGGAGATACGCCTATAAGCAACAGCCCGTCGAATTCAGTATTGCGAACGATGTCTTCCAGAGGTATGTACGGAGAACTACCGGGATAAGCGAGCTGAAGGGGTCTTCTGCCAGTTATGGAATCCCATAAATGAATGTTGAGGTCGAAATGCGCTCGGGATGATCCCAAAATTATGACGTCCTCAGAATCTAGATTTTTGACATGACTCCTTTGATCGGCCCAAACATCCAGACTTTCCAGGTCATGACCAGCCGGCCAATGCTCGATAGTGCGGAAATACCAATTGTAGGCAAGCATAAACACCAATCCAATTATCAGCGCAGCAAAGAAGATCAGACGATTGGGTGTTGATTTCATGGGTAGGTTGAGGCACTAAATGCAGGTGTAATTTAACTTAAAGTGTCTGAATTACACAAATCCTCCCATTGTTGATGAGCATTAGTCCTCCACATTCAGAAATTCAGCCCGCTTTATATCGCTTAATCGGTCTTCAGCATAGAGGCGCTCCGTTGAGTTAATAGACGGACACTCTTGCAGGTATTTTAAGTAATATGATTTAGCCAATTTATAGTTTCTCAATTCATCATCACATATGACGGCCATTCTGAATAGCAAATGATGATTTTCAGTGAGCGAGTAGGCCTCCTGGTAGGTTTCGAGAGCACGTTCATTACTCCCGGCTTTATCGAGTGTAATGGCTAATTGAGATTTGAAATTTCCCATACTTGGTGAACGTGATTCTTCAATGGCCTTTTCATAGTTTACGATGGCCTCCCTGTAATTCTCAAGGCGATAGTTGGTCATGCCCAAGTAGAAGTACACCTGTTCGGAAGGAGCCAGTACCGCCACGTAATTCAACCAGAATTGCGCTTTGTCGTAATGTTTTTCATGGTAGTGAGATACGGCCGCCAGTCTTACGCTGGAAAGCACCGTGTCTCCATGCGCCAACATATAGTTCACATTAGAAACTACCTCATCATACAATTCCATTAGATAGGCGATCCGGGTATCTAATTTGAGCATTCCCAGGTCGGTGCTATCCCTGCTTACAAATTCTTGCGTGAGTGACCTGGCACTAATATTCTGTCCAAGTTCAAAATATTGTATAGCCAGGGCAGAGGCTGCATCTCGGTCGGACGGAGAGAGCTGATGGGCTTTTTGATAATGCGCTATGGCGAAGGGCTTTAAGGAGAAGTCTTTAGCGGCACAATTGCCCGCCAGTTTTTGATAATAGGGGTCGAATGGTTTTATTTCACAAAGCAGTTTAAGGTATTGATAAGCTTGTTGGTATTGACTTCTGCTATAGTAGATTTCGCCGAGAGCCAGTACAATGCGGGAATCGGTACTATCAGAGTATCGGGCTTTTTCCAGGAGAATCAGGGCATCTTTGCTCCGTCCTAATTGGCGATATGCCTTTGCCAGAATAAGACTTTTTTGAACATCAAGTGATTGATGCTCCAGATCATCAATTACCTCCTGATAGCGATGTTCAGCCATTTTGGATGCCAGTTCAGTGTGGTCAGAAGATTGAGACAAGAGTACTGGAGCAAATAATATCAGTAAGACAGTTAACCGCATTCTGTAAAGTTAAACTAAAAACTTAGTTTATAAAAGGTAAGGGGGGTTGTAGAAGGGAATAAGTGAGAATACTTGATCGAAATAGTACTTCCTTAACCAGTCTGAATTACCTAGTGACGATTGCCATTATGAACAATACTTTCCTTGGGAATCCAGGGCGTTAATAACATGAGCCAAATGATGTCGGCAGTGCCAGGAATAGTTCCCAATTGCTTCTTTCAGGTTTACTCTGGCATCCATTTCAGGATGAAAGTATTCGGCATGGAGTTGCTCTTCAGGAAGTGAATTGATAAGTATCACCCAGCGTTGATGCAAGAGTTCAAGGAGCTTGAGAGATGATTGGTAATCGAGTAAATCATAATCATCCAATTTTGCCCATCGGTCTTCAAAGTAAGGTCTAATGGTGGGTGTATTTTCTGTTAAAGCCAGTTTAAATCGAATTAGGGCATTCATGTGGCTATCCCCGCAGTGGTGTACTACCTGTTTTATGGTCCAGCCATCCGGACGATAGGGCCAGTTGAGTGCTCCCGCTGGTAGGTTCGATAAAACTTTCTTTAACTCATTGGGGAAAGCTTGAATATCTGCAATCCAAGACTTTAGCTTGTCAACGGAAGGGGACTTATCCGCTTCATATGGGCCGATGGGGTATCTTAGGTCTGAATCTTTCATGCGATTTAAGTTTGGTGAGGTTTTTATCACAACCCGAGCACCCTGGCATCCACAAAAAATTCGTAGTTGACCAACATACGGTGGTCAGAGCTAATAAACTTATCGGTTTTGGTGTTTAGGCGCAGGCTAAATTTATCCTTCTTAATGTATTCCTGAAAGTCTTTGTTGGATAAATCCAGGTTGAGGGTTTTCCCAACATTATCAGGAATATTGTTTTTATGAGCCAGACTTATTTCTGGCAAACCCGACGCACTCATAAAAATCTCTACGGAGCTGAGAAAGCTGAGGTCGCTGTTCATGGGATCCACCAATTCCAGGGTCATTTTGGTGAGCCTGATCTCTTCAATCAAATCGGTATTGGTATCGTTTGCTTCAAACTCTGTCTTGCTGTTGCTTTCAATTTCTGGAGAAACTATGTTGAAAGGGACATTGACTCCTAAGGTGGATGGTACGGTGAAGTATTCATCATAGGCCAGGGTAAACTGAGTAAGATCTCTGGTTTTCTTGCAGGAGTAGGTGCTGCTGAAAGCGATGACCAGTAGTAGTGGCAGTCTCAAGTATTTCATCATATCTATAATACGCTTTGGTATTATTTAAATTGCTTTTGTACAAATGGGGTACAGGCTATGTAAATCCTATAAGCTGGCCTTCTCTACCTTAAAGTTTCTAATTTCACCTGACTCATCCAACACAAAAATCTGAAGAATTTCAGGAGCATCATTCATCCAATCCACATATTCACAAAAAGTACTGCCTGATTGAAAGTCTAATTCATCCAGGCGGATAACATCCATGCCAACTTTAAGTCCCACCTCATCTGCGGCAGACTTTTCAATGATCCACTGAACTCTTAAAGATCGGCCCTCTTCAGAAGGCCAGAGCCCGAGTCCAAAGCTCATATGTTCATCAAATTCCCCCGACTTTGGAGTAAGATACAATACCTTTTTATTCCAGTCGATACAAGTAGAAAAGCGCTCAAGTATATCCTGCCCTAACAAGCCTTTGGTGCCGGATCGTATTTGTATGTTTTCAAGGACGAAACCTCCAATATTTATTGAATCTGAATTCGCCAATTCCTGATTTAAGCTAACCGGCTGCCCTATTAGTCCAGATTGCTTCCTCCCCCTTTTAAAGTAAGTATGTTTAATTATTTTTTCTTCCTTAAGCTTCTCAAAAAAGGCGCTGGGAACCATCAAAGAACCATTGGATCCGTAATCAACTTTTACATTTGAAAGGGTTTCACGTCCAATATTCAGATTAATATTTATATCATATTGATTGTCAGGTGTAAACCTCAGCTTCAACGCATTTAGGGTATCCTTTGGAAGAATATCGGAACTCAATATCACTCCCCCAGATTGATAATCAATTACCCAATTGCAGTGTCGCATCAGGTTAGATCCCAGGATGCCATCGAGTTCAAAACATGCCAATACGGGATTGGCCTTGAAATCTGCAACAAAAGCGGTTTGATTTTTAAACATTACATCTCCTACCAGTAAAGAGTCCACTCGCACATAATCTACCGCGGAGCGATTTTGATCGGAATCCCTGATATTTCCCTTAGCTACCTTTTTAAAGACAAATGCATCCTGAATTTCTTGGGAGATACTCAGGGGTGCGCCAGAATCAAAGAGGAAGCGATATTCTTGGCCATTTATTTGTATTGGAATGATGATCAATCCGTTGCGAACCTCTACCTCTACTACTTCCCGGAAATTTGACTTTTCTATGTACCCTTTTTGAAGTGCTTTGGACAGGGAAGGGGTGCATTGTGAGAATAATAGAATCAGGCTTCCCAGTAATGCCAGGTACACTCTTTTGAGGAGGGGTGATTTCATGTTGATATTTTAATGTTTTGCGAAAACTTCCGTCATAATAAACGGTCAATCTATCACTAGAACCAATGATGACTGTCTGGTAAATAACCGATGGGCTTCCGTATGATCTCCTATAAGGTAAGTCATGCCTTTAGACACTGTTTGAACCATGGAGTTCTGCTGTTCCAGGAAAATTTCACCTCGCAGGCAATGAACAATATGACCCTTCACACACCAATGATCTGCCATATAATCCGGAGTGTATTCTATTTGTCTGATAGATATATTTCCCATATTCTGGCTCCTCACCATCGAATATCCGCTTTCACCATCCGTTTTTATCGCAGGAACATTTTCCCAGTCAATTGAAACCGGATTAAAGTTGATAAGATCCATGAAATTTTATTTTAGTGAAGAAGATAGTCAGGCCGATTTAAAATATAGGTTTTACACCAAGTCACCTTGTAGCACTTGGTCAATGGTCTTTTCTATATCACGCGTATAGTCATGACGTTTTGGTCGGATGCGTCCAATACTCAAGTCGCAATCATATTCTTCTGTCCAGGTTTCAAAATTTTCAGCGAGTTCTTTTATGGCCTTACAGATAAACTCAATTTCTTGGTTCGTGTTGGTAGGATGAATCGAGAGTCGAATCCAGCCAGGCTTGGTTGAACAGTCGCCGTGATTGATGCGATCTGTGATTTCTTTAGATTGTTCAGGAGTGACATGGAGAAGGTAATGACCGTAGGTGCCGGCGCATGAGCAGCCACCCCTGGTTTGAATCCCATATCGATCATTAAGCATTTTTACTCCTAAATTGTAATGTAGTCCATCTATGTAAAAAGAGATAATACCCAGTCTTTCTTTATGCTCACCAGCCAGAATATGCAAGTTTGGAATCTCATCCAGGTGCGACCAAATTATTTGCAGGATTTCTTCTTCCCTGGCTCTGATCTTGTCAACTCCCATTTCTGTCTTAAGCTGGCAGCACATGGCGGCTCTCATGGTTTGAATAAAAGAGGGTGTACCACCATCCTCACGGGCTTCAATGTCATCAATATACTTATGTTCACCCCATGGGTTTGTCCAATCCACCGTGCCACCCCCGGGGTTATCGGGAATGGTGTTTCTGTATAGCTTCTTGTTAAACACCAGGATACCACTTGAGCCCGGACCACCTAAAAACTTATGTGGTGAAAAATAGAGGGCATCCAGGTAGCGACCGCTGCCATCATTTTCATGCATCTGAATATCGATATACGGCGCTGAAGCGGCAAAATCCACAAAGCATAAGCCTCCTTCTTCATGCATCATTTGGGCAATATCCATGTAGGGGGTAATAATGCCTGTTACATTAGAGCATGAGGTCACCGCAGCTATTCTTGTTTCTCGATCTGCATACTCACGAACTTTTGCACGAAAGGCTGCCAAATCCACCAGTCCTTCGTGATCGGGAGGGATAACGACCACTTCGGCCAGCGTTTCATACCAACTGGTTTGGTTGGAATGATGTTCCATATGTGTTACAAAGATTACCGGTCTTTCCTTTTCCTCGATATGCACCTTGTCGATAAAGGCTTCATGTAATTTCAATCCCAGTATGCGTTGAAATTTATTTACAATTCCAGTCATGCCGGAATTGGAGGATATGAGCACATCATCAGCTCCCGCCCCTACATGTTGCTTAATTATCTGTTGAGCTTTGTGATAAGCATAGGTGGTTGACATACCGGTGTGGTTGGTATCAGTATGTGTATTGGCGACCAGAGGGTAAATTTCATATCGCAGCTTGTCTTCTATTGGTTTGTACATCCTGCCACTAGCGGTCCAGTCGGCATACAGAAGTTTTATGTCTTTATGCACTGGGGTGGGAATACATTGATCTATGCCAATAATATTCTCTCGAAATTTCTGAAAATATGCCTCCAAGCTTGCCATATGCCAGGTAGTAAAGTGGTGGAAAGGAGTTTTGAACTGCCTAATCACCGATTAGTCAAGTACTAAATTAAGCTTTACCAGCATGATATAGAAAGCGAATTCGGTAAGTGGCAAATATTGGTTTTGATTTCCGAGCTACATAGAGTAATACTTGATTCGCGCCAAAGTGGGTGGTACAAAATTTAAGCTTCTATGTTTGAGGAGTCATTCTCTTAATATTCTGATATTGGTTTCGTACCCCTTAACCTTGATTTGTGAATTGTCGTTTTGATTCAAAGCATATCCTCGAGCGACGTACTTGCTTCCGCCTTTATTTATTTTTATTCCCGATAAATCCGACGCCGGAATTTCCATGCCCCCAAAACTCATATTAGCCTCCAATTGGTAACCTTTGTTTCCTTTTAAATTTAACTCCATGGAAGTAAATCGGGCATCAACTATTATATGTTCAAAATCAGCACTAATGTTGTTTATGCGAAATTCAGATTCATAGCTTCTGGTGTCCAAAGATTGGCTAAGTGAACCGATATCAATTTTACAAAACCTGGAATTTATTTTTAAAGACTCGGTGCTGCTGACCAAAAAATCAGATTCGTAGGCACTGACAACATTCAGAGATTTGGTGCTTCCTAGGGTAATTTTGCTAAACTTACCACTGGTGATAGTCACATGGTCGATTCTTCCGGCGAGAAGTTTCATTTCATAAGCAGTGAGTTCAAGATTATTGGCTTCGCTAATACTGACTTTACCAAAATTATGCTTCAATCTTACTGAATTGGTAATGCCAAGATCAATATCGGATTCATAAGCACTTACTTCGGAATCAACCACCTGGTTAAAAACAATTTCAGAGAATTTACAATCCATTTTAAGGGACTTTACAGCCGATGCCCCTAGTTGACATTCATAGGCATTCAGAGTCATGGCTTTTGCAGATCCAATATTTCCATTGCTGAACTTTATATCGATTTGAGCTTCAGGTGGACTCATCTTGGCAGCATTCAATTCACACTCATATATTGCCAGATTTACTCTTCCCTTATGTGAACCTAAATTCACCGTGCTGAACCTAATTTTGGCATCCAGGTGATTTAGTTCAGGCATTTTTATGTCTATGGTATATCGATAGCGTTTCACCTTAATTACTTCATTATTTATCTTAACTCTCGTTTTGTTGTGGGTGATGGTTTCAGAAACGCAGTCGGGATTTTGAATACTTACACCATTTGCATTGCCTGAAATACTGGGTTCAAAGGCCTCTACCAACCTATTGATTTCTTCCGGGTCATAGGCTTCAACTGTAAGCGTGATCTTAACATCCACCACATTTTGATCCCAGGTAGAAATGCTTAAATCAGATTGTCGGCAGGTTAGGTTTACCTGGGCCGAGGAGTTCACATCGAAGTTTTTTTCCCAGGTTTTTGTTTCAGTGACAGTGCTTTTCTTGGAGGTCTCAGCCATCAGACCGCTGAACACATACAACCCCAGAATACCGGTAATGACTATTTTATTGATCTTCATATTGCTAGTGATTTGTGGTTGTTTTTCATTGGCATAAGCCCTTCTTCAAATTGCTCTTGCTGCTCGTTTCTATCTACCTGTTGGAGTAGTCGCTCTAAGAGTCGAATCTTTTTTTCGTAAGTGTCTATGAGAATGCTGGCAAGCTTTTCACGATCTGAAGTCAGAGGAATTTCCTCCTTGAATTCATCTTCTACTTGTTTTATAAATTCCATTTCCTGGAAGAAAACTTCGTACTCTTCGGGATCAACATTTTTTGCGGCAAGTCTTTGCTCTAACAAAATCAATTCTTGTCGGTAGGAAGCTTCCAGTCTTTCAAATGCCCCACTTTTTTCACTAACCAGGCTAAGTTCTGTGAAACTGGCTTTAGATTGAGAAGTAAGAATATAGGTAAGCTGTACCGTGCAAAGAAATGCCAGGAATATAGCGGCAGCCCTCCAGTACATAGCGATTTTCCTACTTTTCGTAACTCCCAATCCTCGTTCTATACCCCTCCAAATTGACTGAGCATCAGGCTGATGGCTGTCTAAAGCCTGGCGGTTATCGATGATAAATTTTTCAAGATTGTCACTCATGTTTCAATTGTGTTAGTCGTTCCCTTAATAAGAGCTTTGCCCTTCTATATTGAGACTTAACGGTGGAAAGAGAGATACCTAAATCCTTAGCAATCTCCTTCTGATCGTATCCTTCTATGAGATATAGACTTAGTACTTGTCTACAACCCTGAGGCAGCTTAAGAATTTCCTGGTTCACCACTTCGGGGGAAGGCATGAGCGGGTCATTGCCCTCTCCTTCTTCCAGATCAGCTATACGATCAATAGCCAGGTGTTGTGGTAGGTTTTTTCTTAATCTGTCCAACGCACAGTTAATCATAATACGTTTTAGCCATGCCCCAAAAGTGGAGCGATACCTAAATTGATCTAGTCTTCCAAAGGCTTTAATAAAACCTTCTTGCACTATATCCTGAGCCTCCATCTCATTTTCTACCAGTCGCAAAACGGTGTTGTACATTGCCGCAACATAAAGGTGAAACAACTGGTGTTGAGCTAGTTGGTCGCCCTTAAGGCTTAGTTGAATGAGTTGAATTGTTTGGTTTTTGTTCAAGAGCTTCTTAGGTTCTCTGGTTAAAAGACGGGATACTTTTTATAAAGTTGGAATTTTGGGGTGTTGATTTTAAAACAAGATAGGGGAATGCGTGATAGATGGTCGTAATTGAGCTGTGAGTGCGTGTGTATTAAGATTGAGTACCCTGAAATAGTAGCATGGTATTTACAGGCATGAAGATAGGTAAGGGGTAAATAGTGGTTGTTGGTATTGGCTCAGATGAGGAGAGGGTTGATGTACGGGCGCTTTCCGGAAATAAAAACGCCCCCTTGCGGTACAGCACCCCTGTCCCCAGCATTAAGCTTGGCAATAAAGTGTTCTGAAACAATCCCGATTTGACGGAGTTCGATGAGGAGATGATAACAGGTAAGACTGGGTTGTTGAGAATGCGCCAGGGGAATAGCACTCTGTACAGTATCTATAGTTTGAATTTAGTTGTTAACCAAAGATCCTCTGCATTTCAGAACCTGTAGGCATCTGGCTCAGCTACCTTGTATGACAATTGACGGCACCCCTACCTAATCAAGTCCTCGTCGACGTAATTCCTTTTTAATCAGTTTTAGCTCCCTTCCTGTTTGCCCTGCGGCGGAAGTGTTTTCTTCAGCACGTCTAATAAGATATGGTAATGTCTCCTCTACTGGTCCAAAGGGAAGATACTTCACGGTATTGTATCCTTCTTTCGCCAAATTGAAGCTCAGATTATCACTCATACCATAGAGCTGACTAAACCATACATGAGGATCACCTTTATCCAAACTATGCTCCTTCATAAGCTCGGTGAGTTTTTTGGCACTTTCTTCATTATGACTGCCAGCAACGACAGAAATGCGATCCCTGTGCTCAATACAGAATTCCACCGCAGCATCGTAATCACGGTCGGTAGATTCTTTATCAGGTTGAATGGGAGATGCATATTGCAATGCTTCGGCGCGATCACGCTCTTTTTCCATGTAAGCTCCCCTAACCAGCTTTACACCAATGAAAAGATTTTCCTCCTCTGCCATTTTGTACAAGCTTTTTAAATACTCCAACCGATCCCATCGGTACATTTGAAGCGTAGTATAAACTGTACAATTCTCTCGATTAAACCGTTTGATCATATCCTCACAAATGCGATCTATGGCATCTTGAAACCATGATTCCTCTGCATCAATAAAAATTCCCAGTCCAGCCTTTTCGGCTTCGCTACAAATCATCTCTACTCTTTTTCTAGCAAGCAGGTATTCCTTGTTTTCCTCTTCCGTGAGTAGTTCGTTTGCATTCAGCTTTTCTAATAAACCAGACCTCACAATGCCGGTCATTTTGAAAACAGCAAAAGGAACTCCTTCCTGTTTGGCTCCAAAGTGAATAGTGGCAATTATACTCTGTGCTGTATTCTCAAAGGCTTCTTCGGTTTTGGAGGCTTCAACGGAGTAATCGAGAATAGAATGTACTCGATGCGACATGAGCTCCGATACCGTTTTTGCACAGTCTTCAATAGTTTCCCCTCCTACAAAATGCCCATAAACTGTACTTTTTACCAGGCCTCTTATCGGTAAGCCAATTTTCACCGCCATCTCAGAGATGCTCTTTCCGGCAGACACCAGTTTTGGACTGGCAACCAGCCGAAAAAGCCAGGCGGCTTTTTTTAATTGAGTATTGCTTTTAGTGATAAAAGCAGTTTTAGTATCCTCAAAATCTACCATTTCCTTTCAAACAATATTTTCACGCCAAGACATGTTCCTTTTCAGGTTTCGTTACTTTGTCAAATATATTACAGATCTGCATGCTGCACTATCCTGATCCTGAACACATATGGCCTGGCTCCGAGGCATTTTTACGCCTTAATCGACTTCTCGCCGAGGGAGCCTATACCAAGGTGGTGTTTCTTACCGATGAAAATACGCATCATCATTGCCTTCCCTTATTACTGCCTGAACTTGATGAGCTTGAAGATTATGAAGTGTTGGAGGTTCCTGCCGGAGAGGATAGTAAATCTCCAGAAATTTTGATGCAGTTATGGTATTCCCTGTCAGATCTAGGTGTAGGTCGAAATGATTTGATTATTAATGTTGGAGGAGGAGTAGTTACTGATCTTGGCGGGTTTATGGCGGGTACTTACTTGCGTGGCTTGGCGTTCATTAATATTCCTACTTCTCTTCTTGCCATGGTGGATGCATCAGTGGGAGGGAAGAACGGGATAAACCTGGCTCATGAAAAAAATCGGGTAGGCCTGTTTGCTGAACCTCGCGCCACTTGCATCCTGCCTCAATTTCTGGAGAGCTTGAGCCCAAGGCAGCGCAGAAGTGGCTTTGCTGAAATGCTAAAGCATGGCCTTATAAGCGATAGCAGTTATTGGGAACGCTGCCTCAAAATTGATATTCAGAACCAGATTCCTGACACCGGATTAATCTTGGAATCTATTAAATTGAAAAAGGCAGTGGTTGATCAGGATTTCCGGGAAAAAGGCCTACGTAAAATTTTGAATTTTGGTCATAGTATAGGTCATGCTATTGAAACTTTGGCGATGGAAACAGATCATCCCTTATTACATGGCGAATCCATAGTGCTTGGAATGATGGCAGAATTGGAATTATCAGCTCGTTTTGCTGGTCTTAGCAGCATAGAGTCTAGGTTACTGCGAGAAAAACTATTTAACATTTACCCGGATCTTCTCATGAATTTTTCTGTTGAAGAATTGTTGCCTTTAATAAGACGAGATAAAAAAAATCGGCATGGCCAGCATCATTTTACCTTACTGGATAAACTTGGCAAAGCCAGGCCAGACGTAGTGGTCCCTGAGGAGGAACTTGTTGCCGGACTTCAAGCTCTGCAGGGATATTATACCGAGGCATAAAATGCCCCATTCTGGCTTGGATGCTCGATCAAAAATGCTTCACTTTGATGGTCCATGTCCGGTCAAAAATCCATATCTCAATTTCACCTCTCACATAACCGTAAAAATATCGTAAGGCGCATTGAGATTTCCGGTAGTAAGAGCGAATCAAACCGCTTGCTAATTCTCAAACACCTGTACTTTCCTCAGATGTCGATAAAAGGATTATCCGATAGTGAGGATACCAAAACTATGCTTCGGTGCTTGTCAGACAGAGGTAATTTTATTCATGCGGGAGAAGCCGGCACGGTAATGCGTTTTCTCACAGCCTACCTGGCTATTCGCGATGGTGAAGAGAATGTACTAATGGGAACTCCAGGCATGCATAAGAGGCCCATTGGAAGCTTGGTAAACGCCTTGTGTGAACTTGGTACAGAAATAAGGTATTTAGAAAAGGAAGGATATCCGCCCATAAAAATCTTTGGCACTAAGATTAAGGGAGGCTCTGTTCAGGTGGATGCAGGAACTTCCAGTCAGTTTATTACCAGCTTAATGATGATCGCTCCCTTGATGGAGTTAGGCTTAAGAATACAACTTCGGGGAACCTTCGTTTCAGCACCCTATGTTCATCTTACGGCCAATATGATGGAGAGATTGGGATTTAAGATTGTAGTCTCCGATGAAGAAATAAGTATTGATCCTGGTATACCTAAGCATATACCAATTTGGAAGGTTGAGCCAGATTGGAGCTCTGCATCTTATTGGTTTCTCATCGCAACTTTAGCCAAAGGATCTGAAATATATCTACCCGGTTTTAAGCCGAACAGCAATCAGGGCGATGCTGCAGTGGTGAAATACTTTGAAATCTTAGGTGTGAAACATAAGTTCGATCAAACAGGTATAAAACTCTACCATGTTGGCGGGCACCCAGAATCGCTGAGTTTAAATTTAATAGACCACCCGGATCTGACACCGGCTCTGGCTACGGCTTGTGCAGCACTAAATATAAATACCGAACTTTATGGACTGCAGAGTCTTAGGATAAAGGAAACGGATCGCCTGTCAGCCCTCCAGAACGAATTGTCCAAGACCGGAGCAGAGATAGAAATAGGCAGTGATTACCTGAAAGTAATATCGGGAATAAAGGAAGTGCAATCCAGGACATTTAAGACCTATGATGATCACCGGATGGCTATGGCGCTTGCTCCTCTGGCTTTGCTTGATGAAATTGTGATAGAAGATCCCCAGGTGGTAGATAAGAGTTATCCAAATTTTTGGTCGGACCTGGAAAAAGTTGGTTTTCAACTCAGCATTTAGGAATTTAATCACCCCTTAGCCCTGAGGAATATCATAAATAAACTTCGCCAATCATTATAGGTTTGCGTACAATTATTAGCAGCTATGACAGATTTAGAGATTGCAAGGAAAGCCAGGATGCAGCATATTACGGATATTGCCGCAAAAGTTGGAATTGAAGCTTCAGACTTGGAACCTTATGGAAACTTCAAGGCCAAACTCCCCCTGAGTTTGCTACAGGGAGGTGCAGGAAAAACAGGACATCTTGTATTGGTATCTGCTATCTCGCCTACTCCCGCTGGTGAGGGTAAGACCACAACGTCCATTGGACTGAATGATGCTTTGGTCAGAATTGGTAAGAAATCAATGGCGGTGCTGAGAGAACCTTCATTGGGCCCTGTGTTTGGAATGAAAGGCGGTGCCACTGGCGGTGGATTCGCTCAGGTTTTACCTATGGAGGATATTAATTTACACTTCACCGGTGATTTTGCCGCAATTGAGAAAGCTCATAACCTGCTTTCCGCTCTCGTTGACAATAATTTGCAACATCGCAAAGTCTCACTGGGCTTGGATCCCCGCACCATCACATGGAAGCGGGTGATGGATATGAATGATCGTGCGTTGAGGAAAATTAATGTGGGTATGGGAGGACTTACTTTTGGTGTGCCTCGTGAAACCGGTTTTGATATTACGGCAGCCTCGGAAATAATGGCCATTCTCTGCCTGTCCAGTGATTTTGCTGATCTGAAAAACCGCCTTGGAAGTATTTTTATTGGCTATACCTATGATAAAAAGCCAATTTATGCCCGAGACCTCAAGGCGGAAGGGGCAATGGCAGTATTACTCAAGGATGCCATTAAGCCAAACCTGGTTCAAACTTTAGAAGGCAATCCGGTGATACTTCACGGTGGGCCCTTTGCAAATATTGCCCAGGGAACTAACACTCTAATTGCCACACGTATGGGTCTTGCACTTTCTGATTATGTGGTGACTGAAGCCGGTTTTGGATTTGATATGGGTGGAGAGAAATTCCTGGATATTAAATGTAGAGCTGGAGACCTTAAGCCTTCAACAGTAGTTTTGGTGGCTACCATTCGAGCCCTTAAATATCATGGTGGTAAAGCTCTGGATCAGCTTACTGAAGCAGATCCGGAAGCAGTAAGGAAGGGATTGGTGAATCTGGAGAAACATATGGAGAATGTGGGGGTATTCGGGCTGAAACCAGTAGTGGCGATAAACAGATTTACCAGCGATACCGATGAGGAGATCAATGTAATTGTGGAGGCTTGTAGAGAGAAAGGTATTACTGCGGTGCCGATAAATGTTTGGGCCAATGGTGGTGCAGGAGCAGAGGCACTCGCCAGAGCAGTGGCTGAAGCGGCCGAGAATGGGAATTCTGACTTCAATACCATTTATCCTCTGAATCTGTCAGTTGAAGAGAAAATTGAAAAAATTGCCAAGACCATTTATGGCGCTGAAGCTGTAAAATTTGCCCCTAAAGCTAGGGTTGACCTAAAGAAGATTGATAATTTGGGATTGAATGACCTGGCGATTTGTATGGCTAAAACTGAAAAGTCCTTTTCAGACAATCCTAAGCTTATTGGCAGGCCAACGGGCTTTCAAATTACTATCAGAGAAA
Organism: Owenweeksia sp.; assembly: GCA_965229445.1. Classification (GTDB taxonomy): domain Bacteria; phylum Bacteroidota; class Bacteroidia; order Flavobacteriales; family Schleiferiaceae; genus Owenweeksia. Next base: position 584,983 of record OZ245876.1, read on the forward strand.
TTGAAATTGCCGCCGGCGCTGGTTTTCTGGTTCCTATAGCGGGAGCCATAATGCGGATGCCTGGATTGCCTTCTCACCCAGCAGCGGAGGGGATTGATATTGATGAGCATGGAGAAATCAGCGGCTTGTTTTAAAAGCAATTAACCGACCATCTAATAATCAACATTCTCAATTTCGCCATTTTCCTGATTCAGCCATGATATAAAAAGCTTGTACCCCAGCGAAACAACTATGGCGCCCGTAAACAATCCAATAAATCCAGAGGTCATAAAGCCGCCAATGACGCCTAGAAATATAACAAGCAAAGGCACCGCTGAGCCTTTTCCCAGCATAATAGGTTTAAGGATATTATCCGAGATACCCGCAAGTAGAAAGTATATGGTCCATAAGCTCGCAGCACCGGTTCCCATGCTTGAGAATAACCATAGTATTATTATCAGGGCCAGCAGCGTAACCGGAAGTTGAAGAATGGCCATTACTAAGGCTATCAGCGTCCATAAACCGGGATAAGGTATCCCTGCCAGATAACAACCGAGACCTATTAGAAATGATTGAATTAGGGCTACGCCGATTACGCCTTTTACTACACTGCGAACTGTGCTGGCTGTAACCTGTGAAAATTCTTCTCCCCGGGCACCCACCAATTTTCGAAAAAACTTCTGTCCCATTTTAGCAGCGCTTGGTGTTGCCAGTAGAATTCCTGAAATAATGATGGCCAGAATGATCATTAATATTGCCCCTGTAATGGTGCCAAGACCACGGAGTATGTCATGCATCGCTCCTCTGATTTGATCGGCATACTTGAGCGCAAAAGATTCAATATTGTTAGCGGCTTGCAACCACGCATCATAGATTGTCTGACCTACCAATGGCCAACCTTCAACGGCCTTATTGGGAGGTGGAACTTTAAGCGTTCCGGCCTCAAGGTGACCTCCCAGCTCCTGCGCTCCCATTAAAATAGAGTCTAAAAACAGCCAACTGGGAAAAATGACAATCAATAAGCCGCCAATAACAATAATACTTGAAGCTAACTTGGGTTTACTTCCAACTCCATGGGATATTCTTGCATGAAGTGGTGCCAATGCCAGTGCCAGAATCATCCCCCAAACCAATACATTGGTAAAAGGGTAAAGAATTTGAAGACACCATGCAATGAGGAGTATTAGAAAGCCAAGCCTTATGGCAATTTCAATAACCGTCTGCAAATTCTCATCTAACTTTTTGGGCACTGACATAGTGGAAGATCTTTGTATAGATTGAGTTGAAATTTAGGGAATATTGCCTATCTATCTCCCCTTTATCATCCACCAGACCCGAATTTCTATGCTATGAACAGCACTTCTTAGAGCCTTAGTCTTGAAGTGCGAAATATTGATGGCGATCGCCGCCGCGATGTAAATTCTAATACTATCTCTTCTTCACAGCTTCTTTCACGTAATGAAGAATAATGCCTGGTATGTTGTTAAAACGTAATCCTATATAAAAACATTGGGAATAAACCTAGCTGATACGTGGTCTCAGCTTGGCCTGTTTGAGCATTGTAGTCCTGACCAAATGCATTCTTGTGATTGGTGATATTCTGTATATCCAAAGCCCATTCCTGGGTCACCTTGTTCCCGGTTACTTTGTACCCAATACGGATATCGGCTCTGAAATATGGATTGAATTGCTCCTCGTAGGCAAGTTCATCATCGTACACGGCTTCTCCAGCATTTTGCGATGATTCTAAATCTAAAGGCGTGTATCGTTGTCCCCCTGCCGTAGTTAGCTTGGTGTCCACGGTAAGCGTATGACGTTTAGCTTTTTCTCCTTCAGAATATTTTAACAAGAATTCTTTTCCTCCCAGAATATTTAATACATAATTTCCATTGAAGGCTGTGTTTCTTATTACCCCATCACTTCCTTTATACTTTGATTCAAAAAGCGAAGCAGTAGTGAGAAAGTAAAATCCCTTCTCCATAAATTTTTCCAGGGTGATATCAAGACCATAATTATATCCTACACCATCATTATCTGCACTATCGGGAATGGATATACTAAATGAACCAGCATTTAAGGCTGAAAATGAGCTGGGACTGACGGATACGGCAGCGTCGTATATATTTTGATAGTAAACTTCAGGCTTAAATTGCCAACCATTCGCAAAAAGGAGGTCATACCCTAATACCAGGTGGTGACTTTTCACGAAGTCCAGGTTCTTATTTGGCGTAACATAGCGCCCATCAGCTAATCTAACCTCTTGGTATAACATGACCGAGGGGTGATTTTGGCTGTGTAATCCGTATCCAAAATTTAAACTTTGGTTGGGTTTTATACGGTAACTCATGCCAAACCTGGGTTCAATAGAGTAATTACCATTACTGTTCAAAATCATGGAATGAAGGCCGGTATTCATTTCCCATTGATCCGTAATTCTGTACTGCCAATTTATGTATGGTTGATAAAGTATGTCTCTACCCTTGTAGTTTCGCAACTCTCGGAATCCATCAAAATCAAAATCATAAATACTATCCCGTAAATCTGAATTTATTAAGCTTACAAAGCCTCCCACCCTTAAAACATGATGCACATTAAACTTTTTATTTATAAGCGCGTGGATCTGAATTCTTCGCTCGGTAAAATCCTGGCCGTAGTAACTTGAAATTACCTGGCCATCTGTGCTGAAAGTGTCAATACTTACGGTATTGCTTAAGCCGGAGGCCGCAATGCTCAGTTTGGAATACATCTCGTTTCCGAAAAAATACTGATGACTCACTCCAAGCACACCGCTGCGCACCTTATTTCGCAAATCCTGATCGTCGCTAAAAAAACCGCCGTCTTCATTCTCATCATTCTCACTGTCTAAAAACTCGATAGCACTATTACCCGCGAGTCCAAATATCTCGAGGATGCCGAAGTTTTTACTGGGAAGGTTCACCTTAAAATTTAGATCCTGGTATTCGGGGACGGCCGTTCCTGTCCCAAAATCAATCCCCATTGCTGAAAGCACACCTAAGGTTGAGTACCTATAATTTACAATAAATGAACTTCTGCTGTTCTCGCTAAACGGCCCCTCAGCACCTAACTCCAATCCATTAAATCCAATCTGACCCAGAAATTCATACTCTTCATTATTTCCGTTCCTGAGTTGTAGATCAAATACTCCAGAAATACCATCACCATAATCTGAAGGAAAAGCTCCGGTTAGAAAATCGGAATTGGTGAGGACGTTATTGTTCAACATACTGACCGGTCCTCCGGTAGCACCTAAACCTCCAAAGTGATTGGGATTTGGAATATCCATACCCTCCATACGCCAAATCAGGCCAAAAGGAGAGTTGCCTCTAATTACAATGTCGTTGTTGCTATCATCAGTGCGTTGCACCCCAGCAAAATTGCTGGCCATGCGAGATACATCCTGATTAGCACCGGCAAACCTTTGCGTTTCTTCAATACTAAAGCTTCGTCCTGATACATTTACCCGCTCATTTTTAGTCCTATCCGGTTCATCTGTCGCCTTAACCACCACTTCAGCTAATTGTTCGGTACTTTCAAGCAAGGCAACATCAATTACCAGTTCCTTAGAACCCAACAATTCCAAATTCTGCAATACTGCCGATTCATACCCAATAAAATAATAATGAATCGTAACCCGCCCAACTTTGATGTTTTCAATTTTGTAATAGCCGTTGATGTCCGTTACCGCGCCTTTTTTAACCCCATCTTGCTCAACATAAATGTTTACCCCCGGAAGAGGTAGTTGACTTTGTTGATCAATTACCCGCCCCTTGATGTTTTGTGTTATTCCTTGCGCTAATCCAGTGCTTGCAAAGGAGAGAATAAACAGGCTCGTGAATATTAATGTCCTCATTTTCATGATTTAGTTTCAGCAAGTGAAATAACTACAACCATAAATTTCATTAAACTTAAAAGGTGTGAATGGTGGAAAAAGGGGGATGAACCGGAAATAAAATAAAGGTAAAGAAACTTACACTTTTACTCTGAGTTGTATAGCCAGGTTACTCATATTACGCCCTTCTATTTGCTGAAGTCCACTGCCAATATACTCTCGATCTCGAAAGGTGGTTACTCCTAGCTTGACTTGCAGACTGATGCTTGAAATAATTCCCCATTTCAGCATAAGGTAAGCTCTGAAGGCCTGACCATAGTGTGCCGGAATATTGAATTTATATAGCAAATCAGGTTCATAGGCGTAGATTCGGGAAGCATAATCCGGAGCATCAATTAAAGCAATTCTGGCTTTGACATCAATTTTACCATGGGCGAATTTCATGTTTAAATCCTGGTATAGAAGGAGACCTTTAGTGCGACTTCCGTCATGCACAATACTCTTCTCAATTCTCCATGCCGCCCCAAAATGAGAATGGAATTGGTAGTAAAGCTCAGCTCGCAGATTTGTTCTCTTCCTTGGTATCAGTTTCTGAAGCACATCTGTTGCCTCAGCATTTTGATAATCATTTCTGGATCTGGCCATTACGGTGATATTAAAAGATCGCTTCAGGGGAATTTGAATCTGAACGCTAGTCGCATTGCCGCCGGATGGTGCGCCTGTTCTGTAGCCCAGCCATGGTATTTGAAAATAGTCGGTAGACAGAGATAGCTGGAGCTTTGGATTAATTTCCCAACTCAGACCGATAAATACCCCTCTTTCTCCTGAGGCACTCGTAGCGGAAGGAATAGCCGTGTAGAAATGCTGGTACTCTAATTGTGAAAACCTCGTTCCCAAGCTCAAATAAAATCCATCGGTCAATAAACTTTCCATTCCAGCTACGCTGGCGAAATGCCCGCCTTGGTCAATCGCCAATTCTGAGAAAAAGTTGTATTTGTGCCACAATAGATTGGCTTCCACACTATAGTTGCTAAGCCTGGAGCCATTAAACCGGTATTGATTATACAAACTGCTAGCTTGCGTGACGGGAAAGGCAAATCGATAATGTACCGTGTTAGCCGCTATCCTCAATTTATCCCAACCCCACTGCAATTGTCCTCCCCAACACTTTAGTTGATTAGTACCCTTGCCCTCAATTTCTTTTTCTGTGCGATGAAACCCCGTGTTAATCAAACGGCCAATTTCCCTTACCGCACCCAATGAATCTCTGGTTACGCTGGCATTAAGAGCTTTGCTAGAGAAGAATAGCTGCATATTAAGTAGGGGGCTGAATTTTAATTGAATGGCTGAACCCCGGAAAAACCTCACTTCTTCGGCTCCGGCATAGGCATTTATTCCCCGACCATATCTTTTTACCTGAGTAAACCTCCCCGGTCCATTTAAACCACCTGAATTCCAGAGAATCAAGCCTTGACTTAAGGACATCTGGTAATCCCCTAAAACCAGGTATTCCATTACACCTATTTTTTTTAAGGCAACAAAGGCAGAAATATGGTCAGCCAGCAATGGGTTAGTTTTGGAATTTAGGGGCTCACCCGCATCCTTCTGCGCACTAAGTCCTATATGAATTATGTCTCTTACTTTGCCCCTATACCTCACGTAGGAGGCAAAAGATGAACCTAGATATCCATCTCTTGCATCGAGCCGAAAGCCAAGTCTGCTCTGCAAGGTCTGCTCGTATCGAAATATGATTTCATGCCTTGATCTTGAAAGATCTTCCCAACTAATCCTGGGCGAAGGATTTACGCAAGTAAAGTCCAGTAATGGCACTAGAATTTCAATTAAGGGTCTATCAAACCCTTTGACCGCCATAAGTTCAAATGGAGTATAAATCAGACCTGCCTGTTCTCTATATAACAGGAGATTGCTAATCTGAAAAATGTTTAAATACGGAATTTGAGCAAGGTCATCCCTTGTGGCAAAGTTAATTTTGATCGGATTGTCTGTTAGATGAACCAGTACCTCGGCAATCAACTCCAGCTGTTTTTCGTCAAACTCTGTCCCCTGGTTTAACTCTAGGGCAGTTTTTAATGGGTTATTAGATTCTTGAGCAATCATGGGTATAACCAGAGCTACTGTTATGAGTAAAATGAAGCTTCTCACTGCAGAAGAAATTCCAGACCCATCACTGTACTGGCTCCTACACTGAACATATAAATGCAGCCCAGGTCCATGCTTAAATTTCTTGAGGTATAACCAATACCAAAAGATTGCCTGAAAGGGGCATTCAAAACTCCTATTCTTATCGCCAACTCCTTTGCTGGGAGGTATTCCAAACCTATTCGAATACTTTCCGGATGATCTAGTTGTTTGCTGAATTCACCGGCTACCAAAAGCTGATCAGATACTTCATATGCCAGGCCTAACTTGCTGATTAAGGCTTTTGTAGTAATGTGCTGATTGTTCCAAATGGAGTGGATATTGCTCAGGTGAAAGCCTATTCGGATGTCTTGGGAAGGTTTGGCAAGAATACCTAGAGCGCCATTGGGATGAAGTATATTTTTACCGGATTCTTGCATCCTGGCGACATCAACATTTAGACCTATTCCAACACTGAGACTAGGGCCGAAAGGGTGCGCATAGGCTATTCTCGGTGTGGCTTCGAAGTATGAATCCAAAGCAAGGTATCCGAAACTAAAACCCAACGCACCCGCTCCGACCGGTCGAGTCACTGCGATGTTCATAATGTTAATGTCCCTTAAGAAAAAGGGCTTCGCATAGCTTAGAGCAATACGCGAAACTTCAAGTTCTGACATGGCAGCCTGATTGTAGTTGACGGCCCAAACATCCGCGATCGCCACACTACAGTTCGCCATCCCAACCGCACGGGCCCCAGATGACTGAGTTACTCCCTGCGAAAAACTAACCAAAGGCATCAAACACCCAAACAACAGACTCTTTCCCATAATCTATCCTTAATTTACGATGGATTTCAAGCATCTTTGATACGTGAATAAGCTCAAACCTCTGAACGGGTACATTTTTTTGGTGGGACTGGTGTTTGCGTTAATGAACGCTACCGTGCCCATATCAGCCCAACGCTATACTATTGAGCATATCGGCCTTGAGCAGGGCATGCCCTCATCCAGGGTCAATGATATGATTGAAGATAGTCGTGGCTTTTTCTGGATAGGCACAGAAGGTGCCGGCCTGTTGAGGTTTGATGGCTATGATTTTGTGAAGCTGGAACCAGGCTTTCCTGCTCTGCAGCCTATTGTTACCGCTATCAATGAAGATCAAGAGGGTGCAATATGGTTTGGAATGGAGAACGCCCTGATTTATTATGATGGCTTGAACTTTAAAGCCTATTATCTGCCTGGAAAGCCGGACAGAATTATCGATATAGACTTTACCGACCAGGAAAAGCCATTGATTGCTACCAGGGAGGCATTGTTTACCTTGAAAGACGCTGACACGCTGGATAGACTTCCGCTAAGTTTCACGGCACGGATTCGAGATATTGCCTGGTACCAAGGAGCAGCTTGGTGCGCAACGGATGATGGCCTGTATCGAGAAAATACACGTCTCCAAGAAGGTGCTTGGAATAGCCTCACCATCCTGCAGGATGAGCTTATAGCCCAGTCTCAATCGGATATTTGGAGTGTTGGTAAGGCAATCCAGACCAGGCTTTCCGGACGGTTTCTTTCAAACCGTGACCAGTTAATTGCCGTATTGAGGTCTGATAGCTTAATTATTAAGAAGGATCAGGAAGTATCCTATCTAACGCCGGTGAATGGTCTGCCAGATGAAGATTATAAGGGGTGTTATATCGATGATGATGGTGTTGTATGGCTTTATTCCAATGCCGGACTCTTTAAAATTCCGGGCACAGCTTTTCAATTATACGATCAGATTGATAGGGAGGTTTTTTCGGTATCCCAAAAGGAGGATGAAATTCTGGCTGGTACCGGTAAGGGCTTGGTTAGAATACGCCTGAGCGATGGTAAAATTGAGATGCCAGTGAATTTTCCATACGGTGTGGTACTGGCTATTGAATACTTCGATGGATACTACTGGCTGGGTACGGAATCCGGTCTTATTCGTTACGATGGCCGTGAATATAGGCCGGTGCCCCTACAGAGAAATTCAGTGGGTGATTTTGTTTTTGCACTCAAAAAGGACGGCAGTACGCTATGGATTGGGGCAGGGACAGGAATTTTCTCATATCGCGAGGGTGGCATAAGCAAGATTAGTCCGGGTAGAGAGGAATTATTTGCTTCTGTATATGCCATATCGCAAGCAAATGATGGCAGCCTCTGGTTTGCTACCTACACTCAAGGCCTGTTTAGAAATTATCAAGGAGAATGGAAGAATATCACCAGCTACGGAGGTTTATCTCTTGATAGTCTGAGGTTTAGCAGCTTCGTTGCGGTCTCATCTCGTGAACTTTATCTGGGAACCCTCTCGGAAGGTGTATTCTGTGTCAATGAGGATGGTTTTGAACAGATTGATGCCGAGCAACTGAATTATGCAGAAATCCGTGCTATGGCAAGCCACACTTCTGAAGAAGTATGGTTGAGCACCAATAAAGGGATTTACAAACTCTCAAAAAATGATGCATCCCATAGAGTAGACCATCTAAGGCCTTCACAGGTTTTAATGGATGAAGGTGGAATATCTCAGGCTTTGTTTGTGGATGAAAAAAGAGTGCTGGCGGGTACCGAAAATGGGATGCTTAGAATTGAGCTTGCCGAGATGGAGCGCCCATTGGAAGCCCCCGGTCTTGAAATTACTGGGATAGAACTCTTCTACGGACAAATTGAAGGAATTTCATCCTATGGAAATGGCCTGGCGGCATTTACCGGCCTGCCCTTAAATTTAAGTCTACCGAAGGGACTTAACTTCATCAGCTTTAAGTTATCGGGTTTAACTGGCTATGATCCGGAGAATCTCATTTATCGCTACCGTATCGATAGGGATCGTGAATGGACCCTTGCTGGAAGTAGGAGGGAAGCTGTATTTACCAATCTCTCTCCGGGGAGATATGTATTTCAGGCTCAGGTTAGTCGGCCTGGTGAGCCCTGGGGGGATAGAATATTGCAGTATCCGTTTAGAATTAAGCCCCCATTGTGGCAGCAGTGGTGGTTTATTTTGCTAGCAGTACTAATTATTGGTGGGGGTTCGTATTGGTATTTACGCCAACGTTTGGCCCGGATAAATCAACGATTGCGCTTGGAGAATAGCCTGGTGGATATGGAGCGCAAAGCGCTTAGGCTGCAAATGAATCCACACTTTATATTTAATGCCCTTGATTCCATTAGTAGCTTTATTTTTAAGAATGACGTTGAGCAAGCGGTAAGGTACCTTAACAATTTCGCAAAATTGATGAGGCTTACACTTGAATCATCTATGGAGCATCTTCACCCTGTGGAGTCTGAAGTTTCCATTCTTAAAAATTATCTTGAGTTGGAAAAGCTGCGTTTTCAAGGAAAGCTGGAGTATGAAATTGATGTGACCGATGACATTGATTATGATGTAGGAATCCCGCCGATGTTGGTTCAACCCCATGTGGAAAATGCTATCTTACATGGTATAAAACCCAAAGAAGGCAAGGGAAAAGTTTGGATTAGGTTTTTTGTTGAAAATGAGCTTTTAGTTTGTGAGATTGAGGATGATGGAATTGGTCGAGAAAAGTCTCGTGAAATTCAAAAACAAAAAGATCATCGCAGTATGGCTACCCAAATTAACCGAGATAGGCTGGAATTGCTTCGGAAATCACTGGGAGGAAAAGTTGAAATAAGTATAAGTGACAATATAAAAGGCCCAGGTACGCTGGTGCGCATCAGTTTACCGGCAGAACAATTTTAAACCAAACAATATGATTAGGGTAGTTATAATCGACGACGAAGAAAACTCACGCGAAACCCTGAGAGGTAAACTTGATCTATTCTGTCCCGAGGTAGAAGTGGCCGCCGAGGCTGGCTCTGTAAAAGAAGGTCTTGAAGCTATTAATGCCGAAAGCCCCGATGCCGTATTTCTGGATATTCAGCTAGCCGGAGAGAGTGGTTTTGATATTCTGGAAGAGTTTCGCGACAATGATTTGGAGCATCCGGAAATAATCTTCGTTACAGCGCACAATGAATTTGCCATTAAAGCCATTAAGTTTAGCGCGCTCGACTATCTGCTGAAACCGATAGATCCTGAGGAACTGGTTAAGGCCGTGCGAAAAGTAGAAGAAACCAAAGGGCTCCCCAAGAATGCCTCCAATATCAATGTATTGGTAGAAAATATCAGACAGGCCTCGGATTCTCCTAAAAAGATCGTGGTGCCAACCTCTGATGGGATGCATGTTATTAAACTCAGTGATATTATTCGGCTTGAAAGCAGCTCCAACTACACCACCTTTCATCTGAACAACCAAAAGTCCTTGTTGGCTTCTAAAACCCTCAAGGAATTTGATAACATGCTTTCAGGATATAATTTTCAACGCATTCACAAATCTCATCTGGTGAATATGAACTATTTGAAACGCTATGTGCAAACGGATGGCGGTTATCTGATTCTGGAAGACGGTTCTAAAATCCCCGTGGCAAATCGTAAAAAAGAACAGTTGCTCAATACACTGCGCAACCTGTAAATCAGATTTCTTTTCTACTTTCCATCACCTTTTCCTTGAGCGACTGTTTGTATTCGATAAGCTCGGATAGAATTTTGGGTCTGGAAGTGGCCACTATTTGAGCAGCCAGGATGCCGGCATTTTTGGATCCGTCTAATGCCACCGTAGCAACCGGTACGCCACCGGGCATCTGTAGAATTGACAATACAGAGTCCCAGCCATCTATCGAATTCCTTGATTTTACGGGCACACCAATTACCGGCAGAGGGGTGAGACTGGCTGTCATACCAGGCAAATGTGCAGCACCTCCGGCTCCCGCTATGATCACTTTTAAACCTCTCTCGTGGGCCTGCTTTGCATAGTCAAACATTAGATCAGGAGTGCGATGCGCGCTCACAATATTAACCTCATATTCTACCCCTAACTCAGCAAGTATATCAGCAGCCTCCTTCATTATTGGCCAGTCTGATTTGCTTCCCATGATAATTCCTACTTCCGCGCTCATGTGCTTATAACTTTAATGATGTCCTTTACTTTTCTTGCTTTGGTTCTGGCACCCTCAAGAGTTTTATCTGTTACCGTGATATGTCCCATTTTTCTAAATGGTCTGGTTTCAGCCTTGCCATATAAATGTACCCCGATTCCGGGCATCGCCATAACTTCTTCAATACCAGAGTAAATCACCGGTCCGGTATAGCCTTCTTCACCGGTGAGATTAACCATAACTGCAGGACGTACCGTCTCTGTACTTCCAAGAGGTAATCCCAGTATTGCGCGCAAATGCTGATCAAACTGTGAGCTTACGTGTCCTTCAATACTCAAGTGACCGCTGTTATGTACCCTTGGTGCTACTTCATTCACCAGGATTTCCCCATCTGGCATACAAAACATTTCTACCGCCAGTAAACCTACATGATCCATTTTCACAACCAGATCCTCAGCTAGTTTAATGGCCTTTTCTTGAAGTTTATCAGGTAAAATAGAAGGGCTAAACACGTATTCTACCAAGTTGGCTACCGGGTGAAAGTCCATTTCAACCACTGGATAACTCTGCACCTCCCCCTTAGATGATCTGGCTGTAACCACTGCTATTTCTTTTTCAAAGGGCATTTTTTTCTCTAGCAAACCTTCCTGATCCGGCAGAGATTCAAAGTTTTCCATATCTTCAACAATCTGAACCCCCCTGCCATCATAACCTCCAGACGCCGCCTTCCAAACCACCGGAAGATTAAGTCCGGAATCCCTGAACTTAGCCTCCATCTCGGCCTTGTTATTAAATGAGATGAAGTCTGCCGTTGCTATGCCATGTTCACGGTAAAATTTTTTCTGTCGACATTTATTCTTGATAATATCCAGGGTTTCAGGTTTTGGAAACACCCTCTTGCCCTGAGATTGTAATTCATGCAGTGCCTGCGTGCTAACTCCTTCAATTTCAATAGTTATTAGATCACAATCTCTCGAAAAGTTCAGCACAGTTTCGTAGTCCGTTAGCTGGCCAACTTCAAATTCATTGCTTCCATACCGACAAGGAGCTACAGGAGACGGATCCAATACCTTCGTGCGAATATCATACCTACGGGTTTCGGTAAGCAGCATTTTTCCAAGTTGACCACCGCCCAGTATCCCGAGCTTAAAATCTGAACTGAAATAATTGTTTTTTTTAGGCACTTTTTGTGGGGTTTTCTGTTTCTATCGGTTCAACTTCAACCAAGGGATGAACCATGTATTCTCTCCCGTTAATTAAGTTTTGACAACGATAGCGTTTGCGCAATTTGGGACCCTTGCGAAATAGCTTTTTTCCGTCCACCTGAAAGACTTGTCCCTCTTCAATATCCTCAAGGTGCAAGACCTTTTCTGGTGATTGATCATATTGCTTTAATATCCGGTACAAGTTTACATCAGTGCAACTTGAAGCCGATCCTCGTTGTAAACTTAATTTCAAATGAGCACTGAGTTCTTCCGGAAATATTCCTTCAGCAATAAAGCTTTGGGAAAGTTCCAAATAAGTTTGTTGCCATTCAGAACCATGTGCTTTTATCCGTTTACCATAATATTTAAAGGCTTTTAGATGAGCCATTTCGTGAATTAGGGTGATTAGAAAAGCATATGGATTGAGGTTGGAGTTGATACTGATGCGATGTCGCATATCACCTTCTTTAGGAAATCGATAGTCTCCAAATTTGGTACTGCGAGGACGCACAATTTTTAATTGTACCGCCTCAGAACGCAATAGTTCCATCGCAAGAGCCATACTTCCGCTCGGTAAATACCTTTCCAGGGTAGATTTTGCTTCTTTCAAAACAAGTTCAGACTTTTATTTCCTCCCGGACAGTTACATTTTTCAAAGCTTCCGCAAGCCTGTATCATCCAGCTAGTCAGTACTAATAAGGTCAATAATCGCAGTGCCTTTTTTGTCATAATTAACAGCTATTGGAAAGCGGTCATCCTGAGACAAAATTACTTTTATTTTAGCACTATGTTTTTCGTAGAAGGTATACGTTCAGTTGGGCTCTATTTCATGCTTCTTGGCAGAACTTTCAGTAAGCCGGAAAATTTCCGTGAATACTGGAAAGCCTTTATGCGGGATTTAGATTTGTTGGGCTTTAGTAGTGTTTGGATCGTTTCAGTAATCTCCCTCTTCGTGGGTGCCATTGTAACTATTCAAACCGCATATAACCTGGAAGATCCCTGGATACCGGACTACTACATTGCCATTGCCACACGAGAGTCTATCATTCTGGAATTCTCTCCCACCATGGTAAGCCTTATTTTGGCCGGTAAAGTAGGATCCAATATTGCCTCTACTTTGGGAAGCATGAGGGTCAGCGAGCAAATTGATGCTCTGGAGGTTATGGGGGTTAATCCTCCCTGCTATTTAATCCTTCCTAAAATCATAGCGCTTATGATCTTCAATCCCCTGCTAATAATCATTAGCATGTTTTTAGGATTATTCGGGGGGTTCTATGCAGCCATCTTAGTGGCAGATATGGCACCGGCAGATTTTTTATCTGGCCTTCAGCTGGGCTTTAATCCGTATTACATCACCTACTCACTTATAAAAACAGTTGTCTTCGCTTTTATCATCACTACCATTTCCGCATACTACGGCTATTATGTTAAAGGTGGCTCTATTGAAGTAGGAGTAAATGCGACTAAGGCAGTAGTGAGTAGCAGCGTTGCTATTATCATTGCCAATTATATTCTCACTCAAATTCTGTTGGTCTGATGATCAAAGTACATGATCTACATAAGTCCTTTGCAGATACAGACGTTCTGAAAGGAATATCGGCAGAGTTTCACAAGGGGAAAACCAACTTGATTATTGGACAGTCCGGATCGGGAAAAACCGTTTTCCTTAAGAGTATGATTGGCCTGTTTCCTATTGATCAGGGTGAGATTTACTACGAGGATCAACAGCTTAGCTTGATGAGCGAAGAGGAACAGAAAAAGCTGCGCACTGAGATGGGAATGGTTTTTCAGGGGAATGCTCTCTTCGACTCTCTCAATATTGAATACAATGTTACCTTTCCGCTAGCCATGTTTAGTACCATGACGGAAGAGGAGCGAAAGCACCGTGCCAATGAAGTGCTGGCCAGGGTCAACCTGGAAGGGGTAAATGAGAAGTTTCCCGCAGAATTGTCCGGGGGTATGCAGAAGCGGGTTGCTCTGGCTCGAGGTATTGTGATGAAGCCAAAGTTTCTCTTTATTGATGAGCCTAACTCTGGTCTGGATCCGCAAACTGCTATAGTCATTGATAATCTCATTAGTGAAATTACCAAGGAGTATGACATAACAACGGTGGTGAATACGCATGATATGAATTCCGTGATGGAGATTGGAGAGCGGATTCTCTATATTAAGAATGGCTATAAAGCCTGGCAGGGAAGCTCAGAAGAACTATTGAATACTGATAATCCAGACATCAACGAATTTGTATTCTCCTCGGAATTGTTCAGAAAGATTAAGCAAAGAATCAAATAAAAAAACCCCGCACAAGGCGGGGTTCTGTTTCAGGATTCGTTTAATACTCTTTATTTCAGGATAATCTTTTTTACAGAAGTATTCGTTCCATCAGATACCCGGAGTAAATAAACTCCCTTGCTAAGATCATCGAAGTTTCTAGAAAGCGTTTCGCCGGCATTTACAGATACACTCTCGGTGAAAACGGCACTGCCACCGTAACTGGTGAGGCTTATTTCAAAGTTACCACCTTCCAGAAATTCCATATTTAACTCTCCCTTACTAGGTTGTGGGAATACGGAAAATAGCCCATCTTTTCCTGCCAGTTCATCAACACTACTGGCTTGTGCCAGTTCTACCTCCATTAGAAGGTTACTGAAACTTCTGCTGTTAGTATAGCGAGAAAACCAGGTGCCATCATCACGTTGCATTGCGATGTATGGTGCAGATTGAAGATAGGTTTGATCATTGCCAATTTGAATGATGTTGGTTGGGGTAGGCACCAGATTGATTACCACGTAAAACCCTGATCCTACTGGCACGGTTAAGGGATTGCCTCCGGTGGAGAAATCTACAAAAGCCCATGATCCCACACTGCCGGTATCCAGAGCCAGACTCTTTACGGTTAAAGGATTACCGGCAGGACCTCCGCCACTACCGTAGGTAAAGCCAGCCGTGTCATAAACTTCCACAATTACCTGGCCGTTGGGGTCAGAATCACTACTAAAGCGAATCCATACTCCGGCAATATCTACCTGGCCGGTGCCAGAAGGATATTCTGCCGGGAAGGTATAGGCCTGCGCCAGAGCGATTCTACTTTGCTCGGTACCTATATCATTGTTGTACCTATCGAAGTGGCCACCATGCATGAGGGCGTTCACATCAAAATCTACACTGTCAATACCAGAAACTCCCACAGAAGGCACACTATCGGATTCAATCGTGAAGTAAGCTCGATAACTTCCAATGGTACTGGGTGTCCAACTGGTAGAGGTGGTGAAATCTACGTAGGTACCCGTATCTCCACTAGCTAGCAGTGCCTTGGCAGGCGATTGTAGTGTGGTTACTGTGCTTCCTGTTGCCAGATCTACAATGTCAACCACAAACCTAACATTGGTCTGATCTTCAACACCAAAGTTTAGAATGTTCGCGTCAAAAGTGATCGGCTCCGCCATATCAACCTGTGGATTGCCGTAGCGAGGGCTGCCCGCAGGGTATATCACATCATTGGCAGGCGCACCATTCCATTCTGTAAATTGTAAAGCATGGGCGGGTATGTCACGAATCTCCATATCATCCAATTGCCAATAATAATAGCCCGGATTGGTTACGTTCTCACCTTCAAAAATGAGTTGTAGTACTACCATAGACTGATTTCCTGCCGTATTTGAAATATCCGCATTTACCAGTTCTGCCGCTGCATTGGTAGAGTTAACCGCCAGATTCTCGTGGAACTCTACGGTGTCGGGAAAGGTGGTGCCACCGTCATTACTTACTGCTAATTTGAACGCAGAATGAAACTGACGCGCCCGACTCTCGAAAACGACCTGCACATAGGGGAAACCGGTCAAATCAATCGTATCAGTCGTTAAGGTGCCAACATGAGGAGCAGGACTAGTTCCATTACCACGGTTGCCAGATATCCCATCGGAATCTAAATAGTCTGAATCAAAAATGAGGAAGCCATTGGAACTGGTCGTAGATGCTATAGTAGGCCCAGACCCGGAAAACTGCCCTCTTGATCCTCTTGTATTATCAGGGGTCGTATTTGGTCCGCGATATTCCCACAAACAAAGTGGGTTTGGTGTGAGGCCTCCAGTAGCAACATCCATATCGTAACCCTGGTTTACCCAGGTGGAGGGGATGCCGTTAGCAAAATCTTGACTCCAAATAGTTGCGGCAGAAGATTTTTTCTGTGCCTTGCTGTTAGAGTTTTCAAAGTGTGACCGATCAACCTCCGGTCCCACCGGTTCTTCATGCATGGCACCAGAACTTTGAGCTATGCCACTTCCAATAAATACTATTGAAAATAGGGTTAAGAGTAATAATCTACGCATATATTTCTTGCTTTTGATGAATAATTAAAATTAACAAAATTGGGTCAAGGTTTGACGTCAATTTTTTGGATCCACAGCAGATGGAAAAAGGGTGGCCCTCCGAACATCTTCAGACCACCCCCGTATCAACCTACTTGATTACAATCTTATGACGACTAATTGCATGATCGTTGCCTACATTTAGCATATAAATTCCTGTAGACAATCCATTTAATTCACGATGAATCACTTCACCCGCTTGTGCCTTAAATTGTTCCTTGAGTATTAACTGGCCTTTGATGTCATATACTTCCATCGCATAATCCCCAGCTTCCTGTATTTCAATATTGAGGTCACTCGCTTCCAGTGGGTTTGGAAAGACCTTTATTTGATTTTGTATTTCATAAGCTTTAAGCCCAATATCATAGGATGGTGTTTCTGCAATATTCATTCTGAAGATTGGTCCACTAAGGTTATCACTATTGTTAAAGCCACCAAACCATGAACCATCGTCAGCCTGAGCTACCACTGAAAAGGTAGGGTTATCAAAGGTTTGATCGTTGGCAACTCTAATAACCCCATTAACCGCATTGGGTAGCATATTCATAATGAAGTAGTAAGCTCCTCCAGAGGGTAAAACCAGGGGTTTTACATCTCCATTGGGAAGACTGTCGGTAAAATCAAATTTGAAACTTCCCCCAGGCGCAGTGTTGTCCAGTTGAAAGCTCCTTTGGAAGAAGGCATTGCCTTGCGGACCTCCGGTTGAACCGTAGGAGAATCCCGTGGTATCGTACACTTCCCAAATTACCGAAGCCGTTGGGTCGGTATCTTGATCAAAAATTAGTGTTATGCCTTCTATGAAGACGAACCCCGCTGTGTCTTTTGCTGGCGCGGGAAAGTTGAAACGCTCACCCAAAGCAATCATAGTGCCGGTGGCCAGATTATCGGTTCCAACATAATTATCGGCTCTTCGCCAGTCAAAAGAATAGCGCCCATCGCTGATGCTTTCATCGGTAACCCTCAGGGTTACTGTATCCATTGGCGTGTAGGCACCAGGCACCGCCGGGATGCTATCTGATTCTATGCTATAAATGATGTTAAAACTACCGGTAGCGGTGGGTGTCCATGAAGTGGTAGTAGTTAAATCTGCAAAACCTAAGGAATCCTGACTGGCAAGCAATGCCGTAGTTGGAGAGCTTAAGGTTGCCACATTGGAGCCATCTACTGCATTTTGAATCTCAACTTTCAGCTTAACATTGGTGAGATCTTTACTGCCATAGTTGAAGATATTAGAATCGAAGGTAATAGGTTGTGCCTGCTCCAGGTTTACATGCCCATAAATGGCATAGCCGGAAGGATATATAAGATCATGGGGCGGCGCATTTCTATACTCGACAAAACGCACGGAGTAGTCAGGTAATTCTCTGATTTCCACATCGTCAATCTGCCAATAGTAGTAGCCCCAAGCGGAACCGGCGGAAGTGGATACGGAGGGGGTACCGTCATAGATAAATTGCAACACCACATTGGCTTGATTTCCTGCCGTAGCAGAGATATTTGCTGAAAGCTCCATCGGATTGTCACTGATATCATTTAAGGCTATGTCCTCGTGAAAGCTAAAGGTGTCTGGAAAGCTCATGCCTCCGTCGTTACTAACCGCCACCTGAAATTGTGAGGAGTATTGACGGGCATGACTGCTAAAAGCAATTTCTACATCATTGAATCCTGTAAGGTCAATGGTATCTGTAGTTAGGGTTCCAATATGCGGCGCCGGAGAAACTCCGCTGCCGGGATTGGTTTGGCTACCGCTATTATCCAGATAATCCGAATCAAAAATCAGAAATCCATTGGTTCTTGTGGGAGAGCTGATAGGATTAGTGCCAGCGGCCCATGCTCCGCGCGAACCTGTATTTCGGTTAGGAGTGGTAGCTGGTCCCCGATACTCCCAAACACATAATGGATTTGGCGTGGGGTTTCCCGTTACAGGGTCCACATCATATCCTTGATTGATCCATCCTGCAGGTATGCCATTGGCAAAATCTTCGGACCAAATTGTGGCTGCCGAAGCGCTGGACTTCTTCGCGGATGAATGGTAGTTATTGGCTTTTGCCAACTGAGCAGGGCTTAGTCCCCGTGGAGGAACTTCTACGCTGCTTGGAGATTGTGTTTGTGCGGTTAGACTTACCGCCAAGCAGGCTATTAAGCATGTTATTGTTCTTTTCATTTTCATAGTTTTAGTATTCGGCTACAAAGTAGCCAATTCTAAAAGCATATAGTCTGAAAATGAGCCAACTAGCCTGTTAAAAAATTCATAAAACGGATTTACAAAAATTAACATTTCCTCGGGCAACCCATCCTTATCGAAATGAATAGGCATAAAAAAACCCCGCAAACGCCGTGGCGTTGCGGGGCTCTAAAATTCTAAAGAGAATGATTATTTAATAACCAGTTTCTTAGTCATTTGAATCTCTTCGCTGGTAAAGTTAACCAGGTAAGAACCCGTTTCCAGATTAGAGAAATTGCGCTCAAGAATTTCACCACCGTTAACAGTGATTGTTTCTGCGTGTACGCGCTGACCAGCATAGTTGGTTACTTCGATATCGTAAGTTCCACCAATTGCCATTTCAAAGTTAACCGTACCGTTGGTAGTAGGGTTAGGGAATAGGCTAATAGAATTTTGCTTCATTACCGCTTCTTCTATACCAATTCCACGTACTGCTCTCATGTTGATGATAAGGTTACTAAGTGTACGGCTGTTTGAGAAGCCTGAGTACCAGTTACCGTCATTGAACAACATACCGATTAATCCAGCAGGAGTAGCCACCGTTTGGTCGTTACCAATACGTACATCACCTGAAGTAGAAACAAGGTTAACTACCACCAGGTAACCGGCATTGGATGGAAGGAATAATGGGTTTCCATTAGTGGTCATGTCAATTGCAGAAGTCATACCGATGTTATTGGCATTAAGAGGGTAACTCTTAACAGCAAATGGAGCACCAGCAGGGCCACCACCTGATCCGTACGTAAATCCTGTAGTATCATAAACCTCTACAATTAGGCTACCAGTAGTGTCAGATAAAGAACTTATGTACATTGAAATTTGATCAATGGCTACATAACCAGCGCTATCTACGTCGGCAGGGAATGTAAAAGCTTGCGCCAGACCAAGAGCACCAGTAGCAATACCAATAGTATTGTCTAATGTGCTGAAGTGAGCTGCATGCGTAACGTCATTAACACTGAAAGGAATGGTGTCATATGGTGTATCTGCGTTCACACTATCAGAAGTCACATAAAATACTGCGTTGTAATCTCCTACCGTCATTGGTGTCCAGGCACTAGAAGTGGTGAAGTCAACAAAGCTTCCGGTATCACCGCTGGCGAGAAGTGCTTTGGCAGGTGATGTAAGGGTAGTAGTTACTGCTCCAGTGTTTGCGTCCTGGATTTCAACGTTCAGGCGTACATTGTACTGATCGGCAAAACCGAAATTCAGGATGTTTGAGTCAAAAGTGATAGGAAGTTGTCCGGCTTGTTCAAGCTGAGGGTTTCCATACTTAGGATGTCCGGCAGGATAAATCACATCGTGCGCAGGTGCATCCTGGAAGTCAACAAATTTGAAAGAGTTAGCTGGAATCTCAGAGATTTCAACATCATCAATCATCCAGAAGTAGTAACCATTTCCATTGGCGTTTCCTGGGATACCGTCAAAGATAAACTGCAGTTTAACATTGGCAGATCCGCCAGCCGTGTTGGTGATATCCATAGAAATGATATCGCCGTTGGCCGATGCAGAGTTCACAGGTAGATCGTGCGCAATCACGGTATCGGGGTAAGTAACACCACCGTCACCACTTACCGCAACTACCAGGTTTGCAAAGAACTCACGGGCATAGCTGCTCATAGTTAATTGCACCGCTGGATATCCGGTAAGGTCAATAGTGCCAGTTGTAAGGGTACCGTAGTGAGGTGCTGGAGAGTTTCCTCCGGTTCCCCCTGCTACGCCGTTGTTATCCAACCAGTCAGAATCAAAAATGATAAATCCGTTACTAGAAGTTGGAGACTGAATGGGGTCATTAGCACTTGCATATGCTCCTCTGGATCCAGTACCGTTGTTCGGAGTAGTGGAAGCACCACGATATTCCCAAACGCATAATGGATTAGGGTTGAAGTTGCCTGTTGCAGGATCAACATCATATCCCTGATTGGTCCAACCTGCGGGAATACCACCACTAAAATCTTCACTCCAGATAACAACTCCGGAAGATTTTTTGGATTTGTGCAATGTTTTTGTTGGAGCCGGATCATGCTTTGTCAGGGTAGCAGGGACGGTATTAACATCGGAGCTAACCTGATTTTGAGCAACTGCTCCGCCAGCAATAAGCGTTGTAGCCGCAAGGGAAAGTAATATTCTCTTCATAGTTCAAGTATTTCTTGTTAAATAAACAATAAGTGTGTAACGAATTTTAGGGCGTGCAAAATAAAAAATAATCATGAGCCATAGTAGCTTAGACTATCTTAATTGCACTTCGTTACCAAATAATACGCATGATTGGTGGCGAAGGTTTGGCCAAAGCCCCTAAACTTTTGAAGTTTTATTAAATATGATGGCCAAAAAGGATACCAGTGATAGCTTCAGCAACCTATCTGTCTGTGCTTACTCAGATTCTGCATAAGCTTCTATTGGTTCACAAGTACATACCAAATGCCGATCCCCATAGGCATCATCCACACGCCTTACTGCCGGCCAAAATTTGTTGTCGTGCACAAATTCCAGAGGATAGGCAGCTGTGGCCCTGGAGTATGGTAAATCCCATTTATCTGCCGTGAGCATTCTTAAAGTGTGAGGTGCATTGTGCAATGGGTTGTTTAAGCGATCATATTCTCCGCTTTCTACCAACGAGATTTCCTCTCTTAAACTGAGCAGGGCATCACAAAAGCGATCCAGCTCCTCCCGCGCTTCACTTTCGGTGGGCTCTATCATAATAGTACCGGCTACGGGAAACGAAACTGTTGGGGCGTGATACCCATAATCCATCAGCCTTTTGGCAATATCCACTACTTCAATGCCCGCACTCTTCTTGAAGGGACGGCAATCCACGATCATTTCGTGAGCTACCCTTCCTTTATTGTTGGTGTATAGTACGTCAAACTTGCCTTCCAGCTTGCTCTTTATATAGTTCGCGTTTAAAATTGCGTACTCCGTAGCTTGTCTCAAACCTTCGCTGCCGAGCATTTTAATATAACCATAGCTGATAATAAGAATGAGGCCACTGCCAAATGGTGCGGCAGAAATGGGACTAATTCCTTGCTTGCCACCAGTTTCCACTAAGGGATGAGAAGGTAAAAATGGCGCCAAATGTTCCGCTACGCCAATGGGACCCATACCGGGGCCACCACCACCGTGGGGGATGGCAAAAGTTTTATGAAGGTTGAGATGACAAACATCTGCGCCAATAGCTCCGGGACTGGTTAAGCCCACCTGTGCATTCATATTGGCACCATCCATATAAACCTGACCTCCGTTTTCATGAACAATGGAAGTAATTTCCATAACCGATTCTTCAAATACCCCGTGTGTGCTGGGGTAGGTAATCATTAAGGCCGAAAGTTCATTTTTGTATTTTTCCGACTTGACTTTTAAGTCCGACACATCAATATTGCCATTGTCATCACACTTCACTACAACCACCTTCATTCCAGCCATAATTGCGCTGGCAGGATTGGTGCCATGAGCTGAACTCGGAATGAGAGCGATATGACGATGACCCTCTCCTCTTGAGCGATGAAATTCTCTGATCACCATTAAACCAGCATATTCACCCTGTGCCCCGCTGTTTGGTTGCATGGATACGGAATGAAACCCTGTGATTTCAGCCAGGTCGTTTTCAAGCTCACCAATCAATTCGAGATAACCTCCGGTTTGGTCCTCGGGAGCAAATGGATGGATATTTGTAAAGAGCGGCCAGCTAAGGGGTAACATTTCCGTTGCTGCATTGAGTTTCATGGTGCATGAACCCAGGGGAATCATAGAGTGATTAAGTGCCAGGTCCCGTCGTTCTAGCTTCTTCATATAACGCATCATCTCAGTTTCACTATGGTACTTGTGAAACACCTCCTGCTCCATGAAATTACTCTCCCGAAGCAACTCCTTCTGCATGGCATTAACCTCCAACAGGGAATCAATCTCTGGGGCAGGTTTACCCGCAGCTGCCGCAAAAATGTCAACTATTTCCTGCAGCTCTCTCAGATTCACTGTTTCATTTAGGCTTATGCCTAACTCATGCATATTGATATAACGGAAATTTACTTCTCGTTCTACAGCCAGACTGCGAATATCTTCCAGGTTTATCTCACTTATATCGAGCTTAAGGGTGTCAAAAAAGTGCTGGTTTACCTGAATATAACCTAACTTTCTCAGTACCTCGGCTAAGCTTACCGTAGCATAATGAATCTTGCGACTGATGTTTTTCAAGCCTTCCGGACCGTGGTACACTCCGTACATTCCGGCCATAACCGCCAATAATACCTGTGCCGTGCAAATATTAGAAGTAGCTCGCTCTCTTTTAATATGCTGCTCCCTTGTCTGAAGGGCCATTCTCAAGGCGTAATGACCATCCTTATCTACCGTGGCCCCAATAATTCTGCCAGGTATGGCCCGCTTATATTCTTCTTTGGTAGCGAAAAACGCGGCGTGCGGACCTCCAAAACCCATGGGAATTCCTAAACGTTGCGTAGTACCCACCACAACATCCGCACCCCATTCGCCCGGAGGCTTTAAAAGTGAAAGACTTAGAATGTCTGCCGCTACGGCTAGTTTAATGTCAAGCTGTTCCGCAGTGGAAACAAAGCTGTTGTAGTTGAAAATCTCTCCATCTGCAGAAGGATATTGCAACAGGGCACCAAAAAAGTTATCACTGAGCTTCACTTCCCGGTGATCTCCAATAACTAACTCTATGCCCAGTGGTTGAGAACGGGTTTTTAATAGCTCAATATTTTGAATATGGCAGTGTACAGAGACAAAGAATTTATTGGCACCGGCTTTTTTCTTGTCTCGCGACATGCTGGCATGGAACATGGACATAGCTTCTGCGGCCGCAGTGGACTCGTCCAATAAACTGGCATTGGCAATTGGTAATCCGGTAAGATCGGACACCATGGTTTGAAAATTCAGCAGAGCTTCCAATCGCCCTTGCGCAATCTCTGCCTGATAGGGGGTATAAGGGGTGTACCAGCCGGGATTTTCCAAAATGTTACGCTGTATCACTCCGGGTAAAATGGTCGGGTGATAGCCCTGCCCTATATAAGTCTTAAATACCTTGTTCTTTCTTGCCAGATCCCGAATCCTTCCTAACCATTCATTTTCGGTCATGGCTTCTTGGTCGGTCATCGCTTCGCGATTAATGATGTTGGCCGGAACAGTTTGTTCTATCAGCTCATCAATAGATTCAACACCAATGGCCTGTAACATCTCAGGAATATCCCGTTCGCGAGGTCCAATATGACGATATGCAAAGGAGTCAGTGGTCATAGACTAAGATTATTTATCAAATTCGCAGCAAAAATAACCATAAAGTGGGTCGAAGGTATATGAGATTAACACTTGCTTTATAGAGGGTTTTTATATTTCGTGAAATGTTAGACAGGCTGATTAAGTTTTTGATAAACAGCAATGTATGGGTAGCTATCGCCGTGGTATCGCTCTGTTATATGAGTATTGAGCACCTCTCCATCCTGCCTGTTGGCTTTCTTGCTTTTGAATTTTTTGCCACAATTTTTGCCTATTCCTATATGCGATTAGTTCAGTATCATGGTTTGACAAAACTAGATTTGGCCAAATTCTGGCGAACAGCATGGGTGAACTGGTTAGGCGCAGCTCTCGCAGGAACGGCTATGCTTTACTTTTTACGTGAAATTTATCGACCTGGATTGCTGGGTATTCTAATCCCCCCTGCGCTCATCTCCTTTTTATACCCGATAAGCTTTCCCAGAGCAGACAAGGGATTTACCTCCCTGCGTTTGATTCCGGGCCTAAAGCTCTTTCTCATTGCATTTACCTGGTCTTATATGACCGTACTGTTGCCGGAACTAATGTACGGTGATATTAATCTCCACGCGGCTTTGGAATTTGTATTTCGTATTGTGCTGATCGCAAGTTTGGTGATACCATTTGACATCAGAGATCTACAAAATGACCAAGCCTCCATGTTGACCTTGCCACAGGTGCTGGGTTATAAGTCGGCCCGCGAATTGGCCTTTACCGGAGTTTTTGTTTATCAACTATGGTTGCTGGCGAAAATCTTTGTTTTCGGCTTTAATCCCTATGTGATCACCGGTGAATTAATGGCCTTTGAGATTGGCGCAATACTGATCAGAAGAGCCAGTCCCGATAAAGCGCCATCCTATTTTTCCTTTTGGATTGAGGCCATTCCAGTATTTGCTGTTTTGGCAATGATCATCGCCGGTAAATTAAGCTGAAGCCTCCTAATTATTTAACTTTGACCAGATGACTCATATGACCTATAAATTCGATCGGGATTTTGCTCAGAAGGCTGATGCGGACGATCCCCTGGCCCCTTTCAGAAAGGAGTTTATTTTTCCTCAGGCACACGGTAAAGATTGTATCTACTTTACCGGTAATTCCCTGGGATTACAACCCGTAAAAGCACGCGAATATTTGTTGGAGGAACTCGATGACTGGGCTGATTATGGCGTGGAAGGTCATCTTCATTCGCGACGTCCCTGGTTGCGATATCACGAGTTCTTTGCGGATAAAATGGCGAGCATTGTTGGGGCAAAGAAGGAAGAAGTGGTATCCATGGGTGGACTTACCACCAACTTGCACCTCTTAATGGTGAGTTTTTTCCGCCCCAAATCAAAGAGAAGAAAAATTTTATGTGAGGCCAAGGCATTTCCATCAGATCGCTTTGCCCTGAGAAGCCAGTTGCGCTTTCACGGACTTGACCCCGAGAAGGATTTGATTGAAGTGGAACCTGATCCAAAGACCGGATTTGTGAATGAAGCTGAACTCATCCAACAAATTGACAAGCATGGCAAGGAGTTGGCTCTGATCATGTTGGGAGGCGTGAATTATTATACCGGCCAGGTATTTGACATAAAAAAGATTACGGCACATGGCCATAAGGTTGGAGCTATGGTTGGATGGGACTTAGCACATGCCGCTGGAAATGTGGCCTTAGCACTTCACGATTGGGAAGTAGACTTTGCTGCCTGGTGCGGTTACAAGTACCTGAATAGCGGACCTGGAGGGGTAAGTAGCGTGTTTATTCACAGCAAACATCATGGCCAAAAGGATATTCCCCGCTTTGAGGGTTGGTGGGGCCATAAGGTTGAGACTCGCTTTAAGATGGGTCCGGATTTTGATCCCACACCCACGGCTGAAGCCTGGCAATTAAGCAATGCACCGGTATTGGCTATGACGCCACTGCTTGCCAGTTTGGAATTGTTTGAAAGAGCTGGCATGCCTGCTTTAACCGAAAAGTCCAGAAAATTGACCGGATATCTCGAACA
Source organism: Owenweeksia sp. (assembly GCA_965229445.1). GTDB lineage: Bacteria > Bacteroidota > Bacteroidia > Flavobacteriales > Schleiferiaceae > Owenweeksia. The sequence continues at coordinate 610,955 of OZ245876.1, forward strand.
CCTCATAGGTGAAGTTAGTTTAGAAACGGGAATAGTGCTCAAAGTACCAACACCAGGAGGAGCACAACGTGGTTGTCAAATTTCACTGGTTATTCCGGAGATTGGGAAAAAAGTCTTTGATGAGTTAACCAGAAGAGGAGTAATTTCTGATTGGAGAGAGCCCGATGTTATCAGACTGGCACCGGTACCATTATATAATAGCTTTACTGATGTTTATGAATTTGGGATGCATCTCAAAGAAATTTTAACCAACCTAAAAAAAGGAATGAAATGAAGACTAGTATCACGGGTGCCGGATTAGTGGGTTCTATGTGGGCTTGCTATCTGGGTCAGAGGGGTTATGACGTGGAAGTTTTCGAGCGCCGTCCCGACCCCAGATCAACTAGTATTGATGGAGGGCGATCCATTAACCTCGCTCTGAGTAATCGGGGATGGAAAGCTTTGGAAGGAATAGGTGTAAAAGAGGAAGTAGAGTCTATGGCTATTCCCATGCATCGTCGTGTGATGCACAGTATCGATGGTGAGCTGAGTTTTCAACCTTATGGAAAAGACGGAGAAGCGATTTATTCTGTTTCGAGGGCAGGCCTTAACAAACTATTGATGAATAAGGCCGAGTCCATGCCGAATGTACGCGTGAATTTTGAACATCGATGTGAAGAAGCTGATCTCGAGGAGGGTATTGTGAGCTATGTAAACGGCGATTCTGGAGGGAAAATCCGGGTTAAATCGGATCTAACCTTCGGTACGGATGGCGTTTTTAGTGCCATCCGTGGCGTGATGCAGAAAACCGATCGCTTTACTTTTTCTCAACAGTATATTGATCATGGGTATAAAGAGTTAAATATACCACCCACGAATGAGGGTGGTTTTAGGTTGGAGAAAGAAGCCTTGCATATTTGGCCTAGAGGCAATTTTATGCTCATCGCGCTTCCTAATCCCGATGGAAGTTTTACCTGTACTTTATTTCTGGCCCATGAGGGCCGATATTCCTTCGCTCAACTACCTACTAAAGTTGAGGCCAGGGTCTTCTTTAATGAACAGTTTCCTGATGCACTGGATTTAATGCCTGATTTTGATGAGGATTGGGATAATAACCCAACTTCTTCTTTGGTCATAATACGTTGTTTTCCCTGGTCGCGGAACAATAAATTTTTGTTGTTGGGAGATGCCAGCCATGGCATTGTACCATTTTATGGTCAGGGAATGAATAGTGGATTTGAAGATTGTAGTATTCTGAATAGCATGATTGATCAATATGATGAGGACTGGTCAGTGATACTGCCAAATTTTGAAAAGTCTCGCAAACCTGATGCGGATGCTATTGCCGATCTGGCCATGCGCAATTTTGTGGAAATGCGAGATTTAACTGGTCAGCCTGAATTCTTGCTGCGAAAAAAGATTGAATCAAGATTTAATGATCTCCATCCTCAAAAATGGATTCCCTTATACTCGATGGTCACTTTTAGTCATATCCCTTATAGTGAAGCTCTGGCAGAAGGGCAAAGGCAGGACAGAATTATGCAGGAGGTAATGCGTATGCCGAATATTGAAAGTATTTGGGATTCCGATGAGGTAGAACAAAAGATTCTAAGTCTGCTCTAAACTAGATTTTCAATATCTTTTCTTCCAGCAATACTTCTCCTGCCCGGTTGGTTACTATTAGATAATAGACACCTGCGCGCAGCTTGCTAATTTGGAAGGTGAACTCCACTTTGCCTTTAACTACCGGTTGTTCTAAAAGCTCTGTTCTTTCTCCGGTTCTTAAACCTCCCATAGAATAAAGATCAAAGCTTAACTCGTCATCCTTATCTACAAAGAAACTTACGCTAACATATTCTCTGGCCGGATTGGGAACTAGTGTTATTTCTTCAACACCTCCTTCACTAAGGTCGCCCCCGGATACAATGGTACCACTGTTATCGCCTATGGGAGGGTCATCTGCGCGCGGGCTAACCAGGTGGGCCATAGTAGTTTCCGGGCGACCTGTTTTGGTAGTATTATAGCCACTAGCCCAAACTCTTCCTACTTGGGTATAATCAGGTTGGCTGCCAGTATAATCGCCCCATCTTTCATATTTATTGTCGCCGGTTCCATCCGAAATAATATCCACAAAACCTTTGCCCTTGCTGATCATAATAGCATCGGAATAGCTGCCATCATTGTCATAAAAGATTGCAGAAAAACCAGCAAAGCTCGACGGTCCGGAATGGTTGAAGGTGATTATTGCTTCCTGCTCGTATTTTGATTTGCCCGTATAACTAATATTGGGATAACCATAATCTAGACTATCGTATTCTATGATGTTCAATAAGGCTGTATCGCCATCTCTAAAGAGATCATATACGCCATGATAAAAGCTACTTTGTCCAAAAGTATTTACGGTGTTGCCTACAAACTGAATTACGTTGTTATGTATGAACCCTCCCTGAATTCGCGTGTCATTGCAATCAAAACGATGGTTGTTTAACTGTCTGGCATCGGGCGGAAGCCCATAAGGTTGACTGGCATATACCAGTCTAACATCAAGTTGAGGATCGATATCATCGTCTAAATGGCCAGTAATTTTTAGGAGAAATAAACTATCATTACTCAGGTCAAGATTGCGATCTGACATAAAGTATGCCGGTCCTTCATACAACTCCCTTCCGGGAGCGATGCCGGTGAAATTAAACATGTTTTTACCGTTGATACTCAGGTCATGGAAATAGGCCTCAGCCAATGGTAAACTATCATAGCCGGCTTGCTTGTCTACCATTCTTATCGTTGATTCAACATATCCACTATTGTTGGTAGACCCGTTATAGAAAGTGTTCATGGTGATGAAGAGCTCCTCCTTTCCCAGAGTGATATGGGGATAATCACTCCAGGTATCGTTGTTGAGAGGATTGCCGTCCAGGGCATACAGATTAAAGCCCTGCATTGGGTCAGAAGCTTTGGCAAATGCAACCACTACTTTGCTTTGAGCAAACACGGTTCCGTTGAGAAAAACAATAATAAATCGATCCGCTTCTGGATCATAAATTACGCGTGGATCATATTTAGAACCATTAATAAACAGGTCGCGGGAGAAAAGAAATAAGGTTGTTTCAAGCAACACCTGATCCGTGTTGGCGTCATAAATTAAAATATTTGTGTTCTTAACGGAAACGATAATACCATTGCGATTGATGGCGAAGGAATTGTCATTGGGCACACTACCGTTGTAGCTGTTGCCCACCAGGCTGTCTAAAACAATGGGTGTAGGTGCATTAGCTGTAGCTTCTCGTTGACCGTTTTTGGCGCTTTTTGTTTTGGGTTTTATCAGTGCTTTGAGTTTTTTTAGTTCCTCGCGATTCTTGGCTATCCCAGGTTTGGGAACCTCTCCATTTACTAATATTGGAGCATATGTAATCTCGGTTTCTGAAGGAACATAACTACCCTGAGCTTTGTTAATGCCCCGGTAAAGTTGGTAATCAACTTGCGATAGAAGCTTAACGGGTAAGAGAATCAGAACAACAAAAAGCAGGGTAATGTGCTTCATTTATCAGTATCTTCGTTAGATAACAAATATCGAAATTATACTAAACCCGTCCTTCTGTGGTTAAACGAATAGCTATTTTTCGGGTTTTAAAGGCAATATCGTAGGCGTGAATCAAAAGTTACTCTCCTTACCTTTCTTAGGTATAATATTTCTGCTTCTACTCGGCAGCCTGCCGTTGTCGGGTCAGTTTTACTATGGCCTAAGGCAAGAGTTTGGTAAGAATCGGGTTCAATTTAATGAGTTCGATTGGGTCTTTTATCGCTTTGAGCAATTTGATATATACTTCTATCGGGGAAATGATGAATTGGCGGCACAGGTTGCGCGTATGGCCTATAGTGAGCTTCCGAAGATTGAGACTATGCTCGACGCTCCCCTTGATGAGAGAGTACAAATCCTGGTGTTCAACAATTTATCGGACCTCAAGCAGAGCAACGTCAATTCTAGTGATGAAGAGGATTATAATACCGGAGGCGTAACACGAATCAGCGGACGGAGATTATTTCTTCACTTCAACGGTAATTTCCTGGATTTGCGCAAAGATTTGCGATCTGGTTTGGCGGAGGTTGTGCTGAGTAATATGATATATGGGAACTTCTCGCAGTCGATAAGAAATTCAGCCCTGCTAAACTTACCAGAATGGTATACTGAAGGCCTGATATCCTATATCGGCCATGCCGATGAGACAAGCATTGAGAATAAAATTAGAGATGCCTTTAAGAATAAGCGATACCGCAACATCAATGCCCTCATAGGGGAAGATGCCAGGTATGCCGGGCATTCGATGTGGAGCTATATTGCCGATACCTATGGTGAAAAGGTCATCAAGAATGTGGTTTATATGGCCATTGTAAACCGAAACATAGAAAGTGGCTTCCTTTACATTCTTGGAAAAGATTTAGAACAAATTGAGAAGGACTGGAAAGACTACTTGCAGGAGAGATATCGTGACAAAGAAATTATGGAGGCTTACCCGGAGAAGCCTGCCTTCAAGGCCAGAAAAGGAGAGCGCATTACGCAGATGGCGGTAAGCGATGATGGGCGATATCTCAGCTATGTCAGTCAAAAGTTTGGAAGATATAAGCTTTACCTGTATGATTATGAGAAGGATAAGCGAAAGAAGTTAATGTCCAAAGGTTATCGCATTGCGCAAAATGCAGATTATTCTTATCCCTTATTAGCCTGGCATCCCGAAAGCAAAATACTGGCAATGTTTACCGAGGAAAAGGGTTTGATTTACCTTAGTTTTTACAATACCGAGGACAGAGAATGGCAGAAAAAGACCTATTTCAAATTTGACAAGCTGTTGTCATTCGAGTATTCAAAAGATGGCAAACGCTTCCTGATCTCTGCCCATAAGAACGGCCAATCAGATATATTTATTTATACCATCCTCAACACCAAAGTAGAGCAGCTAACGGATGATATGTATAATGATTTGTATCCCACCTTTGTGCAGAATGACCGCCGGGTGATTTGGAGTTCCAATCGTCCAAATGACACCCTGATTGTCAACGATAAGGCGACGCGATTTAATGCAAAAGGTCATGATTTGTTTGCCATGAAAGCGGCTGAACCTGAAAAGGATACTACCATACTGTTACGGGTGACTAATTCATATAAGACCAATGAGATAAAGGCCAGGGAGTACGCCGCGGGATACGTCGCCTTTCTAAGCGATCATGATAGAGTACAAAATCGTCACCTCATAAAAATTGACAGCAGTATAGCCTATGTAGATACTATCACACATTATAATTACTCCTTTAAGGAGTATGATGTTACGGACTATGGGATGAGTCTTTTAGATCACGCTTACCTTCCGGATCGCGACATTAACCTGGATCTGACCTATAGCGATGGCCGTTATCGACTTTATGAAACGGAGTATTTATGGCCGGATGATCTCAATACTGAGCCAATATTATCAGCCAAAGACCGGGAAATTGAGATCCTTAAGGAATTAAACGACACAATATTTAGTGGCACATCCTCCGATATTCCTTTGTACTACCCAGGAGTCAATCCTCAGGAGTTTGAAGTAAATATTTATGATTATCAATTTGAATCGGTGGATGAACAGATTTCTCCTAGCGAAAGGAGAGCACCAGGTCCTTCAGAAATCACCCAAATATTGCCTGCTCAAGCAACTTCTGTTAAACCAGAAGAGATGGAGCTTGAAATACCTCCTAAGCGGAATTATTTTCTAAGCTTCTTTAAAGACGATTTTACGGTGCGTTTTGATAATATGTTTGACAATCCGCAGTACCAAAGGTTTACGGGTTTTGTGAGCGGTGACCTGCTAAACGCAGGCTTTAATATTCAGTTTAAGGTAGGCGCGATCGATCTGATGCATGATTATCGGATTATTGCCGGAATGCGCACAAATTTTCAACCACTCAGCGGTACCTCACTTACACCCAACTCAACCTATTTGGTGGGGGTAGGGGATTATAAAAACCGCCTGGATAAAGAGTATTTGTTTACCCGTAACAGCCAGGTACTTATCAGTAATTTCAATAATTACACACGAATTATCACCAATCAGTTCATGCTGAGAACTTCGTGGCCGTTTAGCCCAGTAGCAGCTGTGAAAGGGGATATTGGTTACAGGATTGATAATACCATCAGCCTGGCCAGGGATGTAAACTCTTTAAACGAGCCCACTTTTAAACAGGATTACCTGGTGTTAAGGGCTGCTTATGTTTACGACAATACACGGAAAATAGGGATTAACCTTTATGATGGCTTACGCTTACGAGCCTTTACGGAGTATTATAGAAATCTGTATACCAGTCCCTCAGGGATGCATACAGCTGGAATAGACGCCAGGGGCTATACCATTATCCATCGCAATTTAGTTTGGGCCAACCGCCTCGCGGGTGGTACTTCCTTCGGTCCGGAAAAATTGATCCATATTATGGGCGGCGTAGACAATCAGTTTTCACCTAAATTTGAACCTACTACTCCTTTTGCTACCGAAAACAACTACATCTTTCAAACACTCGTAACTAACATGCGGGGCTTTTACCAGAATGTTAGAAATGGCAATTCATTTGCGGTTTTTAATTCAGAACTGCGCTGGCCAATGTTTAGCTACTTATTTAGAAGACCCATCCGCAGTGACTTTATAAAAAGTTTTCAGGTAGTGGGATTTGCGGATGTTGGCACCGCATGGAATGGACCCACTCCGTGGAGTAGTGAAAACATCTTGAGTACCAGAGTTATTTTTAACGGGGCAACTATTGACCAGGCCAATGTGGTGGTAACGCTCGATAGTCAAAAGGATCCATTGGTTTACAGCTACGGTTTTGGTTTGCGAACCAGATTATTTGGTTACTATTTGCGATTTGATTGGGCCTGGCCTATTGAAGATCGTGTTATACTCGACACCCAGTTTATGTTCTCTATTGGAACTGATTTTTAAAGGTTTTTCTCAGCAAACTCCTTCGGCCTACCTTTCTTGAGATATGGTCTCGCTCCAAACTCCAACCACGGGCGGGCGAATATTCTCTGGCGTAGTAAATGATTTGTAGGTGTAATTTATTCCATTTGTCTTTGGGAAAAAGCCTTTTGGCATCTAATTCTGTTTGTGTAACAGATTTGCCATTGCTAAGTCCCCAGCGATACATCAGTCGGTGTATATGGGTGTCTACAGGAAATGCCGGGTATCCGAAAGCCTGACTCATAACTACCGACGCAGTTTTATGACCTACGGACGGCAAGGCTTCCAAATCTTCGAAATTATCCGGCACACTACCCTGGTGTTTTTCCACGATTATTTTCGATAATTCGGAGATACCTCTCGATTTCATAGGGGTAAGGCCACAGGGTCTGATGATGTCCGCAATTTCTTCGACCCTCATTTTAGCCATGGCGTATGGGTTGTCGGCGACCTGAAATAATTGTGGTGTGATTTTATTTACCCTTTCATCAGTGCATTGGGCTGAAAGAACCACGGCTACCAATAGTGTAAAAGGATCGTGATGATCGAGCGGGATAGGTACTTTGGGGTAGAGCTGCTCCAATTCCGAAATGATATAAGCAACTTTCTCTTTTTTTGTCAACTTTGAGGCGCTTAATTGGTTACATAGAAAACTTTAAACATGACGCATCTAAAGGCCGGAGATACGGCCCCTGATTTTGAGGCATTTGATCAGAACGGCGAGCTGGTAAAGCTAAGTGATTACCGTGGAAAGAAGGTGATTCTTTACTTCTATCCCAAGGATAGCACACCTGGTTGCACCGTTCAGGCTTGTAATTTACGAGATCATTATGCGGAACTTCAGCAGCAAGGATATGAGGTTATTGGCGTAAGTGCCGATTCACAGAAGAGACATCAAAACTTTATTGCCAAAAATGACTTGCCATTTACCCTCATTGCAGATACTGAGAAAGAGCTTATAGAGGCTTATGGGGTTTGGGGATTGAAGAAGTTTATGGGACGTGAGTATATGGGAATATATCGCGAAACCTTTGTGATTGACGAGCAAGGCAAGATTGAACAAGTAATTGAAAAGGTTAAAACCAAGGAAGCCACCCAGCAAATTATTGGCTAATACTGCTAAGAATTGCTTTGCTCGAATTTTGCGATCCCTCGTTTCAGCCAGTCGATATAGGCTTCAATATCAGGATCATAAGCCGTATTTTCAATTAAGGGCTTCAGATTGTCGTGACCAATTATCACATACTGTGGTTGACTATTAGCTCTAAAATGACGGATTTGAAAGTCACTCCATTTATTGCCAATGGTTTTTATTTCCTTACCGGTGATGTCTGAAACATACTTTTCTTCCTCAGGAAGTGCCTCACGTTCGTCAACATAGAGGGAGATTATTACCAGGTCTTCCCGCAAAATTTCCAGCACCCTGGGGTCGCTCCACACCTGTTCTTCCATCTTTCTACAATTCACACAACCCCAGCCGGTAAAATCGAGCATGATGGGTTTATTCACCTCTTTGGCATAGGCCAGGCCGCGATCATAATCATGGAAACAAGGCAATTCATGAGGACAGTGTTCCGGGTCCGCCCCGTCAGGTATGTCTTCCCCGGAGGAGACCACCTGTTGCACAGTACCTCCAAACCCTCCGGGAGATTCACTGTAAAATTGAGGTGGAGGAAAGCCACTAATCAGTTTTAATGGCGCTCCCCATAAACCAGGAATCAGATAGACCACAAAGGATAGGGTTACGAAGGAAAGCATTAACCTGGGTACGGAGATGCGATCTGAAGGACTGTCGTGTGGCATCTTGTAAGCACCGAGCAGATAAAGCGTCATCAATACACCTACTGCTATCCATATCGCAATAAACCATTCGCGTTTAAGCAAACCGGCCTGCCAAACTAAATCAGCGGTACTGAGAAATTTAAAAGCAAAGGCCAGTTCAACAAAGCCTAACACCACCTTCACTGAGTTCAGCCAACCACCGCTCTGTGGCAGCGAGTTTAACCAGCCTGGAAACATGGCAAACAGGGTAAAAGGAAGGGCCAGAGCCAGGGAGAAACCAAACATACCTACCAAGGGTCCCTGATAGCCACCACTGGCAGCTTCTACCAGCAGGGTGCCAATGATGGGTCCGGTACAAGAAAAGCTTACCAGGGCTAATGTAAATGCCATAAAAAAGATCCCCACTATACCGCCTTTATCTGCTGCCTGGTCTGATTTATTCACCCACGAGGACGGAAGGGTGATCTCAAATGCACCAAAGAAGCTAATCGCAAATATTACCAGTAGGAGAAAAAAGAAAATGTTCATCCAAGGGTTGGTAGACAGGGCATTAAGCGCGTCGGAGCCAAAAATTTTGGTGACCAGGAGCCCTATAAGGGTGTAGAGGAGAATGATGGCCAGTCCGTAGATCATGGCATTGGCAATTCCTTTAGCGCGACTCTTACTCTGTTTGGTAAAGAAGCTTACGGTTAAAGGTATCATGGGGAAGACACATGGGGTGAGCAAGGCGGCAAAACCTCCCAGAAAACTCAGGATAAAGATAGCCCACATGTTGACAGAGGCAGTGGCATCTTGATCTTCAACAAAGTCCGTTTCGGCAGCTTCTTCAGAATCTTCATTCTCCAGCATACTATCGCGCATCTGTTCACCAGCTGCATAATCAATTTTCAGCTTCTCCTCATCCACACCGGGAGCTACATCCTCAGCAGATATTTCCTCTTCTTCATCATCGGGTGAATCTTCCGAATTGACATCCACCGGCGGAACCGCAGTAGCAGCTTGTAAGTTGTACGCCACATCCACATACTCCGGCGGTAGGCACATTTCGTCATTGCAGGTCTGATAAACAAATTCTGCCTTAAGGCTAAAGTCTTTATCACTTAAAATTTTGAGACGTTGGGAAAAGGTAACAGATCCGCCATGAAAACTCAGCTCCTCCTGAAAATTGGGATCGTATTCTGTATGAGGAACCGGCTCTTTTACAGTGCCTATAAGTTCATAATTCGGAGAGGCCGGAACATTTAGCTCCGTACCAATAACCATAGACTCTTCTGACGTATTTACCGAATAAATATGCCATCCTTCATCCATGGTAGCCGTAACCTGGATTTCCACCAGGTTCTCGCTGATCTTTTTGACACTGGTGGTGTAATCCACCGGATCAAGGATTTGCGCAGACATCAATCCCGAAGCCAGCAGGGAGATCAGAAATATTATAAAGTTATTAGTCCTCATCATTCGTTATAACTTGAGCAAAATAAACGTTTTTAGTTTTATCTGTGAGCTTAAACCGGTCATCCATTCTATATCCTACTACCCAGCAGATTTCTTCTCCCGAACATAACAGCCAAAGATCTTCTTTATCAAACCTACTTAACTTGTGGTCAACAAAGAAATCACTCAATTTTTTACTGCCCTTCATTCCCAGGGGAACAAATTTGTCGCCCTCTCGCCAATGGCGCAGAGTTAATGGAAAAGTAAGCTTATCGTAATCCATACAGGCCTGCATTTGATTTAGGCTTTTAAAATCCCTCATACCGGTTTTTAGCGCAAAACTCATCCTTAAAGGTGAAGTAATTGAGCTGGCGCCTTCTTCAATGCGGTATAAAGCTGCATCGGGTATGGAATTAATTCTAAAAATAAGGTACTCCCGATCTAGTAAGAGCTTGGCCTTTCCACTTTCAAATACCTTGCCCGATTCTCCCTGTCTTATAGTTTTCTCGATGGCCTGCATATCAAAGTTGCCCTTATCTTTTAACCAATGATAGATTAGAGAGAATTCTTGAGGATGAGTGTTGATATGGTTTAAAGGAAAGCGCTCTTCAGTTTCATTTTTTTGGATCACCGATCTCAGTCGGGCCTCTATTAGTGAATCAAATAGAGCGCGATCGCTATTGGAGTTTTGCAGGGTAGTTAAGAAGCTTTGATCCAAATCATTAAAAGCTTTTTTTAGAGGGGGGATCACATGATGTCTGATATGGTTCCTGAGATAATCGTCACTATGGTTGCTGCAGTCTTCGCGCCATGCTATGTTGTGATGTTTGGCGTAGTTCAGGATCTCCTTGCGGGGCGTCAGCCAAAGTGGACGATAGTATAATTCTCTGGCAGGGTTTATACCGGATAATGGCATCAATCCACAGCCTCGACCCAGGTTCACTATGATAGTTTCCAAAGAATCATCAGCATGATGACCCAAAATCATCCTGCGCTTGGGATTTTCGGACAGCAGACGTTCAAAATACTCATACCGCAATGCTCTTGCAGCTAATTGTGTAGAAAGCTTGTTCTGCCTGGCATATTCCTTGGTTTCAAATCGGCGGGTGTGTAACGGAAGCTTATTCGCGTTAGCAAAATCAGCGACAAATTTTTCATCCAGTTTTGATTCCTCACCTCTTAGCTGAAAGTTGCAGTGCACTAAAGCAAATGATAGCTTTAGTTGGAGTAATAAATCAGCCATCACCATACTATCCACGCCACCTGAGCAGCCCAGAAGGTAGTGATGGTCAGCCGTCAACTCGTGCCGGGCCATAAAATGCTGAATTTGATGCAATAGCTGATTCACGATCTAACAAAAATACTGAGGTCAGTTGGAGATTTGGGTTCAGCTGGCTGACAATCCCTCTTTTCTCAGGGCTTTTAACAAACTTTCAGCCTTTAAGAGACACTCCTCATACTCCTTTTGCGCTTCACTATGAATGGTAATTGCACTTCCTACTCTGGCTGATAAGTAGGGAACGGAATCATTGTACAAAAGGCTTCGGATCACAACGTTTAAGTCAAAATCACCCTCTGGATCAATATATCCAATACTTCCAGCATAGAGGCCACGTTGGAACTTTTCATATTGATCAATCAGTCGGAGTGCGCTTATTTTAGGTGCTCCGGTCATGCTTCCCATGGGAAATGTAGCTTGCAGAATTTCCTTCAGACTTTCAGATTCCTTCAGTTTACAACTTATGGTAGACAGCATCTGGTGTACACTTTTGTAGGTAAACACTGCAAATAGTTCGTCTACCTTAACACTTCCTTTCCTGGCAATTTTACTGAGATCATTTCGCACCAAATCAGTAATCATAACATTTTCACTGCGTTCCTTCTCATTGGTAGTTAGTTGAATTTTAAGATCCTGATCCTTTTTCGGATGCCGGTCGCGCCGTGCCGTACCTTTCATGGGTTGTGAAATCAAATTGGATCCGGCTCGTTGCAGATACCTTTCTGGCGATGCACAGAGCAGGTATTTATCCTGTAATTTGTAAAAGCCGGTGAACGGGGCCTCGGTGTGCGTGTTGAGTTCCAGAAAGGCCACTGCCGGGTTCTTTATTTTTTTACGAGCGGCAAATTCAATGCAGTAATTAATTTCATAAATGTTTCCCAGCTGTAATTCACGCGTTAATTCCTCTACAGTTTTCTGATACTCCTCTTCGGTGGTTAGGCAGGATAGTTCTATGCTTTGATCCGCAGCATCAGTGCGGGTAAATGGTGCGGATAGTTTACTGAGGAATTCTTTTATGGAGATCTTTTCACGGGTTTCCAAAATAATTTCACCGCCATTGTGATAGATGAGGTATTTAGGAACGAAGAAGCCGATATTGGGAAATCCAAGTTGATCTGGATGCTGGCTTTGAAGGTCTTCAAGTTCATTTTTTAATTCAAAGCTGATATGACCAAGCATCCAGTCTCGGTGTTGACTTTGAAAAGTCACCAAATGATCTAAACTGTCGCGAGAAGTCGAAATGCTTGCTATTGAATCATACGCGGCTAGCCACTTGTATTTAGAGTACCGATCAGAGTGGTCATGCGAGTCCAGGAATAAGCCATATTCAGAGGCTCCACAGGTGCGGATGAGTCGATTCTTCAGTTCACTTTCGTCGGTCTGAGGTAGCTTAAGTCGGTAACGACTCACTTTTTGGAGTGTTTTTTGGCGCCAATTTTAATGAGTACCATTTCAATAGCATCCGCGCTAATCGGCTTGCTTAGGTATTCATCCATTCCTTCATCGAGAAATTTTTCGCGATCACCTTCCATGGCGTTTGCAGTCATAGCAACTATTGCCGGTGAAGAATTGGGATATTTCTGATGGATTTTGTGCGTGGCTTCCACACCGTCCATTTCCGGCATCTGTACGTCCATGAAAATCACGTCGTACTTTTGTCGGCTAACAGATTCTAATACTTCAAGACCATTTGCTACAGAATCTGCCTGATATCCCATCTTATCAAGGGTTAACAGGGCCAGCTTTTGATTCACTGCATTGTCTTCCGCCAGGAGAATTTTAAGGGGATATTTCTCGGCGAGTTTCAGCTTTTCTTCTTTATCTGTAGAACGGTCCGTTTCAAAATTCTGAGTGCTGAGAATTCTTATCAATACTTTTTGAAGCAGGCTGTGCTTGGTTGGTTTCATGAAGTAGGCCGAGAAAAGCCTGGATTTCTCATCATCATCCAGATCCGGGTACGCTGAGCTTAGCAGTATGATGGGCAATTCATCAACAGAGCGGTGTTCTCTGATCTTCCTGGTGGCCATCAGCCCATCCATCTTGGGCATTTCAAAATCAATAATCACAAAATCAAATTTCCCCCCAATGGCCAGATCAACTCCATCTTCGGGTATAGTGGTGAGATGAGAGTCAATCCCCCAAAGTCTAAATTGTTTTTGCAGTATCTTTAAGTTTCGTTCATTATCATCGATTATTAAAGCTTTTTTACCAAATAGTTCTGAAGTAGCCTTTTCTTCCGCATGTTCTTCTTTTTCCATTCGCACCACCTCGGTTTGAATAGTAAATTGGAAGTCTGACCCAACACCTTCTTCACTATCTACCCATATTTCACCACCCATTAAGTTCACCAGACGTTTGCAAATGGCCAAACCTAATCCCGTGCCACCGTACTTTCTTGTGGTAGAAGAGTCTGCCTGAGAAAATGAGGTAAAGAGCCTGGTTTGTTGCTCAGGCGAAATACCTATGCCCGTATCGCGAACGGAGAAGATCAACTCCGCTTTTTTCCCTTCCAGTTTATTCAATTCTGCTCGAACTACTATTTCCCCTTCGGTCGTAAATTTAATGGCATTGCTCACCAGGTTGAGCAAAACCTGACGCAATCTGGTAATATCTCCTGCGACAATGGCTGGAATAGAGGAATCCACAAAGTAGAGTAATTCAACTTCTCTTCCGGTCATCCGTGGCGCAATGAGTTCTACCGCCTCTTCCACACACTGGTTGATCTCGAATGGAAATTCTTCCAAAGTCATATTACCAGCTTCTATTTTGCTGAAATCAAGAATGTCATTAATTACGGAAAGGAGCGCATCGCCGCTCAGCCGTATGGTGTTAACATAATCAAGCTGTTCTTCGGATAGCTTGGTCTGGAGTAAAAGACTGGTCATGCCAATCACACCATTCATGGGAGTGCGAATTTCATGACTCATGGTAGCCAGGAAATCACTCTTGGCGCTTGCCGCATGCTCCGCCATATCCTTGGCCTCAATAATTTGTTCATGGTTGATTTTACTCTCCAATTCACTGCCTACATATTGGGCAATCAGATTTACCAGATCAATATCCCCTTCGGTAAATTCAAACGGATAGGCTTCTTCGCTAGAAAAGTTTAAGGTGCCGTAAAGTTGCCCTTGAACCATGACCGGGGCGCAGATATATGCTTTTAAGGGCAGATGGCTTTTTGCCTTGTGGTCAGCATAATCAATGTTGACATCTTCGATGGCTATGGCGTTTCCACTTTCTACTACTAGGGAACTAAAGGTAAGATCGAGATCAATTTCCAGGCCTTTACCCTGGGTAGGTAATTTTTGTTGTGCGGGGTAGTGCCCAATGATCTTGTACTTCTTTTCTTCCTGGTTTACCTCAGATAAAATTCCATAGGTTAAATGGAACCTTTCACATCCCAGCTGTAGGATACGTTTAATTTTTTCAGCGAGAGAGGTATCCCGATCTGATGAGACTTTATATAGATCGCGAATGAGCTGTTCATTGCGCATAATAATTTTATCCGAGCGCCGCTTTTCGGTAACATCATTTAATGTCCAGACCGTTCCTTCACCAAAATCATAAAATCCAAAACTTATGATCCTGCGCTCGCCATCTTTTCTGTAAACTGGAAATAACACGTCTTCAGCGTACTTCTGCTTCAGAATCTCCTGATATTGTCCGGATATATCAACTACGTTGCTCTCCTTGCTCTGAATTTCAATCCAATCCTCTATGCGGGTAATTTCATCAGGTTCATAGCCCGTAATTTCCGTAGCCTTTTTATTCAGGTATAAGGTATCATGCTGCACCAAAACGGCACCTACTGGCAAGTTTTCAATCATCGTTTTTAGGCGACTTTCACTTTCCACTACTTTTTCCTGAGCCTGCCTTAATTTCAACTCATGCTCCTTCCTCAGAGAGATATCGGTTATGGTACCTATAAGTCTGCGATGGTTATCTTTATCATCAGCGACCACCTTGCCTCTAAGGCGCATCCACATGATATTGCCATCTCTGTCAACACATTGATATTCAAAGTTTTTTGTCTCGTCAATATCTGCAGACTTCGCCTCCTCCATAAATTTTATGAAGGCATTCCGGTATTCATCCTGGATATGTTTTAACCAAAACTTGTAGGGGTCACCTATCTCATCCAACTCATAACAATGAAGTTTTGAGAAGGTTTCATTGACATACAATTCGTCACGATCAAGATCCCAATCAAACATACCCTGGCGAGAATTCTCCAGTGACAATTTGAGGCGTTCTCGTGATAGTCGAATAATTTCATCTGCCTCAACTCTTTCGGTAATGTCCAAAAAGAAGCCTGCTGCGCCTATTATCTCTTTGGACTTATGATCTCGCAGGGGATTGAGATTTATTTCAAGAATGCGATGATTATGTCGGATTTTAAAGTAAGCTTCTTCTCCCTGGAAGGCCTTATGAAATTGATCCTTGGCTTTTCCTATGTCAAAGCTGTCCAGATCTTCAATTAAGTTAGTGAGATCAATTTCTGATTCTTTGTTGAAGAGCTCCAGATACTCTTTGCGGAAATGTTTGTTCTGTTTCTGTAAAATCCCCTTGCGATCAACCAACCAAATTGGGAAACCGCTGTGCTCCATAAAGCTGCGAAACCCGGCCTCACTATCCTGCAAGAGTAAAACCTGCAGTTGTAAATCCTGCAGTTCGTTTTGTTGTTTGCGATAAAGCGCGCGACTCTCTTTTTGTTTTCTGCGAGACTGCATATAAAACCAAATGCCAAGACCGACTGATATCACTACCAGGGCTATAACAAAAACTAGCAGACCAGCTGAAAGCCTTATACTTAAGAGTTTTGTGGAGTAGGGATATCCTATCGATCCCATCCCAAGTCCAGCCTTAAATTCAGGCCAGGACATACCACTTCCGCTGAGGGGAAATTCCAAGAATAAACTTGCCCACTTAATGTAGAAAATTCCGCTAATCAGAGATTTTAGAGTATTCAAAAGGATTTACAGAGCGTTTCAATCAATCTGTAAATATAATGAAATCAGAGATGTAAGGGGCGGTTTTCTGTTGCAGCCAGCGCTGCTTCTTTTACTGCTTCAGCATAGGTAGGATGAGCATGACTCATTCGGGCAATATCTTCGGCCGAGGCTCGGTATTCCATTGCAACTACCGCCTCAGCAATCAGGTCAGCCGTGCGTGGGCCAATCATATGCACGCCCAGTATTTCATCAGTTTCTTTATCAGCTATAATTTTCACTGTTCCCTCGATGTCCATGCTGGCACGCGCCCTGCCCAATGCCCTCATAGGGAATTGACCCGTTTTTATGGCGCGGCCTTCCTCTTTTAGTTGTTCCTCAGTTTTTCCTACCATGGCCACTTCGGGCCAGGTGTATACGACTCCTGGAATAAGATTGTAGTTGATATGAGGCTTTTGACCGGCGATAAATTCTGCTACTAACACCCCTTCTTCGCTGGCTTTATGGGCAAGCATTGCACCCTTTACCACATCACCGATTGCATAGATGTGTGATTGGGCCGTTTGTAAGTTCTGGTTTACCTCTATTCTTCCCTTATCATCGGTTTTTATCCCGGCTTTCTTTAAGTTAAGACCTTCTGTATAAGGGCTTCGTCCTACTGACACTAGACAATAATCTCCCTCAAAGCTTACCTGGTTTCCTTTTTTGTCTTCTGCCTCTATGCTTACAGAATCATTTTGCCGGTTAACCTTGGTCACCTTATGACTGAGGTGAAATTTAATCCCTAATTTTTTGAGAGACTTGAGCAATTCTTTACTCATGGCACCATCAAAGCTAGGGATGATGCGATCCAGGTATTCAACTACTTCTACTTCGGTTCCCAATCTGCGGTAAACGCTACCTAATTCCAAGCCGATGATTCCACCACCAATGATCAGCAGTTTTTTGGGTATTTCTTTTAAGGAAAGGGCTTCCGTACTGGATATGATGCGCTTCTTATCAAATTTGGCAAAAGGCAATTCGGTGGGTTTGCTACCTGTAGCGATAATGATGTTTTTGCCCTTTATTTTTTCTTCTTTCTCTCCGCTGATAACAAGGGTGTGATCATCTTCAAATGAACCCACTCCTTCAAAGACCTCAATTTTGTTTTTCTTCATGAGGTAATTAACTCCGTCAACTGTCTGGTCAACCACCCCTTGCTTGCGATTGATCATCTGCTCAAAATTGACTTTGGGAGAATCAATTTCTATTCCATGATCCTTAAACCTCTCTATGGCATTGTGATAATGTTCTGAAGAATCCAGGAGTGCTTTAGATGGAATGCAGCCTACATTTAAGCAAGTACCACCCAGGGAAGGGTACTTTTCGATCAATGCGGTTTTCATACCCAGTTGAGCGGTACGAATTGCGGCTACATATCCTCCGGGTCCGGAGCCGATTACAACTACGTCGAATTCTGTCATGAGAGCGATCTTGAATTTGAGTTTGCAAAAGTATAAACAAGAGAGTTAACAGTACTTTTTTTATTCAAATGATTGTAATGATGTTTCCGAGGTCACTAACAGAGGATGAATTACTTTTGCCAGCTATGATAACATTGGAACAGATTCAAGAGTTGGATGGGCGCCTGGATGCGCTAAGGGGGTACCTTTGACATTGAAGCGAAGAAAATTCAGATAAGAAACCAGGAGGAGAAAACTGCCGATCCTGACTTTTGGAATGATCACGCCCAGGCCGAATCCGTGATGAAAAGAATTCGTGGATTAAAATTCTGGGTAGAGCGATATGAAGAAGCAGAGAATCAGAAGGAGGAGCTAAACCTGGCCATGGAATTCCATGAGTTGGGTGAGATGTCTGCCGAGGAGGTTAAAGCTATGTACAACAAGCTATTTAAGATTGTTGAAGAGCTTGAATTTCGAAATATGCTTTCCGGAGAAGAAGATCAGCTGAGCGCGGTGTTACAAATTACTGCTGGTGCTGGTGGTACGGAAAGTTGCGACTGGGCCTCCATGCTGATGCGTATGTACTTGCGATATGCCGAGCGCAATAACTTTAAGGTACGAGAGCTGAACTATCAGGATGGGGATGTGGCGGGCATAAAGACTGTTACATTGGAAATTGATGGTGATTATGCTTTTGGTTATCTCAAGGGAGAAAATGGCGTGCACCGGCTGGTGCGTATTTCACCCTTCGACAGCAATGCGAAAAGACATACTTCCTTTGCTTCGGTGTATGTATACCCACTCGTGGATGATTCAATTAGTATTGAGGTGAATCAGGCGGATATTGATTGGGATACTTTTAGAAGTGGCGGTGCCGGGGGTCAGAATGTAAATAAAGTAGAGACCGGTGTGCGATTGAAGCACAAGCCTTCTGGAATTATTATAGAAAATACCGAAAGTCGCTCACAGCTCCAGAACAAAGAAAAAGCTATTCAGCTTCTAAAATCTCAATTGTATGAAATGGAGATGGAGGCCAAGAACCAGGCTCGCGCAGAAATAGAGGCAGGTAAAAAGAAAATAGAATGGGGTTCACAGATTAGGAACTATGTGCTACATCCTTACAAACTGGTGAAAGACGTGCGTACCTCACATGAAACCAGCAATGTAGATGATGTACTGGATGGCGACCTGGATGACTTTATTAAATCCTACCTCATGCAGGAAGGTCAGAGTAAGGAGATGGAGGCAGGAGAGAGTCGATAGTTATAACTAAAAGCAAAAACTAAGGGTGAAAAGTATTGTGTTCTTGTTCAATGTAAACTTATCACTTATCACTAAATGAGATATTATCACAACCCCAGATGTTCTAAAAGTCGGGAAGGCCTACAACTATTAATGGATCAGAAGATAGTGCCTGAAATTGTCGAGTATATGAAGGAGCCACTTACTCCTGCGGAACTAAATGAGGTCTTGAATAAGCTGGGTATGCCTGCTTCCGATCTAATCCGCAAAAAGGAAAAGTTGTGGAAGGAAGAATATGCAGATAAAGAGCTTAGTGAGGAGGAATTGGTGCTGACCATGATAGAACACCCGCGTTTAATGGAGCGCCCAATATTGGTGAATGGCGATAAAGCGGTGATTGGCAGACCTACCGAAAATTTGCTATCGGTGCTTTAATGCCCATTCTTCGAATTCCTCTCTCGCTATCATTGACAAAGGCTTTATTTACAGCCTTTTGCAATTTTATGGGCAGAACGGATGGGGTGTAGCCCAGATACCAGAATACCCTACTTGAGATTCATTTAACCGTAGGCCAAAGCAAATCAATGCTGTACTCTTGTGGTGTATTCCTAAGGAAATGCAGAGGTTCCAAGCTTTGATTGGGTCAATTAATCTGCTTGGTATTTTAACAGGAGACCAAAGACCGGTGAAGGAGGGTTGGTTGGGCTGTCTGTTATGTCTAAATGAAGAGGCTTCAGTGAGCCAGCAGGTATGTGAGAATACTGGGGTTTGTACGTACTTCATAAAATTCAGGCTCCCAAATCCCAATTCTTAAGCAGCGCCCTTCAAAATGTGTTGCAGTCGTGGCCGGGGGCACGCCCCCCTCCCCAAAATCAATTTCGCTACAAGCTTAACACGAATCAAGCCATAATTTTTGAGCCAGTCTATTCTTGAAATGAAAGAAGCCCTTTTCTTTACCGAGCATTTTAAGAGTGACTAAAATTCCTTCCCGACAAGTCTCCAACCTTGCTTTGCCGGGCTGAGTAAGGCTTTATGCGAGAAAGTACGCTCAGAAATAGTTTCCAGAATCAGGCTTGAAAACCATTTCCTTCCTGCCCAAACCAGCAACAAACACAAGTTAATTCCGTCTATTTGATGCCTAATATTTGGAATATCCTGATTTGGTGTGGAGCAATCAAGATTTTATGCCTTCCAAATCAAGCAAGAAAGCATATTCCATGGCGGTTTCTCTGAGGGCTTCAAACCTTCCTGAGGCCCCACCATGGCCTGTTTCCATATTGCAGTGTAGGTAAAGGGGCTTATTGGTGGTTTTGAGTTCCCGGAGTCGGGCTACCCATTTAGCGGGTTCCCAATATTGCACCTGGCTGTCGTGCAAACCGGTGGTAACCAACATAGCCGGATAGTCCTGCTCTTTGAGGTTGTCATAGGGAGAATAGGACTTGATGTAATGATAGAACTCGGGATCGTTCGGGTTTCCCCATTCATCATATTCTCCGGTGGTTAGCGGGATGCTTTCATCTAACATGGTTGTAACTACATCTACGAACGGAACTGCAGCAATCACTCCCTTAAAAAGATCCGGACGCCAGTTCACCACCACTCCCATCAACAAGCCACCAGCGCTACCACCCATGGCATAAAGATGTTCCTTTGCCGCATACTTTAAGTCAATCAAAGCTTCAGCGCAGGCAATAAAATCCGAGAAACTATTCTTTTTTCTCAGCATTTTTCCGTCTTCATACCATTCTCTTCCCAAATATTGCCCTCCCCGGATATGAGCTATGGCATACACAAATCCTCTATCCAGCAAACTCAGCCTTACGGATGAAAAACCAGCATCTACCGTGTAGCCGTATGAGCCGTAACCATAAAGCAACAGCGGATTACCATCATTTTTTCGTAGGTCTTTGCGATAAACGAGAGACACGGGAATCTCTTTGCCATCTTTTGCCTTAGCCCAAATTCTTTCCGCGTGATATTTATCAGGATCATGCCCTCCCACGACTTCCTGCCTTTTCATCAATTTGCTTTCACGCGTATGCATGTCGTAATCCAATACGGATGCGGGGGTGGTTAGCGATGAGTAGCTGTAGCGGAGGGTATAGCTGTCAAATTCAGGATTATTACCGATACCGGCAGTATAGGTTTCTTCAGGAAATGAAATTTGATGACCTGGCTCACCAGACCAGGGTTGAATGTGAATTCTGGTAAGGCCTCGTTCTCGTTCTTCAGTAACTAGAAATTCTTTAAATATTTCAACATCTTCCAGCAACACATGCTTGCGATGCCCTATCAACTCTTGCCAATGTGCTTTATCTGGATGATCCAGCGGAGCTTTCATCAGTTTGAAATTTATGGCGCCATCTGAATTGGTGTGGATGTACCAGTGATCTCCGTAATGTGCTACCGAGTACTCCAAATCCCTTTGACGGGGTTCTATTACTTTAAAAGATTCATCAGGAGTATTGGCGTCCAGATAATGGTATTCATTGCTCACCGAGCTGCCACAACCTATCATTAAAAAGGAACCTGATTTACTTCTGTAGGCATGGCAGGTGAACGATAGGTCATTTTCTGAATATACTTCTTCATCCTGCGTGGAGGGATCATTTAGCCGGTGCTTCATGACTTTTGAAGGACGCAGCGTTTTATCTTTTATCGTGTAAAAGAAGGTCGTATTGTCATTAGCCCAGGCCACACCACCGGTAGTATCGGGTAGGAGATCAGGTAATACTTCTCCGGTAACCAGATTCTTAATTCTAATGCTGTAAAGCCTTCTGCTCAAGGTGTCTTCTCCATAGGCCAACCAACGGTTATCCGGACTTACACTGAGTCCACCAATTTGATAATACTTGTGCAACTCTGCCTCGGTGTTGGCGTCTAGCATGATCTCTTCATCCGCTGTCAGGCGTTCCTTTTTTCTGCAGTAAACGGGATGTTCCTTTCCGGTTTCGAATTTTACATAGTACCAGTATCCATTTTTAAAGTAGGGTACGGAGCTATCGTCTTCCTTTATTCGGGATTTTATTTCTTGAAAAAGATTCTCCTGAAAATTTTTAGTGTGCGCCATACCAGCCTCCAACCAGGCATTTTCATCCTTTAAATATTGGATAACCTGCTCATTTTCACGTTGGTTTAACCAGTAGTAGGGGTCAATACGCACATCCTCATGCGCTACCAGTGGGTGATCTATCTTTTGAACGGAGGGGGCTGCCTTTAGGGTCTTTTCCATATTTTGGCGGTTTGCTTCTAAATAATAGCGAGGCCAAAAGTAAGTATATGGAGAAAGCTTATACCAAAGGAATGTTGAGAGATGATGCACTGGCAGGAAAAGTTATAGCCATTACTGGTGGAGGAACCGGTCTTGGCCGATCAATGGGTGAGTACTTCCTGGAGCTTGGAGCCAGTTTGGCTATTTGTGGACGTAGGCAGGAAGTGATAGAAAAGGCTGCTGAAGATCTGAGCGCTAAATATTCTGGCGATATACTTCCCGTGGTCTGTGATGTACGTGATTATTTGCAGGTTGAAGAATTCCTGGCCAAGATTTTGGAAAAATTTGGAAAGGTGGATGTATTGCTGAACAATGCCGCGGGGAACTTTATTAGTCCGTCTGAAAGACTTTCTCCCGGAGCTTTTGATGCCGTGATCGACATTGTGCTTAAAGGATCAAAAAATTGCACCCTCGCATTTGGTAAGCACTGGATTAAACATAAGCAGCAGTCGAAAGTTGTGCTGAGTATTGTAACCACTTATGCCCGAACCGGTTCAGCATTTGTTGTTCCATCGGCGATGGCTAAGGCTGGTGTGGTTGCCATGACCAGGTCATTAGCGGTAGAATGGGCCCGACATGGCATAAGGTTTAATGCCATTGCACCCGGCCCTTTCCCAACAGAGGGAGCCTGGAGCCGTATTCTTCCCGGTGATATATCCGAACGCCTTAATTTGGAAAAACAGATACCACTTAAGCGATCTGGAGAGCGACAGGAGTTAGCCAACCTGGCTGCTTATCTGGTTTCGGATTTTGCGGATTATATGAATGGCGAAGTGGTCACTATTGACGGTGGAGAGTGGTTGTTAGGTGCCGGACAAATGAACTTCCTTTCAGATCTTCCGGAAGAGATGTGGGATTGGGTGGAAGAAACAACTCGCAAATCCACAAAATAGTTATTCTGAATCTCCGCTTGTTAATGGCTCTTTTGCCGGAACATTTTCGCCTTTTCAGGCAGATTCATTCTATCGTATAGGTGATAAAAGAGGGTATTGGCTCTCTCCTCATCCTCAGGTCGTTGAAGATTCAGTTTCCAGTAAGTAAGGATGGATTCAATCGCCTTGAGACCGTCCAGAGTTTGATTGCCTTGCAGCAGATTAGCCACATGATCAAGGGCCGCTGAACTTCTTTGCACAGGATCTAGCTTGGCCAGATTATTGTAAAACTTTAAATGTTCCTCTTCGATCCAATTCAAGTTAATTCTTATTGAGCGTTTTGTTGATTTAGTCGTGCCAAGGCCTCACCTGCGGGCTTATAAATGGGAAGAATCTCCAGTGCCTTTTCATAGTCTTTGCGGGCGTTGGCAATGTCACCCACCACTTCAAAGGTAAATCCCCTTCCATAGTGCGCTTTGTAGTTTCTTTCCTGAAACCTGATGGCCTTGGTGAAGTTCTCTCTGGCCTGATCATACTCCTTTAATTCCACATACATAAAGGCCAGATTGTAATAACTGTCGGCATCACGTGGATTAAGCTGTAAAGCCCTGGTATAAGATTCCAGGGCACGGTTAATATTTCCTAAACCCATATAATAAACGCCTAATTTAAAATAGGTATTGGCATCGTTGGGATTCAATTTTAACAGTCTATCGTAATAGAATCTGGCCAGGGTATCTTTCATTTCGGTTAAGGTAACCGCCATCATATCAATAGCTTCATAATAATCCTGATCCAGGTCCATGGCATTTTGGAAATACTGTAAAGCGAGTGCTGTGTCCTGAAACTTATCTCTTACAATTATCCCTTTAGCAAAGTATGCCTGAGCATCGGTCTCATCCAATTCAAGCTGATGATTTACCAGTTTAAAAGCACGATCAAAATCTCTCACCGCAATGAGCAATTCCACCAGACTCATGATGCAGATGGAATTGTCAGGATCAAGCGCCAGGCACTTCTCCCATTCCTCCTTAGCCATTCGAGTTTGGTTAGTCATATAGTGCAACTCACCTTTTAACTCATGAAGTACTGCGGAGTTGCTGTCTAACTGTATTACCCGGTTGATATCCTCCCGAGCTCCGTTAATGTCTTGGTAAATGAGATTTAAACGCGCCCTTTCCAACAGGTGTTTAGCTATGCCCGGTTCCTTGTCTATAAGTAGGCTGATGGAATCCAGAGGGTGCAGTGATCCGGCGATTTGACCAGGTACGGTGGTCGGCATAGATTCGCCCGCTTCCGTTTCTCCGGCATCTGTAATTTCAGGGTCATTATCACAAGAGAGGGCAGACAAGAGTAAAGCTAAGCCCAATAAGTATCTCATAAGAAAAATTATTAATGCCCGAACTCAGGAAGAACCATGGCTTAGCCTGCAATAGCGGCCCTGATCTTGGCTTCAATCTCTTCCGCCAATTCGGGATTGTCAATGAGCAACTGCCTTACCGCATCACGGCCTTGACCGAGCTTAGTGTCTCCATAACTGAACCAAGAGCCCGATTTCTTTACGATTTCATGTTCTACTCCCAGGTCAATTACTTCTCCCATCTTGCTGATACCTTCGCCAAACATAATGTCAAATTCAGCCTGGCGGAAAGGAGGTGCTACTTTGTTTTTGATCACCTTCACCCGGGCACGGTTGCCTATGGCACCATCAGTATCTTTAATTTGTGAGGTTCTGCGGATGTCCAGTCGCACGGAAGAGTAGAATTTCAGTGCATTTCCACCGGTCGTAGTCTCCGGATTTCCAAACATTACACCAATCTTTTCTCTCAACTGATTAATGAAGATACAGCAACAGTGGGTTTTGCTGATAGTTCCGGTTAATTTTCGGAGTGCCTGAGACATAAGACGAGCTTGTAAACCCATTTTACTGTCGCCCATCTCGCCTTCAATTTCACTTTTGGGCGTTAAGGCAGCTACTGAGTCAATAACCAGCAAATCAATTGCACCGGAGCGAATAAGGTTATCTGCAATTTCAAGAGCCTGTTCACCATTATCTGGTTGAGAAATGATCAGTTCTTCGGTATTAATGCCAAGGTTTTCGGCATAGATGCGATCAAAAGCATGTTCTGCATCAATAAAGGCGGCAATACCACCTTGTTTCTGAACCTCTGCAATGGCATGTAAGGTAAGCGTAGTTTTACCTGAAGATTCGGGTCCATAAATCTCCACAATCCTGCCTTTAGGATATCCTCCCACACCGAGGGCAACATCCAAACCCAGAGAACCCGAAGGAATCACTTCCACTTTTTCCACGGCACTGTCACCCATGCGCATTACCGCCCCTTTACCATAGGTTTTATCCAGTTTGTCCATGGTTAGTTTAAGGGCTTTCAGTTTTGCACTTTTATCATCACTCATAATCCAAAAAAGGCTTTGTTAAAATTTTAGATAGTTGGCAAATATAGATATTAAGATAGGCCAATTTTTCCTGAATTACTAAAGCTTTTAAACAGTAATTCAGCCTAAGTTTTCCGTAACTTATAGATAGAAAACTAAAACCTATGCTGGTAAAAACATTTGGCAGTGCGCTCTTTGGCGTAGATGCCTCCTTAATTACTATTGAAGTAAATGTTGACCGTGGAGTTAATTTTAATCTGGTAGGATTGCCAGACAACGCCATTAAAGAAAGCCAACACCGTATAACGGCCGCTCTCAAGAATAATGGCTTTAAATGGCCGGGCAAGCGAATTACTATTAATATGGCTCCGGCAGACGTGCGAAAGGAAGGCTCAGCTTACGATCTTCCTTTGGCCTTGGGGATCATTTGTGCGTCAGAGCAAAGAGTGCTCAAAGCGCTGGGCGAGTATATCATTATGGGTGAGCTTTCGCTAGACGGAGGATTGCAACCGATAAAGGGGGCCTTGCCCATTGCCATTCAAGCCAGAAAGGAAGGGTTTAAGGGCTTGATCATTCCCAGACAAAATGCCACAGAAGCCGCAATTGTGGATGAACTGGCAGTATATGCTGCAGATAACCTGGAGGGAGTAGTAGAGTTTTTAGACGGGGGAGAACCGCTAGAGCAGGTGATAGTGGATACACGCAAGGTTTTTCAGCAGCAATTTGAGAACCCAAGTCTTGACTTTGATCAGGTAAAAGGGCAGGAGAGTATCAAGCGCGCCCTGGAAATTGCCGCTTCCGGAGGCCATAATGCCATCCTTATCGGACCACCGGGATCCGGTAAAACTATGCTGGCCAAGCGCATGCCGGGTATTCTTCCACCCATGACCTTAAATGAGGCCCTGGAAACCACTAAAATTCACTCGGTGGCAGGAAAGCTGGGTACTCATTCTGGCCTTATGGCTCAACGTCCTTTTCGCAATCCTCATCACTCCATTTCTGATGTGGCTTTAGTCGGTGGCGGAGGTTTCCCTCAACCCGGAGAGATTTCGCTGGCTCATAATGGGATACTATTTCTGGACGAACTGCCAGAATTTAAGCGAGCTGTGCTCGAAGTAATGCGTCAACCTATGGAGGATAGACAGGTAATTATTAGTCGCGCGAGGTTTACAGTAGAATACCCTACTTCCTTCATGTTAGTAGCCTCCATGAACCCTTGTCCATGTGGCTTTTTCAACCACCCTGAAAAAGACTGTGTATGTTCTCCTGGCATAGTACAGAAGTATCTCAATAAGATTTCAGGGCCCTTGTTGGATCGGATTGACCTGCATGTTGAGGTAACGCCGGTAAGCTTTGAGCAAATGTCTTCTGCTAAGACGGAGGAAAGCAGTAAGGATATCTGCAAGAGAGTTATTCATGCAAGAGCGTATCAAACCGAAAGATTCAAGCATAGGGAAGGGGTGTACTGCAATGCCCAAATGGATAGCTCAACCTTGCGAGAAGTTTGTCAGATAGATGCTGACGGCAGGTCGTTGCTCAAGCATGCGATTGATAAACTGAAACTCTCAGCCCGGGCGTATGACCGCATTCTAAAAGTAGCCCGCACCATCGCTGATTTAGATGAAAACCCTGAAATTTGTTCACATCATGTGGCGGAGGCTATTCAGTACCGCAGCCTGGATAGAGAGGGTTGGTCTGGATGAATACTAGGTTTTCTTCAGCAATAAAGAAACTTTGTTGAAATCCGCAGCGGCGTTAATTACAGTCTTAAATTCTTGGAATAGCTCCCTGGGATAAACGGGTAATTCATAAAACTCTACTATGTCAATGATCACCTCCTGACCTTCGACCTGGTAGTTTGAGTGAAAAGCAGCGGAGACCCTGCCATTGTATTCCATTTCTTCATCAATGATGGTTTTTTCCAGTCCAGCGACCTCATAGCCCTCCGGAATTTTAAAACGAATGCGTCGATGATAAGTACGTGCATAAGCACTCTGGATATCCATAGTTCTTTCATCCTGCTTCTGGTACATTTCTACCTGGGGGCCAATAAGCATCCCCACATTGAGAATAAAATTTGGACCAACTTTCTCAATAAAGCCCCCGCCCGTAAGTTTTCCGGTAGCTACAAGCGGCTTATAGCCTATGTCTCTGGCAGAAGTGTGACTCACGTCCAGATCACTCAGCTCGCTTTCCTCATTGATGTAGGTAATCAAGGATGAGCGGAAATCATCTAAGTCATTATCTTCAATGATAAGGTCAAAAAGTGCTTGATAGTAGCTGGCGCTATATCCGGTTAGCACCCGTTTAAAGGAAAAACTACTGTTTTCTATTTGCTGATCAAATTCGATGCTGGCCACAATGGAGTCTGTAGTGAATTCAGCGGGTTTGGGTTCAATATACTTTACCTCACCCAAGCCTACTACCTGGTCACCCACTGCAACCTCCTCCATAAAAAGTCCCTTATTGGCCCTGTTCAGAGGGTCAATGTATCCCAGGCGAAGTCGCACATCGGTATAGTCAAGATATTCTTTTTCATTGTCGAGGTGGAGGATTAAATCCTGCATGAAAATGCCAGCCTGAAAGTCCTCATCTACCAACATATCAGAACGATCACAGGTGTAGACTGCCTTAAATGGAAGTTCATAATGCTTGAGCAATTTGCTGAACAACCTTAATCCTCCATAGTATCCGTAAGCCTTATTTCTGTAAATGCCCTCTATGGTGTTAATTTCTTCCAAATTGCGAGGAATGAACTGGTAGTTTTCCTTCACGTAGTCCTCAATCTTGCGAGCCTGATTAAAAGAATCCGGCCAGTCAAGCGCTTCAATTTCTTTCACCATCTTTTTTAAGGCCTTTTCATCGGCTTTGGAATATTCTCGATTTATGGCATCGATGATATTTTGTGTGGTATGACTGTAAGATGTTATATCGGACTGACCGTTGTAAGTATTGCGATCTAATTTGAATACCGCTTGTGCGAGGTTTACATTGCGAAAGGCATTCACTTCAGTTTCTATGCCTTCCACACTATCCAGAGCAAAGTAAATTCTGTTTTCTTCATCCAGGGTGGTATCCCTGTTAAACACCAGGGAATCAGAATTATAAGTTTTACCTTCAAAAAATAGGTTTCCAGGACTGACAACATCCAGTTCAAACCTGATCACCGGATATCTTCCCTCAATAAAAAGACGAATACCTTTATAAATTGGGTTGATTCTTTTGATGTAGTAATATTCAATTTGACTACCAATTCCCGCTCCATCCAGAGCCAGATAACTGTACTCGGAGCCGGATTCTTCATCTTCACCCACCAAAACATCCTCTTTGTCCATCTCCGTGATAGTGCCATCAGGATTGATAACTCTGGCTTTGAAGGCGTGAATACCATCTAAATCGGCAGATTGCTCAATACTGATTTTGTTGTAGGTACTCACGGCTCCTTCACTATTGAGATGGATCTTGATATGAAAAAGTTTTTCCAGGGCAAATTGATCCTCACTATCAAAGTGGTAGTTGTAGATATAGCGCTCCAGGATGTAGATGGCATCAGTGCTGTCATCTGCTACAATTTGCTCATATTTTGCTTCATCCCAGCTGTAATTATCCCGATCAAAAAACTGGGCCATTGAAGACTGGGTAAAGATCACGCTAAGGAGGAGTGGGAAAAAAAGCCGCTGCATCATTTTTCTAAACTTATAGAGTTACTGTATCCGTTGGATAGGGATTTTATGAAAGCATTGAAGTCCTCAAATCGATCAGGTTCAACTTTCAATAGGTTCACTTGAATTTTGAGTTGATAAATAATTTTATTGGCCTTCAGTTGATATTCAATATCAGCATTCATGCCGTCTCTGGAAAAGTGCAAATCCTCAGGTACGCTTGATATGGTGTAGGAATCTGGGATTTCCAGACTATAATACCGTTCAAAGTGAAAGGTGTGATCAAAGTTAAGCGGATATGTGCGGTCCTTCTTCAGCTTCATATCAGCCAATATCTTTTCTAAATTAAGGTTAAGATAGAGCGAGTTTTGATCTGAGAACACATAATCCGGAATGCTGAGTTCATAGTCTACAATGCCATGACTACCAAGATTACGCACCTCCAGAATTTGTGAAGCACATTTATTACTGCCCTTTGAAACATCATTTTCCAGGCGTTCTGTATTGAGTTTTCCGTTCTTTCGATTTTCCATATCGTTGAGAAAGGTCATAAAATAGCCGTGGTAGCTTCTCCTACCCGTACCTTTTAAGACGCCATGGTCTAAAGTGAGTGTCAGCGAATCCAAACTTTTATTTATCGATGCGGGTACGACCGGCACTTCTTTGACCAGAAAACTATCTTGGCCAAAGTCTATCAGCGCCTCTTTACCCTGAATAAAGGCCGAAGGTAGAGGAAAGGGTAGGCTTTGAGAGGTCGCGTCCAGAAAGATCAATTCATCATCCAGTTTTACGGTGGCAATCATATGATTGTCTGATAGACTCGAAGGTACCTCATGGTAGGTGTAGGGAATTTTTCTGGTACCGATCCAGGTGTAATAGGCAGGGATATCTACTTCTCTGAGCATGTGTACCATCAAACAGCTCATGTCTTTACAATCACCATACTTCCTGTTCATGACCTTGCTGGGTGGTCGGGGAACAAAACCACCCAAGCCTTCTTCAAAAGCTACATATTTCACATTGTCCTGCATCCAGCGATATATGATATCCACTTTCTCGCGGTCGCTCCTGGCGCCCTGGGTTATGCTGTCGGCCAGGGCAGCGATTGATTCATGGTCATCCCTGGAAAGCTCCTGGATGTATTGGCGATAGTTATGATGGAGATCAGCCACATCTTGTAATATTGGCTTTGATTCTCCTTTATATTCATAAGATTTTATGCGATAAATGATATGCGGTGCAAGATGGAGGAAGGGAGGCATATTATCTTCATCATGAAGTTTTTGTTGATGAAGCATTTGCCACCTTTGAATGCGCATGCCATTCTTCTGCTCAATGCTGTAATTGAAATCTGCTTCCGTACAATTTACATAGTGAATATCGATTTCAATATCTTCATCCGATTCCAGTATAAACTCTTGCTTCTCAATAAGATAATGCATTTGAAAGACTTCATAGCCGACGAGAAAAGGATTGTTGATGCGCTGGGTGTAATTCATGGTTGTGATCGCACCTTTCTTAACCGCTGGGAAGGTGAAAACTTTAGCTCTAGTGCCGTCATGAAACACATCGTCGCTGATTAATTTCTTGTCCTCTATGCCAGAAACCTTCATCTTTTTATAAGTATCCTTCTCATCGTCGGGTACAAGGGTATAAGCATTCAACGACTCAATTTCAGAGAAAGTGGGTTCATATTCAATGCTCATTTGTGCGAATTCAGTAGCGCGTTTATCCATGTATAGTCTGGTCTTGGAAACTTCTTCTTGAATTTCCAGTTCACCTTTGGAAAGACTAATGGTTGTATGATTTAAAAGCTCAAGACCCACCATATACTCGTGAGGGTATAGCTTTGCGTATTCTGAAGGTAGTTTTTGAGCGGATAAAGAGACTAGGCCTATGTTACATAGCAGTAGTACCCCGCTGATAATCAGGCTATGTTTAGTCATCTTTAGGTAATATTTTGTAAACATCTCCATTGCGATACAAATAGCGGTTGCTCAAAACACCCTTTTGGTCATATTCGGAGTAAATACCGTGCAGTTCGTTGTTTCGGTAGAATCCCGATTGTGATATCTTACCGTTGGGATGGTAGGTGGTAAACTCGCCATCGAGAATACCATGCTCATAATTACTGCGACCCTGAATGGAGCCGTCGGCGTAGTAAGTTTCTCTAATCGCGTGATAATTGCCATCTACAAAATTCATTTTTTCCATGCTGGTTCCACTCATATTGAAGGTCAAATATTCCCCCTGAAGCATGCCTTTATCCAAGGTATATTGTCTTGCAATTTCGCCATTGGAGAAATAACTCATCACGGTGGCTGTTTCTTCGATGATAGGGATCATAGGTTTTTCATTGCCGTCTTCATCAAGGTAGCTGTATCCAATTATCCGGCCATGATCGTAGAACCTGATATGACCAAGATTGCCTTCCAAATCGTAGAAGTATCGTTTGCCATGATACTTACCCTGATTATAATTGCTCTTGGTGTCTAATTTCCCATTAAAGTGATACAATTTGGTTTCGCCGTGGCGTTTGCCATTTTCGTATTGAGTTTCATAGGATACTTTCCCGTTTAGATGATACTCGGTAAGCTTACCGGTTAATTCGCCCAGGTGGTAATTTCTCTCTTCCTTTAAATTTCCATTCGCATAGTAGTACTTCCATAAGCCATGCGCAGCATCAGTAAGGTAATTACCCTCCCTCATCAGCTGCCCGTTAGCATGATACCAGCTTGCCATGCCATTTAATTCTCCCCCCACATAGGGGATGCTAATGGCCACTTTGTTATTGGGATAGTATTCTATGATGGTATCTGAACTTACATCAATTTTCTGATCATTCGTGATGGAAGAATCCTCAGCATAGGCCGTCAGGGCTATAGGTTCTCCCCGGTCATATAGTTCCTTACGCATCAAAACACCTGCTACATCAAAGTATAGTTGTTCCCCATTCATCTTGCCTCCCTGATAAAACTTGATATTTTTAAGTGTGCCATCCGGATAGTAGGTTCTCCATTCACCATTCAATTTGCCATTGCGGTAATGGCCGTGTTCTAATAGCGTTCCATGATCAAAGTATTTTAAATATAAACCTTGCAGCGTGTCCCGGCGATAATGAGACCGAACGGATAACTTGCCATTGTCGTGGTAATATCGGCACTCACCATCTAATTCACCCTCCGCGTTAAAATTCTCCTCCCCGGAAAGCACTCCATTGTCTGTAAAATACCGCCAGTCGCCCTCCTTATGGTCACCAAAGTAGTTCCCTTCCGCAGTTTTGACTCCCGTAAGCGTATAATCCTCGTACCAAAACTTTCCTTTTTTTCTGGAATCACTGTGAATGATGTTTCCTTCTTTGTCGAAGTGTTTGTATTCGGTTATTTCGCCCTTAGTATACTCATAAGCAACACTTAAATTGCCGTTTTCATCAAAGTATTCTTGATGGCCACTTTGTTTTCCAGCTTCATCGTATTCGGCAACACTGGCTCTGGTTCCATCATAGTAATACGTTTCCCAGGCACCTATTTGAATTCCTTCATCGTAATTTCCACTACTTTCTACCTTGCCGTTTATATAGAAGGATTCATATTTTCCATGAAGTTTTCCTTCCGAGTATAGAGCGTTGTATGATAGTATTTTGTCCGCATAGTACCCTAAAGCTTTTCCTTCTCTAAGATCTTCTTCATAATTGGTTAGGCCGCTAAGTTGACCATCAGCAAAGTAGTACCGTGCTTCACCATTGATTATATCTTTGGTAATGGGTAAAAATGCGGATCGAGCACCGGTACTATAAAAGTATACCAGGCTATCCTCAATATTGCCTTCCTGGTGGTACATGTATCGTTGTAAGTACCCGGATTTATCATAAATCCGCGTAATGCCATGGTAATACCCATCTTTGTAGTTGAGCTCTTTTTCAATGCGACCGTTATCAAAATATCTGGTAGCTGGTCCCTGCAGCTTACCGTTCACAAAGTGGCCGGTAAATAGCTTTTTTCCATTTGAATAGTAAAACTCCCAGTCTCCATCTCGCTCTCCATCCTTGTACTGCCCCCTGGCATTTACGGTTCCCTGGGTAGTTAGAAAGATGTATTCACCATCCCTTTTGCCGTCCACATCTGGTGACCCGATGGCTTCCAGGCTATTTGCATCCTCGTAAAACCAGTATCTAACCTCTGGTTTAGATTGGTCATAGTTGCTAGGGTGAAGACCGTGAGAATCTTTTAACTGTGCGATTGCCCAGGAGATGAATTCAAGAATGTCATCCAGATTTTTCTTAATGATCTTTTGATGCTTATCATTAGCACTGCTGGCGGATATCAGATAACTAAATTCTTCAAAATATCCATGGTCTAATACCTCTCTGTAAAAGGGCAGGTAATAATTAATCCAGAAATCGTTAGTATTTGATAGCGACATGCTTTGCCTTAAATTCAGATCCATTTGGTTTACCAAAGCAACGTTTAGATCACTTTCCGTTTTATAATCTTTTCGAAGTGCGGCATAACTTCGAATCAAAAGGTTGATTTTTTTAAAAGCTTCCGGAGATTCTGATATTTTGATATTTTTTGATTCCAGATCAGTGTTATCGGATACAGCATTATTAAAGAGCGTCAATACGGCATTGGTGCGTCCAGAATTGGGTTCAACCATGAGAAAATATCCCACGGATAGCAAAGCCTGGGCGTATTGTTCTTCGTTGAGCGCGTAAGTAGCTAGCAACAGGTGGGAGGAAGCGTGAAAAGGATTTAATTCCACACTTCGTTTTAGATCTTCCAGCGCTTCTTGGTGTTTTTCTATTCGGCCGTATGTCACAGCACGATTGTAGTACACCAGATAGGAATAGGGAAACTTTTCCAGTGCTTCGGTGTAAAGTCTCAATGCATTTTGGTGTTGCCCGAGGTCGTCATAGGAATTTCCCACAGAAATCAGATAGCTGGCGTCAGCACTGTCACTTTTGTCAAGCGCTATCAAAGCGGCATCCAATGCCTCCTGATGCTGCTCTTTAGCCGATAGACTGAGGCTAAGTTCATATTGAGCGAGAGCGAAGTTGGTATCGTTTGGATGCACATAATTATAAAGAGTGATGGCAGAGTCATAATTCCCGCGATCATGCATTTCTATCCCTTTCTGAATAGAATCCAAAGAGAAAATATCCGGGGGTGAATCAGGAGGTAAGATTTGAGCATTTAGGAGGGTAAAGCAAAAGACATTGCAAATGAGAATTAGCGGTAAAAACTTGTAATTGGCCATAAAACGGTAGTAATAGTATCGGTGCAATATATTATTTGAGTAGCATAATCACCCAAAAAATGAAGATATCTGGGAGTTTTAAAGTATTGAGATGGAATTTACTTTATCTAATATCGAAATAAAACATTCATTTGGAGGGGTTATTATTGAAGATAAGGTGGATGGCAGAGAGAAGTTACAGGAGGGCTAGGTTAGCGCCTTAGAAACCTCGCAATTGGTAGCTGATAAGATCGCGCTTCAAATAACCAAAACCGCCGCCCCAATTATTCTTCCTTCGCGGAGGTCGTTAAGCGCCTGAGTGGCATTAGTTAATGGGTAAAGTTTGACCGTGGTTTTAATAGCAGATTTTCTAGCCTGATTGAAGAAATCTTCACCATCTTTTCTTTTCAGATTGGCTACGGAATGTAATGATCGCTCTTCCCAAAGATATTGATAGTCAATTTGGGGGATGGGAGACATATGAATACCGGCAGAAATCACCCGACCACCTTTGTCAGTGGCTTTTAGTGCTTCAAGCATTAGTGATCCCACCGGTGCAAAAACTATGGCCGCATCGAGTTGGTCAGGAGGCTTTTCAGTGGAGGAGCCTGCCCATGTACAACCCAGTTTCAGCGCAAAATTCTGTGCCTTGGTATCACCGCTTCTGGTGAAGGCATACACATCTTTTCCATCGCTAATGGCTACTTGTGCTAAAATATGCGCCGAAGCTCCAAATCCATAAAGCCCTAATTTTCTCACCTTTTCCGGATTTGTTTTTTGATAGCTTCGGTAACCAATCAATCCAGCACATAGAAGTGGTGTGGATGCGGCATTGAAAAATTGCTTCGGTAGGGAAATAGCATAGCCCTCTTCTACCAGGCAGTACTCCGCAAACCCACCATCCTTATTAAATCCATGAAAGGACGCCGCCTCACATAGGTTCTCGTTGCCCTCAAGACAGTATTTGCATTCATGGCAGGTATGTCCCAACCAGGGGATTCCTACCTCATCGCCGATTTGATGTGTTAAGACAGAATCTCCAACAGATGCAACTTTTCCAATTGCCTCATGGCCAGGGGTAACCGGTAATTTGCCCCCAGGTAATTCGCCAGACTGAACGTGTAAATCTGTCCGACAAACACCACAGGCTATAATCTTAACCAAAATCTCATTTGAAGCAGGCGTTGGAATTGGCAACAAGGTCTCCACCAGATCTGCACCGGTTTCTTCAAGCCTCATGGCAATCATCCTCTCCTTCACTGCACGTTGCGTTTAGAAAAGACCTCTGGTGGCTCTGGGGTCAGGTGCGTTCTTCGTCCATTTGAGGGGTCCACCACAGAGCACCTCCACCACCATCGTATTATCAGTACCAAAGTATTTGATCAATTCATCTTCCCAAAATTCAAAATTGTCATCAGTAAAATCGCTACACTTATAATTGAGGATGATAATTTCCGTGTCATTGATCAGTATGAGGGTGGGAGTGGCGTAGTCATAGGTGCGCATCTCCCGTCCAGGTCTGATGGATTCACCTTCCAGAAACTCTTCCATCCAATCCTTTAAGGCATATTGCCGGTCTTTCAAGCTTTCGTAGGAATAGATGTTGAAAAAGAATTTTGGATAAGATTTGTTGCCTAGATTGTTCTCTGCCTTCTCTTTCCCTTTTAACAAGAATTTGTCTTTCCAGGCGGGATATGTGTCATCTATCATCCCGAGATCGCGCTCAGGAATATTCAAAAACTTAATTTCATAGGCTTCAGAATGCTCGGATTTAAAGGCTTCAACCTTTTGTTTTAACTCCTCTGCCTGCCCGATGGCTTGTCCATGTCCGGCAATTATACATAAGGTGATAAACAAGGACTTAAGTAATTTCTTAATCGGTAACGACTGGTTCAGTTCTAATATTTTCGACATCATTAATTCTAAGTTATTGACAATTAACATGGAGAATTATTTGGTTATATGCTTCCTTTTCACTTACATTTGTGTCAGAGTAGAGTTTTCAAATGTTTCATGACTTGACCTTTTAGGTTTTAAGCCCCTCCGCCAGGAGGGGCTTTATTTTTTGATATATACTTGATTTGAAATCTCGTAAATGCGTCATTTCTACCCTCTTCTTTTTATTGTCATAGCGGTTACGGCCCGTGGGCAGGTTGTAAATATAGAATCTTTGCGAAGCTTTGCCGACAGCAATGGATTTCATGGTATTGAGAATCTGAATGTAGACTATCGCAAGAATACTCGCGAGCTTTTAACTTTAACCAATAACTTGAGTCTTAAGTATCAAAAGCAGCGCCATATTTTACTATTCCTGAATACAGTTGATGTTCAACTGGCTAATCGGGTGGTTCTGGAGCAGACATCATTTTTCCATCTGAGATACAATTTTAAACAGAACGAGTACCTTTCTTATGAAGTATTTGCTCAGTATCAACGGAATGTTCCTTTGCGCATTGATGCTCGTATTTTAATTGGATTTGGCCCGAGGTTCATTCTTGTTAAAGACCGCAAGTATTTGGCAAATGTTGGCGTTCTGGGTATGCTGGAACACGATGATGAGGCGGGTAATGAGGTGATTCATCGTGATGTAAGGATGAGTTCCTATTTAACCTTGGGATATAAGGGAGGAAAATCTTTTACCTGGATGAATTATCTGTATTACCAGCCCAGGCTCGATTACTTTAAGGACTATCGTATTAATCTGGAGTCACAGTTGCAAATGGTAATCTTTAAAGGCCTGGCTTTTACCTCTACCATAAATTTCAAGTACGATAGTTTTCCGGTGATTGATCCGGATATTCCAAAACTCACCTTACATTGGATCAACGGCCTTTCCTATAAATTTTAGATGGTTAAGATCGGACTGCGGTCCAGAATTTTTTGAATCTCAGGTGGCGTGCCCAGATGGTCATCACTGAATTTTCTCATTTGGTCTTTGGTTTCCTCACTCAGCAAGTTTTGGATGCGCTCAACTACTTCGCCACTCAGGATGTACGCTGCACCGTGATCTGCCATACCGCTGCCCTGGCAATGGGCATAAATCTGATATTCTGACATTTCAGCCAGAGGTTTGCCCGTTAGCATGCAATGTGACATAAGGTATTCGTCGTCTGCATCTCTTAATTCCTTTAAACGCGCCATAAATTCCTGGTAAAAGAAATTATTGACCGCTTTGCGGGAATCTTCAGACAGTTGGGTTCGCATATCTCTCGCGCAGGCGTGACATACCGCAATTTCAAAGAGGAGCTCTTCTCCGCCTTCATTTGGAAATCGACGATAAGCCTTTTCAATGAGGTAAGCCAGATTGTTGGCATGCAGATTATTACCACAAATCCCACATTCCTGAAAGGCTTTTTCAGTTAGGGTATTATAAAACTTACTGGGTATTTTCAAGAAGTGCGCTGCTATAGATTAAGTCAAAAATCGGAAATTTTAAATTGTATCGAGAATTTTTCTTTTTCACTGTTTTGGCCTTTAGAAATTCAATTATATTTGCCGTCCCATTTCGGGGCGATTAGCTCAGCTGGTTCAGAGCATCTCGTTTACACCGAGGGGGTCGGGGGTTCGAATCCCTCATCGCCCACAAGCCAATGCCCGGTACATTTGTGCCGGGCATTTTTATGGCTCAGCTTTTAAGCTTGCTTGATTTTGCTGAGCCATAAAAATGACAGACTTCCCGCAGGGAAGCGGGCATTGGCTTGGGTACCAGGGCCCCAATAAATGGGATCACGTAGTAATCCTGACTCTGAGCTTTCAAGCTTGCTTGATTTTGCTGAGCCATAAAAATGACAGACTTCCCGCAGGGAAGCGGGCATTGGCTTGGGTACCAAGGCCCAATAAATGGGATCACGTAGTAATCCTGACTCTGAGCTTTCAAGCTTGCTTGATTTTGCTGAGCCATAAAAATGACAGACTTCCCGCAGGGAAGCGGGCATTGGCTTGGGTACCAAGGCCCAATCATTGGGATCACGTAGTAATCCTGATTCTGAGCTTTCAAGCTTGCTTGATTTTGCTGAGCCATAAAAATGACAGACTTCCCGCAGGGAAGCGGGCATTGGCTTGGGTAACAAGGCTCAATAAATGGGATCACGTAGTAATCCTGATTCTGAGCTTCGCAGGGTAGAGGCTATTTGACAAGTCGATAATAATTGAAGGAGGAATTCAGTTTTACAGCTTAAACCTATAATTTACCGAAGCCAAAACAGATTTGCGATCTCCGATAATTCCCGCTTCTGTTCTTAACATCCAGGCCTTATTCAGCTGGAATTGTGCTCCAACTACCCAATTCCATTCCTCTGCAGGACGTTTATCCATACCATAACTAATAATGGTTTCTCCGTTTCGGTTGTCTAAGGCTTCCATGAATTCTGGAAATTGAGTCTTGTCAACTACCGCCTTCTTTGCCGGAGGTAAGGAGTTATACCAGTCATTATATTCAGCAACAATTTCGTTTTTGCGATCCCAGGTTTCCTGAGGGATAGCATCCGCCATTTTAATAGCACCCTGGGTTCCCGAAGTCATTCGCAATCGCATACCTCCCGCCCAAACAGCAATGTTTCGGTCGGGGTGAGATTTGAAGGTAAATGTTTTACCTAATCGTAAACCCAGCACACGCGTTATAACTGGCTGGTCTAGTAAATCGGGTTTAACCCATGACCAATTCGCATCTACAGACATCCACAAGGGGCCAATGCCAAAGGCCCCCATTACTCCCACTCCTGCGTTCTTCATGTTTTGGATTACAACAGACTTCAAATTAATAGGAGCAATGAGGTTGACCTCAGTAGTGGTGGTTCCTGCACCAAAAAGTCCGTAAACATTCAGAAATGGGAAAACCCAGATATCGGGGCGAAAATTATAAGCACTGGAGGTATTGGTATTCTGCCCAAAATCGATGAAATCTACCGGTTGTTGGTCTAATTCAAGATTTTCACCCTGTACCCCAAGCTCAAAGTTTTCCAACACGATACTTTGCTTAATCCAGATGTAATTTGCCATCAATCCAACCGGATATGGAATATCAAAACCTCGTTTGTAGGCTTGCTGACCTAATATGGGAAAGACATATTGGTAATTAAAAGTCTTTAAGCTGTCCGTATATGCCTTTTGCTTCTTACTAACTTTACGTGTAGCATATTGAGCACTGGCGGATAATGAAACACAGCAAAGCGCAACAAACACCAGGAAGCTTTTAAGGTACATATCTAGATTATCACTTATCACTTTCTTTTCCTGCCCCAATTGGGATGTTTACATGGGCAAAGAATGAAGAATTATTCGTTCCAGGTACATTCTGGTACACATTGAGAAAGCCATAGTAGTATTTAACCCCAATTGTCATTCCTTCGCCGCCCCTTAACACGTAGCCCAAAGCTCCGGTTGCGCCCATATCAAAGCGATTAAAATGTCCGGTGTTATTATCTCTTATACGCGCATCCAAAGATCTGTCACGATTTTTAAACTCTACATAAGCGTTGTAGAGCAGACCGAATTGTGGTCCTGCAGCCACATAAAAGTGATTTTCGAAGCGATATTTCACCAATGCCGGAACAATGAAATATTCTAATATTTGACTATAGCGTCCATCAAGTCTTTCGCCGTCGAGAAAGAATGGTTCATTGCCAGTTAACAATAAATCATTTTCGGTTAACCCACCGGTTCCCAGGCTAGACTTAACCAAAAGGCCGGTATTTAAGAATAATTGATTTTTTAATCTGAAATTGAAGTAGAAGCCCAAGTTTAGTTTTCCTACATAACCATTGGATTCAATCCCACTAATATGAGACCAATTAGCGCCTCCTTCCAGTCCAAATTCGATGTTAGGAGAATTCAGCTTCTCACCAAATAGCAATGAAATGAGAACCTGTGCTTGGCCTGTTAAACTGAACAGACATAAGAGAACTACTACTAAATACTTCAAGCTTTTAAAATTAGGGTGAAGTCAAATATAGTTGATTCTATAGCGTATTGATTACTTGTTGAGTAGTTTGTAGTTGTTAAAACCGCCAAGGCTGCGTCCGCCCATCAAGCCTTGTTCAATTAAAGTAAGTAGGCGGTACTTGATTTTTTCATGCTTGAAAGCATTCCTGTTTTTAGGAATGGATCCCTTTTCATAAAGCTGGTCGGCCCAATCAAAATTTGCAATCCATTCCTTCATGACCTTCGGGTGACTGCCATTGAATTTCTTGGCAAGATTTAACGGTCCGTAGTCGAATTGATCATTCTGTCCAGAATACATTTCCTTCACCCTTTTAGAACCCTTGTGAATAGTATCCAGTGCCTTGCGTTTATTCTGCATGTAATGCGGTGGCCTTACCCATCCATAGTGATAAACGTAGGCGTCTAGCAACGCCACTTTTAGCTTGAAGGTATTTTCTTGCTGTCGGTAATTGACATAGTCAAAATCAGGGATCCGCCTAAAGGATTGTGCGGATTCCCAGGAGTGTATTTCTGGATCGTTGCGAATAATCCTTATTTCTCTGGGGTACCAGCCATGGCAAACATGATGGTGCTCATAATCTCCCCAGAAATGAAGGTATTTAAAGAGTAAACCTTCAACTTCTTCATCGTCAATCAATTCTACACATCGCTGAACAATCGTATGATGGTACTTTTCGTGAATCACTTCATCTGCCTGAAGATAGAACAGCCAATCACCGCTACAGGCCTCCTTGGCTATATCCGTTTGGTGAGCATTCTCCGTCCCGTTTGGATACTTGCTTAAATCCCATTTGGTTCGCATTATCCTGATTTTATCGGAATTTAAGCTCAAGATTTCCTGTTCTGTCCTATCATCCGCATCACAGTCGCCCAGCGCTACAACATATTCATCAACTATCGGAAGAATGGATGCAATGGAAGCTTTGATCGGATAGTACAGCTTGTCGGCATTTTTCACCATGGTGAAGCCGCTGATAGAGACTTTGTGAGACATGTTCACAAACTTATGAGTATTTAAGGATATGCTTTCAGGATATCGACAGGCCCCGAATCAAAGAAATTCAATAAAATCTATTTCCAACTTAAATGGCACCGTGTTCTTGTCGGCTTTGACAATGCCAATTCGAATTATATCCGAGGCTAAATTTGGTTCCAGGTACTGTCCCAATCCCCGTCCAAGTCTTGTACGCTCAAATTTACTCAGCGGAATTTCAATAGTCTTCCACTCCCTGCCTGGGGTAAATTGGTAGCGATAGCTTGGTTCATAGTAGGCTCTTGAATTCTCCAGGCTAAGTCCAAACTCGCCGCCTGATCCACGCATTCTTATTCTAACGGTCTTAAAGATGGACAAGTCGTACTTTGACCAGGGACTTCTAAGGGATGAAAATCCTCCGTTGTTAGCCAGTGATAGCTTGCCGGTGTAACGCAAACTGTTTTCAGAAAGGCTTACTGCTCCTTTCGACAATCCTCCCATTACTCCATCGTTGATTATAGTCCAGTCTGCACCTGCTTGTTCTCGTCCAAAGTCAACTCTCAATAAGTCGACATTTGGGAAAAGTAAATTAATAAGTAGTATCACTGTAAGCATGCTTAGAAAACCCAGGGATCAGAGAAAGGTTTAAGCGCTTTTAAGAAAAAAATAATGTGTTCAAAGTAGCTCTTCAATGTTAGCGAACAGGTTTTCCCAGAGTTTTATTTCACCTGCCGGACCTTTTAACACCCATACTTTTTCGTCTGCGTAATCAGCATGGCCAATATAAATTTTGGGTTGCAGTACCAGCTGAGTCATGCCATTGTCGAGCGTGGTGATGTAGGCATAATACTGGCGATAATTCTTGCGAAACTGAGCCGTACTGGTTCCCGGAGCATGTTGAGCAACCCCTGTGGTTCCAATAACTTTTTTACCGGTCTTAATCATTCCTGGTGCTGGTTTTTCAATCTCCTGTTCAAAGTCATTATTTAACAAAACCTGAGCAGTGGCTGCATTTACCTCTTCAACCGAAGCCTCAAAGATCTATGTACCATATTCTGCTATATGATCCTCCTTTAGTTTCTTCTGAGCATGAATATTGATGGAGGCAACAGAGAACGCAATAAGCATTGACAATCCCGATTTCATGATATTTATTTTTAGTTTCTACTAAGAAATTTATTGATGCTGAACCATTACTTTTCTAGCCAGGGTATTCCCATCACGGGTTTTTATGAGAATGAAGTATAAACCGCCGGGCACCCTTATTTTTAAACTGGTATGCTGGTGAACATCGGTATATTCCCCAACAATTTCGGCGTTCATATTAACCACTTGCAATTTATCGATAGACTTTGATTGCCCAAAATCCAGATAAAAATAATCCTTGATGGGATTGGGATAAATGCTCAGATTCTGAGAAAGATTTGAGTTGCTTGTTCCGGAGGTTCGGAGCACTACGCAGCGCGATGTGTCTATGCAGCCATTTTGTGTAATTTCAACGGCATAGGTTCCTGGTATAAAACCAGCTGTATCATTTATTATTCCTGGTATTAAGGCATAATTATTTTCACAATCCAACCATCTAAAGGTGGCATTGTTAGCTAGGGCGATTATTCTTTGATTGACCGGATCCACCAACACCGCGGTATCAACTGTATTGATGGAAATGTTGAGGTCGAGAATGCTGTCACATCCGTAGCGATCCAGCAGGGTATCCTTGTAGACTCCGGAGACCGAAATAATCCCCCGGCCACTGGGAAGTGCGTAAGAATTACAAGCAGTTAAGTTTAACGAGGTTGAGCTGGCAGGTAAGATGGTGAGATCTATTGTCAGAAGGCTATCGCAGCCATTTATTGATATAAGGGTGTCGGTATAAATACCGGAAATATTCGTAATAATATTGCCCGAAGGAGAGGTGTAAGATACACACGATGAGGTTTTTATGCTATCAATAGGCACCGTATCAATGCTTAAGTTGAGCGTGACAATTGAATCGCAACCATCAGCAGCTTTAAGAACACTCAGATAGCTCCCTGCTACTTTCAAATATTGTCCGGTATAAAGCAAA
This sequence comes from Owenweeksia sp., assembly GCA_965229445.1. Classification (GTDB taxonomy): domain Bacteria; phylum Bacteroidota; class Bacteroidia; order Flavobacteriales; family Schleiferiaceae; genus Owenweeksia. Next base: position 654,463 of record OZ245876.1, read on the forward strand.
CTGTCACCATCACAAATATTCGTGGCATAGCTGCCATGTTTTGGCGTGCATATAGTGTCGAAGAAGTAGGCAGTTCCCGCGGCATTGGTTTGCATTACATTGAGGGTATCATCATCGTCATTCCTTGCCCCCACAAGCAGGTAGCCCTTATCAATAGCTACATCAGACCCGAAAAAGTCAAATGTGCTATTGGGAAGCATCCGATCTGTAGCCCAAATTTTTTGGGAATGGAAAAGGCTATCTGTGGTCGGGGCCGTGCTGTACCAATATGCTGCTCCTGAGGCAGTTATAGGGTTTTGATAATTTAATTCATGATCTTGGCCAGGAACTCCTACCACCAGATTTCCAGCATCAAAATCCATACTACTTCCAAAATTATCATTGGTAAATGCATCAGGCGCGTTGAGATACTGAATGGCTGCCCAATGGGTTCCAGATCTTTTCATTACTACCACCTGCCCCGCACCAATCGTGGTGTCAATACTTCTGAATGGAGCAGAAATGAAGGCCAGGCTATCGGACATTTCTATTCTAGTGCCAAACTCTCCTCCCAGAGCTGGACCTAAGGTGTCGATGAGCATACTAACTTCATGCCATGTGCCATTAGTCTGGCGGGCAAATTCATAGGCCAAACCAAAGGCATACAAATATCCTCCTCCCGGTTTAGCAAGCCAGGCATCTGGTGCGCCTACCAGCAAACGATCACCTGCTATGGCCACAGCTTTGCCAAAATAGGCGGTAGAGACTCTACCCTGCGAAGCGGATAGTTTATCTGCTTGCTGCCATGAGCCAGCGTTTTCCTCAAATACGTAGGCGGCACCTGCGTCAAATAAAGCATTGGCATTGGTGCTGTCTAAATCATTCTTTTCCGCCCCTACCACGATATATGGCCATGAAATGGCTACCGATTCACCAAATCTTCCCTGGAATGCTGTGTCGGTGGGAATTAGGCGTTGATGATGTTGCCATTTTCCATTAACGAGTTTAAAGACATGGGCTGCGCCACCAGCAGGAAAACCAACCCATTCACCTCTGGCTCCTACCACGAGAATGGAATCCTCCGCGGCCAAAGACCAACCAAATTGTGCCAGGTTGTTTCGGTTTGGAGATTGAAGTTTTTGCATCAGGTTCCACTTTCCAGAAATATCTCGATGATAAACCAAGACTATTCCGGCCTGGCCTATGGGATTTGCCCCCGCAGTGTCATAAGGGGATTCTGGAGCGGCTACGAAGGCGTAGTCATTGGTCATTTCTACCGTGTGACCCATGAAGGAGAAAATACTTCGGTTAGGATCCATTACTTTCTGTTTGCCAACAAAATTTTGGGCAGACAGACTAAAGGTGGCAAGAATCAATAAAATTTGAATAATCCGCATATAACAAAGATATTTCAATGAGTGTTTATCCCTGATTTGAATGAGTTAACGTTGTAAAGTTGGTCAATCCTGGAAGACTTCCAATACCGGGAGCGCAGAATGGTTAAAATCAAAAACAGCCTGATTTTCCCAAGGTGAACCTGTGGTTGATTGTTGGCCCTTCCAGGCAACTAATTCAGCACCCCAATAGCAGAACCCTTGTCCGAGCTCATTATCCGAAACAAGGTCCTTTACTTTGGTTAAGTACTCCTTTTGACCAAAGGGTGTTGCTGGATACATAGGGATTAACTGATGAGGGAGGCCTACAATATTATGAGTTAAATCATTAAACTGAAGCGTGAATGGATAGGCTGTTTCGGCAATTAAAATGTGTTTGTGGAAGTTGGAGGCTAAGTCACTCATCGCACGTTGCAGACTGTCTAGATTCTTGCCATGCCAGATAGGATAATAGGATAATCCGATCAAATCATAATCCAAACTATCCACTTCACTAAAGAATTGCTGGGCTTGAGCAAAACCAGCATAATGAAGCATTATTCTTGAGTTTGGCGAGGCATTTCTGGAGGCAACGATCCCCGCCATAAGAAGCTCGTGAAATTGCACGGTGTTATTTCTTTTTCCTTCTGGAAAGAGCAGGCCGTGATTGATTTCATTGCCAATTTGAATGATCTCAGGCTGTATCTCTGAAGCTACTTCATAGGTATATGCATGAACGGTATCTCGTAGTTGCTGAAAACTAAATGGGTGCCAATTGGCGGGCTTTTTTTGATTTCCCGGATCAGCCCAGGTATCTGAATAATGTAAACTCAACCAGATTTTGAATCCATGAGCTCTAAGCTCGCTGCTAAAAGATTTTACTTCTGAGAAAGAGGAATAGCCGCTATCCGGATTGACCCAGAGCCTAAGTCTAATTGTGTTAACACCATTATTTTTGAGGATACTTAAGAAATCTTCCGGCACCCCCACTGCATTGTGAAACACGAAACCAGCAGCTTTAATTTCTGGGTAGGCGGAAATGTCTACTGCTTTGATAAAGGAATCATTAGGGGGAGGGGCAAGGTTTTCCCGCTTTTTACATCCTATGATTAGGTAGATCAAGCAAATCACGCATGATTGAAATCGAAGTGACACTATTTTGTGGCTTTTTTAATTAGTTTAAAAGCCCAGTCGTAGTGACTAGAGGTGCATGATATTAGATAAGCCCCAAGTGAGGTGGAACCTGTCCAGGGATAGCGTTTTTTCTCAAATAATTCCTCATTTGAATGGCGGGTGATCAGCTTAAATACCTTGAGGTAAGATTCTTCAAGTAAGGTCCGAACCTTTGATATAGGGGTGTTGCTATACTGTTGCCAGATCCGTTTGTTTAATTCAGGAAGATCTTTCCAGGTGTAAGCCTTTGCCGGCATAGCCGGCTTTTGACCAGACATACCTACCTCATACCACTCAAGCATCATGAGATGCCACTGATGCAAATGAGCCAGTACATCCCTAATATTTCTATTCATGGTTCCCGGTGGGAAATCAGCCGTGAGTTTAACTTCGGGTAATGAATCGATGTACTCCAATAGCTTCTCAAAATTCTTCGTGCAAAGCTCAATTAGTTCAGATTTAGACTTAGGACGCGCCATCTGTCATTTGGTGTTTATTGTTTTTGAATTTCTTCGTAGTACGGTAGCTTTTTGAGATACTCTTCCAGGTTCCACTCAAAGCCAAAGTAAGCGGTATATTCTCCCAACGGACCAAGTCCAACTTCGTTACGCCTTGAATCTACATTCACAGGATCCTCTAGTGGGAGAACATATTTTTCACCCGTGTTAGGGTCAGAACCAATTTGACTGCCATAAATCTGTTTTTTGCCTTGTCGTAAGTTTATCCGATCTTCTAACAAAGCCAGGCTGCTGCCACGGGCATTGCCTTTTTCTACCGCATCCCGCATCATAGGTAGATATTTCAACTGAGTTTGAAGATCGGCGTGTTGAATGACAAGAAAGAGGGTGCTGTTTCCCAGGTCACCAATTTCATCCGGCCCCAACCAGCCATAAGTATCCAAAATCTCTTTAACCAGAATAAGGTTGGTGGAATCCTTTTGGTGCATTGTCTGAAGGATTTCTTGCATTTCCGGTGCATTCCAGTCGTACTTTTTACTCATCTCGGAAGCTTGCTTTCGGTACTTTTGATCTTCCTGATAGACACTGTCCAGTATGGCCACCAGCTCTTTGTTGTAATTAGCTTCCTTCTTTTCCTTATTGGCTTTTACCTGAGCTATTAGTTTTTCCCATCGTTCATCATCGTGTAATGCGTTAAGATCAGAATCACTGGTCAGATGAGGTAAGTTGGAATAATTGCCTTTACGAGCAATCCTGAACAAATTATCAAAGGCCTTGTCGGGTTCGCCAGCCAGAGCCCATGAGCACGCAGCATTATATCGGTCAGACACTATTCCTTTATTGCCAAAGGCCTTAAATGCAGCCTCATAGCTTAGGCCCGATTGATGGTAATCTTCAGATTCATACAGTGCCCAGGCCGAATCAACTAAACTTTGATACTCCTGTGGTTGACTAAACACTAGCGAGGTTAATAAAACCAGGACCGAGCATAGGATATTTCTCATAATGGCATTTTTGGAGTATAAATATAATCAGAGAATGCCAGGATGACCCTTGAAGATGGACTGTTATTTAAGCATGATTGAGGATCATGAACCTGAAGTGCGTTTTACTTTCTGAAAGTAAACGAAGATGGAAATCACACCGATTAAGATAAATACTAGCCGTGGCCAGTGCGGCAGCGGGTGACTTATCTCTTGTCTGATTTCCGGACTATGAGAATTGAGGTAGCGATCGTAATCAAAAAGGGTTGAGACCTCGCCATTATTCTCTAGGATTACTATGCGGGGTCCGGTTTGATGACTGGAATCGCGATATTCCAAAATATAGGTACGCTCATGATCAGGGAAAACAGCAGTAGGATACCAACTTCCACTGGATTGATAGTAGTTGGATCTATTTCCTTCTTTATCGATTTTGACGATTCGCTGACCGGCCAGTTCTGCGATATATATTATTCCTTTACTATCCTGAGCCATGCCTAAGAGCACGTCATTGTGTTTGTCGTAATCTCGATCTGCAAATTTTGAAATCAAATCCGTAGCAATCAGAGAGGAGCTTCCATCCGGATCAATACGCCAGATCTCTCCCCGGCCATTGCCGATCTCCGTGGCATAGACAGATCCATCCTGAGTTGCCAGTAAAGATTGGTTCCATTCAAAATGATGATCACTAATTTTCTCACGCTCACCATAGGCATTAATGCGCCAAATAAAACCATCAATCGAAAATATAATTTCCCCCCATGGTGTGTAACTACAGTTGCCTCCAAAAAACTCTTCAGGATTATTACGACTGATCAGGGTGTCAATTTCTCCATTCTGCTTGATTCTAATCATCGTGTGGTGTTCTTCACCATGAGCAGAGATAATATGACCATCAGCATCCAGCGATACATTGTGGGCATGGAAGTCTGAGGCGAGTAGAATTAATTTTCCCTTGGGAGTGAGTTGCCAAAGTGAGCCCCGATCGTTGTGAGTGATGTCTGCGAAAAACAAATTTCCATCCTTATCTCTTACCAATCCCCAGGAAGGGTGTGCCTTTACCAGCACAGAGATCATCAGGAAGAGAATGAATAGGAACAGCCGCATGCGTCACAAGTTTAAAAAGCAAACCATATTTATCTGATCTCGACTTCCATCCGAAAACAGCTGGGTCATATAAGCCAGTTCGAACCGGATTTTTCTGGAGATTTTGTATCCCTGGCCCAGGTAAAGCCGATTTCGATCAAAAACCTTGTTTTTAGTATTCAGGAAAATCTCGTTGTAAATTGACAGATACCAGGTGTTTTCCTGCATTTCTGGATGGTTATAGGGAATATTTAGGCCCAGGAAATATCGAAAACGAAGCTTGAAATCATCGTTTACAAAGCGTTGTTCAAATCTATAGCGGTGTTGTAGGGAAACTCTCGAAACTTTCTGTCTGGTGATAAATTGCTGAAAAATCCGGTGCTCAGGGAAGGCATCTTTTTCATCGGTACAGTCAACATAATTCTCACTGTGAATATAACCGTATCCCAAAAGAAGGTTATTGTTCCCTTCTGTAAGGTTATAACCGATTCCAGTGCGCAGAAGGAGTTGTTCCGTATCACCAATAAAATTGTAATTCCGGTATTGCACCTCGTTATGCCAATTCCACCGGCTATTCAATTGAACGCTGCCAAAGTAGGCAAACCAATTCCCAAGTTCACTTGGTTGACCAATTCCAAAAATCGGTATGAGCAGTAACAGCCAAACCTGTTTCAATTTCATGTCAAAATTATCGGTTATTTTCATCGAAAGATAATAATCAATAAATATTAGGAGATCATGCCAAACGCATGGTGGCGAGTTAGAAGGTTGTCTATTCCGGGGAAGGGGCGTTATCCATATCCATATACATTTGATTCCAGCGATGACCATCCGGATCGGCAAATCCCAGGCTATACATCCAGCCATTTATGAGGGTGGGGTCTGTATAAACCATTCCACCAGCATCTTTAACCTTAGCTACCATGGCGTCAACCTCTTCCTTGCTATCTGCTGAAAGGTTGAGGAGAACTTCGTTGCCAACTTCCGTATTGCTGGAGTCGTTGCTTACAAAGCTTTTAAATACTTCAGCAGGAAATAGCATCAGAACAATTTCCTTGTCGCCAACTAAGAGGCTGGCAGCCTCATCGGTTTGATGGAAATGTGGGTTGAGTGGAAAGCCAATATCAACATAGAAATCCCTTGCTACATTTACGTTTTCTACCGGTAGGTTAAACCAGAATTGCCGTGAGGTCATATTCTTATTGCTTTAGAGTGAATGGATGAAGTTAAGACATCATCTTTTGGCAACATATAGTTTTATTAAAATACTGTTCTGGAAAGCTAAGGTTTCCTACCTGGGCTCCTCATATTGTTCCCACCAGGTATGATTTGGGAAAGTCGAATTATTTATTTCAAAGCTTTCGCCTATCGCTGGAGTGGAAATATTGATTTCAAGTCTCTTGGCTTCTTTGATGGCCCTTTGTATCGGATCAGTCCATTCGTGAAAGGCCAGGGTAAACGCACCCCAGTGAATGGGGATAAAGAGTTTGCTATTTACATCTACGGCGGCTTGAGCAGTTTCTTCCGGCATCATGTGTATGGCATGCCATTGTTCGTTATACTGACCACACTCCATTAAGCTGATGTCGAAAGGACCATATCTGGTTCCTATTTCTTTAAAATGAGGACCGTAGCCCCCATCACCGCTAAAGTAAATGTTGGTAGAATCGGTTTGAATAATCCATGAGCCCCAAAGTGTTCTATTTCTGTCGAGTACTCCTCTACCCGAAAAGTGCCTTGCCGGGGTACATATCAGGCGAATGTTATTAAAACTACTTTCTTCCCACCAATTTAGCTCCACAATCTTACCCGGATCAACTCCCCACTTTATTAAATGATTGCCTACACCCAGGGTGGTATAAAAGCGACTGGTTTTGTCTTTTAGAGCCAGGATTGATTCATAATCGAGATGATCATAGTGATCATGAGAAATTATGATAGCATCGATGGCAGGGAGTTTATGAAGAGCAATCGGGAGCTCTTTGGAATATCGCTTGGGACCAGCCCATGAAAATGGGGCCGCTGTTTCACCCAGCATTGGATCTATTAGAATTATCTGGCCTGCCATTTCCAATAGAAATGCAGAATGCCCGAACCAGGTTAATCGAGCTTTTTTAGGCTTGGAGTCTACCAAACTTAAGGAGTCAATTTTATGGGTCTCAATAGTTTTTACCGGACTGCGATTATCGGCCGGCCCAAACATTCCCTTGATCATTTTACCAAGGTGAATATCCATTTCGGTCTTAATTTGGTTTTGAAACTTGCCATCCTGATAGTTGTCTAATTTCTCAAAGCTCTTTTTTTGAGAAGCGGAAGGTGATTTGCCAAATTGCGGACTGAGGTTCAGGACGAGCCCGGCAGTAATTAAGAGGACCAGGATTAGAATTCCGAATGCGGTAAGAATCATTTTAAAATTCATAAGGAGGTGACATAGGTAAGCCTTGTGATGATCTAAACTTCAGCAGCTTTGCGATAGGTTAAGTTTAAGACAGACGCATTGAATACCTGGGTATTTATAAGCTCCCATGCAGTGTCTTTGGTTGGACTGGAAAACAACGGGATTCCTTCTCCAATTGTTCTGGATATAATCGTGATAATCATCTCGTCTACCTCACCAAGATCAAGAAACGAACGTATTAGTTTCCCACCTCCCACTAACCATACATTGCTCTGAGAAGCATTGCGAATTCTTTGCATACTTTCCTGGTTTAGCTTAGAAATTTGCTCCGTGTTTGGTGTCCTAAACGAGATCGTCTTGTCGGAAGAAACCACAAAACATTTGCAATCCGAATAAGGCCAGTCCACATCAAAACCTAGTACCTCCTGGTAGGTGCCACGTCCCATTACTATCACATCAATTTCCTTGTAAAACTCCCCATAGCCAAAGTCTGATTTATCAGGGTTGGGCAGGTCGTCGAGCCAATCAAGCTTGCCATCTTTCCTGGCAATATAACCATCAAGGCTACTAGCTATATACAGTTTAACTTCTGACATTATGATCGCATGTTGAGGTTCGCTCAGTTTTTGAGAATTGGTTCGCCAAGCAAATATAAATTGACTCCCGGACCAGATTTTATCCTCTCAATTTCCCAATGGAAAGAGTGTGAGCCATCCAATTCGGATACCAGTTGCTTCATTTCTTTTACTGAGTAGGTTCGCAATGCGGATACTATTCCGTCCCACCATACAAATAGCGGCACAATCGGAATCAGATAAGTAAATACTAATCGACCCCAACGAAACGGTCTAATAAAAGGAGTGACCAGCAAAAGCGTTATAGGAGAGAAAAGCATGGCAATGATACTGGGAATGCTGCGTTCCTGACCTTCAATTATTAAAATGGGACTTTTAGAGTCTACCGCATTTTGCAGGATCATTCTGGCATCAGCAGATTTGAAATGGTGAAATGATAGGAATTGGGTTCTTAAACCGGTCAATTCTGCCGGTACTTCTCTGGCATCTACAGGCGTGGAGATAAAATCAATATTGATTGATTGATGGCAAGTGTATTTAAAAGCCCTAAGGTTTGGATAGTAGTCAGTGAGTGTAATTCTAAGTTGAGGAAATTCGCTCCGCAGATGTTCATTGAGCCAGATCAGTCCACCGCCTCCACCGGAGGCCAGGTCAATTATACGAGTATCAGAAGAGTTAGAAAGTGCCTTTCTAAAGACCGGAAGCATGGGTTTGAACATCTTACTTTTATTGGCTAGAAATTGTAGAAAATCTGTACCATAGTCCCTGAGGAATCGTGGAAACCAGGATTGATCTTCCCATTCAAACAAATGTATTCTAGCCATCTTCAGGATTGAAAATAGTCCTTCATAGGATTAAAGTAGCTTTCTATCCAGCCTTGTTCATATTGTGTTTGTCCCGCTGGAATATTGGTGTGTTTCAAACTGAGCAGGCAACCTTTCTCGCTAGGTTCCAGCATTACTTCCAGAAGGGAATCCTCATCTTCATCACTAAATTCACTGGTTCGCCAGCTCTGTATTATTTTACTGTGAGGAGTAAGTTTATGGTTTACACCGGTAATATACCCATCCCAGGCAGTAAATGAAGCTCCTTCGATATCGGTACATTTCGCTTCACCGCCGGTCATTGCCGCATGTTGCTCACTATTGAGCCAGGCTTTATATATTACTTCAGGGGCCACCGGAAATTCCACCTGGTGAAATAAAGATTCTTTCATTTTTCCAAATTGTAGGTTCCTATGTTTAAGTGTGGTTTATATCAGATTGCTTCTTCATCTATTTCAAAAATTCCAAAGACATTTTGATCTGGATCCAGAAAGTATCCTTGCCAGCGCTGACCAGGTATAGCAAACTTAGCCATCGCGACTTTACCACCATGCGCTAGAACCTTTTCTGCAGTCTGGTCATAATTTGCGACCATGATGAGGTTGGTAAAAGAATTGGTTCCACATCCTTCACCAGGAACATCAGCAGGCCGCTTTAGCAGTCCCCCTTCAATTCCGTTGGTATGGATGTGGTAGAACTCGATGGGTACATTTTTATCCAATGTGAAAGTCCAACCAAATACATTCTGATAGAAATTGACTTCCCGGGGTGGATCTGATGATTGAATTTCGAAATATCTAATGGTGTTCATGTTGCTCTGAAATTTAAAGCTCAAGGTTTATAAAATACCAATATATTGTATATAATATTCTGTTTATCAATTGATTAACTTTCAATTCGTCAACATTATTACAGAGGAATTGATGAGTGGAGACTATAAAAGCAGAGAGCCAAGCCTTGAATTAGCTGGTTGGTCCACTAACCATCCAGTTAATGCCGAATTTATCCGTTAGTGAGCCAAAATAGGACTCCCAGAAGGTAACCTGCATGGGCATGGTAATGCGACCTCCCTCAGCCAGAGCATTAAAAAGTTGGTCTGATTCTTCCTTGCTGGAGGCATTAACAGATACGGAGAAGTTGTTACCTTGTTTATAGCTTGCCGCCCATTCACCACCGGTATCACTCCCCATGAGAACGGTTTCATCACTTATGGGGAGGCTAACATGCATAATTCTGTTTTTTTGATCTTCAGCTATTTCAAAGCCGGCTTGTGGAGGCATCTCACCAAAAGTGCTGATCGATGCGAATTCCCCGCCAAATATGGATTTATAGAATTCGAATGCTTCTTTACAATTACCGTTAAAAGTGAGGTAAATATTAATGCTAGGCATGGTATTGGAAATTGATGATGAACTAAAGTTAGGCAAAGCAATTGAGATAATGCGGCTTAACACTTCTATGGAACAGCGATAATTCTAGATGCTATGGAAAGATTTTAATCATTGGGTGTTCGGTGTACTTATTGGCTCACCTGCTACTTGTGGTGAATATCCTTCTGGTTCAGGCACTTTGCACCTACTCAAATCTCGATCTTGGCTATACAGAGTTCCATTAGCGTGATTTTGAAATCTTAAGGCTTTGGGCTAAGTACAGATGTCAGTCCGTGAAGCGACACCCCCGCTAGAATAAGATACAGCGCGTAGCGAGCTGTGGGCCGCTCAATATTTTCAGAAGGTAACTCGTTAAAGAAACTCATTACTATTAAGCCACAAGCCATGAAGATCAGCACAGAACCAATCCCCTGCAAAGCACGTTTGGCTGAGGAGCTATACAGGTGAAGATAGGACCCCAGTGCCAGATTTATCAGGGCAAACAGAAGAATGTATAGATGTCCGGCTCTGAACAAAGCGCGATTCATAGACTCCATATTAGCCAGGTGATCATATTGATGATCCATATACTGTCCTGTGAGTAGAAATACCAGAATCATTAATAAGCCTAGTGCAAAGTGTGTAAGCTTAAGCATCTTGTCAATTAGAGGTTTGGTTCTGATCCTAATTTTAGCTGGTCTTCTACCATTTCAAGCTCATACAAAGTGGCAATCTCATGGCATGAATCCCTGAGTGTCTTTCGAATCATATCTGCCTCATCAGGTAAATTATCGCCGGAGTTTTGCCAATGCTTTTTGGAAGGCCATTGTGCATAGGCAATGTATTCCAGATCCGCTTTTCTGTGCAGTCTGGAACCCAGGCTTCCATCAAATTGGTAGATTAATTGCGTCATTTCTCCCCAGGAATTTAGAAAGTGCTGTTCCCTATCGGCTCTTACTTTAAAAGAGTATATAATTGCGAACATAATTTCAACAATTAGCGGTATTGCTCATTGGCTCTGGTGATGGCTAAGAGCATGTTTTCCATATTATTTTTCGTTAGGTAGTATTGATCATAGAACAAAAGCTCAATACTTTCGGTATTGGAGATATTATTCAAAGGATTTTTACGGAGCAGGATCAGATTCGCATCATAGCCCGGCTCAATTTTCCCGGCCTTTTCTTCCATGAATATAGCAGCATCCCTGGTGGCAGAATTAAGTATTCGGGCTATGGGAACACCTGCTTCTGCCATAGTCTTAAGCTCGTCGTGTAAAGAAACCCCGGGAATCATGCCGAACATATTGGCGTCGGATCCGGGTAGTAAGGGTACATCCTGCCTCACCAAGGCGCGAGTGATGGTTTTTACGACAGCAGCTTTTGCCGCTAAGATCTCTTTTTGCACTGGCGTAGGTTTAGATTTTGTCCACCCATGGGATTCGGAATCCAGTATTTGAGGATTTACAAAGCTTATTTCTGCTCGCCCCAGTAGCTTTTCTGGATAGTAAAACTGGTTTGGTCGATTTACTGATGAAAAGAGTGTGGTGGACACCACTTTGCCATGTTCTTTAAGTTTTCTCGCAATATCCGGAGCTCTGGATTCAACAAATTGTGAATATTCCAGCAAATTCGAATTGTTTAATGCTCCAAATTCAATTTCAAGGTGTTTTGAGATTTCATCGATATGAGCAATCTGGATTTGCGAAGAATTCAGGAAGAAATCAAAGTCCACTCCCTGACCTAAATGACCAATCACCTTGATATGCTGTATGCTAGACTCAGCCAGCACCGCTTCAAACAATTCTTGATCAATAAAACTACCTATTTTAATGGCATCGAATCCGGCATCTTTGAATCCTCTAACGGCATTCCTTACGCTGTTCACTAAAGGGTAATTTACTTGTCCTCGATAGAAGCGAGACAGAAACGGTCTGATGCCATCCAACCTGCCTATTTTTGGCGTTGCAACAAACATTTTTGGACCGATCGATCCAGATTCCTGTTCTAGTCGCCATTGTAGATGTTTTTCATTGCCGAACATTTCACATATACCGGTTACCCCATGCGCCAAATACAAATACAAGTCATTTTTACTGTTGGCAAGGTGGACATGTGTATCTATTAAGCCAGGCATTAGATACCCTTCTTTCCCGTCGATATACTCTACATGGGATGCCAATGAATCCTCAGGTAAAATAGTTGCTATGACCCCATTATTGAGAATGATGTTGGCCCCTGTGAAGGTTCCATTCTCAGAATTATAAATTTTGACATTTTTTAGGCCAATCAGTTTATAGGGCGTGAAATACTCAGCTGGATCAATCACTTCAATTGCGCCACCACGGTAGATAGTCTTATAATCGCGCGCATTGATGCCGTATAGCATCCCGACCAGGATGATCAGGGGTACCAGGATTATCAATACCCAGCTTATGCGTTTTATTTTTATTCTATTCATTGATGAACCTTCGGGCTACGCTAATATCCGAATGACCTATTCATATTAACATCGGGAAAATAAAGTTGATGGATTCTTCCGAATAGCTGGATTAAAAGTAGGAAGTTTCAATTTAGCTGGTAGGTAGCCATGTTTTTAGGCTCGGGTACTTTATAAAGTGTAAAATGATGTAAATTTTGTGTAAACTCCTTACAGATGTACCAGAATCCGATAGCTTTGTTGTTATGCGATTTAATGTGGCGGCCGTTATTTTATTGATTGTGGGTATTGTTTTACCCTTTCACAGCTATAGCCATTCTGGTGAAGTGCAAGAAGAAAAGCACATTGAGGTATCATTGCGGATGATCGGACATCAGTTGTTACTGGATATAGGCGATACAACTTCAAGAATACTACCTATAGTAGAAGAAGCGGGCAGGTATCGCATTCGGTTTGAATCGGATTTAGAGATCGTTCCCGAGGATATGGCGGCGACCGTTAACCGTGTAGTGGCTGAAACTAAATTGGCAGAGCACTATATAGTTGAGGTGGAAACCTGTGATTCTTCAGAAGTAGTTTACAGCTATAAAATGGGGAAAGATGAAGGAGATGATATCATTCCATGTCAAGCCCGGGTGCTTCCAGAAGCTTGCTATAGTCTATTATTTACGCTGATTGACGCAGATTCTGATACAGAACTACTTGGTGATGTAGATGGCAATGTGTCGGGGGGGCTATTTGCAGGTATGGATGGACTTAAAAGTCCCATCTTGTGGAGTTTTATATTGCTGGCAGGGCTGTTGCTAGTAGTCATGTATAGCCGGAGGAATTTGGCGAGCCAAAACAAAAATTATGTTTCACTAGGGCAATTCCGTTTTGACAAGATTAACACGGTACTCCTTTATGGGAATCAAAAGATAGAGCTTACCAGTAAAGAGGCTGACTTACTCATGCTGTTGCACCGTGGTGCCAATAAGACCGTGGAACGCGAAGTGATATTGAATGAAGTTTGGGGTGATGAAGGTGATTACGTAGGTCGCACACTGGATGTGTTTATTTCCAAATTGCGAAAAAAATTAGAGTTTGATGCCAGAGTGAAAATTGTGAATATAAGAGGAGTAGGATATAAGTTGGTATTGGGATAATTCAACTTTTTAGTCTGGGCATCAGATCATCTTCATAAGCAGACTTGGCCTTTTCGTATCCCAGGCGAATTATATCTCTTGCTTTATCGAACTCAAAAGTTCCGCAGGCATTCCTCGGAATTATTATTTCCAGATCAGGAGGGTAGGAAGCAATTTTTAGTCGGGCGATGGTGCTCTGCATGGTATCGAATGCCCGGTCCGCTACTTTGTACATACTCAAGCTTTTAGCGCTTGAATCTGCTTTCTTTTCAGTAAGTGAAGAAATGAACCTTTTCACTCCCAAACTAAACTTTCCTCCTTGTTCCTCAGGATCGGAGTGCATGCTTGATTCAATGTCTTCAATTGGTGCACCACCCAGGTTTACAGCAATACATAGATCAGTTTCATCCTTAAAACTGGGAGCCAGAGGTACAGGATTGAGTACGCCACCGTCTACTAAAACAAGATTACCTTTCTTAACTGGAGTGAAAAATAAGGGCAGGGATGCTGATGCCCTCACAGCATCAAATAATGAGCCTGAATTAAGCCAGATTTCTCTTTCTGTAACTATGTCTGCTGCAACGGCCGTGAATGGAATAGGTAAGCTTTCAATTTGAATGTCTTCCAGAAAATTTTTTAAAGTATTGATGATCTTATCTCCTTTAAAAATTCCGCCGTTACTCCATGAAAAATCTAATAGGGAAATGATGTCCGATCTATCCAGTGAAGTCATCCAATTGGTAAGCTCGTCTAATTTACCGGCAGCATAAACTCCCCCAATCAGCGAACCAATAGAACAGCCTGAGATGGAGTGTATCTCAAAGTCATTCTCTTCCAGCCAATTGATCACACCAATATGCGCTAAACCTCTGGCGCCTCCGCTACCCAGAACCAGTGAAACCGTTTTTGTTGCCATTTTGAATTGACGAGTTGATTCAGGTTAAAGATGCAAGTTAGCTCCCTTTAGGAAAAAGTATATCCAGCCTTTTCAGCATTTCGTCTGCAATCTCAGCACTATGGCCTCCTTGTTCCCTGAGTTGAGAAATGATGTTTTGAAAACTATCTTCATCTCTGTTCTGACTGAGCTTGAATATATTTTCCATTGCATCCACTTTTATCTCAAATCCGGCTATATGCGGCAGCATTTTATTTTGGTATTCCACTGGCAGATTGTCAAATACGGTAGGCGATTCGGCCTGGTTTTTCTCAAAGTGTAAACTGAGCTTCTGCATAAAAGCCTTGAGCTCGTCCAGGGACAAAAAACGCATTTTTCCTTTCATATGGACGCTCATATAATTCCAGGTAGAACCGGAAATGGGATTGCTATACCAGCTGGCACTGACATAGGAATGCGCCCCGGTAAAGACGGCTAAAACCTCAGGGTTCTCGGCAAAAGTTCGATAATGATCCGTTTGGCGCATGATATGGCCATAGAGGTATTTCTCTCCCTTTCTCTCTTCCAGTAGAATCGGAATTTGGGTGGCTACCTGAGCGCCAGACAAACTGCTGCCGGTTAAAAAGGCGAAAGGATGATCATGGACAAACTGCAACAAGACTTTCTCATCTTGTTCAGTAAAATATTTAGGATTGTACATGGATATTATTCTTAAAATTTCTTCCAGAACAGCGAGATAATTTCAGAGTGATCTATCAATTATTTCTTTCTACACTTCCTGTTCAATTAACCGACGAGCAAGATAATACTCTAAAAGCCTGAAGGGAATCTGGTGGGTTTAAATCGTGCATGATACAAGAACCTAACTCGACTTGGTCTTAGTGATTTTAAAGGTTTCATAACAGTTAAAACACTTGGCTTTGCCCGAGAAAATTGGAATGGGCAATCCTGTGATGTAGAGCAGCACCATGGAAAGTTGACCGTTTAGTCCTTGGGCCTCCACGTTTCCTGAGCCGCAATTGGGGCAACGCCACTTAGCATCAACCTCATTTTCTTGTATATCATATTCTTCCCCCAGGATTTCCATGGCCGTTTCATAATCACTCTTTCTGACCTTCAGTTTTACACCACCAACTGCATTTGAATAGAAATTATGGATTTGCACCGTCAGTTCATCCTGCGTAAAGCACTCTATGCCAAAAGCTTCGAGTTTGCTTTTATGAATGGCCATTTCATAGGGGAAGGTGTAGACTTTTAAGGTGACCAGACTCATTGATTGTGCATCCTGCTTAATTGCATGGTTTGTTTGAAACAACTTTTATTCCGTGACTATTGGCAACGCATTCATTGCAGTAAAACTTACCATCACAACCGCATACGCCGGGACAATCATGGGTGCAAATACCGGAATGACTTCGCTCCATTTCCCGATCGTAACAACTGGCTTTTTTACTACAACCGGTCAAGGCAAATGAAACGAGTAGAACCAGCTTTAATGAGGTTGATTTCCACATAAGAAGATTACTATGACCAATATTTTGGAGCATTAAGATTTTCGGCAAGTTAAGAATCCTCGCTCTTGCCACCTTGCTATTCCACCGTGCCAATCGGGTCAATAGAATCTGCTTCTACCATCAGTATCACAGTTTTAAGAGGCGCGCGGGGACGGTGCATCACACCCCGGGAAATTGTTGTCCCTTGATTGGGATTCAGTTCAATGCATCGGTCTTCAAGATCAATAAAGAGTTTGCCACTCAGCACAAAGAAAAACTCATCCTCTTGGTCGTGTTTGTGCCAATGATAATCACCTTCAATGATGCCCAAACGAACTACACTGTTGTTTACCCTGGTCAGGGTTTGATTATACCAGTCCTCATTACAACCCTCAATTAATTGAGGGACATCAATGAGCTCATGGTGAGCATATTTAATGTCCATTTTCTGGTTGTAGCTAAAACCCTCATCCATAACCGATTTTATTGTTTCACCAGATCAAGGTAGGAAAGAATTGGCTTGCCTTTCATCTGACTTTTAAAATTGTGGCATGAAGCCAAGGCTTTGAAATTAGCTAGCCCTAGAGTTGCTTAGCTCAGGAACGCTCTGATTACCGGGATATTCAAATTTTGCGGCAGGAGAAAGCATAGAACCATTAAGCAGGTTTTCAATAATAAACGGATCGATATTTTGTAAGAGCATATGCGTGATTAGGCTGTTGCGCAGGGTCAAACCACCACACTTTTTATGTATCCCAGCCCTGATCAAGGCTTGTTTAAGAATCAATTTAATACCACGCGTACTGAGATGTCCGTTGACCGCCCCGTCGAAAAGCCATTCCCGGGGGCGATAGCTTTTCAGATAAGTTTCTATAATTGGTATGGATGTTTGCGCAAGAATTGCCTCGCGGGCTTCACGTCCCCTGGCGGCACGAATGCTTAGACTGCCTCTGGAATAATTTAGGTCATTAAGCCGCAAGCCAGCCGCTTCTCCTGCGCGCAATCCACTGGAGTACATCAAGGTCAGCAGGCACCGTTGCTTAATATTGCGACATGCCTTTAGGGTGGCGCAAATTTCTTTGAACGAAAGGGCTTTAGGTTTTTCCTGGTTCAGCAGAGCTTGATCTTTATCAAACGGTTTTACTCCGCAATTAAATAGTGCGCCAAAGTGTTGTAGATGGCCATATATAAAGGCAATATTACCCACTGTGGCCGGCATGAGCCAATATCCAGACGTTGGCGACAATTCTGCGCCTATGTCTTTCAAAGTAGCAATTATCTCCGCATTGAATCTAAAGTCGATTGCAATGTGTTCAGCACCGTTTTCCTCCCATGGCTTTAAACGTATCACTCTGCTTTTCATAATGAGACCAATATTAAACAGTCCATAATGCTTAGCCGTATAATAAACGTTTAACAACGAATAATTCTATTCTTTAGAATGTCAAGCAGAAATTGACAAAATGATACATTTGCACCACGAATGAGACATTAGCTCAGTTGGTTCAGAGCACTACCTTGACAGGGTAGGGGTCACTGGTTCGAATCCAGTATGTCTCACAAATAGGAATTAGTCCAAGGTTTTTCACATTCCCGCACCACATAGGGGATAGACACAGATACTAGTTCCGAATTCTAGCATCGCAAAGGGTTAACAGTTAGTAATAAAGTTAGCTTATGGCGAAAAGAAATCGAATCCTTCTGAAGAACGGCTGCTCTATCAGCGAGCCATCCGTATATCCAAAAAACTGGACTGAACCAGGAACATCTATTGAAAAAGACTGGCGAATACAGTATTATTTTCATGATCCTGAATATCAGGAACGATGGCCAAGAGGTAAATTCTGTATAGTGAAGGGAATGAATGAGTATCGAACTCTTCATGAGAGAAGAGCAATTACCAAATCTATCTTGCAAGATGAGATTGAGGAGCTTAAATCTGGATGGAATCCAGTTCGCAAAGTATTTATGGTCGATGAACGATTAGAGCGTGGCTTGCTTCATCCTGATCTTCCATTTATCGATGCCTTCAGGTTGGCAGTAAAGAAGCTTGATTCCACAGATCGACATAGGTATGAAGTTGGAATAATTCTGGACCGCGTGGAGAAAGTGGCAAGAAAAATGAAAATGCGCAACGTCACCATAAATGAACTGAAGAGAAAGGACCTCAAGCGTATGCTGCTTGCTATTGGCCTACCTCCGAAGTATTTCAACAAGGCACGTGGTTATATATCCTCGCTATTTACGGAGCTGATAGAGGACGAGTGCTGTGATGTGAATCTTGCCCGGGATATAAGGCCACAAAAAACTATTAAAGAAATTCGTGAGATAATGAGTGTGGCAGACCTTCGTTTGGTGATGAAATACCTTGAGACAAATTACTATGAGTTTTGGAGGTATGCGAGGATCTTCTTGTATTCAGGGGCTAGAAGTTCTGAGCTTATGGCTCTACAGAGGTCTGATGTCGATTTGGAGGCTCAAGAATTCACAGTTCTCATAAAGAAGGGTTCTAGGTATAAGCGAATGAAGAAGGTGATACTGAGTGAAGCGCTGGAGCTTTGGGATGAACTATGTGATGGTACTCATCCTGATGAATACTTGTTCTCTAAGGGTCTAGTGCCAGGTGATAGGAAGATTCGGAACGATCAGATTACAAGGCGCTGGAGCAAGCTAGTTAAGAAATCGGACAAAATTCTTAATAATGAAGGATTGATAATAAAGGTAACAGCAGACTTCTATAGTTTGAAGCACACAATGTTGGATAGCTTACCGATTGAAATTGCTCAGAAATTGGCATCACACACCAATATGAAGACCACTGCTATATATCAGGTTAATAAAGAGAAGCGCGATCGGGAAGAGCTGAAGAAGTTGAGGGTGGTTGTTTAATTATAGGGTTGTAAAAAAAAGACTTCTCCTATTCTAACTACTGTTAAAGACTATTAGGCAAAACAAATTGATCTAAGTCATACCTCAAATTAAGATTTGCTTCTGGAATATCATCTCGGATACTTTTAAAGCGCTCTCTTAAATTTTGAGGTTCAAGATCCTGAAAATATACATTTTTCAAGTCTTGCATCCCTCCTATTATTCTCCGGTCTATTTCTCTATTAAAAAAAGGAAAGGAATACCCAATAACTACTAAATCCTCACAGTCCTTTACATGGTTGATGGCAGGCTCCAAATGATGATCTTCACCCCAGTCTTTATTGTGTGTTTCCCAAGCAAAACTAAGCCCCGATACCGCGTTTGAAATATGTTTAGAGACCGCGAAGTTCATCACCACATCTTCAACTAACTCTATATTTAGGGACTTGTGAATTTTATTTGAGAAAGGATAGACGCGTTTAACGTCATCTAGCAAAGCAGCTGAGCCGTTGAGTTTAATTATACCAAAACTATTTAATACCCTACTACTCTGAAGAAGATGCCTGATATTCAGCGCGGCCGCTTGATGTTCGATGTTTGAAGTTCTAGAATATTCGGCATAAGCTATTTCAAATTGATTATCATAATTCCAGGAGAGTATTCGAATATTATCAGGTAAGGAGTTTAGAGAATTGATTATTGATGCATAAAATGCATCGTACCTGATATCGGGCCTACGCGAGGCCTGCACTAATACAAAGAAGGCAGAAAGTGTTGATTTTAGCCGCCTGAGAGTAACACGATCTTTTGTTAGAAACAACTTTTTAGCAAAAGTATCCACGCTAGCATGCCTTGAACTAGCGGTTTCTAGCCACTTTAAGTCCTTAATAAGTTCCTCCTGATACCACAGCCTGTTTTCAGGAAGATGACTCACATATTGACCAAACTTATCCTTATTTGAAAGTTTCAACGCCGACGGAGCAAGGCCATTTCTAATATCGGTTATGTATTTAGGAATTTGATTAACTACGGGCAACGCATTGGCACTAGCGCCAGCGCCAAATAGATAGGCAACTTTTGTGGGTTCAGATAATTTCATTTAACTAATTGAAAAGTTAAAATTGCGATAATAAGTTGGAATAGTCGTCCGGAAGCTCCGCACCAATATCCGTTAAATAATTCTTCAATTAAGGTATTGGTGCTATCAATCTGTTTTTAGTTTGTTATACCAGTAAACAGGAAAGCTATACAAGTCCATTGCACATTTTTCAATATGTTCTTGTAATCCTTCTTCTTTAGGTGGCTCTGGATATAATAAAGCAAGACCAACATTTAATTTGTCAATAGTCATAAACTTATCAATGTAATTGTATAGTTGTTTGCTGTGTCTGTACAAATTTCTCTTAATATTTTTTGGTTTAATCTTGTCCCAATCAGTAGCTTTTATTTCCATTATCATAACAAAATTTTCACCAGCGGCATTATGTATAATAATATCCATTCTGCCGCTTTTTTTCTTAATACCTGGAACATCTTTAAACGAAACAAATTCCTCGATGCCAACACCTCCACCTTTTGAGTTCTTGTTAAAGTCAGCCTGCACGATTCTCTGGAATTCTTTCCCTCGTCTTAACTGACTTGGTTCATTAGTTGTCTTTTGTGTGTTATTCATTTTCTAATTCTTCAATCTTGCTTGCAAATACTTGAGGCGGATAACTCCTTTCTGTAGACATCCAAAAAGTCATCTCCATAATTACTCGATTTTCGCCATTACAATGTGTCAAACCAAATTCAACAGCGACATAAGAAGTGTCTTTTCCCTTATGTTTATCTGCCTTATTAGCTTCACGGTAATCGCGCATGATCCTCTCCTGGTTACCCAGGATGAATTGATCCTTATTTCAGGTAATCCTCCTCTGATTATCAGGGAGTTAATACTTTCTCCCAGGAGGACCATCCTAGGATGAATAGTAGCGTGTTATCAACCAGCGTGTATTCGCCGTTGCATGGTGATAACCGCGCATTACCTGACACCTACACTTTAGGAATTCCCAATCATTATTGGAACGTCCATGGAACTCAGGAATCCATCAATATACGACCGGAAAATGATCTAGATACGCATTTAGCCATCCCAATTTTGATCAATCAGAGCTATTTAGCCCGAGTCCAACCTCTTGAGATGGGTATATCAGGGTATAATATGAGCCATTCTAAGGTCGATCAATCGAATTTCTGTGCTTTTGCATCCACAAGGCTAGGTGATTTCCATAATTCGATTTTTACTACAGCTACTGGTGTGCTGCAATCGCGCAGCAAAACGCGAGAAAGTACTACAGCGAAAGCCGCGCCACGACAGGCCGTTGTCGAGAATACAATGCTTCAAGAATTGCCTTTAGTCCATGGCCAGCTTAAACGGTCTTATTTCCAAACTTTAAGGGTGCAGTCCCCAGCACCATGGTGCTGGTCAAAGTAAGTTTAGGAGATCGTTAAGAGCTAAGACCGTTTATGAGTGGCAGGGCTAGCAAAATAGCCTCCACAAGGTTTAGCGTGTTGCCCCTGCCAACGCGCACAACGGCGCCTGCCAGTAAGGGTTTCAGGGTTTATGCATGGGGCTTTGGTTCCATGTGTTGCACGCGATAAACGCGGAATAAAAAAGATGCCAATCAAGCATATGCTATCTAAGCGTGTTGATCCTTCACAACCGCGAGTTACTGCCTGTGATAGTGCGGGCTTCAGGTTTTTTGGATGTAGTCCTGTGAACGTGGTTTAACCGCGTAGCAACGCGCGATACTAGTGACATAATAAAATTGCGTGGCTAACTCATAGGAGGTGGCCCCCACACCTTAACACTTTCGGGTGATGACCAATGCTTATTATCAAGTGGTTAATGTGGAGATAGGTGTGGGTATGATGGGGATCTAAGGGTATTGTATTCATTTTGGTAGGAAGGGCAATTTTCGCTAATCAAACAGTGACATAAGAAGCACCTTTTCCCTTCTCATTTTTTGCCTTCTCAGTTTAGTTGCAACGGCGCATAATGCACCACCAGACCATCAGCACGACCTGAGCACAGAACAGTGCACAAGTGCCTCTGATTATCAGGCAATTAATACTTTCCCTCCGGGAGGGTGCCCCAAGGATCAACAGCGCCAAATTCTCACGGTACTTTTCCCGCCGTTGCAAGACTTCAATAGCGCCGTACCAGGCTGTCTGTTTTCCTTCAATTGAAGATAGGTTCACAACTACATTTGAGCGAATAAATCCGAGGATTTTCAATCTTTTAGATCTTATTCTCGTATTCCTCGACTTTTCCGAAAGTAATGTTCGAATTTCGAACAAATGATTCTCTCAGGGATGTCTATTGCACTGGAATTGTGTATTAAGGTACTTGAACGGGACTAAAACATCCCTGAATATTTGTGACAAGCTTATGAAAGTCAGGTGCCTAAAAGTTTGTTAGCAGGGCTTGCATAAAAGCAAAACTGGCTCCAAAGTGGCGACGATCCCCACTTTTGTTTCGTATATTTGAGGTGTAACTAATTGAATATCAAGACATGGAATTGAGAAATCAAGATTCATAGCCTTACTGATTCCTGTGATTATTTGGACAGAATAGGTCGGAAACATGAGGGATTTAACTTCCCAATCCAAATTCTCACATTGGCGTTGTTAGCGCGGTTGGATTATGATTAAATGAGCCTATTTTAGTTCAAACAATGGTTTGTGCTAACCACGCAAAACAAGGCTTAAGCCTCAGGGCTATTTTAAGTATATTTCAATATTTAACTATCATAAAGTCAATGGGATAACACTCTTCCGTAGGCGGCTTAAGGAAGCCTAAGGATGGAGTTAAATTGAGTGTTTTTTATTGCGCTGTTGGGTATAATACCACGTGGTTATTGTGATACAGCAGCCTGCAATCAGATACTGTGATTTTTATTTCTACGGCTGTAAGTGTTGTAAAAGCTAGGCTTAACTAAAACAAACCAAGGTTACCAGAATTATTATTTTGATCCACCCTACCTATTTATTATCAATATCAACTCATCTCAAATAGGCGTGATCGTGTCCTCAGGAGACAAATTTTCCCTCTTCGAATAGTTGCGTTACTCTCTTTGATTCCGAGTCCAAAATAGGGTTTCTACCTTTAGAAGGGTAGGTGTTTTTGGCAAGAAAGAATAACTAATTGCAGTCCGTATGTTAGGTGAAATTGATACAAGGAGATCAGTAAAATTGAAATACAGGAGAAAACGCGAAGCATATTTCTTAATCGACTCTGGCATGCGTTGAAGAATGCATGAAAGTGATTTCTCACTCTGAAAGTGATCTGATTAAAATTAATTTCTGCTTGTTGTCAATCACTACTATTGGTGATAATGGATCACTAATTCTAGTGATAATCAATTAACGAATAGTGATTAATTTCCTTGCATTAAATATTAGTTGATAATTGAGGTTAAGAATTAGAAACCTGTGTCGGTTCATTCCTTAAATGGCAGCATTCATTGAATGAAAGGTGCCATTTACCAAAAACCATTTGATTTGATCTGATCGATTTTCTAGTTTTTCAATCACTTATTGGTAGTTAATACAGTACACTCAACAATTCTGACATCTATGCTTAGTATCAAACCAACTTTTTTAATGACCCTTGTTTCTAGCCTCCTTGTTTTAGCTTTTGGGCTATTTCAACCGTTACAAGGTCAAGATGATCTAAAACCAAGTGTATGGCTACGCTCAACTGACATTCCTCCTGCTTCTTTTCAAGCGGGATTCCCTTCATTGCGACCTAATGCAAGCACAGTGAATTCTAATCCAAAAAATTATATAGGAAATCATCCCGTGTTTCCAGACTCTAGCACCGTTTTGTTAGCGGGTTTGAAGGAGGTATCAAAGGAAAATACTGGCTCCCTATTTATAGTTTTACGCAACGATTCAATTGCCACTGGATCTCCTTTGCTCTCTGTTGGAGCGACCAGAGTTTATAAAGACTCTACGCTAGTTCGAAATCATAATTTTGATAATATTCAGATAGATTCTTCATCCATTCTTATTAGAGCACAATATCAGGGCTCGTCGTTAATGAAACATCTTGGACAACTTGTTTGGATCGACCGAAATACGGTCATCTCAGAAGTGATTTTCTATGACTCGTACCTCAGTAGTAGCGAAGCTAGAAAGGTTGAGTCTTATTTAGCCTTGAAATACTCCATTAATATCTCTAGAAACAAGGATAAGAGTCTTCGAGATTACTTGACGATGACGGGTGAGAAAGTCTGGCGATATAAAGCTGATAAGGAATACTCAAAGTCGATTTTGGGCATAGGTAGGGTAGATGATTTTGACTTTTATCAGCTCAATACATTCTCTTCTGATTCCAGAACTATTCAGTTTTCCATTGATGACAGCTTGAGTTTAGGAATGGATAGAGAGGATTCCGTTGATAATAATTCCTTAGTGATTCTTGCTGAAAAGGAGTTTAGCCCATTAAAATCTAATTGCCATACGCTATTTGGTGAGCGATACTGGAAGCTAAGATTTCACAACTGGGGATTGAATACTCCGTATTTGTATCTCACTGTAGATACCAATTACCAATCTCAATTACAGTACTATGTACTTGATGGCATTACGCAATACTTGGCTTCAGCTAAACTAAAACAAGATAAAGCCGTGATTGCAATACCCGTTCCACATTCCATGAAAAATGGAGTGATGTATATAGTTTCTACCCAGGTAGATTCTTCTTGTATACCCACACTTGATTATACAGTACACTCTTGCAATGATACTTCAGGTGCTGCCGGTGCTGTACATATTAGCATTGGGTTAGAAGAATTACCGGTCAGTGTTAGTCTGCTCCATGAGTTAAATGGGAAGGAATATCAATATAGCGTGAATGAACAATGGTTTGTATTGGAAAACATACCTGAAGGTTTGTATCGGATGCGGATTAAGGGCAATAATGGTTTCGAATTGGATGAGCTGCTTCCTTTGGGTACCTGCACCAGTGATAGCCTGGTAGAACCTCGGTTAGTTATAGATCCGTTCAGCAACAGCTTATACACCACCTCAGTTGATCAGAAGAATTCTACTAGGAGTATTGTTCAAAGCGACCTTAGCGGTGCAGAGATCATTATCTATCCTAATCCATCGATGAGTCATAGTTGTATGCTTAGTACGGACTTACCAGGACTAGATGAATTAGATATTGCCATTATCGATGCACAAGGGAAGATTATTGATGTGCGTAATCTCAACCTGAAGTTGAGTAATTCTATAGAGCTTCATTTTCCAAAGTCGGGGATATACACTGTTCGCTGTACCGGCAAAGACTTTTCTACTTCTCGCCAAGTAATTATCTATTAATCTGACCAACCTAAAATCGACATGAAAAAAGATCCAATTTCGGCTATAGCCTCTGTTTTTTTAGCTATTGTATTTGTAATGGCGGATGTTACTCCTGGTCTTTTAGCGGCTTCCAATTTTCCGACAAGACAATATTCAAATTACAGTCCAAGGTCAGGAGAAGTCACTAACCAATCGAGCACTTCAGTAGTGAAAAGGGTCTCGGAAAAGAATTTGGACAAAGATTCAAAAAAGTCTGGAAGCAAAATTGAATACATTCCCATGTCAACAGAGGCAATTTTGGGCACTACGGCTGATAGACCTTTGTTGGATCCTTCTGATGATTTTATAAAGATTGAACTCGATATGGAGGCTCATCTTAAGCCCTATCAATACTTGCAGTTTGAGTGGTCAGACCAATCTTCAACCATCGGAATATTGCTTAATGATCACATTCCAGTTCGATTAAGGTCAAAAAGTATTCCTGAAAGTAAGGTAATAATAGATCTGAGCCAATGCTTAAAAGGAGAGACTCTTGAGTCAATTTCATTAAGCAATGGTTCAAAATCATATAAGGTTGATAGAATTTCAGATTTAAAAATTGTTGCATCAGATTACCCGTTACAAACCGCTGAAATAGAGGTTGTTAATTGGTCTAGTGCAGATCAATCCGTTTTTAGACTGACAGAATCTAATGACAATTGGAGTGTTTATAAACTGAATGTTCTCGACATGCCTTCTATTCCGCAATCCATTCGGATGATAAGCAGCGGGTCAGCAGGTTTTACAGTAATTGCAGCTAAAGACACTATTACCTCCATAACAATGGGGTTAAACTTTCTTAAAAATAGCAATGTCAAGTTAACCGATATAGAGCTTTACTATTTTAATAAGAAGGGTAAAAAATGGCAATCTGCACCTATTACTAACGTTGACCACGTCAATAACGCTATTGATGGAAAGGTTCCCACCAATACGCAATATTTTGCTGGTCTGATCAAGACACCGGACATGCCTGAAGTGAATGGGTATGCGCCGACAACAGTAACTGATATCAAGGCAGCTAACCCTGCTGAGGGAATGACTTTCATTCAACCCCCCAAGCCTTCCCGAACAGGAGATGCCAATCTTAGTTTTCCAATTCAAGTGCCCCCTGGAAGGAAGGGGATGACGCCTCAAGTAGCAATATCCTACAATAGTAATGGAGGAAGCAGTTGGGTGGGATATGGATGGAGTCTATCAGTTCCATCAGTAAGCATTTCTACCAAATGGGGCGTTCCTACTTTTCCAAATACTGAGAATGAAGTGTACCAACTCAAAGGAGAAGAGTTGATCATGGAAGGTGACCATAAGGCTAATAGGTATCAAACGGATGGTCAGGGTAATCCTATTGCCCATAGCACTAGGTCCACTGGTGACGTAAAGTTTTTCACCAAGACCATGAGTTCATATAAAGAGATCATCAGAAAAGGTAGCAGTACAAGTTCGTATATATGGTATGAAAAAGATGGTCAAGGGAAGCGGTGGCTGTATGGAACAGATGATATAAGTAATTACACGATAAACAGCGATTATTTAATTACCAATTCCTCTGGAGATGTCGTTGAATGGCTTCTTGCCGTGGAGATTGATAAGTGGGGAAATACAATTAGGTACGAATATGATAAGGCGACGGTTAGTGGGACATCAAGTATCAAGCATGGAGGCACTAGATATCATTTGTCCAAAATTACTTACACAGGTCATAATCAAACTTCAGGTAAATACAGTATAAGCTTTGAAACTTCTTTTACAAGGCCTGATGCAAGGGTGAATTACAATACCTCGGCCAAGATTGTTGATGATGTGCAGCTTGATGAAATTGTTGTCAAGTATAACAGTACTGTAGTCAAGGAATATGAGTTTAACTACACAACAAGTAGATACTATCACAACCTTTTAGAGTCCATTGAAGAACATCGTTCTGGACAGTTTTTTTATGAACAGCAGTTCTCCTACTATGACAAAGACATTTCTTACGGTGCTCCTCAGGTAATTCCATATGACTCCTATGACATAGGTATTTTTGATGGTCTTGAAGATGACGGTGATGCCAAGGGAATAAAAGGATCAGTGTCAAAGGAGGAAGGCCCTTCTCCAATAAAGACCACTTCTACCAAGGGATTAGGTGGTAGCCTTAACATTGGATTAGGTTGGGAACCTGGTTTAATCCCTGGCATGAGCCGAGGATTTACTTTTTCTGGTAAGGTAGGAGCTTCTGGGTCAAAGTCTAAGGACAAGAACTCTTTACAAGATGTAAACGGAGATGGTCTTCCCGATATGGTCATAAACAATGGCAGAAGTATAAAATACTTTCCGCTGGAAATAGATGCATCAGGAAACTTCCAATTCGGAATGCCCTTAAGAATAAATTATGGTGATGGGATTTTTCAAAATCAATCATCTACCTTCAATTATGGTTATGATTTTACTCTACCATTGGGAAGTATCTATAGAGGGGTAAATTGGAACGAGACGACTTCCAAAACTTCCAAGTATGTTACTGAGTACAACGGTGATGGCATTATGGATGTAGTAGTTCCTAGTGGTGCTTCCTACAATGTGCTTTTTGGTAAAAAGAACTCCTATGGAGATATTAATTTTGTGAGTTCCAGCGAGAATACGGCCAATCCAGTGGTAAAGAAGACCGCTGTGATCCCAGAACAGCCTAAAGAATCTACTAAGAACTTTGAGATTGTTCGCACCTGGAAAGCACCTGTCGGAGGTACTATTAGCATTACTGGAGATGTCATTTATCCTACTGGCATTGATGGTGAAATGGAGATTGCCATTCAAAAGAACGATGGATTTCTAAATGGTTGGGATTGGGTCTCATCGAACCCTACTGCAGGTCTAACTATCTCAGAGTCTGAAACTGTTAATCCAGGCGATTTAATTCTGTTTAGGCTCAGAGCCGGTGATGACGGTCAGAATGACCTGATTAAGTGGAATCCAACGATATCCTATACGTCATATGACGATGGTCATTCCAATTTAAAAGATGGTAATGGCACGGATTATGGCAGCTCCAATTACAAGGATGCATTTTTACTTTCAGCGGCTGAAGGGGTATTGATTGCAGAAGACCAGTCCTTTCGGATTTATTGGGATCCCGTTTCCCTTTCAGGAATGTCAGATGATATGGTGTTTGAAGTCCAGGTATATGAGCTTGATGGAGCTACAGGAGATGGAGATTTTACAGATATTTATGAGTACAAATTAGCCGCTGGCACATCTGCAACAATGAACCCCGGTGATTTGACAAAGCGAGGTGGTGGAAGCGTGCCATCCATTTTTGGATCAGCCACTCAAGGAACTGTCGGATCCGCAAATGATAAGAAATCCTACATTTTTACCTTTCACGTGAAATCATCATCCAATATTGACTGGAGGGAAATTGATTGGCGTCCGGTTGTCGAAATAGTAGAAAATTGCCCTCGGACGATCGTTCCCAAGTATCCAACTGTAAAGTATCATACATTTAATAGGCTGGCGGAATATGCCGGGCCTTATTCTGTTACAGGGACACCTGGAAGTGGATCAGATCCATTGCGGGCTTGGCCTAATCTATCCTTTACCTATAGTGATTTTGAGACTATTTTTGGCGCTTATCTTGGCGCATCAACCACGGTATATCGCAAGGCCTATTTTGTGACTAAAAGTGGCGAGGAACTATTGTCTAAGATTGCTCTGAAATTTGATAATCAAGGAAACTTGTCTTACTATCTGGTGAATGACGATTTGTCCTTAGGTAGCACAACCAGCAAGTTAGCCACAGGAACTGCTAATACCTTTAACGCGAACGATGTTATTGACGAAACACTTCATTTTGAGTTTTTTGCAGATGATGCAAACCTGGCTACTTTCCTAATTGAACAGCTGGCTTCCATCTCCTATTTTGCCCCTTCTAATTCTACGGGATCCCAAACGGCATATGAGTACAATATATTTAATGAGGATAATAATTATCTTCAGGATGTGCTTTTGCATTGGGGAAGTTTTGGTTGGAGTGATGAGGCAACTGATCCCCTGGCCATTGGGGTGTCAGAGCTTAAACCAGCGCACGAGGGAGTGGCCAACAATAATGACTTTAGTAGTGGGCAAGTGTCGCAGTCTCAATTAAGTTCAGTTTTTAGTTCCAATGAATCCAGCCTTAACCCACGAGATCAGAAGTTTTTTGTTACTACGCCTATTCGTGATGAATTAGAAAGGGGACTCAGAGACTATATTCTAACCTATAGCACTAATTCCTATGCATTAGACCGTTGGAGCGTTATGGGTTCATATATGGGTGCCTATCGACTTGATGGGGTCTCTACTCCCGGCCTATTAGGTGAGATTCAGGAACAATCACCCTCAACTCCTATAACTTCTGATCCTTACAGTGCCTTTGCTACTCTTCGAAGTTCGTTTGATTATAACAAGGGATTAACGGTCGGTGCGACTTTAGAATTACCATTTTTACCCGCTGCTAACGTGGCGACGAGCTATTCGGATGAGGAACTGAACAATGCTACCTTAAACAGCTTCCAGGATTTTAACGGGGATAATTATCCCGATATTCTTGAAGGGGTTTCTAGCTTTAAGGTTTATGCTTCTAACCCTACAGGAGGTCACGAGGGTTCAAGCACTTTAAGTGCATCCAATACTGATATCAATCATACTTATACCGATAATTCTGCTTCCTTATCCTTCTCTGGTCGATTTGTTAATGATGATGCCAGATTTAATAATTTGGGACTCAGTGGTAGTACAGGGTATGGAGAGAGCTATACCCAACTAGATCTTAGGGATATCAATGGTGATGGACTTCCGGATCGAATAGTTTACAATGAGAATGAATCCAACTATGAGATTCAGCTGGGAAAAGGTTACGGTTTCGAAGTAAGTAAAACCTACGATCAACTAGAGGAGGCCAGAAGCAAGAACTACACGCAAAGCGTTGGATTTAACCTGGGATCTTCTAACCAAAGTACTGGCAAAAGTTTTTCTGGAGGTGTAGGTGTTAATCGTGCAGGATCTCAATCAAAAGATGTGGATATTGACCTTAACGGCGATGGCTTGTCAGATATATTGAGTTATGATGGAACCAACTTCTCGTTAATGATCAATACAGGTACCAATTATCAGGCCTATACACTAACTCAAGCTAATTTGTCAGATGTCAGTACCTTAAATGATGCTCAATCACTTGGCATTTCAGTTAATTTAAGTGGTTCCTTCAGTGTTCCACTTGTACCAACTCTCGTTGCCAACCTTAAACTTTCCGTGACAGGATCGGGGTCGTTTAACTACAGTGTGAATAAGGTGAAATCCAGTTTCATGGACTTCAACAATGACGGTCTTTTGGATTTTGTTCGCACCAACAATGATGATGATCTGGAAGTACTCTTGGCGGAGCATGGAAAGGCGGATAAACTAAAGTCTATTGAAAATCCATTAGGAGGTAGCATTACCCTGGATTATGAGCAAATAGGAAATAAAATTGGATTTTTCCCAATCCAGGTTAGGGTACATAATGAAGATGATAATGATGCTATGTACTGGGATATGCCTAATGCGTCATGGGTGATGAGCCAAGTGACAATAAATGATGGAATGAATTTGGTACGTGACCCTAATGGAGATGATGAAGATATGGATGGTGAGGATGCGATTGTGTACAAATACCAGTACGATGGCGGCGTGAAAAGTAGGAGGGAACGAAAATTTGTAGGTTTCTCTAGGGTTGAAACTATCGAACCTAGCACGGACGATGATGTTTTAGTAGGTTGTGAGAATGCAGATGAAACCAAAGAATTTATCACCTATGTGGATGAATATCATCGATTGGATGGAAGTGACTTTCAAGATTTGGTTGAGGCGCATTATATGGAAGGCATCTTACTAACCCGGTATAAAGTGTATAACATTCAGGAGTGTAATTTGCAAACCAATCCTTCTTCTGTTACACATCTTCGGGAACAGTTATCCAGAACTCATAACACTTATGAGTTTTATCCGGTAGATCAATCATATGAAGTGAGCTATACCTCACAAGTGGATTTAAATCAGGTTGAGGAAGTAGATGTATTGTTTCCGGCATTACTAGAAACTGAAACCATTTCAGTACCCCAGAAGGCAGAACCCGAGAAATTCCATGCCTACAAGCGTGAATTTGAGTATGACAGATTCTTTAATATGATAAAGGCACAGGAGAAAGCTGGAATACCAAATGGGACACCTTCAGTAACCACCACTTCAACCAGCTATCCAGTTTATGAATATGAAACTAGAGAACTTTGCGCAGTAGATCTGTACAACGGATCAGTATCTGGAGTAACAGAACTGGTTGGATATGGGAGTTCCTTAGAAAAGTGCTTTAGGGTTGATCTCGCAGGCTATTCTTCGGATACCGTCTGTGTATCTACTTTTGATATTACACCTTGTGCACCCTACACCGGTGCATCTTGTGATCCTGGTGTATATCAGTTGATTATCACTTCTTATCATCGAAAACAGAGTACTTTCAACGTAGTGCAATCCTGGGTTAGTTATCCTACCATAAGCAACGGAGCTATCATTGCGGCAATGACCTATTACAGTCCTGGCTCTGCCGGTAATAGAACCAATGAAATTAAGTCACATAAAATATACCTTGGGACAGAAATTGCAGACAGTTTGTATAGACATACAGAATCCAAGCTCGGTGCAAACGCAAAAGCACCATATGCAATTTGGAATTATAATGAAGATAAACATGATGGTGGTGCGATTCTTATCTCAAAAACTGATTTGGAATATGATATTTATGGGAATGTTGATAAAATAACATATCCACTTGATGCTAATTCGGAACGAACCGTCATCGAATATACCTATGATAGTAATGTCCACACCTATGTGACAAACGTAGAAAACACTTCATTGGATCTAAATATGTGTATGGCTTATGACATGGCAACAGGTAATCTTCTAAAGAAAGTTGATCCCAATGATAATCCAACGCGGTATGTATATGATGATTTTTATCGCTTAAAGGAATTCTATGCTCCCTATGAATTGTTTGATGGTGATAGAGCTGCAACAATTTCATTTGAATACTATCCTTCGGGTATGGGTAGTCATAGTTTCCCAGTTGCAATAACAAACCACAATATTAATGGTAGTGGGCTCACTACTGTGGATCCATTGCCTAAAACAACCTATGATCAGAATTGTGCGGTTCAGAATTTCAGAAATCTGACCAATCGCCCTGCTATGGTAGATCCGCTTCAGACGGCAACTTTTATGGATGGTGTTCAGAGGGTGGTCCAGATAAAGAAAGATCAACCATGGGATGATGGTACCTCTAGTCATACTAATGAAAGAGTGAGAGAAGTATCTGGTATCACGCAATACAATAAGGAAGGACAAGTTATAGCTGAAAGAAATAGCTTTTTAGAAATGAATCCAACTTCCAGTAACCTTGGGGAACTCATCATTGAAGATTCAGACCTTCTAATGAGTGCGCCCACATTTGACTATCAAAACAGATTAATCGAGCAGACATTGCATCAAGACAATGGTGATGCTACGCAACAGTATAATTATGAGTGGTTAACTTATGGCTCAGAGGATTTGTTTGCCATTAGAAATGAGTTAAAAGCTGGATCTGTGATTATTTCGAAATCGATCAATTACATTAACCTCTATGGGCAAACGGTAGCCTCTTCTCAATACTTCACAAGTTCAGACAAAGCTACTACCGAGTTTGTGAGAAATCCATTGGATGAGTTAAAAAGCGTTACCGATCCTATAGGATTAAAAACATTCTATAAATACGATGATTTTGGTCAAATGATTCAGGAGAATCACCCGGATAAGGGGATTACCAAGTATTATTATGACAAAGCGGGTAATAATATCAAGGTGGAGTCACCAGCAACCGGAACTACCGGAATTAACATGACCTATAAATTCAATCGATTGTCATATGTAGAAAGACCAAAAACAAATCATATACATTTTGTAAAGTATGAGTATGGTGAAGAGGGAACAGATGAAGGGATCAACGCCGTAGGTCGAGTGAAGAAAATATATCAAGGTGATCCACCTGGTAACCCATTATCCAGCAATCCAACAAGTCCTTTCATGGAAGAGGCTTTTGAGTATGACGAACTAGGCAATAAGGTATTTGAAGAACGAAAATTAAGAATACCTCAGGTTGGGTTAAAAAGTTATGTCACGGAGTATGATTATGACTCTTGGGGTAGAGTGAATTGGATTGAATACCCGGATGGAGACAAGGTGAATTATACCTATGGTGATTTAGGTGTAGTAGAAAAAATCACAGCACAGGTGCCAGGGCAATCACTAAGAACGGTGCTTGACGGACAGGCTCAGGATGGCTTTGGGAATACTACTTACATAAAGTATGGTAATGGAACAGAAACCACCTTCCAGTATGAAACCATAACCCGGCGACTCTCAGAAGTGAAATTAAAATCGGGTTCTGCCTACTGGTTAGACAAAGAATATGAATATGACCTTAAGTCTAATGTTACCGATATATCCAACGTCGCTACGATCTCAAGTCCATTCACCACGCAGACTTACACGAATGAGTATACCTATGATCAAGCCAATCGCCTTCTTACAGCCAGGAATGATTATGGATCAGGTGGCTCTGCAGTAACTTTAGATCTTGACATGGTTTATCTTGAGGATGGTGCCATAGATTCAAAAAAGCAAACAGATCCAGAGTATGCACCAGGATTTGTTCCTGAATGGGAATATGAATATGATTCACAAAGTCATCAACTCGATAAGATTAAGAAGAAATTGTCGGGTTCATCAACGGATTACCGAGAGTATGAATACAATTCCTCTGGAAGTGTAGAAGAGATATTTGACATCACTGGATCTAACCCTGTATCTATTGAAAAACTTAGATGGGATGAAAATCAGGTGCTTACAGGTGTAAGTAATGAAAATGGCTATCACCACTATCTATATGATCACAATGGAATGAGGGTGATGAAGTCTTCAATATTGGAAACCACGGTGCAAGAAGGTGGCGGAGAAGAAGGGGGGACTGCTTTGGCTCTTGATCCTTATACGGTATATGTAAATCCATATTATATAGAGATAAATTACTCAGATGCCTTTGAATATTCTAAGCATTATTACAATGGATCTCAACGTATAAGCACCAAACAGGATGTCGACGAACAATCGGTATCCTATACTATGGATGATCCGTTAATCAATGGGGAGAAGGATCTTCACTTATTCTTGACCGATTTTCTAGAGCTAGTTGAAGAAGATTTTGTGTTAGAGGATTTACTCACCGCACCTAGCTATGAAAGCTATTATGGCCCTTCACCTTGTGACAATGAAGAGTTTTATGATCCTGAAGATGAGGAGGCCATAGCGGAGTGTATGTGTAAGTTTGATCCTATTGGTGCTTTACTTCAGGAAATAGACTGTGATGAATATGATGTGCAGTACTGGTATCATCCCGATTATTTAGGCCATACAGAAATTGTTTCTGATGCCAATGGAGAAGCTTATCAGTACTTTTGGTATGCACCTTTTGGAGAAACTATTGTGGAAGAACATGCAAATACCGCTAGTTTTAGTTCGAGGTATCTTTTTAACGCTAAGGAATTTGATCCTGAGACAGGTAGATATTACTATGGAGCTAGATATTATGATCCTGGGTTGAGCATCTGGTTGAGTGTGGATCCGTTGGCGAAAGAATTCCCCAACTGGACTCCATATAATTTCAACATGTCTAACCCCATAAACATGATTGATCCAGATGGAAAAGCGCCTGGCTGGTGGGATAATATGGTAGATGGTGTTGGAGGTTTTTTTCAATCAGTTGTTTCTAAGATAACAGGAGATGATTTATTCACAGAGGTGCTGAATGAGATGAAGGAAATCATTCAAAAGGATAATGATGACATTACTTCACCGATTACTGATCATGTAGATCATAAAGAGCTAAGGGAGTCGGGTTCGGTCAATCAGAAGAGGACACAAAATACTACCTTCTTTTATCGTAGGGGAAGTGGTTCAGAACCTTCTGTAGTTATCGGAGATGAGGATGTCGAACTTGTCAACGAAGTATACATTACAAATGAAAGCAACCTTAGTATATCTTATTCTCAAGGTCAAAATGGCAGCAAAAGTGTAAAGTATAAATATCCCGCAGGAGGATCCAAGGGTATTATAAGAATTGTAGTTCCTACAAAGGATCCAACTGGCCGTGGACAAAGAAAAACTGGGCTACAATTGGCCTTTGACATTAGCGATCCCGATCAACTGAAGTCGTTTATTCAAACGAACAAGGCGCTTGGAGGCCTTAAAGTAGTAAAATCACAATAGCAGATACATGATGAACATACGTAGCGTTATTCTTTTAGCCCTTATCTATAATCTGAGCTTTTGTTCAGACTCTGAATGTAAAGAACCAGCTTCAGGCCTTTGGGCAATCATTTCCGACGAGAATGACTATTATGAGTTTTATTGGGACCGGACAGGAAACATATTCATTTATGATGATATGCTCGGTGAGGCGTTTATGACTCTTGAGGAGGATCGGAATTTTTCTGATAGCCTTATAGGTGAGATTAATAATAGGCCTCCTGACGAAAAGGAAATCATTTCATCTATAATTCCTAGATTTTTCAGTATTAGGGGCTCTTTTAATTTAAGATTTATTGGTAGGTATGCTTATAATGTAGATTCAAATAGAATCTCGAATTTTCAAGTATACAGGCGGTATGCTTCACGTAGAAGTATGAAATTTCATAAAGCTAATGGATCAAATAAAGATACCAATGATAATAAATTGCGCGAATCAGAGATTATCATTTATGATACTATTAATTAAGGTGATGAATCATTCTAAATTATAGTCTACTAAGAATAATAACCAATTGATATAGTATTAAAGACATTTATCTTGACAGCCAAAATAAGCAATTGAAAAAATCTGGTTGTAGTTTAAATCTGTGTGGGCTAAAACTCCAGTACCACCCAGACTATTTGGGTCACACGGAATTCGTCTCAGATGCCAACGGTGATGCCTATCAATATTTCTGGTATAGTCCATTTGGAGATGCTATCGTGGAGGAACATGCTAACACAGCCAGTTTTAGTTCCAGGTATCTTTTTAATGCCATGGAATTAGATCCGGAAACGGGCAGGTACTATTACGGGGCTCGGTATTATGATCCTGGGTTGAGTATTTGGTTGAGTGTGGATCCGTTGGCGCATAAGTTCCCAAGTCTTTCCCCGTATGCTTTTGTAGCTAACAACCCGGTAAATCTTCTTGATCCTGACGGGAGAGAAATTAAAATACATGGAAAAGATGGAACCACAACTGTCTATACTCCGGGAATGAAATATGAAGGTGAAGATCAGTATACTCAGAAAGTCGTTAATGCATATAACAAAGCATATTCCGGTTCAGCTAAGGCAAATGGAATGATAACCGATTTAGTTGGATCCGAAAGCACATACAATGTCAGGCACTCATCAACCGAATCTGGCTACGATCCTAATGCAAATTTAGTCCATTCAGCCGGTAATGATGATGCCCAATATTTTGAGAAAGACACGGGTGGAGATATTTATTGGAATGATGAGGGTCAATCGGTTCCGGTTCAGAGTGATGCCGTAAATGTTCGAAAATCTGAGTTGAATACATCTGCCATTGCCGGGTTACTGCATGAAACTGCACATGCTCATGATCATTTGCAAGGAAATCTACCCTCAGGAAGTCTAATGTACAAAGGATTGCCTGTTAATGAATGGCAAGCTACACACACTGAGAATATTATTAGGTCTGAGCTAGGACTTTCACTTAGAACATACTATAAGATAAATTCTACAACTCAGAAGGGTTGGGGTCAACCATTACTAAGAAAGAAACAAGGTAAGACTATTAGCAATTATTTATGGAGAACAAACAGAGATATTCACGAGTACTAGTGTTCATATTCGTTTTAATATGTAGTGTCTCATTGACTTGTGGAGGACAGACCTCTAAACGTGACTCTGCCCCATTCAAAATGACCTTCATATCCAGCGGTTGTGAAACAGTTCCTGAAGCAGGAGCAGAGCGATGGACCCCGTCTATACAATTAGCCCTACACGCAGACAGCGTTATCTTGGCACAGAGGTGTCATATGTTTTCAATGAATATCGCGGATTCTCTTTACCCAGGTTGCCCAATTATCGCCAAGAACTGGAAAAAATATTCTAGACAATTTATTGGTTGTTACAATAAGAAAGGACATAAGATCCTTGAAGTACAATACATTTGGGAAGCAGACACAATTAGATTTCCTGATTGGAGAACTGAAAGGGTTCACTATATAGGAGGGTGTACATACTTCTGGTCGGTTAAATATGATTTAAAGAGAAAAAAGCCTTTTGATTATATTATATTCTAGAGTTAAATAGAAATATACCATGCTTAATTTTGAGCCTCTTGAGGCCTATGCAGATTGGTTTCTTCCAATAGTTTTTTTCTGACAGTCTCTCCAGCTCCTCTTTCAAATAACACATTATCTGGCAGTACAGCTGCTGCACGACCATTAGTCTTCAACATAGCTACAATGTGTTGCAAAAAGGCCAATTGTTTATTACTAGTTGATACCCAGAAATCTTTTCTAAGAAAATAGCCATCCTTTTTAGACTGCTCTATATCAACGGTTGGAATATCACTACTACTCACTCCAAATGGAGGATTCGCCAAATCGATCGAGACCTTTTCACTTTCTTCAACTTTTCCCTTAATTCCGCGTTTTAAACTGTCTGTAACTTGCATGTCATGAGTTTCTTTTAGGTCACCTACACCATGTAGAAAGAGATTCATTAAGCATAAGCGAGCCGTAGATTTCTCAATTTCCCATCCATGAAATGCTTTGAATTTTAGAAAATTAACTTCTTCCTTTGATAAGCGCATTGGCTCGAGCAATAGCGTGTTGTGCTATGGGTTAATCGATTTCCATTGCTTCGTTTTAGCCTCAAATCAACGCGCAATTCTTGGCACTTGATCCTGCTATAGGTTCGAGGTATGGTGTAGGCTCTAAGGTTAATCTTGGTACCAGCACGCCGGAAGGTGTAACGGCGTGCAACGGCGAGTGATAGTGATGGATTAAGGTATTCAATATGGTGGGGTTTAACGGCGCAGTACGGCGGGATGTTGGACACCTGGTGACTATGCTGGTCCCATGGCAAAGCACAGCTCTGTAGTAACCATGTGGCTAAGTGCGTTGGTCCGCGAAACGGCGTGTGAGAGTGCTGGATTCCCCGGGTATTGCAACGGCATAATATCCAGGCGTGTTGGGACACCGGGTTATCTCCTGGAGATCCCTCGGCCATAGTGCTGCATATTGGTAAGATTAACGGCGGTTACGGCCAGTGGTGGTGCGGGTTTCACGAGGTTGTTTTCAAGCGCCGTATTGCGCCGTTGGAAGTTTTCGATATCAAACAAGATTGATTAGTATCAATACTCCTTTTGAAGGCCTCGTGGTACGGCGGTTACGGCGTGTAGTGGTAATGGTTTCGTAAGATTGTATTCTCGCGCCGTATTGCGCCGTTTAAACCCCGAGTTTGTGATAGGCGTTGTCATGGCAGAAAACGGTCTAACAAAAGCGGTGGTGTCGACAACGAAATATTAAATTTTGCGGCCTTTTTCCAGGAATAAGGTGTTCGATTCAACGATTTCTCCCTTTCTAGTAGATTTTCCGGACAAAATTCATCCTAGAGGATCCATACTGGGGTGCTTAAATAGTCGTGGAGGTCCTTTTTAGATTGAAAATCCTCGGATTTATTCGCTCAAATGTAGTTGTGAACCTATCTTTAATTGAAGGAAAACAGACAGCCTGGTACGGCGCTATTGAAGTCTTGCAACGGCGGAAAAAGTACCGTAAGAATTTGGCGCTGTTGATCCTTGGGGCACCCTCCCGGAGGGAAAGCATTAATTGCCTGATAATCAGAGGCACTTGTGCTAGAAAAAAGCCCCTTTCGTCCTCCTGTTGGGGGGAGGTATCAAGCGAGGTTCAATTGAGGCTTATCAGTGGAATAAATAGAACAACAAGGTTTCTTTTTATGTTGCTATTGAGCCTGGAGTATTAATCATTAAATGACGTCCGGCAAAAGTTGATTTATGGAGGTTGCAATAAGTATTATTATCACCTATGAAGAAGGCTTATTTAGATGCTTATATTAGATGGGTTGAATCTCCCTAGTTACTTTTTATTAATGATTAGTGCCTCTTGTTATGACTCTGGAGAATCCCGATGCCGATCAGCTTCCTTTGTTGCGTCAATATCGCGTCAAAGAGCTATATGATACTCTTCAAAATCATCGTGTGCTGCATGCGCAATTTGAATATCAAAGCTTCCGGACATGGATATTCGATACTATACTCATAGATACCCCCTTAGCTAAAAGGCGTGGCTGGTATTTATTTCCAAAGCAGGTTGAGCAAATTTTTGATGAGCTGCAGGTGGACTATAGGACCACGTAGCGGCGAACCCAGTATTAGTTGATTGGAATAAAACAAGGGTTGCTCCTTTCCCTTATGAAGAACATTGATGGTTGTAACAACGCCCTCGGCATCAGATCAATCAAGCATTATCAAAGTAATACTAGGTCTATATCTTGTAAACATGGCATGCAGAAAGGGATTGGCACCATTATCAATTGCGCAGTTGCTGTGGTGGCAATACGCTCTTGGGTAATCTGAACCATATGTGCTATAGCAGGCGGTAGTATGCTAGCTCTAAAAGCTATATGCTTTGAGTGATTATGTTAATAACCAAGTATTTAGGATGTGTTGGGGTGCCTATGCTGCATATAGCTATATTTCAACACGCGCGGTGGCCATGGTGCCAACACGCTTACAGGTAGTAAGCTCAGCAAAGGTCCAACTACACATGAGGCTTGAATACATGCCAGCTGCTATACGAATCAAGGAGGTTCGCATTCTGATGAATTCTTTAACGCATGTAGCCTGTGATAGTGAATACGTAGAAATACTGGAGGGTTCAATAGGATTACCACTGGCCGTATATCATCTGAAGATCGTTATCTTAGACCATTGCCTATCTATAGGCAGTATGTTTGGTTGGTTGAATGATCCCCGGGGGTGGTTCTCCGGGGAATTTCAAACGCACAACATATAAATATGAATCAGTCCAGAACCTCCAGTTGTTTTATAGAATATGGATAGATATTAGAAATCTCCTCCTTACCAGTTTCCATGATAGAAATGGTTACCGGTAATCGTTTGCCATGCTCAGGGTTGGAATCTCCTGAAAGCTCATAGTTAGTTAGAACCCCTTCAATTATTTTGCAAGAAGCTAGATCTACTTCCATATCGGTTTTATTCATTCCGATATGTAAACGCACCTTTTGATTTTTCAATTTTGAAACCTCTATGGCCGTAAGTTTTATTACATCTGAATGTTGGATTGTTTTCATCTGAGCTGGTCTAATTTAAATATAGAGTAATGCCGTTCTAAAGATTTCCCAAGATTCTTATGGGTTAAAGTAGAATGTTTGAAGTGAATGCCACTATCCATCAATATAGAATCTTGTTCTTATAGAGAAACTGTCCTTATCACAGGATCTCCTTCATTTTTTCGTGGACCTTCTTTTAGCAGATCAAATAGTTCATGATTTATATAATAATTGCCACGCCCTACCTTTACCTTAAAAAGTATGTTCATATCACATAGCTTCTCTAGGTACTTTCTGGCCGTGAGCCTAACAACTCCGAGTTCATTTTCTAAGAGCTTTATTCTTGTGTAAGGGTGTCTAAATAAATTATTGATCAAATCCTGGCTATACATGCGTGGTTCCTCTGTTCGGATACGTAATTTAAGACGAAGCATTAAGTCCTTAATCGCTTTCACGGTTAGTACCGTTTCAATTGAAGTCTTCTCTACTGCTTCCAACATGTATATAATCCATGACTCCCAATTATTTTTATCCCTGGTCTCCTGTAGTAGATTATAGTATTGTTGCCTGTTCCGTATTATGAATCGGCTGATGTAGAGAATTGGTAAGCTTAATAATCCCTCCTGAATCAGGTAAAGAATATTCAATATTCTTCCTGTTCTACCATTTCCATCATAGAATGGATGGATACTTTCAAATTGATGGTGTATTATCGCCATCTTAACCAATGGATCAGCTTTAAATTCTAACTTATTATTTATAAATTCTTCCAGGTTGGTCATCAAATCCATCACTTGCTGATGGTCTTGGGGGGGAGTATAGATGATTTTACCAGTTGCATCATTTATTAGTTTTGTTCCAGGTTGCTTTCTTATTGCTGCATTGTTTCCCTCAATGGTTCCTTGAATCTGCAGGATCAGCCTTAAGTGAATTAAGTTATTCTTACGCACCTGGTTGAACCCGGCTTTCAGGGCATCTGCATAGCTATGTACTTCCTTGGCCGCCGGCGACTTGAACTGCACATCTCCTAAATGACTCCCGTAAACCTCGTCGTGAGTGGTAACTATATTCTCTATCTCTGAACTATCCTTAGCTTCTTGTAATACCAAAGTATCTATTAGAATACGTTCGTTAGGAATGGTTCCCGCCACTCCCTTTAGCTCTGCCAAAGCAGCTCTGGCGGTAATCAACTTTTTAAGTACAGCTGGTGTTTCCAGTTGATCTAACGGTATTTCTAACGGAAGTTTCTTCATGTTCAGTTTTATTCACAATTTATACATTTAGCATACAACGTGTATAAATTATCCACTTTTTTATACAAATTAATAATAATATGTATAATAATTAACAGAAATATTTACATCAAGCCAAGAGGATCCTATTTCTTTTAGATTCATAGGATAAATATTTGACCATCTCACGCACGTGTGAATAAGAAAGTCTTGAACTATTTAGAAAATGTATAGAAGAAAGAAATAAAAAAGGCCGTAAGACAATGATATATAATGAATTACGATCTTCTTTTGTGAATCTGGTGGGTTCCGTACAGTTAATGGAATCGGAAATTCATTACTTCTTTATTCTTTCTCAATATTAATTTCAGGGAAGTCAGAAGGGGTTTTTACATAGACCATATCATGCTCCAGCCAATCACTAAGCTGACCAGAGTATACATGCTCCTTATTCAGGCTATATGGTCCATGAAAATACTTCCAGTCTTTTTTCTTTAAAAAGAAGATTCGTCCATATTCTGGTTTGATCCCAATTAGAAAATCTTGTCGGGTGGCCATAACCACATCAAGGGTCATTATCGCTTTCATAAAAAATTATTTTTTCGGGTTTATATCCATAAATCAGGTGAATTCAGTGCGGACAGTGCAGACAAAATCCATAGTTATCGCTCAATCAGAGATTTAAGCCTAAAAATCTTGTCTGCACGTGTCTGAAACAGGAATCTATGCGTCTGCACGTGTCTGAAACACAAAACAGTTTCAGACACGTGCGGACATGTGCGGACATAGTTTCAGACGAATGTATTTTAGTTATTTCTCTCATTATTAATACTTTATGCTTTTGTCTGCGCTGTCCGCACTGAAAACTCCTATT
Source organism: Owenweeksia sp. (assembly GCA_965229445.1). Taxonomy (GTDB): domain Bacteria; phylum Bacteroidota; class Bacteroidia; order Flavobacteriales; family Schleiferiaceae; genus Owenweeksia. Next base: position 697,441 of record OZ245876.1, read on the forward strand.
TTCCAATTAGTCCGCAATTCTATTTTCTTTTTTAGGCGCTAAAATCTTGTGTTTCAGACACGTGCAGACAGGTGCGGACATAGTTTCAGACAAGGTTTTATAACATAATATATTGATTATTAATACTTTATTGTTTTGTCTGCACTGTCCGCACTGAATTCAGCCATTTTCTAAGCAGACAGGAGAATCTTTATTTTTATTAAGCACCGGAAAAACTAGAAAGGGAGTCCTGGATCACTGGAGGGAGTATTTGACTCTGAATTATGGGTATCATAACCCGGTTTCCACTCTACCACTTTTAGCAGATCATCATGGATATCGAGCAGTTTCAGATCAATAATCCAACCGCTAGTTTTCCCGGATTTGGTTAAGTTCCCTCCACCGATTGACCTAGATGCCCGGACTTCTTCCTTGAAATAAGATTCGCGCTTTATAACATCGGTAATTTTACTCATGCTTGGGGGTCGCTCCTGGTACTGAGCGGTCCACAAACTAGCAATACGGCCATAGGTATGACGCATGTTAAATATCAGCTTATCGCCATCGATGCTAAACTCTCTACCTTCAGTTAACCCATCGTTTTTTGTACGAACAGCAACCAGAAAGCAATTCCACCATTTATTGGAGACACTGGCCGTGTTCATTTTGCGCAATTGACGACCAAGGGTTAGTTTGGAATGTGAAATAAAATCAGGCCATTGAAATGGAAACAAAATATCATCTCCAATCAATTGGTAAAATGCTCCAAGGGTGGCGATGTTACTTAGTAACCTTGATGTTACCTTGTCATTATCAAAACCTAGATCTTCCTTCAGCGTTTCGTTTATCCGGCGATGCACTTTCGTGAAATTGGTTTGTACATGTTTCCGGTGCTTCAGGAGTTCGGGAATGAAATGGCTTATTCCACTTTTGGTCATGTCCTGCAGCTGCTCATAGTCCCTAATTTCTGAAGGGGTAAAATCTTCTTTGGTCATTTCTTCAATGATTAGCCTAGTGATTAGGGCATCATTATCGGGGTAGTGGTTGCCAGTGATCATCACGCTACTTAGAATAGGGATGGTATCTGTTCCAATATGGCTGTCCAGGTTTGCACGTTTGTATCCGCGACGATCCCACAAACCTTTAAGCACTCCGTCAAGCTTAGAATCTCCGGTCATATACTCACTTAAATGGGCCAACATATTGGAGAACTGTGCGAATTCCCGGATCTGAGCCTTTGCCGTACTAATCCCTCCTTCCATATTGATGGCCACTTGGGGTTCCCCAAAAAAGGATTGACAACATTCGATCAACTGATCCTTTCCGGTGGACGCCTGGCCGTAGAAAAACATTATTGGGAAATTACCAAGCTGACTCACTACAATATCCTGGAATATAGAGGCCACAGTGAATAAGATCGCGTTGATGGCATGGTTCCTATGAACCTTCATCATCGCACTGGTGTACTGTGTGAAGCTCAGGTTCTCATTAGCTGTTAATTGCACCTTTTTTTGAGGCTGGAATCGCATTATTTGATCCTTGTATATCTCATTTGCTGATGGGATATAGAAAGAAGTCTTTTCATGCTGATATACACCATTGCTGTTAATTTCAATGGGAGGCTTACCTGGGATGATTACTGCGTTGTTGAAGGCCCAAAATCCCGGTTGCTGCCATCCTAGAATTTCAATTTTCCTACCAACTCCCATGTGATCATACAGGAATGCTTCTAATCTATTCAGATCTTCTAAATTTCCTCTAAAAAGGTAATTTCCTTGATCGCTAAGTGCTGCCCTGAAAGACTGTACGGTATTCAGGTTTTTACTGGGGGTATCAAATATGGTTTCTTGATTGGATACATTGCAGACACGAATAAGCTTAGAGGGAAATTTATCATCCTTCATGTGTTGGATTACCTCAATGCTGAAATTGCTGATCGACTTAAAGTGATAGGGCCGGTCTACCCCACGTTGCATCCAGATTTTATTATTAGCCTGGAACAACCCATACTTTACAACCGTAGAAACGTATTGTTCCCTGTCCTCTGTAATTTCAGCTGGCCAGAGATAATTTTCATCTTCTTTTGGCTGCATAGCCGGGAACTGAGTTTCTAAAAATGATTCTTTTACCCAGTGGTTGACTAGTGTAACCTTTGTTTTACTCTTTGCTGCTAGCCACTTGGCATACATATCCCTCAAGTAATCATCCTTCAATTGGCCAATTAATTGTGCCAACTCTTTTGTTGATCGAGCGATTTCGGTTTCAGAACCAGTCAAATGATGCTTAATCAGTATTTTAAAACCTTCCGACCGTTCCGACTTGCTTGCTATCGCCTTAGCCATGCCTTGGTCATGGATGCTCTGCTGATGATCCCGAACAAAATCATCCGGATCCATACCAGGCAATTCAACTACTTCAACAAAAAGCCCTTTACGAAGACATTGAGGAATATATTTTAGCATAGCCTTAATCCCTCCAGCGTCCGGATCTAAACAAAAAATAACTTTAGCCTTTAGCTTTACTAGATGGTTCAGCTGTTCTTCAGAAATTGATGTCCCACAAGGGGCAATGGTATTCTCGAGACCATGATAATGCCAGGCAATAACATCGTTGTAGCCTTCAACAATCCAAACTTCTCGAGACTTGGTTATGGCGCGTGCAGCACGATCTAACCCATACCATATTTTGGATTTATGGTATAAAATGGACTCCTTAGGATTGATCCATTTGGCTGTTTTCTTATCAGAATCTTCAGGAACTATACGGCCTGCAAACCCCACAAGAAGACCATTGCGATCTCGAATAGGGTAGACAATACGGTTCCAGTATTTATCAGCTTTCGGCCCAATTAAACCCAGTTCGGTACCTTCTTTAATAAGCTTGTTTTCCTCTAACTTTTTACGTAGAAACTGTTTTCCAGGAGCAAAGCCGATTTCCCAGTCGGTAACCACACTGGTTTCATATCCTCGATGTTCAAATATTTCTTTTTGTGCCGGGTGATCTTCCGGAAGATCCTGAAAGGTTTGCATGTAGTGTTTGTGCGCACTGAGTAGAACCGGACGTAGCGTGTCTTTTCTGCGTTCCTCTTTTGCCCTTTTCTCAGCCAATTCAGAATCTTCATATTCCATTTCATGGCCCGTATGTTTGGCAAGCCACTCAATTGCTTCAGGGAAAGTTAACCGCTCCAGCTCCATTATAAAATTGATAGCATTTCCACCTTTCCCGGTGCTAAAGTCCTTGAATCGTTGCCGTACTGGATCCACGCTTAGACTCGGTGTTTTATCTTCAGAGAATGGAGAGCTGCAGAAGTGGTTGGCTCCCTTCTTCTTAAGGTCCTTGCAAAACACAGAAATCACATCTACGATATCCGCTGAATCTTTGATTTTTTCAATAAAATCTTGCTTGATATAAGCCATGTAAAAAGTAAGTGTTTGAGATCCTAGATTGAAGGCTTAGGCCGGCTCTAAAAACATCTGAGGGGTCTGAATTTTATCAAGAATTTTTACTGCTTCTTTTTCGAAATCCTTAAAGTCGATATTACCCTCGTAATGATTTCTTATGAGGTTAAACATGTTGAGGGATTCCGCTAATATTTGCGCGTTTAGCCTTCTCCATTCCGGGTCAATCTGCTCAGAGATTTTGCAAATCTCAATGATGACTGTTGATGTTTCAAGCTTTGTTGGGAATGGTACCGTGACGGTGTCCATCCAAGGCACCTCTCCCCAGATCGACAAGGCTCGATGGTCAGCTGACCATTTTTGATTCATGTAATTTGAACTGTTATCGAGTAGTTCTTTCTGATCTTTAGGGCAGTTGGCTTTATCTACCCCCATTTTCTTAACAATCATTGTTTTGAATTTTAATTAACTATTGGTATGAAAAGGCACTCCCCGTGTGTAGGTGCCGTGCCGGGAATACAGGGTTGTTAGTAGGTATAGGAACAATGGGGTTGCGAAGAATCCTTGGGGATTGAAGTACTTCGTACTTGGAGGCTATTTCTTGGAGATTGGGATGGAATACTACCTGCCCCTGTTCATCCATCATTCCGTCCCACATTACCAGATTGTGGATCGGATTACCTATTGAGACGTTACTTAGTATATTTGCCATATCAAGTTGTTTGTGATTATCCGATTTGATACTACTAAAGAGCCGGATTATCCGGCTTTTTTCTTTTGGAAGCCCTTCTTTGCGCTAGAGTTTGATTGATCTTTTTATCAAGCTCTTCCTTTTTACCCTTTTGGGCGGAATCAGCGGATGCACCACCATCCGCCAATTCCTTTTCTAGCACCATTAAGGTGTTTTTGTTGGCCTCTGCTTGTGACAGAAGTATTTCGTTATGAGCCCTCATTAGGCGAATTTTTTTAAGTACACGTTCTTGATTCATGACTCAATCAAGGATTCCATATAATTTTTTGCAACCTTAGCCTGTTCGCCTTGCTTCACACAATTGTCTATGGCAATCTTCACCAGCTTGACTAGCCCTGGGTAGGTGTTTTCCGTGAGCGACCTTCTGCGTTTAACAATCGCATTAATAGTCTCACCACTTATGCTCGCTTTCTCAGCTGCATCGTTTCTATCTATTCCCGTTGTATGAGTTTTAAGGAATTCTGAAAGGTCCTTTGTAATGCGACCTCCTATTTCCTGGCCTGTTAGGTATGTGATTTCCTTAGTTTCTGATTTCATTATAATTTGTATTCTTTTACTAAATCAGTGTCTTTTTGATACGAACCAGTTGCCAATATTGCGTATTTTGTACCCCTGTGAAGTACAAATGTAGACAAAATGGCGATTTGTAATTAATTTATATGGATAAAACGTCTGATAATTTAAATGAACGAGACTTATGGTCGCAATTTGAAAGAGTTAAGAAGTCTCTAAGTCTTACAAATAAAGATATCGGCTTATTGCTAGAAAAAGAACCGGGAGCTGTGAGTAAAGCAGTGAATCGAAAATCGTTAGATGAATACGACCTTAACTTTATTGTAGAGTCAATTGAACTGCTGGGAATAGCGAAAGAAGAAGATCAGCAGCTGGAGTTAAACATTTTGCATTATCTGGTTAAAAAAAAAATGAAGGAAAGTGCTACCCAGATATTTGACAAAATTAGAGACATGGGGGATGAGAATAAGTTAAAAAATGCAATCCTGCATGATTCAGGTGTTAGACGAGCGATAGAGGAAAAGTACCACTTAGGCTCTATTTCTGAATTAGGAGAAGAACCAGACAATCACTTGTATCTAGCACCCAATATTATGATGGTTCCACTTGTTGGATATCGAGCACGAGCTGGATTTCTTGAATGGTTGGGAGCTACAGAATATTGTGAGGATCTACCAAAAGTGCCATGGGAGGTCGACCTTGAATACAAGGGTAAACATTTATGTTTTGAAGTGATGGGGGACAGTATGGACGACAACACTCCTAATGCCTTACTAGAGAGAGATGTGCTTCTCTGTAGAGAAATTAAACAGCAACATTGGCAAGATAAGCTCCCAATCCGTCAATGGGATTTTGTGATTGTCCACAGTGAACTTGGAATTGTAGTGAAGAGGATTTCGGAACACAACATTGCCACTGGTTATCTCACTCTTCACAGCTTGAATGATGTGTATGAAGATTATCGAGTAAATCTTAAAGATTGTTTAGCTATCTACAATATAGTTGAGGTTAAAAGATCAAGAAGAAGATAGTTGAATATGTAGATTCAAAAGATATCGAGATGCGAAGAATACTTATAGTAGAGAGTTGGAAGCATCAAAACCCAGGATGGATCCCGCAAGGGATCAGGCATTTTAGTATTGATCACATACGCAACGTTTGACTAGGATAATAAGTTAAGGTCAATTGGATACTTGACCCTGAATCTAAAGTTTTTATAATAATAGCACGACGTTAGTAAAAAAGTTAGCAGAGTTAGTAATAATAATATCACTTCCACTTAATGTAAAACCACATACTACTAGAACCCATAAGCTTAGCTTTTTAATTACTGTATGATTCTCATTCGAATCCAGTATGTCTCACAACGCTGAGGCCTTGCACTGAAAGTGCAAGGCTTCTCTTTTATAAGGCATTTTAAGCTCGCTTATTGAATACCGTAAAAAAAGAGAAAAGCTTAATTGCGAAGCAATAAGACCTCAGCGTTGGGTAAAAAAGGCCTTGCATTCTGGATCAGGCAGCAATCGATGAGGTGTTAGGTTAAGCTTTAAGGGATGATCAGAGACTTTGCCTGTTACCTCATACCCCCCTCAACACATATCAATCTTCATATTAATATGCATCCATTTGGTAGGCACGGAATCAGACTCTCCGCTAGTGATCTTATCGTAATCAATACCCCAGTTTAAAAGGTCAAATTGTCCTTCCAGAATAAGCATGGTAGGTCTGGATGCTTTAGGATCTCTGATACCGGAAATGAAGAATTTCACCTCCCTTTCTATGCCTTTTATCGACAGTTTTCCATTGATTTGATACCAGTCCATGCCCATGGTATAGATATCGGTTGAGCGGAAAGTCATTTTTTCATTGCCTTCTTCAACGAATAATCCCGGGGTGTGGAGTTGGGCGGTTAAGTCATCTCCAGAACAGACCATAAATGACTTTGGGTTTATTTCAAATGACAGTTCCAGGTTTTCTATGGGATTGCCCTGGTCCTCACGCACTGGAGCAATTAATTCAAGCTTCTCTACTTTTCCAGTAAACGGCAGACTACAATGTCCGTGACTTACGAAAAAGTTTGCCATCTGAATCGGCGTAGGTTCCTCCGTGATGACGGTCTTATCATTCGCGGTAGTGAATGCGCTGATTATGCTCAATCCTATTAAGGCAAGCATTGACCAAAGAATAGCATGTCTTTTCATTTTATTCAATTTTAAGTTTTCGTGAATATATCGGGAGTTTGTCAGCGGCCGAGTTAATTTGTGTAAAACAGTGTAAATGTGTGCAATCCATGTATTAATGAAAAGATTGCCATGCACCAGGTAGTGGAACAGCGAAAGGGCAGGACTAGGCAAATAATCTAATGTTGGGACTTTTAATACACCATGTTTGGATAATCCGACGAGATTGAAACCAGTAGACCGTTTATCATTTTACAAACCCCTCTATAAAAGATTCTTTATAGGCTCTGCCAATAGGGAGACTAATGTCCTGCTCTAGATGCACCATATTACCCGCTACTTTCTGGATTTTAACCGTATTGACTAAATGGGATTTGTGTATTCTGAAGAAGCCAAGATTCGACAGCTTGGATTCCCAGTAGCTAAGGCTCTCCTGGGTGAGGTGCTGTTTACCCGCAAGGTGGATTTCGGTATAATCCATATCCGATCTTATGAAAAGGATATCCTTACTGTTAATCCTGATATATTCATAACCCGATTTGATAAAGAAGTCGGTATTTTGGTGTTGTGATGCGCTATCTGCTGCGTCCTCATGCTTTAATTTTGATACGGCTTTAACAAACCTTGGAAAGGAAATCGGTTTAACCAGGTAATCCAGCACATTGTATTCATAACTCTGTACAGCATACTCGGAAAAGGCAGTGGTAAGGATAATCGCGGGCGGATTGATGAGGCTCTTTAGAAAATCCAAACCGGATATTTTGGGAAGATGGATATCGAGAAAAATTAGGTCTGTTTCTTGCGACTGCAAAAATTCCATTGCGGTGACCGGATCTCTGAAAGTTCCCTGGAGTTGAAGGCCCCCTAAATCTTCAATATAGCGTTGTAGCACCCTTTGCGCAGGAGCCTGATCTTCCACTATAATGCAACTATGCCGGGTTTTCATAAGAGCTCAATTCTCAGTGCAACGTCAAAAGTGTCCTCTGTTTTTCGAATGTCTAACTCATGTGCATCCGGATAAATTAGTTCCAGGCGTTTTTTAACGTTCTTAAGACCAATTCCCCCAGGTAGGCTATCGGTGTTTGATTGACCCGAATAACTGTTGACACATCTGAAGTTTAGTCTACCTCCTTTCTCAATTTCGATTGTAATATGGATGCGGATTTTATCGCTCTGACTAGAGAGGCTATGCTTGAAAGCATTTTCAACGAAAACCGGTAGCAATAAGGGGGCAATTTTTAACTTCCGGGAATTTCTGTGCATTCAAATTTTAATGCTCCTCGGCCCTCCATCTGTAAACGACTGAGATTCATCAAGTTTTCCAAATGTTCCACTTCTCGAGTTAGCGGTACGTATCGCTCCTGACACTCGTAAAGAATGTACCGCAACACCGCTGAGAATTCTAAAATGATGTCTGTAGTTCTGGGTGATTGTTCAAGAGCATGAGAGTAGAGGTTATTGAGATTGTTGAACAAGAAATGAGGGTTGATCTGCGACTTTAGAAATTGCAATTCACTTTCTTGTATAGCACTTTGTAATTGTTCAACCTCGCGTTGTTTGGTCAAGGCATCCCAGGCAAACTTGAAGCCAGCCAGAATGATAATTACGGGTAAGACGTCTCTTAGACTTTGAAATATCCCGGGAAAACGCGATCCACGGGTAGCAGGAAAATAAATCTGTTCAAGGACGGCTTCTTCGATGAAGATTACCAATACTAAAATCAACAGGACACCAAAGCTGAAATGCCAGTACTTTTTGTGATAGAGGAATTTGGGCAAAAGGATATAGTTGATCAATACCGCGGCGAGAACATAATTGAGAAAGAATACCACTTCCCAGGTGTGAATGCTGCTGTCCGCATAATTGCCGTGGCTGTCCAATGCGTAAAACAAGAATACGAGTACCAACAATATGGTCTGGAAGACTAACTCCCAGATAGGGAGATTTTTTCTTGATTCTCGCAGCGTCATAAAAACAAACTTACATACTGTTTGTTTCAACCAGGTACTCCAACTTGGCAAACAGCATATTTATTACCCTCATCAACATTCTAAAGATGAGTCAAAAAAATCAGTGCATTTAGCTTGTTGTTGAGGGTTGTAAATCTGTAGTTGAGCATAATAAATTGTTCAAGACAATAGAATCAAATGATATTTGTAGACCAATTATTGAAGTACTACGATTTGATTAAGGTCTTTCCATACATAGGTATTATTTGCTGCTTATTTCTAAGTCATGAAATAGCGGCGCAGATCAGCATTTCAGGAAGAGTTACGGAGAAAAGCTCCGGACGACCAGTTCCATATGCTTCTGTAGTTGCCTTAAAAACAGGAACAAACGAACTCATTAGTGGAACAACCACTGATGAAAAGGGAAAATTTGAATTCGTGGTACGGGCCGATAACTTTGTTATAGAAATCAGTTTTATTGGGTTCCAGAATAAAATCATCCAGGATTTGCATGAGGATAAAGGACGGATAAACCTGGGCGACATTGTGTTGACGGAAGACAGTGAAACCCTGGATGAAGTGCAAGTAACTGCCGATAAATCTGTCGTAGAATTTAAACTTGACAAACGTGTATTTAATGTAGGACAAGACCTTGCCACCACTGGCATGGGTGCGCTTGATCTACTCAATAACGTACCATCGGTAAACGTGGATATAGAAGGTCAGGTGAGTCTTAGGGGAAATACCGGTGTGCAGATTCTGATCAACGGAAAACCATCGGTACTTTCTGATGAGGGAAGTACGGCCCTGGGGACATTAACTGCAGACATGATTGAAAGCATCGAGGTGATTACGAATCCATCTGCCAAATACGAGGCGGAGGGTTCATCCGGGATTATCAATATCATTTTAAAGAAAGAGGAAAAGAAAGGATTTAATGGTTCAGTTTCAGTAAATACAGGAATCCCGGATAATCATAGTGTGGGAGTAAGTCTTAACCGGAGGACGGAGAACTTTAATTTCTTCACCCAATTTGGCGCCGGATACCGCTCCCTTCCTCGCTATAATGAAAGTTTGAACCACAATTTGGAAGATGGTACCAAAATACGCAGCCAGGGTGAGGAGTATCGAAATGAAAACTTCTATAACATTACGCTTGGTACAGACTACCACGTGAATGATTATAATGTGATTACTCTATCTGGTAGTTTCGCCTTTGAAGACGAGGAGCAACCCTCCCAAACCGATTTCAGTATCACCGATGGTGATGATTTGCTCATTTCAGAATACCGTCGTGAGGAAACAACCACGGCCGGAAATCCGAAGTATCAATATGACCTGCAGTATGAAAAGCAGTTTCGCAATCATGAAGATCACAAATTGTTGTTTAGTACTCTGGGCAGATACTTTGGAAAATCTCAGGAATCAAAATTTAACAATGTGCCCTTGTACGGTATTGAGTTAGATCCAAATCAGCAAATTACCACCGACTTTTATCAGCGTGACTTTATATTCAAGTTAGATTATACCAACCCGGTATCCAAAACCATTAGTATAGAAACCGGAGGGCAATATGAATTTAATGATGTGGGTAATGACTATGCGGTATATAATGAAAATGCAAATGGTGACTTTCTGATAGATTCAAACCTTACCAATAATTTTAAGTACAACCAAAAAGTACTGGGCATGTACGCCACCGCCGCATACCAGGGAGAGCACTGGGGGGTAAAAGCGGGTGCCCGTATGGAAAACACCTCCCTCAATACGTATCTCGTTACTACGAATCAGTCAGATGAACAGAATTATACTAATCTATTCCCCTCCGTACATGCCTCTTACAAATTTTCACCAAAATTTTCAGTTCAGGCTGGCTATTCCCGACGAATATACCGTCCCCGTCTTTGGGATCTCAATCCCTTTTTTAATATCCGCAACAACTACAACATTAGACGTGGTAACCCTTTACTTCAACCCGAATATGCGGATTCATATGAAGTAACTGGTATAATGATTTTTAACAAAGTCTCCCTTAACACGAGTATTTATCACCTTTATACGACCAATGTAATCGAAAGAGTATCCTTCTTTGAGGATAATGTAAATATCACCACCCCGATAAATCTTGGCGTAAGAAATCAAACCGGAATTGAAATAAACGGAAAGTATAATCCGAACAGTTGGTATTCTCTGAATGGCGACTTCAATCTGGGGTTCTTCCTGAGGGATGGCAGCTATGAAGAGCAAAACTTTGATTTTAGGGGAAATCAGTGGTCCACCCGGGTCACCAATAGGATCAAATTTCCCCAGTCCATTGAATTGGAGGTTTCTGGGGATTACCGCTCATCTTACAAAACTGTACAGGGAGAAGTTTCGGGTTTTGCCTTTATGGATTTGGGATTGCGAAAAAAGTTCTGGCAGGGGAAGATGGTAGTCAACCTTAGTGTGCGTGATGTATTTGCCTCGCGTATTCGTGAAAATGTGGTGAGTATGCCCACCTACTATCTCTATAATTTCTCTCAAAGAGGAAGATTTTTTACCCTGGGGCTCAGCTACAGCTTTGGCAAAGGCGAGGCGATGACCTATTCCGGAAGACACCATCGATAAGATCAATCGCTGCGAAGAAATAGTGAACGAGGGTAGTTGAGAAGAGAATTTAGGTCGCCAAGCCAGACCGAAGTAAGGCTCATGTTTTTGGGCTTTTCACTTCATTTGCGAAAATCAGATAACCTCCGCCACCACAAAGTTGCTCCCGCCCACGAATATAAGGTCGTCTGCCAGGGTGTGATTTATGGCTGCCTCCAAAGCTTGCTTTACCGAAGGATATGTCTTTCCAGAAAGGCCAAAGCGCAAGGCCTCGCTTTTTAATGCATCCGCATCCTTACCGCGTGGCAGATTCGGTTTGCAGAAATAGTAGATCGCAGCCTTTGGAAGCATACGCAGTATTTCACTGAGATTTTTATCACTTACCGTACCAAATACGATATGAAGCTGGCGGTAAGATTCTCTTTTCAATTGTTCTAAAACCACTTCAAGCCCCGCCAAATTATGGGCTGTATCGGCAATGATTTTGGGTCGGTCGCCCAGGATCTCCCAGCGTCCCTGCAAGCCGGTTAATTTTTTAACATTGGCCAAGGCCTTATCGATATCTTCAAACTGATATCCCTGCTTCTCCAATTCATGCACTGCCGCCAGTGCTGTGCGCATATTTCTTTCCTGGTATCTACCTTCCAAATCGAGAGTACGTACCTCTCGCAAACTGATTTCTTCTTCGGCCAGAATTAACCTGGCATTTTTTTGCGCGGCCACTTCCTTGAATATGGGTAAGGTATCCGGATGCTTCTCTCCAATCACCACCGGAATTCCTTCCTTTATAATGCCGGCTTTTTCGCTGGCAATTAAGGCCTCGGTATGACCGAGAAATTGGGTGTGATCCAAACTAATATTGGTGATGATGCTCAGCTCAGGGGTGATTACATTGGTACTGTCCAATCTACCACCCATGCCCACTTCTACAATGGCTATATCTACTTCTTCTTTGGCAAAATGATCAAAGGCCAACCCCACCGTCATCTCAAAAAATGATAGTCCGATTTCTTCAAATTTGGCTTTATGGGATTCCACAAATTTGAGAACCGCATCTTCGTTGATCATAGAGCCATTAATCCGTACCCTCTCTCTGAAATCCTTTAAATGAGGCGAAGTATATAGTCCGGTCTTATAACCGGATTGTTGAAAGAGGGCGGCCAACATATGGGCTACTGATCCCTTGCCATTCGTGCCGGCGATGTGAATACTTTTAAACTTGTTTTCGGGATGACCAAGCACCTCCATTAAGTCTTCCGTACCCTTAAGATCTGCTTTGTAGGCAGCCTTTCCGATGCGTTGGTACATCGGAAGCTGATCATACAGCCAGTTAAGGCATTCCTGATAGGTCATTAGTTCTTGCGGAAATTGTAGATAATGTAGCCAATCTGAAGATTTGGTGCATCACTATCTCCTTGCCAGGTGGTACGCATAGCTGCCGCTTTGGCTTTATCGAACAAACAACTGCTGGTGGTAGTGGTGGCTGAACCGTTCGGTACCTTTTCTCCGGGAATGGCCCGGGTTACTTTCCCCTGACGGTCAACATAAATTTTTACTACTACTCGACCTTCAGCATCGCACTGGTATTCGGGTTTGGGTTTAGAAAGCGCTTGTCTGCCTCCCAACATATAATTGCCATTGCCGCCACCGCCACCGCTACTACCGGTACGATTTTGACTATTTGGGTCACCGGTGGGATCGCCCTGATCACCCGCACCATCCTTCACACCTTCACCACCTGATTTAGAACTCGAAACCTTGGCAAATCGTGCTTCCATTTCCTTGCGCTTGGCCTCCTGTTCGGCTTCCTTGCGTCGCCGTTCCAATTCTTCAGGCGTGGGCTCAACTTTTTTCGGTTTTACTTCTTCTTTGGGCTTTTCCGTTTTCTGCTGTTTGGGTTTGTTTTCTTCCAAACTGGGGGCATCCATAACATCCTGAGTTAGGCTGGGTGACTCTGTAGCCTCTGCTGGCGTTTCAATTTGTTCCGGAGTACTCTGCGGCTGGGCGGTGCTCTCAGAGCTTTGTGGACCGCCATCTGCTTCATCGCCAAAGCCAGTTTCAGAATTGCCAAAGTTTATCACAATACCATCCTCCGGCTTGGGCTCCATATAACTGAGTCCGAAAAACAGGAAGACAAGAAATAGTGCAATATGCACTACTGCGGAGACGATTATGCCTCTTCTTCGATCCTTATCTTTCCAAAAATCACTCATTTTTAATTTCTTGGGTCAGTGGCAGCTATCATTTTTAATCTGTTGCGGTAAGCTAAATCCATCACCAATACCACCTTTTCGTAAGGTACGGATTGATCAGCACGCAATATTAGTACCGCATCTTCTTTATTGTCCACCTGCCTCAATACTTCAGCTTCCAGTTGTGATTCACTGACCAGCTGACTGCCAACGGAAAATCTAAGGTCTGGCGAAATATTGACGGTAACGTCTTTTCGCTTTACCGTTTGCGCCTTACTCTTTGGTAATACCAAATCCAGTGCGGAGGTAGTAACCAGCGTAGAAGCTATCATAAAGAATATCAGCAACAGGAAGACAATGTCAGTCATGCTCGACATGCTGAATTCTGCACTAACTCTATTTCTTCTCTTAAGATCCATTATAAAGGCTCATTTAGGAGATCTAGAAACTCTACGCTGTTGGCTTCCATTTTATAGACCACCTTGTCTACCCGAGCTACCAGGATATTGTATCCAATATAGGCCACAATACCTACCGCCAGGCCTGCTACTGTGGTGGTCATAGCAACATAGATACCCTCGGCTAGCATTTCAATGTCTATTTGTCCCCCGGCCGCAGCCATTTCATGAAAAGCCAGAATCATACCTATCACCGTACCTAAAAACCCTATCATCGGTGCAGCACCGGCAATGGTGGCCAAGGCTGCCAGGTTTTTTTCCAACCGCGTCACTTCAAGCTTTCCTGTATTTTCAATTGCTGAACTTATATCTTTCAAGGGTTTACCGATGCGGGAAATACCCTTTTCAATCATTCTGGCCACCGGGGTATTCTGACTTTGACAAAGCGCCTGGGCCGCTTCTATTTTCCCGTTGCTCACATGGTCTTTAATGTGATTGATGAAGTTATTGTCCATTTTACTGGCTCGTTTTAGAGCCATAAAGCGTTCTACGAATATGTAAACCGCAATTATAGAGAGGAGGAAGAGCACACTCATGATAATCATCCCACCAGTACCGCCACTGGTAATGAGTTCCATGATGCTCAAAGTTTTTTCTACTGGCTCATCGCCCAGTCCGGTAGTATCACCTGGAACCTGTATCTGCAGGAAGGGAATATGCATAGGAGAGTTTTGTTTCTCCAAAGATAACGGCGCACTAAGGCCAAGATTATAATGCGCTAAAGAAAAGTTAACAATAGGTAGTGTACAGGTTAAAGCACGGCTTGTTGTAGAATATAGGCTGCCGCCCCGGCAAAGTAACCAGCTAAAGCCAGCAAACTAATGCGTTTAATGTACCAGCCGAAAGACATTCCTTCCAGTCCCATTACTGCTACCCCTGCTGCGGATCCGATGATTAACGCACTACCACCGGTCCCGGCGCAATAGGCCAGAAATTCCCAAAACAATCCATCCTGAGCAAAGAAAGAGCCGGCAACGGAACTAATATCGTACATCCCCATAGAGGCGGCGACCAGAGGTACGTTATCCACAATGGCTGACAGCAAGCCGATAATCATCGTCACCGTGTAAATGCCATTGGCTTCGGTAGTGCCAATGCTGTTGTCCAGCGCATCTGCCAAACTGGTTAACTGACCGGCAGATTGAAGACTCGCCACAGCCAATAGAATTCCTAAAAAGAAGAGCACACTGGCAGTATCTACTTTTCTAAGTACTCCGATTACGCTCAGCTGACTTTTCTGCTCGCGGTTTTTGCTACGATGCATTAACTCCGTGATTAACCACAATACCCCCAAACTAAACATCATTCCCATAAAAGGAGGGAGGTGGGTGTAAGTTTTGAATACCGGTACAAATAATAAGCCCAATACTCCCGCCACAAACACTGTATTTCTTTCCTTGGCCGTAGTGGGGTTGCGATAATGCTCTGGTCCGGCAGATTTTAAAGGTCGTTTGATGTCCCCCTTCATTCTAACACTCAGAATAATTAGTGGCACCAGCAGGCATATCAAGCTTGGAAATATTAAACCTGTTACTACACCAGGTACGGTAATTTGATTGCCTATCCATAGCATGGTGGTGGTCACATCTCCTATAGGTGACCATGCACCACCAGCATTAGCTGAAATAATAACCATTCCTGCAAACATCCACCGATCGTTTTTGTCGGATATCAGCTTCTTGAGCAAAGATATCATCACGATGGAGGTGGTAAGATTGTCCAGAGCGGCGGAGAAAAAGAAAGTTAGAATACCAATAATCCAAAGCAATTTGGATTTTTTGGTGGTTTTAATTCTATCCGTGATTACGGCAAAACCCTCATGGCTGTCAATTAATTCTACAATGGTCATGGCTCCCAGTAAAAAGAACAGGATAGAGGCAATTTCTCCCAGATGTTCAAGCATCTGAAATTCAGTAATGTAGTGCGAAATAATCTGATGATCTCCACTTACCCCATGTTCGCTAAACATTTCTGTGACGTAATGTGGGATGGCTTCAAGGTTTACAATATCATGAGAGCCAATCACATAGAGCGTCCAGCAAAGTACACCAGTAATAAGTGCCGAAGCGGCCTTGTCTATATGGATATTGTGTTCCAGCGCTATTGCTGCATATCCAATCACAAAAATCACAACCATTAAAGTGTACATGTCTCGACTATTTAGGTAAGTTGAGTAAGGGCTATTTCATAGGCAGTTTCAGTGAGCCTAAAACCTGTTTCATTGCGCTCATAGCAATCCTGTAGTGCCTGCTTAATCGTGTTGGAAACATCATTGAAAATCGCCGTATCTGAAATTTCAATATCGTCCTGCATGAGGTAACCAAATACTCTTGCCATACCACAGTTGGAAATGAAATCTGGTATGCAGGCCACCTTTTGATCAGCGTACTCGGATATAGGGCCATAGAATATTTCGGTATCAGCGAAGGGCACATTGGCACCAGAAGAAATAACTTCCAGGCCACCGGCGAGCATTTGATCCAATTGATCCTTGTTAACTAAACGCGATGCCGCTGCCGGAATGAATATCTCCGCTCCAATACTCCATATTCGCTTATTGATTTCTTCAAACTGGATCAAGTTATCGGCTACCAGGTAATTACCTGTTTTAGCTAAAAACAGATCCTTGATCTCCTCAAAAGAAAAACCTTCTTCATTGATAAGCCCGCCAACACGATCAATAATTCCTACCACTACGGCACCCTCTTGTGCCAGATAATAGGCTGCAGCAGCGGCCACATTTCCCCATCCCTGCACAATTACGCGTTTACCAGCAAGCTCCTTTCCATAGATGTCATAATAGTGGACCACAGATTCGGCAGTGCCGTATCCGGTGATCATATCGGCCACATTAAAATTTTTGTCAATCGCCGGTGTCAGTTTAGGGTCAAAAACTTTTAGAGCTACACCTTCATTCAGCTGATTAATCTTTTGTTGTTTCACTTGTTCTGTGGGGCCATAGTGCCCTACCAATACACCCTCCTGGGGATGTTGAATACCCAGTGCGCCGGTGATTGGCATTACCTCATTGTGTTTGTCAACGTTGAGGTCTCCACCAGTACCATAGTAGTTTTTGAGGAGTGGTTTCACAGCCTTATACCAGCGTTCCAACACTCCTTTTTTCCTCGGGTCATTAGGGTCAAAGTTTATCCCGGATTTGGCACCTCCAATTGGTGGACCGGCAACAGTAAACTTAATCTCCATGGTTTTGGCCAGTGAAAGTACCTCGTGTTCGTTGAGGCCACGACGCATTCGTGTTCCTCCACCAGCCGCTCCTCCCCTCAGGGAGTTGATCACCACCCAACCTTCGGCGGTGGTTTCACTATCGTGCCAATTGAAAACAATTTCGGCTGGCTTGGATTCAAAGATTTGCAGTAGTTCCTTCATAAGAAGTCTTAAAAATCGGCGCTAAAATATGAAATAGAGAAGGGGTAAATACGCTCTGCCAGGCAATCTTAACACAGACTTTTTACACAGTGTAAATTAATCCCGAAGAGTGGTCTGTGGAAGCACCAGTAACACTTGCAAGAACATTGGTTTCACCTCGATATCGAAGCACGCCTAGGAGACCAAAAATAAGTGCTTCCTTAAAATCCACTATTTTACTGTTGGGTATAATTAACTGACATTCAGTTCGTTTCTGTATTTCATTGATAAGAAAACTATTATACGCTCCTCCACCTGTGATAAGGCAGTTTTGTAGGTTAAACTCATTTATTACCCTGGCTATTTGCGCAGCCGCATGTAGCACTGCGGTGTGTAAACGATCAGGAACATCGGCATCGGCATTTTGAAGGATTGGCAGAAGTTTGTTGTTAAGCCATTCCGCTCCTAAAGATTTTGGTGGTTCTGATTGGTAGTATTTAAGTTGGTTCATTTCATGGAGAAGCTGATCCTTTTTAGTTCCGCTTCTTGCAATGTTCCCGTCATGATCATAATCAAGATCTAATTCCTGACAGAGATGATTGAAAACAATGTTTACCGGACAGATATCAAATGCTATTCTACGCTGGTTGAGTTCAAGAGAAATATTGGCGAAGCCTCCCAGGTTTAAACAAGCGGCATAGTCATAGAAAAGCAGTTGGTCTCCTATCGGCACCAATGGAGCGCCCTGGCCGCCCAATCTAATGTCCTGCGTGCGAAAGTCTGTAACACAGGAAATTCCGGTAGTTTCAAAGAGCTCTGGCCCACCTCCTATTTGTTTAGTATATCCTTGTTCGGGCTGATGATAAAGGGTATGACCATGTGAAGCTATGAGGTGGATAGCACTTTTCGAAAGTTGGTGCTTAGTCAGAAATGCGTTGACTTGATTACCAAGCCATTTGCCATAAAATTGATCCAGTAGAATAAGGGCATCCTTACTTAGATTTGGATCGAATTTCAACTTTTCTTTCAGCCCTGCAGCGTAGCTAATTGTATCAGCAAGCTCAATTTCAAATTTCCAATTTCGATTCTTAAACTCCAGGTTTACGAGGCAGATATCCAATCCATCTAAAGACGTCCCACTCATCAAGCCAATCACCCGATACCTATCGCTCATTTTGCCCTGTTTGCATTACATTTGCAGTCCTTTCAAAGATAGATCACGAGATTAAAATAACGTCACATGAAATTTCAACTTACCGAAGAACATTTAATGATCCAGCAGGCTGCTCGAGATTTTGCCCAAAATGAATTGCTGCCTGGTGTGATTGAACGTGATGATAAGCAACAGTTTCCGACTGAGCAAGTGAAGATGATGGGTGAGCTGGGGTTTTTGGGAATGATGGTTGATCCTAAATATGGAGGCAGTGGTCTTGATACGGTGTCTTATGTTCTGGCTATGGAAGAAATTTCCAAAATTGATGCTTCATGCTCGGTGATTATGTCGGTAAACAACAGCTTGGTTTGTTGGGGTTTAGAGAAGTACGGGACGGAGGAACAAAAAGAGAAGTATTTAAAACCTTTGGCCTCTGGTGAGATAATTGGGGCGTTCTGTCTTAGCGAACCCGAGGCTGGGTCTGATGCCACTTCGCAAAAGACCTCGGCTATTGATAAAGGGGATCACTACCTTTTAAATGGCAATAAAAACTGGATTACCAACGGAGGGTCAGCTTCTGTGTATCTGGTAATGGCACAAACTGATCGTGAAGCTGGCCATAGAGGCATCAACTGTCTTATTGTGGAAAAAGACATGGAAGGATTTACCGTTGGCAAGAAAGAAGACAAGTTGGGAATTCGTGGTTCAGACACTCATTCCCTGATGTTTGAGGATGTGAAGGTGCCCAAAGAAAACCGCCTGGGTGACGATGGGTTTGGTTTCAAATTTGCCATGAAGGTGCTTAGCGGTGGACGAATTGGTATTGCTTCTCAAGCGCTGGGTATTGCTAGCGGAGCTTATGAGCTTGCCCTTAAATATTCAAAAGAGCGGAAGACCTTTGGAAAAGAGATTGGAAAACATCAGGCTATTGGTTTTAAGCTGGCAGATATGGCTACAGAAATTGAAGCGGCGAGATTGCTTTGTTTGAAAGCTGCCTGGTTAAAAGATCAGGGATTGCCCTTTGATCGCGAAAGCGCTCAGGCTAAACTTTATGCCTCTTCGGTAGCTATGAAAACGACGGTTGAAGCAGTGCAAGTGCATGGTGGATATGGATATGTTAAGGAGTATCATGTAGAACGCCTCATGCGAGATGCCAAGATCACCCAGATCTATGAGGGGACTTCAGAAATCCAAAAGATTGTAATTTCCAGGGATATACTCCGGGATTAGATAAAGATGAAAGGTTATGCCGGAGGGCTTGTATCACCTTTTTTATGCTTGAGAAACTACTATTTGGAGTATGATCTGGAGTAGTTTGAAGTAATTGGCTGGGGGTAGAATTTGAAAACTAGTCGAAGTTAAACGTTTATTATACGGCTAGTTGGGATGGATTTCGCATCTTGATACTGGGGAGGCGGGAGCGGGCCCACCTCCTGACCTAAAGTCAACTCAAGCAATTAATTTGCAGTCAATCTTCGCGATTCTATTATTCTCAATCCTTAAGTCGACCAATTAACTACAGGTCGGTGGTACCATACAAAAGCTTTTCATTAGACCTATAGGAATGGAATTGTTCTTTCCAATGTCATACCGCGACTGCCTTTGATGAGGATGGCTTTTCCGTTGGGTTTTTCAGTTTGCAGAAATTTCAACAGATCATCTGTATCCGCAAATTTAAGTACCCCGGAAGCAGTTTTGGTTCGGTAGAACTCTTTCCCCGTAAGTAAGACTTTTTCGAACGGCATATCGGTTGCTAAATCAGCTATTCTTTGATGTTCCTGATCACTCCAGGCACCCATCTCAAACATATCTCCTAAAATCACCCACTTGTCGCTGTCTGGAAATTGACTGAAATTGTGAAGGGCAGCTTCTATGCTGGATGGATTAGCATTATAGGCATCGATTACCAACTTATTCTTCTCGGTATGGTGTAGTTGTGAGCGATTGTTGGTGGGAGCGTAAGATTCAATGGCGCTTTTAATGTCCTTCTCTTCTATGCCAAAATATTGTCCAATACAAATAGCTGCTGCCACATTGCTAAAATTGTATACGCCGGTTAACTGCGTTTGAACTTCGTGATGCTTAAAAGCAACTCGAAGCATTGCATTATCACTTTCCGTCAAATTTATCTGGTAATCTGCTGATTCGATTTTGCCAAAGCTGATAGCTGGAATACCGCGACTTTGTTTCACTTGAATGGGATCATCAATATTCGCAAACACCTTAGCGGTAGGCTTGGTTCTAAGAAAATCGTACAGTTCACTCTTACCTTTTATTACACCCTCGATGCCACCAAAACCTTCCAGATGAGCTTTGCCAAAGTTGGTGATGTAGCCATAATCTGGTTCACAAATATTGCACAGAAATTGAATTTCCTTCTGATGGTTTGCTCCCATTTCCACAATGGCAATTTCATGTCCGGAATTTATAGAGAGGATGGTGAGCGGTACACCAATATGATTGTTGAGATTACCCTTTGTATACGCGGTGTTAAACTTTTTGGATAATACGGCGGCCATTAACTCCTTACTGGTGGTTTTGCCATTACTTCCCGTAAGGGAAATTATGGGAATTTTGAGCTGACGACGGTGATACGAAGCAAGGTCTTGCAGGCAGCCAAGAACATCATTGACCTGAATTTTTCTGTCTCCTGCATATTCAGGCTCATCAATAAGCGCATAGGAAGCTCCACCTTTAAGTGCTTGATCGGCAAATTGATTCCCGTTAAAGTTGTCCCCTTTGAGCGCAAAAAAGATGCTGTCCTTTTTTATGCTCCTGGTGTCTGTGCTAATCCCAGAGGACTGCAAAAAGAGCTTGTGAATTTCTGATATAGTCATAAAAAAAGCCCCGAAATATTCGGGGCTAATTTCTATAAATTCTTAATTGTATTTGTAACGCTCAAACTTATCGCGTTTTGGAGCATCCGTCTCCTTGTCACGCTTTTCGTTTGGCGACTGGAACCCAAGTCGGTCCATAGCACATCTAAACCCAATATCATCCGTGGCCTGATCTTCTTCCAGGTGACGGCGAGTACCAGGGCTTAACCAATATGCACGGTCTTTCCAGCTACCACCTTTGTAAACACGACTGGTGTTGCCAATTAGGGTAGTAGAAGAATAATCATACATCAGGGCATCACCCTCTTCAACTTCCTGATCATAAAAGATAGAAGACTCTTTATCTCCATCGCGGAAATTGCGATAATCAGATTTCTGATAGTTCCGCCTGTTTAGATTTTCTTCTTCCGTTACAGCACGAGTGGGGAATTCACCGGGTAAACGATTAATCGTACTATCCGAATTGTATTGAGGTTCTTGCAACACCTCAAGTGCTCCCAGACCCTGATAGTTATCATCAAATACCTTAAACTGATTACCCCGGTAAGGATTTAAGTCAGTTGCATCTTCAAGTGTTAGTGGACGATAAACATCCAAAACCCACTCGGATACATTGCCAGCCATGTCATATAATCCAAAGTCGTTTGGAGGATAAAACTTAACCTGCATAGTGTAACTGGCCTGGTCATTTAACCATCCGCCGGTTCCCATCATATCACCTCTGCCGCGCTTGAAGTTGGCCAGCATGTCTCCGCGTTCATCGCTATCAGGATTGCGCATAGAGCTGCCACTCCAGGTATATTTGTTTCCTTCAGTAACACGGTTATAAATACGAGAACCATGATTTGCCACCGCTGCATATTCCCATTCTGCCTCCGTTGGCAGACGATATTTTGGAAGCAGTATCCCATCGGTACGACGTACAGGACGTCCTTCCTTTCCGTAAGGACTGTTGGGATTGTTGTCCCTCAAACCTTTTTTATTCTGTTGGGTGTAGTCGCCAGGGCGATACAGGTAAACTTCTGAATTAAAGTGATCAGCATCAACCTGATCGGGAAATTCATTGAATACGCCCTCATCGATAAGAATTTGTTCGTTCACACGGTCTGTCCGCCATGAGCAATATTTCATCGCCTGAATCCAGCTAACACCTACCACGGGATAGAAGTTGTAAGCAGGATAGCGGAAGTAATTTTCCACCATCGCCTCATTATAGGAAAGCTCATCACGCCATACCAAAGTATCTGGAAGCGCACTGGTGTAAATTTCTGGATAGTAATCATAATCAAATACTCTGCGCAACCAATAGAGGTATTCGCGATAATCCACATTGGTAACTTCATTTTCGTCCATATAGAACGTATTAACAGTTACCTGCCGTGGCACGTTGTTCCAATCTTTATAGAAGTCCTCTTCAACACGACCCATAGTGTAGGTTCCGCCCTCTATTAAAACCAGACCAGGTCCGGTAGGCTGACCATTAAAGTCGGCAACAGAGAATCCGCCGTTGTCGGAGTCATTATAAGACCAACCAGTGGTATTGCTCTTTTCAGAGCAGGATGACAATCCGAATATCACCCCCGCTGATAACAGGAGGAGTGAATGTTTTTTAAGTGATAGAATGCGTTTCATAGAATTACTCATTCGTTAGGTAGAGAGTTTCAAACTAGAATTTAGGACATTTTATTGCCTGCTTCTGTCTTTTTCTTACATGACAGGGAAACTGATAGGCTAGTGAAATTTCATGAGCACCACCAAGATTATTGGCGATGGATGAAACGGTCACATCATAGCTATATCCCACTTTCCAGGCTTGTTCTTCAGGAGCGTATCCCACTAATACTACCAGTGCATCGGGATTGGATGTGCTGGTGCGGAAACCAAGACCACCGCTAATGGAAGAGCGGTTAAAAGATGCGCTGATTGTTAGCTGATCATACGGACCCTGGATCTGGTATACCACGTTCGGAACCAAATAATTTACTATTTCTCCTCGAATTCTTTGTTTACCCAATGGAATAGTAAAGCCTGCATGTGCAGTAATTTTCATGGGGAGCTTGGAAGATTGAAAAAAGCTTTCGTCTGGTTGAGTGAGGTGGTGGGCTGCAAAGCCGAAATAAAACTTTTCGGTATATCCCAGCAGTCCTGCACTTACATCAAATTGATTGTTGGTATTGCTTTGAGGTGGAACTTCCAGGGTTTCATAAACAAAACCATAAAAAGGGTCAATCTCATCAGGGAAATTTAGGCTGTTCCAATCCAACTGTCGTTGACGAAAAGTAGCCTGGAAGCCAAACTGTAAGGTAAAATTTCTTGAAGCCTGCAAGTGATAGGAATATAAGGCACTTGCCTCAGTTGTGGAAAGAGCCCCATCACCGGCATCATCCCTCAAAAGCAACACACCTAATCCTCCATTGAGACCATCTACGTATTGGTCATAAGAAGCGGAGTAGGTCTGATAAACATTCAGCACCGGATATTGGTTACGATAGTTGAGACTTACGTTTGGACACTTTTTAGTACCGGCAAAGGCAGGGTTCAGATACAATGGGTTAGCATAGTACTGACTAAAATGAGGATCCTGTGCTGAAGCAGAGATGCCTAGCACAACCACGGTGATTGTTAATAGAGTTAGCCTTAAGTTTCTCATCCTTTGTCAGGAATTACAAGCAACAATAATACAAATATTTAATCTAAACCTATATCAGCCCTAACATTGATAAAATAAAGAATAGCGACCGATAATCATAGAACACTAATTGAAAACGTCCGCTGAAGGGATAAAGTGCCCGTTGCCTAAATCTAAGTAATACATTTGCTGCTCTTGCGTTTACTGAGGAGACTACAGAACATCCATGATAAAAATAACCTTAAGAATCTTCCTTGTTGGCCTCATTCTCTTGCCTGCCGGGCAATTGAAAGCCCAGGTTCAATTTTCTGATAATTTACAATGGGAAGCCCCACGCATTCAGGGGAATAGCTTTTCTCCCTACTTTAAAGGAGCGAACTATGATTTTAATCAACCATTATTGCCAAAATATTGTCAGAGTCAAACCGCATCTGTACAAGCAGGCTCGGCTTATCAATACCAATTTACAGATCTTCAATTCATAGAGGTTAATAGCCAGGAACGATTAGCGCTATCTAAACTCCAGCTTGGAGAGGTGCCTGAGGTTATGATTCACATCGGAAAGTCTTTGCAAGGCAATCTTGTTACCGCTTGTTTTTATCCCTTTATAAAGGTGTCTGGTCAATATAAAAAGATAAGCTCCTTTAACCTGGTTCTGTCTCCTTCTGCAGAATCTCAGAACCCGGGTAGTGCAGTTCAAACTGGTACACGAAAGAAGTCTGCGGCCAATAGTCCTCTTAGTAGTGGAGCATGGTTCCGCCTGGCCGTGGAAGAGACCGGCATGTATAAGATTACACCGGGCTTCTTAAACAGCAATAATATTAGTAGTGGCAACGTAGCCATCAACAGCATTCGCATATTGGGCAATGGAGAAGGGGTTTTACCGGAAAGGAATGCAAATTTTGCTCCGGCCGGTCTTCCGGATGTCCCCATTAAGGTGTACGATAATAATGCTGATGGCTTGTTTAATGGCAACGATTACCTGGTCTTCTTTGCCAGGGACGCTCATACCTGGTCTCTCAACAGTTCAACCGGTGATTTTAACCACCAACTCAATCCCTACCGCGATGAAAACTATTACTTCATATCCGTAAACAGTGGAGCATCTCCGCAGGTTGCATTATCAACCCCCATCACCCTATCGCCCACGGTTACGGTGAGCAGTTTTGATGACTATGATTTTGAAGAGATAGAGGAATATAATCTGGTAGGAACCGGCAGAGAATGGTTCGGCAATTTGTTTGACTTCGATCTTACGTATAACTCCAAAACTTTTAGTTTTCCAAATCGAGACGCCAGTGTACCAGTGCGCTTAAGGGTACGCGCCGTTGCCAGGGCTTCCTCGGGCAATACTTTTATGAAAACAAATCTAAACGGGCTTCAGGCGCAGCAGCTCAGTTTTGCAGCTTACGGCACGGGAGAGTATGCACCATATGTTACCATTGGAGATGAATCTGCTGATGTAAACATGGTGGGGGATAACCTGGTGGTACAACTGGAATATGAGAATAGCGCCAACCCCGCTGCGGCAGCCTGGCTGGATTTTGTGCAAATTCAGGTGAGACGCCAATTGATTTATTCCGGGGCACCCATTGTCTTTCGCGATGCTCAGATTATTGGTCCGGCCGCGGTGGCACAATTCAACATTGCTAATGCCAATAGCGGCATAGAAGTTTGGGATGTTACCAACCATCAGAACGTGCGAGCCATGCCAATTTCCCTGGTTGGTGGAAATTCAGCGGTTTTCGTTGATACGGCGTATTCCTTAAAAGAATACGCTGCTTTTACCGCTTCCAATCTGTTGATTCCAGATTTTGTAGGAGCAGTAGCAAATCAAGATTTATTGGGATTGGAAACCGCTGAAATGTTGATCGTCACCCATCCTAACTTTTTAGCCGCGGCTGAGCGTTTGGCAACTTTTCATGAGCAGAATGATGGGATAAGTTGCCACGTGGTAACCGCACAGCAGGTTTACAATGAATTTAGCAGTGGTGGACAGGACATTGCCGCTATCAGAAACTTTGCTCGTCTGAATTATGAAAAGAGTCAATCAGATACGGTTGATTTCAATTATCTACTCTTGTTTGGCGATGCCTCGTACGACTATAAAGATCGCCTCAGCAACAACACGAATTTTGTACCGGTTTATGAAGGTGGTTCTTCCTTGAACCTTCAGTTGTCTTTTGTAACGGATGATTTTTATGCGTACCTCGATCCTGGAGAAGGAGATGCAAGCGTCGATTTTACAGGTGAAATAATGGACGTTGGTGTGGGGAGAATTCCTTGCGTTACGTTGACAGAAGCACAGAGGTATGTAGATAAGGTCGTGCATTATACAACCGCCAGCCAGCGTTTTGGGAGCTGGAGAAATGATGTGCTTTTGATGGCTGATGATGTGGATGAAAGCTGGGAAACCATGTTTGTGGATAACAGTGAGGATCTTGAAAACATTGTAAAAAACCGTAGTGAAGCCTTTAACGTCAACAAGATTTATGAAGATGCGTACCAACAAGTAAACACCACGGGAAGTGAAACCTATCCTGAAGCAACCAATGATATGTTTCGACTTGTACAAGCCGGTAATCTGGTAACCAATTATATCGGTCACGGAGGTGAAATAGGTCTTGCTTCAGAAAAACTCCTCGGCTTAACTCATGTGAATGCTTGGAACAATCTGGATGCGATGCCACTTTTTGTAACTATTACCTGTGAATTTACCCGTTTAGATGATCCAAAAAGGGTTTCAGCGGGGGAGCAACTGGCCTTAAACCCAAATGGAGGATCAATTGGCCTTATTTCCACGACGAGAACGGTATTTGCCGGTCCTGCTGTCACGCTGAATAAAGCAGTATTTCGCGAACTTTTTGAAAGGCCAAATAATATTCCCAAGACCTTTGGCGAGATAATTCGCGATGCCAAGAATGAATTGCTGAGCAATGCCACCAAACTCAAGTTCTCCTTCATTGGTGACCCTGCCGTTCGTTTAGCTATACCTTATTATAATATCAATGCGAAGACCTTAAATGGTAAAGAGCTTTCACAGGGTGGCCTTGATACCTTAAAGGCTTTGGATAAGGTAAGTGTTACCGGCGAGGTGACAGATTTTTCAGGACAGAAGCTATCAAGTTTCACCGGTATTACCAATGTTTCGGTTTTTGACAAAGCCAGCAATAAGCAAACGCTGCGAAATGATGGGGTGGGACCTACTCTTAATTTTAGCTTGCGCAATAACCTTATTTATCGAGGTAAAGTAGAAGTTATTGACGGCGAGTTTGAGTTTAGTTTCATCATCCCAAGGGATATATCCTTGAAATTTGGCTATGGTAAGTTCAGCCTTTACGCTTATTCGGAAGGTCTCGATGCGGCAGGCTTCATGGACACCGCCGTAGTAGGAGGTATTAATAACGATGCAGACCCTGATGACCTTGGGCCTGAGATTGATTTATTTATGAATGATGAATCATTTGTGAGGGGTGGGATTACGAATGAGAATCCAGAATTATTTGCCAGGATTTTCGATTCATCAGGGGTTAATACTGTCGGTACCGGAATCGGGCATGATCTGATTGCAGTGTTGGATGAAAAAACTGATCAGGCTTATGTGTTGAATGAATACTACGAGTCGGAGTTAAATAGCTTTCAAAGAGGAACCCTAAGGTTTCCGTTTTTTGAACTGGAAGAAGGTCCACACACCTTAAAGTTAAGAGTATTCGATGTCCATAACAATTTCTCAGAGGCCACCACGGATTTTGTAGTGGCAGAGTCGGAGCAATTTGCGCTGGAAAGAGTGCTCAATTATCCGAACCCCTTTACCACTTATACGGAGTTTCAATTTGAACATAATCGTGTTAATCAACCACTTGAAGTCCAGGTGCAGATCTTTACGGTTTCGGGTAAATTGGTCAAGACCATAAACAAGTTGATCTTACCGGAAGGTAATCGGGTAACCGGTATTGCCTGGAATGGCCTTGATGATTATGGTGATAAAATTGGTAAAGGAGTGTATGTTTATCGAGTAAAGGTGCGTTCTCAAGTGGATAACTCTGTTGCCGATAAATACGAAAAACTAGTGATCCTGCGTTAAGCTGCCATGCTAGCCATTTATCCTTATTTTTGCCGCTGATCTAAATTTGAACATGAAGAAAGTTCTGTCCTTCTGCCTATTATTAGGTGCAATTACTGCACAGGCTCAACCCGGTGGTGCTATTAAGAAAAGCAATACCATAAGACCTGACAGTCCCATATATGATGACTATGCCGGAACTCTCCGACCCATAACCACGGCGGTACCCATCATTGCCATCTCACCTGATTCAAGAGCCGGTGGCATGGGTGATGTAGGGGTGGCTACCTCGGCAGATGCCAATTCACTCTTTTGGAACCCGGCCAAACTCTCCTTTTTAGAGGATGGTTCCAAAGCACTATCGATATCCTATACACCATGGTTAAATAAGCTGGTAAATGATATTAATCTGGGGTATGTCTCTTTCGTGAGCAAGATTGGCGACAATCAAGGTTTTGGACTGGCAATGCGCTATTTCTCTTTAGGAGAAATTAACTTCAAGGACGAGAATAATAATCCGATAGGTACCGGCCAACCCTACGAAATGACCCTTGAAGGAGCCTATTCTCTTAAATTAAGCGAGGAGATGTCACTGGCGGTTGGTCTAAGATGGATTTATAGTGATCTCTTAAATGGACAGATTACCAGTGGTATCAATACGGACCCCGGCACTTCCTTTGCGGCAGATATCGGATATTATTATCAGAGTAGGGAAATGAATATTCAGGGAGGGATGAGACAATCCTTTTCTGCAGGGGTCAATATCTCCAATATAGGTGCAAAGATCTCCTATGGCAATGAGGCAGAAAGCGATTTTATCCCTACAAACCTGAGACTGGGTGGTGGTTACCATCTTAAGTTTGATCAGTATAACCGGATGTCATTCTTTCTGGATTTCAACAAGCTTCTGGTACCAACCCCACCCATTCGCGAAGGGGATACGCAACCACCTCCCGGTTTTACCGGTGATCAAAATGGCAATGGGATAGATAATGATGGCGAAGTGCTCTTTGGTAAGGATGACAATGTGAATGCTTTTAAGGGTATGTTTCAATCTTTTAGTGATGCGCCTGGTGGTTTTCAGGAAGAAATGGAAGAGATATTGATAAATATTGGTGCGGAGTATTGGTACAACGAGCGCTTTGCAGTTCGCGGAGGTTATCAATATGAAGATCAGCAAAAAGGTGGCCGTCAATATTTCACGATGGGATTGGGTATTCGTTACAATGTATTTGGTCTGGACTTTGCCTATTTGATTCCAGCTTCGGCTACTGTACGTAGTCCTTTAGAAAACACCCTAAGGTTTACCTTGATCTTTAATTTCCAGGACTTTTCTGATCAGGGCTCTTAATAGTGGATAAGTTAACACGTTCATTGGAGCTCTTAGTGTATGATCTTCAGGATCTCTTATCCGAGTATCGGTCTCTTATTTCCAGCTCTGAGGAAGCTCTTTCCAGGAGTCATTCCCCCTATAGCCAGTTTGCTGTAGGTTGTGCTCTATTGTTAGAAAATGGCGAAGTAGTACTCGGCGCTAATCAGGAAAACGCAGCTTACCCGTCTGGTTTATGTGCGGAAAGAGTAGCACTGTTTTCCGCGGGAGTGCAATTTCCCCATGTTAAGGTGGTTGCTGCGGCAATAAGTTTAGCAGAACCAATTGACAAGTGGCCGTTTCCTTGCGGCGCCTGCTTGCAGGTTATGGCCGAAACGAGGGAGAAACAACAATCTGAGCTCGATATTCTCATGAAACACCCTCGAGAGTCGAAAGTATTATTTAGCAAAGGATTGAACAATCTCTTGCCCTTTGCTTTTAATAAGGATTATCTGAAATCCTAAGGGATGCATTTTATTATAAATTTGCTGCCCCGGTAAATAAGCATCCAAATGGCAAAAAAGAAATACACCAAGCAAGTCTACCTCAAATGGTATGAAGATATGCTCTTCTGGCGAAAGTTTGAAGACAAGGCATCAGCCCTTTATATCCAACAAAAAATTCGGGGCTTTCTACATTTATATAATGGGCAGGAAGCGGTGTTAGCCGGTTCCTTATTTGCCATGGAGGATGGAGATAAGATGATTACCGCTTACAGGAATCATGTTCAACCTATTGGTCTGGGAGTGGACCCGCGCAAGATCATGGCCGAATTGATGGGTAAGAAAACTGGCACATCAAACGGTAATGGTGGCTCTATGCACATGTTTTCCAAGGAGCACAACTTTTACGGCGGACACGGCATTGTGGGTGGTCAGATTCCCCTGGGAGCCGGAATGGCTTTTGCTGATAATTATCTAGATACCGGTAAGGTAACCTTATGTTATATGGGCGATGGTGCGGTTCGGCAGGGAGCCTTTCATGAAACCATGAATTTGGCTATGCTGTGGAAATTGCCTGTGATTTTCATCATTGAGAATAATGGTTACGCCATGGGAACTTCAGTGAAGCGAACCGCTAATCATGAAGACATTTATAAGCTAGGTTTAGGATATGACATGCCTTGCAGTGCGGTGGAGGGTATGGATCCTCGCGATGTATATGAAGGTATACAACCGGCAGTAGATCGCGCAAGATCAGGTGACGGACCAACACTACTGGAAATCCGCACTTATCGATATAAAGGACATTCTATGAGCGATGCTCAGCATTACCGTACCAAAGAAGAAGTTGCAGAGTATCAGAAAAAGGATCCTATTACAATCGTAAAAGATGTAATTACTCAGAAGAAATATGCATCTGAAGATCAGATAAAAGAAATAGATGACCGGGTAAAGAGCCTGGTTAATGAATGTGTGAAGTTTGCCGATGATTCTGATTTCCCTGCTCCAGAGGATTTATTTAAGAGTGTCTATAAGCAGGAGGATTATCCTTTTATTACTAATTCGTAAGCAACAGAGATTATGGCCGAAGTAGTTACTATGCCCCGCTTGAGCGATACCATGGAAGAAGGTACCGTAGCCAAATGGCATAAAAAGATTGGTGATCAGGTATCGGAAGGAGATTTGTTGGCTGAAATAGAAACAGACAAAGCCACCATGGATTTTGAAGCTTTTCAGGAAGGAAAGCTATTACATATAGGTATTGAGGAAGGTTCCACGGCGCCGGTGGATTCCATTCTGGCCATTTTAGGGGAAGAAGGAGAAGATATAAGTGCTTTGCTTTCTGGACAAAGCGACACGAAGGATGATACCGAAGCTGAAGATGAATCAGCCCCTGAAGAAAGCGATCCGGATCAAAAGCAAGAGGAGACTCCTGCAGAGCCGGTGATCAGCTCTGATGAGAATCGCGTAAAGGTATCACCCCTGGCACGTAAGTTGGCCGAGGACAAAGGGATAGACCTTGGTCAAGTTAAAGGTTCTGGAGAAGGAGGTAGAATAGTAAAGAGAGATATCGATGAATTTAAAGCCTCCTCATCTTCAACTCAGACCCCATCTACGTCTGCTGGAGGATATGAGGATATGCCGATTTCGCAAATGCGAAAGACGATTGCCAAACGTTTAGCCGAGTCTAAATTTACTGCACCGCATTTCTATCTCACGCTCGAAATTGACATGGATTCAGCTATAGCGGCTCGCAAAAGTGTCAACGAGGTTTCAGAAACCAAGATCAGCTTTAACGATATGGTTATAAAGGCTGCTGCGGTGGCCCTGCGTACACATCCTATGGTAAATTCAAGCTGGCTTGGTGATAAGATTCGTCAGAATAGGGAGGTGAATATTGGCGTGGCCGTAGCAGTTGAAGATGGCTTGCTGGTACCCGTAGTGCGTCATGCCGATCAGAAAGGATTGGCTGCTATTAATGCTGAAGTAAAAGAAGCTGCGGGCAAAGCGCGTGAAAAAAAATTGCAACCATCAGATTGGGAAGGAAACACCTTTACAATCTCCAACCTGGGAATGTTTGGTATCGAGGAATTCACGGCCATCATTAATCCACCGGATTCGTGCATCCTGGCCATTGGTGGTATTCGTCAGGTACCGGTAGTTAAAGATGGAGCGGTAGTGCCTGGAAATGTAATGAAGGTGACTATGAGTTGTGATCACCGGGTGGTGGATGGCGCAACTGGGGCCGCATTCTTGCAAACATTTAAAGCCAACCTGGAAAATCCATTGGCCATGCTGCTGTGATTTAAGCTTAAAGTCGAGTGTGCAGCATGCATGCTTAAATTTTAGAGGTTTCAGATCGGTTTTCAGCAATACTATTGGTTAAACAGACTGTTATAAGCAGGTGATTGGAATCAGGCGAATCTTAACCCCACTAAAAGTTAATGTCTTTGGTTAGCCACAACAATTATCCCAGAACCCATTCTTGCAGAAAATGAAAGAGATTTTAATTACCGGCGCTAGCCGGGGTGTAGGTTTTGCCACGTCACTGGAATTTGCGCGACGTGGACATAAAGTGTTAGCCATTGCCAGAGATTTAGAGCGCCTGTTGCGGTTGCAGGAAGAGGCCAAGGGTTTATCTGGGGAGATAGAGATTGTCGAAGGTGACATCCTGGAGTTTGAACCTCAATGGGTGACGGATAGACTGGACAAGGTAGATGTGTTAATCAACAATGCTGGCTATTTGGTTAATAAGCCGGTTGCTGAAACTAGCTTAGATGATTTGGAAATCACCTATCGGGTGAATGTATTTGCTCCATTTAAGATTTTACAGGCACTCTTAGGTCATCTTTCGGATGATGCACACATTATTAATATAGGCAGTGTGGGGGGTGTGAATGGCACCTTAAAGTTTCCTGGTTTAAGTTCATATAGCAGTAGTAAGGCGGCACTTTCTTGTTTAAGTGAGTGTTGGCAGGCGGAGTTTGCTGAAACGGGATGGAGTTTCAATAGTCTGGCTCTAGGTTCGGTACAAACGGAGATGTTGTCTGAAGCATTTCCTGGCTATCAGGCACAGACTTCTCCCGAGGCGATAGGCAGATATATAGTAGATTTTGCGTTGCATGCCGGAAGGGTCATAAAAGGAAAGACACAATTGGTTAGCAATAGCAACCCATAAAATTTATTAATCTGGTAATCAGGAGCTGAGGGGGTAAGGTAGAAATTTATTCAGGTGAGTTGTTGCGGGATTAAAAAACCCTCTTACATTTGCCGCCCCGTTCGGAACGCCAGCGGGATGTTCTTTGAGGTTTAAGGGAGAGAAAGTCGGCATCAAAATGAGATGAAATAGGGCTTGGTCAGATTTAAAATGTTTTTTATTTTTGCCGCCCGTTTCAGTGAAGCATCCAGCGGGATGTTGGTAAATAAAGACCATGAGGTTTTTATTAGATACGGAAACGATGTATATTTGGCTCCCTTTTCCAAGAGAGAAAAAAGTTATTTGAAAAAATATTGCAAAGGTGTTGTGTAAGTCATTTTATGATTTACTTTTGCACCCGCAAATTTTGATACAGAGAGTTCTTTAAAATATTGAGAGAAGAAGGTAAGAAACACAAACCTCGTTCTTTGAGTCTTTACAAGTCAAACAATCTTACAACGGAGAGTTTGATCCTGGCTCAGGATGAACGCTAGCGGCAGGCCTAACACATGCAAGTCGAACGGTAACATATCCTTCGGGATGATGACGAGTGGCGCACGGGTGCGTAACGCGTATGCAATCTACCTCTATCTGGAAGATAGCCCGGAGAAATCCGGATTAATATTCCATAATATCATTGATTCGCATGTTTTGATGATTAAAGTTCCGGCGGATAGAGATGAGCATGCGTCCTATTAGTTTGTTGGTGAGGTAACGGCTCACCAAGACTTCGATAGGTAGGGGGCCTGAGAGGGTGATCCCCCACACTGGTACTGAGACACGGACCAGACTCCTACGGGAGGCAGCAGTGAGGAATATTGGACAATGGGCGAAAGCCTGATCCAGCCATGCCGCGTGCAGGATGACAGCCCTACGGGTTGTAAACTGCTTTTATACAGGAATAAACCCCCGGACGTGTCCGGGGCTGAATGTACTGTAAGAATAAGGATCGGCTAACTCCGTGCCAGCAGCCGCGGTAATACGGAGGATCCAAGCGTTATCCGGATTCATTGGGTTTAAAGGGTCCGCAGGCGGATTATTAAGTCAGTGGTGAAATGCTGTCGCTTAACGATAGCACTGCCATTGATACTGGTAATCTTGAGTATAGTTGAGGTGGGCGGAATAAGTCATGTAGCGGTGAAATGCATAGATATGACTTAGAACACCGATTGCGAAGGCAGCTCACTAAACTATTACTGACGCTCAGGGACGAAAGCGTGGGGAGCGAACAGGATTAGATACCCTGGTAGTCCACGCTGTAAACGATGATCACTCGCTGTTGGCGATATACTGTCAGCGGCCAAGCGAAAGCATTAAGTGATCCACCTGGGGAGTACGCTCGCAAGAGTGAAACTCAAAGGAATTGACGGGGGCCCGCACAAGCGGTGGAGCATGTGGTTTAATTCGATGATACGCGAGGAACCTTACCTGGGCTTAAATGCAGAACGACCGATCCCGAAAGGGATCTTTCTTCGGACGGTCTGCAAGGTGCTGCATGGTTGTCGTCAGCTCGTGCCGTGAGGTGTCGGGTTAAGTCCCATAACGAGCGCAACCCCTATTCTTAGTTGCCAGCGGTTCGGCCGGGGACTCTAAGAAAACTGCCCGCGCAAGCGGTGAGGAAGGTGGGGATGACGTCAAATCATCACGGCCCTTACGTCCAGGGCTACACACGTGCTACAATGGTATTGACAAAGGGCAGCTACA
The DNA here is from genome assembly GCA_965229445.1 of Owenweeksia sp. Lineage (GTDB taxonomy): Bacteria > Bacteroidota > Bacteroidia > Flavobacteriales > Schleiferiaceae > Owenweeksia. Next base: position 732,207 of record OZ245876.1, read on the forward strand.
TCGCGAGATGATGCTAATCCCTAAACAATATCTCAGTTCGGATCGCAGTCTGCAACTCGACTGCGTGAAGCTGGAATCGCTAGTAATCGCGCATCAGCCATGGCGCGGTGAATACGTTCCCGGGCCTTGTACACACCGCCCGTCAAGCCATGGAAGCCGGGGGTGCCTGAAGTCGGTAACCGCAAGGAGCTGCCTAGGGTAAAACTGGTGACTGGGGCTAAGTCGTAACAAGGTAGCCGTACCGGAAGGTGCGGCTGGAACACCTCCTTTTAGAGTACGTTAAGATCAATTAACGAGCTTGGGTTTCCCCTTCTTCTCTTTTTTCCTTTTCTGAAGTCTTTTGGCCCACTTCAGTGTGAGCTCAAATGAGCAAGAGTATGAATCGGGATCCATATAGATTTAGGATATATGAAGTCCCGTAGCTCAGCTGGTTACCTGCCTGCCGGCAGGCAGGGAGCGCGTAGCGCGCTTTCGTAGGTAGCTAACCTGAACGCAATGGGATAACATGTAACAATGAAGTCCCGTAGCTCAGCTGGTTAGAGCGCTACACTGATAATGTAGAGGTCCGCAGTTCAAGTCTGCGCGGGACTACAGTAAAAGGGGAATTAGCTCAGCTGGCTAGAGCGCCTGCCTTGCACGCAGGAGGTCATCGGTTCGACTCCGATATTCTCCACTAGGAAAATGACGATTAAATAAAAAGATCAAAGACATAAAACTGTGTTTTTAATCTTTCTTCTTGTGTTTAATAGTCTATCCAGAAGTTCTTTGACATATTGAGAGTGAATACATAAAGTTCCAATAATAATTTCATTAAGAAAGTAAATAAGGGCGCACGGCGGATGCCTTGGCTTACAGAGGCGATGAAGGACGCGATAAGCTGCGATAAGCTTCGGGGAGCTGCACATAAGCTTCGATCCGAAGATTTCCGAATGGGGAAACCCACCATGCTGAAGGCATGGTACCACGTTTACGTGGAGCTAACCTGGTGAACTGAAACATCTAAGTAACCAGAGGAAGAGAAAACAATAGTGATTCCCCTAGTAGTGGCGAACGAACGGGGAATAGCCCAAACCAGTAATGTTTAGGCATTACTGGGGTTGTAGGACTGCAATATGGATTGTTCAACGAAGTGGAAGAATCTGGAAAGTTTCTCCATAGAGGGTGATAGGCCCGTACACGTATGTTCGAATTAATCCTAGCAGTATCCTGAGTAGCGCGGGACACGTGAAATCCTGTGTGAATCTGCCAGAACCATCTGGTAAGGCTAAATACTCCTGTAAGACCGATAGTGTACTAGTACCGTGAGGGAAAGGTGAAAAGTACCCTGAATAAGGGAGTGAAATAGTTCCTGAAACCGTGCGCTTACAAGCGGTCGGAGCTACGCCTCGGCGTAGTGACGGCGTGCCTTTTGCATAATGATCCTACGAGTTACTCCTCACTAGCAAGGTTAATCCGCTCAGCGGAGCAGCCGAAGCGAAAGCAAGTCTGAATAGGGCGTTTAGTTAGTGGGGGTAGACGCGAAACCCAGTGATCTACCCATGGCCAGGTTGAAGCTCTGGTAACACAGAGTGGAGGACCGAACCATTAGACGTTGAAAAGTCTTTGGATGAGCTGTGGGTAGGGGTGAAAGGCTAATCAAACTGGGAAATAGCTCGTACTCCCCGAAATGCATTTAGGTGCAGCGTTGATTTTAGTTTACTAGAGGTAGAGCCACTGGTTGGATGCGGGGGCTTCACCGCCTACCAAATCTTGTCAAACTCCGAATGCTAGTAAATATAATCAGCAGTGAGGGCATGGGTGCTAAGGTCCATGTCCGAGAGGGAAAGAACCCAGATCATCTGCTAAGGTCCCAAAATGTATGCTAAGTTGATCAAACGTGGTCTGATTGCTTTGACAGCTAGGATGTTGGCTTGGAAGCAGCCATTCATTTAAAGAGTGCGTAACAGCTCACTAGTCGAGCGATCGGGCGTGGATAATAATCGGGCATTAAGCATACTACCGAAGCAATGGCTTCCGTCTTTGACGGAGGGGTAGGGGAGCATTCCAAGGGTGTCGAAGCTGTGCTGTGAGGCATGGTGGAACGCTTGGAAAAGAAAATGTAGGAATAAGTAACGATAAAGCAGGCGAGAAACCTGCTCACCGATAGACTAAGGTTTCCTGAACAACGCTAATCGGTTCAGGGTTAGTCGGGACCTAAGGCGAACCCGAAAGGGGTAGTCGATGGATAACTGGTTAATATTCCAGTACTCGTATATACTGCGATGGGGTGACGGAGTAGTGAAAGTCCTCCGTGCTGACGGAATAGCACGGTGAAGCCCGTAGATATAGGACCTGTAGGTAAATCCGCAGGACCTGTCGAAGGTGATAGTACCCTGATTCTTCGGATGACGGGATATGGACCTAATCAGACTTCCAAGAAAAACCTCTAAGCTTCAGGTATATACGACTCGTACCGTAAACCGACACAGGTAGTCAAGGAGAGAATCCTAAGGTGCTCGAGTGATTCATAGCTAAGGAACTAGGCAAAATGGCCTCGTAACTTCGGGAGAAGAGGCGCCACGCTCCGGCGTGGCCGCAGTGAAAAGGCCCAGGCGACTGTTTATCAAAAACACAGGACTCTGCTAAATCGAAAGATGATGTATAGGGTCTGACACCTGCCCGGTGCTGGAAGGTTAAGGGGAGATGTTATCACGCTTCGGCGTGAGAAGCATTGAACTGAAGCCCCAGTAAACGGCGGCCGTAACTATAACGGTCCTAAGGTAGCGAAATTCCTTGTCGGGTAAGTTCCGACCTGCACGAATGGTGTAACGATCTGGGCACTGTCTCAGCTATGAGCTCGGTGAAATTGTAGTAACGGTGAAGATGCCGTTTACCCGCAGTGGGACGAAAAGACCCCGTGAACCTTCACTACAACTTAGTATTGACTTCGGATAAACAATGTGTAGGATAGGTGGGAGACTTTGAAGCTATGTCGCCAGGCATGGTGGAGTCAACCTTGAAATACCACCCTTTGTTTATTTGGAGCCTAACCCCGCAAGGGGGACAGTGCTTGGTGGGTAGTTTGACTGGGGTGGTCGCCTCCAAAAGAGTAACGGAGGCTTCTAAAGGTACCCTCAGCACGCTTGGTAACCGTGCGTAGAGTGCAATGGCATAAGGGTGCTTGACTGTGAGACCTACAAGTCGAGCAGGTGCGAAAGCAGAGCATAGTGATCCGGTGGTTCCGTATGGAAGGGCCATCGCTCAAAGGATAAAAGGTACTCCGGGGATAACAGGCTGATCTCCCCCAAGAGCTCACATCGACGGGGGGGTTTGGCACCTCGATGTCGGCTCGTCACATCCTGGGGCTGGAGAAGGTCCCAAGGGTTGGGCTGTTCGCCCATTAAAGTGGCACGCGAGCTGGGTTCAGAACGTCGCGAGACAGTTCGGTCTCTATCTACTGTGGGCGTTAGAAATTTGAGGGGGGCTGACTTTAGTACGAGAGGACCGAGTCGGACATACCTCTAGTGTACCTGTTGTGGCGCCAGCTGCATCGCAGGGTAGCTACGTATGGAAGAGATAAGCGCTGAAAGCATATAAGCGCGAAACTCGCCCCAAGATGAGATTTCTTTTAAGGGTCGTTCTAGATGAGGACGTTGATAGGCTACAGGTGTAAAGGCAGTAATGTCATAGCCGAGTAGTACTAATTACCCGTTAGCTTTCTAATGAGGACCTTTATGTATTCTACTCTCTTTATGTTAATTTATAGTATTAGTATCACTTATTCGATACAAGGCATCTTGTAGCAGAGAATTGATACTTAACAATTTATGGTGACTATTGCGGCGGGGATCACCTCTTCCCATTCCGAACAGAGTCGTTAAGCCCGTCAGCGCAGATGGTACTGGAGTAACATCCGGGAGAGTATGTCGTCGCCACTTTTAAAGCCCCCTTCCATACGGTTGGGGGCTTTTTTTTTTGATGCAATCCTTCTCTTTTAGTCTACTTTTTTTAAATCTAATTCTTCCCATTCCGATCCGCCTGAGGCGGATAAGCCCGTCAGTGCAGATGGTACCTTCGACCTGAGGCAGTGGAAGAGCCCCGCATAAGGCGGGATCCCTTCGCACAAGCAGATGTTCGTCGCCCTGCGGTCTCGCACATCTGCGTGCTCAGAAGATATGTCGTCGCCACTTTTTTAAATCCGATTCTTCCCATTCCGATCCGCCAGAGGCGGATAAGCCCGTCAGCGCAGATGGTACCTTCGGCCTGAGGCAGTGGGAGAGCCCCGCATAAGGCGGAGTCCCTTCGCACAAGCAGATGTTTTTCGCCCTGCGGTCTCACACATCTGCGTGCTCAGAAGATATGTCGATATCAATTTTAAACCCTTCCTTTTGGTGTGGGGGCTTTTTTGTTTCTACCGTCCCTGCATGAGGTGGAAAAGAGCATTCAGTGCGGTTTTTCGGACTTCCCGCCCTTCTTATGGAGCTTAACCTAACTCAGAACAACAAGCTTTTAACAAAATCCAAAGCTTACTGATAAGTATAAAGAAGTTCATACTGATTGGTGACAGCATGATTAGTTTTCTGCTTTAGGAATTTTCTTTATTAGCTCAACATTTTGATCATGTTGACTGCTGTATGACATAATCAAAGTTCCTTTGTTACCATCCTTTGCTTCTATTGCGAATACGATCGTATCGTCCTCGGGATTTGTCATGCCCTCAAATCGATAAGTTCGAACGATGCTTAACTCGTCTGGATGGTATCTCTTGGAAGTATAACTACCAACAATCATATTCCCTTCTGCCTTAAATCCATCTTTATAGCCTTCTTCTGTAAGAGCATTTGTGGCTTGAGAAAGTGTGTCATAATGATCTTTGCGCATAATGCTTTTGGTTTTTAAGTATTTCTAGATAGTATTTACTACCTCCAATGCCTCAACGAGCCTGAATTTGGAAGACTAGTCTTAATTTGAAGGTCGCTATTAAGTTTAAAGATAAAGCAATTCAGAATGGTGAAGGAATAAGCTAGCAACCCTCTGTAGCTTTTGGTGATTCCTAAGCAATTGCTTTAGAACGCCGTAGTCTGAGAGGTACTTGTCAGGGCGTTTCATATTTGGGTCTGCCCAGTTAAAGCTCCTCTGATTTACCCACTAAATGAGGATTGATTAACTGAAGGAAAACGTAGGTTCAGGGCTATTAACCCTCCTATTCCGGTAAGAAGGGATCCTGAGAATCTCGGGGCCACTTTTTGAAATATCCCACCCTGGCAGGGAGCTTTTTTCTTTAACTTGGCCTGCAATTTGCCAAGCATAAGGCATGACTGCACCCTTGAGAAGGCTCCTCCTATTTTCTCTGCTTTTCCTCACGGCCCTGACTGCCCTGCGTAGCCAGCTGGCACCTCAGATCATAAAGTCAGAACAAACTAAATACAGCCATCAATATACCCTGCAAGGGGATGATTTTTTCTACTTTATCGATACCAGTTTCAATTCGCTGCACTGGTATCATCAGTTTAATCAAGCCAACCGTGATTTGTTTGGCTATGCCCGATTAGGTAACATGGGGGCTCCACTCAATCCGATTACGACAGAGGCTTTAATCCGAATTTGGGAAAACCTGAGTTTGGGGGGGCTCCAGCCGTATTTAAAGCGACAAGAAGATATTCCCATCTATTATGTAAGATCTCCACTTACAGAAGCTACCTATTGGATGGGATATGAACGGGGGCAAAGCTTTAACTTCTATCATACCCAGAATATCAATGATAATTGGAACTTCCTGGTAAATTATCGCAGCTTAAATGCCACTGGTGATTACCTGAGAAATTATAACAGTCATTTTACGTTTCTGGCAAATACACAGTATCACAATAGAAAATGGGGCTACGAGGCCTATATTCATTTTCTATCCGAAAAAATGGGCAATCAGGAGAATGGTGGTATCAGTCAAGATTCAGTTTTTGAAGAAAACTCTGCTACCGCAAAACCCCGAACTTTAATGCCTATTAACCTGGCCTTGGATAAAAGGACTGCTATAAGTAGAGAAGTGCTTATTCACCAGGCCTTTGATATTTCACGGTTTTGGAGAAAGCCAGATTCTTTGACTAGTCAAACAAATAGAAGTTATTTCAAATTGGGTCATGAATTCAGATATTCACGTAAGATAATGACCTATAGAGGAAACGGTTTTTCTGATTTCTATGATGATTATTTTTTTACCGATGGGGAATATACCGACAGCATCAGCTACAAAGCCTTTGAGAATACGGCTTTTCTTAAGACCCAGGTTGGGCGTAAAACCCGCGTAGCTTTAAAAGCAGGCTTGCGTAGCCTCGTAACAACCTATGGAAATGATTATTTTAAACTCAGCACATCCAATCTGGGAATTGTTTCTGATTTATCGGCACAGATTTCTGATCGAGTAGGGCTTAAAGCGAATCTTGATTTGATCCTTGCAGGTGAACTCAGTGAATCTTTGGAGTCTGGTGCTGAGATTCAAATCAAAATTTTAGACCAATTATCTCTTGTTGGTGATGCGCAGATTCAGGTTCGAAACCCTTTATTCTACCAGAATACTTATATCAGCAATAATTTCATTTGGCTAAATAATTTCGATAAGGAAGTGATAACATCATTCGGTGCGGGATTAGAATGGCGCGGAAACAATCACTTGCGTATTTCTAACACAAGCTTCGACAATCGGATATTTTATAATTCCACGGCCAGGCCTGAGCAATCATCGGACTTAGTAAACCTAGCCAAGCTGGAATTGAAGCAGGGTTTTAAGCTGTGGAACTTGATTCATCAGGACAATACATTGATTTATCAACGAAGTGATAATCAAAGTGTAATGCCACTTCCTGAATATGTGGGACGACATTCCCTGTATTTTGTGTATGAACTATTTCAAGGTGCGCTTAAATGTCAAACCGGAGCAGAACTCAATTACTTCTCACAATATAGTGCACCGTCTTATAACCCTGCGACGGGAGTGTTTTATAATGCAGCTGAAAAGGAAATTGGGAATTATCCATTGGTGGATTTATTTGCCAATTTCAAGTTGAGAAAAACTATCTTTTTTGTTAAGCTTGAACATGCCAATGAAGGTTTAGGAGCATATAATTACTATGCGGCACCACATTATCCTCTGGCAGATAGAAGCTTTCGATTAGGAATTAGCTGGCGCTTCTTTAACTAGGTCTTCTGCTTTTCCTTCTTGGCTGCAGGAAAAAGAATGTTGTTCAGAATAAGTCGATACCCAGGTGAATTTGGATAGAGTTCTAGTTCAGTTTTTGGATCTCCAACCCTGTGCGTGTAGTCTTCAGGATCATGCCCACCATAAAAAGTCCAGGTTCCTTTACCCAATTCTCCATGAATGTATCGTGCTTCGCCATATGACTTCATCTCACCCATAATAAGTACATCAGACTTTATGAGGTCTTTTCTAAAGGCAGTTGTCTGGCCCATAAATCCTTTTACTATGCGCGTATGGTTCTGGCAAAGCATCGTGGGTATGATGTCCCATTTAGCGGAAAAGTCGAAAAGCGTAAAAAAGTCACTCTGAGCTTTTACACTTCTGGTTTGTGTAACATCGATATCAGAAAACTCATAGGTCATGGGATTGCGGACTAATTTGAAGTCCTTAAAAGCCAAGGTTTTACTGTAATCAATGCGATTGTTGTAGTTGGGTTCTGATGGATCTCCATCAAACATGGGTTCACAGATATCAATACCCTCGGCTGACAGGGCAATGTCATACGAGTCCGTGGCCGAGCACATGGCGAATAAAAAACCACCACCCACAGTATATTCCTTAATCTTTTTGGCCACAGCTAACTTTTGTTCACTCACCTTTTCAAAACCAAGAGCTTTGGCATCTGCCTCGGCTTGGCGCTTTTGTTCAATGTACCAGGGAGCATTGCGGAAAGCGGCGTAAAACTTACCGTATTGACCGGTAAAGTCCTCATGATGAAGATGAAGCCAGTCATAGGTAGGTAGAAGATCATTTAACACTTCTTCATCATAAACTAAATCATAGGGAATTTCGGCATATGTGAGTACCAGTGTTACGGCATCATCCCAGGGCTGATTATTCTTTGGTGAGTATACCGCGATTTTAGGTGCTTTTTGCAGTTTGACGACCTCCATATTCACCGCAGGACTGCTAATTTCTCTCCGAATTTGCATAGCTGCAGCATCTGATAAAATCTCGTAAGAGACATTGCGGACCAAACATTCGGATTTTATCGGTTCAGCAAAGGGAATCATAAAACTGCCGCCACGATAGTTCAGAAGCCACTCCACTTCGACCTCTTGTTCAAGAACCCAGTAAGCAATTCCGTAAGCTTTGAGATGGTTGGTCTGACTATTTTCATCCATGGGAATTAATAGATAGAAAGCCCTGGAAGAAATGCTTAGGCAACAGAGAACAACAAACAAGAATGTTTTAGAATGGTTGATCACCATCATTATTATCTTCATTTAGAAAATCACCGGTATTCATACGTGATTCAAGAACCAGTGGTTCATACCCGTCAGATTCTTCGAGGTCGGAAAACCGTGCCAGATTTGCCTGGAAGCGAAGTTTCACATTTTCTAGGCTACCATTTCTGTGTTTCGCGATAATAAACTCACCCTGCCCTTCACATGGAGAACCATCTTCCCATTCCGTAATATCGTAATATTCAGGGCGGTAGATGAATGACACGATGTCTGCATCTTGTTCGATAGCACCAGATTCCCGAAGATCAGAAAGCAAAGGTCTTTTGTTACCTCCACGGGTTTCTACGGCTCTACTCAACTGTGAAAGTGCAATCACGGGGACATTTAGTTCTTTAGCGATACTCTTAAGAGAACGTGAAATCGTGCTTATCTCTTGCTCGCGATTGCCGCTTTGTTTTCCCTGTCCACCTACGGTCATAAGCTGGAGGTAATCAATAACGATCAGGCGGACATTGTTCTGCGCCACGAGGCGTCTACATTTTGCGCGCAGGTCAAATACGCTTAGCGCAGGAGTGTCATCTATGAATAGCGGTGCCTTTTCCAATCCCCGAACCTTGGTAGTGAGTTGTTGCCATTCGTGTTCGTCCAAATTGCCTTTTCTGAGTTTTTCAGAATTCAGGCCAGTTTCACTGGATATAAGACGGGTAATAAGTTGTACGGATGACATTTCCAGAGAGAATACGGCTACCGGCGCTTTGTGATCGATCGCCATATTTCGAGCCATGGAGAGCACAAATGCGGTTTTACCCATACCGGGCCGGGCTGCCAGAATCACAAGATCAGAAGGTTGCCAACCACTGGTAACCCGATCTACTTTAGTAAAACCCGATGGCACACCAGAAAGACCTTCTCTTTTAGAAATTTCCTCGATGCGGTGAATGGCCTGTTTGATCAAATCCTGGGCAGACTCGTAATTCTTTACAATATTGCCGTGGGCTACATCAAAAAGCTCCTGTTCTGCCTCATCCAGCAAATCAAACACATCCGTAGTTTCATCAAAGGCTTTGTTTATGATCCCACTAGCTACGCGGATCATTTCTCGTTGAATAAACTTTTGGACAATAATCCGGGCGTGAAACTCAGAATGTGCAGAAGATGATACTTTTTGACTAAGCTGTATGAGATAGTATTCCCCGCCAACGGCTTCCAGCGAAGCTTTGCTGCGAAGTTCATTGGCTACGGTAAGAATATCAACTGGCTGGCTGTTGCCAAACAGATTCTTTATGGCTTCAAAGATTAGTTTATGCTCATCTCGGTAAAAGCTTTCCGGACTGAGAATATCAATGACCTGATTAATAGCTGAATTGTCAATCAGCATCGCGCCTAGTACCGCCTCTTCAAGCTCAGTGGCTTGCGGGGGTATCTTACCTTTTTCCAACTCCACAACATTGCGGGTTGGTCTATTCTTATTTCTACCTTGCTGATTATTAGCGCTTTCCATCCTGATCGTTCCCTAAATATTTCTGAGAAAAGGGTGTCAAATTTAATATCTTGACGCCCATATCATGGTCTTAAATCGAATAAGTTATCCACTATTTGGCCTATTCTTGATAATTGCAATTTCCTGTAAAAAAGAGAATAGTAACTACCCGAATATATCCATTCTGGAACCCGCTTCCCAAAGCAGTTACCAATACATGGATACGATTTTTCTAAAGATAGATATTTCAAATTTGGATGGTGCTGTGGTGGTTACTTTACTGAAGAACGGCCAAACAACTAATTTTGGATTTACACAAAAAGACGTCACAGGAAATCTTCGAAATTTTATAGCAGTGTTCGATGATCCGCAAATGGCAGCAGGAAGCTATACCATTAGAATTCAGGCCTATAACGGAGAGAATAGAAGTAGTGAGTTCTTACCAATAAATTATCAGGAGGCTGATTTGACCAGAACCGGCTTTGCTTGTATTTTATTGGATGGTACCCAGAAGCAATTGGGATGGTTACCTGAAAATGGGAGCTTAAAGGCCATAAGCCTTACTGGTGATTTTCCTTATCTCACCGTGAATCCCTTTACCGGTGAGATTATAATAGCTCCCGCTTTCAGTGGTAAGTTATCCGCTTATGACAAGTTCTTAAATCTGCTGTATGAAGTGCCAAACCCTGTTCCATCGGGTTCGCTTCAATATCGTCAATTGATCAATGATAATCAGATGGCCTATGCTTTGGATAATGATGGCTATATAAAGGCCTATCAACAGGGGCAGACCCCCGCTCGAAATTATAGACTTTCTCAAGGTAAAATTCCCTTGCGCGCAGCCTTTAGTGCGACTGATGAATTTTTAGTAGCAGCTGCCGAGCCCGGATTCAATCAGTTTAAGCTTTTGTTGTTAAATCCAGTTAATGGGAACGAATTACAAACAAGCCACTTACCGGAATTTCCGATCGGAGTAGCTTATGCGGGCTCACATTTCTATATACTTTGTGCGAAATCAGATACCAGCATTATATATCAATACTCTACCCAATCCAGACAGCTAACAGAATTGCATAAAATATCTGGAGAAGTGCCAACTGATATGGCAAGTGTGGGGGGAAATACCTGCTATATAGCTACTGATAAAGGACTATATGGAATATTCACAACCAACCCCAATCAACCAATTCCTATTAGCCAAAGATTATCTGGCCTGGCAATTAGCGATTTATCTGGGACTTTAAAAGACGACGAACTTTATTTTTCATCAGGAAATAGCATCTATGTTTGCAATGAAACTGTTATCAACCTGCTTTATACGATTAATGGAAAACAAATTTCAGCCCTTGAAGCACATTATAATAAATAGGCTTGGCCTATTGAGTCTAATTCTACTGGTGTGTGTCACCGGTATCGCTCAAAATATTGAGTTTGTAAACTCAATATATAATTTCGGAACGGCTGATGAGAATAACAGGGTCGATCAGACGGTTAAGGTTTATAATCCTACTTCACATGGTATTCAGGTGAGTGGGGTAGAATGTTTTTCTCTTTATGATACGGAGGCCTTTCTAGTGTTGGATACGAGTTTTTACCTATTTCCAGGAGACACTGCGGCTATTACCGTGGGTTTTCTTCCTGTTCACAATGTTGCGTACGATCTTCCCCTAATAGTAAGGACATCTACCGGATTTGGACATATTTCGACCAGATTAAAAGGACAAGGCCAATATAGTAAGGCCTATTACCAGAATACTCAGGATAAATCAGGCACGGCTTTGCGTACAGCTCTAAAGGCTATCATATCAAGCGGTTATAACTCTCTTGGATACACATCAGCCAGAGATAATATGTATGCAACGATTGACAATGTAAATGGCAATGTGGAGTGTGTATACACAGGTAGAACAGCAAGCTTTAGTACCCGAGCCGGAGCCAATGCGAATAGCTTTAATTGCGAGCATACCTTTCCTCAAGGCTTCTTCAGTCAGAATGAGCCCATGCGTAGCGATATTCATCATTTGTTTCCCACTGATGTTTCAGCCAACAGTCAAAGAGGAAATGATCCTTTTGGTCCAGTCACGAACCCCTCATGGAGTCAGGGTGGATCCAAAAGTGGTGGGGGTAAGTTTGAACCGCGAGATGTTCAGAAGGGAGCCTCTGCCAGGGGCTTAATGTATTTTGTTGTACGGTATCAAGATTACACCAGTTTCTTCCAGGGTCATCAGAATCAGATGTATAACTGGCATATGACTTACCCTCCCTCCTCTGCTGAAATCAAGCGCAATAATGATATTTTTAGCTTACAGAACAATCGAAATCCCTTTGTTGATTATCCCCAGTTCATGGATCGGATGAAAGCTTTGGTTGGATCGGCAGACTTGGATCCGGAATATGATTTCTATTATTCTGATGATACCATTCAGTTAGCAAGAGCGAATACGGGTATAAGTACTTATAGTTTCCTGGTGTATAATCATGGTGATATTCCAATCAAGCTCTTTAATTGGAATTTATCTGATCCTACCATTAGTTTTTCACCCTTTCTGAATGACACCGTGTCCTTATCCTCAGGTGACTTGATGGAAATACAGTTAAACTTCGATGCAAGTATCAGCTATCAAAACGCATTACTGAGCTTCAGTAATAATTATCAAGGGGTAACAAATTTTCAAGTTCCTATAAATTCGGAGGCAGACTTTAACCAAAGTGAGATCCATGCATTGGATTTTGAGGTGTACCCAAATCCGGCAGACGAATATTTTATGGTTAAGAGTGGCGATTCGAATTTAGAAGGATTGATGTTAACTGATATTTTGGGGCGAAAATTTCCACTCAAAATTAGGGGAGGGGAGAAGATAAATATTAGTGATATCCCGGCGGGATTTTACTTCCTAATTAGCGAAGGAGGTCGTGCACCGGTGAAGATTAAAATTCTATGATCGCCGTCTTTAATAACGAACTCGTGCTAATTCCTGTGAGTTGTTAATCTTTGTAATAGCCCATTTTGCTAAACTTGGCTATCCTTTTCTGAATGAGTTTTTCGGAATCGATCTGGCTTAATTTGTCCACATTTTTGATGATTTCATCTTTCACTATGGAGAACATTTCTTCGGGATTGCGATGAGCTCCACCCAGGGGTTCTTTGATGATTTCATCGATGAGTTTGTTCTTAAGCATGTCGTCTGCCGTTAGTTTTAGGGCTTCAGCTGCTTGCTCTTTATATTCCCAACTTCGCCAAAGTATAGACGAACAACTTTCTGGGGAAATCACTGAGTACCAGGTATTCTCTAACATCATGACTTTATCACCAACACCTATTCCCAAGGCACCACCCGAGGCACCTTCACCAATGATTATGCAAATAACTGGAACCTTGAGCATGGCCATCTCATAGAGATTGCGAGCGATTGCTTCTCCTTGCCCTCGTTCCTCTGCTTCAAGTCCGGGAAATGCTCCCGGGGTGTCGATTAGCGTAACAATGGGTTTGTTAAATTTTTCTGCCATCTTCATCAGACGCAGGGCCTTTCGATAACCTTCGGGGTTGGCCATGCCAAAATTGCGATATTGACGCATTTTGGTGTTAATGCCTTTTTGTTGTCCTACAAACATCACTGACCGGCCGTCCAGTTTTCCCCAACCGCCAACCATAGCTTTGTCATCCTTCACATTACGGTCGCCATGAAGCTCCAGGAAATTTCCTTCGGTCATCGCTTCAATATAAGCGAGAGTATATGGTCTTTGGGGATGTCTGCTCAGCTGGACTCTCTGCCAAGGAGTAAGCTTTTTATAGATGTTCTTCTGAGTATTTATGAGCTTTTTCTCGATTTCTTTTATCGATTTACTCATGTTTACCTCGGTTTCATTCTCCAGCTCCTTGGTCTTCAACAGCTGTTCCTCAAGCTCTTTAATCGGTGTCTCAAAATCGAGATATTCCATTCCCTGCTGCTTTGGTGAGGGGCGCAAATTACAAATTTTGGTGATTGACCAATTTCTTTCGTTTACTCCTTCTTAATAATACATCCAGAAACAGCGATGCAAGAATAATCGCCGCGCCCAGATAAAACCACGGATCCATATGCTCATCTTCTCCAAAAATGATAAGGGCCAGTACAATACCGTATATGGGTTCAAGATTGATGGATAGTAGAAAGGTAAAGGGAGAAATTTGTTTCATTACCGCTACGGATTCAATGAAAGCATAGGCCGTACAGATGCTGCCAAGTACAAATAGCCATAACCAGTCTATAGAGCTTAGCGTAAAGAGGCTTTGATTTAGGCCTCCGGAGGCAGCCAAATAAATACTGATGCTCGCCCAACCACCAAGCATTTCAAGAAGCGTAATTTGATGAGCACTATGATTTTTGATCAACTTTCCATTTACTACCTGAAAACACGCGGCAAGAAATGCACTCACCAGAGCAAGGATAATGCCTGCCGTATAATCACCTTCAAACCTAAATATCAGATAGAGGCCGGAGATTACCATCAGGCCCAGCATCAACTCTTTAATGCTAAAGCTTCGTTTAAAAACTATGGGTTCAATGATAGAGCCAAAGAAGGCACCAGTAGAAACCGTAGCCAGTGTAACTGATACAGTTGAAATTTTAATCGAGTGAAAGAATGTAATCCAATGACCGGCTATAATAGTGCCAGCCAAAATGATTTTCCAGGTATTTCGAATGTTAAATTTGATTCCGTCTTTGAATAGAAGGAAAAGGAAGACAATTAATGCTGCAATCCACATTCGGTGCCACACCAGCGTAATAGCTGAGGTACTAATCAGCTCGCCCAGTATGCCTGTAAATCCAAAAATAAACACCGTGAGGTGAAGGCGCAGGTAAAATATGGATCTATTTTGGGGCAATAAAGTACAGGTATATTGCTATGATCGAAAATATAATATTGGGAATCCAAACTGCCAGCATGGGCGATAAACTTCCCACGGTAGCAAAGGTAGTAGAGACCTGCATAAAGAAAATATAGCTAACACAGATCACCAGACCGAAGGCAATGTTTAATCCTACTCCTCCTCTTGACTTTCTTGAAGAGATACTGACTCCGATCAGCGTTAGAATATAAGTAGCAATAGGCCAGGAAGTACGTTTGTATTCCTCCATCATGTAATGATTAAGATTCTCAGAACCACGAATTCTTTCTTGTTCTATGAATTCGCGCAATCTGGGTGTAGTCATCATTTCTGTAGTGTACAAGCGAGGTACAATCTCGTCTGCCTCTAGATTTAGAACCGTATCTAATTGTCTGCCAGCCTCGATATGTTCTGTACCGTCTGTACTAATGGTCCGCATTGAATAATTGTCCAGGACCCAACGATCGGTAGCGGTATCTAATCTAATGAAGTCTGCTTTTAGCTTTGAGCGAAGTACTTGCTCATCAAACACTTCATAGGTGAAATGATAACCGGAATGTCGGGCGGCATTATAGTTTTCAAAATAGATAATATGACCTGGTTTAATCTGTCGGTGTATATTCTTAAACCTATCGCTTTTCTTGGTATCGATGTAGGTATGCTGAAATTTGAGGCGCTTTACGTTGGTTTTTGGTATGATATAATTGCCTAGAGTGAAACTAATTCCGGCGATGATGGTAGCAGAAATAAAGTAGGGCCACATCAGTCGCAGGAAACTCACACCACCGGTTAAAATTGCCACAATTTCGGTTTTGTCTGTCATGCGTGAGGTAAAGAAGATTACCGCAATAAAGACAATCATGGAGCTGAATAAGTTGCCGTAAAAGACAATGAAATTGAGGTAGTAATCAACTATTATTTCTTTGGCACTTGCACCCTCACGCAAGAAATTCTCTATTTTCTCTGAGGTGTCAAATACTACCGCAATAGCCAAGATGAGGGTAATGGTCAGGAAAAAGGTCCCTAAAAATTTACCAATGATATATCGGTCGAGGGTCTTTAGCAATTTAGAGACGTGTTTGAAGTTTTGGAACAATGTGTTTTTTCCATGCTGCGAATTCCCCAGAAATAATTTTAGATCTGGCTTCGCTCACCAGCCAGATATAAAACCCAAGGTTATGAATGGAAGCAATTTGCCTGCCAAGGTATTCATTGGAAGCAAATAAGTGTCTTAGGTAGCTTCTGCTGTATTGCTCATCCACAAAGGTGGTTCCATTAGGATCTAGCGGTGAAAAGTCAAACTCCCACTTTTTATTTTTGATATTGAGAATCCCTTCACTAGTAAATATCATACCGTTACGACCATTTCTGGTAGGCATCACGCAGTCAAACATGTCTATTCCAAGGGCAATATTCTCAATGATATTTGCTGGCGTTCCAACACCCATCAGATAGCGCGGTTTATTGCTTGGTAAGAAATTACATACCAACTCGGACATCGCATACATGTCTTCGTGCGGTTCCCCTACAGAGAGTCCTCCAATAGCATAGCCAGGAGCATCAAAGCTTGCTATGGTTTCAGCAGATTTTTGCCGTAAGTCGGGGAATACAGAGCCCTGAACTATAGGGAAGAAAAGTTGATCATGTCCGTAAAGCGGAGGGTTTTCGTCCAGCCATGCGCTACATCTTTGGAGCCAGCGGTGGGTGAGGTTCATGCTATTCTCCGCATAATCATAGGAACTAGGATATGGAGGACATTCATCAAATGCCATGATAATATCTCCCCCTATTTGACGCTGAATCTTCATCGATGCCTCGGGGCTAAAAAAGTGTCTTGAGCCATCAATGTGAGATTGAAATTTGACCCCTTCCTCCGTAATTTTTCTATTGGCGGCCAGGCTATAAACCTGGTATCCGCCCGAATCTGTGAGGATGGGTTTTTGCCAATTCATGAATTGGTGTAAACCTCCTGCCTCTTCCATGACCTGCATGCCAGGTCTCAAGTATAAATGGTAAGTATTACCAAGAATAATTTGGGCGTTAATATCATGTTCTAACTCGCGTTGATGCACAGCTTTTACCGTGCCCATCGTGCCTACTGGCATAAAAATAGGGGTGGTGACATTTCCATGTGATGTGGAAAGTGTTCCTGCTCTGGCTTTGCTCCCGGGATCTGTTGCCTCTAGATTGAAACTCATACTGAATATTCGGTGGCAAAAGTAAGCTTTGTGGGGAATAGGCTTGTGCGAAATAAGGTGTGATAGTGAGGGATAGACTAGAAATGAAATCAGAGATAATTGAGGTGGGCATTATTGAATTAAAGTATAGGGTTCATTGAAAGGAGTGTTGCTTAAAAACCCTTGTGTTAAAGACGGGGGCAAGCCCCCCTCCCCAACAACAATTTAAGCATTCGAGAATTAATAGCCGTTTGTTAAACGCTTACATTCGTTTATCAGGTTGACCCGGATAGGAAACCAGATTAGGCAGCGGAAATTCTACGCTGGTATACTTTCGTGCCAAGCACTGCCCTTTAGCCGGGGGCAAGCCCCCCTCCCCAGTACCAATTTAGGCATTTGAAAATTAATAGCCGTTTGTTAAACGCTTACATTCGTTTAAAATTAGGGTGTCACTGTGAGATACGCCAACGGAGGTAATTTTGGTCGGTTTAAAAGCTGCCGACGGGGGCACGCCCCCTCCCCATAATTAATTTGCAGTATATAAACATATCAGTCAAGGCCTAATTGACCAAACACCCCTTTAACAAAATGAAACGTGGTGCCAGTTTTATCGGTGATAAACCATGTCTCTACCTTCTAATTGCTAATCGATCAATTATGGATAATTTACCAGTAACATCAATCTCCAGAAGCAGCATGCCTTCCGGGAGATCCCCTACCGTCAATCTTACTTCAAAATCATTGGGTTGAATTCGGCGAATTAGTTTTCCGGATAAATCGAAGATCCGGATTTCCTGAATATTTTCTGAAGATTCAATCTGAACTATATCATGAGCGGGATTAGGAAATATCTGAAGGCTAGGTTCCTCCAATTCCACTTCGCCAATTGAGCCTACTCCACCAATAAAACGAGCTACCGACAGATAATATCTGGAAAACGAGCTGCTGGGTTTTTCGGAGGTACCTACTAGAATTAACTTCCCATCGGATTGAATAGTTCCTGCCAATACTATATCATCCGCTGGTCCAATATTCTTAGTAGATATCCCATCATAGCTGAAAGACTTGTCTAAAGTTCCATCAGGATTATAGCGAGCAAGGGCATAATCTTCACTCCAAATGCCGTCACCAACTCCACCTAAAAGTATTCGGTTATCACCCAAAACTCCCGCAAATTCTGCCCTGGAATCTTTGCCTATTGCCGTCTCTACTTTACCATTCACTCCAAAGCCAGGATCCAAAATACCAGTCGGACTTACTCTTGCCATGGCAAAGAGGTCATCGTTGTTTCTTTCTACCAAACCAGCGGCAATAATTTTTCCGTCACGTTGAAAACAAAAATCATTCAGTTCAGCATTATCGTTAAATCCAATGCTTAGTCCATTGCCTCCCGCAAAGCTTTGATCGATCTTACCGTCAACTTCATACTTAATAAGCATAAAGCTTCGATTGCCCTGAAAGTAAGTTGAGCCTCCAGCTATTAACTTACCGTCTGGAGATAATTTTAGCGCACGCAATTCTGTGGTGGCTCCACCAACGGCTTTTATGGCTATTCCTGTATCGCCGAATGATAGATTTACATTTCCATCATCGTGATATCCAAGCAAAGCCAGTTTTCTTCCTCCCGCATGGTAGATATCACCCCCAACTACAAAGTCACCGTTCGGAAGTAGCACCAATGCGTTCCAGTAAGAATTGCCGGTTCCCACCCCATTAAAAACCCAACCACTATCAGCAAATGACTGGTCAAGATAGCCGTTAGCAGTAAGTCGTAATAAGGCGCATCCACGTTCCCCTTGATGGTCGGTTTCAGCTAATACCATCAGTTTGCCATTGCCCAGCAATTGAATGCTTGTGGCTTGTTGCCATTCCGTATTCAGGTCGATGTAGGCAAATCCTTGATTTCCAAAGGTTACATCCGGGTTGCCGTTTCGGTCGAATCTGGCAATTAATATATCACCCTGATTGTAATGTATATATCCACCTAGCACTATTTTGCCATCCGGTTGAACCAATACTGTCCTACCTTCGGCAAAGTTGCTGTTTTCGTACAGAATCTTGCCGGAGCCGTTAAAGCTGAAGTCTAGCTCTCCTTCTTGTGAATAGGTATTCAGACAGGTAAGGGATAGAAGGAGTAATAAAAGATTTTTCATGATGAGATAATTAAAGGTCATAAACTGGTGTAAATCCGCTGTTCTTTTCCCACAGACAATACTGCGTACCTTGTTTATTAAAGAAAATGTTGTAATCCAGATTTCCAATGCGCTGATAACATACCGCTCCTACATAGTCAAACGGACAATCCATACCGGGATCAAAATCATTAAGAAACATGGGTGTGGACCATGAGCCATTATTTTTGGATACATCCCACAGTGCAAATTGATCACCTGATTTATTGATTACCATAATGTTATAGGAGTTGGCTAGAGTTTCGCAGAAGGCCATCGAGCTTATTCCCAGGGCATTAAACGGACATCCACCCCCTCCGAATGAACCTATGTTTTTGACGATACCACTTGAACCTGAATTTCCAAGCAGTTGATATTGATTGCCAACTATGTCAAATAGTAAGGTGCCTGTAGTGGTAGGTAAACCATTGATAACGCGAGTGTACATGCCGCCTGCCCCAATTGAGCTGAGCGTAATGTTTCCATCACCCAGGTCGCTGATGTCGTAAGGCCCCATCAGCTGGTTATTGCTGCTGAGCATGTATTTGTTGCCACTTTTATTAAAGAGCGCAATAGGGTCGTTAAGTGTACCCGATATACTAATACTGGCAGCTCCTCCAATCGGGCCAAAATCATTCACCAATCCAGACCAGTGAGCGGTAAAGGCGGGTGGTGAATTCCCCGAACTTAAGGGTATGCATTCCGTCACATCATAACGATTAGCTAATTGCACGGCCACGATCTGATTGTTATCCACGCTGCGTACAACATAGCTTACCGGTTTGCCACTGCGGATATCACCGGCATCAGCAAGTTTGTTTACCAGGCTGTCTAAGGTACTTGCATCCACCACTGTACGCAGCGTAGAGGAAGCCTCTCCGCCGTAAGCAAATACTTGTATTTTCAGGTTGTCGAGTGTTTTGAGATAACTGGCATCCACACTGCCACCACCACTGGAAGCAATTGAACTGAATGATCCGGAAATCCCCGCTTCCAGATCAAAAGATGACGACGTGGATTCTATGAGCATATAATAGGTTCGTCCGTAGGTAACGTCACTCACGTATACCGGTGGATTTCCAACACCCACATATTTCGCCAGGTCTTCAGGCCGCACATTAGGACCAAAGAGTTCAGAACGGTTAGTAGGAATATCAAAACTCATGGTATAATAGCTTTGATCCAGACGCACCAGGTAGGAGTTGTAGGAACTACTGGTGTTGAGTTCCAAATAGCCTTCCAGCTCTAGGAAAGAATTCTCGTAATCTGCTTCTACCTCCAATGCAAATTGCTCCCGACTCTGGATGTTCGTGTAATTAAAGCTGAAATTAGCAGGGATCACCCCACTGGCATTGCTGATTATGCTATTCATCGCCACCGTGATGCTGCTCTTGCTCACTTCATCAACTGTGAAGGATGAAGCCACATTTCCATCAATTATGTCATAGGAAATTGTGCCACCGGCGCGGTCTACGGCTATAACATCGGGAGTCGCCTTTCTAAGTGATTTACCTTGTAGCAGACTACCCGGATAGATGACATTTGCATTGGGGTTAAACATCGGGAAGCCATCATCGCCGCCGGCACCATCCTTCGCCTCTATAGTTGTTGAGGTACATCTCCACAATTGGCCATCTTCTGTTTTAGTATTTGAAGATGAATCAATGATCACCTTTGATTTTTGTACCGGGTCAAAGTCCCCTCCTGAGGCAATTACTGCCTCAAAAGATTCTGTATTGGTCGGCGATCTTTCTTCCTTCTTGCAGGCAATAAGAGCCAGGCATATAACAATCAGGGTAACAATTAATCTCATTGGGCTGTTTTTTGCTAAAGTCCCAAGAAGAACTATGGATGTGGGAAAAACCTGGTAGACAAAGGGTGGACAGGTAGGGTAGACAAATGGTGGACAGTAGTTTTAATCTACTGTTAACCTATACCTTATGAATGTACTGCGCGATATCCGATTCCGGTGCAAGAGCCATTTTTTTACGCAATCTATAGCGAGCCTTCTTAAGGCCGGCTTCCGAGATATGTAGAATATTTGCCATTTCCTTATTGCTAAAGTTCATCTTCATTAAAGATGATAACCGCACATCATTAGCCGATAGTTGTGGGTGCTTCCTCCGTAGACGCTCATGAAAGTCAGGGTGCACTTCATTAAAAATGCTCATGAATTTATCCCAATCGCGACTTTGATTTTCTACTCTCTCCATCCGCTTAACGATTTGGGCGAGGTCTGGATTAGAGCTCAGATCCTTTGGGAGGGATTCAAGCTCTCCTTTAAAGGATCGTAATAGTTCATTTTTTTCGGCAATTAGAAGGGCTTGGCTTGCTAGGTTACGTTTCTTGTAGTCTAGTTCAACTTGCAGTCTTTCCTGAACTTCTTTTTCAGCATTTAATTCTGCCCGTAAACTTCGTTGATTTTCCATGGAGAGCCTTTGAGTAAGGCGATAGGCTCGTCTTTGTTGGATGATTACGGAAGTGGCAAATCCAGTTATCGCAAGTATGGCCACAATTAAAGCGGTATTTCTTTGGGATTTACTGCGATTTTTTTCCTGTAGCAAGCGAATTTCTGCTTCTACTGATTTGATTTGCTGTTCTTTAAGGTCGGTTTCATAACGTGTTTTTAATTCATTTAATTGCTCCGTTTTCTGGATGGAAGACAAGCTATCGGAAACATCCAGGTAAATATGAAGGTATTTTAAGGCTGAATCAGCCTGCCCTAAAGTCTCATAGGTTTGTGCAAGATCATGAAGAGCATCTTTATACTCTTCGTTCCAGCCTAATTGGCGATGGTATTTGAGAGATTTAATTGAATGAACCAGAGCCAGCTTTGCCTTTCCCGTACCACGAAAAATCCGGCTTAGGTATTCGTGGTTATAAGCAAGCTGGGCTATAAAATGCTCATCGGGATCAAGACTATTGCTGGTTTTGAAGTGTTCAAGGGCTTGATCAAGCTCGCCAATTCTGTACAGCGCCCGTCCGTATTGGGCTTCAGCATTCATGATCATGTACACATCATTTTCCTTTTTAAAAACGGGGATTACTTCTTTCAGAAGCAGGATTGCCGTATCTTCTTGAGATACATAGATTAAGTTATTGGCCAAATTCAGCTTGGCATAGGCCTCATAGTAGTAATCACCTACCTCTCGATAAGTTTGCACGGCTTTTAATCCAAAGCTTATCGCTTTCTCCACCTCACCGGTCATGGCATAAAGTGTGGCAATTTCATTTTCTGCATGTGCCACAAATACCGGCTGCTCAATTTTTTCGAGCTGTGTAACTGCCTTCATATAATTGACCATACTCATCTCATACAATCCCATCTCCTTTTGAATTTGACCTAAGTTGATGTAGGAGGTGGCAATTTTGAGTGAATCACCTAATTCACGATAATTTTGAAGAGATTGGAGAATGTAGAATCGAGCAGAATCTAGTTGACCATCGTAAACATACACGGCGGAAATTCTCGCGGTAGCTCTTGCCATGAGTTTTACATCTTCTCGTTTTTTGGCAATCCTAAAAGCTCGATGGGCAGAAATAGAGGCCAGGTCAAAGTGCCCGGGATTTATAAGATCTGTACTAAGTTTAAGCAGGGTTTCAAATAATAAACTATCAGGTTGGCTGCCCTCTAATTGATCGATGCGTTGCTCCAACCATGAAATACACTCTGTGGTATCGCTTTCTATACAGCTTTTTACCTCGCTCTTCAGACTGGTGAGTTGTGCCTCGATAGGAAGACTAAGGCCATAAATAAAGATTAAGATTCCAATTTTTTGCATAAGCTATGGCCTAAAATAGTGAAGGTGTTTTAATTCGACTTTCCATGCTTCCTCATACTATTATTAGCATGTGTATTTTTGTCGCTTATCCACTTCATATGTTAGTTTTCAAGTTTGGTGGTGCCTCTGTTAAAGATGCAGCAAGTGTCAGAAACCTGGCCAGGGTATTATCCTTTTATCAAAATAAAGACATAATAGTGGTGGTTTCAGCCATGGCTAAAACCACCAATGCATTGGAGCACCTGGTGCAGAAGTTTTACGAAACCAGGACGCTGGATATTGTTGAGTTTAGCCAGATCCGCAATTTTCACTATAAAATTATTGAGGAGCTTTTTCCCAATAACAACCCAACATTGAATCAGGAGGTAGAGTCCTTGTTTCAGCAGCTGGAGACTGTGATTACAGCACCCCCAAAAGGAGGCTTCAATCAGATCTATGATCAAATTGTTTCTTTTGGTGAGCTGCTGTCAACGAGAATTGTTAGTGCTTATCTATCGAGTAGTAGTATCAGTAATCAGTGGTTGGATGCACGCATGATTATCCGTACGGATCAGAATCATCGCTTTGCTCGCATCGATTGGAATTTTACCTCCAGAATGTTGAAGGAGCAGGTTCAACCCGGAAACAGATATGTGATACAAGGTTTCATTGGTTCGGATGATGATATGACACCCACCACCCTGGGTAGAGAGGGCTCAGATTATACGGCTTCGGTTATCGGTTATATTCTTGACGCGCAAGAAGTGGTAATTTGGAAGGACGTTCCAGGGGTGTTAAATGGTGATCCCAAAACTTTTGAGAATGCCAGCTTGCTTGAACAGATTTCTTATCGCGAAGCCATTGAACTAGCTTATTATGGGGCTTCAGTTATTCACCCAAAAACCATACAGCCCCTTCAGCGGAAGAATATTCCCTTAAAAGTTAAATCCTTTTTAGATCCAAATTCCCAGGGAACGATAATTGGAGGTGAAGCCACCCTGGTTCCTATGATTCCCTGTTTTATAAAGAAGGACAATCAAGCCATACTGACAATTTCCACCAGGGATTTGGCTTTTATCGTGGAGGATCACCTAAGCATGATTTACAAATTGTTTCATCAATATGGCGTGAGGGTAAATATGACTCAGAATACGGCGGTGAGCTCATCCTTTTGTATTAACTACGATCCGGTTAACACGCCCAAGCTAATTGAAGAATTACAAGCTGAATTTGATCTTAACTTCACAGAACCCGTGTGCCTTTATACCGTAAGGCATTATGATGATGAATCGAGAAAAAGGGTGAGAAATACTGGGGAAGTGATGATTGAGCAGATTAGTCCAGCTACTTATCAGGTAGTTACAGCCTGATATATTTCATTAAAAAACCCGCCAAAGAAAGTCACTTCCATGGCGGGTTAGATTATTGTGAATCTGGATTAGTTGCCTTTTTTGGCTTCTTCCATACCTTCTTCAATCATTTCAAAGAATTGATCAAGCTTGGGAAGAATAACGATGCGCGTACGACGATTTTTCGCGCGTCCTTCCTCGCTGCTATTGTCAGCCAGCGGCACATAAGAACTGCGTCCCGCAGCAGTCATGCGCTTTGGATCCACATTGTAGCTGTCTTGAAGTAATCGAACTACGGCGGTGGCACGCAGGGTACTCAAATCCCAGTTGTCTTTATAACTAGCGGTTGATTTAACTTCCTTATTATCGGTGTGGCCTTCCACCATAATGTCAATATCAGGATTGTCATTAACCACTTTAGCTACCTTCTCTAAAACTCCTTTAGCTTCGGAAGAAACATTGTAGCTGCCAAAGTCATAGAGCATGCGGTCAGAAATACTCACATAAACCACTCCTTTCTCAACATTTATTTGAATGTCTTCATCGTTGAGGTTACCGATAGCCCCTTTCAGTTTGGTGACTAAGGCAAGAGTAACGGAATCCTTTTTGTTAATCGCTTCATTAAGTGTGCGAATTTGCAGATCCTTCTCCTTGATACTTTCCAGTGAGCGCTCTAAGTTCTCTGCCTCTGTTTTGGACAGGGTAGCCATTTCACCAACACTATTGAGCAACTTGTAGTTTGTATTTTTAAGGTAGCCTATTTCCTTTTTTGCAGCCTCCTTATCTTCAAGGCAGCTGGCAAGTTCCAGCTTGGCCGAACTTAATTTGCTATCACACTCATTGTATTGTTCCTCTAACTCCGCGTATTTCTTTTTTGATACACAACTGGCGAAGATCAGGGGAAAGCTCAGCATTAAAATTAATAACCTCTTCATTGTAAGATGCATTTTGAAGTTTAATAAGTAGTTCTCTAATCAGTCTTTTTCAGAATATCCGGAATTTACATGCATGCTGTTCAAATACAGTACCGAACACCAACATTTATGGTGCAAACTTATGAATCTTTGGGTATTAAAATCTCAGAAAGCATTATCCGGTCTAAGAAATGTTAAAGTTTTACCGGATGGTTGGCAGTAAAGCCTCCGGGCTAATCAGCAAAAGTTCAAGCAAGAAGCGTTTATTTGCAGTGTAATGGATAGGGACACTGCGAAAATCTCTTTGTTAAACTGGCTGGTATTTCTCTTACTGGCAATCATTTGGGGCAGTAGTTTCATTTTAATGAAGTACGGGCTCCTGAGCTTTTCTTATAGTCAAATAGGCCTGATTAGAATTGCCCTGGCATTCTGGTTCATGGCACTGATCTCTTTCAGGAAATTCAGGGAATTGCGGAAGAAGGATGTCTTGCCTCTATTGGCAGTTGGCCTTTTCGGGAACGCGATCCCGTATATGCTATTCCCTTTAGCAGTAACGGAGTTGCCAAGCGGTTTAGTAGGGATACTGAATTCACTTGTCCCCTTGTTTACGCTTTTGATTGGCATGATTTGGTTTAAACTCAAGGCGGGATTACCGAGTTTTGTTGGTATTAGCCTGGGTTTTGCAGGAGCGCTCTGGCTATTATCTCCCGGAGTGGAAATGGAAGGAGCTAATATGGTTTATGGAGTCTATCCCATTATTGCCACCTTGTGTTATGGATTATCGATAAATATTATTAGTTCTCGGTTGCAACATCTTGATGCTCTGAGCATAACCTTACTAAGCCTTTTATTTGTAGGATTGCCGGCCACTTTCGTTGTACTCGCTGGTGATTTTTTACACCTTATGGGTACTGATCCCCTCGCCTGGAGAAGTCTGGGCTATGTGGCAATCTTAGGAGTGATTGGCACAAGCGTGGCGGTGATAATGTTCAATCAACTAATAAAAGTTGCCGGATCATTGTTTTCCTCCACAGTTACCTATGCTATTCCGGTGGTAGCCCTTATTTGGGGAGTGGTTGATGGTGAACCACTCGGTTTGCGTCATGTGGTAGGTATGACTGCTATTATTCTTGGAGTATACATTATCAATATGCGACAGAGATTGCGCAGGTGGCTTCACCGCCTTTCCTCAAAAAAAAATCCCCCACCGCCTAAAGCAGAAGGGGATCTTCAATAAAACAAAATGTCTTTATTTAAACATATCGGATTCAAGGTCTGAATTGACCTTAATTTCCGAGACAGTCATCTTTATACTTTGGGGTCCGGTTTGAGCCTTTATGACATAAGGATACATTACTCCGTTTATTTCTCGGTAGTCCAAGAATGTAGAGGAAGATGTCATGGGTCCCTGGGGTGTTTCCTGGGTAGTTTCTTCACGAAGTTTTAATCCGCTCTCTACAGAATAGTACTCAGTTACCACATCGCCTGAACTGTTAACTACCTTCAGGACATAAGCAAGCTCATCTTCAACCTTAGACATACCTGCTATTTCCAACTGGTAATTGCCTTCCAGATAATCTAATTCTGGATGAAACTGAGCCGATCTCTTCATTTCTTCCAATTCTTCGCCTTCTAAGGAGCGTTCTCCCTGCATACCAGACATATTGGCTTTGTCTCCATCATAAACCTGCTTCATCAAAACACCCATTCCGGCTGCTTTCATCTCCATCATATACATATCGGGTCTCTTTCTGGCAATAGTAGCCTGAATGCTCATTGGTGCACCAGCAATTTCCGCATCATACATACTAATGACATCCTTAACAGCAGCTAACTTTTCTTCGCCACCCATGGCAGCAATATAGGCCTTCACAATTGTTTCTGGAGTAACACCTTCCGGAACCTCCATGCTCGGTGGATCCGTAGAGTTAGCCTCTTCATCATAATATCCCAGTTCGCCGAACTTCTCAAGCTTGTCGGCCACCTCTGCGCCTTTACCCACTACCGATATTAAGACCTGATCAGGTTTGAGATACTTCTTGGCCGTTTCCATTACCTCTTCCCGGGTAACGGACTGGAGTTGTTTTAGGTATTCCTTATAATAGTCTTCACCTAAATTGTAGCGCTCTATATTTAAAGCAAAGCTTCCACGCGTCTGAGGACTCTCCAGAGAACGACCAAAGGCGCCTATGACATAGTTCTTGGCTGCTTCGAGCTCCTCTTCAGTTACTAACTCTGTTCTAATGCGATTGTATTCATACAAAAACTCAGTAATAGCACTATCGGTCACCTCATTTCTGACGCTGGCACTGGCACTGAATTCTCCGGTAAAGCGATCTTCTTCAAAGGAAGAATACGCACCATAAGTATAACCTTTATCCTCGCGGATGTTGAGATAAAGTCGACCCAGAGAACCACCTCCCAGAATTTGATTTACGAGACGGAGTTTAACAATATCCGCGTCGCCTGGATGAAGTTCTATTGTGTTACCAATATTGATTACCGACTGTACCGAGGCTTCACGATTGGTAAAGGCAACCTGAGGTTGATCTCTTACCGCCGGATCATCATAAACTTTCTTGTCCACATTGCCCATCGCCCAGCTTCCAAAGTACCTTTTAGCGAGCTTTTTGGCATCTTTTGCTTTAATATCCCCCACTATAGCCAAATACGCATTGTTTGGAATCCAATTGTTGGCATAAAAGGTTTTAACATCGTCAACATCCACGCTCTCCACTGTTTCTACCGTCACGATCTCACCATAGGGGTGATCCTTGCCGTATAGAAGGGCGTTATAGACGTTGGAAGCAATGGCGTTTGGCTCCTCCTTCTGACTTTCCAGACCGGAGATCATTTGCTTCTTAAGTTTATCAAATTCTTCCTGCGGAAAAGCCGGGTTAAGAGCAACATCTGCCATTAACTCAAAGAGCTCATCTGTATATTTACTCAAACCTCCAGTATAAATCAGACTTGGACTGGTGAAAAGGCTTGCGCCGATAAAATCTATTTCCTCATCCAGTTTGTCTTTAGGACGCGTGGTCGTCCCCTGTCGCAACATATCGCCCGCCAGGGAAACATACCCTGCTTTCTCTCCTTCAAGAGTGGGGTCATTGTCTACTAACAATCTCATCGTAATACGGGGTAATTTGTGATCTTCTACCACAATTACCTTTAACCCATTGTCTAGTTCATAAACCTTATACTTACCAAAGTCAAGCTCTGGGGAAGGACCTGCCTCCGGACGCTGACTGCGGTCTATTTGTGCCGACAATCCCAGACTTAGTATAAGAAATAGCGTTATTGAAAGTATATTCTTCATTGTTCTCTAATTAATTCGCTTGACTTTTAGGAAGGTAATACAGGACCACCCTGTTAGATGGATTCAGGTAGTTTTTGGCTACTCTTAGGATGTCTTCTCTGGAAACGGCTCTGTAACGTTCAATTTCATTATTAATTAAACTGGCGTCGCCAAAGTAAACATGGTAATTGGCCAGACTTTCGGCAATACCAGCCATGGTAGAGTTACTTTGAATGAAGCTACTCTCAACCTGATTCATCACCTTTTGATACTCCTCTTCGGTGATCAATTCCATGCGCATTTTCTCAACTTCAGAATCGATGCCGATCATCAACTCACTCAATTCAACACCCATGTTGGCGATTCCAAGGGTGATGAACAAACCCCCTAATTCAAGGCTATATGGAAAGGCCTGAACGGCTAGTCCTAATTGCTGATCGTCAACCAGAGTTTTGTAGAAACGTGAGCTTT
Source organism: Owenweeksia sp. (assembly GCA_965229445.1). GTDB lineage: Bacteria > Bacteroidota > Bacteroidia > Flavobacteriales > Schleiferiaceae > Owenweeksia. Next base: position 761,116 of record OZ245876.1, read on the forward strand.
GTCCTCCAGAAAGAACGGTATTTAACATTTCAAGGGCGTATGTATCGCTGGTTCCCTGAGGAGGCATGCGGTAACCAATAAAAACTCCGGGAAGCTGAATGTTGTCATATACTGTGTCGGTAGTTTCAGTTTCCAGCATTTTAAATTCCGAACTTGGCCTCGGGATTTCTTTCGTTCCAGCAGGGATGCCTCCAAAATATTTCTTCACCATCTCCTTTGTTTTTGCGATATCGATTGCGCCCGCAATGGATAAGGTGGCGTTATTGGGAACGTAGAAGGTTTCGTAAAAATCTGCGAAATCTTCAATCGATGCCGCGTTCAAATCTTCCATGGTGCCAATAGGAGTGATCTCATAGGGATGATCTTCATATGCATTGCCAAAAATCTTTTCCTGAAAAGATCCATAAGGGCGATTATCGATTCTCAATCGCTTTTCCTCCTTCACAACTTCACGTTGAGTATCCACACCGGTTTGGTCAACCGTGGCCTGGAGCATTCTCTCGCTTTCCAACCAAAGACCTAGCTCCAATTGGTTAGAAGGGAGTATTTCATAATAGAAAGTACGGTCGAAGGTGGTGTTGGCATTCAGCGCTCCACCATTACTCTGAACCAGTTTGGAGTATTCTCCGCGATCAATATTGGGTGAACCTTCAAACATCAGGTGTTCAAAAAAGTGTGCAAAGCCAGACCTTCCTTCAGATTCGTTTTTAGAACCAACATGATAAAGAACAGACACCGCCACAATAGGGGTGGACTGGTCTTCATGCAGAATAACATGCAAACCATTATCGAGATCAAATTCTTCAAACTCAATGTTAGTCTGAGCGGCCAGGCTGCCAAACATAAATAGCAGTAAGCCTGCAAACAGTGATTTGTACATATAACAAATAGGATTTAAATAGAACAATATGTTCAGGTAGCGCGCAAAAGTAGGAAATAGAAGGGGGTTAGGGAAAAACTTGGAAGTAAAACTGGAAATCAGACTTAGGAGCTAAGAACTTATAGTTAGATAGTGCTTTACCTTGAGCGTCTGTATTGAGCTTGTCGAAATGTAGTCGAAGTGTGCTAATATGCCAATGGCCAATGGCCAATGATTAATGATAAGTGATAAATGATGAATGATGAATGACCGATGTTGCGTTAGGGGTGACCGGTGAAGTTAATGCCTGCCCGACAGCGGCGGGAACACCGTCAAAGGGTAATACCGGAAAGAGTGAGATATATTTATAATAGCCACTATTATGTATGGACTAGTTGCTATATCCAAGGTGATTCCGGTATTTCATATTCAGTAGGCTGTACTGTTTACTATAGATTATTAATTATCACAAGGCATAACTTGAGATCCAACTATTTGCTCATTTGATAGTCATATTAATTCTAGGTTGTTGTTTTTGTGTTTAAACTTGTTAGGGCAATGTGTAAATGGTTAGCAATACTATTCTTTAGTATGGGCCTTGGGTCTATTTCTGGTCAACCGTGTATTTATGAGCTTTTACCCACTACGAAAACAGTTCTTGATGTGTTGGATATACCGTCTTCCAACGAAAGATGGCTCTTAACAGATAGTATACTTTTTCGACAGATTCAAGGTGATAGCGATTATATTGAAGAGCAAATATTGGTTGATAGTGTTCCTGTGTTATTAAAGTCATTGCACATTCTCTCAGGAAAGATAGTAGTGCTGTCCTGGTATAAGGGGGTTTTCATTCGAGAAGGCCTGTTATGGAGCAGGCTATGGCAAGGAAATGGCTTGAGTGCAGATGAAGTGTTTGATATTGAAGAGGATGAAAATGGTGTGTGGTGGATTGCTACCGCCAAAGGTCTGAGTCGGTGGGATGGTTCGGGATTTGAAACTTATACACCCTTCTTAAATATGCCAGAGGTGCATGCCATTGCTATTCATAAGGGAATGGTATATGCAGGGAATAACTCAAGTGCAGATCCAATCAGAATGTTTGATGGTCAGATTTGGATTTCACTTCCTAACAATACTGCAGGTGTGTTAGGAAATACAGTGAATGACATAATTTTTGGTGCAGACGGGGCACTATATTCCTTTTCAGGCTCATCAGGGTCTCCGGTTCTGAATAAAGCATATTCAATTTCAGCATTTGTAAATAATACGTGGACATCCTTAACTGATCAATTAATTGGGAGGGCTCTGGTCGGCCAATCTGGAGATCGCATTTTTGTTCTTTTCGATAACCTGCTCCTGCATTTGAATGCGGGAAAAATAGATACCGTGCGAGAATTAAACTGTTCTTCATTTTCAGGTAAATTGTTTAGTTGTAATAGCGATAACAGCGCTTATGCTAGTGTTGAAAGCTTTACAGATGATCATTTGGTGCTAATAAACCTTGATTCACATTCAACCAGCGGGCAAATTGTAAATGAACAAGCCTTCCTAACTGTAGCTTCTTGTGGTCAATTATTTTGTAATACTGAGGAGCATTTAGAGGATCAGCGCATTGGAAAGTTTGAATTGCTTTCTCATCCATCCAGCCCCTTGGCAAATCTGGCCGGTTTGTGGATTGCCGGAAAAACAGATGAAGGGTGGTCAGTATCAGTAACGGATAACAAAGCTTTGCATCATGATTATGCCTCTGGGCCGGTAGGAATTAATTATGACATGGACTATGTAAGAACTTATGATAGGGTTTGGATTGTGAGCAGAGATCAGATTGAAACTCATGAGCAAAACTTTGCAGATCTGAATTATGTTGTTCCTGAAGTAATACTCAATTGGCCTGCTAATGTTGCAGATCATCAAGAATTATCAGAGGATCTTGCTCCATTTTCAGACAAGAACAACAATGGAAAATACGAACCCCAATATGGGGATGCGCCTGTTATATATGGAGACAAGGCGCTGTATTGCATCTTTAATGATCATCGCTCTTTGCACGATCATATTTATGGTACAAGATCATTGGGCTTAGAGGTCCATGGTATGATATACACATACCAGAATAGTGGTTCCTTGAGTGATTCTGTATTTTTTCTGAATTATCGTGTAATCAATCGTTCGGAGCATACTATAGACAGCCTTCTCATGAGTTTTTCTGTGCATCACAGCATTGGTTCATCTCATGATGATGCCTTGGGAAGTGATAGTATACTAGGCATGAGCTATTATTATAATTTGGATAATCTTGACGATTCTTCTTTTGGATATGCTCCCCCCGCTTTAGGATTTGTGCAACTGAATAACCCATTGCGAGGATTTATTGCGCATGAGCCAATACTTGGATTTAGTATGAGTAACCGCAGAAATCCAGATGATTTGTTTGAATATCTAAGATATCTTAATGTTCGATGGCCGAATGGAAATCGTATACGAGTGGAGGGTCCTGATGGTTTGTTAGGTAAAAACAACGGAGATGGTTTTGTTTCCTCCGAATCTGGTAAGCCAACCAACTTTTTATTCAATGATGCTTACAACTGGTATCAAAGCCCCTACGATGTGCCGATATGGGTTGGTGTGAATTTGCTGTCAGTACCTAAAAGCCTGGATCCCGGTGAATCCTTTTGTTTGGATCTGGCATTGATACAAAAACGAACTGATAATGACGCCTCCGGCACGGAGCATATAAAGTCCTTATTTCAGGTTAAGAATGCGGCACAAAGATTAAAGCTGAAATTTGACATGAGTTTAGGATGCCAGGAGAACAAGAGTAATGAATCTTACTCAGATAAATTTGGCATCTATCCCAATCCTACTACGGGTATATTGAACCTCAATATTCCGGAAACGCAATTTGCAGATGAGGTGATATTGTATAATGCTGCAGGTCAGGTTTTACAACACGAATATCGGATTCACCAAATAGATATATCACATGTTACTTCAGGGGTTTACTTTGTTGCAATAAAATCATCATATCACTTCGAGGTGGTAATGGTTTTAAAGGATTAGTATCTCCAATCTATATATGCCCTTAATAACAAAAAAAATCCGTCAGATTCTTGAGCTTGTCACACCGAATTCAAAAACATTGAAATGAGACTTATCCTCGTATCAATCGCCTTTCTTGCTTTTAGCTTTACTTCTACCGCCCAGGAATTTTATATGGAAGCTGGTGGTTTAGGCAGCAAGCGGTTCGCCATCCTGGCAGATAATCAGGAATCATTCAACATCAAGACTGCCGGGTTTTATCTGGAGTTCGGTTCTGAGTTATTCATTTTTGATAAGGGCACCATGCTTTGGGCAATTGGGTATTCCTATGAATCAGGGAATGGGAGTTACAGTTTTGATACCCTTGGGAGTCAGGGTACGGAAAATATTGAGGATTGGAAGTATAATAACTTTGACATGTCATACATGTATGTAACAGATTATGATAGTAAGTTCAACGCACTATTCAGTGGTAGTTTAGGATTGGGTTTTGCAACTAGGAATGTGATTGCCGAATCCCAAAAGGAGCTCTACTTCATGTTTCCTACTCTTAGCCTTGAAGCTGGTTTGTTGTTTACCGTCATAGAGAATCTTGACATAAATCTCATGTTGAGGGGTGGTGGAAACTACAACCTAAGAATCATCGGCAGTAGCTTTCAACCTATGGTGGGTTTTGGACTTGGCTTGAGGTATACTATTGTGGAATAGCAGGGGGAGTTAAGAATTAAGAGTTAAGGCTTCAGGCAACTAGAGCGGTCAGTTGTAAGTAATTTGAACCTAATACCTAACCTAAGTAAAACATTTAGCTCACCGTATCCATGCGCAACGGCGGGCACTTGACTTGACTCCATGTGCCATAAAATTCATGATAAACCGTTTAGATTACTGGCTGTGGTATTTACAAGCTGCATATCATAACTTGTCGAAGCCGAATTATGACATGCTGCAATTCGGGGGCAATGGCTTATTACATTAAACTATCCGGGCAATATTATCCCTTACCGGATAACACTCAACCTATAACTAAGTCCCCCTAGTAATTTTTCATTTTTCACTCTTAGTTATTAGTTTCAATTAGTTATCTTTGCACCCCTTAAAAATTAAGTTTAACATGTACGCAGTTGTAGAGATAGCAGGGCATCAGTACAAAGTACGCAAAGACCAGCAGCTGTACGTCAATCGTTTGGCCGCCAAAGAAGGCGACAAAGTATCCTTTGACAGGGTTCTTTTAACAGACAATGACGGAACAGTAGAAGTTGGCGCCCCGGTTATAAGTGGCATTCAGGTGGATGCCAAGGTTGTGTCACACCTCCAAGCAGACAAAGTAATTATCTTCAAGAAGAAAAGAAGAAAAGGTTACAAAAAGAAGAATGGTCATCGCCAGCCAATTTCTTTGATTGAAATTACCGGTATCGGTAAGGGATCAGGAAAGAAGGCAGCCCCAGCGAAAGCTGAGCCAAAAGCGAAAGTTGCGGAAGCCAAAGTTGAGAAACCAGCAGAGACCCCTAAGAAAGCTGAAGCTAAGGCCGAAAAGGCTAAAGGCGGAGAAGACCTGAGTAAAATGACCGTGGCTGACCTGAAGGCTCTTGCCAAGGAACGGGGTTTAACGGGTTATTCTTCAATGAAAAAGGATGAACTGATCGCGGCTCTAAGCGCGAAATAAACTGATAAATATTTGAACCATGGCTCATAAGAAAGGTGTCGGTAGTTCCAAAAACGGACGTGAATCAGAAAGTAAACGCCTGGGCGTGAAGATTTTCGGTGGCCAACCAGCCATTGCCGGAAATATCATTGTGCGTCAGCGTGGTACTCGTCATTACCCCGGAACAAATGTGGGAATGGGAAAGGATCATACTCTTTTTGCCCTAACTGACGGTACAGTAACTTTCAAGAAGAAAGCAGGTAATAAGTCTTTTGTTTCCGTTGAACCCAACGGAGAGGCTTAATTACTATATCGAATCATTATAAAACCCCGACCTTCTCTGAACGGTCGGGGTTTATTGTTTATACCTTTGCCGAAACGACATTATTTATGTTGGAAATTAGTTATTTAAGAGAGCATAAAGACGAGGCGATAGCCGCCTTAAAGAAGCGTAAAATCGATGCTGAGCAAAGCATAGTGGATATTCTCAGACTAGATGAACAGCGCCGCCAGAATCAGGTGGATCTTGATCATGCATTAGCAGAAAGCAATAAGCTTAGCAAGGAGATTGGTATGCTTTATAAGGAAGGTAGAAAGGATGAAGCTGAAGCGCGCAAAACACTTACGGCTGAGCTAAAAACTAAAGCCAAAGCGCTACAACAAGAGCAGGAACAGACCAAACTTAACCTGGAAACCTTATTGGTTGAATTGCCAAATCTGCCCCATAGTACGGTAGCCGAAGGTGCCAGTGCTGATGACAATGTGGAAATTGGAAAATACGGCGATATTCCGGATTTGCACGAGGATGCCCTGCCACATTGGGAGTTGACGGAGAAATATGAGCTCATAAGTTTTGACCTTGGTGTAAAAGTCACCGGTGCCGGCTTTCCGGTGTATACCGGTCGTGGAGCTCGCCTCCAAAGAGCATTAATTAATTATTTCCTGGAAGAGAATACCAAGGCAGGTTATAAAGAGTACATTCCGCCATTCTTCGTGAATGAGGATTCAGGTTTTGGCACCGGACAGTTACCGGACAAGGAAGGGCAGATGTATCACATGACTCAAGATAATCTATTTGCAATTCCAACCGCTGAGGTGCCTGTTACCAATCTCTTCAGAGATGAAATACTTGACGCGGCAAACTTTCCTATCAAGTGCACCGCCTACACTCCCTGTTTTAGGAGAGAAGCCGGTAGTTATGGCAAAGACGTGCGTGGACTGAATCGCCTGCATCAATTTGACAAGGTGGAGATTGTATGTGTTACTTATCCAGAGAAATCCTATGCTCAACTAGAAGAAATGACCGGCCTGGTAGGGCAGTTGCTTAAGAATCTTGGACTTCCTTACCGAGTTTTGCGACTGTGTGGCGGAGACATGGGTTTCACTTCAGCCCTAACCTATGATTTTGAGGTTTGGAGTGCGGCACAGAAGCGCTGGCTAGAGGTGAGCTCAGTTTCTAACTTTGAAACCTTTCAAAGCAACCGCTTAAAAATGAGATACCGCACAGAGGAAAAGAAAACCAGATTAGCCCATACTCTCAACGGGAGTGCCCTGGCGTTACCGCGGGTACTGGCTGCTATTCTGGAGAATAATCAAACACCTGAGGGAATCAAAATACCTGAAGTTTTAGTGCCTTATACGGGATTTGAATGGATAAACTAAGATTGCCCCTAAATTGTCTCGCAGTTTACTTGCTGTGTTTTGCCTGCCAACCGAAGTCTGTTTATAAAGCTGAGCTTGGTGAGATTGATTCACTGCGAATGGTATTGGCAGAATATAGCCAACTCCTGGATTCTCTTGATACCGAGGAAAATCTAAAGCTGGCCAGTCATGTTGATACGCAGTACAATTACCTCATGGCCAATTATCCAGATCCTAACGATCGTGAGTTTTGGTTGAAAGAGGTTTCCAATTTTGGAACAATCAATAAGGCTCTGGGTAGATTGCAGTCGCACAGCCAAAGAATGCGTGAAGATATTGCGTATGCCGATAAGCAATTGCACACGCTCGGCAATAGCATTGAGGATAACAAGCTCTCTGCAGAGCAGATTGATGAATACCTTCAACTTGAAGCTTCGGCTATTGCAGAATTGGAGCTATCTTTCAAAAAGTATATTGCGCCCTCCAAATTGGCTTTAAAATTGTGGATAGCCTATGAAGAACCCTATGATTCCATTGTTAATCATCTTAGAAATTCACAATAAAATGGCGAGATCTCCGATCTCACTTATATGATCTACCGCATTAGCATAGCCTTAATCACCATTCTACTTACCGGTAGTGTTTATGCTCAAACCGACCTCGCACTGGCCAGGCAGTATTATAGTGAAGAGAAGTATGAGATGGCCCTGGAGTATCTTGAGAAAGCCGAAGTCAACGGTTCTAACAACAAGATATATAGCCTGAAGTACAATTGTTATTTGGCGCTTGAGGAGTACAAAAAGGCGGAGCGATATGTGGAGAAGAGCATAAAGCTTAGTCAACAACGTAACTTCGATTACTTCGCAGATCTGTGTTATATCTATAAAATTCAGGAGAAATATTCCCAGGCTGATAAGTTGATTGATGATATTCTGCTTCGGGTAGAACGGAATCCTGGCCTGTCATATGGCTTTGCCAATGCTTTTCAGAAGAAGGGTTACCCGCGAATAGCTTTGGAGATCTTTCAGCGAGCGGAGCAGGTAATGCCCAACAGCAATTACATCTATCAAAAGGCGCTCTTGTATGGTGAACTAGGGGATATCAAAAAGATGTTTGAGTCTTACGTTGCAATGGTCGAGGTTCAGCCAAGCTATTTGCCAACTGTGAAGCAATTGTTGGGCAGAGCTTTACAGGAAGATGTTGATGAAGATAACCTCAATTACCTCAAGCAGCTTCTTATTGAAAGAATTCAGGCTGGAGGACCTGAAACCCTCAATGAATTGTTGGTGTACATCTTTATTAAGGAGAAAAATTTTAATGGAGCCTTCACCCAGTTGAAAGCTTTGGATAAGCGCAGCGGTAATAACAATCAGGCTTCCCTCTTTAACCTTGGTCGTGTAGCTCTGAACAATGAAGAATATTTAACCGCCAGACGAATATTCGATTATTTGGTAAAAACGGGAAAAGAAAGCCCTTTTTATGAGCAGTCGATCATTTACGGCCTGAGAACCGAGCGTGAGAGATTGTTGACCATGGAGAATCCGGAAAGGGATCTTTGGGAGGCTTTGCAAAAGAATTACTTCGAGTCTGCAAATTTGTTAAAAGGAAGTCCGGATGCAGGTGAATTGATTATTGATTTAGCGGATATAACCGCTTTTCAGCTGGATGAAGGAGACACCGCTATCGCCATGTTAAAGGAGATTCTCAGAACCGGGTATATTGGCCTTGAAGATCATGCGCGAGCAAAAATTAAGTTGGGTGATATTCTTCTTTATGAGGGCGATCAGTGGGAAGCTATTATCTATTATGGGCAGGCCGAAAAGTCATTCGAATCTTCACCTATAGGTCAACAAGCAAAGTTTAAAAGAGCCAAAGCGGCCTACTATGTGGGTGATTTTAGCTGGGCTCAAGGGATTTTTAATGTGCTTAAGGCCTCTACCTCCAAGTTAATTGCCAATGATGCCCTTTATTATTCTCTTTTAATTACGGATAATATGGCTTTGGACACCAATACCGAAGCCCTAACCATGTTTGCCAGAGCAGATTTAATGTATTATCAGAAGAAGTTGGATTCAGCTATGCATATTTTAGGCATGATGGAGATCGCTTATCTGGATCATCCGATTCAGGACGAGGTACTTTTTTTAGAAGCTGAAATCTATCAGAAAAGAGGGCAATTTGAAAAGGCTCAGGTTCCCTTACAAACTATCATTGATGAGCATGGGGATGATATTCTTGCTGATGATGCGCAGTATCAATTAGCCTGGATTTATGAGAATAAACTAGATAGGCAGGAAGAGGCTATGGCATTGTATCGAGATCTGTTTACGCTTCATCCCGACAGCTTTTTCTCTAGTGAGGCGAGAAGGCGATTCCGTGAATTACGCGGCGACATCATCAATTAAATTTTAGCGCAAATGTATATCTACAATGTGACGGTCAATATTGATGATAAAGTGCATGAAGATTGGTTGAGTTGGATGAAGGAGACGCATATTCCGGAGGTGATGGCGACAGGCATGTTTCTGAGCAATAGAATCTTACAGGTAATGTCAGATGACCCCGAAGGAACCACTTATTCCATCCAATATGAAGTGCGCGACCTGGATACGTTAAATTTGTACCATCAGGTTTATGCCGAAAAGCTTCAAAAAGAACACACGGAACGATATGAGGGGCACTTTGTCGCTTTTCGTACTGTTTTGAGGTTAGAGCATGATCATGAAGCACCCAAGCGCAAATAAAGTCTATAAACTAGATGAGGCTCGAGAAAGAATTCGTGCCTATTGTGTTTATCGCGACCGCAGTCATTATGAGGTGGCTGAAAAACTGCGTGAATACGGCCTCATAGCAGAGGTGGCTGATCAATTAATCCTGGAACTTATCCAGGAAAATTACCTTAGTGAGGAGCGCTTCGCTCGTGCTTTTGTTCGAGGAAAATTTAACCAGAAAAACTGGGGTCGCCAGAAGATACGAAGAGCCCTGCATATTCATCAACTGTCAGATTATGTGCTAAAGAAGGCATTATCAGAAATTGACGAGGGTGAGTATCTGAATACCATGGAAAAATTGTTGCAGAAGAAGGATCGGACTTTGAGGGAGTCCAATGCTTATATCCGAAAGAGAAAATTAGCAGAATACCTTATTCGCAAAGGATATGAGAATGAATTGGTGTGGGATTTAATCCGAAAACCACAAGATTAGTAGCTGGTGGTCATATTTTCATCAATCACCAAAATATAATCTGCTCTACCTTTGTATTCCTCTTGCAGCTTGTCTACATCTTCTTGTAGAACGGTGCTTATGGTTACAATTTGTAAATCGGGGTCTTTCTGTTTTAGGTACCAGTAAATCCCTTCAAAATTCGCGGAGTGGTAATCGCCATTAAAATGAATGAAAATGCCCTTGCTTGGGAGCGCCTTATAAATGAAATGAGCCATGGTGGCATCTTTAATGGCCTGAGCCTTGGGTAAATTTTCTCCACCATGACCTCCCGCCATCTCCAGCATAGCCAGGTAGCTTGGCAACTCAGGGTTATATTGTATAGGTAAAGGCGACATCCATGATTTTTCAAGCTCACTTAATGTATCCAAAGACTCCAAACCTTTTCTGTAAACCATTCTGGCATATCTTCTTGGAACATTGGTAGCCACAAATTGACAGGAGTTGTTCTTGGCAAGGTCCAGAAGGTGTAGGTAATCAGTGTCGAAGTTTGGCCATAAACGTGCTAATGTATCCAGTGCTTTACCATCAATCTCTCCTTCGAGATACTTATGGTAGGCATCCGCATTATCTGCTTCAAGCATTTCCGCACCAAAAACCAATTCACCCTCCTGGCGGAGCAAATATGTACTCAATTCAAACTGTAACCAGTGATCCACCGGATTATTGTGAAGTTCACCAAAGAGCACCACCTGAGCTTTGGCAATGTTCTTTGCGGCCTTGCCAAATTTCACGGCCTTGCCTTTGGAATTATATAATTGATAAGCTCTTAAATCCTGAGCCTCAATGATGAGAGAGAACAATACCAATAACAACGTGATAGCGGATCTCATACCTAATAAATTGATCGGTAAAGTTGAGAATACTAATTCGAATCTCCATAAAAAAAGGCCGTCAAGAAGACGGCCCTTACTTAAATCCAATATAAAGCAAATCACCGGATCATATAAACAAGAGGTGGGTGTTCTCCCCATGCGCTTTTTCATAAAAGTCACCGACAGTTATCACACCATCTATTTCATCAATTAAGTCTTCTCTTTTGAGGTGAAACATATCCATTGCCAATTTGCATCCCCACAGCTTACAACCACTGGCGTTGAGAATTTCTAGAAATTCACTTACCGTGGGCATATCTAATTTTTCCATTTCCCTTTTCATCATCTTTGTGGCCAGGGCTTCCATGCCCGGAAGACCGCCTAACATGGTAGGAATATGCATGGCTGGGTTGCCAACGGTGGCTACGTGTAAAGAGTCCAGTTTCTTCTTTTGTACTGCTTCCAGTCCAAAAAATGTGAAAAATATTTCCGCTTCAATTCCTTCCATACGGGCACCATTGGCCAGAACAAAGCAGGCGTAAACATTATCGATAGTTGCCTTAGAAAGGATGAGCATCATTTTTTTCACCTTATCATCTTTCTTGGGTTGCGCGGCCGCAACATTTGGGTTTAATGTAGTTTCCATAATCAGAGAATTATTAGGTTAAATACAACTGGCTGGTTTGGGAATGCCAGCAATGCGGCTGGCTTTTTTCAACGGCCCACCTGGAAATAGGGCGTAGAAGCCTTTGATATCTACTACACCACTCTTTCCTACCTTTCGAATAGTAAGGGGCACCTCATTGCGGTGTTGTGTCTGGAGGTATTCAATTATTGGCCAGTGGTCATCGGTAAGTTCAATACCTTCTTCGTTGGCAATGGTTCTCGCTATATCCTCATTCCATTGATTAAGATCAGTCATATAGCCTTGCTCGTTCATTTCGACGCTATGTCCTGCTACTGAGGTTTCCATAATATTTTGATTTAGGAGTTAACAGATTCAAATTGTTTTCCGGCTTCTTTCATATGTGAAGGAACAAAGGGAATATGCTTGCCGGTGATCAGCATATTCCAGTAAATCCATTTAAAAGCCAGTTTTCCCATATGGTTCATCCTGCTTTCTTTTAATAGGGTTAATGGTCCCACCCCCGGAAATGGGAAGGTTCCTGGCACAGGCTCGTGATTGTAATTGAAATCAATTAATAATGCCTTGCCATGACCCGTTTCTATAAAGCAGTTTGCATGTCCGTCAAATTCAGCTTTCAGTTCTTTTCCCTGGATAAAACGCATTAGGTTCTCCAGCAGGATTTCACCTTCAAAATGAGCTACTGAACCTGCTTTGGAAGCAGGAATATTGGTGGCATCTCCGATGGCAAAAATATTCTCTTTCACCTTGGATTGCAGCGTACTTTTATGGGTGGGAACAAAGTTTAATTCATCACCAAAACCCGAGCGTTCAATGAAATCTGCGCCTTTGTTGGTTGGCACAGTCACCAGGAGGTCATACGCAACCTCCTTACCTTCATAGTCCAGAATTTTTTTGTTTTCAGCATCCACCTCCATCACATTAAAGTTGGGTACAACTTCTATGTTTTTATCATTCAGCAGATGCTGTAATTTTTCTGTGGCAACTGGTTTGGTAAAGGCTCCGTCCATGGGTGTGACAAAACTTATGTCAACCTTGTCTCGCATCCCTTTTTCCTCAAAGTATGAATCGGCTAAAAAGGCAAATTCTAGGGGTGCCACCGGGCATTTGATCGGCATTTCAGAGATATGAACTACCAGTCGCCCTCCTTCCCAATTCTCTAATTTTCTATGGAGGTTTACAGCTCCTTCCAGCGTATAAAAATCCAGGATACTCTTCTGCCATTCGGACCCAGCCATGCCATCAATTTCTTCTGGCGCAATATCAGTACCGGTGGCAATGATCAATACATCATAATGGATGATACTTCCATCGGCCAGTATTACCTGATCTTCATCCGGAATGAGCTTATCAATTGCCTTCTGAACATAGTTTACTCCTTTAGGAATGAACTTTTTGATAGGCTTTATGACATCCTTCTCTTTGTAAATACCGAAAGGGATAAAGAGATAGCCCGGCTGATAATGATGCTTCTTTCGTTGGTCAACAATGTTTATCTGCCATTCCTCTTTCGGGAGGGCTTTGATAAGGTGGTTGCTCATCAATGTGCCCGCAGTGCCTGCTCCTAAGATTACTAGATTTTTCACTTTAATACTTTGATAATGAGGACAAAGCTAGAGTGACGAGAATCTAAAAAAAATGACAATTCTCAGGAGACTGGCTGATTTACCCACGTGGGTGACTTAGGTCACATCGCCGCAAGTACTTGAGATACCTGCTCAGTTTGATCCTTACTTATATCCAGATGCGTCACAAACCTTAACTTGCCTTGTCCCATCTTAACAAGCAGGATGCCTGCATTTTCTAGGTGTTGGATAAAATGGTTTTCATCCCGATCATCCTTGATATAGAAAATAACAATATTGGTTTCTATAGGATCAATCGCTTTTACCCAACTGCACTGTTCCAGGGCCTCTCCAAGCTTTAGAGCCTTCATGTGATCTTCTGAAAGACGTTTGATATTATGGTTCAGAGCAAAGATTCCGGCAGCGGCGAGGTATCCGGCCTGACGCATACCACCCCCAAATTTCTTCCGCACCCTGCGGGCCTGGTAAATAAAATCCTTACTGCCGAGAAGTAGTGAACCCACCGGGCAGCCTAGTCCTTTGGAAAGGCAAATGGAAATGGAATCGAAGAGCTTACCAAAATCTTTGGCTGACTGTCCTTTGGCAACAAGTGCATTGAACAATCGCGCGCCATCCAGGTGCATGGGGATCTGATATTCATCTGCCAGCTCTCGGATCTTTTGGATCTCTTCAAGTTCGTAGCAAGCGCCACCTCCTTTGTTCACCGTATTTTCCAGGGAGATTAATCCGGTTCTTGCGGCATGTACATCATCGGGATTTATGGCTGCCCTAAGGACCTCGTTATTCAGGAGACCGCGTGTTCCTTCCACCAGTTTTACCTGACACCCACTGTTAAAGGCTACGCCCCCACCTTCATAGAGGTAAATGTGAGAATAGGGATGGCATATAACTTCATCTCCCGGACGGGTATGAACATTGATGGCAATTTGATTGGTCATGGTTCCGCTGGGGCAGAAGATAGCCGCTTCCATGCCGAACATCTCGGCGGCTTTTTCTTCCAGGGCATTTATGGAGGGGTCTTCGCCAAACACATCGTCACCCACTTCGGCGTTCATCATCGCCTGTAGCATTTCAGGCGTAGGTTTGGTAAGCGTATCGCTACGCAGGTCGATGGTATTCACGATGGAGAGACTTAAGATTAGAGATCAAAGATATTTTTATGTTCCTTATCAATCAAAGAAAACCTGCCTGCGGTAAGCTAGAGGTTTGTGAAAATATGTGGATAGCGTGAGAAACAATAAGTTCCAGCTTGGCGGAATGAACGATCAGCGGTTTCGCTATGCGCAGTGCGATCGTTTAGGGAGCATTATTGCATATATATTGTTGTGCTTTCGTTATTTTTTAAACTTAATCATTAGTTGTTTAACGTAACTGTATGTCTTTCAATTTGGTCTAAAAGGGAATTGACATCCTTGTGAATCGCATTATATTGATCCAGCATAAAGTTGCGGATAAAGAGATTCATCTTTAGGGTTTCCTGAAATTTCCGATTTTCCATCAAGGCTTGATGACTCACTGGCTCAGCGGTAACCCAAACCTGGTCCATGTTGATCAAGTCAAGGAACTGTGGATAAAAGGTATTCCATTGGTGACCATCGTCCACTCCTTTTGTAGTATTTACTAGGTAGGTGTACTTGACTGTATACAGGTTGGATATTGCATTTCTGAGCGAGTCGTCAGAAATAAGATCCATTCCTACAGATTTAAGATTCTCCCAAGCCGCAGTGTTGTTAGATAATTGATAATTGCCCAGGATGTTGCCATAGTATGGCTTTAACGAATCATTCATAGGCAACCGCTCTTGTAATGCCTTTAAGATGATCTCGTTGGCTTTTGAAGCCGAGAGCTATTGGAAATTCCGATTAAAACACGACAATGGTAATGAGCATCATCTTCAAGCTCTTCAGGAAATTTTCCACCTGGCAATTGATCAACTACTTTAGCTACTTTTTGCCAACCTCTTAAATGGAAATACCCAATACAGAAATCAGCTCGAAGAGATTTTTCTAAAGTTTTGTTTAGTCCTTCTTCTAAGTGTTTCTCTATGTTGTCAAATATCGTAGGCATAATTATTTATCCTCTTTAATTAAATCTTTGACTTCAACTTCCAAGATTTTGGCAATTTCAAAAAGTATTTCCAATCTTGGTTGTTGTCTGTTTTGTACATAGCCATTCACCATATTGTAACTCTTTCCAAGCTTTTCAGCTAACCATGTCTGCTTAATTCCTTTCTGTTCTAAAACTTCCTTTATTCGGTTCATGTCCGCATAAAATTTGATAGCCAAATCACTCTTTTTATCTCGTTGATCAATATAAATACATGTCGTTTCTTTGTTAGTCTGTCCGAGCGTAGGCAAAAAAATAGGCTCTTTTGGTTTTGCGAAGCGTTGGCTTGTGTTTCGAGCAAAACCAAATGTGCCTGTTTGCCCGTGGGCTTTCCTTGTATGAAGCACAACTAACGCATAAACCCAGTCCATTGCGTTTATGCAGCAACATGCTTCGGGATAAGCTTAGTGCTTTTATAAATCTAAGATTTTATGGAGATCGGAAAAATCGATTGAGCTAAGCATGAGTTTACATGTTCCTCTATCGCTGGCGCGGAATTCAATTCCGTGCCAGCAAGGGGCTATTCCTGATACTCTATTGGATAAGTCTTCTCCTCAAATAAAAGTGCTTTAGCAGATTCAGACTCAGCCATAACATAAACCAATGTTCTTTTTGCACTACTACCGCCTTCTAGTTCCAAATAAAGTCCGCCACTCACAACAAACTTCAGTAGGTGTGATGACCTATTATCTTCGAGTTTAAATTGTTGCAGATGTATCCCTTTTGTAGATTTAGAATGATTGTTAAAGGTCATATGAACATAGACTAACTTAGATCCCTTTTCTGCCACGTAGGTTACTGTAGCATAACCATAAGATTTCCCCTCCTTAATTTTATCAATGGTAAAGCTGACACTACTCGAATGATCATAGGTCTTCTGGATCGTCTTAAAGGATGCGCAAGATGAGGCCAAGAAAAGTCCAAAAGTCAGAAATACGAGTCTTACGTTCATCTTATTTGAATATGGCATTTTAAATCGACCAACTTTAATTTTATGTGTTTAAAAGTAAGTTTATGCGAACCATAAACAAACCATACGGAACCTTTTGATATCCAAAAATGAGGGGTTCTAGGTGTTCTTTAGCTTAAACCCACCTGTGGTGTTCCGTATTTGGCATTCGATAAGAATGGAGCTTCAACGGTTTGGCTTTAGGTTTTGTTGTAGCAAGAAATACTAACATACTTCTATTTAAATCAATCATCTTTTTTTATAGGTTTTGATCGAGACGATAGCTATGAACGACAATAAGAATGCAATACACAGGTAAACGAAGCTATCTTGTATAACTGAGTATAATGTAGTGACACCTTTGGCAGGTAGTTGTGAATACATGATTTTATCATGATCGTCAAAACTGCTCATTTGTGAAACCATTTCACCGTATGGTGTAATGGCTGCAGAGAGTCCAAAACGCGTTGAACGAAGAACCGAGTGACCTTGCTCAACAGCCCTAAAGGCTGCCATTTCTGTATGAACAGGGTCGATGCCTCTCCAATCACTTGATGGAAGCATAACCAAATCTGCTCCTAATTCACCATACCCTTTTGCCAGATACGGAAAATCATAATCATAGCAAATTGCGGCTGCGACTTTCGTTCCTTTTATATCAGCAACTTTTAAAGGCGACTTTCCCTGCACAGCTGGTTCTCCTGGTACGGGTTGATGCTTGAGGTATGTATGTGTAATGTTTCCTGACGAATCGATAAACTGGTACTTGTTCTCATACCTCAAGGGAGATTGTGAAATGGGTGTCACATAAGAAGCTACTAAGGTGATATTGAGTTCAGCAGCTAGTTCCTTGATGGAGTTAATCCATTCATTTTCATCTTCAGGCATTATAAATATAGCGGCTTCGTTCCATGAAATTATTTCAGCACCACCGCCTGCTGCAGTTCTGGTTCGTTTAAATAATGTCGTTCTAGTATGTTCAGTACTTTCCTTGGATGGCAATGGCAAACCACTTGCATTGGAGTCTGTTCCAACTGCGGCAACAGTTACACTGTCTTTACCAATGCCTTTGCTCATGTCGTAACGGATGGAACCAAATGCAATTAAAAGGATCAGCATAATTAACGGGAGCTGAAATGTTGAAGTAGCGGTTTTTCTTTTGATTATGATATTAGCAATTGAGACATTAACCCAATAAATCAAAAAGCTTAGTCCAGCCAACCCAAACAAGGATACTGTTTGAATAAGTGATACATTATCGTGCATGGTATATGCAGCTACTCCCCAACTGGCAAGAGGTGTAAAGGTGTATTGAATCCATTCCATAATGATCATGATGACAGGAAATAGAAACAGCGCATATTTCTGATTTCTAAACTTGCTCCAGATCAAGTATCCCGGCAGGTGAAACAAACTAATTGGGATCGAGTAGAGAAAGACCAGCACCAATGGAATTGGATCGCTAATAATCTTGGTTACAACAAGAGACCAGGCCAAAACTAAAGCGAGAGAAAAGTTTAGCCTTGACTTCCAACCTTGTGTGAGACCTAGATATATTAAAAATGGAACACTTGAAACCCAAGCCATGACTTCGATACTAAAGGTCATGTGCGTAAGGGCCATGGTAACTATTCCCATTGCGAGATACCACAGAGGATTAATTTTAGCTACATAGAATCCTTGTCTGTGGGTGCTTGATAATCCTTTCATCTTTCTTTGTTTTTAAGTTGAGAACAAAGGTTGATGATGCGGATTTTGAATCCATTAACATTTGATAAAGGATGGTATTTTATTCCAAGAGTTCCCTTCGGAGCCTGCTTAGGGAAATATTTGTAATTCCGAGATATGAGGCAATGTCAACGTGTGAGATTAGATTTTCCAGCAAGTGATATTTTTCTCTAAAAAGAATGAGCCTTTCTTTCGCGTTCAACGAGGCGAGCGCAATTTCTTTTTCAACTTTTGCAAGGAGTTCATATTGCAACACCATATTGCCAAACTCGCGTATGTCAATGTGATTTATCATCAGCTGCTCAAACTTGTCAGCGTTTAAACTGGCTAGGGTCAGCTTTGTAAGCGCTTGAAAGTTGAGGTGAGATATTTGATTGGCTGTTCTCGTTTTATTCGGAGAGAGTACATTGCCTTCAAGAAAATAAGATATAGTTACTTCCTCACCTTCCGGGCTTAGCAAAAAGCTCCGGCAGACACCTTCGTAAACAAAGTATTCCTTGTTGTTTTTTTTTCCTCTATCAATAAACACATCTCCTTTTTCATAATCCTCAACTAAAATCAAGTCACTTATCAGATCTAATGACCCCTCCGATACAGTAGCTACCTTGTTTAATAAGGGTCTTGTTCGTTCTTTAATCTGTTCGAAATTCATGACTATCTTTTATTTGCTACAACTAACACATATACGCAGTCCATTGCATTTAAGCAGCAACATGCTTCGGGAAAAGCTTATTGCTTTTCTAAATCTAAGATTTTATGGAGAACGGAAAAATCGATTGAGCTTAGCATGAGATTACATGTTCTCCTGAAATTAGTACCGACTTTCTGATGACATCTCAAGTACATGAAAAGGCACAATTCATCGTTAGATAAGCCGGAGAAAGCAAGTCTGGCAAATAGAGCTCTAAGCCCCCTTGAACTCAGCAAAATCAAATTTCAAAGAGAAAATATTGCTGTAAAGCACATCGGAAGCGCTGCCTATATTGGTAAGCGCATAGTCAATTGAAAAACCCTTAAATAACAGTCCAATTCCCATGTTCGGCTGCAGCGTAAAACTCTCGTTGTTGTTGAAGTCACGCACACGGGTCACATTGCCCAATCCAGCACGAAGGAAAATGAAATTATTGTAGGCCAGTTCCAGCCCTAATCCAGGGGTGATGTTGGCAAACTCGCTTGAAACCAAGGTGTTTTGCTTGCCTCCAAAGCTAAAGTCACCATTTATTTCTGTGTGAAGTCTATAGGATTCTCCGAGTGCAAAACTTCTTCCTATTCCCAATAATAATCTAGGCAATGTCAATTCTAAATTGTCTTCAGGAAGCTCATTGTCTGTCAGCTCAAATATTGGCCCCAGTTCTTCTGTGTTGATATTCCAACTGTTAAATGTGGTGGTTACATCCCGCAGGTTAGCTCCCAGTAACCATCCTGCTCTTTCATAATGCACTCCTACATCAAACCCAAAGCCTATGGCACTCGCAAATTTGCCGATATGCCTGTATATGATCTTGAAATTGCCACCGTAGGAAAGACCTTGAATTTCTTTGGCTCTGCGCGAATAAGTGCCGATCAGAGCATAGTCTGCTGAGGAGAATTCGGTAATACGATCATAATCAACATTGCCATTTTCATCAATTAACCGGGTGGTGTTGAGAATGCCATCCACGCCAAACCGAATAAGAGAGATGCCAAAAGAGGAATACTGATCAATGGGCTGAGCAAACGCCAGGTAGTCGAACTGCGCAATATCCGCGAAGTACTCGGAGTGCATGGCTCCAATTTGCCAGGAATCCTCAACACCTACCAGGCCCGCCGGATTCCAATAGCCGGCTGTAACATCTGAAACGGAGGCGATTACTGAGCCAGACATGGCCAGGCCACGTGCGTCTACCCCAATATTCAGAAATTCGTTACTGTACTTTCGCCCCTGACCTAGTGCCAGAAGTGGTACCATTAATAAGAGTAAGCTCCAATTCTTCAACCTACAGGACTTTGCCATCAAATAAAATCAAATTACGCCATTTAGAACATAAGATTTGAGCTATTATTGCCTTGAGTTATGAAGTCTTGGCGTTCACTTATACCAAACTTGCTGACCCTGGCCAATCTCGGCTGTGGATTATTAGCCCTGGATGCCATTTTTCTCGGAGCATACGTACCGGCCACCTGGTTCATTGTGGCCTCGCTCTGTTTTGATTTTCTAGATGGCTTTGCTGCGCGTATTTTGAAAGTTAGCTCAGAGCTCGGTAAGCAACTTGATTCATTGGCAGATTTAGTGAGTTTTGGACTCACCCCTGGTTTCTTGATGTATTACCAGATTTCAGAGTATGATCAGGAAGGGCAGATGTGGTTGGCTTATACCGCCCTGGCCATCCCAATTTTTTCGGCATGGAGGTTGGCGGTTTTTAATATTGATGATCGTCAGACTAGCTATTTTCTAGGCTTGCCGACCCCCGCCAATACCATGTGGATATTTGCAATTGCCCTTTACCCTCTGTATGGTTCCTTTATGAGTATCCAGGAATTTCTTACCCAACCCCTGGTGCTCGCATTAATATCTCTCGTCAGTGCCATTCTTCTGGTAACCCCATTTCCACTTCAGTCCTTAAAATTTAAGAATTGGTATTTCGGTGAGAATGTAGGACGTTATTTACTCATAGTAGGTACGCTCTTATTACTCTCAATTTTAGGTCTCGATTCGCTATTGTTTATCATACCTTTGTACCTTCTTATTTCGATCATATTTAAACCGCAAACCGAATGAGATTCAGAGCTGAAATAAATGTTATGCCTCATAAAGCACTCTTGGACCCTCAAGGTAAAGCTGTGGGTCATAGCATGAAGAATATTGGCCTCCCTGAAATTGACGGAGTCCGTATCGGTAAGCATATCCACCTGGAGCTTGATGCCAGCAGTCGTGAGGAAGCTGGCGCTAAAGTGGAAGAGGCCTGCAAGAAACTTCTGGTGAACCAGATTACGGAAACCTTTGATTTTGAATTATTTGAAAACGGAAATTAATCCTATCTTTGGTTAAGAGGATTAAGGTATTACGAAAGGAACTGTTCGTCCCCGTTTCAAAGAAGGAGCGGGGATTTTTATTTCATAGGCTCGCTTTTTCTCGATCACCCCTATCAACAATAAAGTATTGAACTTCCTGGCACATTTTAGTCTTTCCAACAATGATGAGGATCTGATGATCGGCAACTTCATTGCGGACACGGTGAAAAAGTCGGAATGGCCTATGTATAAGACCAGGGTTGTTCACGGTATCCAATTGCATCATAAAATTGACTTTTACACAGACAATCATCCGGTAGTTGACCGTAGTAAAAAAAGGTTGCGCCCTAATCACTCCAAGTACAGCCCGGTAGTGGCCGATATCATTTATGACCACTTTTTGGCGAGCCAATACCAACAGATTTATAATGTGGAACTGAATGACTTTGCAAGCCGGGTTTATAAGCTTCTGAGAAAGAGGTGGGATGAATTACCAAAGCCAATCAAGCATATGGTTCCTTATATGGAAAAAGGAAATTGGTTGGTAAATTATGGCAATAAAGAAGGACTAACCAGGGTGTTTAGAGGGATGAGTCGCAGAGCCAGTTTCAAAAACCAAATGCAGGATGCCACCAAAGATTTATTCCATCAGTATGAAGCTTTCCAGGCAGATTTTGATGCGTTCTATCCGGACCTTCAGCAATATTGCGCGGCAGAAATTGGTAAAATGAATTTGGATGAAGATCTAAATTTCTAGTGAGATCATTCCGTTGGTCTGCTGACCAATGCCACATCATCCCTAAACGGCAGATGTCCTTTGCAGTCGGGTTTTCATAGCTTGCCCATCCTGAATCAAGAAAACATAAAATAAAAGTGGAAAAAGTTGGTTGAGCGATTAATCTTCTTCTTCGCCTTCTTTATACCCAATCATTTTGTGGGCGAGCTTTGGATTAACTGCTTCAAGACCTATCACTGTGAGCCAGTAACCTACAAATAGGGCCAGGAACACCAACATGCCAAATCCCATTAGGAAAATGATCAGGAAAATGAAAAAACCTAGTGTTTTGGTAAACATCTTATTAGTTCTTTGAGGAGGCCAAAGTTAAAAGAAAATCTATTTGGAAGCGATATTAATTATCGATTCCTAAAACTGGTAAAAAAAGTTGAGCCGTATCGCTCTTGCCAATACCTTTGTTGCTCACTTTGGGGCTGATGTCCTGGTCGATAATCATCAAAAATATTCTGCATGAGTTTTAGGATTGAGAAAGATACTATGGGAGAGGTGCAAGTTCCTTCTGATAAATATTGGGGAGCTCAAACTGAACGAAGTCGCAACAATTTTAAGATAGGCCATGAGGCCAGTATGCCGCTAGAAATAGTGTATGGATTTGCCTACTTAAAGAAAGCAGCTGCTCATGCCAACTGCGAGCTTGGGGTGTTAGGTGAGGAAAAACGGGATCTCATTGCTCAGGTATGTGACGAAATACTCAAGGGTCAGCACGATGATCAGTTCCCTTTGGTTATTTGGCAAACCGGTTCTGGCACTCAAAGCAATATGAATACCAACGAAGTAATTGCCAATCGTGCTCATGTTATACGAGGAGGGAAGTTAGGAGAAGGTGAGCGATTGATTCATCCTAACGATGATGTAAATAAAAGTCAAAGCTCCAATGATACATTCCCAACCGGTATGCACATAGCTTCTTACAAGCTGTTGGTGGAAACTACCATTCCTGGAGTGGAAAAACTCAGAGATACGTTAGATCATAAGGCTCAGGAGTTTATGGATGTGGTAAAAATTGGGCGAACACACCTTATGGATGCTACACCTTTAACGCTGGGTCAGGAATTCAGCGGCTATGTTTCGCAACTAAATCATGGACTTCGGGCATTGAGAAATACGCTTGATCATCTCTCAGAGGTGGCTCTTGGAGGCACCGCCGTGGGCACAGGGATAAATACCCCTCCAGGATATGCCGAACTGGTGGCGAAGAAAATAGCTGAATTTACCGGTCTGCCTTTTCGTACGGCAGAGAATAAATTTGAGGCCTTAGCGGCACATGACGCCTTGGTGGAAACGCATGGGGCCTTAAAGCAAATTGCGGTATCATTAATGAAGATTGCCAATGATATTCGGTTGCTGGCTTCTGGTCCACGTGCCGGAATTGGCGAGATCATAATCCCCGCGAATGAACCGGGATCTTCAATTATGCCGGGGAAGGTGAATCCTACCCAATGTGAAGCTATGACCATGGTATGTGCTCAGGTGATGGGTAATGACACCACGGTATCGGTAGGAGGAAGTAACGGCCATTATGAGTTAAATGTATTTAAACCGGTTATGGCCGCAGCGGTAATACAGTCGGCCAAATTAATTGGTGATGCTTGTGTAAGTTTCAATGACAACTGTGCCGTAGGTATTGAACCCAATAAACCCTTTATTGAAAAGCACTTGAACAATTCACTCATGTTGGTTACCGCCTTAAATACCAAGATTGGATATGAAAAAGCCGCAAAAATTGCTAAAACAGCACATGAGTCGGGCTCTACTTTAAAGGAAGCAGCATTAAAGCTTGGTCTATTGACATCGGAAGAGTTTGATCAGTGGGTGCGTCCGGAGGATATGGTTGGAGAAATCAAGGAGTAATTTGAGTCCTTTCGCCAGCATAGCCTATCAGCGTGTTTTCAGGTGCATACTGACCTGTGGAATTTTTGCCATAGCTGCATGCCAACCCAAGCTTGAGGTGGACACCATCTTATATGGTGCGGGTATATATACTGCAGTCCATCCAGAGAGGATTGCTGATGCCGTGGTAATTGATGACGGCAGAATTGTTGCGATAGGCCATAGTGATAGCCTGTTCAGGAAGTATCAGGCCATTGATAAGATTAATCTTAAGGGTAAATTTATTTATCCCGGATTCAATGATGGGCATGCCCATTTCCACGGATATTCCCTTCTCCAGCTTCAGGTAGATCTGAGAGGTACTGCATCTTTTCAGGATGTGTTGAGCAGAACAATTTTGTTTGCTGAAGTTTCTGGTTTAGAGTTTATTGAAGGTCGCGGCTGGGATCAAAATGATTGGAGCAATAAAGAGTTTCCCACCAAAGAGGCCATCGATAGTTTATTCCTCAATACTCCGGTTTTATTAAAGCGCGTAGACGGGCATGCAGCCATAGCCAATCAAGCGGCCCTGGATTATGCCGGTGTCACTCCTGAAACTACGGTGCAGGGCGGGGTGCTGCATAAAGAGAAGGGTGAGTTAACCGGTCTGTTAATAGACAATGCCGTAGACCTGGTGGTGCTGCCCAAACCTGCTATTGCTGAACAGCAAAAGGCGGTATTATGGGCGCAGGATTCTCTACTAAAATATGGCATTACCTCGGTAACCGATGCAGGTATTAAGCATACAGCCATTGAAATGTTTCGTCAACTTCAGGAGGATTCTCTGCTCAAAATCCGTATTAACGCTATGGTGGCAGATTACCCTGAACAATGGGAGCATTATTTAAAAGATGGACCCATAAAGGGAGAGCGACTTCAGGTTATTTGTTTCAAGGTTTATATGGATGGCGCATTGGGTTCTCGTGGCGCTTTGTTGTTGGAACCTTATTCCGATGACACGGCCAATAATGGCCTATTGCTTCATGATCCTGATCACTTCTTTAATGCTGCCAAAAAATTGAAAGAACACAATTGGCAATTGGCCATTCATGCCATCGGCGACTCGGCCAATAGGTATGCTTTGGACTTGTTTGAGCAAATTCAAGGTAGGGAAGGAGGGGATCACAGATGGCGTATTGAACACGCTCAAATTGTGGCGGAAGAGGATAAATCCCGCTTTATAGAGCTGGGAGTGCTGCCTTCGGTACAACCTACTCATGCCACTTCCGATATGTATTGGGCGGAGGAGCGACTGGGAGCAGGTAGGATGCACGAAACTTATGCCTTCAAGGATTTGATGGGTGCAGAGGAAAAGATTGTTTTTGGTACTGATTTCCCCGTTGAGCATATCAGTCCCTTTAAAACTTTCAGAGCAGCGGTATTTCGGCAGGATACCGCCGGATATCCGCCCGGTGGTTTTCTACCCTCACAGAAACTGGGTCGCTACACTAGCCTCCGGGCTATGACCTATTGGCCGGCTTACGCTTCCTTTGAAGAGCAACAAAAAGGCAGCCTGGAGCCAGGAAAGTATGCTGACCTGGTGATTCTTGATCATGATTTAATGTCAGTGCCCCGTGATTCGATAGATAAGATACGCGTTTATCAGACCTGGATAAATGGAGAAAAGCTCTATCAACGCTGATGCTGCATTGACTTTGTTTTTGGATTATATTAGTCCTTTAGCAATTTCTAGCAGAACATGACTCAGAATTTACCAACCCGTCTTTTTGAATTTCCCCGATATCAGCTTGAGCACAGCCCTTTAAATGATGCTCTGGTAAACAAGATTAATGGCGTTTGGAAGCCTATTTCTACCCGCGAATTTGTTGATCTATCGGATAAGATGGCTCGTGCCTTAATCGACTTTGGTCTGAACCCTGGTGACAAGGTTGCAATCATATCTACCACAAATAGATGGGAATGGAATGTGGTAGACATCGGGGTCTTGGAGTCTGGAGGAGTGGATGTGCCGGTATATCCAACAATTTCAGAGAGTGATTATGAATACATATTCAATGATGCTGAGGTGCGACTTTGTTTTGTTTCGGATAAGGAACTTTTTGATAAGGTCCACAATATAAAAGGTCGTGTTCCGAGCTTGCAGGATATTTACTGTTTTGATGAGGTTGATGGAGGTCTTCATTGGCTGGATTTTCTCAATCGAGGTGAGGGTGATCAACATCAAGCGGAGCTTGATGGCAGAATGAGTGCGGTTAAACCGAATGATCTGGCCACACTGATTTATACTTCCGGAACTACTGGTACGCCTAAAGGAGTGATGTTATCGCATAACAATATTACCAGTAATACCATAGACTGTGATGATCGTATCCCTGATTTACAACCAGGTTCCAAATCTTTGAGTTTCTTACCCCTATGTCACGTTTATGAGAGGATGCTGACCTACTTATATATGCGAAGAGGATTTGGTATTTATTATGCTGAGAGTATGGAGACTATTGGGGATAATATCCGTGAGGTGCATCCCGAGATATTCTCTGCGGTACCCAGATTATTGGAAAAGGTCTTTGACCGCATAATGTCAAAAGGACAGGAATTATCCGGTATTAAAAGAGCACTTTTCTTTTGGGCAGTGTCTTTAGCAGAGAGTTATAAGTTAACAGGCAGAAGTGGTTGGTACAACAGTAGATTGAAGATTGCCCGAAAACTCATCTTTAGCAAATGGCAAGAAGCGCTGGGGGGAAATGTGAAGGCCATCGTATCCGGATCGGCAGCGTTGAATCCTCGCCTCATAAGAATTTTTATGGCCGCGGGTTTGAATATTCAGGAAGGTTATGGCTTAACTGAAACTTCACCGGTAATATCTGTAAACGGATCCACTGTCGATGAAAAATGTATTGGTACGGTTGGGAGACCAATTGATGGTGTAGAGGTTAAGATTGCAGAGGATGGGGAGATTTTGTGCAAAGGGCCTAATGTTATGCTGGGGTATTACAACAAACCCGACAAAACAGCCGAGATTATTAAGGATGGCTGGTTGCACACCGGCGATATTGGGGAGATTGTCTTTGGAAAGTTTTTGAAAATTACCGATCGGAAAAAGGAAATTTTTAAGACTTCTGGTGGAAAATACATTGCTCCAACTATTATGGAAACTAAGTTTAAAGAGTCCAGGTTTATCGAGCAAATTATGGTGATTGGTGAAGCTGAAAAACACCCTGCAGCTCTAATTCAGCCTGATTTTGAGTTCTTAAGGGGCTGGGCTGAAAGGAAAGATATTGCCTACACGACGGATGCAGAAATGGTTAAGCATGATAGGATTGAAGCACGTATTCAGCAAGAGATTGATGAGAAGAATCAGTCTTTTGGGAATTGGGAACAAGTGAAGAAGTTTCGGCTTACTCCAGCGGCCTGGAGCATTGACGGTGGGGAACTCACACCAACCTTGAAACTGAAGCGGCGTAAAGTGCTGGAGAAGTATGCCGATCTGTATAAAGAAATATACGGTCATAGGCCTAATGAAAAGTGATCAGATCATCCTATTCGTGCCGAACATGCGGATTACAATTCTAAAAACTATGCATGCATAGTTTTTTTATTATCTTTGGGAAAGACTAATCGAAGGATTTTGAAGCCCGAAGAAACGGTAGACTTCCATATCAAGAAAACCTGGCAAAGTATTGCCAAAATGTACAATGAAGAAGCTTCAAAGTATGGGGCGACCATGGCCACCGGTTACGTACTATTGAATGTGGATATGGAAAAAGGCACCCCATCCACCTCATTAGGTCCGCGCATGGGGATGGAATCTACTAGCCTGTCTCGTATTCTTAAAAATATGGAGGAGCAGGGTTTGATTGAGCGAAAGCCAAATCCCGAAGATGGTCGCGGCGTATTGATTTTCCTGACTGAATTTGGCAAAGAAAAGAGGGAAGATGCCAAGAAAGCGGTTGTGGGCTTTAATCAAGCCATTGCCTCGGAAATACCCCCTCAAAAACTCACCCTCTTTTTTGAGGTGATCAACAAAATAAATGACCTGATTACAGATCGAAGAATATATCCAAGTACATGATGAAAAAACAGATCAAGAAAATTGCGGTTTTAGGTTCTGGTATTATGGGATCACGCATCGCCTGTCACTTTGCTAATATCGGTGTAGAAGTACTGCTATTGGATATTGTACCTCGTGAGCTTACTGAGCGTGAACAAAGTAGGGGCCAGAGTTTGCAAGATGAAGCAGTGCGCAATCGCATAGTTAAGGATTCTTTGAAAACCGCCTTGAAGTCCAATCCTTCACCAATTTATGACAAGTCTTTTGCAACGAGAATATCTACGGGAAACTTTGATGATGATTTTGAAAAAATAAAGGATGTTGACTGGATTATAGAGGTGGTAGTGGAAAGGCTGGATATCAAGCAGCAGGTATTTACTCAGGTGGATAAACATCGTCGCCCCGGCTCTATTGTTTCCACCAACACTTCCGGCATACCAATAAATATGATGCTGGAAGGACGGAGCAATGATTTCAAAAAGAATTTCTGTGGCACTCACTTCTTTAACCCCCCTCGTTATCTTGAGCTATTGGAGATTATTCCCTCAAAGTTCACGGATCCTGAGCTCGTGAAATTCTTAATGCATTACGGTGATTTGTATCTGGGAAAAACTACTGTGCTATGTAAGGATACACCTGCCTTCATCGCTAATAGGGTTGGGATCTTTGGTATGATGGATCTGTTTAATAGTGTACTTGATCTCGAACTTCGGGTTGAAGATGTGGATAAGCTTACCGGTCCTCTTATTGGTCGTCCAAAATCGGCCACTTTTCGTACTGGCGACGTAGTGGGACTGGATACGTTAATCCATGTTGCCAATGGTTTGAGTCAGGCATTAAAGGAGGATGAGCGAAAAGAGGTTTTTGCACTGCCTGCTTTTCTGTCTAAAATGCAGGAGAATAACTGGTTGGGCTCAAAAACTGGCCAGGGATTTTATAAGAAGGTAAAGGATGAGAACGGCAATTCTCAGATACTATCCTTAAATCTCACCTCACTAAAGTATGAGACTCAGAATAAGACTAAATTTCCGGTGCTTGATGAAACCAAGAATATAGAGGATGTTTTGGAGCGTTTTCCGGTTTTGCTTGCCGCGAATGATAAAGCTGGTGAATTCTATCGTCGATCATTTTCGGGTTTGTTCGCATACGTCTCAAATAGAATTCCGGAGATCTCTGACGAGTTATTTCGCATAGACCAGGCTATGCGCGCAGGTTTTGGTTGGCAACATGGTCCCTTTCAAATTTGGGATGCCATTGGTGTGAAAGCCGGTTTAAAGATTATTGCAGATTACGATCATTCTGCAGCGGCCTGGGTTCAGGAAATGCTAGATGCTGGTCAGGATTCGTTCTATGAAATAAAGGAAGGAGAGCTGTATTACTGGTCCATACCTGATAAGAAAATGAGGGTTGTACCAGGATTAGAGGATCGAATAAATTTGGATTATATCCGCAAGGAAAAGACCGTTTGGAATAATGATGAATGTGCAATTCAGGATATTGGCGATGGCATCCTAAACATTGAATTTCGCTCCAAGATGAACAGTCTTGGTGGTGGGGTACTGGCAGGAATAAATTCAGGAATTGAACTGGCCGAAAAAGATTTCCAGGGTGTGGTAATCTCTAATCAGGGCCAAAACTTTACGGTGGGAGCAAATCTGGCCATGATTTTCATGTTTGCGGTTGAGCAGGAGTGGGATGAATTGAACTTTGCAATTCAGCATTTTCAGAACACTATGATGAAGGTACGCTATTCGAGCATTCCGGTGGTGGTAGCACCACATCAGATGACCTTGGGGGGAGGATGCGAAATGACTCTTCACGCGGATGCTGTGCAAGCTTCGGCTGAAACCTATATGGGATTGGTTGAGTTTGGCGTAGGAGTGATTCCCGGCGGGGGAGGAACCAAAGAGTTAACGCGGAGGGCTTCACAACGCTACCTTAAAGACGATGTAGAGTTAAATTCGTATCGCGAAGCATTGATAACTATTGCGCAGGCTAAAGTATCAACTTCGGGTCAGGAAGCAATCAATTTGGGCTTTATGCGAGAAGGTCGGGATGGAATAAGCCTTAACCGCCATAGATTGTTGGCAGATGCAAAAGAAAAGGCTGTAGCACTTGCTGAAATCGGATACCGCATGCCGGTTAAGGAAAGGGATATTAAGGTACTTGGAAAACAGGCTCTCGGTGCGTTTATGGTAGGAGCACATCAAATGCTTGAGGGGGGATATATAACGGAGTACGAGAAAACGATGGTTGAAAAACTAGGTTATGTGATGGCCGGTGGAGATCTAAGCGAACCAAGCATGGTTTCCGAGCATTATCTCCTGGATCTTGAGCGCGAAGCCTTCCTCTCCCTCTGTGGCCAAAAGAAAACCCTGGAGAGAATTCAGCATATGTTGAAAACAGGGAAGGTGCTTAGGAATTAGACAGAATGTACAGTGTATAATGTACTAAGTATTGCTTAAATTAAGAAGATCACACTTGGAGTGTATCTAATATTGTTTAAGATGCATCAATTTAAAAAGCTGAAAGTCTGGCATATGGCTATGGATTTAACAACTGATATTTATAATTTGACTACTCATCTACCCCCCTCTGAAGAGTATGGGCTGAAGTCGCAAATGAAGCGGGCAGTAGTGTCTATTCCAAGCAATATTGCGGAGGGTGCAGGCAGAGGGAGTAAAGGTGAATGGAAATATTTCTTGGGAGTGGCCAATGGTTCGTTATTTGAATTACACACTCAGCTTTTGTTAAGCCAGAGGCTTTATGCCATACCTGATTTAATAATCGAACCCATAGAAAAATCCTTGAAACATATACAAAACATGATCTTCAAGCTATTGTCTTCTATCTAGAAAGAGTACTTAATACCTGATACAATAATCTTAATACATTCTCAATGCAAGAAGCCTATATAGTAAAAGCAAAACGCACCGCCGTTGGCAAAGCAAGCAGAGGAATGTTTCGGTTTACCAGACCAGATGACCTCGCGGCTCAAGTAATTAAAAGCCTGATAGCAGAAATGCCTGGTCTGGATAAGGAACGCATTGACGATGTCATTGTGGGCAATGCTATGCCCGAAGCTGAACAAGGTCTGAACGTTGGGAGGTTAATCTCCTTGATGGGTTTGGATACGGTGAAAGTACCCGGGGTTACGGTAAATCGATACTGTGCCTCAGGATTGGAAACTATCGCGATAGCGACGGCCAAAATTCGAAGCGGTATGGCAGATTGTATTATAGCCGGAGGCGCAGAGAGCATGAGCTACATTCCCATGGGCGGATTTAAAGTCACTCCTAACTATAGAATCTCTCAGGTAAACCCTGATTGGTACAACAATATGGGGCTAACCGCTGAAGCGGTAGCTGAGAAGTATGGGGTCAGTCGTGAAGACCAGGATGCCTTTGCTTATCGTTCACACCAGAGAGCTATTGCCGCCATCAAGGAAGGGAAGTTTAGAGACGAAATCGTACCCATAGAAGTTGAGTACACGTACCTTAATGAAGCAGAAAAGAAAAAGGTGAAAAAATACTCGGTCGATATTGATGAAGGTCCACGACCAGATACTTCTCTTGAAGCGCTTTCTAAATTAAGACCGGTATTTGCACAAAAAGGTAGCGTTACGGCGGGAAATTCTTCACAAACTTCAGACGGCGCCGCCTTTACCCTTGTGATGAGTGAGCGCATGGTAAATGAGTTGGGTCTAAAGCCAATTGCTCGATTAGTGTCCTATGCGGCAGCGGGGGTTGAACCAAGAATCATGGGCATTGGACCAGTTGCGGCGGTTCCAAAAGCGCTCGCCAGTGCGGAACTAAGATTAGATGACATCGAATTAATTGAACTCAACGAAGCTTTTGCCTCCCAGTCTTTAGCAGTGGTAAGAGAACTGGGTATGAATGAAGACATTGTGAATGTGAATGGTGGGGCTATATCTATGGGGCATCCCCTTGGGTGTACCGGAGCGAAATTGTCGGTACAATTGTTCAATGAAATGAGACGTAGGAACAATAAGTATGGTATGGTAACCATGTGTGTAGGTACTGGTCAGGGTGCAGCTGGGGTGTACGAATTGATCTCCTAAACATATCTTAACCCAACCTTTGAGGTTTAGTAAACCTCAAAGGTTCAGCCCTGGGATACCTACACTCCGCTTGATAGTCGCTCCAGCTGTGGTGTAGCGATGTATTCGCACCCCAGGCGAATGAGCAATAACACCACTAGATATGACCACCATTAACTTTCTTGCAATGGAGGAGAGCATAGCTATCCCTATGCCAGAATGGAACTGGATGCAAATTCGATACTAAGAATTCAAGTTGCCTAGAAGAATTGGTATTTCAAAACAATAATTGATGAGACAGGCTAATGGGTTTGTGTGTTTTATTGTTCTGTAAATAGAAATTCATTTTTCGGTAAATAATTAGGGTCGGACGAGCAATGAATACAACCTCAAAGGTTTACTAAACCTTTGAGGTTGTTATTACTTTGGCTCTACTTTAACAGTCCCTTTAACAAGCTTCCTGATTTTCGCGAAATCATTTTTTTTTCTTTGCCCTGTCCCTCTTGTATTATTCATTTCGTACTAATAATTAGAGGACTATAACTAAAACTCATAAAAATGAAAAATCGATTACTTATTATCTTTTGTCTTATCGCTGGTGTCATGTCCGCTCAGCCAGCTGGAAGTGCCACCATAATTGCCTCAGTACCAGGAGCCGGACCAGGGTTGAGAGTATTCTTTGATACAGATACCGATCAAAGTCACCGAGGCGCGCAATTTTCATCTTTTACAGGACAAAGTGTATTTGGTACTGTTGCCATTTACAATAAGACAACATCCATCGGGGACACCATTGCTGTAGGAGCCTACGATTGTAATGGAAACTATGTATCCGGAATAGCCGTGGTCACCGTACCTAATGATAGCATTCTGGTCGCATTAGGGATTAATTGTTATCCGCATCATTGCACCAGCGTGGCGGACGAGTTAAGAGCTGGTGCCGGATCTTACCTGAAACTCTACAACCTGGTTGATTCGATCGGAGGAGGAGCACAAGTGGCGCACTCGGTAAGTTTTGATGGAGGTCTTACTTTTCAGGGGCCGATTTTTGATACCATCCAAATCCCGGCAGGCGCATCAAGCTATTGCTTCTATCAAGACTTTTGTGGTCCATTAACTATGGTTTGTGACTCCCTTAATTCCGGGGGAGGAACTCCGGGGAATTGCAGAGCGCTTTGGACTGTAGACTCTGTAAACTCAATCAATTTTGCAGGTAACGTGGTATTATGGAATTTATCCACCGGCGGAACCGCTACAAACCCGCTCAATTACATTTGGGATTGGGGTGATGGAACTACTTCTTCTGGTCAATACCCGATGCATTCGTACAGCGATACCGGCATATATAATATTTGTTTAACCGTGATTGACCCTATGACAAATTGTACAGATACATTTTGTGATAGCTTAGGTTTTGATGCCAATGGCAATCTGGTTTACAAAGGAACCAGCTTTAAAGGATTTACCGTGGTAGTAATAGATCCTGCTACTATCGGTGTCGAAGAAATAGCTTCTGAACCTATGGTAGGTGCATTTCCTAATCCATCAAGTGGATTAATTTATGTTAAGAGCGAAACCCATCGCATACTTGACGTGAATGTTTTTAATATGAATGGTCAATTGTTGCAAAATGTATCTGGCAATAAGGCAAAATCAGAAGCTGTGTTATTAGAGTTGAGTGATGCGGGTCTATATCTGTTACAGATACAAACAGATGCTGGAACGACTACTCAAAAGGTAATGGTCGAATAATTTGAAATGTTGATATTGAGACCAATACACACTAGTATGAACTCCTCCCCGTAATTCGGGAGGAGTTCTCTATTGATCTCATGCCCAGCAACAACTTAGATGATATCATCGATCAATGCCTGAAGAATGACCGTTCTGCTCAGGGTCAACTTTATGGGTCCAGCTTTAACTGTTTAATGAAAATCTGCATCCGATATTTTAAACACAGAGAGGATGCTGTTAGTGTGCTAAATCAAAGCTTTCTTAAAGTATTACAAAACCTAGAGGATTATGATCAAACACGAAGCTGGGAAAATTGGATTTCTAGTATAACGATTCGAACCTGCATTGATGAATATCGAAAACACAAGAAGTACAAAGATTTGGTGGACGGAGTTGATAACTATGATCATTTGGAAGCGACTTTTAAGCCGGTATATAATGACATTATTGTGAAGCTATCGCAAGAGGAGGTTGACTCTATGCTGGGGTTATTGACCAGCGAAGAGAAATTTGTTTTTAATCTATTTGAATTTGAATCCTATACCCATGAGGAAATTGCTGCTCAACTTGACGTATCAGTACGGAGCAGTAAGCGTTATCTGCAAAAAGCTAGAGTGAAACTACGTGCGGAATTAGAAGCTAGAATTAAGAAGAAGTCTAAGGTATAATGCCAAATAAATGGCGAAAAATATTAGATAAACAATCAGGTGCGGAGTTTAAACCGCAACCTGGCGACTGGCAGGCTATGGAGGCTCTGTTGGATCGGGATCCCATGCTTGGCTCTGGCAGGTCTTCCAGCACGCTCGGTTGGATGATTGGTTTGCTAGCTGTTTTAGGTACTTTGTCATTTGCCTTGGTGATCAATCATCAAAACAACCAAACAGTAGAGTATTATCAGGAAAGAAAACCGGCTTCTACTAAGTTTTTGTCTAATGACTACAGTACCGGGCAGAATGATGGTTCATCTAAATCTCTATTCTTAAACCTTGAAGATCAGTTATCAAAACAAAATCAAGAGGCCAATATTGATAGAAGAACCAATCAGGATAAGCCTGAATCCGCAGAATACGAATCAAGAGTAAGCTCAGAGTATTCTGAAAGCAATAGTATAGTAGCCAAGAGTAGTCCACTTAAAAGCTCCACTGCATTATCCAGTCCAAATTCTAGCGAAAATCCTGACAGAGGTGGTGAGGGAAATCAATCAGATGTTTCAGGAAACAACGCAGAGCCTCTAAAAGCGGAATTTGCTGATCGTAAAAAACCTGCGAAGATTGACGAGATGGAACAAATAAATCAATCCACTTTGTCAAATAAGTCGTCAGTTGAAGCAAAGGGCAACACAGCCCTTAATAGTGATAAGCAGGAGAATGAAGTTAGGTCAGAATTATCGGAGAGTGAGAATATAGCGCGGAGTGATGACGCTGATTCCTGGCCATCAAAGCTCGGGAAACAAGGGACAGGCACTGAAGAGGAGATAACCTCCGAAAACCAGGATTTAAACAGGGAGATTTTGGAAGATAAGGCCGAATCTGACCAAAGAGTTTACAATGAAGAAGATTCTTCAAAAGTCTTGACGGATTCTGAAGATGAACGAGATGAGGATGAGGAAGAGGAAGAGTCAGACGTATTATTGGATATGTTCAGCAGGATGAGATTTAATTCTACCGCTTTAATGCTAGATTATGGCAAGATGAATAGGTATAAAGAGTTTTATTCCTATTCAGTTGAGCTACAGGCAGAATGGAGTCTTCAAAACCTTCGCTTTCAAGCCGGTCTGAGCTACACTCAATGGTATGAAGAGGCCCACACCAACCTGACTAAAATTACTAATGTGGATACTACCATGCACGCTGTAGTAGATACCAATACGGTAAGTTGGGTAGATTCCAGCTGGGTGATAACTGGCCTCAATCAAGGCCAATATGTGTATGATACTTCTTCTACCATCTTAATTGATACCTCCTATCACAAGAGTGTTGATACCACTGTAATAAACACTGAACATCCTAGTCCCGCCGTTCAGGTAAGCAGTAGATTTTCAGTGCCTGTTAGCTTTAGTTATAGAAGAAGGATTGGAAAATTTTATGGAGACCTTGGTGCTGGTTTAAACACAAATTTCACCATCTATCAGCCAATATATTCGCCTGATATTCAGCGAAGCAGTGTTTCATTCGACTTTCTTTTTAAACCAAGCCTTGGCTTTCAATTCAATGATAAATTAAGCATGGAGGCCCGTTTTGGTTATGCTTTACCCCTTTATCAGGCGAAGGCCGACAAGCTATTTTTTAATTCCGAACCGCGCTGGACGCTTGGCCTTGGAATTCGATTCTTCCTGAATTAAGCAAACATCCATAATTCCCATAAACTGATGCGTTAGTCGATCCAGAATGGAGTTTTTGCTTTTTATCGAATATACTATGCATGCATAAGAAATATTTGTATCTTTACCTCGTACCAGACGTGCAAGAAATTATAGAAACTATGGATACCTCTACAGACAAACAAGGAATCAAAGGCGGTGAATTTCTCATCAAGGCTCAGCAAGCATCGGAAATATTTATTCCTGAAGATTTTAGCGAAGAGCAAATGATGATGGCTCAGGCTACCTTGGAATTTATGGAGAAGGAAGTTAAACCCCACCGTGAACGTTTTGAGCAAAAAGATTATCAGTTCACGGAAGAGCTGATGAAAAAGCTAGGTGAGTTGGGGATGCTTGGCATCACCGTTCCGGAAGTATACGGAGGCTTAGGCATGGACTTCAATACATCCATGCTGGTTTGCGATCGTATTTCTGGAATATCAGGCTCCTTGTCCACCGCCTACGGTGCTCATACTGGTATAGGGGTGTTGCCCATTTTACTTTACGGAACAGAAGAACAAAAGTCAAAGTACTTGCCTAAGCTTTCATCGGGTGAGTACATGGGTGCCTATTGTCTTACAGAACCAGGAGCAGGCTCCGATGCCAACTCTGGTAAGACCAAAGCAGAGCTTGACAAAGACGGAAATTACGTAATAAATGGCCAAAAGATTTGGATTTCCAATGCTGGTTTTGCCGATGTCTTTGTGGTTTTTGCAAGAATTGAGAGTGACCAGTATCTCACTGGGTTTATTGTCGAGAGATCAACTGAAGGATTAAGTTTTGGTGAGGAAGAAAATAAGATGGGTATTAGAGCCAGCTCTACTCGTCAGGTGTTTTTTAATAATGTTAAGGTGCCGGCAGATAACCTGCTGGGAGAAAGAAACGGCGGCTTTAAGATTGCCATGAATGCCTTAAACTACGGCCGGATAAAACTGGCCGTGGCTACCCTGGATGCTAACCGCAATGTCATTACCAATGCGGTACAGTATGCAAATGAACGGAAGCAGTTTGGTGTTGCTTTATCTAGCTTTGGTGCCATGCAGCAAAAACTGGCTGATATGGCTACTTTGGTTTGGGCTTCAGAAAGTGCGACGTACCGGGCTGGCCAGGAGATTGAGAATGAAATCCAAAGATTATTGGCGGCAGGTGTAGATTCAGGTGAAGCAAAGTTGAAGGGAGCTGAGGAATTTGCTATCGAGTGTGCGCTATTGAAGGTCTTCGGCTCTGAGGTTAACGCCTACGTAGTAGATGAAGGAGTTCAGATGTTTGGGGGCATGGGTTATAGTGCCGATGCCCCGATGGAAGCAGCTTATCGCGATGCCCGAATTACTCGTATTTATGAGGGTACAAACGAGATCAATCGCATGCATAGTGTCGGTATGCTCCTTAAAAAGGCCCTGAAAGGTGAGCTCGATTTAATGACTCCGGCCATGGCTGTGGCTAATGAACTTATGGAGATTCCTTCTTTCGATGCTCCGGATTACAGCATACTTTTTACCGAAGAAAAGGAAGCTCTTCAGAAGCTTAAGAAGGCGGCGCTTATGGTTGCGGGAAAGGCAGTGGAAAAATTTGGAACCGAAATAGAGAAGGAACAACAATTACTCATGAATGCTGCTGATATGCTCATTCAGATTTATGCAGCGGAAAGTGCCGTGCTGCGTGCTGAAAAATTAGTGGATCTAAAAGGTGAGGAAACTGTTAAACTTCAGATTGAAATGGCTCGTCTCAATCTTTATTTTGCTACGGAATGCATAGGAACCAAGGGTCGTGAGGCAATTTACAGCATGGTAGATGGCGATGAACAACGCATGATGCTTATGGGTCTAAAACGCTATACCAAACCGGTGAGGCCTATTAATGTGAAGGAAGTAAGAAAAAGCATTGCCCGTTACATTATTGAAGAGAATAAGTATCCTTTTTAGTGAGGAGATTTTTAGTTTGGGATATGAACTACCCTCGCTTTTAGCGGGGGTAGTTTATTTATGACACCTGGAAAGCAGTACTTTGATCATAGCAATGTAAATCTGGCGACGCGCTGATTAGACCCAGCTTCCCGCGGGTGTTATTTCTCCTAATGGAGCACCATCCACATAATTCATAGCCATTAGAATAATCCCAAGTCCTTTTTTATCTTGAAAACCAAACAAGATCAATTCTTCCGAGCATGAGTAATAGCATTTTCAGGATAAAGTCAATTGAAGAATATCATGACCAATATCAAAAGAGCCTTGATCATCCCGAGAAATTTTGGG
Organism: Owenweeksia sp.; assembly: GCA_965229445.1. GTDB lineage: Bacteria > Bacteroidota > Bacteroidia > Flavobacteriales > Schleiferiaceae > Owenweeksia. Next base: position 799,422 of record OZ245876.1, read on the forward strand.
AGGGTATAGCCAATTATTATCAATGGTTCAAAACCTGGGACAAGACTTTGGAGTGGGAATTTGAAACGCCCTCAATACAGTGGTTTAAAGGTGGTCAGCTGAATATTACGGTCAATTGCCTGGATAGGCATTTAAAGGATCGCGGTAACAAATTGGCAATCATCTGGGAGCCTAATGATCCCAGGGAGAAGGCCGTACGATTAACCTATCGGGAGTTGTTCGAAGAGGTCTGCCAATATGCCAATATTCTGAAAAAGTACGGCATTAAAAAGGGCGACCGGGTGGCATTATATATGCCGATGATTCCGGATTTAGCCATTGCGGTGTTGGCCTGTGCACGCATAGGTGCAGTACACTCTGTAGTATTTGCAGGATTCTCTGCGCAAGCTCTGGCTGATAGAATTAATGATGCTCAATGCAAAATGGTGCTCACCTCGGATGGATTGTATAGAGGCACCAAGGAAATCCCTGTAAAGGCGGTAGTGGATGAAGCTCTTAAAAGTTGCCCTAGCGTAGAACATGTGCTCGTTTCCAAACGAACCAATTGGGATGTTCTGATGAAAGATAACCGGGATTTATGGCTTCATGAGGAGAAAACCGAGGCGGATAAGTTATGTGAAGCTGAAGTGATGAATGCAGAGGACATGTTGTTTATCTTGTATACTTCTGGCAGTACCGGTAAACCAAAAGGAGTGGTACACACGTGTGCGGGATATATGGTGTATGCGGGATACAGCTTTGCCAATGTATTTCAATACGAGGAGAGCGATATTTACTGGTGCACGGCTGACATTGGTTGGATTACGGGACACACCTATATTGTATATGGGCCTCTTCTCAATGGCGCCACAACACTAATGTTTGAAGGGGTACCCACCTACCCTGGTCCGGGTAGATTCTGGCAGGTGGTAGACAAGCACGCGGTAAATCAATTCTATACCGCTCCCACCGCTATTAGATCGCTTATGGCGCATGGCGAAGATCATGTTTTAAGCTATGGCCTATACTCTTTAAAAGTTTTGGGTTCAGTTGGTGAACCGATCAATGCGGAAGCCTGGGAATGGTATCACATTCATGTGGGTAAAGAAAAATGTCCGGTGGTGGATACCTGGTGGCAAACGGAAACCGGAGGCATTATGATTTCGGGTCTTGGTGACTTGTCACCCATGAAGCCTGCGCATGCAGGCTATCCCTTGCCAGGAATTCAACCGGTGTTATTGGATCCTGATGGGAAGGAGATAAAAGAAAATGGCAGTGAAGGTTACCTGGCCATTAAATTTCCCTGGCCAAGCATGCTAAGAACCACCTATGGTGATCATGAAAGATGCTGTAATACTTACTTTAAACCATTTAAGGGTTTTTATTTCACCGGTGACGGTGCTAAAAGAGATGAGAATGGCATGTACCGTATTATTGGCCGGGTGGATGATGTGATAAACGTCAGTGGTCATAGGTTTGGAACAGCAGAAATAGAAAATGCTATAAACTCGCTGGAGACTATGGTAGCTGAAAGTGCGGTAGTTGGTTATCCTCATCCGGTTAAAGGACAGGCGATATACGCTTATGTGATCACTTCCAGGGAAGTGGATAATGAAGAAAAATTAAGGGCTGAAATAGTGGAAGCCGTGGTAGAGCAGATAGGCAAAATTGCCAAACCAGATAAAATTCAGTTTGTGAGCGGACTTCCTAAAACGCGGTCTGGAAAAATTATGCGTCGCATCCTTCGCAAAGTGGCAGAAGGAGATACATCTAATTTGGGAGACACTTCTACCTTGCTTGATCCGGAGGTAGTAGACAGGATTAAGGAGGGAGCGATTTAAGGTTATTGGATGAAAATGAATTCCTTAATAAAAGAACTCAATCTTCAAGCGCACCCTGAAGGAGGTTATTATCGGGAAACCTACCGCTCTATGATATTAAGTGAATACTCTGGTTTGGGAAGAAGGAATTGCTCCACCGGGATTTACTTTCTTCTCACTGCAGGAAATTTCTCTGCTTTCCATCGCATTAAGCAAGATGAAATGTGGCACTTCTATTTAGGATCACCTATTGAGCTTTTTGAGTTGGATGCTAACGGAATGCTAATCCGTACCATAGTTGGCAATAATATCAGCAAGGGCGAAAATCCGCAGTATGTGGTGCCCGGGGGAAATTGGTTTGCCTCAAGGGTACTCCCAGGCACCGGGTCATACTCACTTGCTGGGTGCACCGTAGCCCCGGGTTTTGATTTTGCAGATTTTGAAATGGCCAAAAGGCTCGAGTTGATCAAGCAATTCCCTCAACACCGGGATATAATCGAAAAATTAACACGGGAATAAGGACTCAATCGTGGCAAGCTTCACCAGGAGTGAATGAATTGCGACAACTAATTATCTTTAGCCCGTGCTAAATTTTTCCACTTATCAGCACCCAACTGCCAAAGATTGGGTCACATTCGTTCACGGTGCCGGAGGTAGCATGGCCATCTGGTATAAACAGATTCGGGACTTTAAAGAGCATTTTAATGTGCTTTTAGTGGATTTGCGAGGACATGGTAAGTCTAAAGAGAATCTGAATGAAAAGCTGAAGAGTTATACCTTCGATAGCATTGGCGATGAGGTGATAGAAGTGCTGGATCACCTGGAGATTGATAAGACCCATTTCATTGGTATATCGTTGGGTACCATTATTATAAGAGAGATTACAGAGCGCTTTCCTCATCGCACCCAAAGCATGGTACTGGCCGGCGCAATCATGAAACTTAATGTTAGAGGGCAATTCTTGATGCGTCTGGGGGTATTGCTTAAATCGGTGTTGCCCTATCTATGGCTATATAAGTTTTTCGCTCTGATTATTATGCCGCGCAAGAGTCATAAAGAGTCTCGAGTGCTTTTTATCAATGAGGCTAAAAAGCTCTATCAAAAAGAGTTCAAGAGATGGTTCACTTTAGCATCGCAGGTCAATCCTTTACTCTCCTGGTTTAGAATAAATGATATTGGGGTACCAACCTTATACCTTATGGGTGAGCAAGACCATATGTTTTTACCAGCCATTACCAAATTGGTTGAACACCATCCCTCGGCACAGCTAATTGTGGTTCCCAATTGCGGACATGTGGTAAATGTTGAACAACCACAGATTTTCAATGATCATACCCTTAAATATCTGAATAGGAACAGGACGGATGGTCTTCTCAATCAATTTTCATAAGCTTAGCCATGGATGGGTTAAAATCTCAACTGACGGATCTGGAAAGTGAGCGAATGCGCTTTGAATTGGTGAGACCAGAACATCTTAAGGATATCGCAACCTACCTTGCGGATGATGAGATCAGGTCCAATATGAAACTGGAGACTCTGAATACCCTTGAGAAACAAGAGGCATGGTTTGAGTATTATCGGAAGTGTCGCGAGAAAGGCGAAATGGTTCAATGGACCGGCTACCTGAAATCAGACCAGTCATATGCCGCATTATTGACCATCAAGGAAATTAGCTGGAAAGATCAAAGAGCTGAACTTGGTTACTCGGTTTCCAAACCCCATTGGCGGAAAGGGCTGGCATCAGAAGCGGCAGCTCACGCGTTAAATTTTGCTTTTAAGAAACTCAATCTTCATACCTTATATGCACAGATTTCCCCCGATAATCTTGCATCACAAAGGGTTGTGGAGAAATTGGGTTTCAGGCAGGAAGGTCATTTAAAAGAGTGTTTTATTTATAAGGATAAATTTTACGATTTATTGCAGTATTCCATCGTAAATCCTTGGCATAAAAATTAGAAAATGAGTACTAATAGATTAAGTAAAGTCAAAAGGATAATAGTAATTTCCATTTTGGTCATTCTGGTGGTTATTCAGTTTGTACCGGCGCTTCCAGAAAGCTATGAGCCTGATGAGAACAAAACTTTCGCAGAGGTTTATGAAGTTCCGGATGAGGTTCATTCCATCTTAAAATCTGCCTGTTTTGATTGCCATTCTCATCAATCTAAATGGCCGTGGTATAGTAAAATTGCCCCGCTTTCTTTTTGGATTGGGGATCATGTTGAACACGGTAGGAAGCACCTCGACTTTTCTCAGTGGGGAAGTTATAGTGAAGAAAAGGCCGCTCACAAATTGGAGGAAATTGTAGAAGAAGTAAAGGGTGGAGAAATGCCACTGGAAAGTTATACCTGGATTCATTCTGAAGCACGACTTTCCGAGCCTGAGCGCTTGCTTTTGGTTGAATATGTGAATGGATTACGCAATTAGGATCTATTCGTCATATCGGTCTTTCCCGCTGAAATGAATCCATTCTTGAGGTTTTCTATTAGTCTCAATGATCTTGTAATCCGTGTATCCACAGTTTTTCCCGTATTGATGTAATACAAGAAGCTTCTCTTTAAACCTGGTTTAAGCGCCATGAACTGCTGCCTGCCTTCATCATCCTGTCTTAATACTTCTTCAAATTCCTCAGGTACGGGCATGCCAAATTCGCTGGTGTCTACCCTGAGGCTTATTTGTTCCTCGAACCCGGGGTTCTTCTTCGCTTCTTTAAGCGTTGTTTTACCAAGTACCATGTAACAGAAGCCATCCTTATTTCTCATCAAGGCTCTATGAAATTCATACCCATTATCAAATCTTATGATCATTCGCATTTTATTTTTATCACCCAAAAAATAGTCAGCGATATCAGGAGGGATTTCAATCAATGGCATATCGCCCTTTTTTTTAGGCTCTTGAACAAATACCTTCAATTGTTTTTGCTTCATTGCAGTGATTCTAATTAACTCGGTGGAACGAGATTTTAGAAAAATACTGAAGTTGAATTCTTAAAAAAAGCTTATAGATAAAAAAAATCCCGCCGACCCTCAAACTTCGACGGGATATCCTAAACAATCAAAATCAATCTAAGTATTCTTATACCGAATGTAAATTCCTATTGGGTTGGCTATCCAGTTCTTCGAAAACGGACTGAAGCTCTTCACCGAATATTGGTTTGCTGATAAAGTTCATCACGTTGGGGTAACTCATTGCCTTTTCATAATCATCATTGCTGATGGAAGAGGTTAGGATGACCACTTTATAATCAGTATTCATGGCATCAAGTCTGTCAAGAAAATTCCAACCATCTTCTACCATCGGCAGTCCCAGGTCAAGAAAAATAACGTCTGGTTTTACCTCATCAAGACTGGCAAGAGCCAGGTCAGGATCGGTGAATTCAACCGCTTTGGTTAAGGGTAGGTAAATTGCGATATTCTTCTTCATAATGAAGTTTGATACCTCTTTATCGTCCACCAACATTAATGTTTTGGCTTTTTTCTCTTCTGTAGCTGCGGTTGGTTTTGACATTGTTCTTCGTCTTTAAGTGGCCTGATGTCTCTGACATCAATAATCCTTAATCTTCACAAAACTAAAGTTTCTGATTGATTATCTGTACTCTAGCATGACACAAATTAAGCTTTTTCCAGTGGTTGTGGCGAAGCTGACCCGGTTGAACGTCTAATATTTTTCGATAATGTGCTCATTTCAAACAATTAATATACTTAAGTATCTGATTAACAGGGTGTAAATATACTACAAAAGTAGGAATACGCTTACTTTACTTGTAATTGCTTGATTTTGGGCATCTTATTCGTTAAACAATTATCTCATTACCTTGTTCAGAATGATTCATCCTAAATTAGAAACCAAGGATTAATATCTTATGAGCGAAGCGGTTTTAAAATTCCATACCCGAAGGTGGGTTAAACCCGAAGATCTCAATCCCAACAATACCTTGTTTGGAGGAAAGTTGCTGTCATGGATTGACGAAGAGGCAGTGATTTATGCTATCGTGCAGCTAAATAATCAGCATGTGGTCACGAAGTACATTTCAGAAATTGAATTTATTCATGCACCCCGTCAGGGAGACATTATTGAGCTTGGATTTACGGCTACTGGATTTGGTAAATCGTCCATAACGCTAAAATGTGAGGTGAGAAACAAATTAACCCGTGATCGAATACTTAGTATCGAGAAAATGGTATTTGTGAATCTCGATCAAAGTGGCAAGCCGGTTCCCCACGGAAAGACCAGTATTACTACCGCTGAAGAAAGGTTCGGTAACCTTGGTTAAAACATTTAATTATGCAAACCACTAAAACTGGTGCGAAAAAAAAACCTAATTTCGAAATTACCCTAAATTCTGCCAATACCTATAAAATCAAATTAAAGTGAGAAATTTTTTATTTGCCCTATGTTTTACACCTGTATTTGCTCTAGCGCAGAGCTGGACGCCAATTGCCAATTTCCCGGCTGGTTATCACCACCCTGTTGGTTGGGGTTTGGATGGTAAGGGTTATACCGTAACGGGTAGCAATGTGTTTGACCAACCCACGAAAGATTTCCATGAGTATGATCCCCTTACTGATAGCTGGACGGCCTTACCTGATTTTCCTGGTTTAGGCAGAAGTTTTGCCATTGGAGTTACTTATAATGGTCTGGGCTACCTTGGTTTCGGGGCTACACTTAGTCAATATTTGAATGATTTATGGAGCTTTAATCCCGCCAATGGTCAATGGACTCAGCTTTCCTCCTGTCCTTGTGCTGGTCGGAGACATCCAGCTATGGTAGCCCGAGAAGATAAAATATACATGGGTCTGGGTGATGGTGCTGCTGGAAATTTACGAGATTGGTGGGTCTATGATATTGCTACCAATAGCTGGTCTTCCCTTCCCGATATTCCCGCACTGGCAAGACACCATCCTTTTCAATTTGTAGCGGGAAATCAGGTGTTTGCCGGCATGGGGCACGGTGGTCCCTTCATCTTTGATGATTGGTTTAAGCTGGATACCAATACTAATAATTGGGTTATTCTTAATGATTTTCCCGGGGAGGCTAGAGTAGCTGGTACCCAGTTTGATCACAACGGAAACGGCTATGTGTTGAGTGGCGATGGCGATAATCACAGCTTCATGCCTACCGGTGAGTTTTGGCAGTATGACTACACCAACGATAGCTGGACCCAATTGCCGTCTCATCCGGGGGTAAGTCGCTGGGCACCAGGGTCATTTGTGATTGGGAATGATGTGTATTTCTTTGGTGGTACCAATCGGCAGAATCAAACCTCCCCGGTTACGGCCTATAAATTTGCCCTGTCTAGCAGCGGCGTAGGCCTATCTGAGAACAAGCAAAAATCCTTCTCCTTCTATCCCAACCCCGCTTCTACATCCATTCAATGGAATGCTGATTTGAATGTGGACCAGGTTCACGTGGTAAATACTGTAGGTCAGGTTGTGGTGAAGTTGGTTCCTAATGAAAACAGAATAGATGTCTCATCCATACCCAAGGGTATTCATGTTATTCAGTTTTATCATGAGGGCAAGCTGGTGCACTCGGATAGAGTGCTGTTTACAAAGTGAAAACCTAAGACTGATAAATGTGTGGCGTGAACAGGAAAAAGCCAAGGTGATCCTGGTAGCAAATCACCATGAATTAGTTTGAAGATCCACCAAGTTTGAGAGGCATCACGATGGTGCGGATAGTTCGTGCAAATTACCAGCTACTTGGCAGCTAACTCATTCCTGCCAGTACTCTTTTTTGTTGAGAGAATCGGCACATTGAATCTGTCCTACAAGCCTTGCCAATGCCCCCGAGTTTAATTCCTGAACCATCCAGGCGCCGGCAAATTGCGGTGGAATGGGAAAGGGGGCTGTAAGTCTAAAGCGAGCTGCGTTTGGTTCAAAGCCAAATTTTGAATAGTAGCTTTCATGACCCAGAACAAAACTGAGTTGAGATCCTATTTGTTTAAGACTCGCTAAACCATGATTAATTAAATGCCCGCCTATACCCATTCCACGATAATGAGGTGATACAGCTAAGGGGGCAAGTATATGCATGAGTACATCCTGATCCATTATATATACTCTGGTGAACAGAACAAACCCTACAATCTTTTGATCATGCTCAGCTACAAATGAAATTATTGGTTTAGCGGACTTATCTTCGAACAAGTCATTAACCAAGTTGGCTTCCACTGCCTCACCGAAGGCCAACTGATTTAATTGGTAAATATTTTTAGAGTCCTCTGTGGAGCGAGGCCTGAAGCGGATGTTATTCATAACTGATGATTACATTTCCAATCTTCATTCCTGTAAGTACATATCGGTATGCATCTCTGATATTTTCCATGGGATAAGTGCGATCAAGAACGGGTTGAAAATTACCTTTCTCCAAAAGATTCTGGATATAATTCAGACTGCCGCGAATATCGCTGGGAAAAGGAAATATTACTTTTTTACCTGATGAAAACTTACTGCGCAAGGCTAGAAGAATGTTTTCATTTCTAGGTCCTAGTTCGGTAGAAATGTATACTCCATGATCTCTAAGCAAAGCTTTACAATTCTTAAATCTGCTCTTGCCTACCGCATCGATAATAAGATCGTATCCACCTCTGGCCTTAAGGGTAAAATCCTCCTTTTCATAGTCAATTATCTCAATCGCGCCCAGCATGCTTACCAATTCTGAATTTCTGGAGCTTGCCACTGCCGTTACTTCACATCCCAGATCTACTAACATCTGGAGTGCCGCCGATCCAATTGCACCTGTGGCGCCATTGACTAAGACCCTATCGCCGCGATTAATTTTCGTTTTGTTGATACAATTGTAAGCATAATGAGCCCCTTCTGCACAGGCCACCGCCTGAGCGTGATCTATTCCTTTTATCATTTTTAAGACCGGTTGCTTTTCAGATATACACAGATATTGTGCCTGGCTAGCCAAACAGGTATCGTGAAAACCCCAAATATGGTCCCCAATATCAAAATTGCGCACCTCTTTGCCAATGTCCTCTACGGTTCCAGCAAAATCGGTACCCGGTATGGGACAGGAAGGTTTTATTAGCCCCGTAAAGAGGCGCTGAATGAGAGGACTCCCGGTTAAAATGGCACAGTCAGTCCGATTAACAGTGGTAGCACGAACTCTTACCAGCAGTTCATCGTCTGCCGGAATCGGTTTGGGAAGTTCGGATAAATTCAGAACCTCCGGCCCACCGTAAATACTTCTTGTAACCGCTTTCACATTAAATGTATCATTGGTAAATCAAGTTACAGATAAGTTTGCGATTGACGGAGATTGGTACTGCCTAGGTGAACCTCCGTTCTAATTATATGAACGATATACTGGTTCATGGCGTCAAAGACCATACTCATCAAATGTAGATTGGTTAGCGAAGTACTATTTGCTAAATTGAGAATGGGGGTGGGTGGGGTCCCAGCAAATCAAAAACTTCATCAACACCCCAAGTTTTACAGAAACCAAACAAATTTTACAGACTCTATGCTACTGAGTAGAATCAATGCCTGAAATATTACTCCTTACCAGCAATCATCTTAAAAGCTTGCTTTCAAGTCTTACAAAGTCGCATTTAAACTCATCAAAATAAAGAGTCCTCAATCTTGGGGCTTTCCTAAATTCGCCACATGATTTCGCTAAAACCATTCAAGGCCGTTCGCCCTACCAGAGATAAAGCCTATCTGGTTGCTACCAGGTCTTATCTTACGTACGGACCGGAGACACTACATAACAAGTTAGCCCACAATCCATTTACCTTTCTTCACATCATTAATCCCACTAAAGGGATGAAATTGAAGCACGGAAAAGCTCGCTACCGATATGTAAAGGAAGCCTATGATCAATTTGTGGAGGATGGTATTCTAACAAACGATCCCAATCCTGCGTATTATCTCTACAGGCAAGTTAAAGAAGGCAATGAGTATCTGGGTATTGTAGCTGGGGTATCCGTACAAGACTATCTGGAAGGACGCATCAAAAAGCATGAAAAGACGATCACCTTTCGTGAGAAAATGTTTACAGACTATCTTGAATCTACCGGCTTTAATGCTGAGCCCGTATTACTAACGTACCAGGAAGATCATAAACTCAATAAGCTACTTGCTCGCTACATTGATCAGCGGTCGGAGTATGAATTTACCAGCACCGACAAAGTACTGCATCAACTATGGGTAATCGAGGAGGAGCGTGATTGTAAGCAAATCACTCAAACATTCCAGCAACAAGATGCTCTTTATATAGCCGATGGCCATCACCGTTGCTCCAGTTCAGCCTTGTTAAATAGTAGGATCAAGCAAAGTGGAAAAAGCGCTGAGAATGGGCCGCATCAGTATTTTATGGCCTTTCTAATTGGAGAAGACCATATGCGCGTATACGATTTCAACCGATTGGTAAAACTGAAAGACCAGGAAGTATCAACGGCTAAGTTGCTTTCCGCTTTGAGGACTAACTTTTTGGTAGAACCTTTGGGTGCACGTGCCTATCGTCCTCAAATGCTCCACGAAATTAGCATGTATATCAGAAAGAAGTGGTATAAGCTAGTGCCGAAAACCGGAACTTTTGACCCCCAGCATCCGGTAGGTCATTTGGATGCAGAAATTCTTAGTCAGTTAATCTTGAAACCTATATTCAATATTAAGAACCTGAAAACGGACAAGAGGGTAGGATTTTTACCGGGCACGGAAGGATTATCCGGTTTAAAGGAAAAGGTGGATTCAGGATCTTACGATCTCGCATTTGCCTTGCATCCGGCTACAGTGGAGCAGATTAAGCAAGTAGCTGATGCTGGTCTTACTATGCCTCCTAAGAGTACTTATATTGAACCCAAGCTCCGCAGTGGGCTTACCATTTATTCCTTGTTTGATTAATACTTCTTTTTAGATTCTTTAATAATCTCTGAAAACTTTGACCATGTCGATAGACATTGCAGAAAATCTTAAAAGTCTAAAAGCCAGCATTCCGGCTGAAGTAAACCTCATCGCCGTGAGCAAGACCAAATCAGTAAATGATATTTTGCAGGCCTATAATGCAGGTCATCGTGATTTTGGTGAAAACCGAATTCAGGAAATGGCCTCTAAATATGAGCAATTGCCTAAAGACATTAGATGGCATATGATTGGACATGTGCAGGGCAATAAAATCAAGTTTATGGCTCCCTTTGTGCACCTGGTTCATGGTATGGATAAGCCCAAACGCTTTAAGGAGCTGAATAAGGAGGCTGCAAAACATGGTCGGAGCATTGACTGCCTTTTGCAAGTTCACATTGCCAGGGAGGATTCTAAATTTGGCTTCAGCTTTGAAGAGGCCAGAGATTTTTTAAGTCAAGACTTGGTCTCTTTGTATCCAAATATCAACGTACGTGGCCTAATGGGTATGGCTACTTTTACGCAAAACTCGGATCAGGTGCAGGCCGAGTTTGAAGGCCTGGCTACATTCTATAATTCGCTTAAACACATCCCTAAACTTGAGCATTTCAATACACTTTCTATGGGTATGAGTGGGGATTATAAGATCGCGATAAGGGCTGGTTCTAATATGATCAGAGTAGGTCAGATGGTTTTTGGGGCTCGCAATACACATTAAACTTTAGAAATTGATTTGGTGTTAAGCTCAGGGATGAGAAGCAGCCCGCCCCATACCGGTCATTTTTGGTTCTTGAGAATTTCTTGCAGGTGCCTCCAGGCCGTCATAGCTATATGCATTAACTATCTTCGCCCCAATGTATGCTGTTCTTGACATAGAATCAACCGGAGGTCCTTTCGGAAAGGAAGCGATCATGGAGATCGCGGTTTATCGTTATGATGGTGATGAAATCGTAGATCAGATTATTAGCCTGGTTCACCCACATCGGCAAGTACAAAAGTTTGTGAGCAAAATGACAGGTATTACGGATAAAATGCTTGCCCGGGCACCGCGCTTTCATGAAATAGCCAAGCGACTTATCGAAATCACAGAGGGTGCGGTTCTGGTAGGACACAATGTGGAGTTTGATTATCGCATGCTCAGACAAGAATTCGCAAGATTGGGTTATGAGTATGAACGTAAAACGCTAGATACCATTGAACTGGCTCAAGAGCTAATTCCTGGTCTTCCGGCATACGGTCTGGACAAGGTTTGTGATGAATTGGGAATTCATCGTACCAGCAAACATCGCGCGGATAGTGATGCCAGAGCGACGCTGGAATTGTTTGCTATTCTACAGGAAAAAGATCATAAGAAGAAGATTAGTATTCTCGGTCAGCGTATTCAGAATATTGATTATCAAAAGCATAAGGTCACGGACCTTCTAAGGTCGGTGAAATTTAATCGCGGTCTATTCTATTTACACGACTCCGATGGCAATCCGCTTTACCTGGGGGCGTCAGACAATATCAGATCATCTATTTCACGATTGCTGATCACTGAAACAAAACGGGCTCAGGAATTAAGACAATTGGTGACAACATTGCACACAGAGGCCGTAGGGAATTGGCTGATTGGCAGGATTAAGAGGAATGAAGAGTTGGAGCAAATTCGGCCGCCATTTAATCGCATCACTTCCAAAAAACTCGATATTGGTGTTTACGCTGAAGTCAAATCAGATACACCGAAACTCTATATAGAAAGCCTTGACAAGCCAGGAGGTAAGTCTCTGTTAATTAAAGCCATTAATCGTAAAATGGCAGGAAGATCCCTGCGCATGTTTAGTCGTGCTTACAAGAAGAAAGAGGCACGTGCTAAGTTGCTATCGCTACTAAAAAACTTTCCCGAGGATGCAGTATTTGTAGGCAAAGGCCGCAAAAGTACCGAGCGGTGTGCCTTCGTGGTCAAGGATGCCATGCTTTGTGGTTATTTTTACTTTTCCTTGAATGACCAGGTTGCTCATCATGATAGGCTCATGAAGTCTATGACGCCAATAAAAGTATCGGAACTAAATACCGAAATGCTAAAATTGGGGATATTGAGTGGAGAATTCACCCTGATGGGCTAAATACGGATCCTTATTCTGCGATAGAAGCTAAGGCCTCTTCAACATTCTCCTGAATTCTTTTTTCAAGATTTTCACTTGGATGCTTCACGAAGGCTTCGCCGGTGATCTTTTCGAATAATTCGATATACCGATCGGAAACGCTAGACACAAATTCATCACTCATGGCAGGTACAGTTTGACCATCTAAACCCTGAAAATCATTTTCAATAAGCCATTGCCTCACGAATTCCTTACTCAGCTGCTTCTGTTGAATTCCTCTACGCTGATTTTCTTCGAAAGTATCAAGGTAAAAATAACGACTGCTATCCGGGGTATGTATCTCATCAATGAGCACAATTTCACCTTGAGAATCTTTACCAAATTCATACTTGGTGTCCACTAAAATCAAGCCCTGTTTCCTGGCAAATTCTTGCCCTCGCTGATATAATTTTAAGGTGAGATCCTCTAGAATGAGGTATTCCTTCTCGGAGACAATGCCCTGGGCAATTATCTGCTCACGACTAATATCTTCATCATGACCTTCTTCCGCTTTGGTGGCAGGTGTGATAATCGGACTCGGAAATGCATCGTGTTCCTTCATACCTTCAGGCATAGTAACCCCACAAAGAATCCTTTCTCCCTTTCTGTATGTGCGCCAGGCATGCCCGGTTAAATAACCGCGAATGACCATTTCAACCTTGTAAGGGCGAGCCTTTTTGCCAATAGTGACCATAGGATCCGGGGTGCTGATTTTCCAATTTGGTACTATGTCGGCCGTTAAATCGAGAAACTTATTAGCCACTTGATTAAGTACCTGACCTTTAAAAGGAATACCTTTCGGCAGCACCACGTCAAAAGCCGAAATGCGATCGCTGGCCACCATAACTAACAGGTCCTCATTAATACTGTATACATCTCGTACTTTCCCCCGGTAAAAATTGGTTTGCCCCGGTAATTGAAAGTTGGTTTCCTTCAATGCTTTCATTCTCGGTCAGTTTTCTGCTTGTCGTTTTCTTCGTAGGCTTTAATAATTCTTTTCACCAACTCATGTCTTATCACATCTCGCTCATCGAGATAGATAAACTTGATACCATCAACCTTCTTCAATAATCTATCTGCAATGGTTAATCCGGAGCTTTGCTTTCTCGGCAGGTCAACTTGTTGGGCATCACCGGTAATAATGAACTTTGCATCCGCACCCATGCGCGTAAGAAACATCCTCATCTGACTAATGGTCGTATTCTGGGCTTCATCCAGAATTACAAATGCCCGGTCTAGTGTACGACCTCGCATAAAGGCCAAGGGTGCAATTTGAATTACCCCCGTTTCAAGATAATAGGCCAGCTTTTCTGGTGGAATCATATCTCGTAAAGCATCGTAAAGAGGTTGCATATAAGGATCTAGCTTCTCCTTCAGATCACCGGGTAAAAACCCCAGATTTTCTCCGGCTTCTACTGCCGGTCGTGTAAGAATAATGCGCTTTACTTCTTTGTTCTTCAAAGCTCTTACAGCCAGGGCAACCGCGGTGTAGGTTTTTCCCGTGCCAGCAGGCCCAATAGCAAAGAGCATATCATTAATTGACATCGCCTTTACCATAGCACGCTGATTCATGCTCCTGGCTTTGATGGCATTGCCATTCACACCAAAAAGAATCACGTCCTCACCTTCATTCTCCTCCATTCTCATTTCATCATTTAGAATTCTTTCCAGCTGATTCGTGCTTAGTGAATTATATCGATTCAGATGTACGATGATCTCTTCAAGCTTTTCCTCAAACTCACTTATGCGTTCTTCCTCACCATTTACCTTCAACTGATGGCCGCGAGCGGTGATCTTCAATTCTGGAAAATGAGCTTTGATGAGGTTGAGAAACTTATTATTGCTGCCGTAGATGTCTCTCGGGTCGGCACTTTCAATGCTTATCTTACGTTCAATCAAGTTGTGGGAAACTATTGAAATTAGGGCGACTAATTATTAATAATTTTGACCGCTAAAGTAACAAGAATTAAGGCGTGTTTTTCAGCACCTTAATACAATCGAAAAGATGGCTCTGATTACCCTTACTAGCGATTATGGAACAACCGATCCCTACCTTCCGGCATTGAGGGGAGCGCTGTACCGGGAGGCGGAAGGGCACATCCTTACAGATATAAGTCACCATGTGGAGCCGGGTAATTATTTTCAGGTAGCTTTTATTCTTCGGAACAGCTATGCCAGTTTTCCCAAAGGAACAGTGCACCTCATTGCCTTTGGAGAAATTTCCCCGAATCGTAAACTCCTTGGCGCTGAGATAGATGGCCATTATTTCCTGGTTGCGGATAATGGCATCCTGGGAATGATAAATCCAGATAAAAGGATTAGCAAGATTGTGGAAATAGATCTGAAGAGCGGGGAGAGTCTCTTTCCTTCGCATGATGTTTTGGCCAAGGCCGCAGGGTTTATAGCCAATGGAGGCAAGTTGGAAGTATTGGGAAGGGAAGTATCAGAGATTCAGCAAAAGACTTTGCCACGTCCTCGTGTGGCCAGTGATAAGTCTAGTATCTTGGGCACAGTGATGTACATCGATAACTTTGGAAATCTTATTAGTAATATTACCAGGAAGCAATTCAAAGAGGTGGGTCAAGACAGAGGGTTTACAATTTTACTACCTCGAAATCAAAGAGTTAAGCAATTAAGTAAACATTATCACGAGGTGGCAGTTGGCAGTATTTTAGCATTGTTCAATGCTCAGAATTTATTAGAAATAGCTTTGAGCGGTGCCCGAGGCAAGGAGTTTAACGGTGCCAATAGTTTGTTGGGTGTTGAGGTCCAGAATAGCATAACTGTAGAATTTGAATGATTATTAGAATTGTTAAAATGACCTTTCAGGAAGATCGGGTTAAAGATTTTAAACTGAATTTTCAAAAGAATAAAGATCAAATTCGAAATTTTGAGGGCTGTCAACACCTTGAACTTTTACAACAAGAAGCCAGGCCAAACGTTTTCTTCACTTATAGTTGGTGGCGCACGGATGATGATCTTGAGAAATACCGAAATTCGCAGCTTTTCAAAGAAGTATGGGCTTATACTAAAAGCTTGTTTTCGGATCGTCCGGAGGCCTGGAGTCTAAATCAATTGGAAAAACTATGACTATGTGGGCATTGATGCTCAAGGAAATCAGTAGCTTTCTAAATTCTGTCACCGGTTATCTGGTGATCGTAATTTACCTGGCTGTGAATGGAATAGTACTGTGGCTATTTCCAGGTTTGTTTAATATCCTTGAGGGTTCCTACGCCAGTATCGAGAATCTTTTTATTATCTCACCTTGGGTATTCCTCTTTTTGGTGCCGGCAATTACCATGAGGATGATGGCCGATGAGAAACGCACGGGAACCATGGAGTTATTGTTGACCAGACCCATAACCGATTTACAGATCATATTGGCCAAGTTTTTAGCGGCTTTGACGCTGGTAATTCTAGCCATTTTACCGACCCTTATTTACTATGTATCTGTTTACCAGCTCGGAAATCCGATTGGAAATATAGATAGTGGTGGCAGTTTTGGCTCTTATATTGGTTTATTGTTTCTGGCCGCTGGTTATGTAAGCATCGGACTCTTTGCATCTTCCATTACCAGCAATCAAATAGTGGCCTTTCTGGTGGGCCTTCTGCTTTGTCTGTTAACCTACATGGGTTTTGATCAACTCGCCAATCTCAATTTCATTGGTAATGCTGATCTGTTTGTTTTAGAACTGGGTATGAATGAACATTATAACTCTATGAGCCGTGGCGTAATTGATAGCAGAGATCTGATATACTTTATCAGTTTAATCGCCATTTTTAGTCTGGCCACTCGATTAGTTCTTCAAAGCAGAAAATGGTAATGAATAGCCGCAGAAGAAGAGATATAGTTGGTTTTGGAATGTTGCTGATAATCGTGTTGCTGATCAATTTTATTGCCAGCCTCAGCTTCTTCCGAATAGACCTTACATCAGAAAAGCGCTTTAGTTTATCTGATGTTACTATCGACTTATTGGAGAGCTTCGAGGATCAGATTTATGTAAAAGTTTACCTGGAAGGCGACTTTCCTGCTGGATTTCAAAGGTTGCGCCGTGAAACCAAACAAATGTTAGATGAGTTCAGAGCTTATAATCCTGGTATTCAGTACGAGTTCATCAATCCTGCAGGATCCTCAGATGCCAAGGTCAATCAAGAGGTGTTTGAGCAACTTCAATACAAGGGATTGAAGTATTACGAACTTCTTGAGAATAACTCTGGTGGGCAATCTGTGCAACGCGTTTTCCCCGGGGCAGTACTCAACCTGGGCGATGATGAGGTTCCGGTAAACCTACTCATAGATCAACTAGGTGCAAGTCCAGAACGGCAGATTAATGCTTCTGTACAAAACCTAGAGTATAAGTTGGCCAATGCTATTCGCAGTTTGGTGAGAACAGACAAGCCTTACCTGGCTTTTCTTCAAGGGCATGGGGAACTTACGCCAGAACACATTTTGGATTTTGCACGAAGCCTTTCCCTCAATTACAATGTGGATAGATTCAATCTTCGTGAGTTTCGTTCTGATTCTACCGGAGAGTCTCTCAGCATTACCGATCAACAGCGAAGATTAAACCGATTCGATGCCGTAGTAATTGCCAAACCAAAAAAACCATTCACGGATCTGGATAAATTTCTCCTGGATCAATACGTGATGACCGGGGGCAAAGTTTTGTGGTTAATTGATGCAGTTGAAGCCAGTATGGACAGCTTGTCAGCCAGGTCTCAATTCATGTCTTTCCCAATATATGACCGGCTGAATATTGATGATATGCTATTTCGTTACGGCGCAAGAATCAATACCAATCTAGTAGTGGATAGAGTGTCAGCCGGCGTGTCGGATACCCGCCGTACCTATCCCTGGATCTATTTTCCCATGATAATGCCTCAGGTTAAACATCCGGTGGCCAAGGATGTTAACGCCATAAAATTGGAATTCCCTTCGTCTGTAGATACGATTATTAGTCCTGGCATCAAGAAAACATTTTTGATGCGTTCATCACCCTACTCCCGGACCATTGCAACACCGCACATCGTTAAACTACAAAAGCTTTACGAATTGCCTCCAGAACAGTATTTTAACCAACAAAACATTCCCGTTGCCTTGTTGCTGGAAGGAGAATTTGAGTCTGCCTTTAAAAATAGGGTAGTGCCGAGAGAAGAGTCGGGTGAGCCAATAAAACTATTAGAGAAGAGTAAACCCACTCAGCAAATCGTTGTGGCAGACGGTGATATTATTCGAAATCAATTAAATATTCTAAACCCCGATATTCCGAAAGGTACACCCTTAGCGCTTGGTTTTGATCAGTTTACCGGTGCACAATATGGAAACAGTGAATTTATGCTCAATGCCGTAGACTACCTTTTGGATGATTCAGGTCTAATAGCCATACGATCAAGAGAACTGCAAATAAGGTTGCTCGATGTTTCTCGCATTAAGGGCAACAAGCTTTATTGGCAGTTGCTCAATATGTTTTTACCCATTGCCGTGATACTGATATTCGGACTGCTATATATCTTGAATAGAAAAAGACGATTCGCCTGAAGATGAAGAGAACCACTGTTGTTTATGCCGTAATAATTATGCTGCTTGCCGCGATAAGTTTGTGGTTGATGATGGATAGAGATCAAGACTCGACGCTGGAAGATTTAAAAGAGGAGTATGCATTCTATGTGGAGGATACTGCTGCTATTGACCGCATTGTATTGTATGATAAATCGCCGGCTAAAGTAGAGCTGGTACGCACTGAAAATGGATGGATGGTAGAGGGCAAACACCCTGCTCGACCGGATGCGATTGAAACGATTCTCATGACGCTTAACCGAATGCAATTGAGAAATTTCATTCCTGAACGAATGAAGGAAACGGTATTGAAAAGGATGAGCGTTTATGGCACTACCGTCGAACTATATCAGAATGGTGAACATCTGAAGACGATCATTGTGGGTACCGATGCCCAGGATGAGATGGGCACCTATATGATGATCGAAGGGGCCAATGCGCCCTATGCGGTTCACATACCAGGCTTCAACGGGTTCCTGTCTACCCGCTTTTTTGCCGAACCTTATCTGTGGTACGAACGGATTATTACCGATATGGATCCCAGGTCAATAAAAGAGGTTAGGGTGCATTACCCTGATTCAATGGAGGCATCTTTTAACCTACGTGTACATGGTTCAGAAGATTTTGCGCTATCCCGTATTCAAACTGGGGATCTAATTAGTCCAGACCCCATTAAAATTAAGCAGTTTCTGGTAGCTGTAAGCCGGATGAGGTATGAAGGAGCTATTATTCCTTCCGATCCCATTTATGCCAGAAGAGACTCTCTGTTGGCACATACGCCAGTATTTGAACTGGAGGTTGTAAATGATTCAGAATCAATTGTACTCAAAGCTTTCAAAATTAAAGGGCCAGAAGAGGCGTATGACCCGGAAGCCGAGGCACCAGAGTATGATCCTGATCGTCTGCATGCGTTCATAAACGATGAGCAAATGGTGCTGGTGCAGTACTACGGTCTCCGCAATGTCCTAGTGAGCGCCGATGATTTGTCCTTACCCTGATATTGTTAAAAACAATTGAGAAATTTCAGCTGAGAAGGCGGATCAATCAATCTATATTTGTTGGTCAAATTAACCGCTTACCGTAATTCAAATTCCACTAGTTCCATGAAGTTTATCGTTTCCAGCGGCGCCTTACTAAAACAGTTACAGATAGTAGGTAGTGTGTTAAATACCAACAACACGCTTGCCATTCTAGATAATATTCTTTTCGTTCTCAATGGGAAGGAGCTCAAGGTAACGGCCAGCGATCTAGAAACTACCATTAGTGCCACACTTGAGGTAGATAGTGAAGATCAGGGTCTGGCTGCCATTCCGGCCAGGTTGCTTTTGGATGGCTTAAAGGCCCTGCCGGAACAACCTGTAACTTTTATCATCGATGAAAAGGAGAGGAATGTGGAGATGAGTTCTGACTATGGGAAGTATTCGTTAGCCTTTGTTGAGGGTGATGAGTTTCCCAAGCTTCCGGAGATGGAAGATGTGAGTAGCACTACCCTGCCGGCAGAAATCCTTGGCAATGCCATAACTAAAACGCTCTTTGCTGCCGGTAATGATGAGCTTCGTCCGGTGATGTCTGGTGTATTTTTCCAATTTCATTCGGATAATCTCACTTTTGTGGCAACCGACGCACACAAACTGGTGCGATATAGGAGGAATGACCAGAAGACCGACAAGGCGGCCGAGTTTATTATGCCAAGAAAACCCCTCAATATTCTGAAGTCTACCCTGGCCAGTATGGGAGAGGAGGTGACCATTAATTATAATGAGACCAATGCCAGATTTGAATTTGAGAATGTGGTTCTCACCTGTCGTTTGATAGATGGCAAATACCCTAATTATGAGGCAGTTATCCCGAAAGACAATCCCAATAAGATGGAAATTGACCGCCAGGCTTTCCTCAGCTCTGTAAAACGGGTGGCTATTTTTAGCAATAAAACTACTCATCAAGTGAGGTTGAAGATCGCGGGATCAGAACTTCAGGTGTCAGCAGAGGATTTAGATTTTGCCAATAAGGCCCACGAAAGACTTACCTGCAGTTATCAGGGAGAGGATATGGAAATAGGTTTCAATAGTCGTTTTTTGGTCGAAATGTTGTCTAATCTGGAATCGGATATTATAAGTCTTGAGATGTCCGCTCCTAACCGGGCTGGTTTAATCATTCCGGCAGATTCTATGGAAGAAGGTGAAGACGTATTGATGCTGGTAATGCCTGTGATGTTGAATAGCTAGACCAATTCGGTGAAACAGCCAAAGGATCTCCTTATTATTGGTGATGTGCATGGTTGTTCCTACACCCTTAAGAAGCTTGTTAAGGAGCACTGGGATCCAAAGACAACCGTATTGATTCAGGTTGGGGATCTGGTCAATAAGGGGCCTAACTCAGTGAAGTGCGTATCTTATTGGATGAAGCTTTCCGCGAAGTATCCCGATCGTGTTATCATGCTGCGGGGAAACCACGAGCAGTTTCTCATTCAGTCTATTAAACGTCCGTTTTTAAAGAATCCCGCTAGTAGTTTGCGCGCTGATTTTAAGAACAGTAAGCTTAACCTCAAGAAGCTTAAAAAGTGGCTACAATCCTTACCCCTGAAGTGGGAGAATGAGTATATTCTCATCACCCACGCGGGTATTGCTAAAGGAAATAAGGATCCATATAAAATTCGGTCTGCCAAAGGCGTACTTTTTAATAAAGGGCCTTTGAAAAATGTGGGAAAAGTTCAGGTAAAAGGGCATTCCATTGTTGAAGGGCATAAACCCCACTTTAATGTAAAAGAAAACGCCTGGTATATTGATACTGGAGCCTGGACCAAAAAGTACCTCTCAGGCTTAGTCTTATCACCGGATGGAAAATTGATGAATATCGTTCGGATCGCGATAGATAAACGCGATCAAAAATAATCCTACCCAAGATTAGAAGCCAGATTTTAATTAGATTTTGGTTCCGACAATGCGATCTTTTTATCTTTACCAGAGATCAGGTTCTGTACTAATTTTGAGTATATAAGGAATATGGAATCTCATCATTAAGGCGTGCGATATTGTTGATGCATATTTGACCGTAAGCTATAATTCAGATTGCTGAATTAAACCCATGGAACTTCACCATGGTCGCCTGATTATCAGAGGTTAATATTAATAAGCTTAGTAGAGCGCTGCTGAAATTTCTGACTCGGATCATGATAAACATCTGTGACCTTATATCATGCCAATAGTTTTTTGTTATACTTGCTATGCTCAAAGAATCATAACTAAAATCCAAAATCATCTCTAATGAAAATCAATAAGCTATTTCTCCTTGCTCTAATAGTGTTTGGAGTTTTTCAATTTAAGGCTTCGGCACAGCACGAAGCAAAAACAAATGTTTTAGGACTATTTGTAGGCTCATTTGGTCTTCAGTACGAATACGTAACTGAAGAAATGGGATTCCTCCTGGGAATGAATTATTTCACCTCAGGTGCGTTAGTTAACACGGATAATGACTACCGATCTTTTTCCATCACCCCTGAATTCCGTTATTATTTTAACCCGGATGAAGATGCCTCTGGTTACTTTGCCGGTGCATATCTGCGATATCGCAGTGCTACAGGTGAAGATTGGTACACCTATTCTGATGGGACGAATACTGTAACTTCAGATATGAAGAATACCGGTTTGGCCATTGGAATCCTCACCGGATATAAATGGGTAACCCGTTCAGGTCTGGTCTTCGAAACATTTGGTGGCCTGGGTCGTTATTTAATCAATAATTACTCTTATGATCCGGAAATACCAGATGTTGATACATTCACCACTGGCTTGAATGAACTGCCTGCCTTTGATTTTCGTTTTGGTATCGGAGTCGGATACCGTTTTGGAGGCTAATGAAAGATTTGTAAGAAAAATATGAAAGAGCCGGCATTGCCGGCCCTTTTCTATTTTTTAACAAAGATGAAGGAGTGATAAGGACGCATATTGGAGCTTCTGCCGAAGGTAATTGAAGCTAATGAAGAGCTTTGAAGCTCATAGCCTTGAGCCCTTAACTTGTTCAATTCGTCCAATACGGGTTGGAAATTCACCATATCTTCCTCTTCAACATAACCTGCATCAATATTAACTGCCTTACTGGTTTCCTCGCCATTCACAGTTGTTCTGATAATCACTCTGGTGGCCTTTTCCACCACATGGATGGTAGCAATAGTACCCGAATCTTCAGATACAATATTTTCTTGATTAACATAAGCTGCGGTGAGTAGTACACTGCCAAGGCCTATTAGAATTCCAAAAACTAGATTTTTCATAAATATTTCTTTAATGAGGATTTTTCAAATATAGCAATTAAGGCTACCTGTGATCTTTAGATCGTCTCAAATGCACAAAAACATGCTTGCTCGGATCAATTGCATTTTCCAGTTTATCCCCCATGCTCTTAATCGGTTGCTGCAAGTTTTCTTTGTTCTATAATCACTTGTTTCTCCAGCACTTTAACCTAATTTTGTGCTCCTTAATAAACTCAAGAAAAAAATAAGATCATGGCCAAAGGATCATATGAATTACCTCTAGCGGTGAATGAACCGGTTCTAAATTATGCACCGGGATCTCCGGAGCGCAAGGAAGTACAGGAGACTTACGACAAGATGTGGAATGAGCAACTGGATATTCCCATGGTTATCAATGGTGAACGTATTTCCACGGGCAATACCGAAAGGGTAATACCTCCCCATGATCACCAGCATAATGTCGGATCATTTCATCTGGGAACTGCAGATCACGTTCATCAGGCAATCAATGCTTCTTTGGATGCCAAGGAAGATTGGGAATCCATGCCATGGGAAAGCAGAGCGGCTATTTTTCTCAAGGCAGCAGATCTGCTCGCGGGTCCTTATCGGGCAAGAATAAATGCGGCAACAATGATCAATCAGGGTAAAAATATTTATCAGGCAGAAATCGATGCCGCCTGTGAAATGATTGACTTTCTGAGGTTCAACGTGCAGTTTATGCTTCAGATTTATGAAGATCAACCCGAGTCTTCTCCGAATATCTGGAACCGTATGGAGTACCGTCCATTGGAAGGCTTCACCTTCGCCGTTACCCCATTTAATTTCACAGCCATAGCCGGTAACCTGCCAGCAAGTATGGCTTTGATGGGTAATACAGTGGTGTGGAAACCATCCAAGAATCAGATTTACTCCGCTCATGTGCTCATGGAAGTCTTTGAAGAAGCCGGTATGCCAGATGGAGTGATCAATATGATTTTCACCAATTCCTCTGAAACTACAGACATCATTTTCAATCATCCAGATTTTGCGGGATTGCATTTCACGGGGAGTACTTCGGTTTTCCAGAGTATGTGGAATACCATAGGCGCTAACATTAGCAAGTACAAAACTTATCCTCGCATTGTGGGAGAAACCGGCGGGAAAGACTTTGTGTTTGCTCATCCAAATGCCGATGCCGTACAGGTAGCTACGGCATTGTCTCGCGGAGCATTCGAATATCAGGGACAAAAATGTAGTGCGGCATCACGCGCTTATATCCCATCCAGTATGTGGCCTGCGGTTAAAAAAGAACTCTGTTCTCAGCTAGGGAGCTTTCATATGGGTACTCCAAGAGACTTCACCAATTTTATTAATGCGGTTATCCATGAACGTTCATTTGACAAGTTGGCCGGATTTATTGACCGAGCTAAAAAGGATGAGGGTGTGGAAATTGTAGCCGGAGGAAATTATGATAAGAGTAAAGGATGGTTTGTGGAACCAACCGTAATCAGAGTTGAAGACCCCAGGTATGTGACCATGCAGGAGGAATTGTTTGGCCCGCTCTTGAGTATTTATGTATATGATGATGCAAAATATGATGAAACGGTTGATTTGGTCAATTCAACCTCCCCTTATGGATTAACTGGTGCAATCTTCTCAAAAGATCGTGCTGTGATAGCAGATCTTACCAAGCGTCTGCGCCATGCTGCTGGTAATTTTTATATCAATGATAAACCTACCGGAGCCGTTGTTGGCCAACAACCTTTTGGAGGAGGAAGAGCATCCGGAACGAACGACAAGGCAGGATCGGTCTGGAATTTAATCAGATGGACTAGCCCGAGATCAATCAAGGAGAATTTTGTGTCGCCGATTGATTATCGTTATCCTTTTCTTCAGGAAGATTAATCAAGTTAAGTACTTACCTATAGAGCCACCTTCCGGGTGGCTTTTTTATTGTCACTATTACTGTAATGTTAATCTATAATTATTTGACAATAAGATAGATGTGGGAGTTATCCTTGCTAATGTTAAGCTAGTGTTAACTATAAGTTTAGGAAAAATGAATCCTATGTTATATATTTGTTACTCAATTAAAGAGTGCGGTTATGAAACGCGTAATGCTAGTGATGATGATACTTCTGGTAGGATTTGGAGCCTATGCCCAACAACCGGAGGATGTTTATACGGTGGATGGAAATACCGTTTATGTTGAACGATATTTTGAGGATGGTACGCTGCGTGAAAAGGGAAGCTTTATCAATAATGTGCCCGCTGGAAGTTGGGTTGAGTACTATCGTGACGGTTCAGTCCACGTTGAGGCCAACTACAAGGATGGTAAGAAAGACGGAAAATGGTTTGTATGGTCGGATGATGGTGAGTATTTATATGAACTGGTTTATGCCGACAATCGTATGCAAAATTATCAGCAGTGGAAAATTGAAGAACGCAATATGCTAGTATCTGAATAAGATATACTTTCCACTTAATTTGAATATATTGAATCAGTGCCTCATTTTTGGGGCACTTTTCATTTATAGCATATGATAGCGGTAATCTCCCCAGCTAAAACCCTCGATTTTAATAGCGACCAATCAATTGGTCCTGAAAGCATTCCCTATTTTGTGGAGGATGCGGCCAGGGTAAATCGCAAATTGAGATCCTTATCTCGCAAGAAATTGCGAGAACTACAAAACATTAGTGTTCAACTAGCGGCTCAAAATTTTCAACGAAATCAGGATTGGAATCCGGATCATCAAACGGATACCAGACAGGCAGCCCTGTGTTTTAAAGGCGATGTTTACCTGGGTATGCAAGCTCAAAAATGGTCTGAAGCGGACATGAACTACGCTGCAGAACACTTGAAAATACTGTCAGGACTTTATGGAGTATTAAGGCCTACTGATCTTATTAAGCCCTATCGTCTGGAGATGGGTACCAAATTGCCGGTGGGGAGGCGAAAGGATTTGTATCACTTCTGGAGTGACCGGTTGAAAAAGTATTTTAAGGAACAAATTGATTCGGAACAACTGATTGTCAATTTGGCCAGCAATGAATATTTCGAAGCTATTAGAGTGGCTAAGCTTAAAAATCCGATATTGAGCGTGGAGTTTAAGGATTACTCCAATGGTGAGTATAGGGTGCTAAGTTTCTTCGCTAAAAAAGCGAGAGGTATGATGGCAGACTTCATGGTGCGGAACAGAATAGACAATCCTGAAGCCTTGAAGTCGTTTATTACAGAGTCGTATTATTACGATGACAAAAGTTCATCAAATGACAAGTTTGTATTTTTACGGGATAAGAAATGAATCGTAGCTTGAGAAATATCATAGGTGCAGGATTGGTTTGTCTGCTATTTTCAATGTCAGCTGAAGCACAGAATAGGTTGGCCTATACGGAATTTGGCTTTGGTGTAGGAACCATGAATTATTCGGGAGACATTGCTACCACTACTACGGTTTCTGCACTGATAACCGAAACCAGGCCAAACTTTAGTGTCTTCGCAAAACGCCATTTCAACGATTGGTTTGGCATGGGTCTGCTGGCCAGTTATGGTTCCTTCTACGCAAATGACATTAATCATACCCACCAGACCCGGGGTCTTGAAGTCACTACCTCTATGTTTCAGATAAATCCTTTCCTTGAGATAAACCTTATCAAGTTCGGTAAGTTTCATTATGAAAGAAAATTCTCAATTTTCCTGAGAGCAGGGGGAGGATATCTGGCCTATAACCCAGATCCTTTGGCCGCGGATATTTATCCACCAGAATTTGAGCCACAGATTTATGCTTATACTACCTTCAATTTCTTTGGCGCCCTTGGCATGAAGTTCAGACTAGGATACGAGACTATCCTGACCTTTGATCTTTCCTTACATAATTCAGGAGTTGATAATCTGGATGGGATTCTGGCTATAGACCCTAACCATCGCGGTGCAAATGATACCTACGGCGGAATAAACGTATCAATTAGCAAGGCAATCTTCTAGAACTGACGCTCGTATGCCCCCAGATCTGGTTGCCCGTTAAAATTTCGGTTTAAGCCGAGTATATCTAGTGGAATCCCGATGCTTATCACCCCACTACCCTGATCAACAGCTTGAGAAACACTATCCAAGGCATAACGATTGGCGTCGGTATCAGCAAAGCCAGGGTCTCCATTTACTACTATATTTTCAAAGAAGGTTGGGTCGGTGATGTCAAAGCCCCGATCATCGGGATCTGAATCTAGTTTGAGAATGGCATTTTCCACCTTATAACTCAAACTTCCACTTTGATCTTGTAATATGGCCAGTTCCTGACGATTGTTGCCACTGATGATACAATTTCCAAAATAGGCCTGATTCAAATCTCTTACCACACGTACAATGGCTCCGGAAGCATCCTGCAAATCAACAAAATTGCTTAGGCTTACTCCGGCAGAGGTGCGGGTGCTCAAATTCCAGTAGTTGGCAAAGGTGCATTGCCGGAAGTCATAAGATCCTCCGAAGGCGTAGAACAAGTGTAAGCCGGCATTGGCCACCACCAGTGAGTGGGCTTCCATATTGCCATAACCACCAAAAATTGCCGTTCTCGAAGAATTTAAAATGTAACTATACCTAATATCGAGATTCTTGGTGAGCGTACTATCTAACCGTAAAGCCGTGGTGGCATTTTTTATGACCGCATTTCTAATGGAATTGTTTACGCTACCGCCTTGTAGGAATATACCCCCCAAAGCTCCTCCCCATTGACCGGGAACATCTTCATAATAAGGTTCCAATCTATCACCTGAAAATACGACAGAATCTCCTGAACCGGGATTTCCCGCATTATCTCCCACTCGTAAACTACCACCATTGGAAACCCACAGGCCAGAATTATTGTAGAAATGAACTCTGGCTCCAGTGTTAATATTTAACACACATCCGCTGTCAACTACCGCATAACCATAAATGACATGCGGCTTATCACCGATCCAGGTTTCATTACAATTAATGACACTATATGGAATGAAAGTGCCCCCAATTTGAATAAATCTGTTTGGGAAATGGAAATAGGCATCACGTACCAGGCTGACCAACTTCACGTCCTGCCGTATGCCTTTGTTGCTGAAAAGCAAACTATCCACATTTAGAAATTCCTTGCTCCCAGTCGTGCTATTCACTTCAACAAAAACATAAATGCTATCCTTCCCCAAGATTTCAACATCGGTAAATTGCTGACCACTTTTACCGTTTACATTGATATTATAACTGCTGGTCTGACCGCTACCCAGGAAAATATCATCGATAATTACCTTGTTCTCATCAGGATTGTACACCTTTAATACATAGGTGCTGCTCCCAACAGTAGAGAATACCGTATCCAGAAAAAGTGTATCGGTAGAAAACTCAAGTTTCACACCACTACCGGCCACCGGTTCATCTCTACGGCATGAAAAAAGTACCAGAGAAAGAAGGGAAAGTATTATCAGAATGTATCTCATCTCAATCAGAACGACACCATTGCAGGGATATTTCAATGGGCTAAATTCTTTGTTATTAAAGTTTTGTCTATTGCGGGAAACTCTGCTATCTTTGCAGCCCTTTAAAAGTTGGGCAAAAACCTAACGCCAAAGAAACTAAGAATTATGAAAAAAGATATCCATCCAGATAATTATCGTCTTTGTGTTTTTAAAGACATGGGTACTGGTGATGAATTTATCACTCGCTCTTGTGCTGAAACCAAGGATACAGTTGAAAAAGACGGAGAAACCTATCCTCTGGTAAAGATGGAAATTTCCGCTGCTTCGCACCCCTTTTATACCGGTAAAATGAAATTGGTTGACTCTGCAGGTAGAGTTGATAAATTCCGCAACCGTTATTCTAAGTTTAAGAAGTAATTTTCTGAGAACGATACATTCAACCCCGGTCTGCCTAAAGCGGATTCGGGGTTTTTTTATGTTTTTGATCCTGCACCCATTAACTTTGATTTAAATATTCACACATGCAGATTCTACTATACGATCGCGAATTGCATCAGCAGCTTTATCCCTTGAGTTTTACTCGTCCTGTTTCAGAGTTGAGAACCGGAATACTAACGCTTCGTGAAAAGTGGGAACGTCGCATTGACTCAGAATATTTCTGGGATACGGCAGCGTATCTGTCTGAACTTTATCCGACAAGTTCTTCTGTTGATTTGATGATAAATGCCGCTGTATGCGCTACTGATCAATTGGCAGGTGTCGTTACAGAACTTAAGGACGGACAAGCCCTGGTGCATAAGAATATTGTTATCGCTCAAAAGGTATCTGGAGATTTTAGAGGATGGGAGAATTTGGATAAAATGGAATGTGTGCCATATGATGATGAGATTAACTTTATTGATCGACCGTGGAAATTGTTCCTTCGCAATGCTGAGGAATTAGAGAATGATTTCACCTTACTTACCAGGGGAAGAAGCTCTGCTTCCATAAGCAATACGAACAATATTATTGGTGATCGGATTTTTTTGGAAGAGGGTGCCAGGGCTGAGTATGCAACCTTCAATACTCTGGATGGACCTGTATATCTTGGGAAAGATTCTTTGGTAATGGAAGGAGCGATGGTAAGAGGAGGGCTCGCAGTTGGTGACCATTCTCAGTTAAAAATGGGCGCTAAAATATATGGGCCTACCACCCTGGGTCCCTGGTGTAAATTGGGAGGTGAAGTTGGAAATTCAATTCTGATAGGGTATAGCAACAAAGGACACGATGGGTATTTGGGCAATGCAGTAATAGGGGAGTGGTGCAATCTGGGAGCTGATACCAACAATTCAAATCTGAAGAACAACTATGATGAAGTTCGGGTTTGGAGTTATGCACAGCAGAGTTTTGAGAGAACAGGTTTGCAGTTTTGTGGTTTGATTATGGGCGATCACTCCAAGTGTGGCATAAATACGATGTTTAATACGGGTACCGTGACGGGTATTATGTGCAACATATTTGGCAGCGGATTTCCCAGAACTTATATCCCTTCCTTTAGTTGGGGTGGTTCCGGAGGATATTCGATATATAAGTTTGAAAAGGCTATCGATACGGCTAAAAGAGTTTTGGCCCGACGCGGACGAGAACTTTCTGAATCTGAAGTCCAAGTGCTAAAACATGTTTTTGACATGACAGCACCGTGGCGTGTTAAGTCATAATTAGCCCTTTGGCATAGCTATTGACTTTAATTGGCGACAATGAGTTATATAGTTCCTGTCTGACACAATGACTAGTAATTAAGCCAGCTTGCAAAAGCGCTACTTTCCAGCATTTTAATTCTCAGGCGCTCGATAATAAAAAAGCGAAAGGCTTACCAGGCGAAAGAAATATGAAGTATAAAAATATCCCAGGACTTGACAGTCTGTCACTTGAAAACTTGATTACTGAAGATACAGAATTCATTCCTCTGATGACAAATGAGGATGAAGAGAATATGGAGCAGGAGCAAATTCCTGATACACTTCCGATCTTACCCTTAAGAAATACGGTACTCTTTCCTGGGGTGGTGATTCCCATAACTGCTGGTAGAGATCGTTCGATCAAACTGCTTCAGCAAGCTAATAAGAGCAAATCCCTGATTGGCGTGGTTAGTCAAACCAATGCGGAGAATGAAGACCCTGGTATCAATGATGTTTATAAGGTTGGTACGGTAGCCAGAATTATACGCATGTTTAAGATGCCTGATGGAAACACAACCGTCATTATTCAGGGTAAAAAGCGCTTTCATTTAAATAAGTTTTTGCAGGAAGATCCCTATCTGTTGGCAGAGGTTTCTGCGGTTGATGATGCGATGGGAGATCAGAAGGATCAAAAATTTGCGGCCTTGATGGATTCCATTAAGGATCTTGCCCTTCAAATTATTCAGGAGTCTCC
The DNA here is from genome assembly GCA_965229445.1 of Owenweeksia sp. Taxonomy (GTDB): domain Bacteria; phylum Bacteroidota; class Bacteroidia; order Flavobacteriales; family Schleiferiaceae; genus Owenweeksia. Next base: position 829,832 of record OZ245876.1, read on the forward strand.
AAATATCCCTAGTGAGGCTGCATTTGCTTTGAAAAACATCGAAAGCAGCACTTTTCTGTTGAATTTCATTTCTTCTAACATGAATCTTGATGTTGCCAGCAAGCAAGCATTGTTAGAAACCAAGAGTATCGATGACCGGGCCAACAAGGTTTTACAGCATCTGCACGATGAGTTGAAGATGCTGGAAATGAAAAATGAAATCCAGAGTAAAGTAAAGACGGAGTTTGACCAGCAGCAGCGAGAGTACTTTCTGCACCAGCAAATGAAACAAATCCAGGAGGAGCTGGGAGGCAATAGTTCTGAAGAAGAAATTGAAGAAATGCGCCGGCTGGCAGGACTAAAAAAGTGGCCCGAGACAGTAGGAGAGACCTTCGAAAAGGAGCTTAAGAAACTACAACGAATGAATCCTCAGGTTCCTGAATTTAGCATTCAGCGCAACTATCTGGAGTTCATGTTAGACTTGCCGTGGGAGGATTATTCTGAAGACCATTTTGACCTGAAGCGGGCGCAGAAAATTCTGGATCGTGATCATTACGGTCTCGACAAGGTAAAGCAAAGAATTATTGAGCACCTGGCCGTTTTGAAGTTAAAAGGAGATATGAAATCTCCCATACTCTGCCTTTATGGTCCTCCGGGAGTAGGTAAAACGAGTCTTGGAAAATCTGTTGCGGAAGCGCTCGGCAGGAAGTATGTGAGAATGTCGCTAGGTGGTATGCGCGATGAAGCGGAAATCCGTGGTCATCGCAAAACCTATATCGGCGCCATGCCAGGGAGAGTGATCCAGAATATCAAGAAGGTAGGCACTTCAAACCCCGTATTTGTTCTGGATGAAATAGATAAACTCACCATGAGTGCCGGTCACGGGGATCCATCCTCAGCAATGCTGGAAGTTCTTGATCCTGAGCAGAATAATGAATTCTATGACAACTACCTTGAAATGGGTTATGACCTGAGCAAAGTGATGTTTATTGCCACGGCTAACAACCTCAGAACGATTCCTTCTGCCCTTCGCGATCGCATGGAGATTATTGAGATTAATGGATATACGGTAGAGGAGAAGGTGGAGATTGCCAATACCCACCTTTTGCCAAAGCAATTAAAAGAGCACGGGCTTAAAAAGGGAGATCTTACCATCGGAAAGAAAGTGCTGGAGTTTGTGGTTGAGAATTATACCAGAGAATCCGGAGTGCGTGGTCTAGATAAGGTCGTGGCGAAGTTGGTGAGATATGCAGCACGTCAGGTGGCCATGGATCAAGAGTACACCAAGAAACTCACCAATGAACGAGCAGTTGAAATTCTGGGACCCAAACGCTTTAACAGGGACAAGTACCAGGGCAATGAAATTGCCGGGGTAGTGACCGGGTTGGCCTGGACTCCCGTTGGTGGCGAAATCCTTTTTATTGAGTCTTCCTTAAGTAAGGGTAGAGGAAAACTAACAGTTACCGGAAACTTGGGGGATGTCATGAAAGAGTCAGCGGTAATTGCCATGGCCTATCTCAAAGCCCACGCCCCTGAGTTTGGTGTTGACCCGCATGTGCTTGATGAGTGGGATGTTCATATTCATTTCCCTGAGGGCGCGACGCCAAAAGATGGCCCATCGGCCGGGATCGCAATTCTAACTTCACTAGCATCATTGTATAGTCAGCGAAGAGTGAAAAATCGTATGGCTATGACCGGTGAAATTACCTTAAGAGGCCGGGTGTTACCGGTAGGAGGTATTAAGGAGAAAATTCTGGCCGCTAAACGGGCAAATATTAAGGAGATTATCCTTAGTTCCGAAAATCAGAAGGATATTGAAGAAATACGGAAGGATTATCTAAGAGGCTTAAAATTTCACTTTGTAGATAATATGATGGAGGTGATTAGTCTGGGCCTAACGCAACAAAAGGTTAAAAATCCCATTGACGTAACTTCATCGAAAACAAAGAAAGCAGAGGCTAAAACTAATTAAGATACACTTGTGAAGCTAAATGGGAAATTATTAGTACGTCTCAGCGTTCTAAGTGATATTTTCGCTTCATGAGGTTCCTTCTGGTTGTCTTTCTTGGTTGTACCCTTTCCCTTCAAGCTCAAATTGGAGGGCGGTCGGTTTATCAATTTCTCAATATTGTTCCGTCTGCCCGTGTTGCTGGCCAGGGAGGCAATGCTATCGCTAATCCTGAAGCCGATCTGAACTTTGCTCTTTGGAACCCGGCCTTGCTAAATGCCGACATGCATAATCAGGTTAGCATCAGCATGATTGATTATTTAAGTGATATCACTTTGGGTGATGTCAGTTATTCCAGGCATTATGATAGTATTGGTACTTTTTATGTCGGTCTTCGCTATCTGGATTATGGTGATTTTGATCGGCGGGATGTGATCGGCGTGGATCTTGGCCAATTTTCCGCATCAGAGTTAGCGGTGAATGTGGGTTATGGGTATCAACTCGACAGCAATTGGAGTTTTGGCGGAAATCTGAAATATATTTATTCGCAATTTGATGCCTTAAGCTCTAGCGGCATGGCTTTAGACTTGGCTGCCACCTATCAGATTCCCAGCAAGCGAATTGTTCTGGCACTAGTAGCCAAGAATATTGGATTTCAGTTCACACCCTATGAGGACCAACGGGAAAAGCTCCCATTTGAACTACAATTCGGTATTTCGAATCGATTTGAACACCTACCATTGCGTTGGCAGATTACCTTTGAGCAGTTGGAGACATTTGACCTCAGATATAAGGATCCTAGGTATCTTGTGGTAAACCAACTTACCGGGGAGGTGGAAGACAACTCTCCTGGAATGATAAACAACCTTCTTCGTCATATGGTATTGGGCCTAGAGTTTGCTCCCACCAAAGCATTCAATATCCAGTTTGGCTATAACTTCCGAAAAAGACAGGAATTGAACCTGGATACTCGAAGAACTTCAGCCGGATTCTCTGTTGGCCTTGGAATTCGAATTTCAAAATTCAGAGTGAACTACGCTCGCAATATGTACCATGTTGCCGGTGCAGCCAATCATTTTAGCATAACCACCAGTTTGGGTGATTTCAGCAAAAAGAATGTCTCGCAAGATTAATATTGCCATCGATGGATTTTCTTCTACTGGCAAAAGCACGCTTGCCAGAGAGCTGGCCAAAAAGTTGGGATATCGATATATAGATTCCGGGGCAATGTATCGTGCGGTAACGCTTTATGCCATTGAACATGGAATCATCTCAAATGATAGATTGGACAATGAACGACTAATTGAATCACTAAAGGAAATCAAAATCAATTTTGAGTGGAACCTTGAAGCCAAGGCATTTCAAGTGCATTTAAATGGAGTGAACGCGGAACCGGCAATCCGTCGAATGGAAGTGGCAAGATTTGTTAGTCCGGTAGCGGCCATCAGTGAGGTAAGGAGGTTCTTGGTTCAACAGCAGCAAGATATGGCCGGTTACAAGGGTATTGTAATGGATGGTAGGGATATTGGAACCGTAGTTTTACCTGATGCCGAACTCAAGATCTTTGTAACTGCTTCTGAGGAGATACGAATACATCGAAGATGGAAAGAGTTGACCGCTCGTGGACTAGATATTAGCCATGAAGAGGTGGCCGAGAACCTAAGAAAACGCGACCATATAGACAGTACAAGGGAAGATAGCCCGTTAACACGCACAGATGACGCAATGCTTTTGGATAACTCTGAGCTAAGTCGTGAAGATCAGCTGAAACTAGCACTGAAATGGGTTGCGGAGAGAAGTGACTGAATATGGGAATGGCCGCCTACTCAACTCTCGGTAGTTAAAATTAATTAAGGGAACTTTATTTTAAGTATTTAGCAATCAGTAATTTGTAGTTTGATTCAAACTAGATTACCATTTTCCTCTTTTTTTCTCCATTCCACCACACTTAGCAAATAAGCTGGAATCCCAACTGCCCCGATGAAAAAGATAAACCAAAACCACAAAGGATTGAATGGCTTTTGTCGGGTTGTATCTAACAGACATATCGTCCATGCTATCACTATAAATAGCACACCCAAGCTGATATTCACATAACTTGTAGGACTGCGAAACAATGTTGTCAAAACGATAAGCAATCCTATAACGTAAGTAAAGGTTGCAATCAATAATTTTCTTGTACTCATCAATAGCTTATTAATTCACCTAAGAATGGCAATCTAGCTCTGCACCAATTAGTCCTGTGGCTCTTTGTTAATGGAAAGACGAGTATAAGGTTAATAATTCATTACCCGCATTATTATCGAAGCGCTTAAACAGGATGCACAACGGTGTTAAAATACACAATGCATAATCCATGAATAGGTGATCACGGTATATTTCAGGAAAAAGTATATCTAGCTTTCGACGTATTTATCGATAGCAATACCTAAAGTTAATTATTGTTTTACGCAAATCAAAGGCAGATATCGCCACAAGGAAAGTTACCGAAACAGTGCGTACGACCCTATCAAAAGTCCCTGAATACTAATATCATAAATCGATCAAAGTTTAATCTTCTTGGCCAGTGAGAAGAAGATGGTATGACAATTCAGCGTGTTAGACCATCGCTTTAACTTAAACAACCTTTGAGGTTTAGTAAACCTCAAAGGTTGTTTAGGAGGTTGCTAGGGGGTAGTTTTAGTCACAGGTTAATCTCCCGCATCCTCAAGTAACCTCTTGATCAAGTCTATATACTTGAGCTTGGCCTCCTTCATGGGCATGCCCTCCAGGCGTTTCCACGCATCATGCTTAAAAGTTTTGATCACATTTGAAGATTCCTGAGGACGCACTTCATGGTTGTCTCCTACCGTAGCCTGTTTAAAAAAACCGTAAGCGATCAGCATATTGTCTGCTGTTTGTGGTGGCATCTTATTGCCCAAATCCACGTACTTTTCGAATTCTTCCTGAAGTGCTTTGTCTGACATGATTACTAATGTATCCATATGCAATTTACTTTAACTCTGCCAATACTTGTTCTCCACCACGCGCCTTATCACCGACTTTAACAAGTATTTTGGCATCCGTAGGTAGGATAATATCCACCCTTGATCCAAACCTGATAAACCCGGAATCCCTTCCCTGCATCACCTTAAGTCCCTCTTTTGCGTACATGATAATACGTCTAGCCAGGGCACCGGCAATTTGTTTGTACATAACTTCTGTTCCTCCGGGTGATTGTATTACTACGCTGGTTCGTTCGTTTAACAAACTCGATTTGGGATGCCAGGCTACCAGGTAGGCTCCAGGATGATACTTGGCATATGTTACCACGCCGGTAATAGGGTATCTGTTTACATGTACATTTAAAGGCGACATGAAAATGCTAATTTGTACTCGCTTGTCCTTAAAATATTCTCCTTCCTCAATTTCTTCTATAACTACGATCTTTCCATCAGCCGGAGCCAATACCTTGTTGTTATCCAATTGAAAGTGGCGCTTCGGATTGCGAAAAAACTGTAAAACCAGTAGGTACAATATTAGCGAGACAATTAGTGATAGGTTTTCAATCCATTCAATTTCAATGAAATAGAATAGGACAATATTAATAATCCCCAGTATAAGGAGAGCCCTGAACAGTATCTTTCTTCCTTCTCGATGTATTTTGATCATGATGGTAGATTTTCAATTACTCGCAGATAGAAATAGGCCAGTGGTAAGGCGAAGAGAAGGCTGTCAATTCTATCCAGTATCCCGCCATGGCCTGGCATAAATTTGCCGCTGTCCTTAAGATCGTAGCTGCGTTTAACCGCGGATTCAAATAAGTCACCCAGAGTGCCAAATATTAATACCACTCCTGCTAATCCTAACCATTCTGAGAAAGATAAATCTGGAAGAAAATAGTTAAAAATGCTAGCTGCTAAAACGGTGCCTGTCACTCCACCAATAAATCCTTCCCATGTTTTATTTGGAGATATTCTGGGGAATATTTTGTTTTTACCAATCGCACTTCCAACTAAATAGGCGAAGCTATCATTGCACCAGATCAAAATAAACACAGATGCCAATAACCAAGGGTATTCTTCACCTTGCCAGTATCCAACCATGGGTAAAACAATCATGGGTACTCCGATGTACAAGAGCGCAAAGGAGGTGTGAAATAGTTTACCGGGATTTGAATCTCTTCTGAAAGCCTGTATCAAAAAGATCGCTATGAAACTTAATGCCAAGAGACCTCGACAAACCTCCATAGTAAGATAACTCACCGCAAAGACCCCGCTGAAGGTGTATATGGAAAGGAATATAGCAAACATAATAAGGATGGAAGTAGCCCAATGAACGCGGTGATTCCCAAATCTCATCCATTCTAACACAGCAAATGCGGTAATGATGGACGCCAGAGCAATTTGAGTAAGGGCTCCTCCAAAGCAGGAAGACAGAATGGCAATCACATATATAAAGCCGCTGGCCGCTCTGGTGAGTAAATTAGACATCAGACCTGATCTTCTACCAAGAGGAGATAAATCTCCTTTTTGCACAGTTTACTATCAGCTTCATCTGGTTCAGACCCTTCAATCGGCCCTTTAATAGTCGTTATTTGAGAGGGAATTTCAGATTGATATTTGGTACGTATTCCGGTTAAAGCAGATCTTAGATTAGGAACTATCTGACTAGTGCGCGCGAAGGTGATAAAGGTTTCAGGTAGTTCACTGAGTTTCTTACCCTTAGTTTGCCGTGCCGTTATCATGATTCCGCCGTTAAATGAAACCAGATACTCACAGGTGGAACAAAAGGCGTCTGCCCTTTCTACGTGCTCTGCAAGATCCCGGAATCCAGCCTTGCTCAATATTGAGCGTATATTGGGGTCATCACAGTACAGGCGGTGTAGAGCAGATTCTTTCGTGATTTCAGCGATAAAGTCATAGGCGTCTGATTCCTTTTCACAGTAAAGGAACTTTCCACCTGAAGCAGTAAATTTCTTGACGAAGAGCAGATCTACAGGTTCGGATTTCTGGGGAGAGTAGAGCCCCTTACCTTTTTCCTCCAGTGGTTTTTCAGAGGGTTTACCACTCAGAGCGGTCTTAAGTTTTCCCCACAGGCCGTTAGGCTTTTTGGCTTCCGACATCCCTATAGATCACGAGTTTTAGGAGGTGATCAAAAAAACTATTCCTGCTCTTGCTCGGAAGTAGATTCCTTCTCTGATGATGTTTCACTTGTTGGTTCTACAGGACTACCGTTCTTCTCTGCTGAGCCAGTTTCCGAATCATCTTTGAGGGACTCTTCCTTATGCCAGGGCCGTTTTCCAAAAATCTCCTCCAGATTTTCCTTAAAAATAACCTCTTTTTCCAGGAGGAGGTCTGCCAGCTCTGTAAGTTTTTCTTTGCTTGTTGTTAATAAGTCCTTCGCTCTTATGTATTGAGCCTCAACTATTTTGCTGATTTCCTCATCAATAATTTCAGCCGTTTTTTCGCTATACGGTTTATTGAAACCATAGTCATCACCGCCTTGACTATCGTAGTAGGTGATGTTTCCTATCTTCTCATTGAGACCATATACAGTAACCATGGCTCGGGCTTGCTTGGTAACCTTTTCCAAATCGCTCAATGCGCCTGTTGAAATCTTACCAAACATAATCTCTTCAGCCGCTCGTCCGCCCAGCGCTGCGCACATTTCGTCCAGTATTTGCTCCGTATTGGTCAGTTGGCGTTCTTCAGGGAGATACCAGGCCGCACCCAGCGACCTGCCACGAGGAACTATGGTTACCTTCACCAATGGAGCAGCATGCTCAAGCATCCAACTGATGGTTGCATGACCGGCCTCGTGAAAAGCAATGGTTTTCTTCTCTTCAGGAGTGATGATTTTATTTTTTTTCTCCAGTCCACCAACAATGCGGTCAACTGCATCCACAAAGTCTTGTTGATCAATGGCTTTTTTATTCTTGCGAGCCGCAACCAAGGCTGATTCATTACAAACATTCGCAATATCAGCGCCTGAAAATCCGGGGGTTTGTTTAGCCAGGAATTCTACATCCACACTCGCAGCTAGCTTCAAGGGCTTCAAGTGAACTTTAAAAATTTCTTTCCTTTCGTTGAGGTCTGGTAGATCTACGTGAATTTGCCGATCAAAACGCCCGGCTCTCATCAAAGCTCGATCCAGCACATCGGCGCGGTTGGTTGCCGCCAGAACAATTACATGTTCATTCGTAGCAAAACCATCCATCTCCGTAAGTAATTGATTAAGCGTGTTTTCTCTTTCGTCATTGCCTCCACTGAAATTTTGCTTACCTCTTGCCCTTCCTATAGCATCAATCTCATCAATAAAAATGATCGATGGTGATTTTTCTTTGGCTTGCTTGAAGAGATCTCTCACTCTGGAGGCACCAACACCCACAAACATTTCTACAAAATCAGATCCCGACAAGGAGAAGAAAGGCACCTTCGCTTCTCCTGCTACTGCCTTGGCAAGTAGGGTTTTACCTGTCCCTGGAGGGCCTATCAGCAATGCGCCTTTTGGAATCTTACCTCCTAGTGAAGTATAGCGCTCAGGATCTTTAAGGAAGTAAACTATTTCCTGAATCTCCTCTTTTGCACCTTCTAGTCCGGCTACATCCTTGAAGGTAACTTTGACATTGGTGTTTTTGTCAAAAAGTTGCGCTTTGGATTTTCCAATATTGAAGATTTGCGCTCCGGCGCCCCCTGCACCGCCACTCATACGGCGCATTATAAATATCCAGATGGCTATCATCAGGATAAACGGAAAGGTCCAGGCGAGAATATCCCCCCAGTAATCTTTCTTTTCCTCGTAGGTAACGATAGGTTTTTCTTCAACTATCCCAGGGTTGTTTTCATATACTTCCTTGAGATTGCTGTTGAATGCCTCAAAAGGCATCTCAAAGGTGAAATGAGGCCTCGAATTAGCGCCACTTCCAAAGCCTTTATCACGAATGTCCTCGTAACGTTCTTTCTCTTTGAGCGCATCAGACTTAATGAATACTTGAATTTCCCTTTCATTGACAATGGTAATCTTACGCACATCGCCATCCGTCAGCATTTCTTCAAATTCGCTAAAATTGGTGGGCTCCACATTGTTGTTGAGGCTACCTACGATCTGAATGCCAATAAAGGCTAAAAATATGGCCGCGTAAATCCAATAGAAATTAAATTTCCGATTCGGGCCATTTGGTTTTTTACCTCCAGAGCGTTTATTTCCTTTTGAGAACTGCTCCTTGAGTTTGTCTAACTGCTTCTTATCCTGGTTTTCCATCTAATTCTTTGAAATCAAAGATTTTCTTCAAGCATTACTATTTCCGCGTCTCCCCATAAACTCTCCAAGTCATAAAATTCACGGGAGTCTGGCTTAAATACATGTGCAACGGTCGATACATAATCCAATAAAACCCAGTCTGCACTTTCCATTCCTTCAATATGCCAGGGCTTTTCCTTCAGCCTTTCACGCACTTCCTTTTCCACACGATCGCAGATTGCCTTCACCTGTGTATCCGAGTTGCCCGAACATATAACGAAGAAATCACAGACAGCGTTTTCAAGCATCTGAAGATTTAATACACTGATGTCTTGGGCTTTAACATTTTCCATCCCTTCAATTATGGCGTTGACCAATTCAGGGTATGATTCTCGAGCTTTGCTTATATCCATCTAACACTGTTGAGCGCCTTGTAAAAGTAAGAAATATACAAGGTGACGCTTATTTTTGTTCGCTATGTCGGTACAACCAACTAATAATAATTTACCAATAGGTTCTGAGGGACGATTATTGGGTTCTGTGTCTTCCACCAATGACTACCTCAAAAACTTGATTAATAGCTGTGAAATTCCTCATGGCTATTATGTGTGCTCCGAATATCAAACATCAGGCCGCGGACAAGTTGGCAATACCTGGTTTGCTGATGCGGGGCAAAATTTATTGATTAGTGTCTTATTTAGACCAGAATCGCTGGATGCACAAGAATATTTTCTTCTCAATATGTCAGTTTGTCTGTCAATATTGGATATGCTCAACGAGCTGCATAAGGGATTTCTACTAAAATGGCCGAATGATATACTCTTTAACGGTCGCAAGGTTGCAGGAGTATTAATGGAGAATACCATTGCTGAGCGAAATCTTCAAAAAGCGGTCGTCGGAATCGGAATCAATGTTAACCAGAGGGAATTTCCTTTGAACCTAAACATGCCGGCTTGTTCAATCCGACAGGTTTTGGGTAGGAGTGTGGATCTAAATTACATTCGAGAGCAGCTTTTGTATAGAATAAATCAAAGGTTTGATCTGTTGCTTTCAAATCCGCAATCTATTGTGGATCAGTATCATCAATATTTATATGGCTATAAAAGGAATGTGAAAGCCGTGGTGGATGGCAGAAAAGGGAGTGTGGAGATAATCGAGGTAGGCTCTAATGGATTGCTCCATACCAAATGGAATGGGCAAAACCGTAAATTTCAGTTTAAAGAGATAGGCTTTCTACTTTAATGGTCCGCGATCTTATCGATGAGCTCTTCCATAAAGGTTTTAAGCGGACGTTCTACCATCATCTTTAACATCGGGTTGAATTTTCCTTCAAAATCAAATTTCAGTTCGGAACTATGCTCATTAATACTATTGATGTTGGCTGCAAGGCTGAAGTCTATTTTGCTGCTGGCCGATTTAAGTTTTATCAGCTCCGGCTTTCTGACTTCATCCATTACCAGTCTTACTTCCGGCATTCCCTTTAATCCAAACTTGAAAGACGATTCATCCGCATAAAAACTGGTGACCGAGTCTGGCATATAGGCTTTAAAATTTTCCAGATGGGATAACTCTGCATATAATTCTTGTGCGGATTTGTCGATGCTAACCGTTTTTGATTCTAATCTAGTCATATTCTTAAACGTCTGCTAGCCAGGTTGATGGATCTCTCCGCCACTCCTGGAGTGTATTAAATGTTTCATGGTCTATAGCACCGGTTTCTTGAACTTGGTTAAGCAAATGCGGGTAGTCACTTAGAGTATGAAGCTTACAACCCGCCTGTTCAAAGTTTTGGGAAGCTATGGGGAACCCGTAGGTGAATACGGCCGCCATTCCCAACACCAGTGCTCCTGCAGTTTGTAAAGCATCCACCGCTTTAAGGCTAGATCCTCCGGTGCTGATCAAATCCTCAATAACCACAGCTTTTGAATGTTCCGGCAGCGCTCCTTCAATTTGATTTTTCCTACCGTGACTCTTGGGTTGCGGTCGAACATAAACGAATGGCAACTCTAATTCCTGAGCCACTAAAACTCCCATGGCAATGGCCCCGGTGGCAACACCAGCTATAAGATTACAATTAGGGTAGCGCTCCTTAATCAATAGGGTCAGTTGTTCCTTTATATAAGACCTGACTGCTGCATGACTCAGAATGATTCTGTTATCACAATATATCGGGCTCTTCCAGCCACTTGCCCAGGTGAAAGGCTCATCTGGTTGAAGTTTTATTGCCTTAATTTGTAGCAGTTTGCCAGCTACTTCCAGGGCTGTATTTTCATTCACAATCATGGATTCAAATGTATAAAGTTTTCATCAAGGAATCTTCGGTAAGCTTTACCAATAAACATGATGCTAAAGCAGTGATGTATAAGAGTAGGAATCAACTATTTGACATTTATCAAAAGTTGATAAATACTTCAAAAACAAGGCATTATGTGATATCTCATGCAAACCTAAGTGAACTCTGGCAGGCATGGATAAGCTTATTTAAACTTATAGAAGCGGCGGGAGGATTAGTAACTAACTCCAGGGGTGAAGTATTGTTAATATACCGGCTTGGTAAATGGGACTTGCCAAAAGGAAAGTTGGAGAAAGGAGAGGATCCTGAGCAGGGCGCTATTCGCGAAGTAATGGAGGAGTGTGCCATACAAAAGCCCATGATTACGGGAAGAATTAGCGACACCTATCATACCTATCGCCTGGGTGATCAAAACATTATAAAGAAAACATTTTGGTTTCATATGAAAGTGGAGGGAGTACCTGAACCCAAACCTCAAATTGAGGAAGACATCACTGAGGTAATTTGGTGTCCTTTAGCACAATTAGAGTCGGTGTTTGACAATTCTTACCCTAATATTGTTTTGATAATCAAGAATTTACTACAGTCTCAAGCAGAGTCTTAAATTTTTACGGCTGGAGGTAAAAATTTCGTGTAATCGCCACCATTGCGGATAATATCCCTAACAATGCTGGAACTGATAAATGACAAATCCGGGGCGGTGAGAAGAAAGACGGTTTCCAGATTTGGTTTTAACTTTTGGTTGGCCTGGGCGATGGCCTTCTCAAATTCAAAGTCGGCCGCATTTCGAAGCCCTCTGAGAATAAAATTAGCCTTTTGCTGTTCACAATAATCAACGGTTAAGCCAGTATAGGTATCTACTTTAATGGAATCATGGTTTTCAAAACAAGATTTTATCCAGTTAATGCGCTGCTGCAAACTAAACATGTACTTCTTATTGCTGTTCTCACCTACAGCTACAATGATTTGATCAAAAAGCGGTATTGCGCGTGCAACAATGTCAAAATGTCCCAGGGTAATTGGGTCAAATGAGCCTGGGAATACGGCCACCTTCATTACTTATTATTTATTGTTTTTAGTAAGCATTGATCAAATACCTCCCCCAAGCTCAAGCCACAATATTCAATCTGCTTGGGAAGAATGCTTTCCGCACTAAAGCCGGGAACTGTATTCACTTCAATAAAGAAAGGTACTCCATTTTCACTAACGATGTAGTCTACTCTGGCCAGACCATTCAATTGAAGCTTGCTATAAATGTACTCGCTTTCCTCCATTATTTGCTGATAGGTGCCGGAATCTATTCTTGCCGGAGTAATTTCTTCCGACAATCCACTGTACTTGCTCTCGTAATCGAAAAAGTCATTTTGTGGTACAATGTCAGTTACCGCAAAGGCCTTAACCTCACCTGAATGATTGCTAACGGCGCAGGCTGTCTCCACCCCGGATATCATGGTTTCTATTATCACTTGGCCATCCACTTTAAACGCCTTCTCAATTGCTGGAAGCATTTGGTTCTTGCCGGATACTTTTGTGACACCTATACTTGAACCACTTCTACTGGGTTTTACAAAACAGGGTAGTCCCACTTTTTCTATTATTTCTTCTACTTCAAAACTATCATCAGGTTGCAGGTAGAAGGCTTCCGGGATGGTTACACCATATTCTTTTACCACCAGATTACACTCGAGCTTACTAAAGCTTAAGGCGGAAGCAAATTGGTTAGAGGCAGTTTGTGCCAGTCCTATCAGCTGAAAATATGAGGCCAGGGGGCCATCCTCTCCGGGCGATCCATGCACCGCGTTAAAAACTGCTTCAAACTTAATTTCCTCGGTGCCCATGGTACATGAGAAATCCTGGCGATTGATACTGAACTGCTCTTCATTATCCGTTAATACATACCAATCCTCTTTGCTGATGATAACCCGATAAGGTTTAAAGAGCTGGCGACTAAGACTATTGTAGACCATATTTCCTGAGGCGATGGAAATATCATATTCGGAAGAAAAGCCGCCCATTACTACGGCCACACAGTGTTTCATTAAGCATGGAGAATTTAGGCAAAGTTAAGCTATTGTCAACCTGTGGATGGCAGGATAGAGGGCAGTAATTAACACCCATTGTGAACTTATTTAAAACTTAAGGGTAAGTTGAGAAGGGGTGACGTTTTCTCTGTCCTGAAGGTTTGATAAGGTAAGGCCGAGTAGTCTGACCGCTCTGGAAGTTTGCACTTGACCCAGGAGGTTAAGGGAAGTGCTCCAAATAATATTTGCCTTATTGGTGAAGCTAGATAAGGTGCTGCTGTGGGTATGCTGCTCAAAGTCGTGATACCTGATTTTTAAAGTGATTGTTTTTCCTTTGGCCTTGGTTTGCTCTATTCTCCTCATCAGTATTTCAAATATTTTCAATAGTTCCGTCTTAACTTCCTCAAGAGATTCTAAATCACGGTCAAAAGTTCTTTCTGCACCAATGGACTTTCTGGTTCGATCAGGTTTTACTATACTCTTAGATAATCCTCGTACGATGTTGTAATAATGCACTCCGGCTTTACCAAACTCTCTTATGAGCAGAGCCTGATCCCATTGCTTGAGATCGATGCCGTGATGAATTCCAAGGTGGTGCATTTTCTGAGCCGTCTTTTGCCCAATACCATAAAACTTTTCAATCGGTAGTTCTTCCAGAAAGGGAATTACGTCCTCCGGCATAATAGTCTTTTGACCATTAGGTTTATTCATATCTGAAGCAACCTTTGCCAGAAATTTGTTGATAGAGATGCCCGCAGAGGAATGAAGCTGAGTTTTAGCCCGTATTCTCTTTCTGATTTCTTTAGCTATTCTTGTGGCGGTAGGGATCGCAACTTTTGAATGGGTGACGTCCAGATAAGCTTCATCCAGTGAAAGCGGTTCTACTAGATCTGTAAACTCATGAAAAATACTCTGGATTTCTAGGGATACGGCTTTGTATTTGCCGAAATCAGGTGGTATAAAAATCAGTTCCGGACAGCTGCGGTATGCCAGGGCAGAAGGCATGGCAGATTTCACACCAAACCTCCGGGCTTCATAACTGGCTGCTGCTACTACACCTCGCTCTTTTGAGCCTCCAACTGCCACCGGTTTGCCTTTAAGTTCTGGATGATCTCGCTGTTCCACAGAAGCATAAAAGGCATCCATATCGATATGGATAATCTTGCGAATGTATTCTTCCGGAATTTCAGACATGGGTCTAATGTTCCAGGTTAAGAAGGTTTGGCAGACCTTAAGGTAGTGACAAATTTGTCCAGATAGTGATCAAGATTTTTACGCTTGTATTGCATGATGTAGCGAGGATGTTCCAGGGGAATTAGTTTCTGAAAGAGCTCTAATTCATGGTTTATTTCAGTGAGAAACTTGTGATTTTTACCGGTACCCAAAATAACGGCCGTTTTAGGTTCGCTACAGAGCTGATACTGTGACTTTAACTTCACATCCATAAATGGCCTCAGTGCCTTGTAGAGCGACAGGTCATCATAGTAGTTCCAGTTTACCCAATTGCCCTTGTCATTTTGACGCACAAAACCCAGGGGGCTGACGGCGCCGATGAACCAGTCTTGATAAAACTTTTGTGCTCCACCATAAGCATCGATTAACATGTAAACAAAACTGGCTGAACTTTCGCGGGTTTGGCCCGGAAACTTAATGTCACAATGTTCCTCAAGCGCATAACTGTCGGTAAAAGGAATTCCCGTGGCTCCGGCTCCCAGCCTTCCAGGATTTATACCCAAAATCAAGCCTCTCGGTTTTGTATCGGAATAATACTTATAGTAGAATTCCTCAATTACTTTCCAAACCTCCAGTGTGGCATTTGCATATGGATTTAGAACTTCAACTTTTGCCGGTAGCAATTTGGGGTTAAGATCAAGTTCGCGATAAAAGGTTAGGATTTGTTTAGCCAGGGTCATAATTATCGCTTAACCACCTTAATGCTAACGCCATCCGCCTGTTTGATGACGTAAAACCCAGGTACCTGACCCGACAAATCAATTTGATCACAATTTTGGCAGTATTCTATCAGCTGCCCATTGATATTAAATACTTCAAAATCACTTCGTGAACCAAAGTAAAACACTCCCTCACTTGGATTTGGAAATACGGAATGACCTGGGGAAGATTCGAATTCATCGATACCAACACCAATACCAGTCTGATAGACATTAATAGTTCCACTCACCTGGTTGGCCACAAAGAGCAAGGCTATGTTGAGATTTGTTCTGCTGGCCGGTACGAATTCAAGATCTATAGGGCCCAGATCCCCTGCCATGGGGTCATTAGCGGGGAGGTTGAAATCCCGATTTAATTCAAACAATTCGAATTGGGGATTGTAAGGATCCGAGATATCGTACACCAAAATGCCCCCCATCTGATACAGACTCACAAAGGCATACCGATTTCCATCCACTTCTCCTATAGCTACCGCAGATGGTTCGGCACCCATATTGTCGCTTTGTAGTTTATATGAGTTGTTGCTGTTCGCAGATGAGTTGAAATTTACAGCGTGGGTGGAAGCCAGTAATTGAGCAATTTGATCCCCACTATTCCAAATTTCTGTCCCGGAGCTATCCCAGATACTGACTGATCTGCTGCCAAAAGATAACAGGCTATCATGGAGAAAGTCACCATTGTGATCTCCAAAAACGGAGGTGATAAAGAGCCTTCCCAACACTGTGTCCTGTAATAGGTGTGATAGATTGGTGAATTTACTGGGATCAACAGGCTGATTTTTAACACGAACACTTTCATTGAAGCCAGAATATTCTCGCGGAGCACCCTGGTTCACGCTGAAGGTAAAATCGCTTCCCGCATGGCTAAAAGATTCTATGTCAGAAGGTTGATGAATTCCATATAAACCTTGATAGGTATCAATCATTATGGAATTTGCTTGATCTGAAGCATCCAATCCCTTCATACCATAATCTCTATAACCCAGACCAAGCACAGTATCAATTTTGGCGCTCGGTATATCAACAACTGCCACTGCATTGTTTTCCTGCAGCACTATGTAAGCCGTTTGGTTGTCGGAACTAAAGGCTATTGCTTCGGGTTCCACATCCTCCGAGGGATTTTGGCCTGCATTGGAGTAAATATGAATTAGAGGGTCATAGTTAGTAGTGTCGAGGCGTGTGAAATCTACCGTTTTAACATCTGCCTGAGTAATAAAATTCACACCGGCTGCGGTATTTATAATATTTACGGTACCGGGAGGATCGGTTGAGTAATTGGCGTCGGGAATTCCTTCATTGGCGATAATCAGGCTTATATCATCATGGCTAAATTTCATCCGATCGGGAGTAACACCCAGGCTTAGTTGTTTGCGATAAACGCCATTACTGGTATAAATCAAGAGCTTTCCTGGTAGTTGAGCAGAGCTGCCATCTCCAGCCACAAAAACAAACCCGCTGGCTGATTCAATACATCTGATTTTACTAATGAATCCGCTTACGTCAACTGTTTGTAAAACATTGGGTTTATATATGTCTGAGTAATCAATAATCTCAAATCCATTGGCCTGCTGATTTACAGAATAGAGCTGCTGTACCGTATGATCGAAGCTGATATAGCCGGTGGCTGATGAATCAAAGGCTCCGGCCTTGTATGTGTGCGCAATCGCAAAAGGTAAATTTTGCGACTGTAAGCCTGAAAATGCTATCAACATTAGAATTAAAAGGGAGCAAATACGTTTCATAAACACCTTATTAAGGAAGGCCTAAATTAGTAAAGCCAGTTCAAATCTATCGCTTTTGTCAGCTCTAATGAGGCATCGGACAGACATATAAAGACGAGACAATAACTGATAGACAAAGTCTAATTAAATATTTGTGAAGTTTGCTTAAGAAAGGGCATCTTTGAATATACAACAAGGATTGATCTCTTCTGAGGCAATTCTTGATTGGTTGGTTGATTGAGCCCCGCTTCGTGCGGGGTTTTTTTGTTGCGAAGATCTTATTTGATCAGGTGTTCACAAAGTGGGTGGTAACCTTGTTTATCAGTGAGTAAGCGGTGGGCTCATCGGCTAATACTTTGGGATTATTACACCTGTAGTGCACCGCTTCTGCTGTGGCCGCACCAATGCAAAAAATAGGGGTTGTTAAGTCGGGCTGATTAGCACTGAAAAAACTATAAACCGCAGAGGGAGAGAAAAACATGATCGCATCTATGTTTTCCATGGAAAGCTTTTCAGACGACATATTGATATCAAACACCTCGGTTCTATTTACCGATATACCTTTGGTTTTAAGATATTCTGGTAAGTCATTTAAGGTCTGCGTTCCACAGAAAAAGTCTACTGCTTTAAGCTCGGCATTTCTGGCAATAATTTGTGCTAAACTAAGCGCATTCGTACTCTTCGCTGCCACTTCAATACCCATTTGATGAAGCATTTCCGTAACCTTGATACCAACCGTGAAGGTTTTTTTTGGAATTAACTTAATGGTGTCGTTCGCCAAAAGATCCTTCAAGCTTCGTATTGATCCCTTGGTGGTAAAAATTCTGGCTTGAGTATCAGGGTCATTTAGGCGAGTGGCAAACTCTGTTTTGTTGTATGAAATTGAAAATGTGACAAAATCCTTCTGAATAAGTTTGATACCATTTGACGCAAGACAATGCTCCAAATTCTCATCCAGCATTTTTGTAGAAAGTAAAACAGGTTGATCACCTTTCAATCTCATACTTCGTTTTATCGAGACAAGTTGCAAATAGCATAGTTTGAAGCATATCCATTAATTGCCGTCCTGGAGAAATTAAACAAAGGCTCCAAGATATTGTTCTATCTAAACATATCCACATTGGATATCATCTTTAAGCATATGTCAATTATCGGACAAGCAATATTAAATGTCAAAGCCACATTTGTATAAAATTAATTGAAATGAAGAGATTTTACACTGCTTTATTGTGCATTGCCCTGCTACCACTTGGAGCTCAGGTTGCTGACAAAAGCGTAACTGATTGTGCAGGGACCACCAAGTCTATTCATGGAATACTTGGATCGGGAAAAGTATTGGTGGTAGCCTCCAAGGGATTGGATTGCAGTATATGTAAAAACTCCGCTCCAGACGTGCAGAATTTTGCCGCTCAGAATGTAGGCACAATTGAGGTGTGGGGAGCCATGACCTTCACTTACAGTTCCAATACCCCGAGCTGTTCTCAGGTGGATAATTGGGTTAACACTTACAACTGGAGCGATGTTTTTGCTTTTGTAGATAGCGACAGACATTGGTTTAAGACAGGTACGCCCAGATACCTGGTTTATGATCCTTCAGATTTTAGTATTGCATACACTGGCGCAAGTCGTTCCACGGCATTTCAAACGGCCATTAATCTTGCCAATTCAGTTGGGATAGAGGCTTGGTCAATTCAGGACATTGAAATTGTAAATATTCCCGGAGGTATGGACATCAATAATCTAAGTGATGGAGCCTTTTTTAGCCTGTATAGTCTCACCGGAAAAGTGGTAAAAGAAGGAGTGGTGGACAGTAATAATAAGCACATTAGTACCCAGGATTTCAACTCTGGCATCTACCTTTTGATGCTGCAAACTGAGGCTGGAACAAAAACCGTGAGGAAAATATTTGTGAATTAAGGTTAATTGGTTGAATAGGAGAGCCTTTGCCTGACTGTGGGTAGAGGCTTTTTTTATGGATATACATCAACAAGCTCTCCAGGTGGATTGATAAGCGTACCTTTGCCGCCATTTTTAAGAAGGCAAAACCCATGAATCTGAGAAACATAGCCATAATTGCACACGTTGACCACGGGAAAACCACTCTGGTAGATAAGATGCTCCTGGCAGGTAAATTATTTAGCGACCACGAAACGCCAGGCGATTTGATTATGGATTCAAATGATCTGGAAAAAGAACGCGGTATCACCATATTGGCGAAAAACGTATCCGTACGTTATAAGGATCACAAGATAAATATCCTTGATACACCCGGACACAGCGATTTTGGCGGCGAGGTAGAACGGGTACTCAATATGGCGGATGGTGTGGTACTTTTAGTAGATGCCTTTGAAGGGCCCATGCCTCAGACTCGTTTTGTTTTGTCAAAGGCGCTGGAACTAGGCTTAAAGCCAATTGTAGTCATTAACAAGGTGGATAAGCCAAACTGTACGCCAGAGGAAGTTCATGAAATGGTATTTGATCTCATGTTTAACCTCGATGCTACTGAAGAACAGTTGGACTTTCCCAGTGTTTATGGCAGTGCAAAACAAGGATGGATGAGCGAGGACTGGAAGTCACCCACTACCGATATTACCTATCTACTTGATACGATAGTAAAGGAGATTCCGGCTCCTGAGGTGGAAGAAGGTACCCCACAGATGCTAATTACCAGTCTTGATTATTCCTCCTTTATTGGCAGGATTGCGATCGGACGAGTTTCCCGTGGAAGTTTAAAAGCCAATCAACCGGTTACACTCGTAAAGCGTGACGGCACGAAGGTTAAGTCGAGAATTAAAGAACTCTTTGTATTTGAAGGATTCGAAAAGCGCAAAGTTGAATTAGTGGAGAGTGGCGAGATCTGTGCCATTACTGGTATCGATGGTTTTGAAATTGGTGATACGGTAGCAGATTTCGAAAACCCAGAAGCTCTGC
The DNA here is from genome assembly GCA_965229445.1 of Owenweeksia sp. GTDB lineage: Bacteria > Bacteroidota > Bacteroidia > Flavobacteriales > Schleiferiaceae > Owenweeksia. The sequence continues at coordinate 849,898 of OZ245876.1, forward strand.
CTACTATCAGGATTGATGAGCCCACTATGAGCATGACCTTTACCATTAATGATTCACCATTTTTTGGAAAGGAAGGCAAGTATGTTACTTCACGGCATATCAAAGAAAGACTGGCCAAGGAAACTGAGAAAAATCTGGCTCTGAGAGTAGAGGAAACTGACTCAGCAGACACCTTTAGAGTATATGGCCGGGGAGTTCTGCACTTATCAGTACTCATTGAAACCATGCGTCGCGAAGGTTACGAGATGCAGATCGGTCAGCCACAGGTGATTCTTAAAGAGATAGACGGTGTCAAGCACGAACCGGTGGAGGATTTATTCATTGATCTTCCGGAGGAGGTTAGCGGGAAGGCCATTGAAGCTATTACTTTGCGCAAGGGAGAGATGTTACAAATGGTCCCAAAAGGTGATCAGATGCACCTGGAATTTGAAGTGCCATCAAGAGGAATTATTGGTTTGAGAAACTATTTATTAACTGCTACCGCAGGTGAAGCGGTTATGAGCCATAGGTTTAAAGAATTTCAACCTTACAAAGGGGAAGTGCCGGGACGACAGAACGGCTCACTAATTGCCCTGGAGACCGGCACATCCATACCTTATTCACTGAATAATCTTCAGGATAGAGGCAGGTTTTTTATTCCACCAAACCAAAATATCTATGAGGGTCAGGTAATTGGGGAAAACAATCGTGCGGGTGACCTTACGGTAAATGTTACCAAGGCCAAGAAGATGTCAAATATGCGTTCATCTGGTGCGGATGAGAAAACCAGAATAGCCCCACATATTGAGTTTTCTCTTGAGGAGGCTCTGGAATATATTCAGGGCGATGAGTATGTAGAGGTGACGCCAGAATCTATCCGTCTTCGCAAGGTTCTTTTAAAGGAGCATGAGCGCAAGCGGGCGGGGAACAAATAATCTGGATTATATTCACGGCTTATGGCCGGACTGAAGAATAGATTAGGAAAGTATTTAAGAGACAAGCTTGGTATAACCGCGCTTCAGCACCGGGTAAGCTCTCAGTTAAACTTTCAGATGGCTTTCTTGAATTTCACTTCCCCCGAAGTTTTAAAAATTCCGGAAGAGTTATTGGTCTCAATTCAGAAGGATTTACAACTGAGGTATGGAGTAACGGAATTTGTCCCGGCCATCCATAAGAATGATGTTATGTTTCAGCATCACCTGTATCACAGTCCGGATATTGCGGAGGCTTTGAAGCATTATTTCGTAGTTGGTGCAAGATTGAGTATTGCGATTTCGGAGCATATGAGCGTTTCGTCTAAGGAGGAAATCTTGGATTTTGGTGCCGGATATGGAAGGTTAACGCGTTTCCTCTCCGAGTTTTATCCCAAGAATAATCTCGTGGCATCTGAAGTCAAACCTGGGGCCGTAAAATTCCTTGATGCTCATCTTGGTGTACCCGGGTTTAGCCATGCTATCAAACCTGAATTATTCCCCCAGAGGATGTTTGGAGGAATTGTTGCCATATCGGTCTTTACACACCTACCCCAGGAGCTTTTTGAAAGCTGGTTAAAAAGCCTTGCAGGTTCCCTTACAAGAGAGGGCGTAATCTTCTTGACTTACAATGATATTGATAGGTCTAAGCAATCTGCTGGGAAGGATTTTTTCTATACCACACAATCGGAGGATTCGTTTTTTATTACCACAGACCGCCTGGACCAGGGAGAGGAATACGGTCTCACCTTTATATCCAGGAATTATTTGGAAAAGATAGCCAAGCTCTGTCAACTAAGTGTTGATTTTATAGATTCAGAAGCTTTTGGCAGTCAAAGCGTCGCCTTACTGCATAAGGTTTAAGAACAAAGCAAGCTACTATCAGCTCTCATCACCAGCTAAGCTTGAGATGCTTTTCAGAAGTATATTCAGGTTGGAGTTATTGCCTGGCCTTAGACAACATTTGTAGAGATTTCTAAGAAAGGGTATTGATGTCTTTAACAAGCCGTTCACAGCCCTTGTCAAACTCTAGTAATCCCGCGCGCATTCTGCTGTTAATAAGAAATAATTCTGAAGATACTACATGGTGCTTCTCTGTAGTATGACTCATCAGAGCATCGGTATCAGTAAGGCTCTTTAGCTTGTTTTCTACTTCCGTAAGCAATAGATTTCGCCTAGATTCCAGTTCGTTGCAGATAATCTTTTCTTCTGGTCGCTCGCTAAGGGATAGATGTTTTTCGATTGTTCCTGCCAGCTCATTTAGTTTACCTCTTTCCTCTAAAAGATACTTCCGCCAGGCATGATGCTCCTGATGGATGGCTTCGTAGGTATGGTGAGTCTCTATCATAGTTTTTAGTTGAATGGTCTATCTAAGGTATGAAAAACCATAAGGTTTTTAGTGACCTACCGCTTAAATTATGATTGACGAGTAACTCAATTATTTGCTTAGGTAGAGCCTTTTATATTGAGAATTCGTTCATGCTACCAATGAGCTGGTAGCTAGTCATAGGTACTCCGGATCTTTTTCCTTTGGTATTATTGGAGGGTTCATCGCTTTGCGCAAACCAGGCTGGAGTACCAATGGTATCAGAACTCAATATGATAATTATGTAGAAATGCTCATTGGCTTTTACTCCTAGCTTTTCCCTATCATTGTTGCATAATCTTAAGTTTTGATGAGTGCAAATCCAACCCCAAAGTACTTCTTAACCAGGGCCTGGATCTATTCCAGAGAAATGTTTCCTGTGCTTATTTACCTTCCCTATGTTATTGCCCTTTACGGATGTATGAACTTCATTGTGCAAATTCTTTCTGGAAGAGAGATTGTGCTTGATGGAATGGTTGGTGTGGGTATGGTATCAGCATTTTTTATGATGTTGCTGATGCGCACCTTTGATGATCTTAAAGATATCGATATTGATAAAGATTTGTTTCCTGAAAGGGCCACAGCCCGCAGAGCTGTTCTGAAATCGGATATCGAGGCCATCTCACTTTTTTCCTTCCTGGTACTGCTTAATGTCAATATTTTTTACGGTCAGTCCACCTTGCCCGTTTTTGCGCTGATGATCACTTATTGCTTATTAACCTACAAATGGTTTTTCGCAGAAAAATTCCATCGGGAGCATATATTCTTCACTATGTTGGATCATCAGCCAATTCCTTATGTAATTAACTTTTTCCTAATACACACCGCACTGGCCTCAGGCGGGGTGTATGAAGATTTTAATGTCAATCACTTGATATTGTGGTTGGTAGTTTCTTTACCCGTAACGGCATGGGAAGTATCCCGTAAAATTCGATCTGCAGATATGGAAACAGATTATGAAACCTTTTCTATGGTGGTAGGAGTGCGGACCGCCACAGTTATTCCATTGGTTTGCCTCACCGCTACTGGTCTGATGTGCCTATATTTAGGAGAGCAACTCAACTTTAATTTTTGGTTTTTTGTGATTGATGCATTAGTAATGATAGTGGTGTTGTTTATTTACCTAAGGTTTCTAATACGTCCCATTAAGCAGTATAATAATCTAACCAGCACGGCGCTTGGTACTACCACGGTAATCTTTTTTAACCTCTTGATTCATACCATTATTACCTACGGCCTGGACAAGTTTTAAGTTTTCAGGATTGTCAGTACATCAAAAAATACACAGTGACCAGCTAGGCGGGAAGGCATATTATCTTCATCAACTCGCAGAGGCCAGATTGCCAGTGCCAGCCTTTATTTCCATATCTAATCAAGAATTAGAGACTCTGTTTGGCACACAATCTTATGGGGATCTGTTTGAGGAAATAGAGAAGCGAATAGAAGAGTATAATCCTTTAGACCTAGAAGGAGCGCTAAAAATCTTTGGTCAGATTGAGAATTTAGTAAAAGATGCCAGTCCAGACCAAAGAGTTCTCAAGGAAATCAAAAGAAAATGTGTGCAGCAATTTGGTGAAGGCTATATTGTTTCGGTAAGATCCTCTGCCATTGGTGAAGATGGAACTAAGCGATCATTTGCAGGAATACACCGAACAGTTTTGTATGTAGATGATGGTGGGTTGGAGGCGGCGATTAAGGCATCTCTTACCTCGGCATGGTCGCCTGCCACGCTTAATTACCGGGTTGAAGCAAACCTGCCAATAACCAGAATTAAATATGCCCTGGTAATCCAGCAAATGATTCACGCATCACGATCTGGAGTTGCATTCTCAATGGACGTTTCCGGGAATTTAGCAGACTCAGTAATTAACAGTTGTTATGGTATCGGCGAAGGGCTTGTGTCTGGTAGCTTGGATGCAGATACATATTGGATTTCTCGTAGTAATGGCTCTATTTCTAGTAAGCTAGCAACCAAGTCAAATCGCATTAACTGGTATGCCAAAAAGGGTTTGGTCACAGAGTTGGTAGAACATGAATTGCAGAAGGCTTCTTCTTTGAGTGAGAAAGAAATTAGGCAGGTACAAAAGCTTCTCATGACTGCTGAGAAGATGCTTGGCCGTCCGGCGGATATAGAGTTTGTGATTGATGGAGACCACCAGCTTCACCTTCTCCAAATGCGCCCCATTAGTACTATCAACACCAGAAATTTGGCCATTCTGGATAACACCAATATTATTGAGAGTTACCCTGGCATAAGCCTTCCCCTCAGCTTTTCATTTGCCACAGAGGCTTATGAACATATCTTCCGCAACTGCGCTCAAATATTCAGGGTTAAGGATGAGGCTTTAGAAGGCGATAAAGTTTATCAAAACTTAATTGCTCATTGCTACGGTCGTATCTATTATCGATTAGATAATTGGTATAAAATGACGGCACGGGTCTATAAGTCTAAAAGAGCCTTAAAAGCTTGGGAAGCTGCAGTTGGATTGCCGGATTCAAGAGCGGATGAATTTAGCTTTTCATTATTAGGTAAGCTAAAAATGGCTAGCGTGGTAGCTGGATTTGTATTTAACTACCGACGCAATAATCGTCGGTTTTTCCGAGAGTTCGATTTAGTTTATAAGGCCTTCAGATCTTTGGCGCAAGAAGGAATAGCAGGTCAGGAATTATGGCAAAATTTTATAGTTCACATAGATAGAGCTTTGAATTTGTGGCCATACACCATAGTTAATGATTTCCTGGCCTTTAAGACTTATGGCTGGTTACAGAGCCTGGTAAGAGCTTTGGGTATTTCTGAAGATCCTGATTTTGCAAATGGATTGGTTAGTGGATATGGTAAAGTTCATTCAGAGGAGGCAGTATTACAATTATTGAGTTTAAAGGATCAAGTTTTAGACAACCCTAAACTGATAGTACTTTTTGAACAAGCTTCCACTGATATTTGGAGGCAACTGCAAGTGGATGATGAGTTGAATTCGTTTTATGAGGAGGTATTGGTCTATCTCGCGTGCTATGGAGATCGCACCATGGCAGAATTGAAACTTGAGACTATTAGTCCAGCCATGCAACCCGAGTTATTGATTGACCTATTAAAGTCTCAACTTCAATCTCCTGTTTTCAGGAAGGATCTTGAAAATCGACAAAATCTCGTGAGGACACAGGCTTTAGAGATTCTAGATAAAGGCTATCCATGGTTTCACCCGGCGCGTTGGCTGGTAAATATGGTAAGAAAAATTGCCGCTTTTGGAGTAATGAGTAGAGAGAACATGAGATTCTGCAGAACCAGAATGTATGCGGCATCTCGCATGATTTTCCTAAAGCTTGCTACCGAAATGGTCCGATCTGGAGCCTTGTTAAATGAGAGAGACATATTTTATTTGGATATGGCTAATATTCGAAGTTATTACGAGGGCAATACTCACAGTTTTTTGGAGATAGTGGTGGAGCGAAAGAATGCTTATGCCAGGTATTCGGAACTAAAGCTGCCAGACCGGATAATGTTTGAGAAGGGTTCTTTCCCCAGCTTTGATCACAGGAAGAAAGATGGTGTGGATGAAGATAGAGAGAAGGGTCTATTTCAAGGTACGGCGGTCTCTCGAGGCATTGTGGAAGGAGAGGCACTGGTAATAACCGAACCTGTGTTAACTGCCGATGTGCGAGGGAAAATTTTGATTAGTAGGATGACCGATCCTGGATGGGTGTTTCTAATGTCGCAAGCGGTGGCTCTTGTTACCGAGAAGGGATCAATTCTTAGTCATACCGCCATAGTTGGTCGCGAGTTAGGTTTGCCGGTGGTAGTGGGTGTTTCTGATGCTACAGTTAGGATCAAGACTGGAGAGCGTATTCGGGTTGATGGCTCTAAAGGTACGGTGGTGAGAATTTGAGAATTACTCGGTTCAGTAGAGGAATGGAATTAACTTTTGAGATTTACGAGAATACTTGATCCATTCATCTCCAAAATGAGATTCTAGCATTTCTTCCTCTTTCTCTATTCTCCAGAGCACTATCGAGCTGGTTGCCAACATCAAAATAATTAAGGATAGGATATTCTGCATTGCCAATCCCAAGCCTGCATAATAAAGCAACAAGCCGGTATAGCTAGGATGTCTGATCCACTTATACAAACCAGTCTTTATGAGCCGATGATTATTATCGATACCTATGGCTACTGTAAAATACTTTCCGAGAGCAAGTACCGATATCCATCGAATGCTTATCCCTAACACAAAAAGAATTATGCCACTAACTAATACTTCCTTCTTATGATAGGCAGTCCATGCCAATTGCTCCAAAATGTAAGCTGAAATAATTGCGCCTGGGTAAGCTATTCTGAACCAAACTAAAGTTGTATCATTTTTATGACCCCCTGAAAGTTGGCTTTTGCGTTTGATAAGATTTATGAGGATTCCGGAGAAGGAAATTATCAGGATCAGAATTAAGGATAGATGCTTGCTTACTAATGGATAGAGTACATTGCTACTATACATCTTTAGAAATTTGTTCTGTTTTTATCCTTCAATATCCAATAAAGGCCTTTAACATTCGATTTCAATTCCGGTAAGATCAATAAAATAATAACCTCTTCTATGGCAGATAAATATCCCCATATCATGGCAAGAATAAAGAACCACTTATAAAATCCTAAAGCAAAGAGGAAAAAGAAAAAACCACCTTGCAGGTAGCCACCAATTTTGGTGGAATACAGATGAAGGCTGGGCGCCTTCCCAAATTTCATGAGCGAAACCAGCATATAAAGAACAATGCTACCTATAAAGACCCATAGCATCCAGCTAAGCTCACCGAATTCCTCTAACTTAAATTCCCATACTCCCCAAAATGCCGCTATATAAGTGCCAAAATCAGCCAGGGAGTCTAAGCGGGCACCAAAAGCAGTTTGGAGCTTAAAAGCTCTGGCAATCCAACCATCAAGAATGTCGGTAATAAGGTTGATGCAGAGGAGTATAGCAAAGTATTGTTGCTGGTTGGTAAGGATAAACCAGATTAGAAACGGGAACGAAAGTAACCGGTAGAGGCTTAAAGCATTTGGAATATTTAGCAGTGCTTTGTCCATATTAAAAACTCCTTTTTATTCCTATCCCTACCAGCACTGCTGAAAATAGTATATGAGTAAGGATGTTTTGTAGAAAGAGCATTAAGATAATAAAGCCGGTTGAGAAGTTCGGTAATACAGCTGTAGTGGGCATCGAGGAGGAGAGATATGATTCTGAAATCATAATGCCTACCAGAATTGCCACGGCAAGGGATGAATCACTTTTATCCAAAAAGCTAAAAATCCATTTGTATTTAATGGCTTGTTTACCTGGGGCAATACCCATTCTACGTTTGAACCATGAATTTGGTAGTTCGGCCAAGGCATAGGCCAGTCCTAGAAGCATACCGTACCCCAGGGGAAGATTAAAACTATGCAGCTCAAAGGGAATAATTAAAAAAGTTAAAATAAAGAATACCTCACTTAATAGAATAATAAGGATTATGCCACGCCAGGTTTTATTTCCCCCAAAAGACCTACTGCTAATAGGTAGGGCTAATCGGCTGAACCAATTCTTTCTAACCACTAACATATGCAAAACATTGGCCAGAATGAGCGGTGTCAATATGTGAAGAAAATTAAATTGCCATAAGGAAAAGAGACCCATGCCTTAAATTGCTTTATGATTTGGCAGTTCAGTTAATTCAAGAGCTTTGTGAATCAGTTTGTGCAGATGAATAGCAGTTTTTAGAACCCTGCGTGCAAAGGCAAAACTTTCTACAATTCCTGAAACTTCATAAAATGAAAAGCGACAAATAATTAAGGATTTTAGGGAGTACTGATAGGCCTTCAGGCATTCTGTCCATGAACGCGCTTTTGTAACCACAAAATGGTTTTTAAGAAGGTACTCAAGCTCTTCCCATTTGGTGGTTTCTGACAAGGTGAAGCAAAGCAATTCAGCTACATCGCGTTGAGGGAAGTCCTGCACACTTAACTCCCAGTCGTAGATATAGGGCTTACCATGTTTATTAACCATAATATTCCGGGGATTGAAGTCATTATGAACCAGGCATAGCGGCAAATTAATGGAGTTAAATTCTGCCTCCAGATTTATAACATTCAAAGTTTTTAGCCAGGCAATATCTACATCGGCATTGCTACTCTCCAGGGTCTCGACCAGAAGTTTTAGGAAGCGATTATAGAGGGGAGCAGCAGTCCAGGGCTTCTGCACAGGTATCGAGCAGTCTGACTGATTGAGGTTATAGCTAAATTGATGAAAAAGATTTATTGCCTTGATGCATGCTAATACGTCTTCGGTATTCCATAGTTCAGGTTGATTTTCAGAATTATGAAGTCTCATTTGCTCAGGAGCGAGATATTCTGTGACCAAGAGATGCAATTCTCGTTCATGATTTTGCACTTCACCAAGATGCTTGGGGTAATAGTCAAATTCTTTTTCTGCCAGTAACCTATTAATCTCTATTTCTTTTTTGTGTGACTGAAAGTATTCGGTGTGTGAATGAAAGTGATAGAGTAGGTCGGCCAGAGTTTGATCAATAGATGCTGCAACCCTATGGAGACCACCCATAGTATCGCTGCTAAGCGGTTTAATTTTAAGGAGGATGATGCCGTTATTTTCCTCATTCACCCGTACGGGAAAATAGCCACAGAGTTTGTGAGTGACTTTTTGAGTTAACTGAGTTAGGGTTCCTTGATCCAAATAGTCTAGTTCCAGCCATTCCAGTTTTTCTATTGCTGGAGCATGTGGAGATTGGATGGCCTTCTCTATAAAGGACTTATTTATTTCTCCTTTGGTAAGCCAGTTCACCGGCTTGTTTCTACCCAGTTTTTCATGAGCCTTGGCAAATTCACCACTCACGATAGCAGCAAAAGTTGAGATCTCTAAACCCAGGGCAAAACCAGCAATGAGGGAAGCGAAACGTTCTAGTTTACCGGAGCCTTTACATCCCATTAATTCGAGAGCTTCGGATTGACGTACCAAATGGGTTCCGCCACCCAGCGTACCTATTACCAGGTTTGAAAGTGTTAATTCAAGTTTTAGGCCTTTATTGGTCTTAGTTAAGATTAGTTCCGCCGGACTGGATTCTGCAATGCTGGCTAAATCCTGACCGGTAGCGAGAAAAATGGCAGCTAAAGCGTTGGTAACATTAATATTATAACCTAGCATGCCATCGGCTGCAGCCAAATTGCGTGAAGGTTCGTAGAATTTAAGCATCTGCTGGGAGGAGGTGCGAAGTACATGTTTTATAACGACCTCGGGAATATCACATTCGGCAGTTACACTTACTCCTCGACCATGCTCAATATTGTAGGTAGAAATCTTTTTATCAGAGGCACCATTACCTTCTACCACGTAGTCTAGAATAGATTGTGGATAATCTCTTTGAAATTCCTGTTCAATGTATAGCGCGGCATGCCAGGTGCAAATGGTGGACATGTTTTGTCCGGCACAATCACCAGTGGTAAAATAGAATCGCAAGTGTACCGCAGTGCCATCCTTTTCAGGACTGATACGGATAAGTTTAGCGTGATTTGAATGCAGCTCGGCTGCTTTTTTAATGTCTTTAAAATGATCTTCCACCCATTTAATGAGGTGATCCGCATCTTCGGTAGTATTTAGGATAAACGTAGGAGCACGAAGCATCCGCTGGTGGTGCACCCTGGCTTTAAAGCCACCACTTTTAGAGATAACTTTTGCTCCTCTGTTCATGCTATAAACAAGTGCACCCTCTAGAGTACCGGCCAGGCAGTAAACCGGCTCCACTTCATTGTTTTCATTCTGAAAGTACAGTGGTCCTACCAGACCTAGTGGAACTTCCACGCTTCCCACAAAAGATTCAATATTGCGTTGAATGGTTTGTAAGTTGAGGTGGTAGTCAGCGATATGATTTAGGTTTTTCCCCAGAGAATCCAGGTACTCTTTTCGTTGTTTTACCGCTGATCGGGTATTGAGACCCCGGCCAGGTATAATAGGGATATCCGACATAAATCTACTTAATGACTTCGAAATCTAGGGAAAGTTTGGGAGTTGATGATCCTATTACGGTGATCCAGTTTAAGTAGGATCTGATATTCAATTTGTATTAAGAAACAGAAAAGCTTACTTCCTCCTCTTTCTGGCAACATTAAACCCTAGCATAACGCCAAAGGTATTGGCCTCTAACCTTGAGGAAGGTGACCAATAAATGTTTAAAGGCAGGTTTAAGTAGCCTATGGTAAAGGTCTTTCCTGCGGCCAGTATCAACCCGGAGTTAAGCTCGGTTTTACCGCGACTGTCAATATTTTTAAATACTTCGTAGTCTGCTCCTTCGGGTAGTTCTTCGGCAAGGTGCCAGATGTCATTTTCATCATAATAGCCCTCCGCAAATTGCCCAAGTCGAAATGCCGGACCAAAGCCAATTTCCCAGCCTTGCCAGCGCATGCCATTGAGCATAACCAGTGAGAAGGTTGGATAATTGGTTTCTATTCCATTTATGGTTCCGATGAATTCGAATAGAGCCTGGAAATCACCTTTACTCACATATTGCACTTCATGTTGGTAGCCAAAGATGGAAGCATAAGGCTTGCTGTTATAGCCGCCCTGATCTAATGGTGCTTGTAAGCGTTTGGCAATTTCTCCGTTGTAGAAATGCATACCAAACCGTGGTCCGTTGAGCCTTAAGGTTGTTTTATCGCTGGTAATGGGCTGATCCATATTTACCAGCATGTCCATTACTTCACGGTCGTTTTCTAATCCAAATAAGTCATTAATAGAAAGGCGCACCATCATTTGGATGTCTTCTTCCTGATAGACATATTCCATTACACTGGTTCTTTCAGTTTTATTTTGGTCAACATTTATGAGCCGTAGTATCATAATGATTTTATCACCAAATTTTTCTGCAGATCCGGTAAGCATGTTTTCGGCACCCAGGATCTTTCCTACGGCCACCAGCTGTTTTTTACCAAAACAAGTTGCAGGCTGAATGTTATTTTCTTTCATGATTTGGGCGGCATCGTACTTGTCTAGTACCTCATGCATATTAAGTTTTTCCAATTCCAGGCGAACCAGGTTTCCCATTGACAGATTGTCAAGGCTCAAGCCTTTGGTGTCGATGCTGACAATGGCGATGGAAGATTTTGGTTTTAACTCTGATGGAAGTTCTTGCGCTTGTGAACTTTGATAAATAGTTAAAGCAAGGATCAGTTGAAATAGAAAGATAGGTTTCATAATAAATAATTCTAGTGTTTAATTCTTGGCGAACTGAGTTCAGACTATTGCGTGTTGATAGCCTGAAAGCAGCTATATGTTTTGATGAGGTCAAACTTAGATCGTGCTGAATTCTGCCACTAATTGAATTATCAATGAAAATAAAAATCTGGATTATTTTCCTAGTTTTATGCAATTGAGATAGTAAACTATCATTATTATATTGTATAATAACATAATAGTTTTATAGATTATGGTTTTTAAATAAAGATAACCTATATATCAAAAAATACACGCAAAATTTAATAATATGAATCAAGCACAGTTCTTGCATGAATGCCGGACGCAGACCGATGGGAATTTTGCCCGTGAGTTAGCAGATCTTCTTGGGGTAAACCTGGATGCCGCATACCGCAGGATACGTGGCAGCACCGCACTGACCTTTGAGGAAATTGGAAAGATTTGCCAAAAGTATAAAGTGTCCTTCGATTCAAGTATCAATTATGAGGGGCAGTACTATCCCTTTCAGTTTAAAAGAATGTTTGCAGATGAGGGGTTTGAAATTATCGAATACCTCCAGGATATATTGGATCAGCTGAGAATGTTGTTAAAGGATCCTAAGGCGAGCATGATTATTACTGCCATGGATCTACCTTATTTTAGACAGTTCGGTCATCCAGGTCTCAGGAAATTTAAATTATACTACTGGAGAAGGTCGGTGTTAAACCTTGAAAAATACCGGCTAAGTAAGTTTGATGCCGAGATAGAGGAGCATCAATATGAGGAGGTGATGGAAGAAATTTATCGAACTTATTATCAATTTGATTCAACTGAAATATGGGCACTTGAAACTCTTGACAGCACTCTAAAGCAAATAGAATATGGTTTAGAGTCGGGTTTTTTTGAGAAGCTTTCGGATGCTTCGGCTATTTGTGAGGATTTATTTTCCTTGTTAGATAGAATGGAGCAGGAAGCCGTGGTAGGTAAGAAAACTTTAAAGGATGACCTTTATTCGCACTCCAGCGCACTGGCGATCTATCAGAGCGACATTCTTTTGAGTAATAATGCCATTCAGGTTAATAGCGCAGATCATATATATACCTATGTGAGTTTTAACTCATTCAATTCACTCATGTCAAGGGCAGAAGAATTTTCCAATGAATGTGCTGCATGGATCGAGCAGTTGCGCATTAAATCCATCATGCTTAGTGATGTATCAGAAAAGCATCGGTACCAGTTTTTTAGGACACTCAGAGACAAGGTTGGGGAGATGAGCAGCAAAATAGAGTTGTTGGGGAGATCCTAATAGGACGAGGCTTGATAGATCCTCGTGATAATCAATTATACCAGCTTGAGAGCGAAGTTGACCTGGTGGGAGTGTAACAAAACATTAAGCGATTTTAGCCAACCCGAGTAAAAACTAAATTATTCTACCAAAGTCAAAAGATAAAAGGTTTTAGGCAGATAAACATGCTGCAATTGGTAGAGATAGTTCGAGGAATTATTACTGCTGGATGTAAATAGCAGAGCCGATAAAGCGGAATCAGTAAATGAGGGGATAGATAATACCTTACAATTGCTGAAGGATGGAAAATTAGAGCCTATCTGCCATAGATTGTGCTCTTAAGTTAATCCTATTACCTGGACACGGATATTTTAGTTAATGACGAAGTTCCACCTTTAAAAAGAACGATAACACTGTACAGCCCAGAATGAAGATTACCCACTTTTAAGTTCACAGAATTATTATCAAGCCTATCAAAACTTGTCTGTTGCTTCTGACCAATTAAATTATACACGTTAAGATCGGTTATTTCTGTTCCTTCTCGTGAGGTTAAGGTAACATTGCTAGTTGATGGATTTGGATACAAGGAAAAATCAGAAGCCTCCACGGGTTCATTTGTGCTGAAATCTGGTTGACTTAGTTTGAGTAAATAGCCGTCATACTTTCCATCATATTTTGTAGCCAGTTGTACTTGGTTTCCTCCAAAATCAAACATTGCAGTTTTAGTAAAAAACCCGGTTGAGTAAATATTTCCATTGTTGTCTACGTCAATAGAATGTCCACGAGCCAATCCAAGATCACTTACTTTATGGGCCCATATTAACCCACCAAGGGTGTTAAGTTTGTTGATATATATATCTTGAAATGTGGCTGTGAGATATTGCGTTCCCTGCCCTGGATCAAAATCAACCGTACCAGAGAAGTATCCAGTGGTATATACATTTTGATCATTATCCACCGCTAGGTATCTATCTTGATGACAAAAAACTTTTCCTAAATTTTGAACCCAGGCAAAATCACCGTCAGATGTTAATTTGAGAATATACTTATTCTCCTCATTAGTGTTCAGAGTAAATACAGAACTCCCGGGATCAAAATCTACGTTGCCATTAAACATCCCTGTTAGATAAATGTTGCCAATTTTATCTATGGTTATTGAGTTGGCATAATCCTCACCTACGCCTCCGATTGATTTTGCCCAAAGTAGTTTTCCTGTAGCGGTAAATTTGCTGATAAAAATATCCTCATAATTGGCGCTTAGCATCAGAGAATCAGAGCCTGGATCAAAATCATGTATTCCAGAATACTTACCAACCAGTACCACGTTACCACTTGGATCAACGGCAACGGAAGGTCCTGCTTTGTCAGTAGCATTTCCAGGATAAGCAAAGGCCCAATTTAGGGATCCATTTGTGTCAAACCTACTCAGATACAGGTTCCTTCCGTTCATGGGGGTAATGGCATATGTATTGGCAGTATCGGGATCAAAATCGTAGATATGTACTATTCTTCCTGTAGAATAGACATTTCCAATATTATCAGTGGCAATTGACCAGCCGCCACCTCCACCGTTTTGCCCGCCGAGAGAAAAGGCCCATTTAACGGATCCATTACTCTTCAGTGCACAATAAAAGAGATCCTCTCCGCCATATGATAACATTGGTACTGCAGCAGTATCAATTGTTAATGAACCTAGGAAAGAACCAGTAAGGTAAATGTTGCCAAGATCATCGACAACCATAGACCTGGGTTCGACAAACCCATTACCATTAAGGCTTTTAGCCCATAAAAGTTGTCCGTTGGTGTTGTACTTACAGATAAATAAGCCTGCTGAAGACATATTAGCATAAAGCATAAATGTCTGTGGTCCTGGGTCAAAGTCAACAGAATCGGTAAAATATCCATACCAATAGCTATTCCCCATGTCATCACATACAACGGAGGAGGTTTGGACCGTTCCAAAATCTCCAGCGGAAAATACCCATTCAAGATCTTGGCCATGTACAACTTGTAAACTGAAAAAGAGCGTAAGTATCAAACATCCTTTAATAGCTTGAGAATGAATATTAGCGACAGATACCTGTATGACCATGATATTTGTTTTTTCTAAAATAAAGTTTTTAATAAGAGTCGATTAGATTTAAAAGCAAAAAACCCCAACTAGATTAAAATTATCTAGTTGAGGTTTTAATTGTGGAGCTGGTGGGAGTCGAACCCACGTCCAAACAAGGAAACCAGGTGCTTTCTACATGCTTATTATGTTATTAGGTTTTAGACCTTAGCCTGGGAACATACACCCCAACTAAAGCTTAGTTACGAATTGAAGTTTTAGTAAACAGTACGTAACGCCCTGTTTCTTAGTCCGAATTTGTTGACACTCCGTGACCGAACCCTTTCAGACATAGGTTTCGCGGAATGACTTACTCCGGCGTCTAACGCCTGGATTAGCAAAATCCTCTAACCGAGTGATTAAGCGGCAAGTGCGAAATTGTTTTCGCCAATTGTAATGTAGCGCATCTTTGATAACGGGCGATATCACCGTAGCCCGACATGCTTACAACCAATTTCGATCTTGCTGTCGAAACCGGTCAGCCCCAATATTTTCAAGAACTTTGGCAAAACTACTAAATTGCCAACTTAAGTCCGCTCAATATGCATGCCAGATACATTTCACTAATCATGCTTGGCATTTTGTCATTCTCTCTGGGAGCTCAAAATAGATTTAGTATTGATGATACCATCAGACTAGTATCCGGAGGGACCACCTGGGGTGTTTTGCATCATTTTGTGCAAGCTAATAACCATGCCGGTGATACACTTGATATGCATTGGCGTAAAAAGGTGATCGGCAATCCCCCTTCTGCCTGGGTGGTGAATTTTGCTGATCCTGAATCTAATCATCCAGATATTAGCATGATTGATAGTCTGGACTTTTACTTTCCAGATTCAGCGAGCAGTCATACCACTAATAAGTTTGTAATTGGTATCAATCCACATGGAGCGGTAGGTTCAGCTAACTATGTTTTCACAATTTTCGAAAAGCAATTTCCGGCAGACTCGGTTAAAATAACTTATCAGGTGGATGTCTATTCAAGTATGGATGTACCTGAATGGTCAGGTCAGATGAGTGTTTATCCTAATCCTGCTTCAGAAATACTCCATATTCCAGAAGTCAGAGGTCAAGCAGATATTGCTGTGTATAATACCAAGGGACAGGAATTTCATATTCCTCTAAAGTCATCGCAAGAAAATCAATTTGATGTTTCAACTTTACCAGCCGGGATCTATTTCTTAAGACTGGAGGAGGGGAATGAAGCTCAGTTAATTAAAATCAGCATTACACATTGATGAAAATTGGAATTGTTAGAGAAGGTAAGATACCCGTGGATAAGCGGGTACCGCTTACCCCAGCTCAATGCGCTACACTTTTAGAACGTTATCCTGACCTGGAGATTAAGGTGCAACCAAGTGAGATTAGAGCATTTACAGATCAGGAATATGAAGCCGAGGGGATAAGCTTATCCAAAGATTTAAGCGATTGCGATTTAATTCTTGGTGTTAAGGAGGTGCCACTGGATCAATTGATTGCCCGTAAGACCTATATGTTCTTTTCCCATACTTATAAAAAGCAAGAATACAATCGGACCTTGCTTCAGGAGATCCTAAATAAAAAGATCAGGTTGATTGACTATGAAGTATTAAAGGACACAAGCGGGACACGCTTGTTAGGTTTTGGTAGATATGCAGGCATCGTAGGCGCTTACAATGCATTCAGAGCCTGGGGAGAATTATCGGGAGATTATATACTGAAGCCTGCCCATGAATGTCATGATCGTAACGAAATGGAATCGGAACTGGTGAAAGTTCAGTTGTCTAAGCAACTTAGAATAGCCATAACCGGTGACGGCAGAGTAGCCGGCGGGGTACAGGAGATTCTTTCTGCCTTGCGTTTACGCCATGTACTTCCCAAGGAGTACATAAACCTGGATTTTCAGGAGCCGGTTTACACCAGGTTGGATGTGACTCATTACTTTAAACGTGAGGATGGACGGGAGTTTGAGCGTTTCGATTTTTATAGAGATCCAAGGGGCTATGTGTCTGATTTTATGAAGTATGCACGTGTAACGGATATTTATATACCGGCTCATTTTTGGAGTGATAAATCACCCTATATCTTTAGTAGAGAAGAAGCAAGAGATCCAAATTTTAGAGTAAAACTGGTGTCGGATATTAGTTGTGATATTGACGGTCCTATAGCGAGCACCATACGTCCATCTACTATAAGCGATCCCTTTTACGGCTATGATCCTTTCAAAGAGCAAGAAGTTGCGTTCAGGACCCATCAGAGTATAGGTGTCTCGGCAGTAGACAATTTACCCTGTGAATTGCCGCGAGATGCTTCGGAAGACTTTGGTAATGAATTAATACGGAATGTTATTCCTCATTTTTTTAACGGCGATCCGTTAAATATTCTTGATAAAGCATCAGAGACTACTCTAGACGGAGAGCTCTCGCCACACTTCCAATACCTTTCTAATTATGTGAAAGGAATTGATGACTAAGCTCTAAATTTGGAAGATTAATCACACTTTATACAGCTTACCGTAACACAAATGCCAGAAGCCTCCTCTAATCGAGCTGTTCAAGAAAAGTACATTGACATTAAAAAGGTTATTGCCGCCAAGAATGCTAAACTAGCTCGTTGGTTACCTGGCTTTGTAATAGGATTTATGAAGCG
This sequence comes from Owenweeksia sp., assembly GCA_965229445.1. GTDB lineage: Bacteria > Bacteroidota > Bacteroidia > Flavobacteriales > Schleiferiaceae > Owenweeksia. The sequence goes on from OZ245876.1 coordinate 867,437, forward strand.
ATTGATCCATCAAGATGAGATCAATGACGTCATGTCGAGGGTGGGAGATAAGATGGGTCTTGATTTTCTTAAAGCGGTACTTATTGATGAACTTAAGTTGAAGATAGAAGTCCATGGTCTGGAGAATATCCCAAAAACCGCTGGAGTTATTATAGCTGCAAATCATCCTCTGGGAGGTATAGACGGTATGGCCTTTATGCATGTGGTTGGTCAGGTAAGAAGTGATATGCAGTTTTTAGTTAATGATGTGTTGCTGAATATTAAGAATCTGGAAATGTTTTTTGTGCCGGTGAATAAGATGGGAAGTAACCCAAGGCAGGCAACTAAATTGATCGAAGAGACCTATCAGAAGGATGTAGCGGTGTTGGTTTTTCCTTCCGGTTTGGTTTCTAGAAAGTTGCCTTCGGGTATTCAGGATTTGAAATGGAAAAAGAGTTTTATTGTCAGAGCCAGGAAATACCAGAAGGATATTGTGCCAGTGCACATTGATGGACAGAATTCGTCACGTTTTTATAACTTCTCACGCTTAAGGCATAAGTTAGGTATTAAAGCCAATCTGGAAATGGGCCTGCTGGCGAGTGAGATGTTTAAACAAAGAGGGAAGGCCATCACCATCAGAATAGGCAAAGCCTTGTCGTATGAAAGCTTTGATCACACCAAGACCCCAGCTCAGTGGGCTGCAGAAGTGAGAGAGCTTACTTATGACTTGCCAAATAGGATGTAATATGGAAGAGATCATTGCTCGGATAGATAGAAAGTTACTTATTGAAGAGTTCACTGAAGAACGTTTTCTAAGAAACTCTACTAAGCTTAGAAATCAGTTGTACCTCATAAATGCCCACAATTCTCCCCATATTATGCAAGAGATTGGGAGGCTACGTGAGCTTACTTTTCGCGCTTCAGGTGGTGGTACCGGAAAAGCGGCTGATATAGATAGCTATGATACTGCTGACAAGCCTTTTGAGCAATTGGTACTATGGGATCCAGAAGACCAGGAGATCATTGCCGCCTATCGTTTATTGCTTTGTAAAAACGCCCCGCGCGATGCTGATGGTCGAATTATCTCTGCTACAGCCAATCTGTTTAATTTGTCTCAGAAGTTTGTTGATGAGTATCTTCCAAGTACCATTGAATTGGGAAGGTCATTCATTCAACCCAAGTACCAGCGGGGAGCATCAAAGAAGGGTTTGTTTTCTATGGATAATCTTTGGGACGGCCTCGGTGCAGTGATAATTCTCAATCCCGGCGTCAAATATCTGTTCGGAAAGGTTACGATGTATCCGTCGTACAATAGGGAGGGAAGGAATATGTTATTATCCTTTTTGCAACATTTCTTTCCGGATAATGATGAATTGGTAAGGCCCATAGAACCATATGTTTTTCCGGAGGATCTAAAACCTTATAAGGGGATGTTCTCGGGAATGGAGTATAAGGAGGCTTATACCCTGCTCAACCGTGAGATTCGCCAACGCGGTGAGAATATCCCGCCACTCATCAATTCGTATATGGCTATTTCAGCCACCATGAAGACTTTTGGTACGGCATTAAATCGGCACTTTGGTGATGTAGAGGAAACGGGAATTATGGTGACGATAGCTGATATTTACGAAGCCCGTCGCGAAAGATATTTGGATTCGTTTTATGATAACCGTGAATTTCGCGGCCCCTTAGGATTGTAATTGACAATTCTTAAGATCTTCTATGGTAGCTTTTGGGTCTTGCGACTTAAACACAAAGCTTCCAGCCACCAGTACATCGGCACCTAGTTCAACCAACTTGCCAGCATTGGCAGATGTTACACCGCCATCAATTTCAATCAAGGCTGATGAACCGGTCTTATCGATCATAGATTTAAGCTCTGATACTTTTTCAAAAGTATGTTGGATAAATTTCTGACCACCAAAACCGGGGTTTACACTCATCAAACAAACTAGATCAATGTCATTGATTACCTCTTTTAATAAGCTTACCGGTGTATGTGGGTTGATAGCTACCCCGGCTTGCATGCCTTCGGATTTAATTGCCTGGAGGCTACGATGCAAATGGGTAGAAGCTTCATAGTGCACGGTTAATATATCGGCCCCGGCTTGTTTGAAATCTTTGATATAACGTTCAGGTTGAACAATCATCAAATGCACATCCATCGGTTTAGTGGCGTGTTGCTTCATGGCCTTTATTACAGGTAAGCCAAATGATATATTGGGTACAAAAACGCCATCCATAACGTCAATGTGAAACCAGTCGGCGCTACTTTCATTTAACATTTCACACTCTCGCTGGATATTTCCAAAATCTGAGGCTAATAAGGAAGGAGCAATTATGGGCATTATTCTACTTTGATGCAAAGGTATTTTATTATGTCCTTTTCAAAACTGCCAACGCTGGCAAATGCCATGAAGTTTATCAAAAGTGGTTGATAATGAAAATTCGCCTTTCACCATTGATCAAAGCTAATTTAGGTTTAGCACAGATAGACCGCTCAAAGTTGATTTGTTGGAGAAACTTTTGGCTAGTGACAGGATGGTTGAAAATTAGCCGTTGTTAAACGTTTAATATACGGCTAGCCCTTAGGTTTTCACTAATTTGAGATTGGGGACAGCGGGTGCTGTCCCCGGGCAAAACCTTTGAGGTTTACTAAACCTCAAAGGTTGTACCCGCCTGTATATTTTACCCAAAAACCTCCTGTAAACCAACCCTCATATCCCAATAAAAAACCCCGCATATAGCGGGGCTTTCATAATTCTAATCAATTACTATCCGAGGTAAGTCTTTAAAATCTTACTCCTGGAAGTATGTTTTAAGCGACGAATCGCTTTTTCCTTAATCTGGCGTACGCGTTCACGAGTGAGGTCAAATTTTTCACCAATCTCTTCCAAGGTCATCGGATGCTGACCACCCAAGCCAAAATAAAGGCGAATTACATCACCTTCTCTGGGGGTCAGGGTAGCCAACGAGCGTTCAATCTCCGTGCGAAGCGAATCCTGCATGAGGTCATCATCCGGATTGGGACTTTCACCCGTATTCAACACATCGTATAGATTGCTGTCTTCTCCTTCTACCAAGGGGGCATCCATTGAGATGTGACGGCCGCTGTTACGCATGCTTTCCTTCACATCATTTTCACCCATTTCAAGGTTATCCGCTATTTCATTAGCACTTGGTGCACGTTCGTGCTCCTGCTCTAAAGCAGCATAAGCCTTGTTGATCTTGTTAATAGATCCAATCTTGTTTAGTGGCAGACGAACAATACGCGATTGCTCAGCCAGCGCCTGGAGTATACTCTGGCGAATCCACCAAACTGCATAAGAGATAAATTTGAAACCACGGGTTTCATCAAAGCGCTGCGCAGCTTTTATAAGTCCCAGGTTACCTTCATTGATGAGGTCTGGCAGGGTAAGACCCTGATTCTGATACTGCTTTGCTACAGAAACCACAAAACGCAGATTAGCTTTGGTTAACTTCTCCAAGGCTATCTGGTCACCCGCTTTTATGCGTTGCGCCAATTCTACTTCTTCCTCAGCAGTAATCAACTCAACCTTACCAATCTCTTGCAAATACTTATCAAGCGATGCGGTTTCACGATTGGTAACCTGTTTAGTGATCTTTAACTGTCTCATTCTATAAACTAATTAGCACAAATAATTCAACGTCAATTTCTATTCCTTAGTTCAGAAACAGACTAATTGTCTGATGGTTTTGGTAGCAATACTTTTCTGCTAAGCTTCATCTTGCCACGATCATCCATGCCAATAAGCTTCACTTCAACGTAATCTCCTTCATTCAGTACCTCGTCTACCGAGTTAAGGCGACGATGCTCTATTTCTGAAATGTGCAACAGGCCATCAGTATTTGGTCCTATTTCAACAAAAGCTCCGTAAGGCTGAATAGACTTCACCTTACCCTTATATACTTCCCCAACTTCCGGAACAAATGCTATAGCTTTTATTCTGGCGATAGCATCATTCATAGCAGCACGGTCAGTGCCACTGATTTCAACTACTCCTCTATCATCAATCTCTTCAATGGTGATTACTGTACCTGTATCAGCCTGTAACTTCTGAATGTTCTTTCCTCCAGGTCCGATGATCATGCCGATGAATTCTTTCGGAATTTCTACCGCATCAATTTTAGGCGCATTGGGTTTAACATCCTCTCTTGGCTCAGAAATACTCTTCAGCATTTCATCCATAATGTGTAGGCGACCAGCCCTGGATTGATTCAAGGCATTTTCCAGGATCTCCGATGAAAGCCCCTTGATTTTTATGTCCATCTGACAGGCTGTAATGCCATCTCTGGTTCCGGTTACTTTAAAATCCATATCCCCGAGATGATCTTCGTCACCCAGGATATCAGATAATACGGCGTACTTTCCGGTATCAGGATCTGTAATCAAACCCATCGCGATACCACTCACCGGTTTTTTCATCTGAACTCCTGCGTCCATAAGTGCTAATGAGCCGGCACAAACAGTAGCCATCGAGCTGGAACCATTGGATTCAAGAATATCTGAAACAATTCTTATCGTGTAAATGCCATCATCCGGAAGCATGGACTTCAGGGCACGCTGTGCCAGGTTTCCGTGGCCTACTTCTCTACGACTGGTTCCGCGAATTGGTCGCGCTTCACCGGTAGAAAAGGGAGGGAAGTTATAATGCAGATAAAACTTATCTGAACTTACGTTGGTTACACCGTCCTTGCGCTTTTCATCAAGACGAGATCCAAGAGTTACCGTGGTGAGCGACTGGGTCTCTCCTCTGGTAAATACCGCTGAACCATGTGCTCCGGGTAAGTAGTCTATCTCTGTCCAGATCGGACGAACTTCATCGAGGGCTCTGCCATCCAGACGCTTGCCCTCGTTTAAAATCATATCTCTCATTGCATCATACTCCACATCGTGGTAGTACGTGTTGATCAGAGATTCTTTTTCTTCCAACTCCTCCTCGCTAAAGTTTTCTTTGTAGGATTCTCTCAGTTCTTTAAACTTCGCAGAACGCTCCTCCTTGCTAGAACCAGATTTGGCTATGGCTAGTACCTGATCGTAAAGATCTGCTTTAATCTTCTCCTTCAAGTCGTGGTCATGGGTCTCATGACTGTATTCTCTCTTGATTTTAGACTTCTCAACTTCTGAAGCCAGAGACTCTTGAGCTACGATTTGAACTTTGATAGCCTCATGACCAAAAGCAATGGCTTCAACCATTTCTTTTTCTGAGATTTCATTCATCTCGCCTTCCACCATCACAACACTGTCTTTGGTGGCGCCGATCATCATGTCGATGTCTGCGTTCTCCATATCGGCTGGCGAAGGATTGATGGCTAGTTTTCCATCTATTCTGGCCACGCGTACCTCCGACATGGGGCCATCAAATGGAATGTCGGATAGGGCTATAGCAGCAGAAGCGGCCAAACCTGCCAGGCAGTCTGCTGCCACGTCTGGGTCATAAGACATTAGGCTGATCATAAGCTGAGTTTCAGCATGATAATCTCCCGGGAATAAAGGTCTTAAGCAGCGGTCAACTAAACGCATTACCAATATTTCTTCGTCTGTCGGACGAGCTTCGCGTTTTAGGAAACCACCGGGAACTCGTCCGGCTGCGGCAAATTTTTCTCTGTAATCTACGGTAAGTGGCAGGAAATCAACTCCTTCTTTAGCATCCTCACTGGATACTACCGTGGCCAATAGCATGGTACCCCCCATTTTAACCACAACCGATCCGTGGGATTGCTTGGCTAATTTTCCGGTTTCAAGGGTGATCACACGGCCATCATCGAGTTTGATTTCTCTGGTAATTGTCTTTGGAATCATCTATTTCTTCGTCGTAATTGTATATATAAATATGAAGAAAGGCAATTCGTTAAAATTGCCTTCTTCAAAAAGAGTTTTGCTTATTTCCTGATCTTAAGCTCGGAAATAATGGCACGGTATCTTTCGATATCCTTGTTTTTGAGGTAATTAAGAAGTCTCTTGCGTTTTCCGACCAAATCTACCAGGGCTTTCTCGGTAGCAAAATCTTTGCGATTTTGCTTGAGGTGATCAGTAAGGTGGTTGATACGGTGAGTGAACAGTGCAATCTGTCCTTCGGATGAGCCGGTGTCGTTGTCAGACTTGCCGTGCTTTTTGAATATTTCGCGCTTCTTCTCAGCTGTTAAATACATTCCAAAATCGTTTAGATCAATGTTATGCTAAATTTTAAGAGCGGCAAAAGTACGAAATATTATTTAGCTGGCGCAGGTTCTTCAGGCTTATCAGCTCCCACCATATCAAGGAAAGTAGAGATTTTATGCTTCATGTCTTTTCGTTCTACAATGAAGTCCAAAAACCCATGTTCCAGTAGAAATTCGGATGTCTGAAATCCTTCGGGAAGTTCCTTGCCAATGGTTTCTTTAACTACCCTCGGACCGGCAAATCCTATCAATGCTCCTGGTTCCGCAATATTGATGTCGCCGAGCATGGCATATGAGGCCGTAACTCCACCGGTAGTAGGATCGGTTAACACCGATATATAAGGAATTCCTTTCTGTCCCAGCAATCCTAATCTTGAACTGGTCTTAGCTAATTGCATCAATGAAAACGCGGCTTCCATCATGCGTGCCCCTCCAGATTTAGAAATCATGATAAAGGGCTTGTCGTACTTAATGGAATGATCAATAGCCCGGGCAATTTTTTCCCCTACCACAGACCCCATTGAGCCACCAATAAAATTGAAATTCATGCAAGCGATTACGACATCATGGTCATCAAGTTTACCATAACCGGTAGTTACAGCATCCTTGAGGCCAGTTTTGTTAACCGCAGCAGCATAGCGATCTTTATACTTCTTGGTATCCTCAAACTTCAGGGGGTCTCCAGAAGTCATTTTGGCATTTAGCTCCGTAAACTTTCCATCATCAAACAGCAGTGAAAAGTATTCAGCCGCATTGACTCTATCGTGATGTCCACAGTTCTGGCAAACCCAAATGTTCTTCTCATGATCTTCGTGTGAAACAATCACTTTGCACTTAGGACACTTATGCCACAGACCTTCCGGAGTTTCTTTCTTGTCTTTCGTACTGGTCTGAATACCCTCTTTACTTCTCTTGAACCAACCCATAGTACTCTTTAATCAGTTTGCGACACAATTTAACAAAAGCTTTTTTAGGCGATATCTACCTGTTCATTTAGATATACATCCTGGATGCTGTTGAGGAGTTTTATGCCCTCATCCATAGGTTTCTGGAATGCTTTTCTTCCAGAAATAAGCCCCTGGCCACCCGCTCTCTTGTTGATTACAGCGGTGCGCACAGCTTCGGCCATGTCGGAATCTGCGTTTCCGCTGGAGGCGCCACCGGAATTAATCAGTCCTTGACGGCCCATATAGCAATTCGCAACCTGATATCTACAGAGGTCGATAGGATTATCACTGGTTAGTTGAGAATAGATTTTTTCATCCAGCTTGCCATAAGAAGAGTCGCCGGCATTAAGGGCTTTGTAACCTCCGTTGTTTTCTGGTAGTTTTTGCTTGATGATATCTGCCTGAATGGTAACGCCCAGGTGATTCGCCTGACCGGTTAAATCGGCTGCTACATGATAGTCTTTATCCTTCTTGAATGCAGAATTTCTCATATAACACCATAGAATAGTAGCCATTCCTAACTCATGTGCATACTCAAAGGCTTCCGCAACTTCTTGTAGTTGACGGGTGCTTTCATCAGAACCAAAATAAATGGTTGCACCAACCGCCACGGCGCCCATATTCCATGCTTCCTCCACACTGCCAAACATCACTTGATCAAAGGTGTTCGGATAGGTCAGCAGCTCATTGTGATTTATTTTAACGATAAACGGAATCTTGTGGGCATATTTTCTGGAAACACTCGCTAACACGCCATAAGTAGAAGCAACGGCATTACAACCTCCTTCTATCGCCAGTTTAACAATATTCTCCCCATCAAAATAAATTGGGTTAGGGGCGAAGCTTGCACCACCACTGTGTTCTATTCCCTGATCCACCGGCAGAATCGATAAGTATCCTGAGTTTGCCAAACGTCCATGACCGTATAGGGCCTGCAGGCTTCTTAAAACCTGAGGATTGCGGTTGGTTTGCCCAAATACTCTTTCTACAAAGTCAGATCCCGGTAGATTCAGTAAGGATTTATCAATGGTTTGGCTTTTGTGATTTAACAGGGAATCGGCATCGTTTCCTAAGAGTGTGGCAATTTGATCAATGTTCATGGAGATGTGTTGTTTTAGATTTTGTTAGGTTAAGTTGTCGCGGCAAATTTAAAGTTTTTTTGGTGCTGATCAGAAGGGATATCCGAGAGCAATATGATAACTCATATTTGGCAGAACTGGCCTGGTGAGTATCACCCATTGATCTCCCTGATCCAACAAGGACGGATCCCTTACTTTCACACCCATGTCGAAACGAACCACGAAGAAACCAAGATCAAGACGCAGACCTGCTCCAGTACTCACAGCCAATTCGCGATACAGCCCCTGCCAGGTTAAATTGGTTTTAGGAGTTTGAATTCCACCCGTATTCCAGATGTTACCCGCATCCACAAATACGGCCCCATGCAAGGCCGAGAAAAGCCGGAAACGGTATTCAGAATTAATCAGCAGCTTAAAAGTTCCGGTAGCAAACGTAGTGTCTTTACCCGTGGTGTAGTCTGTGCTGCTTTGGGTGCCCGGACCTAGCCGATAAGCCGGCCAACCACGCAGGTCATTTCCACCACCCATAAAATAGTAGCGGGAGAAAGGAGGAATTCTAACACTTCCTGAATCTGTAGGTAGCACACTGTTGCCCCAGGGTACAATATAACCACTGAACAATCGGTTTACCCAAACTTTTGATTGCCCTAAATTCCAGTAATAACGGCCATCCACATCGATTTTACCAAACTGGAAGTATTGAACACCCAAAAGTTCACGATTGCCATTTTCATTGGTTTCGCCCCAATCAAAGGCCTGATCCAACAATTGAAGCGTATTTCCGGCCAGTTCTGCCGAAGCCCGTAAATACCTAAAATTGGTCACCGCGGGATCTATTTGCTCATTATAGATAAAAGTGTAGCGGGTACCAGAGATTAGTTCAGATTGAAAAGCCCGCTGTTGGATAGGGTTCAGGTTGTTGAAAAAGCTGCTGCTGATAGAAAAAAGCCGGGAGTAGGCAAAATCTACCAGGTCGATTTGATGCGTCTTTCTCAGTGATTCTCGCCATTGATAGGACAATTGTGTTTGCAGGGTTACCCGTCTAAACTCTACCCGGTCAAGGTTGCTCACTGAAAATGAAAGTCGGGAGGCCGGCTGCATGCGCTTGGGTACCAGTCCAACCGTATTAATCGGCAACAAAAAACGTGGAAAGTAAATTCCGACTTCACCTCCAATTTCACGGGTTTCGGAAAACTCGGCCGATCCGGGAGTGGGTTGATACTCAAATCCGAGTGTAAGTCGCAAATCCAGCAATTCTCCACCCCGAAAGAGGTTTCGATTTTGGTATCCAAAATTTAATCGGGCACCAATATTGCCGCTCGTGTAAGTGCCTTCGGGCTCGATGGTATAAGTCCGTTTTGGCAATGGATAAATATTAATTCTGGTCTCAAGTTTAGCGGTATCAGAATCGGTGGAAACCGGATTAAAACTAATCTCCGTCAGTTGAAATGCTCGATAGTTTACGAGGTGGGCGTATGTTTCTTTAACCAACCTTTCGCTATACAATTCACCTGGATTAATATGTACCGCATCCGTAATATAGCGCGGCTTGTATCGCAATTCCTGAAACCGAAATTCGTAATCCAGAAAACGGGTTGAATCTAGCTTAGTGCCTTGCGACGACTTTCTGTAATCTGGTTGAATGACAACACTTTCAATTTCATATACCTGATGTGCCTTGGCTACAATGGAATCACCAATCCTGGCGTTCCGATCGGCAATCAACATTTTTAAACTGACATTATATCCTGGTCTGAAGGTATCGGCCTCAAATACGATGTAATTCTTGTTAAACCCATAATAACCACGATTTCTGAATATTTGCGCCAGCCTTTTTCTTTCGAGATCAAGAATATCGGCATCATAAGGATCTCCCGCCCTTATCAGGCTTTTATCTTGATGCTCATCAATTAGTCCTTTTAGTCCTGTATTGTCAACCTCAATACTGATGCTATCCAGGTAATACTGTCTGCCCGTATTCACATAATAATTGGCTCGGATTTTTTGGGGATTGTTGTGAATGGTATCAAAATCAAACCAGGTTTGGGCATTGAAATATCCATTATTAAAATAGTAAGTTTCCAATTGGTTAGCCCCTCTTCTGGTTTGCACGGTATCCAACATAACGGGTGCATCACCAACTTTTGAAAAAAAGCTACTGTCTGTGCCTTTACCCAAATTGTAAATACTGAGGGGTGGGGATATGAAATTTCCGAATACCCATATCCCGCTGTTCGGTTGTTGCTTTAAAATACTTTGAGCCTTAGAAGAAGCACCTTTATTACCGTTTACATGAATATCGTTATCCATCAACAGTTGCTGCCCTTCAGGTACATGTTTGGTATAGCTACAGGAGTGAAGCAGAAGAAATAAAAATCCGTAAAGGACTATGTAGTGCTTTTTTAGCAAGTTTGTGTGCACGGTTTGAACGCAAATTTAAGGATATGCTCTCCCATAGTCAGCAGTCACTATTACGTAAGTTATCAGCACGAAAATACAGATGGCAGAATAAGCAATTTATCGCAGAAGGAAGAACCCTGGTCAAGGATTTATTGGCATCCGGACTAAAGCCTCACTTTTTATTAGCCCAGGAGGGAACTTCGTGGTCTGAAAAAGAAGCCGTTTTGGTGAGTGAAAAAGAGTTGCAGGCATGGAGCAAGCTCGAAAAATCTGATGAGGTACTCGGCATATTTCCCTTTCCCGAGTTTAGCATACAAGACACTCCAGAATTGGTAGTGATCCTTGATCAGGTCAGAGACCCGGGTAATTTGGGTACTATAATCAGGACTTGTGATTGGTTTAATGTAACACAGGTTTATTGTACGAATGGATGTACGGATGTTTATAATTCCAAGGCGATTCAAGGGAGTATGGGCAGTATAACCAGGGTTGAGGCCAGGTATGATTCTTCCGAGAATATTTACAAGGCATTGCGATCCACGCATCGCATGGTTTGTGCTCATATGAAAGGTATTCGTATGGATGAATTTGATTCAGCATTGCCCATGGCTTTAATTTTAGGCAGCGAATCACATGGGCCATCAGACTTCTGGCTTGAAAAGTCAGAACTAATTACCATTCCGGCTTATGGTAAAAACGGAGCGGAGAGTTTAAATGTGGCCATAGCCAATGCTATTTTACTGAGCTTTTTGCGCCTTGGCTGAGAGGAGGTAGCGCTTTCTGGCTTTGAAGAGCACATTAAAGAGAACTCCCGCAAGAACTAGAGCAATGCCGAGGAGCGACATAAATTGATAGTGAACATTAAAGATCAATAGATCAAACCCCAGGGCAAAGACTATTCCCAGGTATTTAAATGCTACAATTTCATTGGCTTCACCGGCCTGGAGTGCTTTGGTCATATAAATTTGGCCAATTTGTGTGAAGATCCCCATCAAAAGCAGGAAAAGCCACTCCCACCCCAGCGGTGTAACCCAATTGAATATTGAAATGATGGCCATGACCGGGGTAGCAATCAGAGGAAAATAGAATACCACTACCAGCGGGTGGTCGGTATCCTTCACCTTTCTAATACAATTGTAAGCCAATCCTGAAAATATTGCCGAGCCAACTCCCATGAGAAACAGGGGCAAGCTCACATTTGGGTCAAATCCCTTAATTATCGCGATGCCCGAAAAACTGATGAGAAAGAAGAGCCATTGCCAACGAAACATTTTTTCACCGAGAATAAAAATGGCGAAAAATGCGGTGAAAATGGGTGATAGATATTGGATGGTGATGGCCGATCCCAGCGGTAGTTCCTGTAAGGTGTAGAAGAATAGCGTTAAAGCGGTTACCCCGAAGACACCTCTCAGAATCAAATACTTTTTCTGGTTGCCAAAGAAGGGAATGTGTCGCTTGCGCAGGAAGTAAGCGGTTATCGTGATTGAAATGATACTCCTAAACAATACCAGTTCTGTAGCGGGTAATCTACCCAGGAATTTCACCATGAGATTCATGAAGGCGAATCCCAGGACTGAAAGCAACATAAAGCCAAAGGCCTTTTTCATCTACTGGTCTTGAGCTTGCAAAGGAACGGTGTTTTGGCAGATGAGCAGACTGGAGGACTACCAAAGAGATTTTACCATTTATTACTGCTATAACCAGCCCTTTCTCTTAAAGAATAGTAGAAGGCTAAGGGCAATTATAATTACCACTCCCCAAAATACTGGGTAGCCATATTGGAAATCCAATTCAGGCAGGTATTCAAAGTTAGTTCCATAAACCCCCGCAAAGAATGACAGTGGAATGAAAATAGCGGAAAAAATAGTAAGCACGCGCATAATGTCATTCATGCGTGTGCTCATGCTGGAATGATATAACTGGATGTAATCGGTAAGGACAACGCGGTAAGTTTCCACCGATTCAACTGCATGAACGACCAGGTCGTTTAAATCCTTTAGGTAAGGTAGGATTTTGTCATTTGAAACCAGTTGATTTGGTGATTTATTCATGAAGAGCATCAATTCCCGTACGGGTTTAATCACCTTTTGGACATAGTGTAACTCGCGCTTATAATTGTTGATTTTCTGCAGAGTATCTTCTTGGGGATTGTCAATAACCTCAAGTTCCAGGTTGTCAATTTCCTCCCCCAGTGATTCAATGAGGTAGATGTAGTTATCAACTATCGTATCGAGTAGGGCATAGGCAAGATAACTCACCCCTAAATTGCGGAGATTTGATTTAGGGTTTTTTAATCTGTCCCGCACCGGGTTGAAGGTATCTCCCGGGCCTTCCTGAAAGCTCAATAACAAACTTTCCACATACAACATGCTCACTTGTTCTGCATTCACCCGCATGTTTTTGGCGTCAAATTGCAGCATTTTTAAGCTGATGAATATGACATCATCGATCTCTTCAAATTTTGCTCGTTGCCCAGTGTTCATGATATCCTCCATGAAGAGAGGGTGTATAGCATGCTTCAGCTTGATTTGGGACATGAAATCAACATCGTCTAGCCCGGTGATGTTGTACCATTGATTGTAACCCGGTTGGTCCACAGGTACCTCTTCAACTCCCAGAGTCTGAGCTTCATTAAGCTGTTCTTTATTGTAAGAGATTAATTCAATGGTGGGATGGTCAACACGGTTTTGACCTATGAATATTAAACTTCCAGGAGCTTGCCCTTTATTTTGAGATCTTTTTTTGAAGAATCTTGCCATGCTTATAAAAGCGAGTATCTAAGTTAGAGATTTAGTCTGAGCTGGTAATATATTGATCCAGCAGTTCTTTACTCGCCTCTGCGCACAATTCGCCATCTATAGCTGCAGAGACAATTCCTCCTGCAAAACCAGCCCCTTCACCACATGGAAACAGGTTTTTCACATGCGGATGATGGTAGCTTTCGCGATTTCTCGGAATTCTAACCGGACTGCTGGTTCTACTCTCAATCCCCACCACATTTGCTTCATCCGTCAGATATCCCTTCATTTTTTGATTAAAAATGGGAAAGGCTTTTTGCAATTTGTTGGCAATTGCCTGGGGAAGGATTTCATGCATCGGTGCACTCTTGAGTCCAGGCATGTAGCTACAGTTGTTTAAACTTTGAGATCGGACGCCTTTAACGAAATCAGTAAGTCTTTGAGCCGGAGCAGTTTGATCCTTGCCGCCCATCTCCCAAACCTTTTTTTCTACTTCCTCCTGAAATTTAAGTCCGGCCAAGGGACCATATTCTGCGTAAGCTTTTAAGTCTTCAGCTTCTATACTCACTACAATTCCGGAATTGGCAAATAGACCATCTCTCTTACTGGGACTCATTCCATTTACCACCAATTCACATTCGCCGGTGGCGGAGGGAACGATGAAGCCACCTGGGCACATACAAAAAGAATACACCCCGCGCCCATCTACCTGAGCCACTAATTTATAGGCAGCGGCTGGTAATACATTCTTGCGTTTGGTGCCATGGTACTGAATTTTATCAATAAGCGCCTGTGGGTGTTCCACCCTAACACCCATGGCAAATGCCTTGCTTTCAATTTTTATCCCTTTGCGGTGTAAGAGGTAGAAGACATCCCGAGCCGAATGTCCGGTGGCAAGTATCACTGCTTCACCCTGAATTATGTTACCCGCTTCGGTCTGAATTGCCCGGATCCGATCCCCCTCCATTATCAGATCAGTCATTTTGGTATTGAAATGAATTTCACCTCCAAATTTCAAAATGCTTTCACGTAATTCTTGTACTACCTGTGGTAACTTGTTGGTACCGATATGAGGGTGTGCATCAATAAGAATGTCTTCTACGGCACCATGGTAAACCAGCAGCTCCAGCACACGTTGTACATTGCCCCTTTTTTTGCTCCTGGTGTAAAGCTTGCCGTCAGAGTAGGTTCCGGCACCTCCTTCTCCAAAACAATAGTTGGACTCCGGATTTACGACATGATCGCGATTAATGCGTTTGAGATCTCTTCTGCGCGCTTGAACGTCTTTACCTCTTTCAACAACTATCGGCTTTAGCCCAAGTTCAATTAATCTCAAAGCTGCAAAAAGACCTGCCGGACCGCTACCAATTACCAAAACTCTAAACCCATCAGACACATCCCGATACTGCGGTTGGTACAAGCTCCGCGCCTGCACGGGTTCGTTAATAAACAACCTGGCTTTAAGATTTACCCTGATATTGCGATTTCGGGCATCAATAGAGCGGTTGAGCAGTTGGATGCCCGAAATGGCCTTGGGATCTACTCCTGCTTTTTTAGCAAAGAGTATGTTGTATGAATCTTCACTGGCGGCTTCTTGAGGAGAGCAAACCAGTGTGATGTCTTTAATCAAAGGATGGTGGTATTACAAGGCGGGCTAATCCAAATGGTAAATTTTCTGAATGTCTTTGATGACACGCTCAATGTCAATGTTGAGATCAATAAGTTTTCCGGTACCGATGTCAAACACCCACCCGTGAACTTGTAATCCGCGGTCGCGCATGGCCTTTTGAACGGGAACTGTTTTAGCTGCATTTACACACTGCTCCTGCACATTGAGTTCAACCAATCGTTTGTAGCGCTCATTTTCATCGGCAATGCCATCGAGTTCAGTCTGGTGGAGACGATAAACATCCCTGATATTTCTCAGCCATGGATTCAAGGTGCCTAAGTCCGTAGAATCCATTGCCGCTTTTACTCCGCCACAATAGTAATGGCCACAAACTACCACGTGCTTAACCTTTAATACGTCAACCGCATATTGAATAACCGATGCAGCGCTTAGATCCAGGTTGATCACCATATTGGCAATATTGCGATGCACGAAAACCTCACCGGGACCCAGGCCCATCAAATCTTCAGCCGTAACGCGACTGTCAGAACATCCGATATAAAGTATTTCCGGGCTCTGCCCTTTAGATAGATCACTGAAGTAATCAGCAGAAAGTTCTAGTTTTTTGCTGATCCATTTTTGGTTGTTGTCAAAGACTGTTGTCAAGTTCATGGATTTAGTATTGGTTATTTTTGAAATTCTTCTTTTGTGCTAGGTCTGAAAGATAATACGATCTTTCCATTTCGCATAAGGTATAGGTTGGATTTACGAATCTTACACTTGAAGTTTCCTTGAAAGTGCTTAAAAAAATCGTCTTCAAGTTTGTTATCCGCACATGCCATTTTATTGCTGCGCAGTGGTCCTATGCTAATCTCTTTTTTAGCATGTTCGAAATGCCCATGAAATTTGTTGCATCCGCCAAAACCCGTGAGGGTAGAATCTGATAGGTTAAAGCTGACCGAAGGAGCCCTTCCCTTTAATTTTTCCGAAGGAATACGCTCAGCATTAATGCCAGTCAGAATCCAAGTACGCTCCTGAAGTTGAGCTGCCATGTTGCCGGAATTTATGATCAGGATCATGATGAGGTAACGAATCATCGGTGAAGGGATCTTTCCTTTCAATGTAGAAAAAAATGAGCTAGGAAAAATTACTCGAACGTAAAGTTAATCATTATCGCTCTGGATTCCAGGCGATTAATTCCGTCTACGAAAAAGGTACCATCTTCAACTTTTAAATTGGCAAACCCCCAGCTTCCTACTATTTGAGGAGAGAATTTGAAAAACTCAAAGTAGATATCGATACCTACTCCAAATTCATAAAAGAGGTCGTTTTGGCGAAGCTTAAAGATGCGATCATCCACCACATCTTCCTTGGAAGAAAGATCGAGGTTATACTTGGCGCCTCCCAGTACATACATGCGGTAGTTGTTAACGCGTTGAGATTTCCATTTTAACAAAAGGGGCATTTCAATAAAGCTGCTCTCAATATTGCGCGAAACCATAGATCTGATATCAGAATCTGGATCTACAATGTCAAAGATGAGCTCTCTTTCGGTAGCAGCAAAGCCCGGGCAGAAGCGAAGATCCCAATAGTCACCTAACCTAAAATTGCTGATAATTCTGATGGTATAGCCAGGGCTCACCTCTGATTGTACGGAGTAGTATCCGTCAAGACTTGCTAAATCCTCAATTTCTTGAATATGAAAATCATAGTAATTTAATCCCAGGGAAAAGCCAAAGTGAACCGGCTTCCGGTCATATTTCGGCTGATTCTTCAACTTGCTTTGTCCGGTAGCAACAGAGATATGCAGAGCCATAAGCAATAGGCCCAAAAATCGCAGAGTTTTCACCTCCATGAAACGATAATGACTAATCATTATTTTAAGGCTTGGTAAATATTGGCTACCCCAAAGGTAAGCTTTTGCGCTTGCGGATTGCGGTACCCACAGTGAGCCATAATACCGGTAAATGCCGTGCCATAGGGGAATGCATCCACTGAATCTGGCAGGTAGGTATAGGCACTACTATCTTTAGAAATCAACTTACCAATTCCGGGCAGTATGTTTTTAAAATAGAATCGATAAATCTGTTTAAAGGGAAAGTTATCGGGCTGTGAGAATTCCAACACGATCAGTTTGCCTTCTGGTTTTAGCACTCGAAGTATTTCAGTCAATCCCTTCTCTAGATGCTCAAAATTCCTAACGCCAAAAGCGACCGTTACCACCTCAAATCTGTCGTCTTCAAAAGGAAGATCTTCAGAATCCCCCAGTTTTAGAGAAATTACCTCGGTGAGCGACTTCTCCGTTATTTTCTTTTGCCCAACATCCAGCATGCCTTGGGATATATCTACACCAATGATTTCCTGAGGTTTAATTTTCTCCAGGGCAATAGCTAAATCGGCGGTGCCGGTAGCCACATCCAGTATCGACTTAGGATTTTTCTCGGATGCCAGCTTTACTACTTTGCGACGCCAGGCTTTGTCAATATTTAGGGAAAGTATATGGTTGAGAAAATCATAACGCCCGGAGATATTATCAAACATCTTGGCCACTTGCTCCTTCTTACTGCCTTCCTCATTTTGATAGGGCTTTACTTCCTCGCTCATTTACTTAAAAATTGGCGGCAAAGGTAAAAGTTCAAAGCATAACAAGCTTAAGAATATTGATAAGGGATATACCGCGATAGGAATTAGTCCAAAATCCTCTCTATTTGCCTCATAACCATGTTTGTACTGATATAGTTAAGGCAAGCGTAATCTTTTCTGAAACACGCTTTGTTGCCATAAACGGAGCAGGGCCGACAATTGAGTTCAGTTTCACTTATTTGTACGATTCTGCTCGTTGGCTGACCCACCGGACCAAAACCGGTAAAAGGATGAGTGGCTCCCCATATACTCACTACCGGAATACCGGCCAGAGCCGCTAAATGCATATTGGCAGAATCCATACTGAGCATGAGTCTTAAATTTTTCATGAAAGCGATTTCCGCCCCAAAATTTAATGTTGCCGGAACCAAATGCACATGCTCTTGTGTATCGGCTAATTGATGGAGGGTTAACCGATCTTCAGGACCGCCAAAGAGTACTACCTGAACCTTGAGTTCGCCTAATTCCCCCAAAAGTTTCCTGGATTGCTTTAAAGGCCAGGTTTTACCCTGATGTGCTGCCAGGGGCGCCATGCCAATCACCTTCCCGCTTAATCCTAGTTCCATCCATGCTTTGTCTGCCAATCCTGACTGGTATTTGGGAAGGATAGGATTATTAAGATCAAATGGAGCTGTGATACCGGCACTCACAAAGGCTTCCTGATAGCGTTCTATGGTGTGCGGCAGAGGTTTAAGTACTTTATTATTTCGCCGCGTAATTTCTTTTTTCTGTTGTCTGCCTTTATCAATATATGAACCTGTGACTCCGTCTAAGCTTAGCAAACCACGCAGTATTCTGGTTCTGAGTACATGGTGTAAATCCACAATTTTATCCGGGGCCACCTGCGTAATTATTTCCTTTTTCAGTTCCCATAATCCGGGCAATCCCTTGTGCTTGTTTTGGAGATCGACACCCATAAACTGGATGTCGAGCGGCTGAAAAAGTGACCTGAATTGAGGTCTGGAAAGCATCACCAGATCAATGCCAGGATGATAGAGCTTAATAGCATGGAGAATGGGAACCGTAAGCGCAACATCACCTATGGAGGAGAATCTGCTAACCAGCACTCTCATATCACTTGCCTTTGCGTGCGTACAGAACCGGATTGAGCTGCGGGTCGTTATACATTTTCATTTGGCGGTATACTTTCATTTGACGCTCGCCGGTTTCCAGGTCTCTGAGCAGTTGGTCTATGGCCAGACTAAGATCATTGCGCTGAACCAGCAATGTATCCAACTTCAGTTGGTTTTTTTTCTGAAGCTCAGCCCCTAAATCTTCCCTTTCTGCCTCTATCCGCATGTGGTAAATCTTAAGTGCCAGAATACTCAACCTATCCACGGCCCATGCGGGAGACTCAGTATTTAAGGGGGCATTTTCTTTTACATCCGTAGCCTGAAACTGATCAAGGTAATAATCGTCGATCCTCTCTACACGGTCGGTACGTTCCTGGTTGCTGCGATCAATTCTTCGCTTTATTGACAGGGCCTTTTCCGGGTCAATGGTCGGGTCACGAATGATGTCTTCCAAATGCCATTGCACGGTATCAATCCATGCTTTGTTGTAAAGTGTGTATTCAACACTTCCTTTGGGATGCGGATTCTTCTCTTCTGCATCCACGTCATCCAGCTTGTGGTAGTCTGCGATGCAACGATCAAAGATCACATTCATTTCTGCTGCCTTCATCTAGTGTAAGTTTTTAATCGCCTCGCTCATTCTGCCGATAGCGGTTTTCAGTTGGTCTTCCGATGCGGCATAGGATAGTCGCAAACAATTTGGGCTTCCAAAAGCATCGCCTGGTACCAAGCCAACATGCGCCACTTCAAGGAGATACATGCATAAGTCTTTACTGTCTTTAATTAAACCCCAGTCGCACGATTTTCCGTAGAGCTTACTCACATCCGGGAATACATAAAATGCACCTTTCGGAATATTCGTCACAATTCCGGGAATAGCATTTAACAGGTCTAATACCATATCCCGACGCATTTTGAAGGCATCGCGCATAAAGCTTACATCGGAGGGGTCAGCTTCTATCGCCGCTAATGCCGCTCTCTGACTAATACTACTGGCTGCCGAAGTGAACTGACCCTGCATTTTGTCACAAGCCTTCGCCAACCATAAGGGGGCTCCAATATAGCCCAGTCTCCAACCGGTCATGGCAAATCCTTTAGAAACACCGTTAACTGTAACCACCTGATCATATACTTCAGGAAAGCTTGCCAAACTCACATGCTCTCCTTCAAAACGGATATACTCGTAAATTTCGTCGGAGATCACCAGCAATTGTCGGTGCTTGGCGATTGTGTCTGCCAATTCTGCCAGTTCTGCTTTTTCATAGACACTACCAGAAGGATTGCAGGGCGAGCTGAAGATCATCATCTTAACCTCATCATCCACATACTGATCTAATTCTTTACCGGTAATTTTAAAATCATTTTCCAGACGAGTGGGAATGGGCACCGGTATACCGCCGGCCAGTTTAACAATTTCGTGGTAGGTAACCCAATAGGGCGTGGGTAAGAGCACCTTATCCCCTGGATCAATTGAGCACAGTACAAGGTTGGCAATAGACTGTTTAGCTCCGGTAGACACCACGATTTGATCTGCAGAATAATTGAGCTTGTTATCTCTTTTAAATTTTCTTGAAATGGCTTCCCTAAGGTCCTTATAACCGGCAATAGGGGGATAGCTTGAATAATTGTCGTCAATTCCTTTTTTGGCCGCTTTCTTGATGAAATCGGGAGTATGGAAATCAGGCTCTCCTAAAGAAAGACTGATAACATCCAGACCTTGCTCTTTAAGTTCACGACTCTTGCGACTCATAGCTATAGTAGCTGATTCTGAAAGGTTTTGGATGCGTTGAGATAACTTAGTCATCAGGCGATTTTTGTGAGATGGCTAATCTACAAATTTCACTTTTTCGGCCTTTTCGATTTTTACGATATTTGGAAGCCCAAAAAGGACAACAAAGCACGAATGGACGTACTCCTAGAGATATTAAAATACGCACTCCCCTCTATCTTTCTTTTGATGTTATGCTATATGATGCTGACTAACTTCATGGAGAATGAGGAAAAGAGAAGATCTTACTTCTTAAAGAAGGAAACTCAAAAGAGTGCTTTGCCAATAAGATTGCAAGCATATGAAAGGCTTTCTTTGTTTTTGGAGAGAATAACACCTGATCGTCTACTTGTGCGCCTGCACTCGCAGGGTTTGGATGCCAAACAGTACCAGTCCTTACTTATTGAAAGTATCCGGGCTGAGTTTGAACATAACCTTTCACAACAAATTTATGTGAGTGAGGAAGCCTGGAAGCTGGTGGTGGATGCCAAGTCTGCTACCGTGGCCATAATCAATAACATAGCGAATGAATTTGATAGCAAGGCAGAAGGTCTGGCCCTTCGTAAAGCTATCCTTAATCGCAGTATGGAAATGGAAGGCTTTCCAACTAAAAAAGCCCTTCGATATCTCAAAATTGAAGTGAAGCGAGACTTTTAAACAGTATAAATCTAGGGTCGCAGTTTGAATAATTTGGCTCATCAGTCATCTTTGCCAGCATGAAATATTTTTTACTCTCCATACTGTTATTCCTGGCCTTTTTTGGCTTATCACAACCTGAGTACGACAATTTTAATGGCCTATGGTCGGAGGGAGAATTGCCCTCTGATTTTCTTGATTCCTGGGCAGATAAGTATCAAAAAAGGCTGGAATTGGAGATACAATCCTCGGCTGATGATGAGTATTCCCTGCTCACCGAATTTTGGCAGGAGCAGTATCGCTACATCGATGCCATGATTCAGGCCGGTAAGTTCTCGGTGGGGGATGAGATTACCAACTACCTGAATGAAATTACGGATGAGGTTTTGGCGCATGATCCTGAATTGCGCGCTCAGATTAGAGTGTATTTGTTCAAATCGCCTTCGGTCAATGCGTTTTCAATAGCAGATGGTATCATTGTGATCAATACAGGCTTGGTGGCGCATGTGAAGTCTGAGGCCGAGTTGGCCTTTGTGATTGCACATGAAGTGGCGCACTATAAGGAACAACATGTTTTTGAATCTTTTAAGAAGGCCAAGGCAGAGGACTTTGATGGTTGGTTCAATCCCTCAGTAAATCCGATTAAGCGATTTGATGAGATGATGGCCAGAACACGGCAACACGAGCTGGAAGCTGATCTGGTGGGCCTGGAGATATTTCGGCATAGCCCTTATGAGCTCAAGGCTATAGATTCTACTTTTACCACCTTACATGAAAGTTATGTGAGCTATGGACGTAAACCGGTGGGACAGGATTTTATGGCTACTGTCAACTTTGAGGTGCCTCCGGTTTTTTACCGGGATGAAGTGGATCCCATAGAAAAGGAAGAAGATTATTTTGACGAAACCCATAATCATCCCAACATTGCTTCCAGAAGAGCCGCATTGGATTCAGCCCTTGGCAGCGATAATAGAGAGGGCAGTTTCTTTCTACGGGGTGAAGATAGATTTGCGCATGTTCAGGAATTGGCCAGAATGGAATTGGTGCGGGAAAAGGTACTATATGGATGGTATGCCAGTGCGCTCTATGATATATATGTGCTTAGGGATCAGTATCCTCAAAGTAAATTTCTCGATCTCTCGGAGGTACGCGCCTTATTCGGTTTGGCCAGTTTTAAGGCGGTAGACAGGATAAGCGACGTGGCGGAGTCGGGATTTAGAGTGGATGGTCCTATGCAGCAGGTCAATCATTTACTTAGGCAGTTTAATTGTGAACAACTCAACGCCTTGGCTTTGCACTATGCCTATCTGGCGCGAGAAAAATATCCGGAAGCGAGTTTTGTCGATAGCTATATTGATTTGCTGACTCGGTACCTGCTGGTAGATTGTGAAATAGAGGTGGATGAGTTTAAGGTCGATGGTAATAAACTGCCCCCTTTTGAACTGTCAGAAGAAGATTTTGATTCTCCCCGGAGATTCCTCCGAGCCAGTCAGGCACATTATTCAAATTTCTATAAATATCTTCTTTCTACTGATTATACTTCCGGCACATTAAAGGAAGACATGTCTCAACATCAGGCATATAAGGATAGCTTGGCGGCCGAGCACTTTATTACGGCTAAGGAGCGTGAAAAACGCCAGAAAGAACGGCAAGAGTATCTGGAAGAAAATGGCCCCGATCTTAATGTAGATCGCTTAATCATGTTAGATCCCACTATCCTGGTCGTAAACGCTTCCGATGATCAGCGAAAGCAATTAGAGGCGCTCCAAAAAGAACAGAACTATAAGGACCAATTGCCCGTATGGGCGAAGTTAGCTGGTATTGAATCCGAGCTCCTGTATTTAGAAGAAATGTTAATCACAGACGTAGATCGCTACAATCGTTTTTCATTATTGGAGGAGTGGGTTACCGAGGCCACGGCATTTGGTCGAAGAGATATCATACCGACCAACCTGGATATTAAGGATCGTACTGGCATGCAAACCAGGTATTTGTGTAGAATTATTGGTGTTTTGGCTGAGGGCGAGAAGGATTTTTACTACTTCGGATTGTTTGATCTTACAAAAGGGAAGGTGGTATATTCTCGATTTGAGCAGATGGGTAGAAAACTTACCGATCGGGAACTTGAACGAGAGACCATTCAGGATTTTCAATGGATATCTAACTAAAGTATTATTCTTAAAATATGAAACTAAGAACTCTCATTCTCTTTATTTTCTTGATTCTTGCTTCTAGTCAAAATCAAATTCTTGCCCAAAAGTTAGTCAAAGGTTCGGTAAATAAAGCCCGCGAAAAAACCTTTAAACCCAATATCATGGGTGAAGATGATAAGAATATTTACATCGCAGATATGCGTGTGGACAATTTTGGGTCACCCTACCTCATCATAGAAAGTTTTAGCAAGTTTACCTTAGAAAGAAACTACAGCAAAGAATTTCCGATTGACCTGACAGGCAGTATGCGAGAGATGCGCAGACTAGAATCTGTTACCTTTCTCGACGGAAACATAATTTACCTGGTAAGCTCTACCCGTAGAACTAAGAAAGGTGATGATGGTGAAAGGGATCATATTAGTGAACTTCAGGCATTTCTAATCGACGGTGAAACTGGCGATATCCTTCCGGTTGATACAATTATTAAAACCAATTTTCAGGATTTGCCCGCGGTTGGAGGAGCCAGTAAGTTTTATGGTCGTATTGGACGCTATGACGTGACGACCAGTAAGAATAACAAACGCATGTTGGTCACCTATACATCTCACAATTATGAATTGGAGCGTACTTTCCAAAGGATTTATGTTTTTGATGCCAAATTGAACCTGATTAAGGAACAGGAATTAATAAAGTCTGAAGATGAGGCAGATGAGCTCATTCCTAAAAGTGTTACCGTAGATGATGAAGGCTCAATTTATTATTTAGAAGATGGTGATCTGGTGCTACTGGATTACTTTAAGGATTATGAAGAATGGCGGGAGCCCATGCCCAATGATATTTTTGAGAGCAATGCAGATGCCAGTCATATTTCGGGGACCTTTGACAAGGATGGTGATTTGGTCATTACTGCTTCTTATTACACCACTGACGTTGAGGATACGGAGGAGAACAAGGAAAAGTGGGAAACCAAGGAAGGTGACACCCAGCTTGAAGGGGTTATTTTTATGAAGGTCAACACTTTAGACAAAGAGATTGCACAGGTTGAAGTTTCGAAATTTGATCAGGATTTTATTGATGAATTCCTAAATGAGGATTTGATTGAGGATGGTTTGGATGCCGAAGTGAATGATGTGTTCAATCGCTTCCGCTACGATTTTACGGATGAGGCTACCTATGTGGTTGGGGAAGCTTTAGAGAAAGGTAAAAAGGGTACGAACTACAATGATATGGTCGTTTATTCCTTCGATATGGAGGGCAAGCTAAGATGGGCCCACCGCGTTCCAAGAATACAAGAAGGTAATTATGAGCTTACTACGCATGGGGTAATGACATTTTTTGATGAGCAATACATTTACCTTTTGTTTCAGGATGAAAAAGACAATATTGATGAGATGGGGAAACGCGATGTGATGGATCCCTACCCATTGGATCACGATATTCACGCTGTGGCAGTCTTGTACCGGTTTAACAAGGAAACCGGAGAATTTAATTACTCGGTTAGGCCCGACTGGAATTCAGGCAAGTACTTTAAGATCAATCCCAATTTTAGCCTGACCAGCAAGGAAGGAATATTTGTATTCATGAAGGATGAGAAGGAGTACCAGTTGGCCCGGATTAAATTTGATGAGTAATAAGCTATTTCAGTATTTCCTTTACTGCTGCAGAGGGTGAGATTTCACCCTTTTTAACCTTCAATTCCAGCTCTTCAATCTTGGACTTATTGGTCTTATCAGCGTAAAACCTGCCGAGAATACCCTCACTTAAGGTCTGACGAAACCAGGTGAGCATTTGTTGATGACGATTTAGATCGAAGTAGCCTTTTAGCTTTTGTTGACGCGTAAATTCATCGATTACCTGCCAGGTGTCTTTCATGCCATTACTATCCAGGGAAGAGATACTCATTACACGGGGTAACCATTCATTTTCATTGGGAGGGAAGAGGTGGAGTGCTCGTTTGTACTCACCAACCGCTTGTTTAGCAGCTCTTAGGTTATCGCCATCTGCTTTATTGATCAGCAGCATGTCCGCCATCTCCATGATTCCTCTTTTAATACCCTGCAACTCATCACCGGCACCAGCCAGCATCAACAGAATAAAAAAGTCAACCATAGATTTTACCGCCGTTTCCGATTGACCAACACCCACTGTTTCAATGATAATTACATCGTAACCAGCCGCTTCACAAAATAAAATAGATTCGCGGGTA
This sequence comes from Owenweeksia sp., assembly GCA_965229445.1. Classification (GTDB taxonomy): domain Bacteria; phylum Bacteroidota; class Bacteroidia; order Flavobacteriales; family Schleiferiaceae; genus Owenweeksia. Next base: position 892,851 of record OZ245876.1, read on the forward strand.
GCGTTAGCTACTCCACCCAGAGCTCCCGCAGAAGGCGTGGGACGGATATACGCTGCTTCATTTCTGGAGAGCATTTCCATTCTGGTTTTATCTCCCAGAATACTACCTTTAGTCTTGCTGCTGCTGGGATCTATTGCCAGCACTGCTACCCTATGACCTTCCTCGATAAGGTATTCACCAAACTTTTCTATAAAAGTGCTCTTTCCCACTCCCGGAACGCCGGTAATTCCCAGGCGAATTGAATTACCCGATCGATTGAGAGCCTTCTGAACCAATGCGTCAGCGAGCTTTCGATGTGAGTCTAAGCTACTCTCTACTAGAGTTATAGCTCTACTTAGGCTAGCTCTGTTGCCCTCAGTTAGCTTTTTAAATAATGATTCTACATTATCCTCTGGAGAAAACTGAGATTTTAAATTAGGATTGATTGATTCCACCAGGCAGTGCTATAGCTAGTTATTTAAACATATCAGTTCCAGGGAGCATGCCTTTGGCTACCGACTCCATTTCCTGTTCGTGGGTATCATGAGCCTTTTGGATAGCCTTGTTTAAGGCCAATACCAACTTATCTTGTAACTCATCCTTGTCTTTTAAAAGTTGGTCAGATATCTCAATATCCTTAATCTCCTTGTTTCCGGTGATAAGGATGGTAATATCCTGGCTTTGTTCTTTCAGGTGAACATTATCCAGTCTCTGTTTTACCTCTTCCGCCTGCTGTTTGGCTTCCTGAAGTTTACCCATCATTCCTTTTAAGTCTCCAAACATGTTTATAGTATTAATTTGATTTAGTGCCCTTTATCATAATCTTGAGGATTTCCGTGGCCGCCTCAGCTATCACCGTACCTGGTCCAAACACTCCGGCAACGCCAGCATCGAATAGGTAGTGATAATCCTTTTCGGGAATTACCCCCCCGGCAATTACTAAAATATTATCGCGATCAAGTTTTTTTAGTTCTTCTATCACCTGTGGCACCAGAGTTTTGTGGCCGGCAGCCAGGGAAGAAATCCCCAGAATATGCACATCGTTTTCTATGGCCTGCCTGGCCGCTTCTGCGGGAGTTTGAAATAGTGGACCGATGTCAACGTCAAATCCCAAATCGGCAAAGGAGGTGGCTACTACTTTGGCACCGCGGTCATGACCATCCTGGCCCATCTTGGCAATCATTATTCGTGGCCTGCGTCCATGTAATTCTTCAAATTGGTCGGTAAGCTCCCTGGCATGGGCAAATTTTTCATCTTTCTTCATCTCATTAGAATAAACACCCGAAATGGAGCGTATGGTTGCCTTGTATCTGCCAAATGCTTTTTCCATGGCCATACTTATTTCACCTAAGGTAGCTCTACTGCGTGCAGCATCAACGGCTAAGGTAAGCAGGTTTCCCTTTCCCGTTTTGGCCGCATCTTCAATAGCTTTTAGCTTCTGTGCAACATCGGAGTTATTGCGCTCGGATTTAATCTTTTTGAGCAATTCTATTTGCCCGCGCCTGACTTCCGCATTGTCAACTTCCAGAATGTCGATCGCCTCATCTTTCTCATTCTTGAATACATTCACCCCAATAACCCATTCATTACCAGAGTCAATCCTGGCCTGCTTCCTGGCCGCAGCTTCTTCGATTCTCATCTTAGGCAAGCCGGTTTCTATAGCCTTGGCCATTCCCCCTAATGCTTCAATCTCATTTATATGCTCCCAGGCCTTTTTTATGATTTGATCCGTGAGGTACTCCACATAATAGGAACCGCCCCAGGGATCAACAGTTTCAGTAATGCCCAGTTCTTGCTGCAACACCAGCTGGGTATTCCTGGCAATTCTGGCCGAAAAATCTGTAGGGAGAGCAATTGCCTCATCCAAAGAATTGGTATGCAGAGATTGCGTTCCACCAAAAGCTGCGGCCATGGCTTCTACGGTGGTGCGGGCTACATTGTTAAACACGTCCTGTTCCGTAAGGCTGTAACCACTGGTTTGACTATGAGTTCTAAGCGCCATTGACTTGGGGTTTTCTGCCCCCATATCTTTTAGTATGGCCGCCCACATTATCCTTGCTGCCCTCATTTTGGCAATTTCCGTAAAGTGGTTCATGCCAATTCCCCAAAAGAATGACAGGCGGGGGGCGAATTCATCAATTTTTAAACCTGCTTTCATTCCGGTTCTAAGGTATTCCATACCATCCGCCAGCGTATAGGCTAATTCAATATCCGCGGTCGCGCCTGCTTCATGCATATGATATCCTGAAATGGAAATGCTGTTAAAACGAGGCATGAAATTGCGCGTATATTCAAAAATATCGGCCACAATCTTCATCGAAGGTTGAGGGGGATAGATGTAAGTATTTCGAACCATAAACTCCTTTAGGATATCATTTTGAATGGTACCCGCAAGTTGTTCTGGTTTTACGCCTTGTTCTTCGGCGGCCACAATATAAAAGGCCATAATGGGAATTACCGCTCCGTTCATGGTCATGGACACCGACATTTGATCCAGGGGAATTTGATCAAAGAGAATTTTCATGTCTTCAACCGTGTCAATCGCCACGCCCGCCATGCCTACATCGCCTACCACCCGCTCATGATCCGAATCATATCCACGATGAGTGGCCAGGTCAAAGGCCACTGACAGTCCTTTTTGACCTGCAGCCAGATTTCTGCGGTAGAATGCATTCGAATCCTTGGCGGTAGAAAAACCGGCATACTGTCTAATGGTCCATGGTCTACCAACGTACATGCTGGAATAGGGACCCCTCAAATAGGGAGGAATACCTGCCACGAAATTCAAATGTGAGAGATTGGCCAGAATATCTTTGCCAAACTTTGAGGGAATGCCTATTCCCTCTGCTGTTTCCCATTTCGATCCTTTAGAAGTTGAGTCTGAACTGGGTTTTCCCTGGTAAGTTGTTCCCGTGAAGTTGTGACGGGTTTTGTTCTTAGCTGTTTCTTCAGACATTCTCAAATTCTTTTTCAAAAGTTTCGGCCAATCTTTTTACGCGAATCGGGCGGACTGCTCTTGGTTTATGGTTTTTGGCCGTAAACATTGGCTGTGATAGTAGTTTCATTAAATCCTTATCATCGCCGGTAAATTTGTTGACGCCAATCAGGACTTTTCGTTCCTTATCATAAGCCTCCTGTTCTGCTTGGGCCTTCAGTTCAATCTGTTCTTGCAGCCAACCCGAATTCATGCAAGCAATGAAACCACCATTATCTTCAATGGATACAAAAAACTGCCAGGCTTTTGCTGCTACCTCTTCTGTAAGACGCTCTATGAAATAAGATCCACTGCTGATATCTGTAACCTTCCCCAAGTGACTTTCATATTGAAGAATATGCTGTTGATTGCGTGCTATTCTTTTACCAAAATCCGAAGGATCCCCAAGCGTGGAATCAAAACTTCTTACCAGGATTTCATCAGCACCACCCACTATCGCTGCCATGGTTTCTGCAGTGGTTCTGATCATATTATTATGCACATCCTTTATACTCTTGTTTCTCAAGGAGGTCTCCGCATAGATTATGGGTTGTTTAATATCCGCACATAATTCTGAAGCCAATTGCTCCCATACTCTTCTAAATGCGCGCAGCTTGGCAATTTCAAGAAAGTAATCACCCCCGATGCCAAAGTTAACCCAGTAATTGGCAAGGCGATTATCGCTGAGTTTGACGTGCATTTCATGAGTCATAGCAAGGGCTATACCCAGTTGTTGAATCACTGTCGCTCCCGCATTCGCAAAGAGGTTGGCGTTGAGAGCGTGATATTTAACCCCCAGACCTTCATATTTCCTTAATTGATTGAGATGTGAAAAATCTTCTGATTCTGAAACAAACCAATCGCCAGTGCGTGCCAGGTTCTCCAAGGGATCATGGTTGATATAGATATCCAGTTGTGAGATATCCAGGTCACGAGTTTTGACAAGTTCTGCCAAAGCTTCCGCAGTTTTTCGAGGATTTACTTCAACCACAAGGCGGAGTTTAATAATCTGAATATCAACATTTTGCAGAACGATTGATAAGTCTTCATTCCCTTGTAGGTAGAGTAGAAGACCGTTGGCGCCATTCTGAAGTGCTTGAAGCACCTCGCGGTTAGCCTTACTTTCCTCTTGAACCAGAACTTCCTCCATCACGCTCCAATGTTTGGTGCTGCGAAAAGCCTGACCGCTCATTTCTAGTCCCTCACCGGTATACGCCGGCTGTATAGCTATATCATCTGGCTTGTGATGAATCAATGAGTGGTAATCGCCCTTTCTCAGGTCTTGATTAATTTTTGTAATCCATTCCTGCAGGGATGATTCTGAAAATTGACTGGTTACAAAAGCGTTGAAGTTTTTATCCACGTGATTAAAGCTTGTTGAGCAAAGTTCTCAATTTATGTGATTCCTTCCCAATAAACACTTTCTTTACATTTATTCAAATTTCAGCAGTGAAAAGACGCATCGCTAATTTGTTTCTTGGAGTGTTAGGTTGGAAGGTGAAAGCGCGGGTTACACCGGAAATGGCCCATTCTGTAATGCTGGCCGCTCCGCACACCTCGAATTGGGATTTCCCTCTTGCCTTGGCCGTGTTTTGGAGAATGGGAATAGATGTAAAGTATTTTATTAAAGATGATTACACAAAGAGTATCCTGGGGTGGTTTTTTAAATGGACTGGTGCCATTGGTGTGGATAGGAGTAAGAAAAGGAATAAACTCACCGAATTGGCTATTGAGCTATTGAAATCTCAGGATCAGCTGGTGATACTTGTGCCGGCAGAAGGAACACGTAAAAAGGTAGAGAAGTGGCGTACCGGGTTTTATCATATTTCCAGGCAAGCTAATGTGCCTATTTCCCTGGGATATTTAGATTATAAGAAGAAGGAGGCAGGAGTGGGGCCGGTATTTTACCCTTCAGGAGATTTTAATAAGGATATGATGCATATTCAGGAATTCTACCGACCAATTTCAGCAAAGTATCCTGAACAATACAATCCTGAGATTTTCATTCCTGAAGATTAATGTCTGATTCGAGATGATTATTGGAGATGGCTGAATCATTTTGCTGATGGATACTTCTTTTTGGATACGGACGTGGAGCCAGTACTGTATGATGTAATTTTTTATCGAAAAATTGATTTACCCCTCAATGGGGCTAGTTGCCGAGAGCTAGCTCTTCAGTCCAGAGTCACCCAAGCTTTATTTAGTAATGTTTACAGAGCAATGCTGCTTGTTTGACGAAGCAAAGAATGGGCTTCGATGATAAATTGGCGGATGTACCCTCTAATTGGGTCTATGGTATGAGATGAGAAACGACGGCGCCCTTGTCCCCGGTATTAAAATAGGGCGTTTTCTGAAGTTGGTCAAGCTGGTTTGGTTGAGGGATGCTGTTCAGTTTATGAGCGAGGAAGAATTAGCGATGGGCGCATATCCGGCAGGACTGCCTAACATATCTTTAAATCAGTTAACAAGCTGTGCAAAGCCTGGTAATAATTTAACTTATTTATCTGGCCTTACTAGTCGGTCATTTATTACCGAAACAAATGAGGCTTACTTTTTCCTCGGCGGTTGACTGGGTCTTACTTCAATCTTACTGGGAAGGGTTCTTGGGTGCATTTTTAACAGGTCCACACATATCTTACCTAAATCTTCCGGTTGAATTTTCCAGGCATCTTCGGCAGAAACTTCATTATTGTTAAAATTGCTGGCCACTGAACCGGGCATAATGGTGGTTACTTTTATGCCGTAATGCCTTAGATCAAGCATAATTGACTGTGAGAATCCGGTAAGGCCAAATTTGCTGGCATTATATGCGGCACCCTGGGGAAAAAAGTTGGTACCGGCCAAACTGGATAGGGTAATGATGTATCCTTCAGATTGTTTTAAAGCTGCTAGAGCTGCCTTTACGCTGTAAAACACGCCGGTTAAGTTGGTATCGATGGTTTCATGCCATTGTGTGGGCGTCATGTCTTCAATAGGCGCAAAATGACCTAATCCGGCATTGGCGATCAGAATGTCCAATTTGCCCCACTCATCAATGACCGTACTTACGGCGGCGTGCATCGAATTAAGATCACGAACATCAGCCTCAATGGCCAGCACGCTGCCTCCACTAATAGTATTTAACTGCTTTGCTGCTTCTTTAGCAGAAGATAAGCTTCTGCTGGTAACAGCAACATTTACTCCTTTGCTCAGCAGAGATTCCGCTATTCCAAAGCCAATTCCTTTGCTTCCCCCGGTGATGAGGGCTATTTGTTTAGAGAGGTCTTTCATAAGATAGAATTAACAATCTGCAAGATACAGCTTGATTGATTGAGGAGCATATTCTTAGCTGGATTAATTCTGAGCTCCTTGCGCTTTGCCAGTGCCATCGTTATTCTGTGATGCTTCGTCTGGAAGCAAAACCCGATTTCTAACAAGTGTAACATGCTCATTCGCCAATGGATCCAGGATTATCAGGCATCCTGAAAATTGATGTAAGCCAGCCTTTCCATATAGGTAGTTTCCAGGCTTACAAAATCGTAATCCGCCACTACTTTACCCTTTAACAAGTAAATGCCTTTACCCTGAAAATGATATCGTGAAGCTACATTGGGAAAGTGAACAGTATCAATAAAATTTCCCTCCTCATCCAGAAAGCATCCAAATTGCATGTGCTGCGCCGATTTACTCCGAGTAGTAAGATTCTTTACATGAATTAAGTATCCACAGAGCTGTACAGTTTTACCAATGAATTCAGGTAACTCCCTGGCCATGATAATATCTTCAGGTTTCTGTACCAACAAACCAAAGGGGGAGGACAATGGGAATCCCAGAATTTCTATTTCATCTACTGAGTTTTCCCATGGTGTTTTTTCCAATTCAGGGAGTTTTGGTTGAGAAGCTTCCACCCTAAAAAGATCACTCACAGGCTGACTTTTACCTGTGTTGCCAATGAGGAAATGTGCCTCCCACAACAATTCTTTTTTGTCGGTATTTATGGTTCTAAAGGTGTTAAGGCGTATCAGGATAAGAAGTTGTTCCAGGGATATACTCACCCGGTCTACAAAATTGGATAAAGAAGTAAAAGCACCATAACTCTGCCGTTCATCTAATATTTGCGCTATTGTGCGATCTTCCAAATCCTTTACCAGATTGAAGCCCAGGTAAATAGTCTTTCCCTGAATACTGGTTTCTAGTTGAGATTCATTAATACATGGGGCCAGAACTTCTCCTCCGTGCAGGCGGGCCTCATTGATGTAGGTCTCAACCCCATAAAATCCTCCTCCATTATTGATCGTAGCTACCATGTATTCTAAAGGGTAGTAAGCTTTTAAATAAAGACTCTGATAACTTTCAACGGCGTAGCTGGCAGAATGCCCTTTGGCAAAAGCAAAGTTGGCAAAGCTTTCAATCTGTCGCCACACTTCAGCTGCCACTTGATCAGAATATCCACGGGCTTTACAATTAGCGAAGTATTTAGACTTCACTTTATGAAACTCATTTCTCTGCTTGAATTTCCAACTCATTCCTCTCCGCAAGACATCAGCCTCCTCTAGTGTAAGACCTGCAAAGAAATGAGCCACCTTTAATACATCTTCCTGGTATACCATTACTCCGTAGGTCTCTCGTAGGATTTCCTCCAGTTTCGGGTGGATATACTTACGTGTTTCCGGTTCTCGAAATCTTTTGATGTATTCCTGCATCATACCACTCTGCGATACGCCGGGCCTGATGATTGAACTAGCGGCTACCAAACTTCTATAGGTATCTCCCCTTAGTTTGCGCAATAAACCTCTCATCGCCGGACTTTCAACATAAAAACAAGCCATGGTTCTGCCCTCTCGAAGCATCGACTTAATCCGCTCATCAGTATAAAAAGGTCTGACATTGTGAATGTCAATTGCTTTGGCTGATGGTTGATTTTCCTTAACCAACTGTACGCCGTCCTTTATTTTGCCCAGTCCGCGTTGTCCCAGGATGTCAAACTTGTACAAACCCACATCTTCGGCAGAATACATATCAAAATGTGTAGTGGCGAAGCCTTTGGGTGGGAGGATTGTTCCGCCAAAGTAGTAGATCTCTTTTTCTGGGATGATAATGCCACTGCTGTGGATGGTCATATTATGTGGAAAATCTTCAATTAACTTCCCATATTTCAAAACCAACTGTTGCATCTGATCCAGATCTTTTGGGCGCGTACGAGGATTGCTTAAAAGGTCAATATCCCTTCCGGGCAGGCCTAATACCTTTCCCAATTCGCGCACCACCGATCGGTATTTAAAGGTAGTATGGGATCCTAATAAGGCAGCTTTGGGATAAGTTTCAAATATGTATCGGGTAATATCCTGTCGGTCGCGCCATGAAAAATCCACATCAAAATCCGGAGGTTGTTGGCGAGACATATTCATAAACCGTTCAAAGTAGAGATCCAGTTCTATAGGATCTACATCCGTGATGCGCAGGAGATAGGCTACCAGGCTATTGGCACCACTGCCTCGACCCACATAAAAATAATTTTTACGTCGTGCATAACGTACCAGATCCCAGTTTATCAGGAAGTAGCTGTAATAACCACGCTGATTAAGCACCTTTAACTCATTCTCTAATCGCTGTTTTACTTCCTCATCAGGATTTTTTCCATAACGGTAGCTCAATCCTTCTTCACAAAGTTGATAGATCTTTTCTCGGTCGTCTTGTAAGCTGCCGCCTTCTGTCCATATTTCACGATTCTGAGATTTCATGTAGTTCTTAAACTCAAAATCTATTTCACAGCTCTCCAGCATTTCTCTGGTAGAGCGATATATCAAGGGAAACTCTTTGAATTGTTCTTCTAACCATGATGGCTGCACATAACGATCATATTCTGACCCATGCTTGCTTGGTTTTAATTTGCTGAGGAGGGTGTTTTCCCCGATAGACCTCAATAAGCGATGGGTATTGTGATCTTTCTTATCACGAAAACTTTGGGTGTAAAGGATGCGGAGTTTTTCTTGCTTTTTATTCCATTCGGAGAATTTTAACTTCACTAATTGTGAGGGGTGCACTCCAATAAATTCATTTTCACGCAAGTCATTTTGAGGTGCTCTGGTGAAGGGGTAGATGATGTAGGTATGTTCTAATTCCGGTGCCCGAGAAGGAAAATCCAGTTTTGCCATTAAGTGATGTGAGAGAAATCGATTGATATGGGCATAGCCTTCATTATTACGTGCCAGAATCACATATTGTTGCTGAGCATCGTTGCGAAAATCTACTCCAAGGATTGGTTTAATATGGACTTCCTCGGCGAGTCGCACAAACTCAATTCCCCCAGCTGTATTGTTTATATCGGTTAGCACCAATTCCTTCAGTCCACATCCGGTAGCCCATGCAAGCATTTCCCTGAGAGAAACAGTGCCATAGGTGAAGGAGTATTGGGAGTGGTTGTTGAGCAATTCGTTGCAGTATTAAGATGAATGTTGAGAGGATGAAGTATCAGGACTTAGGTGAGCTTGAAAATACTTGCTGTAATCCATTTCAGGTTTGTTACTTCCAATTACCCAGTTGGCACTTTATCACATTGCCACATTGATCCATTGACCACATTCAACACCGCGTAGAACGCGGCAAGCCCGTCACCGGTCATCCAGCATATTGCCACATTATCACCTATTCATCCCATCACCCCCTCCTATGCGCCGGAATAACCGGTGGCTGCCCATTAAAAGGGTTTCCCCTGCCCAAGCCCTTAGATTCCATGGTTTTGGCGCGCATAACTGCATTGAGGCCATAACGGTTTCGGATTTTGTCCATAGCCTGATACAAGCGGATGGTTTCCTCACTGTCTTCAAACATATTTATTTGGTGTCCGCCTCCTACCAGATGACTGCACTTAACTCCGACCAGTCTTACCAGGAGACGCCGGTTGTAAAGCTTTTCAAATATTTCTTTGGTGATATTAATCAAGGTGTGATCATTACTGGTATAAGGAATACGTTTTTGCAGGGTATAGGTATTAAAGTCGGAGTAGCGGATTTTTACCGTAACACATGCTGTAAGCTTATTGCCTTGTCTAAGTTGAAAAGCCAGGTTTTCTGCCATGGCAATCACCAGGGTTTCCAGTTTTTCTACATTGGTAGTGTCTTTCTGGAAGGTGCGTTCTAAAGAAATAGACTTCCTTTCTTGATAAGCAATGACCGGTGAGTTATCTATGCCATTGGCCTTTTTCCACAGGCTAATGCCGTTCTTGCCCATGGCCTTATCCATCATTTCCACCGGCATTCGCTGGAGCGTGCGGATATGTTTAACTCCCATGCGACTTAATAAAAGGGCGGTTTTTTCACCCAGCATAGGAATTTTACGTACTGGGAGAGGTGCCAGAAATGGCTTTTCTGTACCTCGTGGTACTTCTATTTTATTATTGGGTTTGGCTTCTCCGGTGGCTACTTTTGAGACGGTTTTATTAATGGAAAGCCCAAAGGAAATGGGTAGTCCTGTTTCCCTTATGATGCGGTCTCGCAATTCCGAAGTCATCTTTAAACATCCAAAAAAACGATCCATCCCGGTGAGGTCTGCATAGAACTCATCGATTGATGTTTTTTCAAATAGAGGAACTTCTTCACGGATGATTTCCGTGATCATGTTGGAATACTTGCTATAGCGGCCACTATCACCTCGAATCGTGATGGCTTCCGGACAAAGTTTTAGGGCCATACGCATAGGCATGCCAGAGTGGACCCCAAAGCGACGTGCTTCATAACTGCATGAAGCTACCACACCACGTCCTCCAGTGCCGCCTACCAGTACCGGTTTATTTGCCAGACTTGAATTTTGTAAGCGTTCTACAGAAACAAAGAAGCTATCCAGATCAAAGTGGACAATCTTCTTGTCTTTATTTCCCTTTATCTCCATGCGGTTTCTGAGCTTCTATTCTGAAGGTGGGTGTAAAAACTTGAAAAACAAGCTTTTGAGCCTTTAAAGGCGAACTAGTAAAGTTAACAATTAGTGGTTAATTTGTTAATAACCCAGATAAGAAATTTGAACACATCGGCGCAAAAGCCCAAGATTCAAAGCAAATCCCTGATGTTCAAGTAGAAAAATTGACTAACGCATTTTTCTAAACTCCGGAGGAACTTCTATGCCGTTAACATAGTCGTTAATTACATTCAGTTCTCCGGCCAGCTCACTCCCTTTAAAACCATTAATGTCATCATAAGACACTACGTGATTGTAGGCTCTCTGAAATCTCTGAGCCAGAGGGTAATAGCTCCAGTGCCATTTTTCTTCTCGGTAACCGGCATCCCGGTACTTGCTGTAGCCAGTGTAGGGCTGAAAAAAACCATACCGACCGGCATTTTTCTGCAGCCAGCGGTAAAGTTGTTTACCCTCACCGGATTCAAAATATTCATTACTCAGATTGTTAATGTCAAAGTCCGTACCCCAATGATGCCTACTCGTACCAGGCATACTGCTGTACTGCAAAATTCTTTTAGCACGCGCGAGGTTGTCACCTCCATAGCGGTTCCACTTATTCTCCCAAATTTCCTTTTGTCGAGCCTGATTTCGAGTGGCAGAAATGATTTGCATATTATGCCCATCCTTCTGTGCTGCTCGTAACATTCTTAGAAATGCATCGTATACTTCCTTTCTAAGATACATTCCACGTCGGTTGGCATGTATGCTGCTCAACTCTACAAATGAATCCATTTCTGATGGGTTGAATCTACCCATTATCTCAGATTTGGTATACACCGGAGACTGCAAGGCACCTGAGAATACCAGCAGTAGAGAGAAGAGTAAAGCTGTTTTCATGAGCCCAGGAATTATTCCTTATTAAGGCGCTTCAATATAGTATTTAAGGTGTTACTTGGTCTCATGGCTGCCACAACCTTTTGCTCATCCGGGTGATAATAACCACCCAGGTCAACCGGAGTCCCTTGCACCAAATTCAATTCATCAACTATAACGGACTCATTAGCGGTTAAATTTTCTGCAATTTCACGAAATAGTGCTGCCAATTCGGGATCCTCTTGCTGCTTTGCCAATTCTTGCGCCCAATACATGGCCAGGTAAAAGTGGCTTCCCCGCGTATCTAATTCTCCTACTCTTCTTTTGGGAGATTTGTCATTGTCTAAAAACTTCTCATTGGCAGATTCCAGCGTTTCTGAAAGAATCAGAGCTCTTGGATTGTCGAAGTCTCGGCCTAGGTGTTCCAGAGATACGGTAAGAGCTAGAAACTCACCCAGCGAGTCCCAACGCAAATGGTTTTTTTCCATCAATTGTTGTACATGCTTGGGAGCCGAACCGCCGGCGCCGGTTTCAAATAGCCCACCTCCATTCATAAGAGGTACAATAGATAACATCTTTGCACTGGTTCCCAGCTCTAGAATTGGAAATAGATCGGTGAGATAATCTCTCAAAACATTACCAGTAACAGAAATAGTATCAAGACCTTCACGCACCCTCTTTAGTGTGAATCGTGTAGCTTCATCCGGAGATAAGATGTGGATCTCTAATCCATTCGTATCGTTTTCCTTAAGATATTTATTGACCTTTTTAATCAGTTCATAGTCATGGCCTCGATTACTGTCCAACCAAAATACGACTGGTTGCCCGGTTTCATGTCCTCTTCTCACCGCAAGCTTTACCCAATCCTTAATCGGTGCATCTTTTGTTTGACACATACGCCAAATATCACCCTTATGTACTTCGTGCTCCAACAGGGCAGTGCCGCTATCGTCAATTACCTCAATTTTTCCATCTCCCGGAATCTCAAAGGTTTTGTCATGACTGCCATATTCCTCTGCTTTTTGCGCCATCAATCCCACATTAGAAACACTTCCCATAGTTCTGGGGTTAAAGGCTCCGTTTCTAATGCAGTCTGAAATGGTTTCCTGGTAAACACCTGCGTAAGACCTATCAGGAATAATGGCCTTCGTATCCTTAGTTTCCCCATTACTATCCCACATTTTACCTCCATTTCTAATCATGGCGGGCATAGAGGCATCGATAATAATATCACTGGGAACATGAAGATTGGTGACACCTTTTGTAGAATCAACCATGGCCATGTCAGGACCGTCCTCCAAGGCCTGCTTAAAATCTTCACGAATAGATCTAGCCACCGCCTCGGGTAGCGCATCGATGTCCAGTTCTAAAGTGGCCAATCCGCTCCTGGGGCTCCAACCGGCTTCTTCCAACTGTTCTCCGTGCTTCTGCAACACCTCTTCAAAAAATGTTTCTACGGCATATCCGAATAAAATGGGGTCAGAAACCTTCATCATCGTTGCCTTGAGGTGAACTGAATAGAGCACATTCTGATCCTGGGCTTCTTTTTTTTGTTGCTTCAGGAAATTCCTGAGCTTACTAACGTTCATGCATGCCGCATCAATTACCTCCCCTGGCAATAAATTGATCCCTTCCTTCAGTACTTGTTGCTTGCCATCCGAATCGGAAAAGACAATCTTAACTGCCGTGGCATCTGGAATGGTGACTGAACGTTCACTACCATAAAAATCACCTTCTTCCATGCTGGCCACATGAGTTTTTGAATCTTCCGACCAATCACCCATCGAATGCGGGAATTTTTTGGCGTAATTCTTTACTGCTTTAGGAGCTCTTCGATCTGAGTTGCCTTCTCTCAAGACCGGATTCACCGCACTTCCCTTCACACGATCATATCGTGCCCGAATATCTTTTTCCTCAGAAGAATAGGGGTTTTCAGGGTAGTCAGGAATTTTGAATCCCTGTGATTGTAACTCCATGATTGCTTCCTCCAACTGAGGAACCGAGGCACTGATGTTGGGTAGTTTAATGATATTGGCTTCTGGGGTGAGCACCATTTCTCCCAACAAGTTAAGATCATCAGAAACTTTTTGAGAATCCTCAAGATACTCTGGAAACAGAGCTAGAATTCGACCGGCCAGAGAAATATCTTTTAGCTCTACTTCAATCCCTGCTGCGGTGGTAAAGGCATTGATGATTGGTAAGAGGGATCTGGTGGCAAGGGCTGGTGCCTCGTCAGTTTTGGTGTAAGTAATCTTGTGATTATATGACATGTAAACAATTCAGTTTAGAATTACTGCAGTGCGGAATTCTTTTTCCCATCATTTGCAGGGAGCGCAAAAATAGTAAACTGTGGAAGTAGAAAAGTCACAAGTCTACCCAAGTTCAATGGAAATCTTGAAGGGGGGTTATTCCAGATCCAAATCCAGCTTCTCTTTAAAGTCTTTAAGCATGGGATTTTTTTTCACCATATACTCGTACTTCTCTTGTGCGGTATAAGGTTCAAGAGTTTTAGTGACGGCTGATTTGCGTGTCGAAAATTGAAGAGAAAAGTTGTTGAGCTTCTTTCTGAGGAAGGATAATATTTCCGTTTTCTCTTCATTAAAGAAATCAACCTGAATGTCATTGTCCAATTCCAGTTCAAGGGTGAAATCATCTTTGAGACTGAGATTCTTATTGCTGAGACTGCTGTAAATTCTTTTCCTGCCCGCCTCTTTTATTTGCTGAAGGTACTCTCGCCAATAGTTTTCAAGTTCCTGCGTCGTGAATTCATCCTGAGGAAGATTCTGGTTTTGAGATTCCTCATCAGATTCTACTTTAGCTTCAATTTCCTCTTCTTCCAAAGCTTCTGTTATAGATATCCCGGAGCGACCTCTTCTTCTATTTTTCGAAATTGGTACGGCGGGCTCCTCCACTGAACTGAGCTTTTCTTCTTCGCTCCTTTCCCCAGCTAAATCTGGCGCTTCAGCATCTGATGAAATTTCTTTATTTGGCGCTGAAGAAGGGGCGTCTTGCAAGGCTTTTGGTTCAGCATCCGTTTGGGGACGGCTTTTTTCAGGAGCTTCAACCTTATTAGCTGGAGGCCTGGGAGAACTTGAACTTAAGTCAGGAGTTTTTTTTTCCGCGCCTGGGTTAATCAAGGCTTGCAGTTCAAGCAGACATAACTCAACTAATAGTCGAGGATTGTTACTGCCTTTATAGCGCGTATCTACTTCAGCGGTTAGTTTCAATGCTTTGAGTAGGAAGTTTACCGGTGTGGTCTGAGCTTGCTCTCGATATCTGTCTTTCGTGCCCTCGCCAACTTCTAAGAGCTGCAATGTGCGCTCATCCTTACAAACCAGAAGGTCGCGAAAATGGGCCGCCAGGCCGTTTATGTATTGATGGCCATCAAAACCATTGTCAAGTACCTTATCAAAAATCAATAATAAAGCTGACTGATCCTGGTTCAGAATATGGTCGGTAGTGCGGAAGTAGTAATCATAGTCGAGGATGCGCAGATTGTCAATTACATCCTGATAGCTGATCTCACTACCGGAAAACGAGACAATCCGATCAAAAATGGACAGGGCATCGCGCAAGGCACCGTCGGCCTTTTGGGCCACCACATGCAAGGCATCTTTTTCGATAGATATTTTTTCCTTCTTGGCCACTTCACTGAGATGAGCCGTAATATCCTCTACACTGATTCGCCTGAAATCATAAATCTGACAACGACTTAAAATGGTGGGGATAATCTTGTGCTTCTCTGTGGTTGCTAAAATGAATATCGCGTGTTTGGGAGGCTCTTCCAGGGTTTTTAAAAAGGCATTAAAGGCAGCCTGAGAGAGCATATGCACCTCATCAATTATATAGACCTTGAAAGATCCAACCTGCGGTGCAAAGCGCACTTGATCGATCAGGTTTCGGATATCATCTACCGAATTATTGCTGGCAGCATCCAGTTCAAAAATGTTGAAGCTAAAGTCGCTTTCATCCGTAATACCATCGTCTTCATTGATCATCCTGGCTAGAATCCGAGCACAAGTAGTTTTACCAACCCCTCGCGGACCGGTAAATAAGAGCGCTTGCGCCAGGTGATTTTGCTGAATGGCGTTCTTCAGCGTGCGCGTTACATGCTGCTGACCCACTACTTCCTCAAAACCCTGAGGCCGATATTTTCGTGCTGAGACGATGAAGTTTTCCATCAAGTGCGAAGATAAGGAAGAGGCTAAGATGAACTAAAAACTTATAACTAAAAACTAAAAATAAATTGGCTGAGATGATTGGCCAACTAATACGGACATCTACTTGTTTTTTAGAGTATTTAAACTTGCTACCAACATTCTGATGAGCTGACTGCAGTGATCTTCTAGGTTTTCAAATTCTCTTAAATCTATTAAGCTACTTCTGAATAATAGATTTAGCCAGTATTTGGACTCATTTGCTTCTTTAAGTGAGATGCTGAATTTATGAATATAATCTGCTTTGCTTTGACCAAATTCGGCCTCCATAAGTAATGCGCCAATGGCCGTGCCGCTTCTTAACAGCTGCCTGCTTAATACATATTCCTTCTTCTCCAATTGGAGCATTCTTGACAGGGTAATTATTTTTAGGGAGAACTCAAAGCTTTGGTCTCTTAGGTATGATCTTTTCATTCATAAAAGTGCTAAACTCCTTCTAGGATGTGCTCCTACTTAAGATACATAATGCATCATTGGTTTCAAACTAGCCAATTGAAAATCTCACATTAGTCTTTATGCAAATAATATTTTTAGTCGTTAGTTTTTAACTTTTAGTTGATCCCAACATTCATCATTTTTCCTTTCGCAACAATTTTGTCTCTTGCAGTAAAATTGAACTGCTATGAAAACCCGAAAGCTGAAACCCGAAAGCCTCATGATGTCATACGGCTATGACCCTTTTTTGTCTCAAGGATCCGTTAAATGCCCCATATTCCAAACTTCCACCTTTGCCTTTAAGACTGCCGAGGAAGGAAAGGCATTTTTTGAAGTGGCCTATGGACTGAGAGAAGCACAGCAGGGTGAAGAGCCAGGTTTGATTTATAGCAGGCTTAACAATCCCGATTTGGAGATACTTGAGAATCGTCTTTGCTTGTGGGATGAGGCAGAAGATTGTGCGGTATTTGAAAGTGGTATGTCGGCCATTTCGACTATGCTCATGGAGTTTTTGAAGCCTGGTGATCTGGTCATGTTCAGCAATCCTGTTTATGGTGGCACCGACCACTTTATCAAGAACTATTTAACCAAATATGGTATTCACATACTTGGCTTTGGGCCGGATGATGATGAAGATAAAATGGAAGAGAGGATCAGAAATCACCCTCACGGAGATGAACTTGCCATGATTTATGTGGAGACTCCCGCTAACCCTACCCTGGATCTATTTGATCTGGAAGCTTGTGCCAAGGTGGCGAAAAAGCATTCAAAAGGAAGAGAAGAAAAAGTTTATCTGGCCGTGGATAACACTTATATGGGTCCCGTTTGGCAACACCCTCTTAAGCATGGTGCCGACATGGTGCTGTACTCAGCCACAAAGTATATTGGCGGACATAGCGATGTGATAGCTGGTGCTTGTTTGGGGAATGCTGAGGTGATGAAGAGGGTGAAAACCCTTCGCAGCTTTTTGGGGAATATGGCGGGCCCTTATACGGGCTGGTTATTGATGCGGAGTCTCGAAACCCTCAAGATTAGGATGGAACGACAAGCGGAAAATGCCAGCAGAATAGCGACATTCCTTAAGGCGCATCCCAAAGTCGAGAAGTTGTACTATTTAGGTGCGCTAGATGATAAAAGTGAACGTCACCGCAGGATTTATGAAAAACAATGTTTGAGCGCCGGCGCAATGTTGTCATTTGACATCCAGGGAGGAGAGTCGGAAGCTTTTGCCTTTCTGAACGCGCTGGAGTTAACTCGGTTAGCTGTTAGTTTGGGAGGAACAGAGTCTCTGGCCGAGCATCCTGCCTCTATGACACATGCCGGTGTAGATCCGGAGCTCAGACAGCGTTTAAATATTACGAATAAGATGGTGCGATTGAGTATTGGAGTGGAAGATCCAGATGACCTGATTGCGGATATAGAGCAGGCTCTGGAGAAGGTGTGATGGGGAAGAAAGTGAAGAACTAACAACTAAAAACTAACAACTATAAGTTTACCACTTCTTTCTTGGTGAATAGCGGTTCTTGGTTAGACAAGGGAAAATTAAAAGAACCATGCGTATCTCCATAAACCTAGCTGACCATTAAACTAATCAACCAATTTCCTAACTTGAAACATGCATTCAACCAACCGGCCTCGATTTCTGTTGAGCCAGGGAACTCTGATATACTTCTCCCTGTTTTTCACGCTTTACCTTTCAGTTTTCACCCTTTCCATGGCTGCGCAGAATATAGATTCCCTCTTTACAATTTGGCAAGACCCTTCCCAACCCGACACCACTCGCCTAAAAGCCATAAACAAAATAGCCTGGGATGGCTACCTCTTTTCCCAGCCCGATTCCGCCTTTTATTATGCCCAAAAGCAATATGATTATGCAAAAAGTAAGGGCCTAAAAAAGCACATGGCCATATCACTAAATACTCAAGGGGCGTCATTTGCCATTCGAGGCAATTATTCCAATGCGCTTGAATACTACCAACAAAGCTTAATTATTGCTGAAGAAATTGGTGATAAACGTGGCATTGCCACACGCCTGGGCAACATCGGCCTTATCTACAAAAACCAAGGTAACTACTCCAGTGCGCTGGATTACTACCAAAAAAGCCTGGGGATAGTGGAAGAAATTGGGGATCAGCGTGGCATTGCAGGCAGATTGAACAATATCGGCAGCATTTACAATGAACAAGGCAATTACCCTCGAGCGCTGGATTACTTTCAAAAAAGCTCGTCGATCTATGAAGAACTTGGGTATAAACTAGGCATCGCTCACAGCCTGAACAATATTGGAGGTATTTATTTAGAACAAGGCAATGAGCTCCGCGCGTTGGAATACTTCCAAAAAAGCTTGTCGATCTATGAAGAAATCGGTTATAAACGAGGCATCGCAAGTTGCACGGGCAATGTAGGCATCATTTACAGAAGTCAAGGCAAATACGCACAGGCGCTAGAATATTACCAGAAAAGCCGGGCGATCTATGAAGAAATCGAGGATAAAAGAGGCATCGCAGCTAGCCTGGGCCATATCGGAATCATCTACAAATACCAAGGTAATTACCACCGTGCACTGGAATATTACCAAGAAAGCCTGGCAATCAAGGAAGAAATCGGTGATAAAGTAGGTATCGCAGCCAGTCTGAACAATATCGGCCTCATTTATCAAGAGCAAGGCAATGCTACTCAAGCTCTGGATTACTGCCAACAAAGCCTGGACTTGGCAGATGAGATTGGTGTGTTAGGGCGACAAAAAAAAGCCTGCGATTGCCTCTATGAAATTTACAAGGCCCTAGGCAATGGCAATGAGGCCTTGGTGTATCTGGAGAAAATGCGGGTGCTAGAAGATAGCCTACAAGCAGAAGAAACTGCTAAAAAGCTGGAGCAGATGGAGTTTGTTAAGCAAGCGCTGCAAGACAGTATTGCTAAAGAGGAAGAAGCACGCCTGGTGCAGCAAGCCCACGAAGAAGAAATGCGCCAGGAGGAAAAAACCCGCAACTGGTCCATTACAGGAGGATTTTTGGCACTGCTGTTGGCTGGTGGCATCTACAGCCGTCTGCGCTACATTCGTGAATCAAAGGCTGTGCTTCAAATAGAAAAAGACCGCTCCGAAAACCTCCTACTCAACATCCTACCAGCAGACATTGCCGCAGAACTGAAAGAGAAAGGCAAAGCAGATGCTCGCGATTTTGATCAGGTTTCTATACTCTTCACCGACTTTAAAGACTTTACCGAACAAAGCGAAAAGCTCAGCGCAGCCGATTTGGTGAACGAAATCAACCATTGCTTTGAGGCTTTTGATCATATCACAGAAAAGCATGGAGTTGAAAAGATCAAGACCATTGGCGATGCATATATGGCCGCAGGAGGACTACCGGTGCCCGGTGAGGATTCAGTGAAGAATGCTGTGCTGGCGGCTTTGGAGATGCAGGAGTTCATAGAAGCACGCTACCAGGCTCAAACCAAGGAAGGCAAGGCCGCATTTAGGATGAGAGCGGGGGTGCACACTGGTCCGGTAGTAGCCGGCATTGTTGGCGTTAAGAAGTTTCAATATGATGTTTGGGGAGATACGGTGAATACGGCCAGTAGGATAGAAAGCCATAGTGAAGCTGGGAAAGTAAATATTAGCGAAGCGACGTATGAGCTGTTAAAGCATGATCCAGACTTTAAATTTGAAAGTAGGGGTAAAATAGAAGCCAAAGGAAAAGGTGAGATGGAGATGTTATTTGTTAGCTTAAAAAATAAAGACGCCAAGAAATAGTCTCGCCATTGCGGAGTACCTTATCTCTGGGAATAACTAAGAAGACATAAGGAAAAATGGAAAGGTCGGAATACCATATAAGGGATTGGTTTAAAAGATCAGCACACAAGTTTTCCTTATTCCCTCTTGCTTCCTCATCCTAATTTTTCAAAAATTGTAGATGGTGGTTGTGACCAGAATTCACTGCCCTAAGAATGTACATACCAGGCTTTAAATGCTGAACGTCTATCTCAATTTGTGATTGGCCACTAATATTTTTCCGATGTACAAGCTTGCCGGTTAATTCTACTATTTCCAGCTGGCCAAAATAAGGCTGCTTCGTGTTTAAAAATAGTTGAGACTCTACCGGGTTGGGTGAGATAGTAATTTCAGATAAATAGGAATCCAAGGAAAACCCAATGGGATAGATGGTATCTGAATATACCCTGCACAGGTCATAAATCGCCTCCTGATTGGTAGTTACATTTTGATTATACTCATAGATTTCAACTACATAAACACTGTCATTTGCCAGTCCGGTGGCGTTAGCCGTAGTCCCCGTTCCATCATACATTACAAGCTCCGTCCCACCTAACATCGAGCCATTGGAATAGGTTCTTCCATCCACCGGGAAACTTCTCATTTGGTGTGTGGGACGAATGGTTACCAATCTACGATCTCCGTCGCCTGCAGTCCACATCAGCGTAGCATCAAAGGTATTAGCACCACTACTATTTTGGGAAATTACCAGATTGGAGGAACCCTGACTAGGCTTGTTAAGATAATCCGTAACGCCAGTAGCTCCTAATCCCGAAATACAATTCCATGGCAGGTTATCCAAATCACTCCAAAAATTACTCGTACCCAGAATTCTTTTGTTCAACAAGAATGCCCAGGTGTAACCATTTGCCGATCTCACTATTATGCTTGCCGTACCATCCAAAGCACCGGTATGCCACCAATTGTTAAAACTATTTACCTGCCAACCCAATGCATACCCAGAATTTACTGGCGATCCGGTGGTCATGGTGGTGATACTGGCGCTACTCAAAATATCTGGTTTATTAGCAAATCCATCTACTGCCAATATTAGGCGAACCAAATCCCGTGGAGTGGCTATCCATCCTCCATGTGCATCCATGGCTTCCAGCACCCACCCACCATATTCCCAGGGTACATTTTGTGAGCCGCCAAAGGCAGAAAGAGAGGTATAGCCATTCCCCTGATATTCCATTTCACGTTCCAGTTTATCAGCCAACAAACTTTTGCCGATGTGCATGTCGCAAATGTCTAATTGAGACAGGATATTGGTCTTCACATAATCTTCGTAGGTGAGACCGGTGATTTCTTCAATGATTATTCCCAGTACCAGATATCCTATGTTGGAATAGTGATAACTCGTACCCGGATCATGATTTAAACCCTTTTCCAGCAAAAACCTGATGTGCATTTCTTTGGTTACAGGATCGGGTTCACCAAGACTGTGGGTAACATGCCTTGGAAAAGCAATTGGATCACAATGAGAAGGTTGGTATAAATAAGGTGTAGCGTTACCTGATATACATGGAATATCCCTATCCCATCCTCCAGAATGTTCCAGTAGCTGTTGCACGGTGATGTCATAAAAACGATTGTCGGTAATGGTGGCAGAATTGATATAACTATGATTGGCGAGAATTCCCTTGGATCCAAATACAGTATCACTCAAACTAAGCTGGCCATTTTCCACCAACTTCATGATGGCAATACCCGTGATTGGTTTGGAAACACTGGCAATCCGGAAAAGATGGTGAGGATAAACTGAATCGGTTTTGGCCAGATCTGCGTGACCAAAACCTTTCATGTAAATCAGTTTTCCCGACTTTGAAATGGCCAATGAAGCTCCTGGAATATTATAATTATTGAGAAAGTTTTGTACCAGGTTATCACAATTTTGCAATTGTGACACTCCTACTCCTGTTTGAGAACGTCCGTTAAACACACAAAAGACGATGAGCATGAAAAGGTAGGCATGATGTCTCATAGGGATTGGTATTCGGTTGGTGAGTTAAAGATAAGAAATGAGGAGGAAAGCTAAATTGGTGTGAGGAACTAACACTAAAAGGGAAAAGCCACGCTGTTGTACTCTTAGCATTGGTAGGAGTAAAGTGAACGCAGATTAAGTTATGTCATACTGGGAACGTGGGTGGATACTTAGCACTATCACGCATCAATATTTTATGTGCCGTTTTTCACTATTCACTATTCTTCTTATTTCATTCCCCCAAAGGCCTCCAGGAACCTCTTCTTTCCGCTAATACTAATGTCTATCTCGTCGCCATTGGTCATTACAGCAGTTCCTCCTTTACCTTTGCGGTAGCGTTTAACGTAATGGCGATTAATTAAGTAAGACTTGTGAACTCTGATGAAATCAAAGTCGGACAGGAGCTCTTCATAGTGCTTTAGGCTGCGGCAGATCATGAGCTGATGCCCATTCTCCAACTTAAACTTTGTGAAGTTATCATCCGCGGTACAATGAAGGATGTCACCAATACGCACTACTTCAAAGCCTTCCATAGTAGGGAGTATGATTTTGTGATGCTGACGATTTTCCAGATTGATGTTTTCAACCAGAATCCTGGTATGAACAAAGTCTTTTTCTTGCTGAAGTCGATTACGAACTGATTCTACCGCTGCTACCAATTCATCAATCGAAACCGGTTTTAAAAGGTAATTAGCGGCGCTTACCTGTATCGCCTTTAAGGCATAATCACTGAATGCCGTGATAAAGATCACTTCAAAATCGCGGTAAGTAACCTGATCTAGCAAATCAAATCCATTGCCAAAAGGCATCTCAATATCCAGAAAAACAAGGTCAGGCTTTTTAGTTTCTACCAATTTGATACCGCTGGCTACCGAGTCTGCAATACCACAGATCTCAATCCCCTCACAATACTTGATAAGATAGCTTTGTAGAGTCTCTCTACTGGCTAGTTCATCTTCAACTATTATGGCGTTTAGCATCATACAGTTTGCTCTGTATTTATTTCTGGAATAACTAATTCAATTCGTGTACCTGAGCCCTCTGGAAGATCAATCACCTTGGCCTCAATACTCGTGTGATACATCTTATTAATAATGTTCACTCTGTGTTCAATATTGCTCATCCCGGTGGAGATGCTTTTCTTCTGATTGGCCGTTTTCAGCTTCATGGATTGCTCTCTGCCAATCCCGTTGTCCTCTACCGTAATGCGCAAATTGCCCTCACTTTGACCATAATTTACGTGGAGAATCCCCTTATCGTCCCTATACCTTAAGCCATGCCATATGGCATTTTCAACATAAGGCTGCACCAGCATGGGGGGTATTTGAATATGCTCCTTGTCCAGATCCTCCGCCACCGAAATATTGTATGTGAACTTATCCCTAAAGCGATTGTGTTCCAGCTGTAGGTACAACTCAATGATTTCAATTTCCCTGGCCAGGGGAATGAAGTCCTTTTGGCTGTTTTCCAGAACACTACGCATCAAGCGACTGAAATCCGACAAGTATTTGTTTGCTGTTCTTTCATCTTGTTGAGAGATGTAATGATTCACCGAATTGAGCGCGTTGAAGATAAAATGAGGATTCATCTGTGACCTGAGCGATTTAAGCGCAAGCAGCTGATTGGCCACTCTTTTACGACGCATATTGTTATACATGAAATAACCACTGATACCTAAAAGGAGTATCACGAGAACAAGTCCATAGATTATTAGGCGTTGGTTAGTGGTACTCTTTTTACTGATAATTTCATTGGCACGAAGAACCTCTATGGTCTTGTTATTGATTTCTTCATTTTTCTCAAGGAGTTCAATGCGTTGCTGCTGTTGATTCAGGGAAGAGTTTAAGGCCAATGTCTGTTCCAATTCCTGCTGTCTCTCTCTAAAAGCCTCATCCTGCAATGCCACATACTTTTTATAGTATTCCAAAGCTTTTCGGGTGCGTCCTCGTTCTTCCTCCAGGGCAGACACTTCGTTATAAGTTTCTCTCTCAACCTGCTTGTCACCACTCTTTATGGCATATTCTAAGGCCTGTGAAAAGGATTGCTCTGCCTGGTCGGGTTGATTGATTTTCTGCTGAAGTTTTCCTCTTGCCAAATACTGTCTGGCCAAACCAGAGGAGTCATTGTTAAGGCTGTATATCTCTATACTGCGATTGCGAAGATTAAGCGCCTCATCGGTCATTTCCGTTTCACCGTAAATATCGGCGAGCTTACTGGTAGCCTTGGCTTCTTCCTGTGGTTTGTTCAGCTTTCTAGCCGTACTGAGATTGCGATTGTAATATTGAACCGCCTCCTCTTCCATATCTTGCTCGATATAAACTTCACCTAGTTTTTCATTAATAATCAGGGAATTCTCAGGATTTTGAATGGTGTCAACACTTTCGGCTACATTTCCCAATTCCACTACCGATTCCTCATACTTCTTTTGCTTGATAAGTATCTCAGCGATAGCGAGTTTTACAGTTTCCACCTCCTCCATGGCGGTTAGCTTATCATCCTTTAAACTAGAGCGATACCCCCGCTTGAGTTTGTAATTTGGTCCTTCTTTGTTACTGGATTCGGCCAGTTGTACATAGGCTCTGTAACTGGCCAGGGCTTTATCCAGATCACCGGCCTGATCATAAGATCTTCCGCTCAGTAAATACATCTGAAGTTGCTGTGATACATTCTCAGTTCTTTTAAAAAGCAAGAGAGCTCCTTGATAGTTGGCGGCAGCCAAATCATATTGCTGTAGGTGGAAATTAATATCCCCCAACAGGTCATAACTATCTCCCTGAGCATTTAAGTTGTTTTGACGAATAGCCATGAGCAATGCCTCCTCAATAAGATCCAATGCTTTGGCAGGATCTTTCTTAAAAATGCTTTCCGCTTGTGATAATAGTCGATAAGGATCCTCACCTCCAGATACTATTTCATATGAAATGGGTACAAGAGGAGAAGAACCGAAGGATTTCCACGGCAACAACAATAGAAAGGCTATGACAAAACTTACGCGCAACATCAGGGCTAATCTAGGTATAATCTTGAGTTTGTCTGTTTTCCAAAATATGAGAATTGGGCTTTTTGAAGTGATTTCAGGAGGTTAAAATCAACTTGACTGAGTCAAGTGCTTCATTGACCAAGTGAGAAGCTATGATCACCAAGTTTGAATAATTTATGGTCTGTGAGCCAATAACTTAGCAAGCAAATAAAAATCAAGAATCATGTTTATACCGTCAAGAATCAGGAAGTACCTTGGATTAATCCTCCTATTTGCAATAGTCAACTTAAGAGCATGCCAGTCTGAAGTAAATGCACAGCCTTCAGCAACAACCGATGAAACCACAGACCCCAGCCCTCCTAAGGCTAAAACTATTAAACTGGCCATTTTACTGGATACCAGTAATAGCATGGATGGATTAATCGATCAGGCCAAGGCCCAGCTGTGGAGCATTGTCAATGAACTCTCTGTAGCGAAGTGCGATGGTATAAAACCTGAACTTGAAATAGCCCTATATCAGTACGGCAATGACCGTCTTTCATCGAGGGAGGGATATATTCAACAGGTGGCACCTTTAACCGATGATTTGGATGTGATTTCGGAAAAGTTGTTTGCCTTAACTACTAACGGCGGCAGCGAATTCTGTGGTCAGGTTATTCAAACCTCTCTTAATCAATTGAATTGGGATCAGGGTGATGAGGATTACAAGGTGATTTTCATTGCCGGAAACGAAGAGTTCATTCAAGGGGAATTTGATTATCGAACCGCTTGCAGGAACGCCGTATCAAAAGGGGTTGTTGTGAATACCATCCACTGTGGTAATTTTCAGGTAGGTATAAATCAGGAATGGAAGAACGGTGCTGACCTTACCGGGGGGCGCTACTTAGCTATAGATCAGAACTCTAAAACGGAGTACATCGCATCGCCATATGATGATAAGATTACGACCCTGAATTCTAAGTTGAATACTACTTACGTACAATACGGTTATCAGGGAAAAGCCAAGTTGGAAAACATGAGGGCACAGGATGAGAATTCAAAGACTTATGGTGAAGTAAATAGCGTGAAACGTGCGGTTACTAAAAGTAGTCACGTTTATAAAACCAAAAGCTGGGATTTGGTAGAAGCCAGTAAAGATGAAGACTTCGAGCTTGCGGAAGTGGAGGAAGATTATCTATCCGAAGAAATGAAGAATATGAGTATGGAAGAACGCAAGAAATTTATTGAGAAGAAGTCGAGAGAAAGGGAAGAAATAAAGAAAGAAATTCAAGAGCTTAACAAGAGTAGGCAGGAGTATGTAGCTAAGAAGAAACAAGAGAATGCGGGGCAGGATCAGTTAGGAGACGCAATTTTGAAAGCGGTTAGGGAACAAGCGGAGGAGAACGGCTTTGTATTTAATGATAATTGATGAGTGACTGGAAGGAATAAGGAACAACGAACAGGGAAGAGTTTGAGCACATTGCTAGTAAAGATTTACATCTTTGATGATCTATAATTTGGTTTTGGCAGTTTTTAAACTTGCCGTTAGAATCCTTAGAAGCTCATTACAATCACCCAATAGAGAAGAAAATGTGTGCTGGTCAATATAACCGGCGCCATGTAACAACCTCAACCAATATTTGGTCTCATTAGTTTCCTTCAATGCTATAGAAAATTTGTATATAAAGTCGGGTCGAGTTTGTGCAAATTCAGATTCAGCAATTTGAGCCCCAATCGACGTACCTGATCTCAGAATTTGTCTACTGATAACATATTCTTTTCTTTTTATAAGGTCGGCTTGCAGCCTAACAATCCGCAAGGCAAAATTGAAGCTTTTGGAAACTGAGATGGATTCTCGCATGCTTATAGTGATAATGCATCTCCCATGTGCTGAATAAAGTTACGATTTAATCTCAGAAGTGAAATATCATTTTCAAATTTCCTTATTCCTTATTCCTTATTCCTTATTCCTTTTCAAAAGATTCAGTTCGTCTTGAGAATACCGGTGTTAAAAGTTTGATTGCCTGCCCAACAGAATGCACCTCCCCAAAGCTGAGATAAAGTTTATTATTTCTTTCTTTCATTTGAGCTTTGGGTTGATCTTTTAGGAAGTGAAGCACTTTTTGAAAACGCTCACTTTGGAAGTAGGGAGAGTTTTGATCGGAAATGAAGTAGGCGATTAAGCGCCCTTGCTTGAGTACAATTTTCTCAAATCCTATGGATTTTCCTATCCAGCGCAGACGCACAGAATTGAGTAGCTCAGAAACTTCTTCAGGTGCCGGACCAAAACGATCTAGCAATGCTCTTTCAAAGCTAAGCAGGGCTTCGGGGTTTTCAATATTGTCCAGACTTTGATACAACCTCAAGCGCTCTTCAACTTTGTTGACATAGTTGTCGGGAATGAGAATTTCGAGATCCGTATCGATGAGAGTGTCTTCCACGTAGTCTTTCTTCTCCTGCTCTTCGGCATATAGTTCTTTAAATTCCCCGGCCTTTAGCTCCTCAATGGCTTCAGCCAGGATTTTTTGGTAGGTATCGAACCCTATGTCTGAAATAAAACCACTCTGCTCGGCACCAAGCAAGTCACCTGCACCTCTGATTTCCAAATCACGCATGGCAATGTGCATGCCACTGCCAAGGTCGCTGTATTGCTCAATGGCAGTTAATCGCTTTCTGGCTTCATCGGTCAAAGAGTTCAGTGGTGGGGCCACCAGCTTGCAAAAAGCTTTTTTATTGCTTCTGCCCACACGACCTCGCATCTGATGCAAATCACTTAAACCTATATGATGTGCATTGTTGATAATGATGGTATTGGCGTTTGGTACATCTAGCCCATTTTCAATGATAGAGGTAGCTACCAATACATCAAATTCACCCTTGATAAAGCGCAGCATCAGGTCTTCCAATTTCTTTCCTTCCATCTGGCCGTGACCTATACCCACCTTTGCGCCGGGTATTACCCGGTTGATCATACCAGCTACCTCCTTGATATTCTCAATTCTGTTATGAACAAAAAATACCTGGCCACCACGACTGATTTCATACATGATGGCATCCCGAATCAACTCTTCATTAAAGGGAATTATTTGGGTTTCAATTGGATGGCGATTAGGAGGGGGCGTAGTCATCACACTTAAATCGCGAGCCTGCATTAAACTAAACTGCAGGGTACGCGGAATAGGGGTAGCTGTTAAGGTGAGGGTATCTACATTAACCTTAAAATTCTTGAGTTTATCCTTAACGCTAACCCCAAATTTTTGCTCTTCATCAATAATGAGCAACCCAAGGTCATTAAACTTTACATCTTTGCCTACCAAACGGTGGGTACCGATGATAATATCAACCTTACCTTCTTCCAGGCGTTTGAGCGTTTCAGTTTGCTCCTTGCGACTGCGAAATCTATTGATATACTCCACATTACAAGGCAGGTCATTAAGTCGTTCCCTGAATGTTTTATAATGTTGAAAAGCCAGAATGGTCGTCGGAACCAGTATAGCTACCTGCTTGCTATCTGTAACGGCCTTGAACGCAGCTCTAATGGCAATTTCGGTTTTACCAAAACCAACATCTCCGCATATGAGTCGATCCATAGGAGTGCTGGCTTCCATATCCTGCTTAACCTCTGCAGTAGCCTTTTCCTGATCCGGGGTATCTTCATAAATAAAGCTGGCCTCAAGTTCATGTTGTAGATAAGTGTCGGGTGAAAACTGGAAACCTTGGGTGGCTTTTCTCTTCGCATAGAGTTTAATGAGATCAAAGGCTACCTCTTTTACTCTTCGTTTTGCTTTAGCCTTGGTTTTTTGCCAGGCTCCAGATCCGAGTTTATGAGTAGTGGGAACCGTACCTTCTTTGCCATTGTAACGCGAAATTTTGTGCAGGGCATGAATGCTTACATAAAGAACATCGCCTCCATGGTAGGTGAGCTTAATAGCCTCTTGCATTTTAGCATTTACCTCTATTTTCTGAAGACCGCCAAATTGCGCAATGCCATGATCTATGTGAGTTACATAATCTCCTACCTGAAGACTGGTTAACTCTTTTAATGTTATCGCTTGTTTTTTTTCATAGCCAGTTCGCAGCCTGAATTTCTGATAGCGATCAAAGATTTGGTGATCGGTATAAACAGCTTTTTTTCCTTCAGCATCTACAAATCCTTCATGCAAGCTTTGAACGAGGGGATGATAATCAGTCTCCTTCCCGATATCCTGAAATATCGCTTCAAAGCGTTCTACTTGCTTTTGATTAAGGCATAGGAGGTAGTTGTGCCAGCCCGTGTCCGTATTTTCCTGAAGGTTGTTGACTAATAAGTCGAACTGCTTATTAAAACTCGGTTGCGGCTTAATGTTGAATTCGAAAATTTTGTCGGCATTTGAAGGGGTGTCACCCCCCCATTGTACTCTGGCAAATTCTGAGAGTTGACGGTGCATCACCTCGGCATTGATGAATAGCTCCTGAGGGGTGCTGTGATTGGTAGCCACATTAAGCTCCTGAAATGCCTCTTCAGCCTTGGCAAACAGTTCATCCAACCGCTTTTCCGCTAATCCGGGATGTTTTATCCAGATTACTGTTTGGTCGCCAATATATTCCAGAAAGCTCTGTCTAATCTCCAGCATTGCTTTGTCCTCTACATTAGGTATAAGGTCAAGGCGTTTAACTTTGTCAATACTCAATTGAGTTTCAACGTCAAAGGTGCGGATGCTATCGATTTCATCGCCAAAAAACTCCACTCGATAAGGTTGATCATGCGAGAATGAAAACAAATCCACAATTCCCCCCCGAACGGAAAACTGACCCGGTTCTACGACAAAATCTACCCGTTCAAAATGATATTCAAACAAGGTTTCATTAATGAAGTCAATACTCAGCTCATCACCCTCTTTAATACTTAAAGTATTGCTGTTAAGCTGCTTGCGGGTGATAACCTGTTCAAACAAGGCATCCGGGTAACTAACAATTACCGCAGGTTTTCTCCGGCTATTAATTCGGTTTAGAACCTCAGCCCGCAGCAGCACATTGGCATTATCTGTTTCCTCCACCTGATAGGGACGTCGGTAAGATCCGGGATAGAAGAGAACATCTCGTTCTCCTATTAAACTTTCTATATCATTTAAAAAGTAGGCCGCTTCTTCTTTGTCGGATAAAATAAAGAGGTGAGGCCGCTCCGAATGCTGGAAACAGGCGGCGCCGGCCAATGAAGTGAACGATCCCGACAATCCCCTTAAAAATAAATGAGCTCTGGAATTGTCTTTGAATACCTCCGCTAAGGCTAAAAACCGTGCATCGTTGAGGTAGTCCCGTATAAATTTATTTACCTGTTCTGTCATTTAGAAAATAGCAAACCACCCCAATTCGTATTGGAATCAGGGTGGATTGGACAAAAGTAAACAAGTAGAAAGGAAAATAGATTTGAATTAAACCAATCATTTCCCTTCTGCCCCCGGGAATCACAAACCTGCAATCACTCCAGTCTTTACAATGTCTCCAAGAATTTCAAAGAGCTTGAATTTCTTTGCGGGCTTTTCACTGCCAGGGTTGTATTCTTCCGAACTTACTACTTCTGTAGGCTCATCCTCTGAATTAACAGCATGAGATTTAGCCGACATTGAAATATCAATTCTGGACGATTTATGCGGTTGCAGATAGACTACCTCAATAGTTTCAGATACAAATTCATCTGAAAACACTTCGATTTTATAGGCACCAGCTTCCAGGGAGTCCGTTTTATACCGACCATCAAAACCAGTGGTAATACTGGTCACAACCATTCCATCGCTATTGCGAAGAATTAAATTAGCATGAGAAATATTCTCAAAGCTTTCTCGGGAATAAATACGGCCTTCCAGCACCGCATTTTGGGCAAAAAATCCTAAGGAGATGAACAATCCAATGATAAGAAAGACCCCCCTTACTCGCGCATCACTTTTCATAGTAGCAAAATTTAAGGGTTACAGTTCCTGAATGTTTCTTATCCGTATTTCAGTCAGGTGGCAGCAATACGAACACTTGCAATTTAACAGGTAGGTAGTCTGTGGGAGGTCTGTATTATTTCGACTACTATGCACGCATAGGGTTGTCCGAAAACCTTGTTTATCAGGTTTTTTTGTTTACAATAGTACTGGTTGCCTGGTCAGTAGGAAGTATCAGGACATCTGCTAAATTGACATGTTGGGGCCGAGTAGCCATAAAAAGAATAAGTTCTGCAATGTCTATGGCTTGTAGAGCATCATAGTTCTCATAAACTCCTTTTGCCTTGCTGGAATCTCCTTTAAATCGCACTAAGGAGAATTCAGTTTCCACCAGACCAGGAGCTATTTGAGAAACTTTAATCCCATGTTGATTAAGATCGATGCGCATACCGGTATTGATTGAATCTACCGCAGCCTTGCTAGCACAATAAACATTGCCATTAGGGTAAACTTCTCTTCCGGCAATAGACCCAATATTGATGATATGTCCAGAATTACGTTCAATCATACCTGGAATAATACAATTTGAAACGTACAAAAGACCTTTCACGTTGATATCAATCATGGCTTCCCAATCCGTCAAGCTGCCTTCCTGAATAGGAGATAGACCGTGGGCATTACCAGCATTGTTTATTAGGAGATCTATCTTTTTCCATGTTGTAGGTAATGAGGAAATAGCTTCTTCAACTGCAGAAATATTTGCCACATCAAAGTTCAGCGTAATGATATCGGTACGTTTTCCCAGCTCTGAAGACAAGTCCTTCAGTCGTTCTTCACGCCGTCCGGTAGCAATTATCTTAAACTGATTTTCAGCGAGCAGGTTGCAAGTTGCTTTTCCTATTCCGGATGTTGCTCCTGTGATGAAAGCAATTTTAGACATGGGCTATTGCTGGTGTTAGTGTTGATGATTGATAAAAGTACTGGGAATTGCTTAGAAAAAAGTGCTAAATATTGAGGAGTTGTGTTGAAAGCTGGCGGCGATAGCCGCCCCGGGGACTTGCTACCCGCAAGCCCCATTATAAATATCGCAAACTGCATTATACCGTTCAAGTAAAACCCTATGAACCGGTCTTTTGGCTTTGTGAGAAGGGACATACATTAAACCTGGTTCTTAGATGTTTAATTCTATGTAGGGATGCTTATGGGTCTGATTGGCTTATTACCTTATTAGGATCCGAGTAAATCCAATTGCCTGATCCTTAGAACGAAGTAATATAGTGTGAAGGCCGGGCCGTAGATCAGTGACATCTACTGACACCTTTTTCCCTGCCCCTGAACGTTGCACCCTAACCAGGGCTCCATGACCGTTAATGATGTGTAATTCAAATTCAGGGAAATATTCACCTGCTTCTACCACCACTGTGCTTCCTGCTACAGGGTTAGGGTAAGAGACCAGGGACGGTGTATTATGAAACTCCTTTATATCCGAACATCCTCCACTATTATCGATCACAATCTGATCTATTATCCAACCATCCTTTCGTTCAGCAATACTATCAGAAATAAAGGTAAAACGTAGTTGTGTCCACCAAAAAGTCTTAATAGCGAAACAGGGGAACTGTATCACAGTCTGTACCCACCCTGTATCATTACCACTATGTCCGATTAATCCATTCGTAAGGGAATCAGAATCTTTATAAAGGTTGTAAACTTCTAAACCGTAAATACTTGAAGGAAGTGGATAAAAACCTATCGTATCATGCAGGAGTATCCAGCTATTACCTTGGTCTAATGACAATTCGACAAAGGCACCGTCTTTACCAGATGTAGAGTTCATTCGGTGAAAAAAACTAACTGAAGGTTGATATCCGAAAAGATCAAACCCTAAAGTAAAGCTAGAATGACTATTGGGAGGGTAAGGGAGGGATGTGTCGGTCATGATAGCTCTTGTTCCGGCATAAGCAAAATCAAGTAAGCTTTTTGATGGAACCCCAATCTGCCAGCAGTTATTTGGGTTGATTGGATCAATAGTAACTCTTTGCACAGGTGAGGAAAAATCTATCGTATCAATATAATTCTGCGCAATAAGCATGTTAATGCAACAAAAGAATAAACCAATAGAAAGAAAAGGCTTCAAGATGATAGGGGTTAGATTTAGCTCACTAAAGGTACTAACCAAGGTAACACCAATTGATTCTAAATTATTCAGATGGCAAAAGATGATGGATAGATCTGATACGGGTTGAGGTTGAAGTTTCCACAAGGATGGGATGGTTTACAGTATGAATAGTTCCCTGGGGAAGCAGTTGGCTGTCTAGAGGAACAGTCATCTTCCTCTCGTGCCCATTTTAAAGCTAGATCAAATGATTCAAAATGACAATCAATATCTGACGAGTAGGGCTGCTTGATATGTGTGATGGATGTGCGGCATGATGAAGGCACCCCAAGGGGAACAGCACCCCTGTCCCCAATATTAAGCTAGGCAAAAAAATGACAGGTGACAATGTGCAATTGACTGAGCACGGGGTTAAGTTGATGAGTAGTGGCGGTAGGGTGATGAAGGCGCCCCAAGGGGAACAGCACCCCTGTCCCCAGTCTTAAATTAGGGAATTATGTTAAATCGGTCAAGTTGGTTTAGAGGAGTTGTGCAGTTGAATTTGTGACTTGGGATAGACTAGAAGTGGGCGCCCCCAGGAGGAACAGCAGCTTTGACACTACTTAAAAATACGAACTGGGACAAGCTTGCCCAAGGCGATTTTCGGTAGTTTAGGTGATGATAATCGCTACCTTGCTATAATAGTACCAACACTATATGGAGGTGCGGCTAGCTTAAAGCTCAGTCAAACCTGGCATGCTTGTCCTGCACGCTCTAGCCCACTACACAAATAATCCCTCTAACAACTTCACTCTTAACCGGCATCAGGCAAACCAACTAATCTTCGTAAATAGCTCTTTCATCTTCTTCGCTATATCCTTAATAGGTTTTAATCACCCGCTCAGTTACCCATTTACCATCGTGAATAAATCTTATAAAATAGGTACCTACAGGATAAGAAATGAGATTAATCTTAACACTACTTCTACCATTTACCAGTTCGCGCACCAGTATCTTACCTCTAAGATCAGTAAGATAGATTTCCTCGATCTTGTGATTGAATTCAACATGTACAACATCATGGGTGGGATTGGGAAACAAATGCCAGTTGAATTTCTCGCTATACCTCTTTTTTAAAATTTTATTAATGTCCCTGGGATTTATTTGAGATATATTACTGCTATCTGATCCATCAATATTAGTGGAGTCTAAGTGAGCTAACTGAAGAGAGTCGCTTACAGTCTTCTGCAATAAATCCTGTGAAGACCTGGTACACTTAGCAGTAAACGCAAACTGATGAATCAGTCTGACCATAAGATCGTTCAGTAATTCTACTTCGTAAGAATCCGTAGTTGGTTCAATATGAGCATTGCCAACTCCGCTATCATCCGTAAGGAAGGTGTAAGTACCATTGGTGGTCAGGGCCAATGAACGGAGGAGATACTCTGTGCTTTTATCTATGCCACTTGAGGCAATGGGAATAATGCGGATTCCACTCTCGGCAGCTCTGGCTATTAGTTTTTGGATTTCTGCGACTTTTTCTGAATCATAATGTGGAGGTGCATCAAGGATTAGGAACATAATTCTGGTGATGGCAATTTCACTCCATGAAAGTTGATTTATACTAAGATCTAGAGCTTCATTTACTGCTTCGGGAAAATCACCACCCCCTCCAGCGTTTTGCTCCTTGATAAAGTCTAACCCCTTGTTTATGTCCATACTAAAATCAATATGTCGAGTAATGTATTCATCACCTTCGTCTCGATAGAAAACACTTCCCAGTCGAATATTGATGTTGGTTAGCGTAGCATTTACATTTGAAATAACATCGCCTAACTCAGCTTTTAAATAGTTAATTTCATCCCCCATAGATCCAGTTGCATCAACTACAAAACAGATGTCAACAAGATTTGGAATATGGCATTTCTGATCTATTTGAAGGAGGTTAATTCCCTGCTGAAATAGCTTGGGCTTATTGATGACATATCGAAGAGAATTTTTCTCTACCTCAATAAATTCTACCTGTTCTTTATCCGAAAAAAGATTCTTCCATAACTCTGCCTTACCAGTATTATCAGTTTTGGCACTAAACAGAGTGGAACCAGATGTGCCCTTTAATTTCACAACTCCGTCAATCACTGGTGCTCCATTAGTGTAACTTAACTGAATTGAATAACGCTCGGTAGGATTTATGGCCCAATGTTCCTTCCATGTTTCAAATTCTGAATTGGTGAAGTCTTCCCAAAGTTCCCATTTCCCAAAGTCATTCAGCTCGCCTGCCGTAAGGATTCGGGCATATTTATTCCACTGTGGTTCCTCTTCTATAGCATCGTCCTTATCATAATGAATCTGTTGTGGACTTATAAAATCAATCTCATAATCATATAGCGGATTAGGATGATCTCCAATACTGGCCGGCGTGCCTCCAGTAAGAATTGGAGACTGTGCGATTGCAGCTTGAGGGATATTTACCGAGCCGTGCACCATAATACCGTCAATAAAATACACGGTTCCTTCGGATCTTGAGCCGCGTACCTCGGCATGTGGATAAACATCAGATGTTATTCCTGCGGAAGGCGTCGCCAATGATTCAATATCTCTGACAGCCATAAACCTAATGTCTTCTGCCGTGATTATACTGCTGGATTTAGATTTTTCAAGAAGCGGTCTGCGACATTCTATTATCACTTCCTGGAGCATTTCTGATTGTTCCTGCAATTCAAAATTCTGATACATGATAGCATTGGTGTTGATCTGAATATCGATCACCTTCATTGAAGCATATCCCGTAAACGAAGCTACTACATCATAGATGCCCGGTGGAATGGGATTGATATTGTAACGACCATCCACGTCGCTTGTACCACCGGTTACCACATTACCTTTCTTTCCGTATATGACGATAGTGGCAAAGGGAATTGGTTCTGAGAGATTTGCGTCTACTATAACTCCTCTAAGAGATCCTGGGCGAGTTTGGGCTGTGATTGTCAGCATGAAACACAAGGATAACAAGCCGACTGCCACGATTTTTATTGATTTCATAGCACAGAAATATTAATTTGACAATGGGAAGGAAATGATCCAGATGCCGGCCAGATTTAAATTGTGTTATTCCCTTTATTAGTTAGAACTCACGAACTGATAATCGTTGCCTGAGCCAGCAGAATGAAGGGTATTAAGAGAGGGGAATTGTTGGAAAGGATTATTTGAAAGGAGCCACATGACCGGTGGGGGAAGACTACCCGCCTCCCCTAGTATCAATATGCCAATAATATTGACACCAGTCAATCAATATTGGATGAATCACCAGGATCAATTTACAAAGTATACAATGCTGCAAATAAGGGTGCCGAATCTAAATGACTATCGCGAGACCGTAGAGTTTAATCGTCCTTAAACTCTTCCATAAATTCTTCCGCTTTCTCCACCATATTCTTGCTACCGCAGAAAAAGGGTACTCGCTGATGTAGTTCTTGAGGTTCAAGATCCATGATGCGGGTAAACCCATCGCTGGCCTTACCACCAGCCTGCTCAATTAAAAATGCCATGGGGTTGCATTCGTAAAGTAAACGCAGTTTTCCATTGGGAGCTTTAGTTCCTTTGGGATAGATGTAAATACCACCTTTCAACAGGTTACGGTGAAAATCGCCTACCAAAGAACCAATGTACCTGGAAGTTAATGGCCTGCCATCCTTTTCATTCAACTCCTGGCACCATTTCAAATAACGCTTCACACCTTCTGGAAAATGAATATAATTCCCTTCATTAATAGAATAGATTTTTCCATCTTCGGAGACTTTCATTTTAGGATGCGAGAGAAAGAAACTTCCAATACCCGGATCATAAGTAAAACCGTTAACTCCATTTCCGGTAGTAAAAACTAACATGGTTGATGTGCCATAAACCAAATATCCGGCAGCTACCTGCTTGTTTCCGGGTTGTAGAAAATCTTCTAAGGTTACCCTGGATCCTTCTGGACTGATGCGGCGGTAGATACTGAAAATGGTTCCCACCGAAACATTAACATCAATGTTGGAAGAGCCATCTAAGGGATCAATTAATACAACGTATTTGGCATTTTTATGGATATCCTGATTGAAGCTAACAAAGTCCTCCATCTCTTCAGAGCCAATGCCACATATTTCTCCGCGGTTTCTTAAGGTGCTGATGAACATGTCATTAGCCAATACATCGAGCTTTTGTTGATCCTCACCCTGAACGTTTTCCGCCCCCGCAGCACCAAGAATATTGGCCAGACCTGCCTTGTTAATTTCCTGATTAACCATTTTACCGGCTAAGCGAATAGAACTAAGAAGTGCACTTAATTCCCCCTTGGCATACGGGAAATCTTTTTGGTTTTCGATAATGAACTCTCCCAGAGTAGTATGTCTGATCATTGAAGGTAGATTTGCAAACAAAGGTAGAATTTGAAACTAAAAAAGCCTTTCATTTTGGTATAATGAAAGGCTTCTTCGATAAATGGGTATAAAACAGCTGCTATAAATCTGAAACAAAGTCCTTCTTAAAATCTTCAAAAGAAATGCTTGTGAAGTGATCTTCGCCAAAAAACTTAATGATCTGTTCAAAATTTTTGGCATCCTGATACCCAGGTACAGCTTGTATTACCTGCATCTCCTCATTCATATAAACTATGTTGGGATAACTCATTTTCCCATTTAGAAGGGCTGCCGCTAATTCGTGGTAACCACGTCTTCCTTGCGCAACGAACTTAAAAGTGTGGTCTTTAAAATTGATGCTATCTTTTTGCTCCGCATCCAACTTTACCGCATAGAAGTTCTTATTGACATATTCAGCAATTACCGGGTTCGCAAAGGTGGTATTGTCCATTTTCTTACACCAACCGCACCAATCGGTGTATACATCCACAATAACTTTTCTTGGCTCTTCAGCTGACGCAGCTTCAGCCTCTTCAATAGTCATCCAGTTTATTTCTTGAGCATCTATGCTTGTGGATAGTCCAATGACCAAGAAAATAATCAGACTTGCTATTAGATTTAGATTTTTCATATCTGTCTCATTTTCAAATGTTGTACCAAAGATAATGATAGATCTTAGACTTTAAATGTAAGATGAAAGACAAAGCCTGGATGGTGCAGATGGACTCTGCTCAGCACGCTTTGAACAGAAAAAAGACGGGTTCATCCTGCTGAACCCGTCTTTTGTATCTTGTTTTGTGTCTTAAAATTTACCAGGAACTACCTGACCCCATGCATCAGTTTATTGAGCGGTTTGGTGAATACAGCCACAATAACGGCAATGATGATCAGTACGATACCGATATCTGTGAAAACACTAATGTAATTCTCAAAACTGGCCGCGGTATCACCTGCTTCACCTTCCTCAATTCCTGTCAGAGTGGCAATTTTACCTGCTACGAAGTTGGCAATGGCATAACTGAGAAACCAACCTCCCATGGCAGCACCAGCGATATGTTTCGGTGCCAGTTTAGTCACCATACTTAACCCAATTGGTGAGAGAAATAATTCCCCCGTAGTATGAAGTAGGTAGAGCAGCACTAAGGTGAGAAGCGGAACTTTGTAATCCACCGCAAAGTATTCTGCAAAGAATAGGGTAACTAAAAAGCCCAGACCAACCTGCAGTAGGCCATAAGCAAATTTCATAGGGATACTCGGATTGCGTCCCATTTTGCTCAATTTCACCCACATCACGGAGAAGATTGAACCAAAAATGATGATGAATGCAGGGTTAAAGAACTGTGTCATAGAAGCCGGCATTTCCCATCCCCAAATAACTCGATCCACATTTCTATCTGCAAATAATGTTAAGGATGTCCCCGCCTGCTCAAAGCTGGCCCAGAAAGTGATATTGATAAGGA
Organism: Owenweeksia sp.; assembly: GCA_965229445.1. GTDB lineage: Bacteria > Bacteroidota > Bacteroidia > Flavobacteriales > Schleiferiaceae > Owenweeksia. The sequence goes on from OZ245876.1 coordinate 931,768, forward strand.
TAAAAATTACCAGGGCTATCATCCGGTCGCGATGAATCTTTCCCTCCTTCGCGCCCGCGCTTATGAGACTCCATGCCAGCCAAATAAATACAGCCAATAGAATGTAGTCTAGAAACTGATTTTGCCAAATTAAAAGGAAACAAGCCGGTATGGTAGCCAATGAACCAAGCACTATCACGTGCAATCTGGTGAGTGGCCCTAGTACTTTTACTCTAGCTGCATCTCGTATATCTAGTCCGTCTGCCGCGGCATAGCGATGTCTACCAAACCAGAAGATTACTAACGCTAGCAACATACCAAAACCGGCCATGGCGAAGCCATAATGAAAGCCGTAAGTTTCCCCAATGAAAGCCACGAGCGTGGTTGCTCCTAAAGATCCAACATTAATTCCGATGTAAAATATGGTGAAACCCGAATCTCTTCTGGGATCATTTTCCTCATAAAGTTTACCTACTATGGTGGAAATATTGGCTTTAAAATAGCCGTTACCCACAATGATTGCACCCATACCAATTAAAAGCCAGGTTTCATTGCCGCCCAAGATCATAAACTCACCAATGGCCATTAAAACCGCTCCCATTAAAATGGCTAATCGGTAACCCAGGTAACGGTCGGCCAACCGACCTCCAAGTACCGCCGCGGCGTAAACCAGACCGGTGTATGCACCATAGATTAAGCTAGCTTCTGCGTCACCCTTCATGAGTGATTTTACTAGATACAAGGTGAGTAGTACTCGCATTCCATAATAGCAGAAACGCTCCCACATCTCCGAAAAGAAGAGGATGTATAACCCATTGGGATGTCCTTGTTTTACAGCAGTAGTATTGTCCATAAGCTAGTTGTGTGATTCGTTGTATTCAATCGCCTAAATAAAGAAAATTCCCCCACTAGAGATTTTCCTTAATGAAATCTGTCATTTTATTGTAAAGATGATAGCGGGTATTGCCTCCATAAATCCCATGATTTTTATCGGGATAAATGAACATGTCAAATTCTTTGTCTGCCGCTACCAGCGCGCTTACCATACGCATAGTATTTTGCACGTGTACATTGTCATCGGCACTGCCATGCACCAACAAATACGCTCCTTCCATCTTATTGACATGATTGATGGGTGAATTATCATCATAGCCTTCAGCATTCTCCTGTGGTGTATTCATATAGCGTTCTGTATAAATGCTGTCGTAAAATCTCCAGTTGGTGACCGGTGCAACCGCAATGGCCACTTTAAAATGATCCGCACCCTTAGTGAGGCAAAGACTGCTCATATATCCTCCGTAGCTCCAACCCCAAATACCCACTCGCTCGGCATCAACATATGGGAGAGACTGTAAGTATTTGGCGGCAGAGATCTGATCTTCAGTTTCATACTTCCCTAATTGCTCATAGGTAAGGGTTCTGAAATCGCGACCCCGAGCCCCGGTGCCTCTGTTATCTACTGACACAATGATGTAGCCCTGATCAGCCAAAGTCTGATACCAAAAGTGGTTCAATCCATCATATTGGTTTTTTACGGTTTGAGATCCTGGTCCACCATACACGAACATTAAAACCGGATACTGCTTGTTTTCGTCAAAATTTGTAGGCTTAATCATATAGCCGTTTAAACTGACTCCATCTTCTGTGTCAAAACTGAAAAATTCCTTTACACTTAATTCCAATTCTGCCAGTTTGTTGGTTAGCGCTTCGTTGGTTTCCAATTCTCGGATCAACTTACCATCACTAGCGTGAAGAGTTTCGTAATTAGGCTTGTCTTTCGTAGAGTGGTTGTGAATAAAGTACTTAAATCCATCGCTGAAAGCTGCACTATTCCATCCGGGAACAGGTGACAATTTTGTTTTAGCTTTCCCTTTTAAATTGATCCGATACACGGATCTTTCCATGGGGGATTCTTCAGCAGATTGATAATAGAGCATGCCATCTTCTTCATCTATGCCATAAAATTCCGTAACATCCCAGTTGCCACTGGTAATTTGCTTTTTGATCTTGCCATTTTCACCAATGTGATAGATATGATTATACCCATCCATTTCACTGGTCCAGATAAAACTGTTGTCGGAAAGAAATCGAATATTGTCATTGATTTCCAGATAGGCAGGCGCCTTTTCACTAAAGAGCAACTCAACTTCTGCATCCTTTGCACTTACCTCCCAAAGTTTTATTTCGCTCTGAAGGCGATTCATGGTGAAGATTACCAACTCGTCATCTTCACGTGTCCATTTAATGCGAGGGATATATTCATAATCTTCCGGAATCTCAACCGCCATATCTTTCTTGCTGCCCAGGTCAAATACATGAATAGTCACATTTGAATTAGGTTCGCCTGCTTTAGGGTACTTAAATTCATACTGCGAGGGATAAAGTTTTTTGCCGTAAATGTCCATCGAGAAATGAGGAACCTGGCGTTCATCAAATTGGTAATAGGCAATAAAATCTCCTTCTGGCGACCATTGAAAGCCTTCATGAAAACTAAACTCTTCCTCGTAAACCCAATCCACTGCTCCGGCAATAAATGCGTCTTCTTCTCCTTTGCCAAATGATATTAATTCCCTCGAGCCAGAATCAAAATCCTGAATATGCATACGGTTGTCTTTTACAAAAGCCACCATGTTTTTGGTAGGGGAAAAGCTTGCCAGTTGTTGTTTTCCATCCGTAGCAAGCGAATCTAAGGTGTTGTTTTGCAGGTCATATACATAGTAACGACTACGGGAAGAATGTCGGTAAATTGGTTCCGTCTGAGTGGCCAGGAGTACTTTGTTTTCGTCGGGACTAAACTCATAGGAATCAAATCGCAGTTTCTTTCCAGCATGATCGGCAATGGTCTTGGCGGTTAAAATGGTGCTGACTAACTCGCCGGTTTCATAGCTGTACTTTTCAATGCTTGGTCCCTCCTTACCACGACTATAAGTGGTATAATGAATACCGTCATTCATGGAAGTTATACCTGTGGTGCGACGGTCAGCAAATTCATAACGCTTCCATACCTGTTCAAGACTAACTTTTTTACCTTGGCCAAGGCATGGAGAAACCAGGATTAAAAAAGCTCCCAGGGTTAAAAAAATACTTCGATTCATATCATCTCAAATTGAAAGGCAGGCTAAAATAACAAAAGCATGAAGTACGGGAAGGTAGATAATGCGTTCATTGGTCAATTAGAAGAGATTTCCGGCAAAGATTATGTCCTAACATCGGATGAGATTCTCAATGATTATGCGCACGATGAGACGGAGGATTTATGTTATAAACCGGAGGTGGTAGTTAAACCGGGTAATCCTGAAGAGGTTAGCAAAATCCTGAAATTGTGTACTAAACAAAGTATTCCTATAACTCCTTCTGGAGCTAGAACAGGTCTAAGTGGGGGCGCATTGCCTGTATATGGTGGGATCAACCTATCCATGGAAAGATTTAACCGGATTCTTGAGATAGATGAAAGAAACTTACAAGCTACCGTGGAGCCAGGAGTAATCAATCAGGTTTTTCATGAGGCGTGTAAGGAAAAAGGCCTGTATTACCCACCGGATCCAAGTAGTTGGGGCAGTAGTTTTTTAGGGGGTAATTTGGCCTTGAATGCCGGTGGACCCAGAGCGGTAAAATACGGCGTTACCGGTGCCTACGTTTTAAACCTGCAGGTAGTGGTTCCTACCGGTGAGATAATCTGGACCGGAGCTAATGTGCTAAAAAACAGTACCGGATATAATTTCACACAATTGTTTGTAGGTAGTGAAGGTACCCTGGGTATAATCACAAAAGCAGTGTTCAAGTTGATACCCTACCCCAAACACGACATGCTGATGCTGGTTCCTTTTGCTTCTGCTGAAAAGGCTTGTGAGGCGGTTTCTGAGATTTTTAAGGCGGGAATTACTCCCAGTGCGATGGAGTTTATGGAACGTGATGCCATTGATTGGGTGCTGAGATTTGTAGATGACGTTCAGCTACCTGTTGGTGAGGAAATACAAGCGCATCTTTTGATTGAGGTGGATGGCAATGATGTGGATGTTCTGATGAAAGACTGTGAGACCGTGGCAGGGATTGTGGAGCAGTTCGGTGCGGATTCGGTGTTATTTGCTGATAATCAAAATGATAAGGAAGCACTGTGGAAACTGCGAAGGAGAGTGGCAGAGGCGGTAAAATCACATTCAACCTATAAGGAAGAGGATACTGTAGTACCACGAGCCGAACTGGCAAATTTACTGAGGGGAGTCAAGAAAATCGGCAAAAAATATGGGTTTAAGTCGGTGTGTTACGGACATGCCGGCGATGGAAATCTACACATTAATGTGGTAAAGGGGGATATGTCTGATGATGCCTGGGATAATGAACTGACTCATGGTATCCGGGAAATATTTGAGTTGGTAAAAAGCTTAGGCGGAACTATCAGTGGTGAACATGGTATCGGCTGGGTGCAAAAAGCTTATTTGGATGTAGTATTCCATGAAAAGCTTATTGATTTGCACCGGGGAATAAAGAAGCAGTTTGATCCGGCTGGGATTATGAATCCGGGAAAGGTCTTTGATTGATTTGCTCAAACAGGTATGATCGGTACTATTGATCCATTATACCATATCAGGAAGATCAGTTTCAATGACATTCAATTTGGCTTTAGCTATTGTACGTCGGGATTCATTGATTCTGTGACAGCCCCATTTCAGGTTCATCCATAGTGGTGATTCACTGCCATAAACCTTCTGCTTACTAAATGCTGCTTGAAATAGTTTGGCTCTTGGACTAGATTGTCTCAAAATACTCAACCTATGCGCTTCTTATCATTACTTGCCGGTATTATATTTCTTTCTCTTCCAGTAAAGGCCACGCATCTGTATGGCGGTGAGATTAGTTTTAGGTGTTTGGGAGGGGGGCAGTTTGAATTCTCTCTTACCTTGTTTCACGAATGTGGTCCGATGATGTCACCTACAGAGCTTTTAGGTGGTCCTCAAGGACCAATCAGCCTTTTTTGGATAAGTACAGAACGCTTAACTCCCCCATGCCATGACGTCAGTATTTCCACGGGGTGCGACACTGCCAACCCTGGATTAGGAAGAACTCTTTATCAGGGAGTAACAACATTGTCTGGCGTGCCGCCAGTGCAAGGTTGGAAGTTTAGCTGGACTTCCTGCTGCAGGCCAACTATTAATTTGAGAAATACAAATGATGCTAGCTTTTTCTTTCAGACAGTTATGTATCCTGACCCAATTAATTCTTGCAGTTCTTCAGCGCAGTGGGGTGAAGTTCAACCAGCTTTGGATACTGGTGTTTATAAACTGAAAAACTATGCTGTGCAGCCGTTAGCAGGAGATTCTCTCTTTTATAAGATGGTAACACCTATGGCTCAGAGTAATACAGCTATAACCTTTACTTCCGGGTATAGTGCTACTGCACCTTTTCCAGACCAGAGTGAAGACCCAGGAAATGGACCGGTAATTATAGATCCGGCCTCAGGAACCATAACCACTGCAATAAGGAACGCGATGAGCCATCCCAGGCTCTTTGTATATGGTGTGGAGGTAGAATGTTGGCGCGGAGGCCATATGATATCTACTACAGCACGTGATTTTTCCGTAGCTCTAGGACCTGAGTTATTTGGTTCAAATGACTATCCACCATTCGCTAATATTGACACAGCACTTTGGAATTTCAAGCCAATCCCCGGTAAGCCAATTATAGATGGCACGGGTACATATCATATCAAGGTAGAACCAGGAGATACATTGATGTTTGAGGCGAGTGCTCAGGACTTTGATTACAATATTTTGTCCAGTGGAGCTCTTATTCCTCAAAACATAATATTTAGTGCCACAGGCTTTGCCCTGGATACGGTGTTAAACAACTTTAAATCCCGGCCAGTAATTACACCTAAAGCTCCGCAATCTGGTTTTAGTCAGGCTTTGAACAACAATGTTATATTTTTATGGGCGATTGACTCAGAGCATGTGGCAAGACCATATACAAGTTACTGGTTTCAATTTAATTTTCGAGATGACGCTTGCCCGTTGGGTCTTAACAGCACACTCAATATGGAAATAGCAGTCATGTCAAAAACCAACCAAATCAGGCTTAATGAAGAAGAGAACCTTGGATTTGACATCTATCCCAACCCAGCAGAAAAATTCATTCAATTAAAGGGAGTAGAGCAAAGAATATCATATAGAATTTTTGATTTGGCGGGCAGGTTAATCTTAGAAGACAAACTTGATCGTGATCAAAGCATTGATATCAGCCATTTCAATCCTGGGATATACCTGATTGATGCTGGAGGAATAGTTCGGAAATTTTATGTTGAATAGACTTTTTCAATCCCCTCCAAAAGCACCCTACAGGCAAAACGGATACCCTCCTTGGAAATATTGATAGGAGGGCTGATCCTTAGGGCATTATCGCAAAATAGAAACCAATCAATGACCACAGCATTAGCTATGCAGTGATCAATTACCCTCTGTACATTTTCAAAAGTGTCTAGCTGCAACGCAAGCATTAATCCTCTGCCGCGAACCTCTTGGATATGGTCATGAACCAACAATTCTCTAAATAGCTCTGATTTTGATGCCACACCCTGCACCAAATTTTCCTCCAGAATCACCTCCAAACTGGCCAATGCGGCGGCACAAGACACAGGGTGCCCACCAAAAGTGGTGATATGCCCCAGAATAGGATTCTCCTTCAGATTAGACATGAGTTCTTGAGAAGCAATAAATGCCCCGATGGGCATTCCGCCACCCATACCTTTGGCTATCGTCATGATATCAGGGATGACCTCGTAAGCCTGATGAGCAAATAACTTACCCGTACGACCAAAACCGGTTTGAATCTCATCAAAGATCAGCAGACTGCCAGTTTCATCACATCTCTCCCTCAAGGCCTTCAAATACCCTTCCCGTGGTGGGATATAACCGGCCTCGCCCTGCACCGGTTCTACCAAAACCGCAGCGGTCTGTTCCGTAATTCTGGACAGATTATCAAAATCATTAAAATCAATACTGTGATTCATCGGAATTAATGGTCTGAATCCGCGCTTAAACTCCTCAGAACCGATGACTGAAAGTGCTCCCTGGGTACTGCCATGATAGGCATTGTTCATGTAGATGATCTCCGGTCTGCCAGTAGCACGTTTGGCTAATTTCATAGCTCCTTCAATGGCTTCACTACCAGAATTAACAAAATATACAGAGCTGAGCCTGGCATCCAGTTGCTCCGTTATTTTAACAGCAAGCTTTACCTGTGGAGTCTGAATGTATTCTCCATAAACCATCAAGTGCATATACTGATCTACCTGATCTTTTACCGCCTGCACCACCTTGGGATGACGATGACCAATATTACTCACTGAAATTCCCGAAATCAGATCCAGGTACTTTTTTCCCTCAGTATCATACATCCATGAGCCTTCTGCCTTCACTATTTCAAGACTCATAGGAAAATCAGTAGTTTGAGCAAGACGACTGAGAAAAAGCTGTCGCTGTGTTAGAGTCATACAATAAATTTAGGCTATATCACCTGGTAGATGAAATATGCATATAAGAAGAATCGCAAAAATCGGCTTAAAGCTACGATCCAGTATAAGCGAAAAGGATAATCAATCATACCCGCCACTGTACTCACTGGCGAAAATGGGAGAGGGGTTAAAGCTGATATGAAAATTACCAGACCGCCATAACGACGAAACAATTTTACTTGCTCCTTAAATTTTACATCTACCCAGAGTTTTACTCGTTTTAAGCGGTGAATCTGAGTACCAATAAACCAGCTGATCATTCCTCCCACATAGGATAATAAGGCTAGAAAGAACACGATCAGATACGGGTGTGGAAATGTGTTGGCCCATATGATATACATATCTGGCGGTAATAGGCCTGTGAAGCACTCACTGATAAAAAGAGTCGTAAAAATCAACCAATCCGGTAAACGAGAAAAGATTATCTCTTCCATCTGGTTAATGTCTAAAACAAAGGTGGTGAATCCCCACAGTACCAACATGAATAAGGTAGCCACCAAAATCAGTCTAATGATATTGGTACCCACAAACCGATAATGACCGGTACGCTTAAAATAATTATGGTACCGGAAGCCCTTCTGTTTGAAGCTCAATTTACTGAGCCTCAATTCGCGTTTTTTACGTTGTTCGTCTGTCACTTTGCTCTGGCAAAACAAGATGGGCGGCCAAAAGTAACATAATGCTCGGCAATGTTTACTTTTAAGCCTTCATCAAACTCTGATTCCTTATTGTGAGCCAACAAAAGTCAGGCCTGATTAGCACGCTCTACTTACTGCTGTTTGCTTTAATGCCAATCATTTACATAAATTCTGTTGTAGATAATACACTTGTACCCCGCCAGGTGTTCGCCAGCTTGGTGTTACTACTGGTTGGAATAATTGCCTGGAGCCAGACAAAGAAAATGGCGACCTATAAATTTAGTTGGCCAGTCATTTTGATCTCCGTATTTGTCTTGGTGAATATAGCTTCGGTTTCCCAGGCCATTAATCCAATAGATGCTTATGCTGTCATCAGTCGATACCTGTTAATGTTCAGTTTCCTGGCTTTGACAATACACCTCATTCAACAAAAGCAGCTGAACGTACATAAACTTATTGGGGGAGCTATCATCCTTACGGGACTGAGCGCATTGGTGGCATTGTTTAAGATCCTTCAGATTTTGGGTTCGGGTGATTTTGTTCAGGATATTTATGAGGTTAGAGGTCTGTTTGGTCACAAAAACCTGTTGTCTTCGGCTTTAATGCTTGGCTTGCCTTTCGCCATCATGGGAAGCGCGGTATATTCTAAATCCAGGTACAAACAGCTGTCCCTGGCTCTGAGCCTTTTAGTGGTAGCCGAAGTATTTGTCCTTCGTACCAGAGGGGTGTGGCTGGCTACCTTCATTGGCACTGGGGTAGCCTTAAGTGCTTTCTTTTCTCAACGTGCCAAGATGAAATTGATATTTACCTTTCCTTTTAAATGGTTGGGAATTGGCTTTGTGATTGCATGTGCCTTGTTGATTGGCCTTTTCGCTTCCAGTGGGTTCAGGGATAACATTTCTGATCGCAGTAATTTGGATAAAAGAATCGTTTTTTGGCAGAATAGCATGGATATGATTGCCGAAAACCCTGTTTTAGGCGTGGGAGCTGGTAACTGGCGGATCAATTTCCCTAAATATGGCTTATCGCATAATCAGGAAAGTGGTTCGGATTTTAGACTGGATCAGAATGTTTACCAAGGGATTACTCATATTCAGCGTCCCCACAACGATTACCTGTGGATCTGGAGTGAAGCCGGGCCGCTTGCCTTGCTGAGCTACCTGGGCCTATTTTTATTGGCACTATTTAAGGCCTGGCGCAATTTGGCTTCCTCGGATAGCGTTCAGGAAATGGCTTTGGATCTCTTAGCAGTTTTTGGCATTACAGCTTTCCTGGTGTTCTCATTTACGGATTTCCCGCTGGAGAGAACCAGTCATCAATTGTTGGCTCTAACGCTAGTCGTATTGGCGTTTCGCAAGGTAGATTCTAAAGGTCTTAAACTGCCGTTTCGCAGTGTTCTCGGCGTATGTATAGTTTTCCTATTGACGTCAGTCTGGGTGGGTGTTCATCGCTGGCAAGGAGAGAGTCATACGCTGGATATCCATGAAGCCAATAGCACCAGAAATGCCAGAAAGATTATCCTGGCCGTAGAAGAGGCGGAGAATGGCTTTTATAATATGGATCAGTATGCCAATCCATTGCGATATTACAGCAGCATAGGAAAGCTGGCTTTAGAAAATGTTCCCGGAGCATTTGAGGATGTCCAAATAGCCCATGATATTCATCCTTACAATATCATCGTGTTGAATCAGATGGGAAATGTGTATAAGATGCAGGGCAATATGGATGAAGCCCTGAAGTATTATAAACAGTCCGTAGAAATTTCATTTTGGTTTGAGAGTGGCAGACTAAATATGGCGGAGATTTATAAGGAGAAGGAGGACCCCTTGGAAGCCTTGGCCACTCTAAGTCAGGTGCGTCGATCTTCTCGAAATCCCAAGTTTCTGGAACTACTAGCCTGGTCTCTGCCTAGGGTAGTTGCGTCTTATCCGGAGCATGGCAGATTTAAACCGCTGGTGGAATATTTGAATCAGAGAAAGCCGAAATCCAGAGAACAGTACGTTCAGTATTTTCTGGAGTTTAGATTACCGTCTTCAAAGAGCCAATCTTAACCTATTGGCTGCTATAAGCAGTCTCGACTTTAAACCTTTAACCAGCGCCTTTTGATAATGCATTCTGGCTTGTTGGTGATCCCCTTGTTTCTGGTAGAATCTACCTGCTTCATAGTGTTTTCTTTTTCGTGCCATGCACTCCAGGTCAGGATCGATAATCTGTTCCTCACGAAGTTTTTCCAGAGCCTTGAAGACACACTGAAGATGAGTCTCAAGCTTACTGCTCATCCCACCTTCTACGCGATAATAGCTAATAGCCCCGGTATTAAACTTAAATAAAATACCATGATGAAGCAGGCGTGTCCAGAGATGTAAATCTTCAGCGCCATGCAATTCCCGATCTTCTGAGAATGGAAATTTAAGTGCTACTTCACGATTTAAAACCACCGCGCTAGGTACTAAAGGATTATCATGCGTGAGCAGCTCCGATATCTTGCGTACTGGATTGGTTGAACGGAGCTGTCTCTTATGGCCCTTAATATTATAAACCCGGTGATAGATTACGCCTGCAGACGGTGAGTCAGTTAAATCTTGTTGCAGGTATTCCAGTTTCCTTTCATGCCACATATCGTCTGCATCCAATAAGGCCAGCCAGCCAGCTTTGGCAGTTCTGATAGCTGTGTTTCGGCTGGCTCCTAAACCCTTGTTTTCCTGGGAGATAACCCGCGTCTCAATATCTATTGAATTAATCCATTCCTCAATGATTTCCAGGGAGTTATCGGTGGAGCCATCATTTACAATCACCACCTCGAAATCTTTGAATGTCTGATTTTGGAGACTTTTTAAAGTTGCTCCCAAACTGTCGCTCGCGTTATAGACGGGAATGATGACACTAACTCGTGACATAATGCTTATCCTTCAAAGTATTTACCCGGAAAAAGTATACTGCGCAGCTTTTTAGCAGGTTTAAGCAGTCCTAATCTTTGCATGATATCACGGGCAATCTCTACTATAAAGGTATAGATAATATGTAATCTCAGATTTTTACGATAATTGGAGTAATAGCGAAATAGTTCCCGGTTCATTCTCCGGTTTTCCTTGGTTCGCTTCTGATAGTACAAGTTACCCTGCCACCAGGTAGACACTTTTTTTATGGCAGCATTTACATCCTTTTCTACCTCAGGGATATGGGTGTGAATGAATTCCTGTATCTTCCTTATCTCTACATATACTCTGGCGGTGGACCTGGATTTTTCCCTCTGAGTAGATGGATGAACCCTGAAATAATTCAGGTGATCAGACTTAAACGCCAGGTCAGATTGGCAAAGCATTCTGGTGTATAAGTACCAGTCGCCATTGAGAATCATATCCGGATCGGCCATGCCACATTGCATATAAACCGACTTGCGCAATAATGCCCCACTGGCATTGGGTATTGGGTTATGATACAACAACCACTCTCTGCAAGCCTCTCTTCCAGGTTTCACAAAGTCATTTTTCCAGGTATCAGTCTTATAAATAAAGGCGAGGTTTTTCTCATAACTATTAATGATTTGATCCTGCTCATCAATCAAATAACTCTGCGCATAGCAGATCCCAACCTCATGATTTTGATCGAGCAATGGCACTAGTTTTTCGAGGAAATCCTTCTCGCAGTAATCATCACTCTCCGCAAACCATAAATAATCGCCACTTGCCATTTGTGCTCCCAGATTCCACTGGTGAAATGGCCCGCCGCTATTCTTATCGTTAAATACCGTTTTGATCTTTGAGTGCTTATTGGAATAACTTTCAATAATATTCCTGCTTCCGTCTGTGGAGGCATCATCAAGGATGATTAACTCCCAATTGTCACAGGTTTGGTTCAACACGCTGTCTATGCGTCTTGAAAGAAAGCTTTCATGATTAAAACTAGGTATGATTACGCTGACTTTCGGCATTTTAGTCTTTTAGATAGTAGCGAAAGGCTGCTCGTAAATCATGCTTAGTGAACTTTTCCACCCCCCGGATAGCATGATGATTTAGATTCACAACATCTTCATAATGCAATTCATGGTATCTGTCAGCCAATAGTCTTGCATAACTCTTGCCCTGATTTTGATACTGCTCAGTAAGCTTTAAGTTAAATTCCATGTTGTTTAGCCTGGGATCATAAACTTCACCTTCCTGCTGGTTTCGGTTCATAAGGCTCTGGGCTACCTCTTGCTTGTTTCGCAATACATGAAGCACTTTAGCTTTGGGAAATACATCTAGCCACATAGGAAGGGTAAAGGTGTTTCTGGGATCTTTCCAACCCCAATCTTTTGGAAACAGTTGATACTGTAACTTTTGCCATCGGCCGATAAGCTTAAAATGTTCCTCGTATAGCTTCCTGGTAGGAAGTAACTTATAATGTTCGGGTTTAGGTACTACCGGTTCCAACCAATTGGCTTTTGCAGCCCATAAGCTTTGTTGGTTTAGACTTAAGAAATGCATGGCTTCAAAGTTGTGATCCTTGACCACACCCATAAAGATTCCTGCACGCTCCAGACTCTTAGTTACAAGCGTGGTGCCGCTTCGGTGCATTCCTATTATGATGAGGGGTGCGCGGATAAGTCTTTTACCTTAGTTTCGTGACAGCAATCTGAATCACGTTTATATCAGATGCTGTAAAGTTGGGAAATTTTGAAGTATATCTTTTTACATATTCCTAAAACCGCTGGTACGGCTTTAAGACAAAGTCTTATGGGGAGCTTTCGGGAAAAAGATACGGCCACTTGCTATAGAATCGGCCATGTAACGGAAGACTTGGAAGCAGCTGTTAAAGAAGGCAAAAAACTCATTATTGGCCATATTGATTTCAGTCATTTGGGTGAGGTTGAAATTCCCACTGAGTACAAACTATTGGCCATGTTTAGGCATCATGCGGAACGTATAATATCTACTTATATTCATTTTCAAAAGCACACGAATCCGGCTTATTCTACCTGGAAAGGAGGCGAAATGGAATTTAAGGATTTTCTGAAAAGTGAATTTGCGAACCACTATCTGCTGCAGCTTTTTAGTGGAAAAAAGGGAAAAATACCTGAGCCAGCTGAACAAAGTGAACTATTAAAAATTGCCGAACAAAATCTTGATAAACTAAGTTGGGTGGGCATCACAGAGCGGTTTGATGATGCTCTATTTTCATTAAGTCAGTTTATGGGTCGCCAGCTCAAGCACCCGGGCTATTACAACGAGGGAGGTGAGGCAGAGAAACACCGGGAATTGCGATCTAAATTCAGACCCGAGATCTTGCTGCGCAATTCCTCTGAAATCTTACTTTACCAGATCGCATTAAAAAGATTCGACCAGCAGCTTGATCAAATAAAATTCAGAAAGATTAAGCGGGCTTGGTTTAATTTTAGATCCAGGAAATAGTGTAATGGAGTTTTAAGAAAACCAGGTTTATGACATTGAAACCCTTAAATAACCTTTCAGAATTTACGACAGATAAACGGGTGAAAATTCGCGCTGAGAAATTCACTGAGCTTTGGGAGGAGCTCAATGAATTTACATTACCGGTTGAAGTAAGCAGTTTTATTAATAGCGAAGTTGATCATATTAATAGTTTGGGAGACAAGGATCGGATTTTCAAGTATCTAGGAAAGAGTCAGGCAGCTATACTCAAGTTGGTAAAGGAGAAAATGGAGCTTATTCCTTCGAATTATTACCGCAATATGTGGTTGGGAATGGGCATGGCTATTTTTGGAATTCCCCTGGGTATGATCTTCGCCTTGAGTTTAGGTAATATGGCTTTTATCGGCATAGGAATTCCAATTGGTCTTGCGATAGGAATTGGCATTGGTATTTCTATGGATGCCAAGGCTAAAAAGGAAGGAAAACAGCTAAGATTCGAATCTTGAATAGCAAAGTATACATCCTTCTCGGTAGTTTTCTTTTGGTCTTCGGACTTTTCTCATGTCAGAATAAGGATAACATTGGTGCGGCCAGGCAGTACTTTGCTATAGCGTTTGATAGTATTGAGAAGTATTCACTTCACAGACATTCGCTCAATATTGATTCTATAGAAAGCTATTATGCTCAGGAGCTTAATGACACTATGCCAATTAAGTACGCGCACCACTATTTGGAATTTGCCATTAATTCCATCGATCAGCATAGTGATTTGATTAGGCCTGCGGAGTTTAGGGAGAAAATTCAATCCCCAGCTGAACTGTTTGCGTTTAGGGGAAGATTCATCAGCGATACTTATGCCTATATTGAAATTAGAGCTTGTAATGCATTGGATTCTGGATCTGCAAAAGCTTATGCAGATAGTTTATTATCCCTAACCAACTTGCTTTATAACCTAAATCCTTCCGGTTGGATCATTGATTTGCGTTCCAACACAGGAGGGAATCTGTACCCCATGGTGGCAGGCCTTAGTCCGCTGTTGGGTGAAGGAATATTAGGTTATCACCTGTATCCCACGGGAGAGAAAGAGCCATGGTATGCCTTTATGAATGTTAATAATGCCGATGAACCTTCTTTGCAGTTGCTGGATTCTTTGTACCAAATTCCCACACGGGAAAGGCTAGTCATCTTGATCGGGGCAGGTACCGGGAGTGCAGGGGAGGGCTTGCTTCTTTCGTTTAGGGGCGATGACAGGGTAAAAGTTATTGGAGAGCCTACCTATGGTATGGCAACTGGCAATCGCATGGTCTTTCTGCAGGATAGTACTGCGTTAAACATCACCGATTCATATATGACTGACCGAAACGGAAACTATTCGACCGGTAAACTTGAACCCGATGTGTTAACCGGTGACGCTGTTCAAACCTTTGAACTAGCCTACAAGTGGATAAATTTTGATTGGGAATAAATTGCTGTACCGATAGCAATCATCTTAAACCACAAAGCATGGAACCGCAATTGAGTTAAAGTAGACAACATCCAACTGCTCAATATTTCCCCTTTAACTAAGCAATGTTTCCAATTGGATAAATCAGGCCTTAGGATGACGGCATAAGTATATAGTTTGGGTGCAACAAACAAAATAACCATGCGAAACCTTTATTCACTCCTTTTCATGGCACTCCTGTTTTCTACTATTTTAAAAGCCGGACATGAATTTGGAGGGATCATTGTACGCTATGAGAGTATGGCGCATGTGCATAACAACCCC
This sequence comes from Owenweeksia sp., assembly GCA_965229445.1. GTDB lineage: Bacteria > Bacteroidota > Bacteroidia > Flavobacteriales > Schleiferiaceae > Owenweeksia. The sequence goes on from OZ245876.1 coordinate 947,029, forward strand.
AACCAATACCTGGTTCAGGTTTATGCCGTTTTTGCAACGCAGGCTGTTGCACCTCCTCCCAGCTATTCCATCTCTATCAACAGTTCTTGTTTCCCGAACTCCAGTATTTCTTTGCCTAAAATTGGGACATTGTATAACTTGTATTCAGTAGACTATTGCACTCCGGGAGCAGCCGGAGGGTATTATAAAGGGTATTCATTATATCAGGATACCGTAATCCTACCCGGAAAATGCGCGGACTATGAATTTGTCTATTCCGGAGGTTTTGGGAGATATTCTACTTACGCCAACATTACAAATAACTTTACCGGTACCCCTTATTATAGCGCCAGCCTGAACAATACTATTTCTCCAGCCTCTAGTCCATCTTTCGATCCTAATGATCTGGTGCAAAGCTTTTGTGTGAACAAACCGGTTACTCTTTATGGTTTCAATGATCCTGACGGTGATAGTCTGTACTTTCAATCTTCCGCTCCTAAAATATTGATAGGCGGTGTGCTCTCAACGTATTCCTACCAGCCAGGTTATAGTTCTACAAACCCTTTAAATTCCCCTGTAGGATTTATCCTGGATCCAAACACGGGAATCGTGCAAACGGCTGTGAGCACCCAGGGAACTTTTATGATCACCATAGACTATGAGAAATACCGGGATGATTCCCTCGGGATTCCTGTGCAAATTGGAAGTGGACAATATCTTTATGAAGTGATTGGAAGCACCAACTGTATCGTGCCTAATCCTGAGATAAAGATACCTGCTTCCGGCGGTAATATAGTTCCCTGTGGGTCAAAGCTCATTCAGGTAGCCTGCACGAGAAAGTTGGCGGTATCCACTATTGCTTCTGATGGTTCAGACTTCTTGGTGAGTGATCAGAACGGTCCATTGGTGGTTAATTCAGCCAACGCTCTATCCGATACTATCGTGGAAATTGAATTGTCACAATCGGTAAGTCCCGGTGCTTTAATCAGTGTTGTTGCAGACACTGGAACGGATGGAAATGTTATGATTAGTATCTGTGGCAATCACATTGATCCCTATAGTGATACGCTGTCTTTTCAAGTGGGACCGGCTGTTAATTCAGCCCAGGCCTTGTTTAATTATGGCCAGCAATTTTTAAGCGTAAATTTTGATGCCAGTTTGAGTACCGGGGATAGCCTTTTCTGGGATTTTGGCGATGGAAGCACAGCTTCAGGCGTTACCAATCCTACCCATAGCTATCCTTCCAATGGAACCTATAACGTGTTGCTTCATTCCATGGATAAATGTGGAAGTGAGGATAGTTTGTACCAGCTTGTGCAGGTTTGTGATTCGCTCAGGGGTAGGTTTAATTTTAACGTTAATGGAAAGACGGTTGTGTTTGTAGCTGTCGCAGTGGGTGCTGATTCTGTATTATGGAGTTTTGGTGATGGCAATACGAGTAGCGGAGATTCCGTCCTTCACACCTATAATTCAAACGGCTCGTATACGGTACAGATGACTGCCATTAATGCGTGTGGCGATACGGTAACCATAATAGATACCGTAAATACCTGCTTGCTTCCTCAATCTTCATTTGTCTTTACAATAGTGGGTACCGGAGGTAATGGCATGACTATAGACTTTGACGGTTCGGCTTCGCAGCAGGCAAGCAGTTGGCTTTGGGAATTTGGTGATGGAAACACCAATTCTACCAGTTTAACCCCAAGGCATACCTATGTGATACCAAGCTTAAATTATTATGTGGAGTTACACATAATGAATGATTGCGGTGATACGGCCAGCTATGGATATGCATTGTCACAGTTTGATCAGCAAGAAATTAAGTTTGGGTATGATGTCTATCCAAATCCTGTGACAGATGTACTGTTCATATCTCAAAGTGCAAGTGCAGATAAAATATCTTTGATTCAGTTGTTGGATACCAAAGGCGCTGTGATGATGGAAACAATGCCTGATTCTTCTCAAGACAAAATAGACCTTCACATGTCCGGTCTTAATCCCGGAGTATATTTGGTGAGGATTGTTACCGATACATCCGTAATCGTAGAACCAATAATGCATTAAACGGAACTGACATTCCCGATAGGATGAGGAGCTTTTCAATTATCTGCGATTTTGGAGTTTGGCTTGCCTACCTTTGAAGCTAGCTAAAAAGTCTTCGCTGGATGTTAAAGAAAGGGATTACAAAGGCACAGGTGTATTTAGATCAAAGCTTTTTAAAAGCTGATCGTAAGCATATTCTCCGCTCTAAAAATATATTGCGCATTCCTGGACTTCGGAATCGCAGGGGAGGGAAAGTTTCTTACGCTGAATGGGCGCATGTTATAGGGATCTTTCAATCCCTTTTTTATCAAAATTTAGTGAAGAAGACTGGAAACCAAATTCTGGATATTGGTTGTGGCACCGGGCTACTCGCAATTTCTTCGGAGCCCTTTATTCAAGACGGTGGATTATACACTGGTATAGATGTAAGGAAGGATGATGTGGAATTTTGCCAAAAGCATTACCGGGATCGTGGATTTGAATTTATCCATTTCAATGTTCAGAATGCCACCTACGCGGCAGATCAGGATCGCGAATTAAAGCCATGGCCTGTGTCGTCTAATAGCATGGATCTGGTCTGTGCGCTCTCCGTTTGGACTCATCTCAGCGAGTCTGATGCCAAGTATTATTTTAAAGAGATGGCTCGAGTGCTTAAACCCGGTGGCAAGGCCGTGATCAGTTTCTTTTATCTGGATGACCTATATGAAGCTTCTCTGGAGAAACGTAGTGAGACTTCCGGCAGATATCACAATACGAACCAAAACTTATGGGTATTTGATCAACCCGCGTATGATTCGGATCATTGGTTTTCACCCGGCTGGGTGAAGGAGTTTGAAGATGCCATAGGCCTGGATTCCGCTGGCATGAAACTGCTGCTGACTGCCTCAGGATTGAGTCAAATAGAATATTACCCAGGCAATTGGAAAGAAATTCCGGGAATTTTTTTTCAGGATGTGTTTGTGTTTGAGAAGTCTTGATTTAAACCAGTGCTTTCCAATACTGAGTAACCCTGATGCCTTCTCTTAGCCTGGTACGCATAGCTCCGGTCGTATCCCGGTTGCCAGGTTCAACGGTGAAACTTAAGGCTCTTTCCAGCTGATCCGTGCGCAAACTACTCACCAAAATGTTACTGGTAATGCTATACTCTCCGGCCAAAAAAGGCAACTGCTCAAAATGGCAAATAATTTCGCCGGAAGAGGGCTGATTGGTTAGGGAAACACCTTCCATCTCGTTACTGAGAGTGGTTAGGTAAACACCGGCTTTGGAAAAAATATTCATTCTGAAGTTCAAGTTGCTAATCGTCTGATTATGAGATGCCCGGTACTTGATTGCCAAGGAAGCTGGTCTCCCGCTAATCAGCACATTGTCATGAGATTGCCAGTGGAGATCCGTAAGAACCACATCCCCTGTGCCAATCCTATCCTTTCTCTGGGCTATGGGTGTATTTTTCGTGGATTCTTTAAAGTGATTGAGATAATCAGCGGTAATTTTATCAGAAGATCCAATGCTCCTTATTTTGCCGTTTTCCAACCAAATAACCTCTTTGCAAAGCTCCCTCACCGCACTCATATTGTGACTTACAAACAGAACGGTCCGACCCTCATTATTGCGAGCCTCTTCGGTACGCTCTAAACACTTTTTCTGAAAGGCAGCATCACCTACTGCCAACACTTCATCAATTAAAAGAACATCGGTACGTAAGTGTGCTGCTACGGAGAAGGCCAGTCTTACATACATACCGCTGCTGTAATGCTTTACCGGGGTATCCATGAATTCAGAAATGCCGGCAAAATCTACAATTGCATCGTATTGTTGCTTAATTTCAGGACGTTGCATTCCCAATAGAGCCCCATTGAGAAAGACGTTTTCCTTTCCACTCAATTCTGGGTGAAAACCGGTTCCAACTTCCAGAAGTGATGATAACCTGCCTCTTACCAGCACTTCTCCAGCGCTCGGATAGGTGATACGAGAGAGTATTTTTAGCAGGGTGGATTTGCCTGCACCGTTTCTACCAATAATTCCCGTAACCGTGCCTTTGTTGATCTGAAAGTCTAATCCATCCAATGCAGAAAAAGGCTTTCTCTTTCCATGATGAGTAAATAGATATTGTTTGGAGAGCTGTTTTGCTTGTATGGCTAAATTTTGGTTCATATCACATCTGCCATTTTCCGTTCTGCTTTGCCAAACATCCATATTCCGAGAACAAAGAGGAACAGACCGCTCCCAACCGATACCACCGCCTCAAAACTAAGTTCCTCCCCAAATAGACCCCAGCGCCATAATTCAAGAATGCCGGTTAGAGGATTGAGATAGGTGAGCCAAATGAATCTGTCTGACACCAGGTTTTGCAACAAACTGGAGGGATAGGCCACAGGAGTAAGAAAGAAAAGTAATTGCATTAAGGCAGGAATAATTTGCTGAAGGTCACGATAGCGCAAGGAAATGGCACTTGCGATAAGACCAAGTCCAAGTGCCGATATACTGGTAAGCAAAGCAATGGGAATGAGCATCCAAATTCCGGTTAGGTTCTGCTTGAAATAGATGAGGACGAATAGCAATAAAATAAACCCAATAAGGAGATCAATGCTTCCAACCAGGGCCTTACTAAAAGGAATGCTCAGTCTCGGAAAATAGATCTTTCTTATCATCGCTTGCATATTCACCAAGCCAGAGGCAGATTGTGTTACCAGGTAGTAGAAGTAATTCCAGATAATCAAGCCACTTAAGGCAAAGGCCAGGTACGGGGTGCCTCCGGTGGTGATGCCGGCAAGTTTGAAGAACAACACAAATACTGCCAGTAATCCGAGCAGAGGTTGAAATACTCCCCAGCCTATGCCCAGGTAAGTTTGTGCGTAGCGCACCCTGAAATCTCGGAAGGCCAGCGCTACCATAACTCCTTTATTCTCCTGAAGCTCTTGCAAAGACTGCCCGAAGCTGTTTCCGGATGGTTTGATAACAGTTATCTTTTCACTCAAATCCAATTCCATATTTGGTGGCCAATAATTCATTCGGCTCCCTAAAGTAATCATTCAGCTTTTTTGATGCTGCTGTCGGAATTGTTTCGATTGAATTTGAAGCATTTTCATGAAAACTTACATGGTTCATTAAGGGCGCTACGCCCAGGAACTGATATGCACGTTGAATTTCCAACCAGGGATTCTTAAAGAAATCTTCGTAGTTGAACAGTAGCAGCTGGTCCTCTCGGAAATATTCGGTCCATCGATTGAGTTGATTGGCATACAGACCGCGAGAGGCATATGAAAAATGAAGAAAATTGCTATTAGGGTCATTAAAATTCTCCGTAGAAGCAAGGCGCTCCTGCTCCTTGTCCAAAGCAGTTTCAAAGTCAAGGTTCTCCCTACCGGCCTCTACGTTCATCAAATAATGAGACCAGGCTCTTTCCACAGGATTGCGGAGAATAGCCATCATCTTCAGCTTTGGATTATAGAACTGGGCTCTTGCTGGTGCTAAAGGATGCATTAAGTAAAAAGGCGTACACTCTCCAAAAAGGCTATTTTTTTCAAAATTAAAGTGTTGGTGATACCAGTTTTTTCCTTTGTCATGAAATAGATCAAAGAAGTGTATCTCTTTGTACTGGCCTCCATGAATCATGAGATTGCTGGTGAGATATTGATAAAAAGAGGAGGTGCCACTCTTTTGTGCGCCAATTACAAGGAAGTCTATTTTCTTATGCCAGAACATGGGGGAAAGGTACGAGATGTTCTTTGTCAACTCTTAAGCGTGTTGGAGAAACTAATAGTTAAGAACTGCAGCCACACAGGAAGGAAAAGAGCGGATCGATTGGATCACGGAAGTGTATTGGCTTATCCGGTCTGCGATGTGGATGTTTCCTAAGGAACAGGCATAGGAGAGAGGCTTCACCTTGATTGTCAGTAAGAATTACGAAGAAGGGAAGAATTATGTATGGGTATGAGAATCGACAAGCATTCATCGTTTAATACCGAGGCTTCTGCGCATGAAGAACAGCAACTTATGCGGGTTTTATCTAATTCTCAGCTGGAAGAACCAAGGCTTGAGACAAGTTTTTGGGGTAAAGTTAGGGACACGGGCCGGGTCTAAATTGAGGTAGGAGATGCTCTGCCAAAAATGTGTCGCTCCCCGGGGCCAGCACCCGTGTTCGGTTTCAACACATAGTTTACACATGTGTCAGGACATCCTTTACAGTTTTTGATTGATAATATTGGTTCAAAAAGAGCCATGCCTTTTAAAAAAACAACTGTAATGGAAGAGAAGTTAGAATTTGTTCATTTGGCCATCAATGGAGGAATGACCTTCACTGAATTATGCCAGCGATTTAGGATATCCAGGCCGACAGGTTACAAGTGGTTAAAGAACTACAAGAAAGATGGAGACTCTGGGCTAGATGAGCTAAGTCGTAGACCCAAAAAATCACCAAACGCTACGGCACCTTCCCTTCATGAATTGATTATTAAACTGAAGACTCAGGAACCTCATTGGGGTGCTAAAAAACTGCAAGCTCTCCTGCACCGGGATTACAAAGATAAGTTGGATATAATCCCTTCCTTAAGCACGATAAACAGGATTCTCAGCAAACATCAATTGACCGAGAAAAGCAAGAATAAACCTTTGCTAAAGACGGGTCGTTTTGAGAGGTTACGACCCAATGAGTTATGGCAAATGGACTTTAAAGGACACTTTGCTTTAGCAGACAAAAAACGGTGCCACCCTTTGACCATCACGGATGATTATAGTCGCTTTAATATCCTGTTGTTGGCCTGTGCTAATGAACGTGGAAACACCGTTCAGCTTGGGTTAGAGCACGCCTTTAAGAAGTACGGTCTGCCTGATACAATCCTATGTGATAATAGCCCTCCTTGGGGATCTACCCATGTAGACTATTATCGCCCAAGAAGAACGATAACCAAGCTCGAAAGTTGGTTGATTCAATTGGGGGTAAAAATGATCCATGGAAGACCTTACCATCCACAAACACAAGGGAAGGGTGAGCGCTTTCATAAAACACTAAAACAGGAGCTTTTACTCTATAACAGTTTTAAAAATTACGCCCACTGTCAACAGGAATTTGACTCGTGGAGAGATAAGTATAATCTATATCGGCCACATGAAGGAATCAACTTTGAAGTACCTGCCGCGCGGTTCCAAATCAGTTCCAAAACTTTTCCTAAACGGCCACCAGAGCGCATACATGGAATAAATGATCATCTCTTGAAGGTGACCGGAAAAGGATACATTCATTATCAAAGCAAACCCTATTATATCGGAGAAGGACTAGCAGGGCAGGTAATTGCTCTAAGAAATGGAAATAATCGCAACAAAAAAGACGTGTATTATTGTAATCAAAAAGTGAGAAGCATACCTTCGAAAGTGTAAAGGATGTCTTGACACAACTGTAAAGGATGTCCTGACATCGTACAACCCGCTGTCCCCAGATTCAAGTTGGGAATTATTTACAACCTATCAAAGGCAGTATTCGCCGATCAGATAAAATGTTTGGCAATCTGTGCCTGAAAATATTAGCATGTCGACACTGGTACTGATGTTCAGTCGATAAGGATTCTTGGGAATTCATTTGTAATAGCAAGGATGGAACAAGCAAAACTGACATAGAAAAAGAGTTAAAACCCTTGATTGAGCTTAGAATTATAGTACTTCACTTATCACTTATCACTTATCACTTATCACTTATCACTTATCACTTATCACTTATTACTCATCACAACCCCCATATTTTTAGCGCGTATTCCCTTATGATATCCTTCCCCAGGCTACTTTTTTGCCCATTCTTTTTTGAAAGCTATTGCGCAGTGCTTGATGCTCCCGTTTTTCCATAGCTGGATCCATTTCCATTAAATCCAATACCGCCTTACGAGCGTAGCTCATAATCATACCATCCTTAGCTAAGCTGGCAATCTTGAAATCCAATAAACCACTCTGACGGGTTCCCATCATATCCCCCGGGCCCCGCAATTGCATATCAACCTCCGCAATTTCAAAGCCGTCGTTGGTCTTTACCATAGTTTGCAATCTGGTTTTAGCCTCCTTGCTGAGTTTATAATCAGACATCAGAATACAGTAACTCTGATCGGCACCTCTTCCTACCCTTCCTCTCAGTTGATGCAGTTGACTCAATCCAAACCTATTCGCATTTTCTATGACCATCACCGAGGCATTGGGAACATTTACACCAACCTCAATTACGGTAGTGGCTACCATAATTTGTGTCTTTCCTTCCACAAAACGCTGCATCTCAAATTCTTTGTCAGCTGCCTTCATCCTGCCATGAACAATACTCACCTGATATTCTGGCTTGGCAAAGGCTCGAATCACACTTTCATAACCATCCATCAGATCTTTTAAATCCAATTTTTCCGATTCTTCAATCAGCGGATAAACTATATAAGCCTGTCTTCCCAGAGCGATCTGTTCTTTCAAAAAACCAAATACCTTTAATCGGTTTTGATCGTATTGGTGCAGGGTTTTCACCTGCTTCCGACCTGGAGGCATTTCGTCAATCACTGACATGTCCAGATTGCCATAGATACTCATAGCCAAAGTACGTGGAATAGGGGTGGCCGTCATTACCAGAATATGCGGGGGTAATTTGTTCTTTTTCCAGAGCTTGGCTCTTTGAGCTACGCCAAACCTATGCTGTTCATCAACTACCGCCAGTCCAAGATTTTTAAATTTCACCGTGGGTTCAATCAGGGCGTGTGTTCCTATCAAAACATGCAGAGAACCATCTTGTAACTGCTTATGGATAAGCCTCCGTTCGGAAGTTTTTACCGACCCGGTTAATAAAGCTACTCCAATCTCCAGATCCTTCAACATTTCCTTGATTCCGTTGTAATGTTGAGTAGCCAGTATCTCAGTTGGCGCCATCAAACAGGCCTGAAACCCATTGTCGAGAGCTATCAGCATACTCATTAAGGCCACCATGGTTTTACCGGATCCAACATCGCCTTGAACCAATCGGTTCATGTGTCTTCCAGATTTCAGATCACGCCTAACCTCCTTGATAACCCGTTTCTGTGCTCCGGTTAATTCAAATGGCAAAACAGATTCATAGAAGTGATTAAACCATGTTCCTACATTCTCAAATACAAAACCCCGATATTCTTTGTTATGACGCTGTTTTTGGTGTAGCACTTCCATCTGTAGGAAGAAAAATTCATCAAATTTCAGGCGTTTTCTTGCCTTTTCCAACTGATCCACATTAGATGGAAAATGCACCTCCTGGAGTGAGTTTTCCAACTCAGCCAAATGGTATTTCTGTTTGATCCACTCTGGAAGAAACTCTGAGATATGACCTTTTATCTGGGGAATGAGATTTTGGGTGAGCTTGGCTATGCCTCTGGCGTTCAGACCTTTTTTTGAGAGCTTTTCAGAAGAGTGATAAACTGGTTGTAGCCCACGCAAGGGACTTTTTTTAAAGTTTTCGGCCAACTCAAGTTCTGGATGGGGAAAACTGAACTTATTTCGGAAGATGTTGGGTTTCCCATAAAGCACGTAATCCTGGTTGAGCTTTAGTGAGCCTTTAATCCATTTGGCACCTTGAAACCAAATCAATTCCACCGCACCGGTTCCATCTTCAAATCGCCCTACCAGCCGTTTTGAACGGCCTTTTCCAGCCGTTTCTTCAAGAGTGATTATTCTGCCAACTAGCTGAATTTCAGTATCTACGGACTTAATATCTCGAATCTTGTAAAACTTGCTTCTATCTACATATCGGAAGGGATAATATTGCAGCAGATCCTTAAAGGTAAAAATCTGAAGCTCCTTTTTGAGTAGCTCCGATTTTGCCGGTCCAACGCCTTTTAAAAATTCTATGGAAGTTTCGAGTAAGTGCAAGAGGTTTAAGGGATTGAGGGTAGAGTGAAAACCCCTAATTATTGATAATAATGATCTGATCTTCCTGAATCTTCTTGTCATCCATACTGGCCAACCTAAGCTTATACCCCTTCTTTTTGGTCATTACTATGCGGTACACCGTAGATTGAGGGGCAGAAGCGTCAATGCCAGGTTCACCAATTTGAAAATACTTCACATTGATAGGCGGAATGTCACTCTCCTCAAACTCAATTCGTGCTGATACCTGATCTTGTTCTATATTCTTTATGCGCACATTGGAGGATGGTGCTTCATTGATTTGACGACCATTGAGATAGAGGGTGAATTTCTTTCCATCTTCAGAGTAAACTTCAAGGTCATGAGCTATCTGAGCCTGTAGAATGCCATTGAATAGGAAAAACGCAAATAAAAGATATCTCATTTTTGATTTTATTGTGAAGATAATTACTTCATGAAGATTAATTGTTCCTATTAACCACAAACACACTTTCTATTACATTAGTAGCTCTATGAAAAGGACATTTATAATCTTATGGCTGATATGCTTTAGTCTGCCATTACTCTCGCAATCAGTTGATTTTACGCACTTGTCCTTGTCAGTGCGGCCAGACACTATTTCCCATACTATTGATGGCCAGTTGCTCCTATCCTTTAGACCTGTACCTGGGGTTGATTCGATCTATCTGAATGGAATAAGAATGACGTATAATAAGGTACAACTAAATTCTTCTGAAGTTCAGTATTCATACGATGAAAAAGGTATTTGGCTACTGCCGGAAGAGGAGTTGCCAGATAGTGCCTGGATTAGAATTGATTATAGCTGTAAACCGCTGAAAGGGATCTACTTCATTGGCTGGCAGGACACTACGTATCGCTCTCGTCGCCAAATTTGGACCCAGGGGCAGGGTATAGACCACCGGCATTGGATACCACATCACGATGATCAAACAGACAAGTTAATAGTAAAATTGAGTGTGGAATTTGCCGATGAGTATCAGGTGATGGCCAACGGCCAGCTATCCGATACTAAAAGGTCTGAGGCGGGCAAAACGATCTGGTCTTATAGCATGAACAAACCCATGAGTAGTTATCTCATTGCCATTGCCATTGGTAAGTTTGACTCCGTGCAAAATCAAAGTGCCAGTGGCGTTCCCACGCATCAGTATTTCTATTCGGATCGCGCTAATGATTATGATTGGTATTATAGGGATAACCTCAAAATATTCAATTATCTAGAGAATGAAATTGGAATTGCTTATCCCTGGCAAAACTATAAACAGGCACCGGTACAGGATTTTAAGCATGGCGCCATGGAGAATACTACCGCTACCATTTTTGGCGACTTCTTTATGGTGGATAGTATAGCTTTTAATGATGAGAATTACACCTATGTAAATGCCCATGAATTAGCTCACCAATGGTTTGGAAACCTGGTTACCGCCACCGGGAGTGATGAGCATTGGTTGCATGAAGGCTTTGCTACTTATTATCAATGGCTTTCCGAGCGTAATCTTTATGGATATGATCGGGCAGATTGGGATCGATACAAGGCGGCATTGCTGGTGTTTGAGGCTTCCAATACGGATGAAATACCGCTGGGAAATGGCAAAGCCGGGTCATCAAGGTTTTATCAGAAAGGAGCCTGGGTACTACATATGCTGCATCATGATTTAGGGGATAGCCTGTTTAAAGCTTCCATCCGGCATTACCTGAATACCTATGCCTTTGGCCTGGTTACAACCGATTCGCTGGCTAATAGTATTCTCAAAATTACTGGTAGCAATTACTCCGATTTCTTTGAAAGATGGGTTCATCGCAGTGGAGAACCAATCCTAAACATTGAGTCGCGGAGGGTAGGGGATCGTATAGAGTTTTCCATCACCAATCTTTATCGACCAGCGCCAGATTTACCCTTAAAAATTCCAGTATTGTTGCAGCTAGAAGGTGGGGCAATCATAAAGCAACTCAGTATTCCAGCACATGACACCATCTTGTATTTGGATCTGGCCAATGATCCTCTTAATTATTGGGTAGTTAATCCCAACATGAGTATGCTGGCAGATATTCGTGAGAAAAGAGATTTCGAGGAGTGGCGTAAGGTGTACAGCCTGCTAACCAACTTACTTGACCGTCATAAGGTTTTACTTTCACTTAAAGAAGTTCCCCTGAGGGAGAAATCAAGTTTTTTGCGCTTAATTGCCGCTGACCCGGCAGAACATTTTGCGTTGAGAAGTGAGGCTTTAAGCCAATTGATATCGGCGCAAGACAAGAAAGCTCTGAGCCTTACCAAAGATGCGCTGCAGGATAGAGATATTCATTACCAAAAGGAAGTAGTAAAACATATTCCCAGAGAATGGCGAACTGATCTTAGAAAGGACTTGCTACCCTTGCTACACGCAGCGAGTTATGAGCTTAGAGCGGCTATTATTCACCTTAGTGTGGATGTAAACAATCCCAGAAATAATTCCTGGTTGTACGATGATGTAATTGAAAATCAGCCTGGTATGCCCGGAAATAAGGTTTTGATTCCAGCCCTGTCATACAGAGCGTATCTATATCAGGAGGAAGAGGCTTTAGCAAGGCTTATCGATATGTGTAGCCCGTCTTTTGATTTCTTAACACGCATAAACGCCATCCACGCCCTGAGAAATATAAGATTTACCGGCGAAGAATATTTAATGCAGCTCTTTAACGCACTGTTCGATTTAAATTGGAAGTTGAGTAGCACGGCCAAAGCTGAATTGCAAAGAATATATTCAACAGAAAATGGTCGGGAGAAAATTGATAAAATAATAGGGGAACAACGGGATGTCTGGCAAGATTTCGAGAAACGAAGGGTCAAACGTACCTTTGAATCAAATTAAGCTGCATGCAATCGCGCTACGCACGCCTTTTCCAGATCATCATTATCCTTGGTGACCTCCTTGTTTTAAACCTGAGCTTTTTCATGGCAGGCTACCTGCGCTTTGATGAAATTAGAATCAGGGAGACAGAGTATTATGATTATTACGTGCAGCTGGCGGTATTCTTTAACCTTTCCTGGTTATTCCTTACTTTTTTATTCAGGACTTACGATACCAGAAGAAGCCTGGAGCCCAGAAAGGCTACTGGAAAGGTATTGAATGCCTATGCCATACACCTCTTCATTCTACTGTTGTTCCTGGTAAGCCTAAAGAAGGATGAGTACTCTCGTCTGTTCTTGATTTACTTCTATTCCTCTTTTATTGTGCTGCTGCTTCCCTGGAGGTTTTATTTTATGCGGATCCTGCAATCCATGCGCAAGAGGGGTCTCAATTTTCGAAAGGTGGTACTTATTGGTGAGGGTGAACCGCTGAGGTTGTTTTTTGAGCGCATTCATCAGCATTCAGAATACGGCGTAAAGCCGGTAGCCTATTTTTCTGATCAACCAGTGGATGGTATTCCCTTAACGGGCAGGGAAGATGAGGCAAGCAATTATATCAAGAATGGTGATGTTGATGAAGTGTACTGTGCTTTTCCGGGAGGTGACCCCAGGGTACTCAAATGGTTTAAGAATGCCGATGATCAGGTAGTGAGATTTCGGTTGCTGCCTGATTTGGGTCTCACCTATGCCCCAGCGGTTGAAATCGACTATTTCCATGATGTACCGATACTGTTACATCGGAAAGAACCACTTGAGTTCTTACATAATAGACTGATTAAAAGATTTGTAGATCTATTTATGTCCGTGTCAATTATCCTTCTTGTATGTCCCTGGTTATTTCCAATCCTTGCTTTGGCCGTGAGACTATCGGGGCCGGGGCCAATTTTTTTCGTGCAAAGGCGCACGGGGCTGGGAGATCAAATCTTTAGTATCTTAAAATTCAGGAGCATGAAGGTCAATCGGAATGCGGATGCGATGCAGGCTACTGTAGATGATCCCCGCATAACGGGAATTGGCAGGTTCATGCGCAAGCATAGTTTGGATGAATTGCCTCAGTTTATTAATGTGCTCAAAGGGGAAATGTCTGTGGTAGGTCCGAGGCCTCATATGTTGGCCCATACTGATTCCTACCGCAAGTTGATTGATCAATATATGGTTAGGCATTTTGCTAAACCTGGTATTACTGGTCTGTCGCAGATCAGGGGCTTAAGAGGAGAAACCCGCACACCAGGAGAAATGGAGGAGCGCGTGAAAACGGATGTTTACTATATCGAAAATTGGTCGCTACTCCTGGATCTGAAAATTATTGTTATCACCATCCTAAAAACTCTGAGCGGCAAGCATTAATTACCTGGCTATCAAGGCCTGCTTCATTGCCAGTTCGTATTGATCAGCCACTACATCCCAGTTATATCGATCCAAAATCTTATTGAGATTAACCTTGATTCTTTCTCTCTGCAAATCGGTGCGTTCGATATGGTCTAAGGCGTTGCTTACATCTGCTGCATCTATAAAATAGTTTGCATCTTCTCCTAATACAGCTCTATTGTATTGATTTTCGTGAGCGAGGATCATGGTACTACAGGCCATGGCCTCCAGTAAAGAGGGATTGGTGCCGCCAACCGAGTGGCCATGTAAATAGATATGAGAGAAATATCGCAGGTGGTTTAGGGTGTCTTTATCAAAGTTGCTTTTAAGAAATCTAATTTTACTATCGGTAAACCTCTGTTTTAAATACTCTCCGTAACTGGTTTCATGATTACCGATTACCAAAGTGATTTTATTGCTCTCAGATTGGGTGGCACCGGCAAGCATAATTTCAAGGTTATTCTCAGGTTCGAGGCGTGCAATAATTAAATTATAGTCACCGGGCTCAACATTGTAATTTTTGAGCTTATCCGGGTCTGGATCCGACAGTATCTTAGCTCCATACGGAATGTATACCACATCTTTCTGATATTTCTGATTGAGATAATCCTCGATAACCGGTGAGTCGGCTATGAGTAGATGGCTTCCTTTTGCCGCCCACTTCTCTGCCCGTTTAAGGAATTGTTGCACCCGGTCGGAGTATTTCTCACGCATCCATTCCATACCGTCCATATTGGTGATAATCAAGGGTTTATTAGGCAACAAGCGTTGCCAAATGCTGCTCGAGGTATATCCCATCATCAGCAGTATATCAAACTCATGCCAGCGGGCATCTAATATGCAATTGAGGTCGTAAACAAATTGTCCAAAGGTTCCAATACGGTGTTCCGGATCATATTTATGGACTAAAGCTACTCCTTCAAAACGCTTTTCCTGAAAGGGATGGCGATGCGAATTATATACGACGACTTCATGACCCTTTGAAACCAACCTTGTACCTAACTGTTGAGCACACTCCTCAAAACCACCGTAATGGTTGGGTATTCCCCTGGTTCCAATGATTCCGATCTTCATTCTGATGGCTTTAGATAAATAGCTGAAATTTCTTTAGCCGCTTTCTTCCAACTAAAGGTCCGCCTCACCCATTCAATATGATAGGTGGAGCTATTCATGGCATTCTTAATAGCATCCACAATTGACGCAGTATCCTTGGGGTGACAGTAGTGGGCATGCTCACCAAAAAGTTCCTTTTGAATTTGGTGATTTGAAACAACAGCTTGACACCCTGCTGATAGGGCCTCAATTGTTGCCAACCCGGTCGTTTCAAAATAACTTGGCAGCACGTGTACCTTGTATGTAGGAAGCAGATCTTCAAGCTGGTTATGGGTCAACAAACCCTTGAAGTGTATTCGCTCCCCGGAAACTTTCATGCACTTTCGCAAGTAGGCCTTTTGATTTTTGGCAACCCCACCGTAGAGATCTAATTCGTACTGGCTCTGGTTTACCGCATTTATTAATCCCAACTGATTTTTCATACCTTCAATTCTAGCCAAATTGGCAATCCTTGTTCTCTTTTGGTTGCCCTCTGCTGGCTGAAAGTGTTCATGGCCTAGTTTTACTTGCTTGTAAACTACTACCAGATCCGGGAAATCCGTACCAATTAAAACCTGCTCTGATTGCGTGGCGGTGACGACAATTTCAGCCTTTAACAAGATAGATTGAATACTGGAATACTGACCTTTAAGTAGGTAGGACCAGCCAGGGAATTTATCACTACCATTGATCCAGCGAGAGATGGTTTTAATATATTCCACCCCAAATTTGTTGAGGATACGATGCAGCCCCTTCTTTAAAAAGCTCCCTTCCTTTTTTTCATGTAAGGAGTAATCTACGTAGATACTGCTTACTACCAATCTTTTTATACGGGAGAGATATCGGAGTATATCTGCAGGCCGAATGAGATTGAAGAAATGAACCACATCGTAGTTTTCCGGCTCAAGTTTTGAGCCGCTCAAGCCAATATCCACTTGGTATCCCAGCTCCCTGAGGTATTTAGCGGTTTGCTCAATTTGTACTGAATCGCCACCAGGTTGTGTGTACAATGTAGCGCGAGAAATGAATAATATATTTGGAAGTTTCCGCAAACTATTAACTTGGCTCTAATGTTATGCTAAAGCAACTAAATAATTTATGAATATGAAACGACTTTCATTTACAGCCATGGCTCTAATTTTTTTAGCCGCTTGTAGCGGACCTGCAGATGAGCCAGCAGCAACTACTTCACCAGATTCAAAACAAGAAACTGAGGCGTCCGAAGTGGAAAAGGAGGTAACAGATGATCTAAGCGATGAAGTTACCTTAAAGCTTTCTACTACTGGGGAAACCATGACAGATATGGCATTTGAGCCGAAAAGGCTCACAGTTTCTGCCGGTGCAGAGGTAACCTTAATATTGGAGAATAAAGCCAGTTCTGCGGCAATGATTCACAATGCCGTAATAATTGAAGCCGGCAAGCAAGAAGCGGTGATTGAGAAATCTTTGGCTGCCGGACCGGACAACAACTATGTGGGTGATAGCGAATTCATCATTGCAGCCACAGAAATGGCCAATCCCGGTGAGACCGTAGAGGTTAAATTTACAGCACCTTCTGAAGCGGGTACCTATCAATATATCTGTACCTATCCCGGCCATGCGGCCATGAAAGGTATTTTGATGGTGAAATAGGAGTTTATAAATGATATCTCAAATCCCGCTTTAAGCCTAAGCTTCTGGCGGGATTTTTTGTACCAGAAAATAAGCCAGAATTCCACCTGCCAAGGATTTTACCAATACATCCGGCATTAACTTCACCAGCGTGGCGAGCATATCAACCCCTTCCATAGCTTGGTATAGAATCAACATTCCCGGTATGAGCCATAAAATATGTGCTCTGAAGAAATAGGTGATGTAATGAAAGATACTTTGCTCCCCAATTTTACATTGCCAGGCCAGATAAGATACGACTAGTGGGAAAGACCATAAGAACCCGGCAGTTGGACCGGTTAGTTTTTCCCATCCTCCATTAAAATCTGCGAAGACAGGAAGCCCAAGGGCTCCCACAATAATATACGCCATACTGATTACCAGGCCTGGAAAAATTCCTAAAACTGCACCGGCAACAAAGAGAGCCAAACTTTGAAGTACGAAAGGTATTCCCAGTATCGAAAACTTGATAGGAGCTATCAGAAGTACCAATATAAAGGCAATTAATGTCTTACGAACTATGGGCTTCATTTCTAATTAATTGTCTGGATTTCCATTCAAATCGCCAATACAATAAGGCTGCCGCCACGGTAAGACCTGACGCCAGGCCATACCAAATGCCTTCAACTCCGTAATTCATTTTCATCCCCAAGATATAAGCCGGTAAGAGACCAAAGATCCAATACGAAATAAAGGTAATAAGCGTGGGTATTTTTACTTCACTCATTCCTCTCAAGGCACCTAGGGCCACTACTTGAATACCATCAGAAATTTGAAAGAAAACTGCAATGAATAAAAGATTGGAGGCAATCATTATCACGGCAAGGTCTTCGGTGTAGAATGATGGGAAAAACTTTCTTCCCGCAAAGAAAATCAAGCCACAGCTCGCCATAAACACAAATACCATCGCAAAAGACGATCGTCCTGCGGCTCTCATGGTAACATAATCGCGCGCTCCTAATTGATTACCAACTCTCACACCTGCCGCAGCAGCAATTCCCGTGGCCATCATATAGCTCAATGCAGCTAAGCTAATCGCTATCTGATGCGCGGCCAGGGCTTCCGCTGCAATTTGTCCAATTAGTACAGCAGCAACAGCAAAGGCAGAGATTTCAAAGATGTATTGCAAACCCGAGGGCACCCCAATTTCCAATAGTTTTTTAAAGTAATCCTTACGCCATATTTTATCCCTAAAATGTTCGCGATAGGCCGCAAATTTTTTAGCTCTGATAATATATGTTACCATCACCAATCCCATGATTACCCGAGATACTAGAGTGGCCACACCCGCTCCAAACAATCCCCACTCCGGAAAACCCCATACTCCATAAATGAGCAGGTAATTCAGAAAGATATTCAGGAAATTGGCTCCCAGAGAGGCGTACATGGCAAACTTTGTATCCGATAGGCCCTCTGCAAACTGCTTAAAGGTCAGAAAAAACATTAAGGGTAGTATGCTCCCTGAAATTACCAACAGATACGGTCTTGCCAGCGATTCTACTGCCGGTTCCTGACCCAATTGATCCATGAAGGGTACCAGGGCCAGAATGACGAGAAACATGATTAAGGCGGTAAGCATATTGGTTACCAAACCATGTCGTAAAAACCGACCCGCTTTGGCCACGTCTTTTTCTCCGTCTGCATTAGCAATAGGCGTGGTTAAGCCCATAGCCATTCCCAAACCAAAAACTAGTGGCACAATAAAAATTGAATTTCCAAAAGCACCCGCAGCTAATGCATCAGTACTCACTCTACCAATCATAATACTATCGGCAAGTCCCACCAATACATGCCCCGCCTGACCCAGCATAACTGGCCAGGCGAGGATGAAATTTCGCCTGAGGTGTTCTTTGAAATCCACGTTTAATCACTTAGTCTAAATCCGATTCAAGTCTTTGCATTTCCCGATCATAGAAAGACTCCGCCTGTTGAAGTAATTCAGCCATTTCCTGCACTAATTCCTCTTCCGATCCATTTAAATCATCCAGCCATTCAATATTGTCATCCACCATATTCCAGATGAATCTGGGAAACTCAGTGTGGACAATGAATATCAATTCCGGATGATCGGTGTTATCAGCAAGTAAAAACTGGGGTAATTCCATATGGCAAAGGACATAAAAAAAACCCACCGCGCCATGCTGCAGTGGGTTTTCAAGTAAAATATTGGTTGTTTAGAAGTAGTAAGTGAAGGCGATAAAGGGATTTAAAAGATAAATCTTTGCCACAAACTCAAATGATGAGTAATCCACATTTTCCCCTTGAACATCTCCGGAGCCGCTTGAAGTGACAAAACCCACCCGGCCGACACTGCCTTCGATGGACCAATACTCGCTTGGCATCCACAAAAAGGAAGGGGCTAACCACAGTCCAAAAGACATATGGCCCGGATATTCTATTAGCTCTGTACCCTGGGATGGATCTGTGGGGTTCTGCAATCTTTGCTCAGATTCGTTAGCGAAGCCAATAGGTAGTTTAGCGGTGCCTACCAGCGCAAATTCAGGGCTACAGAAGTAAAACCTACGGTAAAATGGAACTATGGATATAGTACTTGTTTTATTTTCATTATCCTGCTGAAATGATCCGCCGGATTGACTTGACTTATAGGCGTTGGTGTAGGAGTTGTAACTGAGACCCAGCCCCACTACATTATTATCTGATATAGCATATCCGCCATATACCGCCAATAAAACCTCTGACATACGTGATTCCTCGGAGTAAAATTGACTCGATTCTTCGTCGGAACTGGTTTCAATGCAAAATCCTCCCGAAAGCAGTTTCGTGCCTTTAAGGATGACTCCTTTCTCCGTCTGTGAAAAGGCAGTAAACGATGCCAGCGCAAAGAGTAATAATAGAGATTTTTTCATCTTGGTTTGTTTATGTTAGAGATTATATAGTTACAAAAGTTTTGCATTTGTCAATGCTCACCCTTTCTCCACCAAGTTCATTTATGCTCTACTATGTTCCCTGGTTCCTCACATCCATACCTACTGGCATCCCAAACTGCAACTTAAGTATTTTCCTACGGGTACAGGTAGATTCTCTTCCTCATTTGCTTCTTCTCTGAAAAGGTATCTCTCGTAAAGATATGTTATCTCCATCAGCAATCAAAGCTATCCCATTGGGCGTCGTGAACAGACATATAAACATTCCCAGCTTTTAAAAAATTTTGGATTTGGCTTCTGTTACTGAGTGATTGTATGCGATCAGCTTTTAGGTGATGGGCATTTTTTATATCATTGGCTATTAATTACTTGATCATTGAAGAAGCAAGAGTTTATTGATAGTATAAGAGAGAGTTACTCTTTTGAAGGTGATTCTTTATTAATGGGTGCAGCGATGATAGACGGTGAACCGGTTAAAGGTTTGCAGGTTAGGGCACCTCTAAGTATGTTTAATCGGCATGGTCTTATATCTGGAGCCACCGGAACGGGCAAAACCAAAACTCTACAAGGTATTGCTGAGGGGCTGTCTATGGCCGGTGTACCGGTTCTCCTCATGGATATTAAGGGTGATTTAAGTGGTCTTGCAGCAGATGGAAATCCACATCCTAAAATAGAAGAGCGACATAATGCCATAGGCACTCCCTGGAAACCGATTAGCTTTCCGGTTGAGTTACTGACCCTTTCTGAAGAACCCGGAGTGAGACTAAGGGCTACTATCAGTGAGTTTGGACCGGTGTTGTTATCGAAGATTCTCGGTCTTAATGATACGCAACAAGGCGTGGTGGCCTTAACTTTTAAGTATTGCGACGATAATGGTTTACCCTTGCTGGATATTAAAGATTTTAGAACAGCTCTGAATTTTATCCGCGGTGAAGGCAAAGAGATTATAAGCAAGAATTATGGTTATATCAGTGGCCAAAGTGTAGGTGCCATCATGCGGAAGCTTTTAGAGCTGGAACAACAAGGTGCTGATATGTTTTTTGGTGAGAGGAGCACTGATGTAGAGGATTTTTTGGCCCAGGATCTAAATGGAAGGGGAATAATTCATGTCCTCCGTTTGGTCGATATGCAGTCAAAGCCAAAGCTTTTTTCCAGTTTCATGCTTTGTTTGCTGGCCGAAATATTTGAGAAATTGCCGGAGCAAGGGGATTCGGATAAACCTCAGCTCATACTATTTATTGATGAGGCTCACTTAATTTTTGAGGAAGCCAGTAAGGAGCTTCTTAAACAGATCGAGACCATCATTAAGTTAATCCGATCTAAAGGAGTGGGCATTTACTTCTGCACACAAGTACCTGATGATATTCCGGAAGATGTGCTTTCGCAATTGGGTATGAAGGTTCAACACGCACTAAGAGCTTTTACCGCCAGAGATAGAAAGACCATTAAAAAGGTTGCCGAAAATTACCCGCTCACCGACTTTTATGAGGTGGATCGTCTGATTATGGAAATGGGAATTGGCGAGGCCATGATTACCACCTTAAATGAGAAAGGTATTCCTACTCAGGTAGTTCATACTTTGCTGAAAGCTCCTGCTTCACGCATGGATGTGTTAAACAAGAAGGAGCTAAATGCCTTGATCGGTCGGAGCAGATTGGCACCTAAATACAATGAAGCCATAGATAGAAGAAGTGCGCATGAAATTCTATTGGAGAAGATTGAAAAAGCTGATCAGAGGGAGTTGGATCAGTTGGAATCGAAGCAGGAGACGGTCAAATCAAAACGAAAATCTCCTTCTACCTTTGATACTATCATGAAGAGCAGCGTTACTCGCACAGTGGTGAGGGAATTAACCCGAGGGCTGCTTGGTGTGCTGGGTGTTTCCACCACAACCAGACGGAGGAAGTCCACTCGTCGGAGGTAATAAAAAAACCGACCTGCCCTGGGCGGATCGGTTTTTTTGGAATTAATTAAGCTCTATTAGTGCGTAATGGTAGACTTGGTGTTTTTAGCCTCCTCTACGAAACCGGCAATTTGACCTGCACTAGGAAGTTTTCTTACCAGCTTTTTCTCTTCGTTCACCTCACTAATTTTGGCATGAAGGTTATCAGCATTTCTGGTTGCCAGTTCTTTAACGGTATCCACTCCAGAAGCTTTTAACAGTTCTGCAAACTCTCCTCCAATACCGTTGATTCGAATAAGGTCAGCCATCCCAACCAAATAAAGAACTTTGGATTCAGTTAATCCAGACTTTTCCGCCAGATTAGAACGTCCTTTAGAATCAGCGCCCATGGTAAGAAGATCTTCTACAGTAGTTACACCGGCATTTGCCAATTTTCCTGCGGTTACTTCTCCAATTCCTTCAATTTCTGTGATTTTTCTTGCCATTGTTTGTATTTATTAAGGGTTTATTTGATTTACTTAAAATTGCTTAACTAAATAGGCCGCCAAGACCTTTCTTAGCTGCACTCATAAGGTCTGATGAGCCTTCGCCGAACAGGTTTTTAATAGAAGAATCATCTTCAGCCGGAGTTTCATCGTTCTTTTTGGTGATCAACTTGATCAAATATGGTACTACGATGGATCCAACCATTTGTGCCTTGGACTCGCTTAATCCTACCTTTTTTGCCAGGCTGGAAACAATTTTATTGGTGAGGTCTGATTGAAGACTATTAGCACCACTGTTATTGCTTCCCGAACTAAACAAATTCATTATGGATCCCATATTTCCAGAAGCTATTTGATTGCCGAGTACATTTTTGGAAGCATCGCCCACCGCATCCATTACTGCAGGCAATTGTTCTTCGGATAATCCAACTTTATCTTTTAGTTCCGGGCCAACCTGATCTTTAAGGGAATTTAAAATACCTGATAACATAGGATTAAGGTTTTGATGGTTAAGCTATATGACAGGTAAATATAGGTCTTACACGCTCTTAATCCTAACTGATTTAAGAGGAATGAAAAGAATTTATCTGGTTGATACCATTAAGCTATGCGCAGGGTTGTGCAGAAATAGTGATAGTGCGATGAGCCATTACTTACTTCCGAAAGAATTCACATCGTTTAAACTAATCTCCTTTCCTCCCAGAATCAACAAACGCTCCACCATATTTCTCAACTCTCTGATATTTCCGGTCCAATCCAGTTCTTGCAGAGCTTTTACGGCTTCTTTACTGAAATTTTTGGGGCTAGTGCCGTGCTCGCTGGCAATTTTAGTAGCAAAATGATTTACCAATAATGGGATATCATCCCGCCGATCATTGAGAGCCGGAACTTTAATGATTATCACACTTAGGCGATGGTATAAATCTTCTCTAAACTTCCCTTCTTTAATTTCTTCTTTTAGATTTTTATTAGTGGCGGCTAAAACCCTCACATCAACCTTGATTTCTTTGTCGCCCCCTACCGGAGTAATCTTCCCTTCTTGAAGCGCTCGTAGCACTTTGGCCTGTGCGCTGAGACTCATGTCTCCAATTTCATCCAGGAACAAGGTGCCTTTATGGGCCAGCTCAAACTTCCCTTTCCGATCTTTTACCGCTGAGGTAAAAGCTCCTTTTTTATGTCCAAATAATTCACTTTCAATTAGTTCTGATGGAATTGCCGCACAGTTCACCTCAATAAGTGGCTGCTTGTTTCTTTCGCTTTTCTGATGTACCCAATGAGCTACCAATTCTTTACCAGTGCCATTTGGCCCGGTTATTAATACTCGGGCTTCAGTGGGCGCAACCTTTTCTATTAAGTCTTTAATTTGCATGATAGGTTTAGATTCTCCTATCATTTCAAAATTCTTCCTGATCTTTTTCTTCAGCGTCTTATTTTCCCGCACGAGATCGGTGCGGTCGAGAGCATTGCGCACGGTACTTAAAAGTCTATTGAGATCCGGTGGTTTGCTGATATAGTCATAGGCTCCCTTTTTCATACTGTCCACGGCCGTTTGTAGATCTCCATGCCCTGATATCATGATCACGGCCGTATCACTGTGTTTTTCCTTAATCTTTTCCAGAACCTCTATACCGTCCATCCCGGGCATTTTAATATCACAAAGTACCAGATCAAAGTCCTGGGCAGAGATTTTGTCTAAACCCTGTTTGCCATGCTCGGCTTCATCTATGATGAAATCTTTATTTTCATCCGATAATATATTCTTCAGCACCTTGCGTATTGCCGGTTCGTCTTCAATAATCAGGATTTTTGCCATATTAGTTTGTTTTCCATTAATTTAGAGAATACACCTTCTTTTAGGGCGAAGTTGGAGAGTTTTATTTGTTTGATATTTAACTGATCAACGCAGAGCTTTAACATCACCATGGCGATAACAATCATATCCGCTCTCATGTTTAGTATAGCCGGGTTTTCCAGGCGTTGTGCCAAACTTGACCGCAAGATATATTCCGCCACTTGATTAAATTCTTCCGTGCGTATTTCAAATCCATTTCCGGGACTCTCATGAGGCTGCCCTCTTCTTGCCAGTGCTACCTGAGCCAGGGTTTCAAAAGACCCACTGGAGCCAATCAGACAATCTACTGGAAATTGATCCATCACCTCCCAAAGCTCGTTTAATTCATGCTTAATAAACCTACAAATTTCCGCAATCTCAGAATCCAGAATTGGATCTGAAACAGGGAACTGGTCGTTCAATCTGCTAGATCCGATTTGAAAACTACGGCTCCACACCAGCTGGTTATTTTCTGTGAGGACAAACTCCGTACTTCCCCCTCCAATATCCATGATTAGATTTCTTCCTGGTCTTAGATCCAAACCATACTTCACCCCTTCAAAAATAAGCTCTGCTTCTCCGTCTCCGCTGATAACATTAATGTTGAATCCATATTTGGTTTTAACCTGGTCAATGAAGACTTGTCGATTTTCAGCATCGCGCAAAGCGGAAGTACCGAAGGCGCACACAGCTTCCACATCTAATGAATCGATTATGCTTCGGTATCTGGCAAGGGCATCCATACCCCTTTGCATGGCGTCTTCAGTAATACGGTGTTTGAGAATGCCATCCTGGCCAAGTTTCACAGGCAATTTCATAGCATGAATTTCTTCGTGATCTTCAGTATCGCGAACCAACAGATTAAATGTGTTGGTCCCTAGATCAATGACGGCAATTTTCATTCGCTTTGTTCCGCGGAATTTCTAAACCAAATGTCTCGCTGGGGAAAGGGAATCCTTACACCCTGATCTCTAAACTTCTGATCAATAGCAAAGCGGATTTCGCTTTTGGTGCGCTCAATCCTGAATAGGTTTTTGGAATAAAAGAGCAAAGTAAATTGAAGCGCGCTGTCTCCAAAATCTTCAAAAAATACGCCTGGAGCCTGATTTTTTATTACATCCGGATGTTCCTCGGCGCAGCTGATCATGAGCTCTCTAACCTTAGCGGTATCACTGCCGTATGCCACCCCCAGGCTGATGGAGAAGCGGGTAACTTTGTTGTTCTGTGACCAGTTAATCACATTGTCTTGAATTAGCTTGGAATTGGGTACTATCAATACAATATCGTCACGCGTAAGCAATAGGGTGGTTCTTAATCCAACATCTTTAACCTTACCTACTACTCCTGCTATTTCTACTATGTCACCTGCCGTTACCGTTCTTTCGGTAAGCACGATAAAACCTGCTACCATATCTCTGAAAAAATCCTGCAGTCCCAGACCTAAACCCACCAATAAGGCGGTGGATCCTGCAAGAAGTACTGTAATTGAGAATCCCAGGTTTTCAATGATCAATACAATGGCCACCACGTATATCAGGTAAGCGAAAAGTTGGGTATAAGCATAACTTTTTCCAGCATCCAGGTTGCCTTCATTCTTCTTTCTGGCAAAATATTTTCGGATTAACCAGATAACAAGTCTGGCGCCGAAGAAGATTATCACTGCGGAAAGTATATCCGCTACTTCAAGTTTAAACTTGTCGGTCTCAAAAATCACCAGTTCAAGAAAATTCCTGATAGATTCTCTCATGCTTTATATCTTATCCATTTGATGATTTCCTTCAGTTTGGGTTTTTTGCCATACATGAGGATTCCGGTGCGATAGATTCTGGCCGCAAGCCAAGTCATAATTAAAAAGCTTCCGGCTAAAATTAACATGGAAGTTAACAATTCATACCATGGAATATTAAAGGGTACTCTCGCCATCATTACAATGGGTGAGGTAAAGGGAATCATGCTAAACCATGTGGCTATGCTGCCGTTGGGGTCATCCAGGGCTCTAATGAGAACGATGATGGCTGCAATAAGTGGCAGGGACACGGGAAACATGAATTGCTGGGTGTCCGACTCCTTATCGACTGCAGAACCAATGGCCGCGAACATTGCCGCGTAAAGCAAATACCCAAACAGAAAATAAAATAGAAAACAAGCAATCAGGTAGGGAAAGTTTATGGCCTCAATTACCTTGAAGATTTCTATAATGTCATTGTTTGGAGCAGCCACCCCACTAGCGATATTGGCCGCATCTAGTTGATCCTCCAGAATGAAGGTAAATGCCAGGAAATAAAACAAGGCACCAAACATTACCCAGATTAAGAATTGGAGCAAGGCTACACCTGCCAGACCTAATATTTTGCCCAGCATCAACTGAAATGGTTTTACAGAAGAAATCATAACCTCCACAATTCGGGTGGTTTTTTCCTCTATAACTCCTCGCATTACCTGAGCGCCATAAATAAACACAAAGAGGTAAATCATAAAGCCAGCTACGTAGCCAATGCCCATCTTAACCAGGGCCAGACCTTCGGTTTGGGTGCCATCTTCCAGATTGTATGATTTAATGTTCACGCTGGTTTTAGTTCTAGCCATAACCTCCGGTTCTACTCCAAGAGCCTTGAGCTTTTCATTCTGAATATACTTTTCAAGTTTATCTTCAATGTAATTTTCGATGCCGGGATTAACATCACCTTTGCTATACAGGACAGTGTTACGTGCTATAAAATCGGGATCGCCCCCCGCGCGAAGAGGGATGTGTAAAAAGGCATAGTCCTCCTCTTTTTTAAAGAATTCTTTGGCAGCTTCAAGGTCATACTTCTTTGGAGGAAGGTATCTGAAAGCAACCTCATCCTTGCCTTTATCAAAATTCATCAATCCGGGTTCATCCAACACCAAAATCGTGCGGTAATCTTGTGGTAGTGTAGCCAGATAAGCTGGAAGGATAAAGAGCGCGGCAGATAAAACCGGACCGAGGATGGTCATTACAATAAAACTGCGCTTACGCACTCTGGTCGAGAATTCACGCTTAATAATTAACCAGGTCTTGCTCATGATTCCTGTACTTTAGCGATGAATATTTCATTAAGGCTGGGTATTCTTTCTTTAAATGACAGCAGATTACCACGCTCCATAAGCTCAGTTAGGAGTGCTTTTGTATCATGGGTATTGGCTTTTATATGTACTTCCAACCTGCCGTCTATCTGCTTTTTCCCAAGAATTTCAGCATTTTTCAAGTTGCCACTGATAGCTGAGTTTTCCAGAAGAACCAAATATTCATGTTCTCTGTAGGCCGATTTTACTTTTGACAAACCACCCTCCAGTATTTTTTCGCCCTTATTGATAAGTGCAATTTCATCACAAATTTCTTCCACACTTTCCATCCGGTGCGTGGAGAAGATCACGCTGGCGCCCCGGTCACGAAGCCTTTCAATTTCATGCTTGATCAATTCGGTATTGACGGGATCAAAACCCGTAAAAGGCTCGTCAAATATGAGAAGACGTGGCTTGTGAATGACGGTAGCAATAAATTGAATTTTCTGGGCCATACCCTTGGAAAGTTCTTCCAGCATTTTGTTTTGCCAGTCAGCAATTTTAAAGCGCGCCATCCAGTTTTTAACTTCCCTTTGTGCTACCTGCTTGTCCAAGCCTTTTAAACGAGCCAGGTACACCAGCTGTTCCAGTACTTTCATTTTGGGGTAGAGCCCTCGCTCTTCAGGGAGGTATCCTATTTGACCGATATGTTCCGGATTTAAGGCTTCTCCATCAAATAGGACACTCCCTTCATCAGGGGCGGTGATCTGATTAATGATGCGGATCAGTGATGTTTTACCGGCACCATTGGGTCCGAGCAAACCAAAAATCCGTCCTTGTTCAATGCTTAGATTGAGCTGGTTGAGAGCTACAAAATCCCCATAAAACTTTGAAACTCCCTTTACTTCGAGTATGTTCATTGACTTTGCTTTGGAAAGGTGAAATTAGAAATAAGATTGGAAGTTAAAAGACAAAAGATTATGCGGACGCTAAGCTGAAATTATGAAGGTGCAGTAAGGATGAAAAGAAGTGATCCAGGATTGTAAAGATAGATTAAGGGAAAGGAGGATCACTATGGGTAACAAGCCCTCGTGGAGAGACGAAGTGAGCTCTGTTTTTACGGGAGTAGCTTGCGCACCATATGTAGGCCTGGCTTTAGTTGGATTGTTTTTGTCTCTTGGAGATGCAATCTTTCTAAGTTGAAAAGGATTGACGTTCATGGCATGGACAATGTAGGGTAATTAACCAGACCTGAGACTAAGAAGGAGGGAGGAAGGATCAGACGAAGGATGTGTTTTAAACCTTCGGCTATGGGAGCCAAGAGGGTTAGAAGGGTTAAGCCAGACCGGAGCTGATCATGCGATGAGAAGGGCAATTAGCTGCTGATCGTTTAGGAACTGGTGGTTACCTCTCCGATGATATTCTATAGTATGTGATTCTGAAAGTTTGTTAGAAGTAGGGATTAGCCTTAGGGTAGGGGAGAGCTGATGATATAAGCTTGGTTAAACTACTGAGATATGCGGAATACGAGTGTGGTGCCCCAGGGGCCAGCTCCCGCTGTCCCCAATATCAAGATATCAGAATTCAGCAATATATCAAAGGCAATATTCGCCACTCCGAGTTAGATTAATGGCGATGTGCGCCAAAGCGTTCATGAATTGGCAAAAGGACACTTTACACTGAGTACTGCGGTTACTTAACCCAACGCGCTGTCTAGGACAGGAGTGAAGAAATAAGAGACAAGATTTAATACCTCAAACTGGCGACCTTCAATAAACCAAAGTAAAGCTAGGGTCCGGCTGCCTGTCCGCCTAAGTAAAGAATGTCCCCTCGAGCAGCGAAGTAGTCAATTGCTCATAAAGACGCCCGTCTGGCTGAGTGACCGCCAAAGGCGGTCGTATCGAAGGCAAAGAAGAAGGAATAGTGTCGGAGGTAAGAGCATAGAGTTAAGAACTCTCTAAAAAGTGATAAGAATTAAAACCTTGGAGTGGCGGACTGCAATAAACCAAAGTAAAGCTAGGGTCCGCCTACCTGTCCGCCTAAGTAAAGAATGTCCCCTCGAGCAGCGAAGTAGTCAATTGCTCATATAGACACCCGTCTGGCTGAGTGACCGCCAAAGGCGGACGTATCGAAGGCAAAGAAGAAGGAATAGTGTCGGAGGTAAGAGCATAGAGTTAAGAACTCTCTAAAAAGTGATAAGAATTAAAACCTTGGAGTGGCGGACTGCAATAAGCCAAAGTAATGCTAGGGTCCGGCTGCCTGTCCGCCTAAGTAAAGAATGTCCCCTCGAGCAGCGAAGTAGTCAATTGCTCATAAAGACGCCCGTCTGGCTGAGTGACCGCCAAAGGCGGTCGTATCGAAGCCAAGAAAATACCAAGGCAACTAAAACGTTGGAAACCAGAAATTACGCGTTATTCCATCTGCTCACAAAAGCTAACTAAACATTTCCTTCACCTTATCAAAGAAGCTCTTGTCTCCTTTGCCTGGTTTTGGAATGAAGTCAGGATCAGTCTGCATTCTTTCAAACGCGTCCTTATGTTCTGGGGAAATATGTTTAGGAGTCCATACATTCACATGCACTAGCAAATCTCCTTGACCATAACCCTCAACACTGGGGAGACCCTTATGGCGTAATCGCAGGATTTTACCAGATTGGGTGCCTGCGTCCAATTTAATTCGAGCCTTACCACCAACCGTGGGAACATCTGCTTTGGTGCCTAGAACCGCGTCAGGAATACTGATATACAGTTCGTAATGAAGGTTGTTGCCATCGCGTTCCAGTTCTGCGTGACTCTCTTCTTCAATCACTACAATGAGATCACCATTCACACCGTCCATCGGTCCGGAGTTTCCTTTACCCGCTACCTTTAGTTGCATACCGTCCGATACTCCGGCCGGGATTTTAACCGATACGGTTTCTTCTTTACGGATCATACCGTATTCATCCGCTCCAGCTGGCCTCTTGTCAATAGATTTCCCTACTCCGTTGCAGGTAGGACAAGCAGAGGCAGTTTGCATTTGCCCTAAAATAGTATTGGTAACGCGGTAAGTTTGCCCGGCTCCTTTACAAGTAGGGCAGGTTTTAAAGCTTATTCCGTCAGCGGGTACCTGACGTTTGATCTTCATCTTTTTTTCTACACCATTGGCAATTTCTTCCAGCGAAAGCTTTACTCTCACGCGCAGGTTACTCCCTTTGTAAACTGGTTGTCTGCCTCTGCTGCGGCCACCACCACCAAATCCGCCAAAGCCACCGCCACCACCGAAGGCTCCGCCGAAGATATCCCCGAATTGCTCGAAAATATCATCCATACTCATTCCGCCACCACCAAAGCCACCGCCACCGCTCGCAGCT
Source organism: Owenweeksia sp. (assembly GCA_965229445.1). GTDB lineage: Bacteria > Bacteroidota > Bacteroidia > Flavobacteriales > Schleiferiaceae > Owenweeksia. Next base: position 977,394 of record OZ245876.1, read on the forward strand.
CCGCCCATGCCGGCGTGACCAAATCGATCGTAACGTGCCTTCTTATCCGCGTTGCTCAGTACTTCGTACGCCTCAGCTGCTTCCTTAAATTTTGCCTCAGCTTCGGAATCATCAGGATTTTTGTCCGGATGATATTTAATGGCCAATTTGCGGTAGGCCTTTTTTATCTCTTCTGCAGAGGCATTCTTACTGAGGCCTAATACTTCGTAATAATCTCGCTTTGCCATCTCGTTTTGTTATTCTCCTACCACCACCTTGGCGTAGCGAAGGATTTTGGTGCCCAAATAGTAACCTTTTTCTACCTCGTCAATGATCTTTCCTTTCAAACTTTTCTCTGGAGCGGGAATCCTGGTTACGGCCTCCATCGTTTCTACGTCAAATTCTTTACCCTTGGTATCTTCCATCGGCTTTAGGCCTTTGTTAGTAAGGGTATTCTCGAGCTTTTTGATAATTAGTTTAATTCCTTCATTCTCTACCGGGTTATCCTCGGCTTTCAAGGCTCTCTGAAAATCGTCCAGCACTGGCAACAAAGCACTCATTAATTCCTGATTGGCAGTGCTGTATAGCTCCAGACGTTCCTTGGCAGTTCGCTTCCGAAAATTTTCAAACTCGGCATAAAGTCTGAGGTTTTGATCTTTGAGATCTTTGACCTCCGCTTCCAACTCTGAGATAGGGTCAATATGGTTTTCTGGTTTCTCCTCATCCGAAACCTTATTGTTGGAGCCATCAGTTTCTTGCTGATTGGTCAATTCTTCAGTTTCCTGGTCTTTAAGATCCTGTTTCTCGCTCATTATACGCTTTCTTAAGGTCGCAGGCCTGTATCCAAAAGCCTTGCCATTGGTATTCGAGTGACATCATGACATAAAAAAAGCCTTCCACCGAGGGCGGAAGGCTACTTGTCATTTATGAAGCTATTATTCTGTCAGTTTTTCTAAGGTTTTTTCCAGGGTAGCGCCACGTAGATTTTTAGCAATAATTGTTCCTTCAGCGTCCACCAAAAAGGTTGCCGGAATGGAATTTACATTATATGTGGAAGCGGCAGCAGACTGCCAGAATTTTAGATCACTAACATGGTTTTCCCAACTGAGTTGATCTTTTTCAATGGCATTAATCCAATCTGTTTTATTTCTGTCGAGTGAAACACTAAATATTTCAAATCCATCAGCATTCTTAAAATTGGCTTTGCTAAACTTTGAGTAAGTTTTAACCAGGTTAGGGTTTTCCATCCGACAAGGACGGCACCAGCTGGCCCAAAAATCGATCAAGACAAGTTTCCCTTTCAAATCTGATAAATTTCTCACCTTACCGTCTGGATCGGGAAGGCTCAAATCTGGTGCAGCATCTCCAATATTTAGAATTTGCATTTGCCCCTTTTCAGATTCGCGACTAATCTCCGTGCTAAAGCTAAGTCCTATGAAGGTAATGGCTGCCAATAGCATTAGAAAGGCTGGCTTTTGAACTAATCTTTTCATCTTGGTATGTTTCATATCTGTGGAACTTAAGTTAGCATTTTTCCCAACAATCAACGTAATCGAAATACAAATATTGGCAATTCTGCGTGCTGTTCCTGTTAAAATTCAATCTAATCTTACAATATCCGCACCAATTGCTTTTAAACGTTCGTCAATATTCTCATAACCACGGTCTATTTGCTCAATATTATGAATGGTACTCATACCGTCAGCGCTCAGTGCGGCAATAAGGAGAGAGATGCCTGCGCGGATGTCAGGACTGGTCATAGTGGTAGCCTTTAATGGGGTCTGATGATCCAGGCCAATCACGGTAGCGCGATGTGGGTCGCATAAAATTATCTGAGCCCCCATGTCAATCAGCTTGTCCACAAAGAACAATCTGCTTTCAAACATTTTTTGATGTATGAGTACACTGCCTTTTGCCTGCGTAGCAATTACCAGGGCAATACTCAACAAATCTGGCGTGAAGCCCGGCCAGGGTGCATCGGCTATAGTGAGGATGGAACCATCGATATAGCTCTCAATTTTGTAGTGATCCTGAGAAGGCACAAAAATATCATCTCCCTTGCGTTCCAACTGTATGCCCATGCGTTTAAAAACGGAGGGTATCACGCCAAGGTTGTCGTAGCTTACATCTTTGATGGTAAGGCTAGACTTTGTCATGGCGGCCATGCCAATCCATGAACCTATTTCAATCATATCAGGTAGCACGCGATGGCTACATCCACCGAGTTCATCCACACCTTTAATGATGAGCATATTTGAACCAATTCCGCTAATATTGGCTCCCATGCTGTTAAGCATTTTACAGAGCTGTTGAATGTAAGGTTCACAGGCTGCATTGTAGATGGTGGTGGTGCCCTCCGCCAGCGCAGCTGCCATTACAATATTTGCTGTTCCGGTTACCGAAGCTTCATCTAACAGCATATAAGCTCCTTTGAGCTTTTTGCTCTCTACGCCGTAGAAAGATTCATCGGCATTATACCTAAATTTGGCTCCAAGGTTCTGAAAACCAACAAAGTGTGTGTCTAGTCTTCTTCTGCCAATCTTGTCACCACCAGGTTTGGGTATATAACCCTTTCCAAAACGTGCCAACAAGGGGCCAACTATCATTATTGATCCGCGTAAAGCGGTTCCCTTCTCTTTAAATTCTTCTGATTCCAAATAACCCAGGTTGATATCATCGGCGTGGAATGTGAATTCTCCAGGTCCCTGACGTCGGATACTTACCCCAAGATCTGCCAGAAGGTCTATCAGCTTATTGACATCCCTGATATCGGGAATATTAGAAATAGTAACTTTTTCTGAGGTGAGCAGGGTGGCACAAATTACTTGTAATGCCTCATTCTTGGCGCCCTGCGGGATGATGGATCCCTGTAATTTTTTGCCGCCGGTAATCTGAAATGTTCCCAATTAGTCTCAGTTTTTACGATAACGTTTTTTTCCTCCTTTTCGTCCCTTATTATGAGGTCGTTTGTTGCCTTTTTGGAAGGTGGAACCTCGCACCAGGTCCTGTTTATCTTTTAGCTCCATATTCTCCAATTTCAATTGGCCACCGGCAAGCTCGTTCATCTCTTTCAAGATGACCTCATCATCAACAGTATCCTTGTTCCAAATCAGATAGGTTTTCTTCATGTGGTTGGCAATGGAGATTTTGAGCTTTTCTTTATACTCCCCGGGTTCTTGCTCAACCGCATATTCAATCATTTTACGAATGACGTTGCCGTAGTGACGATACTTGCGATTATTAGCAGGGTATGGCACTCTTTCAGGTTTTTCAAAAAATGTTTCCTGAGCGGGTTTAGGATATGGTGAATCTACGTCTAATCTAAAATCGGACATTATAAACAAGTGATCCCAAAGTTTGTGTTTGAAATCGGGTACATCACGTACCTGGGGATTGAGGTTCCCTATGATTTCAATTAAGTTTTGTGCTTGTCTGTTTCTTTCTTCTCTGTCCTCAATGGTTAATAGGTGGTCAACCATTTTCTGAACATTCCTTCCGTATTCAGGAATTATAAGCCTGGGCAGGCTGGTATTGTATTCCATAAGTGTTATGGGTTATGCGTTATGGGTTATGTGGCGGGAATTGTTTATCGACAGCTAAGTTCATAATTGAGTGCTTAACTGATAACCCATCACACTTTACATCTTTTCAAGTTTCGCAAATTTGAGCAATAATTTTTTCTCTCCTACATTTTCAAACTTTATTATGGCCTTTTTATTTGCCCCACTACCTTCTACATCAACAATCACTCCGTGCCCAAAACGTTGATGCTTAACCTTTTCACCAGTCGAAATATCAGTAAGAGCCTCGTAATTTCCAGATTCTCCAGAAACGCTGTCCATTCTGCTCAGGTTTCTTCTGGGCATGCGCGGGGTATTGTTTTTTCTGGGTGAACTAGCCCTTCTTCTGGCAGGTGATTTTGTTGCCGCCCTACCTGAGCTTAGATCGCCTAAACCCATGCCATCATCTCCTACAAAAGGACTGAATTCTGGAGTAGCCAGGTTTATGTAGCTCTCATCAATTTCCTCTAAAAATCTACTGGGCTCACAGTCAATTAATTTACCCCATCGGTATCGCATCTGCGCATAGGTGAGATACCCGGCCTGTTCTGCCCGGGTAAGAGCCACATAAAATAAACGCCGCTCCTCCTCCAAATCAGCTCTGCTATTTACACTCAACATGCTGGGAAATAGGTTTTCCTCCATCCCTACCACAAACACTACAGGAAATTCCAAACCTTTGGCGAGGTGAATAGTCATTAAGGATACTTTGTCATTATCCTCATCCTTGTCCATGTCTCGGTCTGTAATCAGGGCTACATCTTCCAAGAAAGACGCGAGGTTGGCATTTTCGCCATCAGTTTCTTTTTGTGTTACCGTAAAATCTTTTACAGAGTTTAGGAGTTCCTCAATGTTTTCTGTTCTGCTAACTCCTTCGGGGGTATCATCAGTCTTTAATTCACGAATTAGTCCTGAAGTTTTAGCAATATGGGAAGCCAAATCAAATGCATCCTGCTTTTCCATCAACACCTGGTAGCTCTGTATTTTTGCTACAAAGTCAGCAATGCGACCCAAAGTAGGTCGGTTAATGCCACTCATTGGGCCATAAAGAGGAATATTAGTGCAAACATCCCAAAGACTAACACCCTCGCGATCTGCCAAAACAGTAATTCGTTCTACGCTGGTATCACCAATGCCGCGTTTAGGATAATTAATCACTCTGCGAAAGGCCTCTTCATCTTTGGGGTTTATCACTAATCTGAAATAGGCCAGTAAATCTTTGACCTCCTTTCTTTGGTAAAAGGATAGACCACCGAAGATGCGATAGGGGATGTTTTTTCTTCTGAGCGCATCTTCCATCGCACGTGATTGGGCGTTAGTGCGGTATAAAATGGCATAATCACTGTACTGGCGTTTATCATTCATTCTGGTTTCCCAGATGGTGCGAGCCACAAAGTTTCCTTCGTCATTATCACTAACCAGTTTATGTAACCCAATCTTTGAGCCTTCATCATTATCTGTCCAAACCTCTTTATGCAATTGGTCGCGGTTCTTTTTGATAAGACTGTTAGCGGCTCCTACTATGGTTTTGGTGGAGCGGTAATTCTGTTCAAGTTTGTAAAGCTGCACTTCGTCATAATCCTGCTGAAAGTTGAGGATGTTTTTGATGTTTGCCCCGCGAAAGGCATAGATAGATTGCGCGTCATCACCTACCACACAAACATTGCCATAGCGGTTGGCCAGTGCCTTTACAATTAGGTATTGCGCATGATTAGTATCCTGATACTCATCCACTAAAATATATCTGAAGCGATCCTGATATTTAGCCAGCACTTCAGGGAATTTTCGCAGCAGGAAGTAAGTGTTCAGTAACAGGTCATCAAAATCCATTGCCCCGGAGCGGAAGCATCGTTCTACATAGGCTCTGTAAACATCTCCCATTTGCGGCATGCGGGCTGCAGCATCCTGCTCTTGTAAGTCGGGACTCTTAAGATATTCTTTGGGTGTGATCAGCGCATTTTTCAAGGCTGATATGCGGCGGGCTACATTGTTGGGTTTGTAAATTTCTTTGTCGAGACGGAGGCCTTTGATGGTGTTGAGGATGGCTTTTTTAGAATCTTCCGCATCGTAGATGGTAAAATTGGAAGGGTAACCTAGTTGATGTCCCTCCACTCTCAGAATGCGGGCGAAAATGGAATGAAATGTTCCCATCCAAAGGTTTCGCGCTTCGGTATCACCAACAATTTTAGCAATACGATCTTTCATTTCCCGCGCTGCCTTATTGGTAAAGGTTAACGAGAGAATATTAAAAGGATCAACACCTTTTGCCTGCATGAGATGAGCTACTCTATAGGTTAGGACTCTGGTTTTTCCTGAGCCAGCTCCGGCAATAACCATTACCGCACCCTCGGTAGCCTTCACCGCCTTCAATTGAGACGGATTTAACTGTTTCAAATAATCATGCATGGATCAATCTAAAGAATTGGCAAAATACACACTTATATAGGTAAAGGTCAAAAAGAGTTATGAACGGTGTTGGTAAGCTTATGGAGCTGTTTTTGGCGAATATTGCCAAAGCTGTCGCTGATATTGGCTTTTATATTTAAACTCATGTCACATTGAGCGCAGTCGAAATGTGACATCGATCGACTTTCCGATCTTTATTACACTTAGTCAGGTCGAGCCACCTGTCCTGAGTATTTCGGCAAGCTCAATGCAGGCCTGTCGAAGGGCAGCCGAAATGTGACACCGCAAACGCTTTAGGTCGTAGATCAACCTATGTCAGGTCGCCTGTCCGCCTCTGGCGGGAGCGAAGTCGAGCCTAAAGTCAGGTCGAGCGCAGTCGAGCCCTAATCCCATTTTTGGAATGGAAATTGTTTAGCAATCGCAAAGCCAAAACTAATATCAATGCGAACGATTATTCTGACTTTAAGCTTATTCATGATTGTTGCCTCATCTGCTTACGCACAGGTTTTTAATACCAATCTGGGATTTGGTTACAATGCAATGGTAGAAAATAGCGGGTTTCCATCCATCAACATTGGTGTTGAGGCTGCTGGTTCTTCCCGATGGTCCGTGAGTGGGGATTTTAGCTACGGATCAATTAGCAATGGAACTTTTGGAAGTGTATTGGTGGATCAAAACCGCTATACTTTTGAAACCAATGCCAACTTTTATTTTAATCGTGTACTGCAGGGATTTTTCTTATCCGGTGGAGGTTTTTATGGAGCGGATCGCATCAATCCAGTGGGTGCTGAAAGTATTCCCAATTCGGCCAGACGAAATCAGCATGCAGGCATGCAATTTGGTTTTGGCTTTTCCCAGCAGTTTTCTTCCAATCTGAATATGTCACTGGTGAGTAGAATTGGAAACAACTTTTACCGTGGAGATGACAGCCGTTTGTACCTGGGTTTTAGAATGGGTTATAATTGGCTGGATTAAGGATAGTTTACCCCGGAATTACCAATGATTTAGAACCCGCCAAGCAGGCGGGTTTTTTATTTCTCTGCATGCCTAAAACATTTTTTCTCAATGTATTGTCAGGTTACCAAATAGTTATACATTTGCAGTCCCCTAAAAATAGGGTATCTGTTGATTTCTAACAGCTTATATATATAAAGAGGTATATGCCAACGATACAACAACTGGTAAAAAAGGGTAGAAAGAAGATTACGAAGAAGAGCAAATCAGCCGCACTTCAGTCGTCTCCGCAGCGACGCGGAGTGTGTACCAGAGTGTACACCACTACGCCAAAAAAACCAAATTCAGCGATGCGAAAGGTAGCCAGGGTGCGCCTTACCAACGGAAATGAAGTGAATGCCTATATACCTGGAGAAGGTCACAATCTACAAGAGCACAGTATCGTACTGGTGCGTGGAGGTAGAGTAAAAGATCTTCCCGGTGTACGCTATCATATTGTAAGAGGTGCGCTTGACACCGCCGGTGTTACAGGAAGAACCCAGCGCCGTAGTAAGTATGGTGCCAAGAAACCCAAAAAATAACTCGGTATAGATTCCCATGAGAAAGACGAGAGCCAAAAAGAGACCATTACTTCCCGATCCTAAGTTTCACGATGAGCTGGTGACCAGATTCGTCAATATGATGATGATGGACGGAAAGAAATCAAAAGCGTATAGCATTTTTTATGATGCCATTGATATAGTTTCTGAGAAAACGCAGGAGAACAATGGTTTGGAAATGTGGAAGGAAGCTCTGAATAATGTGATGCCTCACGTAGAAGTAAGAAGCCGTCGGGTAGGGGGTGCTACTTTTCAGATTCCAATTCAGATTCGTCCCGATCGCAAAATATCTGTTGCCATGAAGTGGTTGATAAGCTATGCGCGTTCTCGCAATGAGAAGTCTATGGCTCAAAAACTAGCTTCAGAAATTTTAGCCGCGGCTAAAGAAGAAGGCGCAGCAGTGAAAAAGAGAATGGATACCCATAAAATGGCAGAAGCGAACAAGGCATTTGCTCACTTTGGCCGATTTTAACAACAATATTTGATAGTCATCTCAGAGTTATGGCAAACAGAGATTTAAAATACACTCGTAACATAGGTATTGCCGCGCATATCGATGCTGGTAAAACAACTACTACAGAGCGTATACTTTATTATGGTGGTGTGAGCCACAAGATTGGTGAGGTGCATGACGGTGCAGCCACTATGGACTGGATGGAGCAAGAGCAGGAGCGTGGTATTACTATCACCTCAGCAGCAACTACTCTCACCTGGCCTTACCGTGGTACTGATTACCATGTTAATATTATTGATACTCCCGGACACGTGGACTTTACCGTTGAGGTGAATCGTTCATTGCGTGTTTTGGATGGTCTGGTATTCTTGTTTAGTGCAGTGGATGGTGTGGAACCACAATCTGAAACCAACTGGAGACTGGCCAACAACTATAATGTTCCCCGTATTGGATTTGTCAATAAGATGGATCGTCAGGGAGCAGATTTTCTGAATGTTACCCGTCAGGTGAAAGAGATGCTGGGCAGCCATGCGCTTCCTCTGCAAATCCCAATCGGCGCAGAGTCTGATTTTAAAGGAGTGGTTGACTTGATCAATTTCCGCGGTATTACCTGGAACGACGAAGATCAGGGAATGACTTTCCAGGAAATTGATATTCCTGCCGAAGTGTTGGAAGAGGCTACTGAGTATCGTGAAAAGTTGCTTGAAGCTGTGGCGGAGTTCAATGATACTTTGATGGAAAAGTATTTTGAAGATCCAGAATCACTAACCGAGAGAGAGATATTGGACGCCTTGCGTGAAGCTACTATTTCAGGAAAAGTGGTTCCCATGATGTGTGGTTCTGCCTTTAAAAATAAAGGTGTTCAGGCCATGCTTGATATGGTGATGGAAATTCTTCCTTCACCTACTGATGTAGATGCCATCGTGGGTACTAACCCAAATACTGAGCAAGAGGAAAGCAGAAAGCCAAGTTATGACGAGCCATTTTCGGCCCTGGCGTTTAAAATTGCTACCGACCCATTTGTAGGTCGTCTGTGCTTTACCCGGGCCTACTCGGGAGTATTGGAATCTGGTTCCTATGTACTTAACGCACGCACCGGAAAGAAGGAGAGAATCTCCAGAATATTCCAAATGCACGCCAATAAGCAAAACCAAATTGACGCTTTAGGAGCGGGTGATATTGGTGCTTTGGTTGGATTTAAGGACATCAAGACCGGAGATACGCTTTGTGATGAGAAAAAGCCGATTGTTCTGGAATCGATGGATTTCCCGGAACCAGTAATTGGCTTGGCGGTTGAGCCTAAGACTCAGATTGATACTGATAAGCTTGGCATGGCGCTCGCAAAACTTGCGGAAGAAGATCCCACCTTCACCGTTAAAACAGACGAAGATTCTGGTCAAACCATTATTAGTGGTATGGGTGAGCTTCACCTGGATATCATTGTGGATCGTCTGAGAAGAGAATTTAAAGTTGAGGTAAACCAAGGTGCTCCTCAGGTTTCTTATAAGGAAGCAATTACCGGAACTGTCAATCACCGCGAAGTGTACAAGAAGCAGAGTGGTGGCCGTGGTAAGTTTGCAGACATCGTATTAACCATTGAGCCCGGAGATCCTGAAAAACCAGGACTTATCTTCGAAAACATCGTAAAAGGTGGTAACGTTCCTAAAGAATTTGTTCCTGCCGTTGAGAAAGGTTTTAAGGATGCCATGAACAATGGTGTGCTGGCCGGTTATCCTTTGGATAGCCTTAAAGTAACCCTTAGTGACGGATCATTTCACCCGGTTGACTCCGATGCGCTATCCTTTGAGCTTGCTGCCAAGATGGCCTATAGAGAGGCCCTGCCTAAGGCTAACCCTGTACTACTGGAACCAATCATGAAGGTTGAGGTGCTTACGCCCGAAGAGAATATGGGTGATATCGTAGGTGACTTGAACCGTCGTAGAGGTATTATGGAAGGAATGGGTGACCGTGCGGGATCAAAAGTGATTAAGGCTAAAGTTCCTCTTTCAGAAATGTTTGGATATGTAACGGCTCTGAGAACCATGTCATCCGGACGTGCTACTTCAACCATGGAATTCTTCCACTTTGAAGAAGCACCAAAGAACATTGCTGAGGAAGTTATTGCAAAAGTTAAAGGACAACCTGCTTAAGATATAGAAGATGAGTCAGAAGATCAGGATAAAACTTAAGTCGTACGATTATAATCTGGTAGACAAGTCTGCTGAGAAAATCGTTAAAACAGTGAAAAGTACGGGCGCCATAATTAATGGTCCTATTCCACTGCCGACTAACAAAAGAATATATACCGTGTTGCGTTCACCGCACGTCAATAAGAAATCACGTGAGCAGTTTGAGCTTTCTTCGTACAAGAGATTGCTGGATATCTACTCATCGTCTTCAAAGACTATTGACGCATTGATGAAGCTTGAACTTCCCAGTGGAGTTGAAGTAGAAATCAAGGTGTGATCGCGCTAGAATAATAACATTTTAAAATAGCATCGAATGCCTGGATTGATCGGAAAGAAGATCGGAATGACAAGCCTCTTTGATGATAACGGTAAAAACTTACCGTGTACTGTCATCGAAGCTGGACCATGTGTGGTCACTCAATTAAAGACCACTGATACGGATGGATATGACGCCATTCAAATTGCTTATGGTGACAAGCGTGAGAAAGTAATTTCTCAAGCGCAGGTTGGCCATTTCAAGAAGGCCGGCACTTCTCCCAAACATCGTATGATAGAGATTGACAATCTCGCCGAGGAAGTTAAACTCGGTGACGAAATCGCCGTGGATATATTCGACGAAGGCGAGTTTGTAAATATCTCTGGAGTATCTAAAGGAAAAGGATTTCAGGGGGTTGTTAAACGCCACGGGTTTGGTGGTGTGGGACAGGCCACGCACGGTCAGCACAACAGACTGCGAGCTCCGGGTTCTATCGGGGCTGGTTCTGATCCTAGCCGCGTTTTTAAAGGAATGCGCATGGCCGGTCGTATGGGAGGTAAAAGTGCCATGGTGGAAAACCTGAGAGTATTGAAGGTCGACAAAGAGAAAAACCTTCTGGTTGTCAAAGGTTCTGTTCCTGGAGCCAGAAATTCATACGTAATAATTACGAAGTGATGGAATTACCAGTATTAGACAAAGCCGGAAAGGAAACCGGAAGAAAAGCCAAGCTCAATAAAAACCTATTTGGTATTGAGCCCAATCATCACGCCATCTATCTAGATGTTAAACAGTACCAGGCTAATCAGCGCCAAGGTACGCACAAGGCTAAAGAGCGCGGTGAGATTTCACGCACCACTAAGAAGTTCTTCCGTCAAAAGGGAACGGGTAATGCAAGGGTAGGATCTCTTCGCTCTCCACTACAAAGAGGTGGTGGAACAGTATTCGGTCCTCGTCCCCGTAATTACGGTTTCAAACTGAATAAGAAGACCAAAGATTTAGCACGTAAATCGGCCCTGAGCTTGAAAGCCAGCGAGAAGAATATCCAGGTGATGGAAAGCATTGATTTTGATGCACCTAAGACCAAGGATTTCGCGGCGATGATCAAGGCACTTGGCTTAGACGGAAAAAAGTCACTGATAGTAATGGGTGACTCCAATAAAAATGTATATTTGTCGTCCCGAAATTTAAAGGGTTCTGACGTTATAACCACCTCAGAATTAAACACTTACAAACTAATGAACGCAAGTAGTTTGGTGTTGACCGAGGATTCGTTAGAGAAAATTGAAAACCTGTTAAGCAAGTAAGCCATGGGGATCCTTATAAGACCGGTAATTACGGAAAAGGCCACTGAAGATAGCGAAGACAACAACCGCTTCGCTTTTGTAGTGGATAAACGCGCCAACAAGATCTCTATCAAGAAGGCGATTGAGGATCTGTATGGTGTACATGTGGAAAAGGTACGTACCATGGTGGTTCCCGGTAAGCGCAAGCAGCGTTTTACGAAAACCGGTGTGGTTAGCGGTAACTCAGGTTCATATAAGAAAGCCATTGTAGAGGTTCGTAGTGGTGAAACCATTGACCTCTACAGTAATATATAATTGAGATGGGAGTAAGAAAGTTAAAACCGGTAACTCCGGGACAACGCTTCAGGATTGTCAATGACAATACCAACATCACGGCCGGTAAGCCGGAGAAATCTTTGGTAAAAGGTAAGAGCAAGTCTGGCGGTCGTAACAATAGCGGTAAGATGACCATGCGCTACATAGGTGGCGGTCATAAAAAGCGTTACCGTGTTATCGATTTCAAGCGTGATAAGGATGGAGTACCTGCCACGGTAAAAGCGATCGAATATGATCCCAACCGTTCTGCACGTATTGCTCTTTTATATTATGCAGATGGTGAGAAGCGCTACATGATTGCTCCTACCGGCTTAAAGCTTGGTCAGGAAGTAGTTAGCGGTAAAGCTGCCAAGCCAGAAATTGGCAATGCACTTTACTTACAGGATATTCCTCTGGGAACGGTGATTAGCAATATTGAAATGCGCCCCGGTCAGGGAGCGGTGATTGCGCGTAGTGCAGGATCTTTTGCTCAACTGGCTGCTCGTGATGGGAAATATGCCATCATCAAGTTGCCAAGTGGTGAAACCAGGATGATTCTGATTACCTGTAAAGCTACTATTGGAGCGGTAAGCAATTCTGATAATTCTCAGGAAGTTTCTGGTAAGGCCGGCCGCAAACGCTGGCAAGGTCGTCGTCCACGTGTCCGTGGTGTTGCTATGAATCCGGTTGATCATCCTATGGGTGGTGGCGAAGGCCGTGCTTCTGGTGGTCATCCACGCTCTCGTAACGGTATCCCTGCAAAGGGCTATAAGACCAGAACTCCTAAGAAAGAGTCGAATAAGTACATTATTGAAAGAAGGAAAAAATAATAGATATGGCAAGGTCACTTAAAAAAGGTCCATACATATTTCACAAGCTAGACAAGAAAGTTCAGCAGAATGTAGAGGGAAACAAAAAGGGAGTAATCAAGACGTATTCTCGTGCTTCCATGATTTCTCCGGAATTTGTAGGACAAACCATTGCCGTGCATAACGGACGGACTTTTGTTCCGGTATTTGTTACTGAGAACATGGTAGGTCACAAGCTTGGTGAATTCGCCCCCACCCGCACTTATCGCGGACACGGTGGTAACAAGAAAGATAAAGGTAAGCGCTAATACACTTAGATATGGGTGCCCGTAAAAGACAAAGAGCTGAAGCGATCAAAGAGGCCAGAAAAGATTTGGCCATCGCAAAACTGAACAACTGCCCTACCTCACCGCGTAAAATGAGGCTGGTTGCTGATATGGTTAGAGGAATGGATGTGGATAAGGCCATGTTTGTTCTCAAACACAGCAGCAAGGAAGCTAGTATTCGTCTTGAGAAATTGATTCTATCTGCTACCCACAATTGGGCACAGAAGAATGAGGATGCGAATATGGATGAGGCTGGATTGTATGTTAAAGAAATTAGTGTAGACAGTGCCAGGATGCTGAAGCGTATTCAGCCAGCACCTCAGGGTCGTGCACATCGCATTCGCAAGAGAAGCAATCACGTCACCGTGATCCTTGATTCTCGCAAAAGCGAAGAGGTAGCAGAAGTAGAAGAAGTTAACGATAGTAATTCATAACCGAATGGGACAAAAGACAAACCCGATTGGTAACAGATTAGGTTTCATCCGTGGATGGGACAGCAATTGGTATGGCGGCCGTGATTACGGTGATAAAATTGCCGAAGATGATAAAGTGCGTAAATATCTGTATGCGCGTTTATCCAAGGCTTCAGTAAGTCGCATCATTATTGAGCGCACCCTGAAGTTGGTAACCATTACTATTACTACCAGTCGCCCGGGAATTATTATCGGAAAAGGTGGTCAGGAGGTTGATAAGCTTAAAGAAGAGCTGAAGAAATTAACCAAAAAAGAAGTTCAGATAAACATCTTTGAGATTAAGCGTCCGGAGCTTGATGCTAAATTGGTGGCAGATAGTGTTGCACGTCAGATTGAAGGCAGAATCAGCTTTCGTCGTGCTGTAAAGATGGCTATTGCTGCTTCTATGAGAATGGGTGCCGAGGGAATTAAGATTCAGGTTTCTGGTAGATTGAATGGTGCGGAAATGGCTCGTTCGGAAATGTACAAGGACGGTCGTACACCGCTTCATACCTTTCGTGCGGATATAGATTATGCACTTTCAGAAGCTCACACTACATACGGACGTATTGGTGTAAAAGTGTGGATTATGAAAGGTGAGGTATACGGAAAGCGGGACCTAAGTAATTTGTTGGGTACGGTTAAGAAGACTGGCGGTCCTGGTGGATCCGGTGGTCGTGACCGCGGAGGCCGCAGAAAGAGAAAGTAAGACTTTAAAGAGCATTAGATAAAATGTTACAGCCGAAGAAAACGAAACACAGAAAGCAGTTCAAAGGGCGCATGAAGGGCAATGCAGGCCGTGGTCATCAGATCGCATTTGGCAGCTTTGCTATTAAAGCCACCGACTCTGTTTTCATCACTTCCCGTCAAATAGAGGCAGCTCGTATCGCAGCTACGCGTTATATGAAAAGGGAAGGACAGTTGTGGATCAGAATTTTCCCAGACAAACCTATCACTAAGAAGCCTGCAGAGGTGAGGATGGGTAAGGGAAAAGGAGCTCTGGATCATTGGGTAGCCGTGGTAAAACCAGGAAGGATCATCTTCGAGTTGGATGGTGTTAACTCTGAAATTGCACAGGAAGCTTTGCGTCTTGCTGCTCAGAAGCTACCCGTAAAATGCAAGTTTGTGGTACGTCGTGATTACGTCGGCGCCTAAATAGAAATAGACGATGAAAGCATCTGTAGTTAGAGAAATGACCACTCAGGAAATTAAGGAGCAGCTTGTTGAAGAGAAGCTGAACTACTCCAAGATGAAAATGGCGCATACCATTTCACCCTTAGAGAACCCTATACAACTGAGGAATAAAAGAAAAGACATCGCGAGGCTGGCTTCCGAGTTACGCAATCGGGAAATTAACGCTGAACAGTAATACTTCTGGAAATGGAAGAGAAGAGCATAAGAAATTTAAGAAAGGAACGTATCGGTATCGTTACCAGTAACAAAATGGAAAAGTCCATTACGGTTTCTGTAGAACGTAAGAGAAAACATCCTATGTACGGGAAGTTTGTAAAATCGACCAAGAAGTTCCACGCTCATGATGAGAAGAATGATTGTAACGTAGGAGATACGGTGCGCATCATGGAAACTCGTCCGATGAGCAAGACCAAGAACTGGAGATTAGTGGAAATAATTGAAAGGGCTAAGTAAGAATGTTACAGCAGGAATCAAGACTAAAAGTTGCTGATAATACCGGAGCCAAGGAGGTTCTGTGCATCAGGGTATTGGGCGGTACCAAAAGACGTTACGCCTCTGTGGGAGACAAGATCGTAGTATCAGTAAAGAATGCTACTCCTTCCGGTAATGTTAAGAAAGGTCAGGTATCTACCGCAGTGGTGGTTCGCACCAAAAAGGAAGTCCGTCGCGCCGATGGTTCTTACATCCGCTTCGATGATAATGCCTGCGTGTTGTTAAACCCTACCGGTGAGATGAGAGGAACACGTGTTTTTGGTCCTGTCTCTCGTGAGCTGCGCGACAAACAATATATGAGAATTGTATCTCTGGCACCAGAGGTACTGTAAAGAATACAAGAATGGCCAAGCTGCATATTAAGAAAGGCGATACTGTTAAAGTTCTGGCAGGAGAGAATAAGGGGGAAACCGGAAAGGTTATCCAGATTCTTCCTGGAAAGAACAAGGCATTGGTGGAAGGCATCAATGTGGTCAAGAAGCACAATAAACCCACGGCGGAGAATCCGCAGGGTGGAATTACCGAGATGGAAGCCCCAGTGCATTTATCTAACCTGATGTATGTGGATGCCAATGGTGAAGCTTCTCGCGTTGGTCGTAAAAAGGATGACAACGGGAAAATGGTGAGATATTCCAAGAAAACCCAGGAAATTATCAAGTAATGGACTTCTCAGTAAAATTAAAAGACAAGTACAACGATACCATCGTTAAAGAACTGGAGCAGGAGTTCGGTTATGAGAACCATATGGAGGTTCCACGCCTAACAAAAATTGTACTCTCACAAGGTGTGGGTGCAGCTACAGCAGATAAGAAGCTTATAGATAATGCCATTGAGGAAATGACCACCATTACCGGTCAGAAGGCAGTACCTACCTATTCCAAGAAGGACATCTCTAACTTTAAGTTGAGAAAAGGAATGCCAATTGGAGCCAAGGTGACCCTTCGTGGTCAAAAGATGTATGAGTTTTTGGAGAGATTAATATGGTCTTCACTGCCTCGTATTCGCGACTTTAAAGGTATTAAGGCTACTGGTTTCGATGGGAGAGGCAACTATACTCTTGGGATCACGGAGCAAATCATCTTCCCGGAGATAGATATCGATAAGGTGAGCAGAATAAGTGGTATGGACATCACATTTGTGACTACTGCCAACACCGATAAGGAAGCAAAAGCACTATTAGAAAAAATTGGATTACCCTTTAAGAAGTAATTATGGCTAAGGAATCAATGAAAGCCCGTGAAAGGAAAAGGGCAAAAATGGTCGAGAAATACGCTGAGAAACGTGCGGCTCTTAAGGCTGCTGGGGATTATGAAGCCTTGCAAAAGCTTCCTAAGAACGCATCACCTGTGAGATTACACAATCGCTGTAAACTAACCGGACGTCCTAAAGGCTATATGAGACAATTTGGAATTTCCAGGGTAATCTTTAGGGAGATGGCCAATAACGGTTTGATTCCCGGAGTTAAAAAGGCAAGCTGGTAAATAGAGATTATTATGGTTACAGATCCTATAGCAGATTATTTAACTCGTGTTCGCAATGCCATGCTGGCAGGACACCGAGTAGTAGAAATCCCCGCTTCAAATTTGAAGAAGGAAATCACTAAAATCCTGGCAGACCAGGGATACATCCTAAACTTCAAGTTTGAGGATGACAAAGGTCCTCAGGGAACTATTAAGATCGCACTGAAGTACGATCGCATCACTGAAGAGCCAGCTATTCGTTCCCTGGAGCGCATAAGTAAGCCTGGTTTGAGGAAGTACACCGGACATGACACTTTGCCCAGAGTTATCAATGGCCTGGGTATTGCCATCATTTCTACTTCCAAAGGTGTAATGACTGATAAACAAGCACGCAAAGAGAACGTCGGTGGCGAGGTTCTGTGCTATGTATATTAATAAGAAAGAACGAAGAAAATGTCACGAATAGGATTTGCACCCATTGAAGTTCCTGCTGACGTAGAACTCAGCTATGAGAACAACGTGGTTACCGTAAAAGGTAAGATGGGAGAATTGACGCAAGTTATTTCACCCGAGGTCAGCCTTAAACAGGAGGATGGCCAACTTAGCCTTGAGCGTGCCAACGAAGAAAAGCAAACGAAAGCCAACCATGGTTTGTACCGCTCCTTGATATCCAATATGGTGGAAGGGGTGAGCAAGGGCTTTGAAAAGCAGTTGGAATTGGTTGGTGTTGGTTATCGTGCCAGCAATCAGGGTCAACGCCTCGATCTTTCTCTTGGATACTCTCACAATATTGTGCTTGAGCTTCCTTCTGAGATTAAGGTGGAGACACAAATGGAAAAAGGGAAAAACCCAAAGGTTATCCTTAAGAGTCACGACAAGCAACTGCTAGGAATGGTGGCTTCCAAAATTCGTTCGTTGCGTAAGCCTGAGCCTTACAAAGGAAAAGGTGTACGTTATGTGGGAGAATACATTAGAAGAAAAGCCGGTAAAACCGCAGCTAAATAATAGGAGATGGCACTGACTAAAAGAGAACGTAGAATTCGTATTAAGCAGCGTGTGCGCAAGCATGTTAGTGGCACTGCTGACCGCCCTCGTCTTTCAGTTTTCCGTAGTAATAAGGAAATCTATGCACAACTGGTTGATGATCAGAATGGTGCAACCATGATTACTGCGTCTTCACTAGACAAATCTTTCAAGAAAGATGGTTCTAAGATCGAAGTAGCAAAAGAAGTTGGAAAGACCCTGGCTCAAAAGGCTACGGAAAAAGGAATAGAAAGCGTTGCCTTCGATCGCAATGGCTACCTGTACCACGGACGCATTAAAGCGCTCGCAGAAGGTGCCAGAGAAGGAGGATTAAAATTTTAAGATACCACTATGATTAAAGGTCATAAGAATATTGAAAGAGTAAAACCCAGCGGACTGGAATTAACAGATCGCCTGGTGGGCATTCAGAGGGTAACCAAAGTGACCAAGGGTGGTCGCACCTTCGGTTTTTCAGCCATCGTTGTGGTGGGTGATGAACACGGTGTAGTAGGTTACGGATTAGGAAAGTCTAAGGAAGTTGCCGACGCGATTCAGAAAGGAATAGAAGATGCCAAGAAAAATTTGGTGCGTATTCCTTTGGTGAAAAACACTATTCCGCATGAGCAGAGTGGCAAGTTTGGCGGCGCCCGTGTATTCCTTCGCCCTGCCTCAAATGGTACAGGAGTAATCGCCGGCGGTGCGATGCGTGCGGTACTGGAGAGTTTGGGAGTACACGATGTACTGGCCAAATCAAAGGGATCATCAAACCCTCACAACGTGGTAAAGGCAACATTTGACGCTCTCTTAAGCCTTCGCGATGCTGGAAAGGTGGCCATGACCCGTGGCATTACGGTAGAAAAAGTATTTAACGGTTAAGAAAGGCAGAGATGGCTAAGATCAGAGTAAAACAGGTTCGTAGTAAAATCAACCGTCCGGCCAACCAAAAGAAGACCTTGGCGGCACTAGGCCTGCGTAAAATGAATCAGGTGGTAGAGCATGAAGAAACTCCTCAGATCACAGGGATGATCAGAAAGGTAGCTCACCTGATTGAAGTAGAAAAAGCGTAAACACGATTAAGAGATTTAAGATGGCTTTACACAATCTAAAACCGGCAGATGGATCAACCAAATCACGCAAGAGAATAGCGCGTGGGGAAGGTTCAGGGCATGGTGGTACTGCAACCCGCGGTCATAAAGGGGCCAAGTCACGCAGTGGCTACAAATCCAAGATAGGGTTTGAAGGTGGCCAAATGCCTTTACAACGGAGAGTACCAAAGTTTGGCTTTACCAATATTAATCGTGTGGAATATCACGGTATTAACCTGGATACTCTCCAGAAATTGGTTGACGATAAAAAGGTTACCGACACGATTGACATGAATACATTTCGTGAAAATGGCCTGGTAGGTAAGAAAGAACTTGTGAAAATATTGGGTAGAGGTGAGCTGAAAGCTAAACTAAGCGTAGAGGCTCATGGTTTTTCAAAATCTGCACGTGAAGCGATTGAAGCTCAGGGCGGAGAAGCCAAAACCCTATAAGCACCGTATTGCATGAAGCGCTTTATTGAAACATTGAAGAATATTTGGAAGATCGAGGAACTCCGTGAGAAAATACTTCTTACGCTGGGTCTTCTGTTAATTTACCGTCTCGGCTCCAACGTGGTACTTCCGGGTATTAATCCGGAAAGTTTAACCGACTTACAGAATCAGTCTGAGAGTGGTATTTTGGGTATTCTTAATGCGTTCACCGGCGGTGCATTTGCTAATGCATCGATCATGGCGCTTGGTATCATGCCTTATATTTCGGCTTCAATTGTTATCCAGCTGCTTGGTATGGCGGTTCCTTCTATTCAGAAGATGCAACGTGAAGGCGAGAGTGGCAGACGTAAAATTAATCAGATTACCAGGCTACTGACCATCGCAATCACCTTTGCTCAGGGTCCGGGATATATTGCGAACTTATTTCAGCAGGGAGTGCAATTGACCATGCCTCAGGGCACCTTCTGGATGCTGGCCATGATTGTATTAACCACCGGAACCATCTTTGCGATGTGGCTGGGAGAGCGCATAACGGATAAAGGAATTGGCAACGGTATATCCCTCCTGATTATGGTGGGTATCATCGCAAGCTTGCCTCAGGCTTTCTTGCAAGAGTTTGCTTCCAAAATAGATCGTGGCGGTGGTTTGGTGCTGTTCATCGTAGAGATTGCAGTTCTCCTGATCGTGATACTGCTGTCAGTAGCTCTGGTACAAGCGGTAAGACGGGTGCCGGTGCAATATGCCAAGAGAACTACCGCCGGTAGAACTTTCACCGGAACGATGGCCCGCCAGTATATTCCTTTAAAGGTTAATGCTGCTGGAGTAATGCCTATCATTTTTGCTCAGGCAATCATGTTCATTCCCATTACGGTTTTGAGCTATGCCGGTCTGCAAAGTGGAAATGCTAACTGGCTGGTAAGTATGTTCAGCAATATTCAGGGTTTTTGGTATAATCTGGTATTTGCAGTACTCATAATTCTATTCACCTACTTCTATACAGCTATACAGGTTAATACCAACCAGATGGCGGAAGACTTAAAGAGGAATGGCGGCTTTATTCCGGGTATTAAACCAGGTAAGCAAACCGCTGAGTTCCTGGATACCGTACTATCTCGTATCACGCTGCCCGGATCTATCTTCCTGGCAATTTTGGCCATTTTACCGGCCTTTGCCATGATAGCAGGAGTTAACACGCAGTTTGCATATTTCTATGGTGGTACCAGCTTATTGATTATGGTTGGAGTAACGCTGGATACACTGCAACAGATTGAAAGTTATTTATTGAATCGTCACTACGACGGCCTTATGAAATCAGGAAGACTAAAGGGTCGTGCCGTAAGTGCATTTTAGAAAAGTATAGAGCGTAAGGTATATGGCAAAACAAGCGGCAATAGAGCAGGACGGAACCATCATTGAGGCACTGAGCAACGCAATGTTCAGGGTTGAATTAGAGAATGGACACATCGTAACTGCCCATATTTCCGGTAAAATGAGGATGAATTATATCAAGCTTCTACCCGGAGATAAGGTGAAGTTAGAAATGTCTCCTTACGATCTGTCAAAAGGACGTATTACATACAGATACTAAAAGACTATGAAAGTTAGAGCATCAGTCAAAAAGAGAAGTGCAGACTGCAAGATCGTTCGCAGAAAAGGCAGGGTGTACGTGATTAACAAGAAGAACCCGAAGTTCAAACAAAGACAAGGATAATATTTAACTGAAGACCTATGGCAAGGATTGCTGGTATTGATTTACCAAAGAATAAAAGAGGAGAGATAGGGCTTACCTACATTTATGGTATAGGAAGAACCCGCTCAAAACAAATCCTGGATTCAGCTGGTATCGATTATGATACCAAGGTAGAAGAGTGGAATGATGACCAACTTACTACTATCCGAAACATCATATCGGATACTTTCAAGGTAGAAGGTGAGTTGCGTTCCGAGACCCAGTTGAATATTAAGCGTTTAATGGACATTGGTTGCTATCGTGGTGTGCGTCATCGTATCGGTTTACCACTCCGTGGCCAAAGAACCAAGAATAATTCACGTACCCGTAAGGGAAGACGTAAAACAGTAGCGAACAAGAAAAAAGCTACTAAATAATTAGTTTGAATAATGGCAAAGAAAGCGTCACAAAAAAGCACTAAGAAGCGCAAGGTCATAGTTGAGGCAGCGGGTGAAGCCCACATTAACGCCTCTTTTAACAACGTGATCATTTCCTTAACCAATAGCCGTGGACAGGTAATTAGCTGGTCCTCAGCTGGTAAGATGGGGTTTCGTGGTTCTAAGAAAAACACGCCTTATGCTGCTCAGATGGCAGCAGAGGATTGTGCCAAAACCGCAATGGAACTTGGCTTAAAGAAGGTTAAAGTCTTTGTAAAAGGACCTGGTAGTGGACGCGAATCTGCCATCAGAACCATACATAACTCTGGTATTGAAGTTACCGAGATCATAGACGTAACACCCATTCCTCACAATGGCTGCCGTCCGCCTAAAAGAAGAAGAGTTTAAAAGATAAGTAAGTAAAACAATGGCAAGATACAGAGGCCCAAAAACCAAGATAGCCAGGAAGTTTGGAGATCCGATATTCGGTCCCGATCGTTCTTTTGAGAAGAAGAATTACCCTCCCGGTCAACATGGTGTTTCGAGAAGACGTGGCAAGAAATCTGAGTATGCTATTCAACTAGCAGAAAAGCAAAAGGCCAAATACACCTATGGTATCCTGGAGCGTCAGTTTGCAAATATGTTTGACAAAGCTTCACGTGCAAAAGGCATTACCGGTGAGGTATTGCTTCAACTTTGTGAATCTCGTCTAGACAATGTGGTTTTTCGCCTGGGCATTGCCCCAAGCCGCAGAGGAGCCCGCCAGTTGGTTGGTCATCGCCACATAGTTGTAAACGGTGAATTGGTGAATATTCCTTCCTACCAGGTTAAACCCGGTGATGTTGTTGGAGTTAGAGAAAAGTCTAAGTCAATGACCGCAATCAGTGAGTCTATTGCCAGCCGCAGTAACCAGTATGAATGGTTAGAATGGAACGATTCCACCAAAACCGGAAAGGTGCTGAGTACACCTATGCGTGAGCAAATTCCTGAGAATATCAAGGAACAGCTCATCGTAGAACTCTACTCTAAATAATATTGAAAATAACATCCTAATATTTTGCTATGGCAATCTTAAACTTCCAAAAGCCTGATCAAATCATAATGAATCATGCTTCAGAGACTGAAGGTCAATTTGAATTCAGACCTCTGGAGCCCGGTTACGGTCTTACGGTTGGTAATGCCCTGCGCAGAGTTCTGCTTTCCTCTCTGGAAGGTTTTTCTCTAACCTCTGTGCGTATTGAAGGAGTTGAGCATGAATTCTCTACCATTAAAGGAGTAGTTGAAGATGTAACAGAAATCGTACTTAACCTTAAGCAAGTACGTTTCAAGCGTCAGATTGAAGATCAAGAAGAAGAGAAAGTTAGTATCAGCATCAGTGGTCAGGAAAAATTGACCGCTGGCGATCTGGGAAAATTTGTTTCCGCTTTTCAGGTTCTGAATCCAGACCAGGTGATCTGTAATATGGATCCTACGGTGAAACTTGAATTGGAGCTTACTATTGAGAAAGGTCGTGGGTACGTTCCTGCCGAGGAAAACAAGAAGAGCAATGCCGCCCTGGGAACCATTTTTATGGATTCCATCTATACGCCTATCAAAAATGTGAAGTATAGCATTGAGAACTATCGGGTAGAGCAGAAGACGGATTATGAGAAACTAATTATGGAGATTACTACCGATGGTAGTATCCATCCAAAAAAGGCACTTACTGAAGCGGCTAAGATTCTCATTCATCACTTTATGTTGGTAAGCGACGAGAAAATTAGCATGGAAGATCAGAAATCCGCCGAGGCTGATAACTATGATGAAGAGATTCTTCATATGCGTCAGTTGCTTAAAACCAAGTTGGTAGATATGGATCTTTCAGTACGTGCATTAAACTGCCTTAAGGCTGCTGAGGTTGAGACGCTAGGTGATCTTGTGACTTACACCAAAAGCGACCTCATGAAGTTCCGCAATTTTGGTAAGAAATCACTTACTGAGCTTGACGAATTGGTAGAAGGTAAGGGTCTCCATTTCGGTATGGATATCTCTAAATATAAACTGGATAAGGAATAAGGTCTGATGAGACACGGAAAGAAATTCAACCACTTAGGGCGTACTGCTGCGCATCGTAAAGCGATGTTGGCCAATATGGCTTCTTCGCTGATAGAACACAAGCGCATCAATACAACTTTGGCCAAAGCCAAAGCCCTAAAACAATATGTAGAACCACTAATCACCAAGTCTAAAGATGACACTACGCACAGCAGAAGAGTTGTGTTTGGATATCTGCAGAATAAGAATGCGGTTAGTGAACTTTTTAGAGAGGTAGCAGATAAGGTTGGCGACCGACCAGGAGGATATACCCGAATAATTAAAACCGGGAACCGATTGGGTGACAATGCAGAAATGTGCATGATTGAGTTGGTAGATTTTAATGATCTATACTCCAATGCTGCTGACACTAAGAAGTCTAAGAAACGCCGTAGCAGAAGAGGATCTGGCAACAAAAGCTCAGAGTCTAAGCAGGAGGAGTCAGCGGTAGTTGATGCACCGGCAGAAGAGGTAGAAGCTAAAGCTGCGGAGGAATCAACGGAAGAAGCGGTGGCCGAAACCAAGGCTGAAGAAACTAATGATGAGCCCAAAGCGGAAAAGAAAGAAGAGGAATCAAATGACGAAGAGAAGAAGGGCTGATCATTGTATTTTATTGGACGAACATTTGAAAAAGGATAAGAACTATTGGTTCTTATCCTTTTTTTTTGATTGCAAGCGTTTCACAAGCTAATTTTGAAAACTGATATGGCGAGAATAAATTCTAAAAAAGCACTAATCATGCTCCAGGATGGTAGCATCTTTTGGGGCCGCTCAGTAGGCCTTGACGGGGAGGCTACTGGAGAGGTCTGTTTTAATACGGGCATGACCGGTTATCAGGAAATTTTTACTGACCCAAGTTATTTTGGTCAAATAATGGTGACTACCACGCCGCATATTGGGAATTATGGGGCAAAAGAAGAGGAAGTAGAGTCAGATTCAATTAAGATAGCTGGTTTGGTATGTCGAAATTTTAGCCAATATTATAGTCGCCCCGGTGCTAATGAATCTCTGTTTAACTATTTTGAGCGGCAGAATAAGGTGGTGATTAGTGAAGTGGATACCAGAGCTCTTGTAAGACATATTCGCGATAAGGGTGCCATGAATGCGATTATTTCTACCAATACAGAGGATATAGAAGCCTTGAAAGAGAAGTTGGCGAGAGTTCCATCGATGGAAGGTCTGGAGCTGTCGAGTAAAGTATCAACTTCTGAAGCTTATTTCTTTGGTGAACCCGATGCTGAGCATAAAATTGCGGTGCTTGATCTGGGTGTAAAACGAAATATCCTGAGGCATTTTGCCAAAAGGAATGCCTATATGCAGGTGTTTCCAATGCGAACTGCACTTAAGGATATTCTCGACTGGCAGCCAGATGCTTTGTTCGTAGCAAACGGACCGGGGGATCCAGCAGCGATGTCGGATACAATTGAGTTAGTAAAAGAATTTATGAAGGTTGGGTTACCCGTTTTTGGAATATGTTTGGGTCACCAGCTGATCGCTCTGGCGAACGGCCTGGGCACCTATAAAATGTTCACTGGTCATCGTGGTATTAACCACCCGGTGAAAAACCTTGAGACGGGAAAAGGTGAAATTACTACTCAGAATCATGGGTTTGTTGTGAAAATGGAAGATGTTGAAGCCCATGAAGCCTTAGACCTCACCCATATACATCTTAATGATCAAACAGTGGCAGGAATGCGCGTCAAGGATAAACCTATTTATAGTGTGCAATTTCATCCTGAAGCTTATCCCGGACCACATGATTCCGAGTACCTATTCGATGATTTTATAGAATTGATTAAGCATCATAAAAACAACCAATAATGGCAATAATTGCTGGGATTCACGCCCGCCAAATCCTTGACAGTAGGGGAAACCCCACCGTAGAATGCGACATATTTACAGATTCTGGCCACATGGGAAGGGCCGCTGTACCAAGTGGAGCTTCCACTGGTATTCATGAAGCGGTAGAGCTTCGTGATGGTGATGAGCATCAGTATATGGGAAAAGGGGTTCTGCAAGCAGTCTCCAACATCAATGAAGCTATTGCCGAAGAAATTCTCGGAATGGATGTTTCCGATCAGGCAGGCATAGATCATGCTATGATCAACTTAGATGGCTCTGAAAATAAAGGAAACCTCGGTGCGAATGCCATGCTGGCGGTCTCTTTGGCGGTGGCCAAAGCGGCAGCTACCGTGCATGGTCAAACCCTGTTTAATTACGTAGGTGGGGTTAACGCCCGCACTATGCCGGTGCCCATGATGAATATCCTAAACGGGGGCGAGCACGCTGACAATGCCATAGATTTTCAAGAGTTTATGGTGATGCCTTTCGGTGCCGCAAGCTTTGAAGAAGGTCTCCGTATGGGAACCGAAATTTTTCATAACTTAAAAAAGGTTCTACAGGATAAAGGTTATAGCACCAACGTAGGTGATGAAGGTGGTTTCGCACCTAATATTCAGTCTAACGAGGAAGCGATAGAAACCGTGCTGGTGGCCATTGAAAAAGCAGGTTATAAGCCAGGTGAGGATGTCTGGATTACCATGGATGCTGCGGCCACAGAGTTTTATGATTCTGAAAAAGGCGTATACAAAATAGCCAGTGCTGGTAAAGAACTTAGTGGGGATGAAATGATTGCCTTCTGGAAGGATTGGGTAAGTAAATACCCTATTATCTCTATTGAAGATGGCTTAGCCGAGGACGATTGGGAGTCGTGGGCTAAACTTACTGAGCAGATGGGTGAGGAGGTTCAGTTGGTTGGTGATGATTTGTTCGTAACCAACGAAAAAAGATTGGTAAGAGGAATTGAACAAGGTGTAGGGAATTCTGTTTTAATAAAAGTAAATCAGATTGGAACCCTCACGGAAACAATTAATACGGTTCAAAAAGCGCAATCTAATGGTTATACCTGTGTGATGAGCCACCGTTCGGGTGAAACCGAAGATAGTACTATTGCTGACTTGGCCGTAGCGCTCAATTGTGGTCAGATTAAGACCGGTTCTGCCTCGCGCAGCGATAGGATTGCCAAGTATAATCAGCTTTTGCGCATTGAAGAAATGCTCGGAGAAACGGCAGTTTACCCGGGTAAGAGTTTCAAATACATTAAATAGAAGAGTTTGTAATGGAAAAATTGAAAGATCACTTCCGAACCAAGATAGAAGGAAAGAGGAAGGAAGTAAAGGATTTTGTAGCGGAATATGGAGATACCGTAATAGGAGAAATTAGAATCTCACAGTTGTATGGCGGTATGCGTGGTATGCAGGCTCTAATTACCGAAACTTCCAAACTGGATACGAGCGAAGGAATTCGGTTTCGCGGTTACAGTATTCCTGAGTTGCAGGAAAAACTACCGGCTTATCCCGATAATGAACAACCCCTGCCGGAAGGAGTATTTTATCTCATGCTATTTGATGAGATGCCAGACGATGATACCGTCCGTCGTGTGAGCAATAACTGGGCCCGTAGAGCCCAAATTCCACCGCATGTGTTCAAGGTGATTGATGCTTTGCCCAGCCATACACATCCCATGAATCAATTTGTTTGTGGAATAATGGCTCTCCGCACCGAGTCGGAATTTAAGAAAGAATACAGCCGCGGCATTTCAAAGAATGATTACTGGGAACCCACCTTTGATGATGCGATGAATTTAATTGCTCGCCTACCCAGGTTGGCTGCATACATTTATCGGCGGGCCTATCACAATGGCGATCACATAGAGCCGGATCCAAAGTTGGATTGGGCAGGTAACTTCGCGCATATGTTGGGGTTTGATAATGATGAATTTAAAGAATTGTTACGCCTATACATGACGATTCATTCAGATCATGAAGGAGGTAATGTATCAGCACATGCTATACATTTGGTTGGTTCCGCCCTGGGCGATGCATATCAGGCGTTCGCAGCAGGGATGAATGGTTTGGCTGGTCCATTGCATGGCCTCGCTAATCAGGAAGTGATTCGCTGGATATTCCAAATGAGAGATGAATTGGGTGGAGGACTGCCTTCCAAGGAGCAAATTGAAAACTATGTTCGGAGGACCTTGAACGAAGGAAAAGTTATTCCGGGATATGGACATGCGGTACTAAGAAAAACAGATCCGCGATACACCGCTCAGAGAGAGTTTGCCATGAAGCATATGCCGCATGACGAGCTATTTCAGATTGTGAGTCGTATTTATGAAGTGGTTCCTGACATCTTGAAAGAAACCGGCAAGGTGAAAAACCCATGGCCCAATGTTGATGCCCACTCAGGTCAGTTGCTGATGCACTATGGTTTAACCCAATATGATTTCTATACGGTTTTATTTGGGGTTAGCCGTGCTTTGGGTACGCTTTCAAGTCTTATTTGGGATCGTGCATTAGGATTCCCTCTAGAAAGACCGGGTAGTACCACCACAGAATTGCTGAAACAAGAGTTTAGTAAATAGGACATAAGATTTATATGCAAAAGGTCGCTAGTAGTTTACTGGCGACCTTTTTCTATGTTAAAGCTTGGAAAAATACCTTAATCCTCGGATGGAAAAAATCACCATCTAATCTTCTTCTCATTTAAAATAATTACTAGTATCTTTGCAGCCCTTTTTTCGCGGAATCCAAGGTGCGATGAAGGCTTGTAAATCAAATATTTAACATCTTTCGTTACCCCGTTCCTTAAAACCTTGACGGAGACGAAATACAAATTGATTCTGCATGTCAGAAGAAAACAAAAAAGAGGCCGAAGCTAAAAAGGCGGAGACCACTGCTAAAAGCACTTCCAAAGAAGTGAAGAAAACTGCTGAAAAAACTAAAGCCAAAGCTGCTAAGGTTGACCTACCGGAACCTGTTGATCAGGAGATTGAAAAGGCGGAAGAAAAAGCGGAAGCTAAGGTGGAAGAAAGCAAGGCTGAAGTGACCGAAACTCCCAAAACAGAATTGGCAGAAACCAATGCTGATGCTACTTCAGAAGAAACTCCTGCAGAGGAAATCAAAGAAGAAATTAAGACCGAAGCTGCTGCCCCTGTCGAAGCAAGTCCTGCTGAGCCTGTCGAAGCAGAGCCTGTCGAAGCAGAGCCTGTCGAAGCAGAGTTTGACTGGGAAGAATTTGAGTATGGCCTTAAATCCAGAACAAAAAAGGAAAGAGACGAGCTTACTGCACTTTACGAAGAAACCATCACCAGCATTGATGAGCATACGGTTACCGAAGGGAAGATCATTAACATGACTGACCGTGAGGTAATCGTAGATATAGGTTATAAATCGGAGGGAGTTATCTCTCTCAATGAATTCCGCTACAACCCTGATCTCAAAATCGGCGACGAAGTTGAGGTGTTGGTTGACAAGCAGGAAGACAAGGAAGGCCAATTGGTTCTTTCACATAGAAAAGCCCGCGCTATTAAAGCCTGGGATCGTGTAAATGTTGCTTTCGATAATGAGGAGGTAGTTAACGGATATGTTAAATGCCGTACCAAAGGTGGTATGATCGTTGACGTATTTGGTATTGAGGCCTTCTTACCTGGTTCACAGATAGATGTGAAGCCAATTAGAGATTATGATGCCTATGTAGATAAGACCATGGAATTTAAGGTGGTTAAAATTAACCATGAATTCAAGAACGTGGTGGTGTCTCATAAAGCCCTAATTGAAGAAGATCTGGAAGAACAGAAGAAGGAAATCATCGGTAAGCTGGAAAAAGGTCAGGTGCTGGAAGGAGTGGTGAAAAACATTACTTCATACGGTGTCTTTATCGATCTGGGTGGTGTTGATGGTTTGGTACATATTACCGACCTGAGTTGGAGCCGTATCAACCATCCTTCTGAGGTAGTTGAGCTCGATCAGAAACTGAATGTGGTAATTCTTGATTTTGATGAGGATAAGACTCGAATTCAATTAGGATTGAAGCAACTGGAAGCGCACCCATGGGATAACCTTGATAAGGAACTTTCAGTTGGTGATAAGATAAAAGGTAAAGTAGTAGTACTTGCCGACTATGGAGCTTTTATTGAAATAATTCCTGGTGTGGAAGGCTTAATTCACGTGAGTGAGATGAGTTGGAGTACGCACCTTCGCAGTGCACAGGATTTCATGAAAGTAGGAGACGAAGTAGAAGCGGTAGTGCTTACACTTGATAGAGAGGAGCGCAAGATGTCTCTCGGCGTTAAGCAAATGACTCCTGATCCATGGACAGACATCACTTCTCGTTATCCTTTAGGGTCTCAACATAAAGGAACCGTTCGCAACTTCACCAATTTTGGTGTCTTTGTAGAGCTCGAAGAAGGTATTGATGGCTTAATTCATATTTCTGACCTAAGCTGGACCAAGAAGGTGAAGCAT
The DNA here is from genome assembly GCA_965229445.1 of Owenweeksia sp. Classification (GTDB taxonomy): domain Bacteria; phylum Bacteroidota; class Bacteroidia; order Flavobacteriales; family Schleiferiaceae; genus Owenweeksia. The sequence goes on from OZ245876.1 coordinate 1,007,166, forward strand.
CCTAGCGAGTTTACCAGTATTGGTGCTGTGTTAGATGTGGTCGTTCTTGATATTGACGTAGAAAACCGTCGCTTGAGCCTTGGTCACAAACAAGTGGAAGAAAACCCTTATGACGTTTATGAAACCCTGTTGGAAGAGGGAAGCATTGTTGAGGCTAAGGTCACTGAGATAGTAGATAAAGGAGCAGAAATTCTTTTTGAAAATCTCGGTATTGAAGCCTTTGTCCCTGGTCGTCATATGGAAAAGGAAGATGGCACCAAGATTGAGAAAGGTGAAGTAACGGACTTTAAGATTATTGAATTCAACAAGGATTCACGTCGTGTGGTAGCTTCTAAAACGGAGATTCACAAGGCGGTTAAAGCAGAGAAGACTGCCAAAGAGCGTAAGCAAACTAAGCAGGCTGTTAAGAAGATCCAAGGTAATGTTGAGCGATCAACACTGGGTGATCTAGATGCTTTAAGTGATCTTAAGAAACAAATGGAGAAAGACGAGAAGTCTGGAGAATAATCCTGACATCTGTCTATATTGATATAAAACCCCGGTTCGCTAACCGGGGTTTTTTTATTTTCCCATTCTAAAGAATGCTTCCATATGCTTATATCTGAGATCACCTCTTTTCTGGAACAATTAGCACCTCCCGCACTGCAGGAACCCTACGATAACTCTGGTTTATTGATAGGCGATCCTCATGCAAGAATCGAGAAGGCCTTGGTTTGCCTTGATGTCACTGAAGATATTATTGATGAGGCCCGAGAGAAAGCTTGTGGATTGATCATTGCCCATCACCCACTAATCTTCTCCGGTATCAAAAGTTTGACTGGAAAGAATTATGTTGAGCGATGCATAATGTCTGCTATCAAACATAATATTGCGATCTATGCTTTACATACCAACCTGGATAACGTGGAACACGGTGTCAATCAAAACATAGGGGAGAAGCTGGGAATCAGTCAAATGCAGATACTTCTACCTAAAACTGGGGTGTTAAAAAAACTAGTAAGTTTTGTTCCTCATGATCATACAGAATCCGTTCTCAACGCAATTTTTCAGGCAGGTGCCGGCCATATCGGAAACTATGATGAATGTAGTTTTAGAGTGGATGGAATGGGCTCTTTCAGAGCCTTGCCAGGCGCCGACCCCTTCGTTGGTGAAGTAGGAGGAAGACATACAGAGAAAGAACAGCGGCTCGAAGTAGTGCTTCCGGCCTACCACTTAAAATCTGTGGTGAATGCTTTAATGGAATCACATCCTTATGAGGAAGTAGCGTATGATGTATATCCGATTGAAAACGCTGCCGTTAAAATTGGCGCGGGCATGATTGGGCAATTAGACTCACCCCTGTATAGTATGGATTTTCTTAAGATTGTTAAGGATATTTTCGGAGGGGTGGTGCGACATACCGGGCTGGTAAAAGATCAGGTTCAGAAGATTGCCTGGTGCGGTGGTTCAGGAAGTTTTCTTCTGGATGCCGCTAAAAAGGCCGGCGCCGATGTATTTATAAGCAGTGATTTCAAGTATCATCAATTCTTTGATGCGGAGAATGAGCTTATTATAGCGGATATTGGGCACTATGAAAATGAACAGTTCACTATTCCTTTAATAGCTCGCTATCTTCAGGAAAAATTCCCTAATTTTGCCGTTCTTTTAACGGCGATAGAAACGAACCCAGTTAATTACTTTTAGCCTCTATGGATAAAGAAGTTACCGTAGAAGAAAAGCTGCGAGCTTTATACGATCTTCAACTTGTTGACTCCCGAATAGATAAAATCAAGAATGTTAGAGGTGAGCTACCTCTTGAGGTCGAGGACCTTGAGGACGAGATAGCTGGTCTTCAAACACGTCTTGACAAAATGAATTCTGACCTCCAGGAACTGGATGAAGAAATCAAGAATAAGAAGAATCTCATCAAGGATGCAGAGGAGAAAATAAAGAAGTACGAAACTCAGCAGAAGAACGTGCGCAACAATCGCGAGTTTGATGCCCTATCCAAAGAGATGGAGTTTCAACAACTGGAGATTGAACTGGCCGAGAAACGTATCAAGGAATTCAAAGCGAAGATTGAAAGTAAGAAGGAAATTCTTGCGGGCACCGAAGAAAAATTCAAGGAGCGGCAGTCACATCTTGATTTCAAAAAGAAGGAACTGGACAGCATTATGCAGGAAACTCATAAAGAGGAAGAGTCTCTTCTTAAGAAATCTGAAGAGTTTGCCGGCAAAATTGAAGATCGCCTGCTTAAAGCTTACCGCAGAATACGCGGTGGAGCTAAAAACGGACTGGCCGTAGTACCTATTGAAAGAGGTGCTTCTGGTGGTTCATTCTTTACCATTCCACCTCAGCGACAATTGGAAATAGCATCTCGCAAGAAGATCATTACTGATGAGCATTCCGGTAGAGTTTTGGTTGATCCGGAATTGGCTAAAGAGGAAGAGGAGAAAATGGAAAAATTATTCACTTCTATTCTCAAATAAGCAGCATGTCTGCACATACTATATTATGCAAAAAAGGGATCCTTAGGGTCCCTTTTTTCATATTTATTGTTCTTATCTCAACTTCGCTGCTTGCTCAAAGCCGCTTCACCCCTGAGTTGAAGTCAGCCATGATTAAGATTTCTGAGATGAGATTTCAAGAGGCAGATAAACAAATCGAGCGTGCTAGACTTGTAGATCCTTCCAACTTTGTTGCGGATTACCTTGAAGCCGCCAATCTTTGTATTTCACTTTTCCTAAATGAGAATCAAAATGCCTTAAAACAAAACCAGGATAGGTTGGATTTAATCATAAATCGCATTGAAAATATGCCTGAATCTGATCCATATCGTGATTTGTTTTTGGGTGAAATCTATGTTGCACAAGCTATTCTTAACGGTAAGTTTAAGAATAATCTCACCGCTGCCTGGCAATTCTATAAAGCCTATCAACATCTTACCCATAATTATCAGTCCAACCCAGAATTTCTTCCTAATTACATACCCCTTGGAGTGCTTTATTGCGCTATTGGCAGTCTCCCGGAGGATTACCGAAAATTGGCATCACTGCTGGGTTTTGAAGGCAGCGTATCCAAGGGAATGGCATTGCTGAATACCGCCTATTACCAATTGAGCACCAATCCCTCCCTAGATTTTTATACCAACTACGCGGGCTTTGTTTATTCATTCATCAGTTTTCAACTCAATCCCTCTGAAGGCATTAGTCCTCGATCTCTGGGAATGGATTTAACCAGCAGTAGCTTCTTACTTTATCTGCAGGCGCGGATCAATTATGAGCAAGGAAAGGTAAAAGAAGCGGCACATTGGTTGGATAGACGACCTCGGGGAAGTGCCTATGCTGAGTTTCACCACCTCGATTACCTGCAAGGGAAATACTTACTGGGAATAGAACCTGAACGGTCCAAAGATTTGCTCACTTCATACATTAGGAACAGTCCCACGGATTTATACATTAAATCATCCTTTCGTTACCTGAGTTGGTATTATTTGTTGAGTGATAATCAGGAGGCTTCGGATCGAACCAGGCTGAAGGTACTTAGCTCGGGATCGGCGAACACTGGTGCTGATCGTCAGGCTCAGATTGAAGCCCAAAATGAATGGAATGAAACGCTGGTCAAGGCGCGTGTACTGTTCGATGCTGCAAAGTATGAGGAAGCCCTTTTGGTTCTTAATAAACATTCCATTGATGTATGTTGTAAGTCAGCGTCCGAAAGAGCGGAATATTATTATCGCAAGGGACGAATCAATCAGGAGATAAAGCAGTACGAGGTGGCTAAGAAAAATTTTACCAGGTGTCTTGCGTTTGAGGAGATTCCTGATTGTTATGCCTTGGGAAATGCTGCTTTACAGCTTGCTCTTATGGCCGAAGCAGAAGGCGATGTCTCCTTGGCAAAGACCCATTTTAAAAAAGCATTAAGTTATGATCAATATCCTTTTTACGAAGGAATCCATCAAAAAGCCAAAGCTGGCATAGATCGCCTGAAATAATTCATCCATTAGTTCTATTTTCACGTCTAAATATTGATTTATGCAGACTTTACTCACTATAACCTGGGATATGGACCGTGGCCTTGACCTGGGGTTTATTACGCTTAGATACTATAGTCTGCTCTTTGCTTCAGGATTCATCCTTGGTTATCTTATAATGAAGAGAATGTTCAAGGAGGCCGGGATTGGCCTTGAAAAGTTGGATACTCTTCTTACTTACATTGTGGTAGCTACCATTGTGGGTGCCAGATTGGGGCATGTCTTTTTTTATGAGTGGGATTATTATGCTCAGCATCCAGTAGAAATTCTAAAGGTCTGGAAGGGAGGATTAGCCAGTCATGGTGCAGCCATAGCCATCGTGATCGCGGTCATAATGTACTCACGAAAGGTGCTAAACAAAAGTAGCTTGTGGATGTTGGATCGCTTGGTTATTACCGTGGCCTTAGCTGCCTGTCTTATCAGAATCGGTAATTGGTTTAACAGCGAGATATACGGTAAAATTGAAAATTCAGTGTTTGAAACAGTGTATCTGAATCCAGCCCGAGAAAGAATAATGGATGCCTTTCCTTATGTGAAGGACGTGAAGTTTGAGAGGGCAAATGGGGAGTTGGTAACTGATTCAATATTCTATCCGGTTTATGACATACGAATAGTCACTGACACAGAGATATCGGATCCGATGAATACAGAATTTGACCTGTATAATAAGCTTAGTCATTATATGAATTCGCTGGATCGTGAATCAAAGAATATAATTTTCCCACCAGATTTTGAACCTGATTTTCACATAAGAGGTACTCCAGGCGTATTTTTCGGTTTTGCCTACGGCGTACCACGACATCCCACACAATTGTACGAAGCGCTGGCTTATTTTATCATATTCCTAATTTTATACCGAATTTATCTGGTGCAGAACTTGTCCTTAAGAAGGGGATTTATCTTTGGTCTGTTTTTAATTCTGGTGTTTGGATTTAGGTTCTTTATAGAAAATTATAAAGAGGTTCAGGTATCGGCAGAACTTGGAGAGAATCTCAATATTGGTCAGAAATTGAGCATTCCTATGGTGGTGGTAGGATTGTTTTTTAGTGTCATGGCTTTAATTAGACAGAAGGAATGAATAATAAGTGGATGAAGATAGTAGGCTTGGGTCTACTGGTTGTTTTTCTGGGGTACCTGATCATGATTGTACTACCCATGGAGCGAGAAGAGAACCATCCTAGACCTGTTAAAAGCAATTCTTATGAACCGAAGTTTGTAAAGGAAGGTGAATTATATTTCCTTGAAAATGAATCCATGGATACCATCAGGAAACTGGATATTGAGCTAGCAGAGACCAGGGAAGAGATAAGCTATGGTATGATGTACCGAAAGCAAATGGATCCGGAAACAGGTATGTTGTTTTTGATGGGGCAAGAGAAGATGCAATCCTTCTATATGAAGAACACTTATGTGTCATTGGATATTATTTTCATTAATAAGGATATGGAAATAGTCAGTATTCAAAGGAATGCCATACCGCTAAATGAACAAAGCTTACCCTCCGAAGGCCCAGCTTCCTTTGTACTTGAAACTATTGGAGGCTACTGTGAGAAACATGGTATCGATAAGGGAACCAGGATTGCCTATACCCGGGTTAACTCCTGATCCTTACCCATGGAAAATAATGATAGGTTCATAAAATCATGATGGGTTTCGGTGAAGTTTCTATTGCACTATCCCAAGTAAATACACAACTTTGAGTTGTGGGGCCTGCGGGTGCAGGCCCCGAGGGGGCTCCTGGCCCAAATAGCTACTACCGCAGTTTACCACAGCAGTCACAGCCATTGATTGTTCCTCGCCCACTTTGATATTAAGTTAGCCCCAAATTTACTGTGCTCATCTGCCGGTTGATGCTGTTTATGTTTTAATCCTTATTTGATCTGTCTGTAATTACGTGTATAAACCATTTTGTCCGCAATCTTTAAAACTTTCCCATATTTTAATGGGCTTACTGAAATGTGGTTTTCCAAACACTTGACTTCCTAAAGACTTTAAACCTTATACATTTTCGGATGACGATAAGCTCTTTGGGAATACGTCAATTTTTACCTTAGTTGAAATAATGGAAGGAGTATGGAAAAGGCGCCTAAACCCTGTATCGTCTATAGCATGGCAGACCTAGAATGGCCAGTTTTCAATGCTCATAATGATGGCGATGCTAAAGGCACCACCGGAAAAAAAGAGATTCCAGGATTGATGTTTTACTTGGAATATCAATTGGAATATTACCATGGCAAGCAAGATGACGACTACAATGAGCAATTGACCCAATTCTATTCCCAGGTTGAAGGGTAAAAGGGCAGACCAGTAAGTAGTTTCACCTAGAGTCAGCATATTGTAATAATTGGCAAACCCCAGACCGTGTATCATACCAAAGATTCCGGCAATCCAGTATTTAGCGCGAGATTTTTCTTTTTGACCAGCTTTGGTGAGGTTAAATAGGGCGGTACACATGATGGTAACAGGAATGGCAAATTCAATGAGTTTTTTGTCAACTTCAACCAGGTTAAAGGCTGATAGAGCTAGAGTTACTGAATGACCCAAAGTGAAAAGGGATACAGCGATAATAATTCTTAACCAACTTTTAGGCTGAAAGGCAGCCATTAAAGCTAAAATGAAGATTATGTGGTCTAATCCGTTGAGATTGACAATATGCTCATAACCCAGTCTCAGGTAGTTACTGAATGAACCCATAGCGGTGCTTTATTTTTCTCTAGTCGAAACGCACTTTTTTTTGACTGGATATTGTCGGTCCGGGATGCTTGAATAAACTTTTCCCTGGCACCTATTAATTACAATGCTCGACTAGTCTTCAAACCTATCAAAAAACAAGGAATTTCTTACAATTCGCTCTTTTTCAACGATTAAATCAGCTACTTCCATATAAATGAATAAGATGTCAGACTCATTTTATTTCCACCTTACTACCAATCATACTTCTTATCTGCCTGATTTAAGACAAATTCTGCCTGATGATCATTAAATAGAAGCTCGTCGGTGATTTAAACTTTTCGACATTTGACAACACTTAATATCCTATTGATTCTCCAACCAATCTCAACTTCAAGTCCACTAAATAAAGTTAACTAGTACTCTAAATTGTGGCTAGAGCAGGCCGGTACCTTCCATGAGCCCAGGAAGCACATAAACCTGCCTTAGAGGGGGTGCTTTTAACACGAGAAATGAGCTCATCAACCGCAATAATCACCGGGATACTTCGCGTACAATTGCCTTTAATACTCATGCGCCTCTTATCTTTGTCTTATGCAAAGAATATTATTTACTCTTCTCCTCCTGCTGACTGCAATTCTTCATTCTTATTCTCAAAAATTTGAGAATATTAAAATTGGAGAGTCTGTGGTAATGCGCCGAGGTTTGTGCGAGCCGACCATAAGTATTAATCGAAGATATCCGGACACCATTTTGGCCGGAGCCATTCTTGATCGCTTATTTTATTCATTCAATGGAGGTAAATCCTGGACCAGTGACAGCATTGAATCTTCTTATGGGGTATGGGGCGATCCGGTAATTATTTCTGATTATGAGGGTTCTCAGTATTATTTCCATCTCTCAGATCCTACAGGCAATAATTGGCAGAGTGAGGAAATCTTGGATCGCATAGTTTGTCAACGGACGGATGATGGTGGAATTAGCTGGAATGATGGTTCTTTTATGGGATTGAATCACCCCAAAGATCAGGACAAACATTGGGCAATTGTCGATCCAGCCACCGGAAATATTTATTGCACCTGGACGCAATTTGACAAATACGGGAGCCGGGACTCCACGGATGAATCAAATATTTTATTTTCCTATTCATCAGATAGAGGTGAATCATGGAGTAAGGCAAAAATAATTAGTGAAATCCCTGGTGATTGTCTTGATGGTGATAGCACCACCGAAGGAGCTGTCCCGGCAGTTGGTCCGGGGGGTGAAGTTTATGTGGCCTGGTCCAACAGAGAGAAAATATTTTTTGACCGATTAGATGCAGACTATAATGATCTTAAACAAGATATCGTGGTAAGCGATCAGCCTGGTGGATGGGATATTGATGTAGAAGGATTGATGCGGGCCAATGGAATGCCGGTTACGGTTTGCGACCTGAGCAATGGTCCACACCGTGGCAGCATTTACGTGAACTGGGTAGATGATCGCAACGGAAACTATGATGTATGGGTAGCAAAAAGTACCGATCGGGGTGAATCATGGAGTGAACCAATTAAGGTGAATAACGATCGTTCAAAGAGAGATCAGTTTTTTACCTGGATGACCTGTGATCCTGCCACGGGATATCTCTACACGGTCTTTTATGACCGGCGAAATACCAAGGGAACTGAAACAGAGGTGTACCTGGCATATAGTAAGGATGGCGGCAAGAAGTGGAAGAATAAATTGATTTCTGAAAAGTCATTTTCAAATAATCCTCTCATATTTTTTGGAGATTACAATCACATCGATGCTCTAAATGGTCAGGTTCGTCCTATCTGGACTCGGCTGGATAGTGATGGCACCATGAGCGTCTGGACTGCCTTGATAGAGATTGAATAGGAATCTCATTTGGGGGAATTAATGCTTTTTGGAAACTGTCTGTCTACCAGCTGGCAAAGGGAGAAAGTGAAATTGAAGCTTTCTGGTGCACAGTGTAGAGTAGTAGCCAGAATCCTTGGAGTATTGTCCGGCCTTGGTCAACTGTCATCCCCGACCTTATTAAAAGTAATCACTCGCGGGGTTCAACGTCATCTCGCGAGCAGTCGAGAGGTGACAATAACAGATTTGCCTTAAGTTCGTAGTCCATAAAACCGAAATCTCAAGATTAACCTTAAAGTTAAATTATATGCGATTGCTCATTGTATCCACCAGTAAAATCCACGGTTCAGAATATATGGAATACCTCCATGATGAGTTAAGGGACTACTTTAAGGGAATAGATGAAATTCTCTTCATTCCATACGCCCGTCCTGGTGGCATGAGCCATGATGATTATACCAGAGTATCTAGAGATGCCTTTGCTAAAGTTGGCATTCGCGTAAAGGGAATTCATGAATATGAAGATGCTAATAAGGCTGTGCGAGAGGCCCAAGGGATATTTACCGGTGGCGGAAATACCTTTTTACTTCTCAGAACGCTTTATGAGAAAGGCCTTATTGAAAGTTTACGTGACGCGGTGAATAGCGGAACTCCTTATATGGGCTCAAGTGCTGGAAGCAATATTACTGGTTTAACGGTGGGCACAACCAACGACATGCCCATTGTTTATCCACCAAGCTTTGATGCCCTGCAATTGGTTCCCTTTAATATTAATCCTCACTATTTGGATCCGGATCCAAATTCCAAACATCAGGGAGAAACCAGAGAAACACGCATCAATGAGTTTATGAATTTTAATGATCAATCTGTGGTTGGCCTGCGTGAAGGAAGCTGGCTGAGGAGGGAAGGTGAGAGGCTTGAATTAAAGGGTGAGTTAAGCGCAAGATTGTTTGAGAAAAATAAAGAAACCCGAGAAGTGGCACCGGGGGATGTTTCATTCTTATTATAATCTGAATGAAGGTATCCGATGTAATTGAGGTATTGCGAGATTTCGCCAAACCTGAGAAGGTTAAGGGAATGGAGCGCTTTGGTATTCCTACCGAGAATGTGCTGGGTGTAGGGATGCCACAGTTAAGACAAGTGGCTCGTGAGATTGGAAAGGACCAAAAGCTGGCAGATGAGCTGTGGCGCTTAAGGATTCACGAGGCTAAACTACTGGCAACCATAGTGGCGGAACCGGACAGATTTCCAATTGAAAAGGCAGACTTATGGATGAAAGAGCTCTACAGCTGGGATACTTGTGATCAGTTTTGCATGAACTTGTTAGTGAAAACCAACTATGTAATGAAACTACCTGCACGCTGGGTGAAGGAGGAAGGCGAATTCCAAAAGCGTGCGTCAATGGCAATAATAGCCGTAATTGCTGTTCACAGAAAGGAACTTAGTAACCAGCAAATGTTAGAGTTTAAACCCTTGCTCTTAGAGGCGGCAGATGACTCTCGAAACTTCGTGAAGAAAGCAGTGAACTGGGCCATTCGCCAAATCGGCAAGCGCAATGAAGATCTCAGACTAGAGATGCTGGATTTCTGTGAAGAATTACTTCTACTAGATCAAAAAGCTTCTAATTGGATAGCAAGGGATGCAATACGGGAGTTGAAAGGGAAGCGAACAGGGTTTTAGTTAAAAACTAAAAGTGAAATGGTGAAAATCACCTTGCTCTGCGGTGTTCACCCCGTTTTGTAAGGGTGACCTATACAGTTCATGATAAGAACAATAATAATTTCACTTCATCACTTATCACTTTTCCTTATTTTTATTTCGTTCTCTCTCCTACAAAATTGTCCTCTTTATCCCTAAACATAACATTAAAAGTAGTTAAGCTTCCGTAGATGCGAGTGATGTATTGTTGCAGCTCCACCTTGTCACTATCATCCAGACCTTTATGCGCATTGATCTTTTGTTCCATAACACGCAAACGATCTCGTACCATCACAATTTTATGAAAGAAGGTATCAATGGGGATTTCTTTGGTGGCTAGGTCATGACTTCCAGGTTGCAAAACCAGGGTACCCCCTTTCCAGCGATCAGCAATCTTCACCCTGGGAGTAATGTCACTCCAACGCTCGAGGAGTTTCTTTAAACTGGTCTCAACTTCATAAAAGCTCACCAGATCCAAATCGTATTCCAAGGCTTCAATTACTTCAAAATTGTCATCTATATCAATTGTTTCCACCCCGCTTTCTATGAAGCTGACGTAGTAATGAATACTGGTGACATTGGTGACAACGCCTTTGCCATATTCAGGGTGGTTGATGCGAGAACCTGGTGCGAGTAATTTCATCTTTTAAAATTTATGGCAAGAAGCAAAAAAAATGGGAAAAGGCTGAGTTGGTCACCTACAATTATGAAAAACACCCCTTAGGTGAATGGTATTGAATACTGCTCACCAAACTATTCGTTAAACTTATATCTTCCTGGAGGATTTAGCGCGAGGGTTGAATTCCAGGCATTTGTCAATCCAAAATTCTAGGTCTTCACGGGCAGATAAATCCGCCTCGGAAATCAATAAATATCCGCGCATTTCTTTACCGGTGAAGTTCATTGGTCGGCATAATTTCGTTTGCAAGAGATGATCATATTCCTCACGTCCTACTCTGGCCATAAGATCATCTTTTATGACACCAACACACATTTTATCGTCCACCATGGTAGTCCAACCGCCCATCATCACTTTTTCTTCAAAAATGATGTGTTTCTGAGTTAGCATGTCTGCAATGCGTTGGCTGAGTAGCTTATTATAAGCCATTAGAGATTCTACTTAAAAAGTTGATACTGTTGGCCAATAACATTGAATTCCAGATTCAACAAGCTTCTTTTGGCGTCAATTCCCCCGGCATAGCCTGTGAGAGCACCATCCTCGCCCACAACCCGATGACAGGGAATAAAAATTGAAAGCGCGTTTGCTCCTACTGCTGATGCTACGGCACGCACTGCTTCAGGCTTATCGATCTGTCTTGCCAGTTCCAAATAAGACAAACTTTCTCCGTAAGGTATATTTCTAAGTGCTGTCCAAACCCTGATTTGAAACTCTGTGCCAATCAATTTTAACCTGGTTAGAAATTCAGTTTTACTTCCTTCAAGGTATGCTGCAATTTCTACAATAGCCTCGTCGGTAACTTTGGATGTCTCTACTTTGTACCGGGTATCCAAAGCTTTTCTAATCCGCTTGTCAATGCTGGTTCTATTGCGTCGTGTGGCCCAATCACATAGGCATAGGTTTTTGCCGTAAGATCCTAGGATTAATTTACCGAGAGGGGTGGCATAATATTGAATTGCAATAGGTGACATGCTGATTATAACTTCACGCTATATCGCTAACCGCGAAATAGTCTAACTAAACTAAGTTAGGAATATTCAGGATAAGAAGGTGGTAAGGTGATTCTTAATTAATACCAGGGAGCTTTTTTGTAATCTTCTTTACGGGCCCGGGCGTCTCGGTTCTTCATGATCAGATGATGCTTGGTGAGTTCCCGGCTGCGATAGCCCATGATATGGAAAATATCTCTGGTGAAGAATCTGGCTATTTTCCTATTTACAATCAGTGAGGTTCTTTTCTTATCGGCCCATCTCACCCCGGGTAGCAGGCTAATCAATCGATCGAGTCTGAGACGTCTCATGATTACCGATAATCTCAATAAAATACCTGGCACCGGCCTCACACCAAAGTACCCATCATGGCCTTGAGGTTGATACAATGGCATAAATATTCTAAAATCCTGTTCAGCTATGACGGGCTTGCCATTGCTTGCGGCTAAAATATCTCCACGCTTTACCTTTTGAAAATTGAGGTAACCAGGTTTCATTTTGAAGCTTTCATCATCACGAATGGCATACCTGGAAGCTATTTCATAAAAGATTTGCGGTGGACCTATTGCCTTACTAAGCTGTTCATAGTATTTCTCAAAATTGATGTCCTCCGAGTTAAGAATGCCTGTATAGACCATACTCAGTACACAAAATGCAACATGATTATCCAGTGCTTCCTCACTGTCGTGCTGACCTCCTTCAAATCCAAAGGCCACAAATCCTTGTTCGTTTACAAAACTTAGCACGGGTCCTTCTAGAAACTCTTCCAAGCCTAAAATTACCGCAACCGGATACTGTGCTGTATATTTTCTGTTTAACAAGCTGTCATTAACGGTGAGAAATGGGCAGCTTTCACTTGAGGTAGTATGGAGATCCATAAAGTAAAAGGGACCAGGCTCACGTTCGCGTATCGACGCAAAGGTGTAATAAAGGTCCAGCATTTCTATTGTCTCCGGATCCTTGGCCTCAACACTGTTTCGTTGAATTTCCGACACTCGACTAGCAGTCCATAATCGGTTTAAATCCTGATGTAAAAATCGCTTTCCCTTTTCCAAGGCGCCAAGATTTCCAGACAAGGCATACACGCTTCCTTTTAACAAGTGCTGCTTGCCTTCAAAAATTTCCATCAATCTCTTGAGCGCAAATACTCCAGAAGGCTCATTACCATGAATACCTCCTGTGAATATTATGCATGGACCAGGCTCTGTACCCTGGAGGTGGCCAATGATTCTACCAACGGAAATGCTTTTATTTAACTGCTTGTGGTGCAGGTTAATCATTGGCAAACTTGATTACGTCTTCAATGGTTATTATTCCCACCAATTCCCGATCTGTGACTACTGGCAAACATCCAAATTCGTGGCGTTTCATGATTTTGATGGCGGAGGAGATCTCTGTTTTGGGTCTCACGGTGAAGACGTCGTGGGTCATAATATCGGATACGTTAAGCTTGTCTTGATTTTCTGTGGATTTCTCATATTTCTGCATGTGGGTCCAGGTTAGTAGGCCAGTTAAATCTCCCTGATCATTAACCACCGGCAAGTGATGAATATCTTCCCATTGCATTATTCTTACTGCCAATTCTGCTAAATCTTTTTCATTTATGGTTATCAGTTGTGTCGACATAATATGATATACCAAATGAGCGTGCTCATGAGCAGAATCTCTAACCTCAATGTCATCCCATTCGTGTATGGGAATATTCTTCTGCTGGGTATTATGCATATGTTTGGTAAGACCCATTAAGGCGTCATCAGTCTTTAAGGTTGAACTTAAAAAGCGAAAGTTCTTAATCATCCATTGACTGCCGGTTCTACTGGCGGTACGTTTTTCTATGACCTTCAGATAACGTTCAATATCATCGCTATCAATTCCCACTTTTTTAAGCCCTTGTTCTGCCAGAGGCAGAAATTCCCGTTCTACCAAGTTTCTGATAGAAACATGCTCATCGTTCCAAAACATCACGGATTGCTTACCAAACCTTGCCGCTTTTAGAAAATTACTTTTGGCATCTCTGAAGTCCATTTTATCAGCCATCTCGTCATACTCTCTAGGCCTGCCGTGCATTAGCCCGACCCAGAACGCAAAGTTGGCCACCTCATCAAGGATACTGGGCCCCGAGGGTATATACCGGTTTTCAATGCGGAGATGAGGCTTACCATTTCCGACGCCGTAACAAGGCCGATTCCAACGATATATTGTACCATTGAATACACACAAAGCTTCAAGCTTAGGCACTTTACCCGCTTTTAAATCTTCTTTTGAGTTAGAATTGATTTCCCTGGCGAGAATTGCTTTATGTCTCACAATATCAGATTTGTATATATCTAAGATTGAGCCTTCAGACCACTCATTGCCGTAGGTAACCCGAGGTACCTGATTTTTTAGAGCATAGGAAGAGTAGCGAGTGTCTATGCTTTGTTGAAATAAGGCGATTCTTGTCTCACTCCACAATTCCCTTCCTAAAAGTAGGGGAGAGTTTACTGAAATGCCCATCACCGGTCCGGAGATGGCCTGCGCCCAGTTATAACTTGAAACAAAATCATCTGGATGAATCTGCAAATGCATTTGAAAGCTGGTGTTGCAGGCTTCAAAAAGTACCGAATCATGATTGATTCCCAGGTCATCAACACCTTTTAGCTTTATATTAAAATCACTACCTCTTAATTCTTTAATTCGCTGATTTAACATATAGTAGCGATCAGCAGGGGTCATGTATTCCAGCTCTAATTCGTTTAGACTGATGGTGGGCAGAATACCTGTGAGTAATGTTTTGCTATTAAACTTGTTTGCTGCAACTTCTGCTCTGTTCAAGAATCCCTTTAGGTTTTCTTCGAGTATGGAGAAACATGAGGATTTAAGTTCAAGGGGGTCGAGGTTTATTTCCAGGTTGTATTGGGCGAGCTCCGTAGTAAAATGTGGGTCGTCTAATTCGTCTAAAATTTCCTGAAAAGTTTTGGCCGGTCTCCATTGATCCGTAACCAGACAAAATTCCTGTTCCGCTCCAATGCGTATAGGTTCTTTTTCGAGTTTTTGCTCACGAATGATATACTCCAAACATTCCAGATCATCCAAGAGGTTCTTGATAAACTTGGCTCTGCCTTCCCTTTTGCCTATATCTGAAACTTTGAATTCACCCATAATGTCTGAAAGTAAAGATTATTCAGAAATCACCAAAGCCCGAATTTAGTTCATAGAAATTCTGATATCTATGACAATAATCAGTTGATGAACTGACCATTGCTTGAATTTGCGACACGCCCTAAGTTCTTTGGGCAAATTCAGTGGAAGGATAATTGTGTCATCTGAGGATATTTTATACTTTCAAAAGCGACAAACCAATTCATAACTTCACCTTATATGGACAAGATACTTTGCCTGGTTGACTTTACCGATACATCATCTAAAGCAATGGAGCAAGCTGTTGCCATTGCCAAGTGGAAATCAGCGGCGATTACAGTTTGTCACATTGTGGCCAAAGATTCTGATTTAGGAGATCAGCTGATTAAGCGCTTAAGTAGCTATGAACAAATGGCCGAGCAGTTTAATGTAGCGGTAGAGAGCATCACTGGCCGGGGAAATCTCTTTAATGAGGTGGAACGAATATGTCTTGACCTTAAGCCTGATTTAGTAGTCGTGGGAACCCATGGTAAATCAGGTCTAAAACAAAGTTTATTTGGTTCCAATATTTATCGCCTGGTTCAAAAGATCAAAACAGCCTGCCTGGTAGTGAGCGATTACACCCAAACAGTAGAAGGTGGTTTTAAACATGTGTTGATGCCCGTAGCACCTCATGACAATTATTTGATTAAAGTGCAACAAACGGCTTCGATGGTGGCTGATGATGGGGTAATTCACATCTTTGAGATCAGAAGACCGGGAGCGGGATACGATGAAAAGCTCGCCAAAAATGTTGAGGAAGCAAAGGCCTATTTGGCGGAGACCAGGATTGAATATGATTATATTGAAAAAGGATCAAGAGCGCTAAGTGAGGGCTTTTCCCAGGAAACTTTAGACTTCGCCTCAACACATGAAATGGATCTTTTGGCAATCATGACCGAAGTTTCTCAGGAAAACAAAAAGTTTGGCAAAGCCGATAAAGAAAATGCTCTCCTTAACAAAGTTTCTTTACCCATATTAACCTGCCACTCTTAACTTCCCGACTTGCGATATCGATTGAGCTTCTGCTGATGCAAGTAATCCAGAATACTTTGTTTATTGGCATCCCTGGTACGTTTGGCGTACTCGGTGAAATATTGATGATTTTCTAAGGATTCTATTTGTAAATCAAGCCATTCTTTCTCACTCATTTTTTTCCCGTGCAGAAATAGCTCTTCATATAAGGTATCGGCGATCTCGTCATACTGATCACCACCCAGGTAAAATAAATCTGCGTCGCATAATATTTCTTCCAGCTTGGTTTTTGGTGATTGTGGGGGCTGGGTGGCCATAATCATTCCGCAAATCACCTTGATATCATGCTCTGAAAAGCCGAATTTTGGCAAGTGTTCCTTAGCTATTTCACAACCCTGTGGTTCGTTGCGCTCATATGATTTCAAGAATCCTGAATCGTGGTACGCGGCGGCGGTAATTAACAATTGTAGATCACGACCAGAGACACCTTCCGCTCCGGCAATTTTCCGGCAATTGCGAATGACCGATGCGGTGTGTTTTACCGCATGGTATTTTAGTTCAGGCGGCAAGTCTTGTTTAAGCCTGTCAAGTATAAAATCAATAGCCTTTTGATAATCCATAGCAGCCGCTAAAACTTTTGACCTGTTAACTTAATCTGTACTAGGGCGATGGGACGTATCTGATGGTGCATCGGCCTCCTTTAATTTCACAAAGTACATTTTCATTTTGCCTTTTCCCTTTGCCTCTACCATTCCGCGATACTCAAATTCAAACTCTTCAAAATCCTTTGCTTTTTCATATGTATCACCAGAGATGTTCACTTGTCCAACCGCTCCACTGCTCTCCATTCTAGCCGCAGTATTAACAGTATCTCCCCAGATATCATACTGGAATTTCTTTACCCCAACTATGCCGGCTACCACTGGACCCGTATGGATGCCAAGTCTCATGCTAAACTTGTTTGCGTGCTGTTGTTGGCCATCCAGCTGGGTCTTATTTACCAATTCTTGCATTTCCAAAGCAGCATGCAACACATTGCGCAGTGCATCCTTACTAGGAACCGGCAATCCACCCACCGCCATGTAGGCATCACCAATGGTTTTAATCTTTTCTATTTTATACTTAGTGATAATATGATCAAATCCCTTGAAATAGTAATTCAAGACTTCCACTAGTTCAGAAGGGGTAACCGTTTCAGACAGTCCGGTAAAACCTTTAAAGTCCGTAAACAATACCGTGGCCAGATCGAAGTGTTTAGCTTCAGATTCGCCCTTTTCCTTTAGTTCTTCGGCAATTTCATAAGGAAGGATGTTAAGGAGTAAACTTTCGCTGCGTTCTTTTTCTTTACTTATTCTCCTTTTCTGGGAGAGGGCAATGAACAAGAAGACTGCTACCGACAGCATTCCTGCCCCTACCAGACCGTTGATTACTTTTTGTTTTCTAATATCTAAAGCCGCTAATTCAAGGTCTTTTTTCTGCAGATTTATTTCATCCTGTTTCTTTTCAATCTGAAAGTTAAACATCTGGCTATTCAACATCTTCTCAGTAGCCTGATTGTAAATGGTGTCTTTAATAGCCATGTATAAACCTTGATAGACATAGGCGCTATCATAAACGGCTTTACTGGCGTATAGTAAATTTAAACCGCCATAAGCTTCCTCAAGTTTCTTTAAGGCGTTGATCTCTCTGGATATCTTGACTGCCTGCTTGTAATATCCAATAGCCTCGTCTTCAAGACCAATATCCTTGTATGTTTTTGCCAACTCGGTTAATGCATAGGCTTCATTTAGAGGTGCACTTAATTCACGAGTCATTTCCAGGGCCAACTCCAGTATGGTAAAGGCACTGTCCAGATCACCCTCCATTCTATAAGCCTTGCTCATGGAAACATAGTTAAACACCTTAGCGTCTGGGTCTTCTGCGGCATTAATGGCTTTTTTAAAGTATTCTACGGCTTTTTTAGGTTCTTGTTGCGACATGTAAACCTCGCCAATATTGACGGCAGAAGTAGATATCGCATTGTTGATATTAGGGGTACGATCCTTTACGGCCTCGGCCATTTTCAGGGCACGTTTTGAATACTCTAAAGCCTTGTCATGCGTTGCTTTTCTATCATTGTAAGCCGATCCAATATTTACCAGAGCCGTAATAATTCTTAAGCTGTCCTTGGCCTTTTCCGCAATTTTTAAGGATCGGAGGTGAAATTCAAGAGCTTTGGCATAATCTCCTTCAACTGTATAGATCGAACCTATGTTGGAGAGCATATTGGCTACGCCTACCTCATTGCCAATAGAATCAAATACCGCTTGAGCTTGTTGCCAAACCGTTACCGCTTCCACATAATCCCCCTTAATAAAGTGGGCTATGCCTATGTTCTTCAGCCCATAACCAACACCATTGAGATACCCAATTCTTTCTCCCAGTGTAACTGCAGATTCAGCTTTCAGAATAGCCAGATCCAAATCAATATTAAAATAGGCAGAACTAACCGCAATTAGAGCATCCACCTTCGTGCTGTCCTCAGGTGCAGCACTAATAAATTTATTGAGACTGTCCAGGGGTGTGGTAGCAGAATATAAGGAACCGCACATGAGTGCGATTCCTATGGATACGATAAATTTTGAAAAGTGATTAGCCCTCAAGCTCTCTCATTTTTACTCATCTTTGGCAACTCTAAAGTAAAAAGTATTTTCAGCATCTTTTATTTGGATAAGATACATACCTGAACTCATCTTTCTGAGATCAACTTTAATCAGATTCCCTTCAAAGCTGCTGCCAGCACTACTCTCTAGCAACCTACCGCTAGCATCCATAATTTGAATGGTATAGTCTGTTGGGTCCTTCAATTCGGCAGGCAGGATATATAGAATTCCAGTTGTCGGGTTAGGGAATATCTCCGGAGCGCTCATGCCTTCGGAAAAGTCCATAGGCTTGGTGGCTAACTCATGACCAGACATGCCCTGATCTGTGATTGAGTCACCAGGTGCATCATCCTCATCAAAATAGTAGCCAAAGCACTTATAGGAATTGCTGCTCACGGTTTTTTTCCTCCAAACCCTTCTAAATAATGAGTAAGAAGACACGCGCCACTTTAAGTCACTACCGTCAAAATAGATGTCGAAATAACCGATGCCCGGTTCAAACACCTCGGGTGGACTTCCAGCGTGAGGGGCACCGGTTAGGGAATTATAACCGGGGTCATGCGGAATATACAGCGGGGTACTATTGTAATTCTTATAGAAGAATGTGACCTTCCAGTTGAATCCTGATGGATGATTTACCACCGTGTCAACACACACATAGCCCACTCGAATATGATAAGCCCAGAATCCGTAGGGATTCACATATAGCTTTCCGTTTTCATAATTAATATTGTAAGCCGTCGGATTGGATACTACCAAATTAGAGGGTACAATATCATATACACCAGGTGTTGAGCTATAATTGGACGGGTTCACTGCAAAGCTTGGTCCTGAAACGACCACATCTCCAGGATTCAAATTCCCATCCAGCTGATAGGTGAAATTACTTGCCGTGGAACCCTTGCGAATTCCGATGGTATCCGGCTTAACACTCAAGGTATTTTTATCCAGAACTGTAATACTGCCATTGATCAACTGCAATTGATAATTCATGGCTGAGCCTCCACTTAAGCTTATTGGGTACACTCCCGCAGGACTGTTCAATGTGGCTGTAGTGCTTATGGTGGGCAGGGTAATATCAGCCGGACCGTCGTTGTACTTAAAGCCCGAGTATTTTAGTGAGAAGACCGGATTGGGATCTCCTTCAGATTTTACGGTGTCTGAAGCCGTAATCTGCAGGTCCGCTTTGGTAATAGTCAGAGGACCACTGAAATAACTCAAATTATAGTTTCCGGGCATGCTCAGTATCAGATCTCTCGGCATTGCCATATAACTTCCAACCTCTACTTCGGGATCCGTATATAATGAGCTGCCACTATCATAGAGGTCTATCACCGGACCACCGCTTATGGCATTATTGGGATCATCGCCGTATTTAAATCCGTCATAGGTTAAGGGTATGCTTATCGGATCTCCATAAACCGCACTGGATGAATCTGCAGTTACACTTAGTTCAGCTGGAAGCACAGTTAATTGTCCATTTATATAAGTCACTACATAGTCCGTCGTATCACCCAAATCCAGGCTATCAGGTACAATGGTGTACACACCAGCATCAACCTGATTAGATGAAACCATATTTCCTGCGCTATCCAACAAACGGTAAACCGGAGGTCCTTTAATGACATTTTCCGCTGAATCTACATATTGGTAACCATCGGTTGTGTAATTAAACAACACGCTGTCACCATAGGTTGTAACCACGCTGTCCGCTTTAAGCTCCAAGCTAGCTGGTGTAACCGTTAGGGTTCCCAATTCATAGGAGATATTAAAATTCGGATTGTAAAGGGCAGCCGGAACAATAGGATGACTGCCAACGGAATTCCCTAAGACCATATTTACCGGGAAGAATGGGAATATCGAATCGGTTAAATTAGTATCAGCATCGGCTTCATCAAGAATTAGTACAATCTCGCTACTATCTTGATTTACAGGCTGTCCATTTACAATGGGGTATCCGTTTACCAACACTCTGCCCGAAGCCACATAGTCACCAGCTCCGTCTACCTGGGCATTTATAATAGGTACAGCGTTTACCAATACCCTGCTGGAAGCGACATATTTGGTTCCATCCTCGGCAACTGCATTAACTAGAACACGACCAGAAGCTAACTCAAGGGCATTAACTAATACTCTGCTAGATGCCACATACTCTTTGTTTGCTCCTTCTGCGGTGTAGGCATTAGACATGGTTACGGTATCCGGACTGTCCACAAAATCAAAAATAGATTCTGCCGAAATGTCCACCACTTGGGTAGTATCTGGTAAGCCATTCGCGAGGGCATTCATATTGGCATAGGGTCGTGCATTCACCAATACCCGGCTACTGGCCATATAGGTTCTTTTATCTACATCGCCATTAACCAGCACCCTGCCAGAAGCTAAGTATTCGCCCTTGGCTTTTCCATTTACCAACACTACAGCATCGGCGATATTGGCAACGTGATTTACAAAGATGGAATCATATACAGCCAGGCTATCTGTGGGATCTACTAGTGAATCTGGATAATCATAGGTGAAGGCAAAATCACTGATTAATTGACCATACTCCAATGTGGTATCCGTTACTGAAATAGTAAGTGGCATTTTTTCAATGTTTAGCTGGCCGTCAATGAATTCCCATGTAAAGAGATCATTGATACCTGCATCTATCGGGTCTGATAAATCTAACACTCTCTGGGTGGCTCTAATCAGATATATACCCACATTACTCAGTGAATGGGCAGTAGTATAGATATTCATATTATCCAAACCAAGATCAGCCAAGGTGTAACTAGTACTATCAATGGGTATACTATCAATAAGTACCTGGTAGGTTAGTGCTGGCAAGGCCTCTCCATAAAATTTAGTAAGATCATCCATCACAACCTGCACATTTTTCTTTTGCACCGTACCAAACAAATAAAGGCTATCATTAGAGACTCCTCCATCTAATAATGAACTGGTGATGGGGTCATTATAGGCTGTCACCGGCGGGTTACCGGTAAAAGGTGGAATTTCAGTCTCAATGGTTGAAGAACTGGTGGTGGTTGAACCTAAAGTGTCATTTCGCAAAAGAATTTTTGTATCACCAGTGAAGAAATCCCCTTCAATTCTGATGGTGATGGTGTCTACGCCGGGAGTTTTGGTTGTATCCAGCAAAGTGATGGAATAGATCACCGGGTTGGGACTTGCAATGGTTAATAGGCTCACGTCAGCTTGAATAAAGCCATTGCCACTCTCGAAGTCAAAACCGGGCGCACCCATGTCGATGGCTGAGCTGGTTAGGATGTTTCTCATTTCTGAGGGAGCTACCTTCGTGCCTTCAAATTTCAGCTTGGCTGATTGAATCAGCGCCGCTACCGCTGCAGCATGAGGGGCAGCAGCCGAAGTGCCAAAGAAGTTGGGCAATCCATCACCTTCGTAGTCTCCAGCTCCTAGATTTACGGTCGTGTTAACACCATTTGGTGCACATATATCTGGTTTATTTCTTACAATTCCTCCCACCGGTGTTCCGCCAATAGATGAGAAGTCTTCAAGCACCGGGGGATCAATTCCATAAGCCGGGGTGTTGTCATATCTCACCGCTCCAACGGCTATGGCTCCTTCTGCATTAGGGTGTCCAATGATCGTGCTGGTGCCGGTATTATATTCATTAAAGGTGAGCCCACCTCTGAAAATTACAAGTTTAAATGGCACCGCATCCGTTCCGGCCGCCCTAACTATTAGGATGTTAGATTGGGTAGCCTCTTTTACTACAAAGGGCATAATTTCCAAAGGGTCACCACCTAGATTATTCCTGTTGAACCCAAAAAGGGCATTACCCTGATCATCCGTGAGGTAAAAGTCCAGATCGTTGTTGGTTCCCGTAGTAGTTTGGCCGATACTGTATATGGAATCCTGCCATTGTAATACCATGAGATAATTACCCGGCTGGAGTGATACACTTTGATACACATCACCACCGCCAAAATCATGGGCACTGCCTACAATGTCTCCTGGTGCCGGTACCGCATTGAAGGTCGATCCAAAGGCATTGTCTCCAAAGTTTCCGGCAGAAGAGAAGTATGTTACTCCTTGACCAACCACCGTATTAACCGCCTGGGAGATTACCCCATCCGATAAAAATGGCTCAGTTATATAGGTTATATCATCAACAATTATGTCGCAACTATCTGCGGCCAGCTCTAATATACCTTGTGCAAAATCACCGGCACTAACATAACCAGTTCTAAAAACAAGTTCGGCTTTAGGAGCTATATCGTGAATGATTTGAAGCATTGCCCTGCCTTCATCAGTTCCGCCACCAAAGGGATATTCCTTTAAGACATCCACTGCTTCTCCATTAATGGGGTTTCCAGGACCTGGCAGGTCTTCATTAGAAATGTTGGTCTGTGCCGGATTGCCTGGAAGTTTATTATAACTATCAGATATTACACCGATTTTAACTCCCTCACCATTTACGTCAAAGCCACCACGTACAAATGGTGCATTTAAGGTGGCATCTCCCTGTGTTACGGCAACTCCTCTTTTAAGTATCCCGGGAATAAGCGGCCTTACATAATTTACCATATTCGGCAAACTGTCCAGTTTAGACAAGTTAGCTATGGGATAAAGTCCCGAAATAATTAATGTGTTTAAACCGTTGTCTATCAATTTAGTTAATCCGTAGGCTGGAGTTTGAAGCAAACTTAAAAGTGCCTGATACTGTCCCTGGATGGCGATTATTTCAATGAAAACGCTATCGTTATTGATTTGATACACTATTTCGCTGGTATCCTGAAAGTTGCTGTTGGTCGCTAATTGACCCAATTCCGAACCGATGGAGTTATCTGTTTTACCATTTTCCGGAGCAGGATAATAGGGATCGATACAACTGATTTCTGTTACCAGAATACTGTCAGTTGCACTACATCCGCTCGCAGTGACGCTTACTACATAATAGCCCGGTTCATCTACGATAGGACTAGACGTGTTACCCCCACTTACAATATTGCCTTCGGTGGTACTCCAGCTGAATGAACCAGAATTTGCGGTGGCGTTTAAACTAATCGAACCCTCATTGCATTCAATACTATCAGTAGCAGCCAATTGTAGATTTAAAGAGGCAGGATTGCATGTACCAAAAGGGACATGGTGTAATTCACCGTGTTTTTTTACTTCTACCTTATAGGCACTGAGTAAAGCACCTTTAAAAACAAAGGGAGAACCATTTCCTACCACAATAGATTCATAGGGCGCATAGACAGTCCCATACCATGTAGAATACTCGCCGTTTCCAAAATCGGCACCTGCAAGTCTGAAGGCTCTACCGTTAGTGGCGTCATGTGTCTCCAAATAAACCCTGCTCGGATCACCTCCGTTGACAAACTGCACTTTCATGGCACCTAGGTTGACATCGTCGTGCACCAGAATTCTAATAACACCGGAGGGGTCATTTTGAAAGTCCAGAATGAAGGTGTTGTGATTACCTGAATTGTAAATTTTATGAAATACATAATCTCCGGTACCGGAAAAGGTAACGGTCTTGCCACCTTTTAATCTGAGCAAATCAAAACTACCAGGGCTTATGGTTTCCGTATTTCTAATGTTGTTGGTTCCGGCGGGAGGAAAAACCAGCGGAGCCGGCATAACCGGAAGACTGTTAAAAGTAGGTGTGCTGATTTGTTCCCCTCCACCCGGTAGAGGTCCGCTGTAGTTAGTTCCCGCAGGATGTACCACTTTTCCAGCCACGCTGCCACCTGATAGGTCAATATCTCCATTGACTATAATATCTCCACCAAAAGTAGGATTGGTTGATGCAGTTACTATGTTGCCTGAATTGGCACTGATGTTTGCGGCAAATGCGTCGCCACCAACATCGGCATTAGCCATCAAGATAATGGCTTCTCTACTGTAAATCGAACCTGAGGTACTTGCCTGAGCCAGGAAGTTTATATCATTATAACTGCCAATAGCTCCAGAGTTTACATCCACCTGTGATTGCAGTACAACACCACAATTTGAGCCAGAACAGGAGGGATCACCTGCCAGAATAATGTAGCTGCTCAAATCACTGGATTGAGCAGAGTGAAAGGTGGGGAATAAGAAAAGAGAAAGGCCGAAAATCGCAGGCACGAGCTCAACTATCTTATTGCAAAAGTTACTGAAAACTTGTTCTGATTTAAGAAAAGAACGGTCGAAAAAAGACATGATTTTGTAAGGTTAAGCGGTTTGAACCTCCTAAAAGTACAGATTTACAGTCAATTGGATTTTTTTTTGTCGATAAAGTGATAGAATGCGCTCAAAATGTGCAACATTTATTGTTTTACCCTGGATAAATCCCCACCTCCTGGAGATAAAATCTACTCTTAGGTTTAGCTACCTTTGTACCCTCAAATCTCAGATTAACCTTATTTTCATCCTTAGCATATGTCTCAAAAAACCATGTTAATGATCCTGGATGGATGGGGTGTTACTGGCGATCCAAGTATCTCGGCGGTGGCATCAGCTTCCACTCCCTTTATGGATTCCTTACCCGCTCGTTATCCCAGCTCTACACTCTTAACCAGCGGAATGCATGTTGGCCTACCTGAAGGTCAAATGGGAAACAGCGAAGTGGGTCATATGAATCTTGGTGCTGGAAGGATTGTATATCAGGATCTGGTTAAACTCAACTTGGCGTGTGAGGAGGGTAGCCTTGCGCAAGAAAAGGTGTTGATCGAAGCCATGGCATATGCCAAAAAATACGCTAAGAAGTTTCATCTTATCGGTTTAGTCTCTGATGGTGGAGTGCATGCTCATATCGATCATCTTAAAACTTTGGTGTCTGCTGCCAATGATTTTGGTTTAGAGCAGGTCTATATTCATGCTTTCACTGATGGACGAGATACAGATCCAAATTCCGGAGCAGCGTATATCGCGGATCTTGAAAATCATTTATCCAACCGCACCGCAAAGATAGCTTCTGTGGTGGGTAGATATTACGCTATGGATAGAGATAAGAGATGGGAGAGGGTGAAAAAGGCTTATGACCTATTAGTAAGGGGTGAAGGTGAATCATTTAAGAGCGCGGGAGAGGCCATTGCCCAGTCTTATAAGGACGGAGTCACCGATGAATTCATCTTACCTAAAATGATCTGTTCGGAAGGAGTAATTGAAGAGGGTGATGTGGTTTTGTGTTTTAACTTTCGTACTGATAGAGGAAGGCAAATTACCATGGCCTTAACACAGCAGGATATTCCAGAATACAATATGAAGACGCTCGATCTTCATTATGTAACCATGACTCGCTACGACGAAGAGTTTGAAGGCATCCATGTTATCATGGAGAAGGATAATCTAGAGGACACTCTCGGTGAGGTATTGGCCAATGCCTCTAAAACTCAATTGCGAATAGCAGAAACAGAGAAGTATCCACATGTTACATTTTTCTTTTCCGGTGGCCGGGAGGAACTCTTTGAAGGTGAAGAGCGAATAATGTGTCCATCACCTAAAGTGGCCACTTACGATTTGCAGCCAGAGATGAGTGCCTTTGAAGTGCGTGATAAAGTTGTTCATGAAATTAATCA
This sequence comes from Owenweeksia sp., assembly GCA_965229445.1. Lineage (GTDB taxonomy): Bacteria > Bacteroidota > Bacteroidia > Flavobacteriales > Schleiferiaceae > Owenweeksia. Next base: position 1,033,376 of record OZ245876.1, read on the forward strand.
GGATAAGTTTGACTTCATATGTCTGAATTTTGCCAATCCTGATATGGTGGGTCATACCGGAGTATTTGAAGCAGCGGTGAAAGCCTGTGAAACAGTGGATACCTGTGTTGAAGAGGTAGTTACAGCAGCCTTAAAACATGATTATGATATCATCATAATTGCCGATCATGGGAACGCGGAAGTAATGAGAAACCCGGATGGTTCGCCTAATACGGCACATACCACTAACCCTGTTCCTTTTATTCTGGTGAGCAGACATTTTCGCGGTAAACTCCAAAAAGGAAAGTTAGGCGATATTGCACCCACCTTACTAGATCTTATGAAAATTGAACAACCCCCTACGATGACAGGAAAATCCTTACTGGGATGATAAATGAACGTTCTAAACTCATAGCCGTAGATTTTGACGGCACCATAGTGGAAGACAAGTATCCACAAATTGGTAAGCCGATGATGTTTGCTCTGGAAACCTTGCACAAGTTGCAGGATGATGGACACCGTCTGATTTTGTGGACCTACCGCAGCGGTAGGGCATTAAAGGAGGCGGTAGAATTTTGCAGAGAACAGGGCATTGAATTCTATGCCGTTAATAACAGTTACCCGGAAGAAGATTTTGATCAATCTCAAGCCAGCCGAAAGATCCACGCTGATCTTTTTATTGACGATCGTAACTTTGGCGGTTTCCCGGGATGGGGTGAAATCTATCAGAAGATTAGTGGCCAATCCATGGATCATCTGGAGAAGAGAGTTAAGAAAAAACGTAAAGGGCTTTTTGGATTTAAATGATACAGTATAAATCGAAGGAACAAATTGAGCTTATAAGGCAGTCAGCTCTGCTTGTCAGCAAAACTCTGGGAATGGTGGCTTCAGAACTGAAGCCTGGTGCTATACCCTTACAGATAGATAAACGAGCCTATGAGTTTATACGCGATAATGGTGGTGAGCCGGGTTTTCTTGGTCTCTATGACTACCCCAATACGCTTATTTTTTCCGTGAATGAAACGGTAGTGCATGGGTTACCTACGAATCGGCCTTTGGAAGACGGAGATATTGTTGGCGTTGACTGCGGTGTAAAGATGAACGCTTATTATGGTGACCACGCCTATACCTTTGAAATTGGTGAAGTAGCTCCAGCCACGAAGAAATTACTTGAGGTTACTAAAGAATGTCTTTATCTAGGTATCGAGCAACTTAGGTCCAATAACCGCATGGGTGATCTTAGCTACGCCATTCAACAGCATGCTGAGGAGCATGGTTACGGCGTGGTTCGTGAGTTGGTTGGTCATGGTATAGGGAAAAAAATGCATGAAGATCCTCAGGTGCCTAATTATGGCATGAGAGGACGGGGAAAAAAGTTTAAGGAAGGTATTGTACTGGCCATTGAGCCTATGATTAATATGGGTACTCACCGGGTTGTGCAGTTAAAGGATGGCTGGACCATAAATACGGCCGATGGTAAACCATCGGCTCACTTTGAACACAATGTGGCCATTGTTAACGGCAAGCCGGAGATACTTTCAAGTTTTGATTATATCTATGAAGCGCTCGGAATTGTTCAAAACGCATGATTAAATCCGCTTTTCGCTTTGCCTTAAAGGCGATTCCCCGCCCTTTGCTTATACGTTTGAGCTATATTGTCCGTCCGGTTCTGGCATCATTCTATAGTGGTGATACCTTCGAGGATCCGATTGATGGTAGGAAATATCGCAAAATGCTTCCTTATGGATATGAGGGCAGGCAGCGCGATAATGCCTTGGCACCGGCTAGTCTTTCTTTGGAGAGACATCGGTTACTCTGGTTGTATCTCAAGGAAGAAACAGATTTTTTTACCGCAGATCATAAGATGTTGCACGTGGCACCTGAACAATGTTTTTATGGTCGCTTTCGCAAGATGAAAAACCTGGACTACCTCACTGCCGACCTTGATTCACCAATCGCTGATGTAAAAATGGATATACATGATATCCAGTATCCTGATAATTCATTTGACGTTATTCTATGCAATCACGTTCTGGAGCATGTCTATAATGATATCAAGTGTATGTCTGAGCTCTGTCGAGTATTAACTCCGGGTGGATTGGCAATCATGCAGGTCCCCCTGGATAGAAATTTGGAAATAACGGATGAGGATCCCGATTTAAAAGATCCTGAGGAGCGAAAACGGCGATTTGGACAATACGATCATGTGCGCCTCCACGGGCGTGACTATCCAGAAAGACTAAGAAAAGCTGGCTTTAAGGTACAGGAAATTGACTATTCTACAAAGCTAACTCCCAGTTTATTTGATAGATACCGCTTACCTGAGGGGGAAATTCTATACGTCTGTTCAAAGTAAATGGGAGGCAACCGGGAGACAACCTTTGAGGTTTAGTAAACCTCAAAGGTTGTGTGCTAACTTTTCTCAATCCACCCAATCAGCGATGAACAAGTTGGTATTTCTCGTGCCACCGTTATAACGATTGCTGGAAAAAATCAGCTTTTTACCATCGTAGCTGAACATTGGAAAGGAATCAAACTGCTCATCAAAAGTGATTTGCTTCAAGCCTGTACCATCCAGATTAATCATGAAAAGATTAAAAGGAAATCCTCTTTTGGATTTGTGATTAGATGAGAAGATTACCTTTTCCCCAGAAGGATGGAAAAAAGGCGCCCAATTTGCATTTCCAAGATCCGTTACCTGCTGAAGATCAGAACCATCTACATTACAGACATATAACTCCATATTGGTAGGTTTAACCAAGCCTCTTTCCAACAATTCCTTGTACTCCTGCTGAGCCTCAGGTGTGGCTGGACGAGAAGCACGAAAAATTAACTTTTTTCCATCGGGAGAGAAAAAAGCTCCACCATCATATCCTAAGCCAGTAGTAACCTGTTGCTGATTGGAACCATCAATATCCATCGTCCATAATTCCAGATCCCCACTTCTGGTAGAGGTAAATACAATCTTGTCTCCCTGAGGGGAAATAGTAGCCTCAGCATCATATCCGGGCGTATTGGTGAGCGTGTCAATAAGGTTTCCTTGAAGGTCGGAAACAAAAATGTCAAAGTCCTCATAAATGGGCCAAACATAGCCTGCTTCCTGACCGGGTTCCGGTGGACAGTTTTCATGACCGAGATGTGTGCTGCCGAAGAGTACACTAGTATCCCCAGGCATGAAATAGCTGCATGTTGTTCGGCCCATACCAGTGCTAAGCATGGTAGGGGGGACTTCCATCATATTGTCTTCTTCGATGTTGAAATAAAATATTTGGTCACATTCCACGCCCCATTCCTTATAATTTGATTGAAAAACAGCCATTTTGTTGTTGAAAGAAAAGTAGGCTTCCGCGTTATCCCCTCCATTGGTTAACTGGCGTATGTTCTTCAGGTGAGTCTCCCCCTCTAAAACCAGCGTGTCTGATGGCACTTCTATGATACTGTCGGATAGATCAGAAATTGCTTCTTCTACAGGTCCACTTTGATTACATGCACCAGCGATATACAGGGCTGCTAAGCCTAAGATTGGAAATTGGGTAATTCTCATTTTAGCGTGTTTATGAAACAGAATTTTCAGATTTTATATTTTTTCGAGGTACCGGATCATAACCATGAGTACCCCAGGGGTGACATTTACTCAGTCTTTTTAGACCTAACCACCCGCCTTTTAAAGGCCCCCATTCCTTCATGGCCTCAATAGCATATTGAGAACAAGTGGGGGTATGCCGGCAAGAGTTAGGTAAAATTGGAGAGATCATCAACTGATATATCTTCACCAATAGAATAAGAGGAAACGCCAGTATTTTGTTGAGACTGAGGCTCATTTCAACGTATATGTTGTGCCATCTGCGCCATCCTTTAACTGAATACCACTTTCAGCAAGTCTATCGCGAATTTGATCAGCTAAAGCCCAGTTTTTGTCAGCACGGGCATGATTTCTTAAATAGATCAAGGTTTCCATGGCGGCTTCAAGTATTTCAGAATCTCCGGTGCCTGCTGGTTTTTCCAAACCTAAGACATCAAACACAAAAGCTTCAAACGTGCGCTTCAAGAGATCCAAATCCTCCTCACTTAAACCGGATTGACCATTCACTGCACTATTTATAAACCTCACTGCATCAAAGAGATGAGAGATAAGAATAGGACTGTTAAAGTCATCATTCATAGCATCGTAGCACTTCTGACGCCAAGTTGAAACATCAAAATCTGATTGCCCTTCCGGACTCAAAGTTTGCAACTTTTTATAGCCCTCCATCAATCGTATATAGCCCTTTTCCGCGGCCAGTAGAGCATCGTTACTAAAATCTAGCTGACTGCCATAATGCGCCTGCATCATGAAAAACCTTACAACGCTTGGGGTGAATCCTTTATCAAGCTTATCGGTGTCACCGGAAAACAATTCGTCAGGATTAAGCGTGTTGCCCGTAGATTTGCTCATACGCTGACCATTTAAGGTAAGCATATTGCCATGAAGCCAGTATCTTACTCCATCCGTACCATTGGCGGCTTTATTCTGAGCAATTTCACATTCGTGGTGGGGAAATTTCAAATCCATACCACCTCCATGGATATCAAATGTTTCCCCCAAATACTTGGTACTCATTACTGAACATTCCAAATGCCATCCGGGAAATCCCACTCCCCAAGGTGAATTCCAGCGCATGATGTGCGTGGGAGAGGCCTTTTTCCATATGGCAAAATCCAGGGGACTGCGCTTCTCGCTCTGGCCATCGAGGTCACGGGTGCCACTGATTAACTCCTCTATCTTTCGGCCAGAAAGTTTGCCGTAATCATTGTCTCGATTGTATTTCTCAACGTCGAAATAAACTGAACCGTTTACTTCATAGGCCAAACCTTGCTCCAGAATTTGTTTTACTGCATCAATCTGTTCAACAATATGGCCGGTTGCGGTGGGTTCAATACTAGGAGGAATCGTATTAAATTGACGCATCACTTCATGAAAGCCCAGCGAATATTGTTGCACAATTTCCATGGGCTCAAGCTGGTGTAAACGTGCCTTTTTAGCGATCTTATCCTCCCCTTCATCAGCATCATTTTCTAAATGACCAGCGTCCGTAATGTTTCTTACATATCTCACTTTATAACCCAGATGTGATAGATAGCGATATATGAGATCAAAGGATATGAAGGTACGGCAGTTACCCAGGTGAACGTCGCTGTAAACCGTGGGCCCACAAACATACATACCCACAAAGGGAGGATTAAGCGGCGCGAATTTTTCTTTCTTCCGGCTTAAGGAATTGGTTACATAAACATCTTGCTGTTCGTAGAGAGCCATGCAATTACCTTCGGTTTTCAGACGTCAAAGGTTGTTTTCATATTAATGTACTCCAGAAACTCACGCTTTTTAGCATCATTCTTGAATTGACCACCAAACTCGGCGGTTACGGTGCTGCTGTCAATATCTCTAATACCCCGTGAATTGACACATAGGTGTTTAGCATCAATGACACAAGCAACATCATCGGTGCCAAGCGCTCGTTGCATGGCCTGTACAATTTGTTTGGTAAGACGCTCCTGAACCTGTGGGCGCTTGGCAAAATAATCTACAATGCGATTCATCTTACTAAGCCCGATCACCGTACCATTTGAGATGTAAGCCAGGTGAGCCCGACCAACAATAGGGAGGAAGTGATGCTCACAAGTGGAGTAAACCACAATGTTTTTTTCCACCAGCATCTCGCCATACTTATACTTATTGTCAAAAGTGCTTGCCTTGGGTTCTCTTTCCGGATGTAAACCTCCAAAAACTTCCTTTACAAACATCTTTGCTACGCGCAGTGGTGTGCCTTTGAGACTATCGTCCTTTAAATCAAGTCCGAGAGTTTGCATAATCTCATTGAAATGGAAGCGGATCTTCTCAATCTTCTCCTCATCTGACAGGTCAAATGCATCTTCCCGCATGGGGGTTTCAGCGTTGTTAGACACATGCGCGTCCCCTATATCATCAGTCCTTACCGCGAGCTCGTTTTCTTTTACCTTTCTCATCATTTCTTAATTAGCTGAAACTTAGCTACACATAGCTAATTCCTAACTTCCAAAAAGGTTCGCAAAAGTACGACAAAAAATGTCCTTCAATGCACTATTCTTCTTATTCAGGAAGATCGGCTTCTGGCACCAAAGCACCCTGCTCACTCAGCTTCGAAGCGATGGCGTCAATCTTCTGGCCCACCGCCAAATAGGAAGCTCGCAAAGGAGTGTATTCTTCTTTTACAATTTCAAGATTCTTTTTCTGGGAACCGGTAGGAGCGGAAGTTGAACTGTAGGAGGTCCACCCAACCGTATTCATTCTGGAAGAAAGGGAAGGCGGGGTATCAATATTCCGGCTGCTTAAACTCTTATCACCATTCAACTTTACGTTCAAGTCCACTAGCTTAATCTCCAGGCTTCTCAAGCTATCCAGCAAGTTCAGGTCTGTTCCGGGTGTGTTGCGAGCGACCGCCTTGAGCTGACCCAGTTTTTTCTCTGTATCACGCCTGTAGTTCTGAAGTGCCGATAATTTCATCCGCCAAGCTTCAGCTTCTTGTTGAAATGCAAGTAGCTCCGCGGGTTGTTGAGTAACCAGAGTATTGTTGTTGAGCCACTGCAGATCAAAGCTACTCGATAACCCTAAGGGTTTAATCTGTCCATTTTCACTCAGGTATATCTCTGCACTGTAGGTGCCAGCAGGTGCTAAATTTGCTGTTCCGGCATTGGTCATGGGTTCTCCCTGGGTATTGATGCCGGCACGAGCAGAATAGCGCCCGTTCCAAACAGCCTGCTGAATACCAGTTCCGACAGATTTGGTGAAACGCCTGATTTCATTTCCTTCGGCGTCCTTAATCACAAATAATAGATAGGTGGACTCCTCGCGATCTTCAGCGTGAAGTGCCTCCAGGCTGGGATATTCCACTTCGCCATCTTCCTTTCTTATTTCTTTTTCTTTCTTCTTCCTTTTGGCTTTTAAAGAAGTAGGAGCCTCTTTGATATAATATCTGAAAACCGCTCCTACAGGTGGATTATCAGCCATGTAATAGGCAGAGCCAGAAAATCCTGACCGATTGTATCCTAAAGGTTGAGCTTCGAGGTAAATGAGAGCATCCTCGGTTGTGAAGAAATGTCCGTCCGACGCCAGTACTTCATCGCTCAATTCACGCAGCGGCGTGTAATTATCCAGAATATAAAAACCCCGACCGAAGCTTGCTAGTACCAAGTCATTTTCCCTCCTCTGGATATCGATATCTCGTATGGCAATCGTTGGCAGTCCCGCGCTTAGCTTTTTCCAGTTTTCCCCACCGTCAATAGTGAAGAAAGCACCAAATTCGGTTCCTGCAAAGAGCAAATCCTTTTTTACATGATCCTGTTGAATGGAATATACACTGCCGCGCTCCGGTAAATTTCCACTAATACTCGTCCAGCTTTTTCCTTTATTGGTGCTCTTGAGAATATAGGGCTTGAAATCTCCATTCTTATGATTGTTGAACACCGCGAACACGGTATTCTCATCATACCTTGAAGTAAGAACCTGATTCACATAAGTGTTCGTGGGAATGCCAGGGAATTCCGATAGTTTGGTCCACTCCTCACCACCATTCTCGGTGCGCTGAATCAGGCCATCATCCGTGCCAACATAAATTAAGCCTTTTTTAAGTGGCGATTCATCTAGCGCTACAATATTGCCATAATTAGAAGTTGAACGATCATAGCTAATGGCATCTACACTTTGAATCTTTCCCATCACCGGTAAGGTATGACGGTCAATTTGTTGCGTTAGGTCATCGCTTATTTCACGCCAACTTTCTCCACGATCATTGCTTTCCAATAGCTTGTTAGCTGCAAAATAGAGCGTTTTAGCGTCGTGTGGACTGATCAACAAGGGTGCATCCCAGTTCCAACGATATGCCGGTTCATCCTTTCCAGGAAAAGGTTTTATACCTAATTTTTCCCCACTTTGCTTGTCGAATCTTACCAACCAACCATATTGTGCCTGAGCGTAGACAATATTGGGGTTTTCTGGATCTACCTGACTTTCAAATCCGTCACCGGTGTTGGTTACATACCAATCTGAGTTTACAATACCGCGATTGTTGATGGTTTGTGAGGGGCCACCCAGGCTGAAGTTATCCTGTGTGCCGCCGTAAACATTATAAAAGGGCTCATCATTGTCAACACTTACTCTGTAGAATTGCGTAACAGGTAAGTTGACTTTGTGCTGCCAGCTTCCGGCTTCGTCATAAGTTTCATAAATACCACCATCACAGCCTACTATCATATGTCTGGTATCCTGAGGATTTATCCATAAACAATGATCATCCACGTGCCTGCCCTGTCCGGGAACCCTTTGCCAGCTTTTACCCCCATCAGTGGTTACATGCAAATAGGTATCCAGGCTATATACTTTATCCGCATCCTTTGGATCGGGAACCAGTTCCACATAGTAATTACCACTGGTATTGTATTTATTCAGAAAGCTAAAGGATGCCCCGCGATCATCGGAGCGGTAAACTCCATGCCCTTCAATCATAGCGTAAATTCTATCGGGGTTAACCGGAGATATAGCCAGGCCAATCCTTCCTTTATCCCCAGATGGAATTCCATTTTTCAATTCATTCCAGGTGTCACCGCCATCGGTACTTTTATAAATTGCGGATTCTGGTCCTCCGGAAACATAGGTCCAAACATGCCTTCTCCGCTGATGAGCAGTAGCATACAATACCTTGGGATCACGAGGGTCCATATGAATTTCGTTAAATCCGGTATGTTCTGAAACTTCAAGGATCAGATCCCAGTTGGCACCACCATCTGTGGTGCGATAAATGCCGCGTTCACCACCAGAACTCCATAAGGGTCCGTAGGCAGCAACATAAACGATTTGAGCGTTTTGAGGATGAATACTAATCATTCCAATATGCTCAGATTCCTTAAAACCCATGTGCTTCCAGCTTTTGCCGCCATCCAAAGAGCGGTATACGCCGTCGCCGTAGGCCACACTGCGTTGATTGTTATTTTCTCCTGTGCCTACCCACACTATATTGTGGTTGGAGGGGGCGATGCTGATACAGCCGATAGAGTAGGAGCCCTTGCTGTCAAAGATTGGTTTAAAGGTAATTCCGTGATCAGATGTTTTCCATACACCACCGCTGGCTGCCGCGATATAGTATTCACTAAAATTGGTTGGGTTTACCGCAAAATCTGCAATCCTACCTGAGGTTAAAGCCGGACCAATATTTCTGAAGCTTAAGCCAGAAACACTCAGTTTTTCTAAAGCACTTTTTTCCTGTTCTTGAGCCATTGCCGGCAGAGAGAATACCGCTATCAGCAACCACAATAATTTCTTCATGATGTAATTTTTGGGAGTCCAAATGTAAGCACTGTGATTTATCTCAGGTTAGGAATGCAAAAAGCCGGGAAAATCCCGGCTCGATAAAGTATTCAAATGAAATAATTCTATTCAGATTAGAAGTTGATGCTGGCGCTAACAATTAGGTTTCCTTTGGAGATGTCATTATTTACGGTTGCCCTCGCTGGATTCACCAAGCCATTACCGTCTAAATTGTCACCGAGAAATGGGTGAACGAAATGTTGTTTGGTATAAGTACCAAGGGTGTATGCTACATCTATATTAAAGTCGCGGTTGCCAAAGCCTGCTCCCAGGCTATATTGCAATAGATTGGATACATACAACTCCGGTTCTTTAAAATTAGATTGTGTATATCTGATCCCACCTCTGAGAAACATCGGTCCGATCCTCCATTCAGTACCGGCTTTTATTGTTTGAGCGGGTTGAGTAGCTTCGATGTAATCCTGTTCAGCTGCCAGGTAGTTTTCACCATCTCGACTGCTCAGATTAATATTGCTTGGATCAGTGAATTCATAATCGAGGCTCACTATTAAGGATCTGAAAAGCACTAGAGCAGCCCCAGCACGGTATATCGAAGGAGTAGCCAGTCCGTATCGGATATTGTCAAATACGTACTCTGTACCAAGTTCACGTACATTGTTGGCGTAACCATCCACACTTAAATAATATATTTCATTCACATTGTACCAGGAAGGTGATTGGTAAGAGACACCTATACGAAGCATTTGAATTGGCTTCAAAATAAAACCAATCTTTACATTAAAGCCATTGGCATACACCTCGTTGGATCGATTTAATTGATAGGATGAAATATAGCTTGAGTCTGCAAAGCCCGATTCAGAAAGCCTGGTTCGATTGCTGTAGTTCATGTATGGAAAACCCAACGAGAGGCCATAGAAAAAGCGATCATTAAAGCGGCTTCCCAGGCTAATTTGTAATTCGTCCGCATACCCTCGCTCTTCATAGGTGTAAGAAACATCCGATGCATCATCTGGCCAGTAGTCATATATATAAGCTCCCAAGGAATCAACCAGCAGTACACCTGCATCCGCGGCAGAAGCCTCTTCAAAAAAACCATTTCGCTCCATCTGTGCAATGGTGAGGTCAGTAACACCGGCTAGCCAGTATTCACCGAGGGTAATGCCACTGCCCGTTGCAGGGTTATATTCATTTATCCCACTTACCGTAAAATTGGAATTAAAATCCGCCATTTTATTCACACTGACAGAAAGTACAAAGGGGGTTTTTGATTTGCCGAAGCTATTCACAAAACCAGCATTCTCAAATAGGAACCTGAAGTTGGAACTACGATTCGTATTATTCAGAAAGCTGGTTTCATCGTACTGATTTTGAAACCCGGCAGAAATACCAACCGATCCCTGTCTAAAGACAGACGCCGCTGCGGGATTGATGTGAACTGCCGAAAAATCGTTACCCAGAGCCATAAAGGCTCCACCCATGGCAGTATATCTTGCCGTGCCATGCAAACCTCGGGTGTTCAACATATTTATGTTCTCTATGGTCTGAGCGTGTAAATTCCCAAAGAATATGCTAAGACCTAAAACCAGGAGTAACTTCTTCATGATATCAGTCTTAATTATTTATCGTCCACCGCGACTACCACCTCTGGAAGATCCTCCTGAACGGCTACCTCCACCAGATCTGGAAGGACTGGAACTCCTGGTGCTACCACCGGAGCGAGATGGAGAGGAGTAGCTCCTTGAACTCCCGCTTCGGTAAGAAGGAGTGGAAGAGCGCGAAGGACTCTTATAGGATCTACTATTTGAATTTGACCTGCTGGGCGTGTACTTATACTGCTGCTTGGATTGTGAGGGGCTATACTGACGTGTATTGGTCTTGCTCCGCGCAGGCGCCTGATATCTGATGTTAGAGCGACTGGGTTGTTCAGTTTTACTGCGTGACTGTCCTTGTGAGTACTGCTTGGTACGAGTGCTGCTTGGAACATAAATATCGGAACGTGTAGCACGATTCGTATTGCCCTTGGTGCTGGTGGTTCTCTGAGAATTCACACTTGCACCTCTGGTACCAGAAGGCCTGGTAGATCCGGAACGGGTGCTGCTGCTTGCACGGGTACTGCTGGTTGTTCTGGCTGCAGAGCTTGTCCTATTTCTAACATAGTTGTAGCTGTCAGCAGTGTAGGCTCTGCTCCTGGATGAACCACCACTGGTTACATTAGTTCTGCTGGTGCCACCCTGAGTTGAGGCCGTATAAACCCTTGAATTAGTAGTTCTGCGAGTACTTTCAATGGTGGGCCTAATATTTTCATTGCTAAATCGAGACGCAGTTCGGCTAGACCGATTAACAGCATTTGCTCTGCCGGTAGAAACATTCTGGCCAGCATTGCTTCTGGAATAAGTTCTTCCAGCATTGGCAGCAAGGCTAGACTTATTATAAGCCGAGCTTCTTGCGCGAGCGTTGTAACTATTGGTACGATAGTGTAAACTATTGCTTCTTACATAAGCCACATTTCTTCCATAATATCCTCCACCAAATGAGCCGTCATTATATCCATTCCAGTAACCGTGATTGTAACCTGCCCAATAAGAATTATATCCACCATAGTAGCCTCCATAATATCCGCGATAATATGGTCTGTAGTATGGACCAGGCCCGCACCAGGAATTCCATCCCCAGTAAGGACTGTAGAAGAATGGGTCATATCCCCATCCATATCCAAAGCCAAAACCCATGGAAACGCCCCAGCCTCCCCAGCTATTCCAATAAAAACCGTTGTTTACTGCCGGGCGGTAGGTTGGTGTGTAGTAGTTGTTAATTACTGTAGTGCCCGCCACTCCTGCAGAAGAGGCCTGGTTGTAGTATTCGGGATCTGAATCATTAGGATCATAATAATCCAAATCATCAGGATCTTCTTCATAATTATTTACGACTACCGGTTCACTATCCTCCACACGCACGTCATCCAAACCGAAAGGTTCATCCGATTTGTTGGCGTTGTAATAAATGCCATCATCGTATCTAGAGGATACCTTTTTATTGCTATTACAGCTCACCATTATTAGAGCGATGGCTATCAGGGATGTAATTAACTTTTTCATAACAATGTGGTTTTAAGGGGCAGTAAATATTTAGCTTTGTCAACCTCATAAAAACAAACTCCATACCAAGTTATTAAAGCATGGCTAAAAACCTCACAAAAAGAGCAGAGGATTACTCTAAATGGTACAATGAACTCGTTGTCAAAGCAGATTTAGCAGAGAATTCCGGAGTGCGTGGATCCATGGTTATCAAGCCATATGGATTTGCTATTTGGGAGAAGATGCAGGCTGAGCTTGACCGTATGTTTAAAGCTACGGGACATGTAAATGCTTATTTCCCGCTGTTCATTCCCAAATCATACTTTTCCAAAGAAGCCTCGCATGTTGAAGGATTTGCCAAAGAGTGTGCCGTGGTAACGCATTACCGATTAAAAAATGCAGAAGATGGTAGCGGCGTGGTAGTGGATGAAGAGGCCAAGCTGGAAGAAGAACTTATTGTAAGGCCAACCAGTGAAACTATAATTTGGGATACCTATAAAAAATGGATTCAGAGTTACAGGGATTTGCCGATACTGGTTAACCAATGGGCGAATGTTGTGCGCTGGGAAATGAGGACCAGGTTATTTCTCAGAACGGCGGAGTTTTTATGGCAGGAGGGACATACCGCTCATGCCACCAGAGATGAAGCGGTGGCTGAAGCAGAGCAGATGTTAGAAGTTTACGCCGAATTTGCGGAGAAGTTTATGGCGATTCCGGTTATAAAAGGTACAAAATCGCCCAGCGAAAGATTTGCCGGTGCCCTGGAAACATACTGCATTGAGGCTTTGATGCAGGATGGAAAAGCCTTGCAGGCAGGTACCAGTCATTTTCTGGGTCAAAATTTTGCCAAAGCTTTTGATGTAAAGTATGCTACCAAAGAAGGGAAGGAGGAATATGTCTGGGCAACCTCATGGGGTGTTTCAACCCGGTTAATGGGTGCCTTGATTATGACGCATTCTGATGACAATGGTTTGGTGTTGCCACCTAAGTTGGCTCCGTTCCAGGTGGTAATTGTGCCTATTTACCGCGGCGAAGAGCAACTGAAAGCTATAAACGAAAAGGTTGCCGAAATAAAAACGCAATTGGAGGATGCTGGAATTATTGTGAAGTACGACAATCGTGATACGCACAAGCCGGGTTGGAAGTTTAACGAGTATGAGCTCAAAGGTGTGCCCGTGAGAATCGCAATTGGACCACGGGATTTGGAAAATGGCACGGTGGAAGTAGCCCGGAGAGATACACTGGAGAAACAAAGCATTGCCGTAGATCAGGTAGTGGGAATGATTGGCGATACGCTGAAGGCAATGCAGGACAATATCTACCGGAAGGCTATGAAATTTAGGGAGTCGAATACCGTAAAGGTGAATGAGTGGGATGAATTTCAACGTTTGTTAGAAGCGGAGGGAGGCTTTTTATTGGCACATTGGGATGGAACGACTGAGACAGAAAATAAAATAAAGGATCTTACCAAAGCCACAATTAGATGTATTCCTCTAGAACAGGAACCTGAAGAAGGGAATTGTATTTTAACCGGCAAACCTTCAAAGAGCCGTGTAATATTTGCAAAAGCCTATTGATTATGTTTAAAGTAGACTGCAATCCTCAAATCATGGAGCTGTTGACCACTAAGGCTTCGGTTAAACAGCAGATCTTTCGAGAGTCGCGTGGACATTTCGATAAATTGAAGAAGATCGTAAGGGAAATTGCGGAGATTTTGTCTGAGGATATCTGTAAGGTGGACGAATCGGTAAAGGTTTCGTTTAAGGATAAGAGTAGCTATGAATGTGAGATCCACTTTAGTGGTGACGTTCTATTGTTTAATATGCAAACCAATGTATTCACTTTTGACAAGGGGCATGCAATTTGGAGAAATAGTTATGTGAAGGAGGATGAGAGTCGCGCGTATTTTACCATGATCAATATCTACAACTTTCTGGCAGATAGTTTTAGGTATAACCGTTCACGGGATATGGGCGTGCTGTTGGGAAGACTATTCATAAATCGGGAGGGACATTTCTTCGTGGAAGGAAAACGTCAGCTGGGATTTATGTTTTCCAATTTGGCACAACAAGAACTCAACGAAGCTTCCTTGAAGAAAGTAGTTGATACGGCCATTATACAATGCCTTGAGTTTGACCTCACCGTTCCGGATTATCGCGATGTAATGCTGGTAAGTGTGCGTGAGATCATGGAAACCAGCAATGAACTTCATCTTAAGACCTCAAAAAAGGTGGAATTGGGCTATTATAGTCGCATGGAATCTACTGACAAAAAAATCAGGTAACCACTTGGTTAGATTTGGATTATTACTTTACATTTGCACTCCCTTTTAAAAATGGGAAGAAGATCTTTTGATTAAGGGCCCCTTCGTCTATCGGTTAGGACGCCAGGTTTTCATCCTGGAAAGAGGAGTTCGATTCTCCTAGGGGCTACAACTAGTAAAGGAAAAATGGCAAATCATAAGAGTGCATTAAAAAGAGTTAGATCGAGTGCGGTAAAACGCGATCGCAATCGCTATCAGCATAAGACTACCCGTAACGCAATTCGCGATCTTAGAAGCAGTGAGGATAAGAAGGATGCAGCAGCTAAGCTACCTGAGGTTCTTTCTATGATAGACAAACTGGCCAAGAATAACATTATACATGCCAACAAAGCGGCCAACTTGAAAAGCAGCCTTACCAAGCACGTCAATCAGCTGTAAGCTGAGCAAACTAAAGTATTAAAGGCTCCACGAATCCCGTGGGGCCTTTTTTATTTCAGCAAGTCCGTTAGTGCGTCATCCAATTCCTGAAATTGAAGCTTAAAGCCGGTTGAGGTAAACTTATGGTTGCTAAGTCCGTTGCTGCGCAGTACAATTTCAGCCATTTCTCCCAAAACAAGTTTAAGTGCCGCAGCGGGAATCGCCGGAAGTATGATCTTTTTTCCCAGAGAATGGGCAATGGATGAAGTGAGTTGTTGGTTAGTAACTACCTGCGAACCAACGAAATTATAAGCTCCTTGCATTTCAGTGTTTTCTATGGCGTGGAGAAACATTCTGCATAAATCATTGATGTGAATCCAGCTAAGCAATTGCCTGCCACTGCCGAGCGCTGCTCCCACCCAATACCTGATGGGTCTGGTAATTTCCGGCAAAGCGCCTCCTTCCGGACTTAACACAAGTCCGATGCGAGATCTCACGGTACGGATATTAAGATTCTCAAACTTTAGCGCTTCAGCTTCCCATTTCTCACACACCAAAGCGAGGAAATCCTTGCCGGGATCATCACTCTCCGTGAAAACTTTATTGTGTTGGTCGGGGTAATATCCGGCGGCAGAAGCCGAGATTACACATTTAACCTGATGGGTGACCTCATTAAGACTCTGACGGATTAAGCGGGTACCATCCACACGGCTTCTCAGAATAATGTTTTTATATTCAGGCGTCCAGCGGTGATTTAGACTTGCCCCTGCCAGATTAATAATCACATCTGTATCGATAAGACTGTCGGTATCCAATTCTTGCCTGTCTACATCCCAATGGTATTGAATGATCTTCGATTTAGCATTAGGCGTTCGGCTTAAATGGGCTACCTCATATCCCTTAGTAAGCAGGAGGTTGGTTAGCGCCCCACCAATTAAACCGGTACCTCCTGAGATTAATACTTTCATTCTTATCGAAGCTATGATTTCTCATGAAATAGAATTAATTTCCGGTAAACTTGTTCGAGGATTTTGGAAATAATTAAATTATTAAATGCATAATATTGAACCACATCACCTGTGGCGCGGATTGTATCTCGCAAATGAAGACATCCGCTCTCCTTTTTATGCCTATCAAAACTCCGAGGTTTATTTTACAGATTCCATCTACGATCATATTATTCATCCTCAGTGGGATTTTTTTGGACCGGAAACCCTCTACATGAAGCAGTTGTATGCAGACTATGAGTTGGGATATACTGTTTTAGAATTTTTTGGTGAATGGAATGATGTTCTACACAATGACATCATGTTCCTGAAGCGCGATGTTCTGGAACCCATTATGGATCAAGGCATTGATAAGTTTATACTGATCGGAGAAAACCTGCTTAATTTCCACGCCGGTGATACCGATTATTACGAAGAATGGTTTGATCAGCTTGATGATGGGTGGATATCTTTGGTGAATTTCAGGGAACACGTACTGCTGGAGATAAAACAATACCAGCTTGATCAATATTTGATTTTTGGAGGTGAGTTAGATGACTTAGACTGGTATCACTGGAGCCCAAAAAAGATGTTTACCCGGATTAATGATATGGTACATCACCGGATATATTAGTTGGACTTCTTTATCCAGCTTTGAAATTCTGTTCCAGGTGGGTGTTTAAGTCTGCTTGATCAACATGCTTACCACTTCCCGATCTATTGGTAAGGCAATGTCCTCTTCAACTAAATCGTCCATTCCCAGCCAGTACAGAACCTGGTCTGTGTGTTTTAAATCTTCATCGGAGGGACATTCGCCGGTAGCCTGAATCAGATTGAGCTGGTCGCTCCAAACTTTGTAATAAATCGTAAGCACTTGTTTTGTGGTGTGGAATGCGGAAGAGAGGTAGTTCTCATTGACATGAAACAAGTCCCAATGGGTGATCCGTATACCTACTTCTTCTTCAAATTCCCTTTTTAAGCAATCAATCACCCCCTCCCCAAACTCCAGTCCGCCACCCGGAAATTTGGTATATAACTTTCCTTGAATTCGTTCTCTAGAAAGTAATATTCTTTGCTGATGAATAAGCAGCCCATATATTCGAATGGTAAATGAATCGGGTGCTGACATTAAGTTATTTCGCTTTAAAAGCTCTTGCCATTTCGCGTTTTCCTGGTGGTCCGGGAATTTTCTCAACTCTAAATCCAGCGGCCTTCATATTTCTTCTGACCTGGCCCTTTACACAATAAGTCACGAGTATACCATCCGTTTTCATGCAGGAATGCAACTTTCTGAAAATTTCTTCTGACCAGAGTTCGGGTTGAGCGGAGGGTGCAAACGCATCAAAATAGATTAAGTCATATTCACCCCGTGGTGTAAAACTCAAAAGATCTACCTGATCTTTGTACAAGCGAAAACCTGGGGTAATATCAATTTCCTTCTGCCAGGCTGAATGATGAATTTTAATAAAATCGGATTCATCCTTATCAAAGCTAATACTTTCAGCTTCCGGAATAGAAAGTGGGTATTTTTCCAGACCGTGATAATGAATCGAAATAGAATTCTGATAGCCATATTTTAGGCTTAACCATGCGTTTAAGCCTGTACCTAATCCCATTTCCAAAACCTTGACTTCGCTGTTTCTCTGATGGGCAGGTTTTAAACCGGCATTGATAAAAACGTGGTTGGACTCAGCTAAAGCACCATGCACCGAATGATAGTGTTCATCCAGTTCCGGCACATAGAATGTTGGGGATTGATCCTTAGTTAGTACCAGATGTCTCTTCATTCAAAGAGAGCTTCATTTTTCTTATAGTTGGTAGCGGCCCCTGACAGTAGACCTGATGGCAGCCTGCGCAGGTCATGATCATGTCGTTGTAAGCAACTTTGGCTTCCTTCTTAGTCTCCGCCTCGGTGATTTTCTTCATGTTCTCCAGATACTGAGCAGCCATATTTTTAAAAAATACCGTATCGTGCAACATGCCCGGAGTAGCTTCAGCAGAATGAATCGTATAGAAATCCTCTGGAAAACTGGAAGGAATATTTCCTGCTTCAATTTGTTTGCCCAGTTCCAGGTTCCTGTCATACATACTGCGCATGAGGGCTGCTAACTCTGATGCCTCATACATGTCAGGATCTGAAGATTCCTTTACGATCACTTTCTTCTTAACCTGATCATCGGTTTTGGCTTCTTCCTGATTACAGGCAGCGATACCGACTAAGACCAGTAAAAGGCCTGGTACTATTTTGCTTAAGCGCATTATTCTTCTCCTTCAGATTGTTCTCCTGATTCCTTAGCTTCCTCTGCAGCCGGATGGCCTGTTCCTTCTTCAATTAGCACGCCGGTGGCCACATAGGTAAGGCTTACTTTCGGTTCAGTAATGGCGGCTATTTCCTCTTCCGATTTTCCGGCATCATGGGCCAAATGCTGCAGATAGGCCACGTCTAAGGTGTCTACAGAAGCATAACCCTCAATAATCGCC
This sequence comes from Owenweeksia sp., assembly GCA_965229445.1. GTDB lineage: Bacteria > Bacteroidota > Bacteroidia > Flavobacteriales > Schleiferiaceae > Owenweeksia. Next base: position 1,051,916 of record OZ245876.1, read on the forward strand.
GTTTCACCATTCATATTCTTTGGCACAAAGAAGCCGTAGTCTTTGAAGGTAACGTGCATTTGTTGATCATTCCCGAGATCCATTTTCATCCAACAACCTTTCATAGCGCAAGAAGCGTTTATCGCACCTTCTACTTTAACGGGCACGGAATCCTTACCAGCCATCATATCAATTAGTTCGCTTGCTAAAATTGCATTATCAGGTGATATTGAATCGCCATAAGAATTGTAAGAAACCAGTTGAGTTGCCTCTTCTAAAGGCTCAGCGGTTTTATCTTCAGCCGTGTTTGTAGTATTATTGCAACCCCAAAACATTGTACCTATCACCGCGATTGAAAGTAATTTCTTCATTTTTTATCGTAAATTATAGGGCAAATATACAACACGGAATCACTGTCCCATGGATATGACACTTCAAGATAGCAGAATGAGAATTACTAAGGCAGAATCTTCAAGAATTAATCAGGTAGATTTTTCAAACCTTCCCTTCGGAATGCACTTCGCCGATCATATGTTTATGAGCAAGTTTAGCGATGGCAAATGGGAAGGAGCGGAGATATTACCCTTTGGTCCGATCTCATTTACACCAGCCCTACACACGCTTCATTATGGTCAAGCGATATTTGAAGGACAAAAGGCCTATTACAGAGAGGATGGAAAGATTGGCATCTTTAGACCCTTGGCCAATGCCAGGAGGCTTAATCATTCTGCACGACGTATGTTTATGCCTGAGTTTCCAGAAGATCAATTTATGGAAGCTTTGTTAAAACTTGTAGAACTGGACAGGCAGTGGGTACCCAAGCAAGATGGTTATGCCTTATACCTTCGCCCATTTATGTTCGGCAGTTCAGAATTTGTAGCTGCCAGACCGGCGGAGGAATTTATTTTTTCGATAATTACCAGTCCTGTGGGTCCGTATTACCCGGGAGCCGTGAAAGTAAAAGTTGAGGAAACCTACACCCGCAGTACTGCCGGGGGAGTAGGTTCTACTAAATGTGCCGGAAATTATGCGGGTGCATTTTTCCCTACTGCTGAAGCCAAGAAGAAAGGTTATACACAAGTGATTTGGACGGACCACAAAAACCATGAGCTAATCGAGGAATCGGGTACAATGAATATTGCTTTTATCATTGACGATACTTTTGTAACCCCACCGCTTAGTGATAGAATTTTAGAAGGAATTACGCGTGAATCCATTCTTACTCTCCTGAGAGATAAGGGCTTTGTAAAAGTGGAGGAACGTCCTATTAGTGTAAACGAAATTGTTCAAGCGGCGCATGATGGTAAGCTTCAGGAAGCATTTGGTATGGGAACTGCGGCCGTAGTTAGTCAGATCTCAGGTATAGGATTCAGAGGGGAAGATTTAGATATACCCACTCCTCAAGACGGTTATGCCATGCGCATAAAGAAAGAATTAACCGATATCAGAATGGGTCGTGTTGAAGATCCATATGGCTGGATGACAGTAGTTTAATTATAAAAACCGCTTCCATAGCGGTTTTTTATTTGCATTGTATGTAAAGTTTGTTTTACATTTGGTAAAGTAAACTTTACAATTATGAATACTAAGTTTCTCTTACCGCACACTTACAAAAAGCTAGGTTGGTGGTTATTTTTCCCTTCATTAATTCTAGCGATCCTTACGTTTTTTGGAGACTACGAGCCAGAATGGTTGGAATTCAAGGTTCCAAGTCTGTTTCATGATGATTTTACCTTTTTTAGTGACGAGGACAATAAGGGATTTAAAATCATGAACTTGACTAAGAATAATATGGCTAATGAAATAGTAGGCGTGCTATTGCTGGTAAGCTGTATGTTTTTGGTATTTGCACGAGAAAAAGACGAGGATGAAATGATCATGAAACTAAGACTGGAGTCCCTACTATGGGCCACTTTAGTCAATGGTTTACTGGTGCTTTTTTGCTTGCTTTTTACCTATGATTTTACTTTTTATTTCGTGATGGTCTTCAATCTATACTGGATTTTTCTCTTATTCATCGTGAGGTACCATTGGGTACTGGCTAAATTCAGAAGACAGGTTGAATGAAGAACCGGGTAAAGAAATATCGTGTACTTAGCGACCAGACGCAACAGGATCTTGCTCAGTCTATTGGGGTAAGCAGGCAAACCATTCATGCCATTGAATCTGGAAAGTATGTTCCTTCCACAGTACTGGCTCTAAAGCTGGCGAGAATGTTTAGATGTGAAGTGTCGGAACTGTTTGAGCTAGAGGGTAATGAATAAAAAAACCTCTGACATAATGCAGAGGTTTTATTGCTATTAAAGGCTTTTGATGCTTACAGACCAAAAGAAGATTTAATCTCGTCCACCATATCCAGTTTTTCCCAGGTAAAGAGTTCAACTTCCCGGGTGATGGTATCCCCATTAACTTGAAATGTTTTGGTGACTGTTTGTGGTTCACGACCCATATGTCCGTAAGCCGCAGTTTCAAGATAAATTGGATTCCTGAGTTTGAGACGCTGTTCAATGAGACCGGGTCTCATGTCAAAAAGCTGATCAATTTTTTGGGCGATTTCTCCATCAGTCATATCCACTTTGGCTGAGCCGTAAGTGTCAACAAATATCCCCATCGGTTCCACTACGCCAATAGCATAAGAAACCTGCACCAGAATCTGATCGCAAACACCGGCTGCCACCATATTTTTAGCAATATGTCTGGTAGCATAGGCGGCAGAACGGTCAACTTTGCTGGGGTCTTTTCCTGAGAAGGCTCCACCTCCGTGAGCACCTTTTCCACCATAGGTGTCTACAATAATCTTCCGGCCAGTAAGTCCGGTATCTCCATGTGGACCACCTATTACAAACTTTCCGGTAGGGTTGATGTGATAATCTATATCATCGTTAAACAGGGCCTGAATATCTGCCCTAAGGGAGCTAATTACTCTAGGCATCAAGATATTTTTAATGTCGAAGCGAATTTGTTGCAGCATCTCTTTATCCGCTACATCATGGTCTGCTTCTGAGTCTGACGCAGGTTCGATGAAGTCATCGTGTTGCGTAGAAACTACGATACTGGTAACCCGCAGCGGTTTATGGTCATCGCTATATTCGATAGTCACCTGAGCTTTAGCGTCAGGTCTTAAGTACTTTATTTCACGTGATTCTCTGCGCAATTCAGCTAATACCTTGAGAATAAGGTGACTGAGGTCAAGCGCCAGAGGCATGTAATTTTCTGTTTCATTGGTGGCATATCCGAACATCATTCCCTGATCTCCCGCACCCTGTTCTTCAGGGGTTCCCCTGTCTACCCCGCGGTTAATATCATCTGATTGTTCATGCAATCCGGACAGTACTCCACAGCTGTCTGCAGAAAACATATATTCACCTTTAGTATATCCGATTTTGCGTATTACATGACGCGCAGCTTCCTGAACGTCAACGTATGCTTTGGATTTAATCTCACCTGCAAGCACTACTTGGCCCGTCGTAACCATAGTTTCACAAGCAACTTTTGAATGAGCATCATAGGCCAAAAAATGGTCAATAATGGTGTCGGAAATTTGATCGGCAACCTTGTCGGGGTGCCCTTCAGATACTGACTCTGAAGTGAATAGGTAGGACATTCTGCAGTTTTTTTAGTTTCAATAAAAGGAAAGAAGAGCAGAGCAAACGTAGAGCTAAAACAGTCCGCTTTAGCATTTTTTTAGGTGGTTGCAATCAGGCAAATCCTTCCACTTTCAAAGCAAATGTAGTATAAAATAGAACTTTTAAAGCTTGGCTTTTCGACAAGTGGCACCACCTCGCTAATTCATAGACCTAAAAAAGAACCATATAATCTGCTGCAAATGAATTTTCTGAATTTAAAGTGATTGAAAATGTTAGTGTTCACGGTTTCAGTTTATCGAAATGCAGTTGTAGAACAGTACTTTATAATGTTACTTTGCTATAACTTATCCAGAAAGACTGAGGGATTGGGCCCACAGAAGTCTTGGCAACCCGGGCCAGCCGGGTGCTACTTCCCACTCCGAATGATGGAGAGAGATAAGCCCGTTGAGAAACAGCTCATCTCCCTTGTAACTTTCTGGATAGAATTTAAATGCTATGAAAAAAGCCAGGCTGTCAGAAGAAGCAAAAAAGCGCATTCTAGTACTGGATGGTGCTATGGGAACTATGATTCAGGCTTATAAGCTTGAGGAGAAGGACTACCGTGGTGCTCGATTTGCTGATTGGCCCTCTGATATCAAAGGCAATAACGACCTGCTAAGTATTACGCAGCCCGAGATCATCAAGGCAATCCACGGCAAGTACTTTGAGGCCGGTGCCGATATTGTGGAGACCAACACATTCAACAGTACCAGGGTATCCATGGCTGATTATGACATGGAAGATCTTGTTCCTGAAATAAATTTATCAGCTGCCCGCCTGGCGCGGGAAGTGGCGGATGAATTTACGGCAAGGGAGCCAGATAAACCAAGGTTTGTAATTGGATCCATGGGGCCTACTAACAAAACGGCCAGCATTTCTCCTGACGTGAACAATCCTGGGTATAGAGCCATTGACTTTGACACACTGGCGATCAATTATAAGGAGCAAGCTAATGCCTTAATTGAGGGTGGTGTGGATGGTTTATTGGTAGAAACAGTATTTGATACTTTGAATGCAAAAGCAGCATTATTTGCTTTGATGGAGTTATTCGACGAATTGGGCCGTGAATTGCCCATTATGGTTTCAGGAACCATCACGGATGCCAGTGGTCGCACGCTTTCTGGCCAAACAGCAGATGCTTTTTTGGTAAGTATATCGCATGCACCTCTTTTCTCCGTAGGCTTGAATTGCGCCCTGGGGGCAGAGCAGCTACGCCCTTATCTACAGGTACTTTCTCGCGATGCTCAATTTAATATCAGCGCACATCCTAACGCCGGTCTTCCCAATGCTTTTGGGGAGTATGATGAGTCAGCCGAACAGATGGCCAGTCAAGTCAAAGAGTATTTGGACTTAGGCCTGGTCAATATCATCGGTGGCTGCTGCGGAACTACACCAGAACACATCAAGGCTATTGCCGATTTGGCTAAGAATTACAAACCCCGAGAATTGAAGCAAGCAGCCCTGGCAGATGCCTGACTTTTAGTTCAGAATTACTCAAAACATTGATTGCAGCAATATGAAACTATCCGGACTCGAACCTCTACACATCTCACCCGCCGCTAATTTTGTAAATGTCGGTGAACGAACCAATGTTACAGGCTCAAAGAAGTTTTTGCGCCTGATTAAAGAAGATCGATATGATGAAGCGCTCGAGGTAGCAAGAGATCAGGTTGAAGGTGGCGCGCAAATCATTGATGTTAATATGGATGAAGGCATGCTGGATGGGAAGGCGGCCATGGTAAAGTTCTTAAACCTGATCGCATCAGAACCTGATATTTCCAGGGTGCCCATTATGATTGACTCCTCAAAGTGGGAGATCATAGAAGCCGGACTAAAATGTGTTCAGGGCAAGGCCGTTGTGAATTCTATTAGTTTAAAAGGTGGGGAGGAAGAATTTATACGTCAGGCCAAACTGGTGATGCGTTATGGTGCCGCAGTTATTGTGATGGCATTTGACGAAGAGGGACAGGCGGATACCTTCCAGAGACGTATAGAAATTTGTGAACGCTCCTATAAGATTTTGACAGAGCGCCTTGGTTTCAATCCCAAGGACATCATCTTCGATCCGAATATTTTCCCGGTAGCCACTGGTATTGAAGAGCACCGACGCAACGCATTGGATTTCTTCGAAGCGACCAAGTGGATTAAAGAAAATTTACCCTATGCGAAGGTAAGCGGGGGGGTGAGTAATGTATCGTTTAGCTTTCGGGGCAATCAGCCTCTGCGTGAGGCAATGCATGCGTCATTTCTGTATCATGGTATAAAGCATGGGATGGATATGGGTATTGTGAATCCTACCATGTTGGAGGTTTATGAAGAAATCCCGAAAGATTTGTTGGAGCGGGTGGAGGATGTTTTGCTCGATCGCCGGGCAGATGCGACGGAAAGATTACTCGATTTTGCCGAAAATTTTGAAGGTCAGCTCAAGTCAAAAGTTAAGGACACCGCCTGGCGCGATCAACCCGTAGCCAAACGTATTGAACATGCCCTGGTAAACGGAATTGTGGATTATATTGAGGAAGATGCTGAAGAGGCGCATGGAGGATTTGACACCGCACTTGAAGTGATTGAAGGTCCATTGATGGACGGAATGAATGTGGTTGGGGATTTATTTGGTTCTGGTAAGATGTTTCTTCCGCAAGTGGTTAAATCTGCCCGGGTAATGAAAAAGGCCGTGGCTTACCTGGAACCCTACCTGGAGGAAGAGAAGAAGAACCAGACTGATAGCGGTAAGAAAGGAAAGATTCTTTTGGCCACGGTAAAAGGTGATGTGCATGATATCGGCAAGAATATAGTAGGGGTGGTACTGGCATGTAACAATTTTGATATTGTGGATTTAGGTGTCATGGTTCCGCTAGAGAAGATACTGGAGTCGGCGATTAAAGAGGAAGTTGATGTTATTGGTCTGAGTGGACTGATTACTCCCTCACTGGATGAAATGATCTATGTAGCTCAAGAAATGGAGCGGCGAAAAATGGATATTCCATTGATGATTGGAGGGGCTACTACTTCACGGGCTCACACGGCGGTGAAGATTTTTCCAGAGTACTCAGGTATTGCTGTACATGTAAATGATGCTAGCCGGAGTGTGCCGGTTTCGCAAACCTTATCAAATCCGGCCTCTAGGGAAGCTTTTCAAAATAACCTCAAGCAAGAATACCTAAAATTGAGAGAGGGTTATTTGAACAAAGCCAGTAGTAAGGAGTATCTAAGCCTGGATGATGCCAGACAAAATCGTATCCAATTAAGTTTTAACGATGTCATTCGAAAGCCTTCCTTCCTTGGTGTGAAATCCATAGAACAAATTGATCTCAATGCAATAAGAACCTATATTGATTGGACGCCATTTTTTCTTACCTGGCAAATCCATGGCAAGTATCCCCGAATTTTTGATGATGAGGTAGTGGGTGAGCAAGCGAAAATCTTGTTTGATGATGCTTCCGCCATGTTGGATCATATTATTGAGAATAATCTATTGGGTGCCAAAGCAACTTTTGGTTTGTTTGAGGCAAATTCTGTGGGCGATGACATTGAGGTGTACCTTGATAATCAACAACTTGCAGTATTCAGGACTTTAAGACAGCAAACGAAAAAGGCCAGAACAGCCCCTAATATGGCCTTAAGTGATTTTATTGCCCCTAAAGAATCCGGTATAAAAGATTATATAGGTTGCTTTGCCGTAACTACTGGTATTGGCATTGAAAAGCTCGTTGAAAAGTATGAATCTGACCACGATGACTATAAGGCTATCATGGCAAAAGCCGTAGCAGATCGATTGGCAGAAGCACTAGCGGAGTGGTTACATGAAAAGGTTAGAACAGAGTTTTGGGGATATGCAACCGATGAAGGTCTAAGCAATGACGAACTGATTAAAGAAAAGTATCAGGGAATTAGGCCAGCGCCAGGATACCCGGCTTGTCCCGATCATCTTGAGAAAGAAAGCATATTTGCTCTGCTGGGAACGGCAGAGTTGGGTATGAGTTTGACTGAAAGTTTGGCAATGTATCCCGCTGCATCCGTTTCCGGCTATTATTTTGCACATCCGGAGAGCAAGTATTTTGGATTGGGAAAAATAGGAAAGGATCAGGTGGAAGATTATGCACTTCGCAAGGGAATAAGTTTTGAGAAGGCAGAGAAGTGGTTGCGCCCAAGTTTGAACTATTAACAACGCTCGTTTAGATAAGTTATGAAAGTCATTGATCATTTGCAGGGAGGAAAGGGAAAGCCAATCTTCTCATTTGAAATTCTTCCTCCCTTAAAAGGACAAAATATTCAGAGAATTTTTGATACGATAGATTCCCTGATGGAGTTCAAACCTCCCTTTGTTAACGTAACCTACCATCGCGAAGAGGTGGTTTATAAGAAGCTGGATAATGATCTCCTGGAACAGAAGGTGATAAAGAAAAGGCCGGGGACGGTAGGAATTTGTGCTGCCATTCAGAATAAGTACAAGATTGATGCAGTGCCTCACATATTGTGTGGCGGGTTTAGCAAAGAAGATACAGAGAACGCGCTCATAGACCTAAATTTTTTGGGAATTGAAAATGTGCTGGCTCTAAGGGGAGATGCCATCAAAGGGGAAACCTATTTCAGACCGGATGGCAAGGGACATAATTATGCCAATGAGTTGGTGAAACAAATTTACGACATGAATGAGGGCATATATCTTGATGAGGAATTGTTAAATAAAACCCCAAGTAATTTTTGTGTCGGAGTGGCCGGGTATCCGGAAAAGCATTTTGAAGCCCCCAGCATCAATAATGATATTGAAAACTTGAAGCGAAAGATCGATGCTGGTGCTGAATACATCGTCACTCAATTATTCTTTGATAATCAGAAGTACTTTGACTACGTAGATAAATGCCGCGCGGCTGGAATAGAGGTGCCAATTATTCCAGGCTTAAAGCCGATTGCCACTAAAAAGCACCTCAGTGTTTTGCCACACTTTTTCCATGTGGATTTACCGGATGACTTAATAAAATCGGTTATTGAGTGCAAGGACAATAAAGCCGTCAGGCAAGTTGGTGTAGAGTGGGCTACCCAGCAAAGCAAAGAGCTAAAAGCTGCGGGTGTTCCGGCCATACATTTCTACTCCATGGGAAAGGTGGATAATATTCGGGCCATAGCTGCGGAGATATTCTAAACATGCTTCCTGAATTGATTCCAGCTAAAGGGTTTAAAGGAGTAAGATGCTGACTCAGCAATGGAACTCTAGCTTTTTCAATTCTCGTATCCCCTTGATACAGAGTTATTAGCACAAGTCTGTTGAAAAGTGCTTCTTTGTGGATATTTAGCGCTTCAAAAAATAGGCTGCCGTCAGGGGATTAGTAAATTCGGAGAGCGTTATTTGAAATGAAAACAATCTCCAGTTCATGGTAAAACAAGCACCTGCTATTAAGGTCAAGTCAACGAAGAAAAGAAAAACTGCTCTTAAGAAGATATTCGTCCTCGACACCTCTGTCATTCTATACGATCACAATTCCATCTTACATTTCGAAGAGCATGATGTTGCGATACCAATCACGGTATTGGAAGAGTTAGATGAATTTAAAAAGGGCGGCGACACAAAGAACTATGAGGCTCGTCAGTTCATCCGATTTTTAGACAAGAAAGCCGGCGATAAAGGCCTGCAGGATTGGATCGATTTGCACGAAGGTTCTCAGGGTAAGTTTAAGGTCATTATGAATGTAGAAAGCCACCATGTTGATGCCATAAAGGTGTTCGGTGGAGCCAAGAACGATCATAAAATTTTGAATGCAGCCCTTAAACTCTCATCTGAGGAGATCGAAAAGCAGGTAATTCTTGTAACCAAAGATGTAAACCTTAGGCTAAAAGCAAAGGCGCTGGGAGTGGTAGCGGAGGATTATGAAACCGGAAAGATTAAGGACGTTGATGCACTCTACACGGGAAGAACCCAGCTAAATAATTTTGATCAAAGTCTGATAGATAAAATCTACAAATCACGCTTCATTCCCGCCGATTCGGTAAAGGAATCTCACGGGGATTTTGAACCTGAGAACAACCACTATTACATCCTAAAGGGAAATAAGAGTAGCACCCTGGCTTACTATAATCCCTTGGAAGATTCACTGGATCAGCTGGAGAAGAAAAGCTATTATGGTATTAAACCCAGAAATGCAGAACAGACCTTTGCCTTACATGCTATTGCAAATCCAGATATAAAGCTGGTGACCTTAAGTGGAGTGGCAGGAACGGGTAAAACTTTGTTGGCGCTGGCCGGTTCTCTGGAGCAAAGAAGAAGTTACAAGCAAATTTATCTGGCTCGTCCCATCGTTCCTCTTAGTAATAAGGATCTGGGCTATTTGCCAGGAGACATGAAGGCTAAAGTAGATCCTTACATGCAGCCACTTTGGGATAATCTAAAGTTTATCAAGAACCAATTCAAAGAAACTGACAAGGAATATAAGCAGATTGATGATATGGTAAATCAGGAGAAATTACTGGTTACACCACTGGCATACATTCGGGGGAGAAGTCTTAGCAACGTAATATTTATCGTAGATGAAGCTCAAAATCTCACCCCACATGAGGTAAAGACAATTATAACCAGAGCGGGGGAGAATGCTAAATTCATCTTTACAGGTGATGTGCATCAAATTGACACTCCTTACCTTGACGAACAATCCAATGGGCTATCGTACCTAATTGATAAAATCAAAGGCAATAAGCTATTTGCACATATCAGTCTTGAGAAGGGAGAGCGTTCTGAATTAGCGAATTTGGCCAACGAATTGTTGTAATCAATTTAGAATCCAAGTTCCAATATCCTCAGCTAAGTTTGGTTCCAGTCTAAAGTCTGGATCTGCGTAGGAAGCCTGGTTTTCCTGAGGCGATTTAACCACCTTTAGCACGTGGTTCATTTCTGCATAAAGCTTTACATCCGCATCAGGCTTGGCATTTTTCAAGGTTTCCAGATCCTTGGTCGTAACCTGAAAATCTTGTTCACCCTGAATGAGTAACACTGGAACACCCACCTTACTTAACTCCTCTGCCGGATCGAGATTTAATAACTCCTTTAAGTACGGCTGAATGGATTTACGCAACAAGCTTTGCAACATCACATTCTTATTTTGTATGGTGTAACCCTGCTTAATGGAATCCAGTTTATGCATCGTAGACGTATGGATGTCTTTAGAAAACTGCAACCCGAGCTGTTCATCCAGTACTTCCATAAATGATCTTCCGGCACCAGCTACTAGGATAAGGCCTTCTGTATCTAATCTTTGTGCGGCCATGCTAGCAATTAAAGCTCCTTCAGAATGACCTAAGAGATAGATATTTTTAAATCCTATGTTCTGCATTTCTTCATATATGGCAGCAACAACATCGATATTGGAGGAAAATCTCATTTTTGTTTCGTCGATATCCGTGCTGGAAGCTCCAATCCCCAATTTATCATATCTGTAGGTTGATATTCCTAATAAATACAGGGAGTCTGCTAATTGCTTATAAGCATTATTTGGTCCGGCGAGCATTGCAGAATTCCCGTTTCGATCTGTAGGGCCACTGCCGGGAATTACGATTACCAGCGGGGTTTTCTTCAGATTTTTTGATGTTAAAGGGAAGTTTGTAAGCAGCGTGCCACTAATAGTATCCCTTCCAATATAAACCGCTTGCTCAATTTCGGCCCTACCGGTTTGAGCATTCGTAGTATTACTGAAAGCAAGGGCTAATAGAATGATTATCTGTCTCATGAGGCTAAAGATCAAAAAAAATCCCGGTTGATGAACCGGGATTTAAATAAGGGTAGAAACTCTTATACCTTGATGGTAGCTTTTGGTGCTCCTGCCAGGATTTCTTCGTTCGCATAATCAGAAAATTTTGAAAAGTTCTGATTAAACTTATTCGCTAATTTCTGTGCTGTTTGATCGTATTTGTCTTTGTCTTCCCAGGTGTTCTTCGGATTTAATACTTCATCCGGAACATTGGGGCATGATTTAGGCATAGCCAGACCGAAAATATCGTGCACTTCAAATTCAGCATCATCAAGATCCCCATTTAAAGCTGCAGTAATCATTGCTCTGGTATATTTTAAGCTCATACGCTTTCCTACGCCGTAAGGACCTCCAGACCAGCCAGTATTGATCAACCATACATTAACTCCTGCCTTTCTCATTTTTTCGCTAAGCATCTCTGCATAAGCTGTAGGGTGAAGCGGCATAAATGGTGCTCCAAAGCAAGCTGAAAATGCAACTACCGGGTCAGTAATACCGGCTTCTGTACCGGCTACTTTGGCAGTATAGCCACTAATAAAGTGGAATGCTGCCTGCCCGGGTGTGAGCTTTGAAATAGGAGGTAAAACTCCATAGGCATCACAGGTTAGGAAGAAAATGTTCTTTGGGTTTTTGGCCAGAGATGGTTCCTGAATGTTATCAATATGATAAATAGGATAACTTACCCGAGTATTTTCAGTAATACTGGAATCCTCAAAATCTACTTCATTACCATCCTTAAAGACCACATTTTCAAGAAGTGCTCCCTCTTTTATGGCATGATATATATCGGGTTCCTTTTCTTCACTTAGGTCTATTGCCTTGGCATAGCATCCACCCTCAAAATTGAAAATGGTGTCATCGTCTGTCCAGCCATGTTCGTCATCCCCGATCAATTTTCTATTGGGATCAGCTGAGAGGGTAGTTTTACCCGTACCGGATAAACCAAAGAATAAGGCGGTATCACCAGCTTCGCCAACATTTGCAGAACAGTGCATGCTTAAAACATTGCGTTGATGTGGTAAGATGAAGTTCAGGGCAGAGAAAATTCCCTTCTTGATTTCTCCGGTATATCCGGTACCTCCTACCAATGCCATTTGCTTGGTGAAATTGAGAATGGCAAAATTGTGTTGACGCGTTCCATCAACTTCAGGGTCTGCCATAAAACCAGGCGCATTTATCACTACCCAGTCTGGTTCAAAGTTTTTCAGCTCTTCTTCCGATGGTCTGATGAACATGTTAAATACAAACATGTTAGACCACGGATATTCATTAATAACTCTGATTTTGTATTGATAACGATCGTCAGCGCAAGCATAAACGTCTCGCACGTAAACCTCCTTACCAGAGAGGTATTCAGCTACTTTTTCATGTAAGCCGTCAAATTTATCAGCATCAAATTTAATGTTGATATCACCCCACCAGACGGCATCCTTGGTAATGCCATCGTACACCAGGAATCTGTCTTTAGGAGAACGTCCGGTAAACTCGCCGGTATTAACCGAAATAGCGCCGGAGCTTGATCTTTTAGCCTGACCTTTCTCGATTGATATTTCTTCGAGATCGGATGGATTTAGATTCCAAAGTGATTTGGCATCCTTGATCTTATATACGCTAAGATCATCCTTGGCTGGTCTGATTTCTTTCAAATTCATAATATGAATTTTAGTCGCGATTTAATTAAGATGGGGGCAAAGTTAGGCCAAAATGCCTACGCTCATTTTGATTTTCGATAAACTTCATCAACAACGGGTCGGGGAGAACTATTTAGAGCGAAATGCCGATAAAAGCAGGATCACCCATCCTCCAATCATTAATAATCCTCCTAGCGGAGTTATTGGACCCAAGAAAGCAAAATCTATCGGAGTTATTTCATTGGTGCTAAGTAGGTAAATACTACCTGAAAATACTAAGGTGCCTATAAACCATAGTATGGATATCCCTTTGACCCACTTCAGCTGGTCTCCAGCAATGAATAAAATCATGAGAGCTAAAGCATGCCAGAATTGATATCGTACCCCGGTAGAAAAACTATCTATCCCGTCCTGACTTATTTTTCCGTCCAGGCCATGGGCACCAAAAGCGCCCAGAACTACACCTGTCAAGCCCAGCAATGCCGCGGCGATCATTGACTGTTTTCTATTCATTTAAAAAAAGTATGAACTGACTCTTAGATATCTCATATTCAAATAACTTCGAGAGCTCTGCTAAATTTTCGGGGTCAATAACCCTATCATAAGCCGATTTGGTAAGCTGCATTTTACTTTGGTCATATTTTAACTGCTCGAGCATTTTTCCCAGTTGACCAGCAGTAATTTGGTTGTTGGTCAAATAGTTTTCGCAAACACTCAATCTTTCGAATTCAAACTCCTGCACCGTCAATTCCTTATAAAATGATGGAAACAATGCTGTGGTAGCGGACTGCACCGAAGTAGCCGAACTATCCGATCGTCCAAGATCATCCGTCGCATTACCGGTTATCGCGGTGTCAACAGAACTCAAGCTGTCTTTTACCGTGGAACTGTTTGAAATTATCGGGGTGGCAGCCACAGCTTGGATTTTTGTCTGGGCTGTGTCCTCGATACTTGAAGTGGTGTCGGTCTCTACAAGCCTTGCCTGACTAGCCACTACCACGCTATCTATAGACTCCGATTCATTAATGTTTGATGCCGCAGCAATAACTTCAGGGGAAGAGATCATCGGCCACTTCAGGTCTTTAGATATTGTAGCGAGATGAGCATTGGAAGGCAGTTTTGACTGTAAGCCACGATATCGCAGTCTAAGCTTACCATGAAAATCGGTGGTCACCACATATTTATGAATACCTTTTTCACGCAGTTGAATTTTTTTATTGATCTCATTCGCTCCTTGTCTTATACTAATATCATAAGTGGAGGTATCAAAGTCAGTGATGACTATTGTTTGTTGCTTGCTTTCGTTTTGTAGGAAGCCATTGATGCCTAAAATGAAGCCATCTGAGACTTCATCTTCAAATACAATCTTTACTTGTGCCTGTAGCATGGTGACGCTAAAGAGCGCTATCAACAGGAGGAGCTTCATGCCTTCATTTTGTGAATAAACAAAGGTAGCCTTTCTTAAAGTTTGCTTGACAGGGAGAGGGGGAATTCTAAATTTGTGGCCCTATGAAAAAGATACTTCTAATTGGGGCTGGTCGCTCCACCTATAGTTTGGTAAAGTACCTGCAGGAACACGCTCTGGAATTTGATTGGGAGTTGTGTATTGCAGATCGCGATAAAGATCTTTCCAGTGAGAGAGCGGGAGGTCATGAGAGAACTACGGCCATATCCTTGGATATCAACAATGATGGAGAGAGGCAGCATCAAATACAAAAACATGATTTGGTGATTAGCATGCTGCCTGCGCATATGCATATAAAGGTGGCCAAAGATTGCATTTCATTCGGGAAGCATATGGTTACTGCTTCTTACATTTCTCCAGAGATGAAGGAACTAAATGATGCCGCGGTAAAAGCCGGTGTTATTATGATCAATGAAATTGGTGTGGATCCTGGAATAGACCACCTAAGCGCCATGAAAGTGTTGGATCAAATAAGAGCTGAAGGAGGGAAGATGCTGCTATTTGAAAGTTTCACGGGTGGTTTGGTAGCCCCAGAAAGTGATAATAATCCCTGGCATTACAAATTCACCTGGAATCCACGTAATGTGGTATTGGCAGGAGCGGGAGGAGCGGTAAAGTTCAGACAGGAGGGAAAGTATAAATATATCCCCTATCATCAATTATTTAGAAGGACTGAGATCATCGAAATTGAAGGTTTCGGACGTTTTGAAGGCTATGCCAACAGAGATTCTCTGAATTACCGACGAACCTATGGTATAGAAGAGATCCCGACCATATATCGGGGTACCCTTCGCAGACCAGGTTTCTGCAGAGCCTGGGATGTATTTGTTAAGCTGGGTATGACGGACGATAGCTATACTCTGGAGAACTCGGAGGAAATGACCTATAGAGATTTTACCAACACCTTCCTGGCCTTTAACAAGACAGATTCTGTTGAGCTGAAACTCATGCACTACTTGAACATTCCTCAGGATTCGGAATTGATGGAAAAATTGCAATGGACGGGCATTTTTGACCACACTGTAATTGGTTTGCCAAATGCTTCACCAGCGCAAATTTTACAACATATTTTGGAGCAGAAGTGGACACTTGAAGAAGACGACCGTGACATGATTGTGATGTATCACAAATTTGGCTACGAGCTAGATGGAGAAAAGAAGATGAAAGAATCTTATATGGTAACCAAGGGTAAAAACAGTATTGAAACGGCAATGGCTAGAACCGTAGGCTTACCGGTTGCGATCGCTACTCACAACATCTTAAACGGAAAAATTCGTACCCCGGGCGTTCAGATTCCAATTACACCGGAGATCTATAATCCAATGCTTGAAGAGTTGGAAGAATACGACGTGAAGTTTGTAGAGAAGGAAGTGCCGTTTAACGGATATTGATTGGTATTATTCAGCGGGTTAGCTTACTTTCGAACGATGTATCTCATCGTTGACGACGAAAGACTGGCCTGCCTTCGCCTAAAATCTCTGCTGTCCGAACTTTATATCGATGACAGTACAATAGTCTATTGCACTAATCCTTTTCTGGCGTTAGACAAGATCAGAGAGACTTCCTTTGAATTGATTTTCCTGGATATTGATATGCCGGGGATGGATGGGTTTGAACTATGGGAGGAGCTGAATCAATATTCCTTCCATGGCAAGGTTGTTTGCACTACGGTACATGATGATTATATTCTGAAAGCACTGCGCCATCACGCCCTGGACTACCTCATGAAGCCGGTTGATATTGATGAATTACGAGCGGCTTTAGATCGGCTTCGAAGTTCTCAAGAAATTCCGGTAAAAGACTTTGGTAAGCTTGGAAGCTATGGTTTAAGCCGGCGTCAAATTGAGATTGCCCAGCGCATCTTTCTGGGTAAGACTAGCGCCGAGATTGCCGAAGAACTCTTTTTGAGCAAGCATACGGTGGATACTCACCGTCGTAATATTTTACGCCTTACCGGCTGCGGCAACACCACAGAGCTCTTTAAGTTACTTTAATTGAAAAAAGGCAACTGGCTCATACCGATATTTTTTACCCTTTTGATTGGGATGCTTTTTATTCTTAGTATTCCATTGGAATTTGACAGATATCAAATACTCCCACTGCGCAAATTTGATAACCAAACAGGATCCAGCTACGAATTTGCGGATATCAACGGTGACGGAAATGATGATTTGGTAGAATGCGGTGGTAAAGATGGATTTGGTCTAAAACGAAATGCATTTGTAGTGAGGTCGATCGATAATCATCATTTATTCACCATAGACCAGATAAATCTGAAAGAACTACCCGTAAGTAACAGGCATATTGCAGTATCCAATTATGACCATGATCGCTATGAAGAAATTCTCGTGCTCAGCGCGCATGAGAACCGGGTACATCTTTTAATTTTTGAAGGTCCTGATATAAGTGAACCGGTTTGGGAAATTGATCTTGACAGCCTGGGTAGGGAGAGAGACGGCAAAGCCGTTGTCAACCTTTCCTGCCGTTTGGAACGAGATATAAATAATGATGGGTATGATGAGGTTTTTATTTGGGTAAGCGTTGGGTTCCCAATGTATCCGCGTCGGCTCTACCGGCTGGATATTTATAATAGGGAAGTCTTAAGAGGACCGGTTACTTCTGCGGGATTTAATATTGACCCACAATATTGCCTGCACCAAAACCTTTTTACTGGAAATAGTATGTCACCGGATAATCATAAGGATTACATGGATTTACCTTATCCTGATAATTACAATTACATCTACGTATTGAATGAAGATCTGAGACTTCTTTTTGAACCAATAAGGGCCAATGATTACCCGGGTATTTGTTTCAATCTATTGTTGAATGATTTCCTGTACTCCTTGATAACATCAGATAGTACCGGTTCAATAATGCAAAAAAGAGATGTAAAGAGCGGGCAACTGATTCAAGAGAGAACACTGAATTTTGTTGCTCGTAAAATGTGCGTAATAGACTCAGCAATAGCCTTACTGACTGATCAGGCAGTTCATTTTTTGGATAAGGATCTCACGGAGTTTAATAGTTTAACGCATAAGAACCTGACATTCAAACTACTAAAACGTGATCTCAATGCTGATGGTAAACCTGAATTTGTCAATCAATCATGGCTATCAGGTCAAGCTCATGTTTTCAGTTCCGAGCTGAATGACCCGGTAGAGTTTGCGGTATCTGACCGGAGAGGAATTTCCGAGTTTTTACTTTATGATACCAGAGATAACGGACGTGAATTTGTAATACATCAGGACGATCAGTTGCACTTTTATAAGTATTACCATAACCAATGGTATTGGCTGCGCTGGCCATATTACTTAATGATATTTGGAGTTTCAGGGCTAGTGTCCACGTTCTTGTTCCGCAGGTTTCAACGCAACATCGAGCAACGCTTTGAGCAGGAAAGGAGACTGAATCAGTTACAACTACTTTCAATTAAGAACCAGGTAGATCCCCACTTTACCCTCAATGCCTTGAACTCCATAGACTGGATGTACCGCAACAATGAGTCACAGAAGGCGTCCAATTTCATGGGTAAGCTAAGCAGATTGATGCATCAAACAGTCACCGACTCTGACCAGTTTAGCATTAGCCTGTATGAGGAGCTGAATTTCTGCCGCAATTTCTGCGAACTGGAGAAACTGCGGGATACTGATTTTGATTATGAGATCAAGGTAGCTGAAGACCTCGACGCTTTTGAAGTGGAGGTGCCCAAGCAGATGATTTTCACCCACGTGGAGAATGCCATTAAGCATGGGTTGCGACCCAAGAAGGGAGATAAGCGACTATGGATAGAGGTGACCGCTTCCGAACGTGGTATCACTATCCGGGTGGAGGACAATGGGGTTGGCTTCCAGGAGCAAAAGGAGACTTCCGGTACGCGAAAGGGTTTGAAGATTATGGAGGAGATGGCAGAGTTGTACGAGAAAATAAGGGATTCAAAGGTATCTTATCAACTAAGTTCAACTGGTGTGAAGGGAACCTTGTTTATCATAATTATTGAGTATAAATAGATTGTAAAGTTCCTCTACTTCAAAGCGATAATAAATTGTAGTTTCTATTAATGAATCCTCGTCTAGAATAGTTCTTAATTAGATACAATTAATCAACTTCAGTTATAATACTCATAAATGAGTATTGCATCTACAGAAAAGTAACTTTTACTTGGACGCATAAAATTTACCAGCTATGAAGTTACCAACCTTAACAATCGCAATGTTCATTATATCTTTCATGCTTAATGCCCAGCCGGACCTTGAGGTATTGGGAGGTAGTGTTGGTCCCACTACCGTGACTCCTGGGGGATCGTTTAATGTTGGAAGAACTATCTTAAATAGTGGAACATCAGGTGCTACATCAAGTAAAACTGGGTTTTACCTTTCTACGAATCAAATATGGAGTACGGCAGATATTTTTCTTGCACATGATAATATCACATATCTTGGATCAGGAAGTACCGATTATAGTTATGGCTCTATTCCAATTCCGGCTAGCGTTGCTCCAGGGCAGTATTATCTTTTTATTGTAGCAGATTATCTAAATAATGTAAGTGAAAGCAATGAAAGCAACAATACTTATAATTTCTCCGGACAAATTACTGTTAATGCTCTAAACCCCTGCAATAGTATTATTTCAATAAATGCTTGTGGTTTGCTAAATGCTCAAACTTTTAGCACTAGTGGAACAGGTAACTGGTATACATCGGCTACTAATCCTTGTGGTTTTTTTAGTTCCCCGGGTAAAGAGCAAATATACAGCTTCACAGCTCCAGTTACAGGTACTTATTCCTTATCTGTGAATGTGCCGTCAGGTAATACGTGGGTTGATTATTTCTGGAAATCAGGATCTTGTAGCAGTAGCGGCTGGAACTGCATCGTTCCAGCCGGAATTAATTCTGGTGGCACCTATGGTCAGATGAGCTGGACCGCCGGTACAACCTATTATATAATGTTGGATAATTCGACTACTTCAACTACTAATACCCACACATTCTGGATAAATTGTCCTCAGTTGGGACCTGATCTAGACATTCCAGCTTGTAGTGTAAGTTCAACCTCAGTTCAAGCGGGTGGAACCATCACAGGCACAGCGGTAGTAAGGAACAATGGGAATTCCACATCTGGGCAAAGTTCTACTCTCGCTTATTACCTTTCTACAAACTGTGTGTTAGATGCTTCCGACATTCGATTGAACACCGATAATACATCAATTCTTTCACCCGGGAACACGGACACCGACTCAGACCCCTTGACTATTCCTGGAATTACGCCAGCAGGGACATATTATATTCTATTTAAAGCCGACGACTCCAATGTTATTTCCGAGACTGATGAAAACAATAATACGTGTTGTAAGCAAATTACGGTAACACCCTGCTCAGCACCATCTCAGCCTGGGGCTATCTCGGGGGCTTCAACCTCATGTTCTGGTACTAACCAAAGCTACTCCATTTCCGGTGTATCTGGTGCAACTAGTTATACTTGGAAATTCAAAGGTCTAACTCTCACTGGTAGCGGCACAAGTATTTCCTTTTCACCCATCAGCAGTGGTACATTATCCGTCGAAGCTGTAAACTCCTGTGGTACAAGTACTGCTAGAACCAAGTACATTTCCGTTTCTTCGGCACCAGCTCAACCCGGACCCATCACCGGTAGCACTACAGTGTGTACCGGAACAAACCAAAGCTACTCCATTTCCAGTGTATCTGGTGCAACTAGTTATACTTGGAAATTCAAAGGTCTAACTCTTACTGGTAGCGGCACAAGTATTTCCTTTTCACCCATCAGCAGTGGTACATTAACTGTCGAAGCTGTAAACTCCTGTGGTACAAGTACTGCTAGAACCAAGTACATTTCCGTTTCTTCGGCACCAGCTCAACCCGGACCCATCGCCGGTAGCACTACAGTGTGTGCCGGAACAAACCAAAGCTATTCCATTCCATCGGTGTCTGGGGCGACCAGCTATAGTTGGTCATTCAGTGGAGGTGGTAGCCCTTCTGGTAGTGGCACGAGCGTCTCTTTTTCACCCACCAGTAGTGGCACACTCACTGTCTATGCCATCAATAGCTGCGGGCAGAGTGTAGCTGCAACCATTGCGATCAATGTAATAACTGTACCCGCACAACCTGGGCCTATCACCGGTAGCACTACTGTATGTTCCGGAACAAACCAAACCTATTCCATTCCATCGGTTTCTGGAGCTACTAGTTATAGTTGGTCATTCAGCGGAGGTGGTAGCCCAACTGGTAGTGGTACGAGTGTCTCTTTTTCACCCACGAGCAGTGGCACACTCACTGTCTATGCCATCAATAGCTGCGGGCAAAGTGTAGCTGCAACAATTGCGATCAATGTAATAACTGTACCCGCACAACCTGGGCCTATCACCGGTAGTACTACTGTATGTTCCGGAACAAACCAAACCTATTCCATTCCATCGGTGTCTGGAGCTACCAGTTATAGTTGGTCCTTTAGTGGAGGTGGTAGCCCAACTGGTAGTGGCACGAGCGTCTCTTTTTCACCCACCAGTAGTGGCACACTCACTGTCTATGCTATCAATAGCTGCGGGCAGAGTGTAGCTGCAACCATTGCGATCAATGTAATAACTGTACCCGCACAACCTGGGCCTATCACCGGTAGCACTACTGTATGTTCCGGAACAAACCAAACCTATTCCATTCCATCGGTTTCTGGAGCTACTAGTTATAGTTGGTCATTCAGCGGAGGTGGTAGCCCAACTGGTAGTGGTACGAGTGTCTCTTTTTCACCCACGAGCAGTGGCACACTCACTGTCTATGCCATCAATAGCTGCGGGCAAAGTGTAGCTGCAACTATTGCGATCAATGTAATAACTGTACCCGCACAACCTGGACCCATCACCGGCAGCACTACAGTGTGTGACGGAGTAAATCAAGTCTATTCCATTCCATCGGTTTCTGGGGTGACCAGTTATAGTTGGTCCTTTAGTGGAGGTGGTAGCCCAACTGGTAGTGGCACGAGCGTCTCTTTTTCACCCACCAGTAGTGGCACACTCACTGTCTATGCTATCAATAGTTGTGGACAGAGTGTTGCTGCAACTTTAGCAATTACGGTGATGCCACTTCCAAATAAACCGTCAACAATATCAGGTAAGAACAATGTGATGGCAAATGCCACTGAAAATTATTCGGTAAATAATGATCCAAATGCTACAAGCTATACTTGGCAGATCCCAAGTGACTGGAATTTAATGTCAGGGTCAAATACAAATGCAATTGTCGTACAGGTAGGTAGTCTAAGTGGGTTTATTTCCGCTAAAGCACTCAATTCCTGCGGTGAGAGTGACACGACCATCTTAGTGGTAAGTGTAGATAATGGATCAATTAAGCTGAATGAATCTGGAGATTTCCAAAATGGAATATCATTATTCCCAAACCCAACCAAAGGAATAATTAATATTGATAGTTCTGTTAAGATAGAAAAAGTAGAAATTCTCACTCTTGGAGGAAAAACTCTAGTTCTAATCAATGATATCAAAGAATCGATTCAACTAAATAACTATGGCATAGTAAAGGGTGTTTACATATGCCGCATTACTGATGAAAAAAATCAAACAAAGACTATTAAAGTTGTGGTTAATTGACCCGGTAGAATCATTGATGGAAACCGCATGTTGTAGTTGATCAGTTTACCCAAGGACAGAACCTCGTATCTGTTCTTGGGTGACTTATTTATAAAGTCATCTATTTGATAAAAGGTTAATCACATCAGTATTGGATCGGGATCTTCCTGTAAAAAAAAACACCCGGGTGTTATAGAAAAGATTAACGAAATGATGGATATAACCCTGGACAGCGTAGAGTCTGAATTAAAATTCCAGGAAGTTGAGAAGGGCAAGACCCTTTACATTTATGAATTGGGCGAAACAGAAGATCGCACCAAGGCCGTGGTGATTACGGCTCCCTATCAAATTGTATTTGTGGATACCTTACCGGTGGGTAGAGGCCCGGAAGACTACCTCATTATTAGGGATTTAACGGTATTGGTGGACTCCAGAAAAATGAACGGTGATACTGAGCAAGCTCAGGCCATGAAAGACTACCTGGCATGGGATCTGGCAAATGTAAAGACTGCCCGCCGCCTGAGAGCAGAAGCCGGCAGAAAAGACTCTTTAAAGGTTAAATGAGGGTTTAAGACTCTTGATAATGCGGACCTACAAATACGTCAAAGGGCAGATGCTCGCTGTCTGCATCTGATAACTGGTACTCAATATTGGCCTGTTTTCCCAGCAAGCCGAGCAGGGATTTAAGCTTTTCAGTGGCTTTTTGCGAACTACTGAGAGAAACTTGTGGCAAAAGCAGGGTATAGTGGTGCTTGGCAATGTGCCACCCTCCGGATTCTTGGGTAAGTCTTAAACAGCGATTGTAGCTCCTGGTTAGATTTCCAGAGTTCTTTTATTCCATGGGTTTCCTTCTCAAAGTTGAACCCAAACTCAACCTTATGAACAGTGTCGAAGACGGTAACTGCGGTTAGGTCAAGGTTTAACCATTGTTCAGGTTCTTTATCTTACATACACTTTATACCTATGTATTAACCGATATAAGCTGTAAATAAAGGCTAGTGGAATTAGTACATATTTAATAGTGTAGTTGTAGATACCCATTTATCAGTATAATTAGGGGTGCACTTCTCTCTGAGGAGCCTTCACATGAATCAATGAAGAATGGTTTAAACATCCAATAGTGACTGACCGAAAGTGATGAGTCCCTGAAAGGATGCCAGACTTTTAACTTACTAAAAAGGAGATCAACCATAAACCCAAGTTTTTCATAAGGAAGCTGCTTTAAAGAAGCCTAAAGTTAATTTCTGGAAATATTTTACCTTGCAATCTGAAACTCTAACTTTCAAATTGCATGGAAAGCTTGGTTGGGAGAATGCTTTCTCAAAGGCTGGCGGAGCGCTTGCATCAGAGACCGGCAGTGGCTTTGGTTGGACCGCGACAGGTGGGTAAAACTACGCTGGCTCTCAATCTCATAAAGAATGAAATACAAAGCCATATCACTATTTGGACCTTGAGTCTGAAGCTGATCTTTTTAAGCTTACCGAAGCTGAGGATTACTTATCGCGTTATAAGGACACCAGAATTGTAATAGACGAAGTCCAGCGAAAGCCTGATATCTGATCCTACGTACTCTTATAGAACGGTTTTCACATATATGATCTTTCGGGTAACAGCCTTACTGAATTAAGGATTCTCAAATAAATCCACCAGCCCTTCCGGACATTTGAGGATCAGGCTCTGATTGGATCGGTCTATTTCCACGATAAACTCATCAATGGCCGGTACTAGTATTTCACGACCTTCACTGAGAATCTGAAACAGAGGTTGTGGCGTATTATCGATGATGCCTTCGCATGTTCCCAGAGGACCTTCTCTCTGATCTGAAACGCTAAACCCAATAACCTCGTGGTAGTAGAACTTTTTACCGCTAAGAGGCGGAAGTAGGCTCAATGGTAGCCACAAATTCTTACCAACCAACTGAATGCTGTCATAAAGTTCGATGTCCTCAAATTGCAGTATAAAATGTCCCTTGGAATTTTGATCGAGCTTCGAAATAAAAAAAGGAACCAATTCACCGTGGTCTTCCACGAAAACTGATTCCAATTCTTTATAACGTTCCGGTTGATCAGTATCAAAAACTGCTACCAATTCACCTTTATATCCGTGGGGTCTGGTAATATGACCCAGAAGAAAGCAGTCTTCCTTCCGCACGAGATCTTAGTCTTTCTTTTCGTCTGCAGCAGCTTCAGCAGCATCTTTCTCAGCTGGAGCCTCAGCTTCTGCCTTAGGCTCTTCTGCTTTTTCTTCTGCAACTTCCTCGGTCTTGTCTTCTGGAGCATCAGCAGTTTGTTCCGTCGTTTCTGCAGTAGGTGCAGCATCTTCTGTCGTCACTTCTTCTGCAGCTTCTGTTTCTTCAACAGGCTCTGGAGCATTGGCTTCTGCGATAGCTGCGGCACGTGCTTTATTAGCTTCTTTCTCTGCCTCCAAAGCTTTGGTGCGCTCTTCTTCGGCTTGCTTAGAAAGTTTGTCTCTCTTACCTTCGATTTGGTTGATCTTTTCTTCCATCCAGGCGTCAAAGCGTTTCTCAGCTTCGGCTTCATCAAAAGCGCCTTTTTTCACACCATTAAGCAAGTGTTTTTTCATTAACACTCCCTTATAGCTAAGAATCGCACGAGCAGTATCTGTAGGTTGAGCACCTTTCATCACCCAATCCACCGCGTTGTCAAAATTGAGATCTATGGTTGCAGGATCAGTGTTAGGGTTATAAAGACCCAGACGTTCAATATACTTTCCATCGCGCTTGGCACGACTGTCTGCGACTACAATATGGAAGATGGGACGACCTTTACGGCCATGACGTTGCAATCTGATTTTTGTTGCCATTATTAATAGTTTTAGAAGGGTGCGCTGACCCGGTTAATTAATTTGAGGGCGCGAAGATAAGTATTCTTATTTCTTCATCTAATGGCTATTAGCAATATTTTTTTTCTGGAGCCGTACCAGGGTAATTCCTTTGCCAGGTGGCCTTGTTATGAAAAGCATACACTTGGTGAATTCAGAGGTGGGATCCACCAATACTACTTTTGAAATTACGGAGAAATGGGCTAGCTTTTTCTTGGGGCCTGCGGGTGCAGGCCCCGGGCACAAACCGGCATAATCATATGATAATCAATACATTATATGATTATTTTGTACTACACGATCAGCATTTCCCTTTAACGCTCACTCTACCATCGCAAGGTAAGCTGGTGAAAGCCCTTTTTTACGATGGCTTCAAACTTTTTGGAATCATGATCTGATGATTCCCATTGAATATTCTCACCATCAACCTCAATTTCTTTTGGCAGTGAGCTGAATCCGTGAAAATTCAGCTTGTAATTCGAATAGGGTGGGTCATATTCACCACTGTGATGTTGACTGATGCGGTAGCGAACGCCATTCGGTTGTGTTTTGAAAGTACGTTTGGCGTAGTATCCTTGTACATATCCGTAGCCATCGCCAGCATCTTCGTAAAACACACTTTTTTCCGACTCCTCGCCATAATAAATATGGAGTTCTACCTCGTCAAATTCAGTTTCACCAACATATTGCTGCACGGGATAGTGTGGTACTATGGCTCCTGCTTTAATATAAATCGGTATTTGATCTAAGGGTGTTGCAACATAAAGCTCCTTTCCACCCTCAACAGCTTCGGCATTATGGTAATTGTACCAAAGTCCATGAGGTATGTACATCCTACGCCCTTCACGGTTGGGTTCCAACACGGGACAAACCAGAATATGATCTCCAAATAGGAATTCATCTTGTCTATACCACGATTCGGGATTTTGACTTTCATAAAAGGCCATTGGCCTGATCATGGGAGTTCCATCTGTCACATATTGGTAGAAGGCGGTATAATGGTAAGGCAGAAGGCGATATCTCATCTCAATAGCTTTCCGTGCCAAATCTGTTCCTTCTTCACCAAAACTCCAGGGTTCCTGTGCTCCATGATCACCCGAAGAGTGCGTGCGCATTAAGGGATGAAAAACACTTAGTTGCAGCCACCTTATATACAGCTCCATGGATGGATGTTCTGTAAACCCTCCAATATCCGATCCGACAAAAGAAAAACCACTTACACTTAATCGCTGGCATTGCACATTCGCCACGCTCAGGTGATCCCAACTTGCGATATTATCTCCTGTCCAAAGTGAACTATAACGCTGACCACCCGAAAAGGTAGAACGTGTTATGATAAACGGACGCGATGGATGCGCATATTTCTTTACTCCTTCATAGGTAGCACGACTCATTTGCATGCCATAAACATTGTGTGCCTTTCTATGACTGCAGGGGTTGCCATCGTAATCATGTCGCACTTCCAATGGAAATGTTTTGGAAGGCACTTCCATTATGGCCGGCTCATTCATATCATTCCATATTCCCTTCAGGCCTACCTCTTCGATAAGACCTTTAAAAAGTCCGCTCCACCATTCTCTTACTTCCGGATTGGTAAAATCCGGGAAGTAACAATCTCCGGGCCATACCTTGCCACTGTACAAAGGACCGTCGGCATAGGTGCAGAAATAGCCTTTTTCAAAACCTTCTTTACATACTTCATAATCCATGTCAACTTTAATTCCGGGATCAATAATGGCCACGGTTTTAAAACCTTTGGATTTGAGCTCATCCACCATTTCTTTAGGTTTGGGAAAAGTCTCCGGATTCCAGGTAAAGCATCTAAACCCGTCCATGTAATCTATGTCCAGGTAAATAGCATCGCAGGGTATTTTCAGATCCCTCATTTTCCCTGTAATATCCATTACCTTTTCTTCAGTGTCGTAACTCCACTTACACTGATGATATCCTAAGGCCCACTGAGGTGGAAGCTCCGGCAGACCGGTAAGTCTTGCGTAGCGTCGAGCCACGTTGATCAGACTGGAACCAGCAATATGATAATAGTTGATCTCACCACCATCTGCCCAAAAGCTGGTTACATTCTTGCGTTCACTGGCAAAATCAAAGAAGCTTCGGAAACTGTTGTCGAAGAAAATTCCGTAACACCCACCCTCATGTAAGCCGTAGTAAAAGGGAATATTGCGGTATAGCGGATCCGTGTCGTTTTGGAACCCGTATTCATCCGTTCCCCAATTTTGAAACCTGCGATCTCTGAGATTGAGATTGGTTGGTTTGTCTCCTAATCCAAAGTAGTGCTCACCCGTGCGAGCACGCTTACTCATTTTCACAATATTGCCGCCCTGGAGGGTGTTCACTTCCCAATGAAAACCCTTCTCATCCTCGTTGATCAGCTTATCATGTTCATCATAGATTTTAGTACGAAGGTTATTTTTGAGGATAATGGCCCTGATTTTTGGGGTCATCATTTCAAAGTGATCTTCCTTTTCAGTTATGCTGAGACTGGTAAAGCCAGTACGGTGATCTTCATGCAGGGCATATGAAAAATCATTCTCAAAATAACCCTTGGCACTATAGCGAAATCTAAATACATGGTCGGTGATTGCTTCAACTTTAAGCATCACCTTGTTGCGAGTTTTCAGCAGAAGGTGGTCTGATGCAATTTTAGGCTCAATAACTTCTGCAGGGAAATGTTCATTAATTAACTGGTGTATGTCCATTAAATCTTTGCGTGTCTATTTATTTTTCGAAAATACTTACTTCCTTTGTCCTAAGTGTAAAAAACACACTAACATTTTTTTATCATTCTAATATTCAAGTAAGTAGAAATGGCGCTTAAGAAAACCTATCTCAAAACAAAGCCCGTTTGTAAGGTTACATTCAGTTTTCCGAACGAATACTACCCCGAAGCCAAACAGGTTGAAATAGTGGGGTCATTCTCTGACTGGCAACCACTTAAGATGCGTAAAATCAAGAATGGGTTTACCAAAACTATTGATTTGCCGGTGGCAGTAGATCAACAATTCAGATACCGCATCAACGGGGAAATATGGGAGAATGATCACGAAGCGGATCGATATGAAGCTACCGGAGTGGATCTGGAAGAAAACTCTATAGTGAGCATTTAAGATCCAATCTTGTAAACTAGAGCTCCCAAAGGTGGTATGCTCACATCCAGACTATAATCATATCCATGTCTGGGTTGGTCAAAAGTTTTTACCCTGCTGGGGGAGTGAAAATCACTTCCCCAGTATTGTTTTTGATCGGAATTAAATATTTGTTCGTACTCTCCCGCCTGTGGTACCCCAATCTCATAGTTTTCGCGTGGTATAGGGGTTAGATTTAACAGACAGATCAGCTTTTCTGTCCCTTTTTTAGTCTGACGAATGAAACTGATAACCGAATTTTCTGAATCCTCGTGTTCTATCCATCTAAAACCTTCTGCTTCATAGTTGGTTTCAAATAGAGAAGGCTCATCTTTATAAAGCGCATTAAGTGCTTTTATAAGATTGTAAATGCCACGGTGCGATTGATATTCCAGTTCATGCCAACTAAGAGAATATCGAAAATCCCATTCACCACGCTGTCCGAATTCCCCTCCCATAAAAATTAATTTAGCCCCTGGGTGTAAGAACATCCAGCTAAAAAGCAATCTAAGGTTAGCGAACTGTTGCCAGTCATCACCTGGCATTTTTTCGAGGAGTGATTTTTTGCCATACACTACCTCATCATGGGAAAGAGGTAGCATGAAGTTCTCGGTAAAGGCATAAACCAGACTAAAGGTAATTTCGCCATGATGGTGCTTTCGGTGAACAGGGTTTCTGGCAAAGTAACGCAGCGAATCATTCATCCACCCCATCATCCATTTCATTCCAAAGCCCAATCCACCATCATGCACAGGGCGACTAACTTTGTGAAAGGATGTAGATTCTTCCGCAATGGTTTGAACGGAAGGAAAATGCCGGTACACCGCAGTATTAAATTCTTTCATGAACTCAATGGCATCCAAATTTTCATTGCCACCAAAGTCATTTGGATCCCATTCTCCATATTCTCTGGAGTAATCCAAATACAACATTGAGGCTACTGCGTCTACACGCAAAGCATCTATATGATATTGGTCCAACCAAAAGAGGGCGTTGCTGATGAGGTATGACCTTATTTCCGGTCGACCGTAGTTGAATATCAAGCTTTTCCAATCTGGGTGATAGCCTTTCTTTTTATCGGGATGTTCATACACACTGGAACCATCGAATAGGGCGAGCCCATGCTCATCCTCTGGAAAATGTGAAGGCACCCAGTCTAGAATTACACCAATATCATTTTTATGCAGTTCATCAATGAGAAATTGAAAATCCTCCGGATTACCGAAGCGGCTGGTAGGGGCAAAGTATCCGGTAATTTGGTATCCCCAACTAGGATCATAGGGATGTTCCATTACCGGCATAAACTCAACGTGGGTAAAACCCAGATCTTTTATGTAGGGAACAAGATCAGCCGCGATTTCCCGATATCCTTTTGGCTGATTATCGGGGTGCCTGCGCCATGAGCCTAGATGCAATTCGTAGATGCTGATAGGAGAAGCGTGATTTTGTTTTTCACTCCTGCTGTGCATCCAGTCCTTGTCCTTCCATGAGAAGTTTTTACGATAGATTACGCTGGCCGTCTTTGGCGGATGTTCTGCCAGCCGAGCAAATGGGTCAGCCTTTTCTAAGTGTTGCTCTCTGTGATTGCTATATATCTTGTATTTATAACGCTGCCCCACTTGTGCTCCGGGTATAAATCCTTCCCAAATACCAGAAGCGTCCCATCTTACCTGCAGATTGTAATCATGTCCCTGCCAATGGTTGAAATCACCGATGACCTGTACTGCTTTTGCACCGGGAGCATACACAGCAAAATAAACTCCTTGCTCTCCCTCATGCTCTGTGGGATGAGAACCCAGGTGATCATATAAGCGGTAATGCTTACCTTGTTTTAAGAGGTAAATATCATCATCGCTCAATCTGGAATATGTCTTTACGTGGTCGGCCATCGTTTCTATCTATATTTCAGGGATTCTTCTGGTAGGGAATAGTCTAACTATCAAATTATTGGTGGGGCAAAGATCGATTTTTCATGCGTTATCAACAGGCCTTTCATTTCAAGAGTCTTTGGCTAACTTTAAAATCTCACAGCCCATTGGGTAAACTCTTATATATCAGTGTTTTTAATTTTTGATACCGAGACAACTGGTCTTCCAATTCGCGATGATGCGCCGTTAACCGATCTGGATAACTGGCCCCGGGTGGTGCAGATTGCCTGGCAACTTCATGGGTTGGATGGCGCATTGATAGAAGCGGGTGACGCGGTTGTTAAGCCAGAAGGCTTTGATATTCCCTACAATGCGTCTAAAATCCACGGTATTACCAATGAAGTAGCACATCACTACGGACAAGATTTATCCAGCTCGCTGAATAAATTTAAATCAGCACTTGAGAATGCTGAGTTTTTGGTGGGGCATAATATTCAGTTTGATATAAACGTACTGGCCGCCGAGTATATCAGAATGGAGGGTGAGAATGCCCTGGAGAATTTTAAGTCGATCGACACCTCTCAAGAAGGCAGAAATTTTTGCCAGTTGTCAGGTGGTAAAGGTGGAGGGTTTAAGATTCCCAAATTAAGTGAACTATATGAAAAGCTCTTCTCAGAAAACTTTGCTGAAGCGCACAATGCTATCGCAGATGTAGAGGCTACCGCGCGTGTTTTTCTCGAATGTATTCGTCTGGACATTATCAGTCCCGAAACGGCGGGCATGGATCCCCAGGCAGTAATAGCATTTAAAACCGCCAATCCGCAGCAAATTAAACCGGTTGGACTAGAATTTGAATCTTTTAAGGTTCTAAGTGAGAAACTAAATCAGGACGAGGATGCTGCGGATGAAATTTCAGGTAACGAGCAGGTATCTGCAGACAGTAATTTTGTTCATCTACATGTACATACACAGTATTCCATATTACAGGCTACCAGTGAGGTAAGGAGTTTAATCGCCAAGGCCAAAGAAGATGGCATGGAGGCGGTGGCCATAACAGATTCGGGAAATTTATATGGTGCTTTTCAGTTTGTGCAAGCAGCACGTAGTGAGGGAATTAAACCTATAGTCGGTTGTGAGTTTTTTGTTTGTAGGGATCATATCAATAAGTCAACAAAGGACAATGGCTCTCAGATGGTTTTCCTGGCAAAGAATAAACAAGGATATCACAACCTGGCCAAGCTGTCATCACATGCCTTTGTGGATGGATTCTACTATGTGCCTCGCATTGACAAGGATCTTATCCACCAGTATAAAGAAGGCTTAATTGCTACTACGGGGAGTATATATGGAGAGGTGGCTCACCAAATACTTAATATTGGCGAGAAGCAGGCAGAGGAGTCTTTTTTGTGGTACTTAAATGAGTTTGGAGAAGACTTTTATGTAGAGCTAGTGCGGCATGGTCTGGAAGAGGAGAAGGTGGTTAATGATACCTTAATTCGTTTTGCGCGGAAGCATGGCGTTAAATACTTTGCTTCAAATGATGTATTTTATCTCAATCAGGAGGATGCAAATGCTCATGATATCCTCTTATGTGTGAAGGAAGGAGAATATCAAAGTACGCCTAAGGGTAGAGGTAGAGGCTTTCGTTTTGGTCTTCCCAATGAAGAATACTATTTCAAGTCGACTGACCAAATGAAAGAGCTCTTCGCTGATCTTCCTGAGGCCATTTCCACTACCGAGGAGATTGCTTCAAAAATCGAGAGCTACACCCTTCAACGGGATGTCTTGCTGCCAAAATTTGAGATCCCCGAAGAGTTTATCGATCCCAAGGATGAAGAAGATGGAGGCAAGAGGGGAGAAAACGCTTATCTGAGAAAGCTAACCTATGATGGAGCGATAAAGAGATACGGCGAACTAACCGAAGATTTAAAAGAGCGCCTTGATTTTGAATTGGCCACCATTGCCAACACGGGCTACCCGGGCTACTTCTTAATTGTTCAGGATTTCACCTCACAGGCTCGAAAAATGGGCGTGAGTGTTGGTCCGGGACGAGGTTCTGCAGCGGGATCTGCTGTGGCCTATTGTATTGGAATCACCAATGTTGACCCCATTAAGTATGACCTTCTATTTGAGAGATTTCTTAATCCGGATAGAGTTTCTCTGCCAGATATTGATATTGATTTTGATGATGAAGGCAGGAGCAAAATAATTGATTGGGTGGTTGAAAAATATGGTCGCAATCAGGTTGCCCAAATCATCACCTATGGAACCATGGCTGCCAAGTCGGCCATCAGGGATACTGGTCGTGTATTGCAGCTTCCACTTCAAGATACAGACAGAGTGGCCAAACTGGTGCCGGATACCAAGCTCAACAAGCTCTTATCATGGTCTGATAAGGAGTTGAGCAAGAATCTAAATGGAGATGCCTACCAACTAGGTAAGCAATTACGTCAGTTGGCCAAGGCCAATACCAAAGAAGCGGAAGTTGTTAATCAGGCTCGTATTCTTGAAGGTTCAGTGCGGAATACCGGTACGCATGCCTGCGGTGTAATTATCACTCCGGATGACATCACAAAGTTTGTTCCGGTGGCCACCGCTAAAGATGCTGATCTGTTGGTTACACAATTCGACAATTCCGTGGTGGAATCAGCGGGAATGTTGAAGATGGATTTTCTGGGTCTAAAAACCTTAAGTATTATTAAGGATGCTATCCGTATTATCAAAGAACGGCATGGTATAGAAATAGACCCTGATGACATTCCTCTCGATGATCAAAAGACTTTTGAACTCTACCAACGAGGTGAAACCAACGGTACCTTTCAATTTGAAAGCGCCGGCATGCAGAAGCATCTAAAAGCTTTAAAGCCGGATAAATTTGAGGATCTGATTGCCATGAATGCCCTCTATCGTCCTGGCCCGTTAGAATATATACCCAATTTCATAGCGCGTAAACACGGACAGGAGGAGATAAGCTATGACCTGCCTGAAATGGAGGATAATCTTGCTGAGACCTATGGCATTACGGTGTATCAGGAGCAAGTGATGTTATTATCTCAAAAGTTGGCAGGTTTTACCAAGGGAGAAGCGGATGTACTGCGTAAGGCCATGGGTAAGAAGAAGCGGGATGTTTTGGACAAGATGAAGCCTCAGTTCATTGATCAGGGGAAGGAACGTGGTCATGATCCTGAGATTCTGGAGAAGATATGGAAAGACTGGGAAGCATTTGCGGCTTATGCCTTTAATAAATCACATAGTACCTGTTATTCGGTAGTTGCCTTTCATACAGGATATCTCAAGGCTAATTACCCGGCTGAATTTATGGCATCCGTTCTCACTCACAACATGAACGACATAAAGAAGGTTACTTTTTTTATGGAAGAATGTCGCAGAATGGGTATTGATGTGCTTGGCCCGGATGTAAATGAGTCTCAGTTAACCTTTACGGTAAATGACAAGGGATCCATCAGGTTTGGTTTGGGTGGTATGAAAGGGGTTGGTGAATCAGCCGTCGTAGCCCTGGTGCATGAACGTAAATCAAATGGTGCTTTCAAGAACATTTTTGATTTGCTGAAACGAGCAGACCTTAGGGCGGTTAATCGCAAGACCCTTGAGAATTTGGCCTTGGGTGGCGCTTTCGACAATTTTAAAGGGGAACACAGAGCTTTATATTTTTATCAAAATGGAGATGAAAGAAGCTTCCTGGAACAAGCAATTCGCTACGCACAGAATTACAAGGCGCAGGAGGAGTCATCACAAGTAAGTTTGTTCGGTGGTGGTCAGGCGGTTAGTTTGCCGGAGCCAGCATTTCCTGATGTACCCGAATGGCCTCGGTTAATGCTTTTAGGTAAGGAAAAGGAGGTTAACGGAATATACATCAGCAGTCATCCTCTGGATGATTTCCGCTATGAAATGCAGTTTTTGTGTAGTCATCAATTAGCTGATTTCTCGGACCTCTCCAGAATTGGTGATTTCAACGTAGGTGGAATCATTACGGATGCAAAACATCTCATGACAAGGAATGGTAAACCTTTTGGAAAATTTACCCTTGAAGATTATTCCGGTAATTATGAATTTGCCTTGTTTGGGGAAGAGTATCTGAAATTTAAGGCTTTCATGAATGAGAATGTCATGATTTTAATTCGTGGCATGGTAAAGAGGTACCAACCCCGGTGGGAGGGTGCAGTTGAACGCATTGAGCCTAGCTTGAAGGAAGTAGTATTGCTTCAGGATGTTCTCGAAAAGATGTGTCAATCTATTAGTCTAAAGTTACCATTAGACGAGGTCACACAAGAACATATAGATGATATCAATCAATTGGTTGATAGTTATAGGGGAAATAAAAGAGTGAATTTCACGATCTTTGATCCCGAGAAAGAGAAGATCAATATTCAACTACCGCTTCGCAAAAGTGGCGTGAAGGTGAATAAGGAATTATTGGATGAGGTACTCAAGCGCAACTATCTACAAATGAGTATCCATAACTGACCATGACAGGTCGGCATAATGACCAAAAAGGACTGATAATTGATCTAACTTTGTGCAACAGAAACTAATATTAATTTAGATATATAGATATGGCAATTGAATTAACAGATGCTAATTTTGAAGAACTGGTATTAAACTCAGATAAACCAGTGTTGGTTGACTTTTGGGCGGAGTGGTGTGGTCCCTGTCGTATGGTAGGTCCAATTGTAGAAGAGTTAGCTGGCGAATATGAAGGCAGAGCGGTTATTGGAAAAGTTAATGTTGACCACAACCGTGAAGTTTCGATGAAATTTGGCATTCGTAATATTCCTACCCTTTTGGTTTTTAAAGGCGGGGAAATAGTTGATAAGCAGGTTGGCGTGGCTCCAAAAAATGTGCTCGCCAAGAAACTTGAGGATCAAATGAATTAATAAGGGACTAGCCTTAATATTAGCCCCACCACGCCATGGCGTGGCGGGGTTTTTTATTTCCAGCCCGGGAATCAATTTTTAATTTTTCAATTGCGTTCTTTGTTCCATGCAGAGAGACCAGATAGAGTTACAGCATTTTAGGCAGTTTGAAAGCCTTGAGTTTTTTGCTCGTCAGGTGGTTGAAGGCTTTATCACCGGTATGCATAAAAGTCCTTTTCACGGATTTTCCGTAGAGTTTTCTGAGCACCGTATCTATAATCCTGGTGAAAGCACACGAAATATTGATTGGAAGCTTTACGCCAGAACGGATAGGCTTTATACCAAGCGATATGAGGAAGAAACGAACTTGCGCTGCAGACTAATTCTTGATGCTTCTGGCAGTATGTATTATCCCAAGGAGAGATTGCTAGATCCTGAGAATCCGAATAAACTTCTATTCTCCATTGTTTCATCACTGACCTTAATGAATTTGTTTAAGCGCCAGAGAGATGCCGTGGGATTAAGTGTTTTTGGTCAATCTGGTATTCAGACGGATGCCAAGTCTACTTATCAGCATCATAAGGCCATTAATACTGAATTTGTCAAGCTGCTTCAGGTGCCAACAGAGAAAGACCATCATCAGATGATCGAATCTTTACACCTCGCAGCCAATAAAATACACAAGCGATCACTGATTATTCTGTTTTCCGATTTGTTTGAGATGCATGACAACAGTGAAGAATTATTTGATGCCTTACAGCATTTAAAGTACAACAAACACGAGATTATCATCTTCTGGACTACCGATAAGCAAACAGAGGTAGATTTCGATTTTTCAGACAAACCACATCGATTTATTGATCTAGAATCTGGTCAGCATATTAAGTTGAATCCTACCGAAATTAAATCAGAATATCGAAATAAGATAGCTGCTTTTCGGGATAAGCTTCGATTAAAATGCCTGCAATACAAGATTGACCTGGTGGAGGCTGATGTCAGCCGGGGATATCATCAGATTCTTCAGTCGTACTTGCTGAAGCGCAAGCGAATGATGTAATCTAGTTGCGAATTAGTTTAATTATTCTCACCTCCGAGTCCAGTTTGATTTCAAGGAAGTAAACACCCTTCGGTTCATCTAAGTTAATTTTGATTTCGTTTGTCTGACTGAAGGCTGACTGGTATATGCTTTTACCGAAGGTATCCTTAATCTTGATTTCTACCATGGGAGCTTTCTCAGGAAGTTGAATGCTTAGCTCACCATCGGTTGGGTTGGGATAGACCTTCAAGTTAGATAGTACCGATTCCGTTAAGGTGATTCCGCGTACCGCGATACATTCGGAGGTATCGGTACAGCCACTCTCTTTGATGATTACAGCGTAGTCTCCATTTTTATTTGGCTTGTAACTTACTGAGGTGGCACCAGCTATTTCTTGCATAGTGATGCAATCAATCCATTGATACTGGTTTGCAGAGGTATTGGATGCATAAAGGGTAAAGTTGGCTTGTGTTACCTTGGTATCAATCTTCATCACAGATAGATTCAGTGTGCGGATACTGTCGCAGCCGTTCATTGCTTGAAGCACATCAACATAAACACCGCTTGAACCATATCCGGCAAAGTCTTCACCATGGCAAATATTCACATTCATCGTAGTATCAAAAGTACTCAGCAAGCTAAGATGAAGAGTGCGTACGCTATCACACCCCAAGCTAGATTGAAGGGTATCGATGTAACTGCCACTGGAATAGTAGCCAAATAAGGTATCGCCAGAACAGATGCTTCGACTAAGTGTAGTATCTAGACTAGACTGTACTTGAAGATTTAAGGTGTGAATACTATCGCATCCTGCGGCAGTTTGGAAGGTATCTACGAAGGTTCCGCTGTACCAGTATTTTCCCAGCGTATCCCCTGAACATATATTCTGAGAGGCTTGTGTTTGTATGGGAGGGAGGTATGATAAATTTACAGATACTACACTATCACAGCCATTGATGGTAGTAAGGCTGTCAATATAGGTACCAGGGGTATGCAAGCCATTATAATTTCCTCCACTACATATCGAAATATTATAGGTGGTATCGTATGATTCAAATACGGTTAAATTGGTGGTGTGGATGCTATCACAGCCGGTAATTATGGATTGAAGGGTGTCAATGTAATTGCCGGTTTGCCAATAACCTAGAATACTATCTCCTTCGCATAAGCTATAAGAGGAGGTGGTGGAATGAATCTGATTTACGTTTAAATTTAACCTTCTGATACTGTCACAACCTGAAGTGGTGCTTAGTGTATCAATATAAATACCTCCACTAGAGTAACCAAATAGACTGTCACCGGCACAAATGGAAGCCGAAATGATCGTATCGTAAACCGGATGAATACTAAGGTTGATGGAATGCATGCTGTCACAACCGTTAGCTGCTTGTAGAATCTGAGTATGAACACCTGCTGTGCTAAATCCCTTGTAAGTTTCACCAAAACAAATCCAATAATTTTCTGAGCTGATCTTGGTAGGCAATACAGTTAAATGAAGCCTTCGGATGCTATCACATCCGTGGCTGGAGGATAAGGTGTCTATAAACACACCGCTCGCAGTGTACCCGTACATGCTGTCTCCAGTACAAATACTCGCCGCTATTAAGGTATCGTAGCTACTACGAACATTTAAGTGTATGGTATGAATACTGTCACACCCTCCGGATGTGGAATGATTAAGAATATAACTACCTGACTGATTAAAGCCTTTATAGGAGGTGCCGCTGCATATTTGAACATATTCGGAAGTGCTTATTGCAGGAATGACGTTGAGTTGTATCCTGCTAATGCTGTCACATCCTTTTGTAGACACCAAAGTATCAATGTAAAGACCGGAACTATCATACCCTAAGTAGCTGGTACCGGTGCAGATACTCATGCTAATCAGGGTATCATATACCTCATAGTGATTTAAAGAAATGCTATGAATACTGTCACATCCATTGGTGCCTTGTAATTGTTGAATATGAATTCCTGAAGCGAAATATCCCTTGAAAGTATCCCCTGGACAGATAGTCATGGTCTCACTGGTGGCATAGCTTGGAAGGATCGTGAGGTTAATTTTTCTGATGCTATCGCATCCAAATTTGGAACTTAAGGTATCTATGTGTTGCCCACTGGTACTATACCCCATAAATTGATCACCAGAGCAGATAGTTGCGTTGATTAGTGTGTCGTAGGCTGGTTCAACAGCCAGGTGAATTGTATGCGTACTGTCGCATCCATATTGAGTACTGAGGTTTTGTACATAAATTCCGCTTGATTGAAAACCTTTGTATACCTCGCCAAAACAGATTTGCTTACTTTCTGATGTAGTGAATCTCGGCAATACGGTGAGGTCTATTTTAAGAATACTATCACAGCCATTAGAAGATACGAGCGTGTCTATATAAAAACCTGTACCTGTGTATCCTAACAGTTGTTGTCCGGCACACATGCTCACTGATAAAAGAGTGTCTTGAACAGGCGATACCTGAAGATTTAAAGTAAAGGAACTATCACATCCATTGCTAGCCTGTAGGTTTTGGGTGTATGTGCCCGTTGAGGTGTAACCTTTATAGGACTCACCTTCACAGATGCTGATGTTTTCTACCATACTGTAATCAGGCAGGACATTTAAATGTAATGTTCTGACACTATCACAGCCATTTGAAGCTGTCAGTGTATCTATATAAATTCCAGTTTGGTGATAACCTTGGTAGTTGTTTCCGCTACAGATAGTCACTTGCACCTGATTACTATAAACCGGTAAAATATTCAGTTGAATGCTATGAATACTATCGCAGTTTTCTTTTGAGAGTAGTGATTGGATGTGAGTGCCAGCAGTTCTGAATCCCTTATAATCATCACCGGCACAAATACTTACGCTTTCAGATGTGTTGTAGGAAGGAAGAACATTCAAGAGCAATGTTCGGATGCTGTCACACCCAAACACAGATGAAAGTGTATCAACGTAAGATCCACTTTGCGTATATCCAAACATCTGATCTCCGCTGCAGATGTCTGCGCTCAATAGGGTATCATACCGTGGTAAAACGCTTAGGTCAACTTGGTGGATGCTGTCACAGCCATTTGAGCTATTGTAACGCAAAGTATGTTGACCGGTACTGGTAAGACCTAGATAATTTTCACCTTCACAAATGCTTACAAACTCCTGAGTGGTAATAATGGGATTTACCTTTAAATTAAGATGCACAATACTATCACACCCGGTCGCGGAGATTAAGGAATCCACATAGATTCCTGTTTGGTGGTACCCTCTAAAAGTGTCACCCTCACATATATTCATCGTTATTTGAGCATGGCTTACAGGAATAGAGGTTAGGTTAAGATATCGGATACTATCACAGCCATTAGAGGCTACCAGAGTGTCTATGTATGTGCCGCTGCTCGCATAACCATAAATAGCGCCTCCTTCACATAAAGTGTCCACAAGCAAGGTGTCTTTCGTTGGAAGTATGGTGAGATGTATAGTGCGAATAATGGAACATTGTTGGTTGGAGCTTAATGTATCAACATAAGTTCCGGATTGACTATACCCAAAGAAAGATTCTCCTGAACACAAGGTCTTGGTCATGACCGTGTCATTTTGTGGAATTACATTTAGGTCAAGACGATACACACTATCACAGGTGTTCATCGCTGTGAATATACTGGTGTAAACTCCTGTATTCCAATATCCATTAAAGCTATCACCATCGCAGATATAGACCGTGGTGTCAAACAGAATAGGAGCTTCGACGAATAGATTAAGCCTCCGTATGCTGTCGCAACCTAACATACTTTGCAAAGTGTCGACATAGTATCCAGAATGTTGATAACCAAAGCTTTGGTCGTAACTGCAAATGGTATCACTTATCAGGGTGTCGTAAACAGGTTTCACCTGCACAGTGATGGTATGGGTACTGTCGCAACCATTTTTAGCCACCAGGGTTTGAGTGCTGGTTCCTGAAGAGCTTATTCCTTTATAGCTTTCCCCGTCGCAAATACTCACTTGTTCTGAGGTGCTGTAGGTTGGAAGTACACTAAGCTGCAGGCGGTAAATGCTGTCGCAACCTGAAATTGATTGGAGGGAATCAATATATAGCCCTGAAACAGAATATCCCTGATATGAGTTACCAGCACAAACAGATGCATAAACCAAAGTGTCAAAAGTCGGATGAACTTTTAAGTCAATGGTATGTGTACTATCACATCCCAAACTCGAGTTAAAGGTGTTACTATATATTCCCTGGAATGAGTAGCCTTTATAACTTGAGCCAGCGCAGATGTAGGCTACTTCATTCGTGTGATATACCGGAATAACGCTCAATTGCAATTGTCTGATACTATCGCATCCATTTGACGAGACCAAGGTATCTACATAAAACCCGGATGTGCTATACCCAAAGGAATGGTCACCCTGACAAATACTCTGGGTAATAAGAGTATCGCGAATTGGTATCACCGTTAAGTTGACTACATGAGTACTATCACAGCCATTGGCTGCTGCAAGGTTTTGAATATGTGACCCGGTACTGGTAAAACCTTTATAGGAAGTTCCCTCGCAAATACTCAGGCTTTCTGAAGTATTGAATTTTGGCAGGATAGTAAGGTTAATTTTGCGAATGCTGTCACATCCATTTATGGAACTTAAGGTATCGATGTGCATTCCAGATTTATGATACCCCATATAACTACTGCCGCTACAAATGCTAATGTTTAGGGTAGTATCAAACCTAGGATTTACGGTCAGGTGGATGGTATGGATACTATCGCAACCGGAAGCTGTGTTAAGATTTTGGACATAGGTGCCAGAGGTGGTAAAGCCTTTGTAAATGTCACCCTGGCAAATCGCGGTTGATTCTGCCGTATTGAAGGTGGGTAGTACGCTAAGCTGGATTTGACGAATACTATCACAACCGGCTTGAGAATTTAGGGTATCAATATGTAATCCTGTCGTGGAGTAACCTAGATAATCATCCCCCTGACAAATACTAATGTTAAGGGTAGTGTCGTACACCGGGCTGACCTGAAGCACTATGGTGTGTGTGCTATCGCAGGAGTTCACGGCCGTGAGGTTTTGCATGTAAGTCCCGGCAGTAGTGTAGCCTTTGTAGCTTTCGCCCTGGCAGATGCTGACATTCTCAGAGGTATTGAACGTAGGAAGTACGGTGAGATCAATCCTGCGGATACTATCACATCCATTCAAGGAAGTTAGGGTATCAATATGCAGTCCGGAGGTGTAATATCCCATGAACTGATCGCCGCTGCAGATATTTTGAGTAATCAGGGTATCATAGACTGGATGCACCAGGAGGTTGATGGTGTGGATACTATCGCATCCCTCGGAGGTGGTCAGACTATCGGTAAAGGAACCGGTACTGCTATATCCTTTAAAGCTATCACCCAGGCAGATGCTCTGGCTTTCATTGGTATGGTAAACGGGATTGACCTGAAGCACTATGGTGTGTGTGCTGTCGCAGGAGTTCACGGCCGTGAGGTTTTGCATGTAAGTCCCGGCAGTAGTGTAGCCTTTGTAGCTTTCGCCCTGGCAGATGCTGACATTCTCAGAGGTATTGAACGTAGGAAGTACGGTGAGATCAATCCTACGGATACTATCACATCCATTCAAGGAAGTTAGGGTGTCAATATGCAGTCCGGAGGTGGAATATCCCATGAACTGATCGCCGCTGCAGATATTTTGAGTAATCAGGGTATCATAGACTGGATGCACCAGGAGGTTGATGGTGTGGATACTATCGCATCCCTCGGAGGTGGTCAGACTATCAGTAAAGGAACCGGTACTGCTATATCCTTTAAAGCTATCACCCAGGCAGATGCTCTGGCTTTCATTGGTATGGTAAACAGGATTGACCTGAAGCACTATGGTGTGTGTGCTGTCGCAGGAGTTCACGGCCGTGAGGTTTTGGATGTACGTCCCTGCGTTAGTATAGCCTTTATAGCTTTCGCCCTGGCAGATGCTGACATTCTCAGAGGTATTGAAAGTAGGAAGTACAGTTAGATGTAACTCTCGAATACTATCACATCCACCTAAAGAAGTAAGGGTATCAACATAGATGCCTGAGGTAGTATATCCATAAAGGTTAGTGTCTTGACAAATACTTTGAGTGATTAAGTTATGATAGGAATTGTTAACGGCCAGGTAAAGTGTGTGGATAGAGTCACACCCAAATTGAGAGGTATTGGTATCGATGTAAGTTCCACTGGTAGAGTGACCATCGAAAGTGTCGCCTTGACAGATCGTCTTATTGAGACTGGAGTGAATATTGGGAAGAACCGATAGGTTAAGTGTTCGAATACTGTCACAACCGGTAGAAGCGGTAAGGGTATCGATGTAGGTTCCGGAAGCGTTGTACCCATACCGACTATCTCCGGTAC
The DNA here is from genome assembly GCA_965229445.1 of Owenweeksia sp. Taxonomy (GTDB): domain Bacteria; phylum Bacteroidota; class Bacteroidia; order Flavobacteriales; family Schleiferiaceae; genus Owenweeksia. Next base: position 1,094,089 of record OZ245876.1, read on the forward strand.
AGATTTCAATATTATAGGTAGTATCTCTTTGGGGGATTACAGTAAGCGTTAAGGTATGAATGCTATCACAGCCATTGGAAGCCAGGAGGCTATCCACATATGTGCCCGAAGCGCTGTATCCTTGATAAATATCTCCCTGACAAATGCTTTTATTTTCTGAACTAGCGAAATTGGGAAGGACGGTAAGATCCAGCCTTCTGATACTATCGCAACCATTGATAGAAGCTAGAGTGTCTACAAAGAATCCGGTAGAATTGTAACCAAAGATCTGATTGCCAGAACAAATGGTAAAAGAAATCAATGTATCAAACCTAGGATTTACGGTCAGGTGGATGGTATGGATACTATCGCAACCGGAAGCTGTGTTAAGATTTTGAACATAGGTGCCAGAGGTGTTAAAGCCTTTGTAAATGTCACCCTGGCAAATCGCATTTGATTCTGCCGTATTGAAGGTGGGTAATACGCTAAGCTGGATTTGACGAATACTATCGCAGCCGGATTGAGAATTAAGAGTATCAATATGTAATCCTGTCGTGGAGTAACCTAAATAATCATCCCCCTGACAAATACTAATGTTAAGGGTAGTGTCGTACACCGGGCTGACCTGAAGCACTATGGTATGTGTGCTGTCACAGGAGTTCGCGGCCGTGAGGTTTTGGATGTAAGTCCCGGCGGCAGTATAGCCTTTATAGCTCTCACCCTGGCAGATGCTGACATTCTCAGAGGTATTGAACGTAGGAAGTACGGTGAGATCAATCCTGCGGATACTATCACATCCATTCAAGGAAGTTAGGGTATCAATATGCAGTCCGGAGGTGGAATATCCCATGAACTGATCACCGCTGCAGATATGCTGAGTAATCAGGGTATCATAGACTGGGTGCACCAGGAGGTTGATGGTGTGGATACTATCGCATCCCTCGGAGGTGGTCAGACTATCGGTAAAGGAACCGGTGCTGCTATATCCTTTAAAGCTATCACCCAGGCAGATGCTCTGGCTTTCATTGGTATGATAAACGGGATTGACCTGAAGCACTATGGTGTGTGTGCTGTCACAGGAGTTCGCGGCCGTGAGGTTTTGGATGAAAGTCCCGGCAGTAGTATAGCCTTTATAGCTTTCACCCTGGCAGATGCTGACATTTTCGGAGGTGTTGAACGTAGGAAGTACAGTCAGATGTAACTCTCGAATACTATCACATCCACCTGAAGAACTAAGGGTATCAACATAGATGCCTGAGGTTGTATATCCAAAAAGGCTAGTGTCTTGACAAATACTTTGAGTGATTAAGTTATGATAAGTATTGTTAACGGCCAGGTAAAGTGTATGGATAGAGTCACACCCAAATTGAGAGGTATTGGTATCGATGTACGTTCCACTGGTAGAGTGATCATCGAAAGTGTCGCCTTGACAGATCGTCTTATTGAGACTGGAGTGAATATTGGGAAGTACCGACAGGTTAAGCGTGCGAATACTGTCACAACCGGTAGAGGCCATTAGAGTATCGATATAAGTGCCGGATGAAGTATATCCAAAGCGACTATCTCCATTGCAAATCTCAACATTCAGGACAGTATCCTGTTGAGGTAAGACGGTAAGCGTCAAGGTATGAATGCTATCACAGCCATTGGAAGCCAGGAGGCTATCCACATATGTGCCCGAAGCGCTGTATCCTTGATAGATATCTCCCTGACAAATGCTTTTATTTTCTGAACTCGCGAAATTGGGAAGGACGGTAAGATCCAGCCTTCTGATACTATCGCAACCATCATCAGTATTGAAGGTATCTATATAATATCCAGTTGACGCATATCCCATGAACGCTTCACCGTCACAAATAGCTTCTGTGATAAGAGTGTCATAGGCTGGGTTGACGGTTAAATAGATAGTGTGCGTGCTATCACAGTCATAAGGTGTCGAGTATAGCGTTTGATAAATTCCTGAGGAGGTATATCCCTTGTATTCCTGTCCTTGACAAATAGTAGCGGTATCGGAGGTATGGTATACTGGATGAACAATTAAGGTCAACCTTCTAACGCTATCACACCCGTGAACATTGGTCATGGTATCTATGTAGATTCCACTTTCGCTATATCCAAGAAAGACTTCTCCTTCACAAATAGCTTCTGAGTAACTTACTAAATGGGAGGGGTAAATGGTGAGATTAATGGTATGAACGCTGTCGCAACCTTGGCTTGAAAATAAGTTTTGCTGATGTGTTCCACTACTGGAAAAGCCTTTATAAATCTCGCCTTGACAGATGCTGATGTTTTCAGAAGTATTGAATGTAGGCAGAATGCTGAGCTGAATTTTACGAACACTATCGCAGCCGGATTGAGAATTAAGAGTATCAATATGTAATCCTGCAGTGGAGTAACCTAAATAATCATCACCCTGACAAATACTAATGTTGAGGGTAGTGTCATGCAACGGATTGACCTGAAGCACTATAGTATGTGTGCTGTCGCAGGAGTTCGCGGCCGTGAGGTTTTGGATGTAAGTCCCGGCGGCAGTATAGCCTTTGTAGCTTTCACCCTGGCAGATGCTGACATTCTCAGAGGTATTGAACGTAGGAAGTACAGTTAGATGTAACTCTCGAATACTATCACATCCACCTAAAGAAGTAAGAGTATCAACATAGATGCCTGAGGTAGTATATCCAAAAAGGTTAGTGTCTTGACAAATACTCTGAGTAATTAAGTTGTGATAGGTATTGTTAACGGCCAGGTGAAGTGTGTGGATAGAGTCACACCCAAATTGGGAGGTATTGGTATCGATGTAAGTTCCACTGGCAGAGTGACCATCGAAAGTGTCGCCTTGACAGATTGTTTTATTGAGACTGGAGTGAATATTGGGAAGAACCGATAGGTTAAGCGTGCGAATACTGTCACAACCGGTAGAGGCCATCAGAGTATCGATATAAGTGCCGGATGAAGTATATCCAAAGCGACTATCTCCATTGCAAATCTCAACATTCAGGACAGTATCCTGTTGAGGTAAGACGGTAAGCGTCAAGGTATGGACGCTGTCACAACCATTCGAGGCGTTAAAATTTAGAAGGTAGGTTCCTGATGAATCATATCCCAAATAGGTCTCTCCCTGACAGATAGTTTTGATTTCAGAGCTTGATATTTCTTGCAAAATGGTAAGGTCTAAATGTCTGACGCTGTCACATCCATTTATGGAAGATAATGTGTCAATATAAATGCCAGTTGAATCATAACCTAGGTGCTGGCCGCCAAAACAAACAGTGTCATATATCAGAGTATCATAAGTTGGGTAAACCGTTAGATTTAAGGTGTGTGAGCTATCGCAAGAATTTACATTATTGAGAAGCTGAACATATATGCCGCTCGTTGAGTGTCCCATATATTGCTCTCCATCACAAAGCACCATGCTTTCATAGGTGCTATCATTGGGTATGATACTCAGAGTAATGTAAAGAACACTATCACAGCCAGAGCTTGTGGTGAGGGTATCGATAAATGTTCCTCCACCTGTGTATCCATTGTAATTATCTCCCGCGCATACACTGGCGCTAAATGAAGTATCAATTAGGGGGAGTACTTCTACAAAAAGCTGGTAAATGCTATCGCAGCCCGAAGACGAAATGAGCGTATCGATAGAATAACCTGTAGTATCAAAGCCTGAGTAGGTTTCACCATAGCAAAGTAAGATGGAGTCCGATACAGAGATCAGAGAATCAACGAACAAGTCCAGGACGAAAATACTATCACAACCCTGGTTGTTGCTTAGGCTATCAACATACCTTCCGGTTTGGTTATATCCTAAATAGCTGGAGCCCTGACAGATACTATGAGTAAGGTAAGAACTGTCATTTATACATTGCGCACAAGGTAAGCTCAAAGAATCTAAACTGATTGCAATATTATCGGATTCATCTAATTCCATCAGGCTGTCATGAAGGTCAAGAAAGAAGCCGAAATGATAGTTATCGAGTGGAAGGTTGAGTGAAGAACATGCATATGAGTAAGTGAAGGAAATGCTGTCTCCATCTAATATACCGGTGATTGTAGTATCTCCAATAAGGTAATCTGTGGAATCAAGGGCGGTATCTAACGAGGCATAAAAACCCAGGCTGATGGCACCGGCTGTAGAATCTCCGATAAAGTGAAAGTGAGCATCAATTTCCAGGGTGTCTTGAAATATTTGGGCGCTGATGGAGTCAGCCACAAGATTAGCGGTTATCACTGTGCATGGATTGTTGAATAGGTATTCCACTTGTACGGCCCCACAGGTATCACAACCACCATTGGGACCACCGGAAATCAGCCAATACATCATTCCTGCATCGGAGATGTCAAATGTTTTCCCCTTGTTATTTTCCAGCCAAATATCGAGGTTCGTTGACCTGATATACATCCAGTCTGGATTGCCACTATTATTCATCCAATCCCAATGAGAAGCACCATCACTTTCCTGTGCAAAATCTAGGTTTCCATTGCTTTTGTTTTGGTCGATAATATCATAGAATGTTACACCATCAGCGGTAAAATCAGATTTTAAATCTGACCAGGTGTAGGTGAGGTTGCCAAATGTGGAGTTTTCGTTCCACTTAGAATGAGATATGCATTTTACATAGGCCCGTTTGGAGGAATCAGCATTTTCAATGGCTCGATAAACCACATCCATGGGCCCTCCGCAGTATATCCAAAGTGAATCTCCGGGGGAGGAAGCATTAATTGCTGCGGTAAAGGCGTTTAAAGATTCATCCAGCTGTCCATTATCGTCATAGTCATCCTTGAAACTATAGACAATCGTTGTGTCTGCCCCAAACAGATCCAGAGTACCGATACTAGCATCATGAATGTATTCACACCAGTCTCCATAGTCTTGTTTACAAGCAGATTTGTAAATGGACGAATGTCCCACAAAAACCAGCTGATCCAGAAGTCCGGCATACTGAAGCATAGCAATTGAAAAGGACGTGGATCCATGATCATCCGCATCCGCGGTATTGCCATCTGATGCCATTGCAATACGGCCACCTGGAAATTTCCCGCAAATTGGTCCCGTGGGTACAACTACTCCTCCACCTCCGCCTATGCAGGAAGTGCCATCACCGTTACACACTCCACAACTATCTTTAGCCGCATTGGGAATTAATCCGGTATTTCCTCCAGCACAAACACCGCAATCATCGACGTAGGCTGATCCTCCAAAGTCGCCATTACAATCAGCGTATCCACTATCAATTACAAAGAAGTTAATAGTGTCTACACCAATAATATTTCCATTGCCATTTGGGCTGTCATACGCCAGCGTCATGATCTGGTGTGTACCTACGGAAGGGGTCCATGGATCGTAGTCACCATTGGATTCCCCCCACATTACGTAGGGCGCACCGCCTTCAATTTGCTCTAGACTTCCATCTAGGTAGAATTCTAGACTACCTACACCAGATGAAGGCGTAATGTCACCTCTTATGTTCAGATGTTTGGTGGGCATGCTGTTTAATACCAGCGTATCGCCTGAGCTCATATAACCCATGTCGAGATCTGTATCGGCATTTACCAGCATGGTGCTGATAGAATGAGAATATGAGGGGCCGCCGGAACCTGCACAGGATGAGCCATCCCCGAAACAAACGCCACATGAATCCTTGTCATTATTTGGAATTAGACCTGTATTCCCGCCGACACATGTGCCACAATCATCAAAAAACGCTGAACCGCCGAAGTCACCATTACAGTCTGCAGCCCCACTGTCAACAACAACGAAATTAACCGTATCGCCACCAATCAAATTGCCATTACCATTGGCACCATCATAGGCTAGGATTATCAATTGATGAGAACCTATAGCAGGAGTCCAGGGATCATAATCACCGTTGCTTTCTCCCCACATTACATAAGGTGCTCCACCTTCTGTCTGCTCCAGTGTTCCGTTGAGGTAGAATTCCAAACTACCTACTCCGGTGGTTGGGTTAACATCCCCCCGGATATTTAGATTTTTGGTTGGCATGCTATGTAGGACCAGAGTATCACCAGAATTCATATAGCCGATGTCAAGATCAGTATCTGCATTCACCAACATCGTACTTACCGTATGAGAATAAGAGGATCCCCCTGATCCGGCACATGTGGAACCATCACCGAAACAAACCCCGCAAGAATCTTTGTCGGCATTGGGGGTTAATCCCGTATTTCCGCCAGCACACACTCCACAATCGTCAACATACGCTGTACCACCAGGATCTCCATTACAGTCATTCACCAATGAGTTTATTACAAGAAAGTTGATTGTTAAGCTGGCTTCAAGATTTGAACCGCATGATCCGCTATAAGCATCGGCGTGAAGAGTATAAGAGCCGGTACTTGGAGTCCATGCATTAAAATCACCTCCTGAATCTCCAAATAGGGCATATGGAGCATTACTTTCACACCTTTGCTGTTCTCCGACAAGATCAAAATCAATACTTCCGACGGCAGAGGATGGTGAGGCGGTAGCCTCGATATTGAGATTAGTAGTTGGAAGTGTATTTAAGTCAAGAGTGTCTCCATCTGATAATAGTCCGATTACTGTATCGGCATCAGCGTCTATCAAGTATAGGGAAATAGAGGTCTGAGAGTGACCAAAAAAAAAGGTCAGCCCATAGAGTAGTACCGTCCATATAAGCCATTTGGCAGACGTTTGCATAACAGGATATCTTCTTTGAGAAATGGTTTTATTAACACATAACCAAGTCTACCTCAAAGAAGATTAATCTGATGGATTAGCAGAGAATTTTTAATTCCCTGATTTATAAATGGTTAATCAACGTGGACAAGTTTCTCAAAATGCGATCATTGACTGAGATGCGTACGTTAAGTCGCGCAATTTCTTCGATGACTGACTTGAGTTGCGCTAAGATAGATGAGGAATATTGGGTATTTACAGGACGATGCTCATTTTGAAGAGTACAATATGGCTTCAAAATTTTGGATAAAATTTAGATAAATTCACGCGTATAAAGGCCTGAATATGAAACTTTTTAGCATCTTCTAACGCGATAAGATTTGAGGTGGTTCCATTAGGAATTCAATGCCAAACAAATTTGTTATTGAAAGTTAAACCTCGCTTCTGGGAATGTTCCTAATTGGTCAAAAAAAAAGCCCCCTACGTTGGGCGTAGAGGGCTGCTATCACCGGTTTGTGGTGCCAGCTGGAATCGAACCAGCGACACAAGGATTTTCAGTCCTTTGCTCTACCAACTGAGCTATGGCACCGAAAGGAGGCTGCGAATGTAAAAAACATTTTGATTGGGAAATAATACGATGTTGAATTTTTACCCTAGTTGAAGAATTTTGAATTGAGCGTTAACAACACTATTATTCAAATTTAGTCCACAATTAATCTCATCACTGCAAACTTCCCATCCCGCTGAATTCTAATAAGGTATAACCCGCTGGTCAACTGTTCAATTGAGACCTCTGCTTTTGATTTATTTGAACTCCCCTTCATTATTAGGGTCCCGGTGAGGTCGAATATTTCATACTCATAGGGTGATTCAGTACTTTCGATAGTCACTTTATTTAGCGCAGGAATGGGATAGAGTTTTACATCAAAATTTGAGGCTATTGCCGTAAGGCTAAACTTGGTCAAATCTAATGCTGTGCATGTACTGTCAGTGGCATTGCATGAATCGGTAACGGTTAGACAGACGATGTAAGTTTGACCCCCGGAAAAGACTTTTACCGGATTTTGATTGGTTGAAGAAGATCCATCATCAAAGTCCCAGAACCATGAAATAGCATCGGTAGAAGCATCTTGAAACTGTATCGCTACCGGACTAAAGAGCGTATTATAGGTAAAAGCAGCATCCAAGTTGAAATCGCACAAGGTGATAATTTGGCATATCGTATCGGAATAGCAGTCATTACTTATAGTAAGACACACGGTATAAGTTCCCTTGCTTAGATAGTAATGTGTCGGATTGACCTGAGTGCTGAAATTCCCATCACCAAAGTCCCAATAGTAATTTGAGGCATGCTGTGAGCTATCTGTAAATGTGACTAGATTTCCATTGACCTTCCAATTAAAGTTAGCTTTAGAAGTATCGAGGCAAACCTCTACTGTATCACAAAAGATATTGGAATTACAGAGACCGGTTGCCGTTAGGCAAACCAGATAATACCCTGGGGCTGAGTATGTATGCATTGGATTTAATGATGAACTGGTATCACCATCTCCAAAATCCCATACTAGACTTTGAGCATTTAAACTACTATCGGTAAATGTTACTTGTAATCCTGAGGTAGAGCTCGAGAAGTTTGATACAATGGTATCATTACATACTGTTATGGAATCGCAGACTTGTTTGGTTCGACAGGAGTCGATGATGCTTAAGCACACCCAATAAACGCCTGCATTAGCGTATAGGTGATTTACTGCTGATCCCTGCCCGGACTGGCCGTCACCAAAATCCCAATTGAATTGATATCCATTTGACTTGGAGGTATCTATGAATGAAACAGATTTCCCGACGCTGCTGGTGGAGAATCCAAGCATTGAAGTGTCGGGGCAAATAGAGATCGAATCACGAATAACTCTATGCATACAATAATTGTTATGAATAATTAAGCTTACTTCATATTTACCAGGACTTAGATAAATGTGATTTGGGTTGGCTAAGTTGCTGGTATCCCCATCTCCAAAATCCCAGAAATATCGATTTATTGAAGCACCTGATACGTTGGCCTTAAAAATAGCCCGACTATAAAAAGTGCTGTCTTGTATGTTCACATCTGTGAAAGAATCAAGTTGACATAATCCTTCTTCCAAATGATAAAATTGGTCGACCGATATATTGGTGAGAATACAGTCATTACCGCTGGGCCAATACACGATTAACGAGTCAATGATAGTGTCATTTCCAAGTCCAAAATGAACCGAAAAGTCATCGTGGCTATTCCAACCCGTTTGTTGAGTAATGTATCGCGTTTGCATTCCAAGATTAGAATAAATCACAACTCTGGATCCCAATGCAAATCGGTTACTAACGGAACCTAATAATTTTAAATTTATATAGTGATTTGAATTCCCATTATTTATATAAATAGTTGGGGCACCTCCAAAACGGTTAGGATTTATTATGTCTAGATACCCATCCTTGTTAATATCAGCTATCGAAGTCGCATATGTTTCTAATGTTTCAGTGTACTGAGGTCCTGACGTTATTTTTGAAAAGGTTCCATTTCCATTATTATGATATATGATGTTGTTTTTTGGAAGTATGTTACTGTTGTTTGCTGTGTAAAGGTCTAGGAAGCCATCATTGTCCAAATCAGCCCATGCTGCCCCATGCCCATTAAGAATGTCATTTGCTATAGGACCTGACGTTATTTTTGTAAAAGTGCCGTTCCCGTTATTTTGAAAGAGGAAATTCTTGGAATTGTTAGTTACATTCGTAAAAAACACATCTAGATGACCATCGTTGTTGAAGTCTCCCCAACTACTTCCGTTGGATTGCATACTGTCTTTTCCAATCTTAACGATGGTATCCAAAGTGAATGTTCCATTTCCATTATTAATATATAGGTTATTATTGGCTGGTCCACGGTTACAGACATACAAGTCAGGATCTCGATCATTGTCATAATCTATCCAGACTCCCGAAGTAGATGGAGATTGAGGAGAAGCGGTGCCACCTGTATCGATACGCACAAAGTTGAACCCTCCATTGTTTTTGTATATATAGTTTGTCAATCCACTCGAGTTAGTGTTTCTTCTTGGAATAAAGAGATCCAGAAGTCCATCATTATCAAAATCGCCCCATGCTGCTCCTCCCGCCTGCAAAATCTCGTTGGTTAGCATTGTGCTAACTACACGAGTGAATGTGCCATCTCCATTGTTTTCATATAAGTAATTATTGCTACCACTTCTTTTTGGCCAAAATACATCCAGATCACAGTCATTATCGATATCTGCCCAGACACAGCTTCGTGCACTGTTGGTTTGGTTGACAAAATTAGATGAGGTCGAGAAGAAGAAATCCAAACTGTCCTCCTGAATATAGATAGCATCACCATTTCCATTGTTCGCGAATACAATATCCAAATGGTAATCATTGTTGAAATCCACTGGAATACCAGAGTACCAATCACCAGATTGTGAACTTAGTCCCGTATCCGCCCATTTAGTAAAAGTTTGTGCAGAAAGTATGGATGAGAATATAAAAATAGAATTTAGACAAATAAATAATCTCATGTAAAAAGTAGCTTTAATACGAGCCAAATATCTCATTTAATAATCAATAAGTTAAATTGTAAGGTAAGGATAAATGTAACCCTCCCTTTTCTCAGACTGGGTTTAAATGTACTTTCTTTTGTTTAAAGGGCACTGGTCTTTCATCAAAGCAAGCTTGCTTTGATGAAAGCTTGGCTTCTGCTTGAACCGGGGTTATACCTCCTAAAGCTTCATGTGGTCTAGAGAAGTTATAATCATATATCCATTGTTCAGCTAAGGCTCTTACTTGATCGATCCCTGAGAATAAGTGGGCATCTAGGACATCTTGTCTAAAGGTTCGGTTAAATCGCTCGATATAGCCGTTTTGCATGGGTTTGCCTGGTTGTATATATTGTAGCTTGACTTGTTGTAATCTACACCATTCACTAAACTCCAATGAGGTAAACTCAGGGCCATTGTCCACTCTTATTTTCTGAGGCTTTCCGTACTCTTCAAAGGATCTTCTTAATACCTGAATCACCTCTATCGCAGGGAAGGTAAACTCTGCTTGGGTAACTATTGCCTTACGGTTAAAGTCATCGATCACATTTAGAACCCTAATTCTTCTGCCATTTTCCAAGGCATCACTCATGAAGTCCATTGACCAAGTTTGGTTGGGTTGTTCCATCTGTACCAAAGGATGCTTAACCCTTGCAGGGATACGCTTCTTGGTCTTTCTACGCAGGTTTAACCCTAGCTTTAGATAGACTCTTCTCACACGCTTTTTATTCCAAGGATATCCTTCTAATCGTAGGCGTTGATACAACTTGTCTTGTCCTTCTCTAGGACGCAAGGAAGCCATCTCCAGAAGCTTGGTCATCACTTCTGAGTCGTCCTTAACGGACTGATAATAATACATGGACTTAGAGAAACGAATAACCCTGCAGGCTCTGGTAATACTTATCTGATAAGAATCTCGCAGATAAGTAGCCACATTTTGACGCTCACCAGTGCCTACCACTTTTTTGATAGGACATCCTTGAGCATCTTATTATCCAAGCTCACATCAGCAAACATCTGCTTAAGCTTTCCATTTTCTTCTTCCAGCTCCTTCAGACGTTTTAACTGTAGGGAGTCCATTCCTGCATACTTCTTACGCCATTGATAAAAGGTGCCTTTGGATATGCCATACTCCCGGCATATGTCTTCTGTCTTACGACCAGACTCCTGCTGCTTAATCGCATGAACAATCTGACTTTCTGTAAATCTCGACTTCTTCATAATTATTGGTTAAATTTAATCGTTTTAACCAGTCCGAATTTTTGGGAGGGTTACAACCTGGCATCCTTGATTAATCCTTAGGTGCATTAGGAACGCATCTATAAACGGACCTCCAACCTGCTTAATCTTGATGTCCTCTCTTTCTAAATCTTTTTTAAGGAATGCTTTTAGATGCTTTTTGCAAGACTTGTAGTTGGTTAAGGTGGCTTTTCTGTATCCGCGCCCAACTAGTTGCTTCATTTCCTCTAGCCTTTCTTCGAATACTTCAATAATACCTGGATCCTTTCTTCCATTTATCAGCAGATCGTGCACGTCATTTAATTCAAAGCTCGGTTGGTTAGATTGCAGGTAGTCAAAGCACTCCTTTACTTTTCTTTCCCATTGGTTGAGATCTACATTGACATACTTAGCCAGGCGGCTCTCTTCTTTTAGCCTACCTGTCTTCTTATTCCAATCTTCAGGAAAGCATGACAGCCTTGTGGAAAGGCTTTTTCTCTTACCCCGATATTGGATTCGTAAATAGATTGGAGCCTGTCCATTTTTGTAGGGCTTGGAGATTCGGTGAAGGAAAAACACTTGATAATCAGTAAAATACATAGTCTCTTGTTTTAGGTTAAACTATTGCTTCAAAGCTCGCATTTGTCACTATGAACGAAAAATGCAACCTGCTGTAAATCAGCGCAAAAGAGACAAGTCAGAAATGGAGGGAAAGGTGGATTACTCCACCTAAATTGCTTCAAAAACCTGCTTTTACATGCATCTTTTTGCAGAAAAGCAGAAATAAAAAAAGCCTGAAACTCTTTGAGTCTCAGGCTAATGCGTTAATTTTCAATTACTTAAGGCGGTCTGGACGGGACTCGAACCCGCGACCCCATGCGTGACAGGCATGTATTCTAACCAACTGAACTACCAGACCTATATTTAAAGAACCACCGTTTTGTTAACGGGAGCGCAAATATAGATACTTTCCAAATTGTAGCAAATAAATGCTCGGTAAGATTTTACAACCAACGAAAGTCTGTAATTGACATCTTATCCGTCGATTATTGACAATGGTCGAAATCTTTTCACATTGACTTCATTTAAAGGAGCTAATTCAATATTTTCATGGCTGATTCAACCTCAGACTTAAATGAAGAACATAAAACGTCTACTCGTTGCCAATCGCGGAGAGATTGCAATAAGAATATTCCGCGCTGCATCTGAACTCAATATTAGAACTATTGCCGTTTATACATACGAAGATCGATATTCACTACACCGATATAAGGCAGATGAATCCTATCAGATTGGAGTAAATGAGGAACCCTTAAAACCCTATCTGGATATTGATGAGATAATTCGAATCGCCAAACGACATAAGATTGATGCTATACACCCTGGGTATGGCTTTTTGTCTGAAAATGTTGAATTTGCCAGAAGGTGTGCTTCAGAAGGAATCAAGTTTGTTGGCCCAGCGCCAGAAGTGATGGAGCAACTTGGAAACAAAATTAGAGCTAAAGTAGTAGCCAGGGAAGCAAAAGTTCCGGTGATTGAAGATTCACCAGATATAAAATCTACAGATCAAGCGCTGTCAGATGCCAATAGAATTGGATATCCGGTAATCTTAAAAGCTGCAGCTGGCGGTGGTGGTCGGGGTATGCGGGTGGTAACAAACGATGAGGAATTAAGAAAATCTTTTAGCGAGGCCAGTAGCGAAGCTTTAAAAGCATTTGGAGATCCGACCATCTTCATGGAGAAGTTTGTTGAAAATCCCAAGCATATCGAAGTTCAACTTTTAGGAGATGAACACGGAAACCTGGTCCATTTATTCGAACGTGATTGTTCCGTTCAACGCCGTTTCCAAAAAGTTGTTGAGGTTGCGCCCGCTTCCGCGATTTCTCAGGAAGCAAAAAATCAGTTGTACGATTATGCTCTCAGATTGGGGCGACATGTGAATTATTCTAATGCTGGCACAGCTGAGTTTCTCGTAGATAAAGAAGAGAATGTCTACTTTATTGAGGTAAACCCGCGTATTCAAGTTGAGCATACTATAACTGAAGAAGTTACGGGTGTGGATATTGTACGATCTCAATTGCATATTGCGGATGGAAAAAAACTATCAGACCGCGAAATATTTATTAGCGGACAAGAGGATGTAAAACTAAATGGATATGCTATCCAATGCAGGATCACAACCGAAGATCCTGAGGATAACTTTATGCCAGACTATGGTACTATAATCGCATATCGCAACGCTGCTGGTTTTGGAATTAGATTAGATGAAGGAAGTTCATATCCAGGTGTCAAAGTCTCACCATTTTTCGACTCAATGTTGGTAAAGGTGTCTTCCTGGGGAAGAACGCTTGTTGGTGCCAGTGACCGATTAACCAGAGCTTTAAATGAATTTAGAATTCGTGGGGTAAAGACTAACATTCCATTCTTGCTCAATGTTATTAAGCACGAGACTTTTATAAATGGTCAACAACGGGTAGGGTTTATTCAGGAACATCCAGAGCTCTTTAAGACGAAGACTACTAGTAACACCAGCACAAGAACGCTGCGTTATTTGGCTAATACAATCGTTAATGGAAATGCTGATGTCAATAACCCAGATTTAGAAAGGGAATTTAGAAGTCCAAAGATTCCTTCTTATGATAGACACTCTGCTCACACATCTGGAACTAAGAATCTTCTGGATGAGATGGGTCCAGAGGCATTCTCAAAATGGATTAGAGCACAGGAGCAAATTTTCTATACCGATACCACCTTCAGAGATGCGCATCAATCTCTCTTAGCTACTAGAGTCCGAACCATTGATATGTTGTATGTTGCAGAAAGTTTCTCGAAGAGTTTTCCAGAGTTATTCTCTATGGAAATCTGGGGAGGTGCAACCTTTGATGTCTGTTTAAGGTTTTTGAAGGAGGACCCGTGGTTAAGATTGCGATTGCTCCGAGAGAAGATGCCTAACATCTTAACCCAAATGTTAATTAGGGCTTCTAATGCGGTGGGGTATAAAGCTTATCCTGACAATCTGGTAGAGAAGTTTATCGAAAAATCATGGGAAAATGGTAACGACATTTTCAGAATCTTTGATTCACTAAACTGGGCGGATCAACTCGAGGTGAGTACCAGGGCCGTTAAGGAACGAACCAATGGCATTGCCGAGGTTTGTATCTGCTACACCGGGGATATTACCAATCCTGAGAAACACCCCAAGTATGATCTCCAGTATTATTTAGACTTGGCCAGAAGAATAGAAGACATGGGTGCACATATTCTTGCCATCAAGGATATGGCAGGGCTTCTGAAACCTAAAGCGGCTGAGATCCTTATAAAGGAATTGAGGAAGTCAATAGAAATTCCAATCCATCTTCACACACACGATACAGCCGGTATACAGGTTGCTACTTATATGAAAGCTATTGATGCTGGAGTGGATATTGTGGATGTAGCAATTGATTCTATGAGTGGTCTTACTTCTCAGCCTAATTTCAATTCTCTTGTCGCAATTATGGACAAGCATCCTCGTGAATGTAAACTCAATTTGAATAAGCTAAATGAGTTTTCGGATTACTGGGAGGATGTAAGAACCTGGTACTATCCGTTTGAATCTGGACTCAAAGCAGGCACTGCTCAGCTATATGATCACGAAATTCCTGGTGGACAGTATTCTAATCTCCGTCCCCAGGCTCGGGGGCTGGGAATAGAGGACAAGTTTGACCTTATTAAGCAAAACTATAAGGTGGCCAATGAGTTGATGGGCGACATAGTCAAGGTTACTCCGTCTAGCAAGGTTGTTGGTGACTTGGCAATGTTTATGACAACTAACGGGTATACTCGTGAAGATATTCTCGAGAAGGGTCAGGATATTTCATTTCCAGATACGGTAATAAGTTTTTTCAAAGGTGAAATTGGTCAACCAACTGGCGGATTCCCAGAGACCATGAGAAAGCTGGTACTCAAAAATGAGAAAGGCTTTTCTGACCGGCCTAATTCACATTTGGAACCAATTGATTTTGATACTGAATTTGAGTCGTTCCAACAGGAGTTTGGACAAAAGAGAAGCTTTCTCGACTTCCTAAGTTATCTCTTATACCCTAAGGTGTACAAAGATTACCACGAGTTCAACTTAAAGTATGGTGAAGTCTGGCGAATATCTACTACCGCCTTTTTCTACGGGATGAAGCAGAATGAGGAAATATTAGTAGAGATTGGAACTGGGAAAACGATCATAATTCGCTTCTTAAATATCACAGCCCCAGATGAACATGGCATGCGTCAGGTTTATTTTAAACTAAATGGTCAGAATAGATTTGTGGAAGTTAAAGACGACTCGCTTACAGTCGAGGTAAAGTCGAATAAAAAGGTAGAGGATAATGGCGATATTGGCGCTCCACTTCAAGGAAAGCTGATTGAAGTATTGGTTTCTCCAGGTGACGAGGTTGCAAAAAATGATCCTTTGTTTATTATTGAGGCGATGAAGATGGAGAGTACTGTTGTAGCTCCAATGGATGGAAAAGTTCAGCATGTAGAGTTGGGTCCGGATACGATGGTTAGGCAAGATGACCTGATAGTAAGTCTGTCTTAGAGAATCGTAGAAGACCTTAAACCTCAACGCAATAATAATTTTAATTACCCCAGGCTTTGGATAAATTGAGGCCGGGGGCAAGCCCCCCTCCCCAGAATTAATTTAAGCATTAATTAGCGATTAGCCGGTGGATAAACGTTTAATAACGGTTAATTATCCACTGCCCATCCCTTGGCTTTCCATTTTGAGATACACCTAAATAAAGAAACCCCCGCTCCGTAGAGCGAGGGCCTCCCATCCAATCAAAAACCCAGTCATGCTGGCTCGTCATTTTGCTGCCATCATTAAGGATTCCAAAGGAACAAGTCCCTGAAATTGGGATTTACATCACTCATCAGCATGAAGCAATCATCTGCTGATTTTTTACGCTTGCGGCCCGATGACCGGGCTCCGCAAAGCGTAAATCCACCGAAAGTATACGTTATACCCACCTCATGGGTTCCGAAGGTTCGTTGCGGTCCTAGGCTGGAGATCGTAATGTCGTAGCTATAGCCAATGGTTAATGACCCAAAACCAAATAGACTTTGTAGAATCAGTGCATCAACGTTCTTATCTAGCAACACAAAGTTTTGTCTCCTAAATCCAATCCCAAACTTGCCATGCGTGCCAATATCCTTGTTGACCATGATCGTATTGGTTTTCATTCCTTGCTGCTTATCCATGATCATTCCAATAGCCAGATAGCTGGGCTTATTGGCAAATTTCTTTGTTTGGAAATAGGTAAATGCGTGGAGCGTATACCTTGGTTCTAGTCTGTTGTCTAGCCCAAAGAATGTTTCAACTGGTCTGTTGAGGTGAAAAATGGCACCTCCAAAGGAAACATATGACCCCTTTTTAGAAATGGCAGCTTGAAGTCTCAGACCCCCGCTTACATCAAAGATCATATTTGACCTTTCAGAGTATCCGTCCAGGGCAGAAGGTTGATTTAGAATTCCTTCATAATGACTTAATTGATCGGAAAAGGTTAGTTTGGACCAATCAATGGTTTTCTGACCAAATCCAAATCCAAGGCCAGAAGATAATATGACTTTTTTGCGGGCTAATTTTCCCGCCCAGCGTCCTAATTTCCCCGGAATGTTAACGGATACCTGTACATCGGCTTTTTGAGTGCGAAGGAAGCCTTCTCCCTCAGTATGGTCATAGCCAATTACCCCTACGCCAACTCTGCTGGGAGCGCAACCAATGTTGGCATTGAAAGTATTGGTAGCGAAACGGCCTGGTACATTGGACCATTGCATCCGAGAGTTAAGCCCTACCTGAAGGTCTTCTGAGAATCCGGCATAGGCGGGATTCATGTAGTTTTTGTTGAGGTAAAATTGCGAAAATACCGGGTCCTGTGCACTTGATTTATTAGCCAAGGTCATCATTACCACAGTCATTAGTAGCAGCTTACCTAATGATTGTAACTGTTCCAAAGCTTTTTCTTATTGAGTTATTATATAATTTCCCGGGCCAAATCGTCCCATCATTGTACGTGGCCTCAATCTTCCACACATAACTACCCATTGGTAATCTTACACCATTTGCATAGTGAGTTCCATCCCATGGTTCACTGGGGGAACCATCTTCATTAAGCTCTGTTGATTCGAAAATCACATTTCCCCATTCATCATAGATAAACAGATGATATTTTTCAAAGGAGTGTCCTTTCGGCAGGAAGATGCTGGCTTCACCAACGCCAACTCTATCGGGAGCAAATGCATTTGGTACATGCAACAGGTACCCTTTAAGTTCAATGGTCTTACATATAGTATCACTACAACCATGACTATTCGTTACTACTAGGCAAACCTCAAACAAATGATCCTTTTCAAATAAATCAACATTGTAAGTATGCAAAGGATGTTGTTCGTAGCTAAAGGATCCATCTCCAAAAGTCCAGAAGTAAGTGGTTCCGTTATCTGTAAGAGTAGATAAATCTTGGAATTGAACCTTGTTGCTTGTGACATTAGTAGATGTGAAATCTGGAATAGGAGATTCGAGAACTTCAACATAATTTTCCAAATAAATGCTATCTGTACAACCAGCATCAGTTTCTATCAGTAATCCCACGGAGTAAAATCCTGGTTCGGTATATAAATGAGTGACTATAGAATCACCTGTTGTGAGGCTGGTGCCATCTCCAAAACTCCAGCTTCTGGATACGATACCTCCCGGTCCTGCAAAATCATATACTGAAGTATCTGCAAATGTTACCAGTAGCGGAGCACAACCTTGTTGTGGGTTTCCTATGAATCCAGCATCGGGATTTGGTCTTACATAAATTGTTTTGAAGGTGGTATCCGGACATCCATATTGACTGGTAGCTACAAGCATTACCTCATATACTCCTGGATCATTATAGATATGAGCCGCATCTACTGAAGTTGCCACATGGGTACCTCTTTGTCCATAATAATCAAAGTCCCAGTAGTACCCCGCAGCACCGGTAGAGAGGTTAGTAAAGTTGTAGAATTGAGGTCCTCCACAGTTTTTACCAGATGATTCTGAGGCACTAAAATCAGCATCCGGAAGCGGAAATACTTCAAGATCATGCACTATACTATCGGTACAACCATTAGAATTGCTGCGGATTAGTTTTACCTGATAAACGCCAGCAGAGGTATAAGTGTGGACCGGATTGGGAACTACAGCGGTATTGCCATCACCAAAATCCCACACGGTGCTAATAAATGTGGCATTTACCGTGCTTGATGAATCAAAAAAGAATATCGGTTGCTTATTGAGACATGCGTCTGCCGCCCAAAATTCGATGATAGGTAATGGATAAACTTCTACCGTATCACAGTACATGGAAATACAGCCATTATTTGAAATCACTTGTAGGCATACTTCATATTTTCCGGGTTCAATAAAAATATGACTGGGATTGATGGCGGTTGAACTTGTGCCATCACCGAAGTCCCAATGGTAACTTGATATAGTGTCTCCAGTGGTTTGATCGGTAAACATTATCAGGTCTCCCAAACAGGCATTTCCACTATTGGTAAATAATGCTTGTGGGGTAGGATGAACTACAACCTCGGTGTAAGCCGTATCAACACTACATGGATTGCTTATAAATTGAGCTATGGTATATCTGCCTGGACTGGTATAAGTGTATCTCACCGTATCACCAGCAAAAAGAGGACTGTTGCAAGAGCCAGTGATTGGGTCGTAGTCTGGACACCAGGTAACAATATCTGCACCAACTGATTGATCAATTACCAATACTTCTAGAGGAGAACAACCACTAGTAGGCGTTACACTCATTGCGGCTAGAATGCTGTCTGGTTTAACTAGAATGTTTAATGAAACCGTGCTGTCAGCACACTCATTTACAGCGGTTAGTGTAACTTGGTATGTAGTGTCTGAAAGCGTAGAATTTATGAACGTATGTGTACGTTGACTCCAGAAGTATAAGGTGTCTACCGGTGAACCATCACCATAATCAAGGATAAGAAAATCAGGATTTCCACTTACTAAACTATCTAGATCAAAATTAACGGCCAATGGAGAACAACCAGCACTGGTATCAGCGATGATTCCCGAAATAGGTAAGGGTTTTAAGGTGATGGAATCCAACATCATATCTACTCCGCAGCAATTACTCACCCTTAATTCCACGTAGTAAGTAGTGTCTTTCCCATACTGTGGAATAAAAGCAGGCAAGGGATTAGGATTGGCATTTTTGGAAGAATCTATCAGTACCCGATTTCCAAATCTGTCCTTACTGAATATCATCCATTGGTAGTTGTGAATTACCCCAGTGCTCAGGTTTGTGATCGGCATAGTAACCGGACCACAATTTGTTACACTATCAAAGCTGAAGGAGGCCACCGGCGCATCATAAATATGAATTAACCTGACCATGCTATCGGTACAACCATGTTGAGAGGTCACCAGTTGAATAACCTGATAGGTCCCAGGTGTATTAAAGCTATGACTAATATTTTGTGTGCTATAGTCCAAAGTTCCATTGCCATCAACATCCCAAGCCCATTGCACAATCTGACCCGCTGCAGCAGAGGATCGAGCAGAATCATAGAAATTTATGGTCTGGTTAACACAAGCAGAATCTCCGAAGCAGCTGGTTGAGAAACCAAAATCGGCCACCGGATTGGGATAGTTGGTAACAGTATCGGTATAGCTAAATTCACAGCCGTGTATGGTGATGGCATTTAGGGTTACGATAAATGTTCCCACATTTCCATAAATATGACTTGGCGCTACACTAGAATCTCCTGTACCATCTCCAAAGTTCCAATACCAATCGCTGATACTATCCTTGAAAGCGGTGGTATTGATAAATTGAACCGGCTGACTGAGGCAACCAGTTTGGGCATACCAACTTACTTGCCTGTTAGCATATACGCGAATGTCCTTTGCGGTAGAATCAGTACATCCGTTCCCATCCCAGGCTACCAAACTAATGGTATAAATGGAGTCATGGGTAAATCCTGAATTGGTTAGCGTAATAACAGGGTTTTGTAAAGTAGAGAAAGGTGTTCCATTTACATACCACTGCCATTGCAGAAAGCCTCCTACGTTTTCGCTTAGTTGCACCACAAGTGGGTTACAACCGCTAAACGCACTTGCAGTAAAGTCTACAGGAGCTTTTCCACTGGTGTAGAACGGGATAATTAGCGTATCGCTGTTGCATCCGAATGGGGAGAAAGCGATCATTCTAAGGTACACGGAGTCTCCAGGATTGTTTAATTCATAGTAAAGTGAATCATACCGATTAAAGGAAGCCAGCAGGCTGTCAGTCTTTTGGTCATAAATATGCCACTGATACCAGGCATTTGCTTCAACATAGTCAATGTAGCTGAAGTTATTGGTGTCGATCACAAACGGGGCACAACCAGTAACTGGAAAGGCTGAGGCCGTAGCCCTGGCGTTGGGGTAAATCGTGATATTTTTAATCATCGTATCGCTACAACCAGCGCTATTGGTGATTATTAACCTGATAGTATAAACAATGTCGTTGGCGGACTTATTAATGAATACCACCGTTGGTTCTTTTATGGTAGAGGTTTGACCATTTCCAAAATCCCAGTCAAAAAGGAGGTCATCTATATCTTCACCAGCAATGTTTGGGGTAGAATAGTTTTCAAAATTTACCGTGAAAGGGCCACAAGAATCGGGTCTGGAAAATGCAAAATCTGCAGTAGGTGCAGGGTAGGTTTTAAAATTACGGGATTCTACCGCTACACATCCGGAAACGCTGTCTGTAACTATCAACCTTATGTTGTACAGAATGGAATCATTAGATGCGGGAAAGTTGAATATTGGATTTCGGCTCGTAGGATTTTGAATAGTAACCGCAGGAAAAACATACCAGGCGTAGGTGAGGTTCTGACCAGCTGATAGATTTAATGGCCCGAAGCTTACCGGAGCACATGAAGAGGCAGGCATATTAAAAGCTGCCCTTGGTTGTGGTTTTATGGTAACGTTTTCATCAACACTGTCGATACAACCATCAGGACTAGTAAGGATCAACCTGATCGTGTAGGTGGAGTCAAATGAGCTAAAATTATTGGGTAGGATAACGCTAGGTGAATTAAGCGTATCGTTCTCGATTATGACATGATTGGAAAGGCTCTTCCATTGGTAGCTAGGTTGCCCGGGTGAATGAATTGAGGTACTTGTAGGATAGATGGTGTCACTAGCACAACTTACTGGTGGTATAGTAAATGAGGCTTGTGGTTTAGGGTGAACCACCAAAGTACGAGTGGCTGAATCTGTACAACCACTTCCCGAAGTGAGTACTAGCTTTATGGTAATCAGAGTATCTTGAGTATTACTCAGATTAATAAATTGAAAGATCGGATCATTCCCGGTATGAGCCAGAGTGCCGTTAACGTACCACCATTTTGAAGCGCTTGCGGTGGAAGAATCTATAATATCAACCGTAAATGGCGTACATCCTGAAATTTCACCGAAACTAAATCCGGCACTTGGCAGAGGAAGGGTGTAGAACATTTGCATGGAAGTGTCCGTAGCACAACCAAATGCACTCGAAACACTAAGCCTAACCCACACAGTATCGGAAGGATTGTTAATAGAATAGCTAATTGCATGAATTCCTGTATCCTGAGAAACAATATCCCCGTTTCTGTCTATTACTTCCCAATAATACTCGTCATTAGGATAGCTTAAAACCTGGGTGTTAATCAAGCTAGAATCTATACTAAACGGAGCACAGTTTACATTTTGTAATGTGGAAAAGCTCGATACTGGTCTAGGCCTGATGATTAGCGTATCTAAAGTCGTATCCGTACACCCAAATGCATTAGTAGCGACCAGTGATATGACAAAAACACTATCAACAAAACCATTATTACTAAACACCGCCGTGGGTACAGAATCGGTTGAAGTTTGTCCATTGCCAAAATCCCAGAAAAAGCTCATGCTGCTTCTGTTCATTCCGGTTTGATTAGGCGTAGACAAATTTTGAAAGCTTACCGTTATTGGTCCGCAAGTATCGCTGGTCAGTGGAATGAAAGAGGCAGTAGGTCTGGGATATACTGTAAACCATTGGGCAGTTGTGTCGTAACATCCTGTTATAGAGTCAGTTACTCTGAGGGTGATTCGGTATCTTACACTATCAGAGCTGCTGTTTGGAAGAATGATGGTCGGAACGTTATTCGCAGCGCCTTGTATGGTAGCAGGAGCTGATACACCCCATAGATAACTGAGGTTGTTTCCAACCGAGATGCTAGAGGCATTGATTATTGCGGGTCCGCATTCTGCAGGTGGCAAAGTGAAGTTAGCTATCGGTCTGCTGCTAATAACAATACTTTGAATAATTGTATCGGTACAGCCATTTGCTGATACAGCTAGTCCAATGCTGTATGTTGAGTCAAATCCAGTCTGGTTCGGAGGAAAATCAACCAAAGTGTTTTGATCACTGGCGTTATAGATAGTTACACCCGAATCGGAGGTAAACCATTGGAAAGAAGAGCCGGCAACGGAACTTGTCCCATTTAAGGGTATGCTGTCTGTTGCGCAGATCCCGGAGGGTAAGCTAAAATTCCCAACCGGCTGGGGATATACCACCACACTATCGGTTATACTGTCCTGGCAACCACTGCTTGCTGAAATAATTAGTTTGATAAAAACTGTAGAATCACTATTACCCGTGTTGGATAGTAAGAATATTGGGTTTTGGACGGTACTGACCAGACTTCCGTTTATGTACCATGCATGATTAACACCCGTAGAAGATGAATCGAAGGCAAGAACTCTTAAGGGAGAACATCCGGAACCACTATGAGAAAATGAAGCTTGCGGAAGGGCCAGGACCGTGACCAGAACGGTATCATAAAAAACACATGCAGCACCATTCGCTTTTTGATAGATTAGGCTGAAAGTGCCTAAGCCAGTCAAAATTGGGTCAAATGAGGTTCCACTAACACCTGGACCACTCCATGTCCCACCTACAGTACCTTGGTTATTCAAATCATATACGCCGCTGCCAATGCACAGGCTGAAATCTGGACCACCATCCGCAGGATTATTTGTATCTACTTGCACATTCACCGTATCCATAACGGTACACCCCATACTGTCGGTTATTGTGAATATTAGGTTTTGTGACACTGAGAAAGCCACATAATATGGGTTGGCTATAGTGCTATCGGAAACTAGATTTCCAGGTGACCAATGATATAGATAAGGAGAATTCCCACCTGAAACCAGGCCATTTAAGAAGACAGTATCTCCGTAGCAAACCAGTTCATCCGGTCCTGCATCGGCCAACAGATCATTTACAGTGATATTAAAAAGCAGACTGTCATAACATCCCACGTCATCACTCACTCTAACCCACACTTGAGTTGAACTGGTGATGTTGGTAAGACTTATGTTTTGACTGTAGTTTATGTTTCCGGAACCCACTTCACCCCAACTGAAATCATATGCACCACTGCCTCCTGTGGCTTGAATTAACTCCGTGATATCTGCTCCTGGGCAGATAAGCGTATCGGCAATAGAAGAAAGCACTGGTGCATTGGAGAAACCTAGCTTCATGGTGTCACTGGTTCCACCACACTGGTTGGTAGCCGAAACAATGACCGTATAAGACCCTAGCGAAGCAAAAGATATTATCGGCTCTAAGGATGACGAATCCGTTCCTCCGATGTAGCTCCATCCGGTATCTGGAAGGATCTGCCAAATTACTCTGCTGGTGGCTGGATCGCCACTTAGACTAAAATTAAATGGACTCTGACTAAAGTCGACTACTCCACCACCACATTGCACATAATCCTGTGGCAGGTCAATTTGAGGTGGTTCAAGAATTAATACTTGTCTACTTTGTATTCCCGAGCCGCAAATACTCTCCACCAGTAAACTAATAGTATAAAGTCCTGCCTGAGTAAACTCAACGCTTATGTTGGAATCAGTTGGAGCGCCGATAAAGTTTGCCCCGATTGGAGGGGAAATACTCCAGGTTAAATCAAGAGTATCACATCTCGTATATATATCAAACAAGTACCAAAAGTCTAAGGTGTCTATATTTCCCACGCAAAGAGTATCTCCGGAAAATCCAAAATCGGGAGGTGGAATAGAATCAACACAAATAATGCGTTCTACGGTGTCTATCTCACATCCTGCTTGGTTACCAACATATTGTCTCACAGTATAAGTTCCGGGCTTGGTAAATAGAACATTGAGGTCTTCACTGCCTGGTGACCAGTTACTTGCATTGCCAGATCCATTTCTATCACCGGTCCAGCCTGTAATGATATTATAATCTCCCGGCGAAATTTCCCAGACTAACAACACATTGGTGTCACAACCATTTAGCGCATTTATACTACCCCATGACTGGTCTGATATTAAGGCGGTTTCACCGAGACAAATTCTTGGGGGAGCATCAAATGCTGCGGTAGGAGGATCTGAAATGTAAATAGGTTCCACGGTGGCTACAGATGGTGGCTGACACGGGGTCATGGCGGTAATCTGCACTTGAAAAGCATTCTGAAAGTTTACCGTGTTGTAACCACAAGATGGTTCAAAAAAGGTATGGATGATACTATCTGGAGGGGGATGATTAAATATTACCGGTGGAGTTCCGTCGTTCACTTCCACGATATAAACAGTACCGTTAGGATTGCTGCTGGTATTGTTAATGGGGAATGTGAATGAGATTCCTGAACTGTCATTTGGTAAACATTTAACATTATTCCCTTTTATACTCAACCCGACACTTGGGTTGGAACCATAAAAGACTCTGATGCTATCTATGTTTCCACATCCAATGGCGTTTACCATTCTCAAGGTTACCGTGAAGAAACCTGTGCTGCTGTAAGTATGGCTAACATATGGTGTGGGAAAGCTAGTGCCGGTCATCGGGGGAGAACCGTCACCGAAGTCAAGAATATAATTGGTATAGGTTGAGGGGTCTGTGGTAGAGCTGAAAAGAAAATTTCCATTGGCAGGTACACATCTTGAATAGACTTGTTGACCAAAGAAGATATTTGGGGTGCCGTTGCTACTAATGTTGGGTTGGGGTACTCCCAGTACGGTAAAGCTTGCAAAGGCAGTATCAGTACAACCGTGATCTGCAGCAACATACATTATTGTGTGCGTTCCAGGACCGGCAGCGGAAGGATTAAAGCTGTTACCAGAAACACCAGGCCCAATAAAGGTGCCTCCTGGTGGGCTAAAACCGGCAAAATTGTGAATAGGATCACTGGCACAGAACGTCGTTAAAGCAGGGTTCCACCGCGCGGTGACCGGGTTACCAACCATAACATAAACGATTTGTGTACCAATTAGGTTACCACCAGAATCATAAATCAGAAGTGTGACCGTTGCCGAGGTAGTGAAATTAATGCTATGTGGTCCTGATCCAATGGCTAACGCAGGATCGCCTTCGCCGAAGTCCCAACTGTATGTTTGTCCTGAAACTACACCGTTAACCGAAAAGTCTACCAAAGTGTTCCCAGTACTACATAAGGAAACAGTATCTCCCACTATTGGCAGATCGGCGCGAATGGTTTGACCATGTGCGTAAGTGCTAATGGCCATTGCAGCCAGCACTATTGCGCACAGGTAAATCATCTTTTCCCGTAAAGAAGTAGAGTATGAGTGTTTCATATATACTTTATCAACTTATTCTGAAGAACCAGGTCTTCATGAACTTGCCATAAAGCATACTCTACCACCAAGCAGCAATCCGGGAAGACAATTCTGATTGGGTATTATGGGAGATAGGGTAGAGTAATGTTTCATAACAAGGATTCAATTCATTTATAGGTTTAACAAATCTAGCAAGAATGCCATCGGAAAACATTCATATACTGCTAGTTGCAAACTATATTGTAATAGGAATCTTACAATAGTAAAACTTAATCAACTTGGGTTACTTACCAATATATCAGGCATTTGAGATAGCCCTAAAAAAGCATGATTTTTTGGTACTGAGGGATGAATGGTGCTCGTTGCAGTTCATCGAAAGATGATCTGCGAAAATTGTGACTGCAGAAAAATCTACATTATAAGCAGCAGTTTTTCAGTCTGCTATAAATTTAAAATGTATGTGAACATCCAAAACCCAAAAGTAGTGTTCAAGCTTGCCGGTGATTAGCAAAATATGGACGGAAGCAGGTAAGAATAGGAGGGACCCAAAAAGCCTTGTTCCTCAATAGGAAATAGTGCGAAGAGAATGAGAAGCGATGGCAAAGGTGATCATCCAGTCAATCGGATCCAGAATGGATTGTAGAAGGTGATAAAGCGCTTTGGAACTCTAACGTATCAAGGTAATCGTTCCCCGTTTGCTTAATGTAGTAGATTCTCTAAGAACAAAGAATTCGTACTCAATATTGTAAGTATATACACCAGCAGCACAATCGGTACTTCCACTGCATTTACCATCCCAGGCCACGCGAGGATCGTCAGCTTCAAAAACCTTCTGGCCCCATCGGTCAAAGATGCTTAATCTGAATCTCTTGAATTCACAGCGTCTCTCGCTTGAGATTGGTGGTTGTTCAGCAAACACCCGGAATTGGTTATTATGATTATCTCCGTTTGGTGTAAATGCATTAGGAACAAATATTTTGCATTCATCACAATTAGCAGGCTCCACCACAATTGTATCGATATAAGTACATCCAGGATCACTTATTACCGCCGTATAGATTCCTGGTTCGGTGATATAAAAGTCTTTATCAGTAGAACCATTTTCTCCCCAAATGACACTCACATCAGGTGCATCTATTCTCAGGTCTATTCTTTGATCTGTGCAAATGATGGTGTCATCTGGCAGTTCAGGTAGATCATTGGGCACTACCTGAACAAAATCTATCAGGTAATAAGATAGGAAAGGATTGACAGATCCGGATAAGGGAATAACAGAAGTCTCAATATCGATTTTAAAATTACCAATAGTTACAAATTTTTCTCCCCCCTTGGCTTCATACACGCCACAGATGGCGGTCCAAAATCCCTCATTGACAATTACATCGGTGCTAACTACCTGAGGGTTAATCGGATAAATGTTCTCAAAGGGTACTGAATCTAAGGGTTGATTTGTGAGAGCTAGCCCGAGATTGTCAATACCATAGCTAACCACATTTTCGTTATGTGGTTTAACATAAAAAGTTACCCGATACTTTTTACCCGCTTTAAGGGGTTCTTTAAGTTCACCGTGAAGATATTCACGGATGTAGGCGGTTCCACTGTCACCATACACAGAGATACCTGCATACGCACTGCCATCAAAAGGCTGTTCGTTTACGGTGAGAACAGGATTGCCAGGAGCTCCGCAGGCGGGATTAAAGAAATCAGGGGTGCCGAAGTAACTCCGCCAGGGTTCTGCGAATGCATTGAATACAGAATCCGTCACCGGACATGGTCCGGTGTTTTCAATGCTTGGATTAACTACCAGGTTTTGACCCCATGAGGTCCCCCAAAGTACTAATCCGAACAATAAAGAGAGTCTTCTCATACCATTATAACTTGGCCACAAAATGTAAAGATGGCAAATTATCTCAAATAACTAATGAGCTAACAGCGGGCTAAAATAAGTTAAACGCATCGTAAGTTTATATTTGCTCGCTTAAAGGTTAACTATGGCTGACGAAAATTATTATGCACATCCTTCCGCGATTATCGATGAAGCTTGTGTAATTGGGGATAAAACCAAGATCTGGCACTTTAGTCATATCATGAGCAAATGTATAATCGGTACCGGTTGCAATATTGGTCAAAATGTAGTGGTTAGTCCTGAGGTTCAGCTTGGTAAAAATGTAAAAGTGCAGAACAATGTTTCTATTTACACGGGTGTTATCTGTGAAGATGATGTTTTTCTGGGTCCATCTATGGTGTTTACCAATGTCACCAATCCACGTAGTGCCATAGTACGCCGCGGTCAATATGAACGAACACTTGTTAAAAAAGGTGCCAGCATTGGGGCAAATGCCACTATTGTATGCGGACATGATATCGGTAAATTTGCATTTATCGGCGCAGGGGCCGTAGTAACTAAGGAGGTGCCAGATTATGCACTGGTGGTGGGCAACCCCGCAAAGCAAATCGGATGGATGAGTGAATTTGGGCATCGCTTAGAATTTGATAAGAAAGGGATAGCAACTTGTCAGGAAAGTGGCGAGACCTATCAATTAATTGATAATAAAGTCAGCAAGCTTTAATGGGTAACAAGGATCTTGTAAAATTTGCAATTGTAGGATGTGGTCATATCGGTAAGCGACATGCTGAAATGGTAATCAATAATCCTGGGGCAGAGTTGGTAGCATTATGCGATATAAAATCCCCGGAGGATCTGGGAATAAAGAAATATCAAGTGCCCTGTTTTGCCAGTATGGAAGAATTACTGCAGGCCGACATAGCCATTGATGTTGTAGCCATTGCCACCCCGAATGGTCACCACGCGGATCAAGCGATCCAAGCCTTAAGGGCTCACAAGCACGTCGTGGTGGAAAAGCCTTTGGCGCTTACCAAATCAGATGCTGAGAAAGTAATCTTTACCGCACTTCATCACCATAGACAGGTATTTGCTGTGATGCAGAATCGGTATTCTCCTCCCTCAGAATGGGTCAAGGATATGATTACCAGTAACCAGCTAGGTAAGATAAACATGGTTCAGGTGAACTGCTATTGGAATAGAGATGAACGCTATTATAAAGGAGACTCCTGGCATGGCAACAAGGCTCTAGATGGAGGAACCTTATTCACCCAATTCAGCCATTTTGTGGATATTATGTACTGGTTGTTTGGCGATATCAAGAATATCCAATGTCGCATGGCAGATTTCAACCACCATGACTTAACAGATTTTGAGGATAGTGGTGTGGTGAGTTTTGATTTTGTGGAAGGAGGGATGGGAGTGATTAATTTCTCAACATCATGTTGGGACAGGAATTTTGAAAGTAGTCTTACCATCTTGGCCGAAAAAGGTACGGTCAAAATTGGTGGTCAATACATGAATGAAGTGGAATATTGTCATGTAAAGAATTATGAGTTCCAGGAATTACCTCCTGCTAATCCTCCTAACGATTATGGACCCTATAAGGGTAGTGCCGCAAACCATGTCTATATCATTCAGAATGTAGTGGATGTTTTACAGGGCAAAGACAACATTACAACCAACGCTCTGGAAGGTTTAAAAGTGGTGGATATAATAGAACGAATTTACCAGGCTTGTCAGTCTTAATTACCTATTAACGAAAATATTATACTTCTTAACTCTCCTTAATATCATCTAGGGGAGATTTTCTACTTTTGACTGGAATGAAACAATGACATGCTCGCTCTGGAATCACAAATTCCTTTTGTCCTTGGTACAATACTCTTAATGATTGTTGTACTGGTCACTGACCGATTTAAAGCATCCCTGGTATTTCTGTTAGCAGCTACAGCGCTGATAATAGCAGGAAGTATTGCCTTGCCTGATCTTGTAGATGGTATTCGCAACCCTTCCATCTTAACCATCTTTGCCCTAATATTGATCACTGCAGGTATAAATGACCACTTTGATCTCGCCAAATTCTTTGATAAACTATTCGGCAGTGCCGGGAATCCACGTTCATTTATCATTCGCATGGGTCTCTCTGTGTCGGCGGTATCTTCGGTGATGAACAACACACCGGTAGTGGCGATGATGATGCCCTATGTGTATCAATGGGGTAAAAAACACAATATTAGTCCGTCAAGATTATTACTTCCCTTAAGTTACAGCGCTATTGTAGGTGGAGTCATTACTTTAATCGGAACCTCCACCAACCTCGTTTTGAATGGACTTTTGCGAGAGAATGCTCTTCCAACCCTGGGATTTCAGGATTTTCTTATTCCAGGAGTCCTTGTAACGCTAGGGGTACTTTTCTTTATGTATTTGTTTGCCCCAGCTCTCATTCCGGACAATAGGGATGTTTTAGAAGATATGGAGGATAATGCCCGTAAGTATCTGGTTGAAACGATCATCGACATTAACTCTCCTCTCGCTGGAAAAAGCGTTGAAGATGCTGGTTTGAGAAACCTTGAAAGAGTATTCCTAACTGAAATAATCCGAGATGGTAAACGCATCGCGCCAGTAAGGCCTATTGAAACCATTAAGGCGCATGATATTCTGTTATTCGCTGGTGATACAACAGCAACCTTGGAGTTGATTGGTAAGATGGAGGGCCTTGATTTATCGAAGAAATCAAAGTTTGAGATTTCTGACAACGCTAAAATTGTAGAGGCTATCGTGTCGCAGAACAGTGAAATGGAGCGCCGAACCGCCAAGGAAGTAGGATTTAGAGAAAAATTTGATGCGGCCATTATCGGAATACATAGACAGGGAGAAAAGATTGCCGGCAAAATTGGGTCTATTCCCTTTAAAGCGGGTGATTTGTTACTGTTAACTGCTGGTTCGAGATTTTATGATCGCGCGCGAAGAACTAATGACCTGATGGTAATCAACACGCATGAACCAAAGAAGGAATTACCCCAGGCAAGAGTTTGGATTTTCCTGACCAGTTTGTTGCTGGCAATAATCCTCATGGTTACCGGCTACGTAGATCTTTTTGCGGGATTACTGCTTATTCTCTTAACCCAGGTCTTGTTAAAGATGATTAATCTTGAAAAGATCAAGCAAAATATTAGTCTGGACCTTCTGATTATCCTGATTTCTTCTCTCGCAATTGGAAAAGCTCTAATTGATTCCGGATCCGCAGATTATCTGACGACCCAAGTTTTCAACAATTCCCATACTTGGAGTAACATGGTGTTGCTGATCAGCATATTTTTAAGCACTTTTATACTTACTTCCCTGGTAACCAACGTGGCAGCCATAACTATTGTATTCCCAATTGTGTACAGTTTGACCACTGTGGTACAAATTCCCGCCCAGGCAATGTACTTGACTGCAGCTTTTGGTGCATCTTGCTGCTTCGCAACACCATTTGCTTATCAAACAAACCTGATGGTGATGGAGGTTGGGAACTACAGATTTAAGGATTTTTTAAGGCTCGGTTTACCCGTTAGCCTGGTTTATGCGGTAATATTCCTTGGGTATGTAGGATTAAGATTTAATCTAATATGACGGAGAAATTACATATCATTCCTCATAATCACGAAGTGTCTGTTGATGATAGAAGAATGCTGAATGGTCATAACTCACTTATCGTCTGGTTTGTGGGTCTCAGCGGATCAGGTAAGTCTACCTTGGCCAACGCTTTGGAAAAACGTCTTTATGAGACGGGCAGGTCTACTTATATCCTGGATGGCGATAATATTCGCTCGGGTCTGAATAAGGATTTGGATTTCAGCGATGAATCGCGAAAAGAGAATATACGAAGAATAGGAGAAGTGGCAAAGTTGATGGTTGATGCTGGCCTGATTACTATTACTGCCTTTATATCTCCATTCAGGGAAGAACGTGATATGGTCAGGAATTTGGTAGGAAAGGACAGATATCTGCTGGTATATGTTGATTGTCCTATAGAAGAATGCGAGAAAAGAGACGTAAAAGGACTTTATGCCAAGGCCAGAAGGGGAGAGATATCCAATTTTACCGGAATCAACTCACCCTTTGAAATACCGCAAAACCCTTTTGTTTCTGTAAAATCAGCCGAGCTGAGTATTGAAGAAGCAACAGATATTATATTTAATAAAATAGAACCACTACTTAAACTCTCCAAACAATGAGATATACTCTAACTCACTTAAAAGAACTAGAGTCGGAAGCCATTTACGTGATGCGCGAGGTGTATGCCCAATTTGAAAATCCAGCCATACTTTTTTCAGGTGGTAAGGATTCTATTGTTTTAGTTCATCTGGCTAAGAAAGCTTTCTGGCCTGCCAAGATTCCATTTCCCTTGGTACATATTGACACCGGACATAACTTCCCGGAAACGATGCAGTTCAGAGATGATCTGATTAAATCTTTGGGAGTTAAGCTGGTTGTAGGTAGCGTTCAAACATCCATTGATGATGGGCGAGTGCGTGAAGAAACTGGTAAAAATGCCAGTAGAAATGCGCTTCAGACCACAACTTTGTTAGACACCATTGAATCAAACGGCTTTGATGCTGCCATGGGAGGTGCTCGTCGGGATGAGGAGAAAGCGCGTGCCAAAGAAAGATTCTTTTCCCACCGTGATGACTTTGGTCAATGGGATCCAAAAAATCAACGTCCCGAGTTGTGGAACCTGTTCAACGGACGGAAGAATGAAGGAGAGCACTTTAGAGTTTTCCCTATCAGTAACTGGACAGAAATGGATGTTTGGCAGTATATTCTTCATGAAAATATTGCTATTCCTTCTCTTTACATCGCACACGAACGTGAGGTGATTTGGAGAAACAATACTTGGTTACCAGTTTCAGAGCACATCACGCTGGCAGAAGGTGAGGAGCCTGTAAAAAAGCAAGTTCGCTTTCGAACCCTGGGTGATATAACCATTACCGGTGGAATTGAATCTGACGCCGATACACTGGCGAAGATTGTAGAGGAAGTGGCTGCTGCTCGCCATACCGAACGGGGCAACCGCGCAGATGATAAACGCAGTGAAACATCGATGGAAGACCGTAAAAAGCAAGGATACTTCTAGGATAAAACTAAGGTATGGCTCAATGGAGCTGTGAACCTGAACCCTGTCCTCTATTATAATACTTGATACAACTTACAAAATACAATACACGAAATGTCACCTAAAACTAACTCTTATCTCGATATGCAACTGCTGCGCTTTACCACTGCTGGTAGCGTGGATGATGGAAAAAGTACTTTGATTGGAAGGTTGCTATATGATTCGAAATCAATATTTGAAGATCAGATAGATGCTGTGGAAGTTAGTAGCAATAAGCGCGGCCTGGAGCATGTTGACCTATCTCTTCTTACTGATGGTTTGAAAGATGAACGTGAGCAGGGAATCACCATTGATGTCGCCTATCGCTACTTTGCTACCCCCAAAAGAAAATTCATTATTGCGGACACTCCTGGTCATATTCAGTATACCAGAAACATGGTTACCGGAGCTTCAACGGCCAACCTCGCGCTTATTTTGGTAGATGTCAGGCACGGTGTAATTGAGCAAACGTGTCGGCACTCCTTCATAGCGTCTTTACTACAGATTCCACACATTATTGTTTGTATTAACAAGATGGATCTGGCTGATTATAGTGAGGAGGCTTATGATAAGGTTGTAGAGCAATATGAAGATTTTGCTGCTAAACTTGATGTAAAAGATATTCGCTTTATTCCTATTAGCGCTCTTCATGGTGATAATGTGGTGAATCGATCTGAAAAGATGGATTGGTATAAAGGAGAAACTCTGCTTCACACCTTGGAAACTATTCATATTGGAAGTGATGAAAATCATATCGATTGTCGTTTCCCGGTACAAACTGTCATTCGTCCGCATTCTGATGAATACCATGATTATCGTGGCTATGCAGGTCGTGTGGCCGGAGGTATTTACAAACCTGGGGATGATGTAATTGTATTGCCGTCGGGCTTTACCAGCAAAATAAAATCTTTGGATACTCTGGAGGGGCCATTGCCAGAAGCATACCCGCCAATGTCAGTAACCATGACATTGGAGGATGATATTGATGTCAGTCGTGGTGATATGATCGTGCGGGTAAATAATCAACCGAGAATAGCTCAAGATATAGATGTTATGTTGTGCTGGCTAAACCAGGATAGTCCAATGCCTCGTTCCAAGTACATCATCAGACATACCTCCAATGAAGCGAGGTGTATGATAAAGGAAATACTCTATCGCGTAGACATCAACACTCTACACAGGATTGAAGATGATAAAAACATATCGGGAAATGATATTGCCAGGGTGAGGCTGCGCACTACAAAACCTTTGTTGGTTGATGAGTACGATCAGAATAGAAATACTGGAAGCATCATTTTGGTGGACGAAACAACCAATGAAACAGTTGCGGCGGGGATGATTATTTAGATTTATATTAAGTATTAAGTATGGTGTCCGCTATACGTAGGCGGCACCTTTGAAGTTTGGCATTATTGATATAGTCATAGAACCCAATACATAATACAAGCTACCCATTACATTCCTACTACCTGTTAACAACTCTCCCAAAATTGTAAAAATCTTATTGTGGGAATAATCTGCTAGGAGGAGCTAAGCGGCTATATTTGGCGCTTAATTTAACCACTCCTCTATGAAGCGATTGCTTCTGTTTTCCCTCTTGGGTCTGCTGGCCTTCTCGTGTGTTTCTCCAGAGAAGCTAACCTATCTACAAATAGGTGAGGAAAATCAGTCAGACTCGCTCTTTTATGCTTTAAATCGAAGCAAATATAATGTTCAACCTAATGATATTTTAAGCATTACGGTTAGGTCATATGATTCTAAAACTTCCGAATTATTTAATACTACTTCTTCCTCTGCAAATCTAAATGCAGCTGCAGGAGACTTGCTGTTTTATTTAAATGGCTACACTGTAGATTTTGAGGGAAATATCGATATGCCGGTTCTTGGCGCTTTTAATGTAGCAGGAAAGAATGTTGATGAAATAAAGCTCTTGGTGCAAGCGGAGTTGAACAATTACTTCCAAGATAATACGGTATTTGTAAATGTTCAACTGGCTGGTGTGCGTTATTCAGTGGTTGGAGACGTTTTAAACCCAGGCAAATATGTGATTTATCAGAATCAAGTGAATATTTTTGAAGCTTTAGCGGTAGCAGGTGATATAACCATAGTTGGTGACAGAAAAAAAATTCAGATTGTCCGTCAAGAACAGGAAGGTGTAATTATTATTGATTTGGATCTGACAGATAGTAGTGTACTTTCAGATCCATATTTCTTTATTCAACCCAATGATATCATTAATGTAAAACCACTTAATGTAAAATCTCTGGGTATAGGAACTACTGGATTCCAAACTATCGCTTCTGTTCTAGGGGTGTTAGCATCTACAGCTACACTAATTATAGCTATTGAAAGTATATCGAAATAAGATGTCACAAAACCAAAGTAACGAGCCGCTTTTTTTAGATCAAGAAGAAGACGGTATTGATTTTAAGGCAGTAGTCTATAAATTAATAGGTGCTTGGCCACTACTTCTTAGCGGTATAGTTGTGGCTTTAATCATAGCTTTTTTGGTAAACCGATATACGCAAAGAGCTTATGATGTTGAAACTGTCCTCCTTATTAAATCTGATGGGCAGAGCAGCGGGGGGATAGAGGGTTTGATGACGGCCATTGGCTATTATAATCCCAGACTCAATTTTGAGAATGAATTGGTGGTTCTAAAGTCTAAGAAGCTGACAGAACGGACTATTAAATCATTGGATTTTGAGGTTTCTTATTTCAGTGAAGGTCGGCTTAAGTCATCGGAAATTTATCCAATGCCGGATTTTGTGGTTGAATTCGATCCGAAGCATCCGCAAATGGCAGGAGTTGATTTTAACGTGGAAATCATTGATCATAACTATTTTAAACTAATTACTCCTGTTAGCTCTGGATCTATTTACCATTATGATTCCATTGCAGTTCTATCTTCTAATCAATTAAGTTATGAGCAAATTGAGAAAGAGGTGGCATTTGGTGAGTGGATTGAAAGCGATCGATTTCGATTCAAGCTGGTATTAACTAAAGGTGTGCATTCTGGTGACTTTAATGGCACGAAGTACCGATTCAGGTTTAATACTTATGAGCAATTAGCCGATAATTACCGTTCTGCAATTTCTGTCGAGCCGACCGCTGAAGGGAGTTCTGCGGTTAATATTAGAATAACCAGTACCACACCTATCAAAGCCCAAACCTTCCTCGATGAATATGGTGAACAGTATTTGTCACTAGGATTAGAGACCAAGAATGAATTCGCAGAAAAAACATTGGATTTCATTAGCCGACAACTGATGGAAATCGAGGATTCACTCGACATGGTAGAAGGAATATTACAAAAATTTCGGACGGAAAATAAAATTGTAGATCTAAGTATTGAGGGTGAGGAAGTTTTTAATCGACTATATACTTTAGAAATGGAGCTTTCTAAACTCCAAACACAAGAAAGGTATTATGAGTATTTGGAGCAGTATTTAAAGAAGGATCGCGATTTGGATGCGATCGTAGCTCCTTCTGCTATGGGGGTTGAAGACCCCGTTCTAGTGGAAATGATTTCACGTTTAACAGAATTATACGTTCAAAGAAGAACCATGGCTTCTGGGTTATTAGACAAAAACCCTCGAGCCCAGGATCTTGATTCACAGATTAGCTCCGCTCGGGAGGTGTTGGAAGAGTCCATCAAAAATTTACGTGAAAGTGCTTCAATTGCCACTTCCCAAATGAATACGCAAATCGCTGGTTTGGAAGAAGAAATCACGTCGTTCCCAAGAACAGAAAGAGAACTCCTAAATATTCGTAGGAAGTTTGAATTGAATGAGAACCTCTATATATTTCTAATGCAAAAAAAGGCTGAAACTGGGATCGCTATGGCCTCCAATACTGCTGACAACCGCATTATTGACGAAGCTGTTATTTCCGATAATCCAGTAAAACCCAATACAAATCGTAACTACACACTTGCGCTGGTACTCGGAGCTCTCCTTCCGGCGGGTTTGTTGTTTGGCCGCGAATTCTTCGATAATAAGGTGAGAACCAGACAAGATGTTGAGCGACTTACAAGAATTCCGATTGCCGGTATGATCGGTCATTCTGACAAATCTACCAACTTGGTGTTGGTTCAGCATCCAAAATCTGGCCTTGCGGAATCTTTTAGAGCTTTAAGAGCCAATCTTAGTTTTTTAGAACGAGGGGACCATTCAATTCAAACAATGATGGTAACATCCTCTATCGGTGGTGAAGGAAAAACCTTTAATTCGATTAACTTATCATGTGCCTTGGCAACAGGTAAGAGAAAAACTGTATTGGTTGGAGTTGATCTTAGGAAGCCTAAAATTTATGCTGATTTTGACCTTGAGAATAATGTAGGAGTCTCTTCATATTTGTCGGGACATCATGATCTTGATGATGTAATTCAACCCACAAAAGTTGATTTTCTAGATCTTATTTCTGCAGGTCCTATTCCACCAAACCCCTCTGAGTTAATTATGAGTCAGCGATTTAGTGAGATGGTTGATAATTTACGTGAGAGATATGATTACGTGGTGTTGGATACACCTCCTTTGGGATTGGTGGCAGACTCTTATGAGGTGATGAAGCATATTGACTTTACCTTCTTTGTGGTGAGACAGGGCTATACTGAGAAAGGCCTCTTAGAATATATCAGCGATCGTCACCGTTCGGGTGCTATAAAGGATATTGCCATCATTATCAATGATTTCCAGGTTAATGCTGGATATGGTTATGGCTACGGCTATGGCTATGGCTATGGCTACGGTTACGGTTACGGCTATGGTTACGGTTATGGCTATTTTGAAGAAGATTCAACTAAGAAGCCATTCTGGAAGAAGCTGTTCAGCTAAGTTGAGTAGATTTATTACTCAATCTTAAGGTTCTTTTATATTTTTGTCTCTAGATATTGTGAGGTTTGTCGCATAAAATTCAATTGAATTTTTGTTAATAAGAATAACTTGTAATGACCATGAATAGTGTGATTTGCTCTAATCAAACCATATTTTTAACATTTATCAAACTGTAAAGCTGAACTACTCAAAAGTTGATTCCTAAAAATCAAAATACCTGGTACGCTCTGTATGTAAGGAGCCGATGCGAAAGAAAGGTAGCCAGTCGGTTGTCAGATATAGGGATTGAGTGCTATTGTCCTGTTCTTACAGAGCTGAAGCAATGGAGTGACAGGCTTAAAAAGGTTTCAAAACCTGTATTTAGCTCGTACGTATTTGTGCATATTAATTTATCCCTAAGACAGGAGGTGCTTAATACAACTGGAGTGGTAGGTTTTGTGAATTGGTTGAATAAGCCAGCAGAAATTAGGTCGGAAGAGATAGATGCTGTAAGGGAGTTTTTACAACAGTATGACAATGTTGAAGTTTGTGCCTTTGATCGCTATACTGAAGGGGATAGGGTGCGAATTGGTTATGGTCCATTGAACGGTTCACAAGGAAGTGTGCTACGCCAGAAGAAGCATAAAGTGACCCTAAGAATAGAGCAGCTAGGTATGGATTTGATTGCTGAGTTGCCTAAGAGCCACCTGCAGCCAATTCTGTAGGAATCGTAAGTCACTCATGGTTATTTAGTTACATGTATCCATGTGACTTAAGAGGCGAAGCTGTGTTCAATTGGGTCCGTGAGCCTTCGGTGTCAAAAAGAGTTTGTCTCCATGGACTTTAGTATCTGTAAATAGTATTCTTAGTTAATCCAGCCTTTATGTTAATTCCTGTTTTATAGGTTTTGTTAGAAACGCTTATTTCATCTAAAACACGGTTAAAACTATTGTTGAAGTTTTTTCTGAACAGCAGAAGCAGAGCTTATTTAAGGAGTCTTGAGTCTGAGTTTGGAGAAAGTACTAATGCAATACGCCTTGAACTCAATAAGTTTGAAAAGGCAGGGATGATTAAATCAGAGTTTGTTGGTAATAAGAAGTATTACGATGCAAATACCGATCACCCTTTATTTAATGATTTGCACCAAATTGTTCTAAAATATATTGGTCTTGACCAGATAATGGATCATGTGGTGGGTAAAATTGGTGAGTTAGAATCTGTTCACTTAGTAGGAGATTATGCCAGGGGTGTAGATACTGGTATCATAGATCTGGTATTTGTTGGTGAAGATATTGACCGAGGTTATTTGAGTAAATTAAGTGCTAGGGCGGAAAAGATGATTGCCCGTAAAATTCGTTACCTGGTTTATTCTGGAAATAGAGAAATGCAAACAGGCTATCCAAAATTGGAACCAGAAACTTCCTTAGTTCTTTGGAAGCAGGAATAGTAATCAAATGAAATCTAGTTTAGGAATTGGCCCCAAAAAGCTGAGCCCTTATCATCCTTGAGAGTATATCAAGTGATATTCAACCGGTTGTAAATCTTATCAATAATATGACAAATCAATTTCAGAATCATAAAATTGCCATTATTGGCCTGGGTTATGTCGGCCTTCCCCTTGCCGTTGAATTTGGTAAAAAGTATTGCTGTATCGGCCTGGACATTAATGCCAATCGTGTGGCAGAACTAAAGAAAGGGCATGATGCTACTTTGGAAGTGGAGGATGCCTACCTTAAGAATGTATTAAGTAATGACCCTCAGCAGCAAGGTCTGTATATTACAGATCAGCCGGAAGAAATAAATCAATGTAATATCTATATTATAACTGTCCCTACTCCAACAGACAAGCATAATCGACCTGTACTTACCCCTTTAATTAAGGCAAGTGAGACAGTAGGTAGAATGCTTAAAAGAGGAGACATCGTTATTTATGAATCAACAGTTTATCCGGGAGTTACGGAGGATGAATGTGTGCCCGTTCTCGAACGCGCTAGTGGTTTGAAGTTTAATGAAGACTTTTATGCAGGTTATTCCCCGGAACGAATTAATCCAGGTGATAAAGAACATACGGTTACCAAAATCTTAAAAGTTACTTCTGGTTCAACGCCAGAAGTAGCCAAAATTGTTGACTCACTCTATCAGAGCGTAATTAATGCAGGGACTTTTCTTGCAAGTTCAATAAAGGTAGCAGAAGCGGCCAAGGTCATTGAAAATAGTCAACGTGATATAAACATCGCATTTGTTAACGAACTAGCTAAAATTTTCAACCTCCTTAATATTGATACTCAGGAAGTATTGCAAGCTGCAGGAACGAAGTGGAACTTTCTTCCATTTAGACCAGGTTTAGTAGGTGGTCATTGTATAGGCGTAGATCCTTATTACTTGGCCCAAAAAGCTCAGGAAGCAGGATATAACCCTGAGATAATCCTGGCTGGTCGCAGATTGAATGACGGTATGGGTCCATATGTGGCCAACCAAGTAGTTAAGCATCTTATTAAAAAAGATGCTAGAGTTCTCGGGGCTAAAGTTTTAATGTTGGGAATTACCTTCAAGGAAAACTGCCCGGATATTCGTAATACCCGTGCCATTGATATTTATAAAGAACTTGTTAGTTATGACCTAAAGGTGGATGTTTACGATCCGTGGGCCAATGCAGATGAGGTCAAGTCTGAGTATGGATTGGATTTAGTCCGGGAGCCTGCCGAATCATATGATGCTATTATTCTGGCAGTTGCTCATAATGAATTCATGGAATTGGACTTACTGGCCTTGCAAAAAGAGAATGCGGTTCTCTATGATGTGAAGTCTATCCTTCCCAAGGAAATAGTGGATGGAAGGCTGTAAACTCAAGTTCACTGGCCTAATTCAGAATTGGTGAATTCTAAATCACTCTCTGGTTCTTCATTGACTGTTAAACAACATAATTTACGATAGGATGTCATTAGCAAAGACCAACCTCCTAATCACAGGCGGTGCAGGCTTTATAGGAAGTAACCTTGTTGAACACTTTCTCGAGGACAATCGGATCAATCTCGTTAGGGTGTTGGATGACCTTTCAAATGGTTATTACGAGAATATCCAAGAATATGAAAATCATCCTCGCTTTGAGTTTGTTGAGGGTGATATTACCAATTATAATACTTGCTTGCAAGCAACAAAAGGGATTCATAAAATCTCTCATCAGGCAGCTCTGGGAAGTGTTCCCAGGAGCATTGAAAACCCGATGCGCAGTACGGAGGTAAATATTCTCGGTACGGTGAATATCTTGCATTCAGCCGTCGAGAATGATGTTGAGAGAGTTATTTTAGCTTGTAGTTCAAGTACTTATGGAGATCATCCTGGTTTACCAAAGCTTGAGGATCATATTGGAAATCCATTAAGCCCCTATGCGGTAACCAAATACTCAGTAGAACAGTTTGCTGATGTATTTCATAAAAGTTATGGTTTGGATTATGTTGGATTGCGATACTTTAACATTTTCGGACCCAAGCAGAATCCGGATAATCCATACGCGGCTGTAATCCCCATCTTTTGTCAGGCTTTCATTGATAATAAGGCACCAACAATTAATGGCGATGGAATTACAAGTCGGGATTTTACTTATGTGGATAACGCAGTTCAAGCCAATGATAAGGCCTTGTTTACCACTAGAACTGAGGCCTTAAACAGGGTTTACAATACTGCATGTGGAGATCAGGTTAGTCTCAACGAGATGGTTGATTACCTCAGAGAAATATCAGGAAAGAACATCAAGCCTGTTTATGGACCAGAACGTAAGGGGGATGTAAAGCACTCAAAAGCAGACATTTCAAGAATCAAAGAACTGCTGGACTACAGTCCGAGCATTCAGTTTAAGGAAGGATTAAGAAAAGTTTATGATTGGTATAAAGGAAAATAATAATGGCTAAGGTTCTCGTTACCGGAGCAGCCGGATTTATAGGAATGCATGTGGCCATTAGTCTGGCCAGGCAAGGATTTACGGTGGTTGGAATTGACAACTTGAACACCTATTATTCTGTTGATCTTAAGCTTGCAAGACTCCGTCAGCAGGGTATCAGTACCTCCAATATTCAATATGACCGATTGCTGGAGGGCAATGAGAATCTCTATTTCGTACAAATAGACGTAGCAGATGCCAACCCTTTAAAAAAACTTTTTAAGAAGCACCAGTTTGATTTTGTGGTGCATCTGGCTGCACAGGCTGGAGTGAGGTATTCCCTTGAAGATCCTGAAGTGTATATCCAGGCTAACCTGGTAGGCTTCGCAAATATTCTCGAAAGCTGTAGACATAACAAAATTAAACACCTGGTATATGCTAGCAGTAGTTCAGTATATGGGCTAAATTCAAATTTGCCATTATCCACAGCCCAAAACGTTGATCACCCAATAAGTTTATATGCTGCAACTAAGAAGTCGAACGAACTTATGGCACATACCTATTCTCACTTATTTGGAATACCCACAACCGGGCTACGATTTTTTACCGTTTACGGACCTTGGGGACGACCAGATATGGCGATGTTTTTATTTACTGATGCCATTTTTGCCGGACGCCCTTTGGATGTATATAATAATGGCAATATGAGTAGAGACTTTACTTATATAGATGACATAGCCGAAGGTGTTGTAACAGCATTGGGATCGGTTCCTGAACCTAATCCAGATTGGAAAAGGGATTCAGGAGATCCTTCCAGGTCGTCAGCTCCCTTTCGATTGTTTAATATAGGAAATCATCAACCTGTACAACTATTGCACTTTATTAGAGAGATAGAAGCGGCCATTGGCAAGGAAGCCAAATTAAATTTCAAGCCTATTCAGGATGGAGATGTGTTGGACACCTATGCAGACGTTAGTCCACTCTATCAAGAATTGGGCTTTAAGCCAAAAGTTAAGATCAGCGATGGCGTTAGAAACTTTGTGGATTGGTTCAGAGAATACTATGATGTTAGTTGAAGTAAAACTATTACTCACAGTATAGTTTCGTATGGGTTCAGCTTTTGAGAAATCGATAAAAGGTGTAGCCTGGTCGTATATGGGATTTGCCATAACCGGAGGGCTTAACCTATTGGTTATAGGAATCCTCGCCAGGCAATTGGATCCTAGCGATTTTGGAATCTTCGCCTTAGCAAGAGTTTCACTTAGTCTATTTGCAATAATAGCAACCCGAGGTGTTAGTGAATTTGTGATTTATGACCAATCTATAAATGCACTGCAACATGCTAAGGCAGCCTTCTGGATTGATGTAGCGTTTTCCCTGCTCTGTACTTTACTGGGAATTATATCACTTCCGGTCATTGTAGGATTTTTTAATGAGCCCGGATTGTACTGGATTCTCGCGGTGATGTTTGTGCGGTTCACCTTTGATTCCTTCTCTAAGGTGCCGGATGCGTTGATACGAAAAGAGCTGAATTTCAAGGTTTTGGAGATAAGAAACCTGGGTTTATCAATTCTTGGAGGGATCTTGAGTATTGTTTTTGCCCTAAATGGATTTGGTATCTGGTCGCTTGTATTGCCCAAAGTGATTACTTCCCCATTACGTGCGCTAATAGTTTATAGGTTAACGGATTGGCGTCCGGGATTTAATCTTTACACCAAGTATTGGCGCAATATTTTCAAGTACAGTGCAAATCTTATAGGTAGCTCACTCACGTCATTTTTTCTTCGTGAAGGAGATTCAATTCTTATCGGTAAACTGATTGGAAGCGCTGCTCTAGGAATCTATAATGTAGCATGGCAACTGGCTAATTTGGTTGTGAGTATCGTAACTGGGGTAGTAAACAAGGTAGCCTTTCCGGCATTGGCTAAATCAGGTGGTGACAAGCAGAAATTAGCCCAGTCCTTGGGACAAGTCATGCGCCTCTTATCGATTATTACATTTCCTCTCCTGATCGGAATGATTGCTAGTGCTGACCAGATCATTTATGTTATCTATGGATCAAAATGGACCGCAGCAATAATTCCATTGCAGATATTATTGGTGTATGCAATAAGACTCTCCATAGGATCAGCTGCTGGGCTAATATTTAAGGTAGTTGGAAGACCTGATATTCTATTTAAAATTGGATTAGGAATATTGCCAATATATGCTGCGGGGATTTTGATAGGGTCATACTACGGCTTAGTAGGAATTGCTTTGGGAGTAACAATTGTACGCACCAGCGTAGGTATTTTTAGTTTCTATTTAATCGGAAGACAGCTAGGAACTGGACTTTGGCAAGTAGTGAAGCCAGTTATGCCTTCCTTGACTATGGCAAGCTTTGTTGGGCTTCTAACCTATATTCTAAATACATTTCTATCAAACCTACTCCATTCACATTTAGCTATTCTTTCAATATTAATGGTCGTAAATCTCGGGGTTTATATTTTGCTGTTTAGAACATATTGGAATGGTCTGGCTATGGACGTGGTGCAAACCGTGCAACCAATTTTGAAATCAAAAACTTATGCAATCAGACGAATTCTAAATGTCCAGAATCCTATCTAAACTAGGAAATGGCCCAATAATTAGGGGGCTAAAAAGATTTCTCTTTAGAAGAAACCGAAAGAGGATATTAGGGCAGGTTGACTTTGGAAATGGAGACAATGAGTTTTACTTAGTGTCATATCCTAAATCCGGAAACTCCTGGGTTCGTATTTTGCTGGCAAACCTGTTTTATGATGGGAGTGAAGAAATTGCCTTTCATAATGTGGGGGAATTCCTTCCAGATTCTAACCACGCCAGTCAAATGAAGGAAGCCTTCAGAGAAGGTTCAGCATTCGGTAAATTGAAAATACAGATCGTCAAAACCCATGATGAGTACATGAGTTTCTATCGTGGAAAGAAAGTAATTTACATCGTTAGGGACGGTTTGGATGTGGTTAACTCTTATGTGCATTATCAGTCAGCAAGAATACCTACTCCTCCATCTGCGCACCAAATTATTAAGGGTGTAGGTACTATGCCTATAGGGCCATGGCATAAACATGTGTTGGGTTGGAAGAAGGCCAAGGGCACCAAAGTACTCATTGTTCGTTATGAAGACCTTCTT
The DNA here is from genome assembly GCA_965229445.1 of Owenweeksia sp. GTDB lineage: Bacteria > Bacteroidota > Bacteroidia > Flavobacteriales > Schleiferiaceae > Owenweeksia. The sequence goes on from OZ245876.1 coordinate 1,138,997, forward strand.
AAAGATACAGAGTCCTGTCTGTTGGACATGTTGAACTTCATGTCAATAAAACCAAATCTAGCTCATCTTAAGGAGTGTATTGAAAAGTCCTCATTTGAAAATTTGAAACGGTTGGAAACCAAATATGGGTACTATGATGACAAGAGGACTAAGAGTGGTAAAAAGGTCCCATTTGTTAGGGAGGGCAAACAACATTCTGGAAAAAAAGACCTTGATTCAAGTGAGCGTACCTATTTCTGGAAGATAGCCGGAAAAGCCATGAAAAGTTTTGGATACTCTTAAATGATGAAATCTGTTTGGAGAAAAATACAGGCTGCATATAAACATAAAATCCTTTCATTTCTTGATGATTGGACTGGAACAAGTATTCCATTAAAATCACTTGCGAGTAGAGGAGATAATCATACTCGGTTGATCCAAAGTAATTTGTTGGAATTGATTGATTGGAATCTTTCTCAACCAACATCTGAGAATATGCCCATCCAGGGAGATAGACTCGTGTTGATGTTAACGCCACTTAATGAAGCCAACCTCGATAAACTCAGTTTGGAATTGTTAAAGGATTTTGACAAAGTTCTGATGGTTTTTTCAGCTAGTGAAGAGAATGTTGGTCTATTTGATGATGTATTAAATAAATTTGGATTTTTGCCACAGGTGGATCTGGCATTTCCATTACTAAATCCTCAAAATTACTCAGGTTGGCGTAATACGAGTGTTTTTCACACAGAGCAGTTTTACTCTAAACTAGCGGCATTGCCACAGTTTGATTTTAGTTCACGGGCATATTACGCTCGGGTGTCAAAATGGCTAGGGGAAGTTTTAAACCAAAGGCTGAACGGGGGTGATTTTCCAAATTTTTTCGTGTCTTCAGAGCCATCGCAACTAAATCTCTTGCAAAGTCTTCATGAGCATTGGAGCCAGGCACACAAATGGTTATTTGTTAAGCAACTTGTTGCACGACGTACTGCAAAGAAGAAAAGACCAGTAGCAAATCTATCCCAAAATTTTGCTATCCATCCCGCGCAGGCCGAAGCCAAAAACTGGCGCCGTATTCTAATTACTGGATGGTATGGAACTGAAACTGCGGGTGATAAAGCCATATTGGGCGAAGTAGTTCATGTTTTAAAACGCTTGAATCCAGAGATGGAAATCGTCATTTCAACGGTAAATAGGCACATCAGTACCCAAACAGCATTAGAAGTTGAAATACTGAATGACATTCCGCTCATAGATTTATATCAAGTGTGTCCCTTAAACTCAGCCAACTCTTTTGATGCTGTGATATTTGGTGGAGGACCAATTATGGACAGTGGTACCCTCCTTGAAATAAGGGAGATTTTCAAACAGTTTAATACATGTTCAAAAGGAAGAGTAATATTCGGTTGTGGGGTAGGACCTTTGAGAAATCCGGATTATAGAGCTGCTGCCGCGGATATCATCAGGTTATCTACCCACGGGTTTTACAGAGATAAAGACAGTGCTAAGCTGGCAAGAGACATCACCGGACAAGATCAATTTACATATGCCTGTGATCCTGCTTTGGCGTATGTGTTGAGATGGCGCCGAGCTCAGGAAGCTTTATCTCCGTCAAACTCCATACTCAGTTTATTGCGTGCTAATACTAAGGAATTTGTTTCAGGTAACCTGGAATCATCCAATTCAAGCTTTTCAAAAGAGTTGGCATTGACACTCAGTAGAGTAACTGAAATATTTGAGGTGCAGCTTTCACATATGAACGCTACTACTCATGGAGGGGATGACAGATTGTTTAATAGGGAGGTTTATCAGCATTTAAATCTGGATTCAAGGAATAGGGTCAAGCTGGAGCGAAAGTATCTATCACTTAATGAGGTCCTTTCTGGAATTCACTCCTCTGCATTAGTAATGGCCATGCGATTTCATGGTCATGTATTCAGTTTAGCTTTGGCAAAGCCCTTTGTTTCAATTGATTATACCGGATACCCTGGGAAGGTTAATAGTCTGATGGAAAGCATTCATTACAAGAATTACTCTGTGGAATGGAATAAAATTAATGAAGAGAGCCTAACTGATTTAATCAGTCAAGTATTGGATGAAAACGAGATGATTATAGACCATCTGAACAGGGAGGCCAATAGATTAGAACAATTATTACACGAAACTTATGCAACAAGTTTTGGAATTGAATCAAAAATAAGCCCATGAAACAAGTAATCGTTACAGGTGGAGCAGGCTTCGTTGGAAGTCATTTAGTTGGATCATTGATAGATGCAGGTCATGATGTGTTGGTAATCGATAACCTCTCAAATGGTCAGCAATCCTGGTTGAATTCTTATAATAAGTTGAAAGTGGTGAAAATAGATATCCTGGATACGGCTTCTATGAAAGACGTGTTCATGGCATTCAAGCCAAAACTAGTTTATCATCTTGCTGCCCAACACTTTATTCCTGCTTGTGAGAATAATCCAGAGTTTGCTTTCAGAACAAATGTTGAAGGTACTCAAAGCGTGATCTCAACCTGTAAGAATATGGAGGAAAGACCAAAATTGGTTTTCGCTTCTACCGGTGCTATCTATAATCCAAGGCTCGAAACACCGCTCAATGAAAATACAGAAGTGGTTCCCCTGGATATTTATGGCACTACCAAGCATGTAGATGAGCAAATATTGAAACTGTATTCCTACCGTGAAGATGCTGAGGTAAAGATTGCCCGTTTGTTCAACGTGGCAGGGCGTCATGAAACCAACCCGCATATTATTCCAGTCATTTTACAGCAAATTAAAAAGGGTCAGCATAAGATTCAGCTTGGGAATCTCAAACCCCGCCGAGATTATATTCATGTGGAAGATGTGGCTAAAGGCTTATATACTATCGGTGTTAATGAATCGCCAGGTCTTTTTGATTTCTATAATGTAGGTTCAGGTATTGAATACTCCGTGGCTGAGTTGGTGGAGCTTTGTGAAGAAGTGGTAGGTACTCCCATCGAAATAGAAACGGTTGAATTTCGCAAACGAAAATTTGACCGTATGAGTCAGCTCGCAGATATAAGTAAAATGAAGGAGGTATTTGGATGGGAACCTCAGCTAAATCTCAAGAAAGCATTAAGTGATGTATGGTCAGAATATCATCAGAATGAATTCACTTATTTTGAATAGTTGGACAAGAATGAAGCTTGTTTTTAATGAAATTGGCGGAAGTAGTTGGACGGGTGGAATCACCTATCGGAAAAATCTCTTACTAGCTATCCGTGAGCATTTTCCTGAAGTGCAGATCGCACTTCTTACGAATGACTACAAAAGTGAATACCCTGATTACGACGAGGTAATACCCTACAAGTCAGGATCTGTTAAGTTACCCAGTATTGTTTACAAGGCAGTACGGGCAAAACTTTTAATTGACCTAAAACTTAAGTCATCATTAAAGGGATATCATGCTGATGTGATTTTTCCGTCAAACGTTAGTGCAGGAAAAACACCTTCGTTGCTTTGGATACCAGATTTTCAAATTCTGCATTTGCCAGAGTTTTTTTCTGAAACTCAGGTTCGTAATTATCCAAAATTAATGAGACAGGCCATAAAGAAAGCCCCGCTGGTAGTATTGAGCAGTAAAGATGCACAGGAGGACTTTCGAAAGTTTGCTCCTGAGTACTTGTCTAAAACCAGATTGTTGCGATTTGTAGCACATATTCCTAATGGGGTATATGATGAAGATCCAATTGAAGAGTTAAGGAGATATAATATTCCTGAGAGATTTATCTATGTTCCCAACCAGTTTTGGGCTCATAAGAATCACCTGCTTCTTTTGGAAGCATTGCACATACTTAAAAATCAAGGGGTTAAGCCATTTGTGGTATTTACTGGAAATCCTGTGGACAGCAGAAATCCAATGCACTTTGTGAATATCCTAGCAAAGATTGCTGAATATGGATTGAGAGATCAAATTGCGTTGCTTGGTTTTGTGAAGCACAAGCATGTTTATACTTTAATGCGCCAGGCAGCATTTGTTTGCAATCCTTCTTTATTTGAGGGTTGGAGTACACCAGTAGAGGAAGCAAAATCTCTCGGGAAATCCCTTTTGCTATCAGACCTCCCCGTACACATTGAACAGAATCCGTCTGAATCCAAATACTTTGATCGATTCAACGCAGACGACCTTGCAGACAAAATAAAAATTATGTGGGAAGAATATGCACCCGGACCCAATTGGGCACTGGAAAGCCAGGCACGGAATAATTTCAAAACGCGAAGCAAAGAATATGCTTCAAAATTTGTTGAAATAGTGAAGGAACTAAACAGATCAACTTAATAGCAATGAAGAACTCTAGTTTTGCGCATAATATCAAGAGCTTATACAAAAACAGCAGAAATCTGAAGGAATTTGTAATACATCTGTTAAGGTTATTTAATAATAGACTGATTTTAAGACGGTAAAGAGGAAATCCTGAATTATATGAGAGTATTCTTGGCTATTTGGCAAAATCTGAATCTACGGGATGCTCTTATTCGGATCTTTGGATCTTATATAAAGAAGTTCGCACACGCAAACCTAGAAATGTACTTGAGCTAGGCTCAGGCCTAAGTTCAATGGTCATATCTTATGCGCTAATGGAAAATGAAAACGAAGGAAATTCTGGAGTTCTTGTGTCAATGGAAGAGCTTCCTTACTATATGGAAATGAGTAAATCTCTTCTACCAGACTTTTTGAAACGGTTTGTCGAGTTTAAGCAAAGTGACAGAATAATGTGTGACTATCATATTTTTACTGGAACTGCATATAAAGACATCCCCAAAAGAGACTATGAATTAGGACCCTACCTCAAATCAATAGAGACGAATGAAGAAACCTTCAACTTTGATCTACTCAATATTGTTAAGTGGAACCAAGCTAATTTCCTTGCAATTCTAGATCGTCGACTAAGCAGCCACTTTGTATATCAATTAGTATTTGGTCGATCTCGAGTAAGATACAATCCTATAAAGGATATTGTCTTCCTTAAGGATTTGAGATCTGTTGAACTACCTGCGCTAGACACAGAATTTTTTTATAACAAAATGTTAGAGGAATCTACTTTAACTAGATATTGACAGGCAAGTGAATATTGTATTTATTTACAAGTCTGCTCAGGTGCATACGGGATCAGGATATATCCTTCAGAACCTCATGGAATATCTCGACAGTCAGAAGGAGCATAATGTAATTAGCCTCACTGAATCACCACAACTGGATCCGGGTAAATTTCCTAAGCTGGTAAATGCCAGAACTATTCTTAAGAAGCCCGGGTTACCGAGGAGAGCTAAGCGTTTTGCGCTTTGGTATTATTGGCTTCGTCTAAAAACAATGGTGAAAAATGGGGTGGAGTTTTCAAGAGAACACAAAGCAGACCTCATTATTGCGGTGTTTCCGGATGAGTATTTTATGTGGGCAGGTTATAAGATGGCTCAGGAATTGAATATTCCATTTTACCCCTGGTTCCACAACACCTATGTTGAAAACCGAAGATTTTTGGGAGTACCGCTTGGGAAAAAACTGCAAACAAGAATTTTTGAATCATCGCCTGTGATATTCACAATGAGTGATGGATTGAGAGATTATTACAAGAAGACATATCCAAAGTATCAAGCTAAGTTTGAAACATTACAGCATGGGTTTAAAGACGACGGGCAGTCGGTTCACCTAAAGCGTTTCGAAAACACCAACCCAAAGGGGGCCAAAATTAAGTTTGTTTTTACCGGCAATCTTAGCTTGTCATACCTGGAGGCCACAGAACGTTTTTTCAGAGTAATAGGAGCAAATCCAAATTATGAGTTACACGTATTTTCAAATTCACCAGAATCAAAGTTCCGCAGTTTCACAACTGACAAGGCCAATATAGTTTATCACGGCTTTGTAGGGGATGACCGGTTACGGGCCAAGATGATTTCCTCATGTGATGTATGTCTTATTCCACTTGGATTGAAAGGTCCTATTAGTCCGGTTGAGTATCAGACCATCTTTCCAACGCGACTGATATCCCTACTAAAATCTGGATTACCCTTGCTCGTTCACGCTCCTGAAGATTCATTTCTTACTGAATTTATTCGCAGAAATCAATGTGGAGAGGTCGTGAGCAGTAGTAATGATAGAGTAATGGAGAGCAGTATTAAAGAGTTAATCCAGGATGTTGAACGGAAGACTGAATATGTAAAGAATGCCGAGAAAACTTTCGAATATTTCAAAGTGGACCATACAGCAGATATTATGCTTCAATTCATAAATAATAGAACTAGTATTAAGATTTGACGAAATGAGAAACCAGGTACTAATTGTTACGGGATCAAGCGGATTAATTGGAAGTGAGGTTGTTTCCCGCTTTGCCTCTAATGGATTCCGAGTGATCGGATTTGACAACAACATGCGGGCAGACTTTTTTGGATCGGGCGGAGACACTCGTTGGAATCAACATCGACTTTCTGAAACCTACCCGAATTTTGAGCATGTTGAGATTGATATTAGAAAAAGAAACGCAGTTATTGACGCCATAGCTAAATTTCAGCCATCCATAGTGATCCATGCGGCGGCTCAACCAAGTCATGACCTGGCTGCTTCTCGTCCCTTTGATGATTTTGATGTGAATGCTTCTGGTACCTTAAACATGTTGGAAGCAACGCGATTGTACTCGCCAGACACCATCTTTATTCATATGTCTACAAACAAAGTGTATGGCGATGCTCCTAACAACTTAAACTTGTTAGAGCACGAAACTCGTTGGGATTATGCTGACCTCGAATACCAGAATGGTATTAAAGAAACCTTCACTATAGACTACTCAAAGCACTCATTATTTGGAGCCTCAAAAGTAGCAGCAGATGTGATGGTACAAGAATATGGCAGGTACTTTGGTATGCCTACATGCTGCCTTCGTGGTGGCTGTTTAACAGGACCAAATCACTCGGGTGTGCAGTTGCATGGATTCTTGAGTTACCTGATCCGCTGTAATCTCGAAGAACGTGAATACACCATATTTGGTTATAAAGGAAAACAGGTTCGCGACAATATTCACAGTCTTGATGTTGTTCGTTTTATGGAGGAATTTATAAAGAGTCCACGCACGGGAGAAACCTATAATATAGGAGGTGGACGAGATAACTCTATTTCTATTTTGGAAGCATTTAAGCTAATAGAAAGCATCTCGGGAAAGGAAATGATTTATCAGTACAGCGATCAAAATCGTCAAGGGGATCATATTTGTTATATATCGGACTTATCTAAAATGAAGGCACACTATCCCGATTGGGACATTACCAAAAATTTACAGATGACCTTTGAAGAAATATTCGTTTCTTGGAACAATAGAATCAAGCTGAAGGTCTGATCCATGCTGGGCAAGGGTGTATATAGCTTGTATTCATTTCCTAGAAAGCAGCTTTATGCCGTTTTTGGTACTACGGATATTCATGCACGTCAGAAGTGGTCATGTATTTATCCCTTGTTAAAAAAGTTTTCTCAAGACCGAATATACGTGTTGGATGCAGGTTGCGGTGATGGAACCTGGACCCTTGAGTTAGCCACCAGGTTTCCAAATTGGATTATTACAGGTGTTGATATAAAGAACGAGTCAATCCGACTGGCAGAAACTAGGAAGTCTGCTTTAAAGCTAACTAACTGTAATTTTCGAGCGGCAGATTTCCTGGAGTATGAAGCCGAGAATACTTTTGACCTGATTCTAAGCGTTCAATCTGCTCATTACCTAGTTGAGAATGGCCATGGCCAAAGATTATTTCTCAATTTGTCAAAATGGTTAAAGGAGGACGGCAATCTTATTATGCTTTGCCCTAGAATCTCTTATGAGGTGCCGTTTTCCAGGTTTCTGCCAAAATTTAACTGGCACCCGGTATTTGCATCTCAAGAATTGCATTCCTTGCTACAGGATGCTGGGTTTACGGAGACTAGGATTAACCCTCAAATGAATTTAGGAATAACCATTATTAAACAACTGAATAACATGGTAGGCAAGAATCGAATTCTTCGCGTACTTTTCACTCCGATATTCTACATTTTGAATGCTGTTGACCCAATAACCCGAAGAAAGAACAGTTCATTGAACTGGCTGGTAATTGCCTCAAAGTAACTCATATTAAAAACTTAGATTTCATTTTCTGTGAAGGATAGCAATCATTCCTGTTGGTGTGGCAATTTAGAGTGGGATGTAATTTTTACTGTTGGAGATTATTCACTGCTCCGCTGTTATAGTTGCGGTACCTACCGTAATGATCCAATTCCTCTTGCATCAGATTCTGAGAGTGAGGAATTTTACACTGAATATTATAATGATGGCCATCAAATCGCTGAAGGAAGTAATGAAATAGCCAGGAACTCCCGTTTTTGGAAAGTCGTTAATAAATCACGGGTTCTTAACAATCAAATACCATCTAAAGCACTGGATATTGGTTCAGGTGATGGGAGGTTAGTCGCAGAACTTGATAAGGCGGGATGGCATAGCACAGGAGTGGAAATTTCCCGATCCAGAGTAGAGGTATCAAGGAAACTGTATCCAGGCCTGTCATTCTATCCTGGCGATGTCTTTGAGCTAAAAGAGGAGCTAGGAAAGTTTGATCTAATAGTTTTGGACAATGTGATTGAGCATCTACCCAATCCAAAAGAGTTTGCTTTAAAAGTTCATGAACTCATGCATGAGAATGGCCTGTTTGTAGCAATTACTCCAAACATGAATTCAGGGAATTTTCGTCTGTTAGGTAAGCGATGGACCCCTGAATTGTGCCCTCATTCTCATATTTACCTCTTTACCGAACAAAGCTTAAACCAATGCCTGATTGATGCTGGCTTTGAAGTAGTGGAATCTGGTAATTTTCAGCTGAATCGACTGGATGTCGGCAACTATGTTAACCGAGCTCTGAAACTTGATGCCAAGGGCATAGTATGGCGTATAGTACAAGACTCAGGAAGCATTTATTCAAAACTGATAGATCAGGGGGAGATGATCTATTCGATTGTTAAAAGTCCTTCTTGAATCAGGAGAGCTAAATGAATAGAAAAAGAATCATCAACACGTTTAGAAAACATGTCTGGAACAAAATTCCAACAGGTATTAAAGTGCAATTGCAAAAAAAACTGTCTAGAAATCAAGTTGATTGGATCCACAAACAAATAAGACAAAATGCAGCGGATATTCTGCTAGTTTCCTTTCCAAAATGCGGAAGGACATGGTTAAGAGTAATGATGAACAGGCTGCTCACTTCAGAGTTTTCACTTGAGCAGAATGAAGTGCTGGACTTACATCGGTTAAATGATCGAAATCCTAGAATTCCCAGAATCTATTTTTATCATGAGGATGATCCACATAAAAAGGATTACACAAACTTAAATACAGACAAATCTGAATACGCACAGAACAGAGTTATTTTTTTGGTTAGAGATCCCAGAGATGTGGTGGTTTCATGGTACTTTCATCGCTTACACCGAGCAAAAGATATAAAGGGTGATATTGATAATTATCTCCTCGATCTAAAGCCTTTAAAGCTCGTGATAGAATACTACAATATTTGGGCGAAGAACAGAGAGGTGGTAAAAGATTTTCACTGTATCTATTATGAAGATATGCATGACAAACCCAAAGTGGTATTACAGGGTTTCGGGGAGTTTGTGAATTTAAATTTCAAGGACTCATCCATTGATGAAGCCATTCAGTATTCTTCATTTAGTAATATGAGAAAAATGGAGACCTCGGGATCAGTAAAAGACAGTAAGCTTGATACCAGTAAAGTGGTGGATGTTACCGATAGTTCTCAGCTTAAAACAAGGTCTGGAAGAATAGGTGGTTACGCAAAGCATCTTTCAGAAAGACAAATTAAATTGATGAATCAATACATCATCGACAACCTGGATCCTTATTTCAAGCGCTACTATTTGTGAGTTTAAAAGTTTTAATATACTGGGATTATGATACTCAGTGGGGGGCTGATCGATCACGGTTGCCTGGGGGGCCAAAGTCCTGGGGAAAAGACGAATTTCCAAATACAGATATTTTATTAGAACTGCATGCCAAGTATGCCCTTCCATGTTGTTTTGCCGTTGTTGGATCCGCAGCCCTACCAGGTGAGATTCCATATCACCACCCTGCGCAGATTAGAGAAATTCATAATAATGGTCATGAGGTAGCCAGCCATATGCACCGACATGAATGGATTCCTGAACTTGGTCAATCACAACTTGAAGAGGCGCTTAAAGAGTCAAAAGATGCCCTTGAACAATGCATTGGTGCCGAAGTAGTTTCATTTGTTCCTCCATATAATCAACCTTTTGATTTTTCCCGAAAGCTATCCTTTAGTTTTTCAGAAAGAAGGGAGGTTCGCTCCGATAGAGTAGATATTCCCATCCTTACGAAGGCCTTGCGTAACACCGGATTTAGAACAAGTAGAATTTCATACCAAAGTGTTTTAACAAAATTGGGCCGGAAAATTGGGCACGAACCGGCATTTAAAGCATCAATACCGGAAAAAATTAACGGTATTGAATGTATTAAACTGAATACCCGCGGTGGATTTCAGAATGTGTTACCTCTTCTCAAAAGTAATCTGGATCAGGATGGCTATGCTGTCATATACGGACATCCTCACTCTATCACCAGCAACAATGGGCAGAGTCTTAAATATTTGGAACCTTTCATGAAAGGCCTTTCATCAATGGTTAATAATGATGACCTTGAGGTAGTGCTTCCCAAAAGTTTGGTATAGGTGCTGCTGAGTTCTGTATCATATAAGCCATGCTGGCAAAAAGACGGAGTTTGGTATTCTTCGGGTGGTTTCCCATTGCAAATGAATGGGATGGCAGCTCCGTTTGAAAAAATGTTCTTACATGTGCCAGTAATTCCACACCGCCCTGGAGGAATTGCACTCAGCACCAAGGTAAACGTTATCTCAATCCCCGCTCCAAAAGGGAGGGGTGTATTAAGAAAACTATTCGTGTTTTTGTTATTCCCATATTACTGGCGTTTGTTTCATTCCGCGTTTAAAAAATCGGATGCTGTTATGGTACCTCTGCCCGGGGATTTGCCCTTGGTAGCACTTTTTTTTGCACTAATTCTGGGAAAGAGAACCATAGCCCGCTACGGAAGTTCATGGGCTAGTACCAAAGAAACCAGCTTTATGCACAGCTTCACAAAAGGCCTAATGAGGCACTTAGGGCGGAGGCAAAAACACATAATGCTAGTAACAGGGAATGGAAACAAGGCACCGTCCAAAGGCTTGTACTGGTTATTTTCAACCGCATTATCTGCAAAGTTGGTTAAGGATACAGTTCCTAATCTTTCAGATTCTCTTCAAAAGCCGGTAAAATTAGTGTACATCGGCCGGTTATCTTCTGAAAAAGGCGTATTGTACTTTCCATATATTCTTCAGAATCTTATCAATGGCTTGCAGAAATTAGATGGTGTAAGTGTAGAATTACACCTAATCGGAGATGGTCCGTTGAGATCACAAATGGAGCAGGAGTTTGACAATATTGGTATTAGAGAAAATATCATTTTTCATGGTTTACTAAATCAGCATGAACTTTTTCATAGATTAAATCAAATGGATTTATGTATTCAGCCTTCAAAGACTGAAGGTTTTTCAAAAGCATGGTTAGATGCTTTGCTATGTGGAGTGCCAGTTCTTACTTCAAATGTAGGAGCAGCTGAGTTTGTAGTAGGGTCAGGTGAAAACCATAGAGGTTGGCTTGTTAATCCTAATGATCCTGATGCTGTTGTTCAGAAGCTACTGCAAATCATTCAAAATGACCAAAGTTGGTCTGAACTAAGAGGGCGATGTGTGGCCTTTGCCTCTTCCAGAACCTTAGAATCCTGGTCTTACAGAATAAAGGAAATCTGCGAGGAAAGATGGAAGCTTAAGTTGTGCTAAAATGATTAAGCGATTATCATTAAGTAAAGATTTTATTAAGCCGGATGCCATCACGGCTTATATCATATTATCTTTTCTGGTGGGCATAGTAGCAGGCTTCAGTATTGGCCTCCTAATATTAATAGTGGCTTCATTTATTTTCGCGATTCGTTATTACAATCAGCCCCAAATGTTGATGTTCTTAATTATCATGATAGGTGTAGATCCTGTAATGCGCACTTATTTGATGGGAGGGGTCTTATTTCGATACCATACTTTTAATTATTTACTGCTCAGCCTGCTTCTTGTCAACTTTCTCTATCGTAAGAATCTAGACCTTAAGCCAATACGCATATACATGTTTCTATTAATATGGATGTTAGTTGGATTGGTATTTTCAAAAGATGTCTTGCTGGGTGGGCTGAGCATAATTGGTTACTTGGCTTTCCTTGCATTTTACATTATTATCTGGCACACCGTTGATAATCCAAAGTTTGGAAGAATACTTCATGACGGACTTAGATACGGCATCCTTGCATCATTATTGTTTAGTATACTGTTCTTTATTTCCTTCGGATTTGACGTCTTTCGAGAAGACCTATTTGATGAGTTAGGTGGAGATTACATTAATCCTAATTCATTCTCATACATGCCATTAGCGGGGATCGTATTCTCAACCTTATTGGTAAAAATTTATCATCATCCTCTAAAACAGCAGGTGATTATTCAATTGTTGTTACTGGGAATGATTGGACTGGCAGGATCACGTGGTAGTTTTTTGGTGGCAGCACTATCTATGTTTTTTAGTTTTTCAGGGACGGTGAGAACCACTCGCCTTGTGTTGGCAGGTCTGGCGGCTTATTTGGTATTGTCCTATAGTGCAGAATTTTTAAGAACCAGCGGGATTTATTCATTGGAACGATTGTCAACCTTCTTTACCAGTGAGAATGATCTTGCCAAAGCCTCTAGTGGTCGTTCCGAAATAGCTTTGATTGGATACCAAATGTTTAAGGACAATCCAATTGCTGGAAGTGGTACCGGTTCGTTTCGAGAAAACTTTGCGGAAATGACTTCTGGCTATCAATACTTTGATAGTGACTTTTTAAGAAAAAGACAAGGAGACCGAATAGCCGCACATTCAGCTTACGTTAAAGTAATGGCTGAGAACGGTGTTGTCGGGTTAATTCTTTTAACTGGTCTTCTTCTCTCATTCTATTTTGCACGCCGAGATGATAACCTTCAGATTATTGCTTTTAGCATTCTATTGGTTTCTTTCCTTTCAACAGAGTTTAATGCCAAGGTACCGTGGTTTATTTGTGCATTTACCATTGTAATGCACAGAAAGAGAATAGTATTTAAATAAAACAGGCTTTGCAGATTGCATTTCTTCTTGGTAGCATGAACACTGGTGGAGCTGAAAACCAGATTATCTTGTTGGCCAGAGCCGCGCGCGATAGAGGACATGAGGTTATTCTGTATAACTCTTTTCCTGATCAAAGCAAAGAAAAGGAACTGCTCAAACTCAATTTTGAGATCAAATATTATGGCCAAAAGGGTGGTACTCTAAAACGATTGCTATGGCTTAAGAATGATTTGAAGAAAGCTGGTGCTGAAGTGTTGATTTCGTACCATGGCTATATGAGTCTATATTCGGGATTAATTGGTAAATGGCTGGGTATTCCATCTTTCGGTGGAGTGAGGAGTGATATAGATAGGTTTGTACGAGTAAATGGAGCCATTAAGAGTAGGTTTCTACTAGGTTTAACGGATAAGATTATTTTCAACTCTGAAGTTTCATTGCATAAGGCTGTAAAAAAAGGCATAGTTAGGGAGAGTAAAACATTGTTTCTACCTAATGTCTTAGACTTAGTTCAGCATAATAGCCCTCATGAGTATAGAACTAAGAAGCATTTTACACTACTCTACACTGGAGCTATTAGAAGCGAGAAAGGCATCTGGGATCTGCTGAATTCATTTTCAATCCTCAAGCATCAAGCGGGAAATTTTAACATTAAGCTCCGCATGGCAGGCACGGGAGAAGAGATAGGTGCACTGCGAGATGCTATTGTTGATAGGGGTTTATCAAATGAAGTGGTACTGTTGGGAGACCTAAACAGACAGGCTGTAGTAGATGAACTTAGGAAGGCTGACTTATTTGTATTTCCTTCACATTCGGAGGGATTCCCAAATTCAGTCCTTGAGGCCATGGCATTGGGACTACCCGTGGTGTCTACCGCAGTTGGGGAGGTGATAAACCTTATTGATTCAGGTGTAAATGGCGTATTGGTACCTGTGGCAGACAAATCAATATTGGCAGAAGCAATGATAAACCTGATAGGTGACCATGAATTAAGAGCTAGAATAGGACGTGCAGCAGCAAAAAGTGTAAAGGAAAATTACAGTTATAAGAAGCTTGTTACCCAAGTCAACATGATACTTCAATTGAATTAAACAAAATTGAAAGCTAACAAAACCATCTTACTGATTGGATCGGTCAATCTTAACAGTATTCCTCTTGGAGGTCAGGAGTCCAAGAACCAGATATTGCGGAAGCATCTATTGAATAAGGGCTATCAAGTAAAAGTGCTGGATACCAAAAACTGGAAATCAAATCCTTTTATTTTGCTGCGGGTATTACTGACGCCTTTTATTAGTAGGGACGTAACGATTATGTCTCTAGCTTCACTTAGCGGATTGCGGGTTTTGACATATTTTAGGATCACGGGTCAAATGTCAAAGAACAAGACTTGTTTGTACATGGTACTAGGTGGATGGTTTCCTGAATTTCTCAGACAGCGAAAATCCAAGCTCAAATTTTATCATGATCTCACGGCCATCTTTGTTCAGTCGGTAAAAATGCAGGAGAACCTGAGAATACTTGGCTTGGACAATGTACATTTTATGCCTAACTATAAGGAAATCCCTCAGTTAAAGATAAGCAATGGCGGTCAGGGTGAAAGTGGAAGTTATAAGTTTATGTACTTGTCTCGAATTGACGAAGACAAAGGTGCGGGTTACATAATAAGCTCGCTTGATAAATTAAGGCAACGAAGACCAGATCTGGATATAAGCCTGGATTTCTATGGCAAGGTAGCCCCTGAGTATGAAGACACATTCAAGGGAATGATCCTGGATAGACCCTATCTTACTTATCACGGATTAATTGATTTACGTAAAAAGGAAAACTATGAGCTCTTGAGAAGCAATGGATATTATGCTTTTCTTTTTTACACTTCCTATATCGGTGAAGGTTTTCCGGGAGTGGTACTGGATGCAATGATTCTAGGTGTGCCTATGATAGTGAGTGATTGGAATTACAATGCTGAATTTGTAATTCATGGAGAGCATGGGTTGGTTGTTCCTCCCAAGGATGAAGACAAACTTGCCACGGCGATAGAACATCTTATTTCGGATCGAAGATTGCGAAATACATTGGCCAAGAATATTGGGGCTAAGGCAAAGAGCTATGATGTTTCGGAGGTGATAAAGCAACTTGAAGGATTCTTTTAATGAATTTGAGCTCAGTGTATGCGGGCTTACCTGTATTTGCTCAAAATCAGATCATTTCATGGTATGGTTTGTACTGGAAACAAAGAAGGTATGGAGGGGTATTTAATGAAGAGTTAGAAAAAGCAAAGGATCGAGAGTTTTTTTCCTGGGGTCAGTGGAAAGATTATCAGCAGAAAAAGTTAAGACGGCTGCTTACGCATGCTTTTACCAATGTACCCTTCTACCACGAGAAATACACTCGCGCCGGTATCGAGTTAAGGGATTTGTCAGAAATACAATTAGATCAACTTTCCCAACTTCCATTTCTGGAAAAGGAAGAATTAAGGGCAAATGGAGATACTACGCTCTTGTCTGCGAAGAGGGATAAAGGCAACTTTTATGCTAGTAGCGGCTCTACCGGTACCCCTACGAAAATATATTTTTCGAAAAGATTCCATCAGGAGTGGAGCGCTGTATTTGAGGCAAGGATCCGTTATTGGGCAGACGTAGACCGGCATACTCCCAGAGGAATGATAGGAGGTAGAAGAGTAGTGGTGGATGGAAATGCAAAACCGCCGTTTTATAGATATAATATTTTTGAGAAACAAACCTATTTTTCTGCGTATCATATATCTCCTCAGAATGCATCAGACTATGTAGAGGGAATGATCAGGCATGGAGTTCAGTATATGACAGGATATGCCGTAAGCAATTATCTCCTTGCGAAGTTTATTGAGAGTGAAGGTATTCAAGCCCCCAGATTAAAAGCAGTAATTACATCAAGCGAAAAGCTCACACAAGAGATGCGCGATACGTTCAGGAGAGTATACCAGTGTCCTACTTTCGACAGTTACAGCGGTGTGGAAGCTTGCGGATTGATATCTGAAAGTCCGGAAGGTCAGCTATTGGTGAGCCCTGATGTGGGGATTTTGGAACTTCTCAATGCACAAGGACAACCAATTACACCAGGAGAAACAGGCGAGATAGTGAGCACCGGCCTTATGAATTTTGATCAACCCCTCATTCGCTATCGCATTGGTGACCGGGCGAAGCTCGCCCTTGATCAACAATGTGAAGGTGGACGTTCCATGCCTGTAATAGAGGAGATCTCGGGTCGCGTAGAGGATGTGATTACTGGTCCCGATGGCAGGCAGATGGTTCGCTTCCATGGTTTGTTCATTGAGTTGAAGGGATTGCTTTCGTCACAATTCATTCAAGAGTCACTTTATGATTATACTATCAATCTGGTAGTGAATGACGAGTGGTTGGAGGATCAGGAGGCCATTATTGAGCAACGGCTAATCAGTCAACTGGGAAATGTAAAAGTGAAGTTCAACTACCTATCGGCCATCCCGATTGGAAACAATGGAAAGTATAAAGCCGTAATATCAAATCTTGAATGATTAAAGTTTTAACCATCATTGGGGCAAGACCCCAGTTTATTAAGGCGGCTGCAGTGTCCAAAGCATTTATGGATTACGATGAATTGGAAGAAATCATCGTTCATACCGGTCAGCATTTCGATGCTAATATGTCGGACATATTCTTTGAACAAATGAAGATTCCTAAACCGGCGTACAAGCTAGCTATCAACAGCCTGTCACATGGTGCCATGACTGGACGAATGCTGGAAGAGATCGAAAAGATCATCCTGAATGAGTCACCCGACTATGTAATGGTTTACGGGGATACAAATTCAACACTTGCCGGTGCACTTGCTGCTTCAAAACTCCATGTCAAAGTGATTCATATTGAAGCAGGTCTACGCAGCTTTAACATGAAAATGCCTGAAGAGATCAACAGGATTCTTACAGATAGGATTTCAAACCTACTCTTTTGCCCCACAGATTCTGCAGTTGAGAATCTTGAGTCGGAAGGCTATGCATCATTTAGCGCAGAGGTGGTAAAATGCGGTGATGTAATGCAGGATGCAGCCTTAATGTTTGCTGAGATTTCGGATGGAGCGGGATTGGAATCTATTTCCAGCCTAATTCAAGAACCATTTGTTCTCTGTACTCTTCACAGGGCTGAGAATACGGATGACCCAACGAAATTGTCATCATTGGTAAATGGCCTTAATCAACTGCATGAGACTCATCCCGTAATACTTCCATTACACCCAAGGACCAGAAAAAAACTATCGGAAGCCTCCTTAAATCTCAATGTTCATATCATTGAGCCTGTTGGTTACCTCGAGATGATTCATTTGCTGAAGAAATCCAAGGTGGTAGTAACGGATAGTGGAGGATTGCAAAAGGAGGCCTATTTTTTCAATAAGTTCTGTGTAACTATTCGCGAGCAGACAGAATGGATAGAGTTGGTTCAAGGCAATTACAATATTCTGGTAGGATCTGATGGTAAAGCGATGAAAGAAGCGGTAGAGCAGAGCTGGAACCAGGAGTTCGTTAAAGCGGATGAATTATATGGTGCCGGACAAGCCAGCCACGCAATTGCTTCCGCTATAATTTCATCTTTCAACAAGTGAGGATAAGGATCTTAACTCAGTATTATCCTCCCGAAACCGGCGCTCCACAAAATCGACTGCACAGCCTGGCTCTGAACCTCAGAAGTATGGGTGCAGAGGTTGATATTCTTACTGCCATGCCTTCTTATCCCAAGAGTGAGGTATTTGAAGCTTATCGAGGGCGTCTGTTTATGAAAGATGTCATTGACGGTATTGATGTTAAGAGGAGCTGGATCTTCGTCACAAAAAGTAAAGGAGTTTTGCTGCGTTTGTTGAACTATTTCTCCTTTGTATTCACTGCATTTTGCGTGGGTATATTTCAGAAGAGAAGTGATTATTTGATTTGTGAGTCACCTCCTCTTTTTCTTGGAATCACGGCTTATCTGATCTCGCGTTTGCGGGGCTCAAAGCTCGTATTTAATGTCTCTGATCTCTGGCCGGAATCAGCAGAGAAGTTAGACATTGTCACCAACAAAACTTTTCTCAACCTTGCTTACCGGTTAGAAGCTTTTCTATACCGTAAATCTGCCTTGGTCACAGGACAGACCATGGGAATTGTTAAAAGTATTAGGGATCGGTTCCCTGATGTGGACTGCATTTGGGTACCGAATGGCATAGACAAACATTTATATTCAATTGCTGATGAAACTGTTTCCACTGAATGGCAAAGAGAATATGGAATTGAAGGAAAACACATCTTTATCTACGCAGGAATTATTGGTCATGCCCAAGGATTGGATATTATTCTCCATGCCAGGGCAGAAATGATCAAAAAATCTCCAGATAAAGTAGCTGATTCTGCCTTTGTGATTGTAGGAGATGGACCGGAGAAAGAAAAACTATTAAAGCTTCAGCAAGAATTGAAGACAGATATTGTTTTCATTCCTAACACGCCAAAAGCTGAGGTTCTAAGGATGATAGCATCTTGTTATTCTTACATAGTCCCACTGCTTGATCTCGAATTATTTAGAGGCGCTATTCCCTCTAAGATTTTTGATCCTCTGGCATTTGGAATCCCAATTTTGCTGGCTGTGGATGGTGAAGCGCGACAACATTTCATTGATCGCGCTAAAGCCGGTTATTTTGTTATCCCTGAAGATTCTATGTCACTTTTAAAGGCAGTTGAGCAGATTCTGGATCATCCTGATGAGAGACATTCGATGGGTGAAGCGGGTAAAAAGTACGTGGAAGAACATTTTGATAGGGCACAGATTGCCAGGCAATTACTCGACAAGCTAAACCAGATCCAGTGAATTACTTAATCTCTCTTACCAGAATTGAAGATCTACCGGAAATTGTGTCCTGCCATAAAGATGCATTTCCTGATTCTCTTTCTACCAAGCAGGGTGACCGATTCATCTCTAAAATGATGGAGTGGTACATTGTTGACGAGAGAGGAGTGCTGTTTCACATTAAGGATGACAAGGGAGATATTGCTGGGTATTGCGGTGGAATTATTACCAGGCAACCAGGATTGTTGGGAGCGGTTAGTAGCATTTCGCAATATGCTTTTAATCAGTTTTTATTGGCATATCTCCGAAAACCTTGGTTGATAGTTCATCCAGAAAATATAAAAAAGGCGCCCTATATAGTCAGGAATCTTAGGATTAAACTAGGCTTAAGGAGAAAAGTAAAGAAGATTGACCAATCTGGGGAGCAGGAATTGTTTATTCCATTTATGGGATTGGTAGTTATTGGTGTGAGAAACAGCTATCACGGCAAGGGATTTGGAAGTAAGCTTCTGAGGGAGTTTGAAAATCTGGCCAGGAATCAAACTGGTATTGAGCTCATAAAACTTTCAGTAAAAAGTTCAAACACCAAGGCCATAAAATCATATTTGAGAAATGGCTGGGAAATTAAGTTTGATGGATTAAAAACTAAAGGATTGGAAAAGCGCTTATGAAAATTCCATTTTCTCCACCCTATATCGATGATTCGGTTGAGGAGGAAGTATTAGATACCCTTCGCTCTGGCTGGATAACCACTGGACCTAAAGTGAAGGCCCTGGAAGGTGAGATTTCTCAACTCGCGAAGGTGGAAAGAACCCTGTGCGTAAATTCTGCCACTTCTGGTATGATGCTGGCTCTGCATTGGTTTGGAGTGGGTAAAGGAGATGAAGTAATAATTCCTGCTTATACCTATGTCGCTACGGCATTAGTGGTTCAGCATTTAGGGGCTACCCCGGTTTTGGTAGATATAGATGAAGACTTCAATATATCTCCGGAAAGGTTAAATGCAGCCATTACTGAAAAAACCAAGGCAGTTATTCCGGTTGATTTTGGCGGATGGCCTTGTGATTATGACAGAATCTATGAAGTGATCAACGCACATCAGAAATCCTTTGTTCCTTCAAGTGACATCCAGACCCAGTTGGGTAGAATTCTGGTGATGGCAGATGCGGCTCACTCAATAGGCGCCTCCTACAAAGGAAAGCCCTCTGGTAGCCTTGCAGACATATCCGTTTTTTCATTACACGCTGTGAAGAATGTCACTAGTGCTGAAGGAGGTGCCATATGCATCAACATGCCTGCCGGATTTTCCTCGGATGATATTTACGACTTATTAAGGCTATGGACATTGAATGGCCAAACCAAAGATGCATTTACAAAATCCAAGGGGGGTAGTTGGCGGTATGATATTGTTTATCCTGGATTTAAGATAAACATGCCGGATATTTGCGCAGCTATTGCATTGGCTCAAATAAGGCAATATCAACAAACCTTATTACCAGAACGCAGGCGAGTGTTTAATACCTATGTAAAACTCTTTCAGACGGAGCCTTGGGCCATCTTACCGCCAATGAATGTATCGAATACTGAATCCTCATATCATTTGTTTGCACTGAGATTGTCACCAGAAAAGCAAGTTCTCAGGGATAAAATTATTGATCATGCTGCGCAAAATGGAGCCGCCCTTAACGTTCATTTTATCCCATTACCTGAGTTGAGAATTTTTAAGGAAAGGGGGTGCCAAATCACTGACTTTCCCGAGGCAGGAAAACACTTTAATCAAGTGATTACCCTTCCCATTTATCCACAGTTAACCGATGAGGAATGTGAGTATATATTTTCAGTTATCAAAGAGGCCATTGATCTGTATTCATGATAATTAGGAGCCTGGATATTTTGCTGTCGCTGGTTAGTTTGATCGTGTTGTCGCCCATATTTCTGATTGCTCTCATTCTCATTTTAATAGATTCAGGTTCACCCATATTTTATAAGCAAAAGAGAGTGGGCAAATCCGCTCGGCTTTTCAATTTGATCAAATTTAGGACGATGTATTTGCATTCAGATCGTAAAGGTCTGATTACTGTGGGTGGAAGAGATCCAAGGGTGACAAAATCGGGCGTTTTGTTGCGTAAATTGAAGTTGGATGAATTCCCTCAATTATTCAATGTGCTTTTGGGTGATATGAGCATTGTGGGACCAAGACCAGAAGTGCAGAAATATGTTAATCTGTATCCCAAAGACTATGAATATCTGCTGTCTGTAAGACCTGGTATTACCAGTCCGGCTAGTCTCAAATACAGTAATGAGAATGAAATTTTAGAACGACAGAATGATCCTGAATATCATTACCGAACCGTAATCCTTCCCGCAAAAATTGAATTGGATAAGAAGTGTATTGAGAACCGACACGTATTTTTTTATTTCAAGATTATCCTATTGACAATTAGAAAAGTATTTACAGGCAACCGAGAATGATGTGGCGAAAAATGGTCTCCCTTATATTGATGGTTATGCTGATTCCGATTTGCTTTCCAATAGCAATCGTCCAGCTAATGGTATTTGGGAAAGTATTCTTTAGGCAAATTCGAATTGGTAAAAATGAGAAGCCTTTTAGAATTTATAAATTCCAGACCTTGAGGTCTCGTCAATCCGGCGAATCCGATGTTGATAGATTAATGACTTGGGGATATTGGTTGCGTCGATTCTCCCTTGATGAAATACCACAATTGATCAATATTTTCAAAGGTGAGATGGCATTTATCGGACCTAGACCATTGCTTCCAGAGTATCTAGAACTTTATAATTCTGAACAGCGATTAAGACATAAGGTTTTACCAGGACTTACAGGATGGGCGCAGGTTCATGGTCGAAACGCCTTGAGCTGGCATGATCAGTTTAAATTAGATATCTGGTATGTTGAGAATAATAATCTCCTGATTGATCTCAAAATATTGGTATTGACCATGGGTCGTTTTTTTAGCAGGGGTAAGGAATCTACACTTCGAGAAGCATTCAATGGAGAGAATTAATATTGTAATTTATGGAGCAGGGGGATTTGGGAGAGAAGTCGCGGCAATGCTCAGATATAGTTCTTTGGCAGAAGAGTATAAATTAATGGGCTTTATTGATGACAGCCTTGCTCCAGGCTATGATGTTAATGGCTTAAGCGTACTAGGGAGTTCGGAATATTTGTTGAGTACTGCAGAAACCTGTCATGTTTGTATTGCAATCGCCAATACCAAGAATCGCAAACAATTGGTGAATCGTCTTGCCACTAACAAAAAGCTTATCTGGCCTAATATTATCCATCCCCATGCTCAACTTCATGATAAAAACAACATAGAAATTGGGCAGGGAAATATTATCTGCGACCAGAGTATTTTGACAACCAATATTGAATTAGGCGATTTTAATCTCATCAATTTAGGTTGTACCATAGGTCACGATTCAGTAATTGGCAATTATTGTTCGATGATGCCCGCGGTAAATCTAAGTGGCGGTTCGATATTGAAGGATGGTGTGTATATCGGATCCGGTGCCAATATTATCAAGTCTGCCACTTTGGGTGAATATGCGATCATAGGTTCAGGAGCAATGGTGAATAAAAATATCCCACCACATACAACGGCGGTAGGCATCCCGGTGCAATGGAGCGATTCAAAAGACTAGGAGGGTGAATACCTGTTTGAACGAAAGATAATTATCCAGTTTAATGAAGCATGAACGAATATATTTATCACCTCCTCATCTATCTGGAAACGAGATTAATAGCCTAGGCGAGACCTTAGACAGTAACTGGATTGCCCCGGCTGGTCCCGATTTATCCAAATTTGAAGATATGGTAGCAGAATTCACTGGATGTGGATACGCTGCTGCTCTTCATTCTGCCACAGCTTCAATTCACGTGGCCTTGAGGCTCCTAAACATTGGTCCAGGAGATTTGGTATTTGTTCAGACACATAATCACGTTGGTTCCGTTTACCCCATTATATATCAGGGGGCTACACCAGTTTTTATAGATTCAGAACCCGAGTCCTGGAACATGGATCCTCAGGTTCTTGAGCAGGCCCTAGAGAAGTATCAGGTTAAAAGTGGCTTGAAGATCGGACGCAAAGCAGTGATCTTGCCGGTACACCTGTACGGCATGCCAGCTGATATGCAGGCCATTATGGAAATTGCAAACAAATATGGCATTCCGGTAATAGAAGACGCGGCTGAATCATTAGGATCAAAGTATTTTGACCAACACACCGGAACCCTTGGCAGAATAGGGGTTTACTCTTTTAATGGCAATAAGATAATTACTACCGGAGGTGGTGGTGTGATTGTATCGAATGATAAAAAGTTGATTAATAAGGCAATTAATCTGGCTACGCAAGCTCGAGACCCGGAACCCTTTTTTCAACATTCGGATATTGGTTACAATTATCGCCTGAGTAATGTACTTGCTGGCATTGGTATAGAGCAGGTGAAAGTATTGCACAAGCGCATTGAACAACGCAGGGCTAACCATCAACGGTATCGAGAATACTTTCAGAAATGGAATGATAGAGGTTTTGAAATTCGCTTCCAGGAAGAACCCCATGGTAGTTTTAGCAATCGTTGGCTTACGTGTATCTTAGTTGATCCTGCAACCAACTTTTCTCTTACCAGTGAAAATCTTCGCCTGGCTCTAGAAGAAAGAAATATAGAATCCAGACCGCTCTGGAAACCCATGCACTTGCAACCCGTATTTAACCATGAGGCCTATATAGGCCATCATGTAGCAGAAACTCTCTATAAGCAGGGCCTTTGCTTACCTTCCGGATCTAATCTGACCGAGAACGACTTTCAGAGGATTTTTAAAGCCATGAACCATGTATTTTCCTCAGTCAAACCATAATAGCTAGTATAGGTGCCGAACAATACTTCCGTTTATCGGAATAATCAGATTTGATATCTCTAACAAGGCTCTGGCCTTATCTTTTATGTGCAGCTTTACCTTTTCAAGTTTCAGGATCAAATGAGTAATAACAAGAATCTACGCCTCACCCTTATCGCTGGCGCCCGACCAAACTTCATGAAGATTGCACCGGTTATCCGTGCTATCGATGATTTTAATCAGAAAGAATCATGTATTGAGTATCGACTGGTTCATACGGGTCAGCACTACGACAAGGCCATGAGCGACACCTTTTTCAAGGAACTAAATATACCCGAACCTCATATTAATCTGGAGGCCGGGTCAGGCAGTCAGGCCACACAAACCGCGGCCATTATGGTTAGATTTGAGGAGGAATTGATTGCAAATCCCGCTGATTTTGTAATTGTGGTTGGGGATGTAAACTCAACCTTGGCCTGTGCCATAGTTGCTAAGAAATTGCATACTAAGGTTGTTCATATTGAAGGAGGAATTCGCTCACGTGATCAGAGGATGCCTGAAGAGATAAACCGCATGGTAACGGATAGCATAACGGATCACTTCTTTACCACTTCAGAATTAGCCGGAAGCAATTTGAGAAAGGAAGGTCATAGGGATGATAAGATCCACTTTGTGGGCAACACCATGATAGATACCTTATTGCATTTGCAAAATCGTTTCAAGAAACCATCCTTTTGGGATGAATTGGATCTACAGAAGACAAAGTATATCCTAATGACACTCCATAGGCCTTCAAACGTTGACAAACCGGAAGTTTTGGAAGCCATACTCAAGGCCATCGCCGATAACAATAACGGCATTCCCATAGTATTCCCCGTTCATCCGAGAACCCGCATACAAATCGATAAGATTCAGGCAATTTCTGATTCGTTTCTGCAAGTCGCGCCGCAAGGCTATCTTCAATTCAATTACCTGGCTGCCAATTCGGCTGGAATTATTACCGACTCTGGGGGAATTACTGAGGAAGCTACGGTGATGAACATTCCTTGCATTACTTTAAGGGAAAACACAGAACGTCCGGAAACCATTGAGCTAGGTACCAACGAGCTGGTCGGAAATAATCCGGGAAAGGTTGCAAATGCCGTACAAAGATTGACCTCAGGTAGTTGGAAATCAGGTAGCATCCCTCCAATGTGGGATGGAAAAACAGCCCCGAGAATAATCGAATCTTTGTGGCAACTTCATCAAGAGTAATAGTCATAAAAGTAAGTTCAGAAGCCTTAAGCTGCCTGTATTGTCATAGATAAAAATATTGCGAGATAAAATCAACTTCTCGCTATTTCACACCCTTCAATACTTCGTTTAATCCGAGTATTTATTCACCATGGAGATTGGCAATCGGGTTTAGCATATTTCGTGCTTAAAGTTTCCCAAGATTGCTGTGAATAAGTATTACCCTCAAATTGGGATACTACATTAAACTAAGTTATAATATTACCTAAGCAACTGAACATGTACCTTTAAACCGCAGTTCGATCCTATGTTAAGGAAACTTATTGCGAAACATACAGACCGATATCTTGCCCGCTGGGTGATTTTCCTCTTTGACCTATTTATAGTGGTGATAGCATTCGTGCTTGCCACATTAATGCGGTTTAATTTTGATTTTTCAGCGGCAGGGGACAGTAATGCTCCAGCGAAGGTGGGATTGGTCGTGTTTTTCTACGCCATCGGGTTCCTGGTAAGCCGCTCCTATGTTGGTATCATTCGGCATACCAATCTTACTAATGCCCTTAATGTGGTGAAAGGCGCCAGTTTTGCAGTGGCATGTTTGGTTGGTCTTTCCTTCATTGAATCCTATTCAGCGCCAGATCAGGGAACGCTGTACCTTCCGCGTTCAATAATTGCGATCCACTTTCTTACTACCCTGTTCTTTTTAATCGGAGCCAGATTGTTGATCAAATACATTTTTGACTCTTTTGTGGTGGCTAAAGGAAGGCGCCCTACTCGGGTTCTAATCTATGGTGCCGGAAGTTCTGGTGTTACCACACTCAATACCCTGTCACAAGACAAGAGCAGGGAGTTTTCAATAATCGGCTTCATCGATGACAATCACTCCAAGCATTCCAAAGCTATTGGTGGAGTGCCTGTGTTTGGTCCGGATAAGGTGTTTAATGATCGATTTATGGAAAGAATGCAGCCGGATCAGCTGATTATTTCTATTCAGTCCTCATTAACTCCGGAAAAGAAGCAGGAAATTGTTGACCACGCCCTGGAGTATGGTTTGAAAGTGCGAATTGTACCGCCTTTGGGCGAATGGATACACGGTGAGCTTAGTGCTAAACAGATTAAGGCGGTAAGAATTGAAGATTTATTGGAGAGAGAACCGATTGAGTTGGACAATGTTAACATTTCCCGTGAAATTAGAGGTAAAGTGATCATGGTTACCGGTGCTGCAGGCTCAATTGGTAGTGAAATCTCAAGGCAGCTTCTGTTTTACCGACCTGAAAAAATTATTCTTCTTGATCAGGCTGAATCTGCGCTATATGACCTGGATTTGGATATAAAGGATAAGCATCCGAAGAAGGCAGAATTGATAGAGGTGGTGGTTGGAGATGTGGCGAATGAGGACCGCATGCGCCGTTTGTTCGAAGCTTTTAATCCCGAGATTCTCTTTCACGCTGCAGCCTACAAGCATGTTCCTTTGATGGAGTCGAACCCTTACGAGGCTGTCAAAACCAATGTGTTCGGAACCAAAGTGATAGCCGATTTAGCACAGGAGTATAAGGTTGATAAATTTGTGTTGGTGTCTACGGACAAGGCGGTTAATCCCACTAACGTGATGGGTGCTTCTAAGAGAACCGCTGAGATATATACCCAAAGTCTAAGCACCAAACGTGGGAATTCCACGCAATTCGTGATCACCAGGTTTGGCAATGTACTCGGCTCCAATGGATCAGTGATCCCCTTGTTTAAAAAGCAAATTGAGAAAGGTGGACCGGTTACAGTGACGGATAGTAGAATCACTCGTTACTTTATGACTATTCCCGAAGCATGTAACCTGGTGCTTGAAGCTGGTTCGATGGGCAATGGCGGTGAAATATTTGTCTTTGATATGGGTGAGTCGGTGAAGATCTATGATCTGGCCAAAAAGATGATAAGATTATCCGGACTTGAAGTAGGTAAGGATATTGAGATAAAGGAAATTGGACTTAGACCGGGCGAAAAGTTGCATGAAGAGCTACTCGCAGTAAAGGAGAACACTAAAAAGACGCATCATCCAAAAATAATGATAGCTCAAGTGGATGAATATTCTTTGACTGTTGTTAAAGAACAACTCCTGGAATTGGATGAGTGCCTGAGCAGCTGCAAGAACCTTGAACTGGTTAGATGTCTTAAGAAGATAGTACCAGAATATATTAGCAACAACTCGGTTTTTGCCAGTCTCGATCTGAAGAAGATTGTAAATGAATAGGTTTTTATGGACCGCCATTCTGGTGAGTCTTGCCATTCTTTCCTCACTGGGGCAGTATCAATATCTTAGACTCAATCATTCTGATGAAATTACTTTTGGGCGGTTAGTCTATTCGTTGGACTCACAGCTGCATACTTCCATTAAACCTCTGAGCAGATGGCAGATAGACTCTCTTCGTTTCAAGAATACCAAGGAATTACCCCACAAATCATCGCCTAAGAAGTCTTGGTTATACAGAAAGCTATTTCTAGAACATTTGGTGGATGTCGGTGGTAAAGATTATCGAATAATAATTGATCCCGTTGTGAATTTCCAAGGGGGATTCGATCCCAATTACCCCGGCTCGGATATTTTATTTGTAAATACCCGGGGATTTAATATCGAAGGTAGTATTGGCAGCAAATTTACCTTCCAAACTTCCTACCTGGAGAATCAGGCAAGATTCCCGCAATATATTACTGACTTCACCCAGGAACACCTCGTGGTTCCCGGACAAGGGTATGCCAGGGTGTTTAACCAGACCGGTTTCGATTACGGTATGGCTTCCGGAGAAATCAGCTATACTCCCAGTAAATACTTCTCCTTTACTTTAGGACAGGGAAAAAATTTCTTCGGAGAAGGTTACCGCTCTATGATGCTGTCGGATGTAGCATTCAATTATCCTTTTTTCAGAATAGAAACAGAGTTCTGGAAAATTAAATATGTAAATCTTTGGGCGCAACAGTATGATGTTAGGCGGGAAGCAAAGGTAAATGGAGTATTTTCAAGGAAGCACCTGGCTTCTCATTATCTCAGTATCAATATCAGCCAGCGTTGGAATCTTAGTCTATTTGAATCGATTGTATTTGGAGATACTACTCAACAGAGAGGTATGGATGTATCTTTTTTCAACCCAATCATATTCTTCCGACCTGTTGAGTTTGCAGTAGGATCTAAAAATAGCAATGCGCTACTTGGTTTGAGCCTTTCTTATAAAGTTACCGACGGCGTACAAGCTTACAGTCAATTTGTGTTGGATGAGTTCAATTTGAATGCATTCATTAATGAAAATGGCAGCTGGTTAAACAAGTATTCATGGCAGCTGGGCTTGAAATACTATGATGCCTTTGAGGTAGAAGGGCTATTTACCAGACTGGAGTATAACGGCTCACGCCCTTACACCTATTCTCATAGCGTGCCCTTGTCTAACTATGGTCATTATGGTCAACCTTTGGCTCATCCCTGGGGTGCTAATTTTCATGAGCTGCTTTGGCATGGAATGTACAGACACCAACGTTGGGAATATGAGTTGAGATATCATTTTGGTTTGATGGGATTAAACGCAGATAGCGTAAATTATGGCTCAGACATCTATATAAGTTACTATGATCGTGCAAGTGACAATAACAATAGCGTGGCACAAGGAGCAACCTCCATATACAATTACCTTCACGCACGTATCGCTTGGGTGGTTAACCCAGCGAGTGGTTTAAAGCTTGAAGCCGGTATGCGAATGCGATCCCTGATAAGTGAAAACGGTCTGAAGGATCTTTCGCCAATCAATACTGGATCTTCCAACTACTTCTATGTTGGCTTGCGTACCGAATTCTTTAATAATTATTACGATTTCTGATGCTGAAAGAATTTCGACCAACCATATTTTTTTTGTTGAAATTCTTTGTGATATTCTTCGGCCTGTCTGGTCTATATGGTCTGTACATCTCCAAATACGACACTGCAGATCCTCCATTAACGGATCCAATAACTCATTTCGTTACTTATAACTGTACCGGCACGGCTTCAATGATTGGTTACGAACCTTCAGTCATACCAGATGATCATCTCAATCGCGAAACCATGCCTGAAGTGACCTATGACAGTGTATGGTTTGATGATGTTTATGCAGTTTCAATTGAGGAAGGATGCAACGGGATAAATATCATGATTCTGTTTCTCGCTTTTATTATTGCTTTTGGAGGAAAGCTCCTAAATATGTTAATCTTTATTCCCTCTGGTATTTTATTCATACACATCGCCAACATAGGCAGATTGATGTTTCTAAGCCTGTTAAACGTAGAGTTTGGTGGTAGAGCCTTTTATTTCTTTCATAAGTATGGCTTTACCGCCGTAATCTATCTTGCCGTTTTTCTGCTTTGGGTACTTTGGGTTATAAAATTCTCAGGGAAGAGTAAGAAAAAGACTGTTGATCTGAACACCCCATGAAAGAAGAATCCTTGGAGCCTGGCAAAAGAATTCTATTTATTGCAATTGGGGCAGTGGGTCTTTTTCTGGTGTATTTCTTTCAGGAGTATCTCGACTTCTACAACGTTCTATTCCACTTTTCAGCCCCTCAACAATTAAATTATAGCGCCAGTTATATGGAGGTAGAACCCGTTCAACTAATCATCAACAAGGCCGGCAGATATATCTGTAATGATCTGTTTTCCATTGCGCTGATCTATGGTATTTTCGGAGAGAAGAAGTATGCTCGTTTTGCATTATGGGTAATGCTTTTTGGTCTGTTTATCCTTCTTCCGATATACCTCTACGTGTATCTAGCTCAACCCGAGGGCTTTACTTCAATGCTCTCACATCTTCACCGGGTAGTGATGAATCCAGTTTTAATGATGTTACTGATACCCGCCTTCGTGGCTCAGAAACGTGGCACCAGCGGCTAAATTCAAAAGGAACGAAACAATTAAAGGGGTCAATGGTTCTTGATGATGCTTAAGTTGATTTATCACCGATGACGTTTCTAATTTTTATAGATTCGTGACACTCCCTTTTCTGCTACATCTTATTCCAGTCTGCATATTGGTATGATAGAACTTCGTGGGATAAAAAAATCCTATCGCACAGGTGGAAAGCCTTTGCAAGTACTGAAAGGCATCAATGCTTCCATCGCCGATGGTGAATTGGTGTCCATTATGGGTTCATCAGGGTCAGGAAAGTCCACCTTGTTGAATATCCTGGGAATCCTCGACTCCTATGATGAGGGGGAATATATTCTTGATGGTAAGCTAATTAAGGATTTGAATGAAAAGAAGGCCGCTCAATATCGCAATCGCTTTCTGGGATTTGTTTTTCAATCCTTTAACTTGATTTCATTTAAGACTGCTTTGGAAAATGTGGCCTTACCACTCTATTATCAGAAAATGAGCAGAAAGGCCAGAAATGATATGGCTTTGGATTATCTGGATCAGGTTGGCCTGGCCGATTGGGCCGATCACCTGCCAAGTGAACTTTCTGGCGGACAAAAACAGCGGGTAGCAATTGCGCGGGCGCTAATTTCTCAACCCAAAGTATTGTTGGCAGATGAGCCTACCGGAGCTTTGGATACCACCACCTCCTACGACGTAATGCAATTGCTGAAAAATATTAATAAAGAGCAGAACCTAACCGTTCTGATTGTTACACATGAACAGGATATATCGGAAATGACGGATCGGGTGATCCATATAAAAGATGGATTGATTGAGGAATAGTATAAATCTTGTTGGAAATAATGAGAAAGGCTTGTTTGATAAAAAAAATAATTAACTAAAAACGAAGTTTTCCCTAACCAAAGCTTGGCGTTGGGCGGGAACAAAGAACCGATTCCTGTATGTTCGACCTCGATAACTGGCAAGAAATATTCATCACCATCCGCAAGAACAAGTTGCGGACCTTCCTCACGGGCTTCAGTGTTGCCTGGGGAATTATGATGCTGGTTATTTTACTTTCTGCGGGTCAGGGTTTACTCAATGGCACCATTAGCCGGTTTATGGACGACGCTGTGAATACCATCTGGATTAATGGAGGCAGAACTACCATGCCTTATAAGGGTTATCAACCCAATCGAAGGATAAGCATGGAGAATAGTGATTATGAGTTCCTTACACAGGAATTTGAATCGGATATAATATTTTCTTCCGGTAGCCGAAATTTTTGGAATGCGGAGGTAGTCTATGGCCAGGAGGTAGTAAATTTTGAGGTTAGAGCCGTACATCCAGCTAATCAGTATATGGAATCAAACTCGCTGGTGTCTGGCAGGTACATTAATGAATTAGATATAAAAGACTTTAGAAAAGTAGCGGTTATTGGTCAAAAGGTACACCGCGAATTGTTTAAAGGAGCACCATCCATTGGAAAATATGTAAGAGTAAACGGAGTACAATTTGAAGTTGTAGGAATATACGCAGATGCTGGGGGAGATGATGAAGAAGACAATCTGTATATCCCGATTAATGTAGGGCAGGCAACTTTAAGTCGGACTCCCCGAGAAATGAGCCGTATTATGCTGGCGTATGATGAAGATATGCCGATAAGTCAATCACTTGAGTTGGAAGAGCAAATCGTTAATGAGTTGGCAATCCGACATAGTTTCAACCCTGAGGATAAAAGCGCACTTAGAATTTGGAATAGAAAGGCTAGAATGAAGGATGTATTAGGGGTCTTGGATGGTATTCGGATCTTCGTTTGGGTCATTGGTATTGGTACCATCATCGCCGGGATTGTGGGAGTAAGTAACATTATGATGATCACCGTTAAGGAACGCACACGGGAGATTGGGATCAGGAAGGCCATTGGGGCTACTCCAGGATCTATTATTGCGCTGATTCTTCAGGAATCTATCTTCATTACCGCCTTTTCTGGTTATTTGGGACTAGTTATTGGAGTAGGAATTGTGGAGTTGTTAGGGGGGAATATTGAGCATGACTTTTTTAGAAATCCCGAAATAAATTTAAAAATAGCCCTAATCACTTTGCTAATTTTGGTGAGTGCAGGAGCCCTGGCGGGTTTTTTTCCTGCCCGGAGAGCAGCGAAAATTAAACCGATTGAAGCACTGAGATATGAATAAGCATAAAGCGCCTTGGTAATGTTTGATCGCGACCGATGGCACGAAATATTATCCGTCTTAGGAAGGAATAAGTTAAGAACCTTCATGACAGCTTTTGGGGTGTTTTGGGGGATTTTTATGCTTGTCATTATGCTTGGGAGCGCTAAGGGTTTAGAGAATGGCACCCTGGCGAGTTTTGGAGGCGCAGTGACCAATAGTGTGTTTATGTGGACCCAACCTACTAGTATGCCCTACAAAGGCTTCAAACGTGGGAGGTGGTTTCAGATGCGTCTGGATGATGTAGAGGCCATAAAAAACAATGTTTCTACGATTGATGTATTAGCTCCTCGATGTCAATCAGGTGGATACAGAGGTGCCAATAATGTGACGCACGGTGTCAACGTGGGTGCTTTTGGTATTCATGGTGACTTCCCGGAATATCTTGAGATTGATCCTGTTGAAATTACAGAAGGAAGATTTATTAATCAGACCGATCTCGAGGAAAAGCGTAAAGTTTGTGTGATTGGAAAGGAGGTTCAAAGGAGGTTATACGATGACGGCGAAGAAGCTCTTGGCACCTATATAAAGGCTCAGGGGGTGAACTTCAAAGTAGTTGGTATTTTTGAGAGTATTCATGATGATGCCAGAAGGTCAGAAGAACAGGAGAAATCAATTTCCATTCCCCTCACCACCTTTCAACAGGCCTTTAATTATGGTGATATCATAGGTTGGCTAAGCTTTACTTCAGTCAAAAGTGTGCCGGCTACGGTTACGGAAGAAAAGGTTAAACAATTGCTTAAAGAACGTCACAAGATCCATCCGGATGATGACCGGGCATTTGGTAGCTTCAACAAGGAGGAGCGGTTTCAAAGTTTTGTAACTCTGAATACGGGGATTGCCCTTTTATCATTTATCGTTGGAACTCTCACGCT
This sequence comes from Owenweeksia sp., assembly GCA_965229445.1. GTDB lineage: Bacteria > Bacteroidota > Bacteroidia > Flavobacteriales > Schleiferiaceae > Owenweeksia. Next base: position 1,172,097 of record OZ245876.1, read on the forward strand.
ATTGGCAGGAGCCATTGGAGTAAGTAACATTATGGTGGTAACCGTTAAAGAGCGAACAAAAGAATTTGGCATCAGAAGAGCCATCGGTGCCACCCCCGGGGCCATTATTTCACAGGTGATTTCAGAAGCTGTGGTTCTGACCTTAATGGCTGGAGTATTTGGCGTGATAGCTGGAGTCTGGTTGCTGGAAGGAATTAATTCAGCCATGAATGCTTTTTCAGCCGAAGGTGGATTTTTTAGGAATCCTGGGGTAAACCTGGGGATAGTTCTGGTTTCGTTACTAATTCTTGTTGTCGCCGGACTGTTGGCTGGCTTAATTCCAGCAAGAAGAGCCGTTGAAGTGAAGCCCGTTGAGGCCTTGCGCTATGAATAAGATTAATCATTGATTACATGAAGCAGTTTCTTAGAATATTTGTTTTTGTCGTTATTGGAGGCGTATTCATTTACACCTTGTACTACCTCTGGCAAAAGTCACAGAAGGATCCAATAATTTATCCCTTGGATACCGCATTCTATCACGACATCGTCAATAAATCTGTTGCCACAGGTAGTATCATTCCTAGAGAGGAAGTGGATATCAAGCCTCAGGTTAGCGGTATCATAAAAGAAGTATATGTAGAGGCAGGGGATGAGGTAAGTCTGAACCAGGAAATTGCGCGAATTCAGGTGATCCCTGATATGGTAGCCCTCAATAATTCACAAAACAGAGTGAAGGTTGCTGAACTTAATTTGAAAAATGCAGAAAAGGATTTTAATAGAAATAAAAGCCTATTTGAGCAAGATGTAATATCCGCACAAGAATTTCAGCGCTTTGATTTAGCCTACAACAATGCCAGGCAAGAATTAGAGGCAGCCAAAGATAATCTGCAAATTGTGAAGGAAGGAGCAACTAAAAAGGCTGGGAGTGCCACTTTAACCATCGTAAAAGCCACCATTCCTGGTATGGTGCTGGACGTGCCGGTAAAAGTTGGTAACCAGGTAATTGAGAGTAACACTTTTAATGAAGGTACAACCATTGCCACTGTCGCCGATATGACTGATATGATCTTCGAAGGGAAAATAGACGAATCAGAAGTGGGCAAGATTAAGGAAGGTATGGACATTAGACTTACCGTTGGTGCCATAGAGAACAGGACCTATGATGCAGAACTAGAGTATATTTCTCCCAAAGGGGTAGAGGAAAATGGGGCTATCCAGTTTCTAATTAAGGCAAGGGTAAAGTTAGACTCCACGGATTTCATCAGAGCTGGATATAGTGCCAATGCTGATATTGTATTGGCTGAAAGGGATTCAGTTTTGGCTATTAAAGAAAGCCTAATACAGTTTGACGAAGGTCGCCCATTCATCGAAGTCAGTGTAGGGAAGCAGTTGTTTGAAAAACGCGAAATAGAGCTGGGTCTTTCCGATGGAATTAACGTAGAAATAATTTCAGGTGTTTCCACATCAGACAGCATCAAAATGTGGAATCAGGCAGGGTAGAAGGTTTGGGTAGAATGAGGAGTTGCGCAGGCCATTGGTCAAAAATTGTGCGGCTGATGTCAGTTGAGTCTTAATGTCCAATAAAGAGATCTCTCCACTTCCCATTCCATTCATCGAGCAACATCAAGACACAGACTGTTTGCGTCCTCCAACAGCTAGCTCTATTGAATGGTGTTTAGGAAAGTCAAAAATGCATTCGATCTGGATACGAAGCCGTGATCGATTAGGTAGGTTGCTACAAATAGCATACTAAATCCCAAAGCCATTCCCTTATAATAAATGCTTGGAACAATTAATAAGATCAAGGCTGAAATCAACAGCAAGGAGGGATAAACATATTTTATGAGGGTATTTCCCACTTTATTATCCTTGATGTGCTTTTCCTTCTCTTTTTCGATCGCTACTTCCCTGGCTTGCTTGTAGAGTGCAATACTCGCTTTGGCATGTGCGGGACGACTATACAATATATAACCACCATACCCGATCAGCGTCACTAAGAGTAGTGACAGCGGCAGTAGCATACCCCTCATCAATTCATTTTGGCTTCGGAGGATGCCATAAAAGGCTAACAACAAAAGAATTCCAAGGCCTATCATTATTCTTCCTTGCATTACTTCACTCTTTGCCCAGGTGTTGGTGTATTCTATAAAATCCATGACCGAAAAATTGGTGTTTAGGATTAAGATCAACGATATACTAGGTACAAGATTAAAATAACCAGTCAATCGGATGCTTCCTATGGCAGAATTTTTTGGAACATCTGGTCACCAGAAGGTAATCTGGCGAATATCGCCTTTGATATAATCAAGCAAATACCGACCTTTAATATGGGGACAGCGGGTGTGCACGATGTCAGGGCATTCTAAACCATTGAAATTTTTGGGATTAAAATCCTGAAAGCTCCTTTGATGGCAACCGGCCATGCGCTTTATTTCTGATTGCGATAACTATCATGTAAGGCAAAGCGGTGAGACTTGCTCCTTGTGGAACGCCTGCTTTTTAACATTTCAGCCTTTTTCTTTCATTGACATAGCACCTGCACTCCACAACCTGTATCCCATCAATCCTTCTTCCTCCCAGCCTCCTTCAAGGCTCGGTTAATAATCCATTCAATCTGACCGTTGGTACTTCTAAACTCATCGGCAGCCCATTTTTCAACGGCCTTCATAAGTTCGGCATCAATTCGCAATGCAAATGCTTTCTTACTCGACATCTACTGTAATATTTGGCCATTCCGACTCAATGTAGCGCACCAGCATTTTAGGTCTGTTTATTCCAAACTGTAAGGTGTTGCCTTTACTGGTGGAAACCTTGAGAACTTTGCCGGGCTTCATAGCATACACCTGGGTATGAAACGATCTTCTATAGCCGTACCCGTGCCACCATTTATGATTGGCGATCGCTACGCTGCGAATCTCGGAAAGGGGAATTGCTTTTAGCTGTTTGGAAAAAGGCAAACTCTTATAAGCAATGCCGTGAGTAGAGAGTTCTACGACAGTAGTCATCCTGAATATAAAGAAGAACGTCAGTCCCAGGCTCAAAGCGGTAATCCCCAAGCTAATCGATGTCTCACCCATGATGTCACCCGAATTAATGATGCTAATCATCATGAAAATGACTATTGGCGTTAGCAGAGTCAACATCAGAATGATAACGGGTCGGTTCTGGGACAATTTCTGTATTTCCCGTATTTTATTCATTCTTAGCTGTATAGGGTTCCTGTATTCAATACCGGTTGTGCATTTTTATCACCACATAGCACTACCATCAGGTTACTTACCATAGAAGCTCGTTTCTCATCATCCAAATCAATGATGCTTTTGGCACTTAATTCCTCCAAGGCAATTTCAACCATCCCTACGGCGCCTTCCACAATTTTTAAGCGCGCAGCTACAATAGCGGTAGCTTGTTGGCGCTGAAGCATGGCCCCTGCTATCTCTGAAGCATAGGCAAGGTGATTAATCCTCGCTTCCATCACTTCAATACCCGCGATGTCCAGACGATCCTGCATTTCCCGATCCAGCTCTTCATTAATATCTTCCAATCCACTTCGCAGACTAACTTCCTTCTCATCATCATCAAAAGTATCATACGGATAGGCACTGGCGAGTTTTCTTACCGCCGTCTCGCTCTGAATGGTTACAAATTCTTCAAAATCATTCACTTCAAATGAGGCCTTGTATGTATCGCGTACTCGCCAAACAACCACTACACTGATCATAATGGGATTGCCCAGTTTATCATTAACCTTTATAGGCTTGTTTTCAAAGTTTCTGGCTCTTAAGCTAATCTTGGTCTTTGAGAAGAAGGGGTTGACCCAATGAAATCCATTTTTCTCAATCGTGCCTTTGTATTCCCCAAATAATACCAGCACTACCGCTTTGTTTGGCGCAACTATTACATAACCTATTAAATGAAGAATGAATAAAACCACCAACACTAGCCCAAGTAGGTTCTTGGCGCTCAACAGCCAAATTGCTCCTGCTATGAATAGCAGCGATATGATAAGGTTAACATAGCCTGACTGTCCTTTGATTATTTTTTCTGCTTCCATCGAAATGATATTAAAATGATATCAAATATAAGAATAATTTTATTCTATTGAACAAATGAGCTATTTCAATGTTCCAACATCATATATTTGCCAAACATTGTTTAAACATTGAATTAATAACATTTACGAATGAAGAAATTATCGAATACCCTAAATGCAATTGCCGTATCCGCTCTTCTGGTGGCTTGTAATAATGCCCCGAAGGCCGATGTGCAGGCGAGTGAAGCGAAAGAGGTGCAAACAAGCGCATCATCCGATGCCGTCGTTTACCAGGTGGCTACCAATGTGAGTGACATCCGTTGGACGGGATTTAAAACCTATGCCGATGCCTCCCATAAAGGCAAGATTATGATGTCGGATGGTGAAATAAAAACCCAGGGAGATGAAATTATCGCCGGGAATTTTATCATCGACATGTCTACCATCACCAATGAAGATTTACCTGAAGAAGGTAACTTTAACCAAGCAAAACTCATTGGACATCTAAGTAGCCAGGATTTCTTTTATGTAGAGAAATACCCGACCTCTAGCTTTACAATTACCGAAGTAAAGATTGCACCTGAAGATCATGAACTGGGTATCACCCACATGCTTAGTGGCAACCTTGAAATGCGGGGCAACAGCAAGAACATCACCGTACCAGCCACTATAAAAGTTATGGAGGATGAGTTAGTGATGACCACGCCAGAATTTGTAATTGATAGAACACAATGGGAAGTGGAAGCGCTGTCTACCAGCATAGCTGGGCTTGCCAAAGAAAATCTTGTGGATGACAACATTAAACTTCAAATAGAACTTACGGCCAGGCGGTCATAAGGATTGCAATTATTGGTTGTTTTAAAGCCCCTGCGCCTTAGGCGTGGGGGCTTTTTTTGTTATCTTATAGAGTGAAAACTAAAATATACGATGACGAACTATAACTCATCCTTTCGGATAAAAAGTTGGGCCGAAGATGATCGCCCACGCGAAAAATTACAAAACAAAGGATCTTCTGCCCTTTCAGATGCCGAGCTCGTGGCTATACTCTTGGGGTCGGGTTCGAGAAAAGCTACCGCACTTGACCTCGCAAAAGAAATATTGGGATCGGTAGAAAATAATCTAAGTCAGATGGCTCGGATTGGAATTCAGGAACTTACGAGATTTAAAGGGGTAGGCACTGCCAAAGCTGTAAGCATTGTGGCGGCCCTGGAATTGGGAAAGCGCAGAACCAATTCTCAACCTCCTGAAAGAACGCAAATTAAGTCAAGCGCAGATGCTTTCATGATCATGCAACCCGTATTAGGTGATCTTCCTCACGAAGAGTTCTGGGTGTTGTATCTCAACGCTTCCAATAAATTGGTTAAGAAAGTGTGCATCAGCAGGGGAGGTATGACCGGAACCCTGGCCGACCAACGCATTATTTTTCGGGAAGCCTTGCTTTATAAATCTACCTCTATGATTTTATGTCACAATCATCCATCCGGATCAATTCAACCCTCAGATGCTGACCGGGGTTTAACCAGAAAGGTGATTGATGCAGGTATGCTTATGGATATTAAGGTTCTGGATCACCTGATTATTACCGAACATGCTTATTTCAGTTTTACAGATGAGGGTTTTATGTAATTAATTGTCTAGAATAGCCTCCTCAATCAGACTTTTGCCCGTATTCATTAGATTATATTTGTGCCATGGTCTTGATCTATGTGGAGAAGATTACGCCGCGATTGAATTACATTACCAATCTCTTGTTGGGTGACCTGCTTGGGCAGGAGGTAAGACTGACGACCAGTCAGGAGGAGTATATAAACGCCAAGCTGCCCAAGATCAATTACTCTCGTAATCCAATTCAGAGTGGTATTTATATTCATGCCGTGAACCTTCTGTTTGAGACGGATATTTTTCAGCAGGAGTTTCAAACCACAGAACATGAAGGCACCTTAATATTCTTTTTGTCGGGAAAGAAGTCATTATTGCCTTTCGATCCTTTTGCCGCTTCCTTCTATTTAGTTAGTCGCTACGAGGAGTATCTTCCTCATATAGCAGATGTTCATGGACGCTATCCCGCGAGAGAGAGTTTGATGTATAAGGAGAAAGTTCTGGATCGCCCCCTTGTCAATGAGTACGCCAGAATTCTGGGAAATCTACTGCTTGAACATAATCCTGGCATGACCCTTACCGGCACGGATTACTCCTATATAAGTACCGTGGATATTGATGCGGCTTCAACTTATCTCGGAAAAGGCTTGATTAGAAGTATGGGTGCATACGCAAAAGACCTTGCCAATTTGCGCTTTAGTGAACTTCTGGAACGCACAAAATGTTTTGTTGGAGCGATTCCTGACCCTTATGAAACTTTTGATTATCAACTAAGTCTGCAAGAAAAGTATGGTTACAAGAGCATATATTTTGTGCTGTTTGCCCGTTTGAGTCAGTTTGATCGCAGCCTGACCTTGCACAGCAACCGACTGCATAAATACATTAAGGGAATTAGCGATTTTTGTGAGGTCGGTATTCATCCCTCTTACCGTTCTAACGCCAATCTCGAGATTCTGGAGGAGGAGCTGAAGCGCCTCGAAGATGTATTAAACAGGGATGTAACAAAGAGTCGCCAGCATTTTCTAAAACTAACCTTACCAGACACCTATAGAAACTTAGTAGAGTTGGAGATAACTGATGATTTTACCATGGGCTTTGCCAGTGAGCCAGGATATCGGGCAGGAATTTGTACTCCATTCTATTTTTATGACCTGGAACTGGAACGTGAAACACACCTTAAGGTCCATCCTTTTAGTGTAATGGATGGCACCTTTATATATTATCGCAATACTAGGCCAGAGGATGCCTGGAATATCATATCTGATCACATTAAAACGAACCGAAATTTTGGTGGACAATTTGTTTCTATCTGGCATAACCGGATTTTTAGTGAAAAAGAATTGGAATGGCAGGGGTGGAATGAGGTATATACGGAAATGGTGAAGCGAGCTACATGATCAGGTATGTCAGAAACAACTTTATCAATCGCGGCAAGTATGATCACTGTGTCAGGATGGATGAACTTGGGCTATTTTATGGCTATTCCTGGTATCTCGATGAGGTTTGCTCAAACTGGGATTGCCTCGTGCTTAATGATTACGATGCAGTATGGCCACTTCCTTTGCGGGTAAAGTTTGGTCTTAAGTATTTCTACCGTCCATTTGCCGTTCAACAACTTGGATTTTTCAGCAAGAGAGCATTAACGGAAGATGAAGGGAAGCAATTTCTCGAAGCAATGACGAGCAATTGTCGATATGCCGATCTATATCTCAATGAAGGTCAACTGGAGTTTGCGAGTAAACATCCCCATCTTCGATATCACAATAACATCAACCTCACCCTTAGTTTAAATCAGACATTCCGGGAGATTTATCACAGCTACAGCAAGAATACACGGCGCAACATTTCGAAAGCTTCGAATAACAAGCTCCAGATATTTGAACATGATGATCCTGAGAGGCTTGTTAATTTGTTTAAGGAGAACCGGGGAGAGTCTTTAAATCTTACTGGAGAATTCTATCGCAATATGAGCAAGGCGATGTACAATGCTTTGCATAAATCTATCGGAAAGGTCTGGACCGTTTACAACGAAAGAAATTCCTTATGTGGTGGAATTTTTGTGATAGAAACAGACAAGCGCCATACGCTGCTTTTTTCAGCCAGTTCACAAGAAGGTAAAGAATTGAGAGCAATGTACTACCTCATCAATGAGTACTTAATATATAGCTGTGGAAGCCATAAAATCTTTGATTTTGAAGGAAGTAATCATAGCGGACTACAAAGGTTTTATCAGGGATTCGGTGCACAAGTAAAAACCTATATCAATGTGCAGTATAATGGCTTACCCTGGCCACTGCGTTGGTTAAAACGAACTTAAAGGTGTCATCTTTTAAACATATTTTTTTTGATCTTGATCATACCCTTTGGGATTTTGACGCTAATTCTCGCTTAACCATAGAGCTGCTATTTGAAGAGAAGAATTTGTCTCAAAAACTAGCATGTGAGCCAGATCAATTTTACCAAAAGTATATCGAGATAAACGACCAGAAATGGTCTTCATATCGGAAAGGGGAAATTACCAAAGAACAGTTGCGCGCTGAACGCTTCTACGAAACCTTCGCGGCGTTTGATTATTTCGACCAGAAGTTTGCCACCAACTTTGAAAGTGAGTATCTGGCCACTTGTCCTTATCAACCAGGACTTATAGATGGAGCGCTTGAAGCTCTTGATTACCTTTTCGAAAGCTATGACTTAAGCATAATAACCAATGGCTTTTACGAAACACAAGTCATTAAGTTAAGGGAGAGTAAACTAGCACCATTTTTTAATCATGTATTTGCATCCGATCAACTTGGAGTGAATAAGCCCCATCAACGAATATTTATAGAGTCACTTAAACGTGCCGGGGCGAGCAGGAAAGATTCTATAATGATCGGCGATAGTTTGGTGACGGATATTTTGGGAGCCAAGCACTGCGGAATCGCCCAGGTGTACTATAATCCTGGAGCACAATCTCATTCAGAGGAAATTAGTTTTGAAATATCCTCGCTGAACCAATTGAAAAACATCCTGTAATTTCAAAATCCAGATTTTTGCCTTGGCTAGGGCTCAATACTCCTGTACCTAAATATGCGATAATCCCATTGCCCGGATGAAGAATTGAATTTACCGTCAATTTCGGCTCTAATCAGCATGTTTTGTTTGATCCCAACAAGTTTTGGATCTCCCTCAGTAGGCTTCGTCCCAAATACAAACTCCGATAGAATTTCACTGTCTTCACTTAGATTTATCTCATTTGTTGAATCTACTCTGGTGATGTGTAATACGGCCAAAGCACTATGATGCTCCAATATTCCTATAACTTCAGCTTCAACCCATATGGGATGTAACAGATAGGAATTATTGTTTTGATGCTGTCCTGAGGCTTTACCACCAACACAGATTACTAGAAAAGTTATCAAGCCGAATTTTCCAAACATAGATATTCTGATTACTGATCAAAAATAGTGCGGGATAATAAACCAATTTCAATAACAACTGTCTAAATAATGCATTATATTTACAATCAAGCACTTACACCTTGATAAAAAAAGTATTTCCCTGTATTCTGATTATCACCCTGGTATCATGCAGCAAGTATGAAATCGAGACAATTAGTGGTAACAAACCTCCGGATGAAGTGGTGGTAACTACCGATATGAAAGAAGCCTATGTTAACCGGCTATTTATTACGCTTCTCGGCAGAAAGGCTACCCCTGATGAATTCTCTTCATCGCTTGCCATTTTAGGCCTTTCAGCTACAACAGAAGCACGAGGAAAATTAATAGACAGCATCGCGCTTCAGCACGAATACCTTCATCAACTGTATGATATTGCCAGAGCGGATTATCTGGAATCGGTGGATACCGCCGTGATTTCGGCGGATTATGATGAGGCGATAACTGCAGTGATGAACGCCACCGGCAATGCGCGAGAATATTGGTTAGATAGAGTGGAAAGGATAGGGGCACTGTACCGCATTCCCAGACAATTGGACAGCAATATCATTGATATAATTGAAGTGCATCGAAGAATCGTCAATAACCCATATTACGATGCTATTAATATGGGCACCGAAAATTTTGTGGTCTCTTGTTTTCAAAATTTCCTGTTTAGATATCCTACCAATCTTGAATTAGAGCAGTGCTCTAAAATGGTGGATGGCTTTCCGGCATCACTCTTTTTTCAGGCCGGCAGTTCCAAACAAGATTACCTCAACATATTTTTTGATAGTGATGATTACTTTGAAGGTCAGGTTTTTAACTTATACCGCAAGTATCTCTTCAGATCACCGCTCACCAGTGAAGCTGTGGTCTTAATGGCCTCCTATAAAAATGATAAGGACTATCTGAATTTGCAAAAAGAAATATTGAGTAGTGATGAGTATTTCTTCAATTAAACATAAAGGCTTCGTTCAGCTCTTGCTTCTTTGTCTTGCCTTAGGTGCTTGCAAACGCGAAGTGGTTGAGCAGTACGAAATAAATGATGTCAATCTTTACTCTAGTGCTTCGGAGAAGAAAAATTTGAAGACGGATGAACAGTTTATCTCTATACTGTACACAGACCTGTTCGGAAAAAGTATTGACAATACTGAACTGGGTAAACTGAATACAGCATATACGTCCATGGGCGATAAGTCGCTGGTGATCGATATTATCATCAGAAGTATGTTGTCAAATTCCGAGGCCATTGTGGCAAGCAGCAATGAAATGAGAGCCAATCCGGATGAGTTCATTGTGGAAACCTACAAGCGTTTTATGGTAAGGCAACCGAATGAACAGGAAAAGTGGTTTTTAAGGAATAAGATTGAGGAGAATACCAGCCTCAAACCGATTGATATTTATTACGCTCTGCTTACGTCTGATGAGTATCGATACTATTAAAAAAACCTCATGAAGAGAAGACAATTCATAAAGAAAGCTGGCTTGGCCGCAGGGGCGTTAACCCTTCCTTACGTTCTTCCCGGTGGTACTCTGTTCGCACCTACGGGATCGAGGAAAGTAAACCACGTAGTTTTCTGTCTTTTTGCCGGAGGGGTTAGGAATACGGATAGCGTACATAAAAATGACGGTAATCTGATGCCGAATTTTCTGAATGGCAGTGAAACGGTAAGCAGCGATATTGCCGCTAGCATGCCCGATATGGGTCCGTCGCCTCTCACGGCTCCGCTACAAAATTTTGGCACGCTCTATAAAGAGTTTAGATATGGAAATGGCCCTACCGGTCATTTCAACGGACATACCACTGCCTTAACGGGGCAGTACACCAATAGTAGTTTAAGCTTACTGGAAAGGCCGGAGTTCCCAACTGTTTTTGAGCTATATCGCAAGCACAATTCTCCGCAGCAATCCGCTTTAAACTCATGGTGGATTACACACACCAACAATCTTTACCCAATTCTAAACTATAGTAACTATCCGGGATACGGGCCCTTATACGGTGCCAATCAAATCTCGCCGGGTTCATTTTTCTCTGGACAAACCGTAGAGCTACTCATAAACAAATCCTCTTTTCCCAAGGAGAATGAAGGTCTGAGAAATGAAATGAGGCAGTTCTTTAACCATAGCTTTGGCGCCCCATCAGCTAGTCAGGTTGGCTTAAAGAATACTGTTGATGATGCCGCCTTAATTAACGATTGGATCGATAAAATTGTAGTTCGAGGCTTAAAGGGGGAGTTAAATAATCCCTGGAATGTTCCTGGGTTTATGAGTGGCGATATGTACAATGTATTTTTTGCCGAAGAAATAATGAAAGAATTTAAGCCTGAGCTTTTGGTGGTGAATATGTTTGGGGTGGATGTTTGTCATAGCAATTTCACCGGTTATTGCCAGAATCTTTTGCGGGCGGATTATGCGGTGGCTCATCTCTGGCAAACAATTCAGTCTATTCCAGAATTGGCTAATGATACGGTACTTATTGTTGCACCGGAAATTGGTCGCAACGGTACTCCCAACAATATCATTGACGTAAATGGCAGACCGGCTCTCGATCATACCACGGGCGATCCTGTGTCGAAGGAAATATTTTGCTTACTGGCCGGCCCTCCATCGGTCATTAATCAAGCTAAGGTAGTTTCAAATGTAGATGGCGAGAGTATTGATATTGTACCTACTATCGCCCATATTCTGGGATTTGATAATGAGGTCTCAGGCCTCCTCCCCGGATCAGTATTAAATGAAGCATTTGTATGAGGAGATGCCTAAACCATAGAACGCTAATTGTGAGTATGCTCACATCCATAGTAATGATCGGTGGGTGTAAGAAGATTGATAATAACCCCGAGAATCCTTTTGATTATGAAATTGTTGATGATGGCGATACCGCTTCCGTAGAAATGGAGAGTATCGCCTGGTTACATCAGAATATCTTTGTTTTGAGATGTGCCAATCCTGCGTGTCATGATGGAAGTTTTGAGCCCGACTTTCGTACCATGCAAAGTACTTACTCCTCACTGGTATACCACGATGTGAAAAAGAATGACGCCCAAAATTCTTTTGAGTTTAGAGTTGTGCCAGGCGATGCTGATGCGAGTTGGCTTTATCATCGAGTAACCACCAATGACCAGGTATTAGGACGAATGCCACTCTATGCAGACCCTCTCACCTCCAGTGAGATAGCAGCGATCAGGGGATGGATTAATAAAGGTGCTCCTAATGCGCAGGGTGAGCTGCCAACATATCCCAATTTACCGCCTCAGGTAAACGGCTATCAAGTATACGATTCCAATAATATACGGGTAGACACCATTCGATTAAATGGCTGGGCTTCGCCTATGATCCTTGAGGCCAACCAAACCTATAATATGGTATTTTACGTCACGGATGATACTACCGCCACCGCAGACCTGAAGAATCAAAAGGTGGAGTTTAGTCTTGATAGAGATAATTTTACCCCCTTTGCCAGCATTACTCCCATAAAATTATTTGAGGATGTTACGGCTGCTACCTTAAATACTTCCATCTTTAGTTCTGGTCAACAAATATTCTTCCGCTATGCTTTGGAAGACGATCAGGGTGGTGCCACCCAGATGCCTTCTGATGTCAGTGAATTTTGGTGGAAGGAGAATTATTCCTTAATAATTCAATGATGAGGAGAGTCCTGTTTGCCATATTGTGCTTATGTTTTGTTCTTTCCTGCAAGAAAAAGGAAGATCCCAGAGATCCGGTGCCCTATATTGAGGTAGTGAGTATCAGTCCCAGTATTGTTAAAGAATTTAAGGATTCGGTAATAATTGTAGTGGATTACAGGGATGGAGATGGCGACTTGGGTGGCGGTCCGGCTGATGAGTACAACCTCTTTGCGGTAGATCGTAGAATTGATATTCCATTCGAATTTAGAATTCAGGAATTGGTTCCGGGAGGAGTAAATGTTCCCATCAGCGGTAGGTTGAACCTTGTTATTCAAAATTTATTTATCACCGATGGCAGCGACCAACAACAGGTAGATTTTGAAATTTACGCGGTTGATCGAGCCGGAAATGAAAGCAATAAAGAAGTCACGCAAAAGATTCTCATCGTTAAGGACTAACTCCGGATTAAGGAATTAGTGTTGCTGAACCTGCACTTTCGTAACTTTGCATTTCTCAAAATCGATAGAAATGCAGCAGGTACCACCTTATAAGCCTAAGAATAAGATCCGAATTGTTACAGCCGCCTCCTTGTTTGATGGCCATGATGCTGCTATCAATATTATGCGTCGGATCATCCAGGCCACCGGTTGTGAAGTGATCCATTTGGGGCACGACCGATCGGTAGAAGAAGTGGTAAATACTGCAATTCAGGAAGATGCTCAGGCCATCGCTATGACTTCCTACCAGGGTGGTCATATAGAATACTTCAAGTATATGCGAGATCTGCTAGTGGAAAAAGGTGCAGGCCATATTAAGATCTTTGGTGGTGGCGGTGGTGTTATTCTTCCAGAGGAAATTGAAGAACTGCATGAATATGGAGTGGATCGCATTTATTCACCGGATGATGGCCGTAGTATGGGTCTTCAGGGCATGATCAATGATATGGTGGAGAAAAGTGACTATCCTACCGGCAAAGACATAAACGGTGAGATTGATCAACTTGATGAAAAGTTTAAACCGGCCATCGCCCGCCTCATCTCAGCCGCTGAGAATTATTTAGACGATTCCCGTGATGTGCTGGACACGATCACAAAGAAGGCAGCTACCGTTGAAACTCCGGTGCTGGGTATCACTGGAACCGGTGGTGCTGGAAAATCCTCCCTCGTAGATGAATTGGTACGTAGGTTTCTCCTGGACTTTGAAGATAAGACGATCGCGATTGTCTCGGTAGATCCCTCTAAACGCAAGACCGGAGGTGCCCTCCTGGGCGATAGGATTCGTATGAATGCGATTCGGAACGACCGTGTTTATATGCGATCTCTAGCGACTCGCCAAAGTAACCTGGCTTTGAGTAAGCACGTCCAGGAAGCCATTAATATCCTTAAGGCAGCCGAGTACGATCTGATCGTTCTCGAAACTTCAGGCATTGGCCAGAGTGATACCGAAATTGTTGAGCATAGTGATGTCAGTCTTTATGTGATGACACCGGAATACGGCGCGGCAACCCAGTTGGAAAAGATTGATATGCTGGACTTTGCAGACATCATAGCATTAAACAAATTCGACAAAAGAGGGGCATTGGATGCTTTGCGCGATGTGAAAAAACAGTATCAAAGAAATCATCAGCTTTTTGATCAGGATCCTGAGAGCATGCCGGTCTTTGGTACCATCGCCAGTCAGTTTAATGACCCTGGCACCAATCAACTCTATCGAAAAATAATGGACGCACTAGTGGAGAAAACCGGTGCCAATCAATTAAAAAGTGATTTTCAGAGTAGCTCAGAAATGAGTGAAAAGATCTACATCATTCCCCCAAAGAGAACCAGATATCTCTCTGAAATTGCAGAGAATAACCGGGCTTATGATGCTCGGGCCATCGCTGAAGCTGAGGTGGCCCAGAGAATGTATGGACTTTACCAGGCTGTTCTTACCTTCGGTGGACCAGATCTGCTTAACGAAGAAGAAACAAACAGCGATGATGCAACAGTCGAGGCTTTGATTGGTAAGTTTCAGGAGATTAAGAAGGATTTGGATCCCCATCATTGGGATCTCATCAAAAACTGGCAACAAAAGGTAAAGCGTTACAAAGATGAGGTGTACAGTTTCTCAGTTCGCGACCGCAAGATCGAGATCAAAACGCACACTGAATCGCTGAGTCATACTCAAATACCAAAAGTATCCCTACCCCGATACCAAGCCTGGGGTGACCTGCTTCAGTGGAACTTACAGGAAAATGTACCGGGAGAATTTCCTTATACTGCGGGGATTTATCCTTTTAAACGCACCGGTGAAGACCCTACCCGCATGTTTGCCGGAGAAGGTGGTCCAGAGCGTACGAACCGACGTTTTCACTATGTGAGTCAGGATATGCCTGCCGCTCGTTTAAGCACGGCCTTCGACTCCGTTACCTTGTATGGTAATGACCCGGATAAGCGTCCGGACATCTACGGGAAAATTGGTAATTCGGGTGTGAGCATTTGCTGCCTTGATGATGCCAAAAAGCTCTATTCGGGATTTGATCTTTGTGCACCCACTACTTCGGTAAGTATGACCATCAATGGTCCCGCGCCAATGCTCCTGGCTTTCTTCATGAATGCGGCTATCGACCAGCAGTGCGAAAAGTATATTCGCGAGCATGGGCTGGAAGCTGAGGTAGAAAAGAAACTGCAAAAGATTTATGAGGAGAGAGGGCTTCAGCGTCCTCAATATCAGGGAGCTATTGCTGCACGTAGTGAACAAGCACTTCATAGTGACGAGGAAAGTCACAACAGATCTACCGAACTAGCAAGTGGTAAGGATGAGCACTTCGGCAAAACTTTAAGCGGTGTTGCCGTGAACGGTAGTTTACCTGCTGGGAATGAAGGACTTGGGTTGATGCTATTAGGCATCACGGGAGACCAGGTACTCGATGCCAAAACCTATGCAGAAATAAAAGCCAAAACTCTGGCTAGCGTGAGAGGTACGGTGCAGGCGGATATTTTAAAGGAGGATCAGGCTCAAAATACCTGTATTTTCTCTACAGAATTTGCTCTAAGATTGATGGGTGATGTGCAGGAGAATTTTATCGCCAATCAGGTGCGCAATTTTTATTCCGTATCTATTTCGGGATATCATATTGCGGAAGCCGGTGCCAATCCCATCACTCAATTGGCCTTTACCCTGGCCAACGGATTTACTTATGTGGAGTATTACCTCAGTCGTGGTATGGACATCAACAAGTTTGGTCCCAACCTCAGTTTCTTTTTCTCCAATGGTATTGATCCTGAATATGCTGTCATAGGTCGTGCGGCAAGGAAGATCTGGAGCAAGGCTTTAAAGCATAAGTATGGTGCCGATCCAAGAGCTCAAATGTTGAAGTATCATATTCAAACCTCTGGTCGCTCCTTACACGCACAGGAAATTCAGTTTAATGATATCCGCACCACCTTACAAGCACTTTACGCGATCTATGACAACTGTAACTCGCTTCATACCAATGCCTATGATGAAGCCATTACCACACCCACCGAGGAGAGCGTCAGAAGAGCGATGGCTATTCAGCTCATTATCAATAAAGAGCTGGGATTAGCGAAGAATGAAAACCCTACCCAGGGTAGTTTTGTGATTGAGGAGCTTACTGACTTGGTAGAAGAGGCGGTGCTGGCTGAGTTCGACAGAATCACGGAACGCGGCGGCGTACTGGGTGCCATGGAAACCATGTATCAACGCGGTAAAATCCAGGAGGAGAGTCTGTATTATGAAACCTTAAAACATACCGGTGAATTCCCAATAGTTGGGGTTAACACCTTCTTGAGTTCTACCGGTTCACCCACCGTGCGTCCGGGAGAAGTGATCAGAGCTACCAAAGAAGAAAAGGAGTATCAAATTGAAATGCTCGGGCAATTGCATGCCAGCAATGCAGAGCGTGCCCCAGAGTGGTTAAAGAAACTTCAGCAGGCGGCCGTCAATAATGAAAACCTTTTTGAGGTGCTTATGGAAGCGGTAAAATATTGTTCGCTCGGTGAAATTACTAACGCCTTGTTTGAAGTAGGAGGGCAGTATCGAAGAAATATGTAGGGCTTTGCCTAAACATAGAAGCCTAGAGGATCCTTGGCTGGTCTTTCTTAGATATTTTTATCTTTAGGAAAACCAAACCTGTTACCTATATGATGTTGAGTCGATTGCTAAAGTCCCTGCTGCTGTTATTTATTGCCAGCCCTAGCGCGTTTTCCCAGCCTTCTATTACCATCAATTCCACCGGTACCACCTATATCGAAAATGTTACCGGCTTTTGTTTTAGTGCCTCAATAAGTAATCCAGATAATGATACGACTAAGGTGGATGTTGTCTGGAAGTCGGGTAGTGCCAGCCTCGGATCGGATTTCACCATCACGACAACCACCCTGGTCTTCCCACCAAATTATTCAGGCTTCAAGTATGGCTGCATACAGGTGATTGATGATACCATAGTGGAGCCGATTGAGAATTTTGTGATCGCCATTCGAAACCCTACAAATGGCGCAGTGATGGTTGATACCACCTTCTCGGTTACTCTTTGGGATAACGATAGCATTAGTCCAGGAGTACCTTGCTCGGATGTGCTTATTTCTGAATACATCCACAGCTTAAGCAATGGCAGTAAGGCCCTGGAGATTTTTAATCCAACCAGCTCAACTATAAATTTGTCCGGATATAACATCAGGGTGTATTATAACGGTGATACCCTTGCCGGTGATAGCATTCCCTTGAGTGGCACTATTCCCCCCAACGATGTTTTTGTAGCAGCGCACCCCAATTCAGATTCAATTGTTTTGGCTGAAGCTGATTTATTGGATGCGGGGCTAAATTGGACTGGTGATGATGCAGTGGTGCTTTATAATGGCATGATTGCGATTGATGCCGTAGGTATCATTGGCAATGATCCGGGTAATTCCTGGGTAGTGGGTTCAAGTTCACGCACCTCATCCAGGGTAATTGTCAGAAATTCCGATGTGTATTATGGCGAACCCAATTATTATCTGGGCGCCAGCAGATGGACGCCCTATTCTCAAAACACATTAAATTATATTGGCAATCACGCTCCTTTGCCCTGTGGGTTTAATGGTCCAACCGTCGATATTGTAACCCAGGATGCTGATATCATTGAAACACCTGGCATTTCATGGAGCGTGCATTTGATTAATCCCAACAGCGATACCACTTTTGTGGAGGTGTCGCTATCACCATCTTCTACCGTCACAGCCAGCGATCATAATTTTACCTCACCTGTTACTCTTAAATTCCCACCGAATACCGGAGGCAGTCAATACGTTTTTGTTCCTTTAGTAGATGATAATGATGCCGAAGCGTTGGAGACCATGGAATTTCATATTTCCTCCGTTAGTAACCCTGCGGGCTATTTGCTGGGGGATAGCACTATTACGCTGAATATATGGGATGATGACTCTATCCGCGATGATAATATTTGCTTCGATTTATTCATCAGTGACTACCTGCACGATATTATAGGGGATTCCAGGGCTTTCGAAATATTCAATCCTTCTCCCATAAGTGTTTCTCTCTCAGGGTACACGCTGGAAATATATTCTCCCAACAACAATGTCCCTGATTCCATTATCCATCTTTCCGGTATCCTACCCGCCGATTCCACTTTTGTTATCGCCCGAACCAATTCACATCCCTTTGTACTTAGCGAAGCAGACCTTGTCACATCAAAACTTGCATTTAGTAGCAGGTCATCTATAGTGCTCAAAAAGAATGCTATTGTCCTTGATGCCATTGGAGTTCCGGGATCCATTCCTACCAGTCCGTCATGGCCTGCAGGATCAGGAGGTACCGGCACCTCAGGCCTGTATCGGATACCGGATGTTCAACAAGGAGAGCCAAACTATATCTACAGCGCAGGAAACTGGATAGCTTACTCACAAACGGATTATTCTCACCTGGGTACGCACAACATGTATGCTTGCGGTGTGGGTGCCCCACATGTTGTAAGCATCGTAACCGCTGATGCAAGTTTCCCCGAAGATATTGGCGCTCTGGGTATTTCAGTAGGAATAACCAACCCTGATAGTGTACCCATCACCGTGCAGGTATCTATTGATCCATCCGGTACGGCCGGGAGTAGTGATGCCAGTATTAATCCAACTACGCTTACATTTCCTGCTAACAGCACCAGTACGCAGAGCATTGGGATTTCGGTAGTTGATGATAATATTAAGGAACCCAATGAGACCTTTGTGGTTAAGATTAGTAATCCATCCGGAAGCAATACCTTAATAAATGATAGTATTTGGGTACTCACCATACTGGATAATGATACTGCAGCCAGCATAACATCCATACAGCTTATTACCACTACAGACTCAAATTGCGTGGCTGACTCAGTAGGTCAAACGTTTACCATACAGGGTGTGGTGGAAACAGAAGCGATGGCACCCGGTCTGGATTTCTTCCATATGCATGATGGTTCTGCAGGAATATGGTTGTTTGATCTGAATAGCTCTGTTATGGGTTATACGGCTCGCAGAGGCGATTTGATTCAAACTACTGGGAGTCTTTTTCAGGATCATGGTAATATTTTTCTAAATCCTGACTCCATTACCCTTCTCGACTCAAATCAGCTTACTCAATCTCCTCAGTTGGTAACTGGTCTTGATGAATCGATGGAGGCCGAAATCGTGAAGTTTGTTGACGGTCAATTGGTAGATTCTGCTGAATGGCCTAATGGTAATGTGAAAGTTGCACATCAAACGGATACTGTGAATCTGATTATCTTCAGTGGTTCAAAATTTCATGGTATTCCTGCACCTCTATACACATTTGAGCTTATAGGGGTGGTATTACAACAAGATACAGGTTGGGGTTGTGAAAATTACTTTATTATACCGTTAGCCATAGACAGTACAGGTCCTCTGGCAGTGTATGGTGAATATTCCACGTCGGGTTTAGAAGTTTATCCCAATCCGTTTCGCACTGAAATTACTATCACTAACCGCCCATCTGGTAGCTGGTCTGGAGAGATTTTTGATCTGAGTGGAAGAATAGTTTACTCTATACCCGACACAGATAAGACATTCGTTGAGCTGAACCTGATAAGCCTCGATGCCGGTGTGTACTTACTGCGAGTATGGCAGGAAGGAAATAGCTGGATCGTTAGAATAATCAAGGAATAAGGGAGAGAGCCTCTGATTTTAAGTTGGCGGTAGGTCACCCCTCACGATCAGGTTGCAAGGAGGTTTGAATTTAAACGGCCGCAATCATTTATCATCCTGGGGATTAGAGAATCAGAAACTTGACGAAGATTGTTATAGAAAACATTGAAACTGGCGAAAATCGCCTTTGTTATTATTCATAGAACAGCGATCTTTATTATAGGGACAGCGGGGGCTGTCCTCGAGGGGTGGCGATACCGACACGCGTATAGCAGGTAACAGAATTCCTGTCTTTTAACCTAATCCTCCAATAAAAATCTGCCCAATCTTAGCCTTTGTTACTTTTGCACCCTATGACCAACCTTATCCTGGATCAAGGAAATACCCGGTTAAAATCGGCGCTCTATGATAATGGAGAGCTAATTCGATTACTGATATCTACGCATTATTCGGATGCGCCCTTCCAAAAGTTATTGGCAGAACTTAATCCAGATGCAGTTATGGTATCCTCAGTTACCCATGATGACTTGTATCAACAGATGAAATTGAAGTATGGTGAGAAAGTTTTTCAATTATCTCATGAAAGCCCACTACCTTTTACTTCCCACTACAGCACTCCAGAAACTTTAGGTCTCGACAGGATAGCCCTGGCCGCGGCCGCCGTAGGTGAATTCCCTAAACGCAATTGCCTCATTATCGATGCCGGCACTTGTATAACCTATGACTTTATCGATGAAAATAAGGTCTATCATGGTGGCGCTATCGGTCCGGGCTTAATGATGCGTTACCGCGCATTAAATGATTATACCTCCAGGCTTCCTCTGGTGGAACACCAGGCTCCTATGGACCTCATTGGTCACTCAACTGCAGAGTCTATCCGCTCCGGAGTAGTTCATGGTATGATTGCGGAAATTGAGGGTACAATAGCTCGTTATGATCAGCGTTTCAATGATCTCCAGGTGATAATTACCGGAGGAGACGCACAAGTGTTTGAACCCTTAGTAAAAAATGGCATCTTTGCCGCCCCAAATTTCCTGTTAACTGGTCTCAATAATATATTGGAACATTATGCGGAAGTTCTGTAGAGAACTCGCGATTATCCTTCTGATGACAGCACCGCTTGCCATGCTTGCGCAGGTTAGTTCTGTTTCTCCCTACTCAAGAATAGGTTTGGGAAGCATTCAAACCCAGAACTACACGCGTTCATTAGGTTTTGGAGGCGCCAATCTTGCCATTGGGGACGGATTCTACATAAATGCCACAAATCCAGCAAGCTATTCCCACCTGGATCTCACCAGCCTGGAGATTGGCTTTTACCACAATACGCTAATTCAGGAACAGGCGAGTCCAGCCATAAAGGTGGAGAATTCTAACTCTGGTATGAGATATTTTTCTGCCGGTATTCCCCTAACTGATTGGTGGGGAAGTGCTATAGGTTTGCAACCTTACACTACCCGGGGTTATGATATTACCACCAGTCGCTATGGCCCTGACAGCATATTGGTACAAGATCGTTTTGTTGGTTCAGGCAGCTTAAATAGATTTTATTGGGGTAATGGCTTCAATATTCTACCCAACCTGAGTGTTGGTGTAAACACGTCTTTCATTTTTGGACAGCTTGAAGATTACAATGCCATTACCTGGGGAGGTTCTATCAATAATTCAATTTTTGAAGAAGAAGTAAACGTACGCACCTTAACCCTGGATTATGGCTTGCAGTACAGCCTGGACATGGGAAAATCCGTATTGGGCATAGGTGCCACCTATGGTACCGCAGCTAATTTTAAAACGCGCTCAGAATCATATAGTTATACAACTAATTCTAGTGGTGTGCCCATTGACAGCGTAACTGCATTTGGCGAAGGCTCCACCAAGCTTCCTGGAAGTTGGGGAATAGGTTTGATGTATGGAAAACCGGTTGAGGGTTATCTCACGCATAGTTGGTGGGCGACTTCCAAATATGCCTGGTCCGTGTCTGCTGATCTGGAGTCCTTCCAGGGATCTTCCTACGTGAATCCGTCAGGTGAAACCCCTTACAACAATTCACTGCGTGGAGAACTTGGATTTCGCATTATTCCTGCCCTCATGAGCGAGGAGATTAATCGCACCGGCAATTATCTCAGCAAGTTGGAATATCGCTTTGGTGGTTATTATGAAGAGACGGCCATAAAGATTGGCGATAGGGTGTTGCCAGACTATGGCATTACTTTTGGAATAGGATTACCAATGCGTCAAAATCTTGGCCCTGGAGAAAACCGACGATCAATTGTAAATACCGGTTTTATATTTGGCCGCCGCGGAACTCTGGAAGACGGATTGATACGCGAAAGTTACTTTAAACTGTTTGTTGGAATCACTTTTAACGATAAGTGGTTCATAGATTATAAATACCGATAACTCTAAGATTCGATTAAATGAAAAAGGCAATATTTCTTATTGCGGTTCTCTTTGGAATCAATAGTCTATCCACAGCCCAGAAGATTGAAAAGAAATGGGGTGAGGATAGTGTGAAGTGTACAGAGAATCTTTACATCTATTATGAATTGGCCAAGGGCAAGAATTATAAAGATGCCTATGACGGATGGTTGTATGTTTACCAGAACTGCCCGGCTTCCAGTAAGAACAATTTCATCTTTGGGCCTCCTATTGTTGAGACGCGCATCAAGAATGCAGAAACTGAGGAGGAAAAGATGGAGTTGACTAAACTTCTTATGGAAGTATATGACAATCGATTGGTGTATTTCCCTCAAAAACACGCCTATGTTTATGAGCGCAAAGCACTGGATATGCAGCAACATTGGCCAGATAGCGTGCAGAAATACTATCAGGTATTTGAAAAAGCTTTAGAGCTTGATAAGGTGCACAGTGCCGCCTTCTACAATGGTTATTTCATTGCGGTGGCCAAGCTGTTTAATAAAGATGTTTTTGAAATCGGTCAGGTGTTTGAGGCTTATAATGTGGTAATTGAAGGTATTGAAGTTAACACAGACGAGCTCAACCGTCAAATTAGAGAATTTCAGGAACAGGAAGAGGCCGGTACGCTCGACGACAAAGGAAAAAGCAAACTTGCTCGTGCCGAACGTGAGTTGAAACGCTATGATGATGTGTCGAGTAATATCAACAAAATCCTGGGGCCTATTGCTACCTGTGAGAAGCTGGAGCTGATCTATAATGATGAGACATTTGAAGCGAATAAAACCGATCCGGTTTGGCTGAAACGCGCGGCCAAGATGTTGGAAAAAGATCGGCCTTCTGAAGATGGCGAGGAGACTGATTGTACCGACAACCCAATCTTCTTCAAGGTAGCGGAGGCGCTTTACGAAATTGAACCTTCAGTAACTGCCGCTAGGGCCATGTTTGTACTATCCACCAAAAACAAGGATTACTCCAAAGCACTTGCTTATATCAAAGAGTCGGCCGAAGGAGAAGTAGATCTTAAAAAGCAGGCGCAAGACTACCTGCGCATGGCTGCTACCTACCAAAAGCTGGGTCGTTTGGCCGAGGCTAAGTCTGCGGCTTTGAAATCAGCGCGTCTCCATAAAGGATGGGGTAAACCTTACCTGATGCTAGCCTCAATTTATGCGCAGGGTGGCGATCAATGTGGTAGCGATGTATTTGAAAAGAAAGCCGTGTACTGGGCAGCTATTGACAAGTTGAAGTATGCCAAGAGTATCGATTCGGAAGTGGCTTCACAAGCGAATAAGTTGATCAATATTTACAAACAACAATTACCAGATAAAAGTGTGACCTTTACTCTAGGCAAAAAAGAGGGTGATAAGCACACGATTGGATGTTACATCAACGAAACGATTACGGTGGACTTCAGTATATGAGTCATTCGCATTGGATATTTAAGAGCATCATAACCCTGGTTATGGTGCTTTTTCTTTTTTCTTGTACCAATGATCCAAAGGAAATAAAGAGTATCCTAATCCCCGAAGAACTTCCCATGGAAGTTACCGATGATCTTGATTTGTCCTATTCAGACAGCAGCTTTATTCGCCTTAACCTTCGCGCACCGAAAGCAGAATATTATCCCAATCTGGAGGAACCAGAGCGTCGCTTTCCTGAAGGTATTGATGTAAAGTTTTTTGATAGCTTTGGTAAGGAAGAGTCACGCTTGCAAGCTGACTATGCCGTTCAATTTTTAAATAAAGGATTGTGGCAGGCCACAGGGAATGTCATAGTCGTAAACAGGAAGGGAGAACAACTTAACACGGAGGAGTTGTTTTGGAATGAAAAAACAGAGGAAATTTACTCAGAGGTATTTGTTCGACTTTCTACTGGTCAGGAAGTCATCATGGGAGAAGGCTTTAAAGCCGATCAGACATTTGACAATTATGAGATTAATAAAGTAACCGGAACTATAGAGATAGAAGATGAAGAAAATGTTGAGGGTAGTTGAAATTGCCTGGATTATTGTTGCGGTCATATCTGCTACCGAGCTATACCGAATGTGGCCAAACCTGGATCAGAAGTTTTATGTTTTTCTAGGATTTATGGTCCTTGCGGTTGTGATGTTCTTTATAAGGAGAAAACAACGGCTGAGATATGAAGCCAAACAAAAGCAGCAATAGCCCTCTTGACACTTTTAGGTATCATAGCTTTTTCGGTGTTGTTTTCGGCTCTTTTTTCGGGGCTGGAGATTGCCTTTGTTTCCTCCAATCGCTTTCACATTGAGCTCGAAAATAAGAAAGGCAGTTTTCCACATAGATTACTTAGCCGGCTCATAGAGCATCCCTCTCGTTTTATAGCCACCATGTTGGTGGGCAACAATATTGCCCTGGTGATCTATGGTATGTTTATGCCTACCCTCTTAAATCCGCTCTTTGGAGATTTTGGCAATCAATATCTGCTCTTGTTGATTCAAACCATTATTTCCACAATTATCATTTTGGTAGCTGCGGAATTTTTACCTAAAGCCATATTTAATACGCACTCCAATCTACTTTTGCAGGTTTTTGCTATTCCCAGCTATTTATTCTATATGATGTTTTATCCTATCGTTTCACTTATGATCGGTATAAGCAACTTCGTATTGAAGTACATCATGAATGCTGAAACCGAGCAAACCAGGGAGGCCTTTAGTAAAGTTGATCTGGATAATTATATTAAAGAACGAACCGAAGCTTCTAACGACGAAGAGGAGGAGCATCCAGAAATTCAGATATTTAGAAATGCGCTGGAGTTTAGTGATCAAAAAGCGCGTGATTTCATGGTGCCTCGTACCGAGATTATAGCCTTGGATGTAGGAGAGGGGATCGATAAACTCAAAGAAATGTTTATTGAATCACATCTTTCTAAAATTTTGATTTATAAAGGCTCTATCGATAATATTATCGGTTATACACACGCTTTTGAACTATTTAAAAAACCCGGCAGAATACTAACCATTCTGCGACCGGTGAGTTTTATTCCAGAAAGTATGACCGCCGATGAAATACTTAATTTACTCATCAGGGAAAGGCGCAGTTTGGCGGTGGTGCTGGATGAATTTGGGGGCACCTCAGGATTGGTTACGGTTGAGGATATCGTTGAAGAGTTATTTGGTGAGATCGATGATGAGCACGATAAAGAAGAACTCAAAGATCGTCAGATTTCTGAAAATGAATATATTTTCAGCGCCAGACAAGAGATTGATCTGATCAATGATAAGTATAACCTGGGTCTGCCGGAGTCTGAGTTCTACAGTACCTTGGGGGGGCTGATTTTGCATCATCTGGAAAGCATTCCTGTAAAGGATGAAGAAATCACTTTGGAGGATTTCTATTTTAGGGTAGAAGAGGTCTCCCATTCCAAGATTGAGGTGGTTCGCCTCAAGGTCAGAGAGGAATGATTTGCAGCACTTTTGACCAGCCTCAAATCCTGTTTAAAATGCCCTCGCTTCTTAGCTTCTAATTTGCAGGACAGTTGTATATTCGCAACCTTCAAAATAAAAGGTATCTAAATGGCGACTTTAGAGCGCATCCGCAGGCGATCAGGGCTTTTGATTATAGTAATTGGCATAGCAATGTTGGGATTCATCCTAACCGATCTGCTGGGATCAGGGAATTCCCTCCTCAGAGGTGATGCAAATCTCGTTGGTAAGGTAAATGGCGAATCCTATGAACTTCAAAAGTTCTCCAAACTGATGGAAGAACGAGAGGAGTTGATTCGCCAGAATAATCCGCAACAAGCGCAATTTATTACCAGAAAGCAAGTGGCCGATGGCGTATGGGATGAGCTACTGAGAGAGCAATTGCTGGGCGAGCAATATGATAAACTAGGTTTTCATGTATCGGCCAGGGAGTTAACAGAGCGTATTAAGGCTAATCCCAGCATCCAGCAGGCTCCCGCATTCAAGGATCAGGTGAATGGTCAATTTAGTGAAGGTTTATTGCAGCGGTATATCACCAATATTGAAGATAATCGTGATATAGATGAACAAGCTGCCCTCGCTTATCAGCAGTGGGTTGATTTTGAGGAGAGTGTGAAAGCTCAAACCTTACAAACGAAATACAATCAGGCGATCTCCAAGGGAATATATTTCCCAAAGTCGCTGGCGGTAGAATTGTCGAGTCGACAAAACACCCAAACCAACTTAAACTTTGTAGTCAAAGAATACTCCAGCATTTCAGATTCTGCTGTGGAAGTTAGCGACCGCGACTTTGAAGCCTATTACAAAAAACATAAAGAGGATTTTAAAAGCGAAAAACTGGCGGACATTCAGTATGTTAATTTCCCTATTTCAGCTTCTGAAGAGGATAAAATCTCTATTAGAGAAGAACTGGGTACTTATATGGTACAGGAGATCCTGGAAACACGAAATGTGACGGATACCATTCCGTCCTTTAGTATGGCAGAAGATGACAGTTTGTTTGCCGCCAGCAGATCGGATCTTCCTGTGGAACCAAACTATTATAAGCCTGGTTCATTGCCTCCTGGCTTGGATTCAAGCCTTTTTGACCAGGAAGTAGGTTATGTAGAAGGACCTTATGAATCGGGTGGATATTTTAAACTAACCAAGATTGCGGATCGCAAGTTTATTCCCGATTCAGCGCAGGCACGACACATTCTTCTTTCCTTTCGTGAAATTGAGAATGGCAATCAGGAACGTAGCTTTGAGGAAGCTCAGGTGCTGGCTGACAGCTTGTATAATTTATTAAAGTCAGACACTAGTCAGTTTGCTGAGCTTGCCCGCCAGTTAAGTGACGATCCCGGCTCTGCGGCAAGAGGTGGTAAACTGGATTGGTTTGATGAGAATACCATGGTAAGGCCATTTTCAAATTTTGTATTTAGAAATGAAATTGGAGATGTAGCACTGGTGCCTTCCCAGTTCGGTTATCATATTATTGAGATACTGGATCACCGGGGTGGTGAAGATGCCCTGAAACTGATTGACATCAGTCGGGAGATACTGCCCAGCGATGAAACTCTTGATATTATTTACGGCGAGGCCAGTTCTTTTGCCGCTGCAGTAAAGGGTGTGGAAGACTTTGGCAGCCTTGCCGAGGAAAAAGCTTATCAACCAAGACCTGTTACCGGACTAAAGCCATTTGATGAGAACGTAATTGGTATCGGCAACAACCGTGATATTGTGCGGTGGGCGCATAATGATGAAACTGAAATTGGGGATATTCAATTGTTTAGCAATGGCAGTTCGTCTTATGTGGTGGTCATTTTATCGGATGCCTCTGATGAAGGCTTTCGTCCCCTGGCGGAAGTAAAGGAAAGCATCCGTCCTCAGGTGCTCAATGCGGTTAAAGCCGAGCTTTTGGTGGCAGAGTTTAACAAAGCTCTGGAAGGAGGAGTTTCTACCCTTCAGGATCTTGCCACCAATATGGGACTATCCATGAACTCACAAACGCTCAATTTTGGTTCCGCAGTGATTAGTGGTTACGGAAATGAGCCAAAAGTAGTTGGAGCGCTCACCGGACTAGAGCTCAATACGATATCTGAACCAATTGAAGGCGAGCGAGGAGTTTATGTAATTGAAGTTTTTGGCAGAACACCAGCATCAGAGCCGGCAGATATCGCTGCAGAACAGCAACAACAAGCTAGCTTAACCAGGTCGAGAGTAAACACTGAGGTTTTTGAATCGATCAAAGCCTCCGCTAAAATCAAAGATTTTAGGTATAAGTTTTACTAGCCCGATTGACATTATTATGGAAAGGCCTTCTGGTATTCAAGCAGAAGGCCTTTTTTTTATTTGGCGATTTCTACGATGGGTAGGTGCACGACACCCTTGTTCCTCAACTCATAATAATTCTTGCTTTTTCTTCTTTTTCGGCGAGCTTTGAAGGCTTTCCAATTCGTGTTATCCAAGGGGTCACTGCTCATAACCGTACCTCCGTCAATTACCAGTTTTGCCCCTTTGTCTAGTCTAATATAGCCTTGTGGCGGCAACTTGGTTTGACATTTAATGGTAAGCGTAACACCGCGCTTAATGCGTAATGGTCGGTAAAGCTGCATCGGGAAATCCCAGGTTTGGTTGCTGTCTACTACGATTGGCGTGGGGCTAAATCCGGTAGCGGCAATACCTATGGAAGTAGTGGCCAAAGCCCGGTGAATTTTCCCAAGTTGTTTAGGACTTAGATATCTTCCCCCTCGTCCATTCATAAGGTTATTGGTATGCCCATCATCTGGTGCCGTTTTAGCGGAAACACTAGCGCTTGAATACTGCAGACATACATCACAGCCAGTTCTGGGAGTTTCACACCAGGGTGCATCTAAGGGGAAAATGTCGTCCATATAATCCTTATGACTGGTTTGACAGGCTTCGTATCCCATACCAACTCTCCCTGCATACACGTGTTTTAAACCTAAACAATGGCCAAGTTCATGGGCCAGGTGCTCCATAAAACTCCAGTCGCGGAAGTACTCTACACCATCGAGAGTAGCAATGGAAACAGGGTAGCCTCCATCAATTTCTTCCGGATTTACTTGATATGATTTCTGATTGGGATTGTCTGTTGTAGTGATCATGGGTACACGGTTTCCCTCATTAGGATACTCTGCATGTCCCCAGGCTCCGGCCGTAGGGCCGGGTGAAGTAGTGATATTGATGTTTACCTTGTTCAGTAAGGATTTATAACCATTTTCTCTAAGATATCTGCGCTTGTCCGAAATTCCAATGCTCCTGGTCATCCTGCTATTCCTGATATAAAGGATGCTATCCAGCTGAAAGCGAATGTTTTTATAATGTACTTCCTGCTCCGGAGGGATGATCGGGTCCGAAGGAGGATTATATCTTTCGTAAAATTGAAAATTCATTCCCATAACCGGGTGATGGAATAAATTGTACAAGCGTTTTCTCTGCTCTGGAGTATCCTGGAAATTGGTGGTGCCTTCGTCGTTTTGCCAAATAATGAGATTACAATGAATAGTGACCACTGCATCGCTAGATTCAGGGATATAATGGTCAAGCCTGGAGTAATGTTTTTGCCACTCGAGGCTGGTTTTTCCGCAAGTAAGCCCGGTATTTTGATTGTTTGCTGATTGTGCAAATATTCCCAGGCTAGCAAGCAGCATCGATACAAGGATCCATAATCTCAACATAAGTTTAACTTTTGCATGCCCTAATCTTCGAGCTTTACCAGAGTTGCATTCGGGAAGAATCGAGCTTAATAAAAATAAAGAGTAAAAGTGTAAAGCCCCAAAGTGAAGATCCGCCATAGCTAAAGAAGGGGAGGGGTATACCAATTACGGGAGCCAAACCTATGGTCATGGCAATATTTATCGCGAAGTGAAAGAATAGAATACTGGCTACCCCGTAGCCATATATTCGGCTAAAATTCGATTTTTGTCGCTCCGCTACGATGATAAGGCGAAAGAGGAAAAGGGTAAACAGCACCACCACTGCCATGCTTCCCAGAAAGCCCCACTCCTCACCAACGGTACAAAAAATAAAATCGGTGCTTTGTTCCGGTACAAAATCAAACTTGGTTTGGGTTCCCTTAAGATAGCCCTTGCCGCTAAATCCTCCAGACCCGATGGCAATCATAGACTGATTGGTGTTATAGCCAATTCCTTGTGGGTCGTGTGCTTTTCCTAGCAAGATATTAATCCGGTTTCTATGCCGGTCTTCCAATACATTGTAAAAAGCATAATCTACACTTTGAATTACCCCTACACACAAAATAACCACGGCTGAAATTCTGTAAATCCAGGCTCGGTTTTTTCTGAATAGATAAATGATAAGA
Organism: Owenweeksia sp.; assembly: GCA_965229445.1. Taxonomy (GTDB): domain Bacteria; phylum Bacteroidota; class Bacteroidia; order Flavobacteriales; family Schleiferiaceae; genus Owenweeksia. The sequence continues at coordinate 1,202,070 of OZ245876.1, forward strand.
AGGCCCAGAATGACAATACTGCCCATTAAAGCCAATTTGTCGAGGAGTAGGCTCAGAATAAACAATATCACCACACCCATCCCGATAAAAATGTAATTACCCGACAGGCCAACTCTATACAACACCAGCAGCAGCGACGTATATACCAAAGCAGATCCAGGATCTGGCTGTGGAATAATTAACATAGCCGGTAAAAGGATGATAGCCAGGGCACCAAGTTTACCGCTCCAGTTCGCCACACTTACTCCCTTGCCACTTAAGAATTTGGAAAGAGCTAATACCGTGGCAAATTTCGCAAACTCCGAAGGCTGTAAGCTGAAGCCACCAAAGGTGAACCAGGAGCGCGCTCCGGCAATTTCGGTTCCAAAAATGAGGACGGCCAGTAAACTGGCGATGCTGAGTCCAAATATTGGGTAGGCCAGGGTCTCATAGATGCTGCTGTCCATCACCATGATGATTAATATCAGGGCCACGGAAGTGAGAATCCACATTAACTGTTTCCCGTACTTCTGACTGATATCAAGAATGCTACTGGCTTCTTCATTATAGACTGCGGCATAAATATTCCCCCAGCCCATCAATACCAAGAGCAGGTACATTCCTACCAGAATCCAATCGATATTGGCCAGTGTTCCTGTGCGCTGCCTCATTCTTTATTCTGGGCTAATAGTTCTTGCTCCTTATCACCATACTTCTCTTGATACTGCTTTTCATATTCCTCACTGAGATTACCTTCCAACATTCTCAGTTCCATCTGATCCCGCTCAACGTCGCCTGTGAGGTATTTCTCGATCATGAGACTGGCAATGGGCGCGGCCCACCGGCTTCCCCAATAGCCATTTTCCACGATAATTGAAATAGCAATCTTGGGATTGTCTTTAGGAGCGAAGGCAATGAAAATTGAGTGATCTTGACCGTGAGGATTCTCGGCAGTTCCTGTTTTACCACACATGGTAATACTATCGTGACGGCTCCAGCGTGCGGTACCGGTTTCAAAAACATCATGCATACCTTCTATAACCTGGGGAAAGTGCCGGGGATCAACAGAGGTGTGTTTGGGCTCGATAAAATTTGTGTCTTGTAAGCCATGTTTGCCGATCCTCTTGATGATATGCGGGGTAAAGTAATGGCCGTGGTTGGCGATGGCGGCTGTCATATTTGCCAATTGGATTGGTGTTACCAACAACTCCCCCTGACCGATCCCCAGGGATATGGTACTGACGGCTTTCCATGTTGGATACTCAAAAGCCCGATCATAATAATCTGAATTTGGTACAAAACCCCTTCTTCCAGTAGGGAGGTCATTATTGAGAAACTTACCCAGGCCAAAACTCTTTACGTGTTTGCTCCAGGCGTTCATTCCCTGATGAGCATCGGGATATTTTTCAATTATACCTTTATAAACGGTGCAGTAATAATTATTACAAGATTTACTAATGCTCTTTCTAAGGGCTATCGGGTAATTGGTACCACAGTGACAGGCCACATGCAATCTTCCATAATGAAAACCATGGTGACAAGTGTAACTGGTGTTTTCAGTTATGGTTTCTTCCTGCAAGGCAATGAGAGCATTGATCACTTTGAAGGGCGAGCCCGGGGGGTACTCAGCCAATAGACCTCTGTCGAACAGAGGCTTGTTGATGCTATCGGCATAGAGCATGCTGTAATTTTTGGTGCGTTCACGTCCTACCATTAACTCCGGGTTGTAACTAGGGCTAGTCACCAATGCCAGGATTTCTCCAGTAGAAGGTTCAATGGCCACCACACTTCCTCGTTTGCCGTTCATCAGAGCTTCACCATATTGCTGCAGGTCAATGTCTATCGAACAATAAACATCTTCCCCAGGTTGAGGCAGCGTATCGTATTTCCCTCCGTCAAAACTGCCCTTAATTCTGTTGTGCACATCCACCAGCTTGTACTGAACCCCTGCTTTTCCGCGAAGCACTGTTTCGTAAGCTTTTTCAATACCCGTAATTCCAACCAAATCTCCACTGCTGTATTCCGGGTGACTAAGGAGAAACCTGTCTGAGGCTTCACCGATAAAGCCAAGTACATTGGCTGCGGATTGGTATCGGTATTCACGTAAAATTCTCTTCTGTGAAAAGAAGCCCTGGAACTTATGCAGGCTTTCCTGAAGATAAGCATACTGTTCTTTGCTTAATTGCTTAATGAAGGTAGTAGGTTTGCGATAGGAGTATGCCTTGGCAGACTGCATCTTTTTGGTAAAGTCTTCTTCGGTAATTCCGGTAAGCCTGCAGAATAGACTGGTATCAATATCCTTAACCTGCAAGGGAATTACCATTAAATCGTAGGCGGTTTGGTTTCCAACCAGAAGTTTGGCGTTTCTATCATAGATCAAACCTCGGCCTGGATAAACCTTCTCCTTGCGAATCACATTGTTATCCGCAGACAGGCGATAGTCAGTTCGGATGATCTGAATGTAAAACAAGCGACCAATAAAAACCAGCGCTATCGCAATGAAGAAAATGTAGAAGAGTACCTTTCGTTGCATGACTTAATCCTTCGGTCGTAATCGCCAGAGCTGCACTAAGATAATGAATACTCCAGTGAATCCACCGCTGATTAATGTGCGCACCAATACCGTACCAAGCTTACTAAAAGTAAAGCTCTCTATTAGGAACAGGCTGAGATGATGTAGAAAAATAGCCAGAGAAAAATAGATTAATTGATTGGTGAGAGGAAGCTTCTCAATACTAATTTCTTGAAAGTCCTGACCTTGCTTTTGCGTGGCTAACCTAAGTATTGGCCTGCGCAGCAAGGCTAGAAGGACTGTGGAAGCGATATGTACACCACCGCTATTCTCAAAAAGGTCAATGCACAGCCCCAGCAGAAAGGCCAAAAGCATATCATAAATCCTATCCGTAGAGATGGGTAGAAGCAGAATGAATAAGATGTAAACATACGGATTGAGATATCCCGCGAATGCAATATTGTTCAGTACCAGCACTTGCAAAAGCACTAGAAAAACAAAAAACAGGGATTGCTTAATCACATTCATCCACCAATGTTTTCTTGTTCCAGTTCAATCAATTCCTTTTTTAACTGGTCTTCAATGATGTATACATAATTGGTAGAGGAGAAATCTGTAGCCAATTGTAATTTCACGCTAAAGAAATTCTGATCTTCCTGCAATTCAAAGCTTTCCACAAAGCCAATGTTTAGTCCGGCAGGAAAAATCATACTTCTTTCATCGGTAACCACCGTGTCGCCCACATTTATTTCCGCATAACGGGGAATGTCTATTAAGTAAGCGTACCGGTAGTTTTGATTGTTCCATTGCACCGGGCCAAAGAATCCTGAGTTATGGAGTTTACCACTTACCGAGAAGGATGGATTGATTAAAGGGATTACGGTGGAGAAGTGCGAACTAACATTGTTGATCACGCCAACCACACCTTCAATGCCAACCACACCCATACCTGGTTTAACACCGTGCTTACTACCCCGGTTTAGAGTCATGAAATTTCGTTGTTTGTGATAGCTGCTGCTGATCACTCTGGCTTCCTGAAAGGCGTATCTAACCTGATAGGCGGTATCGGTGATGGTATCTCTGGAGTTGTAAATGGGTAGATAGGAGCTTTCAGCAAGCGACCGCAAGCGAGCATTTTCATCAGATAGCCGCTCATTTTGTTCCGAAAGCTGAAGGAAGTTTTTTAGTGATTGCGTTTTTTCCAGCAATCCTCCAGAGAGTTGATTGGCAGAATGTATGATTGAACTTCTCTGGTAGCTCCGCGATTGCTGAATCCATGAAAAGGCAATGAATTCCAGTACCAGGAAGAGGAGAAACACCCTGATGCGATAAAGGAAGTTATAGAGATTTCGCATTCAGGATATAATTTATCAGGACATGAGGAAATTGAATTTGCCAATATTCTTAAGAGCAATTCCCGTTCCTCTTACTACTGCTCTTAAAGGATCTTCTGCCACATAAACTGGTAGTTCTGTCTTCATGGACACTCTTTTATCAAGTCCTCTCAACATAGATCCGCCACCAGCCATGTAAATACCACTGTTGTAAATATCTGCCGCCAACTCAGGAGGGGTCATAGAAAGGGCTTCCATAATAGCATCCTCAATACGCATAATGGACTTATCCAAGGCTTTGGCAATTTCCTTATAAGTCACCATTATTTGTTTTGGCTTCCCAGTAAGCAGGTCGCGGCCTTGAACCGCCATATCTTCCGGTGGGTTTTCCAGATCGTCCAGGGCCGACCCAATCTGAATTTTTATTTCTTCAGCAGTGCGCTCGCCAATGTAGAGGTTGTGCTGTGTGCGCATATAATAGCTGATATCATTCGTGAAAACATCACCGGCTACTTTAATGGATTTGTCTGCCACAATTCCTCCCAGGGCCAACACGGCAATTTCAGTGGTTCCTCCGCCAATATCAATGATCATATTGCCCTTGGGTTCCTGTACATCTACCCCGGTACCTATAGCTGCAGCCATAGGTTCATGTATAAGGTATACCTCACGTGCACCTGCGTGTTGGGCGGAGTCTTTCACCGCTCTTTTTTCTACCTCCGTAATGCCTGAAGGAATACAAATTACCATTCTTAAGGCCGGGGGAATCAGTCGGTTTTTAAGAGATGGAATACTCTTTATCATCTCTCGGATCATAGCTTCTGAAGCCTCAAAATCTGCAATCACACCATCTTTAAGAGGTCTGACGGTTTTAATGTTTTCATGAGTTTTGCCGTGCATCTGACGCGCCTGTTGTCCTACGGCAATTATTTTACCGGTAGAGCGATCTATGGCCACAATTGATGGCGCGTCTACGACTACCTTGTCGTTATGAATTATAAGGGTGTTTGCCGTACCCAGGTCAATCGCAATATCTTCCTTGAAAAAATCGAATAAGCCCATTTAGCCTTTAGTGTTTAAAGTGACGGGTTCCTGTGAATACCATCGACATATTGTGGTTGTTGCAAAAATCAATGGACAATTGATCTTTGATAGAGCCACCAGGTTGTATTACCGACCTTACTCCAGCATCATGCGCAATCTCTACACAATCCGGGAAAGGGAAAAATGCATCGGAAGCCATGACAGAACCTTCAAGGTCAAATTTAAAACTTTTAGCCTTCGTAATTGCCTGATTTAATGCATCTACGCGCGAAGTTTGTCCGGTGCCACTCGCAAAAAGTTGTCGATTTTTCGCTAATACAATGGTATTGGACTTGGTATGCTTGCAAATTTTCGATGCAAATATTAGGTCATCATACTCGTTTTCAGAAGGTTTAAGCTGCGTTTTCACTTCCATACCTTCTTTTTTGTCTGTCTTCAGGTCTTTATCCTGTACTAAAAAGCCATTAAGCAGACTGCGATATTGTCTTTTCGGACGATCAAAATCATTCAAAATTAAAATGATGCGATTCTTTTTCTGCTGCAATATTTCCAGAGCATCGGCATCATAATCTGGCGCGATTACAAGCTCAAAAAAGATCTTATGCATTTCCTGTGCCGTCGCTTTATCAACTTTATGGTTGGTGACAATCACCCCTCCGAACGCAGATACAGGATCTCCAGCCAAAGCATCCGTCCATGCCTCAATTAAGTTATTTCGCGTAGCGACACCACAGGCATTATTATGTTTAAGGATGGCCAGTGTAGTATCCTCAAATTCATGGATGAGGTTCACGGCTGCATCGGCGTCCAGCAGGTTGTTGTAGGAGAGTTCCTTACCTTGTATCTGCTCAAAAACTTCCTTCAAATCTCCATAGAAAGATCCCTCTTGATGAGGATTTTCACCATAACGTAGAGTTTTTCGCTGACCCAGGCGCAAGCTCATGGAAACGGTACCATCCAGCAAATACTGATTTATGGCATGATCATAGTTCGATGAAATTTCAAAAGCTGCTGCCGCAAAGCGCCGTCTTTCGGCCTCATCAGGACCGCCCTTTTTTAATATTTCAATGGCTTCAGCATAATATTCGCGAGACGGAATGATCCAGGTGTCATGGTAGTTTTTGGCAGTAGCCCGGATGAGTGAGATGCCACCAATGTCGATCTTCTCAATTATTTCCTGATGGCTGGCTCCTTCACCCAAAGTTTCTTCAAAAGGATATAGGTCAACCACCACCACATCAATAGAGGGGATATCATATTCCAATACATCCTGATCGTCACCTTCCTGCTCTCTACGAGCTAAAATTCCACCAAAAACCTTTGGATGCAAGGTTTTTACACGTCCTCCCAAAATACTCGGGTATCCCGTCAGATCTTCCACGGCTTCTACCTGATATCCAAGATCTTCAATATGCTTGCGCGTACCACCGGTAGACAATAGATGGTAACCGGCAGTATGAAGTTCCTGAATTAGCGGTTCAAGACCATCCTTATAAAATACGGAAACCAGTGCGCTAGACTGGGGGGATTTGTGTGCCATCAGCTAGAGTTAATAGAGGGGCGAAGTTAGGCATTTTGAACACCTCAGAAATGCTGGCAGAATCTTTTATAAGTACATTTACACACAAGAAATTCACTATGATATTCCTGCGCATACTTAACGAGAGTTTTCAGTTTGCCCTGCATGCCTTGAGGGTGAACAAGCTGCGCACAATTCTCAGCTTATTGGGCATTACCATTGGTATTTTTACGATTATCTCCGTGTTTACCCTGGTAGATTCTTTGGAGAGAAACATTCGAAACAGCATTACAGATCTTGGTTCAGATGTCATATATGTTCAGGTATGGCCCTGGGGTGCAACGGATGGTGAGTATGCCTGGTGGAAATATTTTCAGCGACCGGAACCTAACTATCGCGAATTTCAAATGCTCGAGAAAAGGATGACCACGAGCGAAGCACTGTGTTTTGCCTTTGGTCTGAATCGCACCGTTAAATACGAGGCAAACAGTATTGAGAATGCTACTTTGCTGGCTACCACCCATAGCTATTATGACATATGGTCTTTCGATCTGGCTAAGGGAAGGTATTTCAGTCCGGTGGAATCCAAATCGGGTCCACCTATTGCCGTGTTGGGAGCGGATGTGGCCGAAGGCTTGTTCGGCGAAGAAGATCCACTGGATAAAGAAATCAAGCTTTTGGGTAGAAATGTGAGGGTGATAGGTGTATTTGAAAGACAAGGAGAGAGTCTAATTGGTCAGGATGCGGATGAATTTTTGATATTGCCCATGAACTTTGTGAGAGGTATTATGAGCGATAAAAATCAGCAAGGCGCATTTATTATGGCCATGGCTGCCCCTGGGGTAGAAGTGGAGGAAATGAAAGATGAGCTACGCGGTGCTATGCGGTCTATCCGAAAACTTCCACCCAAGGCAGCAGATAATTTTGCCCTGAACGAAATTTCTGTCTTAACCTCCGGCATGGATGCCTTGTTTGGTGTGATTGGAGGAGCAGGATTGGTCATAGGCTTGTTTAGCATTTTGGTGGGAGGATTTGGGATTGCCAACATTATGTTTGTTAGTGTAAAAGAGCGAACGCATCAAATCGGTATTCAGAAGAGTCTGGGAGCAAAGAATTATTTTATCCTGGCCCAATTTCTGTCTGAATCCGTGGTGCTGTGTATCATAGGGGGTGTTATTGGCCTCGTGCTCATTTATGTGAGTATTCTGGGACTGGATATTTTTGAAGTGGTTGAGGGATTCGAGATAAAAATGACGGTTAAAAATATCCTGATGGGTGTGATTTGGTCTGCCATGATCGGTATTATCTCCGGATTTATACCAGCGTATATGGCCTCTCGCTTAAATCCGGTGGATGCTCTAAGAGCTGGCAAGTAGGTTAGTTCCGGTTTTTTATGGAATAATGCATCTCTGCGCCTAGTTTTAATCCAATAACACGACAGAGCTCCTCAAGTAATTCTTCATCCTCGGGGACAAAGGAGTTTAATTCAGAGCTGTCTATATCCAGCTGAGCTACCAAAATTTCTTCATCATAAATAGGTATTACCAATTCCGATCGCACATCCAGGCTGCAGGCAATATAATTGTCTTCAGCACTAACATCGTCGGACCTGTAGACGGAACCAGTGCGAGCAACCTGTCCGCAAATACCTCTGCCGTATGGAATAACCACATGGTCTGTTGGCGCTCCCACAAAGGGGCCCAGATGCAAGCTTTGTGTGTCGTTATTCATAAAGTAAATCCCTACCCAGCTGTAAGCAGATTTTAAGTCGCACACCAGTTCGCATATCTTTTTGAGCTTTCCGGTAAGGGTAAGTTGTTGGTTGTCAATAATTTGATCAGTGCTTTCGAGTAGGTTTTTCATAGCAATTACAGGAGATTGTAGAGTTTCGGTACAAAAATAAGCAAGCCGGTTATGCTGGCTATGGCGGAACAGACAAGCACTGCGGCGGCGGCAAGATCTTTTACAATCCGGGCCTGCTCCGATCTTTCGCGAGATACCATATCAGTTAACTGTTCAATGGATGAATTTATAATTTCCGTGCTTATCACCAATCCTATACAGATTAAAATCGCTAACCATTCCCAGGCAAAGAGGTTTAAAATTAATCCTAATATGACGACCAATAAAGTTGCTATAAGATGAACGGGGGCATGCCTTTCATGGGATATAAAAAAGGATAATCCATTCCAGGCATAACGAAATGCAGCCAGTCTCAACATAATTTTGTAATATTATTCCTTCAATTTGTAGAAAATGAACCAACCTAAAGGGGTAATTATCCGTTTAGAATCTATAGCAAGCCCTTTAAATATGCAGAATAGCCGTTGGTTCGTTTAATTGATGGCTAAAATTATTTAATAAGTATATTCGCCGGGCAACATTTTCGACTAATAATGAGATCTCTTATGAAGCTCAAATCTTTACTGCTTCTTACTCTGCTTGGAGGTATTCTTTCTACTTCCTCCTTGAAGGCACAGCAAATCGATATTCTTAACACTAATGACGATCCGCTCAACGTAGTCAGTATCTGTCAGTGTGATACGCTTGGCTTAACCAATGGCACCAGTCCGGTAAGATACTTTTTGGGTGGTCCTTTTAGTCCCACGTCAGAATTTGCCTTTGAATTGTCATCTCCCAATAATACTTGGGCAACGGCGGATACATTAGATATTACCGAACTCACGCTCAATGACAATACCACACCGGCTGATACCTTTTCTGCCGGAACAAAATGGGCCAAGCTAGCCATTCCCTGCAATGCACCTCTGGGGCCGGCTACATTGAGAATTCGCAACTCTAATGGAGAGATCAGTGACACCATCTATTACATTATTAATAAGATTCCTGATCCCGCTATAATAGATACTCTTATAGGAGGTGCTCCAAACCCTTATACTACGCCTGATGATTGGGGATTTTGTATTGGAGATTCAGTAGGTCTGGCGGTTCAACCTCAGCTTGGAGCTACCTATCAATGGCTGCTCAATGGTGCGCCAATGGCGGGAGAAACGGCGGAAACTTTATATGTTAAAAATCCTGGGTTTTATGCAGTACGCGTTGATTTAGGAGCTTGTGCGGTAGATTCAAAAGATACTTTAGTGAATTTTTTCAGTTTTGCGAATACCATAAGACTAGCTTCAGGGCCACCCCAGGTGTTCCAAATTGACAATCCTTCATCAGGAAACGGCACACCAGATGATTCAGCCCAGTTTTGTGCCGATCAGAACTTTCTTCTGCAGGGTAGCCTGCCTCCGCCTTCAGCCGGAGTTACTTTTAAGTATCAATGGATTACGGATTCTATCAGCCAGTTTGGAAACAAAATTTATTACCCAACCCGGGTTGGCGATACCTTGCGCAATGTAATCATTGATTCGAGCCTCATAGAGGACCCATCCGAGCAGCGCTTTTATATGGTAATTGATGATGGCTTTTGCATGGATACGTCGGAGGTCTTTTATGTGTATATGGACACCATTCCACGTACCAAAATTGTAAAGAGAATTTACAAGAACGGAATATTAGGTCCTCAGCTTTATGATACTGATATCTGTATGACAGATTCAATATTGTTGAGAGCTGAACAAGCTCCTACCAATGTTGAATATCAATGGCAACGCTTAAATACCAGCATTAACCTGTTCGAGGATTTACCGAATGCCGCCAATCCATCCATCGATGGAAACTTGCGAGAATTGCAGGTTGACACCGGAATCAAACCCATCGCTGCCCTAAGTTGGTACAGATTGATAGTGAGAACGCTTACGCCACAGGGAGATGCGGTATGTACCTTTATTTCAGACACTGTGAGAGTAAGATGGTTCCCTGAATACGAGCTGGACTTCCAACCTGATCCCTGGGTGTTTAATGTGGCCAATGTAGGTAAGGATTCCATTAATTTTTGTGAAACAGATTCTGCCGTAATCATTGCTCCGCAAACACCTAATCAACTAATTAGTGAAGGATTGTTTTATCAGTATCAGTGGTTGACTGATTCTCTGGATACTCTTGGCAATCCAATTCCTATCCCCATTGTGGGTGCGACCATGCGAAGCTTACAAGTTAAGAATGGAGGAGTTTATTTTGTGATTATTGATGATGGTATTTGTATAGATACTTCGGACGCCTATTACGTATTTGTGGATTCGCTACCCGTAACTGCAATCGTTCCGCGGCCATGGCCAGGTGGTCCGGGTGCTCCCAGTCTTAATTTGTGCTTACAGGATTCACTTTTATTGTCTGCGGCAGATACCATATTACCGGGTTGGGAATATGAATGGCAATATAATTTTGGTATAGGCTGGGGCTCTCTTCCTGCCGATACACTGCCATGGGTAACGGTTGATACCTCATACATTCCTTTTGGTGGACAGGATACGGTCTACTTCCGATTGCGGTTGGAGTATGAGAACAAATTTGGCAATACCATCTGTCCGTACATCACAGATAGTGTGCGGGTGATATTTTTCCCTCCTCCGAGCATAAGTTTTTTCCCGGATGATACAGTTAATTTGTGCGATGGAGATTCCGTTCTGGTAATTGCCCAGGGAAATAGCCTGAGTTACGAATGGGACGGAGGGGTGAGTCTTACACCTCAAGTATATCTGAAAACACCCGGCGTCCACACCGTAGTAGGAACCGGCGTGAACGGTTGTCAAACTACCTCCTTTGTTTTTGTACGACTTTTTGATACCCAGGCTGATGCAGGCCCAGACATTGAAACCACCTCTGGTACGCCGGTTCAATTATCGGGAGCAGGTGGTGTAAGCTATCGCTGGTTTGCTGACCGACCTATTGCCTGGAGTGATTTTCTATCAGCCAATGTAACCGTGAGCTATACCTTACCCGACGGTGTTAAATTGGATACCGTGAAGATCTATCTTCTGGTCACCAACGCCGAGGGATGTATTGACACGGACAGTCTCAACCTGATTGTGAGATCAGCTGAAGATGGAGACCTCGCTCTCGTAGATCAGGCTTGGAACCTATTTACACCCAATGATGATGGAAAGAACGACGTTTGGGATATCACCTCTATTGTAGAAGGACGTGGTGCATGCAGAGTGACGATCATGAATCGCTGGGGATCCGTAGTTTATGAAGAAGAGCCATTTGATGGTATATGGGAAGGAAACAACAACGGCGGTAATCCCTTGCCTGATGGAACGTATTATTATATCCTCAGTTGTGAAGATGAGGTCTTGCTTAAGAATGCCGTAACCATAATCCGCAACTAACACCTTAGGCCATGAGAATTTTGAGAAATACCATATTGATTTTTGTTTTGAGCCTGAGCTTCAGCGCTACGGCACAGCAAATACCATTGTACAGCAATTACTTTTTCACCCCATACGTATATAACCCTGCAGCCTCTGGCATTAAGGGATATACCGAGGCAACCTTAATACATCGCCGGCAGTGGACTGGTGTGCAAGGTTCACCGGAAACTTCGGCACTGGCTGTAAACGGCTCATTGAATGAAGAAAAGGTAGGTTGGAGTGTTTATGGATTTTCGGATAAAACCGACATCATAAATCGCCTCGGTATTTACGGGAACTACGCCTATCATATCAATTTATCAGAGAACGCTGTTCTGAGTCTGGGACTGGGAGCAGGGTATCTCAACAATAATATTGATGTAGCGAACATTCGAGCTCAGGATCAGGGTGATATATTTATTATTACCGATGGCACTCGCGGTACTTTTGACCTCAATGCGGGTTTGAATTTCCGCATAGCTGATTTTCAGTTGGGAGCCGCTGCGCCACAGCTAATTGGGCAACCAATTGAATATGCAGAAACACCTGATCGGAGCGTAAATTACACCTTGCTACGTCATTATGTCGTTAACGCTCAATACGATTTCAAATTTAACGGAGATAAGCGAGTTCTTTCACCAATGGTGATGGTACGTGCGGCCAAGAATGTGCCTATTCAGGTAGATGCTGGTTTGATGTTTAATATGAAGGAGTACGGTTATATAGGAGCGATGTATCGTTCCGAATATGCAGTTACCGCGAATCTTGGTATTAATTTAACTCAGCAACTTACGGTGGGATATGCCTACGATTTCAGTTTGAATGAATATGGTTCTCAACTAGGAACTTCCCATGAATTTATGTTGACCTATCGTTTTGGTGACAACCGTAGAAATGAGCGTCTCGAAAATGAGATTAAACGCATGAAGCAACAGCAGCGCAGACAAAGTGAGGAAACCGAGGAGCTTGTTGATGAAAAACTTGAGGAATTCAAGGATGAATACCGTAAGCAGATGGAAGCTGAAATGGAAGAAGCGGTTAAGAAAGCAGCTGAGCAAGCAGCGGCTAGCAATCCAAACCCTGGTACCCAGGTGGTAATTGATCCCACAACCGGTCAGCCAGTTGTAAATCCTAATCAACAGCAAGGTGGCATTAATCCACAGCAGGGAGGGGTAGATCCACAAACGGGCACAACCGGAGAAAGCACCGGGACCTTACCTCAAAACGTCACTCCAGGTTCGAGAGGATATTACCTGGTGGCGGGCGTATTCAGTAACAAAACCAATGCTGACAGATTGCGTCGTAAATTAGAAGGTGATGGCGTACAGGCGGCAGTATTCCAGGATCCTGGCAATTTCTATTACTATGTTTATCTGATGAAGTTCGACACTTATGAAGGTGCGGACAGAGCAAAATCTACCAATATAAATGGCCGCTATGCTGGTGATCTTTGGATTAAGATTATTCAGTAAGGCTTAATTGAATATTTTAAAAGCCCCTGCGCATCGCGTGAGGGGCTTTTTTATTTGGCGAATGTTTCAGGATTACCGAACCAGTTCAATGACTTAATATTTAATAGCCCTGTAATCCATCAACCAGTGAATTGACTTGCCAGGTTTCACGGACAAAGCTCCCCGCCTGTTCAGCCAAATTGTTTTATCTTGATTCTTCAATACCAATGGATTATGAGACTAAGCTTATTGAGCATTCTGTTAGTGGCAGGTGCAACGCTGGCAGCACAGAATTCACTGCATTTTGATGGGGTGGATGACCATGTTACAACAGCTTTTGGGGGACCGATAGGTTCTGCTGATCGCACAGTAGAATGCTGGATAAAAACTTCAAATTCCAAGGCTACCCAGCAAGTAATCATAGATTATGGCGTGATGTCTCCTTTAGGTTCGCGTTTTACACTTAATCTTATCAACTTCGGATTGCTACGCATCGAAGTTGGCGGCAACGGGTTCAATAGTTCTCAATCAATAGCCGACGGCAACTGGCATCATGTGGCCATCACCTATGATAATGGTGCCACTACCAAGTTTACCATGTACATCGATGGCCAATTGGAAACTAGCCAGAATACTACCGTACCTGTGAATACGGCTAGTACCGGTGTTTTTCTGGGTCAACGCAACGATGGAGTTAACTATTTTGAGGGAACCCTTGATGAAGTTAGAATTTGGAATACGGTCAGGAGTCAGAATGATATTAATACCTATAAAAACCAGGAATTCTGTTCCCTCCCTACAGGCTTAATGCTCTATTATAAATTTAATCAAGGGATAGCTGGAGGAAGTAATGCAGGAGTTACCACTTTAAACAATGAAACGGGTAGCAACAATGGTACATTAAGCAACTTTGCTTTAAGCGGCACCACCTCAAATTGGGTATCCGGAGTTAGCATGACTTCTGCAGCAGCCATGATTCAGGATACCGTTTCTGCCTGCGATAGCCTCTTATCGCCAAGCGGAAATTATGTTTGGACTACAACCGGTGTTTATTACGATACCCTGGTTGCGTCAGTAGGATGCGATACCATTATTGAGGTAGACCTCACTGTCACTAGCATTGACACCAGTATTACGGTTAATCCAAAGTCTCTGCAGGCCAACATGAATGGCGCCAATTACCAATGGCTGAATTGCGATGCAAATTATGACCCGGTGCCGGGTGAAACCCAAGCCTTGTTTACACCTGCGAGTATTGGGAATTATGCCGTACAAATTGAGTTAAATGGCTGCGTTGATACATCGCGTTGCTATTTCATTAATCCGGCGTTTGGTCAATCTGAATGGGGTTATTTATCAATCAAAACCTACCCCGTACCGATTAGCCAGGGACAAGATTTGGAAATTACATTGCCTAATCCCGCTCCGTGTAATTATAAGATTCTTTCTTCTTCCGGAAAACTTCTTAGGAGTGGAGATTTTGCAGGCCATAATTCCAATTTCATCCTTCCCATCAATTTTGACTCTGGAATATATTTGTTGTTGATTGAAGGCGATAATTACCGGGGTGATTCTAGAATCGTAGTGCAATAGCGCGATATGATCAAAGTGGCAATGATGGTTGGGTGACGGATGACCAATGTCTAACAAGGCCTTTAGCGCAGCCGAGGGGCGTTTGAAGAAGGTGTCGGTACCGAGAATATAATCAGTGGTGATCCTATAAAGCTCGATCAACTTATTCGGCCAGTCCACCAAATAAACCAACTAAACTAATAACCTGACTAATTCTCCAAATTTGCTGCTTTACGGGCTTGAAGCAGATGCCGTTCTGTATGAGCGAGATTAAATTCCAGCGCGTCGGCAATATTTATTTTCAGCCATGAAACCAAGGTGGGCACTTTTTCAGTTTCAAGATCGTAATCGTAGGCTTTGATCATCAACTCCTCCAACTCTTCGATATCATTGATGAGATCCTGAAAAATCACCTTTTCATCAAGCGCAACCCCCTTTTTGGCCCGTGCAATGGGATCTATTTTTTTGAAGGTTTTAATCTTCATACCTATTTGACCATCTTTTGGCGTCATGAACTTTATAGCCTGGTGGCCAAACCAACTGTGCTTTACTTCATCATGATTCACTTCCTGAGCGTTCTCCAGTGCCTTTCTGATATTCTTTAAGTAATACCCTTGCACTAAATTGATATGAGAAAACACTTCAATGACGCTCCATTTATTCTTCGCCGGTCTGCGGCGCAAATCTTCGCCTTCCATAAAATAAAAGTGCTGCTGAATGTCATTCCGAACAGCACGACTTCTGGCTCTGAGCTCACTTAAAAATTCCGATCGAATCAATTCCGTATAAAATAGTTTTATCGAGTGCTTAAAGGTAATGAGTGTAGCAATATTATTTAAATAAACATACATCCAATCACACTAAGCTTAGTAGTTTTGAGGCTCAATTTTGATAATTCCCGATTAAAAGTCTTTCATGAATCCATTACTCACCTCATTTAATACGCCCTTTGATACTCCTCCGTTTAATCTTATCAAGGAGGAACACTTTCTCCCAGCTCTTAAAAAAGCGATAGAAAAGGCAAAGAGCGAAGTGGCGGCTATAGTAGCGAACGACGAACCACCTAGTTTTGAGAATACGGTTGAGGCTCTGGAGAATACCGGCGAACTGGTTTCGAAAGTTTCGGAGATTTTTTACAATCTCAATAGTGCAGAAACCAATGATGAAATTCAGAAGATTGCCAGAGAGTTTAGTCCACTGCTAAGCGAGTATGGCAACGATATTATGCTCAATGAGCCTCTGTTTAAAAAGATTAGTTCAGTTTATAATTCAGCCCCGCAAAACTTGAGTAAGGAGGAGAGAATGCTGCTGGATAAAACCTACCGGGCCTTTAAAAATAATGGGGCACTTTTGGATGAAGAAGGCAAGGAGAAGCTCAGAAGTATAGATAAAGAATTGGCAGGACTATCACTTCAGTTTGGAGAGAACGTACTAGAGGAAACCAAAGCCTATGAGTTATGGATTTCTGATAAATCAGATCTTGATGGTTTACCGGAGGGAGCAATTGAAGCTGCAGCAGAAGCTGCAGAACAAAAGGGTAGAAAAGATAGTTGGTTGATAAGCTTAAACTATCCCAGCTACATACCTTTCATGACCTATGCCAGCAACAGAATGCTCAGAGAGCAGTTATTCAGAGCCTTTGGCAGTAAAGCCTTCCAGAAAAACAGCTGCAACAATGAAAAGGTCATTAAAGGTATTGTAGAACTGCGTCAGAAGCGAGCGTCTTTACTGGGTTTTTCATCCCATGCAGAGTATATGTTACAGGAAAGAATGGCCAAGAATCCGGCCAGGGTAAAAACTTTCCTTAAACAGCTTTATGAAGTAGCCAGACCGGCCGCAGAAAATGAGTTAAATGAGCTCGGTGAATTTGCTAAGAAATTAGATGGGATAAACAGAATAGAAAAGTGGGATTTAGCTTATTATAAGGAGAGGTTAAAGCAGGAAAAATTTCAGATTACCGATGAAGTGCTAAAACCATACTTCAAATTAGACAGGGTGATTCAGGGAGCCTTTGAAGTGGCTAAAAGATTGTACGGTCTGGAATTTAAGCAACGGAGTGATATTCAAAAGTATCATCCGGATGTTCAGACCTTTGAAGTATTAGATAAATCCGGTAAACATTTAGCGGTGTTTTATGCTGATTTCTTTCCTAGAGCTGGTAAGCGCAATGGAGCCTGGATGACCAGCTACCGCAGTCAAAAAGTAAAAGAGGGTCGGGATATACGTCCGCTGATCAGCATTGTGTGTAATTTCACCAAACCCACCAGCACCAAGCCCTCTTTATTGACCTTTAATGAGGTCCTGACCTTGTTTCATGAATTTGGCCATGCTTTACACGGCATGATGGCCAGAGGTACTTACGGAAGTTTAAGTGGAACCAGCGTATTTTGGGATTTTGTAGAGCTTCCATCACAGATTATGGAGAATTGGTGCTATGAGAAAGAATGTCTCGATTTATTCGCCAGGCACTATAAAACCAGTGAGCTAATACCTTCGGAGTTGGTGGCTCGTCTGAAAGGCAGTGCAACATTTATGGAAGGATATGCCACATTGAGACAGGTAGGACTGGCGAGCCTTGATATTGCCTGGCATACGAAAGATCCTGCGGAGATTAATTCGGTGGCGGATTTTGAATACAAAGCAATTGCAGACATGGATATTCTACCCCGCGTAGAAGGCACCAATACTTCTGCGTCCTTCAGTCATATTTTTCAGGGAGGTTATAGTGCGGGTTATTATAGCTATAAGTGGGCAGAGGTGCTCGACGCGGATGCCTTTGAATTCTTTTCGGAACAGGGAATATTCAATCCTGAAGTATCTGAGAAGTTTGAAAAACTGCTCGCTGCGGGTGGGAGTGTGGATCCCGAGACACTCTATCGTGAATTCAGAGGTAGAGAGGCTGACCCGGCTGCCTTGTTGCGAAGGGCAGGACTAAGTTCCTAATTAAAAACGGGCCTTCCACAGGAAGGCCCGCTCTCATGTTTAACATACCTGTTAACCAAACCAAATTTTTATCTGTATTTTTCTATTTCTGAGAGTTGTTTCAACTCTTTGCGCATCTTGTTTTTGGTAAGGAGAATTCTCAAACTTACCAGACCAATCATGATCAATAAGGTGGCAGCCGTCCACTCCAGGCCACCGGTTAGGCTCATGCTGCTTTGTACGGGTATTAGCTGAAATGAGCCTGTATTAAATACAATATCACCGCTTGCCGTTACCAGCTTAGTCATGCCCTCTGCTATGGGCGTAGACATACCTGAATCAAGTATATTATCAGTTAAGTACATATGGAGCAGTTTCCAATAATAATGTAAAGGTATGATGTCGGATTTCTATTACATATACACGCATAGACTAATGGCAGACTTCTTTCGATAAGCCGCAAATCTGCTGCGGCGCACATGGTTTTAGTGTCCCTGCATTCCTTTACCTTCGTTGCCTATAAATCCACATAATGATTAGGCCCAAGAAGTTTTTAGGTCAGCATTTCCTTAAGAATTCTGGCACCGCCCGGCGTATCCTTAGTGCCTTAACGGCAGAGGAAACCGATGCTGTGCTGGAAGTTGGGCCGGGAATGGGGGTGCTAACCAGGGATTTGGTTTCGCGATTTCCTAATCTGGAGGTGGTTGAGTTGGATCATGATGCGGCCGAATACCTTATTGAACAGGGAATAATCGAAGAAAATAGAATTCATCGGGATGATTTCTTAAAACTCCATTTGCAAAGCATGTTTCCGCCACCTTTATCCATTATTGGCAACTTTCCCTATAATATCTCGAGTCAGATTGTCTTTAAAATTCTTGAGAATCCTGATCTCGTGAAAGAAATGGTGGGCATGTTTCAAAAGGAGGTGGCGGATAGAATAGCGGCGGGTCCTGGAAGTAAGACTTATGGTATTTTAAGTGTGCTAACCGCTGCCTACTATCATTCTGAATATCTTTTTACCGTTGAACCGGAAGAGTTTATACCCCCACCCAAAGTACGTTCTGGGGTGATTAGACTGGTGAGGCGAGAAGATAAGTTGGATTTTGAACGGAAGGCTTTATACCGGGTGGTAAAGATGGCGTTTAACCAGCGAAGAAAGACCTTGAGAAATGCCTTAAAAGCCCTTAACTTATCCACCGATTTAACTGCCACTCCACTTTTTGACAAAAGAGCAGAGCAGTTGAGCCTTTCAGACTATATAGATATTGCTAATAGACTAAATGAAGATGGAACCTGAGATCTCAAAAGAATTTCTGGAGCAACTCCGCGAAGATATAGACGGAGGTAAATTGCATGATCGCTTACCGGAGATTAACGAGATGCACCATGCTGATATTGCGGAGGTGTTGCAAAACCTTCCCCTGGAAACTACGCGATTGCTTTTTTCCGTTTTGGATGACGAGAAATCCGCGGATGCTATTGTTGAGCTAGACGATGAGTTAAGATCCAAGATCTTAGAAGAGTATTCCGGACGTGAGATTGCCCGGGATCTGGTAGAGCATCTCGATTCTGATGACGCAGCCGATGTCATCAATGAACTGCCCATTTCTAAGCGGCGGGAAGTATTGAACAATATCGAAGACCCCGAAGAGGCTAAGGGTCTATCTAGTCTACTTGTATATCCCGAAAACACGGCCGGTGCACTTATGGCCACGGAGTTAATCAAGGTGAACAAAAACCTCAAGGTGATGCAATGCGTGAGAGAGATGCGCCAGCAGGCTGAAAAGGTGGAGCAGGTTCACTCCATTTATGTGGTTGACGATGACAACCAATTATTGGGAACGCTTTCTCTTAAAAAATTACTAACCACCTCCACGCAAACTCCTATAAGTGAGGTGTATACAGACATTGTGAACACGGTGGTGGCTACCGAAGATGCAGAAGATGTGGCGCGTAAAATGGAGAAATATGATTTGTTGGTTTTACCGGTTATTGATGAGGATAATCACCTGCTAGGTAGAATTACCATTGATGATGTGGTGGATGTAATCAGGGATGAAGCCAGGGAAGACTATGCTTATGCATCTGGATTAACCGGTGATGTCGAATCCCATGATCGCATGAGAACCGTCGTAAAGGCGCGTTTACCTTGGCTGCTTATTGGACTGTTTGGGGGTATAGCCGCTGCCTGGGTAATAGGTAGATTTGAAGATGACCTGGCGGCCATTCCTAAACTAGCCTTTTTCATCCCTCTAATAGCTGCCATGGGCGGTAATGTGGGTGTGCAATCTTCCGCGATCATCGTGCAAGGCCTGGCCAGCAAAGCCAATATGGGAACACTCTCCAACCGACTATTTAAGGAATTGGGTGTGGGGGTGGTTAACGGATTGATCCTGGGAGTAGTTATAATAGCCTCTAGTTTAATTCTAGGATATGGCACCGAAATGGCAATGACCGTGGCCTCCTCGCTGATTGCCGTAATCATTGTAGCGGCCTTGGTTGGAACATTTGTTCCGCTCTTATTGGATAAATACAAGATCGATCCTGCATTGGCCACCGGACCATTTATTACCACTCTTAATGATATTTTAGGTCTGTTTATCTACTTCATGATTGGACGAGCCATATTGGGATTCTGATGATGTTTTACTTCAAAAAGGCTATTCGAAGACTACTTCTGTTTATAATTATTGCGCTGAGTTTTTATTCACTAGATGCTCAGGATAGCAACTTGGTTGGAATAGATTCCGGACTGGTAGATTTAAGAGGAAGCGTGAAGTTGGAGGAAGACACGCTCTTTTTTCTCTATGAATCTTCGGCAACCATATCTGCCAGAGAGAGAGCGGGACTAGCCAACCAGAGAATACGGAGCATTGCCAACCTACCAAAATATGATAAGCGAAGGTTAAAATTAAAGGATACTCTGGATGGAGTGTTCATACTATATGACAGCCTTTACATAATTAAAATAACCGCCCTGGATGCCCTGGGCGAAGGATTAGAGGATAAGCGCCTGGTTGCCAAAAATTCCGTTCTCAAAATCAACGGGGCCATTGAAAAGTACAGAGCTACCAAAGGATTTGCTGGAATTATCCGTGAAATCGCGATCAGTATTGCAGTCCTACTCATCTTCATCATAGTCGTTTTTATCACCAATAGGTTATTCAGGTACCTAAAATGGCGATTGGTAAAATCATCTTCAAAATATCTCAATGGATTAAGAATTAAGAAGTATGAATTGTTGGGTAAGGATCGCATGCATTCCCTAGTGATTTTTGTACTCAACGTATTTCGGATCTTGTTTTTAGTGGTGGTGTTTTATATTACCTTACCATTGATCTTAAATCTGTTTCCCTGGACAGAAGGTATAGCCGAAATGCTCATCGATTTTGTTCTTGACCCGCTCAAGGATATGGTAAGGGGAATTGTAGATTATATTCCCAGCCTCTTCACAATAATTCTCATCTTTCTTCTGGTACGTTTTTTTGTCAGAGGAATCAATCACATTGCCGGGGATATTAAAACAGAAAAGCTAAGTCTGCCGGGTTTTTATCCAGACTGGGCTGTACCCACGGCAAGATTATTAAGTGTACTGCTATACGCCTTTATGTTTGTTATTATCTGGCCCTACTTGCCTGGTTCAGATAGCCCTGCCTTCAAGGGTATTACCGTTTTTCTCGGATTACTGGTTACCTTGGGATCCTCCTCAGCCATAGCCAATATTGTTTCAGGAATGGTGATCACCTATATGAGGCCCTATCAAGTTGGTCACCGGGTGCGTATTGGAGAGGTAGTGGGAGATGTGGTTGAGAAAAACTTGTTGGTTACTCGAATTAAGACCATCAAGAATGAAATTGTGACGGTACCCAATAGCAAGGTGATGGCGGGTGAAAGCATCAATTTTAGTCTCTCCTCAAATGAGCACGGAGGTCTGATCATCAATTCGGAAGTTACTATAGGATATGATGTGAACTGGCGTCTTGTCCATCGGTTATTGAAGGATGCCGCAGCAAAAACACCCTTAATCAAAAAGGACCCGCCACCGTTTGTACTGCAAACTGCCTTAGATGATTTTTATGTGAGATACCAGATCAATGCATATACTGAAAGCCCACAGGATCAGGCAGCAATTTACAGTGATCTACACGCCTTAATTCAGGACGAATTTGCCAAGGCAGGGGTTGAGATTATGTCGCCGCACTTTCGAGCCAATCGCGATGGCGAGTCAACTATTCCGGAACTTCCTTCAAATAATAGATTGTGAAAGTCTTAATCCTAGATAAAGTAGACCCAATCCTCTACCATGGTCTTGAAAGATTGGGTTATGAGTTGATTGAAGATTATACTTCGCCTTTGTCGACATTGTTGCAAAAAACAGAAGAAATAAGTGGCTTAATTTTGAGAAGCAGAATTAGTGTAAATCGCGATTTCTTGGATTCCGCACCACAACTTAAATTTATTGGAAGGGTTGGTGCAGGTATGGAAAATATAGATGTAGCCTATGCAACAGATTTAGGAGTCCGGTGCTTCAGAGCGGCTGAAGGAAACCGTACCGCGGTAGGCGAACACGCGCTGGGCATGCTTTTGATGTTATTAAATAACCTCCGGGTAGCGGATAATGAGGTAAGAAGCGGTATTTGGCGGCGAGAGGAGAACCGGGGTACAGAGTTAGATGGAAAGATAGTCGGTATAGTTGGTTACGGTCAGATGGGCTCTGCTTTTGCTCAGAAATTATCCGGACTAAATGTTCAGGTACTAGCCTATGACCTTTATAAATCTGGTTTTGGCGATGCTCACGTTAAAGAAGTTGAAATGGAATATATTTTCAAGTATGCAGATATTCTAAGTCTTCATGTTCCGGAAACAGACCTAACCAGAGCCATGGTTGATGAAGCATATTTAAACAGATTTGAGAAAGATATTTACGTGATAAATACATCCAGGGGCAAGGTGGTAAGGACCACAGACTTGATCAAGGCCATGAAGAGTTCAAAGGTCTTAGGGGCTTGTCTGGATGTTTTGGAATATGAGAGCACTTCCTTTGAGAATTTCTTTGATCGTGATTTGCCAGAAGATTTTAAGTATTTAATAGAATCAGACCGGACGGTGCTAAGTCCACATATTGCCGGGTGGACTCATGAATCAAGAAAGAAAATGGCTTTGTCCATTTTACAGCAGATAGAAGCCATAAGTTAAATGAGATTTCTCCAGTCTAACATACCAATAGAACAGATCGCGGAATGATGAACATCTCAGGGAGGGTTTTTTGTGAATGGAAGAAGAGCGTTTGCTCGTTAGGCACTATGCTGATGCTGACATGCCTGCTGGTTGCGTGTAAAGGAAGAGTGGATTTGCAAAGAGATCATGAAGTGTTCAGATACAATGAAAATGCCAATATCACATCTTTGGATCCGGCTTTTGCTAAGAATCAAGCGAACCTATGGCCAGTAAATCAGGTATTTAACGGACTGGTGCAAATGAATAACCAGTTGATGGTGCAACCCTGTATTGCCAGCTCCTGGGAGATTGCTGATTCAGGAAGGGAATACATATTTCACTTGAGAAATGATGTGCTGTTTCACGATGATTCCTGCTTTAGTACCATTGACGAGAGGAGGGTGACAGCGGATGACTTTGTATACAGTTTTAACAGATTGCGCAGCTCTGAGTTAGCCGCACCGGGGAGCTGGATTTTTCAGAATCTGAAGTCGGCAGAAGCCCGGGATGACAGCACATTGATATTAAGGCTCCAGCATTCTTTTCCTCCTTTTTTGGGGCTATTAAGCATGAAGTATGCTTCAGTAGTTCCGCGTGAAGCCGTCTCTTTTTATGGCAAGAGATTCAGATCGCACCCGGTAGGAACAGGACCTTATTATTTTAAGCTTTGGATCGAGAATGAAAAGCTCGTATTAAGGCGTAATCCAGAATACTTTGAAGAAGATTCAATAGGTCAAAAGCTACCCTATCTGGAAGCCATTGCAATAAGTTTTATACCGGATAAACAAGCTGCCTTTATGGAATTTGTTAAAGGTGAGTTGGATTTCTTATCAGGTCTGGATGCATCGTATAAGGATGAGCTCTTAAGCTTCGATGGTCGTTTACAGGATAAGTATGCTGAAGAGTTTGACCTATATAGACAGGATTATCTGAACACAGAGTACCTGGCTTTTATGGTAAACCCAGCACATGCTGCAGCTGATTCACCCTTGCTGGATGTTCGGGTAAGACGTGCCTTGAATATGGGGTTTGACAGAGTGAAAATGATGAAGTACTTGCGCAATGATATCGGTAGGCCGGCTACTGAAGGTATGATTCCGGCGGGTTTACCATCATACAATGCCGATGCTAATTACGGGTATGAGTATGATCCGGATAAAGCGCTTGAATTACTTGCAGAAGCGGGGTTTCCCCAGGGCAATGGCTTAACCGGAATTGTCTTACAGACTAATAGTTCCTATCTCGATCTCTGTGAATTTATTCAGGGAGAACTGGCAAACCTCGGCGTCAGAATATCAGTAGAGGTAAGTCCCCCGTCAACGCTGAGACAAGCCATAGCCACCAGCAAAGTGCCTTTTTTTAGAGCCAGTTGGATTGCAGATTACCCTGATGCTGAGAACTTCTTATCCTTGTTTTATTCCGAGAATCACACACCAGATGGACCAAATTATACTCACTTTTCAAATGAATCTTTCGACAGTCTTTACAACACGGCTCTGAGTATTTCTGATGATGTTCAACGACGGAAATTATACCTGGCCATGGATAGTCTGGTAATGTCAGAAGCTCCGGTCATCCCACTTTATTATGATCAAGTCTTACGCTTTTATCCCAAGCACCTGAGAGGCCTGGAAGGTAACGCTCTTAACATGCTGGATATTAAGTACGTAAGAAAAGGGGAGCCGCAATAGACATTCGGTTAAACCACGCTCATCTGATAGTCTTTCATTTCAGAAACCTATCCACTGCACTTCATTGGAAACCAGGTCGATAACCGATTCAATTATCGCCATTCCATACTGTAAATAGCTGATAGTAAGCACTTAGCAATTCAAAATGTAGCTTTTGGCCTAAGCGACCGTGTATCTTTGGGAGGTCACCTCAGGGTGATGAAACAATTGAAAACTCTCGGTTTGGAAACGCGGTTAGCGGCCACTTCACTCACCCGGTTAAGCTTTGCATGGGTGTGTATTCTCAATCTTCCGATTCTGATGTTCTATTTCAGAATCAAAAGGGGAGCCAGATTCCTTTTATTTAACCTATCCTTAATCACACTATTCACAGCAAGTACTGCATGCTCCAGCAATAGCGTATCCTCTCATCATCAGCCTGTGGTAGAGGTGATCAAGGCAGATGGGGTTTACACTATTTTAAGAAATGGGGAGCCATTTGTAATTCAAGGCGTTGCCGGTCATGAACACCTGGGAAGGCTAAAACGCATGGGTGGAAATACCATCCGGGTTTATGACACCAATAATCTGGGACAGATTCTCGATAGTGCCGAGGCGCATGGCCTGGCCGTGATTGCGGGAATATGGATGATGGGAGATTTGGAAATGGACTACACCGATAGTTTCATGGTAGCTGAACAGTATGATGCGATTAAAGAATCGGTTCAACGTTATCGGGATCACCCCGCCTTACTCATGTGGTGTCTCGGTAATGAGATTTCATATCGCGCATCTTTTCAGGAATTGTTCTTTCCCAGGAAAATGTGGTTGGCCTTTGAAGATTTGGTTGATATGATTCATGAAGAAGACCCAAATCATCCAGTAACCACTACGATAACTAACTTTCAGAGAAAGCGTCTGCTCTACTTCAAATTTCGTGTACCTCAGCTAGACCTCGTCGGTATAAACACTTTTGGCAGAATAAAAACCCTGAAGCAAATGTCAGCCTTCTATAATTGGTTTTTTGACATGCCATACTTTCTGGCTGAATGGGCAATACGGGGTCCCTGGGAATCAGCAGACACTAAGTGGGACACGCCTATTGAAAAAAGCGGTTCTGCCAAAGCGCGAAAGTATGTACAGTACTATCAGGAATTCATCCCTCATTCCGATCCACGTTTTTTAGGATCATGTGTTTTTTATTGGGGACAGAAGCAGGAACATACGCACAGTTGGTTTAGTCTTTTCACCAGTGATGGCAAACCAACTCCTGCTCTACAAGCGCTCGAGGAAATATGGACAGGCAAGAAACCCGGCAATCGCATTGTGGTTACGGATAGCTTATTGTTAAATGGAAAATCTTCTCAGGATAACATCATCCTCAATCCGGGAGAATTGGTACAAGCCCACTTATTTGCCTATGATTACGAAGATGATTTGTTGGAGACAGAATGGGAAATTCTACCTGATTCCTGGCACTTTGACTATCGTGCTATCAATTACAAACCTGCACCCCTCGAAGGTCTGATACAGGTTAAAGCCAAGCGTGATCTGAAGTTTGTTGCACCGTCAAGGGAAGGATCCTATCGACTTTTTGCAAAGGTGAGTGATTCCGGTAGTGGAGGAGCAAGCCTTATCAACACCACATTTTTAGTAGTGCAATGAAGCAGGGCATAACCAATATTCGATCGCCCAGGCGCGGGGAGAAGTCAGCGCTCCGAATAATGATTCTGATCGGGGTGGCCTCAATGCTTTATATGATGAAGTGGCTGTTGCGACCAATGCATATAGGGTATGCACCGCTGTATTGGTTGGTTATCGCTACTATGGTGTATTTATTATTGAGGATACTGCATGAGTGGTATCATTACTTTTTTATCACCGTACCAGATAAACCTCATCTGAAAACAGCATTTAAGGTTGATGTTTTTACCACTTACTGTGAAGGTGAGCCCTATGAGATGGTTGAAGAAACTCTGCGGGCAATAAAGAATATTAAATATCCCCATGAGAGTTATTTGTGCGATGACGCTGGCGAAGCACGCATAAAAAAACTCTGTAAGGAATTGGGAATTCACTATGTTACCAGAGATAACTTAATAGACGCCAAAGCCGGAAATATCAACAATGCCCTGCAAAAATCCCGCGGCGACATCTGTGTGATTTTGGATCCGGATCATGTACCTAATCCCAATTTTCTTCATAAGGTGTTGCCTCATTTTGAGGATCCGAAAATAGGTTTTGTGCAGGTGGTACAGGCCTATAAAAACAAACATGAAAGCTTAGTTGCCAAAGGTGCCGCGCAACAGACTTTTCAGTTTTATGGTCCGATGATGATGACCATGAACAAATACGGCACCGTTCAGGCGATTGGTGCCAATTGCACTTTTAGGCGAAAGGCACTGGATTCCATTGGCGGGCATGCGGCAGGACTGGCAGAAGATATGCATACCGCCATGCAACTTCATGCAAAAGGTTGGAAATCAGTATATGAACCGGCAATTGTTGCCAGGGGGCTGGTTCCATCCACGCTAAGTGGTTATTATAAGCAGCAGTTAAAATGGGCTAAAGGAACTACTGACCTTTTGGTCAAGGTTTACCCTAAACTATTTAAGACATTTACGCGCAATCAGAAGTTGCACTATGGGACTATTCCCTTTCACTACTTCTCGGGCTTCGTGTTTCTTCTAAATTTTCTTATTCCCATTCTCGCATTAGTTTTTAACCTCATTCCCATGAAGGTGGACTTAATGCACTTGATGCTGGTGGCTACACCCTTTATGTGTACCACCTTGTTGATTCGGCACTTTGTACAGCGATGGGTGATGGAAGAATCGGAAAGAGGTTTTCACCTAATCGGTGGCGTATTACATATTGGTACCTGGTGGATCAATATTTTGGGCGTCGTATTTACTTTTTTCAAAGTAGAAGTGCCCTATGATCCAACCCCAAAAGATGGTAAAGAAGGCAATACTCTGCTTTTAAATATGCCCAATATTATTGTGGGATTGGCTTCCTTGGCCGCGGTAGTATATGGGCTTTCCATTGACTGGAGTCCTTTCTCATTGGTAATGGCGTCGCTGGCCATATTTAACACCGGCTTTATGGCTTTTATGGTGGTGGCTGGCCTTCAGCCTAAAATTCGTGAGTTCAGAAAAAGGCAACAATTCTTTGATGGGGCGATGAAGGGTGTGGAGCGAGTAAGTCGCAATGCATGGTTTGTCCGCCACTCCCTCTACTCAGGATTCAGACGTGCGGGATTGCCTTTAACCGTACTGGTGACATTGGTGAGCATGTTTCTTTATAAGTTCAGTCCCGGCCCTCAAGCCTATGATCATTTTCAGACACATCCCTTCTACACAGGGGTGTACAGCCCGTCTTCTGCTGAGGTTGGAATTACGAGTATCCAAGAAGTTAAAAAGCTGGAAGACAGTTATGGAATAGAGATGAATTTAATGCCATTCTACCTGGCGTGGACCGAAGATTCAGTCAGGCAATTTCCAGCCGAGTATTTCCATGAGATATATGATTCAAAAGCATTTCCTCTGGTTACCTGGGAACCATGGATATCTACTTTCTCAGATGAAAAATTCAGGGAAGGAGAGACCTTTAAACTGATTGCGGAAGGAAATTTTGATGACTTTATTGCCAGCATGGCAGATAGGTTTAAATCACTTAATAAACCGGTATTTCTGCGTTTCGCTCACGAACCCGATAATCCCCAGTATCCATGGTCTGAAAAGGGTTTGCTCGACCCCGGCCAGTATAAAGCGGCCTGGATTCGGACTCAGAATATTTTTACGGAAAGAGACGCTGACAATGTAATATGGGTTTGGAATCCCTGGCACGCAGAGTCGGCAGAAGCCTTCTTTCCCGGTTCACCCTATGTTGATTGGATAGGCTTGACTTTGCTCAACTATTATGAAATGAATAAGGGGAGTGAATGGAAGAGTTTTGAAAAGCTCTATTCCTCGTACGACAGTACCGGAATATTTGATCATCAGTTACCGGTAATGCTTGCCGAATTTGGATCTCTGGAAGACAAAGGCAGACAGCTGAAATGGTTTAAGGATGCTTTTGAAAGTATAGAGGACGAGCATCCTGAAATTCGTGGCTTGGTGATATTCGAAGATTCCTCAGATGAGAACATACCGGGCCATGCAGCAGCAACCTATGCAAGTTTAGACTGGTCCATGAAAGATGAAGGACGTATTCTAAATGCGTTAAAAACGCACTTTGGCCGATCCATGGTTCTCCTCCCGGAGGCGATGCCTGAAAATAATCCACCTGTCCATCTTGAGGATAGGCGCGCAATATCTCTAGAAACTAACAGGATCCGCGGTATTAACTTTCACAAGGGTAAAGACTGGAAAGGGAATTACGATGAGCTCTCAATGCGCACCGCAGAGAAGGATTTCGGCAGCATAAAGAAGCTGGGAGCGCAATCCGTAAAGTGGTACGGACCGGGTATCTACGATAGGAATGCCCTGCGGGCTTCTGCAGAGAATGAAATGGACATCATGTATTCTTTTTGGGTACCGGATCACCTCGATTATGTAAATGATCAGGATAAGCTTGCGGAGCTTGAAGCGAGGATATTAAAGGCGGTAAAAAGATACGCGGATGAACCGCATATTATTGCCTGGAATTTGGGAAATGGTGTTTGGCAGGGTTTGAGTGAATCATACCATAAACCGGCCCTTTTCTATCAGCAACAGGCCTATTTAAAATGGGTAAATCGCCTGGTAGAAAATATCCGTAGTCTTGATCCTGCACGGCCGGTTACCCTGGATCTGGCACTCCGTGTTTCGATAGATTCTGATATGAATTACCTGGCGTCTCAGATACCGGGTATTAGTGCTTTTGGAATCAGGGTAGAAGCACGAGACTCGCTGATTATCCCAAAACTTTCCAGAGTTAAGCAAGAATATTTCGTGAGCTCCATAGCACCTCATATGGCTTCTTACTTCGATGAGAGGTTGAGCTTTATTGAACATTACAAAGATCAGCGCACGGCTAATTATGCCAGTCTATCCGGGCTATTGGACATTAATGGTCACTTCAAACCAGATTATTTCCATCTCATGAAGCGGTGGAAAAGCACGGATAGTGTCTTCATTAAGGAACTAGACCTTAGGATTATTACCCCAGCCAGACCGGTTTATGCCTATCAAGTCCTTGAATATCATGTAGCCATAAAAAATGAAGAAGGGAAATGGATCATAGCGGATGAGGAAAACCCGCGTAACTACAATTATTCCTGGTATCTGGCTCGGACAGATAAATATGGAAATTATCTGGAATTAAAGGGTAAAGGCCATAAAACTCAAACCAGCCTAGAAATTCCAAAAGATTACGAGCATTACAGAATCTACCTTACCCTCAGTGATGGTATGCGAGCTTGGGATGTGCATTCTAGACTGAACCGACCCTATTCGAATCCGATACTCCGGCCATCAAAAATCAAGGATAATTCTACCGCTCTACCATAGAGGCAATGCTGCTATGGTATTCCTTTATTATTAAGGAGTGAAGCAAGGGATAAAGATGTTGGTCTCTAAATTCTGAATTACTGCGATAATAGGTTTGGTGAATTACCCTCGTGCGTCCGTCGGGAGTAGGATGAAGCTGCACGCTTTGTGAACCATCAGAAGCACCATTTTCCAAATAACAGAATTTAAGCAGCTTTTCTTCATCATTAATTTCTATAACTTCCTGACCTACCGCCAAATTCACAATGCCTCTTAAAAAGCGGAGGTTTAAAAAGATGACCTGACCTTCTTCAATGCCGGGAAAATCATCCTTAATATACTTTAGCTCCCCAGTATACCGCGAATACATGAAGGCAAAACTGCCAATATTGCCCTGCCAGGCTTCAGCCGGACTAACGGTTTTATATGCTTCCCAAACCTCTTCTATCGGGGCGTCGATGAAATAGGTCTTAGAGTGATAGCTATAATTACTCAATTCCGATTTATCTATACAAGTTGACCGCAGACGGTCAATATCCGAGCTATTCTCAATCCCTCCCTTCCGCAATAATTTCTCCATGCGGGCATAGGGCATCTTACTACCATCAATGGGTTTATCATCCTGTGCAACAAGTGATGAGAGACAGGTGAAGGTGAAAGATGAGAGTAGAATTACCCGAAGAATGAAGCTGACCTTGTCGAAAAACATGGAGGTAAAGATACTGGTTATCACACTAATGCATGCTTGCTATCGGCTACCTGTAGAAAATGAGATACTAAAATGATCCCATCAGCGAATTATTGCGATGATGCTCTTATTCTACACGATAAATCGCAAGTTACTGATAACCAACTATGGTGACTCTCAGGAATTAATTTAATTATCTAATAATCAGCAGTATAGGAATTTTGCTTTTCGATGAAACGCACGAAATCCTCGTTATCCGGTATGGCCTACTATTTCGCGAATCTCGGTGAGCAGGTATGTTTGCTCCAACGATTTGAAAAACAGTTTTAATTCTTTACTCACAATCAAAATCTCAAGTCATGAAACATCTAAACAAGTTTCTTTTAGTAGCATTTTTAGCTACCTCTTTTGCCGTAAATGCTCAGGATGATGACGACGACGTACACGACGTAGTTATCTCGATCCCTGAAGTTGCACTGGTTGACCTTGAAGCATCCTCTGGTACTTCAATCAACCTGGGACCAACTGCTCCTACAGAGGCTGGTCTTCCTATCGACTTCTCGGGTCAGACAAATTCTGACATTTGGTTGAACTACTCTTCTATTAAGAGTACCGCTAACGATCCAACTCGCGACATTTCAGCGCTTATTTCCAGTGGAACCCTTCCTGGTGGTATGGCTCTGGCTGTAACCGCTGCTGCGGATGCGGGTAATGGTGATGGTACCATGGGTTCTTCTGCCGGTGCAGTAACGCTCACTACTTCAGCCCAGAATGTTATTACCGGTATCGGTAGTGCCTATACTGGTGATGGAGTAAACAATGGTCATAACCTGACCTATGCGCTTACTATCGGTGGTGGTGCTGGTGCCTATGCAGCTCTTGATGCTGATGATGCTACTACTATTCAGATCACCTATACTATTTCTGATAACTAATATCAGCGATACAGGTATTTACAGCTTTTTTTGCTGCTAACCTGAAGGCCGGTTGAAGATTTACTCTTCACCGGCCTTTGTCTTTTTATAGAATCCTTTTTGAAGGGTGTTGAACGATGCCAAAAGAATAAACAATACAGGGTTAAACCCGGTAGGATAAGGGTTGTGAAAGAGATTCTCATTCACACAATCTCATGCATGAGCTAGTTGAACACGCTAATTTTAAGGAGTAGTTTTTGTTAGGCTTAGTGTTCTAATAAGTGTTTGAATTACACTTACTTAAGTTGATAAATATACCTGGCTGGGTATTGACATTACCGAATGGATAATCTAATTTTATTCTAAGCTTCATCACTACCTCAAAGCAGCAAAATGGGACTCAGTAGTTCATCCAGCGCCATAAGGGAGTTAATTACCGAGATTAATATTCTCCGTCAGCATATTCCCTGGTCAATAAAAGGAGCATCGCCACAGCTTCAACGAGAAATCATTAAGGTGCGAAGCGACGTTGTTTCTGCGTTGGAAAAGTATAATGCCAGCAAGGATGATAGATTGTTCCTGGAAAAGTCTTTTCGAGAATTAGGTCAACTCCAGGATGAGCTGAGTAATGCAAGTTTCGCTCACAAGGATAATTCCGGTATCAAATCTTTTGTTGAGAAGCTCGATAAGAAGTGCTGTAGCATTCAGATGTACCTGAGCGATTTGGAACTACCCAGTTTAAGTTCCACCTGAAAGATAAGATGTTAATCAGCCTTTTCTGTTCTTGGTAGATTTTCAAAAAATTTTTCCAGCTCTTTGAATGCAGGGTGAATCACCTCTCGTATTTCCCATTCGTTTTGTTGCAAATATTCTACATCATGTGCCGATTTGATCTGAATATTTTTTACAAACAACTCCTTGAGTCTGATAAGAGCATGATTTCCGGAAAATTCCTCCTCCTTTAGATCGGAAGCTGCCGTCCCTGCTTTTAAGCTTGAATCATAATTTTGCAGAGCCTTCCAACCCCACTCAACCACCTGATTAAGATTGTCAACTAAGGATTGCTCAGCTCGGGAATTGAGATCCTTTTTTTGAAGGTCTCTCTCAAACTGGTTAAAGAAGGCGCTGAATTTATGATAATCACTCTGCCAGGTCATCCTGCTAAGTTAGAATACTTCTGACTAAATATCCAGCATTTCTGTTAGGGCATTAATTTTCCATCTTAGTAGGTAGTCGCTTTATTTTGATGTTAAAACTGGCGTAAATGATGGTCATTAAAGGGCTAAGAATATTGAAAAAAGCAAATGGTAAATAGGCAAATGTTCCTACTCCCAGAACCCCACTTTGATAGGCACCGCAGGTATTCCAGGGAATTAGAACCGAGGTTACCGTACCACTATCTTCAAGTGTACGACTTAAATTTTCTGGTGCCAGCCCTTGCTTTTTATAAGCTTCTGAGTACATCCTGCCAGGTACTACAATGGCCAGGTATTGATCGGATGCAGTGAGGTTTAAGGTGATGCAGGTGCCGGCCGTCGTGGCTATCAAGGAGGCCGTGCCTTTGGCTAATTTAAGCAGTGATCTGCTAATGGTATCCAAAAAACCACAGGCTTCCATACTGCCCCCAAAAGTCATAGCGGCCAGTACCAGCCAGATTGTATCCATCATGGAAGCCATACCGCCACTTTGGAGTAAATCCGATAGGATTGGATTAGCAGCCGGGATAATGGTTTCCACCGTAAGTGCATCAAATATAAGTCGATAAGTAGCGCGCCAACCAACATCGGTATTATCGATGAGCGAGTGAATCAGTTCTTGTTGAAATACCAAGGCCAGTACGGCCCCGGCTATTGTACCTATTAAGATCGCCGGCAAAGCCGGTACTTTCCTAATAATGAGCAAGATTACCAGGCCCGGCGCCACAAAAAGCCATGGGGTAAGATTAAAGGTATAATCGAGTTCCGCCAACAATGGGTCAATATCCTTAACACTTCCAGATGTACTAAAGCTTAAGCCGATAATCACGAAGATGATCAGGGTAAGAATAAAAGATGGCAGCGTAGTGTAAAGCATGTACCGAATATGAGTAAATAGATCGGTTCCAGCCATGGCCGGTGCAAGATTGGTGGTGTCTGAAAGAGGGGATATTTTGTCACCAAAATAGGCACCAGAGATTACACTCCCGGCTACCATGGCGGTAGAAATACCCATGGCCTCCCCAATACCAATCAGGGCAATGCCCACGGT
This sequence comes from Owenweeksia sp., assembly GCA_965229445.1. Lineage (GTDB taxonomy): Bacteria > Bacteroidota > Bacteroidia > Flavobacteriales > Schleiferiaceae > Owenweeksia. Next base: position 1,235,871 of record OZ245876.1, read on the forward strand.
TGCGGTGGTTCCCCAACTACTACCTGTGGCCAAGGAAACAAGTGCACAGATGACGGCCGTAGCCGGCAAAAATATACCCGGACTTAAAATTTGCAAACCATAATAAACCATAGCCGGAACTACACCGCTTAGCATCCAGGATCCAGCCAGAGCACCGATCATAAGTATGATCAGAATGGCGCCGGTGGTGCTGGCAAGCGATTTTTCGATACCAGCTAAAATCTCAGAAAATGGAATGCCTTTGCTCATGCCTAAGCTAGCCGCTATCGCAGCAGATAGCATGAGAATAAACTGATTGGTTCCGGCCAGGGCATCATCACCATAAACCCAAATAACATTGACACTTAGGGCCAGGATTAGGAAAAATACCGGAATAAGAGAGACTAGTAAGCCAGGCTTGTTGTTCATGCAGTTAACAGATTCCAGACCGGAAAAATAAGCAAAGCAAAATATCCCTTCGCGCTTAGATGAATAATGCCAACTTATCTGGGATTAGATGCGTTGGCAATCCAACCACATTGAAGTAGCTGCCGTGAATTTCCTCGATGGCCCACATACCAATCCATTCTTGAATGCCGTAGGCACCAGCTTTGTCGAAGGGTCGATAGTGCTGAATATAATAAGTAATTTCTTCGTCGGTCAGCGGTTTAAAACTCACCTGGGTGGTGCAACTAAATACTTCAAGATTAATTTTCGATAGCATACATACTCCTGTAATCACGGCATGAGTACGTCCGGATATTTTGTGCAGCATATCTCTTGCTTCCTCGGCATTTTTAGCCTTAGAGAGCGACTCATCATTACACCAAACTACGGTATCGGCAGCAATAAGGATGTCTCCCTCCAGAAGGATATCCAGCTGGGCTTCTGCTTTTTTTCGTGCCAAATGTTCGGCAATGGCCTCTGCTTTTAGTTTTTCATCGTGGGCTTCATCTACGGCCATGGTACGGATGATAAAGTCATATCCCATATCTCGCAGCAGTTCTTGTCTTCTGGGAGAATTACTGGCTAATATTAAGCGCTTACCATCTTCTAAGAACTTCATTATATCATTGATTTTACCGATAGTGTAAACACCAGCATGGATAACATTCCCGTTAACATCAAGATCTTAATAAGCATACCGGCCTTTTTAAACTGCTTACGCGTTGTGGCATTGATCACCGTCCAGGATATGGTAAAAATGGGCAGGTTGATCAGGATTAGTACATAAAGGGCTGATATTAAAGATCCCTGGTTCTCAAAGAGGTACAAGTTGTACGCTCCGGTAAAAATCAACAAGATAAATAGCAATACCAGTATCACATATCTAATATGATCCCGGCCCAGCACGATGGCCAAAGTCCTATATCCTGCTTTTTTGTCGCCGGTATAGTCTTCTGCATCCTTTACAATCTCCCGAATAAAATTGACAAAAAAACCGAAGGCAGCATATCCGAGAATGACTTGAAAGACGGATTTAACCAGCGCATCATCTCCACTGCCAGCGGCCGGCAGAACATCAAAAACACCCACAAGCAAAATCGGTAAAGCCACTAACAACGAAACCAATAGATTACCCAAGACTGCTCTTCGCTTTAGGTCAACCGAATACAGGTACAATAGGGCCATAGCAATAGGTGGAATAAGCCAAAGATTCTCGAGTCCTGAAGCATTGGCCACCAAATAACCTGAGCCTATAGCGATAATATTTAGCAGGGTGTAGATGGTCCAGGCAGTCTTTTCACGGATGCCTTTCCCGATGACAATTCGCTGCGGTTTGTTTTCCGAATCCGTCTCAATATCATAAAGATCATTAATAATATAGCCCCCTGCCGCCAGACAAATTGAACACAAAACACCCAGGAAAAATTCAAAGTGATTTAGGATATGGGGCACGTTGAGACTTTCGATGATAGAAAACCTTATCAGATACTGAATAAGAACGATCATCAGAAGGTTGGGCCATCTAATCAGTTTAAAAAAAGCTAATATCACCATGAAAAATCTTCTTCAAGCATCCAGTTTCCCTGCAGTTTAAGCGTCTGTTCAATCACATCTCTTACGCAGCCATGACCACCTTTTTTAGGGCTAACGTATTGCGCGATCTCCCTTATTTCAGGTGATGCATTGGCAGGTGCAGCACCTATGCCAGCCTCCCGCAATAAATGATAATCGGGAATGTCATCACCCATATAAAGCACATTTTCAGCGAATAAATTTTCATGCTCATGTACCGCCAGAAAGTCTTTCCAGGCATCCATTTTATGGGCAGCAGACATATAAATGTCCGTGAGCCCCAATCTTTTCAAGCTGGCCTTTACACCCGGGCAACTACCTCCGGAAATCACACCGACGGTAAATCCTTTTTTTATAGCCAACTGCATGGCATAACCATCTTTGCTATTCAAATTTCGAATTGGAGAACCATCTGGCCCAATCTGGAAGATACCGGTGGTAAGCACGCCATCTATATCGAAAATGAAGGCGCGAATATTATGGAGGAGCTCTTTATAGTTTTTGTTCATGATCTTTTTGAATACTCTTGCTAAGCGCCTGGTAAAGCCTTTTTAAATCGTCATCCTTAATTAGTTCCAGATGCTTTTTCATGGTATTAACATCCTTTCTAGCTGCTGGTCCAGTTTGAACATCATGAGGGTCGCTAAACTTAAGTCTTTCAATTGATTGTTGCAGTATCGGCATTAGGAGTTCAAAATCAATCTCCTGACTTTCCAATATTTCTTTGGCTTTCGCAAAAAGGTGATTGCTGAAATTTTGGCTAAGAACTGCTGCCAGATGCACATGCCCCCGTTTTTTGTCATCCATGAGATAGGGAGTCGCTCCCAAGCTTTTGGCAAAATGGCTTAGGGATAACCTGGTGTCCTGGTTCAAAGCTTCGATGCAGAACGGAATTTGTGAAATGTTTGGTGGTGATTGAAGAGTAAGACTCATCAAAGGGTAGAAAACCGCAGTGCGTGCATGTTTAGGATCCAGAACATCCAGGGACTGACTGCCGGAAATGTGAGCCAGAATGCCGTTCACCGGTGCTAATCTGGTGCTTACTTCCCCGATTGCATCATCACTAACGCAGAGTAAGGTCAGGTCAAAGTCATTCTGAGATTCAAAATCCCTGAGGTCCGCAAAATAGGTGGAATTTTTTCGTGCAAAACCCTTGATTGTAACACCATTTACCTTCAAGTGATTCAGGAAATACTGCCCGGCATTACCCGAACCAATAATTGCTATGCGTTTAATAGTATGCACCCTGCTAAATTAGAAATCTTTACTACCCGATCTAAAATGAATGCGAACCGGTCGTTTAATCAAATCCTAGCGGTGATGTCGCAGAAAATTGCGTAATTAGACCCTGAAGTAAAGAATTAGCGCTACTTGAGGTTTCCCTTGTCACATTTTCGGCTAAAGAGCAGAGGTTTTGTCTTACTGCTTATGTTTATGATCGGTGGTCTGAACCATTCTTTGCAGGCCGCTCACCTGGTGGGTGGCGAGATTTCATATATCTGTTTAGGCGGAAATGACTATCGTATAAAATTAAGGGTGTATCGTGATTGTGCCAGTGGGGGAGCTCAGTTTGATGCACAAGCAGCCATAGCTATTTACGATTCCTTAGGTACGTTGATTACTAACATTATGGTGCCAAAAGGGCCTACCATTAATGTGCCGGCTGATTCTACAGGCAATCCATGTGTTTCTGCTCCACCGGGCTTATGTACAGAGTATGCAGAATATATTGATACTGTCAATCTACCTCCTATATCCGGGGGATATGTGATTACTCATCAACGTTGTTGTCGCAATGCCTCTATAAGCAACGTCTTAAGTAGTAATTCCTACGGCAATACCTATACGGTGAGTATTCCCGCCAATGATACCCTGTGCAACTCTTCACCTCAGTTCACCGGAGCGGCACCGATTGTGCTGTGTCTGAATGAAAAGTTTGATTTACCAATGAAAGTCTCAGAGGCTGATGGAGACTCATTGCATTTTGAGTTGTGTAATGTTTTGGCCGGAGGTGGCCAGGGCGGAGGAGGCGGGGGGTGCAATGCGGTCGTTCCAAATCCACCATGTGCACCGCCATACTCCATCGTACCATTTTCAATGCCGTACACGGCATCTAATCCGATGCCTTCAACTCCCGCTTTGACTCTGGATCCACAAACCGGAGTTTTGTCTGGAAACCCTGATCAGTTGGGACAGTATTTAGTAGGAATATGTGTAACAGAATATAGGAATGGTATTCCCCTCAGTACCGTAAGGCTGGATTATCAATTTAACATTAGCAATTGCATTGTTAATGTACTGAGTGATATGGTTACTCCTATAGAAGATCCCGAAATTTTATGTGACGGACTACGAGTGACCTTTAAATCTGAGAGTCAAAATGCTATTTCCTTGTTATGGGATTTTGGTGACCCTGCGGTGCTCACCGATACGAGTTCGGATCCCAATCCCACTTATCAATATACCTTCCCAGGAAGATACCACGTAACCCTGGTTGCTAATCCGGGTACGCCATGTAGCGATACCAGCAGGGTATCCTTTGATGTAAGGAATCCCTTAAAGCCGGAAATAGGCATAGAGGGCGTATTTTGTTTTGAAGCTCAGGAAGTAGTATTTGAAGCTCTTGGAAATTACCCAGCTTCTGCCAGTTTTGAATGGAACTTTAGTGCCGGGGCAAATTTTGGGCAGACACTGGGCAAAGATCCACCGCCCATTATGTGGAGTACGCCTGGCTGGCATTATGTGCAGCTAAAGGTATCTGATGAAGGTTGTACGGAGGAGGCCGTGGATTCTGTGTTTATCAGTAATCTAACGGTAGGAGTGGATGCTGGTCCGGACCAAAGCGTTAAACGAGATAGTGAAATTTTACTGAGTGCATCCGGTGGTACAGAATATTATTGGTATGCCAACGAACCGGTAGATTTTGCCAATCCTTGGGGGCAGAGCACCAGTGCCAATCTCATATATGATTCTGATTCGGTGTGGTTTTTTGTCAGGGTTAGAGATCAGCAAGGTTGCGAAGGCTTGGATTCTCTCCTGGTTTATGTGTTTGATGAACAGGGACCGATCAATTTCTTTACTCCTAATGATGATGGTAAAAATGATTACTTTGATCTCAGTGACTTAAATCCCGACCAGGATAGTAAACTCAGTATTTTTAACCGCTGGGGTAGTGAAGTGTATTTCGAGGAGAACTATGACAATCGATGGACCGGCTTGAACCGCGGTGGCAATGAGCTACCGGATGGAACTTACTATTATATTCTTTCCAGAGATGGTGAAATTATCTGGCGCGATGCCATTACCATTATGAGAAACAAACGATGACCTCATGATCAGCTTTTCAGTCGCTGCCAAACGGCTATTCCCGAGCCCAGAGCCATTAAGATACATCCTATCCACAACAAATTAATAAAGGGAAAGACAATCGCCTTTAGAATAATGAATGGCTTTTCGTCTTTGTCTGCCAAGGTCCATGCCGTAATTTTTATTTTATCTGATTCCGTATTAATGTCGCTGAATCGAATTTTAAACGGAGGGTTTTCCAGAAAGGCGTCTTCATGTGAAAGCATATTTCCATCCAACACATAACTGGGGGTAATCTTAAATTCTTCTCCAAGGACATTCACTACCGTCATTTGGGCCGTGAGTTTTATTTGGGCCATTTCTCCGGTTTCCTCATTCATTTTGGCATTTACCTTCAGGCTATCCATAATAATGAAGTGATCTTGATAGACTACTGTATCCCCTCGATTGAATTCAGCTTCCATTTCTCCAGAATAGCCATCATCGGTAACCGGTGGTTCCAAATATGAAGAGTATTGGACATGGGTATAAATATCATGACTGAGATAATGCTTAGTGCTAGGGTTTGGCGTTGGACCCATTTCGTCACTCATAAGCAGAAATGGAGAAAGAATGAATTTTTCAGATTGATCACCATAATAGCTCACATCGTAAAACTGTTTGTTGTCCACTTCTCGCAAACCATTAAATACTGCGGTATAAGCCCCCAGTTGCACTGAATCATTCAACTCGAGGAGGGCATTTTCTTGAGAAGGCAGATCTTCCGACAGATAGATATCTGTATTGCTAATGATATCTTTTTTGGCATTTGAAATTAAAGCGCCAACCAGAATGAGCGCAAATCCAACATGCGCAATACTGCTGCCGCTAAAATTCCATTGTGCTTTGCGGTGTATGAGCCAGTAATCCAGATTACTAACTGCTGCAAACCATCCCGCTAATAGCAAGCTTAGATAAATAGGTTGGCGCCAAAAATTGAAGACTTCTGCCAACACCAGGCTGATGATCACGGAGACTAGCAGCGAGCGTCTGATATTTTGCCAAAAGGCTTTCGGAGAAGTGTTTCTATAGTTGAGATACTGCCCCACCGCCAGTAATAAGGCAATAATGACCGCGAAGGGTACCTGAAAGCTGTTATAATGACCAATGGCATCTATGGGTGGAGCAAGTTTTGAATTAAAGAGGGGGATAAAACCTTCAGGACCTACAAGTTTATTGAGTACCGGCAAACTGGTGCTGAAAATGATTTGGAAGGATGCTATAAACAAAATAAGACTGCCAATAAACATCCAGAATTCTCTGGAGCTCAATTCGTCATCTTTCTTGGATCTGGGGATATCCTTATACCTCTTGAAGAACAGCGCCAGTGATATTATGGTGAAAAAGAACAAGTAAATTAACAATTGCCCGCTCAGTCCCAAATCTACAAATGAATGAACTGATGAATCGCCCAACACCCCACTGCGTGTGAGAAATGTAGAATAGAGGATTAGAATAAAGCTGATTATGCTCATAAAGAAAGCACTCGGCAATCCAGTTTTGCGATTTCTGGCAATGAGCAATAAATGTGCTGCGGAGACCATGGTAAGCCAGGGTACCAGGGAAGAGTTTTCTACTGGATCCCACGCCCAGAATCCACCAAAACTCAATGCTTCATATGCCCAGGCCCCGCCCATAAGGATCCCGGTTCCTAGAATCATTACACTAAAAAATGCCCATGGAAGTACCGGTTTAATCCATCCTTTGTAGTCTTTCAGGAATAAGGCTGACACTGCAAAAGCAAAAGGTACCAACACGGAAGCAAACCCAAGAAACAAGGTCGGAGGATGGATGGTCATCCAATAATTCTGTAAAAGTGGGTTAAGTCCGCTGCCATCCATAAAGGCCGGAAATCTCTGCAGGTAATCCGGAACTTGCGTCCAGGGCAGACCAATATTATCTGCCGTTTCTCTCATCAGGACAAAGGGGCTGCTACCTATTTTTAATCCAAAGGGATAGATGCCAAGTATCATGGAAGACAAAAAGGCCTGTACCGTGGCAAATACCATCATGGCGGGAGCTTCCCATTTTTTAGCGGTGAATGCCAGAATCAATCCTAATACGGCATGCCAAAACATCCAAAGTATAAAACTGCCTTCCTGACCTTCCCAAAACGCGCTGAAAATATATTTTAGCGGCAACTCGGTTGAAGAATGAGCCCAAACATAATCGTACTCAAAGTAGTGGTTAAGGATGAGGTAAAATAAGGTAGCAACCACACCAAAAATACTTAAGGCATGCACCACAAAACTGGCCCTCCCCAATTTAGGATAGACGGAATGTTGGCTTGATTTTAATGAGAAGTAGTAGGCTATTGCTGAGATCAGGGCCGACACCAGAGCCAGGCTGACCAAAAATCTTCCCAGCTGACCAGGTAAAATGTGTTCTCCTATATATTCCATTATGAATTTTGGTAATTAGGGAGATAACCCGGATGGTCATTCATAAGTTTGGTATCCCGCTATTTCGTTCTGCTCATTGTACTTAGAAGGACATTTCATTAATATCTCTTCTGCAATAAAGGCTGAATCAGTGGCAAAACCCTTCATGGTGATTTCTTCACTTCTTTCAAAATCCTGAGGCTTAGGTTGATTGTAAATCACCGCACAGCTTTTACCATCCTTATCAATAGCTTGAAATTGAAATACCTGTGAACGGGCATCGTAGTTCATTGGTGCATCCTTATCTAATTCTCCGATTACCGTATAGCGAGTACCAGGAGTTGACTGAGCCTCAGTAAAGCCAACATAGGTAGAAGCATCATTTATTGTGGCGATTATAGCACCAATGGCTATCGCGATGATAACTACTATGGCAATATGTGTTCTCTTCATTTCTTCATGTGGTTTTCAAGACGGCTAAGTTTGCGATCTATCCAGATCATATACGCAACTATTCCTACAAAAATTATGCTCAATACAAGCACTACTACATAGATCTTGCCATCGGCGCGCAAGGTATCGGCCATCTCTACTTCTGATCCCTGGCCAAATACTGGTGTGATTGCCATGAGTAGAATGGTAAAGAGGAAGAGTTTTAAACTATTCTTCATTCCTTTTCCAGATTAACTTTTGATATCGGATTTTAATATTGGTGATCCACAGAGCAATTAAGGTCCAGCCGATTACTGCCGGATAGAACACGGCACGCATTTTACTATCCAGGTCGTACTGACTAAATGCAGGATTGCCCCCGTTTCCTGGGTGGAGACTATCCGTCATTCTAGGTAAGATCCCGATAAATACGATCATCATAATAAATGAGAAGATGTTGTAAACAGCGGCTAATCTTCCTCTTTTTATAGGATCATCAATTGAACTCCGCAGTACAAAATAGGCGAGGTAAATTAGTATAGTGACTGCAGTGCCATTAAGTTTGGGGTCATTGGTCCAGAAGGCTCCCCAGGTGAACCGTGCCCAAACGCTACCCGTAATTAAACCTAAGGTGGCAAGAAAGAAGCCACTCACCGCTAATTCCTTTGCTATCAGGTCTTTGTATTTGTTTTCAGTACTAAGAAAGGAAATGCTATAGATCAGTGAAGCCAGCATGAGAATGATCATACCAAACCACATAGTTACGTGAAAATAAAGGTTACGTATGGTCTCGTTCAGCACAAAATATCGGGGAACTTCACCTAAGAATCCCATTGCTATGGTATATAGAACCAGCGCTACTCCAAGTGCTTTCCACCAGTGCTTTTTCATCATCCTCATTAGTCGCGCCAAAGGTAATTAAATAAGAGGTAGGAGAGAAGAAGACTCACTGCGGCCAGTAGGCCCAAAACCAGCAAATAGGGGGTATTTAGTGTCCATGAAAATCCGGTAAGAGCACGCACACTGGTTTTGCTTAGTGTCATTACCTGTGGATATAACAAGGGTATGCTAAGAATAGCCGGAAGCGCGGGATTATCTCCCGCTTTGGCAGAAATACCGCTAACAAAAGTGAGAATTGCTGAAAAACCTGCAGCAGCAATTATTAGAATAACAATAAAGGCCGGGAGATCACTAATGTGGTTGCCCAGGAGAAAGCTAAAAACCAGAATACCGAGAACACCGACAAAAAACACATAAATGAAATTATACAATGCCTTGCCAAGAATAAGTACCTGGGGTTTCAGCATTTGATAATAAAGCAGAAATCGCCGGTCGGCTTCGTTCTGAAAACTTCGAAAAGCTGCTTGAATGGCCGCAAAGATTAAAATAATCCAGTAGAGCGCATTCCATGTTTCTTTGTCCACCAAGCCGTTGAAGACCAGGTAAGCCAGATATACGCTGGTAATGAGATAGAGCACTATAGCGAGAAAACTTTGACGCTGACGCCATTCTAACTTAAAATTCAGGCTCACCACCATTAAAACCTGGTTCCACATGAGGCAAAGGTAATTTCTGGAAGATCAAGTAGCTTAGCTTTCTAGTATTTATCCTGACTTAAAATAATCTTCAGATTAAACCATCTGATTTATAAAGTTTTACGCCCTGTGCAATCAACTCAGTCAGTTCAGTAACAAGTCCTTCATCCAGTTTTTTAATATGAAAACAGCTCTTGCCTTTTAGGAACTTGCGGAGTTCTGCAGAAATACCTGTATAGTCACTGGCGTGGGTATAGATAGGGAAGAAATAGAAACGCACGTCCTTGGGTTTAATCATCAAGGTGGCAAAGTAGTGACCATCAACTTTCTGTTTACCTTGCATTACTGACGTAGTTCCGGCATACTCAACACTGGTGTCGGTAACTTTTCTTGGTTCCAAGGGAGGGCAATGTGAGGCCAAAAGCTCATTTAGGATTTGATATATCTGGGCGATCTGTTCCATGAGGTTCGGTGATTGGAATTGAAGGGGAAATTATGAATATTCTTGAACCATTTGCCGCTTGGATGGTTTTGGTTTAAAATGAAATTAAATATGAAAGTAGTCTTAATCCTGGCAATCGGAATCGTCTTCATGGTTTCTTATCAGTATCTCTATTCCAGTACACCGAATCCTTACAATGATCAGAAATTGGTGGAAGCTTCTACTAGTTTTTATGACCTTAAGGCTGAAACAATTGATGGCAAAGAATTTCATTTTTCAGAGCTTAAGGGAAAGCGCGTATTAATCGTGAATACGGCCAGTAAATGTGGCTATACCCCACAGTATGAAGATCTTCAAGCTCTGTATGAAAGGTATTCCGATGATAATTTTACCATTCTGGGATTTCCTTCTAATGACTTCGGATCTCAGGAACCCGGTGCTAATGAAGACATCAGAGAGTTTTGTCAAAAGAATTTCGGCGTGAAATTCACATTAATGGCTAAGGCCCCCGTAACCGGGAAAAATAAACAGCCTGTTTATCAATGGTTAACCAGTAAGGAAATGAATGGGGTGTCTGATGCCAAGGTTTCTTGGAATTTCAATAAGTTTTTGGTTGATGAGAATGGCAAGTGGGTAGCTCATTTTGGATCGAGGACCAAGCCGATGGATGAGGAGATTGTGAGTTTTATTGATGGATTATAGAAGCTTGAAAGTTGATTTCAATGTAGGTCATGGTTTTTGATAGGTTGGGATGGGAATAAAGAATAGGTTCCTTAAGTAATCCCTTCACTATGCTTTTGAAGCGCCATGAGGGGGAACCCCCCCTCCCCATAAATAAACTACTGATTTAAAGGATAAACTCAAAGTCCGTTTTTATAGCTGTGCCAGTTGAGTTGGTGGATGGTTTTATCCGAAGAAAGAAGGTCGTTTCGGGTCACTTGGCCGCTACAAATTTTGCGTTTTGGGCATATAAGCTTTCACGTAAGGTTCTTGTTGCTTGGTCAATTTTGACGCCGGGGGAATGCCCCCCTCCCCAATAATAATTTAGCGATTTCTACCATCGCCTCCAAGCTTGAATACATGAGCAAGACTCCTGAATTTTACATAGCCTACCACAAAAGCAGCAAGCAAGGTTTGGATCATAAATCTACTCGGGGGTGATGCATGCCTTCCAGGGTGTATGTAATTTATGCGACACCAATTATGCATAACTTCAGCTTTCTTGAATATTTATTAATCAAATCAATTACCATGAAAGACTATTTAGTGATCTATCACGCACCGGCTGAGGCTCTGGCTAAGGCTATGGATACTCCGCCAGAAGAGGCAGCTGAAGGAATGAAAGAATGGCAAAAGTGGGCTGAAAAGATTGGAGACTCATTAAAGGATATGGGTAAACCATTGGGATTTGGACAAAAATTAAATGTTGATGGCTCCTCCGTGGAGAGCAAAAGAGGGGTATGTGGTTATTCCATGATTCAGGCGGAAAGCATGGATGATGCTAAAGCCAAATTAGCCGGACATCCGCATTTGAGCGGTTGGGATGCGGCCTGTGAAATTGAGGTACATGAAAGTTTACCTTTACCAGGAATGTAAGCCGTTGATCTTCATCTGTCGCATTTCTGACATTGACCTTAAACAAATACTGCCACCCGGTAAGCGAGTGGCAGTATTTTTTTTTGGTTTGCGAAGTGCGGTAGTATTATCTCTTGTAAATTCTTTGCATTTGAACCGCTTCATCGGTGTTTACTCTCAGCCAGTAAATACCATTGGCAAAGCCTGAAAGATCAATGCGAGTTTGCTCTTCTATTTGAGTTTGCTTCAGCATTAATTTTCCGGTGGCATCATATATTTCCAATCTGGTATCGCTTCCATCAGAATTAATTTCCAAATTCAAGATACCAGTAGTTGGGTTGGGATAAAGGCTTATTTCCAGTTGATCCATACCCATTTCGCTGAGATCGATAGCATTTGATGTATTCTGATCAACACCCGAAATACCCGCCTGGTTGTCATTTTGAGTTTGCCCAGTGCCGGCAATTGCTTTTGCCCCACCGCAAGATCCTCTTGGAGACTCTGGTCTTGCCAGATCGGTAGCGTAAGAGGTGTTTACATTGTTACTGGCATTCCCCTGACGGTAAAGCACAAACCTATCCGTAGCAAATAGTTTGGATCTACCGGCAATCTTGACCGTGTAAGTTCCAGATGTTGGAAAGTCAACCAGGATCTGATGAGGCTGTCCATCAACCGTACTGGTATTCCAGGTCCAACCGTTAACATTGTTTTGGTACGATTTAACCCATTCACTCGAGCCAATATTTATTTCTGTGCTGTTCTTCTTCTTAATACCGCCACCTTCAGGCAACTGAATCCAGCAATCATTATTCTCGGTACTGGCTGAATGAGAACCATGCTTTATTTTAGGTTGCCAGCTGCGTATCTGCAAACGATAACGTCCTGGAGAACTTATGTTAATCTTATAAGTACGGGCAGCACCAGAATTGCCACCGTTGGTTCCTCCACAGCTAGTATAATCGTAATTAGGGCTGCTACCACTCACACAATTTTCTTTCCACATATAATAGCTGCCACTCGGTGCCGGGATATTTAAACCGCTCACCGGTCCGGTTCCTTCATACCAATTTGAACTGGTAACGGCTATAGACTCCATTTCAACCACTACCAGTCCGTTGGTTTCAATAAATTCACCACAGCCAGCGGTTGGAGTGCAGGGAGCATTGCCTGTATTTCCTCCAACACAGTTTCCACATCCATCAACATAAGCGGTACCACCCACGTCTCCATTACAATCAGGTGCTGGTGGGCCAGCCACTACATGGAAGGTCACCGTTTTGGCAACCCCTTGAGTTCCGTTCCCACTGTTACCAGAATAAGGTGTCGTAGTAAGGGTGTAAGTACCAGGATTTAATGGCCATGGGGTATAATTTCCGTTGTTGTCTCCTTTAACTGAATATGGCTGAACACTTTCTGTTCTAATATTACTTCCATCCAGGTTAAACACTACACTTTCTACTGCTGGATCGGAGCAAGGATCGGCATGGACGCTAAAACTTGGCAGCACACTAAGATCAATAGTGTCTCCAGTTGATAGAGGCCCTACATCCTGTCCATTGCTGGCATCTACCAGGGTGATGGTTTGAATTTCGTTTGGTACACATCCACCCCCGGTGCAAGTGCTGTTCACGGCTATTCCGGTATTGCCACCAGAACAAACACCACAAGAATCAATGGCTGCGGTTCCGTATGGATCGTTATTACAATCCAAACAAGCGTCAGGAGCAACACCGGTATTTCCTCCGGCACAAACGCCACAAGCATCTACCGCGGCCGTTCCATTAACCTCGCCATTACAATCTGTACATGAAGCATCGGGCGTAAGTCCGGTAGTACCACCTGCACAAACACCACAAGCGTCAATAGCAGCAGTGCCATTTACCACACCATTGCAATCAATGTTACAGCCGCTATTAAAGGCAAGTCCGGTGTTGCCCAGAACGCAATCGCCGCAAGAATCAATGACCGCGGTTCCGTTCGGCACTCCATTGCAATCCTGGCAGGCAATATCCGGAGTGATACCGGTAGTCCCTCCGGAACAAGTTCCGCAAGCATCAACCGCAGCCGTTCCATTGAGCACACCGGCGCAATCCGTGCACGAGGCATCGGGTACAATACCTGTAGACCCACCGGCGCAAACGCCACAATTATCAACGGTGGCGGTTCCGTTAATTTCATTATTACAATCGGTACAAGAGGCATTGGGTACTAGTCCCGTGTTACCGCCAGAGCAAATGCCGCATTGGTCTATCAATGCTGTTCCATTGAGATCGCCATTACAATCAACTGCTGGTGCCTGATTGATAACCGTGAATGTTACAGTCAAAGGTGTACCGGCGGTACCTTTTCCTTTGTTTCCTGAATACGGCGTAGCGGTGAGTGTGTGGGTGCCTTCCGGTACGTTCCAGGCCTTAAATCCGGAACTAGCATTATCGCCGTTTACGGCATAAGGTGGGGCACTTTCCGTGCGGATATTACTGCCATTCAGGTTATACACCACACTCTCCACAGCAGGATCAGAGCAAACCTGGGCATCAACACTAAATGGTCCTACCACAGACTTTATAATGACATCACCATTTTGAATATTTCCTAATGCTGCTCCTCCAACACCGGCCTCCATTAAAACCAAAGAAATTACTTGATTGGGAACGCAACCAGTACAGGTGCTATTGACGGCTATTCCGGTATTGCCACCAGAACAAACACCGCAAGAATCAATGGCTGCGGTTCCGTAGGGATCGCTGTTACAATCCAAACAAGCGTCAGGAGCAACACCGGTATTTCCACCGGCACAAACGCCACAAGCATCTACCGCGGCCGTTCCATTAACCTCGCCATTACAATCTGTACATGAAGCATCGGGCGTAAGACCGGTAGTACCACCTGCACAAACACCACAAGCGTCAATAGCAGCAGTGCCATTTACCACACCATTGCAATCAATGTTACACCCACTATTAAAGGCAAGTCCGGTGTTGCCCAGAACGCAATCGCCACAAGAATCAATGACCGCGGTTCCGTTCGGCACTCCATTGCAATCCTGGCAGGCAATATCCGGAGTGATACCGGTAGTCCCTCCGGAACAAGTTCCGCAAGCATCAACCGCAGCCGTTCCGTTGAGCACACCGGCGCAATCCGTGCACGAGGCATCGGGTACAATACCTGTAGACCCACCGGCGCAAACGCCACAATTATCAACGGCGGCGGTTCCGTTAATTTCATTATTACAATCGGTACAAGAGGCATTGGGTACTAGTCCGGTGTTACCGCCAGAGCAAATGCCGCACTGGTCTATAGAAGCGGTTCCATTGAGATCTCCGTGGCAGTCAGTGGTTGACACCTGATCCACCACCTGTACGGACACGCTAAGCGCGATGCCGGCAGTACCGGTTCCACCTGATCCTGAATAGGGTGTTGCCGTAATGAGATAGGTTCCAACACTGGGATTCCAGGATTTAAAGGCACCTTTCTTATCTCCATTAAGCGCATAAGGGGCTGCGGATTCGGTTCTAAATACGGATCCATTAATACTAAATACCACACTTCCAACCAAACCGTTGCAAGCAATAGCATCTACATTAAAGCTTCCAGGAATGTTAGCCTTGTTTATGATATAGCCATTGGTAAGTGGGCTAATTAAGGTTCCCGAAGGAGCAGCCACCAGGTTGAGTTGAGTTATTTCATTTTGCTGACAAGCAGGGGCGGCACTTAGACCATTAGCTGTTATGACAGATAACAGTATGGCGCATACATACCAGAAGCTTTTGACTTTAAGCAGGATAGGATTACTAGGGTGTAATGAATAGCTTAGATCTCGGTTAATCATTTAAAATTGAATTAATGGGTTAGCATACCTCTAAAACACAGCAAGTTCAAGTCGTGCATTGACGATAATGTTCTAGAATTATGCACATCCACAATTACCAGAAACAATGCCTGATTATCTTAAACTAAATATGAAAATGAAATAGGTTAGAAAACGGGAGTAAAATTCAGTTAAGGTTAATAAAGGTTATTGGTTACTTACAAAGCTTAGGTTGGGATAAAATTAGTCATTTATCCTTACAATCTCCTGTTTGTCAGGAGATAATATTATAGCTAAATGCTTGATTTCCTGTGATTTCATCGATCATATTTGTCCGTATATCGAAATTTTGGCGGTCCGTAATTAAATAGTTCATAGACAAAAGGTCAAAAATTGCCCTTTGTAGTCAAAATCCTTCATTTTCATTTTCCTGAAATGAGTTAGCAGAAGCGTGTTATTTGGATAGGGATGGTAGCTGGTTAAAAGAAGCATGCTTGATTGTCAGTTGATTACCTAAAAAGCATGGGTGAATGGCCTGCGGATTTTATATGTGATTAGTGTGAAAGTCGTAACTTGATTCAAAATCCTCGGATGAAAACAATCTATAGTTTCCCAATTTTTTTGCTTCTGGCGGCATGCGCAACGGAAAATCACGATTCAGATAGTGAAATACTTCCCCAAGCTATGGAAGTTTGCCACATTTATCCCCAGGAATCCATCGTATTGATTGAAGAGGGATATGTTGATACGGTGCTTCTCAGCGATTACCTTTTTGCGGTGGACGATCAAGTGTACTTTAATGAGAAAGGGGTGGAAGATGTTGCGGCATCCCATGCTGTGAAATTATTAGAAGTAAAGGACTTGAGTGCATATCCTCTGTGGCCTGACTTTGAGGATTGGTTTAAAAAAGGGGATCCAGAGTTAGTGAAGGAAGGCTTGATTATAAAGTCCAATCCTTTTGACAGTAACGTGGTTATCACGCCATATAAACTTTGGTGGAAGGCAGAATGCAATCAGAATATGCGAGGATTTACCTCACCATGCATCGGCACCTTTGGACGACATAAATGGTTTGGCAACTCGATGCAATGGACTATCAATCCTTATAAAACTTGCGGTGCCGGAAGGTTTTTCTGCCTTGAAAAGAAACAGAAGGTAGGAACTTTATTCTACCACCGAAGCATAAACTGTCGGGATTCTATTCCTTGGAAAGTTGATATCGAAAAGTTTTCGTGTCCTTAACAAGCTTTGCAGCCTTCAAGACCTCATAGCTTGTCATTTCATTAAATTTGCGCCATGCAAACAATGAATGGGAAAAAGGTGGCCTTTCACACCTTGGGATGCAAGTTGAATTTCTCTGAGACCTCAGCCATTTCAAGAGACTTTACCCATAAGGGTTTTAAGAAGGTGGATTTTGCTGAGGTGGCTGATATTTATGTGATTAACACCTGCTCCGTTACGGCAAATGCTGATAAGGAATGTAAGTATTGGGTACGTCAAGCCCTGAAGAAAAACCCTGATGCTTACACTGTGATTGTTGGATGCTATGCGCAACTCCAACCTGAACAAATTTCGCAGATTGATGGCGTTGATTTAGTACTTGGAGCAACGGAGAAATTTAAGATTACGGATTACTTGCATGACCTTACCAAGAATGAGGTTGGCGAAGTACATTCTTGTGAGATCAATGAAGCCGACTTTTATGTCAGTTCCTATTCTATTGGCGACCGTACCAGGGCATTCCTTAAAGTGCAGGATGGCTGTGATTATAAGTGTACCTATTGTACCATACCGCTTGCCCGAGGTATCTCCAGAAGCGACAGTTTGGAGAATGTAGTGGCAAATGCTCGTGAAATTGCGGCCCAGGGGGTTAAGGAAATTGTACTTACCGGAGTTAATATTGGAGATTACGGCAAGGGTGAATTCGGAAACAAACAGCACGAAAGCACCTTTCTGGAATTAATACAAGCCCTGGATGAGGTAGAGGAAATAAGCAGGTTTAGAATTTCTTCCATCGAACCCAATCTTCTGAAGGATGAAATAATTGATTTTGTGGCAAATTCGAATCGTTTTGTCCCTCATTTTCACATTCCCTTGCAAAGTGGTTCCAATGAAATTCTTGGCAAAATGCGCCGTCGATATCAGCGAGAGCTCTACGCGAACCGGGTGCGCAGGATACGTTTAACTATGCCCGATGCTTGTATTGGAGTGGATGTAATTTGTGGTTTTCCTGGAGAGACGAATGAACAGTTTCTGGAGAGCTATAATTTCATTAATGATTTGAATGTCAATTATCTTCATGTGTTTACTTATAGCCAAAGACCAAATACTCCGGCTGATGAAATGACGGATCAGGTTGATTATGCCATCCGTAAGAAGCGCAGTAAAATGTTAAGGGTGCTATCTGTCAAGAAAAGAAGAGCATTTTATGAGAGTCAATTAGGGAATAATAGAAAGGTGCTACTTGAGGGAGATTTTAAGGATGGCTATATGCACGGTTTCACTGAAAACTATGTAAAACTTAAAGTGCCCTGGAATCCTGAGCTGGTTAATCAGGAGATTGAGGTACAATTAGCAAGGATAGATAGTGATGGAAGCGTCCTTGCTGAGTCTCTCGAACTAGTAAGCAATTCAATTAGACCATCAATCCTAAACTGACCTCAACGGAACAGGATTGGTTGATTGCGAATATCCAAGCAAGTACAGTAGTTATCAGTGTAGAAATACAAAATCCTATTAAATGAACCTATCTCAGCTTTGTGATCAGGTAATGAGTGTATGTCGTGATGCTGGAGATTTTATCTGGAGTGAGCGACAGAAAGTTTCGAATAGCGACATTGAACTAAAGGGACTGAATAGTCTGGTTAGTTATGTGGACAAAACCGCGGAAGAAATGATTGTATCTGGTTTAAAACAGGCTCTTCCTGAAGCCGGTTTTATTACGGAAGAAGATACTCCTGATGAGCTGGACAAGGAATATCGCTGGGTTATTGATCCGCTCGATGGTACGACCAACTATTTACATGGCATTCCGGTTTTTGCGGTATCGGTTGCCTTGCTAAGGGCAGAGGAGGAGCTTATTGGGGTGGTTTATGAGATTGGTCAGAAGGAAATGTTTTGTGCCTGGCAGGGTGGTGGAGCCTGGCTTAATGGGACCAGCATTGCAATGTCTCGAAATAAGGCATTAAAGGATACGCTATTGGCAACGGGTTTTCCCTATCACGATTTTACCAGAATGTCTCCTTATATGAATTTACTGGCGGAACTGTTTCAAAAGTGCAGAGGTGTTCGTCGTCTGGGTTCTGCCGCAACAGATCTCGCTTATGTGGCCTGTGGAAGATTTGACGGCTTTTTTGAAGCAGGACTTAATGCCTGGGATGTGGCCGCCGGTAGTTTATTGGTGAAAGAAGCTGGTGGATGTGTTCATGATTTTTCAGGAGGAGATAATTATATTTTTGGGGGCGAAATACTAAGCGCCTCCTATCCAGTGTATGACGAACTTCTAAGTTTGGTAAAGATGCACTTTGAGGAATGATTCAGAGGTTATATCTAATTAGTGGTATGGGGGCGGATGAAAAGATCTTTCGCAATCTCGATTTTGGATCAACCAGGCTTCATTTCATTGCCTGGAAGAAAGTTCAGAAATCTGAATCTTTTGACAGCTATGTGCAACGGCTTTGTGAGGAAATAAATACGCAGGAGACATTTGCAATTTGCGGTGTGAGTCTTGGAGGCATAGTCGCACAGGAAATGACCCGCTATCTTAACCCAGAATTTTTAATTCTTATTTCCACGATAAAGGGTAGGGAAGAGTTGCCTGCGATAATCAGAATGGCTGCAGGTGCCAAATTGCAGAAGGTAATCCCGGAACAATTTTACAAATGGGCTGCTATGCATTCCGCTTCAGCGGTGGGTATGAAGAGTAAATCTGAGCACTCATTATTTTTAAGAATGATTGATCAGTTTGGTGAGTACTATTATAAATGGTGCATCAATACCGTGGCAGAATGGTCAGGAGTGGATTTGAACATTCCTTATTTGCACCTGCATGGAGATAGAGATCTGGTTTTCCCTTCCAGCAATATTAAAAACGCAGTAATAATAAAGCATGGCACCCACTTCATGGTGATGAACAAAGCTGGTGAGGTGTCAAAACATATTAGAGGCTATCTGGAGAAAGAAGTGATTCCTTAATTATGCGAGTCGCTTTATCCATAAAATAGATCGAACAAGTCTATCTTAAGTCGCCAATTTAAGCCACTGGAAGCCATTGCTTGTGCCAGCTTCGACTCAAGGGGACTTCCCAATTTTCCTTTAGATCTGACTTCGTTTCTACCAGGTTGTTGAAAACAATACAGGTTTCATCGAGATCGCCGGATTCCAGGGCGGCACGAAATCCGGTCATGTGCATCGTATCGATCATAGCATTATCATCACGATAGGCAATTTGCGTGCGATCCATCAGCGAGATTCCCAATTCGTGCTCGAGGCCTTGAATAACGCGAATCAGCTTATCTATACTACAACCGGTAGCTTGATAACTGGCCTCATCAAGGTAAACAATGATAAAGCGGTCGTAGCGAATATCAAAAGATGCTTTAAGATCCTGTCCATGCGCTTGCCAGTCTCTTAGAAAGTTCATCATCCGGGCGCTGATCCTTTCAATCTTTTCAAATTCGAGAAACTCCGTGCTCTGAAATATCCAAATACGAGCATTATCTGCTAATTCAGAATGAGATATATACATACTTCTGAGTTTATAAGTCTTTCGCTTCCGCTATTAATTCTGCCAGGTCCATCACGGCAAGTTGACCCTCCATTTCTGCATTCTTCACTCCATCCGTCATCATGGTATTGCAGAATGGACAGCCTGCGGCTATTACATCAGGTTTAGTTTCTAGTGCTTCTTCTGTCCTTTCAATATTGATATCCTTTTTACCAGACTCTGGTTCTTTGAACATTTGTGCACCGCCAGCGCCACAGCACAAAGCATTACTCTTACAGCGACGCATTTCTACCAACTCAGCGTCAAGACGGGAAATCAATTCACGAGGCGCCTCATACACTCCATTTGCCCTGCCGAGGTAGCAGGGATCGTGAAATGTAATTCTCTTACCTTTAAAAGATCCGCCTTCAATGCTCATTCGTTCCTGTTCCAGCAATTGATTGAGGAATTGTGTGTGATGAAGCACCTCATATTTCCCACCTAAACCTGGGTACTCATTGGCAAGCGTATTAAAGCAATGAGGACAGGTAGTGACAATTTTGGTGATTTCATAGGCATTGAGAACCTGAATATTGGTCATGGCTTGCATCATAAAAGCAAACTCATTTCCAGCTCTTTTTGCTGGGTCTCCAGTGCAGCTTTCCTCAGCGCCAAGCACTGCAAAAGAAACTTCCGCATGGTTTAAAAGCTTAACAAAAGCCTTCGTGATTTTCTTAGCTCTTTCATCAAAACTTCCAGCACAGCCTACCCAAAAAAGAACTTCCGGCTTCTCACCTTTTGCCATCAACTCTGCCATAGTAGGCACCTTGATTTTGTCTTCCATTACTTTATTCTTTGATAGGTTTTCTGCTGGTCATCTCTAAAAGCTACCACTCCTTCGTCTTTATTAATAAAGATGTTTGCTTTCAGAGGGTCATCAGCAAGATAATACACTTCATAATATTCAACAGAGTCAATACTTAATGTGTCCGCATATCGGCATTCTGGAGAACTACAGGCTATACTATCTCTGTTTTCAAGTCTTAACTCGGCCAGGATGAGATTATTCTCTCCTGTGAGCCTAACGCTTATCAGATCATAGGATCCCACTTTCTCTGATGCATTCGGCACGCTTTCCAAATGATACTCTATCAATTGTGTCAATGGGGAGGTTGTAGCTATGGAAGTCATTATTTGTCTTTCCACTTTGTCCACTTCAGAAGCCTGAATTGGTGAAGGCAGTCCAGTTTCCTCGTAATAATCTCCCTGCAAAAGCATGGATAATTCAATGGTATCGGATAAACTCCGGTAACTTTTGGCGCCATTGAATTCTGGTAGCAGCTCCGTGGTACTGGCCTTCAATCGATAACGCGCAAAAGAGTCTTCTCTGCAAGCGCCAGCTGCTAAGCCTATCATCAGGATATAAATAAATAACCTCAAGATTTAAATACTTGGACGGTAACTTGTTTTTCGATCAATTCAGTAAACCTTCCCTGGTATCGGGTCGCTCTTACCATATGGTTGTCTATCCAATGATAATTGCCACCTCGGGGTTTACCCATTAGTAATCCGTGATACTTAAAACCGTGCCTGTTCAGCCATTCTTCAGTAACCTCCCGATGCTCTTCGGTTCTTGAAGTAAAGAAAGTAATTACATGTCCCTGATCAAACCAATTGTTCAGTGTTTCCAGCGCCTCAGGGTAAACGGCGGCAGTCACCATTCTTTCAGGTTCCTCATTGGGGATGTCATCACAAATAGTACCGTCAATATCAATTAAGTAGTTTTTAACTTCTTCCGGTAATATCGGACTAAGGGTCATTCCGTCAACCTCCAGCTTTCTCAAGTTCTTCTTCAATCCTACCTTACTCATTGTAATTCCTATTCATTTATCCAATTACCTCGATCTGCCGCAGGATATGCCCAGGGAGCCCCGTTGTTTTCAATATTGGTCATCATCATATTGAGTTGCGCGTTGGCCGCAGACTCCTCCATAACCAGGTACCTGCGCATATCTATGATTATAGACATTGGATCAATATTAACCGGACATGCCTCTACACAGGCATTGCAGGTGGTACATGCCCACAGTTCTTCACGACTGATATAAGTGTCAAGCAGACTCTTTCCGTCATCTACAAACTCACCCTTGTTGGCGTCCATATTTTTACCTACTTCTTCCAATCGATCACGAGTGTCCATCATTATCTTTCTAGGACTCAATTTCTTACCGGTCATGTTTGCCGGGCATGAAGCAGTACATCTTCCACATTCAGTACAGGCATATGAATTCATTAATTGAACCCAGTTCAGATCCTGTACATCTTTGGCTCCAAATCTGTCTGGTACTTCAGCTGTCTCACCTTCTGGAGGAGCGGTAAAGGGATCGGCATTGGGATCCATCATTAATTCCACCTCCTTCTTCACACTTTCCAGATTGGTGAATTGGCCTTTTGGTTCCAATTTAGAATGCCAAACATTAGGAAAGGCAAGAATCACATGAAAATGTTTGGAAATAGGTAAGTAGTTCAGGAATAGCAATATGCCTACGATGTGCACCCACCATGCTGTTCGCTCAATAAGTATCAGGCTTTCCTGTGAAAAACCAGCAAAGGCAGGTGCAATGAGGCCACTCACAATCCAGGGTCCCGCTTGGTGATGATCAAAATTAGCTTCGGCAGCCCCTAAGGTTAGCAAGGCCGTCATGAGAGCCAGTTCTATTAATAAGATATAGTTGCCGTCCTTTTTTGGCCAGCCTTTAAGTTCCTTAAATCGGTCTACCACAACCACATTTCTTCGCCAAAGGAATACCAGACAGGAAATAATTACCAGTACCGCCAACAATTCAAAGAAGTTTATGGCCGCATCGTACACAGGTCCCAATGGTTTGGCAAAAATCCTATGTGTGCCAAAGATTCCATCAATTACAATTTCAAGAACCTCAATATTTATCAGAACAAAACCCAGGTAAATCACGATATGGAAGAAGCCAGGAATAATCCTTCTTTTGGCCATTTTGGACTGACCCAGGGCCACCAGGGCCATCAGTGACCAACGTTCGCTCTTGCGATCTGATCGATTGATTTCTCGTCCCAGCTTAATATTTCTCCAAATTCGCTTAAAGCTTCTGGCAAAGAAGAAGATAGCTGTAATAAGGACGACAATAAAGACTATATTTTGTATTCCAAAGTGCATATATCAAGCTTTCAGCACGCGGTTTAGTTATCCTCCGAATCCTTTTCCTGATCTTCCATTTCTTTCATTTTCATCAATTCAGCTTCATCATAAGCTCTTTCTTTTCCGAAAACTGAGAAATTAATATAGCGTTTAGGATTGTACTTGATGTCTAGCAATAGCAGATCCAACTGCCTTGAGGCATCCTCTAAGTTGTTGTATAAGTCTGGATCGTTGACCAATAATCCCATAGAACCTTCACCATTATCAATTTTTTGCATCACACTTTCCGTGGCTGCCAAGGCTCTTTCCAAGCTTTCAAAGGTTTCCACAAACCTCACTCTCGACAGCGAATCTGTGATACTGTTTAAATTATTAATCGTGTTGCCGAGTTGATCAGTATTGTCGCTTAAGGTAGCCGTAACGTCTGAAATATTTTGCACACTTAGAACAATATTCCCTTTGGTTTCATCAAGGGTATAATCCAGGTTCTGAACGGTATTTTCCAACTGCTGAAAGCTACGACGCACAGAATTAAAGGTCTCCATAAAATTGTCTTGTGTCTCATCGTTTAGGAATCCGGATACCAAGGTTAAAACAGTATCCATGGAGGCAAACAAACTTTCCGCTTTGGATTTGAGCGGCGCTACCTGCTGATTTACCTCCTCAGTAAGGGTGAGCTTAATATTAGATACCAGCGTATCGCCACTTTTTGCCTGTTCTTGTGAATTACCCAGGATGAATTCTATTGATTTTTCCCCTAGCAAGTCTGTACTCTGAATACTGGCGATGGTATTTTTGGCGATGGGAAATTCGCTGGTCATTTGAAATTTGACCATTAATTTGCCTGACCCATCCGGGTGAAAGTACACCTGTTCTACCTGCCCGACTTGATAGCCATTGATCATAATTGGACGCGCAGCCGTAAGTCCGTCAACCCTGGTATATACCCCATAGAATACGCGCTTATCCTCAAATATGTTTTGTCCCTTTAAATAATTGAATCCCCAATAAAGTAGAAGGATTGATATTATGGCGACCAGGCCGACCTTAAATTCTCTGCTAAGTTTCAAGCGGAAGGGGGTTTTGTTTCAAGAAAACAAAGATGAAAAATTTATTCAAGAAGGGAGCGTGCTTCGGCAATGGTAATACGCTTCCCATCGGATAGGGCAATAATGAAGGCATCCTTAAAGCCAGCCTGTTTCATTTTTGCCTGAGTACGTTTAGCCTGATCCAGATCCGTAGTTTCACCAACCATGTATTTATAAAGGCTTCCATCCATGTAATATTGAACGTTTTCAACCCCATTAAAATACTTTGGATTGGTATCCCTTTTTTTTGTGCTGGTGGCAATTTGCACGGCGAAATAGGTGGTTCCAATCTGAGCAGATTCTGAGCCATTATCCGGTTGATCAATTTCTTCAGGTAATTCGGCAGGTTCTATTTTGTTGTCTATCTCCGGACTAGAAATTTTCTGCTGCTGTTCCAACCCTTCCCGTTCCATTTTATACTCTTTAAAGGCGCGGTAAATAGCACTCGCCATATAAGATTGACCTTTTTCAGAGTTTAAAAAATCTTCTTCCGCGGGGTTGGTTAGAAAGCCTAATTCGATAAGTACTGAAGGCATTACCGCCATCTTCGTGACCATGAGTGGTTGTTGCTTCACTCCACGATCTCTGCGGTTTACCCTTTCTCTAAATTGATCCTGCACTTTTTGGGCAAAGCTTATACTCTGATTGATAAAAGCACTCTGATATAAGGTAAATGCAATGTAGCTCTCCGGAGAGTTCGGGTCAAAACCCTCATACTTCTCTTCATAATCTTCCTCCAGAAGTATTACAGAGTTTTCGCGCATGGCTACCCTAAGATTATCATCATCGTGATTTCTGCCCAATACCAGAGTAGTGGCACCGTGCACACTGGACTTGTCAAAAGAATCGCAGTGAATGGAAATAAAAAGATCGGCATCTGCGCGGTTGGCAATTTCAGCCCGCTCCTTCAGTTCTACCTTTACATCTGTTTTTCGGGTATAAATTACCTTAACATCTGGAAGGTTTTCTTCAATGTAGGCTCCTAATTTCAAGGCCACGGCCAGCGCGATATCTTTTTCTTGAGTCTTATATCGCCTGGTACCAGGGTTACCAGGGTCAATGCCACCGTGACCGGCATCAATTACGACAGTTTTTACCCCTCCTCCTGAATTGTTCTGATAGCTTGGGAGGTTTACCATCAGGAAGGTGATAATCAGGCTTGTTAAATAGAGTTTCAAATTCAATGGACTGGTTTTTGCTTAGCTTTGTCTGCAATAGACATGGAGCATTTAGTCAACTCACAAATTTAGATTTCGTCTTGTCTCTACGCGGAGTCAATAGCTGGATTTTATTAACGCTTTTTGTTGGTTTAATCGTACCTGCGATAGCCCAACAAAATCCCAGCGATAGCTTAACCAATTCTGATACTCCGCTAGATTCCCTTCGCATAAACCGCGCCGAAGATAAATTCACCCTAAGTACAGACTCAATTTATACCGCCGGAACTCTGGAAGATGGTGTGTTAGCCAGTATGGTTGAATACACAGCTACGGACAGCATTAATGGGAGTATAGCTGAAGGATTTATATACCTGTATAAGGACGCTTACGTGAAGTATGAGGATTTTGAGTTAAAAGCGGGTTTTATCAGAGTTGATTTTAATCATAGCGAGGTATTTGCAGAAGGAATTAAGGATACCGCAGGAAAGACAATCCAGAAACCAGTATTTGTTGAGTCGGGTAAATCCTACCGTGCGGATAATATGCGGTACAATTTTGAAACTAAGAAGGCTAAAATCTATAAGGTCATCACCAAGGAAGGAGATGGCTTTTTACATGGTGAAGAAGTAAAGAAAACGGATGACAATACCTTTTATGTGAAGAAGGCGGCATATACAACTTGCAGTCATGAACATCCACATTACAATATAGTTACGGCCAAAGCTAAATTGGTTGGTGGCGATAAGGTGGTGACGAGGTTTGCTTATTTGGAAATACTGGATGTGCCAACGCCACTGATGGTGCCTTTCGGATTTTTCCCAACCACCGATAAGCGAAAGTCGGGGATAATTATTCCCAGCTATGGCAGCTCCCAGTATCGCGGTTTTTTTCTGCGTGGGGGCGGTTATTACTGGGCGATTAATGATTATTTGGATCTCACCGTGCTAGGTGATATCTATAGTCAGGGAGGTTATGGGCTCAATGCCAGCAGTAATTATCGAAAGCGGTATGCCTATAACGGTAACTTTTCGGTGAGTTATAATCGAATTTCCTTTGGGCGGGAGGAGTTCCAACAGTTTGTTCCCTCCGCATTTGATAATCGCTCGGATTTCGCCATCCGGTGGACTCATAATCAGGATGCCAAGGCTCGCCCCGACTTTCGATTTAACTCCAGTGTGAACATAGCTAGTTCCAATTATTATAAGGTGACTGGTGTAAATGCCAACGATGTACTTCAGAATCAATTGGCTTCCAGTATCAGCTTTCAGAAAAACTTTCCCGGGAAACCTTTTAATCTGAGTATTTCGCTCAACCACAGTCAAAATAACCAAACAGGTGATTTAACGCTTAAACTTCCTCAGTTCAATTTTGGCGTTAACCGCTTGTTTCCTTTTCAGCGTAAAGTGCAAGTAGGAAAGAAGAAATGGTATGAAGAAGTGGGCTTAACTTATAATGTTACGGGGCAGAATACCATCGAAACGAAGTTGGGGAAACCCATTTTTACGGAAACCGTGTTCAGAGATAGCTCAAGAAATGGTCTGAGGCATAATATTGATCTGGCAGCCAATTATAAAGTAATGAAGTACTTCGTTCTCAACCCATCTCTTAATTATGTGGAGCGATGGTATTTTCAGAAATCTGTTTGGGCATATGATGAGGAAGCTGAGCAAGCCACCGTAATTGATACCGTTGGTGGCTTTTATGGTGTGAGAGAGTTTCGGACTTCTGCCAGTCTTTCCACCAAGGTTTATGGTACCTGGCAGTATCGCGGGTTTTTAAGGGCCTTACGCCATGTTATGACGCCTGCAATTGGGCTTTCCTATCGTCCGGATTATGGAAGTGATTTCTGGGGCTATTATCAGGAAGTCCAAGTTGATAGTCTTGGCAATACTGAAAAATTCAGCTCTTACAATTATGGGATTTACGGCTCTCCGGGGCAGGGGGTACAAGGCAATGTGAATTTTAATTTACTCAATACCCTGGAGGCCAAGGTGAGGGATAGGAAGGATTCAACAGGCATAAAGAAGGTGAGCGTTTTAGAGAGGTTCTCACTTAATACCTCTTACAATATGGCGGCAGAACAATTTGCCTGGGCGCCATTGAATCTCACGGCGAGCTCATCGGCCTTAGACAATCTCATTAGTATGAATTACAATGCCCGATTTGATTTTTATGGTTTTGATGAGGAATCCAACCAGCGCGTAAATGAGTCGGCATTGCTCGTGAACAACAAGCTCTTGCGGCCTACCAGTCACACATTGGCAATAGGCATAAATTTAAACTCTAAACGCTTTAGCAGCGAAACGGACCGTCAGCGAAAGGAAGGAGGGGAGCAGGAGGTGCAGGATGGAGCCACGGTAGCGGCCTCAAATTTAGGGGTAACCGCAGGGGATATTGATTATTATTCTCAGTCTGGTATGATAGACTTTAACCTTCCCTGGAATGTGCGGTTGGATTATAATATTAGCCAGAATTATACGGGATTGGTACCCAATATTAATCAGTCGGTTACCGCAGCGGGGGATTTTGAGTTAACAGAAAATTGGCGAATTGGATTTCGTTCAGGCTATGATATTCAGGCCAATGATTTCACTTATACCTCGCTGGATTTCTACCGGAATCTGCACTGTTGGGAGCTAAGAGCTACCTGGATTCCCTTTGGATTTCAGCAGTCATACATGATATCCATCAAAGTTAGATCTCCCATGCTGAGTGATTTAAAACTGGAAAGGAGAAGAGGTTATGGAGATTACCCGCCTGATTTGTAGGGAGAAGAAAGATTGATAGAGTTAGAACCTAATAACTAACGACTAAAAACTAACAACTAAAAGCTGTCCGTCCCTGATATTGGTTGACCACAAAAACCAGTGATTACCTATGAAAGCAAATGTTCAATTACTATGAAAACGTGGCTATTATAGCGAAGACTTTAAGCGCAAATTGGTCAAAGACTATGAGTCGGGTCAGTATAGTATAGGTCCGCTAGGTCGTTTACACGGCATAGGGGTTCAACTTACCTGCGGTGGGTACATAAACCTCATAGCCACATTAACCATAACTTGTCCTGCCTGCCAGCCTCTGGCGGGAGCTTGTCGAAGGAACCCACAATCGCACACCTATGCTATCGTCTATATCCTTTCATCTCGCTACAGAAAATGATCTTTCCGCAGTATTACTCCTATTCAAGCTTAGCATAGATGGTTTAACAATGGATCAGTATTCTGAAATAGAAAGAGTGGTTTGGAAAAGAAGCGCTGAGGATAAAGAACGCTGGAAGAAAAAGATAGATAGCCAGTATTTTATTTTGGCAAAGCGAGATTCTGAGCTAATTGGAATGGGTTCTTTAGAAAAGGATTATATAGATGTATTGTATGTCCATCCTGCATTTTCAGGGATGGGAATAGCGCATAATATTTACAAAGAGCTTGAGAGGCAGGCGATTGATACAGGACAAGTAAAATTAGAAACAGATGCGAGCTATGTTGCCCGACCATTTTTTGAGCGTCAGGGATTTGAAGTAGTCAGAATGAATCGAAATAACAGGTACGGAGTAGAATTGATAAACTTTAGGATGAGGAAAGGGCTTTGACGAGCCGAAGGTGTGAATTAAGAGAGACAACCTCAAAGGTCTATAGACCTTTGAGGTTGTCTCCTCTAATGTTTTTATAGGTCATTCTGAGATTGCTAGAAGACAAAAAGTGTTAGGTATTTTTTGTAAATTATCAAGTATAATATTTCTGGGATTATTGGTGGCTGTATTGAGTGATTAATTGATTACCAATTAAATATATACTGAATAAGCATTTGCTTTAACTACGCGTTGTAAGCCATAACAATGTTTTGCTGGGGATTATAAGTGGTGACCTCAAAATGGTAAATTCCATTGATGAGAAAGTATTAGAGGGCATTCTGAATCTAGATCATCACCGTCTTATCTGGATGTGAAATCGCCTTCTCAACTTAGTTTTACTGTCGACTAGGTTTTGTATTTTTAAAACAACAAATTCAGTAAGCATGAAATTTACAGTTTTAACACTGATTATAAGCGTGCCATTGTTGGTTTTTGCACAGAAATCAAAACCACCCATGGTAGTAATGCAAACTATGCTAGCTAAATATCCTGATGCCAAGAAGATAAAGTGGGAGGAGGAAGCTGATGGTGTGTGGGAATCTAGTTTTGTGTGGGAAGGCATAGAATATGAGGTTGAGTATGACAAGGCTGGAAACAGATTGGTGACGGAACGTGAACTTACGGAGTCAGAGATCCCGGAAAAGTATATTTCAGCTCTTAGTAAAGATTATCCTGATTATGAGATTAAGGAAGCTTGGTGGATTGAATCAGCAGAAGGAATTATTTATGAGTTTGAATTGAAAGGGAAGTCGGGGGAGGTTGAAGTGCTGATGGATTCGAACTGTGTGGTTATACCTGATGAAGATGACGATGATGAGAAAGACTGACCTTGAAGAAGCCATTATCAGAAACAGCGGCGATTGACCATTATTTAGCTGCCTTCACAGGAGAGATGAAGACGAGATGAGAGACGATTCGAAAACTGGTTAAAGCGAACGTCCCCAAGGTTACGGAAAGAATGAGTTATGGAGTACCCTCTTTTTATCTCCATGGAAATCTTTTGTTGTATGCTGGCTTTAAAAATCACATTGGCCTATATCCCTGCCCTGAAACAATTATAGCATTTAAGCGTAAATTGACTAAATACCAAATTAGTAAAGGAACCATTAAGATAGCTCATAATCAGGAGTTTCCTTATGACTTATTAAAGGGAATAGTGATGTATGGCGTGGAGAAAGTAGAAGTAAAAAAGGGTGAATAGTAGAAATTCTCTTAGACAACCTTTGAGGTTTACTAAACCTCAAAGGTTGTCGTTTCAAAACCACCCATTTTTTAAGGCAATACCAATTGCTCCCGCCTTGTTATGTACTGATAGTTTACGATACAGGTTTTCCATGTGGCTGCGAACGGTTAAAGGCGAAATATGCATGTAGTTTGCTATTTCCTGGTAGGTAAGGCCTAATACCAGCTGTTCCAATACTTCCTTTTCTCTTCTTGTTAGTCCGTATTCTTCCATACCTGTGTGTTCACCATTCGATGAACGGAACATACTAAGTGTTTTCTGCGCTATCTCCGGTGACATGGGTAATCGCCCTTCAGCTGCCTGTTTAATCATGTCAAGAATGAGCATAGGTTTTTCGCCTTTCAAGAGGTAACCATCTGCCCCAGCTTCAAGGGCCTTTTTAACTTTTTCTTTCTGGTCAAATACACTCAGAATTAAAATTCTAATCTCTGGGTTACTGGCCTTGATTTGTGCGGTAGCAGTGATGCCATCGATATCGCGCATTTCAATATCCATAAGAATTACTTCAGGTAGATTCCTTGCTTCATTAATCATTCGAATCGCTTCCCCGCCATCATCAACGCTAAATATCAATTCAATCTCATCCAATATGCCAAATATGCGCTCCATGTTTTCTCGCAACTCCCTATTATCCTCTACCAAAGCCACCTTAATCATAATGTATCTGTTTAGGGTTGGATCAATACACGGATTGCTATCCTAATCTGGTGCATATGTCCTATTCTTTGATCGAATCCTGAAAATTAAACTTGAAAAATGGGCAATATGCCCGATTGTTAGCTGCTCACAATGCAAATAACTTGCACCATGAAATTACAGATTAAACACCAATTCCAAAACGACTAAACAAATTGACTATGAAGAATATTTACCTATCGATTTTAAGCGTGGTCCTATTATTCCCCAGCCTAGCCATGTCACAAGTATGGACCCCAATCTATTCTTATAATATTCAGGAATTCTGGGACGCCCCTCGGGTTGACGTAAGCGCTAATGGAGTAATTGCCGTTTCATTTCAAACTATCAAATCCGGGAGACCACTTGAGGTGTCCACTGATGGTGGAACTACCTGGAACATGGTAGACGCAGATTTTCAGCGAGCATTTGTAGGGTTTGATAGCCAGGATAGAATGTACATGGTGAGTGAGAAGAAGGTGCAGAATGTATCCCTTACATATATGGACTCCTTATACTATTCAAGTGATCAGGGAGCAAGCATTCAAGCGGTGGCCGATCATCCTGCCTATGGCTTTGACCGCCATAGTTTTTACATCGATCCTCAGGATAATTTTTATTGTTTGAGCCCCAATTCCGGTCCCAATAACACACAGCAGCTGGATTTATACAGTGCTGGCCAGTATAGCACAGCGGTGCCATCTGGCTTTATTGCTGGAAGTGACAATCTTCGAAGCATCATCAAGTTAAGCAACGGAAACTATGTCACCTCATCCTATAATGGTGGTATTTCTTATTCAACTGATGGTGGCCAAACCTGGGTTGATAGTCAGCATGATTCCATATTAGGTGCGGCGACCTTCGCAATTTTTGCCGAAGCAAATAATGCTACTCTTTTTCTAGGTGGTCCTATGATGGTTCAATGTTCCGATGGTGGTGAAACCTGGGGTACCTCGAACCTTGGCCAAACTTGGATTAACGGAGTAAGGAAAGCTGGAAACGGTAACCTTTATGCGGCGGGAGAATTCTCTTCGCCCTCTATTTGGGAGTCTTCAGATAATGGTGCTACCTGGGTAGGCCTTCAAAATCAGCCAGTTGGAGGTTTTTATGATTGGGATCTTAGTAATGGACATATTTATGTAGCCTTTAAAGACTCCGTGCTTTACAGCACCCCGGTAAGTGGCGGTGGGGTAGGTATTCAGGAGAATTCTATTCAGAACCATGTGGTTCAGGTATACCCCAATCCAACTGCATCAGAAATTACTATACACAATGATGAATATTCCGGGCAGAAATGGTACACTCAAATTCTAGATGTAAATGCTAAGCTGGTATTCCAAGCCGAGTCTTATGACAAAAGTATGGGAGTTGACCGCTCAGCATTGCCCCAGGTGGGATTATATATAGTTAAAGCATATACTCTTGATAATGAGTTAATTGGCGAAACAAAGCTGATTAAGTTCAAGTAAGAAACCTCAGTCAACCAACCTGAGTATTCGGTCGGAGGTACAGGATTTTCAATCGTAGATTCTGATATCCTTCGGCCGATACCTTATAAGCTTAAAAGTACTATTGTTCCTTCCTGATTCATTGAGTTCAGCTCCAATCTTCCACTGATTTCTTCCGCTCTATAGGCCATATTTTTTAAGCCGTAGTGTTCTTCTGCAGCCTTAACATCTCCCATTCCTGCTCCATTGTCGCTCATTTCGATTTCTAATCTTTCCTTGTTTTTTATAACTATTTCAAAAAAGCTCGCACCTGAGTGCTTTAACATGTTTTGAGTAGCCTCCTGTATTATCCTCAGAATATTCATCACCACTCCCGGGCCCAGTTGACGCTCTTTAGAGATATCTCTTGTAACTTTCCACGAAACAAAATCACCCAGATATTGCTCCAGGAATCGCTCAATTTTGTCAGCTAGTTCGCTGAGGCTGAATTCATCCTGATCTATAGCCCAGATAGTGTCCCTCAATAACCGAACTGTATTTTGGGTAAACCCACGAGTGTTTTCTATTTGTTCCTGATTCGCCTCACTGGGTTGATTTTCAAGTTTTAGTGAAAGCAAATCCAGATCCGTAATGATTTTGGTTAAATGGGCGCCCACATTGTCGTGCAGATCTCTGGATATTCTTTCTCTTTCAGATTGAATTTTTTGTTGAGTCTCTAATTCTTGAATATGTCTTATGTATCGTCGGCGGTTATAATAATAGGCTAATCCTAGTATTGCTATAAGGAGGATCAACATGGCAGAAATGCGAAACCACCAGGATTGATAAAAGGGTGGAACTACTCTTACCGGAATTAGCATGGGATCCTTGCTCCATTGTCCTTCCAAATTGCAGGCTTTGACCTGTAAGGAATATTTGCCGGGTGGTAAGTCCGTAAAACTTATATAGTTGTTGAAGGCATTTCGCTCCACCCATTGATCATTAAACCCATCGAGTTTAAAGGCATATTTACTTTTATACTGATTTCTGAAGTTTAGCACTGCTACTTTGACGCTCAGAGTGCGATCATTTGGATAAAGTGTTATGCCTTGTTTCTCCGCGCGGATCTTTGTCAATACCTCAGGCTTGGTTTGATAATTCACTTCTATTTCTGTGCACACTACAGCAGGTACCGCAGAATCTGATCGGATATTGCGTGGGTGAAAAATGCTTAAGCCTTGTGGGTTTCCGAAGAGAATTTCCCCTCGATAGTTTTGTTCATGGGCAGACATGGAGAAGTCTTCGAAGTTTAGCCCATCTGAGCGGTCAAAATTGGTGAATGTTTCAGTTTCGGGATCAAACTTAGAGATGCCATTGTCTGTACTCAGCCATAGCTTGTCATCTTCATCAAAATACGCTGCCCACAAATTGTTATTGGGCAAACCATCCGCCTCCGAATAAATGGTAAATCTTGCACTATCATGCTTGTAGCAATACAAGCCACCTCCAAATGTGCATATCCACAAATCCTTATCCCTGGCCATTGTGTGAGTGATCATGGTGTTCGGGAGATCATCCGGTCCATTGCCCGCAGTAACAAGCCTCCAACTTTTTGATGTTGGATTAATAATGTAGATTCCTGAGCGCGACCCAACCCAAAGTTCATCCTGAAACCAGCCAAACTGGACGACGTTAGTTGAGGGTAACCAATCAGGTCGATAGAATTCTTTCAGCTCTTTTTTAAATAGAAACAATTCGGACCCAAATCCCACAAACATATTTCCATTCCTTTCCGTTAATCCGCGGAGCTGGGTATTGCCATTTGGCTGAGGGATTCGTTCTATGCTTTCAGATTCTGGATCTACTCTATATAGATGTCCCATGTCGGTTCCAAACCATACCATACCTTCTGAATCAGAATAGATGACATTTATATTGTCGCTCTCAATAAGAGCTTGATTCTTTATTGAGTAGACAGTTTGAGAGTGAATGGGCCAATCGTTAAATGCTAGCTCGGAAAGAACAAATGCTTCCCTAAACCTAAGATGAAGCAAGCCTTCAGCTGTTCCTATCCATAAGTTGAGGGAGTCCGAAAAGTGGATTGATTGGACATGTGGATCAGGTAATAGAAACTTCTTTCCTGAATTAGTGCTTAGGCGCAAAAACATGTCTTGTCGCGGATCAAGAATATTAATTCCCTGTCCCGTCCCGACCCAGAACATTCCTTGATTGTCTTCGTGAATGCTGAGGCATAAATTGTGGCTTAAGCTTTCGTTTGAAGCGGCATTATGCTTCCATTCCTGAACCAAGCCGGACTTGTCAAAACGCATTAATCCAACATTGCTTAGTACCCACAGGTATCCATCCTTGTCTTCATGAACTCTCATCACCAGAATTCCCGATGTTGCTTTGAGCCAATCTGGCTGCACCCAATTATTATCAATCATGATAAACACCCCGTTTCCAGTTGCACAGAGTAGTCCATATGAAGAGTAGCCGAGTTCCACTATGCCATGTTGCATCTTGTTAATGAATCTGGCACCTTGCTCATTGAATACGATAAGCGAGTCAGAAACTGCGCCATAAACCATATTATTCTTGTGGTCATACGCAAGACTGGTCCAGTTTCTTCCAGGACTTAATGGATAATGTTGGATGTTTTTAGAATCCCAATCTTTAATTTTATAGAAACCCTTACTGCCCGAAGTCCAGATATTTCCTTCTCCGTCTTCTACCAGGGTCAGAGATAGCCAGTTATGTTTGAACGCTTCTGAACTATCGGGGAGGAATACCTCAAATTCTTCCTTTACGGGGTCAAAGCGATTGAGACCATTCCGCGTAACTACCCAAAGGATGTTTTGCTTATCCAGAAGAAGTCCCTGAATCTGATTGTTGCTTAGAGATGTCGCATTTCCTGACTCGTGCTGATACACCTTAAACTCACGTCCGTCATAGCGAGCCAGTCCATTCTGTGTGCCGATCCATATAAATCCATCACGGTCTTGAATGATGGCTTGACCGGTGTTCTCCGGCAGTCCATCTGCCGTGGTAATTCTTAAGAATCTCTCCATTTGCCCAAAGGCGGGAATGGAAATAATCAATAGTAAAATGCTCCAAAACTTGTACATGGATACTGGTCAAGACTGTCCTTCTGCAAATTAGAGAATTCCCTCCTTTCAATAGCAGATCAGAAAACGCTTTGATCCGTTAGCATTCGATTCAGGATTGTTCAGAAAACGATGGCTGATTAATCTAAGAACAAACCCATGAGAGCTCGCTTACAACTTTACTTTTCAAAGGTTCCAGCTTGCATTGAATGCTGCAGCCAGTTTTTTAAAATATTGATTCCCAGATCCGTCATCACGGATTCGGGATGAAACTGCACTCCAGCCACCGGAAGTTCGGTATGTTCAATTCCCATAACCACATCTTCCTTAGACTTTGCATTTATATGCCATTGTTGGAGATTTATGGATTTTTCCTCTACAGCCCAGGAATGGTACAGGCCCACTTTGAATTCTGAGGGAATATTCTTGAATAACCAACTATCAGTGCGGGTTCTCTTTACCACTCTTTGAATTCCATGCGCTACGAATGGTTGGTTATATAAATTTGCACCGGTAAACTCCGCAAGAGCCTGGCAGCCCAAACATACACCCATTATAGGCTTGGTGTGGAAAAAGTGTTTAATCAAGTCTCTGGTAATTCCCGCATCAATTGGGAGTCCTGGTCCGGGAGAAATGACTAGATGTGAATAATCTTCTGCTTCCTCTATTCTTATTTCATCATTCCGTTTTACCCTAACATCATCGGCTAGTTGCTGAAAATAATGGTAGAGATTAAACGTAAATGAATCGTAATTATCTATAATCAGTATCTGCACGAACGGAAACTATTATTTTGAAAGATTGAAATGTAGGGTAAATGCTGGAATTTCAGCAAAGAAATAATGCTTCATGAGCCTCAAGTTCTGTTTGTCAATTCATAGCCGCTATTCATTCTAAAAGAATGTTGGTTTACAAATTGCTACTGGATTATTTGGCTATTATTTGCCAAATTTAGTGATGGGGCCTGCGGGTGCAGGCCCCATCTGGGGCGGCTCTGACCCGCAAATTCCTGATCTTTCAATTCGTTCAAATCCAAGGAGCAATTGCATCATATTTCACTTACCAGGTCTTTATCTTAGCGTCTATTCCGATCAACTCAATTTTATCTTCTCGGGTATTGTCACCACTTTTACCTTTCAAATTAACCCCTGTATGAAGAAAGCGATAATTTCCTCCAATGCTCCGACCCCTATTGGACCTTATAACCAAGCCATTATGGTGGGAGACACCTTATATCTTTCGGGTCAGATTGCCTTAGACCCGCTAAGTGGTGAGCTTAAGATTGACGATATCAAAACAGAAACCAGGCTGGTAATGGAAAATTTAGGAGCCGTATTGAAAGAGGCCGGTCTCAGCTTTGCGAACCTTGTGAAGTGCAGTATTTTTCTTTCAGATATGGACCATTTTGCGGAGGTGAATGAAGTTTACGCAGGATATTTCGACGCCATTCCTCCTGCCCGAGAAACTGTGGCCGTAAAAACTTTGCCCAAAAATGTTAATGTGGAAGTGAGTGGAATTGCGGTGAAATTCTAAAGTTGAGCTTTGAAATCTTCCCAATTTATTCCGAATGGAATTTCTTCAAAATTGTCAGATGTCCGATACTCTAAAGCTCTTTTGATCCGTGAATTATTGTGGGGATGACTGGCTAAAAATTCCAGTGATTCATCATAACTCAGGTTCTCTCGGTTCAGTTTCCTGAAAAACTTGGTCATGGCCTGTGGACTAATGCCTGAGTGTTCTAACAAGGCTAAGGAGTATTGATCGGCTTCCCGCTCCTGCCTGCGACTGAAAGTGCTGTTAATCAGCGATTGGAGCAATTCAGTAATCATGATACTATCTCCTCCGGAAAGAACAGAAATAATTACTCCTATACTAAACTCCCTTAAAAGTTTCGAAACCACATGACGGTGCTCAACATGACCAATCTCATGAGCTAAGACCGCGGCCACCTCTTCAGGACCGTCAGCGAACTCCAGTAAGCCTTTCATAATATAGATTCTTCCTCCCGGAATGGTGAAGGCATTTATCCGCGAGTCATCCAGAACCTTGATCGTATAATCATAGTCGGTTGGTTCCATATTGGATAGCAACCTCAATTCAATACTTCCAACTACCGAATCAACCAGTTCACTTTGTAACAGATAGTCCTCATTTTGCTCGATTAACTTTTCGGCAATCAATTTACCAAGCTTGTCTTCTTGCTCCAGGGAAACTAAGTCATCACTACTTTGAGGCACCCAGGATGGATGGCCTTCTTTTACCAGAAGCTTGAAAGACAGGAAGGAAATGAGCGCAATCCCACCAAACACTAAAATCAATTTTAGGAAGCCCTTCAGCGTGTTGCTATTCATTAAAAGGGTGGTTTGTTTGTAGCGGGTGCTTTACTTGCCATGAAACCATCTTCATTGGCGTAGTTAATTCCATTATCCAAGCGGTAAGCTTTGTCGTAAGCCAGGCCGCCAAAGAAGATGAAGTATATGAAGCGGCCTGATCTGGCTCTTACGGCACCGATAATGCTGAAAATGAAGTAGATCAGGTTCACAACCGCCAGGAAGATTAAATACGCATAGAAGTAATCATTGAGATCAGAATTCTTGAATAGAAATATTTGCAACGTCCAGATCAGTCCCACCCAATTAAGCATGGTGGTGGGCAATTGCGAAAAGAGCGACTGGTGGGCATGAAAGTGGACGAATCTACTTTTCTTATAACTGACATAATAATATACAATGGCGGCAATAAGATTTATCACTGGCAGTGGTAAACCTGCGGCAACCGCTGCAAACATCATGAGGTATGATCCCATCGCATCTTCTCTTTCACGAATGGTCACTTCGTGCGGCTGCGGTAACTCCTTATAATTCATTATTCAGTAGGCTTTGGAATGCTTATTCTTTCTGAATCTGCTTTTCCCGAAAATGGGGGATAGGTGTCAGTCATATAGCTCATATATAAAGTAACTCTGGCAGACCAACGTAAAGTACCCGTATTAAATTCATGTATAAACTCTGGATATTCACCGGTGAATAATACTACCCAAAATGCTATAAAAGTTAGGAACAGACTAACATACATCCTGATCCCTAAGATCAATGCGTGAGGAAGGATTACATAGAACCATCCAAAAAGTGCTCTTACCAATACCAATCCTCTACTCACATTTTCCGGATAGGAAACTTCAAACCGCGTGTATTCGTCCTCTGCATCTAATCCAAATGCTGGGTAGCCATCACATAAGTTGAAGTATCGGGCATTAACCCTCCATGACCAGCGTAGAGCCTTAACCTGAAATTCAAACCAAGACTCAGGATACCGGCCGGTGAATAAGATGACCCAGAAGCTAATAAAGAGGAGAATGGAGGCCCATAGCTGAACAAAGATCAGCAGAAACGCGTGTGGGAGGTAGATATAGAATATACCCAGAAAGGATCTCAACAATAATTCACCTCTCGAATATCTTTCCTGGCGTACAACTTCTGCAATCATAGTATTGGATTTGCGGGCAAGATAGAAAAAGTCACCAATGGTAAAATGGGGAATATCAAATATGAATTTCTGTAGAAGGCGCTTATAGATTAACTTCGCGCCTTCAATTCCCAATCTAATAAAGGAGAAATTATGGATTTTGACGTAATTGTTTTAGGCAGTGGTCCCGGAGGATATGTAACAGCTATTAGAGCTTCACAACTTGGATTGAAGACGGCGGTGGTTGAACGCGAAAGCCTGGGGGGAGTTTGTCTGAACTGGGGTTGTATTCCAACTAAAGCGCTGATTAAGAGTGCCAATGTATTTGAGTATCTAAATCATGCCGAGGATTATGGTTTAAAAGCCGAGAATGTTGATAAGGATTTTAGCGCTGTTGTAAAGCGCAGTAGGGGAGTGGCAGATGGTATGAGCAAGGGTGTTCAATTCCTGATGAAGAAGAATAAGATTGAGGTAATTATGGGGGAAGGCCGCGTAAAAGCCGGTAAGAAGATAGAGGTTAAAGCTCAGGATGGAGCTACTAAAGATTATACGGCCAAACACATAATCATAGCTACCGGTGCTCGCAGTCGGGAATTGCCGAGCTTAGAGCAAGACGGTAAGAAGATAATTGGATATCGTCAGGCCATGAGCCTGAAATCTCAGCCCAAAAAGCTGATTGTAGTGGGGTCAGGGGCGATAGGTGTTGAATTTGCCTATTTCTATAATGCTATGGGTACCGAGGTTACCATAGTGGAATACTTGCCCAACATAGTGCCGGTAGAAGATGCCGATGTTTCCAAGCAATTGGAGCGCAGCTTTAAAAAAGCGGGGATTAAGATTATGACCTCCAGCGAGGTTACCAAGGTGGACACTGCTGGTGACGGCTGTAAAGTTTCCGTAAAGACGAAAAAGGGGGAAGAGACTTTGGAGTGCGATATTGTGCTCTCTGCAGTAGGCGTTCAAGCCAACATTGAGAATATTGGTTTAGAGGAAGTGGGCATCAAGACGGAAAAGGGTAAAATTACCGTGGATGAGTATTATAATACCAACGTAGAAGGTTTTTATGCCATTGGCGATTGTGTTCCCGGTCAGGCTTTGGCTCATGTCGCATCTGCTGAGGGAATCATTTGTGTGGAAAAAATAGCCGGGCATCACCCACAGCCGCTGGATTACAACAACATACCAGGCTGTACTTATTGCTTGCCAGAAATTGCTTCTGTAGGCTATACGGAAGCACAGGCAAAGGATGCAGGATACGATTTAAAAGTGGGCAAGTTCCCATTCTCCGCCAGCGGTAAAGCCAGTGCCGCCGGCCATAAAGATGGTTTTGTAAAAGTGATTTTTGACGCCAAGTACGGCGAGTTTTTAGGTTGTCATATGATTGGCGCCAATGTAACGGAGATGATTGCTGAGGCCGTCGTTGCCCGCAAGCTGGAAACAACTGGCATGGATATCGTTAAATCTGTACATCCCCATCCTACGATGAGTGAGGCCGTAATGGAAGCTGCCGCAGCAGCCTACGATGAGGTGATTCACATTTAAGTTTGATTGAAGCTTGGCCGACAGATCCTATTAGCTTGAGCCTTGTCCTATTTGAAACCTAGCCTGGACTATGAAGCATAGGAGGGTGCTTATTCCATAATAACCATTGTATAGAAGAGAAGGCTGTTATTAATCCATTTAATGCGGAACCCTGCTGAATATTTCCGCATTAATGCTGGATGGAATGAAGGAGAAGATCCTGCGA
This sequence comes from Owenweeksia sp., assembly GCA_965229445.1. GTDB lineage: Bacteria > Bacteroidota > Bacteroidia > Flavobacteriales > Schleiferiaceae > Owenweeksia. The sequence continues at coordinate 1,276,810 of OZ245876.1, forward strand.
TTGGAAGACAGGTAAGGCAGGATGTTTTTAGAAAATTGGCCTGGTAAGTAACAGAATTTGATTATTTCAACAGAGCTTTGGCTTCATTCCAGGCTGAAAGAGAATCGCGATCAATGCTTATTGTCCTAATTTCTTTGGCTATCATTTTGCTTGCAAAGCTTCCAGGTAAGCCCCGCATTGTGCAAATTGCTGCAGATCTTTTTCACTATCCTACAGGGTCATAGTATAATGGGTAGCCATCCAGCCTTTCTTTTTAAATTCCTTGCAATTTGTGGCTCTCAATTGTTTAATTATTCGGAGTGCACTTGAAGACAAAGCAAAGAACCTCAATGGATCCTTTAGTTCGATTGAGGTGATGGTAACTCTCATATTAGTCTTGTTGCTTGCTGTACATGCCAGGCTGTGGAAAGTTGCAGGTACCCCAGATGCCGCATTTAGGAATAGATACGATTAAAGATAAGACATTACATGGGCGAAAAGGGCAATCGGTTCATAGCATATTGGATAGCTAATGGGAAGGTCTTTACTCTCGCTTCCCTATCAAATATCGGTCTTGTAATAGTTTGTATCCTTTGTTATCCAGGTGTTTTTTAATCAACTTATCAATTAGCTGCTCTGCTTTATTACAGGCTTTGTTATCGTAATAGCATAGCAAACAATATGCTAGGGCTAATTGGTATTCAGCCTCAGGATCTTCCGGTTTGTATTTCAAAGCTGCTTCAAAATATCCGTCCGCGAAAAACCATTTGTTTTGTTGAAAATAATCCATACCGGTTGCCATATTCATTTGATATTCCTCGCCGTTAGTCAAGGATGATTTTGAGAATTGCAAATCCATGGCGTCAATTCTGCGGTGGTTATAGTGGTATGTCGGTTTTTTTTGAAAATTCTTATAAATCATATAAGCGGAAATGGCCAGCAGCATCATGAAAATCCCTCTTTTCAGCCATCTAAGTCTCTCTTCTTTTTTAATTTGAGATAAAACCTTGGCTCTTCTTTCAGCCCGTTCAGCAGTGGTGAGTTTATTCCTTTGTTTTACAGTATGGTTACCTTGCTTGTGGTAGACTTTTCGAATGGTTCTAAACTCGGATTTTCTTTTGAAGATGGGAATTCGTTTGCGCAGAAGATTGGTGTTATTCTTCAACGTGGTGATCATGCTACTTATGGATCCTTCTCCTCCCAAGTTTGATAATTCATTGTGCCCCAAGGATCTTGCTTTGGCTGGCTTGTGGCAACATAAAGCTTTTTGTTGGTGCTCGCTAACCTAAGTTTTTCCTGTGGTTATTTTTTGTTCGGAATACAATTATCCGCATCACCTACGGCAATCTCTATTCATAGCTAACCTACAGAGGGTTAAGGATGGTTTTATCCAAGATACTGCGTGGCGTATCAAGTCTCTTTTTATCCCAAAATGTTGGAAAACCTGAAATGGAAGTACTAATATCCTCTATCCTTAAATGTCCTGATCGGCTTGAAAGGATGAAACTAATTTCATAAGGTTGATAGGTCGGAGCCACGACCAACCAAATTAGTCCAGACACTACAAAGTCATTCTGAGTACCGATTATCATACTTTGGCGGTAGGTAGTATTCTCCCGCACGAATCTTCCTTGTTTCTCTGATAAGTCGTCATATTCTTCGTGAGTCTCTGGGATTTCCATTAACTCTCCCTGCAACAAAAGCTTATCTGTGTTTTCAATGGAGAATAGCAAGCGTTGATGAAAACCTTCCGAATGCGGCGACACGAAGTAATATCCGGAGTCCAGGGCAATCTCAAAAGATAAAGTAGCTTTCTTATTTGATGCTTGAGTGAGGTCAAAGTTGACTTCAAAATGTTGGTCTTCCTCCCTTGGTTGATCGTGAGGGGAAGAGCAATTAACAAAGCAAATTGTTACCAGCACTATGAGTTTGAGACATTTTATCATGGGAGTGTAATAACCATAATTTTATTTATTGGTCTTCATAATGCCAAACCACCCCTGGCTATGAGCTGATTTCCTTGAGGCGTTGTCTTGGGAATGGTCTACTACCGTATTTTTATCTCTCGTTGTATCCTTTTCCTTCAAAGATCTTCGGTCTTTGTTTATTTATCCTGTCTTGGCGTGTTTTTGTTTTCTTGGCCCTGGAGAAATGGAGTAGGTAACCTCTTTGTCTGCCTGGTGTTAATTGATCAAAGGCAGTTTTAAAATCTGGGTTTTCTAGAAAGGCTAGTTCGAGTTCTACCGGCATTTCATATTCAGAAGTCTTTTTCATTTTAACTTCTAACCCTGCTTTTTCAACCTCCACAGCTTCATATACGCAAGCGCTGATAGTCTGCTCTAATTTTTTGATTTCGTCGATACCGGTAAACCTTAGCTGTCTTGCAGATTGCACGTTTTCGGTTTGTTGAACCAGTAATTGGTTAGCGTCATTGAGCAATGCACCCTTATGAAAAAGCAGAGCACAGTAATTTTTAAACCCATGAATTAAAACAATATTACTTCCTTTAAAAGTGTAACATGGACATCCCCATTTCAATTCCTCTTTAAGACCGCAGTCCAGTATTATGGCTCTAAGAATATTGTATTCTTTCCGCCATTTTGTGTCCTTTTCGAAGAACCAATCTACATTTGGATTCATATTCTCAAAATCGCCGACATTTTGGTTGCAAGGCGTATCCACCAAGGTAAAAACTATAGCTCTGGTTTTGTGAGTTTATTCCTTCTTTTTGTAAAGCCTTCTTCAAAGGCGCTAAATACCCTAAACATTGGGAGCTCCGCTTGCTGAAGCTCCGAGTATTCTACATGCGCTGATCATGTTTTAAAGTGCTACACTCTGCTGTTTTAGTTCTTCTTGGGCTTGTAACAGCTGCTCATGGTATTCTTCTATACGGGCTTGGGCCAAGCCATCAATCACCAAAATAACCGCCAACATAGAAATGGTGGTAATCATACTTGCGCGCCATATGGGCGTATGCACCAAGAGCACGACTAGGGCACAAGCCACCATGATGAGCGGGACAGCCGTGTAAACAATGTTTTTATATTCCTTTATTGTAGCCTCAACACGTGCTAATTCCGAGTTTAAAAAAGCCTCCGCATCTTCGTGATAGGCTTTTTCAAAGTGCGATATTCTCGATTGGTTGGTAAAGTACAAGCCAAGTCCAATGATCATTAACAGAGCACCGGCCACCATGGTAGGGAGGATGTAAGCTTTGGCAAGGTCGGTTTTGCCCAATTGCCAAAATCCCAGGCTCGTCGCTATGAAAACCAGGCCAAAAAGAATAAAAAATGGTGTTGATATCAATTCGGCTTTCGCCCAATCGGTGGCTGCTTTGAGTATATCCATATCCAAGTATTTAACAGGTTTCTAAATTATGTCTCCCCTTAACTTCCGCTTCTTTTCCAGAAAGATTTAATAATCTTTTGGCACCTCTTTATCTCTGGCAAGTGGTTCTAGATTGTGTTCTCCTACAGGATCTATGGTATTCATGCTCTTTATTCTATGTTTGCCAAGGTTTTTCATTCTTCTATCAAAATCTTATTTGACTCCAAATTGTACTTCATATATGAACCTATAGCTGGAGAATAAACAGAGAATTCCTTTAAGTCAGTGTATTTGGCATATAATCTAAAGGTGCAAATGTCTGTTGCCGTTACATATGGTGTTGACTTCAGATGAGAATGAGAACAGGATGTGACGGTGCCAATGCCTGGGATATGCGGTGGGGCTGGAATTATTCGAGAATGGAATTTCAGCCATTTTGTGATTTCAATTTTTGAGTTTGATTCGAATAAATAGTCGTTACCAAAAGGAACAATACCTTTTTGGCTCGTGCCCATAATAATGTAAAGTCGATACCCGAAATCTGTTTTAATAAGAATAATGTTCGGGTTGTAACCATTTGGAATTGTTACTTCATATTTAGCATCCGATAGTTTCTCAACCAATTTGGATTTAGCCTTAAGTAGTTCTTTCTCTAAATCAGATAACTCAGAATCTTCATTGTTTACTTCAATAGGGTCTTCAAATTCGGTATCGACAAAAGAATATTTTGCAATTTTTGACTTTTGTTTTTTATCAAGCATTGTAACAAAAGTTGTGTCTTTTGCGTGATACCTTATGTAACCGCCATAATTCTTTTTAAGTTTTTTGTCAGCCATTAACAGGTCAGTTGAAATCCATACGGCCTTTTCATATCGATACAAAAGATCAGCTTCAGTCAGTATAGAATCCATCTTTAAATTAAGATCAGAGTCTTGAGAAAAGCAGCTTAAAGAACAGGTGAAAATTAGAACAAGTGTAAAAGTTTTCATATAATGTTTTTTTAAGGTTTGCTAACAGTCTCGGCTATGTGTAGTGAGGGATTTCAAAGCACTTCACTGTCCTACCAATGAAAAGTTTATTACATGTAATTACATTCATATCAGCATGTTCACCCGCATTCCGGATAGCCATGCTTGTGCAATCGTGCTTTATTTTCATTCGTCCGTGCGTAGGGAATGACACACTCATTGACAAGCTTTAACATGTGCGGCTGATTTGAGCCGCTTGGCAATGTGTGTGGCTGATATGGACTGGTTTATTAGGCATATTTATTTGGCATTTCATCATAAGTTTGTCCATTTAATTCTCGCCCTGCTTTTTTCTTATTTGTTCCACCCCATTGCTTAAAAAAGAATGCAGAACCAAAAATCTCACATTGTTCTTTTATTTCTAAAACCCAATCCTTTTTCATAGCTCTTGGTTTTCTTCCGCTTTCTCCACCAACAATTACCCAATCAATATTTGATAGATTGATCCCAGCGAGAGAACCAATTAGTGGCTCGAAGGAAAGGAATTTAACTAAAGCATTATTCAACCGTAGAAGGTCAATTCTATTAATAACTCGTTCGTCTTCTACAGATGTTCCAAGCCAGATATTTTTACTCCAGGTTAACTCATCATTTAACTCCAGTACTCTTTCTGGACGTTTTGTAAGGACTTGAAAAACATGAGTCAAATTATCATTCATCACTTTAAATACATCCTTTATAAAGTCACCTGGCACATCAGGATGGAATAAATCACTCATAGAGTTTACAAATACCATCTTTGAGCCTTTCCATTCATAGGGATCAGCCAAGGTTGTCGGATGGGTTCTTACTTTCTTAAAGCCGTCTTTGTATTTTTCCAACCCCATAGCTTGTAAGCGCTTTGACATTACTTCCGCATAACAGAACTTGCATCCAGCCGAAACCTTTGAACACCCCGTTACAGGATTCCATGTTAATTCTGTCCACTCAATTGATGACTGCGCCATGTTATTTCTCCTTTTTGATAATGTCGTTTGCAATCTTTACCGCTACCGGAACATTAGAGGCTGCCATGAAATGAAAGAGTACTGCATTTGTACTATTCCGTAACGGTAAAGGATCAGATACATGTTTAAATATCGTTTTTAAACGTTCTTGGTAAAGTTTTGCTGCTGCTTCAACTGCATTCTCAATTTTCTTGAATTTCCGCTCTCCAAATAAGTCCATTTGAGGGTCTTCATAATAGAATTTATCTTCTATTTCCTTTGGTTCAAGGCCGAAGAAATTCCCTAAAGTCTCAAACCAAACCTGCCCAAATTTTTCCTTCTTTCTCAAAAGTCGATTGATTCCAATTCCAGTAGGTACCAAAATCCACAGATCAACTCCAAGTCCTTTTAATGACTCCAATGTAGACCATTTAACTTGCATGCCATAAGGATCAATAAAAGCTATCGCTTTATAATTCTTCCCCTCTGGTTTTCTCAGGAAATCTGCCATATCAATTAGTTTCTCGTTGCAATCATCACCTCCTGCAACTTTCGATTTTTCTACCAAAGAAGGATAATCAGAATTAATAATCCTTTGAAGTAATTGTGCATTGTCTAAATCCTTCTCAACAAAGTAGTAGAAATCGAATTTTCTTGGTTCATCGAAGCTCAGGACATGCCGTGCCGTACCTTCAATAACTTCCTCTGTTTCCTTTTTGGTCTGAATGTCTCCTGATCCAGCAAAGCCATCAAAATAGATAAGCTTCCAGAGCTTACCTTTCATGATTTGCATGTATGCGTACAAGTATTTTCTGAATACTCTAATCTTTATTTCTGTCCATTCACCTCCAAATTGATTCGCCATAGCTATTCGTTAAAAAGGTGAATATGAATTATCTAAAATCTGCATGAGCTCAGATTTCCAGTTCAGTTTTCCATTTCTGATTGATTGAAAGAAATCTGTGTAATTGTCCAGTGATAGGAAATAAAAATGGTAAGTCCATTTCACTCCTTTGTCTTGAAGCTTTTCATTTAAAACATTGAAATGCTCTTGAGCATCCCTGTATTTTGCTCTGTTCTTTGGATGGCTGTCGCCATCAGCTTTTATCTCTACGACAAGCATTTCATTCTTGCCCTTCAATTTCAAAAAGAAGTCAGGATTGAAATTTTCACGTTTTACATGGCTTGATCCTGTTTCTGCTGGTTTATACGAATAGGGGAATGAATAGAACCCCTTATCTGGAGATTTTAGGAATGAATCTATAAGGTCAATATTCGCTTGTAATGCTTTCAAAAACTGACGTTCAGGCTCAAATGAGACATAAACCAGATTGTGGATGGTTTTTAAATTTTTATCATCAACCTGAATTAGGTTTTGATCAAGGAAATCTACTTCTTGCAAATTTCCTCCGTATTTCTCGGCAACCTCCTTTACCACTGATAAACCACCAGTTTGAATTTTGTCCTTATCCTCAAGATAGTCTTTCAGAATTGCATATTCTTCTTTCTTAAGGTCATTCAATCCCTCTCTGGAGTAAAAAAGATATCCATTCCGTTTGATACTACTTTCTGAAAAGGTTTGGGTCGGAAGATTTTTTAGTTTTATCTCTCTTGTATTATGTGCCTTTAAAATCAAACGGACTACTTGCTTTCCTGCTTCTCTAAACATGGGGCCAAACGCCTGTTTGAAGGTGGAAAGGTTTTCACGGCTTACAAAAGTTGACTCGTATCCAAGGGCATCTAGTTTTGTACTCAGAAATTCCTGTATTCGTTTGATTGGCCATTCCTTAGATATATCAGGATCTTTGTCCTTAAGAAAGAGTTTGATCTGTCTCGCAGCAGCTTCTATGGGTTCATTATCCTGAATTTCAATTTCAAAACTGACGGAACCTGATTCAGAATACTCGCTATAGGTTTGCTTTACTTTATTTTGAGGCTTAAGCTTTTCAACCTTGGGTTCCTTTGAAGAAGGCTGTTTTTCACTACCTACTGTTTTTTGATCAGCTACGTAATCAAGGTTATAAAGCGGAAAGTCATATTGCTTTCGATTTTCTGAATAACCATAGCTGATCCGGTTTTCAAGTTCAAGTACTTCTTCATACAGGTCTTTAATTTCCTGTGACCATTTTTCATGGTTATTGATTCGAACATAGACTGGTTGTTCAACACCTTTAGGAATTCTTAGCCCTCTTCCCAACACTTGGGCAATCAGAAGTTTGGAGTTAAATGCTCGCTGTTCATGTGGCACAATCTGAAAAACGTTTTTTACATCCCAGCCCTCCGTCAGCATTGCTACAGAAATGATCCATTCCACTGAATTATCAGGTTCATCCACAGTCTTTAACGTGGACAAATTTTCCTTCCTTACTTTTTCAGGGCTTTCTACAATTGATTCTATGATGCCTTTCTCCTGTTTATTGGAAGGAATACCGGAAGCTACCCAAATCACTTTTTTAGAAGCTTCCTCAAAACTGATTTTTTCCTTTTTCGAAATGTATTCTGAAAGCTCTTTCCAGATTTCAACGGTGCGGTAAATCCGATCTGCAACCACAATGGTGAGCGGTTTCAATTTACCTGTATGCTTTTTAGCAATTTCATTGTGATTGTGCCAGGTTTCATCCCAACCTTTGTCCTGATCAGCTTCTTCCAGTTTGTAGTCAATCTTTTTGACTACACCATCTTCCATAGCCTGTTTTATCCCATAACGATAAATTACATCATGGAAATAATCATTGCCAATGTAGGGGGTTCCTGTTACACCAACGTGATAAGCGAAATCATAATTTGGATTGATGATAAAGTCAAACCATTTCTTAGTGGCAGCTTCATCTGGGCTGTAGATATGATGTGCTTCATCACTAATTACAAGAGTTCTTTGCCCTTTTCCTGAAAAACTGTCCTGGATGGATGAACCTGTACGTTGGTAAACTGCATGAATGTTCTCCACGCAAATATCTCCGCTCAAAATGGGAACGTTTGCATTCTTAATACTTGGCGCTGGATGAGCCGCTCCTAATTCCTTCAGGATTTGTTGATTGGTTTGGCTCCCGGCCAGTTGCTCAAATTTCTTTTTGAGCTCTTCTTCAATGGTGAGCGAAGGGCAGAGAACTAATACTTTGTCCACTAAACCTTCTGCTAATGCCAATTGAGCTACACCGTAAATGACCCAGCTTTTTCCTGTTCCGGTAGCCAAATCAATACTTGCAGCCTTCTTGTCCTTTATTTGAATATTGAGCAGGTATTGCTCAAGTGCATTATATTTTAATTGCAGTTTTGAATTGTTGTTCCAGTTTTCTTCTGCTATTTCTTGGGTGTTTTGGTATTGGTCAGTTACCAGAAATCGCAATGCTCTGCGAATAGCTTCTCTTACATGCTCAAAATCTTGGGTAGTGATGGCATCAAGGTATGCCTCATACTTACCCACAATGGCATTAGTCCGGTCAGTATAATCATTGACCTTAAGAACAAAATCGTCTTGTTTATATTGAAGGCTCATGTAAAGTCCTTTTTAGTCCGTATTACTTTTAATTCATTGCCATATTTATCCATGAAAATGATCATCATTTTTTCCTCAGTGATTGACTTTTCAGGAATTCGAACAATAGCTTTACCTGCCTCAGTATTTAAAATCTTATCAGCCCAAAAAACTTCATTCAAATGAAAATACTCTCCATTGTAATTAGTATCCACCATCACTATTGAGAAAGTTTCAAAATTTTCAAAGTCTTCCGGATCGTAAGCAAGGGTATTTGACTTAAATTCTGTTATCTCAATAATGAGGTCTTTATCTGAGGCATTAAACAGATCTTTATTGTCAGGTGTAGCTCGTTTGTAGTTTGCCTTCACCAGTGGTTGAGAAATGAAATCAAATCCAATGGCGTCCATTACTTCATTCACATCTGTTTCACTGGCCGGTTGTTTCAGCGCACCAGGCTCTCCTTTATTGATCAGCGCCATGAGTACAGAAAGCGGAACTTTCAGAAATACATAAGTTGTATTGCCATGCCTAATCTCATCCTGCATGAAGCCTAAAGACGAAATAGGAGCAATGACATAAAACTTATCACCAGCTCTTCCTCCCAAAGCTTCATGAAGTGTTTTCACATACTCTTCATCCAGCAATAAATCTTTTTGGTTGGGATAATCCCAGATATAAGCGGAATTGACTCCTATGTAACCATCAACTTTCAGGCTATGCACCTTATGTTCACTTATTCTAACTCCAAACAATTGAGCGACAAAAGGACGATACTGCTCCCAATCCATTTGCAGGATTAACTGATTGTCATAGATGCCAGCATGGTAAAGCGTAAATTCTTTGGCATTAAGTGGTTTGGCTTTTTCTGCCTTCTCTTTCGGTTGAATAAAGGAAACCAAGAATTTCACCTTGCCTACTTTTATAACTTTTTCCCCTGCTTTAGCCTCACTGCTATCTTCGTTATCAATCATTTCAAGTTTCTTGACCTTAAACTTTTCTTCAGGGCAAGCCAATGAGAACTCCTCTTCTTTATTTCCAGCAAGATTGTTTGAGATGAATTGAGCTAAGTTTTCAAGAAAGACATCTGTGATATTTAAGTCGCCTGCTCGAGCTTTCTCATAAACGAGAAGTAGCCCTCTTGAATTTGATTTTGAGTGACTTTCTAAATCAGTTACTCTCTCAAAGTCTCTCGTGTTATCCTTTTTTGGCGAACCTACTTGAGTAATCAAGTTCAGAATACGGCTTTGAATAGAATAGATTGACAGCTTTCCGCAATCCAAAGCAATCCACTTTCTTTTTAGTTTTTCCGCAACTGCAACAGTAGTTCCGCTTCCAGCAAAAGCATCCAATACAATATCATTTGGGTTTGATGATGCTAGGATAATTCTTTTAAGAAGATCTTCGGGTTTTTGTGTAGGGTAGTTAATCCTTTCGTAGGATTGTGAATTTACCGGATAAATATCATCCCAAAACGTTTGAACGGGAAGTCCTTCAGTTTCATCCAAATATCTTTTAATTCTGATGCCTCCGTTGCTAGTATAATACAATCGATTTTCCTCATCCAATCGCTTCATTGTTTCTGGCGGACATCTCCAAAACCCTTCAATTCCTTTGTAGGCATACGTATAACCTCCGCCAGATAACCCTTTTGCAGTTATCGGCCCGTCTTGCCATTTGCGACCATCTGGGTCAACTCCTCTAAATCTCTTTAGATACTCCTTACTGTATGGTTCGTATAGTTGATTCCAAATGTGGTTTTCACTTTTCGTGTAATAAAAAATATAGTCTGTATTCGCGCCATATTTACCAGAATCACTATGGGCAGATGTTCGTTTCCAACTTATCTCATTTTTAAAGTTTTGCTCTTCGAAGACTTCATCCATTATTGCTTTAATATAATGGCTCTTTTTTGTGTCCAAGTGAACATAGATAGAGCCATCATCCGCCAAGACTTCTCTAAGTAGAATCAGACGTTTCCTTATGAACTCGATAAACTGTGCGCCTATGATCTTATCCCGATAAGCCTTTTCCCGGTCTTTCATAAAGTCTTGCTTGGTGGCAAAAGGCGGGTCTATGTAGATGAGCTTAATTTTGTTCTTTGTCTTGTAAATATTTGGTCCTTGCTGGTCTTCGTAAATGGCTTTTAACGCTAGAAGGTTATCACCAAAAATGAGCATGTTGCTCCAGTCATCTTCAAAATGATTGTCGCTATTGAAGCTTCTTATTTTTTGAAGTGGGGCGGCTGGTGTATTAGCAATGATGTCTTCTTTTCGGGTCTTTCCTTTATAAACCAGCTTATAGTCTTTGGTCGCTTCTACAAACTCAGTATCGTCCGTGTTAAACAGCTTTTGTTTATAGATAGAAGGAATGGGTTTTCCTTCGTCCAAACACTTTTTGATTATTTTTTTATCCTTTTCGGTCAGGTTCATTGAGCCGTGTTCTTGTTTGTTTTGTAATACTTCATTTGTTTTTCTGCCACTCTCAAAGCATCCAGTCCGAAGGGTTCATCCTTTAATTCATCGGCGATTTTTTCACCCCAAAACTTTATGCTCACTTCCTTGTCAGCCATTTTAAATGCCTTAGCTAAAAGCGGAAGCAATTCTTTATTGGGTTCTCTTTCATTCCTCTCAATCTTGCTAAGTGTAGATTGATCAATGTCGAGCAAGGAAGCCAATTTCCTTAACGGCATTCCTAAATTTTCCCTTTTAGTCCTTATGAAATGCCCAAATGATTCCATTTTCCGTTGTTGTCTTGACAGTTTTGTCAAATTTAGCCATTCTTTCAGTATTGGTAAAAAATAGGCTCTTTTGGTTTTTTGAGTTTATCTTGATGGGCGGCAATAACCGAATATGCCTAATTGTGAGTTGGCTTTTTTCGCATGAAGCCCAACGATCTCGGCTATGCGTAGTGGAGGCTTTTAATGCACTTTTCTTTATGTTTACCCCAAATTTTGTTTTAAGCTCATAACTTTTTTTTAAGCACATCAGCCTGCATTATATATACCCATGGTTGTACTTTCGTTATTTATGCCTTAATTCACGTTCAATCATTCTAGTCAAACTAATCACTTTTGCATTGGCATTTCTTGTATTACTACCTACATAGCCCATGGTAATTCCTCTAAATCGAACGGTTTCTTGAAATTCTAAATCTTCATATAATGCTTCGTAATTATTAGGAACCGCATGAAACCACCTTTCCATTTTCAATCTTGTAGTAAATACTGGTGCTATCATGGTGTTAAAATTATCTTTTGACAATTGATCCTCAGTTTTTTCTACCAGTTTATAAGAGATACCATATAGATTGGTGAGCGCAATCCGAATACTATCATTTTTGATTAAGTTAAAGCCTATTGATTCTAAATTATCATAGGCAGAGGTATTATAGGTTGAAATTCCATGAGTGTAAATATTTCCATAATGGTTCGCTAGAGAATCATGCCAAGGTGTTTTTTGTTCTAAGGTTTTATTAATAATTCTTGCTGATTTTGCGACCCTTTCATACCATCTTGCATTAATAGCATTATCTATAGAATCTTTGCGTAAATTAGTTAACAACTCCTGTAACATCTTTCTTTCTAGATTTGCTCTTATACTTGTCTGATTCCAATTATTGATTTGCAGTGCAATCAAAATTCCAATAACAACCAGAACAATTTCACCACCAGCATAGAGCAGGTACTTGCTAAACTTACTTTCAGAGACCAGCCTGTATCTAATTTTTCTAAAAAATTTTATCATTGGTTAATGGTTTGTCATATGGAAATACAAGCGTGTTGCTAAACGCATTGGCCTTTACTTATCGCGATTATTTTTAGACCGCCCTAATTTTAAACACCATAGCTTAATCCAAAGCTACTAAAGAAAAGCTGGTGATAGGTGAACTATAGGTCAGCCATCGATGCATTCTGTTGCGCCGGCCGTACAGACAGCCTATTCTTCCTGTTGCCGATCATAATCTCTGGAAATCAAGAAGTAGGGCTTGGCCTTTAAGCTCCTTTTAAATAGCCAGTGTATTCTCAATAAGCGTGTTGAGAACTGCGTATTAAAGTCAGCATGTTCCCTTGATTATCCCATAAGTCTTTAGCATCTTGCCAAGAACGTGTAATGCTGGTTAGGCTTTAACGTTATACTCCTGACCTACACATGAAACATTGGATATTTATACTTTTTATTGCGGTGCTTGGGGATGCATCGCTCGCGGCGCAAAATTCTTCCGACAGCCTGATCAGCCTGGAGGTGAATTTCGACCTGGATTCTTTTACCCTAAGCCAGAATGAAAAGGATAAGGTGGATAGTTTGCTCGTGCTGGTTCCTTTTACTGTGGTGAAGACTGTTGAAATATATGGGCATACAGACAGTTTGGCCAGTGTGGAGTATAACCGCAGTTTATCAAAGCGCAGGGTACAGAGCATTCTGGCCTATCTGGTGTATCAGGGTCTTGATCCCTTGAAGGTGGACGCTGATTATTATGGCGAAGAGCGCCCGAAATATTCCAATGCCCCTGAAGATCGTTTTAAGAATCGCAGGTGTGAATTGTTTTTCAGAATTGATCCCAGCAGATTACCTCCGCCGGAACAAAAGTTGACCGACCTTCCTTTTAACAAGGGAGATAAAGTCCGTATTCCCAATTTAAATTTTGTGGGAAATCAGCCGATACCCATGCCGCAGAGCTTTGAATCTTTGGGTGACCTGCTCAAGGTGATGCAGCAATATCCGGATCTTCGCATTGAACTGCATGGGCATGTATGTTGCGGCAATGACCGTGAACTATCTGTAGAACGAGCCAAAATGGTGTATTCCTTCCTCATTGGTAATGGCATTGATGCGGCTCGCATGTCGTATGAGGGTTTCAGTAATACGCAACCTCTATTTCCGGAGCGGAGTGAAAAGGAAAAGGCACTCAACCGAAGGGTGGAAGTATACGTAGTCTCTAATACTAACCGGGTTTTACCGGTGCCAGAGAATAGTCCCGCGATTGATTTACGAGCCCCGGTGCTGAGTGTGAAATTCTTCCCTCAAAAGAGCAGGTTGTATCCCAGCGGAGATTTCATGCTCACCCTGGTAGCAGATATGATGCGAGAAAGTGAAGGTTTGTTTTATGAATTTGTGCTCTTTAACAACATAAATAACAGCCGACTCACAAATTCACGGGTAGCCAGTCTAGACAGATCGCTAGGCAGTAAGAAGGTGGATAAGAAGATATACAAGGTACGCTCTTCACCCAAAACCAAAGCCATGAGGGATTCAGAGAATCTCAACTATTTAATGCTTAAAATAACTCAGCAGTCGTGATAGATTATGATCAATTCTTTAAAGATGCGGTGCCTCAGGCTCTGGCTGGATTATCGCCTGATAAATCTCCGAAATGGGGATCGATGAATGCTGAAGAAATGCTGCAGCACCTGCGTTTGGGGATCAAGATGAGCAAGGAAAATCAGCAGGGTAAGGTTTCCACCCCTGAGGCTAAATTGCCAGCCTATAAAGGTTTTTTAATGTCGAACAAGAACTTTGGAAAGAACCTGGATCGGCCTCCCTATTTTGAACAAAAATTGGATTCACTCGAGTTCGGCGCACTAAAGAATCAGCTATTACAGGAGTTGGAACAGCTATTGCAGTTCTTTAAGGAGAATCCGGATCACACTTCGGTGCACGACAGCTTCGGGATCTTAAATGCGGCGGAGTGGACACATCTGCATTACAAACACTTCAAACACCACTTAACACAATTTGGATTAATTGATGAATAAATGATCAGCACTGGGATAAGATGGATCAGAAATTTGTGGTTTTTCCTAACCACATTCTTCCCTGTGCAATTATTTCTACTCCACTTAAGGCGAAGCCATCTGCTCATTATTTTCTGGTTACTTCTATTTGGTTTTGTGGGCGGTTTTCTGGCTCGTTCTTACGGCTTTCAGTATTTATTCTTAACACCAGAATATCTTGATCAGGTAAGCTTCCTCAGTTATTTTATCGTGGGCATTGCGGCCGGATTGTTTATTGTGGCCTTTCACATTAATTCCTACATCTATTATGGTTACCGTTATCCTTTCCTGGCCACGCTAAACAGGCCGCTCTGGAAGTTTAGCCTCAACAATTCGATACTGCCCTTGGTATTTTACTCGTATTACCTGTGGCATATCATTCACTTTCTGCTTGAAGAGGGAATTCCGGCTTCCGACATTGCCGTATGGATTAGTGGGTTGTTGTTGGGTTCTATTGTCATGGTGGGATTTACGTTCACCTATTTTTTCGGAACGCTAAAAAGCCTTGAGAATCCCGATGAGAACAATCCCCGCCGGTCAAAAGCCTTTCACAGTATTTCTGAGCTTTTTAGTTCCGGTGTAAGGCAGCCATCTACCAGAGACTCAGGCATCAACTTTTATTTGAGTAAGCCGTTCAATATTAAGATCGCCCGGCATAGTGAGCATTACAAGAAAGATGTTCTTATGGCCACCATTGGGCAGCATCATTTTAGTGCTTCGGTGCTGTTTGTCTTATTGATCGTGGTGACCATTTTACTGGGATTGGTGAGTGAGATAAGAGCCTTTATGATTCCTGCTGGGGCAAGCGTCTTCATTATTTTTTCTCTGTATCTGATGGTAACGGGAGCATTCTACACCAGGCTTAAAACCTGGACCGTTACGGTTGGGATATTGGCATTGGTGATTCTTAACTATTTGTCGGGCTTTGAGCGATTCAGGACCACCAACTATGCTTATGGCATGAATTACGAAGTTCCGAAGGCCAGGTATAATTATGCGACTCTTGATAGCCTCACCAGTAGGGAGTTTGTAACGGCAGACCTTTCTCAAGAGGAACGCGTGCTTGCGCGCTGGAAGGAGGGTACTGGTATGAAGAAACCCCCTCTGGTCATTCTAAATGTGAGCGGCGGAGGACAGCGTTCTGCTGTATGGGCCATGAAGGTATTACAAGAGGCGGATAGTATTTCGGGAGGGAAGCTGTTCAAATTAACTCACCTGATCACCGGATCTTCAGGCGGCATGTTAGGGGCGGCTTTTTATAGAGAAGTTAAATACCTGCACCAACAAGGGAAGATAGATCTTAGTCCGTATGACCCTGAGTTGCAACGGATGATGGCCATGGATTTGTTAAACCCTACTTGCTTTACCTTGGCTGTGAATGATTTGTTCTTCAGGATTAAGAAGGTGCAGTATGGCACCCATTCCTATCCGCTGGATAGGGGATACTCCTTTGACCGAAAATTGGGGTCTAATACGGCTGGGTTTCTGGATCGCAAGTTTAGTGAGTACCGTGAGATGGAGGAGTCGGCTGAAATCCCTACGATGATTCTGGGTCCATCCATCGTGGGCGATGGTAGAAAACTTCTGATGTCAACCAGGGGAATTTCTTATTTGAGCTTTACAGTTCCGGGGCCGGGGGTCCACAAAAAGAAGGAACATGATGCGGTGGAATTTGGGCGCTTTTTTAAGGATCAGGATGCCGATAGCCTTAGTTTTCTTACGGCTCTCAGGTTGAGTGCCTCTTTTCCTTATATCACCCCTTTGGTCAATATGCCATCCGAACCCGGTATTGAGCTGATCGATGCTGGCGTAAGGGATAACGAAGGCTTTGAACTGGCTTTGCGATACATTTTTCAGAACCGGGAATGGATCGATAAAAACACAGCGGGTGTAGTGGTGGTTCAGATCAAGGCTAACCGACCAAATGAAGTGCCCTTTGAGGATGCTCCGGTGACCAGATTGGACCGGATCATAAGGCCCATTGCTGGTGTATTCACCAGTTTCCACAATTTCCAAGTGTACAATAAGTCTATGTTAATGCAGTATAGTCGCGAGGAATTGGGCTTACCAATCAATATTGTGAGGTTTTTATTGTTTGAGTCGAGTGCGGAGAAAGTCTCCCTAAGCTGGCATCTTACCAATGGAGAAAAGGAGCAGATAAGAACCACCTTTGAGAATGAAGTCAATCAAGAGGCTCTGCAATATCTGGATAATGTCATAAAGAAAAGCCGGTAATCAAAGAGCGGGAGCTCTTCAAATTACCGGCACTTCAACCAACCAAACAAAATCCACCTAGAATTCGGCCGTAAACCTCAGTTGATCTCTACCGAATTTATGAGTAAGTAATCAAACTCTATTCCAAATGTATGAGCAGAGTTATTTTTTTAAGCAAACTTCTCAGTTTGATAAACGTCTGAAACGCCAGTAAGGTTTGGTAACTACCGTTAGCTTTTAGAATGCGATAGATGGGCTTGTGTAAGCGTCAAATATCAATGAGTTAGTGTGGAAGTAGGACATAGTTTACGCTATGTACGATCCCATTCAGGGCATGAATGTCAGTCAGAATTACATCCGCCTGATTGCCATGGGGATCTAAAATACTGATACGACCATGATTATCCTTGACCAAATTCAAGCTTTGCCCCGGGAGCCGGGTCCCGTAAGTACCATTTGTAAATTCTTCTGATCGCTTTACTACTGGTAGCATATGAAAGAGCAGTATATCCCTGATCTCCATGCTAGTATGGTATTGCGAGAAGCCTTTAAAATCATTAAAATTGGCACTTGCGTTTATAAAGTTTTGAAATCCTTTGTTGGTTGGAGCGAAGAAGCAAAACTTCTCATTTTCTTGCCTCAGCAGAGCATCCAGGCTGCTACCGGCTATTTGCAAACTCTGGCGCAGCAAACTAAACTCCGGATCATGAGCTACCAGATCCACCACTTTAGGTAGGTAGAGTACCTGATCTATTTCGTGAATAATCAAATTACCGGCTTCAAGCGGGGTGCTTATTATGTCTGCATAACTGTTGAGACGGACGATTTGGGCATCGCAGGAGATGTGTAGACTAATCTGGTTCCCATATTTATTTTGTGCTCTGGTATTGATGAATGAGGTGATAAATTCTGATGTATCAATACCCGGTCCATGAATAATATGATAACTGAGAATGGTTTTCGCTAAGTCGTCGCCAATGAGATTTAACCAGGCATCAATATCGGCCGTACCTATGGCGTTTAGGTATGCCTGAAATACCGAATCTGCTGGTGCGAAGAGGGTATAGGCGGTACCGCTTACTTCATCAGCTAAGCCACTTTTCCTCACTGCCGAGGCGAATAAATCAAACTTTCCGTGCTGCTCCAATACTTCCAGCCAGCTTGAATTTGGTGGGAGGTCTTCATCCGTATCTTTTTCGCAGGCAGCAGCCAAAGCAAAAAATGCAATAACCAGCAAAGGTCTTAAAGCAGCTTTAATCATTCCAGATAGATAACGATTTTGAATGGACTTAGGTTGGTGCAAATTTCATAAAAAAAAGCCGCCACGCTTAGGGCGTAGCGGCTTCAAGTTAAAAACCTGACAATATTTATTTGACCTTATCTACTACCGCTTTAAAGGCATCCGGATGGTTCATAGCCAGGTCGGCTAAAACCTTGCGGTTAAGTTCTATACCACTGCCTTTTACTTTTCCCATAAACTGAGAATAAGACATTCCCTCGTTTCTGGCTCCGGCATTAATCCTTTGAATCCAGAGGGCACGGAAATTACGCTTCTTGTTTTTGCGGTCGCGGTAGCTATACTGTAGACCTTTTTCGACGGCATTTTTCGCTACCGTCCAAACATTTTTACGACGACCAAAGTAGCCTTTGGCCTGTTTCATTACTCTTTTTCTGCGTGCTCTGCTGGCTACGCTATTTACTGATCTTGGCATGTTTTGTTAATTTTTTGAGCAAGGCGTTCAACAAGGGTTGACTCTTTGGTGCACTGACTCAGGGTTAATTAATAACGCTAGTTAAATCTTAAATGCAAAGTTGCTTTTTAATATTCGGCTCATCCGACTTATGAACTAAGGTGGAATGCGTAAGATTACGCTTCTGCTTAGTTTCCTTCTTAGTCAGGATGTGACTTTTAAAAGCATGCTTCCTTTTGATCTTGCCGGTACCGGTAAGCTTAAAACGCTTCTTGGCACTGGCTTTGGTTTTCATTTTCGGCATTGTACTTTCTTTATATCCGGTTCTTAACTTTTACTTTTTAGGAGCGATCATCATGATCATCCTTTTGCCTTCCAATTTTGGCAGGCTTTCTACCTTTCCCAATTCCTCCAGGTCTTGCGCCAGGCGCAAGAGAAGAATTTCTCCTTTATCTTTAAAAACTATTGAGCGTCCTTTAAAAAACACATAGGCTTTAAGCTTAGCACCTTCTTCGAGGAATTTTTCCGCGTGCTTTTTCTTAAACTCATAGTCGTGCTCATCAGTGTTCGGTCCAAAACGTATTTCTTTTACTACCGTCTTCTGAGCCTTTTGTGCGATCTCTTTTTGCTTCTTCTTTTGATCGTACAAAAACTTCTTATAATCAACGATCTTAACCACCGGAGGATCAGCCTTCTCAGAAATTAATACCAAGTCAAGTCCTTCATCCTGAGCCAGCCTTAGCGCATCCTCAATATTGTAAATACTTGGTCCTTCAGTATTCTCACCTACAATCCTAACTTTAGGGTAGTGGATCTTCTCATTGATCTTATGTGGATCTTCCTTCTTTTGAAAGCTTCCACGTCTTCTGCGACCTCGGGGGTTAAATCTTTTAGCCAGTTTAAATATTGTTTAGTTAAACATCATTGTTTTCAAAAGTGCCAATCTGCTCAGTAACTTCTTTAGAAAGCATTTGGGCGAATGCTTCGGCAGTCATGCTGCCAATATCACCTTCGCCATGCCTTCTTACTGATACGGTTTCGGCACTTTCTTCTTTTTCACCAACTATGAGCATATAGGGAATCTTGGCTACTTCCGCATCCCGGATCTTCCTTCCGGTCTTTTCTGCCCTCTCGTCAATGAGGGCGCGAATTTCGTAATTTTTAAGCAAATACGAAACTTTCTTGCTGTATTCCAGGTATTTCTCTGAGATTGGTAGTATGGCTACCTGATCGGGCATTAGCCAAAGGGGTAAATTACCGGCACAGTGTTCCAAAAGCACGGCCACAAACCTCTCCATACTGCCAAATGGCGCGCGATGTATCATTACCGGTCGGTGCATCTCGTTATCGCTACCCTTATACTCTAATTCAAAACGTTCTGGTAAGGTGTAATCTACCTGTATAGTGCCCAGTTGCCACGGTCTTCCTAGCGCATCTCTCACCATAAAATCTAGTTTGGGACCGTAGAACGCCGCTTCCCCTTCCTCAATCGTATAATTTATACCCTTTTCATCTACTGCTTCCTTAATCGCATTTTCTGCTTTTTCCCAATTTTCATCGCTACCGATATACTTGGAGTGATCTTCTGGGTCTCTTAAGCTCACCTGAGCAGTATAATCCTTAAAATCCAGGGTTTTGAAGATGTAAAGTACCAGGTCGATAACATTTTTAAACTCTTGTTTTAGCTGATCATTCGTGCAAAATAGATGGGCGTCATCCTGGGTAAAACCGCGTACGCGGGTTAAGCCGTGTAATTCCCCACTTTGTTCATAGCGATAGACGGTTCCGAATTCAGCAAAACGGATGGGAAGATCGCGGTAGGAGCGAGGTTGACTCTTATAAATTTCGCAGTGATGTGGACAGTTCATCGGCTTGAGTAAGTACTCTTCACCATCTTCCGGGGTATGAATGGGCTGAAAGCTATCCTTACCATACTTAGCATAATGACCACTGGTCACATACAATTCTTTATTGCCAATATGAGGGCTGATCACCGGTTCGTAACCTGCGATGCGCTGTGCTTTCTTCAGAAACTGCTCCAACCTATCGCGTAACTCTGCACCTTTGGGTAACCACAAGGGTAGACCTTGTCCCACTTTTTTGCTGAAAGTAAAAAGTCCCAATTCCTTGCCGAGCTTGCGGTGATCTCGTTTTTTCGCTTCTTCTAGTTTGTGTAGGTACTCCGTTAACATACTGGCCTTTGGAAAGGAGATTCCATAAACCCTGGTAAGTTGAGGTTTATTCTCATCGCCACGCCAGTACGCACCGGCGATGCTCATAACCTTCACTGCCTTTATGAAGCCAGTATTTGGGATGTGCCCTCCGCGACAGAGATCGGTAAACTCCGCGTGATCACAGAAGGTGATTTCTCCATCCGTCAAATTTTCTATCAATTCTGACTTGAAGGGATTGTCTTCATACATGGCCAGCGCGTCCGTTTTACGCACCTCACGCATCTTAAATTCCGATTTCTGACGGGCGTTCTCCAGCATGCGCTGTTCAATCTTGGGAAAGTCAGCCTCTCCTATAGAATGTCCGTTGAGATCAACATCATAGTAAAAACCATTCTCAATGGCCGGACCTATAGTGAGGTTAATTCCGGGATAAAGTTGTTCTAGCGTTTGAGCCAATAGGTGGGCAGAAGAATGCCAAAATGCCTTCTTTCCTTCATCATCATCCCAGGTAAAGAGCACCAGGTTTCCATCACCATTTAAGGGAGTTGTGGCTTCCACTGTTTGGCCATTAAATCTGGCCGATAATACATTTCTTGCCAAACCATGACTGATGTCTTTGGCAACATCAAGGGCGGAGGAGCCTTCGGGCATTTCTTTTACACTACCGTCGGGTAGGGTGATTTTCAACATCTAATGCAGTTTTTGAAGCTGGCAAAGATAGAAAATGCACTGGGCTGCAAGCCCATTATTCATACCGGAATAAATCTTTTTTCCCTGTAGTTATTGGATCTTTACTTAGTATCCGGTATGACACCAGCTCCTCCCAGTAGATTCCTAAAATCCTCCCACTTTTGGGCCGCCCGCATTGTATATATCCTGAGCAACTATTTTCTGTTCTTCTTTGATTTTGTTTAACTCCGCCTGGTAGGCTTTCAGCTCGTTGCTGGCGATAGAAAAAGATTGCACCGCTGTGGTAGTAGGGCCGTAGGTGGAGCTCCCCAGGGAACTTGCAACGGCGTATATTCTATCTCCAATGGTAGGCCTGGTCTTTTCTCCCACCTTCAATTTTGCGGGGTTTCCTTTAACTTGAGTTTTGAGCATGGTGTATCGTTTCCGCAATTTTGAAATTCTTGTCGCCAGACTAGCATCCTCAATAGCCGACTGATCATAAGCCAGTTCCAAAGCTTTGTTGATTTTTTCGGATTGCGCCAGACCTTGATTAAAAGCAGTATAGTCGCGTGTGAGCTTATCATATTTTGCCCAAAATTCATCCCGCGTGGTGGCTCTTGGATTAGCTATACTTGATTTGTATAGTGGAACCACTTCAAATGACTGTTTATCTGATAGTTGGGTGATGTTTCCATTTTCCTCTTTGGTGAGTTGAACAAAGAAAGTGCCTGGGGCAACTAAGGCACCACGGCCGTAGGAATCACCTTGATTAAGGCCTATGGAACGTGGAGATGGATAACGCAAATCCCAGGCAGTACGATGAAATCCTTTAGCGGTATTCGCTTTGATTTTACGAATTACTTTACCATCGGAATTGCTGATGCTTAACCACAATTTAAGCTTATCTTCATTTTCTTCTGCTGCAATTTCGTCCCAGCCAGGAAATGGTATGTTTTCCTCATCTCCCAACTCTTTTTCTGCCTTTTTTCTTTCGGCAGCGGCTGTCTCATAGTCCTCATTAATGCGATAGGTGAACACAGCACCATAGGCAGGGTTGTCGGCCACAAAGTGCGCCTCTCCCTGGGATCCTTTTTTACTGTAAAAACTCAAATGTGCTCGCGGTACGTACCACCAGGCTTTACGAGTGGGAAACAAACTATGCTTGGCGTTGAGCGTGCTATCTGATAAATGCCTGAACACCTCAATATCGTCAAACACATAAAAACTCCTGCCGAAGGTAGCCGCAACTAAGTCATTTTCTCGCTTGTGAATGGCCAAATCCCGTACCGGTATAACGGGCATGCCACCCTTAATTTTTGTCCATCTGGATCCGCCATTGATACTGAAAAATATTCCAAATTCCGTCCCTATAAAGAGCAATTCCGGGTTGACATGATCCTGCACCAATCGCCATACCAGATGCCTTTCGGGCAGGTTGCTGCTAATGCTGCTCCAGGACTTTCCCTGGTTGGTACTCTTGTACAACAGAGGACGATAATCGCCATGCTTGTGATTGTCGAGGGCTACATATACGGTATTGGCGTCATGCAGATCCGCTTTGATGTCATTTACATAAGCATGCTTTGGTGCCCTGGGGAGTTTGCTGACATCAATTTCTGTCCAATTTTTACCTCCATCTTCCGTAATTTGAATGAGGCCGTCGTCTGTTCCCACATAGATCAGGTTAGCTTGCACAGGAGACTCGGAAATAGAGGTTATGGTATTAAAGGTAGACATCGCATAGAAATCCCATGGATTATCCCAACTCTGTTGCCTACCCATGATTGGTAATTCGATTCGTTCCTGATCTCGGGTAAGATCACCGGAGATGGCGATCCAATTATCACCGCGATCTTCAGAACGCCAGAGGCGGTGAGAAGCATGGTATATTCTACTCGGCTTGTGCGGACTAACCAGAATAGGAGCATCCCAGTTGTAACGTTCAAAGCCACTGTCTGCTTCTGCCTGTGGCATTATCCCAATTACTTCCCCTGTGGCCATGTCTATCCGGGAAAGGAATCCTTGCTGACTCTGGCCATATACAATATTCGGGTTGCCCGGTTCCGTGGCTGGTTGATGACCATCGCCACCCAAAACCACTCGCCAATCACTATTTTGAATACCGTGGAAATTATCGGTACGCGAAGGACCTCCCTGTGTGCTGTTATCTTGCGTTCCCCCGTATATATTGTAGAATGGTTTGGCGTCATCAACCGCCAGCTTGTAGAATTGTGTAATAGGCATATTGCTGATGTAACGCCAATTCATACCTAAATCAAAGCTTTCATACAGGCCGCCATCGGTGCCAAATAAGAGGTAGTTTGGATCGGATTGTTTAAAGGCCATAGCATGATTATCGGAATGTTTATACTTCTCACTCATGCGACGGAAAGTTTTTCCACCATCCTCAGAAATTTGAACCCGCACATCCATGAGGTAAATTCTACCTTCTTGATGCGGTGAGGCATATAATTCCTGATAGTAATGTGGACCGGTTGCACCGGAAACGGCATCTGATTGCTTTTCCCAACTGGCCCCGGCGTTGTTAGTACGATAAACGGCCCCTTTGCGATGATCTAGTTCTATAGCGGCATAAATGACCTGAGAGTTTTGGGGCGACATTGCCAGACCGATTTTACCCATATTGGATTTAGGAAGACCATTTTCCAGTTTCGTCCAGGTTTTTCCACCATCATTACTGCGATGAATGGCTGTTCCCGGTCCACCGCCAAGATATGCCGCTATGGTGCGGTGTCTTTGCCAGGTAGCAGCGTAGAGTATGTTGGGATTTTCAGGATCTACGAGAAGATCCGTAGCTCCCACCCAGTTTTCGTCACCCAAAGTTCTGGTCCAGCTTTTACCGCGATCCGTAGACCTATACACTCCTCTGTCGCCCCCACTGCTCCAAAGGGGCCCCTGACAGGCTACCCAGATAATATTTGGGTCTTTGGGATGAACAATGATTTTGGAAATATGCTCACTTTTTTCAAGTCCCGTCTTTTTCCAACTGGCACCACCGTCATCTGATCGATAAATTCCATCCCCATAACCTATATGTCTGCCGCCCACATTTTCTCCGGTACCCAACCAAATAGTATTGGTATTATGAGGGTCGATTGTAATACAACCGGTGGAGTAGGAAGTGTAATTGTCGAAGATCGGTGTCCATGAAATACCATTGTTCATGGTTTTCCAAACTCCGCCGGAACCAACGGCTACGTACCAAATACTTTCATCCTCAGGATGAATGGCGATATCCGCGATACGCCCACCCATAAAGGCTGGTCCAATACTTCTCATTTTAAGTCCAGAAAAATTCTCGTCCTTCCAGGGATTCTCCTCCTTTTGGGAATAACTAAAGAGCGGTATCAGACAAATAAGAGCTATGATGCGATAATTCATGGATATAATCTTGAAGTATGATTTCTACTGGAGCGTGAAAATAGCAAATGGCAGCAATAAATTGCGATCGAATAGCAGTGAGAGGATTGAATGCTTCTCCCTGCCTCCATATGAGATTGAAATACTTAGCTTTGTGAATCCAATAATTTCACAACATTTATGAAATCATCAATCAATCAATTGCGTTCTATAATTCTGACAATCACACTTTTAATGGGTTTTTCTGCCCATGCTCAGCTAGTTCAAGTACAGGGATCTACTTTTCCAAGCTTGCCAGCAACTAGTTGTACGAATACGATGATCGATGTTCAGGTAATGCTCTTATGCATAAACATAACCTACAACGGTGCCTCGGTAAGTGTATCCGGAAGTAATATTACGATAGACCTTGATTACAGCATGGGACCCATTTGTCTTGGGGCGATTGCAAATGTTACAGAGAATGTCAATATGGGTATGTTGCCGTCCGGCACCTATACCATCACCATAAACGGGAACCTTAACGGCACCTTTGCCTCCAGTGTGAGCAATACTTTAACGGTAAATTCATGTTGTTCTGCCAACCCGGCTTTTACTGCTTCCACTGATACCATTTGTCCTGGGGATT
This sequence comes from Owenweeksia sp., assembly GCA_965229445.1. Lineage (GTDB taxonomy): Bacteria > Bacteroidota > Bacteroidia > Flavobacteriales > Schleiferiaceae > Owenweeksia. The sequence goes on from OZ245876.1 coordinate 1,302,075, forward strand.
CAATCTATTTTAGTAATACCAGTACTGGTGCGCTAACGAATACCTGGTATGTAAATAATAGTCAGGTTTCAACTTCGGTTAATCATGGCCAATCTTTTACAAATGCAGGTACCTACAATATAAAACTGGTGGTTGGTGCTACGGGGTGTACGGATTCAACAGAGAAGCTCATATACGTTGTTGCAAGCAGTTTTTGCTGTCCCGTTAATCCAGGCTTTACCGCTTCAAGCTCTTCCGGATGCGCTGGCGATTCTATCTACTTTACCAACAACAGTACTGGTGCCATGAGTCAAACCTGGTATGTTGGCAGCAATGCCGTTTCAACCAATACAGATTTTGGTCAGGTTTTTAATTCGGGTGGGAATTATACCATTAGCCTGGTGGCGAGTGATGGTAGCTGTAGTGATTCCATTTTCCAGACTATTCAAATTACGGATCCAGCGGTCAACCTGGGTCCGGATACCATGATTTGCAAAACTGCTTCGGTTTTACTGGTAGCTGGTTTTGCTTATGATAGCATTATGTGGTCTGATGGATCAACCGGAGCGACCTTGAACATTGGACCGGGCACACATTTCGTAGACGTTTATAAGAACGGTTGCGTCGCATCGGATACCATCGTGGTGGGTGAGATAGCTATTGCACCTGCTGACCTTGGAGCTGATACTTCCATTTGCGCCGGCGACACCATTACCCTGGATGTTAGTCGAGCCGGATCTACCTACCTGTGGAATGACAACTCAACCAACAGTAGTCTTGCGGTTTCCGATTCAGGGATATACTGGGTCACTATAACCGAAGCCAACGGATGCTCCACTTCTGATACCATAGAAATTGATGTTGATTCTTGTAACGCAGGCACTTCAGAATACCTAAGCAAACAACTACAGATTTTCCCGCAGCCTGCGCAGAGCGAATTATCTATACGCCTAACTTCGGGATTCGATTTGTTTGATAATGTACGACTAATCAATTCTAATGGCCAAGTGGTAAGAGAGCACAGCTTGCAGGGCTGGACGGGTGATATTAAAATGGATGTAGAGGATATACCAGACGGTGTGTATTTCATCCAGATTTCAGGAGGAAAACATCATGTGAATCGCGTGGTGCTGATTGGCGATAATTAGGCCTACCGAAGTTTGTGATTCAGCTTAATGATTAACGAAAATAATCCCATCATTAGGCCATGCTAACTTAAAAGGAAATTCTGGTATCCTGATTTGACTTGGGATTTGCCGGGACTAATTTCAGAGCCTGGAGGAGGTGGCGTTCGTTGTGATAAATGACCACTCTGAGGGTATCCCCCAGCTTGAGTTTAATCCACTTTGAAATAGAGATGGAAGTCTTAATGCGGTTTAGGTTTTTAGATTTTGACCGTTGCAGAATTTCAATCATTTCTAAAAGTTGATTTTCAAATTCCTGCAGTACGGAGCGATTGAGCCTCGCTCCCAGGGGGTTCATTTCTTTGAAGGTGTTCATGGACTTTGAAGCTGGCTTGGGAAGCATAGCCATAGCAAAGTAGTTTCCTAGCAAACCACTTTTAAATAATCGGCTGCTTTGCGCATCTGAATTCTGCAGGCGGCTGTTTATTTCCGGTAGATAGTATCTGCCATATCTATTTAAATGTTCAATGCATTCGAGAATGTTCCAGGATTGTTGAGATGATCGTCTAATTAATGCCTGATCATTTAAGGTTTTAAGCTGCCTGGTTTTTTGCAGGTGAGCATTACACATCTCTGTGAGTTCATTTAACAGCATTGTGCATTCCATTTTCATTGATGTAGTTTCTTCAAAGATCAGGAGGTTGATTTGCACTTAGCTTGATTTGAATCAAGATTTTTGCAAGCGGGAAAGAGTTTCAGGAGTCATGCGAAGGTAAGAGGCGATATACTTATGGGGCACCTCTTGAAAGAGCCTGGGACTCCGCTTTAAAACCCTGGCGTATCGTTCGGATGGACTATAGGTGAGTAGATCATATTCACGCTCAAATTGTTGAAGGATCAGGGCTTCCAGTATGTTATGCCAAAGCTCCATTAAAGCGGGATCTAGTTTCAATAATCGCATGAGATCTTCGCGGTGTAGATATTGCAGGTGCGTTGGCTTTAAGGCTTGAATATACAAGTCTGACGGAGCGCCGCTAATATAGCTGTCTAAGGCCACCAGGATATCGTCAGCATAACCAAATCGAATTGTTTGCTCTTCCTTTTCTGTTATGAGGTAGGCGCGCAGTGCGCCTTCCGTTAAAAGATAAATGTTACGATCAATGCTGCCACCAGATTTTAGAAATTGGCCTCTCTTTAGGCTTCTGGTGCCTCGCCAAAGTTTAGCTTCCTCTACAGCATTCAGCATCTGCAAAACAGGATTCAACATCAAAATTATCCTAAAGCATTCAGCATCAAATTCTTAGCTATTATGACGCTCAAATAAGTTAATAAAGTGTTCATAAGCTGTTCATTTCAGGTTGATGAATTGTGAATATCTAGCCTCCCAAATTTCTTTGATTTTTAAAAACTTCGGCTACATTTGATATAGTCAAGTGAGAGATAAAAGGTAATTCCTTCGGGAATTGAACTTAAGATCGCTTCCAGAAGAGTTCTTTAAAATCTGAGCCAAAAGTAGCAAACTCACGGGTGGTGTTACTGAGAACCAATACTAGGGGAAGATTCCTTCGGGAAAGGTACCTGAACTTGGGGCAAATGAATCTGATGTACGCATTGGATTGAGGAGGCTCAACCAGAATAACTGTAACTTGATGACTTATCCGCGCTACGGCAAGGATAGGTGAAGCCGGGGATTTTTTCGCAAGAAAAAGTTTCCGGCTTTTTGTTTTTACCTATCCTGAAATTGAAGCTTTGGCGTACGGGAACGTTGCGCATGACACAGCCTCAGAGTAAGCTTTTCAAATTCAACTTTAAACTTCCCATGATAAATTGCGGTCTGAAGTAGTACTCATAGAGTTTCTAAGGTTTAGGGCCTGAAATCCAGAAAAGTGATGCGAGAATGTGACAGAATGAATATGAATCTCGTGTACTTGTTTCCAATGTTTTCGAAAATCTCTGCGTAGCACGGGAGAACTTAGCTTCCTTTCGTTGGGCAAAACCTCAAAGGTTTACTAAACCTTTGAGGTTTTGCCCGGGGACAGCACCCGCTGTCCCCAACTATAAGATAGGCAATAATTGGCCATGATCCTACCTACATTTCACCTTCCAGGTCTTTTCAATCATGGAAAGGTCGTTTCATTTGATAGTCAATACTCGGCAACCAGAACAGACTACAAGGAATCCTGGGTCGAGATCGTAATTCCAGATTACTAGACGAAGGTAATAGATAGCTTAAGCTTGAATAACCCCTGGATTGTAGGCCTTTTTTATCGGGGCGTGATTTGCCGCTTCAATTCCCATGCTTATCCACTTTCGGGTGTCCAACGGATCAATTATGGCATCCGTCCATAGCCTTGCAGCGGCATATTCAGGCTCTGTTTGCTGATCATATGCTTTGGTGATACGATCCAAGAGCTCATTTTCTTTTTCCTCCGTAATTTCCTCACCCTTGGCCTTTAAGGTGGCCTTCTCAATCTGCAGTAATACCTTGGCTGCTTGAGCACCGCCCATAACTGCTAATCTGGCTGTTGGCCAGGCGGCAATTAATCTTGGATCATATGCTTTACCACACATGGCATAGTTACCGGCACCGTAGCTATTACCTACTATGATGGTAAACTTTGGCACTACACTGTTACTCATGGTATTTACCATTTTGGCTCCGTCTTTAATAATGCCGCCATGCTCTGATCGGGATCCAACCATAAAACCCGAAACATCCTGCAAAAATACCAGTGGGATCTTTTTTTGATTGCAATTGGCGATAAACCTTGATGCCTTATCGGCACTATCAGAATAAATTACCCCTCCCACCTGCATTTCACCTTTTTTAGTCTTGACGATTTCGCGGTTGTTGGCCACGATACCAACTGCCCAGCCATCGATGCGTGCATAACCGGTGATTAAGGTCATACCATAACCTTCTTTGTACTCTTCAAAATCACTGCCATCCACTAAACGGTCAATGATTTCGTGCATATTGTAGTTCTTGGTGCGATCTACGGGTAATAATCCAAAGATTTCATTGGCATCCTTTTTAGGTTCAGATGACGCAGCTCGGTTAAAGCCAGCCTTGTCAAAGTCACCTATCTTACTCATGATGTTTCGTATTCTACCCAAACAATCCTGATCGTCTGCACACTTATAATCTGTAACACCCGAGATTTCGGTGTGAGTAGTTGCTCCGCCCAGTGTTTCATTGTCGATGTCTTCACCAATGGCCGCTTTTACCAGGTAGCTTCCAGCCAGAAAAATGCTCCCGGTCTTATCTACAATCATGGCCTCATCACTCATAATAGGAAGATAGGCTCCGCCCGCCACACAGCTTCCCATGATAGCCGCGATTTGTGTGATTCCCTCGGATGATAATACCGCGTTATTTCTGAAAATTCTGCCAAAATGTTCTTTGTCGGGAAAAATCTCCGCTTGCATAGGTAAATACACACCGGCACTATCCACCAGGTAAATAATTGGCAATCGATTTTCAATGGCAATTTCTTGAGCGCGTAGATTTTTCTTACCGGTGATGGGAAACCAGGCACCGGCTTTTACCGTCGCATCATTAGCCACTACAATACATTGTTTTCCGCTCACGTATCCAATTTTAACCACTACACCACCACCCGGACAGCCACCATGCTCAGCATACATTTCATATCCTGCGAAAGCTCCTATTTCAATGGCTGGAGCTTCCTTATCCAGCAAAAAGTCTATCCGCTCTCTAGCGGTCATCTTCCCCTTGCTTTTGTGCTTTTCAATCTTCTTTTTCCCACCACCTTCATAAATAACATTGAGTTTGTCTTGCAACTCACTCACCATCATCTTCAGGCGATCCTCATTTTTATTGAATTCCAGGTCTTGTGCCATTAATTCTTACATTTTTCTATGGTCCATTCCGCCGCTTTTCTCATTAACGGGTTCCTTTGCGAAACCAGCAGACTGAATACGTTGCGGTTTTCAAATATGGAGACAACTATGAAATCTGGAACACCATCTCCGTTAAGGTCACCAAACCAATAGATTTCGGGTAATCCACACTGACCTTTGGGTAGAAGCTCCATCAGGTTGATACTATTACCGGATTTCACGATCAGTCTATAGTCTTCAAGTTCAGGGCAATCACCTGTGCTGCTAATACCTCCGGTGGCTGAAATACTGGTTATTCCTGCCTTCGACTCCAGGTTTATCTGCTGCCCTGGAAAGATCTTTTGATTGCTGTAGCGCATTAATTCACTTCTGTCTTCCAGATCCATTTTACTCATGTCGATGGGTCGAGTGCTGCCAATCATAAATAAGCTTCTTTCCTTGCGATCGGTGCGAATGTCAAATTCCAAACCCTTGCTGCTTCTGGATTTGCTTAATACAATTTCCAACTCCACAGGCTTCACCTGCATATCAGACTCTCCCTTTTCTGAATCAGCAGGGTAGAAGGCATACCATAATATTCCAGGATCAATATCTTCTACCGCTCCGCAAAAGTTGTAGGCTTCAAGCAATAAGCTATAATCTTGTGTTGATTCCTTAACCGGGGGTTCTTCATGTTTTTCAGCACTAACAGCTTCGTTTGCCTTGGCCTTTGGCTCTTCAGAAGTTGTCTTTCCACGGTCTTCCTTTTCTTTTTGATTTACCGTGTTTTGATTATTTTTTTCCTTGGGGGGAACTATCTTGTTTGTTTTTCTTTCCGTAGATACAGATTTTCTGAGGGCCGGATTTACCAATTCTAAATAGGCATCAAATACATAACCCAGCGTACCCTCATAGCTTACTTGTCTCCAAAACCCACTGGTATTCCCAACTACCAACTTGCCACTCGTACTGGCACAGGCAATGAGTATATTATCATAAGGGATAGTGGTGATTACTTCAGAAGAAGCATTCGGCAATTCTCTCATATTCAGGCCGGATTTGGCGGTGACCTTCATGGTGAAGGTTTCCTGGCAATCCAATTGGGCTTTAAGACTAAAGCACGAGATTAAAAAAGTGAAAACGAATATTCTGTAAGTCATGATAATGTGATACCCAGCGAAAATACAAATTCAACCTACTAGGTAATCATATGAAGCTCTCCCTTCATTAAACAAAAGATCAATTACCGAAAGATGCGGTACAAAATTGGTGCGATCAGAAAAGATTTGGGGATAGGGTATTTGATCTTCGGAAGTTCTTTTGGGATGAAAATCTTCTCTGAAATCAAGATCCCGCTCTGATGCCCAATTATCGGTAAAGTTGATCGCTGTATTGATTTGTAACCAATTGAAAATCAATTCAATGAGTTTGGTATTGAAATCAAGTAAAAAGCTCGTTTTGCTGCGGAAAAATGGTTCTAAATCAGCGGCCAGCGATTCAAAAAATGGCGCTGACCCATAGGCACTAAGAATAGCTTGCCAGTGCCGGTGTTGCCAGTTTTCTGCATAGCTGATACGGACCTGATCAATCCTTTGCTTGGTGGTTTTGTGATCAACTGGAATGTTGAGCATAAGTGGACCATTCGGACCAAGAATATAGGTGCGGTTTCTGTACGATTGCTTTTGCCAGCTCTCTTTCGATTCTATCAGAATGGAAGAGTACTTTAAAGCTTCAGCAAACCATGCTGAAGTTGGTAGATAGGCAGTGCTGAAGCAAGCTTCCATCAAGCCGTCTTTTTCTTGCGCTTTTTATAGTATTTGTTTCCAAATGAAATCAGCGCTACTACAATCACGAAAGGCCAAAAGTAGGACCTTCCTGGACCCTCGCCATGTACCACTGTAAATACCCGATCAAATCGGATTTTGTTTTTCCCACTTGCATGTTTGTCGTAGCTCATCCAAATGAACACGGGCTTTCCCACGATATGATCTTCGGGAACAAATCCCCAATATCGCGAATCATCGGAGCTATGGCGATTGTCTCCCATCATCCAGTAATAACCTTGCTGAAAAGTGTAGCTATCTGCCACCTCACCGTTGAGAATATATTTACCATCAACTTCCTCCAGCGTGTTCCCCTCGTATGCAGTGATTGCCCTGGAGTATTTAAGGTAATTATCACGGTTTAATGCAATGGTGCTTCCTTTTGCAGGAAGCCATAGAGGACCAAAATTGTCTCGTGACCATTGATATACAGGTTCCTTTTTTTTCTTTGGATTGGGAAATATATCAGAGTTGGCTCTTAGCATGTCATAGTTCTGATAAAGACGCTGTAAGGTGGCTGGTAAGTCTTTGGGATAATCACCAAGACTTTTTTCCCCTACAATTGGGATGACTTCCTGCACATTTGGAAGTTTTTTGAAGTCCTCCAATGAGTTTTGTGGAATGGTAATCATAAACTCAGTTCCCTGCTCATTCAATTGAATAACGGCCCCTTGTTCTCCGGTTTCATTTTGCTCTCTGGGGGAGAGATAATTGATATCAAACCGGTCTTTAAGAATGTCTGCATTAAAGCTGTTGTTATTCGTGCGTACGTAATAACTCCATTGGGGGTTAGCCCGCTCGGGCATGTTAAGAGGGCCATTGCCAATCATTACCTTTCGATCAACAATTCTCAAGGTGTCACCAGGAATTCCTACGCACCTTTTTACATAATGTTCGCGCTTGTCAATTGGTCTGACTTTTCCTTCCATATTAATCGGCCTGATATCCTCCGCGGGATAATTGAAGACCACTGCATCGCCGCGTTGAACATCCTGAAACTTAAAGAATCGCCAGTATGGAAGCTGAATCCAATCCAAATAGGAATCCATTTTGGTAAATGGTACTTTGTTGTGCACGAGCGGCAGAGCCAAGGGGGTGATGGGAGGTCTGGAGCCATAATGGAACTTACTCACAAACAGAAAATCCCCCACCATTAACGACTTTTCCATTGATGGCGTTGGAATGGTAAATGCTTCAAAGGTATACGCCCTGATGGCGGTTGCTGCCACTACCGCAAAGATGAGGGAGGCAGCCAGTTCACTCACATGTCTTCTTATATCTCTGATATCGCGACCTACATATGTGAGTTTCTCGGTAAAGTTTAAGTATCCCAGATATAATCCCAGTGTAAGGATGCTGAGGATAGTATGTTTTAACGGTCGGTAATTTGTGACGTGCAATAATTCAAAAATCATGACTACTGCCATTACATTTCCGACCACGGGCAGATAAAATAAAATCACCCACCACCAGGGTCTTTCAATGATTTTTGTGAGTACAAATACTCGATAAAATGGAACAAAAGCTTCCCAGGGTTGGCGGCCAGCGGCCTTATAGAAATTAAAGGTGATTAATCCGCTGTAAATTTCCAGTGCAAGGAATAGAAGAATCAATTCTGATCCGCTCATATTATATATTTAAAACGTCATTCATCGTGTAAATTCCCTGGCGACTTTGCAAAAACTCTGCCGCTAGTATAGCTCCCAGGGCAAATCCGTCGCGACTATGTGCAATATGCGCCAATTCTATCGTGTCAATACCAGATTTAAAACTAACTCTGTGTGTTCCAGGTACTTCTGCTTCACGCTTCGCTTCAATGTGAATCTGCTTGGAATTCAGGGGTTTATCTAAAGTCCAGCCTTCTTTATTCTTTAATTGTTCAATTAATTGTTCGGCAAGGCTAATTGCCGTACCACTGGGAGCATCTAATTTTTGGGTATGATGTATTTCTTCGATTTCTACCTCATAATCCGAATGATGGTTCATTATTGCTCCCAGCTTTTTATTGAGGTGAAACATGATATTAACCCCGATGCTAAAATTGGAGGCATATAGAAGAGCAGCCTTCTGATTTTTGCAAAGTTTTACAATTTCATCAAACTGTGCCAGCCAACCTGTGGTGCCACTGACCACCGGTACACCCACTTTAAAGCAGCTTGACAAATTGGAAACCGCGGCTTCAGGTCTGGTGAATTCAATGGCAACATCTGCTTCTTTCAACTCTTCCAGGTCAATGCCGTCACGCCCAAAACGTGATACCACCAGGTGATTACGTGAAGGTAGGAGCTTGTCTATGGCCTTCCCCATTTTTCCATATCCAATGAGCGCTACTTTCACTTGAAAGAAAAGCTAAGGCCAATGCCCAGAACAGGTGCTGGACTGTAGGCAGGTTGAAGGATGGAGGGCTGCCAACGCAGGCTGATATCATCACTTATATCGTAGTGATAAAGGTGGGCATCAACATAGGCATCTAAAATTTGAAGGCCATATAGTAGAGCACCGATGATTATAGACATATCCTGCCAACGTCGATGTTGATAGTACAATTCAATTAGCTGTGACTCGGTATAGATATCCCCAAAGCTGGGATTGCTGTTGTTGGGGTCTGTTTGTTCATAGAATGCATCCAAATAGATTTTGGATTGTTGATTGTTCCAGATGGCAGCGTAGGTAGCAGTACCTAGAGCGACATAGATAATAGGAAGCTTCCAGTACTTTCGATTATAAATTTGACCGCCACCCGGAAAAATGGTGGAGTACAAAGCAGCCTTACCGGGCTTTACCTCTCTTAGTGTATCCTGGAAAGATGGGTTGGTATCCTGTCTCACTGTGTTTTCAAGCTTAGTTTGAGCCTCTAACCCACGAGGCAGGCCCAAGAAAGCTAACAGAATAGAGAGGATATATTTTTTTGCCTTAGAACTCAAGGTTCAATCAGTCTCAATATTCGTTCAAGGTCATCATCATTGCGGAAGTTGATAGAGAGTTTTCCACGACCTCGCTGATTTCGAGTAACTGCAACATCCGTATTCAGATAATCAGACAATACCTTTCTCAACTCAACAAACCTTGGCGGTAGAGTAGGAGTGTCTTTTTTGTGGTCGGATCTTTTGCCCATACCGGCACGTTCTTCCCTAAGTTTTCTCACGGCTTCTTCTACCTGCCTTACACTGAGATCTTTTTCTATAATTTGCAGATAAAGATTCAGTTGTTCATCTTCATCTTCAATGTTTACTATAGCCCGGGCATGCCCCATGGCGATCATTTTATCGCGTAAACCAGCCTGAATGATTGGTTGTAGTCTAAGAAGCCGTAGGTAATTGGTAATGGTGGATCTCTTTTTACCGACGCGATCGCTCATGCTTTCTTGAGTTAGGTCACATTCTTCAATGAGACGCTGATAGCTCAAGGCAATTTCCACCGGATCCAATTCTTCGCGCTGAATGTTTTCTACCAAAGCCATTTCAAGCATGGTTTGGTCATTTGCTAATCTGATATAAGCAGGTATAGCCTCCAGACCGGCTAATTTAGCAGCGCGATATCTTCTTTCTCCACTAATGATGGTGTAGGTGCCGCCGTTGTTTTTTCTAACCGTAATTGGCTGAATTATGCCCAGCTCGGTAATTGAAATTGCCAGCTCTTGTAAAGCTTCTTTATTAAACTGTGTCCTCGGCTGATCTGGATTAGGACGAATTTTGGCTAAATCAATTTCGGCAATGGACCCTACTAATTTATCGGCATCCTTATCACGCACCGAATTAACTTCGCCGGTATCTTTTAACAGGGCCGAAAGTCCCCGGCCCATGGCTTTTCTCTTTGTTGCTGACATAAATCGGAATTAGGCGATATGGATCACCATATTTAGATTTTTTGAAGAAAACACACTCCCTTAAACGGACTCTTCCACCCTTTCATTTTTCTCCAAAAATTCTCTTGCCAAATTTAAGTAATTCTCTGCTCCATTACTGGATGCATCATACATAATGATGCTTTCTCCATAACTGGGAGCCTCACTTAAACGCACGTTTCTTTGAATTATGGTATTGAAAACCATTTTCTGAAAGTGGGTTTTCACTTCATCCACTACTTGATTGGATAATCTCAAACGAGAATCGTACATGGTAAGGAGAAGGCCCTCGATATCCAATTCAGGATTGTGAATATTCTGTACACTTTTAATGGTGTTAAGAAGCTTGCCTAAACCTTCAAGTGCAAAGTACTCGCACTGAATTGGAATGATTACAGAATCAGCGGCCGACAGTGCATTTAGGGTAATTAGCCCAAGTGACGGAGCACAATCAATTAAGATAAAATCGTAGTTATCTTTCACCTCATCCAGGGCAAGCCGTAGCATCTTCTCGCGATTTTCCTTGTCGACCAATTCAATTTCTACGGCCACCAAGTCAATTTGTGCTGGTATTAAATCCAGGTTAGGAGACTTGGTTTTAACGATGACTTCACTGGGATCACATTCGTGTTCCAGAACCTGATAAGTACCGAGTGTAATATTATCGGGGTCAAACCCGAGGGCACTGGTTGAATTGGCCTGAGGATCTGCATCCACCAACAATACTTTCTTTTCCAAAACACCCAAACTGGCGGCCAGGTTAACCGATGTGGTGGTCTTTCCAACCCCCCCTTTTTGATTGGCTACAGCAATTATCTTCCCCATCTTCTTTAATTCATTTAATCTTTCTTGCAAAAAGCTTGTTATACTAGTTGGTAATCGTATGCTCTACCTACATTTTGGTAGGAGCTGATTCCTTCGAAAATACAATATTCACAGGGGTTGGAAGTATTCTGATATCTTCGAACCTCCTATAAGTTTTTAACATACCCATGATTACAGTTATTTGTGCCACTCACCGTCCCAAAAACCAAACCATGCAAGTGGTTAAAAAGTATCGGGATATCCTGGAGGAGTTGGGTCATGATACCGAGGTTTTTGAACTGGATGAACTACCCGAACAATTTCTGCTTGAGAATACTTTTGAGGTGGAAGCCCATGGCCTCAATGCCATAATTAGTTCAAAAATTACTCCCGCAGAAAAGATCGTTGTTGTTTCACCTGAGTATAACGGCAGTTATCCTGGATTATTTAAGGCTTTTATTGATGCCGTACCGCCGAGAATCTGGAATGGGAAGAAGGTGGCAATGGTAGGGGTTGCTAGTGGTAGAGCTGGAAATCTGAGAGGGATGGATCATCTAACCGACGTCTTTCACCATATGCGGGCGGAGGTATTTTCTTTGAAGCTTCCTATTTCTCGCCTGGATAGTCTGATGACCGACGGAGAGTTGAGTGATAAATTTACGCTGGAGGCACTGAGAAATCAAGCCAAAGAATTCAGTCAATTCTGAAAGTCAGAAAAGCAGCGGAATGAAGATTTTCAGATATCCTCAAAATTAATATCGGTGTAGGCGTTAGCTTCGGAAGAAAGGGCCTCACCAGAATTGTCCTTAGCTTCTTCGCCTTCCATTTCATGTTTATTGAAATCCGACTGATGAGAATCGGAAATCACCTCTTGTCCGCGCTCATTAATGATAAAATCTGTGATCTCTCCCAGGATTTCTTTGAAATTCTCAAAATCCTCTTTGTAGAGATAGATTTTGTGCTTTTTATAATAGCTATTGCCGTTCTCGTTTGTATGCTTTTTGCTTTCGGTGATGGTCAGATAGTAATCATCGGCTTTGGTGGATCGCACATCAAAAAAATAAGTTCTTCTACCAGCTCTTAAAACTTTGGAATGAATCTCTTCTTTCCCGTACTGATCATTATCGTTCATAATCTCATTTTTCTCGGTGAGGCGAACAAATCTATAAAAATTATGAATGTTAGATCAAATGCGAAAATTATACGGCTTTTCTGGCATCTTCTATGAGTTGTTGCTCATACATGCGCTTGTAATACCCACCATCATGGAGCAATTGGTCATGGGTGCCCTTTTCGATAATCTCTCCGGAATCGAGTACTAAAATTTCATCGGCATGTTTTACAGAACTAACCCGGTGACTGATGATCAGCGTAGTGCGTTTTTCAATGATACGTCTGAGATTTTTTAGAATGCTTTCCTCCGTTTCCGTGTCAACCGCAGAAAGGCAGTCATCAAAAATCATCAGTGTGGGATCCTTGATTATAGCCCGAGCAATGCTCACACGTTGCTTTTGACCGCCGCTCAATGTGATTCCTCTTTCACCAACTCTGGTGTCATAAGATTTTGGAAACTCAATAATATTGTGATGAACTTCCGCATTTTTTGCTGCCAATTCAATACGATCCATCCCCACGTCACCAACACCGAAGGCAATATTTCTGGCGATGCTGTCTGAAAATAAAAATGCCTCCTGAGGTACATAACCGATGCTTCTCCTAAGTTGAGACAGGTTAAGAGATTCTATCGGCTTATTATCGATAAGGATTTCTCCGGAATTAACATCATACAGCCGACCAATCAGGTTGGCGATCGTAGATTTTCCGGAGCCGGTATGTCCGATAATAGCCAGGGTTTTCCCCGCCGGCAACACAAAACTCACATCCTTTAAAGCCTGAATTCCGGTGTCGGGATACTTAAAACTCACCCCTCTAAATTCAACTTTGCCATCCAATGACAGGGCTTCACTGCTGTGATTGGTAATTTCGGGAGTTACATCCAAGAATTCATTGATGCGGGTTTGTGATGCTGCAGCTCTTTGTACCAGGGAAGTAACCCATCCTATGGAAGCCACCGGCCATGTGAGCATATTGACATAAAATATGAATTCTGGAATTTCCCCGAAGGCGATGTTGCCAGCCATAACCTCCTGACCACCAATATAGATAGTAAGAATGGTTGAGAGTCCTATAAGCAATACCATCAAAGGAAAAAACAGGGCGTTGATTCTGTACAATTCTTCGTTTTTCTTAAGGTAGGTATTGGCTTCGCTGCTGAAAGTATCTAAACTATGGTCCTCTCGTACATAAGACTTCAAAACCCGAATTCCTGAAAAAGCTTCCTGAACATGAGTGCTGATGGCACTTAGCTGACGCTGTACCTGTTCGCTCTTAATGTTGATTTTGCGGCTTACATAGTAAATGGCAACTGAAAGAATAGGAAGAGGAGTGAGGACAAAAATCGACAGACGTACATTGATGGAGAACATGATCGTGATAATGAGAATCAGAGATATACCCACATTTATGGTATACATAATTGCCGGACCTAAATACATGCGCACCCGACTGACATCTTCACTAATTCTGTTCATGAGGTCACCTGTATTATTGCGCTTATAAAAGGCTAGTGACAGGTTCTGATATTGTTCGAATATCTCGTTCTTCATGTCATATTCAATATACCGACTAACTACAATAATAGTTTGCCGCATGAAGAACATGAAAACTCCTTTCAACAGCGATGAGCCAATGATGATTAATCCAAAGAGCAGCAAACTATTCTTCAATCCTCCCAAATCATAGTTTGAGTCTGCCTGGTATTCCTGGAACGCATTGTAAACCACATCAAAAGACTCACCTACAAACACCGCCGGTAATATTCCGAAGATCACGGAAACAGTCACAAAGAATACTCCGAGCAACAATTTGCCGCGGTACTTATAAAGATATTTATTTAAGGATTTGAGTGATCCCATAGCATTGCGTCCTCACGAAAATTAGGTTACTTTGGCCACGCGAAAACTGCGTGGGTACTCATGATTGCTGGTTTCAAATGTAGTGTTTCTCGAGTTCATCATACAGCTTGCTGATGAATAAGATATGATGATAGTAAGCAACAGGTCGGAGGCTCCAAATGTTTAACAAAGGCCTCAACGATATAGTCAAATTACAATAAAAACTGCCTTTAGGCGATCAACTAATTTTCTCCAATCTCAATGTTAAGTCGCAGACATTTACGAATTAAGGTTTTACACGCCCTGTATGAAATGACTCTCAATGACGGCCTCACCATGGCTAAGGGTCTCAATCGATTGAATGCCAGCATCAACAATATATACCGACTTTACCTAAAGGAACTTAAGTTATTGGCGGATATGCTAAAAGTGGCTGAAGATGAGGTTGAAAGAAGGAAGAACAAAAAGCTGCCTACTGAAGAAGACTTGAATCCTCCAATGAACTTCCTTAATAATAGCTTTTTGAATTGGCTGGCCAACAATCAGTCTTTCGCAAAAGGGGTTGAGATAGAGAAGATTAGTTGGCGTGAAGACAAGGATATGATTCGCAAAGTATTCAGAGAGTTTAATCAGAGTGCGGAGTATAATGATTTTCAAAAGCTTGAATCACATTCAATTGCGGATGACAAGAAGATTATTAAAACACTTTACGGAGCTTTTATAGTGAACAATGAGTTGTTTCACCAATTATACGAGGATATTGATATCCATTGGGCAGATGATCTTGACGCAGCACAAATGATGGTCTCCAAAACTCTGAAGGCTTTTGGCGAAGATCATGACGAGATGACACCTATACCCAAGTTGATTAAGGATAAAGATGATCTGGACTTTGCTCAAACCTTATTTGCAAGAGTGATTAACAACAGTTCTCAGTATGAAGAAATGATCCGAGATAAAGCCAAACACTGGGAGTTGGACCGAATAGCTCAGATCGATATGCTTTTGATGAAACTGGCCCTGGCAGAAATGATTGCCTTTAATCAAATTCCGGTGAAAGTGACTCTTAATGAGTATATTGAATTGAGTAAAGAATATAGTACGCCGAAGAGTGGCACCTTTATCAACGGGATTCTGGACAAGCTAAAAGATGAACTTTTGCAGGGAGGAGAAATACGTAAAATTGGCAGAGGTCTTCTTTAGCATTATTTTTGTGGGCTCGCACACTGATTAAAAATTAAAACAGATAAATTCGAAATGAGAAAAGTAGCAATTGTACTGGTTGGTTCTGTGTTTTTAGGACTGACCGCTTGTAATGATAGCGCAGCAAGTAAGATAAAGCAAGAAGCGGCAAAGCAAGAAGCTTCGGCTAGTGTTGAAATGGTTTCCAATCAGGGAACTCCTGTCTTCACTTTTACTCAGGAAGCTCATGATTTTGGAGTTATTGAGGAAGGAACTAAAGCTGAGCACGACTTCGCATTTACCAACACTGGTGATGCACCACTTATTATTTCCAATGCTAAGGGAAGTTGTGGATGCACAGTTCCACAATGGCCACGTGAGCCTATTGCACCCGGAGAAACGGGAATGATTCATGTGGTTTTTGACAGTTCCGGAAAGCCTGGTCAGCAGACTAAGCAGGTAACCTTAAACGCTAACACGGTACCGAATACTAAAGTGCTTACCATCAACGCTCAGGTACAACCTAAGCCAGAAACAGAAGCGGCTACAAACTCATAACTACCATATATGCTAGTATCAATTCTATTACAAGCTGCTGGAGGCGGATTAGCTTCCCTTCTGCCACTTTTACTTGTAATTGTGGTCATGTACTTTTTCTTTTTTAGACCTCAGATTAAGAGGCAGAAAGAAGAGAAAAAGTTTCAACAAGAGATCACCAAGGGTATGAGAGTGGTTACCAACAGTGGTATTCACGGCAAGATTTTGAATATTGATGAATCCACTATGGTGATTGAGTCTGAAAACAGCAGGCTTAAAATGGACCGAAGTGCCGTAAATAAGCAAATGAGCGAAGTTTACATACCCAAAGACAAAGAAGAAAAGAAAGACAAATAACTCAAACGGGCTTAATCGCCCGTTTTTCATTTTATGAGCAGCAGAAAGGAAAATAGCTTCAAGAAAGCAGGGGCTCGCTTATTATCCATGTTTCAAGGTGATAATACGGCTAAGGTTTTTTTTCTGCTGCTCTCCGTATTTTTATGGTTGCTCATTAATCTTTCCAAAGAAGGATTTTCGGCCAGCATTTCTTATCCCGTAAATTATGAGCAGGCTCCTGAAGGTTATCGCTTGGTGAATAATCCTCCGGCTAATTTACAGGTAGTGTTGAAGGGGAGAGGCTTTGATATTATAAAAAGCCGATTAAGATCCTGGGATCCGCTGGCTATTCCACTTTCAGAAGTGAGCTTGAATGATACGGGTGCTTATATTCTCAATACTGTAGATCATCAGAGCTTAATATCATCAGAGCTCGGAGACAACCTCAACATTACTCAGATCTCGCCTGCCCGGATTGGTCTTAAATTCAGTAGGATTAAACAAAAAAAATTTAAGGTTCACCTCAACTATAAAAAGAACTTTTCGAAATTCAAAAGCCTTTATCGAACTCCAGTGATCAGACCCGATTCGATAAGCATTTGGGGAACTGAGAGTGAATTGGCCAAGATTGACAGCGTTGGCACCAAGTTGCTGAAACTGAATGGCGAGGAGGATAGTGTTAGTCTTATGGTGGAACTGGATTTGCCTGAGTCTAATCAGTTGGAGTTTTCGCACAAATCGGTGAAGGTGAAGTTAAGTTTTACCAGTCTTACAGAGGGCACCTTGGAAATTCCCGTCAGGATCAGAAATGTTCCCGCTGACTACTCCGTGACGATCATTCCAAAACGGGTGAGACTCACCTATCAAGTAGCAATCAATGATTTTGCCAAGATAGAGGCAGAAGATTTTGATTGTTATGTTGATTTAAGAAACTTGGATGCCAACCCAGAATTTTTAATAGTAAAGCTCAATACCTTGCCAGCACTGATCAGAAATTATTCAATTGATCCGGTGCGTGTGGAATATATTCTCACCAAATGATAGTTGGTTTAACAGGTGGAATAGGCAGTGGAAAAAGTACGGTAGCCGGTATTTTCAGTGTTTTGGGCATTCCAATTTACGAGGCTGATGTGGCTGCTAAGAGGCTAATGGATGAAGACCTGAGACTACAGTCGGAATTGGTCGATTTGCTGGGCCAGGATCTGGTTACGGATCAAAGTATTAACCGTCCTTTAATGGCGAGTCGTATTTTCAATGATGAGGAGCTACTCAAGCAAACCAACGCCCTCATTCATCCCGCTGTTGCCCGTGATTTTCGGCGTTGGTATAAAAACCATACTAATTGTGCCTACGTGCTTCGTGAAGCTGCAATACTGTTTGAGAGTGAAACTTATCGCGATTGTTCCAAGATTATTAGCGTGGTGGCCCCCGAGGAGATGAGAATCAGCAGGGTTATGCAACGCAATGGAGTAGAACGCGAAGCAGTGCGGCAGAGAATTAAGAATCAATGGACTGATAATCAGCGAATATCTCGATCTGATTATGTAATTTACAATGACCTCAATCAATCGGTAATAAAACAAGTTTTGGCCATCCATGAAGATATTGTCAGCCAAGCAAATACGTGAAGCGGATCAGTATACCATAATTAATGAACCCATCGCTTCTATTGATCTGATGGAACGTGCTGTGCAAGCCTTATTTGAGGTAATTGTTGATCGATTTTCTACCGATGCTGTTTTTGAAATATTTTGTGGAAAAGGAAATAATGGTGGGGATGGTCTTGGCTTGGCGAGAATGCTCCAGGACGCTGGGTATGAAGTGTGCGTAAAAGTACCTAATCATTCTCGCAGATCCAGCAAGGAGTTTGAGACAAATTTTAAACGCCTACCTGATTCGGTTACCGTAATCCACTTTGACGCGATCTCCGAGAAAATGCTTCCTAAGCCCGGCAGTATCGTGGTAGATGCCATGCTTGGTTCAGGATTAGATCGTCCTTTAGAAGAATTATTGGCAGAAACGGTGCAAAGCCTTAACTCATTACTGAATTATAAGATAGCTGTTGATATTCCAACCGGTTTATTTCCCGATGACAATAAAGACAATAATCTTAATAAAATTCTTGTCTGTGATTGGACCTTGACGCTACAAAGTGCAAAGTGGAGTTTTTTTCACGCAAAAACACGGAGTTTTACCGGTGAAATTGGTATTCTGGATATTGGATTACATACTCAGTATCTAGAAGATGCTCCGAGTTCGAATTATTTTGTTGATTTCAAAGAGGTTTCAAGCATTTATAAACCTCGCGAACTTCATTCGTACAAATCTACCTTTGGACATGCCTTTCTCTTTGCAGGAAAAAAGGGAAGTATAGGAGCCTCCATATTGAGCGCACAGGCTTGCCATCGATCTGGGGCAGGTTTGCTTACTGTGTGCACTCCTGGAGTAGGACTCGATCCCATGCAAACATGTGTTCCTGAGGCGATGGTGATAAGCGATACGGATGCTAACAAAATAACGGAAATACCTGATATTAAGAGGGCTTCGGCAATTGGAATCGGACCGGGGATTGGCACTGAAAAAGAGACGGCACGAGTGCTTAAGTTATTGATTCAGGATGCGGGCAGGCCAATGGTCTTAGATGCCGATGCCTTAAATATTTTAGCCGAAAACCCTACCTGGATTCCATTTTTGCCTCCCAATACTGTGCTTACACCCCATATTGGTGAATTCCGAAGACTATTAGGTGTGAAGGCACTAGATGATGATTACCTTGAAGAGTTGCGCAATTTTAGTGTGAAGAACAAGGTGATCGTAGTTTTAAAAGACAGTATCACCATGGTTGCAGATCCATCTGCGAAGATACATGTCTTGAATTTTGGTAGTCCGGCCCTGGCATCCGCAGGTAGCGGTGACGTGCTTACCGGAGTGATTCTGGGTCTGCTTTCCTCAGGCTATAGTCCTTTGGAATCCTCCTTGCTGGGAGTGTATTTGCAGGGTGAAGCTGGTCGTATATCAGGTGAGTTATATGGTCTTGAATCAAGTCTAGCCCGGGATGTCATTGCACACCTGGGGGATGCCTTTCACAGCTTGAATGAGCAATCTTAAATCAAAGAATAATCACCTTTTCCTTCTCTGATTAATTCTGGTTCACCTTTGGTGAGGTCAATAACCGTGGAAGCTGAATTATCACCCATACCACCATGGATCACGATGTCTACTTGCTTTTTATACTTTTCATAGATCAGTTCAGGATCGGTAGTGTAATCTATGATTTCATCATCATCATGCACTGAGGTAGCAATAATAGGGTTGCCTAATTCTTCCACGATTGCACGGGGAATATTATTGTCGGGAATTCTGATACCGACGGTTTTTTTATTGCTTTGGAAGATCCTTGGAATAGTATTGCTTGCATGGAGAATAAAAGTATAAGCCCCTGGAAGTGATCGTCGCAATATTTTGTAGGTAGGATTATCTACCTGCCTTGTATAGTCTGATAATAGAGAAAGGTCAGAAAAAACCAGGGAGAAGTTGGCGTTTTTGGTTTTAATACCTTTTAACCTAGCCACTTTATCCATAGCTTTTGGTTGTTTGATATCACATCCAAAAGCATATACGGTATCAGTAGGATAGATAATTACCCCTCCTGAACGAAGAACCTCACAAACCTTTTGAACTGCCCTGGAGTTAGGGTTTTCAGGATAAATTTTTAGGAGCTCAGACATGCTGTAATTTTAGAGTTAAGTTACTAAAAAAGCATTCAAGCCTTGGTGGCAATTGATCAATTTGCCGCCTTTTGATGATCGGATAAAAACTTTTCTAATCCTATATCAGTCAGTGGGTGTTTCAGTAATCCTGCGATAGCGCTTAACGGACCAGTAATAACATCCGCCCCTATTTCAGCGCACTCTATAATGTGCATGGTGTGTCTGACCGATGCCGCTAGAATTTCAGTTTCGTAACCGTAGTTATCATAAATAAGTCTAATCTTTTCTATCAGATCCAATCCATCTGTAGAGATATCATCTAACCTGCCGATAAATGGAGATACATAGGTTGCTCCTGCTTTGGCGGCCAACAAGGCTTGACCGGGAGAAAATACCAGCGTACAATTGGTGCGAATTCCATTATCGCTAAAATACTTTAATGCTTTTACCCCTTCCTTGATCATTGGTACTTTAACCACAATTTGCGGATGTAGATCCGCCAGTACTTCACCTTCTTTGACCATATTTTCAAAGTCAGTGGCAATTACTTCGGCACTGACATCACCTTCTACAATATTGCAGATATCAATATAATGTTGTCGGATTTTGTCCGCTCCGGTAATACCTTCTTTAGCCATTAAAGAAGGGTTGGTAGTCACGCCATCAAGTATACCGAGTTGCTGAGCTTCACGGATCTGATCAAGGTTTGCGGTGTCGATAAAGAATTTCATTGGGGTAATGCTGATTTTGGGCAAAAGTAGCAAGATGAGCTTCAGTATTCAATTATTTTTCAATTGATATTAAGCTCTTAGCGTAAAGTGAAAATCAGCACCCTCGCCAGGCCTTGAATTCACCTTCAAACTTGATTGATTGATGCGTAATAATTCTTGACATAAGTATAGGCCAATCCCGCAACCATTCTCATTTTCGGTACCAGGCTTCGTGAATCCTTTCGTTCCTGCAAGAATTTTCTCTACATCCTCAGCTTCTATACCGGCACCATTGTCTTTAACATGAATTTCCACGCTGCCATTCACCTCGCAACTTATCTGTATAAGGCCTTTATGAGACTCAGTGAATTTAATGGCGTTAGATACCAGGTTTCTTAACACCGTTCTTAGCATTTCCCGGTCTGTAGTTACTTTCTGATCGTTAGAAATTAAATTCTCAACGGTTAGGTTCTTACGATTAATACCCTCCTGACTATTGGCAATTACTTCATTGACGACCTTGTGCAGGTCCACTTCCTGATAGCGAGTTTCTGTACTCACATTTCTCGTTTTCTGCCAGGCTAATAGGCTTTCCAATAACTCTTGCGTCTTTTCAAAGTTATCGTGCAGCATTTCAAATAGTCTCAGAAGGTGATCTCTATCAAAATCATCCTGATCTTCAAGCACCATCTTAGACATAGAATGAGCCGAATAAATAGAGTCTTTAAGATCATGGGCTAAAATCCCCATCATTTGCTCTTTATCAGTATTGCTCTTTTCCAGAGCTCGATGCTGGTCAGCTAGTTCACTCTGATATTCATGCTCAAAGGTTACATCATTTCCCATCATAACCAGACCCGTGTATATACCATCGTTCTTCTGAATGCTAGAAAAGTTCACCCGGTAATATTTCTGGCGATTCTGTATGCTCATCTTACACACCTCGCTCCAGGAGTAAACATTCTTAGACTTTTCTATCCAGCTTCGCCAAACTTTCGCTGCGGTGGTACCCGAGAGCGCCTCAGTAATATTCTGCCCGGCCTTGAGCTCCAAGCCTATCCAGTTTTTGTGAACCGACATGGCTGCCTCGTTGATCAAGCGGATTTCACCATTTTTATCGAGGGAAACAATCAAGGTGTCGGTGTGATTCACCGCCGTGACCACTCTGCGGTTTACCTCTCGGTGGCGTTGTTCTTGCCTGCGTAGTTGTTTGTTGGAAAGGTATAAACGGAGGCTGATAAATGCGAGAATTATCAGCAATAGCACTACGGAAATAAACATTGCAGGAGGGATGCCAATCGACTCCTCCTGAGGGCTCACCGCGCTAGCCTGAAGTAAGGTGCCAAACGGAACTGCCCGAACATGGCCGAGATGCAAGCCAGTCAGTAAAGTAAACACTGTCCTAAAACATATCATTCGATGGGAATGAATTCTGGTCAAGATGGAGAGGATTAATTCTCTAAGGTAAGAAAGTACGGGCAGAAATGGAAGTAAAAGAGAAAGGCAAGCGATCCATATCACACCGCTACGACCAGTTACCCTTGCTGCGTTCCCGCCCTGGGGGAGTTCACCAGGAGCTGGTTGCATGGGACTTGCCTTTCAGCCGGCAAATGTAAGTCAATACTTCCTAAGAATAAAACCTGGAGCCCATTGTAAGCAGGCATTTTGGCTATATTTGCGCTCAACCTAACATCAGCAACAATCATGAAAGAGGAAGTAAAGTCGAATGCATCTAAATACGGTCTCATTGCCGCCGTAATTTCTATTGCCTATACACTAGTAGCTTACTTGTCGGATCTGACTTTAATGGTTAATCCATGGATGGGAATTGCCCTTTGGGTCATTTCACTGGTCATTTTTATCATGGCAGTGAGTAAAACACGCGGCGCGTTTGGAGGTTATATCAGTTTTAGGGATGCTTTCTCTACCTTCATCCTGGCATATATCGTGTCATCTCTGGTAACTACCAGCTTTAGCATATTACTTTTTTCAGTTGTTGACCCCGGAGCGGCAGAGGATTTGCAGGAAATGTCTATTGAAGCCACGGTTGAATTAATGGAGAATTTTGGCGCACCAGAAGCCCAGATTGAAGAAACTATTGAGCAGATGGAGGGAAGCAATCAATTTTCAGTTTTAAATATGGTAAAGGGCTTTTTCTGGGGCATTTTCATTTATGCCGTGATTGGCCTGATAGTGGCAGCAATAATGAAGAAGAATCCTCCGGTAGTTGTAGATTTCGAGGAAAGCGATCCTGAGTAAATGGATATATCGGTAGTCATTCCATTATTTAATGAAGAAGAGTCTATAGGCGAACTCTACCATTGGATTTGCACGGTGATGGATTCCCATGGTTTTAGCTTCGAAGTCATCTTTGTAGATGATGGTTCTACGGATGCTAGTTGGACTATACTTGAAAAATTGGCCGAGAATGACTCCCGCTTGAAAGCGATACATTTTCGCCGTAATCATGGAAAATCAGCTGGATTGAATGTTGGTTTTGAAGCCGCTCAAGGTGAAGTGGTAATTACCATGGACGCTGACCTTCAAGATAGTCCAGAGGAGATTCCTGAATTGTATAGCATGATAATTAACGATCACTACGATTTGGTAAGTGGTTGGAAGAAGAAGCGCTATGATCCTTTGTCTAAAACAATTCCAACGAAGTTATTTAATTGGGCAACCCGCCGTATGAGCAAGGTGAAGTTGCACGATTTTAATTGTGGTTTAAAAGCATACAGGCTTGAAGTAGTAAAAACGGTGAATGTACATGGTGAGATGCATCGTTACATTCCCTTCCTGGCTAAAAACGTAGGCTTTCATAAAATAGGAGAGAAGGTAGTTAAGCATCAGCAACGAAAGTATGGCTATTCAAAGTTTGGTATAGAAAGGTTTATTAATGGCTATTTAGATCTGCTTACTTTGGCCTTTATTTCCCGCTTTGGTAAACGCCCGATGCATTTTTTTGGCTTGTACGGCACAATAATGTTTTTTGTTGGATTTGTACTGGTGGTTTATCTGGGAGTAGATAAACTCCTGGCTATTCAGGGAGGGGATTCTGCGAGATTAATTGCCGATAATGCATGGTTTTATATTTCGCTTACCACCATGATACTGGGTACGCTATTGTTTCTAGCGGGTTTCCTCGCAGAGCTAATTATCAGAAACAGTAATAGAAGGACAGAGTTCACGATCGATCAAAAGCTGAATATTGAGGTTTAGTCTCATTTCGCCTACTTTTAAACGCCCTGATGAGGTTGTAGAGTTTCTGGAAAGTCTCCTGGAACAAAATTATCATGACTTTGAGGTCATCCTAGGCGATGGTACGCCAGGAGATACACTTCGACCTCAATTGGAGCGGTTTCATGACAACGCCAAGTACCCGTTTAAAGTAGTGTATGAAGAGTTTCTGCCTGTAAGTGAAGCTCGTAATGAAGCAGCAAAAATAGCTTCTGGTGACTATCTTATATTCTTTGATTCCGATTGTATTATTCCACCTGACTACTTGGCGAGGGTAGAGGAACATTTAGCACATTCTCATTTAGATGCTTTTGGTGGGCCCGACATGGCTCATCAAGATTTCACGGATTTGCAGAAAGCTATTTCCTATAGTATGACTTCCTTTTTAACCACTGGTGGAATTCGTGGTAAGCAAAAAAGTGTAAGTACCTATCATCCAAGAGGTTTTAATATGGGCGTGCGGCGTAGCGTTTTTGAGGAACTAGGAGGTTTTTCAGAGTTTCGCTGTGGTGAGGATATAGAATTTAGTATCAGAATAATTAATTCAGAGTATAAGGTAGGGTTAATACCATCAGCCTTTGTTTATCATAAAAGAAGAACCAGCATCCGTCAGTTTTTCAGGCAAGTTTTTCGATTTGGAGCAGCCCGAATTAATATTTGGAAACGTCATCCTAGGGAATTGAAGCTCACTCATCTTTTTCCACTAGTATTTATGCTAGGTACCACTGGAATACTGGTGTTATTTTTATTTTTTAGTCAAAATCTCTTAGCTCAGGGTCTTTTCTCCCTGGTTCTTTTCTATCTGGTTTTGATTGTAGTTGATAGCAGATGTCAGAATGGTAGCTTAAGGGTAGGTTTGTTATCTGCTGTGACTACGGTAGTGATGCATTATGGTTATGGCTGGGGGTTTCTGCGGAATTGGTGGACCTGGACGGTATTGGGTAGAGAAGGTGGGATGAAGCTGTAATTTGGCAGGGATAATGATTAAAGGGGTAAGCTGTACTCGGGCATAGGGTGATGTGGTTAAGGAGAATGGCCTGTCCGAAGCAGAATTTGGGTCAGGGGGCCTCCAACCTCCTCCCCATAATTAATATCGGCATTTTATTTTTACCGTCAAAGCTACTTTTGGTGTCCTTGCTCTTATCTACAATACAACCCGAAATCCAGTTTGTATCAAGAAACCATTGGAATAGATGGGGTTAAGCAATATTTTGTCCGCTCTTGCGCCACTTCCGACACCGCCTAATTCGATATAATAGTTGATATGTGGATTCATGAAGAATTCAAACCCAAATAAACCGTAACCTCCAATGTCGGATGATTCCGATGAGAATTCATCATCTGGAATGATTAAAATAACTCCTCCCTCACCATATAATCTTGCCCAGTCAGAAATTGTTCCACCTACTCCCACTATCCCTAAGGTAAAATTAGTGTAGGGTGTCCAGGTTATCTCAAGGTTTTTTACATGTTCATAGAACATGAAGTTAGTTCTGAAACGAACAGCAACTGACTCTTGTAAGAAATAAGGACTGGTTATATTAAAGCCTAATCCAAAGTCTTTTTGGTATTGCCCTAAATTGAATCCAAAGGATATTTTACTACTCGGTGATTCTTGGGCGAAAAGCGCGACGGAAAAGAACAACCAGCCGCAAATTGTTTTAACCAGGAGATTCTTTTTCATGATTCGAAAGACATTGTTTTCAGAGGTAAGATATCATTTCTCACAAGCAATGTCAAATGATATTAATTTCAGAATGCTATCATATTTTTTTCTTAAAGTGTCCTGCTCGAAACAACTTATATCCAATTGCGAGTTTAGCGTTGAATTGCTGAAGGTTTTGTGTCATATTAAACGGCAATTCCGTGGTAGAGCGATTAGATTGTATGGTTAGATTGATGTAAATATTGCCCGCGTTGTAACCGAGCGTAGCAGACGTGTTAAGCATGAAAATCATAGGGTTACCTTCGGAGGTCTTTTCAACTGTAGTTTCCACTATCTTATGTAGAAATCCAATGGATGGCATTATGCTCCCAGCGGCGAAGAAGTTATGAGGTAAGACTAATAAGCCACCAACACCTACCGAGGCTCCAATACCAAAGCCTCTATATCGGAGAATATCAGGCTGAAATTCATTAAATCCGATAAGAGCACTATCAGCCTTTAATCTATCGTAGAGCAAAAACCCTCCTATCATTGGATTTAAGGCACTTTTCCGTTGATAGTCCAGACCAGATCTTAGGGCGGTTATTGAGTATTTAGAACTATTTAGGTTCTGTCGGTAAAACAGGCCCATTACTAAGGAAGATGCATCTTTGCGAAAACTCTCCTCTCCAGTTAGCAAATTTCGTTTGTAAAATCCTTCAAAATCCTGCAGATAGGCATCAATAACATGTTTTCCAATTACAGCCGTGCCCAGCAAATTAAACATATCAGTTCTAGCCTCATCATTAATACTCAAGGCGATATTGAAATCCAGGATCATTTTTCTGGATGCGAGACCTAAGCCAAAGCCAAACCTATCGGTAGGCACATAACGGATATCTTCCAAATCGTTTTTGAAGCGAAACCGAACATCGCGTAGGTTGGACAGAAAGCGAATCGACCAATTATTTAAATCATGATCAATAAACAGGGTGTCAATCAACTCCAGGGTTTTGGAACTATCCGTATTTAAAATTTGAGCCTGAGACCAAAAACTGGCCCCCAATAGGAAGAGGCTTAGAATAAGTTTTTTCATTAAAGGTGAATATTCCTTAATTCAAAATTAAGCATTGACCAAGGGGTACATGCTGTGTTTTAGGATTATGATCCTCAATAGCATGTTAATCAAATCTAGTTAAGGCAGAATGTATGAACATGAGGATTTCACATTAGGAGCGACTTCTGATGAGAACAATTGTAATGATCAAAAGGCTTAGTATCACCATCCAGCCCAATAATGCATTGACAGTTTTTTTTCGGGCATTTTCTTTGTCCCACCAAAAACTCGGTCTTATTCCTGCTAAGTATAGGACGCTGATGCCGGTAATATTGACACAAATAACATTAGTGCTAAAAATTAAAAACGAGTTAAGCGCATGCACAGGTTCGCCACCGCCTAGAAATAGACCTGCTCTCATAAGAGGAGGCAGTAGTGCAGCGGCAACCA
This sequence comes from Owenweeksia sp., assembly GCA_965229445.1. Classification (GTDB taxonomy): domain Bacteria; phylum Bacteroidota; class Bacteroidia; order Flavobacteriales; family Schleiferiaceae; genus Owenweeksia. Next base: position 1,329,310 of record OZ245876.1, read on the forward strand.
TGACACCTACCAAGGTAGATCCTTGTCCACTCAGTACCGAGATTACGCCTGCAATACCACAGAAAATAGCCAAAAGCACGTCTTGATACTCAATTACAGGATCACGAGAGATTTTAGACAAATCACTGGCGGCCCATCCCCATATCACGGATATGAGAATTACCATTAAGGTGGCTAATAAACCGGTTTGTAGTGACTTCTTAATAATGCTCCAATCTCCTAAGGTTGTACCAAAAGATAAGGCCATATTTGGTCCTAGAAAAGGTGCTATTACCATCGCTCCAATGGTAATGGTGATATTGTCTTTTAATATTCCTATGCCTGCTATAAATGCCGATAATACCACCATTAATATAAAATTGGCAGACGGACTAACCGGCTGTTCTATGTCCGAATAGAGTTCCTCTTTACTTATAGAGAAAAATTTACCTAGCCGAATTTTTTTGGTTTTTTCCGTGAGCTTTTTGTCTGGTTTGGGCAAGGTGCCTTCTACCGGATAGATGATCATTCTTTCATGTTCATTTAACATTAATTGGTCTATGAGCTTCTGCACATTTTGTTCATGAACTAAAAGCTTCAATGCGCATTGTTCATCTGCGGTTTTATAACTCCAGCTATCTACACATAAAGATTCATCGATCCTTTGCTCTAAGGCACTTAGTCTTTCTGGCGTAAGGATTATTTCAATTGTTCGCATACTTATAGAATGAGTTAAAGTAACAATTACTTCCTTCCGGTTGTAAACGTATCGAGCTCTTATGAAGGGACATTTTTGGGGCGGATCTATTTAATCTGATTTCGCCTGTTTGTAGGCATCATAGCTAAGTCGGTTTAAGAGGATTGAAAATACCTTACGCATATTGATAGCATCATTATGATGCAGCGTAACGCTGGGAATGATCAAATCTGGTCTGGGATTAGAGTCAAATTAAGGGGAAAGATATAGAAGTTCAATTTTAGCCAATTTGCAAGCTCAAGTTTCATTATTCCGTAAAAAGACATAATCAGAATATGTAATTTGAAATATCGCTTTGTTATAATGACGTTCCATTTGTTCCACGAGACCTCTACCAATTAACCAACTGGCAAACTATTTCGAACGGGGGTCCCCCCCCAATAAAAGATAATGAAAAGAAGCTTTCAACACCAGACTAAGTTCACCGGTAGTTAGTCCCAGCCCATGAACAGGATGAAAGTTAAAACATGGAAGGTAGATACACTCAACAACCAAGAGAATTTCGCCCTTACCCGGAAGTTGAATTATGCTTTATACTCGGGAATCATATATCGAACCCATGCTAGGCTTGTCTCCCAGTAGCCTGGCTTGCATTTCCTTTTTGACAATATTGAAAATCACCATATGAATGTCTTCGGTAACCTCCATGTCATCTACCGGAACGTGCACGGATATATTAGCCATGCGAGCAATCTTTCCTCCCTCAAAGCCGGTTAGAGCCACCGTACTTACGCTATTTTCTTGGGCAAACCTTATTGCACGGACTACATTTTCTGAGTTGCCGCTACCACTAATTCCTATGACGAGGTCTCCTGGTTTAAGGAAATTCTTTAGTTGTTCAACAAAAATATCCTCATAACCAATATCGTTGGCAATCGCCATTAAGGCTGGCAGATTATCATTCAGACATATCATTCTGAAACGCTTTTCCAAGCCATAACTCGCACCTTTTAGAAAATCGCCCGCAGCATGTGAGGCAGAAGCGCCACTGCCGCCATTTCCCATCGTATAGATATTTCCTCCTCGATTATAGGTATCCAGAAATGCTTGGACCAGAGATGCTATCGCACGCTGATCCAGCTTATCCAGAGTTTCTTTTACCAGATCGATATAATTCTGAGCTCTATTCATGGTCATAATGTATTAGTTTGGAACCTTCCTGCTCAAAACTAAATGGAAAGCGCCGAACTTTCTGTAGAGCTTCGTTAAGTTGAGGCTGTTTTTCCGGTGCACAATAAAAAAGCATAAATCCACCTCCTCCAGCCCCTAAGAGTTTTCCTCCGCTTGCTCCGTTTTTCAGGGCGGTCTCATAGATCTCGTTGATCATTGGACTGGAGATACCCGACGCCAATTCCTGTTTCATCAACCAATTTTCATGCATTAAGCTACCAAACCTATCCAGATCACCTTGCATCAGCGCGGTTCTTAGCTCATAGACTAATGATACCATTTGTTTGAGCATTTGAAACTTGTTCACATCCGCGGTGTTTTTTCTTTGTTCCGAAAGGATCGCAGAGGCACTGCGCTGATTTCCAATATAGTATAGACACAAACTGGATTCCAGCCGACTGTAAATTTCGGGAGCCAGGTATACAGGATCAACACTTACTTCGCCATTGGCATGAAACTCTATCACATTTAGCCCACCAAAGGCCGCAGCGTATTGATCTTGTTTACCGATAGGCTCGCCCAGGCGGTTGATTTCCAAGTCACAGGCTTCAGCAGCTAGTTGATGTTTTGAAGTATAGCTATTGGTTCTTGCATGAAGGTTGTGAAGTAAGCCAACCGTAAATGATGAGGAAGAACCCATGCCAGTACCACTCGGTAAATCCGCAATCGAGCTTACTTCTAAACCACCCTTGATATTAAACATATTAAAGGCTGTTCTAAGTATAGGATGTTTTATATCATTAACAGAATCTACTGTTTCAGTTTGAGAATATTTAACACGAAGCTTATCCGGCTCAAAGTAAGCATGAGAGGATATATACATGTACTGGTTGATGGTGGAACTCAGAACGGCCCCTTTGCTTTTACTGAAAAAGGCTTCCAAGTCAGAGCCTCCGCCAACAAAACTTATGCGAAATGGGGTTTTGGTGATAATCATGCACAAGACTTTGATGCAAATAACGCAAGAAATGGATTAATCTGCCGAAGTAAAGAAATAAGGCGCAAGGAATCTCAAACAATGATAAAGGATGAGGTATAAGTGATAAATAAATAAAGTGAAAAACTAAAAGTGTAAAGATTGGCGCACTATCAAAGCTTTGTTTCTGGTAATGTTCAGCCGTTTATCATTAATCATTCCCTATTCATCACTTATCACTAAATCCGCATAAGCATCATGCCTGGCAATCACCTTAAATTCGTTCGCCAACCTCAATGCCCAAAGCTTGATTATTTCTTCCTCTGACATTCCCTTCCATCGATAAAAGCTGTCAAACCTGCGTTTTAAAGTATCCTCATCAATTCGCATAAATATTTTGAGCTGACTAAGGCTCCTAATTTTTTCAGTAGCCAGAGCAACTACTCCTTCAATTATTACAACATCAGGATCGTGAAATTGATAAGTTTTACTCCTTTCCGGACGAGATGGATGAAGCTGGTAGGCTCGTAGTGCTAGGCTTGCACCGGATAAAATTGATTCTAGATCCTTCTCGAGCTGTGGTACTTGAAAGTTATACATTACTTCATCCCGGTCCATTCTGTGGTCCTTGGCTCTGATCCAATCATCCAGATGAATATTTTCCACCTTAACTCCCACTTCCTTGAATAGTTGCTGAAGTTTCCTGGCAAAGCTGCTTTTACCACTTCTGCTATTACCGGCAATCGCGATGACATAGGAACCGGAATTGTTTTTTGCTCTCCAATTAATATATTTTTTCTTGCAATCTTCTGCCTCCGCCCTCCAGGGGTCCGTCAATATAAAGTCAACTGCTTCCTTGACATTTGCGAAGAAATAGTCTGGCAATACATGTGCTTTCTTTTGTCCATGACCGGTCATCACTCCCACGGTGGTGCAACCTGCGGCTTTACCCGCAAGTGTATCCCTTTCAGAATCGCCTATCATCCAGCTATGAGCCAGATCAATATTATAAAGTTTAGCGGCATCGGTCAGCATGCCAGGCTTGGGCTTACGGCAATGGCAATCAATTTTATAGGCCTTGTTTTCTTCTGAAAATCCTTTGTGTGGATGGTGTGGGCAAAATCGAATATCGTCGAGCTTCGCCCCGGCTCTCCCCAACTCAGTTTCCATTTTCTTATGAATCTCACCTAAACCCTGCATGTCCGTGAGATTCCTGGCCACCACACTTTGATTGGTACAGAGAATCGAAAGATAATCGGAAGCATTTATTTTACGAATACTGTCGGCCGCAAATGGATATAATTCCAAATCCTCAGGTCTGTGAATAAGGTCAGTATCAACATTTAGCACCCCATCCCGATCAAGAAAAATAGCTCTTTGAGGATTTTTGAGATTCCTGCGAGTGGGCTTTCCGCTTTTCACGTCATATTCTACCTGTTTCAGCCGATCCGGTGTCCCCATATCTTTTAAGTATTCAGGGGTATTGTATCCAAACATCCTCAGCTTGTTAAATACTACCGGAAATATGTCCTTGCCGAAATCTGCTTTTACACCTGCTTCTAAAAAATCAAAAACACGCGGACTGAATACATACACGGCTGCATTAACCATATTATGATAGCATAGTGATTCCGGATGTGGTTTGGGGAGTACCTTTATCACCCGATGATCTTCGTCAAGCTCGATTAAATCACTGTCATAGGGATGATCGTTCGGATGAACTACCAGCGTGGCCTCACTTCGATTTGACCGGTGGAAATCAATCAATTTGCCGAGATCCATCTCCATCATCACATCTCCATAAAGTACCAGAAAATCTTTTGTCAGTCGGTCTTTAATTTCAACTAATCCTCCCACCGTGCCTAAGGGTTCACTTTCAAAGTGATATGATATTGGGATGCCGAATTCTTTACCATCCAAAAAATGATTGGCTATGGCGCTTCCCAAATGGTTTACGATAAAAATAATTTCCTCGATGCCCGATCTGCTGCAAAGCTCTACCTGGTATTGCACTAAAGGTTTTCCAGCCAACAATACCATAGGTTTGGGAATATCCTTTGTAAGAGATCCTAATCTCGTACCTTTTCCTCCTGCCAGAATAACCGCTTTCATAAATGATACTTTGGCCTTATAGTTGCAAATTAAGCAAGCTGAAAACACTTACTCATTATATGTCCCCCAATTATTCCAGACCAGCTATTTTTGCCAACCGGATGAAGAACTTTGCAATACTACTATTTTGTCTCTCCATAGGTGCCATTAATGCCCAGGAAAAAGTAAACCAAACAGATGCTCAGGGCAGAAAACATGGCTTGTGGAAAAAGTATCACGAAAATGAACAGTTACGCTACATCGGAAGGTTTGATCATGGAGTGGAGGTGGATACCTTTAAGTTTTACTTTGAGGATGGAAACCTGAAGGCTAAAAATTATTTCCGAAAGAAAGGCGTGGTTTATTCGTGGCAGTATGGGGGTGAGAACCAACTTGCCGCTGAAGGTTTATACATTGATACCAAACGAGATAGTGTGTGGACTTTCTATGATATTGATGGCAATCTCCTATCGCGTGAAGCCTATCTTAATGACTTAAAACACGGCGAATCAATAACGTATTTTGATAATGGTCGTAAAGCTGAGATAATCAATTATAAAAAGGGGAAGCGAGAGGGTGCATGGAGACAGAACTATGAAACGGGAAAACCTAAATCAAAAGGTACCTATGTTAATGACGTTTTAGAGGGCGAGGTAACATATTTCTACGCGAATGGTAAACCAAGAATTAAGGGTCAGTATCGCAAAGGAAAGATGCATGGGAATTGGTATTTCTTTGATGAGTTTATGCAAATAGAAAAGAAAGAGGAATGGCGTTATGGGCAGCAGATTAAAGATGAGGAAGATAAGCCTAAGGAAGAAGAAATCAAGGAGGAATAAAAGATGGCCAGGGTTGTTGTTGGATTAAGTGGGGGAGTGGATAGCAGCGTCGCAGCTAAGTTAATGCTGGATGCCGGGCATGAGGTCATCGCTTTATTTATGCGCAACTGGCACGATGATTCTGTGATCCTCGACGATGAGTGCCCCTGGGTAGAAGACAGCAATGATGCCATGCTGGTGGCGGAAAAATTGGGTATTCCCTTCCAGGTTGTTGATTTGAGTTCAGAGTACAAGGAACGTATTGTGGACTACATGTTTGCGGAGTATGCCCAGGGGAGGACGCCCAATCCCGACGTGCTTTGCAATCGAGAAATAAAGTTTGATATCTTTCTGGATACGGCATTAAAGTTAGGAGCAGATTATGTGGCGACCGGCCATTACTGTCAAAAGGAAGCGATTGAAGTTAATGGTAAGAAGGTTTATCGCTTGGTGGCAGGGGCAGACAAGAATAAAGACCAAAGCTATTTTCTGTGTCAGCTTAGTCAAAAGCAGCTTTCATATGCACAATTTCCTATCGGACATCTTCAGAAAAAAGAGGTACGCGAAATTGCCCGCAGGGAAGATCTAGCCACCGCAGACAAAAAAGATTCTCAAGGCTTGTGCTTTATTGGAAAGGTTAGTCTGCCTACATTTTTGCAACAGAAATTGGACACCAAGGAAGGAGATATTATTGAACTCCCTGATAATCCGAGCTTGTGGCAACCAAGTGAAGGAACGAATGTCAATGCTTTAGATGCCATGACAGCTCCTTATCAGTTTACTCCGGAAGCAGGTAAAGTGGTAGGCCGTCATCCGGGGGCTCATTATTTTACTGTTGGTCAACGGAAAGGCTTAATGGTGGGCGGTACCCCTAAACCTCTTTTTGTGCTTGGTACGGATACCGTGAACAATGTGATCTATACCGGCCAGGGTGATGCTCATAAGGCTCTAAGTAAGAAAGGCTTGTTTATTCATAAAGATGAGATTCACTGGGTGCGTGCTGATTTAGCGCTGAACATTGGTGATACTATGGAAGTTCAAATGAGAATAAGATACCGTCAGGCGTTGTTTAATGCTACTTTACATAACGAAGCCGGAGGACTGTATGTGATTTTTGAAAGAGCACAGAAAGCCATTACTCCCGGTCAGTTTGCCGCCTGGTATTTGGGTAATGAATTGATAGGCTCTGGCGTTATAAGTTATTGATGATGAAAAGATTTTGTTCCGTCTTACTGTTAAGCATTTTGCTATTACCGGCGCTCAGCGCCCAGTCGTACCGTATTTACTTTACCGATAAGGGAGGTCAGGACATAGCTTCGATTAACCCCTTAAAACTGCTGTCAGCAGAGGCATTGCAAAGAAGAGCTGAAAGGAATATCGCCTTGGATAAATATGATCTGCCCGTAGCCTCGGAATATGTAAATGCCCTGGCAAGGATGGATCTGGAGATAGAAATGCAAAGCAGGTGGCTCAACTATATAAAAGTAAGGGGCGTTACAAATCTCAATTCCATTGAGCAGCTTCCTTTTGTACAGCGTATCGAGGTGGTTAAACCTTCACAAGTCAAATTTACAGCTAAAACAGCCTTGGCTTCAGACTCGGTGATTTATGGATTCTCAGGGAACCAGATTGAAATGGTGAATGGTCACTTCCTGCACAATCAAGGCAGTTTGGGTCAGGGAATGCGTATTGCGGTACTCGACGGAGGCTTTCAGGGGGCAAAGAATTTACCTGGATTAGACAGCCTATGGGCAGATGGCAGAGTTAAAGACGCTAATAGTTATATTGCTACAGATACAAGTGTTTTTCAGGGTGGTTCTCATGGCACCACAGTATTGAGTGTTCTGGCAGGCTTTATAGATAGTGTTTATGTAGGTTCGGCGTGGAAGGCAGATTACTATTTGTATCGGACCGAGTTTGAGCCCACTGAAACGACCACTGAAATGGACAATTGGGTGATGGCTGCTGAAAGAGCCGATAGTATGGGGGTTGATATCATTACTTCCTCCCTGGGCTATACTACCTTTGATAATGGAGTTGGCGATTACAGCTTTGTTGACCTTGATGGTAATACGACTGTTGTAACCAGAGCTGCAGACCTGGCCGCCTCGCGTGGCATATTGGTAATAGTAAGCGCTGGTAATTTGGGTGACGCTACCTGGCAATATATTTCGGCTCCGGCGGATGGAGACAGCGTGCTTGCTGTTGGTGCGGCCTGGCCGGATGGTTCCTATGCCACTTTTAGTAGCTGGGGACCAACTGCTGATGGAAGAATTAAACCAGATGTGTCTGCCCAAGGGGTGGCTACGGCTATCCTCACGCCCGCAGGTGTGTCATTCGGCAACGGCACCAGTTTTTCTTGTCCGGTAATCTCCGGTTTGGCAGCGTGCTTGTGGCAGAATAATCCCTCCATGACCAATATGGATATTATTGAAGCCATCAGAACAAATGCTTCCCAGTATTTCGACCCCGATAATCGCCTTGGCTTTGGACTGGCTAATTTCAGAGATGCACAATGGAGTATTTCGCAGAAGGAGTTTGAACCGGATGAAAACCGTACCGGAATAATAACTTTTCCAAATCCTTCAAGTGGCAAGGTTAGTTTGGATATCAGTGCGTTAAAGAATGTGCAATCCATCAATATCTTTGACCTAAGTGGTGAGTTGATTCAAGAGGTACCCCTGTCAACTAGTGATCTTATAGAATTTCAGATGCCGATAAAAGCCGGAATATACCTCCTTGCAATTCAATGCACGGACCAAGTATATTTGGAGAGATTAGTGCGCAAATAATCAGGAGCTGTACATTGAATTTTAAACAAAACCCCATTACCCGCCTTTTCGGAATTCAATACCCCCTCGTTCAGGCAGGTATGATCTGGTGCAGTGGGTGGGAATTGGCATCAGCGGTAAGCAATGCCGGTGGTTTAGGTTTAATAGGATCTGGCTCCATGTATCCTGACGTTCTCCGGGAACATCTTCAAAAATGCCAAAAAGCAACGAGCAAACCATTTGGGGTAAACTTACCAATGCTTTACCCTCAGATAGAGGATCATCTGGAAATAATTATCCGCTCTGGCGTGAAGATTGTTTTTACTTCAGCCGGTAACCCCGCAAAATACACTTCGATGCTGAAGAGTGAAGGCATCACCGTAGTTCATGTTGTGAGCAGTGCCAAGTTTGCAAGAAAGGCGGAAATGGCGGGCGTAGATGCTGTTGTTGCGGAAGGATTTGAAGCAGGCGGCCATAATGGTCGCGAAGAAACGACTACTTTCTGCTTGATTCCGATGGTGAGGGAAGCCATTGATGTGCCGCTAATTGCTGCTGGGGGAATTGCTAGCGGAAGTCAAATGTTGGCCGCCATGGTTTTGGGGGCGGATGGCGTGCAAGTAGGATCAAGATTTGTTGCCAGTACTGAGAGTTCTGCGCATGAGGCGTTTAAAGGGGAAGTGCTAAGAGCTCAAGAAGGGGATACTTTACTGACTCTTAAGGAGCTGGCTCCGGTGCGCCTCATCAAGAATAAGTTTTTTGAGGAAGTTCAACAAGCTTATCAAAAAGGAGCTAATGCCGATGAATTAAAAGAATTGCTCGGTAGGGCTCGTGCTAAAAAGGGAATGTTTGAAGGGGATTTGGAGAACGGAGAATTGGAAATAGGTCAGGTAAGTGGATTGATAAGGGAAATAAAGCCTGCCCGTCGGATACTAGAAGAAATTGTCGCTGAATATTCAGAACGGCTGCAATCTCTTTAAAATACTGCGATTTTGTTGCGCATTCTCAAACATCTCCGCATCAGGCTAAACGAAACTTTCCCTCTCAGGCATTTGCTGTATTTTTATGTCAAATTTTAAGATGATGCTAAGAATTAGGGGAATAGTAATTGCACTTTTGGTCATATTCAGTGGCGAAGTAATGGCTTCTCACCTTTTGGGGGGAGAAATTACCTGGGAATGTAAGGCCAACGGTCAGTATGAGTTTACACTCAAGCTATATCGTGACTGTACCGGGATTCCACTCACCCCAACGACTGAGACCATTAGTGGTCCTAATGGAGCCATTTCCGTTACCAAGGTGCAGATTAATGACCTTTCACCTACCTGTTTTAGTGCTACAGCCGGTTATGGTTGCCCTCCAAATGGTTCTACACCGGTGACGGTGGGGTCTGTAGAGGAACATATTTATAGAGGTACAACATCTCTAAGTGGCACGCCACCACCCGCTGGTTGGGAGTTTTCCTGGACTTCTTGTTGCCGCCCTACGCAGAACTTGGCCAACACATCATCTGGCGGTTATTGGCTGCGCTCAAGAATGTTTCCATACACTCCTCCTGGTGCAGCAACGCCTTTAAATGCCAACCAATGTTACGATAGCTCTCCTTATTTTCTCGAAGGTCCACTTTCCGTGCTTTGTCGCGGTAATAAGTTTACCTACACTCAGTTAGCTGGAGATAAGGAGATTGATTCCCTTTATTATTCCTGGGCCAGCCCGCTTCAATCTCAAGGAACACCCATCACGTGGAACGGAGGATATTCTAATACCGCTCCATTTCCTGATGCTTCTGAAAGTGCACAAAATGGTCCTGTGGTGCTCAACCCCAATTCAGGGGAAGTAACTACTGAAGTTTATGTTATACCGGGTAATCAAACCAAAGCCTTTGCCAGCTGCTTGAAGATTGAAGCCTGGAAAGACTGTCAAAAGAAAGCGGAAATCTACCGCGACTTTGCTGCTTATTATGTGCAAACATGTAATCCTAACAACAAGCCTAACCTGCAGATAGACACGGCGCTATATCCAATTCTTACCAGAACAGGTAATTTGTATAAGACTAGAGTATATCCTGGAGACCAGGTCTATTTTGAAATTAGTGCCCAAGATTTTGATTACAATACCTTGCCCGGTGGTGGTCTGGTACCTCAGAATATTATTTTTAAGGCTGGAGGATTACAAGTAAATCCGCTGAATTACACCAGTTCCTCTGGTTGTGATGGAACTCCACCTTGTGCTACTCTGAACCCCAAAGCGCCTCAGGGTAGTTTTAGCCAGGCTCTTAACAATAACGTAATTTTTGATTGGACGCCAGACTGCCAACATTTAGCGGCACCCGCTGGTTGTGGTTCCATCGGAAGTACTTATCGATTTGCATTCCGTATGCAGGACGATGGTTGTGCTACACCAGCTATTGAAGTAGCTACGCTATTGGTTGAAGTAATACCTGGAGACCCAGCCCCACTTACGTTTACTTGCTTAGCCGACGAGGGTAACGACGAACTTAGATTAGGTTGGCAAAGAGCGATTCAGGATAGTGCGCTTAAATTCAATTACTATATGATTCTGGGCTCCAACAATGTCAATGGACCTTATGATACCATACAACGTATCTATGACATTGACTCCTTGGGTCATACCTTTTCCAACACGCAGGGGTATGAGTATTTCTATCTAATTAAAAGTACCGGTAATTGTGACTTCCTTTCGTTTCCGTCGGATACGCTTAGCCTCATGAAGATGACCCTCACGGCCACTCCTCCAGGCAATGCAGAAACAGCAAACTTAACCTGGAGTCCATTGAGTCAAACATTACATGCTAGTAGTTCCGGTTTGTATGAGGTTTGGACAGAAGCTCCGGCAAATAGTAGCAACTGGGTTAAGGTAGGAGAAACACCTAACTTGAATTTTACGGATCAGGTTACTGTCTGTAATTCTGAAGTGAATTATCAAATTAGGGTTTATGATACAGTGACGGGTTGTTTTAGTGCTTCTAATTTGGATAGTGCTCTATTCTCAGACCAGACCAATAAGGATATCATGTACATCGACAGTGTAAGCGTCAATGCCAATGATCGGGCAATCATGTCGTGGCAACCCACCACCGCCGGAGATGTGGTAGAATACCAGGTGTATTACAATGATCCGGTGATCGGCTGGGATGTGGTGGATATAGTTCCCGTGGGTACTCCTATGGCTTGGGAGTGGGCGGCCAGTCAGGCGGGAGACCGAAGTGAAGAGTTTAGGATTGTATCGGTGGATAGTTGTGGGAATCAGAGTGATGACCAAATTGTACAGGCCCATAAGACGATTCATCTGCGCGGCTATATCAATAAGTGTGATGCCTTTGCCCGCGTAAGCTGGAACAACTACCAGGGCTTTGGTAAGAGTGGGGTGGATGATTATCGATTGCAAGTACAAACTACCGATGCCTCTGGTAATGTCAGTGGTTGGAACACGATCTTTATCGGGGATCCTGAGGATACGGCCTTTACCCAATACAACCTGAAGAATAATACGGAGTATTGTTATCGGGTGCGTGTGCGCGATACCTCCGGTTTGCGAACCTCTACGTCAAACCAGATTTGTCGCTTTGCCGAAGTACCACAGAAATCACGCATTCTGTATTTAGCGCAGGTGACCAATGATTTTAACCGCAATGCCCTCAAGCTCAACTTTTTGGTTGATGGGGGAGCAGATGTGGAAAGCTTTGCCATCGAGCGTGCTCCCACTTACCAGGGTCCTTACCAGACCATTGGTACTATTGGTAAACCGGCTACACCCCCTTATCTGATCCAGTTTGTAGATTATGGCGCGGATCCAGAACGCTTTAGCTACTACTACCGCGTATCCGCTACGGATAGCTGTGGTGGCCGTGATACCCTGAGTAACTTTGGTCGCAATATTGTGCTGAATGTAGAGGAGCGCAGCAATTTAAATAACTACCTGTATTGGACTCCTTATCAGCAATGGGACGGCGTGGTCGCAACGTATAACATCTACCGTAAGGCAGGTGATGAGATCGACTATAGTCGAGTGGCTCAGGTCAATGGCAATGATACCACCTATCTGGATGATGTATCAGACTATCGCGATAGTCGCGGTAACTTTTGCTACTACGTAGAAGCGGTAGAAGGCAACAACAGCTTAGGCTTGGTAGATGGTGCTGGTAATCCCTATAACAGTTTATCGAATCAAGAATGTTTAAACCACGATGCCAAGGTGTTTGTGCCGAGCGGTTTCCGTCCCGGAAGCTCGATTCCGGAGAACCAGACTTTTGGTCCTTCCCTGCGCTTTAATGATGTAGAGCAGTATGAGTTTTATATTATGAACCGCTGGGGTGTGAAGGTATTTGAGACGGATGACCCCACTCAACGTTGGGATGGTACGGAAAATGGCAACGAAGCCGCCGCAGGAGTATATGTATACTACTTGAGTTATGCTACCCCAGGTGGCAGCGAGCAGGAGCAAAGGGGAACGTTTACCCTGGTTCGCTAAGCACAAAGTAGCAAGTAACAAATCATCCTTCTGAAGAAACCAAACAACCTTTGAGGTTTACTAAACCTCAAAGGTTGTTTCGTTAGACCCCTCCATCAACCCGACCAAATCTCCCACTCATTATACCTTAGCGTGTTGTCGCGATGTTTAAAAATGTCCTGCAAGATCTATCAAAAATGATTTATTGAGGTACCAGTCTTACTTAGCCAAGGATCGTAAACTCTAGGTGCCTGTTCATGCGAGATTGTTGGTTCTTTCTCTAACTCGCTATTGATCAAAGGTATACTTGTCGTAGATTTATACCAAAGTTGCGATGATGAAAAAAATAGTCGGATTCTTCATTTTGATGTCAAGTCTATTCTCATTGGATCTGGGTGCGACCCACCTGCTTGGAGGGGAGATCACTTGGATATGCGTCGGAGGTGGACAGTATAAATTTCAGCTTACTTTATATAAAGAGTGTGGAAGTTTGCCATTTCCGCCTGCAGGCTTACCTGCCACTACCAGTCTTAGTGGCCCAACGGGTAATATTCCTGTTTCTAGAATAAGTATTACCGAAGTTTCCCCAACCTGTCTTGGTGGTGGATCTATATCTTGTGCTACTTCGGGTTCAGGTAATGGTGCGGTTGAAAGACATTATTATGAATCATCAAATATTACTTTAACTGGTTCGCCCCCAGCTAGTGGCTGGGTGTTTTCATGGAGTAGTTGTTGTCGACCAGGATCAGTAGTAAATTTGGTTAGCCCTGGTGGAACGGGTTATTTCCTAAGAGCAATCATGTACCCATATACTCCTGTTGGAGCAACCACTCCAAACAATGCCAATCCCTGTTATGATAGTAGTCCGTACTTTAGTGAGACGGGAGCCTTAACGATCTGCACTGGAAACAGTTTTACCTACAATCACCTGGCTGGAGATCGAGATGGAGATTCACTCTATGTTAGATGGGCTCAGCCTTTGGCGAACAGTCTAACCTCGCCAGTTTCATGGGCTAGCGGATACAATCAAACTTCACCATATCCCAACCCGAACACCCATGCTTCAAATGGTCCATTAACGCTCAATGGTTTCACCGGCGAAATTAATATGGATATTCAGGTTGACCCAAGTGGTGGCGGAAGTTACGCCAGCTGCTTTGCAATTGAAGCCTGGAAGTGTGGTCAAACCCCTACGGGTCCGGCGGCTGTGAAAGTAGCAGAGGTGTTTAGAGATGTTGCCATTGTTACCCAAACCGGTTGTCCTACAAATAATGAACCTGGTATTCTTTTGGATACCTCACTATATCCCAACATAAATCAACTTGGTCCTAAAACTTTTGAGGCTAATGTCTACCCTGGAGATACGGTTGAATTTGAATTGAGCGCCTCGGATTTTGACTATAATACCCTGCCCACAGGGGGATTGATTCCCCAGGAAATTATTTTTCAGGCTGAAGGCCTGCAGGCATCTAATCCTTACGCTAGCGGTACCGGATGCAATGGAGTGGCACCTTGTGCTCAGTTTTTCCCGGTGGCTCCACAAAATCAATATAATCAAGCACTTAATAATAAGATTAGATATTTTTGGGTTCCTGATTGCCCGCATCTTAATGTAGCCGGAAATTATTGTAATCCATTTTCAACCTTTTATTTCTCGCTGAGGATGCAGGATGACGGTTGCCCTGCTCCCAGAATTGCTCTAACTACATTAATTGTTAATGTTCAGATTGGTGACCCTACTCCGGTTATTTTCTCCTGTTTAACAGATGAGAATAATGATGATTTAAGACTGGGTTGGCATCGCTCCGGCCAGGATAGTGCCTTGGAATTTAATTACTATGTCATACTGGGATCTAATACATTAGGAGGGCCTTATGATACTATTCAACGGATTTACGATATAGATTCTTTAAGCTACACATTTAATAATACCAATAATTACCAGTATTTCTATATGGTAAAGAGTACTGGAAGGTGTGATTTTTTCTCTCAACCCTCGGATACCTTAACCCCAATAAGTATGAGTCTAACCGCTACTCCTCCGGGCAATGCGGAAACAGCTAATCTAAGCTGGACTGCTCCACGGTCTTCTCTACCCTGGACTACGTCAGGACAGTATGAAATCTGGACCGAGGCTCCAGCTGGTAGTGGCAACTGGGTGCAGGTAGGAGAAACACCTAATTTGAGTTTTACCGATCAGGTTACGGTCTGCAGCGCAGTGGCAAACTATCAAATTAGAGTGTATGATACAATAACAGGTTGTTATAGCGCCTCTAATTTGGATAGTGCATTCTTCTCAGACCAGACCAATAAGGATATCATGTACATTGACAGTGTAAGCGTCAATGCCAATGATCGGGCAATCATGTCGTGGCAACCCACCACCGCCGGAGATGTGGTAGAATACCAGGTGTATTACAATGATCCGGTGATCGGCTGGGATGTGGTGGATATAGTTCCCGTGGGTACTCCTATGGCCTGGGAGTGGGCGGCCAGTCAGGCGGGAGACCGAAGTGAAGAGTTTAGGATTGTATCGGTGGATAGTTGTGGGAATCAGAGTGATGACCAAATTGTACAGGCCCATAAGACGATTCATCTGCGCGGCTATATCAATAAGTGTGATGCCTTTGCCCGCGTAAGCTGGAACAACTACCAGGGCTTTGGTAAGAGTGGGGTGGATGATTATCGATTGCAAGTACAAACTACCGATGCCTCTGGTAATGTCAGTGGTTGGAACACGATCTTTATCGGGGATCCTGAGGATACGGCCTTTACCCAATACAACCTGAAGAATAATACGGAGTATTGTTATCGGGTGCGTGTGCGCGATACCTCCGGTTTGCGAACCTCTACGTCAAACCAGATTTGTCGCTTTGCCGAAGTACCACAGAAATCACGCATTCTGTATTTAGCGCAGGTGACCAATGATTTTAACCGCAATGCCCTCAAGCTCAACTTTTTGGTTGATGGGGGAGCAGATGTGGAAAGCTTTGCCATCGAGCGTGCTCCCACTTACCAGGGTCCTTACCAGACCATTGGTACTATTGGTAAACCAGCTACACCCCCTTATCTGATCCAGTTTGTAGATTATGGCGCGGATCCAGAACGCTTTAGCTACTACTACCGCGTATCCGCTACGGATAGCTGTGGTGGCCGTGATACCCTGAGTAACTTTGGTCGCAATATTGTGCTGAATGTAGAGGAGCGCAGCAATTTAAATAACTACCTGTATTGGACTCCTTATGAGCGATGGGACGGCGTGGTCGCAACGTATAACATCTACCGTAAGGCAGGTGATGAGATCGACTATAGTCGAGTGGCTCAGGTCAATGGCAATGATACCACCTATCTGGATGATGTATCAGACTATCGCGATAGTCGCGGTAACTTTTGCTACTACGTAGAAGCGGTAGAAGGCAACAACAGCTTAGGCTTGGTAGATGGTGCTGGTAATCCCTATAACAGTTTATCGAATCAAGAATGTTTAAACCACGATGCCAAGGTGTTTGTGCCGAGCGGTTTCCGTCCCGGAAGCTCGATTCCGGAGAACCAGACTTTTGGTCCTTCCCTGCGCTTTAATGATGTAGAGCAGTATGAGTTTTATATTATGAACCGCTGGGGTGTGAAGGTATTTGAGACGGATGACCCCACTCAACGTTGGGATGGTACGGAAAATGGCAACGAAGCCGCCGCAGGAGTATATGTATACTACTTGAGTTATGCCACCCCAGGTGGCAGCGAGCAGGAGCAAAGGGGAACGTTTACCTTGGTTCGATAGATTCTAGTAAATAAACGCATAATCGAATAAACAACCTTTGAGGTTTACTAAACCTCAAAGGTTGTTTGGTTTACACCCCAGTTTTTCAGCCCCACGCTAACCCCCATCCCCTCAAACACCCCCTCCATCAATCCGGACATACCTCCCACTCATTATACCTTGCATCACCTGTACACAATACCCTAATTTTAGGTTATGGAGCAGAGCCCATGGTTTGATGGATGCCTGAATATTTCCATTATTTTGGAATGCTTCATGACACCTTTATTATTAGTACCTTCGCGTGCAATTTTATTGTAACCTGAAATTGCAATCCCCATGCACTTAAACTCTGATAAAGTACTCGGTGAAGCGCTTACCTACGATGATGTGCTTTTAGTGCCAGCCTATTCTGAAGTACTGCCGCGCGAGGTGAATTTAGATTCGAAATTCACACGAAATATTTCTTTAAAAACACCCATAGTTTCCGCTGCGATGGATACGGTTACTGAATCGGGTATGGCTATAGCCATTGCCCAGGATGGAGGCATCGGAGTGCTGCATAAGAATATGAGCATTGAACAGCAGGCGGTAGAGGTTAGAAACGTTAAGCGTGCCGAAAGTGGAATGATTCTGGACCCGGTTACCCTGGATGAAACGGCTCTCGTGAAAGATGCCAAACAAATGATGGCAGAATTTAGTATTGGCGGTATTCCTATCGTTGATGATAACAAAAGACTCATCGGTATTATAACCAATCGGGATCTGCGTTTTGAGAAGAACGACGATCGTCCTTTGCGAGAGATAATGACCAAAGACAGTCTTATTACTACCCACGAGAATACTTCATTGACGGAGGCGGAGGTTATTCTCCAACAGCATAAAATTGAGAAATTACCGGTTGTAAAAGACGATAATACACTCATCGGTCTGATCACCTATAGAGATATCACCAAGCTTATGATTAAACCTCATGCCTGCAAGGATAGCTATGGCAGGTTGCGAGTGGCGGCGGCAGTGGGGGTCACGGCAGATGTTCTGGATCGGGTGGATGCTTTGGTTACTTCTAATGTGGATGCGATTGTAATAGATACTGCTCATGGTCATACCAGAGGTGTGGTAAAGGCTTTAAAAACTGTCAAAGCAAAATATCCTGAACTGGATGTGGTAGTAGGGAATGTAGCTACCGCTGAAGCGGCAAAATACCTGGTAGATGCGGGTGCTGATGCGGTTAAAGTGGGCATTGGTCCTGGATCTATTTGCACAACACGAGTAGTGGCAGGAGTGGGCATGCCTCAATTATCCGCAATAATAGATGTGAGAAGAGGCATCAAAGGAAGCGGGGTGCCGATTATCGCCGATGGCGGAATTAGATATACCGGAGATATCGTAAAAGCAGTAGCCGCAGGTGCCGATAGCGTAATGCTTGGCTCTATGTTTGCCGGTACCAAAGAGGCTCCTGGTGAAACCATTATCTATGAGGGAAGAAAGTACAAATCTTACCGCGGTATGGGAAGTATTGAAGCCATGCAGAAAGGCAGTAGTGATCGGTACTTCCAGGATGTGGAAGATGATATTAAAAAATTGGTTCCGGAAGGCATTGCCGGGCGGGTAGCTTACAGAGGTGAAGTGAGTGAAGTGATGTATCAGTTTGTTGGTGGTCTCAGAGCGGGAATGGGGTATTGCGGTGCACCGGATATCCCCTCCTTACAGGAAAATGCTCAATTCGTCCGCATTACTACTGCCGGAGTACAAGAAAGCCACCCTCATGACGTTCACATTACCCGTGAGGCTCCAAATTATAGTAGACAATAATTATTACCCTAATTCTTAACTGTTAAAAGAAAAGATCCCATGCGTAGAACCTTGATTTTCCTTCTTTCAATTATTGGCGTGCAACTCGGTGCTCAGTCTTTGGAAGACCGAACCTTGTTCACCGTTGAAGATGATACGATTACAGCTGGAGAATATATGGCTGTTTATAACAAGAATCGTGGTCTGGGAGAGGACATAGATCCGAAAACCCCAAGTGAATATCTGGACTTATATATAAATTTTAAGCTTAAAGTTCACGAAGCCAAGGAAATGGGTATGGATACCGCCGAGAGCTTTTTGAGAGAATACAATAGTTATCGCGGTCAGCTGGCCAAGCCCTACCTCACAGATCGAGATGTTACAGACGATTTGGTTAAGGAGGCTTACGAGCGCATGAAATATGATGTGCGGGCTTCCCACATTATGGTCAAGGTTGATCAGAATGCTTCTCCTGAGGATACTCTTGCGGCCTACAATAAAATAATGAATATTAAGAGTAAGCTGGAAGGAGGTGCTTCCTTTGAGCAGACAGCCGGAGAGTATTCAGATGATGGTTATTCAGCCAAAAGAGGCGGTGACCTAGGCTACTTTACGGTGTTTAATATGGTTTACCCATTTGAATCAGAAGCCTACAAGAATGATATTGGTGTGATGAGTGGACCAATCCGCAGTCGTTACGGTTATCACATTGTGAAAACCACCGATAAAAGACCTGCGCGTGGTCAAATCACGGTAGCCCATATCATGCTGGTTTCCAACAGTCAATCTACTCCCGAACAGAAGGCCAATGCTGAACAGAAAATTTATGAAATCTATGATCAGTTGCAGCAGGGAGCGGACTGGAATACCATGGTACGTCAGTACAGCGAAGATGAGCCTTCTGTAGCTCAAGGGGGGGTGCTTCCTCCATTCGGTATCAACAAGATGTTTAGCGAGTTTGAAGATGCTGCCTTTGCCTTAGAGAATCCTGATGAGTATAGCGAACCAGTTTTAACACCGGTTGGCTGGCATATCATTAAATATATTAGCACATCCGGAATCCCCAGCTGGGAGGATGCTGAACCTGAATTAAAGCAGAAGGTGGAAGGCGACGACCGTTCTCAACAAAGTAGAATCAGCATCATAAAAAAGCTCAAAACGGAATATCATTTCAAGGAGTATCCGGAGGTCCGTAAAATGGCCTTTGATCAGGTGGATGATTCCTTCTTAATGGGAAAATTCAATCCTGAGGGCTTAAAAGGAAAAGACAAGGTGATTTTTGAGTTTAAAGATCACCAATATTCGGTGGGTGATTTCTTTGATCATCTGGCCAGCTCTCGAGGCAGAAAGCAAAACTCCCTCTATCAGGAGTTGCGTAAATCTTATGAAGTATTTGTTGACCGTAATTTAATTTCATACGAGGATACTCAGCTTGAGAAAAAGTACCCTGAATTTAGATTGTTAAGTCGCGAGTATTTTGAGGGCATTCTTTTGTTTGACCTGACGGAAGATAAAGTATGGCGCAAATCCGTGAGTGACACCGTAGGACTGAAACAGTATTATGAGGATCATATTGATGATTATCAGTGGGGTTTCAGATATCAGGCAATCATAGCTGATGCGGCGTCAAAAAAGGCATTGAAAGCTGTAATTAAGCGACTAAAAACCGGGGATAATATTGCTGATATACAGGCAGATGTGAATGAAGAATCGCAGTTGGTGGTGTCTATTGATAGCGGAATGTATGAAATTGAGGATCAACCAATTCTTAATCAGGTTGCCATTGCAGAACCTGGTATTTCTAAGTTTGTAGAACAGGATGACCGATATTTTGCAGTGCAGATCCTTAAGATTCACCCACCGGCTAACAAGAGTTTCAAAGAAGCACGGGGCTTGGTGATTAGCGATTATCAAAGCTTTTTGGAAGAAGATTGGATCCGGGAGTTAAAAGATAAGTACGAGGTTAGGATTAATCAGAAGACTTTAACTCAAGTCATTCAAACGCTTGAATCTGACAGTTGATTAAACCTATGCGTCCTAAGCTACTCCTTACATTGATGATCCCGCTTCTTTCGGCCTGTACATTTCTGGCTTCAAAGAAGAATGATGAAGACAAGGGTAAACCGGTAGCGAGAGTATATGATAGGTATTTATATGAGGATGATCTGGTAAATATTGTTCCCGACGAAATTTCTGGCAATGATAGCCTGGCCTTTATCCAAAACTATATTAATGTTTGGGCAAAGGATCAGCTCATGCTTTATAAGGCGGAGTTCAACCTTACTGAAAGTAAGAAGGATTTTGAGGAACAGATTAAAGAATACAGAGATGACTTGCTAAAATTCACCTATCGACAAGATTATATTAGTCAAAACTTGGATACGAATATTTCTGAGCAGGAACTGAAGGAGTATTACGAAAGAGGAGAGAATGATTTTCTCCTGCGGCAGAATATTGTGCGAACCAGATATATGATTGTCGATAAGGAGGCGCCAAATCTGAAGAAAGCGCGTCAGTGGTTTCGCTCCAGTGATGCTGATGATATTATTGCACTCGACGATTTTGCCTTACAGTATGCCTATAGGTTTTCTCTGCAGGATAGCAATTGGGTGAGTGTTGATCGAATTAGAGAATTGTTGAGACTCGGTGCTGATTGGCCTCCGGATTTTTATAAGGAAGGTCAGTTCATTGAAAGAAAAGATAGCCTCAACATTTACATGTTGGATATCATTGAGTACAAGGAGAAAGGTGATCGAGCACCTTTAGAGTATTACAAGGATGTAGTTTCCAGTATTCTTATCAATAAGCGAAAGCTGGAATTGATAGAAAGTCTGGAGCAGAATTTGCTTAATGATGCCATTACCAAGGAAGAATTTGAAGTTTATTAAATGAAGAGAATCAGTGTAATTCTAATCCTTCTCTCATCCTACTTTACCTATGGTCAGCCACAGCTGGTGGATGGCGTGGTTGCAGTGGTTGGCAAGAATATAGTGCTCAAGTCTGATGTAGATCAGCAGTATGACAATATGAAACGTCAGGGCTTAGACAATTTCACCTCCAGTAAATGCGAAGTCTTTGAGGAAATCTTGTTTGAGAAATTATTGCTTCATCAGGCAGACATCGATAGTATAGTGGTGAGCGAAGAGGAAGTGCAGCTATCTATTGACCGCAGAATTGATGTATTTGTGCAGCAAATTGGCAGTAGACAAAAGCTGGAACAGTACTATCAAAAAACCATTCTGGAAATAAAAGAGGAGATGGAGCCTTTTATCCGAGATCAGATGATTGCTCAGCGAATGCTTCAGGATGTCACCTCAGATGTAGAGATTACCCCTACTGAAGTGCGAACTTTCTATAATGGGATTCCTGAAGATAGCTTGCCACTGATTAATACTCAATTGGAATATGCGCAAATCCTTCATTACCCGGTGGCTGGAGAAGCTGCCGTGGAGGATGCTATTCAACGACTGAAGGACATAAAGCAACGGGTTATAGACGGTTCAACATTTAGCACCATGGCGGTTTTGTACTCTGAGGATCCGGGTTCTGCCAGAAATGGTGGCAAGTATGAGGGAATTAAGAGAGGGCAGTTTGTGAAAGAATTTGAGGCAGTTGCTTTCAATTTGAAAGAAGGGGAAATATCCGATCCATTTAAGACCGAATATGGATATCATATTGTTCAACTACTCAAGCGCCGAGGTGAAGAGCTAGATTTAAGGCATGTATTGATTAAACCTAAAATCACCACAGAAAACCTGGAAGATTCTAAGATGTTTCTGGATAGTCTGCGCAAATTGATTCTGGAAGGCGAATTTACTTTTGAAGAAATGGCACAGAAACACTCAGATGATGAGTTTTCAAAACTAAACGGCGGTCTGGTACTGAATCCTAATACCGGAGATAGTAAATGGGAGACCGGACAATTGGACAAATCAATATTTTATGCCTTGGAAGGGATGGAACCCGGAGATATTTCTCAGCCACAGTTTTTTAGGAGTCCTGATGACAAAGAAGGGTACCGGTTAATGAGATTGGTGGATAAAACTGAACCACATCGAGCCAATATGCGAACTGATTATCAGCAGGTGCAACAGATGGCCTTGCAACAGAAAAAGAACGAGCAGCTGGAGGCATGGATTGATGAAAAGTTAAAAACAACTTATGTTCGGGTCAATAATGATTACCTGAATTGCACTTTCAAGAACGCATGGATTAAGCAATCCCAATACGTAGAATAATTATGTCAGACGTTGATACAGTCAAACAACTGGGAGATAAGTACAAACTTTTAAGATCCGAGATCGCCAAGGTTATCGTTGGTCAGGAAGAGGTGGTAGACCTCCTTACCCTCTCTATTTTTTGTCGTGGCCATTCTCTTTTAGTGGGGGTGCCTGGGTTGGCCAAAACTCTTTTGGTGAATACGATGGCACAAGCTTTAGGATTGAGCTTTAATCGGATACAATTTACACCTGATCTCATGCCTTCGGACATAATAGGATCTGAGATTTTGGATGAGAATCGCAGTTTCAAATTTGTGAAAGGACCCTTATTTGCCAATATCATTCTGGCAGATGAAATAAATCGTACGCCCCCTAAAACACAATCGGCCTTGTTGGAAGCGATGCAGGAAAAATCGGTGACCGCTGCTGGCTCCACTTATAAGATGGCGGATCCTTTCTTTGTGCTGGCCACACAAAATCCCATTGAACAGGAAGGTACCTATCCATTGCCCGAAGCTCAATTAGACAGGTTTATGTTTAATATCGAAGTGGGGTACCCTTCCTTTGAGGAGGAATTGCAAATCGTAAAAGCCACTACCGGAGAAATGGTAAGTGAGGTGAACACGGTTATTTCTCACGAGGAAATTCTTCATTATCAGGATTTAATTAGAAAGGTGCCGGTTCCTGATCAGGTTTATGAATATGCCGTAGGGCTGGCCAGTGCTACCCGTCCTGACAGTGATAGAGCCCGTGATATCACCAAAGACTATGTGGCGTGGGGAGCAGGACCCAGAGCATCTCAATACTTAATTCTTGGCGCCAAGGCACATGCCGTTATGCACGGAAAGTTTTCACCGGACAAGGAGGATGTTTTAGCCATTGCCAAACCTGTACTGCGTCATAGGGTAGTTAAAAACTATAAGGCTGAGGCTGAAGGCGTGAGTATTGAAAACATCATTGAAGAGTTGATGTAGGCCCGTAATTAGTTCCAGTAGTTAATCTCAATATCCGTAGCTTTGCCCCGTTTTTTTAACCGGGGAAAAACACATTAATGCCATCAACTAAATACATATTTGTTACCGGCGGAGTCACCTCATCATTGGGAAAGGGGATAATCTCTGCTTCGCTCGCAACACTCTTACAGTCAAGGGGATATAGTGTTACCATCCAAAAGCTTGATCCATACATTAACATAGATCCCGGTACGCTAAATCCCTATGAACACGGCGAGTGCTTTGTTACCAATGATGGTGCTGAAACGGATCTAGATTTGGGTCACTATGAACGCTTCCTTAACCGACCTACGTCTCAGGCGAACAATGTAACTACCGGACGTATTTACCAGTCGGTGATTGAAAAGGAACGCCGGGGTGATTTTCTGGGAAAGACGGTGCAGGTAATTCCCCATATCACCGATGAAATAAAGCGCAGAATTAAGATTCTTGGCAATACCGGTGAATTTGAAATTGTGATTACGGAAATTGGTGGCACGGTGGGTGATATTGAGGCATTGCCTTATGTGGAAACCGTGCGCCAAATGAAATGGGAACTAGGCGAAGACTGCCTGGTAATCCATCTTACCCTGATACCGTTTTTGGCCGCCACAGGCGAATTGAAAACCAAACCCACCCAGCATTCGGTTAAATTGCTGCAGGAGTCTGGGGTACAACCTGATATTCTTGTTTGTAGGTCTGAACATTCTATTGGGGAGGATTTGCGCAGAAAATTGGCCTTGTTCTGCAATGTTAAGAAGGAAGCGGTAATCGAATCGAAGGATGCAGAATCCATTTATGCGGTACCGGTATTGATGCGAAATCAACGCCTGGATGAAGTGGTACTAAAACGCCTGGATTTACCCGCAGAAGACGATCTTGACCTGGTAAATTGGCGTGAGTTTCTATATAAATTGAAATACCCTAAAACCGAAGTCAATATTGGTTTGGTGGGTAAATATGTGGAGTTGCATGACTCTTACAAATCCATCGCCGAATCCTTTATTCATGCCGGAGCGGCCAATGAATGTAAAGTCAACATCAGGTGGCTTCATTCTGAGAATATATCCCGCGAAAGCGCCCCAAAATACTTTGAAGACCTGGATGGAATTCTGGTAGCCCCAGGGTTTGGAGAGCGTGGCTTTGATGGGAAGATTGAGACGATCAGGTACGCGCGGGAAAACAAGATTCCGTTTTTTGGTATTTGTTTGGGAATGCAGGCGGCGGTAATAGAATTTGCACGCCATGTTTTAAAGTGGAAGGATGCCAATTCCACTGAGATGAATCACAGCACCAAACATCCGGTGATTGATCTTATGGAGGAGCAAAAGCAAATCACCAATAAAGGTGGCACTATGCGACTGGGAGCCTGCGACTGTCAATTGGTGGAGGAATCTCATGTATTCGCTGCCTATAAAAGATCGGTGGTATCGGAGCGTCATCGTCATAGATTTGAATTCAACAATAAGTTTCTCAAAGATTTTGAGAAGAAGGGAATGATTGCAACGGGTACCAATCCGGATATGGATTTGGTGGAAATTGTTGAAATCCCTGAGCATCCCTGGTTTGTGGGAGTGCAGTTTCATCCCGAGTATAAGAGTACGGTGGCTAATCCCCACCCTTTATTTGTAAAGTTTGTAGAGGCCTGCGTAAAAGCTTCTAAATCAGAAAGTAATGAATAACGGAAAGATTGATATTAACACCATATTGGGTTTCGTCCTCATAGGTGTCATCTTTGTTTATTTCGGATATTTCCAAAATAATGACCAGGCTGAAGGGGTGGAAGGTGAGCTACCTGCGGAAACTTCGCAGGCCGCAGAGGATAGTGAATCCAGCGCGCCGGTAGAGACTCTTGCACCTGACACAGCAGAGTATGTTTCCGCCCGGGACTCCATACCTGAAACATTTTATACGCTTGAGAATGAGCTTCTTGAACTAAGCTTCTCTTCCAAAGGTGGTCTCGTGACCAAAGCTCGCCTCAAGCAATTCCAGACTTATGATTCATTGCCGCTCTATCTAATTAATGACAATGTGGTATTTAATATGGCGCTGCATGGTGATAAGACCATAAATACCGCTGAGCTGAATTTTAGTGGGATAAAGGAAGGAGATGACAAGCTGAGGATGGTGATGAACCTCGGCGGAAATAAGAGATTGGAATACACCTTTCAGTTAGCGGAAGACAGCTATATGCTGAACTGGGATGTAAGATCTTTTGGAATCGGGAATATGGTTACTGATCAATCTGGCCTGCAATGGGAGATGATTAGTTTACGTCATGAGAAAAATCGGGATAACGAAAATCAGTATACTAGGGCTAAATATTTGCACAAAGGGGATGATATTGATGATCTGTCCCCTAGTGGCGAGGATGAAGAAGAGGCTACCAATTTAAAGTGGCTGGCAGTAAAGCAACAGTTTTTCAGCACCATTCTTCTTCACAAGCAGGCTAGTTTTCCCAAGGCCTATCTCGCTTCAAATACCTTTGATGAGAGTCAGCCTACCATTACCAAACACTTTGTATCAAAGTTGGATTTGGGTCAGACGGGATCTGATTTAAACATTCCAATGGGTCTTTATCTGGGCCCTAACAAGTATGAGCTACTAAAGTCTTATGATCAGGAATTTGAAGAGCTGATACCCTTGGGTTGGGGAATATTGGGCTGGATAAACCGCGGAATTGTTATCAATGTGTTCAACTGGTTGCAAAACTATGGTCTCAATTATGGGATCATCATATTGATTATGGCTCTGTTGATAAAGCTGATTCTATTTCCGCTGACTTACCAGTCATATCGTTCTATGGCCAAGATGAGGGTATTAAAGCCTGAGATGGATGAGCTGAATGAAAAGTATAAGGATCAGGATCCGATGAAGAAGCAGCAGGCCGTGATGGAGATGTACCAGAAGGCTGGCGTAAATCCATTGGGCGGATGTATTCCCGTTGTTTTACAGTTGCCCATTCTAATTGCCCTATTCCGATTTTTCCCGGCTTCGATAGAATTGCGACAGCAGGCGTTTTTATGGGCAGACGATCTTTCATCCTATGATTCCATTGCCAGTTTACCTTTCGAAATTCCATTCTATGGTGACCATGTAAGTCTCTTTACCCTCTTAATGACGGTATCGACCTTGATTTACACCTATATGAATAACCAGCTTTCTGGTACCAACCAGCAGTTCCCCCAGATGAAGTACATGATGTATTTCATGCCTTTGATCTTTTTGGGTGTTTTTAACAATTATGCTTCCGGCTTGAGCTATTATTATTTTGTAGCGAACGTGATCACCTTCGGTCAGCAGTTTTTGATCCGAAGGTCCTTGAATGACGAAAAGATTCACGCTATGATCCAGGCCAAGCGCGAGAAGCCAAAGAAAGAAAACCGCTTTATGCGCAGAATGAAAGAGATGCAGGAGGAACAAAACAGATCTGCCAGACGAAAGAAAAAGTAATTTCCAATAAAAAAGGCCATGCAATTTGCATGGCCTTTTTTATTTAGGCAGTGTATGCTTAATTAGACTGGTAGCTGTTCACGTATTCCCAGTTTCCGCTAAAGGGGTTCAGTATCCATACTACACTGATAAATTGTGGTGTAAATTCAAAAGGATAATCACCGTCCTCTGGAAACAAGAAGTAATGTCTGATGGGAGTGTCTGAGGTGCCGATGACATCATTTTTAAAGAAGTGAGGGCCAAATGGCCAATATGAGCCTAATTGAACACCCCAGGTATTTTCCTGAAATCCATCCAATAATATCCATTGATGATAGTATTCATCATTCTTGGAAATGGCATTTGCCGAACTATCGAGGTTTGGCACTTCACTGTCCCAGAAACTTTCAAAATCAACAATTTTGGTAAGGTTGGGTACTGTAGCGGCATTGAGATTTAAGGTTTTATAGGTCTTAGCCCGTACTTTTCCGAGCATATACGTCTGAATAAAAATCCCAGAGCTCACGGTATCCTGATAGAACTTCACCTTGTTGTCAACCACCCAGGCAGTATCCGTTGTAGTGACCTTATGAGCCACGGACAGTATAGCTTTCTTATTGGTCTCCGCTTCCACG
This sequence comes from Owenweeksia sp., assembly GCA_965229445.1. Taxonomy (GTDB): domain Bacteria; phylum Bacteroidota; class Bacteroidia; order Flavobacteriales; family Schleiferiaceae; genus Owenweeksia. The sequence goes on from OZ245876.1 coordinate 1,357,109, forward strand.
GCAACTTCCAAATCTGTTGGGTTGGTGCCCATGAAGTCCACCACAAAAGACGGAACCCCCAGACTGAGAAAATTCTTGTTGATAGAATCTGCGTCAATACTATAGAAGGGATGACCCTGCGCAATTACCAGTGAAAGATGATTGAGATTATCATCAAAACTGGATTCATTTCTTAAGCGCGCTACTTCATATCCCACCGATCCCTGGTCTCCAGGACCATAGTTGGTGATGAGTAAGCTTTTTACTTCACTAGGAAGATCCAGGTTATCCGTAGGGTAAGAGGATCCGGTAGAACCTCCCGGCTCAGTTTTCTTTTTACATGACAGAGCTAAAAGAAAAGCGAATGCTAAGATTATAAGTCTTCTCATGATCAAATATTGAGATTGCAAAACTACTTAAAAAAGAACGCCATAAAAGCTTCAAGTAGTATGCGGTACTAAAATGCTCACAGATGCAGGGATTTTGGTTCATTCAAAGCCAGAAAGAAAGGCAACTTATTTAGGCAGTGCTGGTGTGAGAATTAAGTCGATATAAACCGGTAAATGATCACTAAAACCGCCGTGATAACTGAATCCCTGAAAGTGACGATAGGGTTTGTATCCGGGATATTTTGTTTCCTCTTCCAATAAAAAATCCGGATGGTGAACCACTGCTTGATTCGCAACCACTGAGGGTGGGGAGTGATTTAGTAAACTGTTGGAAACGATTATTTGATCAAGAAATGACCAGATTCCATGATGCCGATGGCTTCCCCCAGTGAGATTGCCTTCGGCCATTAGGTTGGTCAGGCTAATTGAGTTGGAATCTGATTGACACAAAGTGAGCAGGCTCTCGTTGCTTGGTTCGTCATTAAAATCTCCCCCAACTATTATGTGGGGATTGCTGCAGTTTTCGGAGAGTGAATCCAAGTGATTTCGCAGGGTATTAGCAGCGGCCAAACGCTTTGGCTCAGATACAGCCTGACCGCCATAGCGACTGGGCCAATGGCAGACAAACAGATGTATAGTGTCGCGTTTTCCAGCCACGCCCTTGACGTAAAGTATATCTCTGGTTTTAAACTCAGGTTGATTCGGGAGTACTACCGCAATATTCTTGCTGTAAATCAGACTAAACAAATCTCGACGATAGATTAAGGCTACATCAATACCCCGACGGTCTGGTGAATCATAATGTACTGCGCGATAAGGTATTTTACGCAAGGTAGGAGTAGCCAACAGGTCTGCAAGCACTTGTCGGTTTTCGAGCTCTTCGAGTCCAACCAAGGCGGGAGCCTCCCATTCTCCAATACTCACAATAGCCTTTGCCATTTGGTTGAGCTTTTGTCTGTACCGATAGTAGGACCATCTGCGCAATCCATCCGGGGTAAATTCCTCATCGCTGGACAAACTGTCATGTTCAGGGTGAAAAAGGTTTTCCAGGTTATAAAAGGCAACACGAAACTGCACTTGATGGCTGTTTTGTGCCGTGAGACCAAAATAGAGGAGAATTAGGACAAGAGTGAACACTCTACTGGCCCGGTATCTCCTGAATAAAGTTTGCAATTTCACGAAGCTTAAGTGTTAAGGCATCCTTGACAAAACCCTTGGCAGCCTGCGGCATGTGCGGATAGGTTGCCTCATTAGAATCTTGAACAATGCATATTCCTCCTTGATCGTGAATTTCCCTCAATCCATCTGCACCGTCGATATTGGCACCGGTAAGGATTGCTCCCAGGGCTTTTTCCTTATAAATTTCGGCAATGCTCTTCATGGTAACATCAATAGAAGGCCTGCTAAAATTTATGGGCTTGCTATGGCTGAGGTCTATGGTTTTGTGAAGTGTGAGTTCCATGTGATAGTCCGCCGGATTGATATAGATGGTATTGGGAAGTAGGCTTTCTCCTTGTTGTGCTTCTTTCACCATTACCAACTCCGAATTTGAAAATACTTCCGTGATCAGACTGTGTACATTCTTTAGTCGGTGAATGACTACCAGAACCGGAATATTGATAGGTTTATTAAAGTGGGATACGATCTTTCTAAGTGCCTGAAACCCTCCGGCACTACCACCTAAAACTGCTATGTCCGCTACTTTTTTGATATACGCTGCAACCCGGAACTAGCTCCCGAAATCTTTGATTTTCATTGTATAAGGTAATACTTTCTTTTGATCCTTGTACAAGAAACCCATCTGGAGTAAGGTGATTACCCAGTGAATGGAGTACTTTATTTTGCAGGCCTGGTTTAAAGTAAATGAAAACATTGCGGCAGAAGATCAGGTGGAAGTTACCAGGATATGGATCTTTAATAAGATCATGTGTTCGCCATTCAACGTCTCTGAGCAAGGCATGAGCCAGGTTGATTCCTTTGTGTGACACTTCCAGATATTCCTTAAAACTGCTGGTACCGCCTGCCTCTATGTATTGTTCTTCATGCTTGGGGGAGTATCGTATGGAAAACTGGCTACGTCTTGCCTTCATAAGGGCTTTTCCGGAAATGTCAGTAGCTAATATTTTTGTGCGTTCAAGTAAGCCTTGTTCGTGTAATAATATGCTCAAGGAAAGCACTTCCTCGCCGGTGCTGCACCCGGCAATCCAAATCCTGATGTACTTCTGCTCTTGAAGAATCGGGAACAGCTTTTTCTGTATACACTTAAAGCTATTGGGGTCACGGAAAAAGTCGGTTACGTTTACCGTAAAGGAATCGAGGAACTTATCTCTGGCATCAGGAACATCCTTAAGATTATCAATAAGCTCATCTACATGATCAAAACTGTGGTCATTGAGCACTTTCTCCAGCCTTCTGTGAAGTGAATCAACCGAATAATCACTGAAATCAAGGTTGAACCAGTTCTTTAAGAAGGCCAGCAAACTTTTTCGCTGGTCAATATTTATCCTGAGGAGATTTTCTCCTGATTGAGCTTTCATGTTCACTTTTAGGTAGGCTAAATTTAGCACCTTGGCACAAAATTTACCCCATGGAAAAATGGGGTGTAGTACCATCAGAATCAGAGTGTATTGATGTTATTTGATGCGCTTTTTAAGCTTGTAGGCATAGGGTCTTCCGGCTACAATTATGCTTAAAACATAGCCGCCTGGTGGTAGAGAGGTCGTATTGATTTGAAGTAAATGAGGGCCGTTATCGGGAGGAGAAGTATCGATTTTTCCGAAAAGTGGCCTATCGCCAGTCACTGTATATATTTCCCACAAAATAGGTAATTCAGCACTGCCGGATATTCTTGCGCTGATCTCATTGTCAAAGCTTTTATCCGAAATCAATTCTACTATTTTTTCTTCTGTTGGCTTAAAGAATCTCTGGTCTAGTTTTAGGTAATAAACATTCCCTCCCTTAATTAATTTTGTGCGTTCATCAGAAATGATCACACTACTATCACCATCAAAACAGAGGCTTTCTTTTTGTGATATAGCATCAAACTGTAAAGCAGAGAGGTCCCCTTTCAAAAAATTGGTCCCCTTAAAATTGTAAATCATCCAAGCCTGATCATATCCCAACAAAAGCATAATATTCTGAGAGGGGTTAAGATCTGCTCCGGTAATCCAATTTTGATGTTTTCCCGCAATTCCCAGCCTCAGGCTGTCCTTTCTTTCTAATGAATAAGTGCCGGGATGAGCTGGTAGGGCATACATATAGGTATAACCAGTAAACGGCTTGGTGCGGTTCTTGGTGAATAAAAAGAGAGAATCGTGAGCATAAAACATGGCTTCAAGATCATAGTTCTGTTCCGATTCATGTGGCGGAAAAGCATTTTGATCGGCATAGGAGAAATGAATGATGCCGGCAGACTCAATCTTTTGATCGGGGGTGAGCTTAAGTCGGTATACTTTTAAATCCTGCCTCATATTGTCATTATTGCCGAAGTCCCCCACATACAGATAGTCGTTGCCGTAAGCCAAATCTTCCCAATCCGTATTTTCCAGAAAATCAGGACATTCCCAGTTCACCAGCTTGCCATGTCTATCGGTGAAGAACAGGCAGGGAGGATTACCGCTGTCATTTATTTGCACAAAATCACCCGTTGGTAAGCGGGCCAGGCCACTACTTTCATGAATATCCTCAGGCAATTCACCTATTTTTTGCAGAGGTGCTTGTTGGCCAATACCTGGTATGAGCACTAAAAAGGCCTGAAGATTGAAGAGAAGGTTTTTCCAAAACATACTAATCTCTGAGTATTAAACAACCATCCCCATAACTGAGAAAACGAAAATTGTGGTTTAAGGCGTATCGATAGATACTTTTCCAGTCTTCTCCAACCAGCGATGCCACCAATAAAAGCAGGGTGCTTTTTGGTTGATGGAAATTCGTCAATAGGCCATTGCAAATCTTGTGCGTGTAACCGGGGGCAATGATTAAGCTTGTTTTGGCTTTGAGGAGGTTTAGTTTTCTGAGGTGCATATACTTGATTAATGCAGAAATCGCTTCTTTCGGTGAGGGTAAGATAGTGTATTGGTAAGGTTCCCATTGCCGAACGTGCAGATCTGCGATATTTTCATCCCTCAGAAGCTTAACACCAAGCCAGTAGGAGCTTTCCAGGGCTCGCATGCTGGTAGTACCCACGGCAATAATATTTTTTTGATCAAGCTGATCGCTCAGTCGCTCCAAAAAGTCAAGTTCAGGAAAGAATTCTTCCGCGTGCATATCATGCTCCCCAATATTGGAACTTACCACCGGCTTAAAAGTTCCGGCACCTACGTGAAGTGTAAGATAATCAGTGCTGATACCATTAATTTGTAAGCTGTTCATCAACTCATTGGAGAAATGCAAACCGGCTGTGGGTGCTGCTACAGAACCCTCCTCCTTGGCATAAATGGTCTGATAGTTTTTTATGTCGCTAGTTTCTGCTTTTCTTTTAAGATAGGGAGGTAAGGGGGTTAGTCCCGCTTCTTCCAACATAGAGGCGAAATGACTGCCGCTATTCCAGCAAAAGCGAATGAGAAAGTCGCCGCCCAGGTTTTTCAGTTTTTCAACTTCCACCCTGGTACCCTGGCTGGTGGTGAGTGCTAGTTTCCCTGATTTCCATTTTCTCGCACCTCCAATCAGACAACGGTATTCAATCGGACTTCTTGACTGCATAAGCGCCTGAATATCATTACCCTTAGGAGGTTCCAGGCAAAAAATTTCTATGAGCGTGTTTTCATTTTTTTCAAAGAGCAATCGGGCTTGTATAACCCTCGTTTGATTAAATATCAGGTGGGTATTGGTAGGAAGGTGTTGGCTCAGATGCAGGTATTTATCCTCCTTGATCTGACCTTTTCTATATAGGAGTAGCCTTGAATTATGCCTTGGTGAAGCAGGGAATTTCGCGATTTTTTCCGCCGGTAAATCGTAGTTGTACTCGCTGATACGAATACGTTTAATATGATCCTTCAAAAATGCCTTTTCTTTGGGGAACAAAAGTATGAAGAAGGTAGTAGTTAGTGTTACAAATGACCTGATGACTGATCAGCGAGTTCAACGAACCATCGCTGTGCTGCAAAGCCTTGGTTATGAAGTGACTTTTGTAGGGCGACAACTGGCTAATAGTTTGCCTGTCAAGCTGCCATATCATACTCGGAGGTTCAAGCTCTGGTTCAACAAAGGCTTTCTCTTTTATGCAAACTATAACCTCAGGCTGTTTTTGTATCTCTTAGCGAAGCCCTTTGATCTGTACCTGGCCAATGATTTGGATACGCTTTTGCCGAATTTTTTGGTCTCCCGACTTCGTGGAAGAGAATTGATTTATGATGCGCATGAGTATTTTACCGGTGTGCCAGAGATTCAGCATCGCCCATTGGTTAAGAAAGTTTGGACCACTCTGGAAGGCTGGATTTTCCCAAAACTTAAGCATATAGTCACCGTAAACAATAGTATTGCGGAATTGTACTTCACAGATTATGGAATAAGGCCTTTGGTTGTAAGAAACATCTCTGATTCCCGCTTGCCAAAGCTTAGGAAATCTCGAAAGGAGCTGGCAATTCCTGAGTCGGCCTTTATTATGATCAACCAGGGGGCAGGCATAAATGTGGATCGCGGAATGGAAGAAGCGCTGGAAGCGCTTCGGCTGCTGCCGGATAATTTCTTTTTACTCCTGGTTGGTAAAGGGGATGTGATTGAATCACTTAAAGCCATGGCTGTCTCCTTAGGGATAGAACACAAGCTTAAGTTTGTGCCTCCCCAGTCCTATATGGATATGCTTCAATACACTCTCCTGGCAGATTGCGGCTTAAGTTTGGACAAGCCCCTGAGTCCAAACTATAAATATTCATTGCCCAATAAGTTGTTTGACTATATCAAGTGCGGCATCCCGATATTGGGAAGCCAGGTCGTCGAAGTAGCCAACATAATTAACCGGTATCAAATTGGTGAGATTGCAGAGGCAGTAACACCACAGATTATCGCTGATATATTATTGAAAATCAGCAACAAAGACAAGAATAGCTACGTGGCGGGATTAGAACTGGCGGCCAGGGAAAACAACTGGGAACAGGAACGTGAAACCTGGGTTCAACTGATAAGGAGTTTGGATTAAAGGGAGCACAAATAGCTAATCCGATAAAGGTCAAAAATTCGCAGGGGAATCGAATTACTATCTACCAGCTTAGCTTCCCAAGTTTTCTGTTGAAAGCGATAGAGGAACCCCAGGATAGCTTTCAATCCGAGCCTTCTAATTTTATGATACTTATGGAGCATAGTATTCCAAGCAACAAGGCTCTGGTCATTTCGCTCGTAAAGACTTTTTAAATTCTGTAAGGCTAGTTTGGTCTTTTGGAGGAAATCCTCATTGCTGTCCAACTGTCCGTGAATAGTAGCATTCTCCACATGCAGCAGCTCAATATCTTCCTGCATAAGCCGATAAGCGAGCAGGGTATCCTCATGTCCATATTGTAGGAATTTCTCATCAAATGGAATCTTGCGCCAAACTGCCCTGGGTATGATAAAATTATTGCTGTGAAAACTCCGGTATGGCTGTTGTTGCCTTTCATAAGCAGTTTTGCTCTCGCGTTCTCTACCATAGGTCCAGTGCAACAAAAACTCTGTGGAAGGCGGCGAGATCGGATAGTCTCTTCCCCCACAAATGACAGAAGCTGGTGAATCGTTTATTAAATCCAGATAAGTGGCAATGAAATCGTCCTTCTTGATTAGGGTATCTCCATCTAAAAACAGTAGATGTGTTTTGCTCGACATGCCGGCCAGAAAATTACGGATGGCTGCGCGTCCCATATTTTTAGCTTGCTCACGATAGGTAATGCCCTCCATATCAGCAAATTGCCGGTTGTTTAAGCGGATACTTTCTGCTGAGCCATCATCAGCCAAGAGTATCTCAATATCAGCTGATAAGTTGGAAAGCTGGATTTGCAGACTACTTACCAGGTCAGAGATATCCTCATTGTAAATGGGTATGGCGATACTTAGTGAAGCAGACATGAAATAAATTAGTCGGTCTGTAGTTTAAATGACGCTGTCATTCGCGGAATCCGTAATTTTGTCAAACAAAGGTCAAAGATGAAGAAACTGCTCGTATTTACTTCCATTGCTTGTGTATTGCTGCTGGCATCCTGCAAGAAATGCTCCATTGATACCCCATTGGTGGTTCCTGAACAGTCAATAAAGATACAGAACGCCGCTGGTGATAATTTGGTGTTTGGCGATTCCGCTATTTATGATGTGGCTGATATTCAGTTTGTTCATGAGCGGGAAGGGGAGCTTAACTTTACGTCATCGGTTACCAAAGGAACTTTGCACTTAGCCTTTCCGCAAACGCTCAATCAGCCGGAAGAAATCACCCTGGTATTAGATTCGTCCACCCAACATTCCCTGACATACAATACCCTTGTTTTTAGCAATAATGAGTGTATTCGAGAGTATGTTTTGAGCTATGTGAAACTAGATGGCATACAGGTTTGTGGTAGCTGTGGGGATCCACAATTTAATGCCGACCCCATCATCTATCTGGAGCTATAACTATAAGGAGTTCTGCACGGCCATAAAGACCTTGGAATCTTCACACTTAAGGGTCTTATTTGGAAACTTAAGGATCAGTGAATAATCGTGGGTAGCCATTAAGATTGCCCGACCATTCTCACTAATTTGCTTCAACAGAATCATGATCTCTTCCGATGTACCCGGATCCAGGTTACCAGTAGGCTCATCAGCCAGAATTAAATCAGGATCGTTGAGCAGGGCACGGGCTATGGCAATGCGTTGTTGTTCACCACCCGAAAGTTCGTAAGGCATCTTAAAACCTTTGGTTCCCATGCCTACTTTGCGCAGTACCTCCTTGATTTTCCTTTCTATTTTCACTTTATCCTTCCAGCCTGTTGCTTTCAGTACGAAGAGTAAATTATCGTTGACGCTGCGATCAGTGAGCAATTGAAAATCTTGAAAAACGATTCCCATTTTCCTTCTAAGAAAAGGAATGTCATGATCCTTAAGATTTCTGAGTTTGTAGCCACAGACCTCTCCATTGCCTGCCTTTAATGGTAAATCACCATACAGTGTTTTTAGAAGGCTCGATTTACCGCTACCGGTAGAACCAATGAGGTAAATAAATTCATTATGACTCACTTCCAGGTCTACATTGGCCAAAACCAGATGCTCTTTTTGAAAAATGGAAGCATGCTCAAGTTTTACGATAGGTTTTTCGCTCATGCGGCACTTTCTTGTGGGGTCAAAACTAAGGCAATTTCACTCAGGCTGAATATTCAGCTTTAGCGCGGGTAAAGATAAAACGTGAAAATCTTAATTGATTGCAGTTATGGCTTATCATTTCAGCCAATAATAACTAACATCTTTCGTTAACAAATAACTCACATAAACTTAGAGCACGCCTGAGTATAACTCTACTTTTAGACTTCACAACCTGAAATTTCAATCATGATGCATCGGCAATATAATGCCTTGTGGATCAGTGTATTACTCATGGTCTTCTCGGCCAGTTTGATGTCCCAACCTTCCGTTTTGAAGGGTAGAGGAGATCATGATTATTTAGAGGCACTGGAACTATATCAAAAAGGTCAGTACGGCAATTCCCAAAGACTTTTTGATGAGGTGGTTAAAAGACAGCATCAGTTTGATCGCGAAACCAGAGCAAACGCGTCTTACTACGCTGCGTTATGTGCCATGAATCTTTACAACAATGACGCTCGTTCACGGGTTGACGAATTTTCAGAGGAATTCCCATTAAACCCGCTGGTGAACCGACTGTACCTGGAGTATGCTCTAAATCGCTTTAGTGTAAAACGTTATCGCGATGCGGCAGATAGTTTTAGCGAAGTTGACCCTTATCGGCTGCCAAAATCGAAACGTGCAGAATATCAGTTCAAGAAATCCTACTCGCTACTAAGTCTTGAGAAACCTGCGGAAGCAAAGCCTGGGTTTTATGAATTAATTGGTAAAGACTCTCCCTATCAAGTGTCATCGCGCTATTATTATGCCCATATTCTCTACACCGAAAAGAACTATACCGAAGCTCTGAAGTATTTCGAACCTCTGCAAGAGGACGAAAGCTTTGGTCCCTTGGTACCTTATTACCTGGCACATATTTACTATGACCTAAATGATTATGAGAAACTCCTGGAAGTGGGAGAGGTGCTGGTAGAAAATGCTACACCCAGTAGAGCGCCAGAGATAGCCAAGCTGGTGGGAGATGCCTTTTTCAATCGTGGAGAATACACCAATGCCATGAAGTATTTGGAGTTGTACCGAGAAAAAGGGGGTAAGATGAGTCAGAGAGACCATTTTGAATTAGGATACTGCTATTATAAAGCTGATTCCTATGAGCAAGCCATTAATTCCTTTAACAAGATTGTGGCGGGTAGTGGCAAACCGGATTTACAACAAAATGCCTGGTACCACTTGGCGGACAGCTATTTAAAGTTAGGCGATAAGCAAAAGGCGATGACCGCCTTTAAAGCGGCCTCAGAAATCACGGCTTCACCCACTATTAGAGAGGATGCCTTCTTCAATTATGCCAAACTGGCGTATGAGTTTTCAGATCCTTTTCAAGATGCCATCAGCACCCTAAACCAATACCTTAAAACTTATCCGAAATCTACAAAGCGCGCCGAGGTAAATAAGTATCTGGCTAACCTCTACATCACTACCAAAGACTATGAAAGAGCCTTGGAAGCTATTAAAGAAACGGGAATTAAAGATCCTTCCATGCAGGAGGCCTATCAGAAAATTGCCTTCTTCCGTGCTTGTGAACTCTATAATGTGGGTAGACTGAGTGCCGCCCTTAAGAAGTATGATGAATCTCTTCGATATGATATCAACCAAAGCATTGCAGCCCTCGCTCACTACTGGAAAGGAGAGTCATATTATCGCTTAAAGGAATATGATGAAGCCCTAAAATCTTACGAAAGATTTCGAAAAGTGAACGGTTCGTTTAATTTGTCTGAGCACAACCTAAGTTTCTATCAGACGGGCTACTGCTATTATAAACTGTTTGATTTCCAGAAGGCTGCAGAGGATTTCCGAAGATTTTTGAGAGATGCTGAAAACAGCGATCTTAAAGCCGATGCATACCTGAGACTGGGGGATTCTTACCTGCTCACCGGGGGGTACATTGCTGCGGCAGAGTTTTACCAAAAAGCCATTGGCATCCAAACGGCGGATGGTGACTATGCCACGTACAAAAGAGCTCAATGCCTGGGGTTGGCCGGTAAGAATCAGGAAAAAATTAACGAGCTGGAGAAATTAATTTCCCGGTACCCTCAATCTGAATATGTGGAACAATCGCGATATGACATCGGCATTAGTCATTTGCAGCTGGAGAATTATAGCAAAGCCATCGCCTCCCTGGAAGAGTTCAAGAAGAAACATTCTTCCTCGCCTCTCTACGCCAAGGCAGAAGTGCAGATTGGTTTGGCCTATAGCAACACTGACCGAAACCAGCAGGCCTTATCTACCTATCAAAGGGTGGTGGCAGATCATCCTGGATCTAATGAATCCATGGAAGCCATTGGCCTGGCCAGGTTAATATATGCCCGGGAAAATAGAATTGATGATTATCTGGATTGGGTGGATGGCTTAGACTTTGTGAATTTTTCAAAATCAAGCTTGGACTCAACTGCGTTTAGTGCTGCTTTTGACCAGTATTCATCGGGAAATTGTAGTTCAGCCATCGACGCTTTGGAAGCCTATTTATCGCGATTCAAGAAAGCTATTTTTGGATTGAGAGCACAGTATTATCTGGCAGACTGTGCCAGGCGTTCCGGTCGTGATGAACTGGCAGCTTCAGCCTATTCGGAAATACTCAAGTATAAACTCAATGACTATACCGTAGAGGCTCATGCCTACCTGGCGGAGATTGCCTTTAAGGAAGAGCGGTATGTTGACGCGCGAGAATTGTTTGAGGCCTATCTGAGTATTGCACAAAACCGTCAGCAAGAAATTGATAGCAGAATGGGACTTATGCAATGTCAATACCACCTAGGTGATTATGATAAGGCCTCGCAAAATGCGATCATTTTACTGGGGCTGAAGGACTTGCCTGAGGAGGATGAGGTGGTAGCCAGGAGAGTAATAGCTCTGTCAAGCTATGATAAGGAGGAGTGGGGTAAAGCTTTAGATCAGATTGAAGTACTGCTCCATAAAACGGAGGGAGACAAAAAGGCGGAAGCCTACTATTACCAGGCGGCGATCCTCTATGAGCAAGGCAAGTATGATCCTTCTAATGAAGTGGTATTTCAGCTAATTGAGGAGTTACCGGGATATAAGGAATGGAAGATGAAGGGCCTGATTCTTTCAGCTAGAAATTATTGGAAGCAGGATGATATTTTTCAGGCCAATTACACACTTGATTTTGTTATACAGAGTGCTTATGATCAAGCCAGTATTGATGCCGCCGAAGATTTGAAAGCCAGAATTGCAGCATATGAGAAGGAGCAGGAAGAAATTCGTCAGAGAATGTTGATGAATGAGACGGACTCTCTGCAGTTGCAGGGTGGTGATGGTATGATCATTATTGACCAGAAAGAACCCGTAGATACAACTACTCAAAGAAAATAAGTGGTGAAAACATTTAATCAAATATTTGTGGTGTGCTTCATATTTCTTGGAATGGGATATGGGTATGCCCAACCGGGAGGTAATCTGGGTCAGATAGAACTGAAGGTTACCGAAAAGTTTCGGGCGGAAGTAGGGGAGTCTAAGAAGATAAGCAGCAAACCTGATTTTAAAGACACCACCACGTCAAAACTGAAACTAAACTATCGGATAAGTAGCAAGCCTGTAGAGGTTAAGTTCAGTCCCGACCCTATTAGTCCGGCGCGAATTGCCAAGGTGCCGGTAGAAGATTTAAATCAGGGAATGCTGAGAATGGGCTATGGCCTCTACTTAACCCCATTGGCTGAGGGATATTGGAATAGCGATCGCTCCTCGCAGAAGAGTTATGGTTTTTGGGGTCGGCATTTCTCTACGGTTCAAGGTGCCAAAACCATTTTTACCAATAATGGGATGAGTGAGAATGAGCTTGGAGCCTATTTTAATCGATTTTATCAGGATTTCACATGGGCCACCAAACTCAGCGGGAATTGGAACAAGTACAGTTATTATGGCATTGATGAAATGCCAAATCTGGAGAATAAGATTGTTCAGGATTTTATTGCAGAACCTGGTAAACCACCCGTAAACCGCTTTAGCCAGTATGAAATTGTAACCGGCATCAGCGAAAAGAACGCCAAGGATCTGGGGATGCTTAAAGATGCCCGCCTTGAATATTATTATTTGGGTGATGCCTATGGCGCAGATGAAAATCGCTTTCAGTTTTTTACGGATTGGGATTTACCCACCGGTGAGAAGCCCTTAAATTTAGAGTTGAATCTATCTGCCCTGGGTTTAGGATTTGACAGCACAGCACTGGGAGAAGAATCTACCTTTCTTAAAAGTCAGTTTGATTCGGTTTATTCCTTGAAACAAAGTAATTTTACAGTACAGGTTAAGCCGTCTATTGATCTGGTTTTAAGTAATTTATTCTTCCGGTTTGGTGTCAACCTATATGCCAATAATTACGATGCGGATCTTACGGGTGGCAAGTTCAATATGTTTTTCTTTCCGGAGGTAGAGGTATATTTTCCGTTTGTCGAAGATGTATTATCTATTTATGGCGGAATAAATGGTCAGGTTACTCAGAACAGCTATCGCAATCTCACCGAAGACAATCCCTATATCAGTCCGGCATTTATCTCTAAACCCTCCAGAAATACGGATATTTATGTTGGTTTAGAAGGATTGCTAAGCGCTACTACCTCCTTCAATTTAAAAGGTGGGATACTTCTACAAAAGGATTTGAGTATTTATTATCGCGATCCGGCTTATAGAGCCTCATATTTTGTTGACAGTTTAAGGAGCTTTCCGGCCCTGGACCTGCTTTACGACAATTCTGAAACCTTTTATGTGAGGGGAGAAATGTCGGTTAATATGGACAATAACCTGCAGGCAGGCCTGTTTGGTGAATTGAGATCTTATGATTTGTCAAATTTTAAGGCGGCTTGGCATCTTCCCAGTTTCCTGGCAGGTTTAAACTTTCAATACACCTATCGCGAGAAGCTCAAATTGAGGACAGACTGGAACTATGTAGGTCAGAGAACTGCTTTTGATCAGGATTTAATGCCATCAATATCTGCAAAACTACCTGGTTATCTTGATGTTGGCCTAAATTTTGAGTATCTTTATAACAGTCGTTTGTCTGGTTTTGTAAATGTTTCAAACCTGTTGAACCAACAGTATGATCTTTATTTAGGCTATAAAGCTCAGCGCATAAACTTCCTCATGGGTTTTGCCTACCGGTTTTAAAGCGAAGCTTCTCAATTCTCACTTAAAAAAATAGCCGTTAATCTGGTTTATATATCGGATTTGTGACCATATGTGGCCAAGTGTTAAGAAAATGTGGAAAACCCCTATGATTACTGGGGTTTTGCAAGATTTATTGCCATGAGAATTGAGTAAATTTGTGATTATTCAAAATTGACCTAACTCAAAGAATATGAGTGATTTACCAAAAGAGTATGGCGCCTCGAATATCCAGGTGCTAGAAGGATTGGAGGCGGTGCGCAAGCGTCCTTCCATGTATATTGGAGATGTAGGGCTAAAAGGCTTACATCACTTGGTTTATGAAGTTGTAGATAACTCTATAGATGAGGCCCTGGCTGGGCATTGTGATACCATCCACGTAACCATTAATGAGGATAACTCTATTACCGTACTTGATAATGGTAGAGGTATACCCGTAGATATGCATGAAAAAGAAGGTCGCTCTGCCCTGGAGGTGGTGATGACGGTCTTGCATGCAGGTGGAAAGTTTGACAAAGATTCTTATAAGGTCTCCGGGGGCCTGCATGGTGTGGGGGTGAGTTGTGTGAATGCCTTGTCTTCCGATCTAAAGGCTGAGGTATTTAAAAATGGCAAGCACTATATTCAAGAATACAAAATTGGGGTACCTCAGGGGCCGGTAGCCGAGGTCGGTACCACCGATACCCGAGGTACTCAGGTGAGCTTTAAGCCAGACGAAAGTATCTTCCTGGAAACAGTTTATCATTACGATATTCTAGAAGCACGTATGCGTGAACTGGCTTTTCTAAACAAAGGGATTTCCATTACGCTTACCGACAAACGTGAGTTGGATGAAGAAGGCGAAGTGAAGTCAAATACCTTCTTAAGCGAGGGTGGCTTGGCTGAGTTCGTGGAATACATTGATGAAACTCGTGAGAAAATCATTCCTGAAGTGATCCATATGGATGGTGAAAAGAATGATATTCCAGTGGAGGTTGCCATGCAGTATAACTCTTCATTTGCGGAAAATTTACATTCCTATGTTAACAATATCAATACCCATGAAGGGGGAACGCACCTGGCTGGATTTAGAAGGGCGCTTACCAGAACCCTGAAAAAATACGCCGATGAAAGCGGTATTCTGACTAAGGAAAAAGTGGAGGTAAGTGGTGATGATTTTCGCGAAGGTCTTACCGCCGTGATTTCCGTAAAGGTGATGGAGCCGCAATTTGAAGGGCAAACCAAAACCAAGCTTGGCAATAGCGAAGTAAGTGGAGCCGTGGATCAATTGGTGGGTGAAATGCTTACCAATTATCTCGAGGAGAATCCCAATCAGGCCAAATTGATAGTGCAGAAAGTTGTACTCGCCGCCAAAGCCCGGATTGCCGCGCGTAAGGCCAGGGAAATGGTTCAGCGTAAGACGGTTATGGGTGGTACCGGTTTGCCGGGAAAACTTTCCGATTGTTCCGAAACTGATCCGGCAGTATGTGAAATCTTCCTGGTGGAGGGTGATTCTGCGGGTGGAACGGCCAAGCAGGGGCGCGACCGGAATTTCCAGGCCATTCTTCCATTACGTGGAAAGATCTTGAACGTAGAAAAGGCTATGAGCCATAAGGTATTTGAGAACGAAGAAATCAAAAACATCTTTACCGCCCTGGGAGTTAGTGTGGGTACTGAGGAAGATTCTAAAGCTCTCAATGTAGAAAAGCTCAGATATCACAAAATTGTGATTATGTGTGACGCCGATGTTGATGGTAGCCACATCGCCACCTTAATATTGACTTTCTTTTTCCGTTATATGAAGGAACTTATCGAAAACGGACATATTTATATCGCCTCTCCGCCCTTGTATCAAGTCAAGAAGGGATCAAAATCTCAATATGCCTGGGATGATGATATGCGAGATCGCTTGATAATGGAAATGGGGGGTGAGAATAAATCTGGCGTTGGGGTACAACGTTACAAAGGTTTGGGTGAGATGAATGCCGACCAACTATGGGAAACTACCATGGATCCTGAGTTTCGTATGATGCGCAAAGTGACTATTGACAGTGCTGCGGAAGCGGATAGAGTATTTGCCATGTTAATGGGCGATGACGTGCCACCGCGACGAGAATTTATTGAGAAGAACGCAAAATACGCCAATATAGACGCATAGATCTTAACTCTACTCAGACAGAGCAATTAAGAAAGACCCCGGCAGATTCAGCATTTGTCGGGGTTTTTACTTTCGTATAAATCGGGTGCAACCAACGGTACCATTATCTCCCATTACTTCTACCAGATAGATTCCTTTAGATAGCTTATGCAGATTAACTTCTATGGCGTGGTCTGTATAGGATCCCGCCCGCACAATTTCACCCATAAGGCTCACTATCCGATAAGTTCCGGTATGATAGTCGAGATTATTTATCCACATGAGATTCTGGCTCACAGGATTGGGATAGATGTTGGGTATTTCCATGCTTGTTTCTGAGAGCTTGAGAATTGGGTAAGCGCAAGCCTTGTTGTTAGCAATATGGTCTTCAACTTCATGGTTTGGTACACTGAGGATCACACAAAGTGCACCGTTTATATCGTAATGATAGAGATTGACCAATTCACTATGGCTATCTCCCGGACCCAAAGGTATGTTTAATGATTTTTCATACCTCCTGGAACATGGATATGTTCCAGGATAGGTTTTATGTGGGTGGTTCAACAGAACCTCTGTAATCGAGTCGGCACCTTGATTGCTAAAAAATACCTCGGCATGGCTCCAATAACCCGGAGTACTCATAGTTCCTACCTTAAGGGTAGAAAGAACAACTAAACTATCAATTTGAACATCTATAGCATTTTGAAATTTTGGTATAGTGGTGTTGACGGGTAGGATTTCTCGATTGTGCCATGATGACGTACTGTGTAGAACAAATAGGGAGTCATTGCCAGAAATATTCAATTGCGCGAGCTTATATCTGGGCTGATTGATACTGATTTGAAAACTCTTCCTCCACAAATTATTGATCACCTGGAATTGGTCAACTTGCGTGCCTGTTATTGCAAAATAGGAATTCCCGGATAGTTGAATTCGATCATGGGCGGGAAGGCTAAAGGAGGTGTAATTAGTTAAGCTCGTGTCTGTTACATATATTGAATCCTTGGTGATAAAGCAAATTGAATCTTGCCCGAAAAACGCTGCATCCTTGATTTCATCCTTTACCGTGTAACCGGCAAAATTTAAATGATGAAACGGATTTGAATGATTCCAATCATAGTTAATCAACTTATCATGAATTAGCAGGTATAGGCCAAAATAGGAGGAACTGATAAAACTAAGTTTAAGATCCTTATCACTTCTTACCAAAGAAGGTGCGTCACCAGAATACCCAACCGTGTCTATTACATTAAAAGCTAAGTCTGTGGTAACAGGAATGAAGGGTGATGATTGGTACTTAACTAAAGTTGAGTCTGTCAAAAAGCTGCTCGTACCATTACTTACATCTGAATAATACTTGATAGGAGACAGAGAATCCAGGTCAAATATTTTGATAAAGGTAATATCAGGGTAATAATCACAGGCTTGATGTAGATTCCCGAGCACAAGCAGTTTATTATCGACCATTCTGAAATCAAGGATGGTATCGTGTATATAAGCAACCGACGTAAGATTATATCCTGTTAAGCTTTTGTCAAATCGCGCAAGGTATTTTGCTGTCCTTGGTCCGTACGAGTTATTACCTGAGACCAGAAAGAAATTTGAGTCAGCATAAAGGAGTTTTTCAACTCGCGTACCGTATCCTAAATCCCATACCTGTGCAGAAAGCGTGTTGCTATAAATCTGAATTACAATCAGTGCAATCAGCTTCATTAAAAGTTGCATACTTCTAAATATACGGTTTTGGGTTGGAAAATCATCACTGTATTAACGCAGTATTTACCTTCGCGTTATGAAACAAATCAAGTGTCCTCATTGCGGTCACTGGACCAACATCGATGATGAAATTTGTGATATCTGCCATTCAGAATTAATCGATTTTCATAAGGAGGAACGGCGGGAGAGAGAGAAGACAGAAGTAAATTCTCTTCCCATTTTGGAAATTCATGAAGAGGATAGTCCAATAACCAAAATTTGGAAAAGACCGGTACAGATAGCACAGCTTATCTTCTTTAGTATCATTTCATTAATTGCGGCCATCGCGTCATCTACGGTTCATTAATGAAGTATTTCTCAAATTATTTTTGGTTTTGCAGTATCCTTTTTAGCCTTAACCAGCTAATAGAAGCGATAGGATACTCCATTCCCTGGGTTCATTCCTATCTGGATGATTTGTTGTGTCCGGGAATAGTGCTTGGATTTGCCTTATTCTTTCAGCAGCAATTTACCTTTCGTGATGCAACGTACAGGTTGGCTTGGGGGCATATCGTATTCTTTGTGCTGTGGTATTCTCTCTTGTTTGAGGTGTTATTTCCAATGTGGGATGCCAGGCATCACAGTGATGTCTGGGACGTTTTGGCCTATGGGGTTGGTTCCGTGCTATTTATGAAGTTAGGAAATAAATCTCAGCTGACAAACATGACAACCTTTGAGGTTTACTAAACCTCAAAGGTTGTCAAACTCAAATTAAAGATCTAACCGTCTATATCCTTACTTTCACCAAAAAAGGTCTTTTTTAAGAATCCCCCAGGGTTGGTGAATATCTCCTTGGCACTGTAGATGATCATATCCAATGATTCAGCGGCCGAACCCATAAAAGAGGCAGCTTCAGCGTCCTCCACACTAGCTTTGTAATCATCTGCTGTTACCTCTAGCAGGGGACAATCCTGGTCACATGGACAATCTTCAGGATTGTAAATGGCAATTTCAAAATCGCCCTTCAGATGCGGTTTTATACGGTTGATTACCATTTGCTTGGCGGCGTATTCACCAAAATCCACCGCACGGAAGGCAACTTCAGCCTTGAAGGTAGGAAAGTCATTGCTCTTGATGCAAAATAAGTAGGTAACTGGGGCGGCCGTCACAGATAATGAGACTAGTGACAGCGTAAGTGCCAGAACTCTATTTTTAATTTGCTTGTTCACCGTTCCCTAAAAATATAAAAGGCGCCTAAATTGGCGCCTTTTATATTTAAGTATTTACTGACGACGTTGCTTATTTAACTCGTCCTGCAATTCACGTCGCAGCTTTTGCTCACGTTCGAGTGATCGTTTGCGATGATCGTCAAATTCGTCTTGAAGATTGGTAAGGTTTTCTTTGGCCCTCGTAGTTACCGCATTACTTCGCTTAAACCTGAAGATAAATATTATCAGGAAAAGCAGAAGAATGCCAATGATGGTCCACATGATTAAGCGATAAGTTGCCTTGGAAGTTGGGGTGCCAAGAAAGGCCATTTCGTCTTGAGCGGTCCGCGAGTCCAGGAGACTGTCTTGCGTGCTGGACAGTTGTGAAGTCAATGCTTCTATTTTACTGGCTCGGGCCTTCAATTCCTGCTCCAGTCCTGATTTCTCAGAGCGCATATTCTTCAGAGTATCGGCTACCTGCTGTCGTAATTGTACCATCCACTCCTTAGGAATTACCTCATACTGCTGGTAATTGTTAGATTTCTTGATTACATACTCGAATTGAGAATCCACATCACCGGAATCTAATGACAGCGACTGGGTTTCTTGAGCATACACTCCAGAAAAAAGAAACATTAAAATAACGAGCAGAATATGCGTTTTAGCTTTCATGCAATATTCAATTAGGATAGGAAGAAGTATTAGGGGGCAAAATTAACAATCCCAATAGCTTGAAAGCTGATTAATTCTATTCAATTTCCACACTTTTCCAACAAAGCCATAAAAAAACCATCACTGTATTCTCCCGGATCAATTCTCCGTTGTTTTAATAGCTTGAAGTCTGTGTTTTGAGACAGAAACAAATTTACCTGCTCTTCATTTTCACTCCTGAGAATAGAGCAGGTTGCATAAACCATCAGTCCGCCAGGCTTTAGCATTTCTGAGTAATCGGTAATGATTTTGGCCTGGATGCCTTTAACTTTTTCCAAATGTTCCGGTAGCAACTTCCATTTGGTATCAGGATTTCTCTTAATAACCCCGGTACCTGAACACGGCACATCCAATAGCAGACGATCAGCTGAGCCCGACAACCTCTTGATAGCTTTTGCAGAGTCAATCAGGCGGGTTTCTACATTGTGCACCTGGTTTCTGCGTGCCCTTTTCTTCAGTTCACTGAGCTTTCTTTGCTCTACGTCCATCGCAATAATAGAGCCTTTGTTTTCCATCAATGCTGCCAGGTGAAGCGTTTTTCCACCGGCTCCTGCGCAAGCATCCACCACTCTCATTCCCGGTGCCACTTTTAAAAAGGGAGCAATCTGCTGGGAGCCTCCGTCTTGTACTTCAAATAGTCCCTTTTGAAACGCATTAGATCTAAAGGTGTTGGCCCGCTTTTTTAAGGCCAGGCCATTGTCTGTATGAGCTACCGGGCTTGTCTCAATTCCTTCTTGGTTCAGTAATTCTTCAAGGGAGTTGCGATCGGTGAGAAGAGCGTTGGTTCGCAGCATGACGGATGCCTGCACATTGAGATTTTCAGCAATGGAGCGCCATTTTTCATGCCCTAATTCCTGCGTGGCCAGATCATCCAACCAGTCGGGAAACGACTGCCTGATCTTGATTTCATCAGGTACCCTTTCAAGAGCAGATTCCAAGTCAAAACCCTCTAGGGCGGCAAAATGATTCCAGTCTGGCAGTTCATGGTTTTTCCAGAGCCACCACACACCAAAGAGGCGGTAAAGTTCTTTTCTTTTAAGGGTAGGTTCCTTGCCATACAAGCACCATAAAAATCGCCACCAGCGTACAATTTCATAGGTTGACTCCGCAATGAAACCACGATCTCGAGCACCCCATTTCCGGTTGGTTTTGAGGATGCGTTCAATAACCTTATCCACATAATAACCCTTGCCAAATGAGGTTTCTAAAGCCTCCATTACGGCAGCTACCAGGTTTTTATGTAAGCGGGGATCTGACAGGTCTATTTAATTGATAGGAGGGTAGGCCACAGGATCAAATTCGTTCATCATAGTATAAATGGCCTCAACCACATCCTCTATCGAGGGTTTAGAAAAATAATCACCATCGGTACCATAAGCCGGACGATGTGCCTTGGCTGTGATCGATAAGGGCTTGCTATCCAGGTATTGATAAGCACCTTGCTCTTCCAATATTTTTTGCAGGAGGTAGGCACTTGCACCTCCAGGCACATCCTCATCCAATACCGCTAGCCTATTGGTGCGTTTTATGCTCTCTACAATCTGATGATCTAAATCAAAAGGAAGGAGTGTCTGAACGTCAATAAGCTCCACAGAAACATCAAGCTTATTTAATTCTTCCGCGGCTGAACCTGCAATACGACAGTTGCTCCCATAAGTGACCAGAGTCAGGTCGTCCCCTGGTCTTAGTACTTCTACTACACCCAAAGGTGTTCTAATTTCTGCAAGATTTTCAGGCAGTTTTTCTTTGAGGCGATAGCCGTTTAAACACTCCACAATCAGACCAGGATCATCACCGTCGAGCAGGGTGTTGTAAAAACCTGCTGCTTGAGTCATGTTGCGGGGAACACAAACGTGCATTCCACGAACCAGGTTTATAATTCCAGCCATGGGAGAGCCAGAGTGCCATATTCCTTCAAGTCGATGCCCTCTGGTACGTACAATAACCGGAGCCTTTTGTCGTCCTTTGGTGCGATATCGAAGGGTGGCGAGATCATCACTCATGACCTGAAGTGCGTATAGTACATAATCCAGGTACTGGATCTCCGCAATCGGACGCAAGCCGCGCATCGCCATACCAATACCCTGACCAAGAATGGTAGCTTCACGTATGCCGGTATCATAAACTCGGTTTTCTCCGTGTTTGAGTTGTAAACCTTCAAGACCCTGGTTTACATCACCAATATTGCCACTGTCCTCACCAAATATTAGTACTTCAGGCTTTTCTGCAAGAATGCGATCAAAGTTTTCTCGCAATACAACCCGGCCGTCTACCTCACTTGATTCGTCTGAATATTCCGGCTTTACTTCCTTGATCCGCAGGGGACTGTCACTGGATTCACTGTAAAGGTGACTATTGAAGCGGTCATAATTACGAGTCATTTCAGCGGCCAGCCATGCTTGCAGCTTACTACGAGCGGGACTGTCCTCCTCCCTGGTAAGCCATAGAGCTCGGCGACTGGCGGTTATCACGTCTTTGAGCAAAGGATCCGTCATGGCTCTCAGATCACTCGCCAGTTTTAATAAATCATTTTTTGCCGAAGATGAGCTGGCCAAATCTTCAATAATCTCGCAAGAAGAGGCTAATAATTTCTTGATGGGTTTGAGGAATTCACTCCACGCGGCAGTTTTTGCTTCGCGAGCTTGTTTTTTAGCTGATTTTTCTATTTCCTCAATTTCCTCAACCGTCGCAATATCTGCGCTCTCCATCCAAGCCCGCATTTTCACAAGACAATCGTGCTTGCGCTCCCATTCCAGGCGCTCCTGACTTTTATAACGCTCATGAGATCCAGAAGTGGAGTGCCCCTGGGGTTGGGTTATTTCATTCACATGAATCATTACCGGGACATGCTCTTCACGGGCTAATTTTTCGGCCTTTTGATAGGTTTCAATAAGCGCGGGATAGTCCCATCCTTTAACCCGGAGTATTTCAAAACCATTGGTGCCTGCTTCGCGCTGAAAGCCCATTAGGATTTCGGAAATATTCTCTTTGGTGGTTTGGTATTTACTATGAACGGAGATGCCATATTCATCATCCCAAATGCTAATAACCATGGGTATCTGCAGTACCCCAGCCGCATTAAATGCTTCAAAAAATGGCCCTTCCGATGTAGAGGCATTTCCTATAGTTCCCCAGGCAATTTCATTTCCCTTATTCGAGAAATTGGTGCGATCATGAAGGGCCGGATTATTGCGATAAACTTTGGAAGCTTCCGCTAGACCTACCAAGCGAGGCATTTGTCCGGCCGTTGGGGAGATGTCGGCAGATGAATTCTTCTGCTCCATTAAGTTTTTCCAGTTGCCCTCTTCATCCAGACTTTGCGTGGCGAAATGTCCATTCATTTGTCTCCCTGCCGAAGCGGGTTCTTTGCTGTGATCGGTATCCGCATAAAGACTGGCAAAAAACTCTTGGGTAGATAGTTGACCGATGGCCATCATTAAGGTTTGATCCCTATAATAGCCAGATCTAAAGTCTCCATTCTTAAACACTTTAGACCAGGCAATCTGTGCGACCTCCTTTCCGTCTCCGAAAATGCCAAATTTAGCCTTTCCGGTAAGTACCTCCCTGCGCCCGATTAAGCTTGCCTCTCTGCTTTCCACCGCCAGGCTATAGTCTTGCTTAACAATCTCAGCAAATTCTTTACTGGATATCTTTTCGGCAGATTGCACAGGGCTCTCACTCATACTCTCAGAATTTTGTTTTTGCGGGCGGCAAAGATAGCCAATATTGAGGCGGGTTCAAAAGAGTGATTAAGCGATGACCTTTATCGTTTAATGAAAGTCTTTTGATAGGCTTCACCCCCTACCACCGTCCTTAGCAAATAACCACCCTCAGGTAAGTCGGATATCTCAAGTACATACCAGCCATCAGATTTTGGTTCTGATCGTTCATCATAAACCACGGCCCCTATAGAATTTATGATCTGAATGCTGAGAGGGGCAGATGGATTTGAAATTCTTTCAAACTTCAGATGTAAAGCCTTGCTTGCCGGATTGGGGAAGAGTTTTATGGAACCAGTTTGCGATTTCAGTTCCTGACTTCCTACCTGATTACACCAAAGTGAAATTCTTTCCAGGCAGAGATCGTCGATCATCCAACCTTCATCTTGCATTGTTGCCGTACTTCCAAACCTGAAACGGAATTGGACATACGCATCACTAAACACTTTAAAATCTTTGTAGGAGTAAATCCAACTGCCGCTGCTGCCACTAAACCCGGGGTGAATAGCATCTAAGGCCTGCACGTATGGAGTGTTATACCAGGTAGTGTCCTGAGCCGATCCCAATACCTGCCAGCTTGTGCCGCCATCCAGACTGAATTCCACGTTTCCGCCATCAAAATTGTATTCGGTTTCATACCAATGCCAGAAACTGAATTTGTAGCAACTTTGACCTTCTATGAACAGGGGAGGCGTATATAAATAGCTATTGGCCAATGGTTTATAGGTACCGGATGCTTGTGTTATCCACGCCTTGCTCCCCGAATAGGCCCCGTTTAAGATTGATTTTGACGGAGTACCATAATGCCAAAATTTATCTTCCACACCTCCGCTGTAATTCAAGAATTCTTGACTGCTCTCAAAATCAACGCAATAAGGCAATGAATCGATTTCGGATAATACCCGGACACTTAATTGCAAGGTGTCATCAAACACATAGGCATCATTGCGAAGGTTTGGATAGGAGGTGATAATGCTTAAGTTGTTCATTCCTGGTTGAAGGCTTAAGGAGCCAGTTATGGGCAGTACCATTGATTCCCCTGGTAAAATTGATAAACTGGGGATGCTGGTTTCAACAGTGTCTTGCAACAAAAGATTACCACCTTGGTCATAGATGGATACCCCAGCCTTTCGTAAGCCTATAGCCCCTGTGTTTTGTACCTTAATAGATACCTGGTTATTGCTTACAGGCAGCCCATTATCAAATACCAGATCACGTGGTGAGGCAGAATGTTGTGGCGGAACATTTATACTAAAATCATCAATTTCCCAGTTGGAGACGGAGCTATCTGTTGACTTGGTCACAAACCGAAATATGTTCACCCCAGCTTGTACAGCTTCATACAGCGGGAACTGAGCGTAGACCCACTGTCCCTGACTACTGCCAGCGTACACATAGCCATGAATATTGGAATACAGCATGTTTATCCCATGGTTTGTTGGCGTGGCCAGTGGTTTCCATACACCTTGATCATAGTATTGCAAGGTGCCATAATTATCATCTACCGGTCCATTAAAGCTATAACGATGATAAAATGATAAGCTGGTTCCAGCAAGGGTATCAAGCCCTACAAAGAAAGGTGGAAGCAATACTTCAATATTGGATGGACCCGAAATAAGGCCCGTATCCGCATTGGTAACATAGGCCTTTGTACCGCTGAAGGCACCCCCGCCGGAAGTAGCCTTTTGCCATTGACGCATGGGACCATTAGTGTTGAACTGATCGTTACAAGATTCAAAATCATTGAAGTAAGGAACGCTCTCTCTTTTTTGGACTAAACACTCCTGGTACAGGGTATCGTTGTAGTGCAAGGAGTCTCCTGGAGTTGATAGCCAGGCTTTTAGTAAATACCTGTCCGCATGTAGCGTATCATTGAGCGTTATAGCTGGAATTATTTGATTATGACTGTTACTGCTCATTGCCGGAGTAAAGCTCAAGCTAGCGCTGAGCGTGGTGGCAGAGGGATTACAAAGTGAGCTGAACTCTATATTGAGTTGAGTTCCTGGAGCGGGCTGCCAACTGGTTTTGTTGATCTTGATTTGAAAACTAGGCAAGGTGTTGAGGCCATCTGGTATCCTCCGAAGTTGACTAATCTCACCATACAAACCTAAATTTACCTGGTTGGTTTCCGCAATAAGAATGTTATCCAAAATCAACTGGTTCGTATAGTCGCCAGAATTGATATCATCTACCAGAAACTCAATTTGAATACTTTGACCTGCATAGCTTGTTAGCGCTATAGTTTCTAGACTCATGTCATCTTTAAACCCGGCAGTTCCCAGTATGGTGGTCAAGGTAACCCAAGCCTGGTTATCGGTTTTAACCCGGATTTTTAACGCCTTTCCCTGGGCTATAAAATGATTAAAACTTAGACTGGGAGAGTTTAAACCACTGAGGTCAACACAAGTGGTTTTTAGATTCACTGTAGTATTTGTTGCGCCAGGGAAACTGTACAATCTGATGGCTCTGTTATTTATTCCCAAGGCTTCTAGAGGACCATGAGTGGTGTTGTCGAGCCTTCCTTCAAAAATTTCGAATCTTCCGCCTATCGTCTGCTCATTCATCACCCAGGCAGGATCATTGATATTGCCCTGATTCCCAGGTATCACCAGTGAATTCTCGAAATCCAGGTAATAGGGGAACTGACTGATATTTCCCAGTCTGGAAGGAATATTTAGCTGCAGGGTGTCATTACTGCGCAGTGAGTCTGAACTTAATTCCGACCAAATTTTTAAAGTATGAGCGCTTCCCGGAAAGAAGCTTAGGGAATCAGAAAACACAAAGTGAATGCTGTCGGCCATAGCTAGAGGTGGCCCGGCCAAGGTATCCCTTGTAATCGTGCCATTGTCCAGTTGATAGGCAACAGGGATAAGATGTAAACTATCAGGACCTAAGTTTTGCACGGCTATTTTAACCGGTACGGAAGAGGAGGGTCCACAGGGATCACTAGCGGGAGAAATAATGCTGATTAGAGACAAATCTGGAGACTCGGGTTCCGTTATGGCCAAGTCATCTATGGCGATGTCTGTTTTATCAATATATCCAATCACAATGGATGTAAGGCGAATTTTTATGGTCTTTCCAGAAAAGGGCTCAAGGCTAACCCAAACCTTAGTCCATGGATCAGCGCTGCTTTTCTGCAGTGGCCCCTTAACACGCTGATAGGCGTTCCAATACGCCACTGACCCCGATCCGGTATCGATATCAATTCTCAAATTTTTTATGTCCTCACCATAGCCGTGATAATAGAAGCTAAATACTTTGCCTATCGAATCAGATAAGTCGATACAGGGTGTGATTAGGGTGGTAGTAGCTACTCCCTGAGTACTGGGAGAAAACTCCGTGTACAAATATTTACCACCACCAGTAGTGTGGTCACCCATAGGACCAGTAGCGAGCGTGCCAGTGAGCCCGGTACGAACACTCCACCCTTCCTGCTTATTGAGGGCTGGGGTAACATTCCATGGTCCTACAGGATTAATGGGCATGCCACCGCGATGCTGTGAGCCACTATTTCCAAGTCCAGTGCCAGCAATCCATTGAGGACCTTCAAAATCTTCAGTCCAGGGAAAGTTTCTTATGACATCAAGCGTATCGCAATTAGTCGTATTGCATTTTGAAGGATAGTTGGAGACGATAAATTGATGGAGCTCAGTGCCACCCGGTGATTTGCGGTTGTTACCACAATGGTCCCATGCCGAAATATAATATCGCACGGTATCCCCGGGAAGGATATTGGCTAAATCAGTTTTATATTCATAGGGAGGAAAGATCTGTTTAGGCATCTTATTCACTTGCCACAAACCGGAGTTCACCTGATAATAACAATTAAGGCTATCCACACCACTGTTGGGAGAAATACTGTCCGTCGCCAATGCACCAATGGGATAGGAATTTGAGCTGTTGGCTGGAATAGTTCCCAGGGGATTGTTTAGGTAACAAGGATTGGTTGTAAAGTCTAGGTCAATCTCCGGAGGGTATAATTCACAGGTAGCCCCCGTAATTCTTATATTGTCTATAAACCAGCCTGCGCCAAACTGGTTTCCCGGCTGAATGGCACTATTAAACTCCGCGATGAAGCGAATTTTAACGGCTGGATATCCAATGAAAGAGCCAGCTATATTTGTATCTGAGGCTAAACCCGTCAGATCAAATCTTTCGTGCATCCACCAGGAACTATCGGGCGTAGCCAGATTATTTACAATATTCCATAAGCCCCCTGATCCCAGATTTCCATAGGATGCCTGGTTAAATCTGTCCAGAGCTTTGAAGTAAACATCATTGCCGCGATATTGTGTATTTGTGATGGGTATCCAGCTTAGGGCACTGTCTATCGAAACTTCAAGCTTAGCATAATTTACCAGAAATAGTTTGGCAATATGGTCAAATTCAAGATTGACATAGGGATTACCGATCGTACTGAAGTAGTCCGTTTCCAGGTAAACTTGTGTTTGTGCTGTGGAACCTTTTATTAGATAACTCTGCGCCGGTGAAACGGCAAGTAAGCTGGTAGTATCTCCTAAAGTTGGAGTGGGACTGCCAATGGATCCTGCATGAACACTGTCAGCTCCGGAGGGCAGGTCAAAACCTTCGCTAAAGAGCATAGTTTGGGAGAAGCTGCCCATCCAAAGCAGGCAGAATATCGCTGAAAAGCCAAATCGCATAGGGAGAGTTTATTGTTTTAGAAACTTGCGAATCTCGGTGTGGGAGTAGTCTCTGAGACGCAATAAATAGATTCCGGTAGGTAAGGAAGAAATATCAATAAAGCCATTTTTGTCATACAATGTTCCTCTGAGCCTGGTTTGGCCACTCATATCAAGAATATCATATTTTACTTTTCCAGAGTTATGGAGAGACAGTTGAATATGATCTCTGGCGGGATTGGGGTAAAAATCCCAACCAGCCCCTTGATATTTTGGAATATCGATGGAAGAAGAGCAGTTAGACACTTTGAGTGGCAAGCTATCACCTTCAGATAGGGGCAATCCACAAACACTTTCAATGGTATTTAAATCAGACCCTGTCCTGATTACCAGGTTAAGGTCGTCGTTGTAATAGATAGAATCATAGAATTCTAACCAGAGCGAGTTGCTAATTTTTCCTGAACAACTGTCTGAGCCTGCGGCGATAATGGGAATGAGGTTTCCATAACTATTAAAAAGGGCAAAGTCAGTTCCGTCAGGAGCGATGCTGCGGCAATCGATGCGACCGGAAAACTGTATGGTCAATTTCTTTTGACCACAGGCCAATGCGGCTGTGTCGGCTGTGAGACTGTCGGTGGTGCTGAAGCTGATGCCAGACGAACCCACGGGACAATTATTGAGGATATAGATTTGAACATCTCGATCCACGTGGCCAATTTTATAAAAGGTGGGAAAAACTGTATCGGTGCGGTATTCCGAAACCCTGAATCGAACCACTACAGTTTCTGTTTGTGCCGGTTGAAATATAAAATCACCGGTTCGGGGATTTAAATTTACCCCATTGGTAGTAGTTATTGGCTGAAGGGTGCCGTATCCGGGAGCCCACGGAATGACTTGATTATAGTCAGACAATGGTTGGATCAGCTCATAATAAAGAGAATCCCCATCGGCGTCCTTTGCAGATTGACTCCAATTAACTTCGGCGCCGATGCAGAAAGCTTTACTTCCCTCCGAATAAATTTGTGGACTATCGTTTGGCCCCAAAAAGTTATTGAGGGCTGACTCTAAATAAATAGCCGGGTAGGTAGCGAGGTTATCAATGTCATTGTTGCGACAACAGATATCGTAGGAAAACCGAAAATCACTACAAAGGCCTGGTAGAGTTACGACCCCTTGATACTCGTAGTAGTTGACCAGAGAAGCGCCCAGATTGGTATCCATACACTCCCCGAAGTAGATCAGGGGAACATTTTGATTATTTCCTGCGTTAAGCGTAATACTTTGTGTAGGATAACAACTTGAATTGATATCCACTACCGCCGTGTTGTTAAACTGAATACCGGCGGTTCGTCGATACAAGGTTAAGGTCAGTAAATACTGATGGTTTACCCCCGTACTATCGCCTATGTATTCATAGTAGATTTGTCCTCCTGCGGCATGGGAAGCGTGACTTTTGTGAACTGAAAGAAGTATTAAGATTAGAATGAGGCTTGTAAGCGTAAAGCTTAAATAGTTGGTTCTTCCCATGAAGCCGATGGATTGTAAATTTTGGCAAATAAATGACTTCGGCTTAAACTTTCAAAGTCAGATTTATCTTTCACCATGATTCAATTATTATTGGAAGTTAATTCATCTGATCGCAGTTCAAATTGTGCCAACGCAACGCACTCAATTAACTATCGATAGGTTTCATTAATTAACTTGCGCACCTTGATTTTAATAAACTCAGATCCATGATAGCAGCTATTAGAATATTCATTTGTTCTTCACTCATACTCTTATTTTCCTGGTCCATAAGTGCCAAAGAAGGCATGTGGTTACCCTTCCTCATCGGTCAGCTAAATGCCGATGAAATGACTCAAATGGGTATGGAGATAAGTGCCGAGGATATCTATTCTGTAAACCACAGCTCGCTTAAAGATGCTATTGTTCACTTTGATGAAAGCTGTACAGCAGAATTGATCAGTAGCAAAGGATTGTTATTGACAAACCATCATTGTGGCTTCAGCCAGATTCAATCACATTCCAGTTTGAAAAATGACTACCTCAAGAATGGATTTTGGGCGATGTCGGGCAAAGAAGAGCTGCGAAATCCTGGTCTCACCGCAGCCATTGTTAAATACATGGAGGATGTAACCAACCGGGTTTTGGAGGGCCTTTCCGATGGTATGGATGATCAAGCCAAAACCGACCGCATGAAGAGCAATATTGAATCATTACTGAAGGAAAAGAAGGGGGAGTATGAATTGGAAGTGATTCCTTTTTTCTATGGCAATCAGTACATCCTGGTGGTAAAGGAGGTCTTTAAGGATGTTCGCCTGGTGGGAGCGCCACCTTCCTCTATCGGAAAGTATGGAGCGGATACGGATAATTGGGTATGGCCACGTCATAATGCCGATTTCTCACTTTTTAGAATTTATGCTGGGGCCAACAACAAACCGGCGGCATGGTCTGATGACAATGTTCCGTACAAACCGATTCAGCATTTGAAAGTTAATCTCACCGGATTCAAGGAAGGAGATTTCACGATGGTTTATGGTTTTCCTGGTACGACCGAGGAATACTTGCCCAGCAATGAAATACAGAATATTATTGAAGATATTGACCCGGCCAGGATCTTGATTCGCGAGCAGATTCTTGAAATACTGGACAAGAAAATGAGAGTGAGCGATGCAACCAGGATTCAATATGCTTCCAAATATGCGAGCATAAGTAATGGATGGAAAAAATGGATCGGTGAGGTTAAGGGGTTAAAGGAGTCTGGTGCGGTAGCCAAAAAGCAAGCTCTGGAGAAAGAATTTGTGGAGCGTGTGAACGCAGATCTGCGATTGAGGGAAAAATATGGAAACCTGTTGCCTCAGATGAAAAAGCTTTACGCGGATCGCAATGTTTGGCAATTAGAACGCTACATATATTTAGAAAGCAATTATTTCGGGAATGAATTGGTCAGACATCTTTTAGGCTATCGAGGCTTGGTTAAGTTATATGAAGAGGAGAGCGAAGAGCTCGCTGCGGAAGCTGCGAAAAAGGCCGAGGCCATTACAGGCTTTTATGAGGACTTTGATCCGGAATTAAGTCGTGAAGTGATGAAGGCCGTACTACCGGATTACGTTCGCTCTATTGAGTCGAAACCACAACCAGATTTAATTGCAAAACTAGCGATGTATCCGGATGAACTTCTCAACAAGTATGTTGATGACATGTTTGACGACTTGCTCTTGGTAACTGATCCGGAAGCCTGGCAAAGAATGTTGCGCGAGAGGCCAGAGAAGGCCATGAAAAAATTACTCAAATCTGAAGCCATGATCTATACCTTGGCCGGATGGAATCATTACCTGGATGTAATCAGACCGGGAGTCATGTCTTTTAATGATCCCATTCAAATTTTGCAGGCACAGTACGTCAGAGCTTTGCAGGAGGTATTTCCTGATAAACGGATTTATCCTGATGCCAACAGTACCTTGCGGGTGGCGTATGGCAAAGTAGAAGGATATGAACCAAAAGATGGGGTTTACTATTCTTCTCAGACTTTCCTCAGCGGCGTGGTGGCGAAATACATCCCGGGTGATTATGAATTTGATTTACCGCAAAAACTACTGGAACTATATGAGACTAAAGATTATGGCCGTTATGCCGAAGGGGATAAAATGCCGGTTTGTTTTATAGCCAGCAATCATACTACGAGTGGAAATTCTGGTAGCCCGGTGCTCAATGGGCGGGGTGAATTGATAGGACTGAATTTTGATCGAGCCTGGGAAGGCACCATGAGTGATTACAATTACGACATCAGCCGCTGTCGGAACATTATGGTGGATTTGAGATATGTTCTGTTTATAGTCGACAAGTTTGCAGGTGCCGGTTATTTAGTGGATGAGATGGATCTGGTAACGGAAGCCACGATGCCTCCTTCAAAGACTCCATCTGAAAATAGGGAGCCCATGCCTGCAGAAGGTTAAAGCTTAGTTTCCTTCTAAAACAAAAATGGAGGGCCGCTTCACCAGATCGGGAATGTGATCTTTCCACCAGGCCACTGTGGCCGTTTTGATGTATTCCGTAGGCAGGGTTAGTTCGCGAGCCACACATAAGCGGGTCTCAGGACTGCAATGTTTCAGAATATCCTTGAGGAGTTTATTGTTGCGGTAAGGAGTTTCTATAAACACCTGACTTTGACCGGTGGCTCTGCTTTGCCTCTCCAGTTTTTGAATTTCTTTTTTTCGCTCCGCTTTGTCAATGGGCAGGTATCCCTTAAACGCAAAATTTTGGCCATTCATGCCGCTAGCCATCACTGCCAGTAATATAGAAGACGGACCAACTAACGGCACTACTCTAATTCCCTGTTCATGAGCAATATTTACCACCTCTGCACCAGGATCGGCTACTCCTGGAGCTCCGGCTTCAGAAAGAATCCCCACATGTTGACCTAGCTTACAGGGGTCTAAAAATCCGGGAATATCCTCGGGTTGGGTGTACTTGTTCAGGACGTTAATTTGCAAGCGTTCCTGTGATTTGGACGGATGGACTCTCTTAATAAAGGCTCGGGCCGTCTTTTCATTTTCTACGATGTAATGTTCCACCATGTCCATTACCTTTCTCACCGCCATAGGCAGAACTTCCAAGGGCTCCACCTCGCCCATAAGGGAAGGGATGAGGTACAGTTTACCCGTAGAGTCAGATGTTTCCATTGGCAATTTTTTCCACTATTTTGTTGGTGGCTTCATCAAGCATTTGGTACACCTCTTCAAAACCACGATCTCCTCCAAAGTAGGGATCTGGCACATCGGCATCTGTTCCTGGTGCCAATTCATTGAGGATATATTTTACCTTTTGCTTGTCTTGTTCATTCCGCGCGAGATTGATCACATTGCGGTAATTGCTCGCATCCATCACATAAATAAGATCGAATTCATCAAAATCCGACACTTTAAACTGACGTCCACGAAGGTCTGAAATGTTAATACCTTTGGACCTTCCGGTGCGAATCATCCTCGGGTCAGGAGGTTCCCCAACGTGATAGGCGGATGTTCCCGCGCTATCGGTTTCAACGTCTAAATTCTTTACTTTCTCTCTTAGTAGTCCTTCTGCCAGGGGGGAGCGACAAATATTTCCGAGGCAAACCATAAGAATTTTCATAATCAGCAGATTTGGACTGTTAACAGACGAAAACAAATATAGAATTTCTGGCTGCTGAAGATGAACTAAAAATAGAAAGACCGCCTAAATTGAGAGAATGTTAGCGTTTGAATTAACCACTTTCATCCTATCAACCGCGGCGGTCTAAGGTTTATGTTATTGTGTCTACTGTAAAGTTAGCTTCTTTCGCAGGTCTTCCACGTAATTGCGGAATCTCTTATCTGTTTCAGCAAGATTATTTACGGTACGACACGCATGTAAAACTGTAGCGTGATCCTTATTGCCACACTGTGCGCCAATACTGGCCAATGAAGCTTTGGTTAGCTGTTTTGAAAAATACATGGCCAACTGTCGCGCCTGCACAATCTCTCTTTTTCTGGTAGGGGATTTAAGGAGGTCAATAGGCATGTCAAAGTAGTCACATACCACCTTCTGAATGTAGTCTATTGATATCTCGCGTGTGGTGTTCTTAACAAATTTGTCAATCATTTGCTTCGCTAACTCCACGGTAATCTTCTTTTTGTTTAATGAAGATTGCGCCAAAAGCGAAATGAGAGCACCTTCCAGCTCTCGCACATTGGAATTAATGCTGTATGCTAAATATTCAATCACATCCTTAGGCATCTCAACACCATCGTTGTAAAGCTTCTGATTGAGAATGGCAATACGAGTTTCCAGGTCCGGTACTTGCAGATCGGCGCTTAGTCCCCATTTAAACCTGGAGAGAAGCCGTTGTTCCACACCCTGCAGATCTACCGGTGCCCGGTCGGAAGTAAGGATTACCTGCTTGCCGTTTTGATGTAAATGATTAAAGATTTCAAAGAATACGTCCTGAGTTTTCTCCTTGCCCGCAAAGGAATGGACATCATCAACTACCAGAACATCAATCATTTGATAGAAATGTACGAAGTCGTTTTTGGTGTTGTTGCGGATGGAGTCAATAAACTGCTGGGTAAATTTCTCGGCGGAAACGTACAGGACAGTTTTTTCAGGATAGCGATCCTTGATCTCTATACCAATGGCGTGTGCTAAATGTGTTTTTCCTAATCCATTACCTCCATAGATTAGTAAAGGGTTGAATGAAGTTCCTCCTGGTTTGTTTGATACGGCAAAGCCGGCAGAGCGTGCCAGGCGATTGCAATCTCCTTCTACGAAGTTGTCAAAAGTGTAATTGGGGTTGAGTTGAGATTCAACATGTACTTTCCGTAAACCCGGAATGATAAAAGGGTTTTTCACTCCTTTCTCACTGAGATCCACCGGCATGTTTACCTTAGGATTTTTAATGGGTCCACGATTGCTGCTAGGAATTTTTACCGTGTATGGATTTGCGTTGCCATAGGTATTCTCCATCACAATGGAGTATACCAGTTTGGCCTCTTCACCCAATTCACGTGAAATCGCACTTTTAAGAAGTTTGATGTAGTTCTCTTCCAACCACTCGTAGAAAAATTTGCTCGGAACTTGAATACTCAAAACATTGTCCTTAAGCTTCATGGGCTTAATAGGTAAGAACCACGTTTTAAAGCTCTGCGAGGGTATGTTGTCCTTGATATAGTCAAGGCAGTTCCCCCAAACTGATTTTGCAGTTTGTTCCATTAACAGATAATCGGTTTAAACAGTTAGTTTAAGGTGCGTCTGACAGGTGGATAAACGTTCCTTGTGTTCTGAATAATACGAGGCAAAAGTGTCGATAAAAAAATGATTAAAAAAATGTATTTGGTCTTGAATATACAGTTTTTTTTCCTCAGCTTAACAGAGGGTCAATCGCTCTGAAACCCGCATTCCACCGTGGAAAGACGTTAATTATCAGCGACAAAGAACATGTACATTACCCACACAAAGTTAAGAGTTCGTTATGCCGAAACCGATCAAATGTCAGTAGTGTACTACGGCATCTATCCTCAGTATTTTGAAGTAGGCAGAGTAGAGGCATTACGGAAGTTAAATTTAAGCTATCGCGAAATGGAGGAAGCAGGAATAATGCTCCCAGTGTTACACCTTGATATTCACTATCATCGACCCGCATTGTACGATGATGAACTTACTGTGATATCCTTGATTAAGGAATTACCCGGCACCAGAATAAAGTTTTTTCATGAAATCCAGAATAACCAGGGCGACAAACTTACCTCGGGAAGTGTTGAGTTGGTATTTGTGGATAAGGCTTCACGCAGACCGAGAAAAGCACCTGAGGAGCTAAGGGAAACTTTGAGGCCATTTATTCAGCCTTAGTGCCGAAGGAGTTTTTGAGTTAAATGCTGGCCGTTTCTGCTCTCAATGTGGATCATGTATACTCCGGGGTGGTAATCATCACCTTTAAGCAGGAACTCGGTATCTCCGTTGAGATTTTCCGCCATGATTTCGCGGCCATTGATATCGAACAATCCAATGAATGCAAGACCTTCAGTTGATTGAATGATTACCGCGCCTTCGTTGGTAAAACGGTTACTAGCTAAAACCTGAATGTCTGGTGAATCGCCGAAAGTTGGTTCATCTGTTCCTATTATCAGATTAAGAATTCCGTGCAGTACAAATGACTCGGAAATGTCGCGGATGTTAGCCGCTCCATTGAGCAGACTGTCACTAATCAGGACATACTTGCCAAAGTCTGGCATCGCCGTAGATGAGGTGAGCAGATAACAGGCTTCCAGCACGAGCTGATCAGCAGCACTGCGGCCCAGTCTTCTGTAGAGCTCGTTTAAAGAACTAGCCATTAAGTCTGTATGGGCGTAGTAATTGCCGTTTTTAAAGCTGGCCTGAGCATACAGTTTGGTCGTACTCACACTTCTTCCCGGCCAAAACTCATTGTGGCCATCCCAATTAAAAACATCATTAGCACCAAAATTGCTTACTTCCCTGGAGTAGGAGGCAGCAAAGTAATCGCAGATTGCCTCCTCAATACATTTTCTCTCTGTATTCTTACTTCCATTTGGAGCTGCTTCATAAACAACGGCATGTGAGAATTCATGCAGGATAACGTCAGCATCTTCGGCGTCATCCACACCGCCTTCACCGAAGTACAACCGATAGGGAAATACAGAGGTGGCAAAAAAGGACTGATCCGAGCCACTTAAGGCATGGGCGTCAACATGCACCTGATAGCTGGGCAGTTTGGGATAGCCGAGAGACTGAATGTGTTTGCGATGCTGGGTAATGTGATACACGACATTTACATCTTCAAACTGATCTTTATCTCTGGTATAGTTAAAATCCGGTGATGTTTTGGCGGTTACCGCAGTAATCGGGGCGCTGAATTCTGTGATCTTAACAAAGTCATTTTCTGGCTTAATAAGCCCATTCACCAGCGTAAAAGTTGTGGTGCGTTGCTTTCTCTCCGCATTGAGTGAGCCCGAGTTCTTATCGCCATCATCAATATACTTACCGCCATAGGTTTGCTGGGCCGTGGTGAGTGGATCAGGATCAAAAACCCTTACGTTAACGGTGGTGTCTCCTGGCCCAATTAATCCTGAATGCTTGATCAAATCATTGTTGAAGACTATTTCTCCTTCATGCATAACTACCTCTCTGTGCAGGGTTTCTGGTCCTGCCAGTTGTACATAGGTAGCCGGCACCCATTGCTCAAGTACAGAGATCAAGACAAGCTCTGTTTTCAATATTTCCTGAGCTCCTAGCATGGCTTGGGCTAGGAACCCTTCGCCTGGTTTAGGCATGCTGCCCGCAAGGCTAGAAATTCGCGTTTCCGGTGCCTGAATAAGTTTTATCCTCCCGTCAAACTCTACCGCCACCTGAACTTCCCCTCCTAATATTCGAATACCCTTGAAGTAGCTTGAGAAATGAAAGTGGTCAAGTGTCTGGCTCTGACGATGATAGTCTAGCTTTAAGCTTACATCTGCACCATAACCAAGCTCATTTCGCACAAAGCTGGCAATATCCGTAGTGGTTTTGGTTGGTATAGACTGATGCTTGATCCAAATTAGCTGATGCTTAGGAGTTAAGCCAGCCGGCAGCAGGTCGGGCGATGGCTGCGGTTTTTGCGCCAAAACACCGACGGTGGAAAGAATTAATATGATTAACCAGCCCTGTTTCATTTAATATGGAGGAGATGGTTTTGATGGATCCGGTTAAGCAGTGCTTCATAATGGCCCTGACGTATGCCGATGAGGTATCCTGCATCCTCGGCCATGCGTTCTTCCATTATTTCAGCCCCCGTGTCTTTTACGATACGCATTACCTCATTCATCTGAGGATAAGGGAACCTGAGATCAATTGTTTCAATCAGATATTCGATAGATTTCTGGCTGTTCAGGATTGCCTCATACGCAGACTCTTTATAGGCATTTACCAAACCACCTACCCCTAATTTGGTGCCACCGAAGTAGCGTACAACTACTACCAGTACATTCCATAGATTGGCTGCCCTGATCTGATTGTAAATTGGGGTGCCGGCAGAATGGTTGGGCTCCCCGTCGTCACTGTATCGAATCTCCGGTTTTACGGGATTTACCCGGTACGCAAAG
Source organism: Owenweeksia sp. (assembly GCA_965229445.1). Classification (GTDB taxonomy): domain Bacteria; phylum Bacteroidota; class Bacteroidia; order Flavobacteriales; family Schleiferiaceae; genus Owenweeksia. The sequence goes on from OZ245876.1 coordinate 1,394,578, forward strand.
CAGAAATGCCTCGCGTCGTGATGTCGCGCACGCAATACACTTAGCTCTTCCATCGCCTGCTCAGAGGAGGAAACGGCCATGCAGAAGCCTAAGAACTTACTGCCCTTATCCTTAAATATGGAAGTTCCTTCAGCAGCAATAGTGCTGAAGTGATCTTTCTCAAGAGTCTCGTTGAGATTCATGCGTAAAGCTTTTCAAATGTCATTAGCGCTATGGAAAGCATAGCAAGTATAACTCCCAGCACATTCTGACGAGAAAGATTTTCGTTAAAGAGAATCCGTGCACAGATGACTGACAGGGCTACAATGCCTACATTATTTACGGGGAAGATAACAGAACTTTCCAGATTGTGCATGTCTAAAGCTTTGATAAGAAAGTATATAGAACCATAATTAGGTATACCCAGTGCTATACCACCCATGATATTCTTCCAACTCCACGAACTGGTTTTTTGACTGATAGAATTTATAATGAGCCAAAAAGTACCAATCACTGCAGCCGTCAGAAAAATAACCGAGGTAAAATAGGCGTGTTCATCAATTGGCACCAACTCTTGCTGGTTAAATTTTAAGAAGCTGTCTAGAAAACCGCTGCCAATAAAAAGCATGATGGGAAGCAGCATCATTGAGGGGTGTTTTTTGGTTGCAGAAGGCTTGTAGGTTGCAAAGAACACCGCGGTTAAGGCCAATAAAATACCGATGAATTTTACCGCATCAATACTATCATTGTAGTATACAATGGCAAATACCACGGGTATCACCAGCGACATTTTTACAGCCACAGATACGGCCGCCACACCAAAACTCTGTGATACAATTGCCATTAGCTGAAACAAACTGATAAACAGAAAACCCAGGATAATAATGCTGGTAAACCAGGGCTTGGCTGGCAGCTCTGCCAGTTGAAAACTAAAATCTCCTGAAAGACTACCCACCGTAAAGGCGGTAAAGTAATTCACTACAATGGCGTGAAGATTATTTACACCAAACCTTGGAAACAGTTTAAAGGTTATGAAGATCAAAGTGGAGCATAGGATGCTCAGAATCAGCCAAATCATGAATAGTATATCTTTAGCTTGTCTTTTCCGAAACGATGAATATTGGCCGGCGGAAGCTCTATGCTTGGTGCCTTTAAGCCGATTCCGAATTTCTTCTCACCGATCAATACTCTGGCTTCATCCCACAATCCTGATTTCAGAAAGCTGCTTAACAAAGTGGCACCACCTTCTACCAGTACCGATTGAAGATTCCTGGAAGCTAAAGCCGCTAACCAATTTGCTGCCTTAAAGTTTGATTCTTCAAAGGTGATCACCTCAGCCTTAAGATCAGTTAGGCCAGGCTTTTTGCTCAGAATTAAGGTGTTTTGATCACCGGTCAACTTAGCGTCATGCCCGAAGTTGTTCCTGGATACAACCACTACCGGTCTGGGGTTCTTCCCGAAGAAGGCCCTGACATTAAGCGAGGGGTTGTCATTTCTAAGGGTGTTTCCCCCAATCATGATCGCATCGCTTTCAGCACGCCATTTATGAACTAGGCTTTGAGTTTCTGATTGTGTGATCCAATTCGGGCCAACCTGCTTGCCATTTCTGATTTTATCCAGAAAACCATCCCTACTTTCTGCCCACTTGAGGATCACATAGGGGCGCTTTAGTTCGTGATAGCAAAAAAAACTTTGGTTGAGGATTCTCGCTTCAGGGTTTAATACATTTTTAATAACCTCAATGCCAGCATTTTCCATGCGTTTGATGCCCTTACCGGCTACGGCAGTGTGGGGATCTTGGTTGGCAATGACAACTCTCAGTATCTGCGACGCAATGATAAGATCGGCACAGGGAGGGGTTTTGCCGTAATGTGCACAAGGTTCGAGGTTTACATACAAGGTAGCGTTTTTTAGAAGTGATTGGTCTTTCACACTTCTAATGGCATTTACCTCGGCATGTGCTTCTCCTGCTCTATGATGCCAACCTTCGCCAATTATTTTATGCTCATGCACGATCACGCAACCAACCAGTGGGTTTGGGGAGGCAGAACCTCTGGCATTTCTGGCCAGTTCAATACAGCGTTGCATATACCTTTGATGATTCATCTCCTCGCGCGACATTGAATATAGTGAGGGCTAAGATATATTATGCACGCTTGTGTCCAGTGAAGTAATAAACAAAGTGTCCCGCAACCGCGGGACACTCAATCACAACTTGACAGAGAAATTGTTAAACCATACTAACAGAAATAAAAATGCTGATTATCTCTATGAATGACAAGTTCAAGTTTGGTAAATGGGTGTTTCAATTAGTAGTCGTTCACAACTAATCAAACTGCTGCAGGAATTCTTCCAGCTCCCTTTCTTTTACATATTGTTCAAAGCAGCGTTTCACGGAAATAAGAAACTGATAGTCGTTGAGCGTACTCATATAAACCGGGGCAAATTTGCAATAAAACATAAAGGCCTCAAGTTCCTCCTGCGAGAGACCGGTCAATTCAACAACCTTAGAGCGGTTATTACTTTCTTCCAACTTTAATCGGTAGGCATCTTCCGCTTGTAATTGCGCCAGAATTCTGAGTTGCCTTGGTTTGGAGCCAAAAAGATTGTAGAGAAATTCCGCGGGATTTTGAACTCCCGCTCTTACCAGTCTGCCGTCACTTAAGTCTTCGCCTGAAGGCATAAGTGGTTCATTCAGAACTATTTCTTTGTCCTTATTGGTAGTTAACTCATAGCTAAAAATGCTCACCTCACTGAGAAGATAATTTTGTTCTTCCATTTCGACCAACACATCTTCCGTAAGGCTTAGGGAGTCTTGATAAATGAAATAGAAATATTGATAAGCGATGTTAGAAAAAACAATGGTGTCTCCCCAGGCTATATTAATGGTAAAACTTCCCTGGTCGTTGGTGAGTGTCCCTTTTAATGTACGCTTGTTAATTACATGAGTACCGGGTACCACCTCTCTGGTTTTTTTGTCGATGACTATTCCCGATAGTTCTTGTGCCTGGGTTGTTAGGCTAAGGAATAATAGCATCCCTATAAGGAATAGTAAGGTGAAGAATTGCCTCATCTATATAGTATCTTTACCGCCTGCCTTGCAGAGTTTCACACATGTCACAATGATAACAAAAGCACAGTATGTCTGAAGACCAAAAAGTAATTTTCTCGATGAGCGGTGTTACCAAGACCCTGCCACAGAATAATAAGACCATCCTTAAGAATATTTACCTGAGCTTTTTCTACGGTGCAAAAATCGGTATCCTGGGATTAAACGGTGCAGGTAAGTCAACATTGTTGCGCATTATCGCCGGCAAGGATAAAAATCATCAAGGTGATGTGGTTTTTGCCAAGGGTTATAGTGTTGGAATGTTGGAGCAGGAACCTGAATTGGACGAATCCAAGACAGTGATTGAGGTAGTAAAGGAAGGGGTTCAGGAGATTGTGGATATACTGGATGAGTATAACAAAATCAATGATGATTTTGCTTTGCCTGAGGTGTATGAGAACCCGGATAAAATGGAGAAGTTGATGGCCAGACAGGCGGAGCTTCAAGATAAAATAGATGCTACGAATGCCTGGGAGTTAGACACCATGTTAAATAGGGCGATGGATGCTTTGAGGACTCCGGAACCTGATACGCCAATCAAAGTCTTATCCGGCGGTGAGCGCCGCAGGGTAGCCCTTTGTAGGTTGTTGTTGCAGCAACCGGACATTTTGCTTCTGGATGAGCCCACCAACCATTTGGATGCAGAATCTGTGTTGTGGTTGGAGCAACACTTGCAGCAGTATAAGGGAACAGTAATAGCGGTTACTCACGATCGATATTTCCTTGATAATGTGGCCGGTTGGATCCTGGAGTTGGATAGGGGGGAAGGTATCCCATGGAAAGGCAACTATAGCAGTTGGTTAGATCAAAAATCAAAGCGGTTGGAGCAGGAAGAAAAACAAGCCAGCAAACGCAGGAAAACCCTAGAGCGGGAACTGGAATGGGTAAGGATGTCTCCTAAGGGTCGCCAGGCAAAAGGGAAAGCAAGATTAAATAACTACCAGCAGTTGCTCACTCAGGAGCAAAAGGATAAGGAAGATAAACTGGAAATATTTATTCCCAATGGTCCAAGGTTGGGTACCAATGTGATAGAGGCGGTGCATGTTAAGAAAGCATTTGATGATAAGTTGCTCTATGAGGATTTAAATTTCAGTTTACCGCCGGCGGGTATTGTTGGAATAATTGGTCCAAATGGTGCGGGGAAATCAACCATTTTCAGAATGATAATGGGTCAGGAGCAACCTGACGGAGGGGAATTTAAGATAGGTGATACCGTGAAGATCTCTTATGTAGATCAGAGTCATGAAGATTTGAAGCCTGATAAAACTATTTACGAAATCATTTCGGAAGGTCATGAAGAAATTGATCTTGGCGGGCGAAAGATCAACGCCAGGGCATACTTGAGTCGATTCAATTTTGCCGGCAATGATCAAAGCAAGAAGGTTGGGGTGTTATCCGGGGGTGAGAGAAACCGACTTCACCTGTCTATGGCCTTGAAGCAAGGGGGAAATGTATTGTTGCTTGATGAGCCTACTAATGATCTGGATGTAAACACCTTGCGCGCTCTGGAAGAGGCCTTGGATAATTTTGCGGGCTGTGCTGTTATCATTTCGCATGACCGTTGGTTCCTGGACCGTGTTTGTACACATATACTGGCTTTTGAAGGAGACTCACAAGTCTATTATTTTGAAGGTGGGTTTAGCGATTATGAGGAAAATAAACGCAAGCGCCTTGGAGATGCAGAACCTACCAGGATAAAATACAAGAAGTTGATTAAGGAGGTTTAGCTTGCCTGATGGTTTGTTAGGGTAGGCCACCATCAATTTTTTGACCATTCATGGACAACCTCAAAGGTTTAGTAAACCTTTGAGGTTCATTCACCAATTATTGATTGTATTAGCACTTTTTTGTCGTCACCTTAGTGTTTAAAGTTGAACAAGGTGTATAAGAGTGTACTATACCCGGGATTCGTATATCATGTATATAACCGGGCTCATGGTTCTGAATTAATGTTTGAGGATCATTCGAATTATCAGTTCTTTCTGGATCGATATATAAAACATATTAATATGGTGAGTGAATGTATTTGCTATTGCCTAATGCCAAATCACTTTCATATCCTATTAAGGATCAGGGATGTAAACATCGTTGAAACAGTAATGGGAATAGTGGCTGAGGATCATTTAAACGAAGAGGTAATGGATAAGCTCTTAATAAAGAAGTTCAGCAATTTCTTTAATTCCTATGCCAAGTCGTTTAATAAGCAACAAGGTAGAAAAGGCAGTTTATTTATGCATTCCTTTCGACGGAAAATGGTCAAGGATCAACTGTATTTACGAAAATTGATTCACTATATACATAGAAATCCTGTGGAGGCCGGTTTGGTAGACAGGCCAGAGCAATGGGAGTATAGCTCCTATCGGACACTAGTGTTTAATGATGGTGAATCTAAATTAAGGATGGATAGAAGAACAATTATGGAAGCTTATGATAATCTTGATGATTTTATAGCATTTCATAATCAGTCATCCGCTTTTGAGCTAATAGACAACCTTTGAGGTTTACTAAACCTCAAAGGTTGTGCTGTTGAATAACATTTTTATAGGAACATAATTTGCCAACCAAAGGCTATGCGCTAGCTTTAAGACCCAATATGTCAAAACAGTTTTTCGCGATAATTCTGTTGGTTTTGGTTAGCCTCGTGCTCTGTGTTCGTCAGCTGGGAGAACCCGATGTGTGGTGGCAGATTAGAACCGGGGAGTACATCCTGGAACATGGCTTTGTGCCTAAAACCGATGTCTTTAGCTATACCTATGCAGGTGATCCCTGGTTTAATGTGAAGTGGGGTACAGAGGTGCTCATGGCTCTGGTGACTCGCTGGTTGGGCCCTGAGAGCCTTATGCTGCTGCATTGGTTGGTGCTGTTGGGTATCATGACTTTTATCTATAAGAGTTATCGGCAACTGAAATTCATTCTAGGAAAGTCGGACGAGCCTCTGCAGATAGGCTTTTTTCTGGCCATGCTGCTCTTTCTTATGGCCATGGCGTATCGCATCAATGCTCGACCGGAAATGATGAGTCACCTGTTAACCGCAGCCTATCTCTATATATTTCTTTCCTACTATCATAGACCCGGCCCTAGGATATGGCTTCTCATACCCCTGCAAATACTATGGGCTAATCTGCACGAAGCTTTTGGCGTGGGGCAGGTGCTGATTGTCATCTTTCTGGTCAGCATATGGTATCAACACATACTCATGAAAAAGCACAGTAAACTCAGCTTTAAGCAGCTGAGGCTAGCTTCTATTTCCGGTATTATCGCACTTATTGCCGTAGTGATCCATCCGATGGGTGCTGGAATGTTGACTCATGCTTTTGATATCTACGCCCAGCTAGACCAAAACAAGTTCACCACCGAGCTATGGAACTTTAAGCATGCTGAATATTGGAATTTAGCAGCATACATCACTCTTTTACTGTTAGTTCTTCTGATCTATCGCTTGGTAATTAGGCCTGGAAGGCACTGGCGGTCACTACCATTGTTTTATCTATTGATACTGGCGGCATTTATATACTTAGCCGCTTCAGCTAATCGAAATTTACCATTCTTATTAATGGCAATAGCGCCAGTCCTTGGTATCGAGCTGGAGCGATGGTTGAATTCATCCAAAGTGGTGCGTCTAAGCTATTTCTTTGCGGGTATAGCATTTTATCTCTATGTGTCTAGCGGTAAGTTCTATGAAAGACATTATCCGGTTGAGAAGTATGGATTGAGAGTGGATATGCAAAGCACTCCTATTGGAGTAGCAAATTTTATACTCAAAGAAGGCCTTTCAGGAAATGCCTACGTAGATTACTTCAGTTCCTCCTATTTACTTTGGGCCTTGCAACCTGAGTATAAATCCTATCTGGACTTAAGAGATTTGGATGTGTTTGAATCACAGTTTATCGCGAACAACCTTCTAAATTATACCCGTCCCAATACACCAACCAAATCTGGCAAGGAATTATTTAGGTTCATGGAAGACATCGATCATTTCAATTATGTGGTGATGGAGAACAATGAGAAGTTTGTCAATTTTCACCGCTATATGAATGGCCTTGATGATTATGTACTGGCCTATGCAGATCCATTAAGTTCGCTTTATATTAAGGATAACGAGCAGAACTCCCAGCTTTTTGATCGATGCGCTAAGTTAAATATCACACAGAAATTTAAACCTTATTCTGAATTCGAACCTTTAGCATTTAATCGCACCCTAAGCTATATGCTTGCTCCATGGTATCAGCCAATGGTCCCGACCGATAGATACCAGGATTACCTTCAAGCTTATAGCTTGCGATATCTCCAGTAGCCCAATGTCCGGTTTTTGTTTTTCAGCATTTCTAAGCAGACAGCTCTCCCTGGCGCTCATGTATTTTATAAAATACTGACTATCAATACTATATGAAATTGTTGAGTAGGGGTAGCAAAGGGAAAGATGGATCAATTATTCACCAATATTCGGATTTAACAACTTAATTTACAGGGCTTTAAGTTGATTTTACTCCATTCTCATAATTAGAGTGAACTTTCTACTAATGAAATTATGTCCCAAAATGGGAAAGTCCTTATGAAATTGGTGAATTTTCGACAAATTACGGGGATTTATCGATAAGACGTATCTGTAAGTGCTTGATAATTAGTCTTGAGAGCGTATGTTTGTACTATCAATTTTTCAACAACCTAAAATTGAAGACATGAAAACTCTCACTACACTCGCTTTATCTTTCATTTTATTCGCAACCGCACTTACGGCTCAGGACGCTGACAATGATTATCACGATATGCAACTGAATGTTCCTTCTGTAGCAATCGTGGATCTTGAATCTGCTTCCGGTACAACCATCTATTTAGGGCCATCCGCGCCTACTGAGGCTGGTAACCCGGTAGACTTTAATTCTCAAACCAATACCAACATTTGGTTAAACTATTCTTCAGTAAAAAGTACTTCTCAGTTTCCAACTCGTGATATTGAGGTAGCTATTACCAGTGGGCCACTACCCAATGGTGTGGCTCTTACGGTTACAGCAAGCCCATATTCAGGAAATGGTGATGGTACCATGGGTACTCCAACCGGTCCTATTAACCTAACCAGTGCTCCTCAAATTTTAATCAACGGAATTGGAAGTTGCTATACCGGAGATGGTGTGAACAACGGACATAATTTAACTTACACCCTTAACCTTGCCGGTGGAGCCGGGGCTTATGCTGCTCTTGATTCTGACAATTCCAATACGATTCAGATAACTTATACGATCTCGGACAACTAGTCTTATACAGAAAGAAAGCGTGAGATGCTTTCACATTTAGGTTGTTGAGCCGGTGAAAACCATGTTTTTACCGGCTTTTTTGATTTCTCCTCCTTCGCCTTCACCTCGGTCAGGGAAGTGTTATAACATATTAAGCTAACAATTATCTTATAGCTTGTATTTCAGTTACTTAGAATTTTACAATCTCACCATTTCTATCGCTGATTAGGTCTATATCTAGCTGAATTAGTGGTAATTAAGCTCAAAATCGCCAATCTCGTCGCATTTTTGGTCTCGAGAGTAAGCAGCAAAATGTTTGCTTTCGCATTTGCAAACTCAATTATTTATTTAAACTCAAGTCATGAAACATTTGAACAAGTTTTTGCTGGTAGCCTTTCTTGCTACCTCTTTTGCCGTAAATGCTCAGGATGATGACGACGACGTACACGACGTAGTTATCTCGATCCCTGAAGTTGCACTGGTTGACCTTGAAGCATCCTCTGGTACTTCAATCAACCTGGGACCAACCGCTCCTACAGAGGCTGGTCTTCCTATCGACTTCTCGGGTCAGACAAATTCTGACATTTGGTTGAACTACTCTTCTATTAAGAGTACCGCTAACGATCCAACTCGCGACATTTCAGCGCTTATTTCCAGTGGAACCCTTCCTGGTGGTATGGCTCTGGCTGTAACCGCTGCTGCGGATGCGGGTAATGGTGATGGTACCATGGGTTCTTCTGCCGGTGCAGTAACGCTCACTACTTCAGCACAGAATGTTATTACCGGTATCGGTAGTGCCTATACTGGTGATGGAGTAAACAATGGTCATAACCTGACCTATGCGCTTACTATCGGTGGTGGTGCTGGTGCCTATGCAGCTCTTGATGCTGATGATGCTACTACTATTCAGATTACCTATACTATTTCTGATAACTAATCAGATGAATTAGATTAGCATGTAATCTAACAACAACAACTTGCCGGAGGACTTAGCACCCTCCGGCAGTTTTACATCCTAGCAGCAAAAAAAATGAAATCACTCATCCTTTCTATCGCAATTATCTTGTTTTCAGGTATTAGCCTGAACGCATCAGTACTGGTCACCAACGGTCTTACGCACCGTCATGATTTACAGGGTGTGGATGAAGAAACAGGATACATTGTTCTAAAAAACATAGGTGAAGAACCCGAACGCATATTGGTGTATTTCAAAGACCTTGAAGTGGGTTGTGAAAACCAAACCAAGTATGTAGATCCGGGAACCACTGAACGCTCAAACTACCAATGGATTAAAGTTGGTTTTGAAGAGCGCATTTTGCAGCCAGGAGAAGAGTTTCCTATGCGCTATCAGATATCGGTACCCAAGAAGAAACACACGGGTTCTTTCTGGTCACTGATCATGATAGAGGTAAAGAAACCAATAGATACTACTCAACTTGAATACGGCGTACGCGTGAGCTCTAATGTGCGCTATGCCGTTCAGATCATTACGGACTTTCCATCCGAAATTCCCACTAACGTGGAATTTAATGCGGTAGCGCTGGAGGAAGATGAAGTATTGGGAAAAGTGGTCGATGTGGTACTGGAAAATTTTGGCGAAATGGTATTAGTGCCTGAAGTCAAGATTGAAGTTTATGATAATAATGGTGAGCTTATTCTGCAAAAGAGTGCTGATACAAAAAAATTGTACCCCGGGCAATGCCGTGATTTTCAGGTCCCAATTGAGGGTCTGCCGGTAGGCAATTACCAGGGAGTATTGGTAGCAGATTGTGGAGAAGCTGACCTATTTGGAATGACATTGAATCTGGAGGTTGATGACTAAGACGGTACATACCGCCTTTCTATTACTTGTTGCACTCACTCTACTCGCTGCGGGTCCCACGATAGACCGTGATGACCTGATTGTGTCGGTGCGGGCGCCCAAGACCGTTATACCTGGTCAGTTTGAGACTTTTATTCTCGAATTGTCTAATGACTATGACTTTGACCTACACTTCAAAGTTACAGTTGACAAGCCCCGAAGCTGGCGTTTTCTCTCTCCAGTAGAAGAGGTGCATCTGGCACCCGGAGAAACGCGTAATATCATTTTCCTACTCGATATTGACCGCGCCTGTGAAATCGGGCAAAAAACTATTCGATTCGAATTTTTTGATGAGGAACACGATGTTCGGATCGTGGAATCGGTGGTGACCAGCGTGGAAAACATCCACCAGCTTGAAGCCCGGGCTATTCGTCACCCCAAACATTTGATGAGTGGACAAAATTTTGAAGTAGAATTTATCGTAAGAAACCTGGGCAACTGTTATGAGGATGTGAAAATAAGTTCAGAAAGTGGCACGCCCAATGTGTCGGAAGTACTTATGCCTCCAAACTCTACCTACCATGTAAAAATCACCCAGCGCGCTCCTGATGTAAGCTATGTTGGTTACGTAGGCACCAATATCATACTAGAGACCGACTCCACCATGAAGCCTCTGAGAGAGCGTGTGAGTCTAAAAATATTCCCCAAAATTACCAAGAGAACCGATCCCTTTCAGCGCTTTCCGGTAGACGTAAGCTTGATTTATTTTGGAGCTCAAACTACCAAACCGTATGAAGGTGGTTTTCAATATGAGGTTGAGGGCCAGGGACATCTTGATCAAAATGGCTATCACCACCTCTATATCAAATCCCGCGGGCCAAACCGCTTTAGCATTGCCAGGGTTGGAAACTTCGATCAATACACCGCGGTTTATACGCTTCAGCGCAATCGCTTCCCAATAACCCGGGTTTTGCTGGGCGACTTTGCTTACAACTTAACGCCATTAACAGAAATGTACCGCTGGGCGCGTGGAGCCGGCTTCTCACAGGAATATGAAAAATTTGAAGTGGGTGCCTTTTACAATCAACCTCGCTTTATTCCGGAAATCAGAGATCAATTTGCCGGTTGGGGTAAGTTCAAACTACAGCCAAACTGGAACATTCAGCTGAGTGCGATGAACCGAATGTATAAGAACGGCCTAAGCGCTCAGGTGGCCAGTTTACGTACGGAAATGAAGTTCAATAATCAGGAAATAAAAGCGGAATACGGTGTTGGTGGTATTGATGGAAAATCTGGTACCGGAGCGAATGTTGAATTTGCCGGGGGTATCGAAAAGCTAGGACTCTCCTATAGCAGTCAGAATATTTTTGCCAGTCAGTATTTCCCCGGATACTTTACCAACTCACTTTTCAGCAACACCAACCTGCGGTATCGCCAGCGCAAGTTTATGCTCAATGCGGGTTATTCTTACAATGACGCTAACCCGGCACAGGATACGGTATTAAGCACTGCTCCCTATTCTACTACGGCCATGTTGGGGGCTACCTACTTTGTGAAACCTCAGATGAGACTAAACGTCGCTCTGCTGAAAAGGTCCAAGGAAGATCGCTTTCCAACCAAGCGCTTCTCTTATCGTGAGAATGCCGTGCGTTATATCATGACGTATAATGACCGGCTATGGAATATTAGGCTGGATGGTGAATTTGCCCAAACACAGAATTTATTGGCATCTAATGACAATTTTAGTACGACCTACAATATGAGAGGTAGACTAGATCGCAACTTGTCCAGAGGATGGGCCGTAGGTGGATTTACCCAATATCTCTACACCAACCGCTATACCGAGGATCGTCAGCGATATCTTTTATACGGAGTAAATGCTACCATCAGACCCCTTAAAGATGTGAGCATCGTGGCGAGCCTTCGCAACAATTATCTTATTGAGGAATATACCAATGATCGCTCTTTGCTGGATCTTCAGTTTAGAGCACGCCGCAATAATCACCAGCTATTGGTGGGTGTGTCTCACGCTTTAATTCGCAATACGCTTAATCGCAAAGACTTCTTTATCAATGCCCGCTACACGGTTCGCATCAACACTCCATTGCGTAAAAAAGTAGGGCTGTATTCCCTAACGGGAACCATTAAGGCCGCTAATCCACGTGATGCTCAGGGTGTTGTGGTTCGTTTGGCGGGTCAATCGGTAATGACGGATGACTATGGTCGCTTTGAATTTAATGACCTACCAGTAGGCGTGCATTATCTTCATATAGACATGGGAACTCTGGATATAGGGTTAACAACTTCGGTGGAAACTCCTCTGGAAGTGGAGATTATGCCAAAAGAACGCAATTATCTTAGTATCGATTTGCTTCGCAGTGGCACTATAAGTGGAAAGATAGATTTTAAAATGCCTCCACGTGAAACGGCCAGTGGCGATTTAGGATATCCTCTAAGGGTGGTGAAAGCAACCATGGGGGATCGTGAACTATTGACTTATACGGATGATCAAGGTAATTACAGTTTTAAGCAAGTTTTACCTGGTGAGTGGACCGTAAGAATTGTAGAGAACACACCTACAGACAGAGTTTGGTCCGTCACGGAAAACAATAAAAAGGTGAAGGTTGGCCCCGCAGAGAAAGAACAGGTTGATTTTGAGATCAAGAAGCGCGAGCGCAAGATTCAGTTCAAGTCGCAGCAGTCAATAGATCTGAAGATCAAAAAGGATTAGGTAGCAAAAAAGAAACATGAGAAAACTCTTACTCATATTGTTCGTCATGAACCTGGGAATGCTTTGGGCGCAAACTCCGGGCGGAATATCGGGTGGATTGGCCGTTTGGATTGGGGCTGACGTTGATGCCTATAGCAATAACGGAGCGACCAATGCCTGTACGGATGGAGATAATATTGCCCGTATTGAAGACCAGTCGGGAAATGGAAATGATGCAACAGATGCTGGTGCAGACCCCATTTGGAGAGAAGCGTATAACAGCTACAACCCTACCATAGATTATTCTACCGTCGGTGGTGGACTAGGATTGGGAGACGATACTGAGATCAATTCTGGTTCTGCCACTTCTAAAACTTTAGCCATCGCATTTACCACCGGAGCTTCCGTAACCGGTTCCGATCAACAGGTGTTATTTGAAGCGGGCAGTCATACCGATGGGTATAATGTGTACATCTATCAGGGCAACTTGTATTGCAATTTTATTGACAACAACACTGACAACGTAGGTTCAACCTCTATTTCTACCAATACCAGTTACGTATTAATATGGATCTGGGATGGTGGCGCCGGAGAATGGAATGCTTATCTGAATGGAACCCTGGCGTTCAGTGATTTATCTGCTCCTTCAAGTTTTCCTGGAGACAACAATAATATAGGTATCGGTCGCACCAGGGGAAATACCCAGTTTCACAATGATGGCAATGCCGGGGAAACGGATGACTTTGAAGGCCAAATTCATGAATTGATTCTGTTTCACGACAATGCTATCAGCACTCTGGAAAGGGAAGATATCACTTCATACCTGGGCATTAAATATGGGATCACCATCGATCAGGATTACTATTTTGCCGATTTGGGCACCGATTATTGGGATCAATCAGCCAATAGCACCTACCACAATGATATTGCCGGATGGATCCGGGATGATGAAACGGATTTGTATCAGAATCAGGGGAAATCATCCAGTTCCGATGCGATAGTTGGTGTGGCGAATGTTTCCTTGGCAACCAACAACCCATCCAATTCCAATACCATTGGTGCTGACGAACGCTATTTTGTGTGGGGTAATGATGATGGTAACCTCACTTTTTCCACTACCGGTGCTCCTGCCAACCGCCAAATTCTTGGGAGAACGTGGCTTATTGAGGAAAGTGGGTCAGGATCTGTCGAAGTAACGGTTCCTGATAACTCAAGTTCTGCTTCCACCACCATGCCTGCTGAAGAATCTACCATTTACATTCTCGCTGATACAGACACTGATTTCTCTTCGGGAGCTACTGAGATCACGATGACCTTGAACGGTACCGAATGGGAGGCAACCACTAATCTATCATCGTATACCTATTTCACCTTTGCAACAGAAACTGCTGGATCCAGCTCTGGCGTAGGTACAGATGCTACCTTCTGGATTAAAGCTGATGAGGAAGCCTGGAATGATAATGGTGGAAGCACTGCTTGTACAGACGGATCCTCAATCGCCCGGATTACTGATCAAACGGGAAATGGAAATGATGCGACAGATTCCGGTACAGATCCAATTTGGAGGGAAGTTTACAACAACTACAATCCAACCATAGACTATTCCACTATCAATGGAGGACTGGGCTTTGGTGATGACAATGACATTAATTCAGGATCGGCATCCCAGAAAACAGTAGCCGTAGCGTTTACCACCGGGAGTTCTATTACCGGAAGTGATCAACAGATGATATTCGATGCTGGTGGCCATGATGATGGCTATAATATATATATCTATGATGGTGATCTTTACTGTAATCTAGTAGATAACAACAGCAATAATTCAGGGTCGACATCTATTTCGGCAAATACGAGTTATGTTCTGGTTTGGATCTACAATGGAGATAACAATAGATGGGATGCTTACCTAAATGGTACCCTGGCTTTTAGTGATGTAAGTACACCTTCTACTTATGCCGGCAATAGTGATAATGTGGGTTTGGGTAGACTTAGGGGGGACGCCCAGTATCACAATGATGGAAATGCAGGCGAAACAGATGATTTTGAAGGCCAGATTCATGAAATTATTCTCTTTCATGATGTAGTTCATGATGCAGATAACGCACGTGAATTGTCCTCTTACCTCGCTCTGAAATATGGAATCACCATTGATGGAGATTATGAATCTTCAGGAAATTCCACAACGGTGTGGGACGCTTCCGCTAACTCTGGTTATCTCAATGATATTACCGGTATAGGACGTGATGACAATAACGAACTCTACCAGAAGCAGGGCATATCTGCTGATTCGGAAGGACTGGTTTCCATAGCTCGCGGTGCTCTTGCAAGTTCTAATGAGAATAATGCCAACACCTTTTCTGCAGACGAGCAGTACCTGGTTTGGGGAAATAATGACGGGGCATTAACATTTAGTACCACCGGCGCCCCTGCTAGTCGGCAGATATTGGGAAGAGTGTGGAAAATGGAGCAAACCGGTACCCTGAGTAATATGGAATTTGTGGTACACGACAACTCTTCCAGCGAAAGCACTAAGCTACCGGCAGAAGAAACTACGGTGTACCTCTTACTGGACACGGATTCAGATTTTTCATCCGGCGCTACTGAGGTGACTATGACGCTAAACGGAACTAATTGGGAAGCAACCAACAGTATTACCGGATTCACCTATTTCACCTTTGCCACGGAAACCAGTGTACCTCTTGGACCCCCGCTGGGGCCGGGTGGGGTCGGCTCTACAGACGGAGATTCGGATCTCTCATTGTGGTTAAACGCCTCAACCATTACCGGTATCAGCGATGGTAGTGATATAACGGCGTGGACAGATCAATCCGGAAATGGATATAATGTTACGGTACCCGCTGATGCACCGAGCTATTCTGCAACCGGAGGTGGAAATGGCATGCCTGCGGTACGTTTCCAGGATGTTGATACGGAATACTTATATATCCCTACCAACAGCGAAATCATGCCTACCAGTAACCTTACTGTTCTGGTTGCAGGCAATATGGAAGGTAGTAGTGAGAATTGGGCAGGCCTTATTTCTACCAGCGATGATAATTCCTGGAATGACGGTTGGGGAATTGCCAGAGATAATGGTAATAATGATATGCTTTATTATGTAGATCAATATAATGGCAATGTTTGTTCTGACCCCTTTACTTCAGGACAGGATGAAGTTTGGGGATTGATTTTTGACGATGATGCTAATACCGGTTATGGTTACAAGAGCGAAGATGAATGTACTTTTTCCTTCAACGGACCGATTAACTATAATGGCGGAGCAAATGACGACCTTCTGATAGGCTCGGCAGCAGACAATGGAGGAGCAGATTACTTTCTTACCGGAGAGATAGAAGAAATCATAATTTATGATGAAGCCATCAACGAGGCTCAACGCATTATAGTGGCAAATTATCTCTCTGCGAAATATGACATTACGCTTTCTAATAATGATGTTTACGATGAGGATGACAATGGGGATTATGATTTTGATGTGGCCGGAATTGGTCGCGTAGATGCTTCCAACACGCATGAAGATGCTCAGGGTACCGGTATCGTTCGCATCCTGAACCCTTCAGATTTGGATGATGATGAATTCCTGATGTGGGGGCATGATAATGGAGATGTTGTTGGTTCTCAAACTACTTCAGATGTTCATAGCAGCATCGATGCCAGGCTGAGAAGGGTATGGCGCGTGAGTGAATCTGATGTGTCAGGAAGTGCCGTGGATGTAGATAGTGTGGATATCAGATTTGACCTCACCGGATTCGGCACCATAACTGCATCTGATCTTCGTCTCGTGGTTGACCTGAACAACAACAATGATTTCTCAGATGATACGCCCATTTCCGGTGCAACTGATCTGGGCAGCAATATTTATGAGTTCTCCAGAGTTACTGCCCTGGCAAATAACTACCGATTTACCATTGGAACAGCAGACGCCATCCAAACGCCTTTAACACAGCCCATCGGCCCTGGTGGTGTTTATAGTGATCTTAATGTGTGGCTGAGATCAGATCAGAATACTTCAACCACTACAGACAATACTTCACTCACTACCTGGAGTGACATTACTCCAGAAGGCAATGACGGTACTTCCGATGGAAACCCTCCCACCTATAAGGACAACCTTACAGACAACTTCAATTTTTATCCTACCGTCGATTTTGACGGTTCTAATGACCGTCTGGTTCTAGATTTGGATGCCATAAAAAGTGGCGCTGGCAATGGAGACTATTCCTTATTTGCCGTTGGTGAACGAGATGATAGCGGCTTTAATATTGTACTGGGGTCTGAGGGAGGTAACGGCAATGAGGATCTGCATTTTGGGTATAGAAATTCAACTCAAGCAACGCTAGCACACTGGGGCAATGATATCAATGTATCCGTTCCGGCCTGGAATAGTGGGGGCGTAACACCTTATTTGCTCAGCGGTGTTTACGATGGTAGTGGTAGGGTAGTGGAAGAGTTTAGAAATGGAGGCTTTAGTCGCAATACGGATGGCAATACTACCGATCTGAGCGGTACAAAAACCAACTACCTTGGAGATATTCAAAGCGTTGGAAATTATGATGGCAGAATTACAGAAGTTGCCGTTTTCGATAACAATTTATCAGCCCTGCAGAAGCTTCAGGTTTATAGTTACTTCATTATTAAGTACGGACTGCATTTTACCAATGATAATGATGACGATGGTACACCTAATGAAACTATTTCCGGAAGTATTACGGAGGGAGACCTCATTGCATCAGATGGCAGCACAGTCTTATGGGATTACAGCACCATCGGCGCCACTTACTTCAATGATATTGCCGGTATAGGATATGATACCCTTAGTAATCTCAACCACAAACAGTCGAAATCGGTGTCTTCTGATGCTTTGGTAACCATTGGTTTAGGCAGTATTGCCGCCTCCAACCCCGCCAATGCCAACAGTTTTAGTAGCCATCTGGATTTCCTACTTTGGGGAAATGATGATGGCAGCCTGTCTGGTGTGAGCAGCAACGCACAGTTGCCAGCACAGAGTGGGGTAGTGGATATATTACAACGTACCTGGATCATAGTGGAAACTGGATCCGTAGGCACGGTTCAGATTGCTCTGCCAAAATCTGACGTGGATACCTACCTCAATGCTTTTACTCAGGGTGATTTATATCTGCGCATCGCAGATAATGCTGCGCTTACCACCAATGATACCGACCTGGTGCTTACGGAAACAAGCATTAATGGCGTGGTACACTATGAATGTGATTATGACTTTAACGGTACGAAATACTTTAGCGTGGTGCGTAAGGGATTTATTGTTTGGAATGGCACGGAATGGCGTGGAGGATTGAGCACGATCAACGATCATTATCCTTCTGATGAAGATGGAGATACGGTAAAACCCATGTATATCCTTAGTGGCGACACAGCTGTAATTACGGAAGCCGTAATAGTGGATAGTGTTGACATCGCTGCTGGTGCGGTATTACAAATTGATCCGCTGAATTGTCTTCGAACAGATAGTATAACCAGTTCGGGAGATATGATTCTGGAGGCTGATGCAACCGGCTTTGGACAGTATAAAGATCCGGCAGTAGGGGCGATCCTTAAACAATACGTAGACAATGAAGGTTGGCACCTGATTGGCTCTCCCTTTTCAGATGCTACCTGGGCGGATTTGAGCTTTGAAAACAGCACGGCCGTATTTAATCATCCCGTAGGAGGCTCTTCGCTCGACTCTTGTAATTACTGCAATCTGTGGTGGTACGATGGCTCTACTGATAACGGTACAGATATAGGTTTTATGGCTTCAACTGCATATGGAACCTGGAGGACGTCTGCCGATAATACGGAGGCTTTTACCCCTACCAAAGGTTGGAATATGTACTTTGATGCCAACCAAAACTTTGGTTCAGCACCCTGGACTATAGTATTTTCCGGAACAGTGAATGATGGTGCCGTGACTCAGGTGGTTAATGAAAACAATAGTGGTTGGAACCTGGTAGCCAATCCATATCCAACCGTGCTGGATTGGGATGTCATAGACGATGATTTGGCTTCGGAAGGCATTGCCCTGGGATACCATATTTGGGATCATGCCAACACCAATTTTGCGGTATATTCTGGTGGTAGCGGCACTTTGGGTGCAACACAGTATATAGCACCATTGCAGGGTTTTTATGTTCAGACGGCAACGGCCGGTGCTCAGGGCTCAGGAGATGTTTTCCGGAATTTTAATCTAGACAATGATGACCGTCCCAATCCATGTCAGAATGGAGGAGGAAATATCTTCAAGAGCAGCATCGTTGAGAAAAAGGAAATTAAACTGCGCACCACGCACTTAAAGTCGGGTAAGATAGATGAAGTGATTATTCAACTCTACGATGGGGCACAGAGAGAATTCTCCAATTCACAGGATATTCGCAAGCTACTCACCAACTATGAGGATGTACCCTCTGTTTATGCGCGTAAGGGAAGTGAGTTCACCACTATCACCGCCATGCCGATGCCTTATGGCCAGGATAGTATACCTATTGGCATTTATACCAAGGATGGAAGCTCAGTGAAGATAGAGGCGGTAAATGTACCATTCGGTTATTCCCTGTTTCTGGAAGATGTGGTGACCGGCAAATGGCATTCGCTCGATAATGCACACCAGTTTGAACAGATGGCACAATACCCGCATCGTTTTGTACTTCATTTTTCGGACGGAGAAATTCAAACCAGAGACTGGACCGTGCGCAACCCATTTGACCTGTACATTGATCAGGATGGCATGTTGGTGATTCACAGTTTAAAGAGACTGGATAACGTGAACTGGTATATGTACGATATGTCTGGTAAGGTTGTTGCTTCAGGTAATCTCTCTGCCTTGAATGGCACCACGGATCGAGTAAGTATTGGTAATCTTAAATCTGGTGTGTATATTTTCGCACTGGAAGAGGGAGAGGTGAGATACACTGAAAAACTCCCTAAAATACATTAGGCCGCTTGAAACATTGAAAGCTCTATGAAACTAAGGTTTTTCATACCATTAGTACTCCTGCTTTTTACCTGGCAATTTTCACATGCCCAGCCAGAGAATCCTGACTTCAGTCTCAGCACTTCCGTGTTTTTTGAAATTGATATGAAGACCATTGCCCTGATAGATATTGAGAGCTTTGGTGCCAGTAATGATTTCACATTAAGTATTCCAACGCCCACCGAGGCCGGTAATCCACTAGGAAGCAACCCGCTGGCCACAAATTCAGACAATTGGATCAATTATTCCAATGCGGTGCCTATTGTTACCAGTCGCGATATTGAAGTAAGTATCTCTTCGGGATCAGTACCCAGTGATTTTGAATTGGAATTAAGCGTGGCAGCCGCTGCAGGGGCTGGCGCTGGTAACCTGGGTACAGCAGCCGTGGGAGCACTTACACTGAGCTCCACACCCCAAGACCTGATCACAAATATCCGAGGATCATATACCGGTGATGGTCCCGGCAACGGACATCAACTCAGCTTTGCCTTGAATTACCTGGGGACTAACTTTGACCAATTGGATGGTGATGATGATGTCACCCTTAGCATTTTATATACAATCATCGACAATTAACGTGAGCAGCAATTGGCATAAAATATTAGGCTTTTGCATCATTCTTTTTATCAGCTGGCAGGCTAGGGCTCAGTTGGTCATTTCTCAGGTTTCAAATTGGCAGGAAGACTTGGATGCTACCGACTTATCTACCCCTGAGGAAGCGGGTATGGATCTGAATGGCACCCTGGAGACTACCAGCAATTTTAACCAGTTTGATATATTAAATGTTGCCACCAGTCAAGATTGGAAAATTACCGTAAGCAAGTCTGATATTAACTGGCCAGGTGCCTTTATTCCCTATGTACAGCGCACCAGCAATGGCACTCCTTGTGGTACCTGTTCCGGTGTCAATATTGGTGGATCAGTTACCGGATACCTTCAAATTACTAATCTTGATCAGGATTTTATTCTGGGTACCGGCGAGGTAACGGATATAGACGTTCAATTTAAAGTGGAAGGCATCAGTCTTACTGTGGATGCCGATAACTATTCAACCGAAATCATCTTTACGCTTTTCGGGGATTGAAAGGCCGGACAACTTACCAATAGGCATGGATTAGGATATGCTTAGGTCACCCCGACTTACCAGATAATTACATTTGATATCCATTTGCTGGCATTATGGATCTCATCCATGTGGCTTTATTTAAGATCGAATACTTTAATAGACTGAGCGCATTCTTGAAACTTACCTGTGCTGGATCGGCTAAAAACCCGGTTTTACTTTGCGTCTATAAATGGCATAGATTATTTAACACCCGGTATCTTCAAAAATTTTTATCCATTGTTTTCTTGGCTGGCGATTGAGATTAGATGAAAATAGTGGCGCAAATTGCCACGTATTATGCTTCACGTGGTAATTTCTGCCTATGAAAGCTTGTTGATTTGAACTACCTTCATATCGGGGACAGCGGGTGCTGGCCCCGTGGGGCACCATAAGATTTTTTCATTCGCCCCAATCATGATCCTGGCCAGACTGCCTTTCTCCTGTTAACGGGCTGTTCTTTCTTTCTCAAAACGCCTCGGCTTTCATGCTAATCGGTACAATCAGACAGCTCAATTCCCCATCTGATCACGCCCGTGGAAAAAAGCCATATGTCCCTGTTCTGTGGCCATCAACGAGCAACCCGCAGCCTGGGTTGGGTCCACCTGGGAAATTGCCCTGGAAAGTTTATCCTAATTTGGAAAGTATTCGAGAATGTATTCCTTACGCGCATCCAGAAAATTTCGCGACAAGCGATCATATCGACCGGCAAAATACTTGAGGTCAACGCGTGCATCGCGATATTCGTTGGTGTGAAATGGTTCCGAATCCAGGTGTTGTGCTACATCCAGTAAATGATGTTTAGCCTCACTATCTACTTCCTTAAGGTAGGCCACCAGCTCTTTATATAAATCCTTCTTCAGTTCCGGATCCTTGAATTCTTCCACTCTGGAGCGTTCTTCCTCCGCCAACACCCTGATTTCATCCACCGTTTCTGGTAACATGTAAACGTCCAGATCTTTATTGGTATTCTTATTAATGGTATCCACCATGCTGGTCAAAATATGGTCAATTTTATAGTAGGACAGGGTAAGCTGTCGGGTGTGATTGTTCACCTTCTCAATCAGTTCAAACTTCTCCTCATTCTCCGTTCTTCGTTTGAGACCCATATGCTGAACGATAGCAAACTCATCTTCTACTTCACGCAGTATGCCATATCCTTGTTTAATCTTACGTTCTGCTTCATCTAACTGCCAGTAGTATTCATTGAGCTCTTCGTAGGATTGATACTGATAACGCTCTTTGGAAAGGGAGGAGTCGAGTAGCACGGAAAAAGCATAATGCAGAGTGTCCAGGCCTTCCAGATAACCTTCTATCATCATTGGGTTATCCTTAAAGGGTGGGAGGTTGGCAATTTTCGTCCGACTTTCTTCTATTTGTTTGATTACGGCTTTGCGGATTGTTTCCAACTTCTTGCGATCTTCCTCTCGAATTTTACATTCGCGGTAGCGCAAGTCTCGTTGTTGTATTTTAAGGTACTCGTTATTAAACTGTCGGTAGTATAAACGAGGGTTTTGTCGGCCTTGTTGAGCCCAGGTTCCAGCAGCCAGGGCAAACAGCAGGAGGAGTAGAATACTGCGTTTCATAGAGTAGAGTTCGAGTTTCAGTATATAATTGACACATAGGTCTTTGAAGACCAGATATTTCTATTATTTCATACCTCGAAATTATCACTTTTTCTACAGAAGCTTGAATTTTAGCTGCTAAAAGGGCATAAAAAAGCCCGGATTTTTTAAGACCCAGGCTTTTTTGAGTTATGTTATTGATTATCAGCCATTCATACTAACAAGAAATTCAGCATTGTCTTGCGTCCTACTCATTCTGTCATGCAAAAACTCCATGGCTTCCACAGTATTCATATCTGCCAGGTGTCGTCTTAAAATCCACATTCTCTGCAATATATCCTTGTCTAAGAGCAGATCTTCCTTTCTGGTACCGGAGGAAAGCAGGTCTATGGCCGGCCAGATTCTGCGGTTGGCAATCTTCCTATCCAACTGCATCTCCATATTACCAGTACCTTTGAATTCTTCAAAGATTACCTCATCCATTTTAGAACCAGTGTCTATCAGGGCTGTAGCAAGTATGGTAAGTGATCCCCCGTTTTCAATTTTACGGGCGGCGCCAAAGAAACGCTTAGGCTTGTGGAGTGCATTGGCATCTACACCACCGGATAACACCTTGCCTGAAGCAGGAGATACGGTATTGTAGGCTCTGGCTAATCGGGTAATGGAATCCAGCAAGATTACCACATCATGGCCACATTCAGTCATTCGTTTGGCCTTCTCCAATACAATATTAGCCACCTTAACGTGTCTTTCTGCGGGCTCATCAAAGGTTGAAGCCACTACTTCCGCATTCACACTTCTAGCCATATCGGTCACTTCCTCCGGACGTTCATCTACGAGGAGAATGATCATGTAAGCTTCAGGATGATTGGCAGCTATGGCATTGGCAACTTCCTTGAGCAGCACAGTTTTACCGGTTTTTGGCTGGGCTACAATCAGTCCTCTCTGTCCTTTTCCAATAGGGGAGAAGAGGTCTATGGTTCTGGTGCTGATCGTGGCACCTTTGCCGGTAAGGTTAAATTTTTCTTGTGGGAAAAGTGGTGTGAGGTGTTCAAAGGCCACTCTGTCTCTCACAAAATCAGGGGCTCTGCCATTAATCTTTTCTACCTTCACCAGCGGAAAGTATTTTTCCCCTTCTTTGGGTGGCCTGATCTGACCACGCACCGTATCACCGGTTTTCAGGCCAAATAACTTAACCTGACTCTGAGACAGGTAAATGTCATCCGGAGAATTTAAATAGTTGTAGTCCGAAGAGCGTAAAAAACCATAGCCATCAGGCATCATCTCCAACACACCTTCACTAACAATGATACCGTCAAATTCGTATTCCTTGTTTCTCTGGTGCTGATTTTGGTTTTGATTCTGATTGGGCTGATTTTGGTTTTGCTGCCCTCTGTTATCAGGCCGGTTGTCTTGTCGGTTGTCTTGCCGGTTGTCTTGTCGGTTGTCCTGTCGGTTGTCCTGACGGTTCCTATTATCCCGCCGATCATTTCTGCCGCCATTGTTGCGGTTGCGCTGATCCCTGTCTTTTGAGCCAGCCTGTTGGTTGCCTTGGTTTTTAGGGTGTTCCTTAGCCTGGCGACGATCCTGGGCAGGCTTGTTATCCTTGCTTTCCGATTGTGCTTCGCGTTCCTTGGGCTTGCTCTCAGCTGCCGGCTTCGGATCTTCTTTTTCCGCCGCTGTGGGGGCCGCTTCAGACTTTACTGCTTCGGGGTTCGCTGCCTGGTGGTCTAAGATTAAATAAACCAGTTCCTGCTTGTTTAGCGACTTGAATTTCTTAAGGTTCAGTTGTTCTGCAACTTCCTTGAGTTCTGGCAATTTCTTTGCCTTGAGATCATTGATATCGTACATCAATTAAAATGGGATTTGTATGTAAATTCAACAGTGGATGTTGATATGAGTTCTTCTATGAAAACACTGAGCGTGGGGATTGAATCTTTAGATTGATAGATTCTAGAGCAATAATACAAATAAATCCGTGTGCAATCTGCGAATACTGTAATTATTTATGAAATTTGACCCTCTAATAAATCCCGGATGATTCAACGAATTCAATCAATATACCTTCTGCTGGCCGCCGTTTCTAACGGTATGGTTATTTTTTTGATGCCCTTGTACTTGCTTGAAGGCAAGCCGCAAATGATACTGGATGACCCAACCTTCATGATCATGACGGTATTGTCAACCATCATATCACTCTTTAGCATTGTGCGCTATCGCAACCGGCAACAACAGGTAGTGTCCGGTCGAATCAATATCATTTTAAACTTTGTCTTATTTGGTTTGCTCCTCTTTATGTATTTCACCTTGCAAAAAGAAGCGCAAGTGATGTTACACGGTGGCAGTTTTATGCCCATTATCTCGGTAGTTTTGATCTCCCTGGCTAATCGGGCTATACTGAAAGATGAGGCCCTGGTGCGGTCTGCCGACCGTCTGCGTTAATTTTAACACGGAGATACCGGAGCCATTTCTTAAATTTAGGGCTCATGAGATCCTTTTTCCTAGTCATATTTCTCTTTCCCACCCTTTTCCAGCTTCAGGCTCAATCGCTCACCGGAAAGGTGATAGATGCCGAAACCGGTGCGGGCTTAGCTTATGCCCATGTGATTGAAAAGGGGACCAACAATGGTACTATCACAAATCTCGATGGAGTTTTCCATCTACAAGTTGCAGAGCTACCGGCCTTACTGGTAGTTTCGGAAGTGGGGCATGAAACCAGGTTTTATCGCGCCATCACAGATTCTATCTACATTGAACTGGAGCCTTTTTCGCTGGAGCTGGAGGGGATAACCGTAATTGACAAAGCGGAACCTTACTTTAAAATGGCCGGTGAGGTGCTGGATTTTGAGTTTTATGACGACCTGATTCTGATCCTGAGTAATTCCGGTAGAGAAGTTCGCCTGCTCGATCACCGGGGAAATATTGTGGATATCGCGCCCACCCCCGGAAAGTTTCAGGAGATTTTTAAAGACTGTTTGGATAATCTGCACATCGTAGCCGAAGACACGGCCTGGCAAGTTTATTACGACTATGATAATCTCCGCTTTATTCATCCTCATCCCACTTATCTGTTTGATTTATATCTCAGAAATTGCCGCGGCAGGTTTGAAGGGGGTTTGATTTATAGTCTCTCCAGACGAAGGGGCCTGATCAACAGTTTTCTTTTTGCGGCTGGGGGCAATACCATGCCTTTCTATGAAATTGGGGATACTTCTGCGCTAGACTACCTAGAATCTAACTATGATCTAAACTTTTTTATTGAGCAGAGAAAGTATAGTGGCAAATATCAAATGACGGTCAGCGATATGGAAACTAACCTTGAACAACTACAGGATGAGCTAGTAGTGGATTGGTTTGACTCCCGCATTTTGGATCCAGGCGAGTACTTTGTGTTTTCCTACCCCGACAAGCTGCGCATTTTTAGTACCGGTATCATGACGGAATTCACCTTTACCCAGCTTGGCACCCAACCTCAAAAGCAGCTCGTGAAAATTGAGGATGATCACTTAAGTTATCTCACCATGGATGAATCCAGTCGTAGAATTTATGCCGTGTACCGGAGCGGAATGGGGAAGGTTTGGGCGGTGGATTTGGACGATCCTGGGGAGAGGTTGAGAATTCCGGAGTACGCCTTTCCCACGGGTATGAGGGTGAGGGATAACTATTTGTTTTTTGTAGTGGATCCGGCGATAGATGGATCAAACTTCCTGATGCGTAAGAACCTGAAGTTTGGTGAAACACAGGAGCGATTCTAATCACCAACAGTTATACTAAGCTGATCTATATTTGTGGCCTGTAATAATTCAATGGAACAGGCGAAGCGCAAGGATCACTGGGAGAAGATTTATCAGCACAAGAGAATGAAGGAGGTAAGCTGGTATCAGGAGGTGCCTCAAACCAGCCTGGATATTGTGGAAGAACTCAAAGTTCCTCCCACCGCCAGGGTTATTGATGTGGGCGCTGGGGATAGTTTTCTCTCAGATTTTTTAATCAGAGCCGGATTTGTAAATATTTCGGCCCTCGATATCTCTGTGAATGCCGTGGAGCGGGCTAGATCCAGACTGGGTGTTCGGTCCCATCACGTGCAATACCTGGTTTCGGACATTACTGATTTTGAGCCTTCTGAGCCTTATGACCTCTGGCACGACAGAGCCGTGCTGCACTTCCTCACTACGGATGAGGAGGTCTCAAAGTATGTGGCATCCGTACAGAAAAGTGTGGTAGCAGGTGGACATGTCATTATTGGTGTTTTCTCTGATGCGGGTCCTAAAAAGTGCAGCGGTATAGATGTACGCCAGTACAATGAGGCCTCAATGAGGGTATTACTGGGAGAAGACTTCGAAGTACTGCGGGTTTTTCGCGAAGATCATTCCACTCCCTTTGATACCACCCAAAACTTTATTTTTGGGGTTTTTAGGAAGATAGGGTAAAAGTCTTTGCCATACCCGACAGTATTCATCCGGCTTTTGCCAGACTGTATACTGATCAAAGAAGAAATATAAACATTTAACAAAACGAGTTGAAAATGAAAAACTACAAAAACGCCAAACCCAGTCGGGCAAAATTACCTGAAGATGAAAAGATCCTTGGTGGCGCTACCGGACCGCTATCCAAAAACCCAAAGCGCTTGGAGCGCATTAAAAAACTCTTTAAGGATCTGGAGGAGGATTGATCATTGGCTCTCGGGGTAGATTCTAATTTCTGCCTGTGATTTTTGGCGATATATCAAATAGGTAAGGCAAAAATGCGGTGGCAGGGTATTGGTTAACTGATCGGTTTCTTAACTTTGAGTAAGCAGCCCTCTAATATTCAGAGCTATGAAATACTTGTTAACCGTTTTTATTTTGGCCGGTGGGAGTGGATTAGCCACCGCCGCACATTACGCCCGTATTACCAACCAATTCGCACATAAGGACTGTACTTATTACAATGTATCGGTTTGGGATGATAGGGGTACCGCTGACGATCCTTCGGATGATATCGTCCTTGGGAAAGGTACCATCAATGTTTGCGACCACAGGCTTAGTACTGAAGCCTCTGCAGTGATATCTGGAACTTACGAAATAGAGTCGGGTTGTACCATTTATAAGGTGAAAATTCTCAAGGTTTCCGGTGAGAAATTAGGGGTAGGTGCCGTAGGGGATTGTGAATAGGGTTGCATTGATTTCCACAGCGGATTTCCCGCCTCGGAATACCTTTAAGCTGATCTGTATTTATTGAAAGGTCTTCATGAGCTCCCTTTGGTCGGTTGTTCTTTACCTTAGTCCGTCACAGTTCAAAGCCCCGTATCTAGCCCGTGATTATGCAAACCACGGGGGATACAAGGCTTTGTAAGTCCTAAAAATACGAAAAATAAGTAACTTAAACTGCGTGCTAAACTTTGAAAAGGTTATCATGCAGCTGGTTAATAAAAGAACAAAAGTGACGGTGTATCTCAGGGATTGACCTGCAAGAAGGTTCAACGATCCTGCTGCCCATCACTTTATTGCAAAGATACAAAACACCCCATATGTTGAGGTGTTCTAATTAACCATACCTTACACATCACCTTAGTATATTTAGTTGTGAATCGCTTTCAAATTGTTCTTTACCTTGGTCTGACACAACCGGGAGATGCTAATTACAATATCCGAATGGGTTGTGAATTGCTTTCAAATTGTTCTTTACCTTGGTCTGACACAACTTGTCAATGTTCTGTTTCTTTATTCTGAGAGTTGTGAATTGCTTTCAAATTGTTCTTTACCTTGGTCTGACACAACAAGGCGGCAGCTCTACCATTCAAGCTGGAAGTTGTGAATTGCTTTCAAATTGTTCTTTACCTTGGTCTGACACAACGAATTTTTGAGGAGTTGCAAGTGGATTACCGTTGTGAATTGCTTTCAAATTGTTCTTTACCTTGGTCTGACACAACCAATCACCAGCAACATAATCAAACCGCCCTGTTGTGAATTGCTTTCAAATTGTTCTTTACCTTGGTCTGACACAACAAGGACGAAAAGAGCTGCACGCCACTAGATGTTGTGAATTGCTTTCAAATTGTTCTTTACCTTGGTCTGACACAACGATATAACCAGAATACAGGCAAGCCGTATAGTTGTGAATTGCTTTCAAATTGTTCTTTACCTTGGTCTGACACAACTAGCGGCAGCGGCATTGTGCAAACCAACCAGTTGTGAATTGCTTTCAAATTGTTCTTTACCTTGGTCTGACACAACCAGAAACCTTGTAAAAGGCAAAGTTCCGGGGTTGTGAATTGCTTTCAAATTGTTCTTTACCTTGGTCTGACACAACTTGCTTTCATCAACAATGGTGGGGCAGCGGGTTGTGAATTGCTTTCAAATTGTTCTTTACCTTGGTCTGACACAACCGTTGGCTGCAGTAGGTGCAGCACTTAGAAGTTGTGAATTGCTTTCAAATTGTTCTTTACCTTGGTCTGACACAGCACCACCCCCTAACCAACCACCCTCAGTGTTGTGAATTGCTTTCAAATTGTTCTTTACCTTGGTCTGACACAACTGTTGATCAATTTTCCCATTAGATCCAGGGTTGTGAATTGCTTTCAAATTGTTCTTTACCTTGGTCTGACACAACTGCCGTATGGGTGCAATGGCGGAGCTTGGGGTTGTGAATTGCTTTCAAATTGTTCTTTACCTTGGTCTGACACAACTTTAGCGACCGCACCCAAACCACTGTTCTGGTTGTGAATTGCTTTCAAATTGTTCTTTACCTTGGTCTGACACAACTAGCGGCAGCGGCATTGTGCAAACCAACCAGTTGTGAATTGCTTTCAAATTGTTCTTTACCTTGGTCTGACACAACCAGAAACCTTGTAAAAGGCAAAGTTCCGGGGTTGTGAATTGCTTTCAAATTGTTCTTTACCTTGGTCTGACACAACTTGCTTTCATCAACAATGGTGGGGCAGCGGGTTGTGAATTGCTTTCAAATTGTTCTTTACCTTGGTCTGACACAACCGTTGGCTGCAGTAGGTGCAGCACTTAGAAGTTGTGAATTGCTTTCAAATTGTTCTTTACCTTGGTCTGACACAACGGACCTGGTAAACTCCGGAGCTTCACCCGTGTTGTGAATTGCTTTCAAATTGTTCTTTACCTTG
The DNA here is from genome assembly GCA_965229445.1 of Owenweeksia sp. GTDB lineage: Bacteria > Bacteroidota > Bacteroidia > Flavobacteriales > Schleiferiaceae > Owenweeksia. Next base: position 1,424,192 of record OZ245876.1, read on the forward strand.
GTCTGACACAACTCCCAATTACTGAGTACCACACCCTCGGCAGTTGTGAATTGCTTTCAAATTGTTCTTTACCTTGGTCTGACACAACGACTGTCGGCATCACGTGGAAGCCCCCCTTGTTGTGAATTGCTTTCAAATTGTTCTTTACCTTGGTCTGACACAACGACTGTCGGCATCACGTGGAAGCCCCCCTTGTTGTGAATTGCTTTCAAATTGTTCTTTACCTTGGTCTGACACAACCACCTTGGCCGCCGCCGCATCAACGCTGGAGTTGTGAATTGCTTTCAAATTGTTCTTTACCTTGGTCTGACACAACAAAGGCCATACAATACCACCAATCCCATCAGTTGTGAATTGCTTTCAAATTGTTCTTTACCTTGGTCTGACACAACCGCGGTCAATCATGGCCACACCACCACTATGTTGTGAATTGCTTTCAAATTGTTCTTTACCTTGGTCTGACACAACCTTAATGCCTTGTTAGTGTTTTGTACAGTAGTTGTGAATTGCTTTCAAATTGTTCTTTACCTTGGTCTGACACAACCGGCGTAAAAAGAAGGACGAGTTTGATGGTGTTGTGAATTGCTTTCAAATTGTTCTTTACCTTGGTCTGACACAACTGAAGCTTGGCATCATGCTTCGCGTTTAATGTTGTGAATTGCTTTCAAATTGTTCTTTACCTTGGTCTGACACAACTAGTATCAAGCTCAGAATCTAGAATTTCTAGTTGTGAATTGCTTTCAAATTGTTCTTTACCTTGGTCTGACACAACCGCCCAGGGATAGTGGTGAAGGCAGGTGCTGTTGTGAATTGCTTTCAAATTGTTCTTTACCTTGGTCTGACACAACTAAAATTAATTCATCATCAACATGTCAACAGTTGTGAATTGCTTTCAAATTGTTCTTTACCTTGGTCTGACACAACTCTAATGTATAGAGTAATGGTCGCACATATGTTGTGAATTGCTTTCAAATTGTTCTTTACCTTGGTCTGACACAACCGGCGATATTGAGTTACATGATCCTCGTTTGTTGTGAATTGCTTTCAAATTGTTCTTTACCTTGGTCTGACACAACGAGTAATAGCAGGGTAGTTGGTGTGGGAGAGTTGTGAATTGCTTTCAAATTGTTCTTTACCTTGGTCTGACACAACATCTGCTATTTCAATTGTCTTCATGTACTTGTTGTGAATTGCTTTCAAATTGTTCTTTACCTTGGTCTGACACAACAGAAGGAGGCGCAGCGCAAGAAGCACTTAGGTTGTGAATTGCTTTCAAATTGTTCTTTACCTTGGTCTGACACAACTTCTTTACTAAGTCCCTGGACTTCCTGAGTGTTGTGAATTGCTTTCAAATTGTTCTTTACCTTGGTCTGACACAACCCAGGAACGAATATTTGACATTCCTAGTAAGTTGTGAATTGCTTTCAAATTGTTCTTTACCTTGGTCTGACACAACAAGCCCGGTACTATCATTACCAGCTTTTCAGTTGTGAATTGCTTTCAAATTGTTCTTTACCTTGGTCTGACACAACGTAGGGTCGTGTTAATGATTGTGTAATAGGGTTTTAGGTCGCATTTTAGAATTAAAAAATGAAATAGGCATTAAAGCTCAAATACTAAGACCTGACCGGTTTATTAAACCTGTCAGGTCTTTTGTATTTTAGAAAAGCTCCAGCTGTTGAGGGGTATCAGGCTTTTCTATTTCCGACTTACCACGAAAAAATTCCATCATGCCAAACTGTTTGTCCGTTAGGGTGAAAACAATCACTTCTCCTTTGGGTGGTAAAAAACCTTTTACCCTTTTAATATGCACATGAGCATTTTCGCGGCTCGCACAGTGCCGGGTATAGATGGAATATTGCATCATGGTAAAGCCGTCTTTCTGAAGCTTTTTGCGAAACTGGCTGGCATTGCGTCTGTCCTTCTTCGTTTCGGTAGGCAAATCATAGTAAACAAAAACCCACATAATGCGGTAGGCATTAAATCGTTCAGTTGAGATCATGACAGCTATTAAAAGCTATTCAAAACTTCTAAACGCTACAAAAATTGAATCAATTAACTTCTATTTCCGGGTAAGCAATCTTTCGCTTTTCCCCTTCATAGCATTGCATTAGGCTGGCAGTGGTGCGTTGCATTCCTACCATTAAAGGACTTTTCATTTCCTCAATCACTATATCAATAGTAGGCAATATCAATAGTTCCTGTTTGATTTTAGGGCTAAGAAGTTCAATTTCTTCGACGTCATAACGACCGGCAATTTCAAGCACTAGCAGGTCAACATATGGGCGATAAGGTTCCATGATATCATCTGCCAAGCAAAAGGGATTGTATTTATTGCGGTGGTGAATTCCAACAGCCGGTAACATACCACTGGCTACCAAACTACGTGATACAATTGCCCGAAGCACGGCGTAGCCATAGTTGAGCAGGTTGTTAGGCGGTTCTTCAAATCGCCCTCTTTTAAAAGGCTCATCTTCATCAATTAATTTTGCCCAGTAATTGACCGCGGCCCGCCCTTCGTAATTGTCAGGATCACCACTCCGCACCTTAGAAGCCCAGTATTCCATATTGTGGGCATCCCTTCCCTGTAGTTGAAGTACCCGAGCCTGGTTAATGATTTTCGCCTTTACGGTTTGCTGCCAAAGGTTTTTGCGGAGGGGTTCTGAAGAATCTAGTTGATAGCGCAGTTTTTCGGTGAAAATGTGATTAGCACTCATGGGCAACAAGAGACCTGCCGGCAAATGCCTTGCATCGCAGCTTAACACAGCGGCATTATGATCAATCAATGCCTGCAGCAAAGACTGAGTAATAGTTAGCCGGTGATGATCTAAGATGAGAATGCCAATATCCTCTATAGGTACCGTTCTAGCTGATTTTTCTTCATCCGGGAATTCAACCTTAAGTTGATTCTGTTCCTTTTTGAGATAAGCAGGATTACCGAAGTATAGCGTTTTTTTAATCATTGAGTAAAATATTACGAGGCTCTATTCATTTCGGTATTCTAGATAAATAAAAGAATTTCCCAGACTTATCCTAGTTGAATGATGATGTTATCGGTCCAGGTTATTCAAACTCTGGTATTTTTATGACGTCGATACATATGCCAGATCCGAGTTCAATGAAGTTATTGTAATGCTCCGCATCGAGCCGGGTAATTTCTCATCACTCAATTGCGGTTGATTATTGCTGGATTATGATTTAGAGGAATATAAATAAATAAAAAAAGCGACCCAAAGGCCGCTTTAGATGTTTTCACAACGGAATAATCCTTATTGTGAATAGCTTCAAATTGTAACAACTAATATAAATAAAAAAATGTTTCTATCCATTGGCAAAAGCTGGTTAATGATACCATGCATCATCAACAAGGGCAATTATAAGTTTATCAAAGAGGTTAGTCCCAAAAATCCTACTGTTTGTCTTATTGCAGAACGCATACCGGTAGTTTGGAACTAACCATTTACCGACGAATTGATTTCGAGCAGGTTCCAATAGAGCTTAGAGATTGTGGGCAGCACCTATGTTAGTACCTTAGGGATTCATTAGCTGATACATTCGTATTTATATGTTTATGACCATTTCTGTGATTTATGATAAAAAGCATATTTTGTTAGAATCAGCTGTTGCCAAATCATTGATAGCCTAAACTGTCCTCACCTTAATAGTCTTTTCCTTTGAGTAGGCACTAACGTCCATTCTTATGTGCAGGAGAGTAGTGTGCTTCTTTATCTTCTCTTAACTTTATACTCAATTGGTATTAATCAAATAGCTGTGCGGTCTTGTATGGTCCGTGCTTTCTTAGTACTTCATTTCATGGTAAGATGGCTTGTCCTTATTGCTTCCAAAAAGCCATCGTGATGCTCACCCAACCTTTTATCGGTAGTCCGCTGTAGAGCATGTCTATGGTCCAGGTATATTATGAATCCTTGCCAATTTGGCTAATGTGTCGTATATTTCAACTGCCGCCATATTTCCATGTAGGATATGCTATTTTGGTTGAGTTTATTACATAGATGGCTTTAATACTGCAACGCTGAGTAATTTAAAAGGCCTCTAACAAGGTGTAGCTTTGACAATATTGATAGTGGTCAACCAAGGGTTGCAAATTTTGAACATGTCTATTGCAATTGTGGTAGGTAAAGACTTGCCATCCTGTACAATGCTTAGCAAAAAAAAACGGATTTCGGAACTTCCTGTTAATTACAGGAGTCTCACTTAAAATTTGATTTTGCTTAAAGCTTTTCAATTTGTCTTTGTAAAAATTAAATTATAAAAGTGAGGAGCAATAAGAATCGAAGCTATTCACAATCAACAAAGTATGTCCAGTTTTGAAGGCGATACTGAGTCGAAGTCTTTTTCCTCCCCACTTATTAATCTTATCATGCATTTGCTGATGCCAAAGTTAGACTTATATTTGATATACTTTGTTTGGGTTTTATTAAAACTTATAATTGGGGAAATAACTAAGTACCTAACCTTAACCAAATGAAAAAAATTCTTGGTCTTGATCTTGGAACGGCCAGCATTGGCTGGGCCTTTGTCCATGAAGCCGAAGAAGGTGATGATCAACCTTCGAAAATCGTCAAAACGGGTGTGCGCGTTATCCACTACGGAGACAATGTGGTAAAATCTGATGCCAGCGGTAAAGTCTCGGCTTCAAACGAGCCAATTAAAGATTTTGAGAAAGGCATGTCGCTTTCAATGAATGCTGGCCGCACTAAGGCCAGGGGAATGCGCAGAAACCTACAACGTTATCAGCAAAGAAGGGACAATCTCATCAACCTTTTAAAGGAGTACAAAATCATCAATAAAACCGCAAGATTACACGAAGGAGTGAAAAATAGCACCTTTGAAACATTTCGTTCGCGAGCCAGGGCTGCATCCAGCCCTATTGAACTGGAAGAATTTGCAAGGGTACTTCTAATGCTAAATAAGAAGCGCGGCTATAAAAGCAATCGTAAAGCTAAAACCGAAGATGATACGGGAGCTATTGATTCCATGGGAGTAGCCAAAGAGTTGTATGAGAGGGAGATTACACCTGGGCAGCTGGTAGTGGAATTATTTGAGGCAGGCAATAATAAAGTTCCTGACTTCTATGGCTCTGATCTTCAGGAGGAATTTGACCGAATATGGAGGTTTCAAAGAAATTTTCACCCTAAAGTCCTCAACCAGGAACTGCATGAGAAGATAACTGGGCTAACCGGAAAGCAAACAACTACATATTTTAAGGACAAGCTTGAACTTGACCCTTGTGAGCTAAATGGAAATGCTTTATCTAAAAAGAGAGCGAAGTACTACTTACGCTCAGAAGCTTTGAAGGAGCAAAAAAACCTTGAAGAACTTATTCATGTGTTTCAAGACATTAATAATGAAATAAGTAACTCAAGCGGATACTTAGGTGCCATCAGTGATAGAAGTAAACAGCTGATGATGAACGATTTAACGGTAGGGCAATTTCTTTATGAGCAGATTAAGGAAAACCCGCACGCTAGGTTAAAAAAACAGGTTTTCTATCGTCAGGATTATTTGAACGAGTTCGAAAGAATTTGGGACGTACAGGCCAAAGTCCACTCTGAACTTACACCTGAATTAAAGAAGGAAGTAAGGAACGAGATCATATTCTATCAACGAAGATTAAAGTCACAAAAGCACCTAATTGTGGACTGCGAGTTTGAAATGGGGCACAAAGCTATCCCTAAGTCATCCCCATTGTTCCAGCAATTCAGGATTCATCAAAATCTGAATAATCTCATACTGAGAAAAGGTGAAGGAGAGGATTACAGATTGCGTGACGACCAAAGAGAACTGCTTAAAGAGCAATTGGAATTCAGAGAAGGTTTAAATGAAAAAGAAGTAAAGAATCTCCTTAAACTTGGGAAAGGATGGAATTTGAATTTTAAAAAGCTTGAAGGCAATAGGACTTACAATAATCTTCTGAATACCTTCACAGAAATCGCTGAAATAAAAGGATTTAAGATTAAAGATAATGCCAGCGCAGAAGAAAAAATAGGTATTTTATATGAAGCTTTCCAAGACTTAGGGATAGACCGGGATCTCTTGAATTTTAGCATAGACTATTCCGGGAAGTATGATGAAAATACTCTTTACAACTTTTGGCACGTGCTTTATTCTGCCGAAGAAGATATAAAGCTAAAGCCTCTGCTCATACGGAAATATGGGTTTGATGAAGAGGCAGCAAAACGGCTTTGTGCTATTACATTTGAGCCTGAATACGGTAGGATATGCTCCCGTGCTATTCGTAAGATGTTACCTCATTTAGAAAAAGGTATTCCCTATCACCAAGCTTGTAAAGAAGCTGGATATAATCATAGTTCGTCAATTGTAAAAGAGGAGAACGAGAATCGTGAATTAGCAGACCGGCTGGAGCTATTGCTCCCTAACAGTCTTCGAAATCCAGTTGTGGAGAAAATCATTAATCAGGTAATTAACCAGGTAAATGCCATTTTGAACCATCCTGAATTGGGTAGGCCAGATGAGATTCGCATTGAAATGTCTCGTGAGCTAAAGAAAAGTGCGGATGAGCGAAAAGAGATGACTGAAGGAATAGGCAAGGCTACAGAACGAAATGAAGCGATTCGGAAGAAATTACAGACGGAGTTCGGATTCAAAAAAGTTTCTAGAAATGCGATTATTCGCTACAAACTCTGGGAAGAGTGTGGTCATGTGTCAATTTATACCGGTAAACCCATACCCCGGGGCGAGCTTTTTGGGAATAAATATGACATTGAGCATATAATCCCCAAGTCTAGGCTTTTTGACGATTCCTTTAGCAATAAGATTCTCTGTGAAAGAAGTTGGAACGATGAGAAAAGTGATGATACTGCAATTGATTTCCTTAAAAACAAGCTTAGCAAAAAAGATTTTCAAGATTATCTAAATCGAATTGAAAAGCTCAGGGATTCAAAGGAAGGTATTTCTAAAACTAAGTTTAACAAGCTTAGCTGGAAGAGTGAGGATATTCCGGAAGATTTTATTGATCGCCAGTTGCGAGAGAGTCAATATATAGCGCGAAAGGCAGTTGAAATTCTGAACCAAGTTGTAAGGCATGTTACACCTACAATTGGCGAAATAACCAACCGACTGCGTGAAGACTGGGGACTTATGCACCTAATGCGTGAATTGAACTGGGCAAAATATGATGAGCAGAACCTGACCGAAACTTATAAAGACAAGGATGGCCGAACTATTCATCGAATAAATAACTGGACTAAAAGGAACGACCATCGTCACCATGCCGTGGATGCCTTAACCGTAGCATTTACAAAGCGGAGCTTGGTTCAATATCTGAATAATTTAAATGCCCGCAAAGAAGAAGGTAAGAGCACTAAGGATGCTTTACTTATACAAAAGAAAGAATTATACCGTGACCAGAGAGGCAAATTGAGATTTAAGCTACCTATGCCCAATTTTAGGGAACAGGCTAAAAAACATCTCTTATCAACCTTAGTGTCATTCAAGGCCTCATCTAAAGTAGCAACCTGGAATAAGAATAAGGTAAAACTTAAAAATAACAAGGAACATATTCAGAAAACGCTTACGCCACGTGGTCAACTCCATAAGGAGACAGTGTATGGAAAAATTAAACAATATGTAGTTCGTAAAGTGCCTGTAAATGGCAAGTTGACTAATGAGTTAGTCATGACAGTTGCCAGGCAGGCAGAGCGGGAGGTTTTACTTAATCGTTTGGCTGAGTTTGGAGATGATCCTAAAAAGGCCTTTTCAGGTAAAAACAGCCTCAAAAAAAATCCGATTTATCTCAACGGAGGAACAGAAACTTTACCGCCAAATGTTAAAGTTGTGGTCAAGGAGGATGTGTTTACCATTCGAAAGGAGGTGAGTCCAGATAATTTTAGGAATGAGAAAAGCCTGGAAAAAATTATTGATGTTGGAGCCAGAAGGATAATGCAAAAGAGACTTGCAGATTATAATGGTGATGCAAAAGCAGCATTTTCAAATCTCGAGGACAATCCTATTTGGCTTGTAGAACCAATCGAAAAATCGAAATGGAAGGATCCTAACAAACCAAAAGCTCATGAGTTGGGAATTCCACTGAAACGATTAACTATTACCGGAGTGATAAATACAGAAGTGCTTCACAGCAAGCGCGGAATAGATGGTAAACTAATATTAGATGAGAAAGGTATGGAAATACCCACCAGTTACGTGAGTACAGGTAATAATCACCATGCTGCGATTTTTGAGGATGAGGAAGGTAACCTTTATGACGAAGTGGTTTCATTTTTTGAATCGGTAGAGCGATTGAACGCTGGACAACCGGAAGTAAACCTGATAGGTCCAAATAATAGTTCCCTTAAATTCACAATAAAACAAAATGAGTGCTTTGTTTTTCCCTCAGATGAATTTGATCCAAAAGAAATTGACCTAGAATCACCACTAAACTATGAAGTAATTAGTCCTCACCTGTTTAGGGTACAGAAGTTTTCCAGACTAACTTATGATAATAGGGTGGTTCGTGAGTATGTTTTCAGGCATCATTTAGAAACTACGGTAGACTATCGAAAAGAATTAGCTAATATAACTTACTTAAATATTAAGAGTCTCCGATATTTTGAGAATGCAGTGAAGGTTAGAGTAGATAGGCTGGGTCAAATTGTTCATGTGGGTGAATAATCTTTTAACCGAACAAGGACTGCTTACTGATTAGTTCTAATTAAGACATCAACTTTATGTCTTTACTAAGGTGAAGCATACAATCTATTCCCATTTCTGAGCCAATTAGAACAATGCCGATTACCAAATCAGATTAGCCTAGATTTCCACTTATATCATCTTTCTGACATTTTCTGTGGCAAAGATTTCATAAAATACTCTAGATTTTTGCTTCCTTTTAATCAATGGAAAAGGAAGGAGGATTACACAAGACATAGCAGCAGGAATAATTGTATTTATGAGCTAATCTGACAAGACAGGCCTAATTACTTCAAGATAACGTCATTGAGCAAATGATTAGGAAGGGAAGTGTAAAGTGATTAATCAGAATTGAATAAAGCTAGTTGAATTTCTCACCGCTTCATCTCCACTACTTCCAAATCGTGAATATCCTCCCCGCTAATACTAAACCTGAGCATAGTACGCACCTGATGCAAGCCATGTTTGCCGATGGCTCCCGGATTCATGTGCAGTAAACCCAACTTCTTGTCGGGCATCACCTTTAAGATGTGACTATGCCCGGAAATAAACAGCTTTGGGGGATGTTGGTAAATGCTTTCCTTCACCCTCGGACTATAGCGACCAGGATAGCCGCCAATATGCGTCATCCAAACTTTTACTTCTTCAATCTTAAATCGTTGATCGAGGGGAAAGGCCGATCTGATCTCGGTTCCATCAATATTTCCGTACACGGCATACACGGGGGCTACGCTTTCCAGGCGATCTGTAACTTCCAGAGAACCAATATCTCCCGCATGAAGGATCAGATCAGAACCCTCACAAAATGAAAGGATCTTGTCATCAATATAAGCGTGTGTATCACTTAACAAGGATATTCTGACCACTGGGAAATGCTTTCAATTACCTTTGCCTGCCCAAATTACACCATTTTCTTGCGGTATTTTATCCAACTATCCTATCACGGTGCGAACTTTCACGGTTGGCAAATTCAACCCAACGCCTCCAGCGTGCAGCAAACGCTGAACGAGGCTATTTCCCGCATAACGGGTCATGAAACTTATGTAGTAGGTGCCGGTAGAACCGACACGGGCGTGCATGCCCGGGAAATGTGGGCTCATTTTGACCATCCGAAGAAGTTGGACAATGGGTTTGTACAGCATTTAAATCGTTATTTGGGTTGGGAAATTGCCGTCCAAAACATACACCGGGTGCACGAGGAGGCTCATGCCAGGTTTGATGCCATCGCCCGCTCGTACCAGTATCAAATTAGCTTAATCAAAGATCCCTTTATTCATGATCAGGCCTGGTATCTGCACAAAAAACCAAATCTTGAGCTCATGTCTGCCGCGACCAAAGAATTAGGACATCACCTGGATTTTTCGGCTTTCTCTAAAAGCAATACGCAAACTAAAACCAATTTGTGCAACATCAGCGAGGCGTATTGGGAAGACACTGATCATCGCCTAATCTTTAATATCACCGCAGATCGTTTTCTTCGCAATATGGTAAGAGCGATTGTGGGCACCCTGGTGGAAATTGGCTTAAGCAAAAGAGAACCAAATGACATGAAAAGGGTTATAGAATCTAAAGACCGTAGATTAGCGGGTGAGTCAGCCCCGGCTCATGGACTTTTTCTTACATCAGTGAAGTACCCAAAAGATTTATTCAATGGCCGAGAATAAAGGCGTAAGCGGCAAAGCGTTTGACCTGGGTCTCTTGCGTAAGATTCTACGTTATACCCGCCCTTATGCGTGGATTTTTTGGTCGGCGGTATTCCTAACCATCCTGCTTTCTGCCCTGAGTACGGCCAGACCCATGCTGATTCAGTACACGATTGATAATTTCATTCTGATTCCGGATGAAACAGGTCTCCTAAATTTCACGCTGATTCTGATTGCCTTATTGATATCGGAGTCGCTGGTGCAATTTGTCTTCATTTATGCCGCCAACTATTTAGGGCAGAACATCATTCGCGATATGCGCATCCAATTGTATCGCCATATTATCTCCTTTAAACTGCAGTATTTTGATCAGACACCCATTGGCACCCTGGTAACCCGTTCAGTATCCGATATTGAAACCATCGCCGATATTTTTGCGCAGGGCATCCTCACCATTTTTGGCGATTTACTAAAGATACTGGTCATGGTTTTGGCCATGTTTTACTTCTTTGACTACCGCATGGTTTTGATCTCCCTTTCGGTGGTGCCGGTACTGACCTATGCCACCCGCATCTTTCAGGTAAAAATCAAGAGCGCTTTTCAGGATGTAAGAACCCAGGTCTCTTCTTTAAATGCCTTTGTGCAGGAGCATATTTCCGGGATGAATATCGTGCAGATTTTTAATCGGGAAGAGGCTGAAATGGAAAAGTTCAAGGCCATCAATGAAAAGCACAAAGAGGCCAATATTCGCTCCATCTGGTACTTTTCCATCTTTTTCCCGGTCATTGAAATAATGAGTGCGGTGAGCATTGGCCTGGTGGTTTGGTTTGGCGGACTAAAAGCCGCACTAGAAGCCGATAAGTACTCTTTGGAACTCTTTATTCATCGTCTGATGGGGTGGGACATCACTCCGCAAATGGAGCTCATAACCCTGGGAGAAATTACCGCCATTATCATCTTCATCAATATGCTCTTCAGGCCTTTACGGCAACTGGCGGATCGCTTTAACACGCTTCAGATGGGCATGGTAGCCAGCGAAAGAGTTTTCAATATTCTGGATACGAATTCGCGTATTGAAGACGAGGGTAATCTGGAATTGTCTGATGTGAAGGGCAAGATAGAATTCAAAGATGTTCACTTTGGTTATAAGGAGGGCGAGGAGATCTTAAAGGGAATTAACTTCACGGCTGAGCCCGGCGAAACACTGGCTATTGTTGGTGCAACCGGTGCAGGGAAATCTACCATTATCAATCTTTTAAGTAGGTTCTATGAAATTTGGGAGGGTGAGATCTTGCTGGATGGCGTAAATATTAAGGAGGTAAAGCTTTCGTCACTGCGCAAGCACTTGGCGGTAGTTTTGCAGGATGTGTTTCTCTTTTCGGATTCTATTTATTCCAATATAACCCTGAATAAGAATATTGCCTTGGATCAGGTTCAGGAGGCGGCAGAGATTATTGGCGTAGATAAGTTTATTGAAAGTCTCCCTGAAGCCTATGATTATAATGTTCGAGAACGGGGCAATATGTTGAGTTCTGGTCAGCGGCAATTATTGGCTTTCCTCAGGGCTTATGTGAGTAATCCTTCCGTATTGATACTGGATGAGGCTACCAGTTCCATAGACACGGAGAGTGAAAAGCTCATTCAAAATGCCATTGAGAAACTAACCGAGGGCCGCACTTCCGTAATTATCGCCCATAGATTGGCGACGATTAAAAAAGCAGACCAGATTCTTGTCATAGAAAAAGGAGAAATAGTAGAACGTGGTACGCATCAAGATCTCCTGGGCCAAAATGGTTATTATACCCGATTGTACGAGATGCAATTTAAAGATGAGGAAACGGATGCTTAGAAGTTCATCTGTAGTCCAAGCATTCCAGACATTAAGTAGTCTGGAGAATTGGTGGTGCCTTTTACGCCATCCCATGAATCAGAGAATCCAGGACGCACCATGCCCGATCCTTCAATAGTCCAGATGCTGTTAAGCACATATTGAAAACCGGCTTCCACCTGGGGTGCAAATTCATAGTTGGAGCCTTCATAGAAATCATAACCGGCAGTAGGGTCCTCATCCGGCTTTTTACCGGCAATTTGCTGAGGTGTTACCGCGCGATTGCTGATACGGTTGATATGTACGCCTCCTGCGCCAATTCCCACAAAGGGTAGAAATTGACCTTTATACGGATTGTATTTATTCACACTTTTACTCAGATAGAATCGCAATCCAACCCCCATATAAGTGTGTGAAACAATACTTTGATAGTTCACGGCCTTGTCTCCGGTACCAAATTGTCTCCTCAATTTCATGTTGAGAAAGCTGGTTTCAGCCGTAAAGACGAACTGCTCATTGCTCAGGGGAACCATGTACTTGAGTGTATAGTTCAGCCCATATTCTTCATCAAAGACAGATTCGTTGGAGAGCTCTCCGCGAATGGTGGTCAGACCAATTCCAAAAAGTACTCGTTGACTCTGTGCAAATGCAGAGGAGCTCAGCACCAGGCTTAGGCACACAAATGAGCAGGTTAGTAGACGTTTCATGACAAATGGCTTCAAATTGTTTCGCGTCTAAAATAAGACTAGCCAATAGGTCAGAGCATGTAAATCACTTATATGTAGCCAATTAGGCAAGTATGTACCGCAATTTTATCGAATAAATTATAGACTTATGAAGAAGTCGATTTTCGCCCTAGAGCGGACAATATTCTTATTTTAACCTGTAAATGAGATAGTTAAACCAAATGCTGTCAATTTCTCGTTATCCTGCAAGAAGTTACTTTAGCCCGGTGATGCCGAAAAAGTTAGAATAGGGCCCTGACGTTATTTAATCAGAAGGAACAGAAGCACCGCAATCATGGCCGCTCCCACCAATCCTGAAATCATGAGCAGCTTCTTACGCACTTCTCCTTTGCGCTTTATTTCTTCGCGCCTGATCACCTCCTGAATGATGGTTGATCGATCTTGATCTTCAATATGCTGTTGACTCTCAAGACTTTCCTGGATGTCTCTGAGTTCCATCCCGGTTTGCTTACGTTGAAAATAGTAATCTATGAGACCGTCTACCCGGTACATAAGCTGGTTTATTTTGGTTTGTCTCAAAAATAGCGGCTAAAAGGCTGCTGCTTTGCCAGGCGGCTTGATTTTATCAACGCTTGAAAACGTGATTCTGTTGAAAAATCCCGGGAAGGAATTTTGGTATTTCAGCAAGGATGCCTTGCCCGGGGCATACCACATAATTAAGGCAGGAAATAGAAATCGAATAGTCGTATAATAAACAATTACATGCGTTTAGCGAATCATTCTGGTTTCATCGCCTGGGATAAACGAGAATAAAACTTAGGTTCAGTTTAGCATGATGGAAGTTTTCGCCACTTTTTACCCTTGAGTACTTTAGGTATCAACTAAAAGCGCGCGGAAAAAGAAAACACAAAATTGGTACCCGCGCCAGAAATACCCGAACTATAGGGGCGGTAGCGCTGATTGGTGATATTTTCTATACCCACCGAAAGGCTGAATAGTTGGCTCAGCTGATAATTCGCTTTTAGATTAAGCGTGTACCAGGCAGGGGAGTAGTTGTTGCCATTTTTATCCTTGGCATAAATTTCATCTTTGGAGCGCTCTTCCACTGCCAGGTCTTCATAGGAACGTTCCGCTTGATATTCAACATAAGTCTGGAGTTCCAGCTTCTTGTATTTGTAACTCAACCGGCTTACCCCAAAAAATGGTGCCGCATGCCGTGAAGGACTGGTGGTGCCATCATCCAGTTCTTCTTCTCCCAATTGAAAATTGATATCGCTGGCAAAGAACAGATGTGCAGGGAACTGAATTTCCAGTCCTCCCTGAATACCATAAACCCGGGCACGGGCCGCGTTTTGCAAGGCCTGTACCTGACTATTAGTTCCATCGTAGATAATGCTGTCTTGTCCATTTAGTTGAAAATCTCGCCTCACCAGAGCATTGTTAAGGATGGTGTAGAAACCCGTGATGTCCAGCTTAATAACTTCCTTAATTACCTTGGCAATACCCAGGTCGAAATTGTAAGCATATTCGGCCTGCAAAGTGGGATTTGGGACTACCACTGATCCGGGTTCCGAATCAAATACTTTGCCTATATCATCCACATTGGGAGACCGGAACGCCGTGCCAAAGTTGGCACTTATCACCCAGTCACGACCCGGACGATACACCATTCCGAAACTACCGGTTAAAGCATCGTTATTTTGAACTGCGGTGGTGAAGGGGAATGGGTAAAAGCTGGTATCAAAGCTGGCGTTTAGCCAGAACAGACTGTATCGCAATCCGGATTGAAAGGTTAGCTTTTCCGACCAGTCGAATTCATCGTTGAGATAGATGGCCGCACTGCCCCAGATTGATTGTGGGTATCTACTGGGACCGGGCATTTCAGAAGCATTGTTAATATGGTAGATAACGCCTTTTGACGTCACATCATTTAGCACATACTCTGCGCCATAATACAGCATATTGCGCGCTCCCGCTGCCTTGGCCATATCCAAATTGGCGGTATAGGCCATCACATTTTCCGTGCGCGTAATTCTTTCCGGATCATTGAACTCCCTGCTTATTCTGCTTTCCTCAAAAGCTTGTTGCGCTAGAATGAGCGTGGCCTTGTCATATAACCAGTTGGCTTTGGCATTGGTGATATTTAGGTTATTCATCAACCATGATTGGGGCCCGTAATTCCATTCGGCATATCTCGGTGCACCATTCCGCATCCGGTTATGGCGGTCATAACGCCCATATTCTGAAGTTTGAGAGTAGTGAAAACCATACTTGAAATCCCAGTTTTCATTGGGACGAAAACGAAGTTTTTGCATGAAATTCACCTGGGAGTATGCCGAGGGAATTTGCAGTAAACGCTCGGTCTGTTCCACCACCACATCCCTATCATCTTGCCGTTCTACATACTGATCTTTAATATACTCATCCGGTCCATGCTTTCCCTGTCGTAAATCTCCGTAATTCCACCGGCTCAGGCTGGTTACCAGGGCCCATTTGCGCCATCCAACATTCACATCAAAATGAGCGGTTCGTTGCTGGTTAGCCGTAGCGTAACGCATCAGGGCCTTGCCATTAACCAGCACATTCTCCTCCAGCGAAAGCTGTGGCGACAGGGTAGAAAAACTCATCACACCACCTATAGCATCGCTGCCATACTTTACAGATCCTGGCCCAAAGAGTACTTCCGTGTTTTCAGTAGCCATGGGATCCAGATTAATCACATTCTGAATGTTCCCACCTCTGAATATGGCCGTGTTCATTCTCACCCCATCTACCGTATAGAGCAACCTGTTCGTCGCAAAACCTCTAATCATGGGACTGCCACCTCCTTGTTGACTCTTTTGTACAAATACTTTTCCTGTAATACCCAGCAAGTCTGCCGCAGTTTGCGGATTTTGAAAAGCTACATCCTTCGCACTCACAGAGATGATTTTCTGCGGCACTTCGTGCGTGGTTTGTTTCCAGCCGGTGGCAGATACCACAATTTCTTCCAGACTAATGTTTGAAGGTTCCAGAAATACCGTGAAGCCCTTGAGCTTTAACCCGGTGTAGCTGGTAACCAAGGTTTTATAACCCATTGAACTAATCTCGATCAATTCTAAGCCCTTAAAATCACTAATATCTACCTGGCCCCGGGCATTGGTGGTGCCGTAGGTTTTGTCACTTTCGCTTATTAAAGTGGCCATTTCAATAGGCTGCCCGGTGGAGATGTCGAGCACGGTGAGCTTCTGAGACCACAATGCTGTTGCGCAAAGTATTAAAACAAGTAGGTATAGTGGTTTGCAGGATAAAGTGCCGTTTGCAGTATTAAATATGCTACTAAGACTTTTAGGCATAGTTGAAGATAGGGTGCTAATTTCCTTTGAAGGCTGCAAGAATAATTAAATGTAGACTTAAAACCCGGGGATGCATCAAAAACGATTCCGTTAATGCCATAAAGGCCATTAATCTCCGACATTAGCTAAAATAATCTTAACGCCATCCGCTAACGGGAGAAATGACCCGGTTAGGCTACGCAAATCTCGCTCAGCATTCTTTATTCATCGGGTGATTTACGCACTTCACTCATCTTATTAGCGGCGATAAATGAAGTGGTCATTTGAGTGAGCATATCACTAGCGGCGGTGGGGTTGTTGGGCAAGAGGATTAAATTACTGTCGGTGTGTTCACTAACCGCTTGTAAAGTATCATAATGTTGGGTAATCACAATTAGCGCAGAGGCTTCTTGAGAGTTTATTCCCACCTTGTTGAGCACCTCTACCGAGTCTTCCAGACCCTTGGCAATTTCTCGACGTTGGTCAGCAATACCCTGACCCTGAAGTCTTTTACTTTCTGCTTCAGCGGTAGCTTTGGCCACAATGCGGATTCTTTCTGCTTCACCTTCATATTCAGCCGCCGTCTTTTGTCTTTCAGCCGCATTGATCTTGTTCATGGCATCTTTGACCTGCGCATCTGGATCAATATCGGTGACCAGAGCCTTTATTATGCCATAGCCATAATCACTCATCGCTCCTTCCAATTCTCTTTTGATTGCGACTGCGATGTCGTCTTTTTTCTCAAACACATAGTCCAATTTTAATTTGGGCACTTCTGCACGCACCACATCAAAAACATAAGAGGTTATTTGTGCCTGGGGGTTGTTCAGTTTATAGAAGGCTTCATAAACCTTTTCACGCAATACGACATACTGCACAGACACCTTGATTTTCACAAACACATCATCCTTGGTCTTGGTTTCCACCAAAACATCGAGTTGTTGAATCCTAAGGCTTAGTCTGCCCGCAATAACATCAACCAATGGGATACGCAGTTGAAATCCGGCCGACCTTGCACTATGAAACTTTCCAAATCGTTCTACTATGGCAATCTGTTGCTGTTTAACGATAAATACACCGAGGGCGATGATGATTAGAATGGGAACAACTACCAGAAGTATGGGGCCAAGAGAACTCATAGATTATTGTAATAATTTGTAATGCTGTAAAGATATGGATAGCGCTAGGAATGGAGTAGTTTGAAAGTTAAAAACTAAGAACTAATTATTGGGGAGAATACGGAGGTTGGTGAGGTGAAGAATGTGCCAATGTGTGGAATGTGCTAATGTGGCAATGTGCTGGATGACCGGTGACCGGTGACGGGTGTCTTTCACGTTCCACGTCTTAAATGTGTCAATGTGATAGGGTGCACATCTTAATAAACCCAATTAACCTAATAAGCTAATTGACCGATGACGGGTGACCGGTGACAGATGTGGTTAATGTGACAATGTGATCAATGTGACAATGTGATGAATAACTGGACTTGCCCCGTGAAAAGGTAAGACGGTTGGCGGGCTTGTCACGTTTTACGTGATGTCGAAGGTGTTCAATGGGATGGTTAACTGATGACAGACTTTCCGTATTCCACATAATAAGTTAGCTCGTTCTAGAGAAGGAAATGTCATATTGAGCGTAGTCGAAATGGACATTTCTGCAGTGTCCATTACCTTTCACAGAACCTCTCACGTTCTAAGTACTGGGTCAAATGAGTCGTGTGCCTGCCACGTGAAACGTGGTAAACTCAGAATAAACCGGGCATTTTGCAAAACCAACGGCAAAGCAGGCGAAATTGCGTCAGCCGAAGGCTGAAAGAGCATGAAGCCCAGCTTTGACCGCGGTTTGCGCAGCAAAGGTTTCTTAAAATGCCTAGATTTTTGCTTCCTTTTCATCAATGGAAAAGGAAGGAAGGAGAACCAGTGACAGGTGTCTTTCACGTCCTTCGTGTGCTTGTCACGTTCCACATCGTATATGTGTAAATGTGAACAATGTGATAGGGTGCACATCTTGATAAACCCAATTAACCTAATAAGCTAATTGACGGGTGACCGGTGACAGATGTGGTTAATGTGACAATGTGATGAATAACTGGACTTGCCCCGTGAAACGGTAAGACGGTTGGCGGGCTTGTCACGTTTTACGTGATGTCGAAGGTGTTCAATGGGATGGTTGACTGATGACAGACTTTCTGTATTCGACATAATAAGTTAGCTCGTTCTAGAGAAGGAAATGTCACATTGAGCGTAGTCGAAATGGACATTTCTGCAGTGCCCATTACCTTTCACAGAACCTCTCACGTTCTAAGTACTGGGTCAAATGAGTCGTGTGCCTGCCACGTGAAACGTGGTAAACTCAGAATAAACCGGGCATTTTTCAAAACCAGCGGCAAAGCAGGCGAAATTGCGTCAGCCGAAGGCTGAAAGAGCATGAAGCCCAGCTTTGACCGCGGTTTGCGAAGCAAAGGTTTCTTAAAATGCCCTAGATTTTTGCTTCCTTTTCATCAATGGAAAAGGAAGGAAGGAGAACCAGTGACAGGTGTCTTTCACGTCCGTCGCGTGCTTGTCACGTTCCACATCGTAATTGTGAACAATGTGATAGGGTGCACATCTTAATAAACCCAATTAACATAATAATCTAATTGACGGGTGACGGGTGACCGGTGACAGATGTGGTTAATGTGACAATGTGATGAATAACTGGACTTGCCCCGTGAAACGGTAAGACGGTTGGCGGGCTTGTCACGTTTTACGTGATGTCGAAGGTGTTCAATGGGATGGTTGACTGATGACAGACTTTCTGTATTCGACATAATAAGTTAGCTCGTTCTAGAGAAGGAAATGTCACATTGAGCGTAGTCGAAATGGACATTTCTGCAGTGCCCATTACCTTTCACAGAACCTCTCACGTTCTAAGTACTGGGTCAAATGAGTCGTGTGCCTGCCACGTGAAACGTGGTAAACTCAGAATAAACCGGGCATTTTTCAAAACCAGCGGCAAAGCAGGCGAAATTGCGTCAGCCGAAGGCTGAAAGAGCATGAAGCCCAGCTTTGACCGCGGTTTGCGAAGCAAAGGTTTCTTAAAATGCCCTAGATTTTTGCTTCCTTTTCATCAATGGAAAAGGAAGGAAGGAGAACCAGTGACAGGTGTCTTTCACGTCCGTCGCGTGCTTGTCACGTTCCACATCGTAATTGTGAACAATGTGATAGGGTGCACATCTTAATAAACCCAATTAACATAATAATCTAATTGACCGGTGACGGGTGTCCGATGACCAGGGAAAAAGGGTAAATGTGATTAATGTGCTAATGTGGCAATGTGATGGATGACCGGTGACGGGTGTCCGATGACCAGGGAAAAAGGGTAAATGTGATTAATGTGCTAATGTGGCAATGTGATGGATGACCGGTGACGGGTGTCCGATGACCGGGGTAAAAAGCTTAATGTGGTTCATTTGTCCCCCCTTTTACCCAATTACCCAATCATCCAACAACCCACCTCCCAATCTTTATATCTTTCCCAACTGAATGAAGCAGTATTATCAAATTCTAGGATTAAAACCCGGCGCCAGCAAGGAGGAAGTGAAGAAAGCCTATCGCATGATGGCCATGAAGTACCATCCAGATGTGAATCCTTCACCCAATGCCCGACAAAAGTTTACCGAGATCCTGGAGGCCTATGAATATTTGACCGGAGTTAGAAAAGCCCGGAAAAGCTCATTTACTAAAGCTGAAAAGGAGCGCTTTTACGATTTGATGCGTAAAGCGGCAGAAGAAAAGGCCAAGGCCAAATATCGGGAACGGGTACGTCAATTTAGAAAGCAACGGGAAGAGCAGCAGAATAAGGAGTACCAAAAAGGGATCATACTCTTTTTTGTAGTGATTTTCGCCGCCGTATCAATCTGGCAGGCCTATAAGTTTTATTTCAACCTAAAGGTCAATGGTGATTCTGTGCGCACCGAAGCGCAGGTGGTAGGTGTCGCCAATAAACGTGTCATTTATCAATTCTTTGTGGGTGACAGTCTGATACAGGAGAAGGCCTACGTAGGCAGATATAGGCTCTCCATGTTAGCAGATAACGGGATGCCCCTGGAGATTGGAGATCAGTTTGAGTTGATTTATAGCGCAGCTGATCCCAGCTATCACCGGCTTAATTATCAGAAGGTTTCGCCCGCAACCATGAAGCGCTATCTGGCATTGAGCTCCACAAAATTGCAGGGTATATACCGAGATCATTGGCAAGAACTAAACGATTCCGAACAGAAGGTAAGGGCACTATGTATGAGCCTGTTAATCTTTCAGGAGTATGGATTTAACGGCCTGGCCAAGGTAGTATACCATGATGCCAATATCCTGAACAACTTCGCTCATAACAGCATAAGGTGGCACTTTTTGAGTAGGAAAGAGGCCTTTAAGGAGATTTATCATTCCTGCGAAACCGACCCATTATTCCGGGGGACTTAAGTCTTCTCATTCTTACTAATTTTGCGCCTTCAATAAAGATGCTATGTCGGTAAAACCCAGCCTTCCAAAAGGCACTCGAGATTTGTTGCCTGTTGAGATGCAGAAGCGAGAGTTTATTACTTCTGCCATGAAGAAGGTATTTGAAAAATACGGCTATAGCCCGATTGAGACCCCGGCGATGGAGAATCTTTCTACCCTTACCGGTAAGTATGGTGAGGAGGGTGACAAACTGATATTTCGCATCCTCAATAATGGCGACTTTATAAAGAAGAGTGATGAATCTGCTTTTAAGCAAGGCGATTCACCATCTTTTGCGAATAGCATCTCAGACAAGGCACTGCGGTATGATCTTACGGTGCCTTTTGCACGTTATGTGGTTCAAAATCAAAATGACCTTAGCTTCCCTTTTAGGCGATATCAAATTCAACCGGTGTGGCGGGCAGACCGACCACAAAAGGGCCGATTCAGAGAGTTTTATCAGTGTGATGCTGATGCCATTGGGTCGAATTCGCTAATGCTCGAGCTCGAGTTTATTCGCATATATGATGAGGTATTTCAGAAGTTAGGCCTGCCGGTTGCCATTCATATCAATAACCGCAAACTTTTGTCGGGATTTGCTGAGCGCTTTTCAATTGCTGATCGGCTAAATGAATTTACACAGATCCTGGATAAATTGGATAAGATTGGTTGGGATGGAGTATCCAAACTCTTGCGCGAAAAATCATTTCCTGAAGCGCTAGTTGCGCAACTTGGCGAGCTATTGGTTGACAGTAATTCTGAATCCCAACTGAATTTGCTTCGAGAAATTCTGGCCAATTCTGAAATTGGAACCAAAGGCCTGGAAGAAATCAGCTTCTTGTTGGAGCAGAGTGCTAATTCGGGTTTTGGGAACGAGATCGTTTTCGACTTTAGTTTGGCCAGAGGATTGGATTACTACACCGGAGCAATACTTGAAGTAAAAGTGAAAGCTGTGAATCTTGGCTCCGTAGGGGGTGGTGGACGCTATGATGACCTCACCGGCGTGTTTGGCCTCAAGGGAATGTCAGGCGTGGGTATTTCCTTTGGTCTGGATCGCATACAACTGGCTATGGACGAACTGGAGAGCTTTCCTGAAATGAACCAGGCTGGTACAGAAGTTCTATTTGTAAATTTTGGTCGGGAAGAAGCCTTGTTTAGTTTACACCTGGCCAATGAGTTGCGAGATATGGGAATAAAGGCAGAGGTATATCCCGATTCCGCCAAACTTCGCAAGCAGCTTGATTATGCCAATAAGAGACTAATCGACAAGGTGGTCTTGATAGGTTCTCAGGAAATTGAAAACGAAATCTATATTCTGAAAGAAATGTCGACCGGAAAGCAAAGGGAACTGAAGCGAATTGAATTACTGGAGTATTTTTCCAATGAGCAACAACAGTATGGAGCACACTGATCGTTTTCAAATCAGCTTTAAGGAGATTGACCTCAAGCAGTTACAACTTATTCTGGACAAGGAGGTTCCCCTCGGACTCTCTGAAGAGTGTAAGAATGCCGTCATTAATTGCCGGCGTTATCTGGAAAAGAAAATCCTCAGCCAGAAAAAACCCATTTATGGTATAAACACCGGATTTGGGTCATTATGCAATATCTCTATTGAAGGCAAAGACTTGTCGTCCTTGCAAGACAATTTGGTACGATCTCATGCCACCGGTACCGGTGCAATATTGGATAGCTCTATTGTTAGGCTAATGTTGTTGCTAAAGGCTCGCTCACTGGCCTTTGGGCATTCCGGGGTATCCGTTGAGGTGATTGACAGGCTGCTGTACTTCTATAACCACAGACTTTATCCCAAGGTCTATGAACAAGGTTCGCTGGGGGCGTCTGGCGACTTAGCGCCACTGGCGCATCTTTCCTTAGCGCTGTTGGGTGAAGGAGAATTTTATTTCGATGGTAAATCTTATCCCAGTAAAGCGATTCTGGAGCAAGAAGGTCTGGAAGCCCTGGTGCTTCAATCCAAGGAAGGATTAGCCTTACTGAATGGTACGCAGTTTATGTCGGCCATAGGATTAAATGTTATTCTTCGCTTTAAGCGCTTAATGTACCTGGCGGATCTGATTGGAGCATTATCGCTGGAAGCTTTTGATGGTCGTTCGGAACCATTTGACCCACTTTTGCACCAGATAAGACCGCATGAAGGTCAGTTGATTACGGCCAAACGAATCAATGAGTTTTTGGAAGGAAGTAAAATGATAACTCGTGCCAAGGAGCATGTTCAGGATCCATACTCTTTCCGTTGCATTCCTCAGGTGCACGGCGCTTCTAAAGATGTGCTGAAAAGGGTGGAAGAGGTGTTTGTGACGGAGATGAATGCGGTCACGGATAACCCTACCATATTCCCCAAGGAGGATAAAATTATTTCCGGTGGAAATTTTCACGGTCAAACCTTGGCTTTAAATCTTGATTATTTGGCCATGGCCATGGCTGAATTGGCGAGCATTTCTGAGCGTCGCACCTATTTGTTGGTAAGCGGACAGAGGGACTTACCTCCATTTCTGGTGGCAGTCTCCGGTTTAAATTCGGGATTGATGATTGCTCAGTACACCGCCGCGGCCATCGTGAGTCAAAATAAGCAGTTATGCACGCCGGCATCGGTAGATTCCATTGTTTCCTCCAATGGTCAGGAAGATCATGTAAGTATGGGTGCCAATGCGGCTACGAAAGCTCTGCGAGTGGTAGAAAACCTGGAAACCGTATTGGCGATAGAGCTCATCTCCGCTTCACAGGCTTTATTCTTCAGAAAGGATCGCAGCTCTGAATTCTTAACCGGTATCCTCGATGCCTTTAGAGAAGTGGTACCATTTATTGAAAGCGATCGGATTTTATCCAATGATATTGCTGCTGCGAAAGAGTTTATTCAGAATATTGAGATAGATTATGAGCTTCTGTTTAATGAATAACAGTAAGATGGCCTCGTCGTTCTGATTTACCATTTTTCAGGAGGTAGGAATAGACTCCGTCTGGAGCCCTTTTTCCGTTGATTGTGCCATCCCAGAACTCTTCAAATGGCTTATCTGATTCAAATACAGTCTGCCCCCAGCGATTAAAAATATGGATAGAGGTATTCTCGCCACAGGCAATACCAGAAATGAAGAACTCCTCATTTATGTCATCCTCATTGGGCGTAAAGATGTTGGGAATGTAAGTGGGAAGGCTGATTCTTTCCAGGAAAAAGGATTCTTCTATACTGAATAAGTTATTGCAGAGACTGTCAAAGATCTCTGCCTTAACTTCTACCAAACCGGCTTGCTCTACCACCAGGGAAGGGTTGCGACTTACATCAGCCAATAAACCATTGAGGTACCAGGTGTAGGTATAACGTTGGCGGTCATTTCCTACCAAAATATCCAGACGTCCTCCTTTACATTCATCATAATCAATGAAGAGCTGAGGATCAGGAACGGTATCTGCAAAAGATACCTGAAACGTGGCCGTATCGGCTTTATCACAAACGCTGTCGTAAGCGATGAGACTAATTAGATAGGTTCCGGTGTCTTGATAACCATGAACAGGCTCATAACTACCAGAGGACGCCCCATCACCAAAATGCCAGGTATAGGTATCTGCACCTTCTGAAAGGTTGGTCATACTCACCCAATAATTTTTATCACAACCGGTGTAGTCCACAGAAAAATCGGAAGTGGGTTTTTCTCCCTGGTCATGCTCCACCACGATAGTACTGGTATCAGAAATGTCGCATAAAGTGTCACGTGCGATCAGGGTAATGGTGTAGATACCAAGACTGTCGTAGGTTACTGTGGGTTCGGCCAGGTTGGAGCTTTGACCATTGCCGAAATCCCAGATGAACTGATTGGCATTCAGACTTTTATTTGACATCTTAACTTGGAGCTGGTCACATAAGGTATCTACATCAGTGCTGAAGTTAATGTCGGGAATGGAGCGTACGGTTATTTGAAAATCAAACTTAATCGCACCATAATTGCATTCCGAACTGGGTTTGGTAGGTGAAAACGAATTTGGAGTAGTTGGAAAGCCATCTCTGGTTCTACATCCCGCGCAAGCGGCCTGATAAACCACTCCTTCAGGACTAAACCGACTGGTGCCACCGTCCACGTGCTCATGTGAACTACCGCCAAAGTAGGATCCGAAAAGCAGGCTATCGGCGTTTCGGTTTAAAATCATAAAATAGAAATCACTACCATCGGTACTATCCTGGAAGGCATCAATGGTGACCGGCAGTAAATTGGTGTTGGCATTGATGAAATTATTGGCGGCAATATTGCTGTGTCCATTCCAGCCACTCAGATAAATATTCAAACAGCGATCTACCATAAAGGAAGTTGGAATAAGATCTGACTTGTTAAAGCCGCTGCCTATCTGCGTAGCTAACAACAAGGTGTCCAGTCCGGGATCGTATTTTCTGATGAATTGTCTTCCGCCCGGTACCGCGTAAACCTGGGGCGAAATTTCGAAGGTCTGTGCGCACTGACCATAGGCGTAGACATCACCCAATCGATCAACTTCAATAATAAAGTTCTGTTCTTTGGCTCCCGTTCCCATATAGGTACCGGCCACGAAATTGCCATTTGACGCGTCAAATTTGGCGATGTATCCATCATAATTCCCGCCTAAGCTATCCTGCTGCGCCTGGGTGTGGGTGGGTAAATCAATGCTGTTGGTGGATCCTCCCAAATACACATAACTTCCGTCGGTACGCACCGAGTATCCGGTTTCGGTGCCGCTGCCACCAAAATAATTCCCCCAAATAAGATTGTTTAGGTTTTCATTAAAGACCATAATCACCGCGTTCTGTGAGCTATCGTTGGCAAGAGTACCTACTCTGTTAAGGGGGAGGTCTGGCGAAAGGGAAGAAGAGCTTATTGCCACCTTGTCATTTCCCAGGGTAATAATTTCGCTTCGTGCATAGTCGCCATAATTATTATTGACGTAGATATTTAAGCCTTCCGCTACGCTTCCTCCCAGATAGGTGCTGGCTAGCAACTGACTGCCATCGGCGCTAAGCCGGGACACCACTAAATTGGAACCAGTTGGAAAGTTGAATCCTGAATAGGGAAGGTTGTAAGGCTGTCCTACCTGATAGTTTGCCTGAAAAGGATTGCCCGCCATGGGGAAATCATCCGAGCCTGTATTCCCTACTATAAAGAGTTCATCCCGGCTATTGGCCACAAGGCTATGCGGAATATCATGTCGCTTGCCTCCGATATAAGTGGCGTAAATTAATGAGCCTCCATCGGCAGAAAACTTGTTAATCGCCATGTCCACCAGATCATCCAGACTGTCCTGAAAGACACCGGGTGTAGTGGGGTAGGCCTGATCAAAAGCGACTCCACCACCGTAGAACTGGTCATTTTTGCCATAGGTGGCCGTAAATCCCCAACTGGTACCCGGTCCACCGATATAACTGGAGAAGATGAGCAAGGGATCAATAATGAGGGCATAAGCTTTATTGTACTTACCAATTTTGAACTGCACCCGGTCGTTCACCAGTTTATATTCACAGCGCACCTGATGTTTTTGACCCTCGATTAGCTGATAGCATTCCGGAATGTACTCTTCAAGGTTTCCCAGAGCATGATGCAATACCAGCTTTCCTTCTTGTATAGTCATGGATTGAAGACCCTGATAGCGCATGGCGATATTTTCTGGTTTTCCCCCAGGATTGACAATGATATCATATTTCAAGCCCTCGTATTCCCCAAAGTATCGCACATCAATGTGTGGGTAAAGATTCTGGTAAAGCATTTCCTTGAACACAGGTACATGCGAGCGCCAATTGGCTGGGTCATCTCCGGTGAGATAGTTATGATAGAATGCAGTGGGTTCTTCTCCGTTAGGAACCGGTGTGGATAATTCTGGCCCCACCCAGTTCATTTTAATGACCAATCCTTTCCGCTGGTGAGGCAGGCTGTGAGGGTGATGGTGTCGATCCTCTTGCGCGGAAGCCTGGTAAAACAGTGCGGAATACCCTTGTCGATCAAAAAAAAATGCCCCTTGTTTTAAAGGCATCTTATAGTGAAAGTCTCCTGACCATTGTCCTTGATTCTGAATAAAAAAGCCCTGCTGATCTTGAGCAAGAACTTGCGAAAGAACAGTCAAAACACAGAATATCAGCAGATAAGGAAGAGTTTTACTCATTTGTATATCCCTACTAAATTACCAAATGTGTAGGTAGTTTCCGCGAACTAACGCCCTTGAATTAGTGAAAGGGGCTTTAGCTTATTCTGTAGTGCTTACCAGGCGTGATTCTATGAACACAGACTTCCCGTTTTGCAGGCTAGTGGCAAGGATGAAGTCCCGATCCGAAGGTTTAAACCTCATCCGCTTCTCAATGACTTTGTTTTTCTCCGGAAAATTGCGGTTTACCAGATTATAACGACCTCCTTTTAACTCCTTGTCCCATGCCTTCCAGATTCGCTTAACTTGATAAGTCCGACCGGGGTAGTCAGGCTGCAACTCAGGACTGGTATAAACATGGCTATTGGCTGCCAGTTTTGTCAGCTGAAAGGATTGAGCCAGTTCGTCTTGTAAGTTGGCTTTAAATACGGATGCATTTGGTTCGTATAGATAGCTTTGTGGTGCTGTCAGATCTGGTTTAACTTCCTTATTCGCAGGGGCATGTTCAAAGTATTGAATCCGGCTGGATTGCAAATTCCAGCAACGTCTTAGAACAGAATCTACCTGCTTTGCCTGTAAAAGATACAGGACCTCCTTACACTCGTTTCCGACACTAATAACCCAAACTTCAGCCACATTTAAAAGCTGATTTATCGCCATATTGATGTCTAGCATCGGACTGGTTTTGATCAAAGTAGTGCGTCCGTTGATGCATAATTGAGGCAGCATTTGGATGACATTTGGATCGTAATCGCTGAGTAGAAATTGCTTGCGATTTGCCTGATCTCTGCGGTGCGGATCCAGGTAAATAAAGTCAGCTTCTGAAGACTGCAGTAAGCGGGTGGCATCGGCATTTATGACTTTGATTTTCGACGCTAGTATGTCAAAGTTGTGTTGTGCAAAGAGGCTCAATTCTGCTTGCTTTTCAACATAAACCGAACTATTGAAGGATTGCGATAGGTAATAAGCATCAACTCCCAGTCCACCAGTAAGATCTATAAATTCATCACCACCAATATTTGCGGCTTTTAAACAGGCGGTAGCCTGCGAGCTGGCTTGCTCCAGGGAAAGGCCGGTGGGAAATTGAATTTGACTTTTGGAAACCCATTCCGGTAATTTTTTTTTCAGCTTTTGCCGGGCATAAATCTGGTCAATTAAGTAGGTCTTATCGCGGTCTTGATGATATTTCAATCTGAGCTTAACCACATCAACCTTCAGATGATTTTCAATAAACCGGAGTTGATCGGGATTCAACTTTTGTATAGGACGCATCAGGACTGTTCCGAACTCAAAAAGACATAGGTGAGAATGTTGACGCCCATTTGCAAAGCTTTAATCCTTATTTCATGAGGATCATTGTGCACTTCCTGGTCTTCCCAGCCATCGCTTAGATCCGATTCATGCGTATAGAGAACCACCATGCGATCCTGGATGTAAATAGCGTAGGCTTGAGGTGGTTTCTGATCGTGTTCATGGATTTTAGGGAGGCCATCAGGAAATTCGTAGTAGGCCGAGAAAATGGGGTGATTTGGTGAAAGCGCTACCAGTTGTTGAGAGGGAAATAATTTTTGCAGCTCGGGTCGAATAAACTTGTCCATACCATAATTGTCGTCGATATGAAGAAAACCACCAGATTCCAGGTACATCCTGATATTCCTTCGCTCGCTGTCATTGAAGACGACATTGCCATGACCGGTCATATGAATAAATGGATAATTGAAAATTTCCTGCCCCTCAGCATCCACGACCTCATATTCAGGGTTGATGTCGGTACCTAGCTGATTGTTAGCGTACAAAGCTAAATTGGTAAGTGCGGAAGGATTCGCATACCAGTCGCCACCCCCATTGTATTTTAGCATCGCAAGCTGATAGGAGAACTCTTGAGCAGAAATGCTACTTAAAACCAACAAAAACAGCGCTAAAAAACCACTTTTCATAGCTGCAAGTTTACGCTTTGTTAAATTTATAATCCAGTCCATTGGTAAAAAAGTATCGCTTAATAAATCAAACGTAGAACTCACTAATTATAACATATTATACTGGTTAAATGGCAGTTGTATTTATTAATTTTCTCCATGAAAACTAAGCGTTCTAAAATGAGAATCGTACACAAAAGCACTTTCCTTCTGGTAATTCTCCTTCTTAGTGTCGAAGGATTAGTGGCTCAGTCGGCCACCGCAACTTATACCTCAGGTATTATTTCTACCGAATTAAACGCGAACCCGGTAGTTGGTGTCAACTCCTCCTGTTCTGCTGACCTCAGCGTGAGCGTGCCAGCGGGTCAATATGTGACCGGCGTAGATGTGGAGTACGACATGAATGCCCTGGGTGGCGCATGGATTACAGAGCAAAGATCTTACGTGGAGTGTATAACTACCGGTAACGCCGAAGCAGCCATAACATCAGGAGCCCCACAAACCGTGGGTGGACTGTATAGTTACAATAGAACGGGCTTAAACATTGCCAATGGTATTGTTCCGGCAGGAGGGATGGTAACTTTTAGACTTCATGCTTTTAGAACCTGGGGCGGTTTTGGATGTAACAGTTCTTTTCAGCAAGTGCCCAATGGCAGTTTCAAGGTAACCGTGTATTACGCACCTCCTCCTACCTGTCCTCAACCAAATTCAGCATCCGTTTCCAACATAAGCGCCAACTCAGTAGATCTCGCCTGGGTAACCGGCGGTGCTGCCAATTGGCAGGTAAGATATTGGCCCCTGTCCAACCCCAGCAATAAAACTTTGGTGAATGTATCCACGAACCCATACACGCTGAGCGCGCTCAACCCGAGTACCAGTTACGAGATTCAGGTTCGAGATAGTTGCGGTCTAAATGACGTCAGTTTCTGGACTAACTTTCAAACCGTTAAAACGAATTGCGCTACTACCCCTGCCCCTTGGGCTGAGAATTTTGATTCTCCTGACTGGGCAGTTGGGCCATTCAATGGTATCGGAACCGTAGATACCTGCTTTACCAGAAATTGGATGAACAATATGACCTGGGAACCAGGGCCGCCGACTTTTGTCTCTACTTTTACCGGGCCATCGGCAGATCATACCAGTGGGACGGGCAAATTTATTTACTCCGACGTCAATACTTTTGGAACCTTTCCGGATACTGCAATTATTACTACCCCTGAGATCGATCTCAGCCCATTGACGATCCCTGAGTTCACCTTTTGGTATCATATGTTTGGCAATAATATCGGTACTTTAAAGGTACAAGTATCAAGTAATGGTGGGAATACCTATACGGATTTATTAACGATTGTTGGGCAGCAGCAAAACGCCAATACCGATCCTTGGAAGGAGAGTATCATTAATCTTTCGGCCTATGCCAATGCTACAATTTCCATCCGCTTTTTGGCCATACAAGCCACCTTCGGCTTTCAGGGGGACATCGCGATCGATGATCTGGATATTCATGAGCAACCCTCATGTCCTAAACCTACCAATCTTCAGGTTCTTGCCCGATCTTACGATCGTGTAACCCTGGGATGGACCTCCGGAGGTGCTACTAATTGGCAGATAGAATATGGGAGCCCGGGCTTCACTCCCGGCACCGGAACTTTAGTTTCAGCGGGTACCAATCCATTTACCGTTACCGGTCTAAGTGGCTCTACCAACTATGAATTCGTGGTGCGCGATAATTGTGGTTTGAACGACCTTAGCCCATGGTCTGGCTCCGTGAGTACTTCTACTCTTTGTGGGATAAAGTCAGCTCCATACTTCAAGGCCTTTGATGGACCACAGTTTGACAGAGGAACCTTCAACAATGACCCCGGGACCATTGATAGTTGCTGGCAAAGAGATCTCAGCAATACATTTTTCTTTAAAACAGGACCGGCATTTTCAACCTTTATTTCCGGGGCAAATGTTGATCATACTACCGGTACTACCGCCGGTAAGTACATCTATTCTGAGAACACTCAGTTTGGTTCTACCGCAGACACGGCCGAAATTTTGAGCCCCTTAATTGATCTTTCTTCCCTCACCAATCCTCAATTAAGCTTTTGGTATCACATGTTTGGGGCCGATATTGACAAATTACTGGTGTATGTTTCAAATGACTTTGGCTTGACCTATACCAAGGTTTACACGAAAACCGGTCAGCAACAGGCCAGCGATACCGAGGCCTGGAAAGAGGCCATTGTAAACTTAAGCGCTTATATAAATGATACTATTATTGTCAGGTTTTGGTCTATAAATCAAGGCTTTGGCTTTAATTCTAATATCTGCATTGACGATTTTGATATAGACGAACAACCCACTTGTCCCAGGCCTCAAGACTTAAAGATCATTGGGGCCACCAATACCACTATGAAGCTTTCATGGACCACCGGTGGGGCTACTAACTGGATTCTCGAATATGGTAGTCCGGGATTTACGCAGGGTACGGGAACCAGCATTGTGGTGAATAGCAATCCCTTTACACTCACGGGGCTTTCCCCCAGTACTGCTTATGAATTCTATGTGCGTGATAGTTGTGGTCCGGGTGATTTGTCGCTTTGGGACGGACCGGTCTCAGGCAGTACTTCGTGTAATCCGGTTAATGCCCCATTTCTGGAGACCTTTGATGGTTCTGCATGGGTGCCGGGTAGCTTTGTAAATGCAGGTTCAATTGATCCTTGTTGGGAGCGGGATGAATCGGTTACCTATATCTGGAAACCCAGTACCAGCAATACTACCTTTAATACTGGTCCATCTCAAGATCACACCAGCGGCACAGGTAAGTTTATAAATGCAGATAGGCTTTTTGGGGCGGGACTAACGGCGAATACTGCCACAGAACTAACCACCCCGCTCATTGATCTTACGGCACTTACTATCCCTGAAATGACCTTCTGGTATCATATGTTTGGTACTGACATTGATTCTTTGGTGGTAGATGTTTTTGATGGTGCTTCCTGGAATACGGAATTAAGCTATAGCGGCCCTCAACATAGTTCAAAAACGGAGGCCTGGAAAGAGGCAGTAGTCAATCTCTCCGCTTACGCAAATGACACTATTAAGGTGAGGTTTAGAGCTACCAGAACCAGTTCTACGGCTTTTTCCGTTGCCACGGCAATTGATGATGTAGATATTCATGAACAGCCTACTTGTCCGAAACCAGCAGCGCTGACTCTGGTTAGCTCTGGAGCCAATGATGTTACACTCTCGTGGACCTCCGGCGGAGCTACCAACTGGCAAATTGAATATGGTCCGGCTGGTTTCACTCAAGGTAACGGCACAGTGCTTAACGTTGCTACCAACCCTTATACCGTAACTGGCTTAAATAGTGCCAGTACATACGATTTTTACGTGCGCGACAGTTGTTCGGCTACTGATCTCAGTGATTGGCTGGGACCTGTGACGGCCGCCACTTCCTGTTTGCCGATAGCAGCTCCGTTCTCTGAGACTTTTGACGGGGCGCAGTGGGTGCCGGGGTCAAACTTTAATGACACAGGAGATATTGCCAATTGTTGGGTGAGATACCCGCTGGTTGATTATGTATGGAGACCGGGTCCACCGCCATTTGTTTCAAACTTTACCGGCCCTTCAGGTGACCATACCTCCGGAACAGGAAAGTACCTCTTTGCAGAGTCAATTTTTAGCGGGGGTTCACCTCCTTTTGACACCTATGTTGAAACGCCACCGATTGACCTGAGTGCGCTCAATGTTCCGGAGTTGAGCTTCTGGTATCATATGTACGGTTCTGGTATAGGTTCATTGGAAGTGCAAATTGACAATGGCAGCGGATTTTCGTCCCTGCAGTCCTGGACTGGTCAGCAGCAAGTATCTCCCACCGATTCATGGAAAGAGGCAATCATCAGTTTATCTAACTACGCCAATGATACGGTGGTATTGAGATTTAAGGCTTCAAAGTCCAGTTTCAGTACGCTTGCAGACGCAGCCATAGACGATATTGATATTCATGAAGCTCCAGCCTGTCCTAAACCCTTTGGTTTAGCCACTGTTCCCACCAGTGATGGTTTTGTGGTGAGTTGGACTACCGGTGGAGCCATCGATTGGCAGATTGAATATGGTCCAACTGGATTTACTCCCGGCACGGGTACCCTGGTTGGTGTTTCCACCAATCCCTTTACCCTAACTGGATTGGCGCCCAATACAGCCTACGATATTTATGTTCGAGACAGCTGCTCAGCCATGAGTGTGAGTGCCTGGGAAGGGCCGGTAAACGATATAACCCTATGCTCGGTATTCGCCACCCCGGTAACCGAGAATTTTGATGGGGCTACCTGGGTTCCAGGGATAAACATTACCGATCCGGGTTCGATTGATATGTGTTGGAATAGAAATGCTACCACGGGATATTATTGGAAACTAGAGACCGGTGCCACATCAAGTTTTAATACCGGTCCTACCTCTGATCATACTACTGGATCAGGAAAGTATTTGTATACGGAGAACTTTGGCGGGTTATTAGACTCCGCGGTCTTGATATCACCAGCTTATGATTTATCCACACTCAGCACACCGGAAATGAGATATTGGTATCATATGTACGGTGCCTCCATCTCCAAAATTGATGTGAGCGTGTTTCACAATGGATCATGGACTTTCCTTTCCAGCGTAAACGGTCAGCAACAAACAGGAGAAGCCGATCCTTGGGCCGAAAAGATTTCTTCGCTAAGTGCTTATGTGAATGATACGGTACAATTCAGATTTGTTGCGCATCGCAATGCAGGAGGCTTTTTAAGTGATATTGCTATTGATGATTTCTGGATCGGGGAGGCGCCTACCTGTCCTCGCCCTGATAATCTGGTTTCTACCGCTCAAACTACTACTTCAGTAACCTTGAGTTGGACCACCGGAGGAGCCACCAATTGGCTGGTGGGTTATCGGCCGACGGGAAGTCCAGCCCCACTCACCATTCTCTCCGCTACCACAAATCCATTTGTGGTGGGTGGCCTTAGCCCTTCAACATCCTATGACTTTTATGTTAAAGATAGCTGTGCTGCCGGTGATGTTAGTTTATGGACCGGACCACTTTCTGTTTCTACTTCCTGCGGTTTAGTCACTGCTCCTTGGAATGAGAGTTTTGATGGTGCAGAATGGGTACCTGGTACAGGTGCCTTGAATGCCAATAATCAGATCAGTCAATGTTGGTCGAGGCCTAATGCCAATAATCCCAATTTTGGTCCGCTGGCAGGAGCAAGCACTTCTTTTCAAACCGGCCCTTCCGGTCCCTACGGAGGAACGGGCAAGTATGTCTATACCGAAGCTAGTGGTGGTGGAATAGGAACCGGAGAAATTTCTTCTCCTTCCATTTACATTCCATCCAATCTGGTGAATCCCAGGTTAAAGTTTGCCTACCATATGTATGGGCTTGGAATTACCTCTTTAAAAGTAGATATCAATGATGGCAGTGGCTTCACCAATGAATTTACCCTAACAGGTCAACAGCAGTTTAGCGCCACCGCCGCCTGGAAGTTTGATTCCATAAGCCTCACCAATTATTTAGGCGATACTATTACGATAAGATTTCAGGGAACCAATACCACATTTAACGGGGACATTGCACTGGATGAACTAAGTATAATTTCGGATGCCAATCCTTGTGGGGATCCAACCAATATTAGTTTCAGTAATATTACCGCCACTACCGCAAGGGTGAGTTGGGCCAGTCCAAATCCCTCATCGGAAGTGGAAGTAGTTCTTCTAGGTCAACCCCAAGGCTCAGGAGATCTCTATACCGGGGTGACCTCCCCATTTGATATTACAAATCTGCAGGCTTCAACCAGCTATTTGGTTTATATCAGAGATAGCTGTAGTACAGGAGTTTATACCAGTTGGATCTGGGACACTTTAACCACTGATCCCTGTCCATTGATCAATGCAAGTTTTACTTATAATACGAATATCCTGACCGCTGGATTTAATAGTTCGGGCACAACAAATGCTGATTCAGTTTACTGGCAGTTTGGAGATGGAAATGACACTTCATTCGCAAACCCGGTACACCAATACGCCATGGCGGGCACCTATGTGGTGAGCCTCTATGCTTACAATATTTGTGACATTGACACGATGATTGATACAGTAATAGTCTGCGACTCCCTGCTGGCAAATTTTACGAATACGCAACTTGGCGACACCGTAGTGTTAGATGCCAGCTCCACTCAGGGAGGACTTCTCTATTATTGGGATCTGGGAGATGGATCTGATACCACCGGCCTTATTGCGAAGCATATTTATGCCTCAGCCGGAAGCAAGCTGGTAAGACTCACGGTAGTGAATGCGTGTGGAGACAGCGCCACCGCGCAGAAAACCATAAAAGTCTGCCTTCCACCAATCGCCGAGTGGACAGCCACCGTTTTAGGTACCGGAGCAAATGGAATGGATGTACAATTTGATGCAACCGCTTCGCAACATGCTTCTACCTACGACTGGGATTTTGGTGACGGCAATACCGCCAGTGGTGTTTCACAACCATTGCATACTTACGTAGTACCGGGATTGTTTTATACCGTTAAGCTTACCATTACCAACGATTGTGGAGATGTGAGCGTGAAGAGTTACCGGTTAAATGAAATTGGTATGGAAGATTTGGAATGGTCATCTCATGTTAAAATATACCCGAATCCTGTAGATGATCTTGTGTACGTGGAGTGGGACGCCAAGTCAATGAATGCCAGAGAATTAGCAATAGTTGGTATGGACGGTAAAGTCTTGCTTCGCAAGGATATGAAGGCTGAACATGAAGATGTTGTAAGCTTAGATCTGTCGGATCTGGTTCCCGGAGTTTATACCTTAAAAATACTTACAGCCGATGGTCTCATCACTAATCAAATTATAGTGAGATAGAGGCACTCTCAGGCCGTCAAATTTGCTATTGCATAAATGTCAGGGATAAATCTTAAATTGCTGAGGTTAAACCCGATTGAATGCAAAAAATCCTAACCCTGACCTGCCTGTGGTTGACATTCCTGTCAGTCACCGCGCAGAAAGATAGTGCTACCTACAACGGTGGCGATTTACCTACTGAATATCAAGCCTTTATAAGCACGGCCGACGAGAGTTATGGCTGTACCGATACTTTAACGGTAAGCATTCCCGTAGGTAATTTTGTGACGGCAGTAGATGTTTATTACGATATAGAAGCCACAGTTGCCGGCAGTGGCTGGGTTTCAGAACAAGGTTCATACCTTGAACTCACCAACACTTCCATAAAAGAACCGGCGGTTACCAATGGTGATCCCAACTGGGATTCTGCGGGGGTGTTTAGTTATGCTCGTACCGGGATCACTGATTTTAACGGTATTTCAGTTACTGGCGACCTTGACTTTTTTCTACACGCGTTCAGAACCTTCGGACAGTTCCCGGTTTGTAATTCGCAAATTCAAAAGGTGGTGAATGGTACCTGGAAGATAGTGGTACATCATATGCCTGCACCCACTTGCCTTCCACCTAGCGGGCTCAGTTTCACTACCGTGGGATCTGATAATGTGGGATTAATATGGAATTCGGGTGGGGCTACCGCCTGGCAATTGGAATATGGTCCAGCGGGGTTCACTCCGGGTTCGGGTATCCTTGTGTCGGCCTTAACTAATCCATATACCCTTATGGGATTAACCCCCAGCACCAATTATGATGTTTATGTAAGAGATAGCTGTGGCCCCGGAGATGTGAGTACCTGGGATGGACCATTGAATTTCACCACCTTATGCGGAGTTTTTAACGCTCCCTACAACGAAAATTTTGATGGTGCGGATTGGGTTTCCGGATTCGGAGGAGGCAATGGGGGCAATCAAATATCACCCTGTTGGAGCAGACCTCCCGGAAATCCAAATTTTGGCACCCGCAACGGAGGAACCAATTCTGCAGGTACTGGTCCCAATGGTGATTTTAGCGGTGCAGGAAATTACATTTACACCGAAGCCAGCGGCGCCCCGGGAGCAGGAGAAATCACTTCACCACTTATTTATATACCTACCAGCTTGCCTCAACCAGCGCTGGAATTTGTTTATCATATGTATGGCGGCGGCATAGATTCACTTTACATTGAAGTAGATGACGGCACTGGATTTACCCCGGTATTTTCCATCCTTGGAGAGCAACAAACTTCCAACGCAGATGCCTGGATACCAGCATCTGTATCACTAGCCTCCTATGCAGGCGATACCATAGCCATTAAGTTCGTAGGTGTAAACAACAATTTTGCCGCTGATATTTCCATAGATGAAGTAGCCGTGCAAACAGTCACCTGTTCACCACCATCTTCCTTAACTTTATCCAACCCCAGTACTACCACGATTGACGTTGCATGGACTACCGGAGGGGCGAGCAATTGGTTAATTGGATACCGTCCGCTTAACTCAGGTGCAACACTCAGTATAGTTGCCGCAAACACTAACCCATTCACGATCACAGGTCTCACACCTGGAACCAACTACGAAGTTTTTGTTAGGGATAGTTGTGGCCTTGGTGATGTGAGCGATTGGGTAGGCCCTCAGATGGAAGCTACGCTGTGTTCCTTTCAAACCGCACCCTGGACTGAAAATTTTGATTCATTTGCCTGGTCCACTGGTACAGGCGGACAGAATAATGGCAATGTGATAGATCCTTGCTGGGAACGGCCGTCAAATGCCAATCCAAATTTTAGTACGCGTTCCGGGCCTACTGGTTCGTCTGGATTTGGGACTGGTCCCCTTACGGATCATAGCGGTACCGGAAATTACATTTTTACCGAGGCAAGTGGTAATCCGGGAGTTGGGGAGATTACCACGCCTAAGGTGTTCATTCCTGCAAGTCTTATGAATCCTGCTTTGGTGTTTCGTACGCATATGTTCGGTGGTGATATAGATTCGCTATGGGTAGAGGTGAGTTCAAATGGAGGGGCTTATAACCAGGTCTTTAGTCTGGTTGGGCCACAGCAATCCACGCAGTCTTCTCCCTGGCAACTGCAGAATGTTGATCTTTCTTCCTTTTCCGGTGATACGGTTCAGGTTAAATTTCTTGGTGAGAATCAAGGCTTCGCAGGAGATATCGCTATAGATGAGGTGAGTATTATTCCAATCACCTGTCCGGAACCTACCAATCTAAACTTCATCAGCAGTACCTCAAACTCCATAAGCATGGGATGGACTACCGGTGGCGCAAGCAATTGGCTAATAGGATATCGGGTATCTGGCTCAACGGCACCCTTGACGATTGTAGCGGCAACATCAAATCCCTTTACTATCACGGGCCTGGCAGCCGATACGCGATATGATATTTATGTCAAAGACAGCTGTGCCGCAGGCGATGTGAGTATTTGGCAAGGACCGGTTCAGGGAATCACGAAGTGCGATGCCATCATAGCGCCCTGGCTTGAAGATTTCAACGGATCTGATTGGGTTGCTGGTATACCAAATGGACTTAATGAAGGCAACCAAATTTCATCTTGCTGGAGCAGGCCAGATGATCTGGGACCAAATTTTGGGTCGTGGACCGGAGGAACCCAATCAGCCAATACCGGCCCCTCTTCGGGAAATGGTGGTTTCGGTGGCTTTATTTATACGGAAGCCAGTGGGGGAGCAACGGGCGCAGGCCTGATTACCTCTCCAGACATTGTTGTCCCGGCCTCAT
Source organism: Owenweeksia sp. (assembly GCA_965229445.1). Lineage (GTDB taxonomy): Bacteria > Bacteroidota > Bacteroidia > Flavobacteriales > Schleiferiaceae > Owenweeksia. The sequence continues at coordinate 1,462,489 of OZ245876.1, forward strand.
TCTTAAACCCACGCTTAGGTTTTTACTATCACATGTATGGTGCGGGCGTGGATTCCTTGGTGGTTCAACTCGACAGTGGTACGGGATTTAATAACAATATCTTGGTACTCAATGGTCAACAACAAACTTCAAGCAATGATGCCTGGATTTACTTTTCCTATGATATATCGTCTTATGCGGGTGACACCTTAGCCATTCGATTTAGAGGGGTAAATTCTGCCTTAACCGGCGATATTGCCATCGACGATGTAGAAATAGATGACGCTCCGCTCTGCCCTAAACCCTTTAATGTAAATGTATTATCAACCTCCGGGAATGATATTCAGATAGGATGGACCACGGGAGGAGCCACCGATTGGCAAATAGAATACGGTCCTCCGGGTTTCACCCTCGGAACGGGAACGCTAATTACCGCTGCTACGAATCCTTTCACGATTACCGGATTAAACTCGAATACTTCTTATGACATTTATGTAAGAGACAGTTGTGGAGTAGCTTCCGTAAGTGATTGGAGTGATGTAGTTACCGGTACCACCACCTGCGGCGTGTTTTTATTACCATTTTCGGAAAACTTTGATGGCACTGATTGGCAACCAGGCTTTGGAGGAGCCAACAATGGTACCCAAATATCTCCCTGTTGGTCTAATCCGAATGGCGGTAATCCTGATTTTGGCGTAGGAACAGGAGGAACTCCCTCCGCGGGCACAGGGCCTTCCGCCGATGTTAGTGGTGGCGGAAATTATATTTATACCGAGGCCAGCGGCGGTGCTACAGGTACTGGCCAAATCAGAAGCCCTTTATTGTACTTTGATCCCTCCCTGAGTACGGTGAACTTAAGCTTTGCTTATCACATCTATGGAGCGGATGTGGATTCATTCTACGTTTCCGTTGATAATGGCACAGGTTTCACGCCTGTATTTAGTCTGGTAGGCTCACAACAAACCTCCAATACCGACGGTTGGATTACCACCACTGTCAACCTGGATACTTACCTGGGAGATACAGTGATGATCCAGTTCTCAGGTGTAAATAGTGGCTTTTCAAGTGATATTGCTGTAGATGAAGTACTTATAGATACCAGTAGTTGTCCTTCGCCTTCTAATCTGTTGGTTACCAGTACCTCAGACAATAGTGTGGGCTTGAGTTGGACCACCGGTGGCGCAACCAATTGGATCATTGAGTATGGTGCGCCCGGATTTACTCCTGGCACTGGAAGTGGCACTTCTCTCAGTATTGCCAGCAATCCAACTACCATTACCGGATTAACGCCGGCTACCGATTACTGCTTTTTCTTAAGAGACAGTTGCGGCCCTGGTAGCCTGAGTGATTGGATTAGCGTTTGTGCTTCTACAGATTGCTCACCGATTTCTGCACCCTGGACAGAGAACTTTGATGGTGGCAACTGGACTACAGGATTGGGAGCCGCCAATAATGGTAATTTAATAGATCCATGCTGGAAACGGCCTGGTGATCAGAACCCAAACTTTGGTACCTGGAACGGCCCTACGGCTTCGGGTGGCACTGGTCCAGGAGGTGATTTTGGAGGGAATGGCAAGTATATTTATACAGAAGCCAGCGGCTCTCCCGGTGTGGGTGAGATATCTACGCCACGCATTCATATTCCATCCACCATGACCGCCCCACGCTTGGTATTCTGGTATCATATGTTTGGTCCGGATATCGACTCACTAACGGTTGATATTGATAATGGCTCAGGCTTTACCAATGAGTTTAGTCTGGTGGGAGCCCAGCAAACCGGAAATAATGATGCCTGGTTACAGGCTAGTGTGGATCTTCTGGCCTATTTGGGGGATACCCTCACTATCCGGTTTCGCGGTACCAATTCTGGCTTTCAAGGTGATATCGCCATCGATGAGATTATGGTAGATGATATTACCTGTCCTGCACCTACCAACCTTCAAGTTACAGCCACCACCGGTACCAGCATTACGGTTAGCTGGACCACGGGAGGGTCGGCTCAATGGCAAGTTGGTTACAGACCTTTGGGCTCCGGTTTGCCATATACTATAACCGGAGCAGGTGCCAATCCTTATGTAATCGGCGGATTAAACCCCGGAACTACCTATGAAATTAGGGTTCGTGATAGTTGCGGTACGGCAGATGTCAGTGAATGGCTGGGTCCTGTAACCGGAAGTACCGTGTGTTCAGCTCTGGGAGCGCCCTGGGCGGAGGATTTTGATACCGGTAGTTGGACCGAAGGGGTAGGTGCACAGAATACCGGTGATGAGATTGATCCTTGTTGGATACGTCCGTCAAATACAGGATTACGCTGGGGAACCGGCTCTGGTGCTACGCCTAGCTTCAATACGGGCCCCCAAAACGATTTTATCGTCAATGGTAATTACCTGTATATTGAAGCTTCAAACGGAGCTGGAACGGCAACCATAGAATCTCCACAGATCTTTATTGCTTCGCAAGTACTTACCCCAAGATTGAAGTTTGCCTACCATTTTTATGGTGCAGGTATCGGGAATTTTACCATCGAAATAGACAATGGTTCGGGATATACCTTGCTCACTACCATAACCGGACAACAGCAGACCAGTAACTTCTCTCCCTGGCTTCAGGATAGTATTAGTTTATCAGCCTATACAGATGATACAGTGCGGTTTAGGTTTTCCGGGACGGTAAATAACTTTCAGGGTGATATGGCTATTGATCAGCTCTCCGTGGTAGGTAATCTGCTGCCTTGCTTGCCTCCAACTCAAATGAGTTTTACCAATATTAGTACTACTTCAGCCGATATTGTCTGGCCTGGTTCTACCGGGAATGCGGAGGTTGAAGTGGTTCTTTCTGGTCAACCGCAAGGTTCGGGTACATTATATCCAAATGCCGCATCGCCCTTGAGTGTAACGGGACTAATGGCGGGAACCACTTATGATGTTTATATTCGGGAGCTCTGTGGCAGTCAAACCAGCACCTGGATAGACTCTAATTTCACTACCACTTTATGTCCGCTTGTTACGGCTTCATTTACCAATACCAATAACCTGCTGCAAGTAACTTTTGATGCGTCAGCTACGGTAGCTGCAGACACTTTGCAATGGATTTTTGGTGATGGGAATACCGGTACCGGATTAAATCCTGTTCATAATTATGCGGCTCCCGGAAACTACAATGTGAGCTTAATAGCAGCTAATAGTTGTGGTAATGATGATACCATGTCTGTGAACATTCAGGTTTGTGACAGCCTGGTTGCAGATTTCAGCTACACCACTAGTGGTGATAGTGTCTTCTTGAACGCATCGGCATCTATCGGGGCTTCCCAGTTTTTCTGGGATTTGGGAGATGGTACGGATACCTCCGGAATTTTGGTCAATCATTCTTACAATACTCCCGGTACCAAAGTGATACAGCTTATCGCCGTGAATTTATGTGGCGATAGTGTGGTGGTTACTAAGAATGTGAAGATTTGTTTACCTCCGGTAGCGGAATGGACCTACAGCATAATATCTACCGGAGCTAATGGCATGCAGGTGCAATTTGATGGTTCAGCTTCCCAGAACGCCTCTAGCTATGATTGGGATTTTGGCGATGGAAATACCTTATCCGGACAAGTGATGCCAATCCATACCTATGTTACTCCAGGCTTATTCTACCGGGTAAGTTTAAAAGTTGGTAATGATTGTGGTGAAGAGGATACAAAACGAGTCCGCTTAAGTGAGGTGAGTTTACTGGAGTTGGAAACTGGTGGCAGGATAGAATTCTATCCAAATCCAGCCACTGACCAATTCACCTTTAATTGGAACCTGGATAAGGGCAGCCTGATGTCTCTGCAAATTGTTGATTTGGGTGGTAAAATTCTACGGACGATTGATGTGGAGGACGCACCAGTTGGCAGCCTTGACATAGGTATCGGTGAAATACCGGGGGGAAGCTACCTGATTCAGGTAAATACCAGCCAGGGATGGAGAGAGTATCCTCTTATCATTCGTTGATACGGACTTAGTGCTCAAGATTAAATGCAACAGAAACTGCTATGCCGGCAGTTTCCGTTCTTAAGCGCTGCTTACCCAGGCTGGCCACTTTAAATCCAGCAGCTTTAGCTTTGGTAACTTCCGCTTCGGTAAAATCTCCCTCGGGACCAATGAGCACCAGGCAATCTGAAAAAGTCTTAAGTTGAGGCAATAGATTGAATCGCTCCACTTCTTCACAATAAGCAATATACCTGGGGATGTCGCTTTCTGTGTACTGCTTTATTAGCGCTTCAAAAGTTGTTGATTCCTCCAGATGCGGCCACCAGCAACTGAGAGATTGTTTGGCTGCCGCTTGTATGAGCTTCCTGCCTCGCTCCACTTTGTAAACCTTGCGTTCTGAGTGACTACAAAAAATGGGAATTATTTTACGAATGCCTAGTTCTGTGGCCTTCTCCAGAAAGTTTTCAAACCGGTCATTGGCTTTGGTAGGAGCCATGGCAATGCTAAGCTTTCTGTCCAAAGACTCTTCTCGGAAAATATCTAAAAGGTGAAACTCTACACGCTTCTTAGAGGCTAAGCCAGTTCTGGCTCTGAAAATCTTGCCTTCGCCTTTGGTTACCAACAATTCATCTCCGGAATCTAAGCGCATCACCCGGATGGCATGATGACTTTCATCCTGACCCAAAAATCCCGATTCTTCATTTATTTCCTCCGCATAGTATAGATTCATCCTCAAGCTTGATTTAGGAATATTCGGCCGGCCTGTTCATTGCATTAAGGCACTTCAACTTCATGATTTGCTAAGATGACGTCGGGCGGTGGCCAGGGTCTTCATATCCGAGAAATCCTGTCGTTGATATTTAAAGTATCCGGTCACGGCAATCATAGCCCCATTATCCGTACAGTATTCAAAGTTGGGAATAAAAGTCTGCCAGTCATATTCCTGTGCGGCTTCTTGAAGGGCGCTTCGCAATCCGGAATTTGCAGACACACCTCCGGCAATAGCTACCTGCTTAATATTGTGGTCTTGAGCCGCCTTGATTAGCTTTTCCATCAAAATGACAATAATGCTGTGTTGGATGCTGGCACACAGATCTAACTCGTTTTCTCGAATGAATTGAGGATGTTTTTTTACTTGCTTTTGCAGAAAGTAGAGAATGCTGGTTTTTAAACCACTAAAACTATAATCGTAGGCTTCCACCAGGGGTTTAGCAAAATTAAATTTTGTCGGGTTCCCCTCCTTGGCCTTTTTGTCTATCTCTGGCCCTCCGGGGTAAGGTAAACCCATGATCTTCGCCGCTTTGTCAAAGGCCTCCCCGGCAGCATCGTCTATGGTTTGCCCCAACAGTTCATATTCAAAATACCCATTTACTTTAACAATTTGAGTATGGCCACCACTCACTGTAAGACAGAGGAATGGGAATTTTGGGGGAGTGCGTTGAGGGTCATCGATAAAGTGAGCCAGAATATGTGCTTGCATATGGTTCACCTCAATTAAGGGAATATTAAGCGCCATGGCCATAGATTTGGCAAAGGAAGTGCCGACCAGCAAGGAACCCAGTAAACCCGGGCCTGAGGTGAAGGCAATGGCAGCTAATTGATTTGGTTGGATTTTTGCTCTCCTTAAAGCCGTGTCCACCACCGGAACAATATTTTGCTGATGTGCTCTGGATGCCAACTCAGGTACAACACCGCCATATTCGCGATGAATGTCCTGATTTGCAGTTACATTTGCTAAAATTTGCGTTTTATTGGTAATACCTACGGAGGTGTCATCGCAACTGGATTCAATACCAAGAATGAACTCACTCATCCTGCAAAACTATTAAGAAAGCAGTCAATATACTTTTATGGATCATAATTGTTCTGATCCTTTTCCTTTTTGGCCTAAGCCTTACCCTGAGCTTTGAAGGTCCACAAACCTTTGTGGCTAAGAAGGCTTCTGATTACGTTAAGGATAGGTATGGTGCCGATATTGAACTGGAACGCCTGCGCTTTTACTTTCCCAACCGGGTTGTGGTCAAGCAGCTCTTAATAAAAGACCTTGAAGGAGATTCACTGATTTATACAGAAAAACTGGACACCAGATTAAACTCTTTTGTCAACAAGAGTCTGGTCCTTCACAATGCCAAGCTGGAAGACCCCAAGGTGTTTCTATGGAGAAAGCCCGGACATGAAAAGTTGAGCATCAATGAGTTTGCTGATCTGTTTAAATCGGCTGATACCACCCGAAAGGCCGTTTTTACGCTCGATATCGGCACGGCTCGTCTTCGCAATGGCACTTTTAAGTATCGCAATCTGAACTGTGGGGAATGCTTTGCCATGGATTATCGCAGCATCGAAGCGGAGATCAGCAATTTTGATCTCGATGGCAAGTTCTTTACGGTAGATGTACATCAATTATCCCTTGACCAGGCAGACGGCTTTGATCTGCTTGCCTTTAAAACGGCATTTGCATACCTCGATGATCGCATTGAGATTATGGACTTGAGAGCTAAAACGGAAGCCAGCGATATTACCGGGAACCTGATTATGCATTATGATTCTACCGCCCAGTTGTCATCCTTTGTAGATCTGGTTAGACTTGAAGGGGAGGTGCAATCGAGTCTGGTTTCTTCTCAGGAAATTCAATTCTTCTCCCCGGATTTACCGGATTTTGGAAGAATTAGGGTAGAAGGTAGCGCCACTGGTCCGGTGAATAATCTCTTAACGAAAGACCTGCGCCTGGCATTGGCCTCCGGGACGGATATAGCATTTGATCGGTTGCGGTTGGTTAATAGCACAAACTTAGATAGTGTATACTTTGATGCTGCTGGAATGAAGGCTGTCTCTAATTCTGAAGATTTGCGGTTTCTGGGGAGTTTATTTACAGATGAGGCGCCGCCGATGATTCTAGATTATTTTGGTGAAAGCCTACTTGCTGGTGAATTTACAGGATACCTGGATGATTTCTATACCAGGATAAAGTTGATTAGTGTATTAGGGGAGGTAGATCTGGACATGAACCTAAAATTACCGCAGGGAAAAAATAGTTACATCTACGATGGCATGGTGAATACCAACAATTTTGACTTGGGTAAGGTGATAAACGACCCTCAGTTTGGCCGCGTAAGCGCAGATTTAAAGGTGAAAGGAGAGGGGATCAATCCTTCTCGCATGAACACAAGCCTGAGTGGCCGCTTTTCGCGTTTTGATTTCTATGATTATCCCTATCGCAATATAAGTCTGGACGGTACACTTAAGAACACGCACTTTGACGGGAAGTTAAACATTGCCGATCCCAATCTTGTACTCGCTTTTGAGGGTTCCGCTAATTTTTTGGAAGACACGTCGCTCTACGACTTTTACGCCAAGATTGACAAAGCCGATTTAGCGGCTCTAGGTATTATGACGGATACCATATCCGGTTTAACGGCAGAAATGGATATTGATCTGCGAGCGCTTAATTATGATCGCTGGGATGGTGATATCAGAATCTTTAATCTAACCTATGAAAACTCTAACAATTTTCATTTTTTCCAGGATATCAACCTTCAATCCCGTGGATTAACAGGCTTTAGAAGACTCCATATTAATTCAGCTATTGCTACCGCTTCCCTTCAGGGCGATTACTCTTTGGAAGGAGTTTTAACGGCAGTTAATTCACACTTGTCTAAATACATAAAGACTAAGGACATAGCTGCTGCTCCTGAGGAACAGTTTTTTGATTTTGATGTAAGAGTCAATAATGCCGAAGTTGTTACACAACTATTTTTTCCTGATTTTTCGATAGAACCGGGCACAGAATTTCACGGGGGGTATAATTCTGAAAAGAATAGTTTAAACCTCGATTTATATTCGCCTGAATTCAGGTATAAGAATAACTATATCAGCGAGTTAAAGCTAGAGTACCTCGGTGGGGATAGTGAATCTGAACTCGAGTTTTGGGTTGACCGATATATTCTTCCCAATAATTTGATGTTTGACAGCATAAGTTTGAGCAATGCTTATTTTGATGATACGCTTTTCTATCGTCTCGATTGGATTTTGCGAGATGATGTGGATGGTCCAGGCTTCATTCAGGGATATGCGCTACAGGAAGATTCGGTCACCTTTAAGTTTGGGGTGAACCCATCTCAGTTTCACGTGGGTGAGCAAAGCTTTTTAATAGAAGGGAACAATCACATTTTGGTGGATAGCTCCGGTATCGCCATTGAGAATTTTGTGATCAACAATGAGGGCAGATTTTTAAGTGTGAATGGGAATATTAGCAAGAGTCCCTATGAAATTTTGCGCATCAATTTTGATCGGGTCAATATGGATCTGGTAAATTACCTGATCGGTGCTGAAGAAGCCCAATTTTCAGGTGATATTGAAGGTGGGATCATACTTTCTGAAATATTGAGTTCTGCTAGGTTTGCTGCAGATATGTACATCGATAGTTTGGTGATGAATGAATCTCACCTGGGCCGTTTAAGAATAGCTTCAGATTGGTCGATTGAGAATGATACGATTGAGATTGAAACCGCCCTCGAATTAGGTAGCCTAAAGACGCTGTTCGCGAAAGGGTATTATCAATTGCAAAGTCAGGGAGGGATAGATTTTGATATAGATTTCAATCGCTTTAGGATTGCCGCGTTCAATCCCTTTCTGGAAGGCCTGGCAGAACGTCTCCGGGGAAGCGTCACGGGCAAGGTAAAGGTAGCCGGTACTTACGGGAAGCCGATCATGAGTGGGGAACTGCATATGCCTAAATCGGCCTTCACCTTGAGTTTTTTACAAACTGACTATAACCTGGTGGGTGATCCCAGGGTGGAAATTCGAAATGATGGTTTCTATTTTCCGGATATTGAGGTTAGAGATTCCAGGTACGGCACGAAAGGGGTGTTAAACGGTGCTATAACGCATCGCAATTATCGCAAGTTCAACTTTGATTTTAGAATTGAGGCAGATGAATTGTTGGTGTTAAATACAACTTCACAATCCAAGGATCCTTATTATGGAAGGGCCTTTGTAAGCGGTGATATGCTTATAAAAGGTCCCATAGATGATATTGTAATTAGCGGTAATCTGGCGTCTAGAAGAAATACGGAATTCTTTATTCAGATGGATGCAAAAACGGAAATACGTCAAACCGATTTTGTAAAGTTTATCAATCCTTACGAAGTAGACAGCATCAATATTGCCGAAGTAAGACGCTTAAATCTGGATAAGGGAGTTAGCCTTGATTTTAAATTGGCCATTGACCAATCAGCTACCGTAGGCATTATTATCGATGACATTTACCAGAATAAGATGCAAGGTACCGGCGAAGGAAATATAAGGGTGAAGGTTGATCAATACAGCGATATTGAGATTTACGGCCAGTATGAGGTTCATCAGGGCGTCTATAATTTTGAGTTTCAGGATGCCTTAAAAAGGAGGTTTGAGATATTACGGGGAGGCACCATTACCTGGAATGGAGATCCTTACTCCGCCATCATTGACTTAGACGCCAGATATAGTACTAAAGCAGATCCATCACCGATAATTCCTCAATACTCAGCAGGTCGCACCCTAATATGGGTGGACCTTTTATTGTCTGGTGACTTGATGAACCCTGACATTAATTTTGATGTCATTGCTCCAAGATCTACCAGCAGTGTGCAACAAGCGCTCACTACCCAACTTTCAGATCCCAATGATCGCTACCAACAAGTCTTCGCCCTCCTAACCGTTGGCTCTTTTATGGGAGATAATGGTGTGGATAATGTTGGAGACTTGTGGAACACGACCGAATTGGGTTTAACCGTTCTTGCCAGCACCGCTGAAAACTATCTCAATCAATTTACCGGTGACGATTTAAATCTAATTCTGGGTTATCAAGGTCCGGGTACCGTGGCTAATTCCTTGGATCCTAGTCAGGAGGAGGTGGAAGTAGGAGGGTCAATTGATATCCTCAACGATCGCATTACCTTGAATGGGGTGGTAGGGGTTCCGGTGGGAGCCAATACGCAAAGTCAGTTTACGGGTGATTTTGAGGTGGAATATGATATTACGCGCGATGGCAGGTTCAGAGCCAAGGTGTTTAACCGCCCGGTGCAGCAGTATTCCTTAGGGCAACAGTATTACCAGCAAGGTATAGGTGTATTCTATCAGCACGATTTTGAATATATCATCAATAACAAAAAGAAGAAGAAGGAAAAGGAAGAAGAGTTGGAATTGAAGACCGAAAAGGGGGTTAAGGAGGAATAGATCAAAGACTGGGAAATAACTGGTTCCGCAATAAATAATTTAAGCAACCACATGCACCAGGCAAAGCCCTGGCGAGATCATAAGAAGGGATAGGTCTAAGTTCAGATCCACAATCAGGCATTGGGTTCAAGTTGGAGGGCAGCCATGTATTTCGCAGCTTGGCTTAGTTATGATGACCTAGGAAGCAAAGTAAATAACAAGACTTTAAGTCCCTGTACGTTAATCTCTGATTATATAGGATCTATATTTAGGTAGTTGAACAAAAGAAGGCAGAAGCTTTAGTTCTTCTGAAATCGCAGGGCTTTTGGTTTGTCGCCGATGATTCTAATCACATAACTACCAGAGGATAGTTGAGAAATATCAATAGAGCCATCGATAGTGCCTTGCATGATAAGTTCTCCAGAGGCACTAAATATCAAATAGGCGGAGTTTTGCAAGTCCACGTTCAATTTAAATTGATCATTAGCAGGATTGGGAAACAACTTGATAGACACTGGCTCAGGTAGTGTTTCTATCTCGCCAACGTTGCCATTGATCACATGAATTGAGCCAATCATACCATTGGTTACATGGGGCGTACACTCGTATTCATGGAGCCCCAATACCTGTGGGACATATTGGAAAAATGTGTCAGCGGGAGCTTGCCATATTTGATCGAATGCTGCCGCACCGGCTGGTAAGTTGGTGGAGGTAATGGTATGAACCATACTTGGGAAATCCAAAGGCAACCATTGTACAGTATCTCCCAGTTGAATAGTAATGTCAGCGCTTAGGAATTGCATATAGCCATCCCAAACCCTTACGATATGAATAGTCGCTTGAGCAGTCAGGGATACCAATACCAGACTAAGAATAAAGAAGAGCTTCTTCATGTGAGATGGATTATGTTTAATTCGAGTTGGACCAAGGTACTGGTTTCTGACTTGGCCAATGAGTAAGCCTGGCGACAAGTTCGGTTTGCGTGCAAACTGTAGGCTCAGAATAATTTGAAATGAATTTAACTAAGCAACGAGTAGGAAATCAGCAACCTATCATTCTTTCTCCATCGCACCCATCCCTTGCCTTTCTCTTTTAGGTTTTCATTGACCAGCCGCACATACATCCAACTATCTTGAACCAAGAGGGGTTGCATAAAATCAAAATTTACTTCGATTCGGCCGGCATGATCCATGGGCTTAACAAAAACTTCCTTGCTGCTATATTCATTGAACTCAACGCTGTTTACGCCTAGCATAAACTCTGGCCAGGAGAGGTAGGTGCCCTGTTGTTTGTTTAGATAGCTCATCAGATGATTCTGACGGTTAACCTCAACCTGTACAAAGTCGTGTCCCACCGCCAGTACCTTGAATATCATAATTCCGTAATCCAGTTTTAAGTGCTCGGGAAACAACCAGGGCGGAGCGTAGCTGGTGGAGTAAGAATGTTCATTACGGACAAATACCACACTGTCTGTGGGACTGTGATCAATCACAGATTTTTCGAGATTTACCCCACCATAAAAATATAAGCTCGGATGTTCAAAGAACTGGGGCCGAAAAAAGCCCACTCCCATAGTGGATGCCAGGTTTATCTTAGTTGCTTCATGTCTTAGTACTGCATTGCGATTGGATTTATCAGGCTTTATAGATAAGGAAACAGGTTGTGCATCAAGTGCTTCCGTAGTTGGTCTTTGGGGTTGCTCCGTCTCCTGTTTTTCTTTCTCCTTTTGGCGTTCCAAATAGCGATAATGGGTAATACCGTAGAAAATCAGGAGTAATATCATCAGTATCCAGTTCAACTTGATAATAACTCGATGTGTTACCATATAAGGAATGAAGAAAGAAGTGAGGAGGGCAATACCCCCAAACATTACCCCCCAGCCCAGCACAATGGCTCCTCCAGCCAACATTTGATCTTTGCCGGCCTCTAACATACCGGCTACGTATAAGCCCATCAGAAAAAACACAAGGAGCATCAGCAAATAGAAAGCTAGTCTTGCTGGTATCTTTCCCACTTTCATAGGCTAAAAATTTACCTCTTTAGAAATCAATTCCCCCGCTTTTACCGTGATCCTGAAAGTCTGCGATGCTTTGTCTTTATGGACACCCAAGGGCACGGCTTTAACTTCATAAACTCCAGGATTGAGAAGGAATTTGGTGCCTCGGTCATAAGTACGTGATCCCCCCAGTTTTTTACCAGTATTGATTTCTTTAATACTAACGATGGCATCTACATTCTCGCCATTCACCCTGGTGATAATTTCAAAGTTTCCGGATTTAAAATTATGGGATACGGGTGTGGTGCCACCGGCAGTAATGCTAATATTCTCCAGTTCAGTGTAAGTACTTATTCCTTTCATACTTCCCAGAGCTTGAATGCTCACCTTATAGGTACCGGGATTCACTTCCACCTCTTTTGGCTCAGTATAAGTTCTAACTGATGCAGCAACTTTATCATTTGTATCATACAACTTTACGACACAGTCCCAGTTTTCACCATTATTGGTGGTAGCAATGCGAAGGAGGCCACCGTCAAAAGAGATGGTTTGGTGACCAATTTTATTGTCAAAACTCTGTATGCCAGACACGGTAATTTTATCTACATCGCTTCCTTCCAGGGGAACCACTTCAAGGTTATAAGTGCTGGGAGGTAGATAAAAGGAACCAGTGTCTTTGTAAGTTCGAACCATAATAGGCTTTCGTTTGCTTACCACATCGTAGGCCTTCACCCAGGCATCTATGGCCACCCCATTCTTGATAGCATAAACGGTAAAATTACCGTCGGGCATATCAACTGTGGCTTCGGTAGCTTCATTTAAAACTTCACCCAAATCACCGGCATTTCCTGCTTCATAATAGTTGCCATCCCCGGCTTGAGCTGCACATTTTACTTGTTTGGTGTCTGCATCTTTCAAGCCAAAGCCAATGATGTGTAATTTAAATTCAATCCCTTCAGCTTTAGCGCTTTTTACCACCTCACAGATATCACCATCACAGGATTCAATACCATCCGTAATGAGGATGATGGTAGCTTTTAGCTTAGATTTCCGCAGTTCATCAATGACTAATGAAGCAGAGTAGGCCAGGGGAGTTTTCCCCAGGGGCTTAATCCCTGTTACCGCTTCAGTAAGTTGACTCTTGGTGCCGTTTTTCACCTCTACCAAAAACTCCACATCCTTGCAATCACCCTTCTTGCGGTGCCCGTAAGCTACCAAGCCCAACTTTTGATTATCTGGAAGCGTATTCACGGAGTTTGAAAGCACGTCGGCAGCGATGGCCATTTTAGTCTTGCCATCTATCTGTCCCCACATTGAGCCACTGGCATCATAAATGAATATGATGGGCGAACCCTGTTGGTTGTTTTGGGCGATGAGCAATGCAGATAGGCCAAGGGAGAGGATCAGGAATATCTTTTTCATCAGCGGAAGAAATGTATTCAGCAAAGAATATGGAACAAAGCGGTGAAGCCACTTCAAAATATCTCCTGCTGAATAGCTTGGTTTCTATTTGGTTGAAGAATAAAGATAGCAGCTTTTGGCTTACGTGTGAAGAATATGGGAGATTGTTCCTTGCGGGCCTATGTCAAAGATGATCTTATGGAGGCTCAGGTTGATGCGCAGGGCGATTAAACTGGTTTTAGAATCCTCATCTGGGTCTCCACCAAAAAGACCGGTGAAGGGATAGTCAATGATAAATACGCTCTATGGGTGTCGATCCTAATCTGATGAAAGCAAGGCTTTGAATCCTCCGTAAAACATTCTTTCAGCGTTAAATATTAAACGTGAAGTATCAGTAAGTGGAGCAATTAGTTCGGTCATCCTAGGATCAGCAGCCACACCTTTGTTAGCCTGGTTTCTTGCGGCCAGTGAATCAAATGTAACCCAGCCGAAAATGACAGCCTCTTTTTCCTTAGCATCCGTGAGCTCTACAAATGATCTTGTTCCGGACAGGTGTAAATCATCTCCCACGAATTCATGATACGCCAAAGCACCATGTTCCTTCCAAATCTCTGCCACCTGCTGCGCGATGCGTTTATAGTCTGCCACTTTATGCTGTGGAATTGGAAAGACGAAACCATCAATGTATTGACTCATAAGCTATCGCGAGTTATTTAGTCCATATTGCTCAAAGCGCTATGCCTGGCTTTTTTCAAGCTTCTGCCGATCCCAATTAGCCGTATGGGCCGCCGCAAAATACGTGCTTCTAAGAAAGGATAAAAGCATTTCGCGCGGGTTGGATGATTGCTGTAAGTCTTCGTATTTTAGAAAAAACTCACCCATTTCTTCACTATAGAATGCCTGACTTGGTTCTACCGTCTGTTTACCAAAGTTAGGATTAGCAGGATAAGCATATGCGTAGAAAACCGGTGATGGAAAGTCTGCAGAGCCCGGCCAAAAGCCTGCACTGCTAACCTCATGTGAATAGGCTTCTTGCATGACTTCCAAAGGCATATTGGGCATTCCACCAGGATGTAGCGGAGCTGTATTTCCTGAAAACCGGGTAACGGCCAGGTCGAATGCGCCCCAGAATAGATGGACCGGACTGCATTTACCAATAAACTCACTTCTAAATTGACTAAACACATCATTTGCCTGCATCATCGCCTGCCAGAAGGCATGAGCTGCCTGTGGTTCATAAGCCTTGTTTACAGTATTCTCCTTAAATGGAATGGCCGGATCCATCTCGTTGGGGCGACCATGAATTTTGATATTTAGTCCTAAGCCGTGGAGTTTTTGAAACAGTTCATCGTAAAAATCTGCCACCGTCCTTGGCTTTAAATCCATGCTAATGGTTTTTTCATAAGAGCAATGAATGAATAGTTTATGTTGGTCAAAATCAAAGTCTATTTGAAAAACACGGCCATCATAAGGAATGCCATGCGTGGTATAACCATGTGCATTTACGTAAAGGGCGGCATGCCAGGAATGATTTTGCCAGGGCATGGATCGCAACCTTATTTTGCCTACAATTTGAAGCCACTGATGCAGTGTTTCCAGAGTATCTTTTAATTCATCAAATGATAAAATCGGCCATTCTTTTTTCAGTATTTGCATGCAGTCATTTTTAGTATTCTTCAATTAACACCCCCATTTTACCCATTTGGGCATCTCTGAGGGCTTCCAGAATCTCGGTTTGAGTATTCATGACAAATGGGCCGTAGGTAGATACCGGCTCGTCGATAGGCTCTCCAGACAATACAATAAACCTTGAGTCTTCCAAAACCTTTAATTCTATGGCAGCTTCCTCATTGTTAAACCAAATCATATCCTTGTCTGCTGCTGTTTTTCCGTCGGTTTCAATCTTGCCATTCAGCAGATAGATAATGGTATTGAAATGTTGTGGCAGAGGTAAGGAAACTTCAGCACCTGCCAATGCTTCAGCCCGCAATAAGGTCTGGGGACTGTAAGTTTTAGCAGGGCCTTTCACCGCTTTGAATTCTCCAGCTACAACCCCGATTTCCGCCTTATCCTCAACAATTTTAGGGGTGTCTTGATCTGATAAGGGTAGATAGTATGGCACTTCCAATTTATGTTTCGCCGGTGTGTTTACCCAAAACTGAATAAACTCATTTTCACCGCCATTCATAGCTAAATCCGCTCCGGGCCTCTCACTATGTGTTATTCCCAAACCGGCATGCATCCATTGGGTACCCCCTTCATGGACAATGGCATCGTTGCCCAGAGAATCACGATGGTGCACATTGCCTTTAAAGACGAAGGTTACCGGTGAGAAACCGCGATGAGGATGTGGGCCAACGCCAACCTCACTTTGCTTGCGGCCGCCGGTTAAGGGTTGGTCCCAGTGATGAATTAAGAGAAACGGATCGATTTGATCAATTCCAGAGCTGGGTAAAGGCTGATCCAGAAGATGGCCTCCCATCTTTACGCGCTGTGCGGGTAATAACTCTCTTACGCTTCGGTGTTTCATTGTTGATTGCTTCATACTTTCAAAATTCGTCAATCCAGAAGAACTGTGCATTCAGCTATCTGAAGAAATAATCGTCCAGATTAAGCCCGCGCAATTTCGCTTCTGATCGTACTCAGGGTCTGTGGCGCAATGCCTAAATAGTTGGCAATCATCCTTTGTGGAATTCTCTGGAGCAATTCCGGGTAGGTATTTATAAAGTAGTGATATCTGTCAACGGCCGGGGAGCCCATCAACATAAGAACCCGGTGTTGTAACTTAGCAATGCGTCGATACAGGAGTTGAGCGTTTTCCATCAACCGCTCCTTGGATAAATCTGCTTTGAAAAGGCAATCTTTATCAAATAGAATAACTTCTGAATCTTCCAGGCAATCAATATAGAGTTGTACCGGCTCATTAAATTCTACCGCTTCAACATCGGCAATGATCCAATTTTCCGGCGCAAACATGAAGATGTGTTCACGTCCCTTACTATCAATAATGTAGCTTCTGAGTAAGCCCTCGCTGACATAGAATGTGGAAGCTCTGGTATCACCTTGCCGCTGAAGGAATTCTCCTTTTTTAAAATGCCTGGTAATGGCCTTTTTATCCAGGTCAAGAATGTCATGAAGGTCGTTCATTCTCCGGGTCTTGCTTATGCCTGGACTAAAGATATCAGGTTTTTAATGAGATACCATGCTTGCCCGAATTTTAGGGAAAAAGAAATCGGAAAGTGCCAATTGTCATGACGAATGGTGTTCATAAGAATTAGATTTATGTGCCCATGTGATTCCCGCATCATTTGTATCCTAACTTTCCTTATCACTTATCACACTGATCTCTCGTAAGCCTCTTTTATCCAAGCTTTCAGCTCATCGTCAATTTCATCCACTTCGGAAATTTTTACTCTATGGGTACACATGCTGCCAAAGGGTCCGGAGTTTTCCAGTCTGTCTGTAACCGGTTGGTCTTTTAATTTAAAGCCCAGGTCTATTCTGGTTTTGGTAGCTGGTTTGATGAGTAAGAATTGCCTTTTTCGTATAATACTTACACTGCCCTTTTTGGGCGTGATGGTCACATCATTTCCCAGAGACTGAACATAATCAATGAGCTCCTGATATATAGGAAACAGGGCTTCTTTACCCTTATACTGAAATGAAACCAGCTCATCCGCGCTTTGATTTTCTTCCTTGGATAATAACACAATGGTGTTGGCGAAGCCATGGGTAACATTATGCTCCTTTTTTAAATAATTGACGCCTTCAGAATGTTTGCTGAATGATTTGGATTTAAGTATGCTCTTCCACTCATCCAGTGATTTTCCGGTCTTTTCCGGCATATTGGCTATCATGGTTTTTAAGGCTGGATCCATGTTATTTCGTGTATTAGAGTTTCTTTTTAAAATCTGAACTGTCATTGTCCGATTAAATTCCAGACTACCATATTAAGCCATGCAATCTGCTTATAAAACAGCTTATCATCCTAGAATATTACATTTTACAAACTTAGATAGGTTTATCGATGTAAGATTCTCCAAAGTTTAGCAGGATTTTAGTTCTGAGAAAATCCGACAAAACCGTGACGATCATAAAAATCTGATTCAAAAAGGCTGGAAATCTCATTATCCAATTCACCTAACTCCGATTCTGACACCAGGACGGATGTCTGATAAATTAAAATGGGAAGCCCGGTATCCTTATCATAATTGTAGAAAAGGAGTTTACCCAGATCTGTTGTTTTCATCCTACGGACAAACTCAAATCCCGAGCCAAGAGAATCAAACTTTATGGTCTTGTACCCGGTGGTAGCAAATCCATATTCATAAGAATAGCTAAGGCTTTTTGTATTAATGAGGAGTTTCTCCTTGCCAAACATATTCCAAATCAAATAGCGAAATGGAACAATGAGAATAAAGGCAGCAAGAATTATCAGGGGTAAGGCAAATTGTCCTGCATCTTTCTGTGGCAGATTTGTAATAGCAAATAACAACAAGGCAGTGAGAAGCAGCACTATTATTCCTAGTACTACTTTACCAATAGGGTTTGCCTTCACAGTGAGTGTTGCATAGATGTTAAGGCCATCATTATCAATGGTTATGGAGTTTTTCATTCTTGAACCTAAGGGTAAGAAAGCAATTGATCTGATGCTAATGATTCACAAGATACTAGTTGCGTGGTATTGTTTGGGTGCCTGGGTCTAAATTTAGGTCCCTCACGGTGAATTTTAGATTGAAAACTCAAGGTATGCGTGTTTCTTTGTTCCTAGACCTAATTGTTTACAGGTATAGCGGCTATTTCTGTGCTAATCAAATCGTACAACTGATCTTCCCAGTTAATTGAATTGATTTCGGGATAGCTCGGATTTACTCTAAAATCCCTGGGACTAATGATGACTTTAACTTGCTTATTGATAGCGTTTTGAGTCATTAGAAACACCTCTTCAATGGCCTCGTCACCAATTGGAATGCACCCAATGGTGGCAGATTTACCATGAATAAAAATATTCCCACCCAAGTCTGTTTCCTTCCTAATAAGTGATTTGCTTCTGTCCAGTTCATTGGGATAGCTCAGCTTGATAGAAAGGTGATAGGAACTGTTTGGGTTTAGATATTCAACATGGTAAATACCTTCAGGTATTTGTCGGTCACCTTGTTTGAGCTTTGGTCCCAACTCTCCAGAATAAGCCGTGAAGGGGTATTCTTTAAGGAGCTTTAAGCCATCGTCAAGTTTGGCATAAACCTGAAGAATTCTTTCTTCTTTAAACGCAAGCATTAAGATTTCCGGAGGCAAATCAGTTAGACCTGCCTGCAGTAAATTGCTTTGGAGGCGATCAATGGCACTCATTTCTATTTGGTCTACTACGCTGCTTACGGTCTGCTTTTCTTTCACTTTATGGAGTAGGGGCATATAAATTGAGCGCCCGAAATGTAGAAATACCATGCTTATCAGGACAAATGCAAATAGTACGGTCAGCTTTTTCATGAAGTATCCAACGCATCAAACCGAAGCTTAAGTGTTGATTAAGCCAAATAATTTGGCTGGGATTGGTCTCCAGGGAACCTATTGGTTAGTCAAAGTAAGGATTCAGAGATGAATTCGCCGTGCTCATACACTTCCAGCTTGCATTTTTTACCGGACTCACTCCAGAAAGCTTGATTTCCATGTTTCTTTCCATCAACAAAATTAGCCGTGCACTGCAATTGACCGTTCTCGTAATACCATTTCCAATCCTTGGTTTGCTGGTCCATTTCAAACTCACCTTCCACCGCAATGTTTCCGTTTAAGTGATAATTGATGCTTTGGCCATTGAGTTGACCATGGACATAATGCGCCTCTTGTTGTATTTGTTCAGAATTAGGGTAAAACGTCTGCCAACGTCCATCTCTTAATCCATCCTTAATCCTACCAGACTCATGAACCATTGTAGAATCGTCATAGTAGCTGATGTACTCTCCATTTCCTTGGGTAACCATGGCGTCACCCTGGGGAGACCAGGCAGATTCAACAACAAATTTTCCGTCCTTCAATTCTCCTATTTCCTTGACATTTCCGTTGGAGTAATAGTTGGTCCAGGTGCCTACCCTAAGGCCATTTGACACTTCACCTTCACTTAGTCTTTGACCATTTTCAGAATAAGAAATATAGGTACCGTTTCCATCTACAATTAATTTTTGCCCTTCAGGATTCCAGTAATTGAGAATCCTGGTTTTCTGATCGGCCAAGTATTCTGTCTCTTCACGGATAGACCCATCATCATGATAGAAGTTCCAAACACCAATCTGCTCTCCCTGTTTAAAAGAGCCCTGTGCCGCCAGCTTGCCATCTTCATAATAATACTTCCATACGCCTGATTGTCGGTCGCGCTCATATCGCCCTTCCTGGGCCAGGATGCCATTATCATGATACAGTCTAAAGCCACCTTGCAATCTGCCAATATGGTAGTTGCTAGAATCCACAAGGGTTCCATTCTCGTTATAATTTAACCAGATACTGTCTAACATGCCGTTTTTGTACCAGCCCGTTTGCATCAATTTACCCGAATCATAATACCAGATTGCTTCTCCTTCCTCAAGTCCGTTTTGGTAATTGATCATCAGCTGATTATTCCCTGATTCATAGTTATAATACCAAAGGCCTTGTTCTTCGCCGTTAACCAGTTTTCCACGTGATTGAACACGGCCATTTTCATGATGAAAAACTTGTTCTCCCGTAGCACCTTGAGAGAGTTTGTATCCGGCCAGAACCAGAACCACAAAGGAGAGTATTACCAGGGGAAGTCTCAAGTTGGACAAGACAGGAGTAAGGTCATCACCGTCCTCAATTTGTACGGGTATTTTTCTGAATGCCAGTTTGTATCCTTCAAAAATCGCGAAGCCATAAAACAACAAATCCATGAAACTGAAGGACTCTTTATAGATTAGAATAATGGTATCAACATCCAGAAAAGTGAGGGTTTCAAAGTAGCCCAGGCCTTCCGCTTGTGCAGCAAAACCCACCTGGCCAAAAAGATTGCCCAACAAACATCCCAGCAAGGCGAGAATCCCACCAATGTATCCGTAAATATCATCTATTCCAGCTCCAAAAAATCGGACACCAAAGCCCACCAAAAACCCTACGCCTACCGCCATATAACCAATTTGGTAGCCGGTTGACACAGTAATGGCGGCCCAGGCAATGGCGCAGATTAAAGAGAGAAATAAACCCCCTACAATGGCATAAACCAGGTTTTGGTGGGTTCTTAGCTGATCTTTAAGTTCCTCGGATAATTCAGAAATAACTTCCTGCGGACTCAAATCGCTGTCCTGAGATTTCTCAACAACTGATTCATCCCGATCAAAATTCTCGCAGTGTTCCTCAAAGTCGGCTACTTTGTTGGTGAGACTGCAAATAAGACCTTGCTCCAGATCTAATTTTCGGTTGGTACATTTTTGACAAAACTGAAGATGTTGTTCCCTGGTCATGTGGATAATTTGAAATTGAAGACGGTCAATATAATACCAAGATTATTAATCCAATATGGATGAGAGCTGAAAGATCAAAACAAAAAGGCCAGAGGACTGCATGTTGGATTCTCACTGTGGCGTATGAATGGTTTTTCCAGTGCTGTATGGCGAGAATATTAACTATGGATAGAAGTCTCGTAAATCCGGTATTCATCCACGGCCAGTTTCTTCTTATTTTCCAGAGGATAGTGGTCACTTGGCTCCAGGCCTAACTTTCAATTATTTGGATACTACGGGTATTTCTCTGATCTACCGGATACCTTATGTATTCCAATTCAAGATTTTTTAGGCTCCAATGCAACACATAAGGAACTATTTTGCTTGCTAATCCCGGGCCCTGAAAATCGTACTTAATCCATATTCCAAACTGAGGTTTTTTGCTAGCAATATCATGAAGGCCACAACAACCAGCATATTCAGTGCGATAGAGGATAACCCAAATAAGGTCTGTAGCCGCCTCTATTTGTGCCATTGATTAATTAATAAACGCAACCGTGTCTTCTATTTATTGGAAACCGTATCTATTGGAAGAAATTCTATAATACGCTCATCAAAATGTTGGAATATGTGGTGAGCGAAATCCAAATTGATGGGAACCAGTGCTATATGATGATCTAACTGCAACTTCATATAGGTGGTTATGATTCCATATGTATTTTCTGATGGAGTATAGGGCTACAGCTTGAATCATAAAAATTCACCGGAATCCGACTTCGGTAAATTGCTCGGTTGGCGAATTACCGATTGGACAATGCGTGCATGGCAGCTCGAAACTTACTCCTGACCTGACTTTGATTGAAGTGCGCTCCATTTTCAACAATCATTTCACCATGAGAGATAGTAGCCGACTGCATAGCACTGTCTGAGGCATATACAATGGTAGATGCCAGATTCTGATCACTACAATTGGTGAGGAGAGGATGATTCCCATCAAGGATACATGCGTTTAAGGGCTCACCAACTTTAAAGAATTCTTCCTCCAGGTTGTTCATCGCTCTCCTCCCGGTAAGGCATGACATTTCCAATGCATAAGTACCTCCATCCGCTTGCTGAGGGGAGAAGTAGGTATTTCGCTTATGCGAGATCAATCGTTGACCGTAATCCAATAATCTTAACTCTTCCAGAGGATTGAGTCCCACATGACTATCGGTTCCAATGCTCCATCTCCCACCATTATTTTGAAATGCGCTTAAAGGAAATAATCCATCACCCAAATTTCCTTCGGTGCTGGGACATAAAACGACATTTGCCTTGCTCTTGGCTAATCCGGAGGTTTCCATATCCGTTAGATGAGTGGCATGTACCAAATGAAAGCGATCACTTAGCTCCACATTTTCCAATAACCATTCTACCGGTCGCTTACCCAGGTAGTTAATGGAATCTTCAATCTCTTTAAGTTGTTCGGAAACATGTATGTGAAAGGGCACTTTTTGGGGACCATATTTGGCTACCTCTATGATATTGACGGGTTCGACACCGCGCATAGAATGAATTCCCAACGCAATATTGGCATGTCTATAATCCTCACAGGCTTCGCCACTTGCTTCAAGCAATTTTAAATACTCCTCAATGGTAGGAGAAATAAAGCGTCTTTGTCTGGTAGTAGGGGCCTGGCCAAAACCTCCTTTTTGGTAAAAAATCGGACAGAGTGTGATGCCAATTCCTGCAGTTTCAGCAGCTTTAATCAACCGGCTACCCATCTCTGCAAGCTGATTATAGGGCTTACCATTCTTATCGTGATGTAAGTAATGAAATTCAGCCACATTGGTATAGCCATGACGTGCCATCTCCGAGTAAAGCATGGTAGCAATGGCTTCCAGCTGATCAGGATCCACACTTAAGGCTAATTGATACATCGCTTCACGCCAACCCCAAAAATCATCCGGATTCGCCGCCTCTTTATGTCTTTCAGCTAATCCGGCCATAGCATACTGAAAAGCATGAGAATGAGCATTTTGAAAGCCTGGAATGGCGATAAATTTGGATTCCTCCTTCTTTAGATTCTTACCTGTGGCCTTGGATATGTCTGTGATAAGTCCCGACGCATCAACATGCACTACCACATCGCTGAGCCATCCTGATTTTTGCAATAGCTTGTAAAAGAAGTACTTTTTCATTCCTGGCAATATCAATCTTCGTTTTTAAATCAATTGGATGGTCTTAGCCAATGCTGTAATGGTGTTTTCCAATACGGCTATTACTCCTGCAGCTCGTTCTTTGTTATAAGTGATCTCATTATCATCCATATATAATATCTTGTTCATTTCCAGTTGTAGCGCATGGATGTTGTTTTTTGGTTTCCCGAAATAGCGCGTAATATGGCCACCTTTAAAGGGGGTATTATGACTCACTGCAAATTTCCCGGATTCAAGATTTTTTAGTGCCGTATTGATTATTTCGGGATGGGCGGTTTTACCCTCATTATCTCCTAAGATCATATCGGGAAAGGCATCTTTCTGTATGGTACTTACCCGGTGTCTGATGGAATGCGCATCCCATAAGAGGACCTTACCAAATTGTTTTTTACGCTCTTCCAACAGAGATTCCAATTGATTATAGTAAGGCCAATAATATTGGTTAAGTCGCCTTTGTTTTTCAGTAGCATCCGGTTCAAATTTCTTTGCTTTATACAGATCATTTCCGTAAAAATCTGTGGTGGGCGTACAGCTGGTAATAAGTCTGCCATCATGGTATAAGGGTGTACTTTCCGGATCTCTGTTTAAATCAACTACCCACCGACTTAAATTGGCTTTAATAATGCTAATACCCTGATTTTGAGCAAAATTGTAAAGTTTATGCACAAACCAATCGGTATCGTCCACCATTTTCCGCATCCGTTTTTTATAGAGGTTTTTCACTTCCGGAGGAAATTTAGTTCCGGCATGTGGGACGCTAATGATGATTGGCACCGGAGGTGTGCTGGGATGCTTGATATGATATAAGTGCATACCACAAAATTATGGTAGATATCCTTGCTATGGATAAAAATGATGAGGGATTGTTGGTGATCATACTTATTGCTTAGGAATTAGCGAAACTCCCGGTGGCCCACATATTCCAATTAGGCAGAGATGGGAATATAAAGGTATTCCCTGCATACTTGAGAGCAATCACCATGTTATCGGTTCCGGGGTACTAAAGTGGCTGTTTGCACGCGATATCGGAGCGTCTTGAATTCACCTTATAACAGCCTAGAAGTAGCCTGGTAAGTGTTTCAACAATTGCTGTTTTCGTTCTTCCTTTAGGCCGTATTTGGGTTCGGGCCAGTGCAGATTTTCGCAATACTTGATTGTGGTGTGGAGGGCTTTTTCAAAATGAGTAGGGACCACCTTGAGCACGTGCTGCATTTTATAATTGCTGTAGGTGAAATTGTCTGAGTTTAACCAAAGGGGCATATCAACCCATGGGGTGATTCGTGAGAGGCCAGGTATTCAGCAGATCCATTCACTATTTTAAAATCGCTTTGAAGAAGTTGTCTGGCCGAAAGAACTATTTGTTTGAAACTCGTATTGGGATTGGATATGAACTTGAATATTTGGTGGGAGGGAGCATTACTCAGTGTCTGAAGAATGCTTCTGACGATATCGAGCACATAGGTGGTAGAAAAAAGGCGTTCGCCCATTTCAGGCAAGAGCAATTGATTTTTAGATTTTACTTGATGGAGCCAATAATAGAGACGGTCGGTCGGGTCATATTTACCGAATACCAGAGCTGGGCGCAGAATGGTATAAGGCAACCCGGAATCTTGCAGAATTCGTTCACATTCTGCTTTTCTATGGCCATAGCTAGCCACACTGCCGTCTGTCCTTTGCTCATAGCTACACCTGAGGGTGGCCGCTTCCTCATCTCTGAATAGTTCCTTATGTTTCAAGCTGTTGTAAACGGAGCAGGTAGAAACAAAAATGTACTGCTCTATATTTTCTATGCAGCTGAGAAGGCTCTGCAAATCATCTGGATAATAGCAGGAAAGATCAATTATAGAGTGCCATTTAACGTCTGCAACCTGTTCTATATCCTTAGATTCTCTAGTACCTTTTATTTTATGAATCTTGGGAAATAGATCAGTTCGAGTAATTTGTCTGTTGAAAAGCGTCACTTCATACTCACCTAATTGCCACAAATACTCTACAAGATTGCGACCTATAAAGTTGGTTCCGCCCAGGATGAGCATTTTGTTCTTCATTATTATTTGTTGTGCAGTGGATCTGCCTGCTAAATGGTGCCTTAAGTTGACCTTAGCCTACATGGCTATCTGAAAAGAGGCAAAGTACGCCGAAATAGACTTTAAACCTGGACCTGATTATAGCAGTGGTTAATCCTTATCACTAGCTGTAAGCTCTCTGCAGTAGGTATCTATCTCCGCTAATTGTGATGCATACATCTGAGCCAGCGTTCTGGTATCTCCAGCGTCAAAAGGTCGTTCATTACCGTTCTCCATTAGAAAATCCAGATATGAACATGATTGTGGGTTTTTTGGATCTACTTGCAGCATCTTTATGAGCAAGTCTATATGCTCTCGGTAGTATATGTTCCGCACAACGCGACTCGTTACGTTCACTAATGTTGATTTAACAGGTTCAAGAGATTTTAGATACAGCTGTTGCAGACACCTAATTTTGAAATCAATCACCACATATTCATTTGGATACTTTTCCAGAAGTTTGTCTGCCTTGTGGTCTGCTTTATAGATGTCCCCGGTATTAAGCAGGTCTTCATACTTCTTAAGTTTCTTCATGTCCTTGTCCGAAACCTGGGCACTGAGAATAGGAGTTAAACAGCTTAGAAGTAATAGAAGAAACAGTCTCATTTTTAGATTATTAAGCTGCGTTGCAGACTTTTCGCAAAAGTAGAAAAAGCATAGAGGTCAGGGTAGTTTGCCCTTACTGATATTATTGAGCATGCCATTGAAGATTAAACCATGAAATGGTGCCACTGCGTACCAATACAATCTCCCGGCAATTCCCAACGGCCGGAAGGTAGCGGTTTGTTCTAGTTTGTTCCCCACCATTTTGAATTCCAACCATGCTTCTCCCGGTAGTTTCATTTCTGCAAATAATAACATACGTCCTTTATCCTTATTGGCATATAAAACTCGCCAAAAGTCAATGGTGTCTCCCGCATTTATGGAGGTCTTACTGGTGCGTCCTCTTCTTAATCCAACGCCACCAACCAGCTTATCCAGAATACCCCTTAATTTCCACAACCCATTGGCATAATACCAACCGGTTTCCCCACCAATGCTCCAAATCCTATTCAGACATTCTTCAACATTTTCAACCTCTCTGCTGCGCTTATCTTTGAAACAACCATAGGTCGGAACTTCGATAAATTCTGAAATATCGAAGTCTATGCCGCTACTCGAGTAGGAATCCTTCCAGCTGGAAAGAATGGCATTATTCTCAATTCTGTTAAATGCTCTCTTAAGTGCATCGTGATAGCTCAGCGGTTTGAGGTCTAAAATTGAATTGATGCGTTGCTCACTACAAACCACTTCCACCTTCATGCTATCTACGAGGGAAACAGCTAACTTATAAGAAGTTGAAGTTACAAAGTACAGCCAGTAAGAGGATAGTCTTGGAGTCATAACGGGTACCACCAATATTCTTCGTTTAAGCTTGCGAATTTGAGCAAACCCAAGGAGCATTTGCTTGTAGGTAAGAACATCCGGACCACCGATGTCGAAATGCTCATTATAGGTTTCCGGCTTAAACAGTGCCCCGGAAAGAAAGGAAATGACATCGGAGATACCTATGGGTTGACATTTCGTATTTAGCCATTTCGGAGCGATCATTACCGGTAACTTCTCCACTAAATCTCTTATGATTTCAAATGAAGCACTGCCCGAACCGATAATAATGCCAGCCCTTAAAGCGGTAAAGTTATACCGACCCTTGCTAAGCTCAGTTTCTACGTTTTTTCTGGAGCTTAAGTGCTCAGACAACTCGGAGTCATTGACGATGCCACTTAAGTAGATCACATGCTCCACTTTTGTGTTTTTGAGCGCATTTCGAAAGTTAATGGCTGAAATCTCTTCCAGTTTCTTGTAATCTTTAGCGGAGGCCATGGAGTGCACCAAATAATAAGCGCCATCAATATCTGAAGGTATCTTTGCTAATGAGGATTCATCGAGTAAATCAACCTCTATGACAGAAATGTTTGGTTTCAAAGACTCAGGAGGGTTGAATCTTTTCACATCCCTTACACAGCAAACCACCTCATGGCCGGCTTCTACCAGCACAGGAAGCAATCGTTTGCCAATGTATCCGGTAGACCCCGTCAGCAATATTTTCATTTTACATTACAATGAATTAATAATGAAGCACTCAACACAGAAACAAGGGATAATGTTGAGTGCAGGGCATCACATGGAATACGCCCCAGTTGATTTATATAATAGGCTTATCACTTAGGGGAAAGCAAGGCCTATGCTTTCTTCCTCAATATTTTCTCCATTTTCCGACCCTTCGCCAACTCATCTACCAGCTTGTCGAGATATCTGGTTTGTCTGGTTATTTCATTATCCAGTTCTTCGATTCGGTATCCACAGATCAGTCCTTTAATCAGGGATGCATTCGGGTTTAACTCGGCGCGATTAAAGAATTCCTCAAAATTTACTTGCTGCTCGATCATCTCTTCCAGCCTGACAGCATCAAATCCGGTTAACCATTCAATTACCTGATGAAGTTCTTCCTTCGTTCTTCCTTTATTCTCCACCTTGGTGACGTAATGGGGATATACTGATGCAAATTTCATCTTCGCAATACGTTCATGATGCTCTGCGGTCGCTTTCATCTTTTATCATTTACCGTTACCGATTAAAAGTAAGGAAAAGCCCGGAGGATTAATGGCAGGCTTTGAGGCCTGCCTGATTAATCTATAAGGCATTCTGATTACCCTTAAAAATGGCCTGCTGGTTACATTACTCTTATTAGATATACCGAAAACAGAATAGTAGTCATTTTAACCTCTATCTTCTTCATACACCATCGGATGCTGGGTTTCAATTTTGATATGTAAGGTCAAGTATTTGGACAGGCATTGGCGTAGTACTGGCTCGGTATTCTACAAGCCTGGAACCTTGGTTATAGACATACAAACATAGTGGGTTTCTCGAGCTTAGATTTGGGAATATTCAATGATCAAAGGCTTGAATTAGAATTGGAGTACCAATCCCAGGCCATCTTTGGTCATAGACACCCTTAGTTCAGTGCGATCCCAAATAGAACTCTTATTGATTCCATTGTTGTAGGTATCAACTGCTGCTCTGGCCTGCTGGTTAAACTTATTATTTATCGGAATGGAGGTAATGATTAATCCGGCACCAATCCCCGCCAATATCCAGTTGGGATCTCCTCCTCCCAGGGCTGTCCCTATTGGCCATCCCACCATAAAACCTCCTGACGCTCCAAGTATAGTAGCTAGCGTATAGTTCGATCTTGCCGCTTTAATTTCTGTGTAGGCTTGCTCATTTGGCTCCATGGTTTTTACCAGCTGGTTCATGTTCAATTTTTCATAGCCCTGGTAAAAGTGATAACCGCCAAAGACCTTTTTCATCCAGATTGAGTCTGATTGGGCCTGGGCTAAGGAAACCGAACAACAGCTTAGAAGTATAGTTAGAGATATAAACAATCTTACCATTTTGTAGCTTGAGTTAAAATTCTGAATCTCAATTAGTTATAATTTAAGATCAATCTGTGTCAATGCCCATATGCAATGAGTTCATGATCTATGAGGATTTTAACCCCCATGCATATCGAACTTCAAATATAAATTTGAAATTCCGTAAAGTGCCATTGGACGACAATTCTTGCCTAATGGTTCACAAACTCAAATACAAGTGGAGAAGAGGATCAGGCAAATTGTGATGTCTTATTAAGGCTTGGGAACAGAGCCACGGTGTTGGTCGGTAGGGTTGCGACTTACAATGTAACACCTAGTCTGGACTGGTTGAATAGGATTTGGAGAACAATCTCCAGTTTACACCAAAGTTGATGAAGGTTAAAACTGGTTGGTCGCCCACCGCATTTTGAATATCACCGCCCGAGATTCCGTATTGTAAAAACCAGGTTTTATTGCTTTTTACAAATCTGTGGGTGAAGGCAAAATCATATTGCATGCCAGATACCTTATTGGACACGCCTGGATCCATGCTCAGCCCTTCATTAGGATCTGAAAAAATCGCGTTGTCCATATAATTTGCACGTAGAGAAACAACAAACTTCGGCTGATCTTTACCAAAGCCAATTGAAGACTGAAGAATACCCTGACCAAAAAAGTCTTCATTGCCAATATTCGCACCTACTCCGGCATAAGCTTCCAAGAAGGTCTTACTACCTATTTTACTGTAATAACCTGTAAGAAGATGTGCACTAGTTCCGGCGTATCCATCACCAGAAATCTGCCATGCCCAGGCATTTATTCCGCCCGCTATTCGAAGGTGAGGACTTAATGCATGGGAAGCTTGAAGGTTTATTGAGCTTAGGCTAATTGCGGCACCAAGATTGGTTTCTCCCTTTTCCTCTATGAAACTTGAATTTATGTGCGCGGGGTAGTAAACCTGAGCGCATGATGTGATCAAAAGGGGGAGAGTCATTATGAGATACCTCAGGTAAAGCATGATTTTCCTGTGCCTCCAAAAAATGAGTGTGGAGAAATCCTTCCTTAGACGCTTATGATATCCAAACACTTTGCCCTGTTATATATTGGTTTTCTAATAAAGATTGCCAGGTATGAGTCACTGTACTTCCAAGAAACTTAGTTAAACACCTGGATTTCCCTCAAAACAGGGAGAAGATAGATATTTCTCGGGTGAATTAGGAGTGAGCAACTACAAGTTTTCATCCAGGTTGCGGAGAAAGTCTTCTGCCCGGTTCAATAACTGCTCTTGCTTGTCCCTACCCATCTTATCATAACTGCTGACCAACATGCTTAGTCGTGGGTTTTTTTGAAAAAATTCACGATTTACCTGCATAAAGCGCCAAAAGAGAGCATCCCAGGTATCCTGCCAACCAGCTTTTTTATAGTTGCTCATATTCATAAGGTAATTACTGCTGCTGATGTAGGGCTTGGTAGACATCAGCCCGCCGTCCGCAAACTGACTCATACCGTAAACATTTGTGACCATTACCCAATCATAAGCATCGATGAAAAGTTCCATGAACCATCGGTAAACTTCATCGGGATCAAATTCGCAAAGCTGCATGAAGTTGCCTAAGACCATTAAACGTTCGATATGATGACAATAGCCGGTTTTCAATACTTTTTGTATTACGGAATCGACTGGTTCTATACCCGTGGATCCATCATAAAAGGATGGTGGTATTTTGCGGTCAAAACCCCAAAAATTATGTGTGCGTTCCTTTCGTCCGGCTACCTCGTAAACCCCACGAATAAATTCTCGCCACCCCAGGATTTGCCTAATAAAACCTTCTAAAGTATTCATAGGAACATTTTTATCCTCGGCAAAGCGCATGGCACGTTGGATGACTTCATGCGGGGATAATAGTCCCGAATTAAGAAGAGGGGAGAGTAGACTGTGATGGAGAAGGAGCTCCTCTTTAACTAAGGCATCTTCATAATCTCCAAATTCGTGAAATCTTGTTTCCAGAAAATTTTCGAACCACTGTGATGCCGATTTATGGTCTAGGGGGTATACTACCTCCTTATTCACTTCACCAAGATGATGGACAAAATGCTGCTTTACATATTGCAGTGCTTCTTCATGATTTATAGTCCAGTCTGGAAAAGTTATGGGAGGTGGAGTTTTGTTCTTGGGATATTTCCTACGATTCTCGGCATCATAGCTCCATTTTCCACCCACCGGAGTGTCATCCATCTCCATGAGGATGTTATGCTTTTTACGCTGTTGTTTGTAAAAGCTGGTTTGATAGTATTTCTTTTTACCCGGTTTGAAAAAGTGTTTATTGTCTTTCGGTGTATTGAGAAAAAGCGGACTCTCAAATTTGTTTAAGTGAATCTCGTGCTCCAGCGCTTTCTGCTGTAAGCGTTGGCTTAGCCAATCATCCGTAGGGTCGGTGTAATGTATTTGCCTACATCCTTTCTCCGCTAAAAATGGTATCAGGGATCTGATATCGTGTATCTGATCGGTAGCTTCTACGTAGTGTACTGCAAAACCTTCATCTTCTAATTGAGCAGCGTAGGCCTTCATGCTTGCGCGATGAAATAGAATTTTTTGCTGATGAAATTTGTAATGTGTGAAATACAAATGTTCTTCAACAAGGAAAACAGGCCTTCCTTTTTTCAGAGCAGGATTTTCATTAAATAGCTGATGAGGAAAAAGGAGACTTAGGGATTTCAGATCATACTTTTTTTTCTGCGACATCTCTCACTACAATAAATTACGTCAGGCCAATTATTCAGCCATTTTTTACGCCAGCTAAAAGGCAATTTACAAACCGGGCACAGCTTGGTGGGAAGAGGTTTTTTCATGAGGTTTTTGGTTTCGTATACAGCGGTTTAGCAGGCATAATCTCTGTTCTGGCTTTTTTCCAAAAAGCAAAGAATGATGAATGATAACTACGGATATTACTCAACCAATCGCGAGGATGTTCCACGCCAGTATAATGGCGGCTGAGCGGATGTTCTTTAAAATGAAACGACATTCCGGGGTAGGCTTGAGTCAGCTCATGAAATTCTATCACTGCTGTTTGAATTCCTTTGATATTGCGGGCCAAATTCAGCATGAAGTTCAGGCTTTGAGGGGATATAGGGTAGGTTTTAAAAGTTGAAGGTTCCAGCAGCAATACGCGATTGGCCTCTACATCCTTGCACCACGCAGGGTCCAGATTGTACCAGTTGTACAAGTAGGTGGGAAGGGCCACGTCTAGCTGGAGGGATTTATGTTTGGGCAGCGAAGTTGCCAATGCCAGGGTTGTCGTTTCCTGCAAAACTTCCGGCACGTTCATGGCGGGGAATTTTTCATAGGCACCGGTGAGAAAAGTATCAACTTGATGGGAACCCGAAAAACGATTGATGTTATGCTGATCGGCAATGTATTTTTTATCGGCATTGGTACCGGCTACCCACTGCCAGCTTAAAGCATTGCTAGCCCAATCCCCATCCAACAGATAATAATACAGCCACTGAGCCGGAAGCCGCCAATGACTGCGACCAAAGTTGCACACTATCGCCGCCAGGTACATACGTAAATGGTTATGCATATAGCCGGTGCGGTAAAGTATTTTAATGGCCCGGTCTACGGCCTCAATACCTGTTTTTGCTTTGGTCACTGCAGCAGGCATCTGGTGATGGTTGACCAAGGACTGGGATCGCTTTAAATCCTTATTGATGCCCTCTCCCTTTACAATCCACACCTGTTGCCAGTAATCCCGCCAGGCTAATTCCTGGATGAACTTCTCGATCTTTTCAAGCTTGTATTGGCGCTCAATGAGGTTATTGAGAATCATTTTGGTAGAGATGACACCCCTGGAGATATAGGGTGACAACTTAGACACTGCCCCATCAAGGTAATTACGAGTTTGTGCATAGTTGCTTGGATCATAATTGTTTACCAGCCTTATGATTTCATCATAATGGGTTGTGAAGCTCATCTTTTGGATATCTTGTTATTTGAAATACTGCGCTGTCGGCTACTCTTAAAGCGTGTAATCCCTGAGTTTCGTTTATGCGCATGTTTGGAACTTCTACCAGAATTAACGCGCTTTCTCCATAATTTGAAGCTGCTGGGTTTCAATTCACTACGCATCAGCTTAATCACATCAGCCTCTTCCAAAGCAAACTGGTAAGTAATGGCTTCAAAGGGGGTGCGATCTTCCCAGGCCATTTCAATTATCCTGTCTTTGTCTCTTAAACTTAACTCATGCATCAGCGCTAGACATTCTTATATGAGGAGGGAAACAAGATTTACTACCACATGGTTCGGTGGTTTCCTGCATGAAATAGATCGTTGATCCAACGCGAATTCCAAATAGCAATCGCAGCCGGAGGTTTAGATTGGATCGATATCATTTCTGGCTAAATAGACCTCCACGATAATTCTCGAAACCAGCTCCAGGTTAATTTCATCCCGCTCCACAAGGAGGGTGTAGGTAGCTTTGTTGCCTGATCCTTCATTTCTCTTTATAATACCCAGATCCAACATTACTTTTCGAACCAGAAGCTTGCCTCCATAACCAAACCGGAAAGAGTTATGCTTGATGTCACCTTGCATCACAGCAATCCGCTGCAGCATATTATAGGTCCGATTGAAGTACTTCTTGTATTGTTTTATTCGAACTTTTGAAACTGCTTCACCATGCAAAACCACGCCAGTATGGCGGGCGATATTATTCAATTCAGACAGGAATATTTTGCGCTCCTCCGGACTCTGTTTCATGCGTTGCTAGTAGTAAGTAAGGTCAAGGATTGATTAACAGTTTATTACAATTCATCTAAGTCTTGGGTGGCACACAGCCAATGTCAAGCATATCTTTAAGCTTAGTTTTCATTCCATGGCTTTAGTTGAGCGATGAAAGCATTTCGTTTTTAAGTCGTCAGTCAGACAACTGGTCTATTTCCTGAGAAAGCTTAGCGATAAGGCTTTTACATTCGTTTTCCGCCGATTCGTAGGTGCTTATTGTCATTCTCCGGCCTTGTATGGTATATTCCAGTCGATTTCGAAAAGATGTGTCAGTGCTAAGCTGCTGATAGTCTTGTGGCTTGGCCGAGGTGAAGAACTTCCAGTCGGTCATATTTTTGAACATAAATTGCTTGTTCTCCTGCATATCGTACATATCAAACTCTCTCTCATTTAGTTTGAGGTAATGATAAATCACGTCATGGATATTAACAATCTGAGTGCGCAGGGAATCATTGCTTATGATATCCATCCCACGTGATTTTAACGCTTCATAGGCTCCGGTGCTGTTTATAAATACTGAGACATTGCTGAATTGTCCGAAATGTGGATTTAAACTGTCGTGATAGGGAAGCTTCTGATCAAATGCTTTCAGTAGTTGCTCACATGAATTTAATGCCGCTCTGTGCAACTCCAGATTAGTATGAATATCTCGGAGGTCAGAAGTAAAGGAGGTTCTAAGTTCACTTAAGGTTTTGATTTCCAGATGTTTTAATTTCTCTTTCTCATTCCAGTTATTTATTTGCACGGCAATTAAAATTCCAAGAACCACTAGAAATATTTCTCCGACGGCATAAATCAAGTATTTACTGAATTTATTTTCAGTGAGTAGTTGGTGTCGGATTTTCCTCAAGAATTTTATCAATTGATTATTATTTGGTATTAATTAAAGTTTATCGGCTTGAGACCAGAGCTACAAATATTGGTTTAAGTCAAGTTTAGGAACTAATCTTATTCTACACATCGGTCGGTCTATAAAAAGTATCTCAACGGATATTTTGTACGCCAGTTGAACTGGAGAGACTTTACTATGTTGAAGTTACCTAAGAATGTTGCTTATACTCATCTTTTTGTCTTTGATTATTCTGTGATAAATGCGAATTTATTGCCATCATACTCCTGTAATTTAAGCATAACAGTGGTTTGCTTTTGAAACTAAATTGGAAGTTTCATGCTCCGTGTCAAGCCTTTGGTGGGCTATAGATCCAGTCTGGGTTAAGATAGGTGACATTTAATGTTTTACCACCAAACCCGTATTGATTTTATCTCCTATTATTATACGATACATATAGGCGGCCTTGGCAAATTGTGAAATATCAGTGGTTTCGCCAGCGGTTAAGATTTGAGAATAAAGTAATCTTCCACGTATGTCATATAGCTCCAAATTAATTTTCCCGGAAATGTCGCTATCTATATTGAGTATACCGGTGCTTGGATTGGGAAAGATTGAGATATCGAAGGCTTTGCTTCCGGTATCTTCCTGCTTTGTTTTTCGATCGGGAATTCCCGGCTTATAGCTCGCTAAATCCTGGTAGTACACGGCGGCATGCGCCTGGGGGATTACTCGCTTTACAAAGGCAGAGTCACCCTTAACCTCCAAGGATAATATACTGCTTGGAAGGGTAGGCGCATCTGGCCCCAGACCAATATAAATACTGTCTCTCACTATTGCCATACCGTATAAATTTCGCGCCCCAAAAGTTCTGTCTAAGGGAAATCTTTTGAGGATTGTGCCGGTGGTATCAATTACATTTAAATGATTCACTACTGTCATGGGGGTTCCGGTAGCATACCAGGCTCGTCCCAAACTATCTACGGCAATATCGGCACCAACCGTATTGGGATCCGATAGAATCAACTTCATGCTGTGTCCGTTGTAATAATAGATTCGGGAATCACCAATTCTATAGTTCACCAGAAGGTATAAATGTGCACCATAGCCACCAAAGCCAATCACTTTATTGTCAATTGGCGGCATAAATAAGGCCTTCCAGTATCTACCATCCCAATATTTAAAATCCTGATTTTCAAAATCTTGAATAATATATGTGTTTAACACGGTATCTTCCTTATGTTTCACATGCCCAATGGCCATGCTTTCGTAGGTATTGCCAAAAGCCCCGCGTGGGTCAAGGGATGA
This sequence comes from Owenweeksia sp., assembly GCA_965229445.1. GTDB lineage: Bacteria > Bacteroidota > Bacteroidia > Flavobacteriales > Schleiferiaceae > Owenweeksia. The sequence continues at coordinate 1,498,040 of OZ245876.1, forward strand.
TATAGATTGGGGAAGCCAGTAAAAAATAGAATCTGCATTTGCAATATAAATACAGTCTGGGCAATCAACTAAATTAACTTTCACCTGAGCCCTGCTCGGAGATAAGCAAATGCCAATGAAAAAGCTAAGTATTATTGCCGACCAGACCTTCCTCATGCTATTATAAACGGGTTTTAGATTGAAATAATTAGTCTGCTAGCTAACAAAAGACAATGCCCTTTGAGTCATCATATTTTTTATCCATTTGAATTTGCATTCTTTCAAAATTGCCAGCTATATTTGTAACCAATGTATAAGGTTTGACAACTTGGTTATATGAGTGAATATTATTCATTATCTGAAACGGCGGAACTTGTAGGTAAAAGTAAAGAAACTCTCAGAAGGTGGGATAGAGAGGGAATTCTAAGTGCAGTCCGAGAGCCTGTTTCAAATTATAGGGTTTACCGCAAGGAAGATGTTCAAACCTTGCTTGGTTCGTTGTTTGATGAAAACTTTGACGATGAAATTTCCAACTATGTCGAGCCACAGCAAGAGTATAAAGTTTTGGAGTTATTTGCCGGCGCGGGAGGTTTGGCGATTGGTTTAGAGAAGTCGGGATTAAAATGCATGGCATTAAACGAAATTGACAAATGGGCATGTGAAACATTGCGTATGAACCGTCCCAATTGGAACGTGATGGAAGGGGATATTAAGGAGTACTCTTTTTCAGAATACCATGGTAAAGTTGAGGTTGTAACGGGTGGATTTCCTTGTCAGGCATTTAGTTACGCGGGTAAAAAATTAGGTTTAAATGATGCCAGAGGTACATTGTTCTATGAATTTGCCCGGGTAGTTCAGGAAGTAAATCCTGTGCTGTGTATTGGGGAAAATGTTAGAGGGCTTGTAAGTCACGATAAAGGTAAAACTCTTGCTGGAATGATTTCCATCCTTGATGAGATAGGCTATAAAGCTGTTCCTGTGGAAATACTTAAAGCTGTGCATTATCGAGTACCGCAAAAACGCGAACGTCTGATTTTAGTAGGGATTAGAAAGGATGTAGATATTGAGTATAAATATCCAAAACCTCACAAGAAAATTTACAATTTGAAGGATGCCTTAAAAAAAGGTGAACTTTTTAATTGTGATGTGCCAAAGTCAAATGGAGCAACATATCCTGATTATAAAAAGGAAGTTTTAGAAATGGTGCCCCCTAAGGGATATTGGCGAGACCTACCGATTGAGGTTCAAAAGGACTACATGGGAGGGAGTTTTTATCTTGGTGGTGGTAAAACTGGCATGGCAAGAAGAATAGGTTGGGATGAGCCTTCCTTAACACTAACTTGTAGTCCAGCTCAAAAACAAACAGAAAGATGTCATCCGGATGAAACCAGACCCTTTACTGTTCGTGAATACGCGCGGATTCAGACTTTTCCTGATGAATGGGAGTTTGCTGGCTCTACTGCCCAACAGTACAAACAGATTGGAAATGCCGTCCCAGTTAATTTGGGTCAGGAACTAGGGTTTTCGGTGGTCAAGTTTTTGAATGAATATTACAATTCATCAAAGCCTAAATAGTATCCGAAATTTTCGAATGTTATTTCATCAAAAATTGAACGTCCGCTTGCTTTGGTTTGAGTTTCTATTTCGGAAAGTGCTGAGTTTTCTGACACTTTTTGCTTTTCCTGTACACTTAAAAAATCTTTTATAGCCGCTGGAAGTGCTTGGTAAAGATTAAAAAAGGCATTTTTATTTCCAGTTAATAAATAATAGAATTGGTCACCTGATATTTTATAAACTCGGCTGTGGCTATACTCCTTGCCGTTTATTTCACCAAACCATTTTTCATTAAAACTGCCCTTTGCTAGAATTTGTACCCAGTAGCATTTGGCACTTTTGTAGGTATCGGCATAATGTGCTAGTTTCTGAAAAAGACTTTCGGCAGCACTACTGTTCATAGTATTATGCTTGTTTTTGATGTCCGCAAAAAGGCTGTCGTCCTTGGCTTTAATGTCAAAACCACTGAGGCTTCCCCTTTCATAGCCTTCAATGCCACCTAATATTTGTTCATGAAAAATTCCAATTGAATTGTTGATGGATTTATCTATTTGACGTAAAATTTCTGTTTCAATGACACTTTTTTCACCCAAATTGTTGAATTGTGAATCAAAAGTCAATTTAATTGTGTCGATTTTATTGTTGTAGAATTTCTTCTTACTCACATTTGCCCTGGCTTTCACGTAAGATGCGTGAAGGCTCTTAATGCACTTTAATAGATGTTCATCTGAAATATAGTCAAGGTATTTATTGGCCATTTGGTTCTTAGATTAATCGTAAAGTTAATCTATCCTCATTATTTTGGTATTTCAGGTTTAGATTGTATAATTCCAATTGCGCCGCACGACAAAGTGCTAGAGTAGAAATGGAATTCCGAGAAAGGACTTACATTCCGTCCAAGTCCATAAACCAAATCCAGCGCATCAACGGAACCATGCTAGCAGACCTTCTTTGGATCCTTGTCCCTCCCGACAGGGATAAAGTTAAAAGATGCCTTATGCAATATGTTTAGTGGCTTTGGGGTCAGACATTCTTATTGTTGGAAGTTGCCAATTCTGAGGGGAGAGCTTAGGGCCTTCGTTTTAAGCGGCAAAAGAGATGGCTGGATATTCATTCTTTCAATAGAATAAACTTCATCCTTTCTTCCAGGTCATCCAGGTCATTCTTTTCCTTTATCGTGCCTTTTCCCAACCTCCAAACCATTTCAGCATGATAAATTACAGCCTTTTTATGGTTTTCTCGGTTGGTAAAATTCAAAATGGTTCTCAAGGCCTCAGCAAGTCTTATGATAACTGCTGTACTTCCTCCTGAAAATTGTCTGATTTGGTTAAATGAGGCATCCAATACCCCTTCAAAATCTAAAACATCAGCTATTATTCGCAGATTTCCTTCTTTGTCGATCCTATATTTGGAAGGGAATTTAGCCTGGGCTAAGTAGCACATGGTTGCTGTCAGGTTATCGATGCAAGCTATAGCAGTATAAGGATCATTTACCCCCGGTGATAATGCCCTGGCGGCAATTTCCACCATCTGATGGATAGAGAATTCTAAATCCTGTTGGGAAGTTTTGGTTTTTCCAAAAACAAATTGATTCAAAAGATCATCTTTTGCTTCCTGGTTCCAATCCTGATCTGTATATAAAACACCAATTTCTTCACCTTTAACGATGAAACTACCCGGTCTGTGTCCCAGCTTTAACAAAGAATTTTTAGCGGCTATGCGCTCCAACAATACTTCACTATCTATATACTGTAAATAGGCACTTTTTGGAGATTTTATAGTATGAGATTTTGGATAGGCGGCAATGGCAGTTTCTTCTTCAAAATCCTGCTCTTGAGGTTCTTCTCCCATTTTATCTGGAAAGAGCGTTCCGACCTGCTTGGACAGAAGGTCGGAAATATTTGAAATAACCTTATCAGCTTGTATACTTACCGCGATTTGGTGTATAAAAATGATTAATAAAATGATGTTCGCGATGGCGGCAATTATGGCAACAAGAATAGAAATTGATGGAATAAACGTATAGGTATCACTATCTTTAATAGCATTTAACACCAGTAAACAATAGAGATAAGTGGCTATATATGAACCAAGTACGATTTGATTTAGACGGACGTACATAAAGTTCTTGATCAGTCTGGGGCCAAACTGGGATGAAGCCAGGGTAAGAGCGACCAGGGTAACTGAGAATACGGTTCCCGCCACGCCAATCATGGCACCTGATATGGTGGATAAAATGATTCGCGCCGAATCGGAATTGTTAACCAAGAAGAACTTTAACCAGGTATTTTCCGGGAGGCTGATATAACTATCTAATGAGACCAGCCCAATTGACAATAGTATGGAAAGTAGGATGATCAATACCGGAACAAACCAAAAACTAGCTAGTAATTCCTTCCAGAAGAAGATGACTTTTTTCATAACAAAATGATAGGCTTATGTCAATATTGAGGTGAGTTGTTAGTTGGAATTACCAAGACCTTTTATCGCTGAAAGTATCCGCGTTTTTAAAGGATCATTCTGTCCAGGGGTTATAGGAACCGAAATTCCATATATAGCCCTCCAAATCCCGGCAACTATATCCTCGTCCCCCATAATCTTCGTCCTTTAATGCCAGGATTATTTGCGCTCCTGCAGCAATCGCGGCTTCATAATGCTGGTCTATGGCCTCCACGATAATATAGGGGGCTTGGGTATTTACACCCTGGAGATCCTTGGGGTTCTTAAGGTAGTTGCCGTATTCATTGTCATTTTCAGAACTCAACATGATCATGGCCTGGCCATAGGTCAGTTGCGCATGTGCAATGCTATCGCCTTCCCCTGCAACAACTAAATGCTCCTGAAAGCCAAATGACTTACACAGCCATTTAATAGCTGCCGAAGCGTCTTTGTATCGCATGGTAGGAATGATTAAAGATCCATCTTGCTTCATTTTTTAGATACGATTGTGATTGCCTTAACTTACACAAAATAAGTCGCTAAGAAAAGTATACCGATGGGTATGGTTTATTGGCGACCGTGGTGAGTTATGAAATCTTTTAATCAAGCGGTTGACACGAAATACATCTCCATTTCGCCTTTGCCTTTCACGTCAATTTTACCGCGGCTCTCGAAAATAAATTGAGGAGCTGTGCTGAGCAAAGTCGATTTATCCTCTTTCAGCAACTCATAGGTGGCCTGACTAATATTCACTTTCCCGGCTTCGCCGTGACTTTCAATTCTACTGGCGGTATTCACCGTGTCACCCCATACGTCATATTGAAACTTCTTCACTCCTACGATGCCGGCCACCACCGGTCCTGTATGAACACCCGCGCGCATTCTAAAAGCAGGTATCCCTTTATCGCATCTTAAATTATGTCTTTTCTCTATAAACTCCTGCATCTCCAGGGCGGCCAATACGGCATTTCTTGCCGAGTCTTCTGTTGGCACAGGCAGGCCTCCGGCGGCCATATAGGCGTCACCGATGGTCTTGATTTTTTCGATCTGGTATTTTTCCAGCAGGTGATCAAAAGCTTCAAAACAGGTGTTGATTTCCTCGACCAAGGCAGCGGCCGACAGCTTCTCAGAAGTCTCCGTGAAATCAACAAAGTCTGTAAAGAGTATGGAAACCTGGTCAAAGTCTCTTGCGTCAGCCTTGCCTTTCTCCTTGAGTTCCTGAGCAATTTCTTCGGGCAGAATGTTTAGGAGTAGGTTGTCAGACCGGTCGCGCTCTGACTCGATAATGGCTTTTGATTTACGCACATAACGCCAGCGACTGTAAAAGCCTCCGGCCAGCAGCAGGGCAAACACTCCTCCGGCAATAGACCAGTTACGGGTTTGTTTTTCTAAACGCACTTCTTCCCGATGCGCCAGTTCCGCTTTAAATTCGCGATCATAGGCCTCTACACTATCTTGATAAACCTGTTTGGCAAACTCCATTTGCTGAAGTTTTTTTGAGGTCTCTTCTGATTTCAGGCTGTCATCAAGCGCCAACATCTGCTCGTGATATTCAAGGGCTTGGTTGCCGTTTCCAATAGCCTTGTAAGCATCATATAGGCACTTACAAGATTCTTTCTGGTATGCGATAGCCCCTAATTCCTGGGCCAGTTGCAATGCCTTGCCACATTCAAGAATTGCTTTTTGATACTCCTGGAGCTTTTGATAAACACTTCCAATATTAATCTGGGACTTTGTGATAGCCTTTTTATCCCCAATCTCCTTCTTGATTTCCAAGCTTTGCTGGTAATATTTCAGCGCTTTGGAATACTCGCCCTGAACGGAATAAATACCACCAATATTATTAAGAACGCGCGCAATGCCACCCTTATCCATCAGTTCCTCACTGATCTTTAAGGATTCTTCATAATATTCAAGCGCCCTGCGATAGTCGCCTTGGGCCTTATAGGTAATACCAATATTGGTGAGGGAGGATGCTATCCCTCTTTTTTCTCCTATTTCCTCCCTCATCTTGAAGCTTTTCCCGAAATAGTCCAATGCTTTTTGATAATCGCCTTGGTTCTTATAAATAAGGCCAATATTATTCAGGGCATTAGCGATACCTCTATTATCCTCAATATCTTCATAGATGCGTAAGCTTCGCTGGTAATAGTCTAGCGCTTTGGGTATATCGCCCAGATCACTATAAATGACACCAATATTATCCAGAGAGCCTGCGATGCCACTTTTATGGCCAATCGCCTCCCGTGTCTTTAAACTTTTCTGGTAGAAATTCAGCGCTCTGGAATAATCGCCCTGAATCTGATAAATACTACCAATATTTCCGAGGGATGAGGCGATGGCGCCTTTATCCCCAATTTCCTCCATGATCTTTAAGGTTCTTAGGTAATAGTCCAGAGATTTGGGATAATCGCCTTGATCTTGATAAATAACCCCCATATTATTCAAGGAACTAGCGATTCCCTTTTTATCTCCAAGCTCCTCTCGAAGCTCTAAGCTTCTACCGTGAAAATCCAGTGCTTCGGAATAATTGCCCCTGATCCATAATGAAACTCCCTGTGTGTTTAATGCCGATGCCATGTACTTTTTCAAGTTGTTCTGTTCAGCCAGATTGTATTGCAATTGGGCGAAGTAAAAGGCAGAATCAGGCTTGCTAGACAAATAGCCATCCCAAGCGAAACTGTTCATCGCTTTCAGCCGGGTGGTATCAGCTTGGCTTAGGTCGTTCCAAACATTAAAAAGGGAGTCGAGCTTGGTTTGGGCTATTAGTTCCATTCCTGACCAGGAGATGAAGATTATTAGGAACAATGTTTTCATTCCGTTCACTTTTTAACGTCGGCATACCACTCATCATTAGAAGCGATGGTGAATATTTATTGGGCTTAGTTAAGGCAAGATACCCGGCTAAGCACATCGGTATTATCCAAAGATACTATTTGTGGAAGAGGGATAGGAATAAGGGAGCTAAGCCTGTTTTAACCAATGATGAGACCTGGGCGCGAACCATTTGGCGAAGGAACTACTCCCTACAAGGAAAGTAAGGAACACGGTCATCAATAAAAATTGATCAATGAAGCATGTTCATTTAAAGGCATCAGGCTTCTGCGCAGCTCCACCGAACATCACGCTCTATGTGACAAGCCGTTCAGTTGGAAATTAGGTCTATTAGGTTACCAGGATGACCACATTTCCACAATCATCACATAAACCCATTGCCACATCCATCACATTGCCACATTATTCACATTGGGATATTGATCCATTGACTACATCGGTCATCGGTCATCCATCATCCATCACATTGCCACATTAACCACATTCGACATCGGTCACCGGGCAAATAGAAACATAGGTTTATCGGGTTTATTAGGATGTGCACCCCATCAAATTGTTCAGATTTACACATTTACGATGTGGAATGTGACAAGCACTTGAAGGACGTGAAAGACACCCGTCACTGGTCATCCATCACATTGCCACATTGGCATATTATCCCATTCACCACTTTCAATACCCGTCACCCGTCACCCGATATTGATTCTCCTTCCTTCCTTTTCCATTGATGAAAAGGAAGCAAAAATCTAGGGCATTTTAAGAAACCTTTGCTGCGCAAACCGCGGTCAAAGCTGGGCTTCATGCTCTTTCAGCCTTCGGCTGACGCAATTTCGCCTGCTTTGCCGTTGGTTTTGCAAAATGCCCGGTTTATTCTGAGTTTACCACGTTTCACGTGGCAGGCACACGACTCATTTGGCCCAGTACTTAGAACGTGAGAGGTTCTGTGAAAGGTAATGGGCACTGCAGAAATGTCCATTTCGACTACGCTCAATGTGACATTTCCTTCTCTAGAACGAGCTAACTTATTATGTGGAATACAGAAAGTCTGTCATCAGTTAACCATCCCATTGAACACCTTCGACATCACGTAAAACGTGACAAGCCCGCCAACCGTCTTACCGTTTCACGGGGCAAGTCCAGTTACTTGTCACATTGATCACATTGTCACATTAATCACATCTGTCACCGGTCACCGGTCATCCATCACATTGCCACATTAACCACAACTACCCTTTACATCATGACATTCTCTTCAATAGTAAGGCCGTACCCGGTAATGCCAACCCTTTTTAGCGGATTGTTGGTGAGTAACTTAACTCTGGAAATGCCGAGGTCATGGAGGATTTGTGCACCGACACCAAAATCGCGCGCATCTCGTTGAAAGCTCACCTGGCGATGGTTTTCTTTGGCCTGTTGCTGGTTGTGGTAAGAGCGCAGGCGACTTAAAATACTGCCGGCCGATTTCTCCTGATTCATATAGACGATGGCACCTTTACCTTCTTCTGCTACCTTCTTCAAAGCCAGCTGCAGCTGGTCCGTGTGGTTAGCAGTCAGTATCTCAAAGATGTCATGAGCTATGGAAGCAGAGTGCATTCTTACCAGCACTTTATCCTTAATATCCCATTCGCCCTTGGTTAAGGCCAAATGGACCTGGTTATTGGTGGTTTGCTGGTAGGCGCGCAAGCGAAATTCACCATAGTTGGTGTTTAGCTGAAAGTCTTCCACCTTCTCAATTAAAGACTCTTGTTCCATACGGTAAGCTACCAGGTCTTCAATAGAGATGATTTTCAGGTCAAATCGCTTGGCAATTTCCATGAGTTGCGGTAAGCGTGCCATGGTGCCGTCTTCATTCATGATCTCCACTATTGCGCCGGCAGGAGGGAGCCCGGCCAACCTGGCGAGGTCTATGGCCGCTTCAGTGTGTCCGGTTCTTCTCAAAACACCACCAGGTTTAGCAATAAGCGGGAAGATGTGCCCCGGCCGATTTAAATCGCGAGCGCTGGTCTTTTCATCTACCAAAGCCTGAATGGTTTTAGCACGGTCAGAGGCAGATATGCCAGTGGTAACGCCATGTCCTTTGAGATCCACGGAGACGGTAAACTGTGTCTTATGGGGGTCCGTATTATCGGTTACCATGAGTTCCAGACCCAAATCTTTGCAACGACTTTCTACGAGGGGCACGCAGATCAGGCCACGACCTTCCTTGGTCATGAAATTGATAATCTCCGGAGTAACCTTTGAAGCCGCTACCACAAAGTCTCCTTCATTTTCACGGTCTTCATCATCAACCACAATTACAATTTTGCCATTGCGGATGTCTTCTATGGCGGACTTTATATCGTTCAATTCAGTCTTGATTTCTTTTTGTAGGCTGCCAAACATTTGATTTTACTCCTTGGATGAATATATAGAACCCTTCCAGCAGGGCAAGGTTCATGTATAAAAAATGACCGGGGTATTTAAGCCAGCCTACTTTGTTCTTTTGCGAAAATAAGATACCAAATAGCGCCAAACCAATGAAAATCATATAGAATCCGGCAACCAGGGCAAAGAATGCATGGGTTGGTGCCAGGAACATAACACTCATCAACATAATGATGAGCAGCATTGGCGTAAGCCACCTGAGCACCTTGTGGCTAAGAAAAACGAAGCCAATGGGAAAAAAGTGGCTAACTATCATACCGCCATAGGTCTTGAGATTCTGGAAATTCCCAATGGATATGCGCACTTTTCGTTTGTATTCTTCACGGCTCTCAACACTTACATCTTCAAATACCCTGGCATCTTTAATCATTTCCACTCTAAAACCGCTCTTTAAAACATGCATGGTGATATAAAAGTCCTCCATAAAATAAGCTCTGGGAATACCGGGAAATAATTCTCGCCTAATGAGATAGCATCCGCCTTCGGCTCCCATGGCACAGCCAAAGGCAAGGGATTCTACATTTTTGATCCTATTCTCTAATCGCAGGTAACTGTTTTCCTGCTGACTGATACCCCGCGCATGATTTTCTTTGTACACGATACTCCCGCCAGCAATACCAACTTCTGGGTCAACCATCCTGCCTACAAGCTTCTCAATGGTGTCTGTTTTAAAAATGATATTGGCGTCGGTAAAAAGAACAAGATCCGCTTCACTTTGCCGGATTAATTCGTTCAAAATCTGAGATTTACCAGTACGTTCTTCAAAACGGGTAAAAAATAGACGCGTTTCTTTTTCCTGCATTTGGCGAATGATGGCATCCGTCTGATCAGTACTGGCATCGGAGCCAATTCTCACACTTAATCGATCCGCGGGATAGTTGCTGGCAAAGGAGCTTTTTAGCTTCTCCAGAATAACCGCCTCCTCGTTATATGCAGCAAATATTATTTCCACCTTGGGAAAGGACTTGAGCCTGGTATTGGCCGTTTCTTTATCCCGAATAAACCAACCCATGATGCTTATCAGCAAAGGGTAAATCAAATAGGTGTGAATAACACCAAAAAGTGAGGCGAAAAAGAATACTTTGAGGATGATGATCAAAACGCTCATTTGCAGACTTCATATTCAAAGAAGGCCCGAAGGCTTTTTCCCAAGGCCTTGTTTGTATAGTGCTCTTCCGCTGTTTGTCTCGCCTTTTTACCAATACTTTCAATCAGAGTTGGCTGCTTTAACAAGGAGCTGATCTTCTCGGCCATTTCTTCCGGTTCATTCGCAATCACGATGTTCACTCCATCTTCAATTAAAATCCCTTCTGCACCAATACTGGTCGTTACCTGACATAAGCCCAGAGCCATGTTCTCCAATATCTTGATGCGCATGCCGCTTCCTGCGAGTAGTGGAACCACTACCAGCTTTCCACTGCACATAAAATCTTTCATGTCCGCCACATCAGGTACTACAACCAATTGGTCTGTGCTGCGCTCTATTATTTGTTTGGGCATATGTCTGCCGCCTAAGCGAAAGTTTGTGCCTGGAGCATCTTTTAAAAGTAGGGGCCATACTTTATTGAGAAACCATTTGATGCCCTGTTGATTCGGCATCCAGTCAAAGCTGGCTATGTAAACCAGGTCAAATTCCTTCTCCGTAATTCCACACGGGGGATAATGGTTTATATCTACCCCACAAGGAAGACTCATGGCCACTTTACTCGGCTGAAGCGACCAGAATTCATGTAGATCTTCTTCGGTTATACTGATGATGGCATCCACATCATAGGTAGCCTGCCTTTCAAATTTAGCCAGTCGTTTATTCTGGATGTGAAGATACCCCTTAAGCAATGGATTTCGTTCCGCTTGTAGATGTCGTTGCCAGATTTTAGTTTCTACATTATGAGCCCGCAATACCACTTTGGCTTGGCTATACCTTCTGATCTCCGGCAGGTAAACAGCCATACTGAGACCTTCCAGTTGAACAATATCATACTCTACGGTTTCCAGTTCCTGTATGAGCTGGTCGCGAAACGCCTTTGTGCGGAATCTAGACACATGAAAAGCTTCACGACTAAGTAAATTTCGCAGTGCCGTATTCCATTTCACACGATTATCCAGCTGTACCTGGGTTAAATTCAGCTTTTTGGGTTTATTGGCCTCGATTTCTTCCTCGGTGCTAAAATGTTTGGTGGTATTAAAGCAAAGTACTTTAACCGCTATCTTATTCGCTAGCATAGCATCAATCATGCTGGCCATAGCAATGGTACTGCCATCCCGGGCAGGATAAGGAACCTTATTACAAAGCAGGAGTACTTTCAAGCTTTATTTCTTGGAGGATGCAAAAATGCTTGAAATTTTCTGAAAGGGCTTCAAGTAAACTTCAATGTTAAAAAGCGCGGAATCGGTAGCTGATTTATAAGTAAGAAATATTCCGAAGGGTAAAAGAATAAAATTGGCCGTCCACATCGCCTGAAAAGGACTCCAAACCATTTCTCGACCCAGTTTTTCAAAAGAAAAGGAAGTGACGTGATATACAATGAATATAAGGATAGAAACCACTACCGGCATACCCATGCCTCCCTTGCGGATGATAGCTCCAAGCGGAGCGCCGATGAAGAAAAGCACAATGCAGGAGAATGAGATGGAAAACTTCTTTTGCCATTCCAGCAGGTGACGGGTAATCAATTTCTCACGCCAATCATATTCCCGGTTTAGGTTATGAAAGTAGGTCTTATTGCTGCGGGCAATGCGCAGGGCATTTTGAATGACCCGATATCTCTCATGTTCATTGATATTGGCCAAAACCTCGCTTTCCAACGCCACGGAATCATAATTTTCTAACACGCTATCGGTATAGAGAGGGAAGGAATACTTTTCTTTCAGTCCGGCTAAAAACTCTTCGCGTCGGTCCGCATATACGCGATTCAAAGAATCTACTGCCGCATTCAATTGTACCACGTTTAGCATATCATAGTCTTTGCGGTTGCCGGATCGCAGATCACCGCTTTGGAAATCAGTTAAACTAAACCGGATGAGATTTTTACTAAAAGACGAGCGTATGAAGGGCAGGTTATCCCGGTCTTTAGGTTTTTGAGCAAATACATCTTCATACACGGTACCATCATCCAGCTCGATATTGAGAAACAGTTCATCATCGGTTACGGTCATCATGCCACCCTTGGCCGAAATCACCTTGTTATTTCCCTGTTTATCTGTGTGATCGTAGATAAAAACATCCTTAAGCTGGTTTTGATTAGGCCCGTACTTATCGCCCACTTTAATAGAATACCCATCCAATCCTTTATAGAAAACCCCTTTCTGAATATTAAGGGCGGGCTTCATATTGGTAATGTTCCGCAAGAGGGTTTCACTCTTTAGGTTTGCCACCGGAATTACATAGTTGGAGACGAGAAAGGCAGCCAGTGCCAGAAAAAGGATAAAGAATATGATGGGGCGCATAATACGAATCAGGGATACTCCCGTTGCTTTCAGGGCGGCCATTTCATTGTGTTCCCCTAGTGAGCCAAAGGTCATAATGGAGGAGAGGAGCACAGCCAGGGGCAGCGCCATAGGAACTACCGTAGCGGAGGTGTAGAACAATAATTCTACGATATAATACCATTCTACACCGCGACCAACCAGATCATCGATGTACTTCCATACAAACTGCATCAGCAGAAACAACACCATCACCAGGAAGGTGACAATGAAGGGCCTTACAAAGGAGCGAAGTACATATAGATCTAACTTCTTCATCAATCGGCTATATAGTAGCCGGGATAATCATTCTTATTGAAGTTGAAATATCCTGCCGGAAGAGCTTTGTTGGGCTGATAGCTCGTAATTAGAAACGTAGTGAGTGTGCCGTTGGTGCCCCACTGCTGGAGGTTGTAAAGCCGGTAAGTTCCCGCTTCAATACCTACCATAATCCGCTCTATTTCCTCCGAGGCCACTGGCTTAAGGATAACGTACCTAATAGTTTTACCATCGATTTTTTCCGAGCCACCCAGTTTATAGCTATATCCCTTTTGAAAAGATTCGAGGATAGCGGTAGGCGTGAGGCCAGAATTATCTTCTTCATCATACTCATTCACCTGAACTTCCTCATCGTCATGCAGAATGGTGTATACCTTATTGCCCTGACGTAACTGCTCCATGCCCATGATATTAAGGCGATAGTCGTCACCTTTAACGGCTATTTTGCCATTTTCTTTTTGCACCACTGGTGGATTCACCCTTTGATTTTCAAAGTTATAGCTGAATTCAAGATATACTTGTTCGTGTTGCTTTAATTCCTGTGAAGCTTTTTCAAGCAGCTGCCTGGCTTCGGTATGCGATTGGCCGTATATCAGACCAAAACTCAAGCAAAACAAGCATGTAAGGGTGGCGAAGTATTTCATCAATCCTGATTTTGACTTTCATTTTTCAATAACTGTTCCAAAGACATCTCATCGGGAATTAAAACCTTGCGGGCTTTACTGCCTTCAAAGGGACCGATGATTCCTGCTGCCTCCAGTTGGTCAATAATTCTTCCGGCCCGATTGTATCCGAGTTTTAGCTTACGTTGGAGCAGGGACGTGCTGCCTTGCTGCGTTTGCACAATCACCCTCGCCGCATCCGCAAATAAGGCATCGCGTTCCGAAGGATCAGAAAGGTCAACCAGTCCGCCTTCGTCTTCGCCTTTGTATTCAGGAAGCAGGTAGGCCTCAGGGTAGGCCTTTTGACTGCCAATATAATCCGTTAAGGCTTCTACTTCCGGGGTATCTACAAAAGCACACTGCAGTCTTATTAAATCCTGACCCAAGCTCAGCAGCATATCACCCTTGCCAATTAATTGCTCGGCACCTCCAGCATCGAGGATGGTACGTGAATCTATTTTGGAAGTTACACGAAACGCGATTCTTGCCGGAAAGTTGGCTTTTATGATTCCGGTGATTACATTAACTGAAGGTCTTTGGGTTGCTACGATGAGATGAATGCCTATTGCCCGAGCTAATTGAGCTAACCTGGCAATGGGGGTTTCAACCTCTTTTCCGGCGGTCATAATGAGGTCTGCGAATTCGTCAATGACCAACACGATATAGGGGAGGAAACGGTGACCTTCTTCCGGGTTTAGTCGTCGTTGTACAAATTTGTGATTGTACTCCTTAATGTTGCGGCACATGGCGTTCTTTAGGAGATCATAACGGTCATCCATTTCTATACACAAGGAGTTTAGCGTATTGATCACCTTCTTGGTATCCGTTATAATGGCCTCTTCAGAATCTGGCAGTTTAGCCAGGTAGTGACGTTCAATTTTATTAAACAGGGTGAGTTCAACCTTCTTGGGATCCACCAATACAAATTTTACCTGAGAAGGATGTTTCTTGTACAGGATGGAAGTCAGGATGACATTCAAACCTACTGATTTACCTTGCCCGGTGGCACCAGCCATGAGCAGGTGAGGCATCTTGGTTAGGTCGGCCAGGAGCGTTTCATTGCTAATGGTTTTTCCGAAGGCCACGGGCAATTCCATATCCGATTGCTGAAACTTCTCACTTTTGAGAAGATTGCGCATGGCCACCATTTGTGGATTGGTGCTGGGCACTTCAATACCTATAGTACCCCTGCCGGGGATGGGGGCAATAATTCTTATGCCCAGGGCTGAAAGGGACAGCGCAATATCGTCTTCCAGGTTTTTAATCTTACTAATTCTCACACCGGCAGCCGGCACAATTTCATATAAGGTAACCGTAGGACCAATAGTGGCTTTGATCTTGGAGATTTCAATATTGTAGTTGTTGAGGGTATCTACAATTCGGTTTTTATTCTCCTCCAGCTCCTGTTGGTTGATGCTGATGCCACTTTGCTGGTACTCCTTGAGAAGCTCAATGGTAGGGAGCTTAAAATTGGAGAGATCAAGCTTTGGATCATACTCGCCAAATTCTGCCAGCTTGCGCTTTAGTTCTCCCTCTTCAAGCTCTTCTTCCTCCTCAGTTTCTTCAATTTCTAGTTCAGAGTCATCCAGCACAGGAGGCTCGGCATTGGTCTCTGTTTCTATTACTTCCGGTTCAAATTTCACTTCCGAAGCCACCAGAGATTCTTCCTCTGCAGCAGCCTCCTCAAAATTCACTTGGATCTTCTCCTTCTCGTCAATTTCAGCCTCTGCTTTTTCATTCGTGATGGATGCTGCCTCTACATACTCACCTACATTGTCTTTTTGCTTTAGCTCAGCCATGAAATTTTGAATGCGTTCGGGAGTCCATTTAAGGCGAACCGCTAAAAAGACCAAAAGGGAAAATACCAGCAGGATTAATGTTCCGACTGAGCCGGCCAGGGATGTTAGCCATTCTTTGGTGAAAAGCCCCATGCTACCTGCCAGGTGAGAATAATTTGGTGCGATATAGGCGATGCTGGCCGGAATCCAGATGAGAAAGAAGATGGACACTCCCAAACTTTTACGCAAGGGCAGCAAGCGATATTTTAAACTGATGCGAAGACCCGTCAGCAGCAGTAGAAAGGGTATGATAAATGCTGCTAGGCCAAAACCCCTAAAAATGAACTGGTGACCTATAGCCGCGCCTATTTTTCCTAAAACATTGTTGACCTGGTAGTCCGAATTGGCCATAAGCTCCAGAAAGCCCATCTCTGACCATAGACTTTGATCGGAACGCCAATTTACCAGAAAGGAAATGAAGGCTCCGGTAAAGAATACCGCGGTAAATATAAGGAAGATGCCAAAGACCATATGGTTGGTCTTATTGCCAACAAAGTCTTTGATTTTGGTGAAACGGGGTAACTTTCGGGTAGAGGTTTTCTTCTTCTTTTTGGTAGCCATGTAGTTTTTGCTGCCTTAATCAACAAATTTACAAACTACCAAAGTGCTGTTTAAGTATGTTGGCGGCAGTTATTCACTAGTTTTTAGACAACCTCAAAGGTTTCTAAAACCTTTGAGGTTGTGATCATCGCAAAGCTGTTTCTGCTCCTCGATATATCCCGGACAATTGCTTTGTCCGGTAAATACCATCTTATCCTTCGAACCCAAGGGTAAGTAGAATACCCCCTGTATCCTTATTGCCCGCATTTTGCCTTGTTGAATATGGTAACAGAATTCCTGTGGTCCCTGTGACGAAGGAAAAGTTACCGCAATGGTGGAAAAGCCCGGCCATATTGAAATTTTTACCGCGCAGAAATCAGCGTATGCTGCAGATGAGCAGGGCAATGAATCCAGGATACGAGACATACTATCTATGGCTATGCTATATGATGGATATCCATATGTGGTATCCAGGTATGACCACTGGTTGATCATTTTCTTAATCTGCTTATGCACGCTTTTCCAATCTTCATCCACTACTGCAGCGCACAGTCGCCTGGATTTTTGTTCTGGCCATTGTGCGTAGGTAAGTTGTGGGATCAAAATCAGTACAAGAAAGGCGGCAAAAAAAGTGAGCAAGATTATACCAGCTTTGGGGGATTTCATGAAAATGATTTAATAGCATGATTCTTTCCGGTAGAAAGAGTGTTCATTTGGATTGCGGGATACTAACATACAAGCATCATTATAAAAGTATTTTTTGCTGCTCTTCACGCGTCTGAACCAACCCTTTCCATAGTCCAGGGTTCCCCGGTAAATCAATTCCAGCGTATCATTTGTAATCCGATATTTCCCTTTTTGACAGAAAGAGTTTTCACCTTCGCCATATTGATGGGTGAATCGACGAAAGAATCCGATATAGAGATATTCCATTCTGGGTAGTTCTGGGATTACCTCCACCTCTGTACCATCTGCTTCGGTATATCGATGCCAACCCTGTGCAGTATTCCGTGCATATTCTCCACGAATATTAGCCTTTACCTGAGAATGGGACTCAAAGCTTAAGATGAGCAAGCTGCAGAGCACAAGCGGAAGCGGAATTTTACTGGGGTTGAACATAACTTTGGCTTGGATAATGATAAAATAGCCACCTTATTTTGGATGAATCCACCTTATTTAATCTGATAAATTGTCTAAGCTGTGATCCATCCATACAAGGTTTAAAGTCTCTCGGTACAAAATGATCTGCTTCATAATCTACCCCAGAACCAACTTTATAACAACTTACATCCACCCAGTGCACCATAGTGCTGTCTGCATTGTAAAATTGGATTTGGTTGGTATTGATGGTGTTCTCAATTTGCTGAATCTTTTTATCTCCGTATTTAAACTTAAGCCTGTAGTTAACAGGATAGGGAAGGTAGCCCACACCATTCTCTGAGATTTCAATATCTCTTTTACTGTTTGATTCGGTATTAAATAAGATAATTCTTCCCTGGAACTGTTCAGGAATATTCACATAAATACTTGGTTTATAGTTCTCAATGTAAAAAGATGCGATCAATACAGAAAACATTAGGCTGGCTGATACAAAGTATACCCTCAGGGAGTATGACCAGCTTTTAAAAAAGATGAAAGCACTGGCTAAAAAGGGCAGAAGCGAGAGCAGGAGTATGGTAGGAGTTAGTAAAAATCCGGCACCGTAGATTGTGTGGTATCTTCCGAGATAGGAAAACCATACCATACTAATCAAAAACAAAGCGGTGAGAATGACTTGTAAAAACCTGGTCTTATTCAATCTTTGAGGTTTTGATTGGGATGCTATGAAAAAACCGCGCCTAAATTTGAGGAGGGTGTTCATTCACGGCTTTATTCCATAAAATCAATAAATTGTTGAGATTTAGGAAATGGCAATGAAATATAAGCTGTTTAAAGATCAAGTTACGGGTCATTCGTCCTTATTTAGGTGCTGAATTCATGGAATGAATAAAAATACCCGACGCAAAGTGACCAACATCTTTAATTTTGTATGTTGAGGTATATATAGCTAGTAGATGACTGTAGATAAAACCGAGTCTTTAATTTTTGAGGTCGCCTGGGAGGTGTGCAATCAGGTAGGGGGAATTTATACGGTGATAAGATCCAAGATTCCTGCTATGATTAACACTTATGGAAGCGATCATTATTGCCTTCTGGGTCCTTATGTGGATGATAACATTTTAGCAGAGATTGAGCTGAACACGGATAGGAACGATGCCATCAGTCGCGCGGTAGCTACTCTAAACGACTTGGGCTGGAAGGTAATAGACGCCACCTGGCTGGTTACGGGTCGCCCCAGAGTCGTGTTATTTGATGTGAATAGTTTCGATGGAAATCTGGAGATATCCAAGTATCAGCTTTGGGAGAACTTTCAGATTCGTTCTGAAAATGCCAGTACAGAAATCAATAATGCCATCAGCTTTGGTGAAATGACCCTGGCCTTTTTGCGCGAGATGAATGAGCGCGTGGGTATGCAAAATATCGTGGCGCATTTCCATGAATGGCAGGCCAGCATTGCTATGCTTTTTGTAAAGAAGCGGGAACTAAGCCGGGTAAGAACGGTATTCACCACACATGCTACGCTTCTAGGTCGCTATTTGGCCATAAATTCCCCCAGATTCTATGAACATTTGCCCTACTTTGATGTCGTGCACGAAAGCGAGCACTTTGGGATTGGTTTTCAATCGGCCATAGAAAGGTACTCCGCAGAAATGTGTGACGTGTTTACGACCGTTTCGCAGGTAACCGCCAGAGAATGCAAGCATTTACTGAAACGACCTGTAGATGTAGTCCTACCTAACGGCCTAAATATCAAGAGGTTTATTGATCACCATGAGTTTCAGAATCTCCATGCCTTGTACAAGGAAGAGATCCATGAATTCATCATGGCTCATTTCTTTCAGAATTATTCTTTCGACCTTGATAAAACTCTTTATTTCTTCACTTCAGGACGTTTTGAATACCACAATAAGGGATTTGACTTAACCCTGGCAGCGCTGGAGAAGTTGAACGACAAGCTCAAAGCGGAAAAGTCGGATGTAACCGTGGTCATGTTTATTGTTACCAACCGTCCGCACCGAGGCATTGAAGCTGGTGTCATGGAGTCGAAAGGAGTGATGGAAGAAATTCGCCAAAATTGCAAGGCTATCGAGGAGCAGGTAGGTAAGAGGTTATTTCGTCGCAGTACCATAGATGAGGATCATCGCTTACCAGATCTGAATGAATTTGTAGAGGATTATTGGCGATTGCGCTATCGCCGAACAATTCAGATGTGGAAGACGGACGAGAAACCGCGTTTTGTAACCCACGATTTGGAAGATAAAGAAGGTGATCCAGTGCTGAATTATCTTCAGGGCTCAAGTTTAGACAATGGTCCGGAGCAACGGGTGAAAGTGGTATATCATCCGGCATTTATCAACAGCAGCAACCCCCTTTTCGGCATTGATTACGGTGATTTTGTACGCGGTTGTCACCTGGGAGTTTTCCCCAGCTATTATGAGCCTTGGGGTTATACACCTCTGGAATGTATGGCACGCGGCATTCCATCGATCACCAGTGACCTATCTGGTTTCGGAGACTATGTACTCAATAATTTCATTAACCCTGAGAAAAGCGGGGTTTTGGTGGTGGAACGTGGCCAAAGGGATTATGGTTGGTCTGCCAATCAACTGGCGCTGATGATGCATAATTTCACCAAACTTGATCGAAGGGAGCGCATAATATTAAGAAACAACACGGAGAGCGAGTCGGCGGGTTTTGATTGGTTCAATCTGATTCCCCATTATCAACAAGCCTATGAAATGGCCGTAGAAAGGTATGAACCCGCAGTAAAGTGATCAGACTATCGCATCCTTATGGATTCTTTCTCTCAATACGGCCATTCATCATCAGATTAAGATCGCATTTAAATGAAACACCCCGGTGATCAGCCAGGGTGTTATTCGTTGGAGCAACAAGCCTTAATCTTCGTTAGGGGATAGCCACTTATAGACAACTCCAGCTAAAATCGCTCCTACAATGGGAGCTACCCAGAATAACCAGAGCTGACTCATCGCTGCGGTATCTGCAAATAAAGCCTGACTGGTACTTCGTGCAGGGTTGACAGAGGTATTGGTAACGGGGATGCTTATGAGATGAATGAGGGTTAGCCCCAGGCCAATGGCAACACCTGCAAAACCTATTGGTACATTTTTATGAGTAGAGCCTAGAATGATAATGAGGAACATGAAGGTCATTACTACTTCCGTAATAAGCGCGGCTGTCATGCTATAACCCCCTGGAGACAAATCTCCATAACCATTAGATGCAAAGCCGCCCACCTCAAAGCCGGGTTTACCCGAAGCAATCATGTAAAGTATTCCGGCTCCGGCCAGGCCACCTAACACCTGAGCCATGATATACGGCAAGAGCTCCTTTCCTTCAAAACGTCCACCAGCCCACATTCCAAAGGAAACCGCGGGATTGAGATGGCAACCAGAGATGTGACCGATTGCATAGGCCATCGTTAATACGGTTAAGCCAAAGGCCAGGGCTACTCCGGTAAATCCGATCCCGAGTTCTGGATAGGCAGCCGCTAGAACGGCGCTACCACATCCTCCCAGAACCAGCCACAATGTGCCTATAAATTCTGCTGTGTACTTTTTCATTTAGTTGGATTTAAATTTGGTAGGAGAAAGGTAAGTAAAGTGGTGATATTTAATTACTGGGCCTCCTTAAGGTATATAAGTTTATGTATATCAGAAGCTTAAATATGTGTAACAGTATAATTTGCAGATTATGGAGGTGGCTTTGAATGATGCCATATCAATTTGTCTAAATTTGATTCCGGATCAAACAACTCAGAATTCCCATGAAAAAATTATTAGTGCTTGTTGTATTGTGCTCAACCGTATTTAATGGTGAAACCATAGCTCAGGCTACCGGCCTCAGAGCAGGATTTCAATCTTCCAATATTAAAGGTGACGACTCACCTGAAGTCAACGCGCTCAGCAATTTTTACATCGGAGCCTTTCACATCAATGACTTCGCTGGCTTTTTTGGTTTCTATAAAGGAGTAGAATACTTCCAGGCCGGATTATATAATAATGAGGAGAACTTTAAACGGGTACATACTATAAGCGTTCCCCTCATGCTCAGAGCCAAGATTGGCCCTGCCTTTGTGAACGCAGGCTTTGGAGCCAATTTTAAAATATCGGAAAAGGCTCAGGAGTTTGGAGAAGACCTCTTACAAGACGACCAACGCAAGTCGCCATTCTTGGATGTGCCAGTACTGGTAGGCGGTGGAATAAAGATTGCCATTGTTACCATTGAGGCGAGATATGGCTATGGCCTGTTGAATGCAACGAAGTTGGAGAATGCGGATCTGCATAACTCGTACTGGCAGATAGGGATTGGTGTGTCACTATAGCACCAACCAACTTATTAATAATAAAAGGGGAAAACCAAGATGGCTTTCCCCTTTATTGATGAGGACACTAAAGTCCCGGATGGTTATTGTTTCAGGTTTCTGTGGAAGAAATCTGCGATGGAATTATAGTGACCGCTCCATAAGCTGGCCTCATTTGATCCTTTATAGGGGGAAGCTCCGTTCATTCTGATGTATTCCAGATCCTGCCCCGGAACAAAACCTTCGTTAATGGCCCGGGAATTAAGTGGGTCTGTTCCATATACCGTACCTCCGTTGTACGTAATGGTGCCAATTATTTGTGTACCGTCAGTGAAATGGGCATTGGCATGGTTAATCATCATTAAGGCAGGTTCTCCTGAATCAATGAATGTTTTTTGAAGCGTCCAGGCGAACATGGTCATCACCCCTCTTACATCACTGCTTACACCAGGGTTGTCATTATTGTCAAAGCCCAGGTTATTCACGCTATTGAGAAAGGCATCACGGAATACAGTATCCGTAATTTCTAATAATTCAGCAGCGTTCTCAATATATGCTCCGGCAATGCTGCAGACGGCACCTGTGCTCCATCCACCCAGAAAGATATTGTCTGGATCTATTTGGTACTTCTCAGCATGGAGCTTAAAATAACGTACGGCTGATCTTAAGTCATGAATAGCTTTTAGTTGCGTATCAAAGTCAGGGGTAGAATTTGGTTTGATGTAATATTCTACTAAACCAACCGCATAGCCTCGCAAGGCAAGATCTTTTGCGAGTTCGCGCAACTTGGCTTGTTCAGTATAAGATTTCCATCCACCTCCTGGGCTCAATATGATCATAGGTCTGTTGGGAACGTGGTTTCCAGCGGCCTGGAAGAACTCTACATTGTTCTGAGCAGAGCTACCATATTGAAAAAAGGCTGGTGGGTTTACCTTGGAATAAACTTTTTTAAGATAAATTCCTTCCGGGGGCAGGGTTTCCAACCGGTTCAGAGAAAGGTTTGCTGAATCATTATTAAGCGCAAATACATCTGAGTGCATTTCCGCCGCGATGATATCTTCAGGTGCTTCCAGCAGGTCTTCTTTCTCGCAACTGCTCAGGGCAATAATTACAAGAGATAAGGTGAAGATTGTTTTGATGGTTTCTATTGAGGCTTTCATAATAATTTGATTTTGAGATTAATGAAAAAGTTCTGGGACAAACTTAGTTGGGACTACCAGGCCACATATAGCAGCTATGTTGCAGATACTTTAAATCTCATTTTGACCATGGCGTCTTCATTTCTGGCCTCAACTGAAACTATGTTGCATTATGCTAAAACTATGTTGCATATCAGGATTTTGTAAAAAGGATAGACTACTTTTAGTGGGATGAGCAACTGAAATTATGCGTTCAGACGGGTGGGAAAAAGAGAATATCACTGATGAAAGTCAGCTGCAGAATTCTGAGAATTCAGAGTTGCTGTCCATGGATGATAGATTACTAGCACGCCTGAAAAATTGCATTTTGTCTAACCTGGAGAACGAAAATTTTGGAGTAGAAACTTTGGCCGAGGAAGTAGCTTTCAGCAGGTCACATTTATACCGGAAGATCCAAAGTCTCACCGGACAATCCATTAGCACATACATAAGGAATGTAAAACTGGAAAGAGCACATGAGCTGATTCTCGCAGAAGTAGGCACTATTTCAGAAATTGCTTATAAGGTGGGCTTTGGAAGCAGCACCTACTTTACCAAGTGCTTTCACGACTTATATGGTTATCCCCCTGGGGAAGCCAAAGCTCAGCATGTTGATGAGCTTAAAACTACCGTCAAGGCCTCAACCAACCAGCAGGCGTCGGAGCGTGGAGATGCATCTCTTGAATCCTTGCATCCCACCTCCGATTCTCCCTTAATTGAAGAAATATTCCGAGCTATCGCCGAACATAAGCCTTCGCTCCAGAAGTTTCTATTGATTGATGAGGAGGAGGGTGAAACGCTAGATATGCGTTTGCTGGCATATCAAACTATAAAGAGCTTTCCCTGGCCGGTGGGCATACAGCTGAGACGACTTTTCTCTGCTGGTTTCCGCGCTCAGGATGCTCAGAGATTTGAGCAGATCAACCGCACTTTTAGAAATTGTTTAAAGTTTCTATTATTTATTGCGTGCTCGGAGGTTTGTAGACTTATCAAAGCAGGAGAGGAAGGCTTATCAAATAAACGAGCTCAGGACCTTATAGAGAAGCTCGAACGATTTGAGGATAGTGACCTGTGTGAAATCCTAGGACTGCTGGGTGAATACTTAAATCAACGAAAGGAAATCTATGTACCTGAGTTAAAAGGCTTGTACGATAATTCATTTTCCCGTGAATTGGATGCCTGGTTAGAGCTAGGGGAGAGCTCACAAGATCCTGCAGCCTTAGCTGAATCCTGTACTGCCCTGGAGCAATCATTGATGTTTCTGTTAAAGCGAATAGCTTTTTTGGTGGGATACAAACTGGTAAATGTAAGCGCAATAAAAGTTAAGAAGGGAAAGTATCGCGACCCACTCTTTGAACACCACTTTCACCTCCTTAATTCAGCAGACGCCGATTTTAGAATTCATGAGGAGCAACTCAGCTCCTTTTCCGATTCGGATGCTGTATTGTTAATGAGCAGTATAAAAACGACCAACCACATTCTCAATCTGGAGCCCTTTGTGGTAGATACCTACGATGAGCAGCCAGATCAAACTAAGGCTGGAAGGATAAAAAGAGATTTATACCTCTATGCTGGCCTGAGGAGTTCCAAACTTAACTATGAAGGATCGGAAACTACCGGTATGACGGATTTGAGCACTTTCCATCTCTACGATACCTGGTTCAACACCTTTCAAATAACCAAAGAACTAATTGCGAAATCGTGAATGAGGCACTAGACAAATCGCCCTTTAAGTTCCTGGATAGCTTTACAGAAGCTGATCGTGATATATTCTTTGGGCGCGACAGAGAAGTTGATGAGGTACATGCGAAAGTATTTCAAAGTAAAATTCTCCTGATTTACGGTGCTTCAGGTACCGGCAAGTCGAGCATTGTGAATTGTGGGTTGGCCAACAAATTTTTGCCTTCAGATTGGTTGCAAATTCCGGTGAGGAGGGGTGGGAATATTATGTCCTCCCTGGCCCAACAGGTGAATAAATTCAACCTTAGCACTCCCTTTGATAATCCTTCTCAGGAAACCAGCCCTAAGGCGCTTAAGGCGGCCTTGAGTTCTGTCTTTTTAGATCATTTTAAACCCATCTATCTGGTTTTTGATCAGTTTGAGGAACTGTTCATTTTTGGTTCCAAGGATGAATGGAAAGCCTTTACAGAGACCATGCGGTTTTTGTTGGATAGCGACCTCGAGTTGAGGTACATTTTTATCATTCGAGGAGAGTATCTGGAGTTTCTGGCGGAGTTTGAAGAGATGATTCCGGGGTTTTTTGATAATCGGGTACGCATTGAGAAAATGACTCGGGCTAAAGCCAGAGAGAGTATTATTGGTCCATGTGCACAGGCAGGAATAGAGATTGAGGATGGTGCGGCCGACGAACTTTTAAATAAGCTTAGTCCTGGCGGAGGAAGAGTGGAACTTACTTTTTTACAGGTGTTCCTGGATAAATTATATAAGCAAGCCCGGGAACGTACTCCAGAAGGTACCCCCTTGAAGTTCACCACCCGTGAGGTAGAGCGCCTGGGTCAGATGAGTGATGTACTCGCCGAGTTTGTGGACGAGCAGCTCTTTAAGATGGATAACACTAAGCTAGCTACTGCGGTGCTGAAGTCCTTCGTATCTCTCCAGGGAACCAAAGTGCCACAAACTTTTGCCCAGGTTGAAGAATCACTTCACAAAAGAGGCAATCAGCTCGAAGGAAATGACCTATCGGAGATCGTTCAATCCCTTGTTAGCAGGCGTATTCTCAAGGATCAGGATGATGAAGGCCGATATGAATTGAGACATGATAGCCTGGCTCAGAAAATATTTGAAAAGATAAGTCTGCAGGAGAGGGAGAGGTTAGAGGTAGAGCAATTCCTCAAGCTTAGTTTGCATGAATATCAAAAGAGAGGCACTTATTTGTCGGAAGATGATCTCATTTACATTGCTCCACATCAACGAAAGTTAAATCTTAGCACGGAGCTTCAGGATTTTATTGAACTGAGTCGCAAAAGATCAAACGTACAACAACGCAAACGTCGCAACCGCGCGATCCTTTCCCTGGTGATAATTCTGCTTGCCATGGCTTCTATCACCGGCTTCTTGTTTTCCTTACAGCAGAAGAACAGAGCGGATGCGCTGGCGGCAGAAGCTATGGCCAAATCGGAAGAGGCGCTGAAGCAAAAGGATTTGGCCGAGCAAGAGCGTCAAAAAGCGATGATCAACGAGGATAAAGCGGAACAACAAGCACAAATTGCTGAACAAGAAAGAAGAATAGCTGAAGAACAAGGCGAGATAGCCGATAAAGCCCGCACGCGGGCAGAGCAAGACCGGGAGGCAGCTATTCTTGCCAGTTTAAGGGCAGAACTGAGCAAGGCGGAGGCTCTTAAGCAATCTGAGTTAGTGCAGACAGAGAAGCAGAGGGCTGAACATCTGCGTAGACTGGGATTGTCAAGAGAATTGGCCATACGCTCAGCAAGACTGGTAGACCCTGATTTAAAGGCCCAGCTCGCCTCGATTGCTTTTACTATTAATGAGCAGGAGTCCGGGTACCCCTATCAATCTGAGATCTATCAGGCACTCCGCGAT
This sequence comes from Owenweeksia sp., assembly GCA_965229445.1. Classification (GTDB taxonomy): domain Bacteria; phylum Bacteroidota; class Bacteroidia; order Flavobacteriales; family Schleiferiaceae; genus Owenweeksia. Next base: position 1,524,219 of record OZ245876.1, read on the forward strand.
GCCCTGGAGTTTAGGAAAGGGGCAGACATCTTTGAGATTGTTGAATATTCTAATACTATAAACGCCATAAAAATTGCTGACAATCAAGTTGTTATAGCTGGTGATGATGGATCGGTGCGCAAAGTATCGGCTTCCGAAAAGCCATATGTATTCGTGGAGCCTCAGAACAGATCTTGGCATTTTGTTGATCATGAAAAATCCGCCAGACTTTTGCTTTGCGGCAATAAACAAGGAGACTTGCGACTTCTTGATCATACCACCGGTTTGGAGAAATGGGCAAAGGAGGAATTTGTTCCGGAGATAAGGGATTTAGGTATTCTAGGAAATGATCAATTGTTAATTCTATCAGCGAAATCCCTAAGCATCCTCAATGAAAATGGTGAGCAGATTAAGGAAATGCCCTTTGAACAGAGCATAACAGCTTTAGCGGTAAGTGAGGATGAGGTGGTGTATCTCTTGTCCAAGGCAGGGAATGTGTGGCGTTATCACAATGATCGATTAACCAAATCTAAGAGCTTTGAGGGCGAAGATTTTACATCACTGGCTGTGAGTTATTCAGGAAACTCTCTGGCCGCAGGAACAGAGTCTGGCATGATATATTTATTGAATGATGAGGGTTCTATGAGTGAATTGCCAGGTCATCGTGCGGCCGTTTCCAGTTTGACATTTAGCAGAGACAATAGGAGTCTGGTAAGTGGCGCTTATGATCGCAGCGCTCGCATTTGGAATCTTGACAACCTCAATCAATCCCCAATAAGTATTGAAGATCTTCCTAACTGGGTCAGTGCGGTGCAAATGGATTCAGCTGATCATGTATGGATCGCAACCTATGGTGGAAAAGTCTTTCGATTCCCAATTGTTCCCCAAATACTTCAAAGTATGCTTTGTGATGATAGGGTGCCACCTATCTCGGTAAGGAATTGGCAGGAATATGTAGCCACGGATATAAACCAGTTTAACCCATGTGATGAATAGTATAAGAATCATAGCGGCCTACCTGATGCTTGCTTTTATTGGCGGTTCTGCGTTTGGGCAGGATTGTGACTCAAAACTTGAAGAGGCTAACAGAGCTTACTACAATGGTGAGTTTAAAAAGCTCTTGGAATTAATGGAGGATTGCGCTGATAAGATTAGTACATCTGAAGGAAATGTCGAAGCATATGGCCTCATGGCTCAGGCAGCCCTGATGACCGAAGCTGACAGTCTTGCTGAAAAATATTTATTACAAATACTAAAATTGGATCCTTTCTATAAACCTAAGATTGGTGCGCTTAAAGAATTTACGGAAATGCATAAAAAGTTTGAAATAAGGAACTTTTTGACTGTAGGATTCATGGCAGGCTTGAACCATTCTTCCTTTTCCATTCTTGATTATCATAGTTATGCTTCGGTCACCAATGAACCGGCAAGCTATGAACCCAACCCGGGATTCAATTTCAATTTATGGGCTTCCTATTATTTGATTTACGATTTCTACCTGCGTGCTGGTTTGGGATTTCAACAACATGAGTTTTATCAAGAAGAGATAATTTTTGACTATCAATCCGTGTCCAGTCAAGAAACCTACCAATATTACAACATTCCTATTTTGTTGGAATATCAGTTCAGCAAATGGAAATTAAAACCCTTCCTGAACGGAGGGGTCAGCTATCAAATCCTCAATTCTGCCAGAGCTGATATTGTAAACGCCCCCCTTGAAGGAGGGGTGCCTAATCCCTTTGCCGGAGTTACTCGAAGTCTGGAGAATTATGACATTAGTGATCTAAGGACTAGCGGTAATTGGAATATGCTGCTGGGTGGTGGATTGAGATATCAGATGAGATATTTATCCCTGGAGGCTTCTGTGTATTATGAAAATGGTAACAATAACCTGGTTGATCAGTCAGCACGTTACAGCGATAATACTCTGTATAGCGACTATTCATACATCTCTGATGATTTCAAATTAAGGCACGTCAGCTTTAATCTCGGACTGATCTACACCTTTCTTAAACCTATTAAAACCAAGTAGTGATGAAAGCGATTCTTAAAACAGGAGTTTGTATCCTACTGGTTGCCATATGTTCCTGCCAAAAAACGGAGCTGGCTGAGGACCGATATTTCATTAAAAGCTTTGGTGAAAAAGCCGGCTCATCCATGACATTCATTTCGGAATCCAATGAAGGTGGATACATTCTTGGTGGAAAAATTGGAAACCCCGCATTTACTGGCAATGACATCAATGGTACGGTTGGCGTAAAGGATATTCTAAAAAGCGGACCGGCAATAATTATTGCGGATGATAGAGCCAATTCGGTTTCGCAGCATGTTTACCCGGTGGAAGATTTAGAGCTGTCAGGAACGGTATATGTTGATGAACTTGGTGGTACTGGCAGGTTGCTGGATGTTAGGCCAACCCCTGATGGTGGATACTTTGCCATCGGAGAATTCCTGGGATTCGGATATGGCATCACCTCCTTGGGAATCAATGTAGCTCCCAGTCAGGGCAACGCATCACCTTTTATTTTATATCTCAATTCAAATTTTCAAGTCACGGACTTCACGAGTCTAAATGCCGAGGGAACATGGGATGAGTTTCATCATTTTCACACGAGAATTAAGAAGCGGCCCGGCGGTGGCTATGTGATGTTGATGGGTTATAATGTTGATTTTAATATTGGAAGATTCAGGGGGTTTCAACTAATAGAGATGAATGAGTATGGCCGCAATCTTATACATCATGAATATTACGGCGGGCAACTGCGTTTTGGGTCAGATTTTGACTTTTATCCCAATGGTGATATAGTAGTGATTGGTCAAGCCGATGCAGCAGACATCCATGTTTTCTTTATAGATGGCAAGACCTTCTCTTTAAAATCGCCTATTTCCATGAGAGTGGTGAAAAACGATGGCGTTTTTGGAGATTCACCCAATATCAGTCAAAGAGCCTGGAACAACAATCCCATGTTTGTATTTGCGAGGGAGGATGGAACGATCTCCTGCATCATTACGGATCCAAACACCAAGAGTCTGTATGTGAATATGGATGAAAACAGCAATGTTACCTATTGTGAAGATTATGAACCTGTTCTGGAAGATCAGTTTCCCAGGTCCGCTTGCATGGCTGATAACGGAGATATCCTGGTAATTAATGATGACCTCACGGTCAAAGAAAATATTCATAGTATCCTGTACCGCATTTCACCTGATGGTCAAGTGAAATGGCAACGAGCCTTTGATGGCTCTGCTCGCTATGTAACCAATGCTTCCGACGGGAGTATTTTAGTGCTTGTGGATTTACCTTTTAATGGGGTATCTACCTTTAAATCAACCCTTTTAAAATTATCACCTGATGGCAATCTTTTTTAAGAATTTACTTTGGGCTGGAGCTGCATTGCTGGTTATCAGCTGTGAGCCTGATGAGCCCCCGACGATACCCAATTATAATGGAGAGGCCTCCAGGATGGTTGGAACCTGGCGGTATGACAGCCTGGTGATTAAAGGCCAGGGATTTGTCTTAGCCGATGCTGAAATGATACCTGGGCTGAGCCAGGCAGCCATGCGTGGATTAAGGGCAGAATTGAGTCGCAGATTGGTGAATTATATGCCAAACGGGACGTACGAATTAGTTTGGGACGACCGGGGAGACTACCAGTTGGGCGTAGATACCATGCAGTCCTGGCAGCCAAATTATGGTTATTGGCAGTTGGATGATGCTTCAATGAGCCTGATCCACAACAATACTCAGTACTATCAAACAAATTATGACATTAAGCTCTTAGATGCCAATACGCTCGTAAGAAGTCATTTCCGGAGGATGGCTGCTAATTCCAGCAAATATGGTCCGGCATCCTTATGGGCTAAGAATGAAATGGTGATATATACTGAGTATTTCTCTAAGGAGGCCCAAGTGAGATACTAATAAAATAGCTAGCTTGTCCCGCTTAATCTGAGTTGATGAAAACGCAATCATTTCTGGGTCTGCTGGCCTTCTCAATAGCAGCAGTAAGCTGCAACAATACCAAGTCCACTACGGTTTCCGAAACCACACAAAATGATTCTGTAAAACAGAAAGAAGAAGCAGCGCAGATTGATCCCGGGCACAATAGTCAAAATTCTCTGGACTGGCCTGGTCAGTATAAAGGAACCATACCCTGTGCAGATTGTGAGGGTATTGAGGTTACTCTAGCCATTCAAGAAGACGGAGCTTATTACCGCACCTTAAATTATCTGGGAAAGCCTTCAGAGCCCGTTTTGGAAAGAGGGAAGTTTCAATGGAACACCACTGGCAACTACATTCGTCTTCAACTTCCTAATAGTTTGGTGCAGTGGTATCAGGTAGGTGAAGATGTCTTATACCATTTAGATAATAACGGCAAGCGCATTGAAGGAGAATTGGCTGAATTGTACACTTTAAGAAAGGTTACGGGAGATGCAGAACTAGAGAACAGGCAATGGATCCTGATAGAATTAAAAGGCAAATCCGTTGTTGGGGCCGGAGCATTGCGCAATCCTCATCTTCGATTTGACGGAGTAAGGAAAAGGGTAAGTGGAAATGACGGGTGTAATTCCTATATGGGGGAGTATCAGTTAAGTGAGGATCAAATGATCAGTTTTGGCATGATGGCTTCTACCGAAATGTTCTGCGAAGGAGATTCCATTTCAAAAGATTATTATCAGGCTCTGGGCGAGGTTAGTAGATATTCAGTTGGAGAGGAAGTATTGACTTTGTCTAACCAGGATATGGAGCTGTTGAAATTTCGTCGAAGCTCAGAGGAGTAGATTGGGCGGTGCCCTTTAGTTGTCCAATAACCATTTAATTCTGTCGTAGGATAGGAGATAATGTATTATCAGAAAGGCAGTTAGGGTAATTGCTGCAGACTTATTTCCAATCGCGTAAAAGGCATACGCGGCCATTAGAAATAATCCTATTTCAAGAACTAATCGTATCCAGCCCCTAACTACTACGGGGGCCTTTCTGGAGCGACTGGGATCTCCCGGTACATTGAAAGTTCCCCAGAGCGACATGAATAAGGCTAAGGAAATTATTAAAAGAATCCAGCTTTGTGTGTGGGTAGAACCGAGTGTCCATGCCCATTGGCCAACCGCAAATAAGGCCGCTAGTTCAAGTATAAAGCGCAAGGCTAAGTTGAGAGGATGCCTGCCCATTTACAGTTTTATTCTCTCTCGGGCGGGAGCTCCAGCGGCAACAATGCCATAGCCATTATCAATATTGGAATACAACTGTACCGGTTCTGCGAATGGATTGTCTCCACTTACATATTGAGCCCCTTTTGATTGTTCATGCAAATAGTAGTCTTTGGATATTTTAGAAACCTCAAGGATAATCTCATCGGGTAACACGCCACCAAAATCGCTGTAGTACAATTCATCAAATAAGACCGTTTTATTTCTACCCTCGAAAGTCTCGTCTGTGAGATAGGCCACGTATCCAAACTTGACATTATCACCAAAAATATCTTCGCCATAATCGTAAAAGAATTCTACGGTAGGGTCTGTCGTGCCTAGAAACATCGGGTATTCATTGCCCCCTTGATTTGCAATGACCCGAACCGCATAGTAATCCTCAGAACTTTCCACATCCTTGAAGCTCATACTGATTTCCAGTCTCGTTGTATCAATATTCCAGGCTGTGATTTGCGTAGGGGAAAGGCTTAAGGCTTCTCCGCTGGCCAGACCATATTTCTCGTTAAATACTTCCACGCGGTAGTTTTTACCGGCAGAAGGTCGGATGGGAGTCATGTAATAACCATTGTCCGGTGCATTGCTAATCCATTGAAGCTGTGCCACCTGAACCTCATTTTCAAAGAGAATTACACTGGCATCAGAAACCACCTGGGGTGGTTTAGCACTAAGTGAATATTCGGTGTGCGAAACAAAAACCTGAAATCGGTCTCCTGTCATAATTCTGGCGTCAACGCTGAACTTGGAGGGTTCCTGAGGAATATCGTAATCAATGGTTTTCTCACAAGCAACCAAAACAGGTAAGAACAATAGGAAGCGTAATCTTTTCATCTTAAAACTTGAATATATAAGCAATGGATGGAATAATAGGAAAAAGGGAAACCTGTCTCACTTCTCGTTCTCCGGTTCTAAAATCCTCATCGATGTACAAGAAGAATGGATTTAATCGGCTATATGCATTGTAAATACTAAAATTCCAGGTTCGATGACCCCATTTGGTTTTTTTATGAAAATTCATGCCCAGGTCCAGACGATGATAATTGGGCATTCTTTGGCTATTTCTATTGCTATAAACCTGGAATCTGTCGGGGAAATCCGGATTGAAATTTGATGGCAGCAGTAAATTGGCAATAGGAGCGGTAAAAGAATTGCCACTGCCAAAGACCCAGGTCAGACCCAGATCAAATTTTTCACTGAATTCGTGATTGAGCACCACACTAATGTCATGGCGCCGATCATAGCGATATGGATATTTTTCACCGTAGTTGAGGTCTTCAAACTGGCGGGTACTCCAGGCAAGAGTATATCCTATCCAACCGGTAGTGGCGCCCTTATTCTTGCGAAGTAAAACCTCCAAGCCATAGGCCCAGCCTTTACCATCTGTTTCTACCTGATTTTCCCAATCCGAAGAACTTACAAAGGATGCTCCCTCTTTGTATTCGATTAGGTTTTCCATCCATTTATAATAGACTTCAGTACTAAATTCAAACTCGTTATTGGCAAAGCTCTTCGTACTTCCCAAAGCAATTTGTTGTGAGATTTGAGGTTTCACCTTGGCAGTGGAAGACACCCAAAGATCAGTAGGAAGGCCTATACCCGAATTGGAAAGTAGGTGAATAAATTGATTCATGCTGGCATAAGAGGCCTTTAACGACCATTCGTCGGTAAGCAGGTATCTGATACTCATACGTGGTTGTAGGGATTGATAGCGCGTTCCCTTTAAGAAGTATGTAGAATAATGCAGCCCGTAATTTGCGCGCCACCGGTCACTGATCTGGTAATCATCTTCCGCATAAATAAACAGGTCATTGGCAAATACCGGCTTAGAAAACTCCAAAGCCGAATCAAGCGAAGTTCCTGCGTCTTCTTCTAGAAACTGGGAGGCGCCAGGATTAAAAATGTGGTAGGTATAACTGGCACCATAACGCAAGTGATGTTTGCTGCTTAATTGATATTCCAGGTCATATCTAATCCCATAATCCCTTATTCTTGAGAAGTATTCAAAGCCCTCAAAGTAATTCTCTTCGGGAGCATTGCTCGTTACCCGATCACTAAAGCCGGTATTAAATTGATACTGCGTAAAGGTGGCGTTCAGATTGCCAAAAAGACGGGTGTTGAATAAATGGTTCCAACGCAAGGAGGCGGTATGATTTCCCCATTTTAGATGAGATTCTGTTTCTGACTTATAAGAGTCAAAGCTGCTACCATAGGTCTCTTTGTAATAAAACTTGTCATTGCCACCGTAGTAACTAAGGTATAAACGGTCTTTTCTTGAAAAAACGTGATTAATTTTAGCATTGAGATCTCCAAAGTAATATCCCGCTCTATAACCGTCGGTGGCGGCCAGAATTGGCGCAGTTAGTAAATCAATATAGGTGCGTCTGCCGCTCAGGATAAAACTGGTTTTATCTTTCACGATAGGTCCCTCCAGAGTTAGTTTTGATGCGATCAGTCCAATAGATCCTTCACCGTGGAATTCCTTCATATTGCCTTCTTTCATGTCAATCTCAAGTACTGAACTCAGCCTACCACCATATCGGGCAGGGAAACCGCCTTTGGTGAGCTGTACGTTTTTAATGGCATCAGCATTAAACACCGAAAAGAATCCAAATAGATGGGAGGCATTGTAAACAGGCACTCCATCCAGCAGAATTAAGTTCTGATCAGGCGAACCACCTCGCACATAAAAACCTGTGGTACCTTCACTTCCAGATTGTACTCCCGGAAGCAATTGTATCGCCCGAATGATATCGACTTCGCCCATAAAGGCTGGAATCTTCTTTATGTCCGCTACCTTGAGGTTAACCGTACTCATCCTCACACGTTCCGCCGGCAACTCTTCCGCAATCACCTCCACTTCATCTAATTGTTCGGAGTCTTCTATTAATTTGAAATCCAGTATTTTATCGGAACTTAAATTTATAGATTGTTTAATAGTCTTATAGCCGATGAAACTTACAGCGATGTCGTGTTCACCTGCGGGCAGACTGAGGGTGTAGAATCCATAGGTATTAGAGGATACGCCAAAATTGGTACCGACGGCATAAACATTGACGCCAATGATTCGTTCTCCCGTTTTGCCATCTTCAATATAGCCACTTATGGTATGAGATTGTCCGCATACAGGCCATACTACCAAGTTAAGCAGGAGGAATGCTAAGAAAAACTTCAGAGAATTCACAGTAAGAAATAACAGGAATAAGGCAGAATTAGTATGTGATTTATCATCATAAATTTCATCTGGTTCTCAAGCTATTCGACAATCGCACAAATTGATGGCATTAGCATCCGGTCTTCCTTAAGCTTTGACTAAATTTGGCGCCTCTAATTTATCATGAAAAAACAATTGAAGCTATATTCAGCGATGTCCGAGTTGGGCGCCGGAACCAGGGGTGCGAGCCTCGGTATGCAAGCCCTCAAGTTTGCCAGTTTAAAATTCGACCCTGAATTTTTTGTAAGGCGACCCATTCATAAAATCCCCACTGAGAATAAGTGGCTTTTTAAAGACACCCCAAATAGATTCGCAAAGCGACTTGACGGTGTGGCTAAGATGTTCGAGAATATTGGCGAGGCGCTTGGTGAAGGTTTGCAACATGGTCCGGTAGTTATTTTTACCGGTGATCATAGTAACGGAGGGGGCACCATTGCCGGCATAAAAAAAGCCTTTCCCAATAAACGCCTGGGAGTCGTTTGGGTAGATGCACACGCCGATCTTCATTCTCCTTATACCAGTCCATCAGGAAATGTTCACGGTATGCCTTTGGCCAATGCCCTGCATGAAGACAACCTGGCCTGCCAGAACAACTCTCCATCAGAACAGACTATTCAAACCTGGAACAGAATGAAAGGTGTGACACCAAGAATTCAGTTTGAGGATTTGTTCTTCATTGCTATGCGCAGTGCCGAAGGTCCTGAACATCACATAATTGATGAAAATGGCATTCCTAACATTACGGTAGATGAACTGCGTGCAATAGGTGCCGCGGAGGCCGCTAAGCAAGCCCTTGAATATCTGAGTGATTGCGAGGTTATTTATGTATCCTTTGATGTAGATAGCATGGATCCCTCGGTTAGTCGGGGAACGGGTACGCCGGTTGAACATGGTTTAACCGCCATGGAGGCTCGGGATGTCTTATTGGGTCTGGTGGCAGATCCTCGCCTGTGTTGCTTGGAGGTAACCGAGGTGAACCCCTTGTTGGATATGAACGGAAACTCTATGGCAGAGGCCACCTTTCAGATCATCAAACCGGTGATTGAGAAAATTGAAACAAGAGATAATTAGGTGAATCTTACAGAAAAACTGATTCAGAAACTGGTAAGCGCTTCCATGCGCGCGCTGGCTGATCTATATCAGCTGGAGGGGGCCAAGGTTGAAATCCAACCAACCCGTAAAGAATTTGAGGGAGACTTTACCTTGGTGGTATTCCCATTTCTGAAGCATAGCCGGAAACCACCAGAGCAAACCGCAGAAGAAATCGGTCAGTATTTGGTGAATAAGATTGATAGTTTATCGGCTTATAATGTGGTAAAAGGTTTTCTAAACCTGAGTGTTGCCGATGCTTATTGGCTGGAAGCCCTTGAAGAAACGGGTAGGTTTCAGGCTTCGGAAAGGGAGGGGCAGAATTCTATTTTGGTTGAGTATTCTTCACCAAATACCAACAAACCCCTTCACCTCGGTCATATTAGGAATTGTTTATTGGGATATTCTGTTTCAGAATTGCTTAAACTAACCGGTAATAAAGTCATAAAGGCACAAATTATCAATGACCGCGGCATCCATATTTGTAAGAGTATGGTGGCCTGGATGAAGTTTGGCGAAGGTGAAACTCCAGAATCTTCGGGGATTAAAGGAGATCATTTGGTAGGCAAGTATTATGTCAAATTTGACAGTGAATACCGTCGTGAGATTAAGAGCTTAATCAAAGAGGGAATAAGTGAAGATCGAGCCAAGGCGGAGGCACCCATCATGGTAGAAGCCAGGGAGTTGCTAAAGAAGTGGGAATTGAGTGATCCTGAGGTCTACGCGCTGTGGGAGAAAATGAATGCCTGGGTGTATGAAGGTTTTGAAGAGACTTATAAAGCTCTGGGGGTTGATTTTGATGAGTATTACTATGAAAGTGAAACCTATCTCCTGGGAAAGAAGGCCATAGAAGAGGGTTTGAGGAAGGAAATATTCTTTAGCAAGGAGGATGGTTCAGTATGGGTAGACTTAAGCGATGAAGGCCTTGATGAAAAGCTCTTGTTGAGATCTGATGGTACCAGTGTTTACATGACACAGGATATAGGTACGGCTATTAAACGTTACGAGGATTTTGGTATTGATGGTATGATCTATACCGTAGGTAATGAACAGGATTATCACTTTAAGGTTCTCTTTCTGATTCTGGCTAAATTGGGCTATGATTGGGCTAGAAACCTATATCATTTATCTTACGGCATGGTAGATCTCCCTTCCGGTAAGATGAAGTCGCGGGAAGGAACCGTGGTGGATGCAGATGACCTCATCCAACAAATGGAACAGACAGCCGGTAGTATTTCTGATGATCTTGGTAAGACGGAGGGAATGACGGAGGAGGAAAAACAGAGCTTGCATCATATGATTGGTATGGGTGCATTAAAGTATTTTATTCTGCGGGTTGACCCAAAGAAGCGTATGATGTTTGATCCGGCAGAATCTATTGATTTTCAGGGCAATACCGGACCATTTATCCAGTATACTCATGCGCGCATAAGATCGCTTATTCGCAAAGCCGGTAAAAAGAAATACCATGGAGATTACACGGCATTACAAGAATCGGAAAGGTCAATAATTAAACATCTTACCAATTATCATCTGGTTTTAAAGGAAGCATCTTCGCAATACAGTCCGGCTATACTGGCCAATTATATCTACGACCTGGTGAAAGCCTACAATGCTTTGTATCAGCAGCTCCCCATTCTTTCCGACCCGAATGAAGGAGCAATTGCCTTAAGATTGAATATTTCTAAGAAGGTATCGGAGGTGATCAATCAGGGGATGGCTGTGCTGGGTATTCAAGTGCCGGAACAGATGTAGAGAATGGTGAATAGGTTCGGGAAATGTACCAAAGCCACTTTTGATTGATTAATTTTGTGCATCCAAATCAGCAAGATTTATGTTTGACAGTTTACAGGATAAATTAGATAAGGCCTTTCACGTTTTAAAGGGACATGGTCAAATTTCGGAGGTGAATGTGGCCGAAACGGTAAAGGAGATTCGCCGCGCCCTGGTAGATGCAGACGTTAGTTTTAAGATAGCCAAAGACTTTACGAATAAGGTCAAGGAAGAGGCCCTGGGACAGAAGGTATTAACCTCATTGAAGCCCGGTCAGTTAATGACCAAGATCGTCCATGATCAGATGGCTGAATTGATGGGAGGAGAAGCGGTGGAATTGCAGCTAGATTCCAGTCCCTCCGTAATTTTAATGGCAGGTTTGCAAGGTTCCGGTAAAACCACTCACTCCGGAAAGCTGGCAAACTTTCTCAAGCAAAAGAAGAATAAGAAGGTACTTCTGGTAGCGGGTGATGTTTATCGTCCGGCAGCGATTAATCAGTTAAAGGTAGTTGGCGAGCAAGTCGGCGTAGAGGTTTACTCTGAAGAAGACAATAAAAACCCAGTTGCCATTGCGGAGAATGCTTTGAACCATGCCCGGAGCAATGGCTTTAGTGTGGTGATTGTGGATACTGCCGGACGTTTAGCTATTGATGAGAACATGATGTCGGAGATCCGCAATATTCATGCGGCAGTGAAACCGGATGAAACCTTGTTTGTGGTAGATGCCATGACTGGACAGGATGCGGTAAATACAGCCAAGGCTTTCAATGATGTGCTTGATTATGAGGGTGTTATTCTAACCAAGTTAGATGGTGACACTCGCGGTGGGGCTGCGTTGACCATTAGAAGTGTGGTGGATAAACCCATCAAGTTTATTGGTACGGGTGAAAAGATGGATGCCCTCGACGTGTTCTATCCGAGCAGGATGGCGGATAGAGTTTTGGGAATGGGTGATGTAGTGTCATTGGTTGAGAGAGCCCAGGAACAATTTGATGAAGAAGAGGCTCGGCGTGTACAGAAGAAAATTGCCACCAATAAGTTCGATTTCAATGACTTCTTAGGTCAAATCAAGCAGATCAAGAAGATGGGTAATGTAAAGGATCTGATGGGCATGATTCCTGGCATGGGGAAAATGATGAAAAACATAGATATTGATGATGATGCTTTTAAGGGAGTCGAAGCCATTATTTTTAGCATGACCCCGGAAGAGCGAGCAGACCCTAAATTAATCAGTGGCAGCCGCAGAAAACGTATCGCCAATGGTAGCGGAAAAAGTATCCAGGAGGTGAATCAACTACTCAAGCAGTTTAATGATATGAGTAAGATGATGAAAATGATGCAAGGCGGCGGTGCCAAGCGTATGGCTGGTATGATGAAGGGGATGGGGCGATAATAGATGAAAGACTGAAGGATGAAGAAATAAGTCCAATATTATTGGCGATAAACAAGATTTCAGGGCGATCTTTCTTTGGAGACTGATATCTATTCTTATAAATCTAAATTTCTGAACCAATGATCATTCTAGACGGAAAGAAGACCTCCCAGGAAATACGCAATGAAGTGGCTGAGGATGTAAAAAACTTGGTTGCCAAAGGAGGTAAAAAACCGCATTTGGCAGTAATCCTAGTGGGAAGCAATGGTGCTTCAGTAACCTATGTAAATGCCAAGTTAAGGGATTGTGAAGAAGTAGGATTCGATACGACCATGGTTAAGCTAAGTGATACTATTACTGAGAAGGAGCTTCTTCATGAAGTAGAAAAGTTGAATGACGATGATAAGGTAGATGGCTATATCGTTCAGTTACCCTTGCCCAAGCAGATTAATGAGCAGAAGGTATTAATGGCCATTGATCCTGAAAAGGATGTTGATGGTTTTCACCCTGAGAACCTGGGAAAGATGGCCTTAAACCTTCCTACCTTCCTTCCGGCCACGCCTATGGGAATCATGGACCTACTCGATCGTTATAATATTGAAACTGGCGGTAAACACTGCGTGGTAGTTGGTCGTTCCCATATTGTGGGTTTGCCAGCCAGTATTTTGATGGCCCGCAATCACTATCCGGGAAACGCAACGGTTACGTTGACCCACAGTCGCACCAATAATCTCAAGGAAATCCTACGTACTGCGGATATTATCATCGCGGCTCTGGGAAAACCAAACTTTATCACAGAGGATATGGTGAAGGAAGGCGCGGTGCTCATTGACGTTGGCACCACCAGGGTAGTCGACAAAACCAAAAAGTCAGGTCATCGTCTGGTTGGGGATGTGGACTTTGAAAAGGTCTCAAAAAAGGCATCTTACATCACACCGGTTCCTGGAGGGGTGGGGCCAATGACACGCGTTAGCTTATTAAAGAATACGCTCTTAGCAGCGCGCACCAGGCATCATGCCTAGATTTTCTCATGAATCAGGTTGTTGATTTGCCTTATTGGCCAAGTGATGCTGTTGATGAAGGCATAGGTTAGTCTGGTCAATTATGGCTTGACAGATTTACCTCAAAAAGCATATCTTGATACTGGGGAGGCGGGTAGCATTCCCCCTCCGGTCTAGGAGCCCATAGTTTCCGGTTTAGTAATCCTAAATTTTCCCCCTCCGATCAATCTCCCGCTTGATATCCTTTTGCTTCAGAGAATCACGCTTGTCATACAGCTTTTTACCCGTGGCCAGCGCAATCTTTAACTTGGCAATACCCTTATCGTTGATATATAGATTGAGGGGAATGATCGTATTGTTTCCGCCTTTTTCAAGTTTCACCTGTAACTTCTCCAGTTCCTTCTTATGCAGTAGGAGTTTACGTTCACGCAATGGCTCGTGATTCTGAATATTGCCGTGACTGTATTCTCCAATATGCATATTCTTCACAAATAGATCGTTAGACTTGAAATAGCAATAGGATTCGGCCAGAGTGACCTTGCCCTCACGGATAGATTTAATCTCCGTTCCCAGCAACATTATTCCCGCCTCATAGGTATCCAGGAGATGATACTGGTAACTTGCCTTTCTATTCTTGATGTTGATTTGCTGTTGCGCCATGAGCGCGCAAAGATAGGAAGCTTTCTATGCTTATTTTCGCGTTAAATTTCTGTGATGTACAAAGCCCTTATTCGTCCAATACTATTTTCATTTTCTCCGGAGTGGATTCATCATTTTACTTTTAGAATGGTGCGGGCTATGCACAAGGTTCCTGGTAAGAGATGGGTGTTGCGAAAGATGTATGATTCCGATAATCATCGTCATGAAAAGGAAGTAATGGGCTTAAAATTTAAAAACCCGGTTGGTTTAGCCGCCGGATTTGATAAAGATGGGAAAGCATTTGAAGAATTGGCCTCATTTGGTTTTGGATTTATCGAAGTAGGCACCGTTACGCCACTACCGCAAGCTGGTAATCCCAAACCCCGTCTATTCAGACTGCCCCAAGACAAAGGCCTAATTAATCGCATGGGTTTTAATAACGAGGGAGTTGAGGCCCTGGTTGACCGTCTGCGTAGGCGTTCGTCGCAAGACCTGGTAGTTGGCGGGAATATTGGAAAAAATAAAGTGACACCTAATGAAAGGGCCTCGGATGATTACCACGTTTGCTTTGATGCGCTCTTTCCATACGTAGATTATTTTGTGGTTAATGTATCCTCGCCTAATACACCAAACCTTCGCGACCTACAAGAGAAGGAACCCCTTACAAACCTGCTTCAGTCATTACAGGACTCCAATAATCAAAGGGATAGGCCAAAACCGATATTACTTAAAATTGCACCAGACTTAACCGATGGTCAGATAGAAGATATTATTGACATCGTAAAAGAGACCGGTATAGCCGGAGTAATTGCGACAAATACCACGATATCCAGAGCTGGTCTGAGCACCAGCAGTGGTGAGGTTAAATCAATCGGTGCAGGTGGACTAAGCGGTAAACCAGTTGGAGCCAGATCTACTGCTGTAATCGCCAAACTGCGTAAGGGTATGGGAGAAGATAAGTGTATAATCGGCGTAGGGGGTATTTTCACCGCAGAAAATGCTAAAGAAAAACTGAAGGCTGGAGCGGACTTGGTGCAAGTATACACGGGTTTTATATACGAAGGTCCTGGAATGGTTAAGAGAATTTTGAGCGGATTGTGAATTATTCCTAGCAACACGACAGACTTCGTTCCTCAATAGCATTTTGCTCCTTAGTTTTGCCGGCCAATAGAAGTACCATTTGAAATGTTGTATATCCTACATAAAAGTCTTGACCCCTATTTTAACCAGGCAGCAGAAGAGTATTTGCTGAAGCATTTTGATGAAAATATATTCATGCTTTGGCAGAACGACGCCACCATCGTGGTGGGAAAACATCAAAATACCTTGGCCGAGGTCAATGCCGAGTATGCCAAAAAGCGTGGAATAAGGGTAGTTCGAAGATTGACGGGAGGAGGAGCGGTCTATCATGACCTTGGTAACTTGAACTACACCTTTATTATGGGGTATGGGGAGAAGGGGGCACAAATTGATTTCAAGAAGTACAATCAACCGATTATAGATGTCCTTAATCAACTAGGGGTTGAAGCCAGGTTCTCCGGTAGAAATGATATACTGATTGGAGACCAAAAGTTTTCTGGCAATGCCGAGCATATTTACCATCAGAAACAACGGGTGTTGCATCATGGTACCTTGTTGTATGCCTCAGAGGTTCAGGATATTTCTGATGCTCTAAATGTGAATCCGCTCAAGTTCGAAGGTAAGGCCCGTAAGTCGGTGAAAAGTAGAGTTACCAATATTTCAAGTCATTTGAAAGAAGATATTGGGGTGGAAAAGTTTGGCGAACGTGTTCTAAACCATATTACCAACTTGTACCCGGAAGCGAAACCCTATGAGTTATCCGAAACAGATCGTCTGGCTATCCAAAAATTGGCAAATGAAAAGTATAGCCAGTGGCATTGGAACTACGGTTATTCTCCAAAATATGGTTTAAAGAAGGGTGTGAAAACTCCTGGAGGTCATGTTGAGGTCCATCTCAATGTAGATAAAGGTTTGATCAGTGAAATAGCCATTTTTGGCGACTTCTTTGTCAATAAAGACCTGGAACCTCTGCTGGAAGCTTTAAAAGGGATCGAGCACAGAGAGGATAGCTTGTTGCGCGTACTCAAGGAAGTAAAGAGCTCGGAGTATTTCAGCAATGTATCGGAGGAAGAATTAATGGAGGCTTTTTTCTAAGCCAGATAAACTTGCAGTTTGATGATCTCTGCACATTTTCAAAAATGAATTATTTTCGGAAGGTTACCGTGATCAAACTAGGGGTAAGCTGATGCTATTTTCTGCTTTTTCTTCCTTCTAAAGTAAGTCCTATCTCCTTCTGTATCGCCATTAAATATCTCAAGCCTTTAATCAACCTACTACCATACCAACTCATCATCTCCCCATCTATCAACTTTATAAGAGAATTGGGAAAGTGAGTTGCCATATCGTGCAAATCTCCTGTGGTAAAGGCATAAGGCTCAGAAGATAAAAAGATCACATCAGGATTGACTTGAGCTATTTCGTCTAGTTTGACTTCCGGGTATCGGGCATCGCCCTGAGATAAGGCATTCCTTAAGCCAGTAAGACCTATCATACTTTGAATAAAGGTATCATTTGATACTACCATATAGGGGTCTTTCCAAATGAAGTAAAGACTCGTTGCCTGGATCTTAGGCGACTTAAAACCATCCATTTCTTCCTCTATTTGCCCAATCAATTTGCTGGCTTCACCTTCACGTTCAACCAATTGGCCAACATCAGATATCATCGCCAATGCATCTTGAGGGCTTTTGATGTCACTAACATAAACCGTGGCGACTTCCGCCAGATTCTCTATTTGCTCGCGATGGTTTTCTTCTTTATTGGCGATAATCAAATCGGGCGAAAGCTCTATGATCTTTTTGATTTGTAAGTCTTTGGTACCACCTATAACCGCCTTTTCCTCTAACCACTGCTTAGGATGAACACAGTAAGCCGTAATACCAACTATTTCTTCCTCTAAACCAAGATGGTACAGGAGTTCACTTTGAGATGGAACGGTAGAAACTATACGGATAACATTTGAATTTGTTAGTTACAATTTTTCAAATTTTACCCAATCTCCTTTGAAGGTTAGTACATATAAGCCTGGTGGTAAATTAGCTAGATTTAGTACTAATGATGGGCTAGCAATTTCATGGTCAAACACCCTATTTCCAACCACATCATATACCACTAGCATACCTTGAGGCTCAGCTCCAGTAATAGATACTTGAAGCCAATCGGATACAGGGTTGGGAAATACCGATAAATTCTTACTGATGAATTCTGTAGAGCTAACATTTATTGAATTAAAATTATATGATGCTTTGTTTGTACAGCCGATAGAATCAGTTACTTGTAATTCATATAAACCATTTTTACTAACAACTAAATAATCTAAGGTATCACCGGTTAAAAGTGTACCATTTAGGAACCACTGATTACCCTTTGGATAATTGGATATTAAAGTGTCAAATATTACAGTAATAGTGGGGCTAGGAGACAGCACTATGACGGAATCAAAACTTGAAATAACACAACTGTCCATGTTTCTGGCTGTTACTTCAAAAACGTAAGTACCTACAGTGTCAAGGCCTATGTAGGTATTTCCTGATAAATTCAGTTTTTGATTGTTTAATGTGATCATTATGGAAATAGAATCTATAAATACCGAGCTAACCACATTTAGTGTAAAAGAGTCTCCGAGACATGCTACAGACGGCAGCCCTATAATTTTAAGTGTGTCTATGCTAGAATAAGTGATTTCAATGGTATCTGAATAGAAGGTGCAGGTAGGAATCTGAGGGTCAATTGCACTATAGTAATATATTCCCGCAGTATCAACCTTTAATTTTGAGCCGGTGGAGAGTCCATTATTCCAGATAACATTGGTCCAGCTAGAATCAGCAGCTATGGATATGGTGTCCATGCTAGTACATAATACAGAATCCGTAGCTAAAATAGAGTTTTGTAATGCTGAAATCCTGTAATTTAAGTAAAACCCAGGAGTAAGGTAAAGGTTTCCCTGGTTATCAGTTAACGTGCAATAAAATCTATCGTTACCACTTAAGTAGGCAGAATCATTTTGTACACCGTTGGACCACAAGTAAGATGAATATCCGGCAGGGGCCACCTTTAATACGCTGTCACCAAGACAAACGGGAACGTTATAACTACTTATGGACTCCTTTCCACAAAAATCATCTGGTAAGCCAAGGACAAAATTTTGGTAGGCATTAGTGGTTAGGGGTCCAATGTTAAATGGCAGCGCCCATGTTTGATCACCTATAGCTATTTCTCCTGCTAAGTTGCTTGTGATATTAGTAATGTGGATTGGAGATGCAGCATTAAGGTGATAATTGCATAATACACTTCCTGACGAATCAAATGACGTTAGGTTCAAACCAGTATAGTATACAATCCCATTTGGAGATGGAGTAGGCACAAGAATACGCGATAACATATATACTCTGGATTCATCTTCATTCACCGCGATATCAGAGCTTGTAATACTTTGATTTAAGGGTTCAGATAACAGGTAAGCTTTCTCAATAAATCCAGTTTTTCTCATTTTAAAGCCGATCCAGCTTCTGGTGTACTGGGGTGAATAGTATGTTTTGTTTAATTCTGGAATGTAAATACTTCCAAAAAAACTAAAACAGCCGTATATATGATTTCCAAAGGCGTTTAGATGACCACTTGATAATGTGCCTGCGGTTGTTTCTCCAAGAGACTTGGTATAGATAGGGTTTCCATTAAAATTTATTAGTGTTAAAAAGTTAACTCCAAGCGTGTTTGGAAGATAGGTGCTAGTGTTTCCTATCCTTAATGAGTCTCCCTCAAACCTGCCAGTCAAGAGAATAGTGCCGTTGGAATTCACCGCAATAGAATGTGTTGTCACTCTTCTGTTAAAAACGCTGGAGCTAGAGGTGCTAAGATTCAAATTCCATTCCAAATTGCCATTCTGGTCTATTTTTGTTAAAAACCCGTTGTAAGGCGATGTGGTGGTGCTAAGTAATGTATCAGTGAACCAAACTCTGCTGCCATTAAATGACCCACATACCAGAAGGCCACTATCAGGGGTGACTACGATATCATAAATGCTTGCATCGTATGTAACGAGCCCAAACAGCTTAGAGGCTTTTGTCCAAATAACATTTCCCGAAGTATCTAATTTTGTGAGTATTAATTCATCATTAAAGGTTGTAATGGTATCTGAACCAAAGAGATGCTTTCCTCCACTCATTGTTCCACCAACAAACAAGCAATGATTCATAGAATCTGTTGCAATATGAATGTTATGAAATTTTGGATTATTGAATGGAGTGTAAATGGCAGTGCCAAGACCCTGAGCCCACTGTACCTCACCATTTTGAATTTTACTAAGCCAAAGATTTCTTGTGGTTGCTGAGAATAGAGTGTTGTTTCCGATCTGTGTGGTATCTCTATATCTCCCGGCAGCATACAAAGTGCTTGTATCATAATACTCTATATCATGGATACGATCTACGCCGTTAAATTGTGTCATGGATTTTATGCTTACCCCCCATGATTCCTTTTGTGCGCGTATGTTAATGGTAAATAAAAGAGTAATAATTAAGATTCTTTCCAACTTCAGCATTTAGAGTTGTTTTTGGTTATCATTATTATTCTTCTGCAACGTGAATATTACTAAGTAGCTGTTTGTTCTGAATGTCAATTTAATGCAATAGGCTCATTCGTGAAATACTTAGTTATTATACGAATACAGCCACTCGAAAAAAAAATATTTTCCGGCGTGTTACAGATTGAGTGAGTGATTACTTCGGATAGAAATTGATTCTACTACCCTAGAAATAATACTTGCTGATAAGTCAAATTATGAAAGGAGCTTCATTCAATGCTCAGTATGCGCTGATGCTTCAAATGCGTGCAGTGTAAGGTTTAGCTGATTAAAGGATCTAATTCTAGCTCAAGGCTCCAATTACATCTTGCCGTGTTATGATGTGATATTGATCATCACCCATCCTTACCAACACCGCATTATTGGATTTATCGATGTGCTTGGCCACGGTTTTAATATCATCCGACGAGTCAACCACGGGGTAAGGATTACCCATTATTTCTGCTACGGTCTTTTCAGCGGTATTGCCATCTCGAAGCATATTGTGAAAGACATCACTCTCATCCAGGGAACCTACAAACTCCATGTTTTCATCTACCACCGGTATTTGAGAGATGCTATATTCCTGCATTTTTTGCACGATGTTCGACACCAGGTCATACTTTGAAGCCGTGATGAGCTTAAGGTTTTGATGCGCTTCTACCAGATCTCCAGCGTTGGACTTCTCGGTGGTCAGAAAGCCCCGATCCCGCATCCAGTCGTCATTATAAACTTTCCCAACATAGCGACTGCCATGGTCATGAAACAGCACTACCACTACAGAATCCTCATCTAATTCATGTTTTAACTGACGCACCCCCTGAAAGGCCGAGCCCGCGGAGTACCCCAAAAACAGACCTTCTTTCTTGGCGAGTTCCCTGGTAACCAAGGCTCCATCCTTATCCGATACTTTTTCAAAGCGATCAATCAGACTAAAATCTACATTTTTAGGTAGGATGTCTTCTCCAATCCCTTCGGTGATGTAGGAGTAGATTTCCTTTTCATCAAACTCACCGGTTTCGTGATATTTCTTAAAGACAGAGCCGTATGTATCAATGCCCCATATCTTTACCTCAGGGTTCTTCTCCTTGAGATACTTTGCTACGCCGGAGATGGTTCCTCCAGTACCTACCCCTACCACAAAGTGTGTGATCTTGCCTTCTGTCTGTTCCCAGATTTCCGGACCGGTACTTTCGTAATGCGCTTCGGCATTTCCCGGATTGTCATACTGGAAAGGGTAATAAGAATTAGGGATTTCTCTGTTTAAGCGTTCAGCAACACTGTAATACGACTCAGGATGTTCCGGGGCAACATTGGTGGGACAAACATGAATTTCGGCTCCCATGGCCCTGAGAATATCCATTTTCTCTTTACTCTGCTTGTCAGACAGGGTGCAAATTAGTCGATATCCTTTCACAATTGCGGCCAGAGCCAGTCCCATACCGGTATTACCTGAAGTACACTCAATGATGGTTCCACCGGGCTTTAATTTTCCTTCTTTCTCGGCATTTTCTATCATTTTCAGGGCCATCCGATCTTTTACAGAATGCCCGGGATTGAAATACTCAACCTTTGCAAGAACAGTCCCAGGAATGTCTTGCGCTATTTTGTTCATTTTTATCATTGGCGTATGGCCAATCGTCTCTAGTATATTGTCGTAAATTTTTTTGATGGGTCTCATGAAGTGATGATAAGTTGTGGATTAGCGAAGAGTGATATTTGGGAATGCTCTATGATCTACAGCAGACCTTGTTATTTAGTATTTATTGGCTAAAATTAGAATGTCCAAATCGGTTAGAGGTATTCAGTTTTCACATGTAAAATTCAGAGCAAAATTAATCAAAGCGGATGGCTTTTACTGGCGAAATCCGCGTAATTAAAAAGCTTGGGATAATTAAACAGGCCAGACAAATAATCATGGTGATTAGGTTGAGGATGATAATATGCATGGGATTTAGGTCTACCGATACCGCACTTACAGAATAGGTGGCAGGATCCAGTTTTAGAAATTTAAATTCTTGCTGTAGAAGGCACAATCCCAGGCCAATCGCATTTCCCCACAATAATCCCTTAGCAATCAAGTATCCGGCATTGATCAGAAAGATTCTTTGAATCCCGGAATTGGTTGTTCCAAGGGCTTTTAAGATGCCAATCATTTGCGTGCGTTCCAGTATCAGAATAAGCAGGGCAATAGACATGTTTATCGTACCGACTACGATCATCACCAATATGATCATGATTATGTTGACGTCGAACAAATCCAACCACTGAAACAACTGTTCATTCATTTGACGCGCGGTTAAAGCATCGGCGTCAACCGGCAGAAGGAGCCTGATGCTACTGGCTTCAGAAAGGCTTTGCTCACCATCAGCTATAAAAACTTCAAACCCACCCACCTGGTTGGCATTCCATTTATTGAGCCGTTGCACATGTCGCAGGTCACCAATAATAATACTGTTGTCAATTTCTTCGAGATCTGTTTGAAAGATGCCGCAGATGTAAAATTTCCTTAAGAGGGGTGGGCGAGGAGCCTCTCTCACAAAATACATGCTGATGCGATCATGCAAATTCAGTTTTAACCTGCTAGCAATGCTTTTACTAATTAGGATGGAATCATTATAACTGCTGTCTTTATAGCTGGGAAAGTTTCCCTCGAGTAGGTAATCTTTCATTCCTTCCCAGTTGTATTGGGAGCTCACCCCTTTTAGCACCAGCCCTTCAAAGTCTTCTTCAGTTTTAATAATGCCGGCTTTTCTTGCAAAGGCTTGTGTGTTAATCACCTGATCTCTAGAGGAAATAGCATTAAGAATGCTGTCACTCAATACAACTGGAGTTTGATCGTAGGTAGGATTGGGCTGATAATTGATAATTTGAATATGTCCACCGAATCCGGTTATTTTGTTTCGGATCTCCTTGCGAAGGCCGTTTCCGGTGGCAACTGCGATGATCATAACAATAACCGCAATGGCAATGGCCCAAATAGAAATACGGATTACCGGGCGTGAAATTTTACGCGCCGTAGTCTCGTTCTTTAATAGCCGGTTGGCAATGAAAAACTCGAATTTCAAATGTTGATGAATATGGTCAAAAAGGCGATCAAATATAGGCCAATTCTCATGGCTTTTCTTTCGCTCCCATTACTGCTTGTTGCTCAAACAAAAATAACTCCGGCAGCGGAACGACCGGGAGCTTATCTACCAATATTGCATAATTACGATGTGGCAGTTGTGGCAAATCAGACCTCGCTGGTAAATGAAATGCATCTGGTGGATTTTTTACTGGATCGATATGTTAACGTAATAAAGGTTTTTGCTCCAGAACACGGATTTAGGGGAGAGGCTGGAGCAGGAGAAAAAGTTAATTCGGGAAAAGATTCTAAAACGGGTGTACCAATTGTATCTCTTTATGGCTCCAACAAGAAACCCAGTGCCCAGCAATTAGCGGATGTAGATCTTGTAGTTTTTGATATTCAGGATGTTGGAGCCAGGTTTTATACTTACATCAGTACCATGACTTATGTTATGGAGGCCTGTGCAGAACAGGGTAAAAAGGTGATTATTCTGGATCGACCAAACCCTAATGGACACTATGTGGATGGGCCTGTTTTGAAAGCTGGTTATGAATCTTTTGTAGGATTGCACCCCATACCCATAGTACATGGTATGACGGTGGGAGAGTACGCCCGTATGGTAAATGAAGAAGGCTGGCTAAAAGGTGGGATTAAATGTGATCTTGAAATTATTAAGTGTGAAGGCTGGAATCATAGTGATCACTATGATTTACCAGTAAAACCATCCCCAAACTTACCCAATGCCCTGGCCATAACCCTATACCCCTCAATATGCCTTTTTGAAGGTACTAGCGTAAGTGTCGGAAGGGGAACGGAATTGCCCTTTCAGCAAATCGGATCACCATATTTTCCCGAAGGTTCCACACAGTTTACACCGCGCTCCATGTCCAGCGCAAAGTCTCCAAAATACATGGGAGAAATTTGTAAGGGTTACGATCTACGAGAATTTGCAAAGTTTTATCTGCGTGGCTCGGGAGAGTTGTATCTGTATTGGTTATTGGAGGCTTACCGACTGGCACCAGATAAGGAAAACTTCTTTAATACCTTTTTTGACAAACTGGCTGGTTCAGATCAGTTGCGTAAGGATATCATAAATGATATGCCTATGGCTGAAATAAAGGCAAGTTGGCAGAAGGATCTCGAAGACTTTAAGGCGATCAGAAAAAAGTATCTGCTTTATACGGATTTTGAATAAACAGGACCGCCAGAATTGAGATGCTAAAAACATATGGACTTGAATTTGAGAATCAATCACTATCTTTAGGTGGGTGGTGCAGGTGCTAAACTTTAAATTCAATTAGGGCAGACCATGACTTTCAGCAAACAACTACGATCCCTGTTTCTGGTTTCTATATCGATATTGTTGATTCCCCTCATCGCTATGCAATTCACCCAGGAAGTGAATTGGTCGTTCACCGATTTTGCTATGGCAGCAATTTTATTAGTTGGATTCGGATGGCTTATCCTATTGGTTTCTCGAATATCGATTTCCTCGAGGTATAAAATCTTCGCGATCATAGCTGTGGCAATGGTCTTTATGATAATTTGGTTGGAATTAGCCGTGGGCATTTTGGCAACTCCCTTTGCTGGAAGCTGAGACTCAAAGTAGCGGTGGTAAAAGGACTGCGAATTAGAAGCTTTAATTAAGTGCTCACTCAATTATGATTCTCAAAGTTTCTACTTGTCCGGAACTGCGCATTTGCAAAAGGTATATGCCTTTAGGGTATTTGCAAAGGTCTAGTGTCGTCAGTGCGCCTGGCTCCAGTTCGATATGATCCATTGGACGCGCATTGATTGAATATATATTCACACTCACCCTGTCTGCGGCATGGTGTTTTAAATGCAGTATGGTACGCGCTGGATTGGGATAAACCTGAACCATAGTTGATTCAAGTGGATGAGTTTTTTCTAGCTCTACGGTATTGCATGGATTGAGAAATAGTTGCTCCAATTCCAACGTTCCGCAGTTTTCACACCCGTTGATGGGTCCACCAGAAATGAGCCAATACATCATACCGGCATCTGAAATATCAAATTCTCCAGCTTTGTTATTCTGAGCGAACCAGGAATCCAGATTTCTACTTCTCAGCCACGTCCAGAATGGGGGAGAACCCTGGGCAGTAAGCCAACCCCAGTTGCTCCCTGCCGGTGAACTTTCATCACGAAAATCCAGCTGACCGTTGGATTTATTCTGATCGGCAATTTCATAGAATTCTACCCCGTCATTAGTAAAACTGCTTTTCATGTCACTCCAGGTGTGCTGCAGTCCTCCGTAGGTTGAATTCTCATTCCAGTTTGAATGGGAGATGCATTTTACGAATTTGCGCTTCCCTGGATCCGCCGCATCAATGGCTCGGTAAACGACATCCATCGGACCCGCACAATATATCCACAGTGGATCTGAAACAGTTGAAGCATTGATGACATCTTTAAATGCAGTTATGGATTGATCCAATTGACCGTTATCTTGATAATCTTGGTGATAGCTGTGGACAATGTTGGTATCACCACCCAGTTTGAGCAGTGTACCCACCGTGGAAGTGTCCATCAAATGGCACCAATTTCCAAAAGAGTTTTTGCACTGCGATTTATAGAGGGATGAATGACCAACATACACCAACTTGTCCAGCAATCCCGCATAATGCAGCATAGCGATCGCCATGGCTGAAGCTCCATGGTCGTCAGCATCAGCGGTATTACCATCAGAAGCCATGGCAATCCTTCCCCCGGGATAAAGACCACAAATTGAGGAGTTGCTGTTATGCGAACTCTCGTGCCATTCTCCAGTATTTGTTATGTTTTGGTTTGACTGAGCTTGTAAATACAGGCAGCATATTAGCATCGCTGCCGTTCCGTAATAATTCCAAAATTTCATAGACTATGTAAAATCGCGATTTTCTTTGCTAATACCATGCCTCTGTAAAGATTTTGATGACATTATTGGCCTTGGACTGCCTTTTTCAAAAGTAATCTTGAAAATAGACCAGCATATAGTCTTGGTGAAGGTGATTTTAGCCTGTTAAACCTGATTTTATTCTAAGCTTAAGATATCATCAATTCAATACGGCCATTAACCCATAAGCCATGGGGTGATATTGTATAAGAAAAGGAGTAGAAAGACCAAAGCAAAGAACCCGAAAAGTATGTTCATGAAGTAACCGCCAATTCTGAATATGGCTTTTTTAGGTATTTCATACATAGGGTAATAGGCAAACTGGGTGGCAACCTTACCAATCCAGTAACCCGCAATTAAGCCGGTGAAAGCAACAGCCAACAGTGTTTGAGATTTTAGTTCATCAGGTAAGAGGATGCTGATCAGTCCAAACGCAAAATTTAAACCTACGATATACCGGCCATAGGTTTTGGCAATTTCCTGATTTAAAGGCTTTAGCTTCTTTACATCGGTATACCAATCAAACACATTATGCCTAATATATGGATAAATGAGGGCGGTGAAAATCTGACCAGCACCTCCTAAGACAATTATCCAATTTGGAAGAGATATATTCATGGAACAATCGGTAAATGCTTGGTGTAAGATAAATCATAATTGGCGTTCAATGACCTGTTAGGATGCATATACAAGAAGGTGAAACTAAGTTTGTACGATCAATTGGCATATTGTGAAAATGCTGGAAGTCTAATTAAGTGCCAGTATAACGGGAACAAAACATCCGCAGGGAATATTCTTCTGACCTGGTTCGAATGGGTATTGGGCTGTTTTCCAGTTTACACGAGTTTGCCTTGACCGTTTTATGGTATAGTAGAAAGGTCTGGAGTATTGTGAATACCCAACATGAGGATCAAGTCTTGTAATTATAGTATCAAGAATCTGCTTGTCTGCAAAGGGCCCTGGATATTTGAAATTATAATGGATATCACCGGATTTATAATCGGGCAGGGAATCATTGTTGGATTGGATAAAAAGTGTGTCCTGTTCCGTATAGCCATTGGTTTCCACTCTGAGATTTAGAATTGATCTGGTGGAATGCAGGTAATAAATAGTGTCAAAAGGTATTTTCCCTTCTATCATTTCCATGATTACAATGGATCCGTAGAAACCGTTCTGCCCATTGCCCACTATGCTTAAGTCACCACTTGGAAATTCTTTCCTCGACCTGAATTCATAGTCACCTAGTACGTGAAAATAACCATAAGCGTCTGTTTTATCTGAGAGAAGACTGCGTCCACCGCGCTCATAAGTAAGTGTTACCCCACCCATAGGGTCATTGGATCCGCAGCGGTACATGAAATAACCTTTTACATCTATTGAGCCGGAGTGCTTCGTATCACAATTGACGACTACGGCCAGAAGTACGATTAGAAGGGCTGTATTCTTAAACAGGTTTGACATGCTAATGAAATAAAGTATTAATTCTCTTTGAGTGCCTGTTTTAGATCCTCAACCATCTCAAACACTGCCGGACAAACCTCAATATTTTTTCGAGTTAATTCCAGTACCTGATGCATGCGGTTACGGTCTGTGTGCGGATACTCCTTACAGGCCTTTGGTCGCACCTCGTAAATTCCACAGTAGTTATCATCTCCCAGAAAGGGGCAGGGAACCGTTTGTAGCACAAAGTCTTTGTCCTCATCTACTCTAAGATAAGTGTTAATGAATTCAGATGGCTTCATACGGAAGTGCCGGGCAATGCGGTTGATATCATTCTCCGTAAAAAGGGGGCCGGTGGTTTTGCAACAATTGGCACAATCCAGGCAATTGATATGAGCAAAGGCATTCTGGTGAGCCTTGTGAAATTTCTGATCCAGTTGCTTGGGAGGGAGAGCCTTAAGCTTCTTTAGGAAGGCTTTATTTTCCTTTTGCTTGGAGCGGGCTCTGGCGTTAAATTTCTTGAAATCATCACTTTCCACGGCCCTGTAATACGATGAGTACGGTGTAGATTAGAATCTTAAGATCATTGAAGAGATTCATGTTTTCAATATAGATGATATCATACTTCAAGCGCTGAACCATCTGATCCACATTTTCCGCATATCCATACTTCACCATCCCCCATGAAGTAATACCTGGTTTTACCTTCTTAATATGCCGTACATGCGGTGCTTTTTCACCGATCTTCTGTAGAAAATATTCACGTTCCGGTCGTGGCCCTACAATTGACATCTCGCCAAGAATAACATTCAGGAATTGCGGTAATTCATCTAATCGATACTTGCGCATGATACGTCCCCATTTAGTAATTCGGCTATCGTTTTCACTACTTAACTGGGGTCCGTTGGTTTCTGCATCCTGGTACATGCTTCTAAACTTGATCATCATAAAGCACTTACCATTCAGTCCTACTCGTTTCTGTTTAAAAAAGATCGGTCCATCGCTGGTCATTTTAACCATAATGGCTGAAAAAATAAAAACCGGGGAGGTAATGAGCAGCAGGAATAGTGACGCCAGAATATCGAACAGGCGTTTGGCAACTTTTTGCCACAGCGGTATTAGTTCATGACTGATCTCTACTAAGGGCGCTGAACTTATGGATTCTAGTTTAACCTTACCTGAGATAATGTCATAGGTATCCGGAATCATCTTTACCTTAACGTTGGTTCCTTCCAGAATATTGAGAATTTCTTCCAGTTTTTCATGTTCCGATGATTCAATGGCAATTATCACCTCTTCAATCTCATTTTCTTTAATGATGTCTTGAAGGTTATTATGACTACCCAGGTGCTTTAGGTTTTTCTTTACAAGAAACTGAATGTTATTATGTACACTCACAAAACCCACAAATCGATTGCCAATGCTCGTGCGATCACCAATCTCATTGTACAACTCTACGGCATTTTCGTTACTGCCAATTAGAAGCGTGTTAAACCATATCTTACCCTTGCGGATTCTATATGCGGTTCTGGAACTTAGAAGCACTCTGAATAGGCTGGTAAGTATAAAATGGCTACTGAAATAGGTGAGAAAGCCGCGGTAATAGTCGGTGTAGTTGTTAACCCAGTCGTCTAGAATTAATGCGAAGAAAATGACCACACTTCCCAGGAGTGAGGCATTAAAGGTGTATATGATTTCCTTTAGACGTGAACGGCGGTAAATGTCGCGATAGAAGTTGGTAATTATATAGATGGTGATCCAAAAAATAGGGATGGCAATAAGCCCTAAGTAGTAATTTGAATTAAAGTTCAGCTCCAGACCTTCAAATCGCTGTTTCTCAATGTAATTATGCCTGAAGGTGTAAAGAATAGTGTAAGCGGACATGGCAGCAACAGCATCCCAAAAAATGTATTTAGCTCGTTGTATGTGTGACCGCTTACTCATCACTTAGTACACGAGCTTTAAATTGTCCAAATACACCCATCCCGTATCATTCTCAGAGTCGTGAATGGCACCAAAAAAGATGTTGAAATTATCCGCATCCGAGAAGGCTGATAACTCGGTGACGAGATTGATATAAATCTTGTTCCAATCTTCTTTCGGATTTACAATCACCGTGGCCTGCTGGGTATTGCCAGAAATACGATTCGCAAAAACCCCTACGATAAAGGCTTGGTTGCATCGATAATTCATTTCCAGATAAACGTTTTCGCCATTTTTTGGCAGATCATAAGTCTTTACACTGGATACCTCTGCTTTACGAACACTGGCTGTAGTGTACATGACCCCGGCTTTGCCGTTGTCTTCACTTGGTTTTTGCGGATTGGTAAATACCAGAGCAGGATCAGTAATTTTCACAATCCCTGTATCTGAATTATCGGTGGGTAATAGGTTGATACCCGCCTGATCAAAATCTTCGAGGATGTCTATGGTGGCTGAGGAGGAATAATTGGTCCTTCTAAATTTGAGTGGAACCAGAAAAGTATCAACACTGGCAGCAATGGTCGTATCAAATATGGGACGTTCGAAGAATGGATAAATAGCGCGGCTAGAGCTGATACCGTTGAGGTTGATGCCAGGAAATATCCTGATGGTGTGTGAGCCTTCTTCCAGAATTACCGGTACTGTACAGGGTAACTCATAAGTTCCTTCAAGATCATTATCCACATAAATCCATATGGTCGTGATCTTGGAATTGGAAGTCCCCTCGGTAAGGTAATCTGTGTTAAGTTGAAAATCGGGGATGTCAAAGTATACCGGTCGACTCGCAGAGTACTTATCCGGAGAACAGGAGGAGAAAACTAAAATTGAGGCAATAAATGCCAACCACCAGTATCTGTTGGCCATATTTCAGGCAATCACATTAAGGTTCAGGTTGATTTTTTCCAGAATCTGGTGGGCAACCTCCAGCGCCTGGTGTCCATCTTCAAGTGTAACGCTCACAGGAGTGTTTTTATTGATAGCTTCTGCAAAAGATTTCAACTCTTCCTGTATCGCATTGGTACTGAGGGACTCCGGCTTCTCAAAATAGATTTGTTTCTTTTTACCACCACCTAAATCCATGATCATGGCGTAAGGATCCTGCTCGTCTACTTCGCTTTTCATTCTAATTACTTCGCTCTCTTTGGTAAGAAAATCTATGGTGATATAAGCATCGCGTTGAAAGATTCGTGTTTTACGCATATTTTTTAATGAGATACGACTGGCCGTTAAGTTGGCTACACAACCATTATCAAATTCAATGCGGGCATTCGCAATATCCGGGGTGTCACTTACAACGGCTACACCACTGGCATTAATTTTTTTGATTCCGGATTTCACAAGGCTCAGCACGATGTCAATATCGTGAATCATCAGATCGAGAACCACGGGTACATCCGTGCCGCGGGGATTAAATTCAGCCAGTCGATGAGTTTCCAGAAACATAGGACTTTCTACATACTCGCGCGCTGCTAAATAAGCCGGATTAAAACGTTCTACATGTCCAACCTGTGCTCTGGTCTTCGCTTCTTCGGAAAGTTTAATTAATTCCAGAGCCTCTTTGGGTGTATTGGTTATAGGTTTTTCAATAAAAACATGGCGCATTTCTTTGATGGCAACCTTAGCACACTCATAGTGGTTGAGGGTAGGGGTAACAATGTCTACCACCTCTACCGCCGCCACTAATGCTTCAATGCTCTCCATGGCGGGAATGCCAAATTCCTTGGATACGGCTTCACGTGTTTGTGGATCTGGATCAAAGAATCCCGATAATTCATAATGATCCGGTAGGTTCTTCAAGCACTTGAGGTGGATCTTACCCAGGTGTCCGGCACCCAATACACCAACTTTAAGCATGATTATCAGAAATTTGCCGCTAAATTAGGGCATTTGCTGCAGGGGGCAAGCCGCTCTATGAACAGAATTTTGTTGAATTGTTCTTCGCAACTCCGGTTTTCACTAATGGCTAATTGCGCACCTTTAGATTCCATATGAAGGACCTACCTAAACACCAGGGCCAGCGGAATAAGCTGGTTAAAAAACTTATTGAGAAAGGCATCAGAGATCAGGCTGTATTGAAGGCTATTGCCAGAGTACCCAGACATCTGTTAATTGAATCTTCTTTTGAGGAGCATGCCTATGAAGACAAGGCATTTCCTATTGCTGCGGGTCAAACAATATCACATCCATTTACGGTAGCCTATCAAACGGAGCTCCTGCAAACCAACCCTTCCCATCATATCCTGGAGATTGGAACGGGGAGCGGATACCAGGCGGCTGTTTTGTATCAGATGGGGTGTAAAGTGTTCTCCATTGAGCGACAGAAGGAGCTCTTTGATATCACGCGACAGATCATGCCCAGGCTGGGCTATAATTTCCTCATGAAGTATGGTGATGGTTTTCAGGGATTGCCTACTTACGCGCCTTTTGACAGGATAATTGTAACGGCAGGAGCTCCGGATATC
Organism: Owenweeksia sp.; assembly: GCA_965229445.1. Taxonomy (GTDB): domain Bacteria; phylum Bacteroidota; class Bacteroidia; order Flavobacteriales; family Schleiferiaceae; genus Owenweeksia. Next base: position 1,555,977 of record OZ245876.1, read on the forward strand.
CCCCCATTATTAGTAGAGCAATTGAGATGTGGTGGACGGATGGTAATTCCGGTAGGGGAGAATCAGCAGATTATGAAACTGGTCGTGAAATCTGAATCTGGCAAAGTAAGTGTAACCGAGTATGGTGAGTTTAAGTTTGTGCCGATGCTTGCTCAAAGGGATTATTAGAATCCTTCTCTTACTTCACTCATAAGTTTCAGTCCCAGTCCTTCCAGCCAGGCCACCTCGTAACTCAATACTACTTCGCTCTGCAGGTTTTCGGTTTTAAAGATAAAACTGGTTTCCATATTATAAGTATCGTCTAAAGTGCCTGTTGGGAAGACCCTGGTTTCAAGATATTTCAACTCTGCGCCAGTAGCTTTGGCCTCCCGGTAATTCTGTTGCAATAGTTCAATAGACTCTTGCCATTGTACATACAGCTTGCTGTAGGATTGATTAAGCTGGTTTTTCCTCTTGGTTTTTTTCACCTCATCCCACTCTTGATTGTCGAGAAGTAACAAGTACTGTTTTATTCTGATCATAGGAATAAATTCTTCCTGTTCCGGTGCAGTGAGTTGAAGAAAGAGACTTCTCCCGGCATGCTCAAAGTCTTGATCGGTTTGAGCATTCAGATTTTGGGTCAGAAAGAAAAAAGGCCATAAATAAATCAGTTTGTTCATGATGCTAAAATCTGTTATCTCCATCCAAAATATTACCAATTTCACCTAATAGGCTGCCTTCGCCACGGCGTTTACCTCCTCTAGTAGGGGCGCTGGCAATGACACGATCGGCCAATCGACTAAAGGGCAAGGACTGAACAAATACCTTTCCTGGTCCAACCAGTTTTGCGAGGAAGACCCCTTCACCCCCAAAAAAGGTATTTCGAAGTCCTCCGATAAATTCAATATCGTATTGTACCCCTTGTGTAAACCCTACCAAACAACCTGTATCAATTTTCAAGCTTTCACCTATCTTTAATTCCTTTTCAATGATCGTGCCGCCTGCGTGCAGAAACACCAAACCATCGCCTTCAAGCTTTTGCATGATGAATCCTTCCCCTCCAAAAAATCCTGTGCCTAGTTTTCTGCGAAACTCTAAACTTACGGATACTCCCTTCGCAGCGCATAAGAAGGCATCTTTCTGACAAATTACTTTTCCTTTTTCTTGATGGAGATCAAGCGCAATAATTTTGCCCGGATATGGAGAAGCAAAAACGGCTCGTTTGACGTCACTGCCCATATTCGTATAAGTGGTCATAAACAGACCCTCACCCGTAAGCAGTCGTTTGCCGGCTGAAAGGACACTGTCAAACACACTGCGCTTCACGGAACTGCCATCACCAAAGATGGTATCCATTTTAATCCCCTCATCCATCATCATCATACTTCCCGCCTCTGCTACCACAGTTTCCTGAGGATCAAGTTTAATCTCGATAGCTTGCATTTCCTCTCCGATGAAGGTATATTCTATATCATGTGCGTTCATGGGGTGCAAATTTTGATGGATAATTTGAGTTATGAGTACTGATTTGATTTACTAAATTAAGAGGTTGATTGGTTAATTGGGATCAAGATTACTGGTTTTAGTTCAAGGTCAAACTTCTTTTGTCTCATGTCTATTTTCATAATTCAATATACTCGTCACCCCTCACTTTTCATCCTTCACATTTCCTCCTAATACCGATACTTCGGCCACAAAGCTTTTAGCCGCTCGCGCAGGGATTTTTCCTTCGGATTTTCGCCCGGAGAATAGAAGCTTAGACCACTAATTTCCTGGGGTAAATACTCCTGACCGGAAAATGACTGATCATAATCATGGGAGTACTGATAGTTTTTACCATATCCCAGATCCTTCATCAAGTCAGTTGGTGCATTTCTTATAGCAAGAGGAACGGACAGATCGCCGGATTCGCGCACTTGTTCCTGAGCTTTATTGATGGCCAAATAGCTGGCATTACTCTTAGGTGAAGTTGCCAGATAAATTACACATTGAGACAGAATAATTCTACTCTCTGGCCAACCAATTTTCTCTACGGCTTCAAAGCAGGCATTGGCCAGTAGCAAGGCATTTGGATTTGCCATTCCAATGTCTTCGGAAGCCAAAATCACGAGTCTTCGCGCAATAAACTTGGGTTCCTCACCTCCTTCAATCATTCTGGCCAGCCAGTATACACCGGCATTAGGGTCGCTACCTCTAATGGATTTAATAAATGCTGAGATAATATCATAGTGCTGCTCTCCATTCTTATCGTAATAGGAGGGACGGTTTTTTAGTAAGGACTCAATGTCTTTATTAAACACCGAACTACCTTTCTCTATATTGAGCGCTACCAACTCCAAGATATTTAGAAGCTTCCTGGCATCACCCCCGCTAAACCGGTAAAGCGCTTCTCTTTCTTTCAGTATGATATTTCTACTCTTTAGCCAGTTGTCAGTCGATAAAGCCCGATCGGTTAGTTCGTCCAACTCCTCCTTGCCAAAGGATTTTAAGACGTACACCTGACAACGAGAAAGCAGGGCAGAAATCACCTCAAAACTTGGGTTTTCGGTAGTAGCTCCAATCAAAACGACCGTGCCTTTTTCAACCGCTCCTAATAAACTGTCTTGTTGTGATTTTGAGAAACGATGTATTTCATCAATAAACAGGATCGGAGTAATTCCCTGTCCAAATAGACCCTGATTCTCTGCCTTGGCGATCACTTCGCGTACATCCTTCACACCTGAATTAATGGCGGAAAGGGTATAAATAGGACGATCTGCCTCCAGGGCAATCAGTTCCGCTAAACTGGTTTTTCCTACTCCGGGAGGTCCCCAGAATATCATGGAAGGCACCATTTTAGAGGCTATCAGTTTTCTCAATGAACCATTTGGCCCCAGTAAGTCACTTTGTCCGATGTAATCCGTAAAGCTTTTGGGCCGAAGGCGTTCGGCTAATGGTGCAGACATGGAATGATGTTGGATAACAAAAATAATACATTTAGAAAGTGAAACATTATAAAATCATAGCATCGGATTCTGAAGAAGGCTTTATGGTTGGCGATAAGGAAGGGATTAGCTTCGTAATACGGCCATTCATATTTATCCTGGTAATCTGGACGATATTCTGGCTCGACCAACGTTTTATGTTGGATTTGTACCAGTTTGGCATCTTTCCACGACATATTGACGGTTTATTCGGTGTGGTGACTTCGCCGCTACTTCATGGCAGTTTAACTCATATCAGCAACAATACTATTCCTATTCTGGCCCTGGGCATGGGTTTGTTTTTCTTTTATCCGCGTATCGCCTCTAGTGTGGTTATTGTATCCTGGCTTACTTCCGGTCTGGCAGTTTGGATAATCGGTCGTGAGAGCTATCATATTGGTGCCTCAAGTTTGATTTATGCATTAGCAGGATTTATTTTTCTAAGTGGCGTACTCAGGCGGCAGGGTAATCTCTTAGCCTTGTCTCTTTTGGTGGTATTTCTTTATGGAGGTTTAATTTGGGGATTGTTTCCCGTAAAGGACAATGTAAGTTGGGAAGCGCATCTGGCCGGTGGCTTGAGCGGGTTTGGTCTGGCTTTGTTTTTTAGAAAGGTTGGCCCTAAACGAAGAATTTATAGCTGGGAGCTAGATGAAGAAATTATGGAGAATATTCCTGAGGTGGAGAAGCAGCCAAATTTAGACCCGGATAAAGAGGCCTGGGAAGAATATGCCAAAAGCCTGCACGGCATTCGTTACATTTACAAAAAGGATCAGCCTGATCCGCACAAAAATGATCCATGAGGAAGTGCTTTTTGGTTTTGATAATAATTTTAACCTCTACCAATCTTTGGAGCCAACAGTTCATATACATCAAGAAAGGAAATGAATTTCCCGTTACCAGGTATGGGCTGAATGATAAGATTCAATTTCGCACATCAGAGGAACTTCCCTGGGTATCAGGCGTGATTAGAGAGATAGGACCCGACTTTTTGAGGGTGGGTAATGTAGTATATCCTTTGGAAGCAATAGTGGCTTTTAGAACTAGGAAGGAACTCCTGACCATAAGTGGTAAGGCCTTATGGGGTGGAGGGGTTTTATTCACCGGACTGGCCCTAATCAATGGGGTGATCAATAGGGATAGCCCGGTAATCAGAAGCAGTCAACTGGTATGGGGTGGCGGTTTGGTATTGGCTGGTCTGGGGCTGGTAGCGCTGGGTAAGAAAGACTATTATCGAGAGGAAGGCTGGCAATGGGTAGTGATAGACTTAAATCAGACAGAAGAATAATGGCAAAAACAGCCATCATATTAGGAGCCAGTGGTTTGGTGGGATCACATTTGCTCAGTGAGCTGCTTGTGGAGGATGATTATAGCAGGATTATTGTTTACACGCGCAAACCACTAGAAATAGAACATGGTAAATTGGAGTTGCGAATTGGTGATCTTTTGAGTGAATCAGCTTTTGCCGATGCGGTTTGTGATGATTTATATTGTTGTATTGGCACCACGCAAAGTAAGACTCCGGATTTGAGTGAATATAGGAAGATAGACTTTGGTATTCCTGTAAATGCCGCGCGCGATTGTTTAAAAAATGGCATGACACGCTGTGTGGTGATTAGCTCCATGGGAGCAAAAGCGGATAGTAAGACCTTTTACTTGAAAATCAAGGGACAGATGGAAGAAGCGCTGCTCAAGATGGGTATTCCTGAGTTGTTCATCCTAAGACCATCTTTGTTATTGGGCGACCGAAAAGATTTTCGGCTGGGCGAGCGGATTTTTGCCGGCGTAATGAGGGCATTTAAATGGCTTATCCCCAAAAAATATCGCGCCATTAGTGCCGGAGAAGTGGCTAGAGCCATGGTTAAGTTAAAGGATACAGAATGGCCTGGGGTGATTATTGAGTCGGATGATATTAGAAGCTTATCAAAAGCGTAATTCTCATTAACTATATGATCCTCAGAATTTTGAGTCTTGGTCTGCCCGGGGCCTGCACCCGCAGGCCCCAATTTCAAGTTAGACTGCAAAATTCTCAAATCAAAGGCAGCCTTCACCAAAGTGAATAAAATTTTAGGCGATTTTCACCAGCCTAACTAAAGGCCATAAGCTTCAAAAACACCAAGTCCGAACAAAGCAAAGTCATACTTCGCTGGATCATCGGGATCCATCGCCCTTAGTGCCGTGTCTAATTCCTCCACCGCTTTCCAATCGTCTTGCTTTCTCGTCAACAAAGCCAATTTCCTGGCAACCCGGCCAGAGTGCACGTCAAGCGGACATGAAAGTTGAGAACTTTTGATGCTCTGCCAAATACCAAAGTCAACTCCTTGATTATCATTTCTTACCATCCACCTCAGGAACATATTTAATCGCTTGCAGGAGGAATTTCTATAGGGATTGGATAAGTGCTTTTCCGTACGTGGTAAATGCTCTAGCTCAAAGAAAATGGCCCTAAATCTGGCCAGAGCGTCTTTGACATTCAACTCAAGCTCATCCGCACCCAGCACGCTTTCCAAACCACCATGGTTGAGATAAATGTTTTGCAAACTACTGAGGAAGTAATTAAGATCATCATAATTGAAGGTGCGATGCACAAAGCCCTTAAACCTGAGTCTGTCCTTCGGTAAATGCTGCTCTACAAACTGAAATGGTGCATGGTCCATCAGAGCCATCAATCTCTTGGCGTTGGAAATAATTATGCTGCGTTTTCCCCAGGCCATGGTTGCGGTTAAAAAGCCACTAATCTCAATATCCTCTTTTCGGCTAAAGGAATGTGGGATGAATATGGGATCCGATGCTATAAACTCTGGCTGGTTGTACTTCTCTACCCGACTATCCAGTAATTTTTTTAAGCGATGGTTCGGCATCAGATGAGACTGCGAACTCGTTCAAGATCGTCATGGGTATCTACCGAAATACCTTCATGCTCAATTTCACAGACCCTGATCTGATGACCACTTTCAAGCCAGCGATTCTGCTCCAGCGATTCGGCCTTCTCCAAATCAGTCATAGGCAGGGCAGCAAATTCTTCCAGAGCTTCTGGCTTAAAGGCATACATTCCAATGTGTTTGTAAAAGGTATGATGGCTCAACCATTCGCGCTCAGGTACGCCTTGAATGTGGGGGAGAGCACTGCGACTGAAATACAGAGCGTCATGATCATTATTAAATACGACAAAAACCACCCCAGGGTCGTTGAGGTCATGAAAATTCTTGACCGGTGAAATTAAAGTAGCCATACGTACCCGGTCATCCTGAAAAGCAGTCACCAATTCCGTTAAACTATCTGGATCCAGCATGGGTTCATCGCCCTGAATATTTATTACAACGTCCACATTTTCAACATGATCATCCACATATTTGTGGTAGGCCTCCAGGCAGCGATTAGTGCCGGTTGTATGCAATCTACTGGTCATATAGGCCTCACCACCAAAGCCTTCAACCGCCGATACTATTCTGTCATCGTCAGTGGCAACTATTATCTGGTCTAAAGCCTTGCTCGCACGTTCGTACACATGCTGGATCATGGGTTTTCGCTTTATTTCAGCCAGAGGCTTTCCTTCCAGACGGGTGGAGCCGTAACGCGCAGGAATAATGCCGAGTATATTCATGACTTTAAAAGTACGAAAGCAAAGGGTTTAGCACTACTAAAACATAAAATCAGTATCCTTAACTTAGCCTCATGCCTACAAATAAAGAAAAGCTTATGAAGGGAATGCAATTTGTTGCGATTGGATTCCCATTTATTTTTGCTGGTCCGGTGCTCCTAACCTGGGCAGGAATACCTTTCGCCAGACAGGGTAATTATCTATGGCTGATAATCAGCATAGTATTTATGGCAACAGCGGCTTATTTCTGCATCAGAGGACTAAGAACTATTCTTTCATCCTTCTTTGATCGCGACTCAGCTTAGCTAGATGCAGGGGCAGATTTACTGATGTTATCAATCTTCTCGGCTATAAATGGGGCGGTATAAGATTCTGAACATTTTATAAGTGCTTCGGGAGTACCTTGAAAGACGACATGTCCTCCTAAATCCCCACCTTCCGGTCCAAGATCTATCACCCAATCAGCACATTTAATTACATCTGGATGATGCTCGATGACTACTATGCTATGTCCATTTTTTAAGAGGGCGTAAAAGGACTTAAGCAGCTTTTTAATGTCGTGAAAATGCAAACCGGTTGTTGGTTCGTCAAAAATGAAAAGCTGATGTTGACTTTTACCTCCTTTGCCCAGAAAGGTAGCCAGTTTCACCCTTTGTGCTTCACCACCAGATAAGGTGCTGCTGCTCTGTCCCAGAGTGACATATCCCAGACCGACATCAAAAAGAGGTTGTAGTTTTTCCGCAATTTTTTGTTCTTCATGTTCATTGAAAAAACCGATGGCTTCCTCTACTGTCATCTCTAAAACATCGTGAATGGTCTTCTCTTCAAATTTCACGTCCAGAATCTCCGTTTTAAAGCGTCGTCCATCACATTCATCACATTTTAAATGAACGTCAGCCATGAACTGCATTTCTATGGTGATTTCACCTTCTCCCTGGCATTTTTCACATCTGCCACCATCGATATTAAAAGAAAAATAACCAGCCTTGTAATTTCTGGCTTTGGCTAAGGCCTGGGCGGCATAGAGATTCCTGATATCATCATAAGCCTTAATATAGGTCACAGGATTACTGCGGCTGGACTTGCCGATCGGATTTTGATCTACAAACTCAATGGCCTTTAACTTTTCCCAATCGCCTTCGATGGATCCGTGCTTACCAGTTCGTTCGCCATAGCCACCCAACCTCTTTCTCAGGGCGGGGTAGAGGATTTTACTGATGAGGGAGCTCTTACCTGAGCCGCTTACTCCGGTTACTACCGTGAGGCAATGAAGCGGAATTTTTACATCAATGTTTTTAAGATTATTCTCTCTTGCCCCCAAAATTTCCACAAATTTTCGGGGCTCCTTTCGTTGGTTAGGTACCTCTATTTCTTCTTCACCATTTAAATAGGCCGCCGTATAACTTTCAGAAACATTTTTTATGCCTTCAATAGCTCCTGAAAAAACCACATTTCCACCATGAATACCTGCTCCCGGACCAATATCTACCAGGTGATCAGCCGCGTTCATCATCTCTTCATCGTGTTCAACCACGACTACCGTATTGCCTAAATCGCGCAGATGCTTTACCACGCTAACCAGTCGTTCGGTGTCTCGGGGATGTAGGCCTATACTAGGCTCATCTAGAATATATGTGGAGCCTACCAGGGCACTTCCCAGGGAAGTAGCCAGGTTAATTCTTTGGGCTTCTCCGCCTGATAGCGAGTTTGAAACCCGATTTAATGTCAAATATCCCAATCCAACATCCTGCAAATAGCGCAATCTACTTTTTACTTCTATCAATACGCGTTTGGCCACGAGGTTTTCATAATCTGAAAATTTGGCGTTTTCAAAAAACTCAGCCAGACGATCAATAGGCATGATCACCAGTTCCGCAAGAGACTTATTATTTATCTGGACATAACGAGACTCCTTTCTCAATCGTGTTCCCTTACATTCGGTGCAAATGGTTTTGCCGCGATATCGCGAAAGCATAACCCGATATTGGATTTTATAGCTCTTAGATTCTATGTACTTAAAAAAGTCATAAATTCCTTTCATGCCTTTGGCACCGTACCAGAGCACTTCTCTTTGTTCAGCGCTTAGTTCAAAATAAGGCTTGTGAATGGGTAGTCCGTGCAGTTCCGCCCTGGCAATAACTTCCTCTTTCCACTTCTGCATTTTTTCACCACGCCATGGGGCTACGGCATCTTGATAGAGGGAAAGGCTGCTATCGGGGATCACGAGATCCTCATCTATGCCGATGATGCTGCCAAATCCTTCACATTTGGGACAGGCTCCGTAAGGATTGTTAAAGCTAAACAGATGTATGGATGGCTCTTCAAATTCAATACCATCTGCTTCAAAGAGATTGGAAAACTCTTTACGAGTTTCGGCACCGGCGTCATAAATCACGCAAGTGCCATGACCTTCGAAAAAGGCCGTTTGCACGGAATCCGCCAATCGATTTCGGTTATCCTCATTATCCGTATCCGCCATCAGTCGATCAACCACTACCTCCAGTAAATCTTTCTTGGGGTTAATGGCCGCCAGGTCTACTTCGTTGATGCGAATTACCTTCTTATTCACGGCAATCCTGGCGTATCCTTGTTGTTCCAGTATCGATAGCTGCTCTTTTAGGGTTCTTTCCCGAAGTTTTATCGGACACTTAACCATGATCTTAGTTGCTGGTGGGAGGGATGCCACGTAATTCACGACATCTTCTACACTGTGGCGTTTTACCTCCATACCCGAAACAGGTGAACGAGTAATTCCAATGCGCGCAAACAACACCTTCAGGTAATCATAAATTTCGGTCGTGGTTCCTACGGTAGATCTGGGGTTTCTGGAGGTAACCTTTTGTTCGATGGCGACGGCAGGTGAGATACCCTTAATATATTCAACCTCAGGCTTATCCAGTCGTCCAAGGAATTGCCTGGCATAAGAAGAAAGACTTTCAACATATCGTCTTTGTCCCTCGGCATACAAAGTGTCAAAGGCCAGGGAAGATTTTCCAGACCCGCTTAGTCCTGTGACCACCGTTAATTGTCGGTGTGGAATTGCCAAATCCACATTCTTTAAGTTATGGACTTTGGCACCTTTTATGATTATAAAATCTCGTGGATTGAGCTCCTCTAATGGGTCCTTTGGCATGGAAATTCTTAAATGCGCGGCAAAGGTATCAAACCCTCGCCTTACTAGCACATCGGGGCACTAAATATGAATACTTAGATAATTATCATATATTTGAATTTCCGGCATTTCTAAAACGCCGATCTATTTATAACTTAAAAACTATCGCGGATAAAGCATAACTACTTGAATTAGAATTATTTACTAACCCAATCAGGTAGATTATGGATTATCTAAAAATGAGCGATAGTGAACTCATCAGTAGTTACCTATCCGGTAAAGAGCAGGCGCTCGAAGTTTTAATAAGCAGACATCAGAAAAGAATTTTTTCGTACATCGTGGTACGAATTCAGGATGAAGATCTGGCTAATGACATCTTTCAAGACACTTTTGTAAAGGTGATTAACACCCTAAAAAAGGGCAAGTACAATGAGGAAGGCAAATTTCTGAATTGGACTATGCGAATTGCCCACAATCTTGTGATCGATCATTTCCGCAGAGCCAAGCGGATGCCGACTATGTCACCAACAGATGACTTTAATATTTTTAATATTCTCAAGGACGGAAGCTTAAATGTAGAATCTTCTATGATTAAAGATCAGATAGAATCAGATCTGCATAAGCTCATCGAACAACTGCCCGACGAGCAGAAAGAAGTTCTTAAACTCCGACATTTCAGTGGTCTGAGCTTCAAGGATATTGCTGAGCAAACCGATGTAAGCATAAATACGGCTCTGGGAAGAATGCGTTATGCGCTCATCAACATGAGAAAGCTTATGACTAAGAGTGGAGTGAGTTTGTTAATCCAATAAAAATTGGTTTAATACAATATGTATGTGAGAGGTGTCGTTATTGGATAAATACCAAATAAAGTTCGCCTATGGCACATCTGACTACACAAAAAAACGGGAAAGAGGCCCGGTTGAAACCTCGCACAGAAACCATCAATTTCATTCTTAATTATTCAAAGTCTTTAGAGATTATTGAATTTCCGAATGGTAATAAGATGGAAATGATCAAAAACTGATTCGGTTAGGAACTGATAAGAAAGCCTTCTTCGTAAAGTAGAAGGCTTTTTTTATTGAATGCTGTATAAGACCGGTTCAGCCTGGTCTTCTTTAGGCTGCTCTTTGATGTTGGGGTGAATACTTCTGTACAGCTCTGCGTGACTAGCTACACTTTGATGGATGTCGTAGTATCTCTCTACCAGGAGCCTCGCCTGCCTACCCATAATTTTTCTCAGTTCTGGTTCTCGGTGCAACTCCAATATGGCCTGTTTCCAGTCTTCTGGCTTTCCAGCAGATACCAGCATGCCATCGGTACGGTTGGCTATGACTTCCAGATTTCCATTGACCGGACTAGTAATGATTGCTTTCCGCATCGCCATGGCCTCAAGTAAGCCTATGGACAGACCTTCCCATTGTGAAGGCATGCAATAGATATCAAAGATTTTTAAAATGTATGGGACATCTGCCGTGATCTTTTGAAAACTCACATGGTTTTCTATACCCAGTCTTTTAGTCTCATCCAAACATGCTTGTTTTAATTCACCATCGCCTATGATCATGAAATGTAACTTTCGCTCCTCCTTCAGGGCCAAGGCCGCAGCCCTGATAAGCGTGAGGGGATCCTTTTTCTGGCACAAACGAGCTAAAAAGCCAACGATAGTGTAATTCTCCGGGATGCCATAAATCCTTCTGCTTAGGCTTGAAGGGCGATCTGGGTCAAATTCTTTCGTGTCTACCCCATGAGGGATCACCACAGAATTTGGAATGGAAAATTCTCTTTCACCTTCCTCCAAGTTGATAGGAGAGGGCAGCACATTATGAGAGGCCTGTTGCATCAAAAAGCGTTCATTCATCTTGCACATTTGCCGAAAGGGAAAATCTTTATATCTATGAAACCCCCAACAGTGAATATTATATATAAAGGGCAGCTTCAGTCGGTAGGAAGCATACAGACTAAAATTCGCAGAAGTTTGATCATGACAATGTACCAGATCAAAACCATAGTATTCTGCCATCGATCTAATTTGCCTGGCCACACTGAATCTGGAATATGATTTACGATCAATGACCGTATACGGAATATTGAGCTCTTCAAGCTTTTCAGTTACATAGCCTTGAGATAAGCAAATAACCTGACTTTCGAATTCCTTTTGATCGAGAAAACGGGAGAGCTGAACAAGGTGAGTTGCGCAGCCGCCGTAGTCGGCTCGCGCGATGACATGAAGAATCTTCATGTAGGTCTTTAAGGTTTGGTTAGGCTAAATTTAGGAAATAATAAGCTTAAATGCTTTTGGCAGGCACTATTTATTCTCGATTTCAATAATAACCTCTGCGAAGACGATGGAGAATAGCATCCAAATCGAGGTTTAGAACATACCGGATATTACCTCCATAATTGAATTGACCAGGAAAGAACTGATCGTTATAGCCGAGGGGAAAATAAACTTCCAGAAAATCTGTCAGCAATGCTACCCTGATGCCATAATCGTAGTGGATCTTATCAAAACCATCAACCAGGGCCACGTCGCCAAAAACACCAAAGACTTGCCAGATTGGAAGGCTAAGGTTGGTGGCCAACATCCATTCATTACCAAAGAAATTGGTTTCGGTTTTGAAGCCTCCGTCCGTTACAAAGAACTGTTTACTCCAAATTCCCGATTGGTCTGAACGCCCGATGAAATAGTAGTCGAACATAAAGTCTTGAGTGCCACTTAAACCAAGGCTATAATAGTTTTGTTGGTTTCCTTGCTCAGCAAAAGTGTTGCTGAGGAAAACTCCTCCAAAACCCCTCCATATCAGCCATTTACGATTAGGGAGCATCCATCTGAAATCAGTATTTATATCCAGTCTACTGAATTGGTTTCCCACCAACACATCCGTTCTTATGGTATAGGGCCTTATTAACCTGGTTTCTTCGTAACGATGTGTGAGGTTGACTACAGTATAGCTGGCATTTGAAATGTCGTTTGCTACGCCATCAAACTCCGGTGGTAATTCACGTTCTACGTGCACAGCTCTTAAGCGGACTCGTTGCAGAATGGTGCTGCGGGGATAGGGTTTTCTGAATCTAAAGCTTACTGATGGAGACAACCTAAAGAAGGCTAGGTCCTGATCGTAATGATAATACCTCATATATACTCCGGCCGAGATGCGGTGAAAGATATTGGAGGATTGTGGTATAATATTACGCTCTAAACTTGCCGAGCCTGTTAACTGGCCCTGACCGGTGCTAAAGCTTGGTCCAATGCGCCATTCCCAGGGCCTGGTTACCAAACCATAGTTATAAAAGTCTACACTTAAGAGTAATTTATCGTATGCATTGTAACCCAATCCGGGCACCCAAAAGATTTGCGTAGAACGTGGATCTTCAAAGGTTTGATAGAACTGCAATTTGATTGGCTTCAGATGAGGAAATAAGCCTGGACGATAATAGTTGTTCTTCAAATTCCACTCAGCGTTTTGACCGTGGTCATTGATTCTAATTTGGTCAAACTCATCGTGGTAAATTTGCTGAGTACGCTTGTCGGAATGCCCATCCAGCCATTCCGTAATCACCGGCTTTCCATTTTTATAGCCGGTAATGGAATAGGGTAGGTTTAATCTTCCCTTGTTGGAAACCCTAGCTGTGGAGATGGTAGGGCAGTGTTCAAATTTGCCCATCCGATAATCATAGATCTCTGATGAGGATAACCAATCATTGAAAAACCACGAAATGTTGCGGTTATGATAATACCGCAGGGACTTTTCCAGTGCCAAAGGGGTGGTCAAATCTTCATTTTTAAGGAAGGCGTTCATGCCTCTGCTAAAATTCCGATCGCCGACATATTCCCTTAAATGATTGAGAGCCAGGTATGATTTGGCCATAGGAACGGCACCGTAGTTTAGGCGCGTCAATGAATCTGCGGGTGTATTCAGCGGTTGATCGAGACCCTGTCTCGCCAGAAATAAATAGAGATATTGGTTTTGGTAGGAATAGTCAAATTTATTGAGCGATAGAATCCAGCCCGAGATACTATGTGCAAAAGGTTGCCAAAACTGATCGGTATAGATATCCTGCCAGGGTGTCCAAAATTCGTCAGAGAAAGCATCTTGAATATATCGATACTTGTAATAGTAGGGCAGTCCTCGAGCTAACCAAACATGATCAAAACCATTCATTTGATGGCGATAGCGTATGGCGGATTGAAACCTGGCGTGAGCCAATTCTCGAGAAAGTTCAAATACGCTCCCCGGATGAGATAAAGTGAGCATGGCATCACTATGCGCATGACCCCGGTATTGATTCAGAATGACCAAATTGAAATCACGGCCCATGACCAGGCCTGTTTCTCGCATCATAAAGCTAGAAATACGCTCATTTATGGTATCCAGTATGGCAGGAATAAAGGGATCCTTGGCCTGAAGAAACAGCATCCCGCCATTATCTAATTTAAACAGGTTGAACTGAGAAGAAATAGCAAATTGCAAACCAGTACCCTTGTGGTTGAACCGGATGCTCTTTAAGGACCCGGAATATGATGACCTACTAAAAGGTTTGGCGGCCCGGTCATTTAAAAAAGAAATTTCGGTTGGTGTGATCAATGTAGCATTGGAGGCTACGATTAAGGAATCAGGAAGGGTCCATCTTACCTGATAGTTGTTTTCCTGACAATAGCGATCTCTTTGCCAGGTTTCTGGGTTTAAATGGAAGCCCGAAGAATCTAATGGAGGTATTTCCGGAAGCCAGTCGTAAACCAGGATTTCTGTTTGAGAAGCATAGCTTCCCAGCCAGTCTTTTTGAGGCAGTACAATGGTAAATGTCAGATCTATAAGGAGGGAGTCAGCAGGAGCTAAGGCTTGCTTGAGTGGAAGGCGGATAAACTCACATTCCACACAAGTTTGGCGGAGAGTCCCCGATAATTCCGAATCATCAAATGCCTTAACACGCAATTCTTTAATGCTCAGGCTGCCTTTCTCTTCTTTGGCAAAGTGCAGATCTGTTCTCTGAAATTCGAGATACTGTTGATGAAAGAAAGAACCTTTCCATGATAAGGCTCGGGGTGGTAAGTGTAAGTAGACTTCGGTCAGGGGTTTTCCCGAGCTATTGTTCAACCAGATACTGGCATTCCCGGTGAGGCTATCACCTTCGTGTAACTTTAAATTAAAGTCGTAGGCATGCTGTCCACACACTATAAGACAGGAAAGAAAAATAAAACTGGTAAGGAGATACCTCAAGTATGCATAGTTTCCACAAATATAGAATGACATGCCAGCTTAGTGACAAAAAAAGTCCCGGTTTTCACCGGGACTATCAAAAGCAAGCATAATCAGCCTATATGCGAAGCTGAGTATGATTTCGAAGTATGTTGAGCGTCGTGTACCGAAGCTTTTCTTCTATTGGTCTGGCAATTGTTTCGTAAAACACATTTCCCTGCACTCGTGTTTCAGAATCACTTTCATTATTAAACACTAAATCGGCTTCGGAATCTTCAGCGGCATCTTCAATTTCTTCTATGAGCTCCTGTTCTTGCTCTGATTCATGTAAGGTATCCGGAAATTCCATATCCTCACCAGGAATTTCACAGCCATCACAAGACAAGCCATCTTCGGTCATATGCCACAACTTACCGACCATATCATCGTCCCACATATTCTGAATATTATCTACATCATAGATATAATCCTTAATGGCATAATCAAAATATACAGAATGACCGGCTGGTAAATACAACACCACATCAACCTCCTGCGCTCTGAACTTTTGGTTTTCATCCAGCATATAATACATCGGTACTTTAATGACCGAGTCTTCAATAAGCACTTCGAATCGTAAATTTTCTGCATTTCCACGCGCTTCAGCCCGCGACACACCATGTGATTCCTTGCGAACTTTTATAAAGGGCAATTCTTCATCGGTAGGTTTAATATTGATATCTACCATACTAAAGGCATGTTGATTACCAAATGGTTTCCATGGCATATCCACATTGTAATCATCTTCAAATATTTCTTTGATGCTATCATGGTCTATGGTGAGGAAATACTGCTGGTACTGAGGAACGCTGAGATCGTAGCTTACATAGGCGTCATCTTTAAACTTGTGCACAATTTTTACGGTAGAGACAGCCAGCAATACCAGTCCAATAAGAGTGGTTAATGCCAAACCAGACTTGGTGGGCCGGTTTAGAGGATCAAGGTCGAACAGAATGCGTATTCCAAAGTAAATGAGAAGGAATAATGGTGCTGCCACACTTAGGATAATTGAGACGATCAGCATGTTATAGTGATTCTCATTTTCGGTGATCAGCTTCATAAATTCCAGAACGTATTGCAAGCCAACATCGGTACCGTTGATATCTACGGTGCCTATAACCAGGCTCATTACAATGGAGAACAGTAGGATGAATCCGATAATGAGAAAGAATATGCCAATTAGCTTAAATATGAATTTAAAGATCAGGGTGAATGCATCAACCAGAAACCTTCCCAATTCATTGAAAAAACCGCCTAAACCATCTCTGGTTTTACCATAACGGTACTCACCCTTTACATCTGTAAACTCCTCTTTTATAGACTTTTGGATATTGGAAATATTAACTGGCTCACCACGCATCATCAACTTTTCAGCAGTGGTTTTGGCTCTGGGTATAACAATCCACATGATTAGGTAAACCAGAAAGCCCGGACCTACAAAAAACAATAGAATGAAAAGCAGTCTAATCCATATGACATCGACATTAAAATAAGCGGCCACGCCAGAAGAGACACCCCCAATCACACGGTTGTCGGAATCGCGCATGAGGCGTTTTGCACCGCTGTAAGTTGAGGATGAGCCGGAAGGTCCGGTTTCTTCCTGAGCGTCCAGATAATCTTCTGGTTGCCCCATTATTTCGATCACCTCCAGAACATCGGTAAGTGTTATCACCTCCTTTCCTTCCGCGTTGCGTTCCCTAAAGAGTTCGGCAATTCTGTTTTCAATGTCACTTATAATTTCACTGCCGCCTTCCGTTTGTCGGAATTGACGTTTTAAAGTATCCAGGTACCGCTCCAATTGCTTGAAGGCATCTTCATCAATGTGAAAGATCAGTCCTGCGAGATTTATGTTTAATGTTTTGTTCATTTCAAGTTAGGCTTTTGAGTGGTTTTCGTTACGGCTTCCACAAGCTTGTTCCAGCTTACAGTTAGTTCAGCCAGAGCTTCAGTACCCTTATCCGTCAGTGAATAGTATTTACGAGGCGGTCCCGACGTTGACTCCTCCCAGCGATAGGCCAGCAGACCCGCATTTTTGAGGCGGGTGAGAAGAGGGTAGAGGGTACCCTCAACTACAATTATTTCAGCGCTTTTGAGATGGTCAATAATGTCTGATGCATAGGCATCCTTTTCCTGTAGCATGGAGAGGATACACAGTTCCAGAACACCTTTACGCATCTGCGCTTTTGTGTTTTCAAGATTCATGATTTGCTACGAATTTTAATTTTACCAAATACAGCTATAAATACTCCGGTGTCACCTTCATCAGATAGGACCAGCATACAGATGTCGCTGTAGTAATCACCCTTCTTTTCTCCATAGAATTTGATAAAATCTACATCCCGTTCGTCAAAATCCTTCGGAAGATCAATTTCTTTCAGAGAGGATCGGGCGAGCTCCTGATCTATGGCCGAAATGGATTTCTTAGGGCTGGCTTCATCGCCGAAAGCAATGAATTTTACTTGATACACATCACCACTTATGTGTCTCATCTGATCGTCTATATCCAGATCCAAATCCAGAATATCTACTAAATCGTAATTAAGACTCATGGACAGTACATCTTCACCATCCGCATAGTCACTGTAAATATTGGCCGCTACTTTAGACTGAGCCAGAACCAGGGAGATGCTACCAAGAAGTAACACGGAAGTAAGAATTAGCTTTCTCATTTTTGTGTTTTAGTTTGTTAAGCAAAGATATGTGAAACTTTAGGTACTATGCAATACAAAGTACCATATAAATATGTTAAACACTGGTATGTAGGTGGTTGAATGCTATTGGAAGTCGGTAAATGGTGGAATTTGGTCGGTAAACTAGTTTCAACCAAAGAACATGTCCTGAAAAAAGTAGGAGTAAAGCGCAATTATGATCACACAGACGATATTGAGCAAAATACCTGTCCGAGCCATTTGTTGCATATGCAGATATCCGCTGCCAAAAACTATGGCGTTGGGTGGAGTGGCGATGGGAAACATAAAGGCACAGCTAGCCGCAATAGTAAGCGGGATGGCTAGCTCAGTTTCGGCCATACCAAGGTTTCTGGCGATCACAAAGGATACAGGGATGAAAACCGAGACGAGCGCTACATTGCTCATCACTTCCGTAAGGAATACGGCAAAAGCTGTTACCATCAGGATGATGAGCAGGGGATTCTGAAATTGATTGCTGCTTATCCATTGGCCTACCAGGCCCACAATATCGGTTACTTCCATGCCTTTGGCCAGTGAGATTCCTCCACCAAATAGCAATAAAATCCCCCAGGGAAGTTTTTGGGTATCCTTCCAGGTGAGGAGGGCTTGCCTGTTTTTTCCGGCTGGTAGCGCAAACATGGCTATGGCAGATGCAATGGCTATTGCAGCATCCGATAGATTTTGCAGGCCCGGAATATGAATAATTTGTCCTCTAAAGATCCACAAAAGAGCGGTTGTCAGCATGATCATACCCACTCTTTTTTCTTGTTTAGAAATCTTTCCCATCTGTTTGATTTCACTTCTTATTAGTTCACCGGCTCCGGGCAAGGGGCCCTCTTTTATGGGAAAAACTAGGCGGGTGTTCACAAGATAGACTATTACAAAGAGTATGATCACCAGTGGTAACGCAAAGAAGAGCCAAGTAGAAAAGGCGATGTCTATGATGTCCTGATCCGAAAGAATACTGGCTAGCACGAGGTTTGGAGGAGTGCCAATGAGAGTGGCAATACCGCCGATATTGGCCGCATAGGCAATGCCGAGCATGAGGGTAACGCCAAAATTTCGACTGGCGGTTTCACTGGATATCTTATCACCAAGCAAACCGATTACTGAAACACCAATAGGTAGCATCATAATCGTGGTGGCAGTATTCGAAATCCACATGCTTAGCAAGGCAGTGGCGAGCATGCTTCCCAGTATTACCCGATCAGGTTTTTCCCCACTCAAGCGCATAATATTTAAGGCTATTCTTCGGTGTAAATTCCATTTCTCAATTCCCAATCCCATCACAAAGCCTCCTAGAAATAGATAAATAACCGGATTGCCATAGTTGGCGGTAGTCGACTTGAGATCCAGAATACCGAGTAAAGGAAAGAGGAGAATGGGAAGCAAGGCCGTTGCTCCAATAGGAATAACGTTGGTAATCCACCAGGCTAGCATCCATAGCATACAAGCAAGCATTCTCACTTGAGAATTGCCACTCTCGCCCATCCATAAGCATAAACTGAATACTAATGGTCCGGATATCAGTTTAGCCAGCCGGTAATTCATACTATTTGATAAAGAATACTCAGGTTAAAAGTCATGATTAAGATATAAAACTGGGAATTGTAAATCCTAAATGAGCATGACGGTTAATTAGAATCCTATCCTGGGAGCATGAAAGGCTTTTGTCGTATCAGATTAAGATGTATTCATCAATCAACTCCCGAATGCATCCATCGCCACCTTTGGAGTTTAGTATTAAACCTGCAGCTTCCCTGGCTTGAGTAACGGCGTCGGCCGGACAGGCAGCCAGCCCCACCCGGTTTAATACCGGTATATCCGATGTGTCATCACCCACGTAGGCTACGTCCTTGAAGGTCAAATTGAGTTGAGTTAACCAGCCTTCCAGAATTTCCAACTTAGGCTGTTTACCAACATAGACATGTTTAATCCCGAGCATTTCCGCCCGTCGCTCCACTAGTCCGGTGCTCACTCCGGCACTTATGATCCCTGTCAAGATTCCTGCGTTATGTGCACGCTTTATACCCTGACCGTCCTTGGCATTAAATTTCTTTATTTCATCCCCGTTTTTAGAGAATATCATTCCACCATCGGTCAATACGCCATCACAATCCATAATCAGCATTTTCACCTCTGTAAACGGATTGCCCAGCGAATGATTGAGTAAGCTATTGATCGGATGTCCACTCATTTCACTAATGAGAAGGAGCTCATCCACTGTGAGTTGCTTTTTTCCTGAATTAAGTTGATCGATTGATTCAAGCGGAAACTGAATCTTCTGCTTCTCTACCAGGTACGTAAGGTTGTTAATCAGCGTTTTGATTTGCTGTTCAATCATACAGGGCATTTCTGATTTTCATAGACTTTTCTAAAATAGGGCCGAGCTTATCCAATTGAAGCATGGTATGGGGGTCACTCAGGGCTGATTTAGGATCAGGATGAGTTTCAATAAAGAATCCATCTGCTCCGGTTGCGGCTGCTGAAAGAGCAATTGTTTCTATTAAGCTTGGATCGCCACCGGTAACTCCTTCGGTTTTGTTCGGCTTTTGAACGGAATGGGTACAATCCATTATGACTGGTACGCCATGAGTCTTCAGACGGTGTACAGCAGTGGCGTCAACAATGAGATCGCTGTAACCAAAACTCACACCACGCTCGCAAACCCAAACACTTTGATTACCAGTACTTCGTACTTTTTCTATCGGAAAGGTCATCGCTTCAGGACTCAAGAACTGTCCCTTTTTGATATTCACTCCTTTACCGGTTTGGCCTGCGGCCAGCAATAATTCAGTTTGGCGACAAAGAAATGCCGGAATCTGAATATGATCGACGTACTGTGCCACCAATTCAGCTTCACGGCTTTCATGAATATCCGTAATGGTTTCAACTGCCAATTCTTCGCCGATCTCTTTAAGAATGTTTAAGGCTTTTTCATCACCAATTCCCGTGAAACTGTCTAAGCGTGAGCGGTTTGCTTTGCGATAGCTGGCTTTGAAAATGTAGCGAATATGAAGGTCTTCACATAAGGCTTTTACATGACGACCGATCTTTAGGGCGGTATCTTTGTCTTCTATGGCACAAGGTCCGGCAATTAATATGAAGCTCATTCCGTACGTGCTTTGCGACCAAGGTAGCCACTGTGATGACGCTTGGCGTATTCTTCTTTACTAAATTCAATTTTTTCCATCATCATAACCACCAGAATGTCACCTACAACGGTCATCACTGTAGTGGAGGTAGTTGGTGCCAACCCTAGAGGACAAACTTCTTTTGGATTTCCTGTACTGAGGAGCACATCACAAAAGTCCGCCATTTCCCCTTCCGGATTGCCCGTAAGGCCAATAATCTTAATTTCCGGGTAAATGTTTTTAACCAGATATTCTAGTTCAATTATTTCTCGGGTTTTGCCAGAGTTGGAGATGAGAAATAAGATATCGTTGGATTGAATCATCCCCAGGTCGCCGTGTTGTGCTTCACTAGGATGCAAAAAAATAGCTGGTGTTCCTGTAGAGCTCAGGGTAGTTGCAATATTGTGACCAATTTGACCGGCCTTCCCCATGCCGCTAATCACCACCTTACCGTTTTTCTGATGTACCTGTTCGTGAATCAGTTTTACAGCTCCTTCAATAATTCCATCTACCGGAATATTACGGATAGCCTCTACCTCCCGGTCGATGATATCCTTAATCTTGGTTTGGATCATAAGGCAAAGGTAGGTTTATGACGTAAATTATTAGGGAAGAAAGAAGAGGTGGAAAATTTATGGTGATAGATGACGAAATACTGCATGAGATACAATCGTCAATATGCGTTGATGATTCCTGGAAAATGAGATGCTGTGGTGGGGTGATAGGCCTGCAAGACTACTGAAGGCTGAGTTTATGATCTGCGGCCCTGCCAAGTTCATGGGCTAAAGTGCAAGGGCGGAGGAACAGGATTATCCATTAGTGGTCTTCAGTCCGCAAGATGATCTCAGTATTCTTGTAGCTCAAACAATGTTGCGGTCAGTCGACCAGGCATTTTAGTTAAGGACATAAGCTTCCTGATCCATTGACAGCAATAGATGTTAATTTCCTATTTATCAGGTGGTTCGAATCCAGTTGCACAACCTCAAAGGTTTACTAAACCTTTGAGGTTGTAGTTTTAGCTCTGCTGTTGACCAGCATGTACCACCACGCCGTCCTCCATTTTCACCTTCCTATCGGCAAGGTCGGCTAGATCGTTGTTGTGTGTAATAATCACAAAGGTGTTCTCGAACTGATCGCGCAAATCGAAAAACAATTTATGCAATTCCTCGGCATTGTGAGAATCCAGATTGCCGGTTGGCTCATCAGCGAGGATCACAGAAGGATTGTTAATGAGTGCCCGGGCTACCGCTACTCTTTGCTGCTCTCCACCGCTCATTGCCGAAGGTTTATGAGATGCTCTCTCCTTCAGCCCCAGAAAGTCTAGCAGCTCAGCAGCTCTTTTCTGAACCTCTTTTTTATCCGACCCCGCAATGAACCCGGGAATACAAATATTTTCAAGAGCAGTAAACTCAGGTAAGAGATGGTGAAATTGAAAAACAAATCCAATATGTTTATTCCTAAATCTGGCGAGGCTTTTGGCCTTTAGTTTATCGATAGCAATATCATTAATCCTCACACTGCCTTTATCGGCAGACTCCAGAGAACCTAGAATTTGCAAGAGAGTAGTTTTTCCGGCTCCGGATGCTCCAACAATCGAAACTACTTCGCCTTTATCAGCCCTGAAGTTAACTCCTTTTAATACTTCTAGAGTGCCGTATGATTTATGAATGTCTTTCGCGGATATCATGGTATTGTAGCATCTGCCGTCAAACCTAAGTAAACTCTATCAAAATAGATGCTTTACATGATTGTAATCAAGAAAATAGGTAAGGCGAAGGCTAATGTTATTCTGTGCTGGTGCCGCAAAGCTATTTTCAATATTTGGTAGATAGCCATTCACAAAATTGTTGGAGTTTTCAGCTACGACATACCTATATAACAACACCAATTCACTACCCGGAGCATACCACCACGAAAACTTTAAATCCATAGTGATGGTATTAAAGTTCAAATTGTCTTGCATCTGATAGTTACCAGCCTCTAATTCACCACTTTCCTGAAGCAAATACATCTGCTGATAATCTACACCACTCCATAAATGCCTGGCCGTTAAGGTGAGAATTTTTGTGTTGTCAAATACATACCTCAAATCAATAGAGTTGGTAATTTGATGCAGATGTCTCCTTCCAAAAAGGATATCTTCATTCTCCTTTCGCGCATAGCCGTAATCATTCATAGTTCGTTCAAAATCAAGTCTGAAGATGCTGAACAATCGGTCTCCAATCCTAAGCCGAGGCGCTAATCTAAAACTGTAATAGTCGCGCAAGAGTTTTTGCCAATGCTCATATTTAAATCTAAGGTCTATGGCCAAGGTCTTACGATAATCGGAGCTTAGGAAACTTTCTACCCGGTATCTGGGATATATTGTGTAATATCTTCCGGGAGTACGCGGTTCAAAGTAATCATAGGATTGGATAGGGTTCACTATTATCTCACCGCCAAAGCCATTAAAATTTCGGTCAAGCCAAAATGGTTGGAACCCCATGTAAAAGCCTTCAAATCTTCTCGGCGCATAGAGACTTTGGTGCACGGCGTAAATCTTATAGCTGCTGCGATTGAGCTTTTTATGCGGCTCCAAAACGCGATATTCTATCTCGCCATAATACTTCCAAAAATTGTTTCTCTGTAAAAACCCCAGGTCATTAGGATCATAGGTGTCGGTTGTGATATCCTGCCTTAATGCCCAAAGCCAATTTCCCTTTACATCACCAACGCGAAGCCTGCTTTCATAGCCACTAATGGTTTCCTGGCTATAGATCTTGTCGCTTCTTTTTAAGGAACCATCAAATCTGTAATTCGCTTTATTAAAATTTATACTGGTCAGAAGCCCGGCAACATTGGCATCATAGGCTTCTCCGTTTCGCAATACGTTGGTATTTACAAAGCTCACAGAACTATTGCGATTAATGCGTTGATCCAGCACAATCATATTGTAATTGGTTAAGGGCTCGGTCAATTCCCTTCGTTCAACGCCCTTATCATCCGTGAAAGTTGTGTAGCTATTGGCTGTGATCGCATTTAAGAATCCTATGCCCAAATTTTTATCCGTTCTTCCCGAAACTTTCGTGGCGTTAATAAGTCTGGTATATTCAGCTTGAACATCAACCGCCCCAGAATCATTGAGGTCTACATTGCTAATGTTCTTGGGAGCCCCTCCGATCCGCCGCGAATAAAAGATATCGCCAATGCTAAACAATTCAGTTCCTTCGGTAAAAAACTGCCGGTTTTCCTGAAAGCGATTCTCAAAAGGTGAGAAGTTTACAAATTGCTGATCTAAAGCTACTTGTCCGAAGTCTGGGATTAAAGTCATGTCCAGGGTAAAGCTTTCGCTGATACCATACTTAAGATCAAGGCCGCCGTTAGCATCCCAGGAGGTTTGGCCGTCAAAGTTATCCATATACCCCGAAATGTATGGCATTAATGAAAGTCGAATTGGGGGTTCCACGTCGGTAATACCACGGAGTAAACCGGATTGATATTCCCATCTGTAGCCAGAAGTCCGGTCAATATAATTCCATGACCACTGAGTTCTGTTGCGTCTAATGCTTCGTATTATATTTAGTCCCCAATCCTTTTTCTGTTGCTCAGGAAACCGCAGCGCCATATAGGGAATACGCATTTCCACACTCCAGCCGGAATCGTGAATACTAACGGCACTTTCCCAAACAGAGTTCCAATTTTTGGCATCACCATTAGCCGTAGTTCTACTATCGGCCTGCACTCCTGCGGCGGTTACAATGAAGTTAAAGTCGCTTAGGCCATCGTTAAATGGATTTATGGCCACCAGGATATAATCATGATTTTGGGAATAATCATCTCTCTGGGTTAGCTGGGTCAGAATGCTGTCTGGATGATTATCCAGCATGGAGGCGCCAATGTAGAGTGCCTCATCATTAAAGAAAACGCGTACGGTGGTCTTGAAACGCCGGGGTATAGGCTCACCATTGCCAGGTTCAAGCATCACAAAGTTGCTGGCAATCGGCACAGAGGGATCATGCCAATGGGCCTCTTTGAGTTCACCATCAATTTTGATATGTTCTGCGTCCAGTCTTTCTGCCTGTAAGACCTTTTTTTCGGTACTAGCAAACAAAATAACGGGAAGAAAAAGCAGGCTGATAAGCCAATTTTTCATTGGGATAATAAAGTAATCTTGAAAAACCTCCTGATAAGCAAAACAAAGGTATACAAAAGCACCTCAAAATTTCACTGGCTTATTGCTTACCGCTATTTTTGCCCGATCATTTTTAGAAAAAACATTCAGAATGAATTTACACGAATTTCAGGGTAAGGAGATTTTAGCCTCCTTTGGCGTAAATGTTCAACGAGGAATAGTAGCAGAATCGCCAGATGATGCGGTAAAAGCTGCTGAGAAGCTAGCTGAAGATACCGGAACTTCATGGTGGGTGGTGAAAGCTCAAGTACATGCCGGTGGTCGCGGAAAAGGTGGTGGTGTTAAACTGGCCAAGAGCCTCGATGAAGTTCGTGAGCACGCATCCAATATAATTGGCATGAACCTGGTAACTCCACAAACTTCTGAGGAGGGCAAAAAAGTACACCAGGTTCTGGTGGCAGAAGATGTGTACTATCCTGGCGAGAGCGAAACCTCAGAAATTTATATGTCGGTGTTACTCAACCGTTCTTCTGGTCGCAATATGATCATGTACTCCACGGAAGGAGGGATGGATATTGAAAAAGTTGCAGAAGAAACACCGCATCTCATCTTTACCGAAGAGATAGATCCCAAAGTTGGTTTGCAAGGATTTCAGGCTCGCCGGGTGGCTTTTAACCTAGGGTTGTCAGGAAAAGCCTTTAAAGAAATGGTAAAATTCACCATGAGTCTTTATGAGGCTTATGATGGTATAGATGCTAGTCTGTTTGAGATTAATCCGGTGCTTAAAACTTCCGACGACAAGATACTGGCGGTTGATGCCAAGGTGGTATTAGATGATAGTGGTTTGTATCGTCATCCGGACTATGCTGCTCTACGCGATAAGCGGGAGGAGGATCCCATCGATGTAGAGGCAGGTGAAGCCGGTTTGAATTTTGTGAATCTTGACGGAAACGTGGCTTGCATGGTGAATGGTGCTGGTTTGGCTATGGCCACGATGGATATTATTAAGATGGCAGGCGGTAATCCGGCGAACTTCCTCGATGTTGGGGGTACAGCTGATGCAGCGAGAGTGGAGACGGCATTCCGAATTATACTACGCGAAGAAGGTGTTAAAGCTATACTGGTAAACATCTTCGGCGGTATTGTGCGCTGCGATAGGGTGGCACAAGGCATTATAGATGCTTATAAAAACATTGGTAACATTGAAGTCCCGATCATCGTGAGACTTCAGGGGACCAATGCCGTAGAGGCTAAAAAAATGATTGATGAAAGTGGATTGCAGGTCCATTCAGCCATTGCTCTTCAGGAAGCAGCAGATTTGGTACAAGAGCTGGTATAAACTTTCCGCGATTGGGGAATACTTTGATTTAATAAACCAATGATACCGATTGAATCAGCATCGACGTATGATGGTTCACCGGCTTTGTAGTCTGCCCATTCATTTATAATTTTTTAAGTAAAATCTATGCCCTGGAAAAAGCTTTCCAAACCGGCAATTCGGGATAGGGTATTTGCTGCTCTGGCAGATAACCGCAATTATTATCAAGACGATATTTTGGGAATTCCGGGTACTTATCTGGATACTGAACAGTTTTATCGCGATGCAGATTTTCTGCAGGATGCACCCTATCTCACTACCTTAATAAACAATCCCAATCATATTGGTTGTCATACCCTTACGGGCGATGAAGGAGAGGATTTGTTCCATGGCACTCAAAAACTTGAAATTGATCTTATTCGATTGGTATCGGAGGAAATATTGCGGGCACCGGATCATGGGGTTGATGGCTACGTCTCACCCGGTGGAACGGAAGCCAATTTAGAGGCGATGTGGATCTATCGCAACTACTATAAGCAAGAATTCCAGGCCAGCAATGAGGAAATAGGTGTGGTTTTTAGTTCAGATAGTCATTATTCCTTCCATAAGGGATGTAATTTACTGAGCCTTAGGCCCATTGAGGTTAAGGTAGATAAGGATACCCGGCAAATGACTCCTGATGAATTACGAAGAGAAATATCAAAAGCTGAAGATCAAGGGGTAAAGCATCTTATTCTTATAGCCAATATGAGTACTACTCTCTTTGGTTCAGTAGATGATCTGAATATTATTTTGCCCGTAGTAAAGGAGTTTAAGCTTGAATATAAAATTCATGTGGATGGCGCGTTTGGCGGATTCATATATCCTTTTACAAATACCAATAACCAACTGGATTTTTCAAATCCAGAAATTACCTCTGTTACGCTGGATGCGCACAAGATGCTGATGGCTCCTTATGGCACCGGAATTTTCCTTATCAGAAAAAACTGGATGCACTATGCTGCTACAGAAGAAGCTAAATATGTTCAGGGTCTGGATTATACAATTTGTGGCAGCAGAAATGGCGCTCAGGCGGTATCCATCTGGATGATTCTGAATACGCACGGTCCCAATGGTTGGCGACAAAATATTCACAGTTTAATGAATGAGACGGACCGTTTGTGCAATGCTTTGGATGAAAAGGGTATTACTTATTTCCGAAACCCGCATATGAACATTGTCAGTATTCATGCGGGTCAAATTTCAAGGGAGGTGTGTAAGAAGTATCGCTTGGTGGCTGACAATTTTGATGATCCCAAGTGGTGGAAGATTGTGGTGATGCCTCACACCATGGGTAAGGTAATTGACCGATTTTTGGTCAATGTTTAAATTCAACCTTTGAGGTTTCTAAAACCTCAAAGGTTGTATTAAGTTTAAGATATTTCTTAACTTAGAATAGATTGAAACCCGCTCCAAAGCTCAACATACCCAGCGGTTGATTTGGTAGCATTATTTTTTCATATTCAACCCGGAAGTGCAGCAAACCCAGATTCAGTGCGACTCCTGTACCCCAGGAAAAGGAAGCATGTGTTAAGATTTCATCTATGTCGGGATCATTACTGAGATTTCTGAGCTGGTTTTGAGTGGTGCCCACATAAGCCCCAGCTTTTCCAAAAAGAGCAATTGGGCCCAGGTCAACTGTGCCTGTACCCAGGATATCAACCCCTTTACTCTTGCTAAAGCCTTGTGTACCTTTTTTACTGACATCTACCTGACCAAGGTTACGATAACCGGCTTCCAGACCAAAGTGCTTTCCACTTAAAGAGGCATATGCCTTCCAAGCCAAATCAGTTTTATTAACCTTAAAGTCGCTGCCCTCCAATTCAAAAAGTTCCTTATTCAAGCCGTTGCCCACCGAGGCGCCTATTTTAAAACTGGATTGGGCGTAATTCGCACCCAGACCAAGGGTCAGAAAGAGGAGTAAAGTGCTGAGAAAGTTGTTCATGCTGCTGAGCTTAATACGTCAAATCTCTAAAATAAACGCTGAACGCTTTCAATTTAGGTTGATATTCAGCTACTTAAGCTATAAAACGCTCCAGGTGAACAATAATTATAATGAGTAAATTCTACTGTTTATCAGGTCCTTATCAATAAAAGCCCGGAAAATAGGCGATGTGCGGAGTTAATCCACTATTAGGGAGTCGCTTACGTCCTGAGGAATGAATTTTTGATAATGGTCATATCTCAAGAAAATTTCTTTAACGTAGAGGTACGGTTCCCTGCCTCTAATAAAGCCATACTTCACTTCGGGTCTGCTGAAGTATTCTCTGGAAGATAACTTCAGAATATAATCCTCAACATTGTCATCCCAAACTAAGGGATCCTCTTCAAATGCCTCTGCCAGCCTTTGCGCGTCTCGCACGTGACCTAAACCACAGTTGTAAGAAGCCAGGACAAATTTAACTCGTTGTATAGTATCCGGGATTTCTTCCCAATTCTCCCATAATTTCTGAAGGTACCGAGTACCAGCACTCAGGTTTTCAGATGGATCCAAAATATTCCCCAAACCCAAATCATTAGCGGTTCCAGGCATCAGCTGCATTAAACCAAGAGCGCCTGCCCACGACTCAGCCCCCGGGTCGAATTTTGATTCCTGGTATATTTGAGAAGCCAGTAATCGCCAATCCCAGGCCAGTTTCTCCGCATTTTGCCTTATTAAATCATCGTAAGGACTTATTTTCCCCGAGTTCTTAGAATAAAAGTCGCTGAGGATTCGGCGTTTGTATGACTTCTTATTCTTGAAGTATTTATTATAAATAACATAGTAATAATCCTGACGCTTCGCTTTTGAAATCCAGTCGTTTACCGTATCCAGTAGTTTGGGAGAATTGGTTCTTACAGCCCAGGCAATTCTCTGTGAAAAACTAATGGGTGTTTCGATATCCAGAATGGGGTGATAGGTCTTATTGATGGCCGCAATGTTATAGTCAGATATGGTGTAATCAATGCTGTCATCTACCACCATTTGAATAACCTCTTCAGTAGTAATATTTCCCGGAACCGGTTCTATAAATATTTGTCCACCGATCTCGTCCTGCAAATTAACCAGCCTGTCATAATAGGATGAATTTAAACGTACGTGAACCGTATCGCCAATTAAGTCTAGTGGATCTGAAATAAGTTGCTTTTGAATTTTATGTAAAGGCAGTTTTCGCCAATTGGCCGGCTTTCTTTGAACCAACACCTGATGTGTAACATAGTGGTGTTTGGTAAACTCCACAACCTTTTTTCGTTCTTCCGTAATGGTCAATCCAAAGGCGATAATGTCTCCTTCTCCTCGATTGAGCATATTGAACAGCTCATCAATATTATCGGCAATAATAATATTCAGTTCTAAGTCTAGCTGCTCGGCTAACCTTTCCAGTAATTCATATTCAAAGCCCATTGGTTCGCCGCGATACAAGAAGTAGCTCGTTGAGTTGTATATGGTAATTGCGTTCAGCACTCCTGATTCCTTTATTTCATTCAGGTCGCGAATCACAAGTGGTTTTCGAATATCTCCTGTTGCAGATAGTTCAGGGTCAGATGACTCTGCATTCTCTTTGCATGAAATTGCTAAGAGAGTACTAATTAAGAACCAGATGATTAATTTGTTGAAGTGCTTCAAACTATCAATTTACCCGGCATGAAGAAAACAAAAAATTGTTAGAATCTAGGATGATTTACGTTTCAATAGTTCCACAGACTCCCGGATCAATTCCTCCAGCACATCCATATTGACATCCTTCAGCTTATTGATATAAAGACAAGATTTTCCGGTTTTATGTTTCCCGAGCTTAGCTAATAGCGACTCATACCTGCTAAAGCCCGGCATTATGTACAGTGTAAGGCTGGTTTTTCTCGGAGAGAAACCAGTTAAAAACCAATCGCCTTCTCTGCCACTGGCATATTTATAGTGATATTGTCCAAAGCCTATAATGCTCGGTCCCCACATACTGCCTTTATCTCCTGATATTTTCTGCATGAGTTTAAATACCTGAATCGCATCAGCTTTTCTTACAGGGTGTTCCACAGAATTGATAAACTCCATAGGATCCTGGTCGTGTTTCTTGGTTTTGAGCTCGGACATTTCAGATGACAGATTTATCGATCTAAGATAATAGAATAAAGTAGGATGCCGGGTTTTCCTCACTAGATGTGATTGCATAAATCCTGATTAACTTGGTGAATTTACCAGCTGATTGCCAGTGTGTTTAACATTCATAGATGTTGTTAAACGAATGCAAACGTTTAATCAACAATCAGCCTTATTGAAAATCGTATCTTCTTGCTGGGGCCTGCGGGTGCAGGCCCCAGCGGGGGGCTTTTGAACTCGCCAGAATAAGGTATCAGGGGATTCTAAATTGAATTAATCCCATCTTATCCTCCCCATATCTCCTATCTGCTCTACCTTTGCCAAACATGACAACAGAAGATAAAGTTGCCGAGGGAAAAATGCTTCCTCTTATGGAAGAATTTTATACCATACAGGGTGAAGGATACCATAGTGGAAAAGCTGCATACTTTATACGTATTGGTGGTTGTGATGTGGGTTGTCACTGGTGTGATGTAAAGGAGAGCTGGAACCCTAATCTTCACCCTCCAACAGATATTATCAGCATAGCGAGTAATGCGGCACAATATGCCGACACTATTGTGGTAACAGGAGGAGAGCCGCTAATGTGGGATATGAATCCACTGACCCGGGCCCTGGGAGAAAGAGGACTTAAAATTCATATTGAAACTTCCGGAGCATATCCGGTAACCGGAAAGTGGGATTGGTTTTGCTTGTCCCCTAAAAAGACGATGCCGCCGGTAGCAGAGGCCTATAAGCTTGCAGATGAACTCAAGGTTATTATCTATAATCAGAACGATTTTTTATGGGCAGAGGAACATGCGGCAAAGCTTAAGGCCTCATGTAAGCTATACCTGCAGCCCGAATGGAGTAGGAGAGAGAAGATGCTGCCTCGGATTGCGGATTATGTCATGAAGAATCCAGAGTGGCAAATAAGTCTGCAATCCCATAAATACATAGGTATCCCATAGTTGTGATTCTTGAATTTGATTGATCCAGAAACCATTAGAATAGACAACCTCAAAGGTTGATGGAATTTTGAGATTTGTAAATTATTGATTACCAGAAGATAGGCATTTCTGAAAATGCACCCATTATAACAACCTCAAAGGTTTAGTAAACCTCAAAGGTTGTTTTACTCTGCTTTTGAATTTTTGAACATACCATCCTTCATCACCCAAAATCCTATACCCATGAACCTTTCTCTTAAATCAATGTTTTCCCTTCTTAAATAATAACCGGAACTACCGAAATTTTCCTTTTTCAGAATTCACATTTCTTTATCAATGGTTAACTTTATTACCGCTTTAAATTTGAACTCATGAGTTGGTGGTTGATTGCCTTAATAGTTATTGGAACCTTTTGGGTTATGGAATTTGTGGCTTGGGCCACACACAAATACGTAATGCATGGCTTTCTGTGGGTGCTGCATGAAGATCATCATGTGAAAACACCAGGGGTGCTTGAAAAAAACGATGCCTTCTTCCTCATCTTTGCTACGCCCAGCTGGTTGTGCATTATGTTGGGCATGATGAACGGCAACAGCTTGGCCGTAGCCATTGGTGCCGGAATTGCCTTGTATGGCTTTGCCTATTTTATGGTGCATGAGGTTTTTATCCACCAACGCCTGAAGTGGTTTCGAAATTCTAATTCATTGTATCTGCGGGCCTTACGACGTGCTCATAAGATGCATCACAAGCATCTTACCAAAGAGGATGGAGAGAGTTTCGGCATGCTGGTGGTTGGCTGGAAGTACTTCAGAGACGAGTTAAAGAAGCAGAGAAAGACCAAAATCGTGTCTGCTTAATGGACACCCATTACTATTATGTATTGCTTATGGCAGCCTCCTTGCTGGGCCCCATATTGCAGAGTTTCGAATCCCGTGTTTCATATTATCGGAGCTTCATACCACTATTTCTAAGCATCGCAATAGTTAGTAGTATTTTTCTTGTTTGGGACATTATTTTCACCCACCTGGGATATTGGGGATTTAATGAGCAATACCTCACCGGTATTTCCTTATTTGGTTTACCCCTTGGTGAATATCTGTTCTTTGTGATTATTCCTTTTTGCTGTGTTTTTATTTACCGGGTAATGAACTACTATTACCCGCACAGTCCCTGGGGTTCCGGCTTTACCAATAATCTCAGCAACTTTCTAATCGGCTTATGTGGGGCTCTGGCAATTATTTATTACGATCGTTGGTATAGTGTATTGACCTTTGGTACCCTGGCCGTGCTGATTCACCTGCATGCCAAGGTTTGGCACAGTCCCTGGTTGGCACACTTTTACCGAGCCTATTTGGTTATTCTGATTCCATTTTTTATCGTGAATGGTATTCTTACCGGAACCGGTATTGATCAGGAAATTGTCTGGTATAATGAACAGGAGATGATTGGCAAAAGAATCCTTAGCATTCCCATGGAAGATGCCTTCTATGGCATGATTTTAATCCTGGGTATTGTTAGTTTGTATGAAAGATTTGGCAAGCAGTGGGGCTATTCTTATGCCTATGAGATAACTACCGAATAGGGGAGTTTATCTAGTTGAACTGATACGTGTTCCAGGATTCCGGTCGATAATGAAATACCCTTAAAATCACCCTTTACCGGGTAGCGTTTGTGACTGCGATCTACTAACACCGCCGTGCTAATGCCTTTCGCATCAAAGTCTAAAAAGTAACGTACACCATATATCAATGTAGAGCCGCTGTTCAATACGTCATCCACTACCACTATTTGTTTTCCATCAAAATTGAGTTCTTTACTCACCCGTGGTGGTTCAGCTCTGGGATTGTCTTTATTAATCACAACCTTAATGAGCTTAATATTTAGAGGTGAAATCTTTTCTAGTTCTTCCCGGATTAATTCGGCAAACCGATAGCCACCTCCGGCGATGCCCGCCAAAATCACCTCTGTTTCTTCGGCAAAGTCCTCATACACCTGCCAGGCAATTCGCGTGATGCGATCTGCAATTTGCTCATGATTTAATACCTCGGTCTGACCTTTACTCATGTGATGACTTTGTGCAAATATAGTCTCAATGCATCAAAAAAAATGATCAACAAATCCGGCTGACGGACGTTCTCCCTATGTTGTTATCTTGCCGAATCTTTAAATAATACAATGAAGAATATACTGCCCATTATTTCAATAGTGCTTGCTGTCACTTCTAGCCTTCTTGCTCAAAATATCACCTTAACCAGGTATCCGGCTATTAGCCCTGATGGTCAAACGATCGCATTCTCCTATCAAGGCGACATTTGGATTAAGGATTTGGATGGCCGGTTTCCCCGACGCCTTACCATTCATGAAGCCTATGAATCCAATCCCGTCTTCAGTCCGGATGGTAAGGAAATAGCATTTAACAGTGCCAGATTTGGTAATTCAGATGTTTTTGTAGTGAGTATTAATGGCGGAATCCCTCGCCGGTTAACCTATCACTCTGCTTCGGATGAACTAAGTGACTGGACAAGTGATAACCGTCTGTTGTTTACTACCAGAAGGGCATTTGCGCAGGTAGAGCGGGATGGTGAGATTTATGAAGTGCCGGTTAAGGGAGGTACTCCTATCCGCTATCTGGATGCTTTGGGGAAAATGGCTAGCCTTTCACCTGATGGCCGATATGTAGCCTTTGTGAGGGGCGCTTGTCGAGTAGCCAGGGAAGCCTATAAGGGTCCGGCGGATCTGGAGATATGGCTGTACGACACCAAGAAAGATGAATACATAGCTGTCACCAATAATGAAACCAATGATTATCTCCCACAGTGGGGGAATGATGATGAATTGTATTTCCTGAGCAGTATTAAGGGGGTTTACAATTTGGTGAAGGTTGACGCGGGAAGTAAAGATTATGCGCCGCAAATTATGACCACCTATACCGAAGATGGCGTGCGAAATTTTGCGCTTGGTGGCGGCGCTATAGTTTATGAAAGAGCTACCTCGCTCTTTATACAGAGAGATGGTGGTGCGGCCTCGGAGGTGGATCTCAACATTAGTGCAGATTATCGCTTTGATCCAGTTGAAATAAAAACCTATACCAATGGAATATCGCGATTTAGCATCTCCCCGAATGCTAAATTTGCCTTGAGCAGCATCCACGGAGAGATATTTATCCAGGAATTGGACAAAGAGAAGTCGCGTACCGTGAATCTTTCGAATCATTCCTACCGCGAACCGCAAGCCATATGGCTCAATGACTCCATCGCACTTTTTACTTCAGACAGAGAAGGCCAGTATGAAATTTATCTTGTGAAATCTGATGATGAGAACAAGCCAAATCTACATCAAAGTCTCAAGCATAAACTGGTGAGAATCACGAATACGCCTGAATCCGAAAAGAGCCTTAATATGAGCCCGGATGGAAAAAAACTAGCGTACCTTAAAGGGAAAGGAAAGCTAGTGGTGGTGGATATTAATGCGGATGGCAGCATGTCTAATGAAATTGTACTCCTTGATGGCTGGGATGACCCGGGAGAAATTCAATGGAGTCCGGATAGCCGTTATCTGGCATATAGTCTGAGTGATCTCAATTTTAACTCTGAAGTATACATTCAGGCCGCAGATGGTTCCAGTGAGCCGGTAAATATCAGTATGCACCCCAGAGGCGATTACAGTCCATATTGGAGTAAGGATGGCTCAAAGCTGGGTTTTGTTAGCAGCAGAAACAATGGTGATATGGATGTTTGGTTTGTGTGGCTTCGCGAAGATGATTGGTTGAAAACTAAGGCGGATAGGGAAGAAGGGTACTATTTCCCGGATCCTGAAGTTGAGGAAAAGGACAGCACCGATGAAAACGCGAAGAGCGATACACCGGTAAAGGTCGAAGATCTTGTGATTGATTTTGAAGGAATTCATGACCGACTGGAACAGGTGACTTCCATGCCTGGTGATGAGCGTGGTGTTATGATTTCTCACGATGGTGAAACCTTTTATTTCGTGGCACGCAGCCCAGGCTCAAGGGGTATGGATCTGTATCAAGTGAAGTATGACGGTTCGGATATCAGTGCGCTTACCACCGGCGGTGCCAATCCCTATAATTTAAGGCTTTCGCCCGATGGAAAGGAGGTTTTCTATGTAAAGAGAGGAGCAATCCAAAAGATAAATCCGTCCAATAAAAAGACTACCTCTTTTCCACATAAAGCAGTAATGAGAATTGACATGACTCAGGAGCGCGAGCAAATATTTGAAGAAGCCTGGTCTGCTTTAAATGAAAACTTCTATGATCCCGACTTCCATGGTCGCGATTGGAGTGCTTTAAAGGCAAAGTACAAACCCTGGGTGTTGTCTGCCTCTACGTCACAAGATTTTCGCTATATGTTTAATCTAATGCTGGGTCAACTTAATGCCAGTCACATGGGTATTTACGGGCCAGATCCGGAAGAGGTTAACCGCGAGAGTGCAGGCATGCTGGGCGTGGAATTCCGCCATGCTGAAGAAGGTGGTGTTGAAGTTGCGCATGTGGTGCCTCTTACTCCGGCAGACCGAAAGAAAAGCAAACTATCTGAAGGCGACCGAATTTTGAGTATTGATGGAGTAAATGTTTCTGAGGAAACCAATATCTATAGTTTGCTGGTTGAAAAGAAGGGTATTCAGGTGCTTCTAGAGGTCGCTTCCGCGGATGGCGCTACACGGGAAATTGTAATCAGACCTACCGGAAGTATACGCTCTCAACTTTATGAAGAATGGGTAACATCTCGCCAAAAGCTAACGGAAGAATACTCCGGTGGTAGATTTGGGTATATCCATATAAGAGGAATGGATAAGCCTAGTTTTGAGCGTTTTGAACGTGAGTTAATGGCTAGTGGTAACGGCAAGGATGGTATCGTGATAGATGTTCGTTTCAATGGCGGCGGCTGGACTACCGATTATCTTATGGCAGTGCTTACCGTGCGTCAACATGCCTATACCGTTCCTCGTGGAGCTACGGATAACCTAAAGGATAATGCGGTGAAGTTCAGAGATTACTACCCCTATAGCGAGCGCTTACCCTTGTCTTCCTGGGTAAAGCCTTCGGTCGCTATGTGCAATGAAAGCAGCTATAGCAACGCCGAGATATTTTCCCATGCCTACAAAAACCTGGGATTGGGTACGCTGGTGGGAAAACCAACTTTTGGTGCCGTAATTTCTACTGGCGGGGTAGGATTGCTAGACGGATCCTTTGTGCGCATGCCGTTTCGGGGCTGGTACGTAAAAGCCACTGACCAGAATATGGAAAATGGTCCTGCCGTACCGGATGTCATCGTGGATAATGCTCCGAATGAAAAGGCAAAAGGTATAGATACGCAGCTTAAAAGTGCGGTGGATGTACTGAAGATGGATGCGGATAAGGGAAATAGATAGTGGGGGAGTGTGAGGGTGACCGGGAAGTCAGTCTACCAGTTCGTCCAAAGGCGTTCAATATGCTTTAATAAAGTGTTTGACAGAAGTTGATGACTGGCTGATCATGATCAGAACGCCCCTAGTTACTTTAGATCAATGATTGGAGTAATTTATTATTGCCCTATGCATAAGGCTCGCCATTAATCAGCACTTGCGCAATATGCTGGTGTCCAAAATTATACGGCAAAAAGGAATAAGAGTTCAGCGCTTTGGTGATCATCAGATTTGCCCGCTTCCCCTTTTCAATACTGCCTAGTTCATCGCTTAACTCCATGGCGGCAGCACCGTTTAAGGTGGAGGCGGTGATACTCTCCTCGGGCGTCATCTGCATTTTGATGGAGCCCAAAGACATGATTAGGTTCATATTGCCGCATGGGGAGGAGCCGGGATTGTAATCGGTAGCGAGGGCTACGATGGCTCCAGCGTCGATAAGTTTTCTGGCCGGAGAAAATGGAATGCCTAAAAACAAGCTGCACCCAGGCAGCAAGGTGGCGATGGTTTCCGATTTACTCAATGCAGCCACATCATCGCCGCTTACTAACTCTAAATGGTCAACTGACAATGCGTCATATGATGTTGCTAACGGTATGGAATCCAGAATATTAAATTGATTAAGATGAAGTTTCGATTTAATCCCTAGCTCTTGTGATTTTTGCAGCTGTTTTTCCAAATCTCCCACATTAAAATAGCCTTCTTCACAGAACATATCGGCATAATCTGCTAAGCCCTCCTTGATTGCTTTGGGAAGCATTTCGTCAATTACAAGAGCTAAATAAGCCTGGCGATTTCCTTTGAATTCCGGAGGGATGGCATGGGCTCCAAGAAAACTTGTCTTCACCGGGATGGGGAATTCTCTGCCTAAACGACGGGCCACCCGGAGCATTTTCATTTCACTTTCCGTACTCAGACCATAACCGCTCTTAATTTCTATGGCTCCTGTTCCCAGCTTAATCAATTCATGAAGTCTGGCTGCTGCGGCCTGATATAATTCCTCTTCACTGGTTTCTCTAAGCTTCAGGGCTGAGTTGATGATGCCTCCGCCTTGCGCTGCAATTTCTTCGTAGCTCATCCCCTTCAGGCGCATGGCAAACTCATCTTCACGGGTGCCGGCATACACCAGGTGGGTGTGACTATCAGCCCAGGTGGGTAATACCATGCCACCCTGCGCATCAATTAGGCTATCAGCAGTGGGGGGCGATTTTTTTTGCGTGTCATAATCCAGGATTCGGCCATTTTCAATGAATAGCCAGGCATCCTCAGTGGTCGGGAAATCAGACATTTCCTTGCCTCGCTTTAGTTTTCTGCCTTTATCCTCAATATGGAGGATTTTTGATATGTTCTTTACTAGTGTCTTCACCTCGGCAAAATAAGGTATTATCGGCGTGGATTTTCATTGATTTATATAGAAGTGCTGTATAATCTTTTCACTTTCTTTGTGTCCATGTCGGGTAATAGAATCGGTCATTTCTTCAGCTTAAGCACCTTTGGGGAGTCGCATGGACCTGCCATTGGAGGGATCATTGAAGGTTGCCCCGCTGGTTTAAGTGTTAACCTTGAAAAAGTTCAGGATCAGCTAGATAGGAGGAGGCCTGGACAATCTAAAGTGACCTCTCAGCGCAAAGAGTCGGACCAGGTAGAATTTCTTTCGGGAATTTTTGACGGCGTAACAACCGGAACCCCCATTGGATTCATAATACGCAACGAAGATCAACGAAGCAGGGATTACGCTCATCTTGAAAATAGCTTTAGACCATCTCATGCAGATTTAACTTATCAGCAGAAATATGGCCACAGGGATTATCGTGGTGGAGGAAGGTCATCTGCACGTGAAACGGCCTGTAGAGTAGTTGCCGGCGCATTGGCATCCCAGTTCTTAAAGGATATAGAGGTAACTGCCTATGTTTCGGCCGTAGGTAATATTGAGCTCAACAAAGCTTACTCTGAGTTGCGCTTATCGGAAACTGAAAGCAACCTTGTCAGATGTCCTGATGCCAGTACAGCAGCAGCTATGCTGCAGAAAATTGAGGAAGTAAGAAAGTCTGGCGACTCCCTTGGAGGGGTGATTACATGCGTCATTAAATCGGTTCCGGCGGGTTGGGGAGAACCAGTGTTTGACAAACTTCATGCTGAGTTGGGGAAGGCTATGTTAAGCATCAATGCGGTTAAGGGAGTTGAGTTTGGTAGTGGTTTTGCTGCAGCGAAAATGATGGGAAGTGAGCACAATGATGCATATAAAGATGGTGGCGGTACACAAACCAACCATTCGGGAGGCATTCAAGGTGGCATAAGCAATGGTGAGGATATCTATTTTAGAGTGGCTTTTAAGCCGGTTGCTACCATCATGAAAGATCAAATCGGACTGGATAAAAGCGGTGCAGCAAAATTGGTGGAAGGTAAGGGCAGGCATGATCCCTGTGTGGTGCCTCGTGCTGTACCTATTGTTGAAGCAATGTCATATATTATTCTGGCAAACAGTTATTTGGCATCTAGAGGGAATAGATTGTAATATTAGAAAAGCATGCAATGAAGATAGCATTACACTGGCGTATTTTAATAGGATTGTTCCTTGGTATTGTATGGGCTTTGCTGTCAGGAAAACTTGGTTGGAGTGAATTCACGGTTAATTGGATTGCTCCTTTTGGCACCTTGTTTATCAACCTCCTGAAATTGATTGCGGTTCCCCTGGTTTTGTTTTCAATTATTAGTGGCGTAGCGGGATTAGGGGATCCTGCCAGTCTCGGTAGAATGGGGCTTAAAACCCTTGGTTTTTATTTTCTTACCACTATTCTAGCTGTCGGTATAGGACTGGCGCTGGTGAATACCATAAGTCCAGGTAAGTTAGTGGATGAAAATACCAGAACCGACAACAGAATCAGATATGAGATTTGGGCATCCGAGCAGGGATTGGAAATTAAAGATGGCGTTAGCTATTTGAAGGATCCGGAGTATTTGGAGCGCGCTCAGGAAATTAGCAATTACTCGGCCGAAGAATTGACAAACGGTGCGGTTGATGAGCGCATAGCAACCGCTCAGGAACAAAAGGAGGCGGGACCTTTACAGCCATTGGTAAATATCGTTCCTGACAACATCTTTAGCGCCCTTTCTGAAAATGGAAGAATGTTGCAAGTGATCTTTTTTGCC
The DNA here is from genome assembly GCA_965229445.1 of Owenweeksia sp. Classification (GTDB taxonomy): domain Bacteria; phylum Bacteroidota; class Bacteroidia; order Flavobacteriales; family Schleiferiaceae; genus Owenweeksia. The sequence continues at coordinate 1,595,736 of OZ245876.1, forward strand.
ATCTTCTTTGGTATTAGCCTTCTCTTTATCCCCAGGGAAAAAGCTCAACCCATTATTTCCTTTATGGATGGCACCATGGAAGTATTTCTAAAAATGGTAGATTTTGTCATGCAGGCCGCTCCGTTCTTTGTCTTTGCCTTGTTAGCAGGGGTGGTAAGTCAAATGGCCGGAGATGACTTTGGGATGGTGCTGGAAATCTTTAAAGGCCTCAGCTGGTACACTTTAACCGTATTCCTGGGTTTACTTCTCATGGTGGCCGTCATCTACCCACTAATTATGAAACTGGTGGTAAGGGTGATCAGCTATTCCGGGTTTTTCAGAGGCATTGGCCCTGCCCAAACCCTGGCATTTTCCACCAGTTCTAGCGCTGCAACCCTGCCGGTTACTATGGAATGTACCGAAGATAACCTTGGCGTGGATAAGAAGATAACCAGTTTTGTCCTTCCCATTGGCGCTACCGTGAATATGGATGGAACCAGTCTATACCAGGCCATAGTTGTGGTCTTTTTGGCCCAATTGCATATGATAGACCTCACTATGGGGCAACAGCTGGTGATTGTGCTGACGGCCTCATTAGCATCCATTGGTTCCGCGGCCGTTCCCAGCGGAGGTTTGGTGATGTTAATTATTGTACTTCAATCTGTAGGACTGAATCCTGCGTGGATTGGCATAATTCTTCCTGTAGACCGCATACTGGATATGTGCAGAACGGTGGTAAATGTAACCGGTGATGCTACCGTATCTACCATTATTGCGAAATCCGAAGGAATGTTGCGCTACGATGAAATGCGCACTACCGATCGAACGTTTGAACCCTGAGAAAGCTTAAACCAATTATGAAACGACTACTAAGGGTAATAGGGATACTGTTGCTGATTACCGTATCCGCTATGCTTCTGCTTCCCATTATTTTTAAGGATGAAATTATAGATCGCGCCAAGATTGAACTCAACAACAATCTGTATGCAAAGCTTGAGTTTTCGGATATTAATCTGAGTCTATTTAAAAGCTTTCCTGATTTTACGCTCAGCATCCATGACATCACCGTGGATGGAATTGAGGAATTTGAAGATATACGCCTGGCGGAAATCGGTGAATTCAGACTAGACCTGGACTTGATGAGTGTGTTGTCTGGTAATGAGATAAAAATTGAAAAGGTGGCTGTTTCCGATGCCGATCTGTATTTACTTGTTAATCAGCAGGGAGTCAGTAATTATAATATTATTAAGTCTAGTGAAGAAAGTGAGGGTAGTGCTGCCACTGATGAATCAGCCAGCTTTAGTTTAAAGTTAAAGAATTATCAGTTTAATGATCTCAATCTGTTGTATAAGGATCAAGAGGGCGACATCCTGGTGGAACTTAAGCATCTGTATCACGAAGGAAAAGGTGATTTTACCGAGAACATGGTAAACCTCGTGACCACTACCAGGCTAAAATCTTTGAATGTGTCTTATGAAGGCGTGAAGTATATGTCTTCCGTGGAAGCAGAAATGGAAGCTGATTTCATGTATGATCAGAACAGCCTCGCTTTAACTTTTGGAGACAATTTACTAATTCTTAATGATTTACCCTTGGAGTTTACGGGCGCCGTGTCACTTCCGGAAGACAAGATTGTTATGGATTTATCATTTCACAGTCCATCAGAAGATATTTCCAAAATACTTTCCCTTATTCCTGCTATTTATGCTCAGGGAATCGATGATCTAGAATCATCTGGTAGCTTTAAGTTTTCAGGTTTTGCCAAGGGAGAGTATGATTATGAAGATCATTATCCCGCTTATGATTTTGATCTGCTGCTACAGAACGGGTCCTTCAAGTATCCTGATCTACCGGCGTCTGTAGATGGAATAAACATCACAGCCAGATTATTCAATACATCCTCAAAGCTTGAAGGCTTAGAAATAGCAATTCCGGAAGCCAGGGCGAATATCGCTGGGAATCCTATTGAAGCAAAACTGGAACTTTCCAACTCCATGACCAACCCTACTTTTGACTTTGCCTTAAAGGCTGATTTCGACATGGTCAGCCTTACCAGAGTTGTTTCTATGCCCGGTTATAATTTAGGAGGCAAAATGGCAGCAGATATGAAGATGGCAGCTGATTTGGAGGCTGTAGAGCAGGAACGATATGGAGATATAGCGGCAGAAGGTTTTGTGAATATCGACGGGCTTAGGGTGGCCGGCGACAGCATGCCACAGCCCTTGATAGTAGATAAGGCCATGATTGAATTAAGACCTCAGTATATTGATATTCAAGAATTTACAACTGTTCTTGGGAGTTCAGACTTTAGGTTAAGCGGAAGGCTGGATAACATTTTGGCTTATCTGATAAAGGATGAAACACTCATAGGTAGTTTCGATTTGAGCTCGGATATGATTAACCTCAATGAATTGTCGACCTCGGAAGAGGAGGAAAACCTCAGTGATGGGAATAATGATTCAGACACGGCCATCGGCGTGGTTCGACTGCCGCAGAACATTAACTTTTCTTTAAACACTTCTGTAAGGCAACTGGTTTATGACAATTTGATGATAACGGATGTCCTGGGAAGGGTAAGTATCACTAAGGGTATTGCCAGGCTTACGCAATTAGATATGCGCTTACTGGGTGGTAAGCTAAGAGCCAGTGGCTTGTACAACAGCAAAGTGGATTTACCCCTGGTTGACATGAGTTTTGACATGAGGGATTTTGATATTCGAGAAAGCTATCAAAAGTTGGGAAGCATTCGGGAATTGGCTCCAATTATGAAGAATTCTACCGGAAAATTCAGCACCAATGTCAATTTTCGAGCGAATTTAGAGAGGGATATGTCGCCCAACCTGGAATCCATAAATGCCAGTGGAGCCCTAAGCACACAGGGTGTAAGTACCAGTCCGAAAGTTTTACAAAAACTAAGCGACATCGTAAAAAGCCCTAAGCTTTCGGTATTGCCTATAGAGGATGTGAGGATAAATTATCGCATCGAGAATGGAAGAATTGAGACGGATCCTTTCACCTTAACTTCTGGTAGTTTTAAAAGTGTGGTATCAGGTAGCATGGGACTTGATAAGAGCTTGGATTACACCATGGATGTTAGTCTACCCTTAAAGGATATTGGTGCTGCAAATTTATTGAGCCAATTGGGTTCAGATCCTAACCAAAAGATCGACCTCAAGGTATTGATAGGGGGTACCTCTTCAAATCCAACCCTTAGTACTTCACTTAAAGACCTGGGCAGTTCTATTATTGATGAGGCGGTGAATGAGGTGACCAAAAAAGTAGAGGAGGTGGTTGATGATGCTAAAGACCAGGTCAATGCCAAAGCGGCTGAGCTGGTATCCGAGGCGGAGAAAAAGGGAGATGAGTTGATTGCTGAGGCTCAGAGGCAAGGTGATGCCTTGGTGTCGGAGGCGGAGAATCAGGCCGCAAAACTAAGATCGGAAGCGAACAAACAAGCGAGAAAGCTAGAAGATGAGGCCAAGGGTAATTTCCTGGCAGAGAAAGCGGCTAAAGTAGCGGCGGATAAAATTAGGGATGAAGCTGATAAAAAGGCTACTCAATTAGTAGAGGAAGCTAGAAAGCAGGCCAATAAATTAGTTGAACAGGCCAGACAGCAAAAGGTAAAATTGGTAGAGGAGGCGCAGGAAAAGGCAAGGATTCAATGAGAAGTTATACAAATCGCGTCAGGATAATAGGTACGATCGTACTTTTTTGCACGGTATATTTTATACGTGCTCAGCCTGAACTTGGTTCCTGTGATCAGGAGGTAGAGGAGTTGGCTAAAGAGCAGATTCCTAAAGCATTAAAGCACTGGCGGGCCAAAAATTACCGTGAGGCGGAACGATACCTGAGAAAGGCGGTAATGATTGATGAGACCTATGCCGATGGTTTGTTTTTGCTGGGCGATTTATACGTAAAGATGATGCGCTTGCCTCAGGCGGAAGCCTTGTGGACCCGACTTTTAAAAGAGTGTCCCAATTACAATTCTGAGGTGAAATACTATCTCGGTTCTATCCTGTTGGAGAATGAAAAGTATGAACGAGCGATACACCTGTTTGAAGACTTTCTCGATGATCGGGATCGGGACTATGGCTATGATCGCGAAGTAAAGGATGCTCTGGCCGAAGCCAGGTTAAAGCAAGAATTATATGCGAAGCCTATAGATTTTAAGCCCAGATCGGTGAGAAAGGTAAGTACCATTAGTGATGAGTACCTGGTTAGTATTTCTCCGGATCAGCAAAGCTTTTATTTCACGCGCCGGAGTAAAAAAGTGAACCGACGTGATGGACCAGCAGCGAGTACCCGATTGGTAGAAGAGTTTAGTATGGCAGAAAGGACTGAATCTGGGGATTTTACCATGGGCGATCCGATGCCATCCCCGTTTAATCAAAGTTACAACGAAGGGGGTCCCAGCATTACGGCCGACAATACCGAGTTGTACTTTACTGTTTGTGAGGACCTTAATGGATACAAGAACTGTGATATTTTTTGGTCGGAGGTTGATGCTTATGGATATTGGTCTACGCCCAGAAGTGTTGGAGATCATATCAATCTAAGAGACGCCTGGGAGAGTCAGGCCAGTGTTTCAGCGAACGGAGACAAGCTTTTTTTTACCAGCAACAGGAAAGGAGGACAGGGTGGTCTGGATATTTATGTTTGCACACGATTGGAGGATGGCAGTTGGAGTGCCCCGCAAAACCTCGGTAAGACCATCAACTCCAAGGGAAATGAAAAGTCACCGTTCATTCACAGTGATAGCAGGACGCTTTATTTCACTTCTGACGGTCACCAGGGTCTGGGTGGATTTGACATATTTTATTCTCAAATGGCAAGTGATACCCTTTGGCAAAAGCCCTTAAACATTGGGTATCCCATTAATACTGAAAATGATGATTTGGGATTAGTGGTAAGCTTAGATGGAAAAACGGCCTTTTTTGCTTCCAACAAACTCAGTCAGGGTTCGGGCTGGGATATCTTCAGCTTTGAGATGCCCGAGTACGCTCGTCCCGAAGAAGTGATTCTGGTTAGCGGTACCCTTAAGGATGATCCTGAAGAAGATTTAAAAACCACCTCCTTGGAGATTAAGAATTTGAAAACGAAAGAGATAACCAAGATTAATGTGGATAAGGAGACGGGAAATTATGCCAGAGTTATACAGGCCAAACCAGATGAAGATTTAATCATATCGGTGCGAAAGAAGGGTCTGGCATTTAGTTCGAGTTATATAAAACCTGAATCTCCCGGTGCAGTGATTGAAACTAAATTAGAGGCGGTTGAATTAGAGCTTGGTAGAGAGTACAAATTGAATGATATAAATTTTGGTACGAATTCCTATCGTTTGGATGAAGTGTCGCGCAATGTGATTGAAGAGTTTATTTTATATCTAAAGGATAATCCCGGTTTAAAAGCGGATATACAGGGTCACACGGATAATGTCGGTGATGATCAGGACAATCTGGTTTTATCGAGAAATCGGGCTAAAACCGTTTATGATTATGTTATCGCCAGGGGAATTAGCAGTTCCCGGCTTTCGCACCATGGTTATGGAGAATCCCGACCAATCGAAGACAATGCTACCGAGCAGGGCAGGGCCCGGAACAGAAGAACCGTGTTTGTAATCACTTCGAAGTTGTAAACTTCACCTCTAGCTAAGAAGAAAGGGCATAAAAAAAGCCGTCACGCTCAGTGCGTGACGGCCTTTTAACTTTACAGAAGTGATTAACTTCTTTTTTCTTTAATTCTGGCCGCCTTACCTCTGCGTTCTCTTTGGTAGAAAATACGTGCACGGCGCACCGAACCGGTTTTGTTAATCTCGATCTTCTCTATGGAAGGTAGATTTACTGGAAATATTCTTTCCACGCCGATGTCGCCAGACATTTTGCGGATGGTAAAGGTTTCGGTTGCTCCAGATCCACGACGTTGTAAAACAACACCACGGAAAAACTGGGTCCGTTCCTTATTCCCTTCCTTAATTTTGTAATAAACGGTAATAGTATCTCCCGCTGAAAATTTAGGGAGATCCTTTCTTTCGATGTACTCGTCTTGTACGAATTTTACCAGATCCATTGCTCTAAACTACTTTGATAGTTTCTGACGACCAACATTCACAACTTTTGCCAGAGGTTGATAATCAGTTGTTTATCCATAATTATATCTTGTAGATAAACGGAGCGCAATATTACAATAATTTGATCTTAAAGTGAAACTAATCCTTCAATAAATCCGGTCGTCGACTAGCGGTACGTTCCATAGCTTGCTCATGTCTCCATTCCTCAATTTTGGGGAAGTTACCCGATAGGAGAAGGTCAGGAACCTTCAGTCCCCTAAAATCCGAGGGTCTGGTATATACCGGAGGCGCTAATAGCCCATCCTGAAAGGAATCGGTAAGGGCGGATGATTCGTCATTTAATACGCCTGGTATTAATCTAATAATGGCATCACTCATAACCGCTGCTCCCAATTCTCCACCACTCATCACAAAATCGCCAATAGATACCTCCTTTGTGATTAATTCATCGCGGACACGCTGATCAATACCTTTATAATGACCACATAGAATGATCAAGTTTTGTTTTAGCGAAAGGCTATTAGCCATAGCTTGATTAAACACTTCACCATCTGGGGTCATATAGATAATTTCGTCATAATTTCTTTCCTGGCTAAGGTCTTCAATGATGTTAAAAATAGGCTCACACATCATGACTAAGCCAGCGCCTCCACCAAACTGGTAATCATCTAGTTGCTTGTGTTTTCCCAGTCCGTAGGGTCGCAAGTCTTGAAGGTGAACTTCTGCGAGACCTTTCTTTTGAGCTCGCAGCATAATAGAATCATTAAAGGGACTTTGCAGCAAGGAGGGGAGGAGGGTGATAATATCTATCCGCATGCTGCAAATTTAGGGTATGAGAATACATTCCATCTAAATGACAACCTCAAAGGTTTACTAAACCTTTGAGGTTGTCATTTTTACGCAACTTGCGAAAAACACAAGTCATTGGGAATAAGTTATTTAGATCGTGGGATTTTCGAACAACCTTTGAGGTTCACTTTTCACCCTCATTTTCGAAGTCTAGTGAACCGGAGTTAATGCAATAACGCATACCGGTTTCTGTAGGACCATCATTAAATACATGACCTAAATGACCACCACAGCTTGCGCAGAGGATTTCAGTGCGTATCATACCGTGGCTTTTGTCTTTTCTCTCAACTACCGTGCTATCACCCATCGCTCGGTCAAAGCTGGGCCAACCACAATGTGATTCAAATTTGGCATCGCTGTTAAATAAGGCTGCATTGCAGGCGGCACAGTGATAGACACCATCTTCAAAATGTAAATTGTACTCTCCGGTGAAAGGGCGTTCCGTGCCAGCTTGCCGAAGAATATAGTATTGACTTTCACTGAGTTGATTACGCCATTCCTCGTCGCTTTTATTGACCTTAAATGTTAATTCACTTTTCTTCATATCTGCTTTGTTAGTCTCAGTTGATTGCGCCTGGCAAGACATCAAGCCAAGTAACAACATCAATATTATCAATAATCGCATTCTTAGAGTGTTTCTGTGATCAACGCAAAAGCTGCACCAAAGTTCTCATGACCTTAGCTCTTTCAAGATATGATTGTGGATTTCTGGATCAGAAAGAATTCTGCGATGCCCCAGTCCTTTGCTTACGATGAGCTCAGCATTTGTCCAAACGGCCGATAATTCATAGGCAGATTCAATATTTACATCAGTATCAAGCTCATCGTGAAAGATTAAGCCTGCGGGATTCCATTGTTTAGCGAGAGTCACTGCGGAAGCATCAGAAATTCTTACCGAGAAGCTCTTCTCAATATCAGCTACAATGCCATCGGCTACCCTTGTACTGGCATTCACTGCTTTGCAGAAGTCGTCGATAACACCACGGATGGTTGCGGGCATTCCTACTGTAATTAGCTTCTTAAAAATACCATTCAGATTTCGATGCGCATGGAATATCGCCACTCCTCCTAAAGAATGACCAATTAATGCATTGATGGGGCCACGATTTTGTTGTGTCCATTCTATAGCTTTAACAAAATCAAGCATATTGGATTTTTTATCGGGTGAATCGCCATGAGCAGGGCCTTCAACCGAATAAACATGAAACCCGTTTTCGACTAGTTTGTCAATCAGCCTAAAAAATTGACTTGCGCGTCCACTCCAGCCATGCATAATCAACACGGTATCCTCACCAGAACCCCATTCAAATAGGCTGGCATGACCATTTTCAAGTGGTATTCTTACTCTTTTAGCCTGGTTTCTGGTTTGATGTTCTCGTTTTGAAATAGAGAATTTCAGTGGCGTAAAAAAGAGTTTCAGAGCGAAGTATAGCGCAAGTTTCCAATGAACAAATTCCAAAAACTTCATGGTGCCCCTAATAGAGGCTGGTACTTCGAAACTCTTGCGAAGATGAGGGTGATTAAGGTCTTTTTCAGATTGCGACATGAATTAAATCATCAATAAACCTTTCATTCCTTGTGACTTCTATTTTCTGCTTATAGACAATCCTGAGCTTAATTCGATACGTTCACCCCGGTGAAAAATCTCAATTGGTTCCCCTTCCAACAGACTATAGCTTGTTTGATGAGGGGTAATATCCACCTTAAATCTGCTGCCTCTTACCTGCATTTTAAAACTAACACCGGTAATCGCATGATTGAGTTTAGGATTGAAATGCATTTCACCTTTGTGATCCCGCAATCCACCTACGCCGTAAACCACACTCATCCATATTCCGCCCATTGACGCCAGGTGCAAACCGTGACCAACATTTCCGCCAATGTCAGCGATGTCCATAAACATGGCATAGGTAAAGTAGCGTGTAGCCAGATCAGCATATCCCAGTTCATTTGCTACAATTGCCTGTATGCTGGCAGACAAAGATGAATCGCCAGTAGTTAGCGGATCATAATAGTCGAAGTTTCGCTTCTTAAGTTCATCAGAAAATTCATGACCCAAAAGAAACATGGCCATTACCACATCTGCCTGCTTTATTACCTGAAAGCGATATAATACCAAAGGATGATAATGCAGGAGCAATGGAAACTTTTCTCTGGGCGTACTCTCCAAATCCCACTTTTCTCTTTCAAGGAAGGAGGAATCCTGAGGGTTTACCCCAAGTTCTTCATTATAAGGAACAAACATATTCTCCGAGGCCTTCAACCATTGCTCCAACTCATTGTCTCGAAGCTTGGTTTTTCGCTGTAAGAATTCAAAAGATTCTTGTCGATTGGTTCTAAGCATATGCACCACCTGATAGGCATAGAGCATATTGTCTTTTGCCATCAGATTTGTGAAGGTGTTATCATTCACGATGGCACTATATTCGTCTGGACCGGTTACGCCATGTATATGAAACTTGCCACTTTTACTAAAGAAACCCAGATCAGCCCAAAGGCGTGCTGTTTCTACCAATATTTCTGCTCCATAGAGTTCAAGAAACTCAATATCGCCAGTCACTTCAACGTATTTGCGCACGGCATAGGCAATGTCGGCATTGATGTGAAACTGTGCAGTACCGGCAGCAAAGAAGGCAGAAGCCTCTTCGCCCGTAATGGTTCGCCACGGAAACATCGCTCCTTCCTGATTAAGGGTTTTCGCCCATTCCCTGGCCTTGTCAAGCATATTATACCGATAGATCAGCAGGTTCTTGGCCACCCTTGGCAGGTTGTAGATAAGAAATGGGAGCATATAGATCTCCATATCCCAGAAAGCATGGCCTTCATATCCAGAACCTGTTAAGCCCTTGGCACCGATTCCCGAATTTTGAACGCGCGCGGAAGCGGCAAGAATATGATAAAGGTGCAACCTGAGGTTTTGATTAACCTGGGGATCAGTAGTAGTGATTTCAATATCACTGTCATCCCAAAAATCATCCAGGTAGTCCCGTTGCAATTTCACCAATTTGTCATAGTGATAACTTACCGCCCTATCTAGTGTTTGCTCTGCTCGATCTGCCAAATCCTCAAAGGATGGCACCGGTGATGAGGTGTGATAGGTAATGTATTTATAGAGCGTAACAGTACTGTTTTTTGGCGCCTCTCCGGTATAGGTTACCCTTCCGTGGAAATCATCATGTCTAACCTTAATGCTGAATTCTGAATCTGCATGAAACTCGTGATCAACACCACACAATACTTTTAAGCCACTGTTCTTGGTTTGATGACCAAGCAATATGCGCTGGCCGTCCACGCGTTGTAAGGCCGGACTATAAACTTCATGAAGCATCTGGTGATCCATGCGAGGATCGCCACCTTTTTCCTGATGGTTGATCTGATCACATTTAATGTCGGAAAACAGGGCAATGTGCGCGTCGTCGTTAAGGAGAGTGATGGAGTATTTTACTGCCGCCATATGACGCTCAGGAAACGATACCAGTCGCTCCGATTCAACTTTAACTTGCTTACCTGCTGCGGTGTCCCAGATCAGGGTTCTGCGTAATACGCCATCTCTAAAATCCAAAGAACGCTCAAATTCAGAAAGGTAAGCATGCCGTAACGAGAAGCTCTCATCATCAATAAATAGTTTTATTACGGAAGCATCCGTTACCGGAATCATGGTTTGACCGGTTTTGGCAAAACCATAAGCCTCTTCACCATAAATTATGGGCCAGGTTTCATGAAAACCATTGATGAAGGTAGCTCGTTGGTGCACAGGTTCATCTTCCTCATAACTGCCACGGATACCCATGTAACCGTTGGATGTAGTGAAGATTGCCTCGTCTCGGCCAAGAAAATTGGGAGACAGTTTAGTTTGCACAAATCGCCAGGGATCGGCTGGATAGTACTCCCTGGGGGGTAATTTTATTTCTCTTTTGATCATCCGCGGATTCCGAATGTTAGGCTTCGCAATTTATAAATCACCAGGGGGATATTCAGAAATATTTGGTTTTGATGTGGATATATTATGCCAGAATGTTTGTGAATATAATGATATCGCATCTTGGGCGAAGATTTTAATGTGTTGAGGCTCGATTATTTGATGCGCCAGTATATTTTCGTGGCCATGGAAATTGAGATCGCAGAAAGCAATAATAAAGGCCGCGCTTTTTTGGGCGACCAGGCCGAGATGACTTACTCCAGGGCTGGTGACCGATTGCTAATCATTGACCATACCTGGGTTAGTGATCAGTTGAGAGGAAAAGGGGTAGGGGACTTGATGCTCAAGCGACTGGTAAAATACGCACGTGATAGAGAGATGAAGATTCTTCCCCTCTGTTCTTTTGCCAAGAGTGCCTTTGATCGTCAGAAGGAATTGAGTGATGTTTTGCGATAAGTAACTCCTGGTGGTTTTTCCTTCCTTTAAACCCAGCACCCTTTCGAAAGCTTGATCTAAATCTTATCAACCCAAGCATCACTCTGGTTGATAATCAGGTATGCTTGATAAACTTTTAGTTGATTGGTGGTAAAATAATTGCGAGCTTGTGGTTGGGGACAGCGGGTGTGTACGATGTCAGCTATCTGATAATGCATGATCTCATACCGTGATATCTTTAATGCGCATTTAAAACCAAAAAAGTATGTCCGCAAAAACCAAGAAAGTATTGGCCTGGATTCTCAGTGGCTTCCTGGCACTTGCATTTTTTGCCGCCGGATTTTTTAAAATCATCGGTGCAGAGCAGCAAGTAGAAGCTTTTCAAAGTTGGGGATATCCCACCTGGATGATGTACCCGGTCGGTATTATTGAAATGATTATGGCTGTTCTGATCATTGTGCCTAAGTACAGGTTAATGGGCACAAACCTCATTTACATTTGGGCCATAGGCGCCCTCTTTACCCATATTCAGGCCGACCCACCACAGTACAATCAGATAGCGCCAAACATTATCTTCCCCATTTTGGGTTACATCATAAGAAGACTTAGCCTAAGTGGATCGCAATCGCAACCTGGTGATCGCTAGATCTGCTTGGTTAATCCAGGAGAGAAAAGTCTAAACTCTTATTCACAGGGAGCTGGTGGATGAGTAAATATCGGTAAAATGTAAAGTGAGCCTGCTTATTGTACCTGTTGCCATCAGTTTATATACCAACATCTAAAATCCAAATTCAGATTTTGGTATTGTTGATAATTGCTCCCTGAGCGATTGGCTTTGCCTGCTATGTATTCCTCCTTACTTCGAACGATCACTGGATCACCACCGAGATCAGATATGCTTTTATTTACGGTTTCCATGCTCGCCCTTAGTTGGGCAAATCTGGATCCTCCTTCTGCCGTCTCTTCCTCCAGTATTTCTGTGCGTGCAAGTTGAGATTCAGAAGGCCTGCCCGGATAGGATATTACCAATCGATATAAATCTGAAACCCGCTCTCTAATTTCTTCCCCTGAATCCACGTAAAAATCACCTTCCAGAGCCACCAAAGTATTTTTAAAGGTATCCAGCTGTGACTTTAACAAAAGCATATCATCGCTTAGCTCCTGATGTTGCTTCGCTTTTTCTTCGAGTTGCTTGGACAGAGATTCACTTTCGTAGTAAAAGTAGGCGATGTCTTCACTGAGCTTATAAAGTTTAAGTACAGTTTCTCTTTGTAACTTACGCTCTTCAATGGTGTACGGAGAATTTGGATCATAAGCCAGACTAAAGGAAGTGGTCATAGTATCCTTTTTCTTTATCAGCTTTACGGTATAGTCTCCCGCCGCAAGGTTGGGACCAACAGTAGAACCAAAGAGAGCCATGCGATTATTGGTAGGAGCGGCCTTGGGCTTACTCAATGAAGTAGGCATGCTTACAATATTAATTCCAGCTCGCTTTTCGGCGGGTAATTCTCTGAGCAGTTTTCCATCAGCGTCATAAACTTCAAAGTACATCTTGCCGAAGGTGTGGCGCTTTTGTAGGTAGTAAACAATCTGAGCATTGGTATTGGGATTGCTTCCTACATAGTTTCCTGCTCCTCCAAACCAGCTGCCTCCCGCTCCCGGGTCTCTCAACACAGTAGGTTGAGTGTTAAAAAAGTGAACAGGCTTACTTAATATATCATCATTTATCTGTCGTAAAGCACTGATATCATCTATAATAATTACCCCTCTGCCATGAGTACCCATAACCAGGGCATGATCCCTGGGGTGAATCACCATATCTCTCACCGCCACTTTGGGCATGTTATTGGTGAATCTGTTCCAGGTTTCTCCTCGATCCAAACTGATATATAATCCAAATTCGGTTCCCAAAAACAGTAGGTTTTCATTTTCCAAGTCTTCTCTGATTGATAAGGCATAACCTTCTACTGAACTGGTATTCAGTCGATGCCAACTTTTACCAAGATCTTCCGTTCTATACACATAGGTGTTCATATCACCTTGCCGATGATTGTCGAAACAAGCGTACATAGTGTTCTCAGAAAAATGACCGGGCTCCACAAAACTAACCCAGTTGCCGGACGCCAGGTCTGGTATATTTTGAGCACTGTTCTTCCATTTTTTCCCTTGATTCTTAGTTACCTGTAAATTGCCGTCATCCGTACCTACCCATATAATCTTTTCATTTAAAGGAGACTCTGCAATGGTATATATGGTTGTATTGTTCTCAGCGGTAGAATTGTCAGTGGATATCCCACCTGAAATTTTTTGTTTTTGACGTTCGGGATTGTTGGTGGTTAGATCGGGAGATATTCTTTGCCATTTATCACCACGATCTTGCGACACAAAGAGATACTGGGCTCCAAAGTAGATGCGATCGGGGTTATGAGGACTTTGATAAAGAGGAGCGTTCCAATTGAAGCGATACTTATCCTCCTCCTCATCTGGGTAGGGTTTAATATCCTGTGCTACACCAGTATTGGAGTTGTAACGTACCAACTGACCCCCTTGAAATTCGGCATAAATAACATCAGGATCTGTGGGATGCCGGAAAGAATAAAAGCCATCACCCCCGTAAGTGTTCTTCCAATCACTATTGGTAATTCCTCCGGCTTTTTGAGAAGGGGCAAACCATGATCCGTTGTCCTGCAGTCCACCGTAAACATTATAGGGCCGATCCATATCCACACTGACATGATAGAACTGTGAAACGGGTAGATTCATATACATCTTAAACATATATGCTCCGTCGTAGGATTCATATACTCCCCCATCCGTTCCGAGTAGCACGTGTTTTGAATTATTAGGATCAATCCAAACGGCATGAATATCAGAATGTACTCCACTGCCGATTCCTCTAAATGTTTCCCCGGCATCCTTACTAATATTAGCATTGAGACCGCACTTTATCAAGGTACTATCATCATTCGGATCTACCACCAGACGTGAGAAATAGAATGGTCTCACGGTCATACCAAATTCACGGTTCGTCAACTTCCAGCTTTCACCACTATCATCAGAGCGATAAAGGCCACTGGTATTCTTTAGGTCACTCTCCACCGATAAATAAACCAGCTCAGAGTTACCTGGCGCTACGGCCACGGCCATTCTACCCAATAGGCCGTTGGGCAGGCCATTGTCAAGCTTCCTCCAGGTTTCTCCTCCATCAGAACTCTTGTACAAGGCACTTTTGCCTTCAGCCTCATCGTATTTTAAGCCGGAATCAAAGAAATGAGGATAACGTCGATGACTCCACATGGTGGCATAAAGCACATCAGGATCATTAAGATCAAGGCTCAAATCAGCCGCACCCGTATTTTCATCTATATACAATTGCTTTTGCCAGGAAACTCCGCCATCCGAGGTCTTATAAACTCCTCGCTCATCTGAGGCACTCCAAAGTGCTCCTTGCACAGCCACCCAAACAATTTGTGGATTGTCTGGATGGATAATAATCTTACTAATACGCTCACTATGCGGTAGTCCCATAAGCTTCCAGTTCGCCCCGGCATTCGTAGATCGATAAACTCCGGTTCCTACAGACACGCTGTTTCTTACCCAGGGTTCACCGGTACCAACCCATACAGTATCTGGATGCTGCTGATCAATTGCGATGGCTCCTATGCTCTGCGTGTGGTCATCAAATACCGGTCGAAATGTGGCACCGGCACTTTGGCTTTTCCAAACCCCTCCACCTGCCGAGCCGACGTACATAATACTGGGATCACTATTTACCACATCCAAACAAGCAATGCGGCCACTCATGGCGGCGGGTCCAATTTGTCTGGCGCGAATGCTTCCAAATAAAAACTCGCCTGATACTTGAGCAACAGTAGGTATGGTGAATAACCATACCATGGCCATCACTGGTATATATCTCCTCATGATTAAATGATTTTGCAAAAGCCTAGTTACCTCCCTCTTCAGTTTGGGGTGCCTCTTCCGTGGGAGTTTCCTCAATCACCGGCTCTGGATAGGTAAATATAGCGTCATCAAGAGCCACGTTTATTTCAACTTTCTCCACTACGATCTTCTGTGCTACCTGGCCATTTGATCGAGTCTCAATGTAAAATGGCATGTAAATTCCGTATTTCGTTTCTTGATAGTCACTCATGTAAGTTTCTGATTCCGTGCCTTTAGATGGGCCAACTAAAACACTACTGCGCACCATGATAGGAACAAAGTTTTCTTTGTCAAAGAAGTGATATTCTATGATCTCCTCCTTATCGTTATTCTTGTTCTTGACCAATTTTAGCTTATAGGTCTCGGCTCCGTCAATCGTTTCTTCGCCTTCATATGTGATTTCATGACCCTTCTTTTTATAATCAATATATACAGGTTCAAATTCAGCCTGATCCTCCACCGTCCAGGCCATATCTTCCGGCACTTTCTGAGCCGTGGTGCCACCACCAAAGGGATTTAATCCCCAGGCTACTTCCCCGTCATAGGCAGTGGGAATTAAAGTTTTCCCCTGAATATCAACCTCAATTTTAAAGAGGTTAGGACGCTTATTATATACTACAAAAACAAATTCACCCTGCGGACTGGGAGCTTTTCCGGTCATTTTGGAGGTTTTCATTTCCTTCCATTTTTTAATACCACCGGTGTTCTCGAAATAATTATTTAGGATTTCATCTACGCTCTGAGCGTAAAGACCCGCAGGAAGAGCCAGGGAAAATAGTATAGCAATAAGTTTATTCATCGGTTGCAAATTATGTTTGGTTAAACTTAAAACAGATTTTGGAAGCAAACAAGCTATTATAGATCGTACCTAACCCCAAATAGAATGTACCTGGGCAAGACGGTGTATGCGGTAGTGCTAATTAAGTTGTTACTCAATCCATCCTCACGGATAATTTCGGTGTTGAGGAGGTTTAAACCTTCCACGCTAAACATCCACGGGCTGGATTTTCGCTGATATTCAAGACTGGCATTCAGGAAATCAAAAGTGGTGCGAATTCCCCCAGCAATTCCATAATTATTGTAGCTATAATCAGTGCGGAAAGTGTAATTCTTCATGAACACTGCCGTCAGCTCAATACTGGGCCTGTGATTGCTGAAGTCATTTGCTGACCGGGAACCTGAATATTGATTTAAACTGAAATTATAGCTTATTTCCACATTGGGGAATTTATCGAAGTTAGTGCCAAAGCCGGCTCTATAATTCTGGGTAAAGGTATTGTTGACATTATTCTCACCGTCAATTCTGTTATTCACGGTATTGTATCCCAGGTTTATACGCGCATCCGTTTTGAAATATTTAAACTTCTTGGAATACACGGCATAGCTGCTCACATTCTGATTAAACCCATCACCATTTATAGGGCTTTGTACTTGTTGCAATCCCTGAGCGGTGGGGAAGAATTGTACCTGGTTGGTAATTCCATCCGCAGAGCGACTATAGCTTATACCGGCAAAGATGGTCGTGAAGTTATAGAGATTAAAATTCCGGTAATTGAGATTAACCTGGTGGCGGGTAGAGTATAGCAGATCATCGGCCCCTGTAAACAGGCTATTGTAATTCTGGATAATAATGCCATTAATCACATCATTAACATCAAAAAAATTGGCGGACATGCTGTAGCGAAGATCAAATCCCTGGCTGTTAGAGATGCTATAGCGAAGAAGTGCATCAGGGAGGAAGATGCCATACTGACCACTAACTTCTTTCCCGGGATAATTTTGCGCAACATTATAATAGTGATAATTGAAGCCTGGTCTGAAGGTGAATTTCCCAAATTTGGTTTTATAATGGATCCCGGCAAAAACATCCGCCAGATTAAAGCTTACGTCATTACTTAATGGATTAATGGAATCGCCCAGTTCCTCACCTTCCTCAGACAGTCCTTCCAAAATTCTGGAATCATAATCTTGATCGTTATAGATTCCACCCAGGTTGAATTCAAAGTGATTATTCTTGTTGAAAACCCAGTAATAGCTTGCTCTACCCTCAAAGCTTTGACTGTTGATCAACCTTTCTTGCCACACTTCTGTGATGGAGGAATCTATGATGCTGAAGGGTAGGGTAGTGCCATCCAAACTCAGCGTGGGGTCTTGTTTCTTGATCAAGTGTTGGATCTCAACCGCAAAGACATCATCGCCAAAATTTTTAAAGAGTTCCAAGTTCTGCTGTAAGCTCCAGGGTTTTTGGTTTTCCAGGGTGAGATAATCATTCTGAATTTCACCAAAATCTGATTGCAGTAAATTACTGGTGTTGATGTCTGAGACTTTGGCAAAGAAATCATAATTGAGATAGAAGCCATCGCTTGGTTCATAGGTGGCAGAGAATTTCCCCAGAGCCACGGTATTGTTTTGTTGATCCCTGGTTACCAATGTTTCCGTACCGAGGGAATCGGCACCAATGTAATTTCTATTCGTTTCATACGGACTTATTATTCGATTGTTATTGGCAATCACAAAACCAGAAAGCTTAAGGTCTTTTCGCGGCTTATAGCTAAAATTGGCGGCTCCAAAATTGCCAATTACTTCCTCCGCACGGTTATTTTGCCCCAATGGAATGGGCATATCATCAGAAGCGAAGTTCATATTAAAACCAGACCGTCCACTCAGCTTTCTAAATCCGCCACTAAATCTGAAGTAGTCCCTGACCGTAAAGGCAGATTTACCAATATTATTCATATCGCCAATCAGGTTGAAACTGGTTTTAGGACTAAAATAAAAGGCATTGCCATGAAGCAAATAGCGCTCGGGAGTACCAATCTTAGCTTCCGCATCGCCAAACCACAGATTCTTCTTACCTTCTTTAAGTTTGATGTTGAGGGCAATTCTGTCATCACTACTTAGTCCCTGTAATGGGCTGATTTCCTCATAGTTGCGCAGCACTTGTACTTTACTTACCGCATTGGCAGGCAAATTTTTGGTGGCTACCTTGCTATCGCCATCAAATACATCTTGCCCTTCAATCATAACCTTTTCAACGGTTTTACCCTCTACAGTAACCTGACCGTCATCATCAACCTCAAAACCAGGAAGTTTCCTTAAAACATCTTCCAGTTTGCGTTCTTCTCCCGTGGCAAAAGCATCCGCACGATAACTGATCGTGTCTCCGGAAACGACAATCGGCATTTCTTCAACTATCTCAATCTGATTCAGCATTTCAGGATCAGGTTCAAGGGTATAAGTTAGCTGCAGAGCCTCGCCGGCAGCACCAGATCTGAGACTTTCAGCCAGAGGTTTATAGCCCAGGTAGGAAATTTTCAGGGTAAGCTCAGATTCGGGCGGTACCAACAATTTAAATTCACCATCTGCATCAGAAAATCCGTAGGCTGCCATGCTGCTGTCCGCCATGTTCATTACCAACAAATTTGCCATTTCCAGGGGCGCACCTTTTTCATCGGTGAGTTTGCCGTCGATGGTGAAAGACTTTTGAGCCAAACTGGTAAAGCAGAATACCAGCGAAAGAGGGAGAAATATATTTTTCAATGGGGTAAGCTTTAATTATCGTCCGATGCGTATTTCCATTGAACCACTGCCCTGTCCTCGGGGACGACGGTACATGCGTCTCATTTCTTCAAGCTTTTCCTGAGTAATTCTTTCATATTCCTCTTGACTTACCTCTTCGCCTCCCTCAGGTTTCTTAATTTCAATCTCCTCTCCGGGTTTCAAGCTCAGTCGCGTGCACAGCATAGTAGTGGTGCCATCATTTAATTCCATAATCAATCCGGGTAAGCCTCCATATTGTGCCGGTCCATTGCTTACCGGAACTTGCATCGAGTACCAGGCCGTAATATTAATGGTATCACTATAGGTGGTGTCATGGCTTTCTCCATCGTTCGTTTCCGATCGACTGATGGTGACCACTCTCTGGGCGGTAGCCTTGTTGCACTGATATTTCCCAATGGCTTTGCTGCCTTTTTCCAGCTTCCAATCCAGCTTTTCGATGGTATCCATAATCAAGAACTGCTTGCCGAAAAACTCTACTTTGTCCAAATAGGTCCCTTCCTTTACATTCTTATAAAGGATTCCACCGGTTCCCATAATCATGCTCATGAAGCGCATTCCACGCTGTCCTTCCTTTTCCAATTCTTCTACCTCACTGTAAATGGATTCATTTCTGTTGAATTTTAGCTCAAATTCTTTTTGCATAGCCTTCGCCATTCTCTCCTCCATCATTTTCTTCTGATCTGGAGAGATATCTGATCCTTCCATCTTAAATGGTACCTGGCTGGCTGTTTTGTAGGTTGCACTGCCGCTAAAGCTTTGGGCAGAGATATAGCAAGAGGCCATTAAGGCCATAATAAAGGAGATGTAACGCATAAAGTAGGTTTAGATGGCAAATATGCAGTAATAATGAATAAGCTCTTGTTAGAGTCTTGTTAAAGTAAAAGGTTTAAGACATGGCTAGAAATAAGCACGGAAGCCGGCTAGCCTGGATTTAACGAGGGAAGTTTTTAACCCGTTTCATAGTTTCATTAAATATCAGAGATTTACGGCCTTATTCAATCTTTTAACTGATGAGGAAATTTATTCTGTTAAGTCTTTTACTGTCAGGCATTCACCTAAATGCACAGAGCTTTCAAGATTTTGTAAATAGTTTATTCGCAACCTCCGCACCACTGCGCCAGGCGAGGGTAGATAGTTTCATGACGGCGAATTCACAATTTCCCCTGGTTGAAAATGATTCTGCTGCCAATTTTATACTTACCGGAAATTTCAACACGGTTCAGGTGGCTGGAGATATGAACGGTTGGAACCCATCTACTCCTGGTTTTACCTTAATGAACATCCCCGCTACGAACTTCTTCTTTCTGACTAAGTATTTTGAGAAAAATGCCCGCTTGGATTATAAGTTTGTGACTAATGGCAGCAATTGGATTTTGGACCCCAACAATCCAAACCAAGTTTCCGGTGGTTTTGGCCCGAATTCTGAATTGGCTATGCCTGGGTATATAAGGCCCTGGGAGATTTTGTCTTATCCCAATGTTCCTCAAGGGGCTTTGACTTTTAAGACGGTAAGTAGTAGCATCATGAGCAAATCTTTTGAGGTACAGATATATCTGCCACCTAACTATGATTCCAGTAAAACCTATCCGGTGGCATATTTCCATGACGGACATGAATATCTATTGCTGGGTAATGCCAAGAATGTGATGGATAACTTAATTGATTCCAATTTGATTTCGCCTCTCATTGGCGTGTTTGTAAAACCCAATGATAGAAATGAGGAATATGGTTTCTCTCAACGGTACTTATACCGCGATTTTTTCTGTGATGAGCTGGTACCGTATATCGATAACAATTATTCCACAAAACCTGATAGTCTAAACCGAGCCACCATTGGGGCCAGTTTTGGCGGAAATATTTCTGCCCTGATTGTCATGGGAAGGCCGGAGGTGTTCTATAAAACCGGTCAGCATTCCGGTGCATGGTGGCCTAATAACTATGAGGCTCTGGGGTTATTTATGAATAGTCATAAGGACATGCCAATGCCGAGTGTTTGGGGTACCTATGAAGGTGGACTTACAGCTATGTGGGATTCCCTCCCGGGCAAAAACTATCCCAATAAGTATTACCGTTCTTATCCCGAAGGCCATAGTTGGGGCCTCTGGAGAGCCACATTGGACGAGCTGCTGATTCATTTGTTTCCTGGATCAGCCGTGATTGGTTTACCGGAGGAGCCTCAAACTCTGAAATCACTCAGAATATACCCAAATCCTGTTCAGAATTCTACTTTGATTATCGATAATCAGCGCTTTGAAGGGGAAAAATATACCATTATGGCTACTAGCGGTAAAGTATGTCAAACCGGGGAAGTAGGCGAAAGTAGAGCAATAAGTTTGGCGGATCTTAAAGCCGGTTATTATTATCTGATTATTGGTGGATATAGCGCTGTACTGATCAAGCAAGACTAAAAAAAAGAAAGCCCCGCTGAGAGCGGGGCTTATTGAAGTAAACCAATTAACCAAACCTTAACCAGTCCAAAGATGAACAATTACTGGACTTGCAGGAGGTAGGGCAGGGCTAGTTATAAACAACACATTGTTCATGTTGAATGAGGCAAATTCTTAGAAAATGATAGTAAATAGAAGTATCAGCATTTGGCAAGTCTTCAGCTGGACGGGATTTCACATTATTTGGCTCCTCTGTTTTGTAGGCTTGGTGGCCGCGCTTTATCATTTTGAATATATAACATTCAGTATTCCCTGGTTGCCCGTGTCCGTTATTGGCACTGCCGTTGCCTTTTATGCTGGATTTAAGAATAATAGCGCTTACGACAGGTTGTGGGAAGCACGCAAGATTTGGGGGGCGATCGTAAACAGCAGCAGAGCCTGGGGATCTTACGTGGATACCTATCTTACCATACTCTTTGCTGATTCAGAGTTTGTAAAGGAGGACCTGGAACCCATTAAAAAACGCTTGGTATATCGACATCTCGCATGGTTATACACCTTACGCGATCAACTTCTCTTACCATCCGCCTGGGAACATATAAGCCAGTCTGGACCTATAGGAAGATTGGCAAACAGATACCAAAGATTTAGAGGAATTGGTTTGGTATCGGATGAGTTATCTGGAATTGACCCTACTAAATTGATTCCTCGTGAAGAGATTGAGGAGATCAGGAATAGCGCCAATCCGGCAACGCAATTAATCAATGCACAGTCTAGAGATTTGGCCAGACTTAGAGAACAAAATCTTATCGATGATTTCAGGCATATGAGTTTGTCTGGAGTGCTCTATGATTTTTATGAGCATCAGGGCAAATGCGAACGTATTAAAAAGTTCCCCCTGCCGAGGCAGTACGCTAATATGAGTAGAGTGTTTATTGGGATATTTATTGTACTCCTTCCTTTTAGTATTATACCGGAAATGATCAATTTAGGGACGTGGGGCCTTTGGTTGGCGATACCAATAAGTGCTTTGATTGCCTGGGTTTATGTGGTGATGGAATTGGTGGGAGACTATTCCGAAAATCCCTTTTCCGGCATGGCCAATGATATACCAATGCTTTCGCTGTGTCGCACCATTGAAATTGATCTGCGGGAAATGCTGAATGAAACCGAATTACCACCACCCATAAAGTCAAAGGCGGGGATATTGATGTAGGAGGATATGCTGTTTATATTAACTCCTATGTTCAATCGCATATTCACTAATATTGAAAATCTGAATTTCAAGATTGCAGTTTATGGCCACGCCACTATTGGATAAGCTTCGCAGCTTTAAGATCACTTATGAGTTGTACAACTTCTTTCGTAAGTCGCAGCTGATCCATAACCTTCCGCATTATAAGCGTTTCGGCCTTAAGAAGAAATACTATTCGAGCATTTCCAGTGAGGATTTTAAGCATCTAGAGTCTCCCCTCAACAAATATGATCGGTTAAGTTCGATTTCTGAACTGCCTAAGGATGCCAATTATTTAGAGCTGGATTATGATCAGAAGGAAAAATTATTGCCCTGGTCAGATAAAGGATATGTCATTCTAGAAAAATTTTTCAGCGATGAAGAGGTAGATCATGTCAACGAAACCGTGGAAGCCTTATACACTTCCGGAAAGATTAATTTCCGATATGGAAACAAGATTATGTTCGCCATACATCAATCACCAGACCTCTGGAACTTTGGCTCTAATCCCCGTCTTATGGATATTCTCAAGATTCTGATGGGCAAGGAAATAGAACTCTTTCAGAGTATCAATTTCTACAAGGGGAGTCAGCAAAAGGCACACTCAGATTCCATCCATATGACTACCTTTCCCTATGGCAACCTTATTGCCGTTTGGGTAGCCTTGGAAGATATTGAAAAAGGCTCCGGGGAGCTTCACTATTACCCGGGTTCTCATAAACTCCCTTACGTCATGAACCGTGATTTCGGTAATACTGGATCAAGGTATAAACTTGGCCGAAAAGATTACCATGATTATGAAGATCATATTCAATCCGTGATTGAAAAGCATAAGCTAAAGAAGGAGGTTTTTTTAGCGAGAAAGGGAGACCTCCTGATCTGGCACGCTAATTTGTTGCATGGGGGAGAGCCGGTGGTTAAGAAAGAAAGTAGTCGTAAGAGTATGGTCTTTCACTACTACACTAAAGACGCCGTATGTTTCCATGAAGTTACTCAAAGACCATCCTTGAAGACGAAAACATCCCATATCTAGTATCACGTATAAACCCAAATAATCGAGTTATCAAACGAGAATAGACGATAGAAAGCTTAAATCACAGCCGAAGTTTTTCGAAGATGACTTCATCGTACCGGGATTACCCCGAGCGTTTTCAACTAACCATTTAAAATCTACCATTTACCTACCCTGACGATAGGTGTACCGAGAGCTAATGCGGCAATCCACTACCCAAACCGTAATTTCACCCAAACTAAAACATAAAATTATGAGAGCACTCGCCCTTTTATTAGTAATGCCATCTCTGTTTTTTGCTCAGGAAAGCAGTTTAATGGAGCTCGCGAATTTCAATGCCGCAGACAGCAATCGAGCACATGTTTCCATAAGTGGAAAGTTTTTTGAAATGATGGCTAAGATGGAAGTAGACAGCACTTTTGATGCCCAGGCAAAGAACCTCGCTGCATCAGTTCACGGAATGGAAGGTTATATGGATTTTAGTCGGGCCACCGCAAACAACGTACTGACCAATTTGGCCCAAGACAAAAGCTTTGAGGAATATGCCAGAGTGAGTAAGAAGGATGGTCTTTTCGTGTTCTATATCAATGAAGATGACGGAATAGTATCGGAAGTTATCATGCTAGCTCGAGATGATACACATGGCTACATGGCTTCAGTATATGGTGAAATGGATTTGCGCGATATTGGTAAAATGTATCGTCTGGTAAGTATGGAGGGATTTAAGCATATCAATGAAACTGAAGGGAATTAATCTTATTATTCTCCTTGCCTTCTTTGCTTCATCCTGTGATAACTCGCAGTATGGAATTGCGCATCAGGCTCTGGAAGACATATATCCATACACTGCTTATGAGCGTACGATGTATCCGGAAAGCATGATTCGAAGTGCTACCACCTTATTCGAACTTGATGCTGCCTCCGATCTCACACGCCATATTAGGTATGCGCTTCAATACGAGGTTGATACCACTTCAAAATGGCGATATAAACAAGGTACAGATTCCATTGTGCAGTATGAAATTAAAGCTCAGGGTATGGAAACCTACACCAGTTATGCCAGTAAAGAGCTGTCTCTTAGTCTGTATCTTTTAACTGAGGATGAGATCATCACGGATATCGTCCTAATAAAACAGGATAGTTCCAACTATCAACTCTTTGAGCTAGTGGGAGAGATACCCATCGAGGAAGTCTTTAAAGCTGGTTTGGAGAATTCTGAGTCTTTGTTAAACCTGATGAATACCGATCTTCTTAATAATGGCACAGCCGATACTACAGACCAATAATCTAACCAAGCATTACGCGAAGGTAAAAGCTGTACAAGAGCTTAATCTGACCATTAAAGAGGGACAGATATTTGGGTTGTTAGGACCAAACGGTAGTGGTAAAACTACGACGCTGGGCATGATCCTCGGAGTAGTGAATGCCACCTCGGGATCCTATAGTTGGTATGGTGAACCGGGCTCCTACAAGGTAAGGCAGAGAATTGGAGCCATTCTGGAGCACCCCATCTTCTTTCCCCATCTTACCGCCGTTCAAAATTTGAGAATCGCAGCTGAGATAAAGCAGATAGGCGCCTCCCGCATTCATGAAACGCTGGAATGGGTGGGCCTGGAGGAACGCAAGGATGATAAATTTAGCAGCTTTAGCTTAGGGATGAAACAACGCTTGGCTATAGCTTCTGCACTATTGAGTGATCCTAAAGTGATGATTCTGGATGAGCCAACCAATGGTCTTGATCCTCTGGGTATTGCAGATATCCGAGCGCTCATAAGACGCATTGCCGCCGAAGGCCGAACCATTATTTTGGCCAGTCACCTTCTGGATGAGGTGGAAAAGGTGTGCACAGATTTCTGTGTATTGAAGCAAGGAAAACTCATACACAGTGGAAATGTGGCGGAGGAACTTTCTCAGGGTTCATATTTTGAAGTGGTTAGTACAGATCTGGATCAACTGCAAGTAATTCTGAGTGATGCTCCTGGAACCCTAAAATCAGAAATAATTGCGGGTAAAGTACAGTTGCAAACCGATCGTTCCGGAGCGCAAATAAATCAGTATTTGTTTGAAAAGGGGATCACAGTGTCTGAAATAGCCAGTAAGAAGCGCACGCTTGAGAATCAGTTCTTAAATCTCGTATCGAACCATGCTTAGACTGTTACGTATAGAGTACTACAAAAGTTGGCCTAGTCGCTATTTTAAGGCAATGGGAGGCATGTGGCTATTTGCCTTTCTAAGTTTACCGGTAGCGTTTAAGCTTTTGCTGATGTTTCTGGATTCACAAGACTTCTCCCTGGATCAGTTTCCTGGTTTGGAAGCAACAGATTTGCCAATTTTTGACTTTGTAGACATATGGCAAAACCTGACCTATGCCTATAAATGCATTAGTATTTTTCTGGGCATCTTGATCGTGATTAATATCACCAATGAGCTTGATTATAAGACCTTTAGGCAAAATATTAT
Organism: Owenweeksia sp.; assembly: GCA_965229445.1. Classification (GTDB taxonomy): domain Bacteria; phylum Bacteroidota; class Bacteroidia; order Flavobacteriales; family Schleiferiaceae; genus Owenweeksia. The sequence continues at coordinate 1,621,581 of OZ245876.1, forward strand.
TGACGGTATGAGCAAGAGTCAATTTCTAGGTTCCAAAATGCTCCTAATCGGTGTCTTAGCTACTGCTGCCAGTATTCTGGTAATGATTGCCGGTTTTATTATTGGGTACTTGTTTTCACCGGTTACTGATTGGGATGCAGTTACCAGGCATATTAATTTCCTGGGGGCCTACTGGCTGCATATTGTTCTGTTCCTGAGCTTTTGTATGCTGCTGTCCTTACTCTTAAAGCGTGCGGGAATTGTGATCGCAATTATCCTTTTCTGGATGTTAATTGTGGAGCCTATTGGTGCGAATGTCCTGACCTATGGATTTAAGCTGCCTTACCTTGCTGAATGGGCTCCATTTGAGGCCATCTGGAACCTGGTACCACGGCCCATAGAGAAGTATGGTTTGCGAGAAACCCGATTTTGGGTGAGTAACAAAAGTGTACTTATTGCTCTCACTCATCTGGCCGTTTATCAAGCGAGTATTTGGTTGCTTCTAACTAAAAGAGACGTGAAATAATGGCTTTTTAGCTTAGAATATCATCTCGGAATTCCAGATACCTATGACTTAAGCTTGAAAATGAAATCCCTGCATGCCCTATTTACGCCCCGGTATGCTAAAATTTGCTAATACCACAAGTTTTCACTTGGTTATGACCTTTGGTTAATAACATGCAAAGGGCTTATGTCAAGAAAGTACATTATAGCACAAGTAATTCGTTGGATAGCCAGGTTAGTGGGAGGATTTATCCTGGCATTTTTGCTTTATTTTCTTTTGGCGCACCTATTAGGGAATGATGAATCCGGAAATGACTTTCAAAGTACTCAGGAAATCATCATGTTTATCTTTTACCCAGTGAGCACACTCTTAGGTTGGAGCCTGGCCTATAAATGGGAGGGTCTGGGAGGACTGATCACCAATTTGGGAATAATTGGGTTGATCATCACCAGTCCAGACTTGCTCAACACTTTCCAATTCTTGATTCCTGTGGTACCAGGATCACTCTATGTTATTTATTGGTTGTTGCAGAAATCTAAAGCCCATCAGCATTCTATGAAATAGGGGTATCACAGTGCTTTGAGAAAGAATTACTCTTCACGATACACCAGAATAATAAGTTCCCCTATGCCATTGTAGGGGCATAAAGAAACTCATTTTGAATTTGTTTATTTCACCTCAAAAGTTACTCTCAAATTCACCCGGAATTTTTTAATCTTGTCGTTATCTACAACTACGCTTTGACTATGCACAAAGGCGCTTTTGATATCCTTCACGGATTGCGAAGCCTTTGAAATTGCGTTTTCTGTTGCGTCTTCCCAGCTTTTATCTGAATCTGCTAACACCTCGATAACTTTTAATACTGCCATAATTCGTCGTTTTTAAATTTGTCAACAAGATAATTGAAATCATCGCAAATATGGTAGCTGTCTTCGAGTTCCCTTGCCTAATTGATCGATCTAAAAGTTGAAAGGGTCTTCTCGATGTAAGGATGCATGAAAAGATCAGCTTAGCAACTGTTATGCTTGCATAGCCTTAATTCCAGGAGCTTGTTTACCCGTAATGAGATAGGATGGTTTACTTTGTTAATGTCCTCGAATGTCCTTAACGCAACCTATTTTTGATCACAGACATCCTAATTAAAAGCTTGCCATGAATATTAGAATAATTACGATAATCGGTTTGGTCTTTTGCTTAAGTACTGGATGTTCTAAGGATAAAAACTCCGAAACAGGGACTCAGGATTATTTGGTTTTCGGTCACTTTTATGGAATGTGTGTTGGTGAAACCTGTGTAGAGACCTTTAAGTTGACGGATAACAGCTTATATGAAGATACTATTGATGACTATACGGGGCAGAGTCTTTATTTTGTGAAGCTGGACCCGACTAAATTTAGTGAGGTTAAGGATCTGGTAAATTATATTCCTGAGGAGCTACTAAATGAATCTAGATCAATTTTAGGCTGTCCTGATTGTGCAGACGGCGGAGGACTATACATAAAGTACGTTTCAAATGGCGTCATTAAAACTTGGAGAATAGATCAGGTTAAACGCAATGTGCCTGCATACCTACATGGTTTTATGGACAAGGTAAATGAGAAGATAGCACTTATTAATAAGTAGAATGGAGCAGGCATGAAATGTTGGTGCCACCAGGCTTTTGATCTGATGGTGAATACTCCGAGATGTAGTACCCTCCGGGGTATTGCTTAGCTTTGCTTCCAAACTAAAATGTCTGCCAACGCTCGGTTTTGTTATTGAGTCCAGGCAGCTATTGGTGTAGGAACAGAGCCGAAAATCATGGAAATTATTGAAGCGAAGCATCATCACAATCAATTATATAAGTGGGTTCTTATCCTGGCTGTACTGACCATAGTTTACAACATAGCTGAAGGGTTTATTTCTATATATTTTGGGCTAAAAGACGATACGCTCACGCTGTTCGGTTTTGGAGCGGATAGTTTAATTGAGACGATTTCTGCTGTTGGGGTCACTCAAATGGTTTTTCGTATCAAATGGAACCCGCGCTCCGACAGGAGTCAATTTGAAATTTCCGCCTTAAGAATTACCGGCTGGTGTTTTTATATACTTTCGGGAATTCTATGTGTTACAGCCCTAGTACAACTTATTGAAGGTAAGAGTCCTACTTCCACAATTGCAGGAGTAATTATCGCATGCATTTCAATCTTAGTGATGTGGGCATTAATCTGGGCCAAAATTTCATTGGGAAGGAAGCTAAATTCCGCGGCTATCATTGCCGATGCCAAGTGTAATCAAGTCTGTGTTTATATGTCATTAATCCTGCTCGCTGCAAGTGGATTGTGGTGGCTTTGGAAAATTCCATATGTAGATACTTTGGGTACTTTGGGCATTGTATACTTCTCCATAAAAGAAGGTCATGAAGCCTTTAACAAGGCACACGGCCTGGAATGTGATGCTTGTTAATACAACTTAACTCAACCTTTGAGGTTTCTAAAACCTCAAAGGTTGTATTGATGTTAATTGTTGTATCTTAATATAAGGTTATACTAACAGTTGGCATGTGCTACTTGCCTAACTACCTTAGGGTCAAGTTTGTTAGATGTGATTCTTGCTTGTTTTTGTCCTGTGCAATAAGCTTGGGAGTGCGCAATTAATTGAATTGTTCTACTCTTGAGCCAGGTGTGCTTTGCTATTCTATCCCAACTTTTATTAGCAAGAGTATCAAGAAATTTCTTCTGAGAGAGCTTAATTCTGAATTTTAATGTTCTGTTATTCAGTCGAATACCAATTATTCAGACAATTTCATCATGTAAAATTATACACTTCTAGAACAACCTTTGAGGTTTCTAAAACCTCAAAGGTTGTTCTAGGTAGAGCCTATACTTCAACCAGGTTCCCCGTTAGTACTAGCCAAATCATGGAGCAAATCGCCATTAAATTCATCCCTATTCCAAATAGCTTCATTTGCTTTAAACTGTATGGTTTTGATTTAAAAATCAGGAAAATATCCAATACCAGCCAAATGGAAAACAGTCCGAGAAACCCGGCGAGGAATATCTCCTGAAACCAGTGGAGTAGGAGGTATGTTTCGAGCAACAACAGGCCAAGCATGAGTAGTTTTGAATTCCTTCGACCAATGAGCGTGGCGGTAGTTCTTTTTCCCGACCTAAGGTCTGGTTCAATATCCATAATCTCTCCGGCTATATGTGCCTGAAACGCAAAGAGGCACAGATATACCAAAGTTTGCCAGGGTAGCATACTCAAATCATTAAGGACAATGCTGAACAACACAACAAACACATAGCCAACCTGGATAAGTATTTCGAATGGGGGACGTTCCTTAAGCCTTATTGGCTGGAAATTGTAGATGATATTTATGCCAATCATAAATGCCAGCAATAATATCATGAGCCATCCCGAATAGAAAGAAAAGAACACCAAAAACGGCAACTGTACGATAATTATTCGTTTGGGTACCAAACTCAGGTATTTAGCCGAAGCCTTTGCTCCAAAGAGAAAATTACCCTTTCGAGGATTGATCTGATCCGATGCAACATCATTGCAATCATTGAGCCCGTAAACCAGAAAATTCAAGGGAAAGCTGACAAATACCAATCCTATCCAAAATATTGGATTTTCCCAAAAGCTGTCTTCAATTTTAAAAGGGACGAGGTATATCCAAATAGTTGGAAACCATAAACCCGGACGGGAAATTTTCAGGTCTTTGAGGAGTGAATTGGCGATAGAGCAAAAGTTTGGATCAAAGATATAAGGCAAATGTCAGCACCTGCATTTGTGAACGGGTTTTTAATACATCCTATCCTGCTTGTCATCCCGAGTAAAAATATCAAACACACCTGGATTTGACCTCAAAAGTTTACCAGTGTGTCATCTTAAAATGCTTTATTTGAAAGATGAGTTTAACCCGGGGTAAGCTTCCACCGGAGGCTGGTATCGCAAATTCAGAGAAAGGAAAGGGCTTTGGCACTTTTGCAGGGGTTTTCACCCCGTCTATCCTCACTATCCTGGGAGTAATCATGTATTTGCGTTTCGGTTGGGTTGTGGGCAATGTCGGTTTGCTGGGAACCTTTTTAATAGTTACACTGGCTACCTCTATCACATTTCTTACCGGACTATCAATCGCATCCATTGCAACCGATCAGAAAGTACGCACCGGTGGAGCATACTACATGATCAGTAGATCCTTAGGCATAGAAACCGGAGGAGCCGTGGGAATTCCTCTTTACCTTGCCCAGGCACTTTCTGTGGCACTTTACACCATTGGTTTTGCGGAAAGCTTTGCCAAGGTCTTTCCTCAATTCAGCGAAAGGATAGTGGGCTTGGCGGTTACGGTAGTGGTTGGTTTATTAGCCATTCTATCAGCAAAAATTGCCATTCGAAGCCAGTTTTTTATAATGGCTGCCATTGTTATTTCCTTGCTCAGCCTAATTTTTGGAAAGCCTATAGGAGGAGGTCATGATATATGGGCTGCGGTTTCAGATGACTCGGAACCTTTCTGGGAGGTATTTGCGGTATTTTTTCCTGCTGTAACCGGCATTATGGCGGGGGTAAATATGAGCGGAGATTTGAAGAATTCTGCACGCTCTATTCCCAGGGGTACTTTCTGGGCCATCGGTGTGGGTTATCTAATTTACATGTTGCTTCCGCTGATACTTGCCAGTCGAGTGGACGCCCAAGCCCTGATGGACGATCCACTAATAATGCGTAGAATCTCATTTTGGGGTGATGCCATTCTACTGGGTGTGTGGGGTGCCACCTTGTCTAGTGCCATTGGCAGCATTTTAGGTGCCCCCAGGGTATTACAGGCCCTGGCAAGAGACCAGGTTCTTCCGCGTAGTTTAAGATGGTTAGGCAAGGGTACTGACAAAGATGACAGCCCACGTATTGGCACTATTATCACCCTTATTCTGGCCCTGGTTGCGGTGTTTTTTGGAAATCTGAATATGATTGCCCCCATTCTGACTATGTTCTTTCTGACCACTTATGGAGTGCTCAATATTTCGGCTGGCTTAGAGCGATTTCTAGGCAGTCCGTCATTTCGACCCACGTTCAAAGTTCACTGGATATTTTCTTTATTAGGGGCACTTGGTTGCTTCTGGGTAATGCTGTTGATCAATGCCGTGGCTACTATGGCCGCAACGGTCTTTATTATCATGGTGTTTTCGTGGTTGCAACGAAGAGAGTTGCGTACCGCCTGGGGAGATGTGCGCCAGGGAATCTGGATGACCATTGTGAGGACCGGACTGATGCATATTAAGAGGGTAGATGACCCTAAGAATTGGCGCCCGCACATTCTCGTACTATCCGGTGCCCCAACCAGTAGATGGTACCTCATTGAACTGGCGAATGATTTCACCCAGAATCGAGCGCTGATGACAGTTTGTACCACGCTTACCACTCCCGGGGTGCCCGTAGAAAGGCAGAGTGCAATGGAGCAACAGATTAGGGAGTATATGTTGCAGCGCGGAGTGAATAGCCTGGTGCGGGTATTTTTTTACAAGGATCCTTTTGAAGGGGGGAAGCGGTTGGTTGATACTTATGGTCTTGGTGAGATGGTGCCCAATACCATAATGCTGGGAGCAACCGAGAATCTCCATAATGAGAAAGCCTATTGCGACATGATTCGTCACTTCTATCGCTCCAAAAGAAATGTCGTGATCGTCCGGGAAAATCTGGAAAAATGCTTTGGCCAGCGGCAAAGAATCGACATTTGGTGGGGCGGATTAAAAGTGAATGGAGGTTTGATGATCGTGTTGGCCTATCTTCTTCAGCGAAGCATTCTATGGCGCAATGCGGAAATTAACCTCAAGATGCTCACCCGCACCGGAAATGCTGCCGAAGGGGCATTGGAGAATCTACAACAAATCATTCGTTCTATGCGGATAGATGTCAACTTGGAAGTGATAACCAGTGAGCGACAGAGCTTCATTGAAGTGTTGCATCAAAGTTCGTCTAAGGCAGATCTGATTTTTCTGGGTATGGCTGCTCCTACAGATGATTTTGATTTTCAATCCTATTATCGCGAAACACAACAAAAAACACAGGGACTGCCCACCACAGTGTTTGTACTGGCCGCTCAGGAAACTGCCTTTGAAGAGGTGTTGTCCTAATTTCTGGTTTTTGAATGTGGCGAGCAATCCCCTTCTTATAACTTGTGCGAGTGGCGATATTAATGGAGTTGTACCGCATGCCTAGTCGTGTCCTTAGCTCGTTATTCCGGACAAGCTGCACCAGCTGTTTAATGGCAACAACAAGATCGTTAGAAATTAAAAAACCCTCACTAATCCATTGATCAGCAAGGGTTTGTTCGATAATTGAGTGCCCAGGACAGGAGTTGAACCTGCACGACCGTAAGGTCACTACCCCCTCAAGGTAGCGTGTCTACCAATTCCACCACCTGGGCATATGCCGCGCCTTTGGCGTGGCGAGTTAAAAGTTAAAAACTAATAACTAAAAGTCAATATTCAATCTAGTCCCGCGTGCCTGCCTGCCGTAGGTAGGTCTACCAATTCCACCACCTGGGCATATGCCGCGCCTTTGGCGTGGCGAGTTAAAAGTTAAAAACTAATAACTAAAAGTCAATATTCAATCTAGTCCCGCGTGCCTGCCTACCGTAGGTAGGTCTACCAATTCCACCACCTGGGCTAACTTTCCCAATTCAGCCCCGGTGGGGGAATTTATCCCGCTTATACGGGACCACCTGGGCTTGAGCTACGCGAGTGCGTGGCAAACTAATAACTAAAGCTGAAGAACTAAGTGTTAAGCAAGTGAGATATTGAATCAAATCATAGCTGTGCTTAGGATGGCCAAATTCACCATTTGACTGATTCACCAATCAACTAAACAAGCTCTCACTCAATTAACCAAAAATAGCTCCTTGCGGAGCTACTTTCTTGTGATTCAGCAGGGGCTCGAACCCTGGACCCTCTCCTTAAAAGGGAGATGCTCTACCAACTGAGCTACTGAATCTGACTTAACAATTAAACCTCTCTGTTAAGGGGCTGCAAATATAAGATGATACCTCCAATACGGCCAAAGCATTTTGTAAAAAAACTTAAGTCCTTCCCAATCCTTTTGATTTAAGACAGTTTGTAAATTCCAGTTACCTTCGAATTATCAATCTCAACTACATGAAAATTACTCTTATAGGCTATATGGGTGCCGGTAAATCGGCCCTGGGCCAACAGTTAGCTGAAGAATTGAATTTGCCCTGGCTGGATTTAGATACTAGTATTGAACGGGCATCGGGTTACAGCATAACGGAAACAATTTTAGACAAGGGCGAGCTATTCTTTAGGAAATTAGAGCGTGAGCAGCTCCTGGAGACTTTAATAAAACCTGAATTTGTATTGAGTACCGGTGGCGGCACTCCTTGCTATTACGACAATATTGATCTGATGAACAAACATTCGGTGACTGTCTATTTATCTTATTCCGTAATGGAGCTCTATGAACGACTGGATGGACATCAGGCAGATAGACCACTAATTGCTCATCTCGAAGGTGATTCCTTGCGAGACTATATCGGGAAACACCTTTTTGAAAGAGAAGCATTTTATGAGAAAGCAACATTTACGGTGAAAGCAGGAAACAAAACCAGAGTGGAAATTGTAAATGAAATAAGAGAATTGGTATCATGAATGAACGCATCCATATTTTAAAAGATATTATTGCTCATAGACGAACCACTAAACCGGATGACTATTCAGGTCAATTGATTGATGATCATATCATTGAGTCTATTCTTGAGACGGCAAATTGGGCACCTACCCATGGCTACACTGAACCCTGGAGGTTTACGGTGTTTACCGGTGAAGGTTTGGCCGAGCTTGGTGAATTTCTGGCAAGATTGGATCAGCCGGACTTGGAGGCTACTGATTTTAATCAAAGGCGCTTTGATCGATTGCGTGGACGACCCTTGAAAAGCTCTCATGTTATTGGAATCGGGTTAAAGCGAGGAGATAATCCTAAAGTACCTGAGGTAGAAGAAGTTTGCAGTGTGGCCATGGCCGTGCAAAATATGTGGCTCACCGCTCATGCATTGGGTGTGGCTGCTTACTGGAGTACCGGAAAACTTGCATTTAGAGACGAAACCAGAGCCTTCTTTGGTTTGGATGAAGAAGATCGGTCGCTGGGCTTCTTTTATATGGGAATTGCTGCCAAACCACCCATGCCGGGAAGACGCCTCAGTAAAATAGAGGAGAAGGTAAGTTGGAGGAGAGGGTGAGGGGAGAACTAAGGACTAAAAACTAAAAGTAAGGGATGATGGCGAAGAGTTAAAAGTGAAAAACTAAAAACTAAAAGCTTGCCACGTTTCACGTGGTGAAAAGTGAAAGTTGCGAGGGTGAAAAGTAATTATAGTATGGTTCAGAAGAACTTTTTAACCCAATAACCTGTCCTGCCCGCCCGCCTCTGGCGGGAGCTTGCCGAAGGAACCAATAACCTACTCCAACTCCCCGGCAGTGGCACGCAGTTTAGCCAGCACTTGTTTGGTTTTTGCTTCAAGTTCAATTTGCTTTTCCCTGCTCGACAAATAACGGAGTTCCCGTTGATTGATTAGAAATAATGAACTTTCACCATTATTAAAACGGGTAATTTCACCTTGAAGCAATTGAAAACGGCTATTTACTAATCTGCGACTTTCTTGCAGTCTTTGCCTGGTAACAAGCCACTCATTTTGGAGGGCAAGAATTTTATTTTGCAGTTCCCGTGCCTTCAAGCTCTGTTCTAATTCCGTTTCCTGAATCTCTACTCCGGTAAATTGAATTTGGGCACGCTCCTTTCGTAGAAATATTGGGATACTGGCATTTAACCCCCAATTATAATTTCCGATATTATAATTCCCGGTAAAATCTCCGGTTTGTGCTTCATTTAGAAAACGATAATTGAGATCTACCTGTGGTTTAAGCCTCTCTTTATTCAGGCGCTGAGAAATATCCAACTGTTCCAGTTTTATGTCATAGGTTTTCAGCAGAGGGTGGTCAGCGAACCAATCTTCACTCAACAACTGCTGAGGCATTTCACTGCTGAAAGAGGGAATTGCGTCAGAACTTAATTCAAGCGGCACCTGACCCTCCAACCACAAATACGTATTGAGCATTTGTCTTGCGTTCGTAAGGTTGATTGCAGATTCCTGAAAAGTGAGAATACGGTTTTGAAGTTGGATGCTGGCTTCCAGGGTATCAATCATGGGGATTTCACCGATTATGGCGTTCTCCTTCACCTGCTCCAATCGAACTCTGGCCAATTCCACGGCTTCTTCATAGGTCAGGTACATGGTATAAGCTCTATACCACTCCCAATATTGATGGGCAGCATTGTAGAGTAACTCATTCAGCGCCAGTTCAATCTCATAATCGGCAGCCTCTACCATTAAACGTGCTTGTTTTAAACTTGCCCTTCTTTGATCTATAAACAAACCTTTTCCCAGAGTGACAGAAAGGTCAGCATATAATAGACCGTTCTCCGGTAGAAATTCCTGAGGATTTAGAAATACGCCATCATTGGTTTCGTAGCCTGCCCTGGCAGATAAGCCATACCATGCCGGAATTTCTACGCCATAGTCCTGCAGGCGGTAGTACGTTTTGTCATCGTAGTATTTCTGTTTAATCTTAGTGAATGCCTTAGGGTCAAAGGCACCTGAGGCACCGATTCTTTTCGCTTCTGCGCGATTCTTTATCAATCGTGCACTCACCGCCAAGGGATGATTCTCCCGCACCAAGCCGAGAAAGGTATCTACTTCCATGATTGTTTTTGCCACAAGGGGCGTGTCAGGTAGGGGATTAAAATCTTCATAGTCAGAAGCTTGCCCCCATATCTTACCCGATATGATCACCAGAAATATTAGAAATCTTCTCATTCTGTCTTTTTAGTACGATTAGATTCTTCAGTATTAGGTCTAGATTTATAGTAATCAGGAGGGAAGCCGTTGATCTGGCGCCAGATCTCATACCAGATTGGAACATCCTTCAGCAGTGCAAATGTTTTGGCGCCGGCACCTACTCTTAGGCCAGGAGGCCAGGGTTCGGTATTGGGATCGGGGGCCACCAGAATGCGATATCGGCCATTGCTATCCGCAAAATTGTCGATGGCCACTACCTTCCCGCCAAAAGTTCCAGTCGAAACTCCCGGCCAACCGCTAAATACAATCGCGGGCCAACCGTCGAATTGTATTCTAATATCCTGGTCAATTTCCAGCAGCGGTAGGTCCAAAGGCATCACATACATTTCTACCGCCAGCTGATAGGAAGCGGGCATAATGGTTACAATTTGTTCTCCCTCTTTGATCGTTTCACCAATACCCGTCTTCACGGCCTGCGTAATATAGCCATCCTGGGGGGCAGTGATGAAATAAAAGCCTTGTCTAATGGAATAGTTGCTCAACTGATTTTGCATCTTGGACACTGTCGCCTCGGCATCGTACATATTACTGAGCGTGGCAAATTTTTCACTTTCGGCTTTAGCCAGCTTATCTCTAAAATCAGCTCTTACTGAGTTAATCTCCACTTCGGCATTGATCACATCATTTCTGCTGCTGAGTAATTTGCTTTCCAGAGAAATGACCTTAGCTTGATTCTCCTGTAATTTGGAACGCCGGGATTCGAGTTCGGTTTTGGATTTCAGTCCTTGATCATATAAGGTTTCCATCCGATCTAACTGCGCTACGGCAATATTATAATTGGTGCGAGCTGCCGTAAGATCAATACTATCAGCAACAACCTGCAACTTTGCTTGTTTCAGCTTATTCCGAGCCTGTTGCAGTTTTAGAATTAAGTTCTGATTGAGGGCATCAATCTGGGCATCCAGCGCTTTGACCTTTTCCATATAGCTCTGAACGGCAGATTCTTTAGAAAGTATTTGCTCTTCGGTTCTGTCCAGAAGTTGAGGATCGAAGAATTCATCTTTAATTTCTGAGATGTTTACTATCGTATCCCCCTTGTTTACAAACTGCCCTTCTCTAACATACCATTTGTCTATGCGGCCAGATATCAGCGATACAATGGCTTGTGGTCGCTGCTCGGGATAGAGAGAAGTCACATAACCTCTCGAAATGATATTTTGAGTCCACGGTAGGAGCAGCGCCACAATGATCAAGAGGAAAATTCCCCCGAACAAGTAGCGCTTCTTCCTTCTTTGCTGTACTTCAAAACTGCTTAGGGATTCATAATCCCCAGTTTTGATGTATTGGTTTATGCGGCGTTTAGAAATGTTGAGCATGCTTAATCTTTTGATTGGTTGATCACATTACTAATTCTGCCTTCTTTCAGTTCCAAAACCCTGTCCATTTTCTGGAGAATACCGGGATCATTGGTGGCAATAACCTGGGTTTGTCCCTTTTTTTCCATGAGATGATTAATCCAGGAGTCTTTTAAGTCCTGATTGAGTTCGTGCCAATTGTCTTCAATCAGCAGCATACAATGATCGCCCACCAGGCAGCGCGCCATTAAGATGCGAATGCGAATGGTTTGCGCCAGACCCACGCCGGATGTGGGTAGTGGTGTGTACATACCCTGCGGGAGCAATTCAACGAAATCCTGCAATTGACAGATCTTAATAGCCTGTTTAACCTGATCTAAACTTATTCCTTTCCGGGAGAGGCTTATGTTTTCCAACAGAGAAGCCTCCAGGATATCCTCCTCACCCATATTGTCGCCAATAGCACTCCGTAAGCTTTCGAGATCCAGATGCCTTATCGGAATATCGTCATACAACAATGAGCCTTCAATTTCATCAAACAGGCCAGCTAGAAGTTGCAGCATGGCGGTCTTTCCGCTGCCCATAGGGCCGGCTATACCTATGCGCTCGCCTGAACCAATATGAAGGTTTATGTTTTTGAGAATGTCTTCCTTTCTCCGGTAGGAGTGGAGGGTGATGTCTTTAGCTTTTATGGAAAGTCCTCGCTGACTTGGCTTAAGTATTTCAACACCTACAGTTTCTTCCAGTTCCAGGTCCGTTACGGTGCCAATTTTTTCAAGACCGGTGAGAACATCGTATATGGTGTCCATACTTAGGATGAGTTTTTCCACGGAGGAGGTAATCAGCAGGATGATTATTTCAGCCGCGACAAACTGCCCGAGGTTCATTTGTTGGTTGAAGACTAGTATTCCACCTAAGATTAATAGACTGCCGGCAATGATAACCTTCATGGCGATCAGACTAATGTACTGGCGTTTTAACACCGAGAAATGTGCCCTTCTTGCTTTGAGATAAGCCATACTCAGCTCATCCGTTCGTTTTAACGGGAGGTCCGTATAACCTGCCATCTTAAAGCTGGATACATTGCGCGCTACCTCTTCCAGCCAGCTTACCAGGCGGTACTTTTGATTGCTCTCTTCAATACTGGTTTTTAAGCCCGGTTCTCCGGTAATTCTGAAAAACAATGCCAATATCGCCACTACGGCCAATCCAAAAGCGATAAAGAACGGATGATAGAATGTGAGGAGAAGCAGACCAAAAAATATTTGAATGGCGGCCATGGAGAAGTCAAAAAGAAATTTTGATAAACCCTTTTGCACCGTCATAATGTCAAAAAATCGGTTTACGAGTTCGGGAGGGTAAAAACCTTTTAAGCTGCTCAACTTAATCCGCGGTAAGCGATAAGCAAATTCAATAGAAGCATTGGCAAAAATCCGCTGTTGTATATCTTCCGCCGCAATGAGCTGATAAATTTGAAAAACCCCGGCCAAGGTCAATCCTACCAACACGAACATGACTAAAACCCACCAGGCCGTAGAGGGACTAGCGCTTTGGATTAGGTTAATAATGGCCGAAATACCAAGGGGAATTGATAAACTGAGAATGCCATTGAAAAGTGCATATAGGTATATGTTGGTCACGTTCTCCTTTTGCGTTTGGAGAAGGCTTATAAATCTGCTTAGAGGAGTCATTTCTTAATCATGCTTAGGGTTAGGGTGCTGAAAAAGTCGGATACAGCCTGGTCATTTTTTCCGGTATCCGTTAAGCCCGGAAGATGCCTACCAAAAAATTTCTGCAGGTGACAGCCTTCTACGACCGTGGAAATCAAGGTGTGGGCAAACTCAAAATCTGGGTTCACTTCCAACACAATATTGCTGAGACGCTCACATAAACGGCGGTAGTTGTTAAAGTAGCCCAGTTTGTTTTCTTCTTCCACTTCCTTGGTTAAAAAAGCCTTGGTTGATTCAGCCATCACTATTCGTTGCAATATGTTTTCATTGACATGGGAAAACTGTTCTTGTTGGGTAACCGTTTCAGTGATGGCCTGAATGGCCAGGTGTAACTTTTTCTCTGCGGGTTCTACGTTAGCAGTACCAAATACCAGTTTGTATTCCAACCAACCCCAATACCACGAAGTGAGGTAAATCAGGAGCTTATGCTTGTTCTCAAAGTATCGATAGATGGTGCTCTCAGGTGATCCTATCGCTTCCCCTAGTTTTTTGAAAGTAAAACTCTCAAATCCCAATTCATCAATGAGATCTATTGAGTGTTGCACTATTTTTCTTCCGAGCTCTGAAGATTCGGGATCTTTGAGATAAAGTTTCTCGGGTATTGAAATCTTAATGTTCGACCACAATGATTGCATTACTTGGAGTATATACTATTATAAGCCGCAAAAATAATAGTAATACTATTAAATATGCATGTAATTAATCTATTTCAGTCATAGGTAAAAACTATCCAGCATATTTTTACGGAGCTTAAATCACTTGTAATCAGAAGTTAAGATAGCTTCATGGTACGAAGGTACTGCCGGAATAAGCTAACGGATCGAACAAAATCCGGAGCTGATTGCCCGGCTTCATGAGCTTTTTTTGCCTTGTGAAAGATGATCTTATGATGTTTAAGGAGTACTTTCCATGCCTTCCACAGGCCGAAGCCCTCCTGGTAAATATGTCCAGGTTCAGAATTAGCTCCGTTTACTTCAATAATGGCGAAATCGCGCAATTGCAGAAAACTTTCCCAGTTTTTAAATCGTATGTCCAACCGCCCATATTCAAATCCCTTTAACAGATCACAAATTCTCTGCATGGCCATGGTCAATTCTGGAGACAGCAGGTCACTTCTATCGTTAAACCTCGTGCCAAGTCTATGATTTCCCACCTTCCCCAAGTTTACGACTTCCGACATTCCGGGAATGCGTTCCAGGTCAATCTGACTTTCCGACCTGATCCGCTCAAGTTGTAGAAAGAGGAAATCGTCCTGCCTTATCAGTTCCTCAATGGTGTTAAAGGAATTTCCGGTGACTGATGGTAACTCCCTCTGCATAAGCGAAGTAACATACCATTCAACTTCACTCTTTATCACGAATACCCCAATTTCATGAGGCAGATCTACATAGGGCTGAACAATATAGGCCTGATCGCTATCGCTGCTCTGGCAATGGTTCAACAAGCTATCGAGATTCTGGTGGAATCTAACACCCTTCCCGCGCATACCACGGTCCGGCTTTACTATTAGCGGAAACTGCAGTTGATTTGTATTCATGAAGCTCGCCAGGGCATTCCTTTCCTTAAATGAAGGAAGGGTAAATGTTTTTGGGGTCCAGGCTTTAGGAATATGTTCGTAAACAGATAATTTAGATTCTTCAAAGATCCCTCCCCATTCCATAAACGGCCGGTTAATTAAGGCCGGAAAACCCGCTCCCGGAAACCTTAGACTGTGAATGAGATACTGGATAAACAGAGGGGTGTAAACAAGTGGCCACGGCCAATACTGCCAATGAGTTAGCCTGATTTTCAGCCTTCTGATCCGGTCGTTAATACGCATTCGCTATTGCCAATTCATCTATACTGTCTCTAACCAGATCTTCATATAGAAACAATGTTTGTTTAGCCTCTACGCTGATCTGAGATATGCTGGTGGTTTTTAATATTCCCCATCGACTCATGATCAGATCGTTTTCCTTGTCACCATCGCCAGCGCTTTTGTGAAAGTTCCGAATCTTTTCCGAATTAGGCTTATCCTCCTGCTTTAACCAATCGTAAAACCATTCGCTACGTTTGCTTCTTATCTCTTTCGTATATAGGGAAGTAGAAGACCAAATACCGGTGGTATTGCCGTCTAATTCTACTAAATCTGTTCGGTTCTCGTTGTGCACAATCTTCCATAAACCAGATTGATCTCTAATGATCATTGTAAAGGGTTCTATATCCTTTAAGTTATAGTTCTGATAGAAGTTGGCTTGATCATCATATTTAAAATTGTCTAAGACTACCAGGCCTCGACTGTGTCTGTACTCCGACTTACGACGATACTGTTCTGACCCACCATTGAGTAAAGCTACTGCTCTTCCGGCGGTGGAGTAAGCTATCCAACTACCGCTCCCTTCCAAATCCTTAGGATAGTACACCACCTGGGTTCCTACTTTTAGTTTTTGGAGTTTTTCAGTTGAAGGTCTGTCCGTACGTTCATCTCTATTATGAGTAAAGATAAAGCCGTCATTTATAGGTAAATAGGTAAGGGTGCACATCGTTTAACCAATCACTTAGTTTATAAAAAAGGCCGGGACATAAGGTTTAAGGGTAAAAGTAACGGATGAGATGGACACATTGTTTGGTTTCGTCCAGCCACAAACATGACCTAAAGCTTTTTTCATACGCTCAATCTGTTCATTGTCAAAAATAGAAGAATCTCAAACTTGTTAGGTCAGCATGGCCTCTTAGGCAACAGATTGGCTCCTGCAAATAAATGGAGATGGATCTAAACTGCTTTCTCCTCTCGCTGCTGATTGCGTTGTACAGGTCTTATGATCAGTCGGATTTTTTTATCATAACTGAAGTAATTGATGATCCAGTTTATCAGCACCACTAAGCGGTTTCTAAAGCCCACCAACGAACGCAGGTGAACCACCATCCACAGAATCCAACCGGCAAAGCCACCGAAGCGAAGTTTGCCAATATCAGCCACGGCCTTGTTTCGGCCTATGGTAGCCATCGTTCCCAGGTCTTTATATTTAAACTCCTGCCAGTTTTTGGATGATGCAGATCGCTTAAGATTTTCAGCCAGGTTATCCGCCTGTTGGATGGCTACCTGAGCTAACATAGGGTGACCTTTGGGATATTGATCCTGCACCATCATGGCCACATCACCTATGGCATAGATATGCTTAAAATTACTGATCTGGTTGAATGAATTTACCAGATACCGGCCATTTTTGTAGTCTTTTCCTTCCTGCAGACCTGGAATTAAAGAACCTTTAACACCGGCGGTCCATAAACAGGTATAGGCCGGCAGGTTCTTACGGTTGGTCTTGACCAAACGGCCATCATAATCTTCCACCTGAGTGTTCAACCATAAGCTCACGCCTAACTTTTCCAGGTATTGCTTGGATTTATGTGAAGCATTCTCACTCATGGGAGGCAGTACTCGATCCATCATTTCCACCAGATGGATTGACATCCGTCTAAAGTCCAGATCCGGATAATCTCGGGGTAGAACATGATTTCGCAATTCAGCCATGGCGCCAGCCATTTCTACCCCCGTAGGTCCGGCACCGATTATCACAAAGTTCATTAGCCTTTCTCTCTCTTCCAGATCGCTGGTAAGCGAAGCAGCTTCAAAGTTTTGCAGCATTATTGACCTGAGGTTTAAGGCCTCAGGAACGCTCTTCATGGGTAATGCATACTTTTCCACGTTTTCCAGTCCGAAATAATTTGTACTGCTTCCGGTGGCAATGATCAGGTGGTCAAATTCAATATCACCAATATTGGTAGTCAGTATGTTAGACCGGTCATCTATCTTCTCGGCATAGGCCATTCTGAAAAAGAAATTCTTTTGATTCTTAAAAATATGGCGAATGGGATAGGCTATCGAGTCAGGCTCCAGGCCTGCGGTTGCCACCTGGTAAAGCAAGGGTTGAAAGGTGTGATAGTTGTGCTTGTCTATCATCACCACCTGGTATGGCAAATTCCGTAATTTCTTAACTAAATTTAATCCGGCAAATCCACAACCTATTACAAGGATACGTTCCAGGTTGGTATCAGGCACATTAAGCGCTCGGGCACTCCTAAGAGGGGTGTTCATGGTGAAATATAATGAAGCAATCCTACAAAAAAGAAGCCATATTTACCACTCAAAAAGTATGTAATTAACTTTGGCTCATCAGAAATATCACAGATATCGCTCACGGAGAATGTTGATGTGATGTAAGGCATGTCCCGACATAATAAAAGGGATACTCCGCAGGGAAGTTGTCTTGCCATTCACCTGTCCTTTTAAATCCCACTGAGCTTCCTCAATCCCACCAAAAAAGGACAGGGCAAACATTCTGAAATCTTTAAATTCCCGGAGTAATTCCGGTACTGCCAACTTCGCATCCATGCTACTGATCGCCCAAGATTCGTGATCAAACCCAGCCAGTTTAACACCGGGGTTTCTGGCAATTTGCAAGGCTCGGTAGGTAAACACCAGATCGGCGTCAATCAAATGCCTGATCATTTGGGCAATGCTCCATTTTGAGGGTTCGTAACGATAGTGGTGTTTGTCAGCTGGTATTCCTTCGAATAAGTTTACCAGATCCAGGGTACTGTCTTCTAAATTTTGAAGTGCATTTACACCCCTGGTTAGAGAAATATAGTGTTTGAAATATTCTGGGTATTCCGGAGGTTCAGGACGTTTCATAGGCCCAGTTTTTCCCGTCTTTTTTGGTACTCTTCATTACCCATATCGTGCTCCACGGCTTCATTATTCAATGCAGCTAAATCACGAAGTCTAATAAACTCATCTCTGGTGAGATTATGCTGAAACTGGCATACCGGACAATACTTGAAGTAGGTGGAGTTGGTTGGGATAATGGGTAAGAAGAACAGGTTGATGTAATAGGTCATTTTGCCCAACAACCAATGGCGTAGATTATGGCAGTTTGGACATTCAATCTCTTCAACCGGTCCAAGTGTTTTTTTAATAGGGTGGTACCCGAATATAAAAATCATGAACGAAGTTTGTTAGTGTGTGTGCGCTCTATGCTGCAACTGCAAAAGGACATACAAATTTTAAGGCCTGCAAATAATTACGTTTAAATGATGGCCTGAATGGGCAAAACAACGCTGCAATTGTTTATTTCCCGTTGAAAATTAATGTTTGAAATTGGAATTTCAAATTCTGGTAAGCCATAATTGTTAGTACTTTTTCAAACCGAAATGACCCGGGAAAAAGCACAGAAACATATCGCGCAACTTAGTAAAGAGTTGGCGCATCACAATTACCTCTACTACGTAAAGGATAGGCCTGTAATATCGGATCAGGAATTTGACGAGAAACTGCGCAAACTGCAGGATTTAGAAGATGCCTGGCCGGAGTTTAGATTAGGCACTTCTCCTACACAAAGGGTAGGCGGGAGCATAACGCGAAATTTCCCTACCATTAAGCATAAGTATCCCATGTTATCCCTCAGCAATACTTACAGCCGGGAAGAACTGGAAGATTTTATAAATCGCATTAAAAAGAGCGTAGATACTCCGCTTGAATTTGTATGCGAACTCAAGTATGACGGTGCAGCTATTGGTATTATTTATCGTGACGGCAAGCTCTACAAAGCAGTCACCCGTGGTGATGGAACGCAGGGAGATGATATTACCACCAATGTTAAAACCATACGCAGTATTCCTCTAATTCTGAAGGGGGAACATATTCCGGAAGAATTTGAGGTAAGAGGGGAAATCTTTATGCTGCTGGATGGCTTTGCTCAGTTAAATGCGGAACGGATAGTCCGTGGGGAGGAAGCTTTTGCCAATCCACGTAATACGGCGAGTGGAACATTGAAAATGCAGGATAGTGCCGTGGTAGCCACCAGGCCTTTGGACAGTTATCTGTACAATATAATGATGGATGATTATCCGTATTCCACCCATTGGGAAGGGATTGAATATGCGGCTTCCTGGGGATTTAAGGTGCCGGATGCTCAGCAAAACTTCATTGCCAAAGCCCAAAATGCGGATGAAATCTTTGAGTTTATCAATTACTGGGAAAAGCGGCGATTTGATTTGCCTTTTGAGATTGATGGCATTGTAATCAAGGTGAACTCACTTTCCATTCAGAATGAATTAGGTGCTACCGCCAAGTCTCCGCGCTGGGCTATCGCCTATAAGTACAAATCTGAAGAGGCCATCACGAACTTGGAGAGTATTACCTATCAGGTAGGGAGAACCGGCGCTATCACACCGGTGGCCAATCTCACGCCCGTGCAGTTGGCCGGAACAACGGTAAAGAGAGCCTCCCTGCACAATGCGGATCAGATTGAAAGATTAGACATTCGGGTGGGAGACCGGGTTTTTGTGGAGAAGGGCGGGGAGATTATTCCAAAGGTTACAGCGGTTGACACGGCCAATCGCCCGTCGGGTTTGGAACCTGTACAATACCTCACCGAATGCCCGGAATGTGGCACGCCGCTGGTGCGCCATGAAGGAGAAGCCCAACACTACTGCCCAAATGAAACCGGGTGTCCCCCTCAAATTAAGGGTCGGATCGTGCACTTTATCAGTCGAAAGGCAATGGACATCGAAGGGATGGGGCCGGAAACGGTAGAACTATTGGTGAATGAAAAGCTCATTGACAATTATGCCGATTTGTATTCTTTGAACAAGAATCAGTTGCTCGGCCTGGAACGCATGGCGGATAAATCAGCCCAAAACATGATTGACGGCATCAATAAAAGCAAGGAGATTGAATTTGAAAGATTGCTTTTTGCACTGGGAATCAGGTATGTAGGTGAGACGGTGGCGAAAACTTTAGCTCGACACTATGAAAATATAGATCGGCTGATGGAAGCTGAGAAAGATTCGCTTCAGGAGGTACCGGAAATCGGTCATAGGATAGCCGGAAGCCTTAGGGATTTCTTTTCCAAACCATACAACCAGGAAATTATCGCCCGACTAAAAGAGGCAGGCCTGAAGTTTCAGGTTGCTACTACTGAACGCCTGTCTGGTGCGCTGGAAGGCAAGAGCATAGTAGTTTCTGGAACTTTTGAAAACTTTGACAGAAAAGAACTGAAAAAATTGATTGAATTACATGGTGGAAGAAATGTAGGTTCCGTATCCGGCAAGACCGATTTAATCCTTGCTGGTTCAGATATGGGTCCGGCCAAAAGGCAGAAAGCAGAAAAATTAGGTGTACCAATAATCAACGAAGAGGAATTTTCACAAATAATCAAGCAGTCATGAATCTGAGAGCTCGTATTCGCAACTACCAGTTAACCCGCTACCGAAAAAAACAAGAGCATCCCAATCGCTACAATGGATTTGAGAGGCTAAACTCCATAGCCTTAATCTTTGAATCAAGTGATAATGATAAGTTGGTGCTTGAATTTGCCAGGGCCTTGCGGAATTATGGCAAGGAGGTAAAACTTTTAGGTTTGATTCCCAAAAAGCGTAAAGACCTGCTTGATATTCCACCTTATAGCCATTTTACGCTGGACGAAGTAGGGTGGACGGGCAAACCCTCCTCGGAAGACGTGGATAATTTCTTAAAAGAACACTACGGGGCCTTTATCTCCCTTAACCCTAGTGAGGATCATCCGCTGGAATTCATTGAATTTCAAGTAAATGCCGATTTTAAGATTGGGGTAAAGAAAGCAGGTGAATTCGACCTGGTGGTTGGTCAAAAAGAGGATACCCCGTTGGAAGATTTGTTTCATGAGATAGAGTACTACATGAAATTTATCAATCAGAAGGTTTAAGATTAATTTATACCCTATTCTTTGTTTTAGCTGCCTAACTTTGCAGACTTAAGAAAAAGCATATGTCTGCAGCAAAATTTAAAGGTACCGGCATTGCACTGGTAACGCCGTTTCATAAAGATTTAAGCATTGATTTTGAATCGCTTAGGAAGCTCGTGGAGTATTGCATCTCGGGAGGGGTAGATTACCTGGTAGTAATGGGCACCACCGGTGAAAACCCAACCATAACTGAGGCTGAGCAACTTCAAATTTTAAAATTTATTCAGGAAGTTAACCAGGGCAGGAAGCACATAGTGTATGGCATTGGCGGCAATAATACCGCGGCCATCCTAAACAAAATAGAAAAGACGGATTTTGATGGCATCGATGCCGTATTATCGGTTTCTCCCTACTACAATAAACCTACCCAAAAGGCTTTGTATCATCACTATGAAGCCATTTCCAAGGCCGCTCCGGTCCCAATTATCTTGTATAATGTACCGGGACGTACCGGGTCTAATATGAGTTCTGCTACCTGCTTAAAGCTGGCGCATGACTTTAATAATATTATCGCTGTAAAGGAAGCCAGTGGCGATTTGGAGCAGGTGATGGAAATCATTGATGGAAAGCCAGACAATTTTCTGGTGATCAGTGGAGATGACAACCTAACTCTTCCGATAATTGCCATTGGAGGTGCGGGGGTAATTTCAGTAAGTGGACAGGGTTTCCCCGAGGTTTTTACGGGGATGGTAAATTCTGCCCTGGCGAGGGATATGGCTACGGCTCGAGTTAGTCATTACCGTCTCTTTGAGATTACGAAGATGCTATTTGCAGAGGGTAACCCCGGTGGCATAAAAGCAGTGCTCAAACAAAAGGGGATTTGTGAGGAGTATATGCGACAACCTTTATGGCCGATAGGCGAGGACTTGCGAAGAGCAATAGTGGCAGAGATGAATAGTAAAGGCATTTAGAGCTAAGGATCCAGAATATTTAATGGCAACTGGTGTTGCTCTGCCCGGGGACTGCGCCCGCAGTCCCCAATTTCAAGATCGTCATTTATAAGGTCAAATCAAAGGCGAAGAACGCCAATAAACTTAATGCCCCAGGCGAATGTTGCCAATGATATCTTGCTCAGGTTGACTAAATTAGCTTAATGTCAACCTGGAGCCTGGAAGCTTTAGTCTCCTGGCAATCGCGCAATTGCGTTTATGTTCAGCTGAGTTAAAATTTGAGATGTTTAAGACTACCACACACAGCGACTCACCCGTGGGCAGGATACTCAAACTGGCTGAAGATGTACAACCTGCGGCAAGTGCAGTACATGGCTAGCCATCGTTATGTAAGTTCTACAGAGGTTTTTTAATCAACGACCTGGAAGGGCTGACGCAAGACATAGACAAGTTCCATCCGTTTTAGGAAAACTCCAACTAAAGGTTAGAGAAATACGCAGAACCCAAATTTGAAAAGTACTTTTGAAACTGAAAACTATGGTAAATAAACCTAGTTTAATCCCCGAAGAAAAGATAATCAGCAAGATTATAGTGATAAGGGAAGAAAAGGTCCTGCTGGATGTGCACCTAGCAGAGCTTTATGAAGTAGAGACCAGCGTGCTGAAACAAGCAGTAAGAAGAAACATGGATAGGTTCCCTGATGAATTTATGTATGAGCTTACTAATAGTGAAGTTGATGACGTGGTATCACAAAATGTGATACCTCATAAAAAGTATTTTGGTGGTGCCGTACCTTATGCTTTTACTGAAGCTGGAGTTGCTATGTTATCCAGTGTTCTTAAAAGTGGTAAAGCTGTAGAAGTAAATATAGCAATCATGCGGATCTTTGTGGCCTTGCGAAAAATGGCGGTGAACTATGAGGAGATAATGAAGAAACTGCACCAGATGGAACTGGAGTACGGGGAAAAATTCTCAAGCGTCTTTGAGGCCCTGGAACGCCTGTTCACTCCGGAGAACTCGCCCCGCAAGAAGATCGGTTTCAAGTAACACAAGGAATAAGCCACCTGCCCTTAAAAGGCTGGTTTTTTGTTATCTTCATCTAATATCATATGGGCTGTCTTAAACTTAAATATCATCCCAACCCCCAGCAGGTCAAGGCCAAGCTTCTTTTCAATTTGGAGGCTACTAGCAAAAATGGAGGCCGTGCAGAAAAAGTGCTAGACTATTACTCATTCGGTTCCATCATGCCCGGGCGGAGTTATCAGGGGTCTGAAGAGTATCGGTATGGGTTCAATGGTATGGAGAAAGATGATGAGATAAAAGGTAACGGAAACAGCTATGATTTTGGGGCAAGGATATATGATGCTAGGGTTGGAAGATGGCTGTCTGTAGATCCAATGGCAGGTAGGTATCCATCTTTCACTCCATTTGGTTTTGCAGCCAATAATCCTATTTTTTATCTAGACCCAAACGGGAAATGGGTTGTAAGATTTAACTCTGATAATACAGGAATAGAGTTTGTTGCCGAGAAGGGAGATAATTTGGCTACACTATCAATTCAGTTAGGGATTGATGCAAATATGCTGATAGAGTTATACCCTGATTTTGAAAACAAAGTGTGGACTGATGGAGATGTTGAGCAGTTAATGAAGTTGGAGGTTGTCCAAGCGATTAACTCCTATATAGAGTTGAAAGGGACTAATTCAGCGGAAAATTGTGCTATGGCAGCAGCAGAGGTATCTGGAGTTGAGTTAAAACTTCCGAGGGAAGATTGGCGCGCAGCGTTCAATGATGCGGTAGATCAATTTTCAGATTATCTACAAGAACATGGTGAGGATATACCTCTTGCGGATTCAAAAATTGGAGATGTAATTGTCTATGGAGCAAACTATGAGGCTTTAGTTAAAGAGTATAGAGAGTTGATTAAGCAGCTTCCTGAGAATGAAACACCTGAGTCATATGCAAAAGAAATGCAGTATTATCAGGATTCAGATAACCCATCTCATTTTTCTATTGTTTTATTGAAAAGCAAGGATGGAAAATCGGTACAACAAGTATTTGAGAAAGATGGAGCCGGATCTGTACAAGTATCAGGAAATCCTTCAGAAAATAAAAAGTATACCCCAAATGGTAAGACCATTGGGCAGACTAACCCAGTGAGCAGATGAAAATGAGGACCTTAATAACAATGTTAGTGTGCTTAGTAGGCATGAGCTGCAAGCAACAATCACTATGCTCAGACTACAATTTTGAAATTGGAAAGTCAAGTGATGTTGTAATGAACTGGGAGTTAGGAAAATGGTCTGTTGACACGAATAATTTCCAACTTAGTTGTTTTCTAGATTTTGTTAATAATCTTAACAATATTGAATATTTAGAAATTCGAATTAAAACAATAAATCTTACTACATCTGAAAACTTATCCTATAAAAGGGTATTAGCCTTTCGAGACTTTCTGCTTAGCAAATCCAAAATCAATGGCGATAGAATAATCATTCACTATGAAAGTCTATTTTATCCTGAACTGAAAAACGAATACAGTGAAGAGCAAATTGATAGTCTTTTCATGGAAATGGATAAAATTAATATACTGCCATCGAAGGAGATGTTTTCAAAAACTGATTTACCTCCAAAGGCTTATTTTAATGAGGTCTATATTATTGCCAAAGAGTAGCGACAATCTTTCTTCACCGTCTCCAAGTGACATATCCAGGATATTCTCCTTATAATCTTGTTGCGAATAGTCCATTGGAAAAAGATCGATTGGGGCAAAAGCATACGCACTTGGAAGTTAAACAGAGCGCGGCAACTTCCACAGCATTTTCTATAAAGGAGACCTCGCTATAACGAGATGATTGACTTTAAGCAGATTATTGGCATAGTTCAAATGGCTGCTAAAAACTCGCTTTAGATAGGGATTTGATTTTTTACGGGATGGGAAATTGCTGAGTTTAGGAATACCTTTTCTCTAGTTTTACCGGATGTCATGCGGCGAAATTCTGCTTAAAAAAGTAGGTTCAAAGTATCAATTTAGTGATAGTAAGCCTTCGACATTGCTCAGGATAGGACTTTTTTAGAACTAAAATCGGTCAACCATTAAATACAGAGCAGGCTTGACCGCTGGCTGACTCGCGGCGGGGTAATTAAGTGCGCTCAGCCGCGTGAATGGTATTTCCTTTTATCAATAGCGGTTCAATCTGATGCTTTGTAATAACTTAATAAGCAATTGAGAACTTGTAAGGCATGGTGAGGGCTATGGAGGAAGGATTAAAATTGTAACCGGGAGGACCCCATATCATATGTGGCGACAAGTGTGGCTCTGCCCGGGGATCGCGCCCGCGATCCCCAGTATAAAGATAAACATTCCTATTCTCAATTCAAAGGCAAATAGCGCCTCAAAAGTCCGCTATGTTGGCGGAAATCGCCTAGGAGTTAACCCCAATATTCACTAGCTTAGATTTGGGGACTGCGGGCGCAGTCCCCGGGCTCTAAAGCCCCAACCGGGACTATAAAGCCTTAGTCCGAGCCATAAAACCTTACCCCAGGCAATAACCACCTAACCCTAGCAATATCGCATTACATTAATCACCATATTATCTTCAGCTTTACCTATGCCCCAATCCACAATTTATCAACTACTCTCCAATTACTTCGGCTCCAGAGTATTCACATAGGCATAGCTCTCCTTTAAGAGCTCTTCCAGGCTATCCATATCTTCCCACATACGCTCTGGCATCTTAACATAACCCTGCATCACCGCACCGTGAGAACGGAGGTAGTCTCCTCCCAGCTCCTTCATATATTTTTGCTGGACTTCCTTCGAAAACCGAATGCCAAATTCTCCCTCTTTGTTCAACAGTGAAAACATATATCCATTGCTGGAGGTATAGGGCATAGACTTGCCCTTGCGCTCTATATGGGAAATTCGATCTACCAACGCATCATATTTTTCCAGGGCCTTTTGCCATTTCTCCTTACTCATAATATAATTTATTAATTCCTTACTCCGCCTAAATACCGCCTTCATCCCAGCTTAGCATGATCCTTTAAGCTTTAACGGCGGATTACAATTTATCACATCTTGCAGATTCATAGTTGAATCTTACCTAAAATACCCAGGTCTATTCTCCTTAACAGACCAATGAATTTACAGCTTCTCAATAATTAATTGATATCATTAACAGACCTTTCTTAACTTGCGTAGCAGTGGGGTTGATAAATTACACAGGGAGGTTTATTCGTAAAAACTTTGAAGCCATTGTTTGGACTATGGCCTTAATTGGCCTTTATTTTATGCCAGCGAATGCCGGGCATTTTACCTTGTGCCCCCTGGGTGCCATGGGTATTAGCTGGTGTCCGGGTTGTGGCATCGGTCACGCTATTCACCATGTGCTTCACCTTCAGTTCGCCGAGGCTCTGGAACACCACTTCCTGGGAATTTTTGCGGTAATGATCATTCTCTATCGCATTCTTCAACTAACAATTATTAATCAAAAACTAAAACTAGACTTTCATGGACGACAGAATGTTTAATATGATTCAGGGAATGGATCTGGAAGAGATGCAGTTCTTAAAAGAAATTACTAAAGAACTTGAAGAATCGCAGATCAACACCTTTGTATCCATATACAACGGCAAGAGACAGAAACCAGATATGATCCTCATAACGGCTCTCCTGGGCTTTTTTGGTCTGGCCGGGATACACCGTTTCTTATTGGGTCAAATTGGTATGGGCATTCTTTTTCTGCTCACCGCCGGACTGTGTTTTATAGGTACCATTGTTGATCTGGTCAATTACAAGCGCCTCACCTATGAGTATAACCAACAGGCGGCTTATGAATCCTTGCGAATGACTCAAAGCTTGTCTTAATGGAAATGAATGCCTTAAGTGAGGTATTGATTCTGGTAGGTCTTATTCTCCTGATACTATGGATCGTAGTACGGATATTTCCTCCAAAAGGAATCAATACCCTCTATGGCTATCGTACCCCTCGTTCAAGAAAAGATTTGGAAAGCTGGCGCCATGCTCAGAAATTTGGCAATCGATACCTGATCTCGCTGGCGATGATTTATCTGTTAATCGGGGTTGTATTTTTATTTCTGGATACTAGCACCTGGTCTGCTGCCCAAATATTAGGTACCACGGTGGCCATATTGCTACTGGGTTTTGGGGTTTTGTTTTTTATGGTAGAGAAGAGTCTTAAAAAGAATTTCTCCTAATACTTCTGATCAATAATTTTTGAGTCAATGGATGGATTGGTTTGGCTTATCATCATAGTGGCTAATGTATTGCTTAGCTACCAGGGCTTTAATAATCCGGGCTTCTTCAATAAATGCACCTTTGAGGTAGCTAAGATATTGGACCAGGGTGAATGGTACAGGCTCTTAAGTTCTGGTTTCGTGCATGTTAATGGTACCCATTTGGCCTTTAATATGATCACGTTATACTTTTTTGCCAATTATATTGAAGGCGATCTGGGGCACCTTGGGTTTGCCGTTATTTACTTTGGCTCTTTGCTGGGAGGAAACCTGCTATCACTTTTCATTCACCGGCAAAATAAGTTATACCGGGCAGTGGGTGCCTCTGGCGCAGTAAGTGGAGTGGTATTTGCCGCCATAGCACTGTTTCCAGGTATGAAGTTGGGATTCTTTTTTATTCCGATCCCTTTTCCAGCCTGGCTCTACGGTCTGGGTTTTGTTCTTTATTCCATCTATGGCATCCGCTCGCAGCGCGACAATGTGGGTCATGAAGCGCATCTCGGTGGGGCGGTGCTGGGTTTGCTTATCGCGATAGCTTATAGACCCGCCATGCTGGAGTTTAATCAGATGGCGATCTTGTTGATTCTGGTCCCTACCGTAGTGTTTATCCTTATCATCATTTATCGGCCTAAAGTTTTAATGATAGATCGGAAGTATGGGGGTTATCAAAGTCAGGATGACGAGTACAAGGCTGAAAAGGCAGAAGAAATGAGGCAGCTGGATCGCATTCTAGAAAAACTAGGAAGGGAGGGAAGAGATAGTCTTAGCCAGGATGAATTGCGCATATTGAAGAAGTATTCAGACTTAAATTAAGCTTACACGGAAGCCTTGGAGGTATCTATTATCTAATTATCAAGGACTTCGTAATTTGGACGCGAACAAACGAATGCAGTATCAAGCTTTAAATACATATCGGATTTTTTGCATAGCCCTGCTTAGCTTATCTCTTCAACTTTGGAGTCAATCAGCGGATAGCCTGCGATTTATGCCTTTACTGCAACCCGTAGATACTTTGGGTTTTGATCAGGTTTATGAAGGAGTGTTTGGGGAAACCCCTGAGGTAAGGCGAAATGAATTGTCTAAAAGCCACAAACTGCAAAAGAATTATTTGCTAACCGACAGTATTCCAGAACATCATATCTACCTCTATTCACAGGGCGGTAGCAATGCAAATGAAATTAGTGAGTTTATTCTTTCATTCCAACACGGAGATACCGCTCTAATCACCTCATTTAAAACTTATTTGCCCGCCAGTCTGGTAAATTTCAATCTGGTGAGTAATGAGGCGCACCCGATTATTCAGTTAGATTACGTTGAATATCAGAGCAATAGCTTAGGGTCAACCGAAATGAGTATGGCCGCATTTTTTATTTTGGATGGCTTTTGTTTGCCCTTAACACGGGTGTTAAAGAAATTGTGGCTAAGTGAAAATGGTAGTTATGATGCAAAGTGCAAGGATTTTCAGTACTTCAGTGTTGAGTTTTCCAGAGAGGTTAGCTATAAAGATGGCTTCTTAAAGTTAGGTAGCGGCCATTATAAGTTTTCTGAAAACCTAAACTGCGAAGCCCTTAGTCAATCGCATAAGGTACCATCTGGTAAATACTTGGTGCAAGACTATTTGGTGCTAAAACAATAGTCCTAAACATAGCTTATTTCAGATTTTGTTTATTTGGCAGACTTTTGGCTTCTGCTAGGAAGGGCAAGGAATTTGTATCCAAATTAAATGGCATGATCCTCCGACTATTTTACGTGTTTGTTTTCACTTTTACGCTGGGAGCAGGTCATCTGTTTGCGCAATCGAATAAGGCGGTGAAGTTGTTCAATAAGGCCAGGGAAGAGGTGACCGCCAACAATCCAGAAGCGGCTATGCAGCTGCTGGACAGGTCTTTGGAGGAGTCGGAAAATTATGTGGATGCGCTCATGCTTAAGGCAGAAATTCTGCGCAAGCTTAACCGCGATGCAGAGGCCATACCCTTGTATAAGCGTGCCTTAGACTCAGGAGCGCCTTATTATGTATTGCTGTTTTATGGACAAAGTTTTTATACCATCGGCGACTATGAAGCGGCACTCGAACCCTTAAACGCCTATGTCAACCACCCCCAGGCACGTCCAAAATATATTGAGAATGCAAGACGCTTAATCGCCAGCTGTGAATTTGCCGTAAAATCTGTTAATGATCCGGTAGATTACAATCCTATAAACCTCGGACCTTTGGTCAATACCGACCAAATGGAGTATTTTCCATCAATTTCTGCGGATGGCAACACCTTGGTTTATACCTATCGCAGCCTTCGAGGAGAAAATACGGATGAAGATTTTTGGGTTACCCATAAAGATCCTGAGACCGGTGAATGGTCAAGGTCTCGACCCCTGAGAGGCTTCCTGAATACGCAACTCAATGAAGGGGCGCAAAGCATTACTTCGGATGGTCAAACTTTGTATTTCGCTGCTTGCGATCGCCCGGGTGGTGAGGGTAGCTGTGACATTTATGTGTCTTATTACACTGGTGGTGGGAATTGGAGTAGACCGATCAATTTGGGTGGGGGAATTAATTCACCCTTGTGGGAAAGTCAGCCGAGTGTGTCCGCGGATGGACAAACGCTCTATTTTGTGCGAGGTAAACACAGTTTTGCCAAAAACATCGATATTTTCTATTCGCAGAAAGATCGCAATGGTAGATGGCAGCAGGCTAAAAGGCTTGAAGGCCTTGTAAATACGAGTCTTCAGGAGAGCTCTCCTTTCATACATTTCGATAATCAAAGCTTGTATTTCTCATCCAACGGCCATCCTGGTATGGGGGATATGGACTTCTTTGTGAGCCGGCGTCAGGAAGATGGCAGCTGGGGCGAACCTGAAAACCTGGGTTATCCCATCAATAGCAGCGGTCAGGAGTTTAGCCTTGTAGTTGCTCCCGATGGAAAAACCGGCTACTTTTCATCAGACAATTTGCAGTCTGGATATGGTATGCTTGATCTTTATTCGTTTGAACTGCCAGAGGCCAGCCGGGCAGTGGAAATAGCCTATGTTAAAGGAAGAGTAATCAATAAGCTTACCCAGGCGCCAATCGCCACCAGCATGAATTTTACCAATTTGGAAACCGGCAAGCTGGTTGAAAACGAACAGAGTTCGAAGTCCGGATACTTCTTTACCGTGTTGCCCGCTAATTCAGATTACGCGCTGAACATTGAAAAGAAAGGCTTTTTGTTTTACTCCAAAAATTTTAGCCTAACCGCTGAGTCGGCAGAACGTGCCTTCGAACTGGAAGTGCAACTTGTGCCAATCAGCGCCGGTCAGAAGGTGGAGCTCGAGAATGTGTTCTTCGATTTTAATTCCTTTGAAATTGATCAAAAGTCCAATGTGGAGCTTCTTTCAGTAGTTCATTTCCTTCAGGATAATCCATCCGTGACCATTAGTATCGAAGGGCATACCGATTCAGAAGGAGACAGCAATTACAACAAGCGCCTCAGCAATAATCGCGCTAAGGCGGTTTATGGCTTTTTAATAGATCAGGGAATTGATGCTTCGCGCTTGAGTTATGTTGGTTTGGGAGATACTCAACCCATAGCAGATAACGATTCTGAGGCGGGTAGAGCAAAAAACCGCCGTACGGAAATTAGAATAACCGCCTACTAAAGGCGGTACCTTAACCGAAGATAGCCACCGGCTCCACCTGGTTCACTACTCAACACCAGTTGCGTTAGATTGTAAGCACTTACTATTAATTCCCAATTATAGCCTATTCTTAATTTAAAGCCTGCATCTAAACGATACAAGTTGTAAGCGCCAGTGGAAGCCTCCAGATTGAGGAGCATATTTCGGTTGACCAAAAACCCCAAGCCTGCATATAATCTGGGAAAATAGCCGGGGAGATAGTAGTAATCTGCCCCGAAGCGCAAGTCTTGCAACACCCGCTTCCGGTGAATTCTGAACTCGGCATTTACACTAAACGGCATGATAGTGAGGTAGTTTGATTCGTCTTCATAGAAAAAGGCCTCTCGATATTGATCACCCAGATTATTGGTTATACTATCTGAGATGTCCAAAATATTCTCAAATCCGGCACCGCTGAACCTGAAACTACTGTCCACATCCAGAATAAAACCACGGTTCCAATACAGTACACCCAGGTCAGCCACATCAAAATAAAGCGACTTGTTATGAGCAATTTTCCAGGTGGTATTGAAGCCGAGTGCAATTCCTAATCCGTTTAAAGCCAGGTTTTCACGCGACTGATCACGTAAACTGTAGTCAAGGGAAGCATCTATGTATTCCCCATCTTTGGCCGTATAAATACTAGCCTTTCTCAGATCATAGGCATTGTGATCGTGCCCTAGAATCACCCCAACACTAATCTCAGCGGTTTGCAAGGTATCCAGTCGTACATCAAACAAGTAATCCAGGGAAGTGTAATACCAGGTTTGAAAGGCCGCCGGACCCAAATTGATTGTCTGATCCTCATACCGCTTATTGCCGTAAAAGATCATATTGAGGCTATTCTCATCGATCAGGGCAGACTGCCGGTAAGTGTTGGATAATCTGAATCCTTGCCCTGGTCTTAATTGATCAAAAACTTCGACCGCTGGATTCCGGTAGGTAAAGCTTATCTCTCTTAAATACCCATACCTGAGATTAGAATTGATGGAACCAAGCAAGGCATCCTTCTCTTCATTCTCCAAAAAATCATCACTAAGAAGCTTAGTTATTTCATTAAATGACAACTGATTAGATAAACCATAAAGCTCAAGTGAAGTCTCCAAATAATTTTGCCGATCCATATGGCGATAAGAAGGCCTGCCGCGATCCTTGGTTTCGGTGGAATCGGATTGCGCATAAAGCCCCGAAAAGCTGAGCAGCAGCAGTATCTGGAATAATTGCTTCATCTTAGCGGGAGCGTATTCTAAGGTCACCGGCCAAAGTCAGGTTCATATAGTTATCCTCGAATAAGCGCACCTTTTGCGGAGATCCTGGAGTGTTGATGCGTACTCTTATCAACATTTTCCGGGTTAAATAGAGCTGCCCGATAAGCTCCTGGGTAAGCGGATAACTGGCTACTGTTCTCTTTACTTCTAAGGGTTTACCCGAAGGATCAATACTGGCAGAAAGTATTTGGTCTGCTGATTCCAGACTATCAATCACCTGGTCCTTATCATCTAACATAATGAGCGTCAATTCGGTATTGAAGGGAAAATAGTTGTCCGCCAGAACCTTCAAGCTGCCATCCTGAACTTGCTTATTGGGGTCAAAGGCCTGGTAATTGAATTCGGAAGTATCTCTGAATTCTATATTGCTCAGTGAAAAATGAAGTGGAATTTCTAAGAACAGGGAGGATTCTATACCAAATTCGGTAAAAATAAACTGGTTAAATTCTGGTGTAGATACGGAGCCATTGATGATGGCTTCCAGTTCACTGGTAATCTGATGTGGCTGTAACTCGATCAACTCATCGATATTGCTATTGGCAGAATTTAGCTCTACTTCTAAATATCCCGGAGTAGGTACCGGTAAAGCTATGCTGGCCGCAGGAATAGTTAGATATTGACCCAGTTGATCCCAAATCAAAGTTTTTTGCGCCTGATCAGATTCGGAGAACATATCCAGCAATCGCATATCCAAAGGGGCGCCAATGTAATTTCGTACGCTGAAGCCCAAACGTGCTTCTGCCAGATCAAAACTTCCTCCTGGTAACCCTGAAAATACCTCAATAGGACTGGTCTCTCTGGAGGCAATGGTATCCTTGCCTAAATAACCAAAACCACGCCTGGCCGTCAGGTTGGTAATACCGGTTTCCAACAAGATGCTGTCAGAGGTTGAAAGGTTTATTAAGCGACCACTGGAGTCAATTCTACCATTGAGAATGGTATAAAACTGATTGTAAATACCCACATCTCCGGGTTGTCCGGTTAAGTCAACCGTGTAGCCAGAAATATCGAGCTGGGTAAAGGAATTGGAACTTCCGCCCGGAGGTGCTGCCGGAACTTGTTCCGCCATCAGTAGGGAGACGCCTCCCAAACTGGCTCCTGGAATTAAATAATCCAGTCTAATAATATCATCTACCGTGCTGGTAGCATCCAGATAAATGCTTCCCTGATCCACCATGATAGAGGTAAGCAGCGCATTGCCTGCCGGCAAAGGGTCAGAATAATTCGTGTCCATTGCCAAATTTTGATCGGGAAAAATGGCCGTAGCTGATGAAGGTATGAGGTCGCGAAGGGATACCGTTACCGTTATGCGGTCTGATGTATCTATAAATACGCTTTGCGTACCACTGCCCGGACTGCTAAAGTTTTGTAAGACCGCGTTCATATTGCCTTCAATGCTTTGACCGGTGAGGGAAAAGCTTCTGCTAACTGTTTGATTAGCAGGTATGGAATCGATCAAATCCTGAAATATCACGCTTCCCGAATTCACATTCTCCAATCTAAAATCTACATCGGTAATTGGCACCGGTAAGCCGTTTTGAAAGACTACATCGGCATTGCCATCGATCAATACGATCTCCTGAAAGATACTGCTGGCATTAACACCAAAACTTTTGGTGCCCACATTGGGGAAGGGCGGGGCGATAGCATTATTTCCGTGGTTGGCGATGATAAACTGTCCGGCCGGAGTGCCGCCTTTGGCCAGATCCCCCAAACTGATATAGTCACTGAAGCTGGGATTGCCCAGATCAATGCTTTGCAAGGTGAGGGTATTTTTGAAGGAAGCGCTTAATGGACTAATGACCTCATCAGGTTTTAACGCTGCTAAGTCTGAAGTAAACATCAGACTTAAGGAACCATCAGAATTAATGGTGAGACTGCTATCCGTAAAAATATCGTCTATATCAAGTGTGGAATTGGCGAGAGGTGTCAACACTTCAATATCCCATGCTGGCAACTTTTGATCTGGTCTGCAAGAATATAACAGACTGAATAACAGCAATATAATTAGAGTTGCACGCATGTTCATGGTATTGCAAGATATTAAAGCCCAGGCAATAATTATCCGGTATTTTCTGAGACTTCTTCACGGCTAGATAAATGCTATTCAGCGAGCATTGTGAAGTTTTTATCGAAAAAGCCCATAAATAATAGCTTCTAATAGTCTAATTTAGAGTTAAATTACCTGGACTAAGGTGAGATAGACATGTTTTAGCCTGGGATTGATACTACAATTATTCATATGAGACTACCAACCATCACCACACTCATGGCCCTGGTAATCCTGGTTTCTTCATGCTACAAGGACAAGTTGGACCCTGGCATGTTGGAGGACTTGCGGTTTTCACCAGAGCTCGAAGTACCTCTGGTTAACGCCAGATTATCCTTGGAAGACATTGTCGCAAATGATACCAGCGGAATTTTTCAGGTTGATCCGGATAACTTTATCACCATTAAATTTAAGGAGGAAGGTTTATTTGAATTTTCGCCAGATGCCTTCGTAGATATACCTGATCAGGATCCGCAGACCTTTCCTGTGGTGGTCGGTCAACCACCGGTCTTGTTGAACATGGCCTTAGGAACCATCGGTGGGGTGGAATTAGCCAATACAGAGTTTTTTCAGGGTATTATGGAGCTTAAATTAAGATCCGGTTCGCCCTTAGCTGAAGATGTGGAGGTTAAGTTAACTATCCACAATGCGCAAAAAGCTTCTCAGGATCTATCGCATAATTTAATCCTCGACGCCGGTGATACCCTGGGTCGGGATTCGGTAAGTCTACCGGGCTATGTATTTGATTTTTCCAATGGTGGACAAAACGTAAATTACATCTCAGTAGGCATTGAATTGGTGAACCCTCCGGCCGCCTTGTTAGGTACAGCACTGACTTATAGCATTCAATTCAAAAGTCTTGATTTGCAGTATGCAACGGGCTTTTTCGGGGACCGGGACGTTAACATCCCTTCGGGAGATTTTAGTTTTGATCTTTCAGGTATAGAAAAGTTAGCAAGCGGATTTAAAATTACCAACCCCGACCTGAAATTGTTAATTGCTTCCAATATTGGACTACCGGTTTTAATTAGCCCGGATTTGGATGGCATCAACTCCGTAAATGATGTAACTCCTCTGGATGCTACTCCCCAAATGATCGCAGCTGCCACGGACACCGTGGGATATGATACTTCGGTCATTTCTTTTAACTCCGGCAACAGCAACATCTCGAATTTTATAGCTTCCATACCTTCTACCATACTCTATTCAGGTAAGGCCGGGTTAAATCCGGCGGGTAAAACCACCAATAATTTTATTGGTCGAAACGCTGCATTATCTGCCAGTATCGACGTGGAACTCCCCTTAGAAATATCTATTGACAATAGCATTTTGGAGCAAGAGCTGACCAATATTGACATCTTTAGCGAGAACCCTGATGAAATAGAAGAAATAACATTGATATTCCGCAGTTCAAATGGATTTCCATTTGATCTTGACTTATCCGCAGCCTTTCTGGATTCCGTCACCCAGGATAGTGTTTTTGGCTTTGACCTCGGCTTGCTGCGGGCTGCCGAAACCAATGCCAACGGCGTCATACTGCAACGAGGTGTTTATCCGGCTCCCAGAGAGATTACTTTTTCAGGTGCCGATCTTGATATACTAACTTCGACCAACGCGATAAGATTTAGAGCGAAGCTGAACACTCCTGGAGGCACCCCCCGCAAGTTCTTCACTCATTTTGATACGGAGATTAGTATCGCGGCGCGAGTTAAACTTAATGCTAAACTGTGATGATTATGAGAAAGTTAGCTCTAACACTAGTATTGTTTAGCATCGTCCTGGTCAGCAAAGTTCAGGCTCAGGGATTAACCCTCTACAATTTCAATGCGGTACCACAAAGTCTTCATATGAATCCGGGATATGACCAACAGGCCCGTTTATGGATTGGCTTACCCGCAATCTCAGGCTTTTACCTTGGGTATCATAATTCTGCCTTTACGCCATATGATCTCTTACAATCGGGGACTGATGTTAATGAGAATTTGGACAATATCATCAACAACCTGGAAGACAATAGCCAGCTTGCCCTCAGGAATGAGATTGATCTGCTGGGTGTTGGTTTCCGCACAGAATATGGTTTCTTTACGTTTGGGGTGAGATTGACGAACGATTATGTTACCGAATATCCGAAAGACCTCATGCGATTTGCGCGCTTTGGCAATGCCGCTCCAGACTTGAGATCAGCCAACCTCAGTGAATGGGACTTTGAGCTGGTATCAAGGTATGACTACTACATTGGCTGGCAGGATAAATTTCTCGAAGACAAACTTAGCGTTGGAGTAAGAGCGAAGTATATGTTCGGGATGGCCAATGTTTATGCCGAAAGAACCAACTTCAGTGTGGTCACGCAGGATGATTCTAAACTGATTTTAGAAACGGATATATTGATAAAAACCGCCGGTGCGGTCAATTTCATCAATGAAGGTGGTTTTAAGAACATAAGCTTAACCAAGACAATTTTCCCAAGTAATCAGGGGATTGCTTTCGATTTAGGGGGTACCTATGACTTAAACGATCAAATTCAAGTGTCTGCCAGTATTGTAGATCTGGGTTCTCTGAAATGGGGTGCTAATAATTACGATCTGGTAAGTAAGGGACGTTTTGAGTTTTCTGGTGCAGATGCCGACTTATCTGACGATGAACCGCTGAGTGAGGATTTCTTTGACAATCTTCAGGACAGTCTCTTTAAGGCTTTGGAATTTGATACGATTGCGGGACAGTCATACAGCCGGAGCCTGTCTCCCCGTATGTTTTTGGGCGGTACTTATAGCTTCAATGAAAAACACAGTGTTGGCGTCTTGCTACAATCAAGGTTCTTTGATGGCAGTATGTACAACAATTACAGTGTGAACTACGTTGGTCGGGTTTCAAACGCTTTCCAGTACACCGTATCGTATTCCATTATCAATAATACATTTAATAATGTAGGAGCAGGAATATCCGCCAGGCTGGGACCGGTTCAGCTGTATCTGGTCAGTGACAATGTGTTTCACATGGTATTTCCTTCCAATCTTCAAACTACTAACTTACGGGTAGGATTAAACCTTACCTTTTTTGATAAGAAACCCAAACAAGTAAAAACGCCACCGGCCACGGATGAACCGGTGGAAAACAACTAAAGAATTTATAAATCCATCTATTCATGCACCCTAAATTTAATCTCAACATTATGAAAACTTTTAAGTATGCTCTCTTAGGGCTCGTCTTTGTAGTTATATCCTGCGAAGAAGGAGACCTCTTTAACTCATTAATTGAATATCAACAAAAGCTTGCGGAATACTATCTGGAAGCGGAATCTGCTCTCAGTAACGTATATACCATCGTGGATCTAACGGTACGTGACCCCAATGTTATGGCCGGAGATACGGTTAGCCTTATGGGGGCGGAGGTTTACGTTCTCGGATCTGTAATTAATATCAATTATGGAAATGGGAATACCGGCCCTGATGGCATTACCCGCAGCGGTTTAATTATGGTTGACCAAACCGGTGATTATACGCAGACTGGTGGTTCATTGGATATAACTTTTGACAACTATACGGTCAATAACAAACCGGTGGGTGGCCTCATAGAGGTTGATAACCAAGGCAACAACACCTTTGGTTTGATGACCACCGATTTTTTCACCAACGAAGAGTTTGATCTGAATGCCAACAAAACGCTCACCTGGAATACAGGATTTAACACCGATGATGATCAGGATGATGAATTTATTCTGGATGGAATGTCGGTAGGGACCGATTCTGCAAATAGCACCGTAACGGCGGATATTTTAACCCCATTGCAATTTAGAAGAGATTGTCAATACGCTGTGCTCAGTGGAGTGGTTGATCTTAGCTTTGCGGTTGACACAGCTAGTAGTACTCCTTCTGGAAGCCTGGACTTTCTGGCTGATGATGGCTGTGATAACCTGGTAACCGTTAAGCTTAAAGACGGTGATCAGGAGACGGAAGTTACGCTTCAATTTGAAGGATTCGGCTGGTAGCAGTTTAAGCGAATAGTGAATAGATTATGAGAGCCGCTTCGCATAGTGCGTGGCGGCTCTTTGTTTTAAGACCCTTCATAGAAATATATTGTACAAGCCTCATAAGGGGGTGTAAGTGCTGGCTAGATAGGAGACCTTCCATTCATCCTAGAGCTAGGTCCATTCTTTTGGATGAGTAGAGAGCCGGGAATTCTAATAAATGACAGAGGGAATAACAACCGCTTAATCATGCCGAGATATGCCTTGGAGGCAATAAATCCGTGGCTATGAATGATCTTTTTTTTGAGGAAACCAAGGGTCTGATAGTCTGAT
Organism: Owenweeksia sp.; assembly: GCA_965229445.1. Taxonomy (GTDB): domain Bacteria; phylum Bacteroidota; class Bacteroidia; order Flavobacteriales; family Schleiferiaceae; genus Owenweeksia. The sequence goes on from OZ245876.1 coordinate 1,660,172, forward strand.
AAATAAGTATGAATACTGTGGAAATAGTTATAAGTAATTGCATTACGCACTACGCGGAATTGTGGGTAAGTATCTGGTAGTAAGGTGTTTTGATTAGTGAAATCCTGGTTCAGAAACTTGCCAGGTGAATAGTAGACCATCTGTGCAATTAGTGAATAGATTTACCCATTGGAATGCGGTTAATGGGTGGATTACAGAAAATAATTTTGGCTTAAAGAAGTCTTGGTTTGCTGTGTTTCGTGCGATGTATTTACCCAATTCATCAAGCCTTATTCTACACATGGCCATCGGCTCTTTTGGCAACGCTCAAAACATTAGCAAGCATGGATCACTGGTTGCCACGCAATGCACGCTGACGGCTTGGTCAGTAGGCCAGGGAAATCTGTGTACGGGTAATAATATCCCGTTGTCGCATTAAATCATCGTCTCCAATTTATCCCTAACCTCCTCATATCGCTTAAAACCATGACTGAGTAAGCTGGCACCGCGATCATCTTGAAAAACCAGTGCAGGAAAACCATGAATTCCCCACTGCTCGGGTATCTTAAATTCTTCAAAAATCACTTCCTCCAATTTGGGATGTTGCATTTTTTCAGCAAACTCCGTGGCATTTAATCCGAATTCCCCGGCTAACTGACCATAAGTTGTCCACTCTGAGGGGGGCATGCCATCACCATAGATAGCCTCTTGAATTCTGGTAGCAAACTCCAATTGCTTTTCTGGTAACTGGTTGCGAAACAAAGCCATAGCCAGGGCAGGAGGGATGCTGGTAAATTGTTCCGTGCCTGGTTCCAGGACTTCTTCTAAAAACTTTTGTCCAAATTTTATTCCGGATGCCTCCTCCACATTTTTGTAAGCTTCTTTGATGTATCCCGCCACTACGCCAATCGGACCAACTTGACTACCCGTGACCAATCCGCCGGACAGCACCTTAAAATTGATCCGATCCTTGTATTCGGCATGTATTTGATTAATAACCGGTGAAAAACCATAACACCAGCCGCAGAGCGCGTCGTAGAGATAGTAGATAGTTGGATTCTTGTCTGTCATGGAAGGAGGAAACTATGGTAGAAACTTAATATTGAACAGTTAACAGTATTTTTCTTATTCCGGTTCAATTTATCAATTATCATTCGTCATTTATCATCATCCAAAAGCTGTTTCTCTGGCACAAAATACGTGCCCCTACCACCAACTTTTATAAACTGTATCGGAGAATTGGGGTGATCGGGATGAATAACTCCTTCTTTGCGGAAATTAACGAACAAGCCCTCAGGGAATTTTCCATAATGCGTGTCTTTGGCAATGGAAATATTCACAATATCTACGGCGATACGAAAAAGGTCGGATAGCTGATTTTCAGTTAGTTGAGTTGCCTTTATTGCCGGGTGAACACCAGCCTGAAACAACATTTCATCCGCAATCCAATTACCAATTCCGGCCACCTTGTTTTGTTGGAGAAGTAAGGATTTAATAGGAGCTTTTCTTCCCTTTAGTGCCTTTATAAAGTCTTCTTCCTCTATTTCCAGCAGATCTACACCAATTTTCTTTTCAGATTGATACTGCTTCGGACTTTCCACCAGCTCAATTACCCCAAACTTTCTTAAATCGCGATACGCCAATCTTTCTCCATCTTTAAACCTAATCACAAATCGAGTGTGTTTGGGTAAATCTTCCTTTAAACTTACCAATTGCAGATCGCCGGTCATTCCAAAATGAAGGTGTAGCCACATTCCTTTAGAAAGCCTGGCAAACAGGTATTTTCCAATGCGCTCGGTGCTTACAAATCGATCTCCGCAAAGGGTTTTTAGTAACTGATCCTTAGGACTTAAGAAGATCTTGTTAAGCGGATCATGGAACTCTAAATCGCTAATTTCCTTATGGAGGGCAAGCTCATCAAAGTATCTTTTTAGAATTTCAACTTCAGGTAACTCAGGCATGTAAATTGGTAGTTAATAAAATATTTAGTATACTTCAGGTTCCATTAACTCGAAAAAGTAGAGAATGTTACAATCAAATGTCGAATCAGGCAAATATCAGGAACACATAGATCGCGCCGTAGATTATGTCGAAAATCTTGGGTTTGAAGACATCCGTGCACGCTATGAAGGCTATGATGAGCCAGGTTCGTTAAGGATGCAAGGCACTGGCAAAACCTTTACCCCAGATATTACCGCAACCAAAAATGGCGGTAAGTATTATTTTGAGATTGCCGACCGTACTGAGTCAAGAACAGAGGTAGTTGGTAAATGGAAGTTAATGGCAACCCTGGCCGATATGAAAGGAGGAGACTTCCGCATTTTTGTGCCTTATGGGTCTATGAAGTACACGAATGATATCATAGAAAACAAAAACATTAAGGCTGAGATTATTAAGCTCCCTCGTTAACTTCGGGAGCGCCAGGTATCGGCCAAAGCTCAAATACCATTTTCCTTGTTTGCGGTAGTAGATGTTGAAACCACCGGTGGTTATGCAGCAGGTCATAAAATGACCGAAATAGCCATTGTAGTGCATGATGGTATCCGCGAGGTGGATCGATATTGTACCTTGCTCAATCCTAAACAATCCATTCCTGCCAGCATTCAGGCATTAACGGGTATTACCCCTGAAATGGTCTCAGATGCCCCTGAATTTAAGGAAGTTGCCGATGAGGTGAGGAGAGTCTTGGCCGAGCACATATTTGTAGCTCACAATGTTAATTTCGATTATGCCTTTGTGAAGCAGGCCTTTTCAGAAGTGGGTATCGATTATAAACCCAAACGCCTTTGCAGCGTGCGCTATACCCGACAAATCGAGAAAGGTTTACGCTCCTATTCCCTCAAGAATTTATGTAGTCACTTTGGCCTCGAAAACAGAGCTCCACACCGGGCCTGGGGCGATGCCGAAGTAACTTCGCAGATTTTGGCCTTGATGTTGAACAAGGATACACAAGGTCTTTGGCAACAAGCTATTCGGAAGAATTCAGGCCAGTTTAACCTTCCGGCAAACCTTCCTCTATCTGATTATCAGGCCTTGCCTCCAGCCCCTGGTGTGTATTACTTTATAAATCGTGAAGGCAAGCCAATTTATGTTGGCAAGGCTAGAAACTTGCGCAAACGTGTGGCCTCCCATTTCATCACGGATAAGGAATCGAGAAGAAGTCAGGCCTTTAAGCGTGAAATTTACCACCTGAGCTTTCAATTAACTGGGAGTGAATTGGTTGCGGGTTTGTTGGAAGATCACGAAATCCGGCAGTTTTGGCCCCAGTATAACCGAGCGCAGAAACAAAGACGCCGGCGATACGGGGTTTATACATACCAAAACCAGCAGGGCAACACTTGCCTTGCCGTGAATCAGGTTACGGTGCAACAAGGTTTTATCCGGGAGTTTTATTCCATACATGAGGCCCATAGCTGGCTCCACAGACAGGTAGAAAGATTCATGTTAAATCCTGCCTTATGCGGTTTTCCCTATCAAACTTCCCTTTCCAAAGATGATCGGGAACATGAAGCTGGTGTTCAGCAAATGATTCAGGAGCATGAATTAGATTCAAACTCGGTGGTCATCAAAACCAAGGGACGTCATATGGAAGAGGATGGTTTTGTGCTGGTAAGTCGTGGAAAATGCCAGGGATTTGGATTTATACCTCGAGTTAATCAAATACAGCATGTGGATGATTTACTCGATTACATTCAGCCAATAAAGGCCAGTATAACTACTCGCAGTCTGGTAGAGAACGCCTTGTCTACCAGTGTTTATTCCACCCTGTCTATTGATGGCGAAGCCAGTCTGGAAGGCCCTTTTTCAAATAGTGCCACACTCTCAATATGAGCAGTATGTGGGAACTGATCCACTAGCGAATACTTCACCAATTCATAGCCATTTTCGTGCAGTATTGAGATGTCTCTGGCTTGTGTAGCCGGATTACACGAAATATAGACCATTCGGTCGGCCTCCAGACGGATAATCTTTCGCAAGGTTTTTGGCGCTATTCCCGCCCGAGGAGGATCCATCACTAAAGTATTGATCTGACCTTTATATTGAGGATGCTCAAGGAGGAACTTCCCAACGTCTGCAGCCATAAACTCAAGATTTGTCAAGCCATTAGCCATAGCGCTGGCACGCGCGTCCTCCACCGCTTCGGGAACCAACTCAACCCCAATAACTTTACGTTCAGGAGTATTCCGTGCCAACAATTGAGTAATCGTACCGGTGCCCGAAAAAAGATCTAGTACAACCGGTTTTTGACCATCATATTCTCTGACATAATCTATGGCCTTTTGATACAATAAACTAGCGCTGGCGGGATTGGTCTGAAAAAAGCTCTCCAAACTGATGGCAAAGGAGAGGCCAAGAATCTCCTCCGTAATATGGTCCTGCCCATACAGAATATGCTGCTGACCTTCCGTGGTTTTAGGTCGATCACCGGGATCGTCATTTATGGTGTGCACCAGGCCAGCAAGTCTATCACCAAGCTTCTCCAATAGGAGCTCTTTAAATTCACGGGCCTTGAATTCCTTAAGCTGACTGCTGCTGGAAGTAAAGTTAATCAGTAGTTGGTTATCACGAAAGCTTTTACGCACGGTAATAAATCTACAAAAACCCTTTCTTTCCCTTGGATGCCAAGCGGTTAAACCTCTTGATTTAAAGTAATTTCTAATCTCTGGAATGGCATTTTCAAATTGCTGGTCAAACATGCCGGAATCACCATTCAAATTCACACCAACCAGCCACTGCCCCCTTTTCTTAAAACCCAGCGAGAAGCCGTCTACTATTTCATCTGCTTCAGGATCATACACTACCGCAGAGAAGGAGTATTCCATTTTATTGCGATAGTGAAATGACTCAGGTGAGGGTATGAATTCATCCAACTTTTCTTCAGCATCTTCAAGCTTGCCAATGCGCTTGAAGAGTTCCATACTGGTTTTGCGTTTATAGCGGTGCTGAAGGTTCAACGGCAGACTAATGTACGGTGCCCCGGGAATGGTATGATAGGGGAGCTGAATTTCCTGTTCACTGGCCTTTAATACTCTCAGCAACTTTGCCTCCGCATATCGCGCTTTGGTTTTAACAATCTTGGCCTCAACCAGCTGACCGGGTATAGTATTGGGTACAAACACCACATACTTTCCTGCATCCGTATCCAAACGTGCTATACCTTTGCCCTCAAAGGCCATGTCATCAATTAACAGCTCGGTATGCTGATATTTCTTAAAAGGTCGTGTGGTGCTCATGTAAGGCGCCAAAATTAGATTAAATTGCAGGCATTGGACTCTATATTTACGGATTTTAGAAAAGGATATTAAGAATGGATACATTACAACAATCACTCAACTCCCAGGCCGCAATAAATCTTGAGAATAGGTATGGTGCGCATAATTATCACCCTTTACCGGTGGTGTTGGACCGCGGTGAGGGGGTGTTCGTGTGGGATTTAGAAGGAAATAAGTATTATGATTTTCTTTCCGCATATTCTGCAGTAAATCAGGGACATTGCCACCCTCATATCATAAACGCCCTCAAAGATCAAGCGGAAAAGTTAACACTCACCAGCCGTGCTTTTTACAATTCGCGTTTGGGTGAATTTGAAAAGTACGCTACCGAATACTTTGGGTTTGATAAGCTGCTGCCTATGAACAGCGGTGCAGAGGCAGTGGAAACAGCGATTAAGCTCTGTAGAAAATGGGCTTATGAGAAAAAAGACATTAAACATAACGAAGCCAAGATTATAGTTTGTGAGAACAACTTTCATGGCAGAACTACCACCATCATATCATTCTCCAACGATCCTGATGCACGCGAGGATTTTGGCCCTTACACGGCTGGCTTTGTACGCATCCCATATGATGATATTGATGCCCTGCGAGAGGCCTTAAAAGATGATGATGTGGCAGGATTCCTGGTGGAGCCTATTCAGGGGGAGGCTGGTGTATTTGTACCATCTGATGGCTACCTCTCCGAAGCAGCCAGGATGTGCAAGGAAGCTGGTGTATTGTTTATTGCTGATGAGGTACAAACCGGTATTGCCAGAACCGGTAAACTACTGGCGTGCGATCATGAAAATGTAAAACCCGATATATTAATTCTGGGAAAGGCGATTTCCGGCGGTGTCTATCCGGTTTCTGCGGTTTTGGCCAATAATCATATTATGGACGTTATTCGTCCCGGTCAGCATGGCTCAACCTTTGGCGGCAATCCGCTAGGAGTTTCGGTGGCTATGGCGGCTTTGGAGGTAGTTAAAGACGAGAGACTGGCTGAAAATGCGGAGCGCCTGGGTAAGTTATTCCGCAAAGAAATGAAGAAGCTTATCAATAGTTCTGATCTGGTAAGTAAAGTGAGGGGCAAGGGCTTGCTGAATGCCATTGTAATCAACGATCACCCGAATAGCACTACCGCATGGAACCTCTGTTTAGCTTTGCGCGATAACGGATTGCTGGCCAAACCTACCCATGGCAATATTATTCGCTTTGCGCCACCTCTTATCATGACTGAAGAGCAACTTCTGGATTGTGTGGATATTATTTCGCGCACCATTCATGAGTTTCAACCTGCGGACTGATTTACAGCCGGCGGCATGGGAAATGACAGATTATAGCAAGCTTAAGGACCGGTTTTTTGAGAGTCTTTCGTCTCTGTATACCCCGTCGGAGCGAGTATTTTTATGGAAGGTATTTACAGAGCATGTAAGCGATGGCCAAGCTTCTGGCCAGGCGCTCAGAGATCTGGTTTTGGATGATATCCAAACTTCAAAATTGGAAAATTGTCGTGCAGAGCTCATCACTGGAAAGCCCTATCAGTACGTTTTAGGCAGCCTTCCATTTCATAGATTGGATCTCTTAATATGCGAAGGGGTACTTATTCCGCGACCTGAGACCGAAGAGTTGGTAGAGCTGATTATTTCGGATGATTCGACCGGTGATGTGCGATCGATATTGGATTTGGGAGCCGGCAGCGGCTGTATTGGTTTAAGTTTATTGAAGCATTACTCTCACGCTACGCTCACGGCTTTGGATATTTCAGAAGTAGCTTTAGATCTAATACGCAAAAATGCGCTGCGCAACAGACTGGAAGTAAGTGCCAAGTGCTTTGATATTCTCCGCGATAGCATTTCGCAGCTTCCCAAAGTAGATTTGATGGTGAGTAATCCGCCTTATATCACCCGGCGTGAGGCGAGCAGTATGTCTAAACAGGTTACCGACCATGAACCTGCCTTGGCTTTGTTTGTAGAAAATGAGGATCCTTTGGTGTTTTACCGGCGAATAATGGAGATTGCAGGGCTGCGCTTAAAGGAAGGTGGAAAGCTGTTTCTCGAATTAAATGCCGCTTATGCCGAGCCGTGCGAGTTGATGTTTTTGGCGGCCGGTTGGCAATGTCAATTGATTAGAGATATGAGTGGTAATGATCGGTTTATGAGGGTATGGGCATAAAAAAAGCCCCCTGCTTCACGCAGAGGGCTTCCGAAATGTTGTTCAAGCTTGTTGCTTAGAGCTTTCCGGTTAATTCGGAACCAGCCTTGAATTTAGCAACAGTTTTAGCGGGAATCTGGATTTTTTTACCTGTTTGGGGGTTTCTTCCTTCACGCGCAGATCTTTTGGAAGTTGAGAAGGTTCCAAAACCTACTAGAGAAACACGACCACCTTTTGAAAGAGCACCTGAAACATTATCTGTAAAAGAATCTAAAGCTTTCTTGGCCTGAGCTTTTGAAATGCCGGCGTCAGAAGCCATAGCATCGATCAGATCTGATTTGTTCATCGCAAAATAAATTTAAATTATACAATCATCGAACTCTAACAAAGGTAGATGAATAAAGGGATTGCGCAAGTTTGACCCCCGAAAATCGGGTAAAATGTTGATAATTGTGATTTTTTGTTGATAACGGCCGCCTGAATTACAGTGCTGGTGGGCGTTTCAGGTCATTTTTGCCCCTTCTTCAAGCTTAAATCCATTTAAAAAATCGCTCACCAACATCCGTCGCTTGCCGGCAGGTTGTATTTCTCTCAGCTCTAGCCATCGATCCTTGCAAGCTACAAAGAGGTGTTTTTTGTTGTCAATTCTAACCACTCCGGCTTTTGACTTCCCACAGGCTTCACCAATCCGTGATTCGTATATTTTTAAGGAGACACTTCCTCCGTTCATGTCCAACTCTGTGCTGGCTGCCGGATAAGGAGAAAGCCCGCGAATAAAATTGTGAATGCTTGAGGCTTCCCTATCCCAATGAATGCGAGTGTCTTCTCTGAAAATCTTAGGAGCCTTCTTTAATTCACTTTCAGCGTGCTGCGGCAGACCTGGGGCTTCTCCGTTGGCAATGGCTTTTACCGTGTTCACCATCAATTGAGCGCCAACGTGCATGAGCTTATCGTGCAAGCTGCCGGCATTGTCATGAGATTCAATGTTGATCGATTCCTGCATGATTAAATCGCCGGTATCTATATCCTGATTTATGAAGAAGGTAGTAACCCCTGTTTCCGATTCTCCATTGATGATGGCCCAGTTGATTGGAGCCGCTCCCCGGTACTGTGGCAGCAAGGAGGCGTGAAGATTAATGCTGCCGTATTCTGGCAATTCCCAAACTATTCTAGGCAACATGCGGAAGGCTACCACAACTATTAAATCAGGTTTTAGGGCTCTCAACTCAGCAATAAACGCTTCTGATTTCAGATTGGGGGGTTGCAATACCTTTAATTTGTGTCGAAGGGCAAATTGTTTCACATCCGACTGTTGCAGTTTCCGGCCACGTCCAGCCGCTTTATCTGGTGCCGTTACCACGGCTACTATTTCTTCACCGGCAAGCATTAAGGCGCTCAGGGAAGCGGTGGCGAAGGCCGGGGTACCCATAAAAACTATACGCATAAGGGTATTTTAATTAGGACTTAGTGTTTCCATAGCTGCGGCTCATGACTTATCACGAATTTCCAAACGGTCAGCAGACTGCTTCAATTGCCCTTCATCCATCATAAAGTCAATGACCTCCAGCAACTGATCTTCTTCATAAGGTAAACTATTGGTAATACTTGAAACACTGCTGCCGGGTTTGTCGGATAAAACTTTTAACAACTGCGCTCTGATCAAGGCAAAGCGTTTACTACTCAATGCGGATGAAGCTTCCTTTCTGCAAAAATCACATTGGCCACATTTTATTCTTGATTCTTCCCCAAAGTACCTTAAAAGTAGAATACTTCTGCAAGTATCACTTTGCTCCAAATAAAACAATACGGATTCTATACGTCGTTTGCGCTCTTCATATCTATGCCTGAGATTATCATCCGATATGCTGAGCGCTTCTGCTTTCATGCGGGGATGTAAATAGGTCAGTTTGGCACTGCCATCGCTCGGTATGTAATCAATAATACCCTGCTTATGTAAATGTGCAAGAATTTCTTTTACCTTCTTCACAGGACAATTGGTTCGTTGACCAATTACATATTCGCTGATTGGAATATACTCCGTCTCAAGGCCGCCATAAGAACGAGTAAGGGTTTTGATAAAGCTATCCAGGGGAGGGTTCCGCAATTGAAAATCATACAAGGCAGTCCTATTTACTAAGAGTTTTACTCGGGATGATTGCCCGATATTATCGGAGCTCACAAATAAGCCCTCTCGCTCCATAATGAGCAAAGCATGGTGACAGCGTAAACCAGAAAGCTCATAGGCTCGTGAAAAAGCATTCAGATCAAAACTATAGGATTGAGATTCGCCCGAACCCACGGCAAGTTGAAGATGATTGGCTATGGCCTGATATACCCGCTTGATAAACTTAAGGTCTGGGAAGCTCTCCAAATACCGCTTACGCAAACCTTCCTGATCGGAGGGTCCTACCAGAATCAGTGACCTTGATGGTTTACCATCTCTTCCTGCGCGTCCGGCTTCCTGAAAATACGCTTCCAGTGAATCTGGAAGATCCAGGTGTATTACCAAGCGTACGTCTGGCTTATCAACCCCCATCCCAAAGGCATTGGTGCAGACCATTATTTTCACCTCATTTTTTATCCAGCGCTCCTGCCTTAGATGCCGCTCGTGTACATCAAGGCCTGCGTGGTAATAGGTGGCACTTAAGTTGTTTTGAATCAACCACTTCGCTATTTCCGCGCAATGCCGTCTGCTGCGTAGATATACGATCGCTGAACCAGTAGTCTTCCGGAGTTCAGTTAATGATAAGGACCACTTTTTCTCGGTGTGACAAACTTCATAACTCAAGTTGGATCGCATAAAGCTTTTTTGGATTAGCTTTTTGGATCTGAATTGTAGCTGTTCCATAATATCCTCAACCACCCTAGGTGTTGCGGTAGCAGTGAGGGCCAAAACTGGTACGTGAGGAAGATGGTGTCGCAATTCTTTTATTTCCCGATAAGAAGGCCTGAAGTCAAAACCCCATTGGGAGATACAGTGTGCTTCATCTATGGCTAATAGACTGATATTCATACGCTTTAAGCGCTCTTTAAACAGTTCTGTTTTTAGCCTTTCTGGGGATAAATACAGCAACTTATACTTTCCATGCACTGCATTGTCTAGGACCAGATCCAATTCACGGTAGCTCATGCCTGAAATAAGGCAAGCCGCGGAGATATGCTTTTCTCTCAAACTATTAACCTGATCTGTCATGAGGGCGATGAGGGGAGAGATAACCAAAGTCAAGCCATCAGACATCAGAGCCGGAACCTGGAAACATATACTCTTACCACCGCCAGTAGGCAGTAAGGCCAGAGTATCCTTGCCGTCCATGACCGACTGAATTACTTCCTCCTGGGGGGAGCGAAAGCGGTCGTAGCCCCAATGAGATTTTAGGATTTCAAGTGCCTTATGGCTCATATCAAATCTAAGTGGCTGAGAACAAATCTCATTCTTTCTGTGGCATTCAATTTTGGAATTTCAAATACTTGATAGTCAAATTCCTGGTAAGTTTTGAGCAAAGCATTATGGATGGCTTGCATGCCCTCCAAATCCTCCCATCGCTCCTGGTCCTGGGCGTAAATATCCGGCCATGGTGGCGTAAGGAAGACACTGCGATGGTAAGGATAATGTTCTACCAGTTCAGAGAGCGCATCATGAGGAAGATTATCTTTCTTAAGATAGGCAATTACATCAATTATTCCCCGGTCATAAAAATTTACTTTTCCAGACTCAGCTTCGTGCCACTGATGGGTTTGTCCCTTAAACACTTTCTCACTAAAACCCGATAAGTCTCTCCAGGGTACCAGCTCACTATCTTTACTGAGCTCCTCCTTTATTATGGCCCGAGATACTTCGGGGTGGATAGGGAAGCCTTCGGCTTTTAAATGATCTAGTATCGTGCTTTTGCCGGTTCCGGGGCCTCCCGTTATTACGACTCTTAAAGTTTCTTGCATTCCTATCTTTATATGCAGTATGGGTAAATTAATACCCGTTAATCCTACTAAAACTAACTAGCGGTACCACAGAATCTTCCTTAAAATTGCATCTTGCCAAGATCCTTTGGTTCGGTGTTTCAACAGAAGCTTCCCGCCGCAAAAATAATCAGAGAACTCAACCGGTAAGAATTAGGACAAATCTCGCTTCCGATCAATCTTTCTTTGTTAATAATACTTGTTCTTAGAATATCACCAGAATTTTTTCTCTGTCTCATAAATTTCATATAAACTTAACTACTTTTTAAAGAATCAGGATGAGTGATAGAAAAGAGAAATATGAAAAGTTAAAGTCACAACTGGAAGAAGGCTTCGCCTGGCCGGGGGTATATATGTTTAAATTCATTATTCCTGCGGATAATAAGAAATTAGCCCAGGTGGAAAACCTATTTAATACGGAAGAGAGCAGTGTGCGGATTCGTCAATCGAGTAAAGGCAACTACGTGAGCATTACAGCCAAGGAACTAATGCTGGGGCCGGAGCAGGTAATAGAACGTTATTTAGAGGCCGAGAAAATTGAGGGACTGATTGCACTTTAACAATAGCCCTAAGAAATTCATCCAAACAAGACGCCCTTACTGACCAATCATTTCTACATCTATATGCTGAACTTTTGCACTACCGCATTGAACATGAAATTCAATGGGATTGCAACAGCGCTCACAGTCTTCAATGTACGTTTGATCTCCTACCGAAGTATCAATTAAAACAGAGACTTCCGTAAAGCAATAAGGGCAGGTGAAAAAATGCTCTTCCATCGCCTGCGTGTTATTTTAACCCTTCTTTAACTTTTGAATTAACTAATTACCAAGGCCTTAAGTTATACATTGGCTCGAAGAAAACATACAAAAAATGAAAAAAATAATTTATCTGCTATGTGCGATCCTACCTCTGGGCCTCATAGCACAAAGCGAATCGGAAGACGAGAAAATCACTAGAGTTCAGATTACCATCGAGAAGGACGGGGAAACCAAAACGATCACCCGTGAGCTTAAAGATGGTGATTATGAAAGTGATATTCGGGTTTTTAATGTAAACGGTGATGATTACGAACTGGAAGAGCTTGCCAAGGCCAAATACTTCATGCGCCAAGGCAACAGTTTCTTCACGGATGAAATGCATGGTGAAGAGAAAGAAGTGGCCTTTCTGGGCGTGATTGGACACACACAGGCGATAGGAGATCAGAAGGTAGTGATGTTGGACGAAATAGTAAGTGAAGAACCAGCAGCTAAAGCCGGCCTGAAACCAGGAGATATCATTAAAAGTATGGATGATGCCGAGGTGTCAAGCTGGGAGGCCTTGGTGGAAATGATTCACGCACACGCACCGGGAGACGTAGTAAGCATGGAAGTTGAGCGCAGTGGTAAGAGTAAAAGTTATTCGATAACATTAGGTAAAAAGACCTACAAAGTTGGTGGTAAAATGCGCCTGAAGTATGAAGTTGACGAGCAGGGCTCTGGAGCCAGTAACATGCGCTTCTTTTTTACCGATGAACTGTCTGATATGGAAAGATCCATTATCAGAAAGAAAACAGGGGTGGTGATGAATGATAAGAATACCATCACTGACGCTGATATTGAGATGTTTCCCAATCCCAGTCCGGGCAAGTTTGACTTTGAATTAAAACTGAATGAGGGAGGAAGTTTAGATATAAGTGTTTTCGATGCCTCAGGCAGCCAAATCAAAAAACTGAGTCAAAAGTCTGATGACGGTAAATACAAGGGCTCCTTTGATATTAGTGACAGCCCGCCCGGTCCGTACATGATAGTATTTGAAAAGGATGGTAAGGCCCTGGTTGAAAAGTTATTGAAGTTCTGAATCGGTTCAGGTATTTCTTGTTAAGTGTGAAACCCCTGCCAAGCGCAGGGGTTTTTTTATTAGAGCTTGGCCAAAATCTTGTGGGCGCGATTTTTGAATCCGGCGCTTCCGTAGCTTAGATTCTCTTCAATACTGAGGCGCAATTCTTCTTTAAGCTCCGCATGATGTTCCGTGATATGGTGCGCCACGGTCATGGAAAATACTTTAACAGCAATGGCCGTTTTAGGATTGTTGAGTTCCTGAATAGTGAGGTCAAACATTAGGGCCTGGTAGCGAGATGGAATTTCTGTAAACTGTAATGCCCGGTAAACATTGCGTGCAATGGCCGGGTGATTCTTATGAACCAAAAGATCCAGAAAGATGGGTAGGTTTTCAGTCATCCAAGCCGGCCGAGCTTCACCGGCCTTACCCAGAGCCCATGCGGCTTTAACAGCGATATCTTGATCCTCTCCGGCAACAATGTCCACGAGCTCTTTAAAGTGGGATGGTGATTTTACGGCATAAGCTGCAATTTCTTTTGCCGTTTCCACCGAATGCTTACCATGTATGGCCCTGGCTATATCCACTACACAAAAATAATGGATTAGTTAGCGAGACTGCAATAATCTCTACACACAAGAAAAGTCTTATTCTCAGAAACTTAGTCTACCTTTGCCGCCCCAAAAAGCAATGTGTTGAAAGAATTTAAGGCCTTAGGCCTCTCCAATCCCGTTTTAAACGCCCTGGATAGCATGGGCTTTGAATCTCCAACCGAAATTCAAAGTCGCACCATTCCAATATTACTATCTGAGACGGTGGATCTTATCGGTCTTGCTCAAACCGGAACCGGAAAAACGGCTGCTTTCGGATTGCCACTCATAGAGTTGGTAGATCCTCAAGAAAATCATACTCAGGCTCTGGTGCTTGCCCCCACGCGCGAACTGGCGCAACAAATTGCCAATCAATTGGTGCAGTTCAATCCTGGTGGAACCGGACTTAAGGTGGTATGTGTTTATGGAGGTGCCGGAATTCAGGATCAGATCAAGCAATTAAAAAGGGGAGCTCAGATCGTGGTGGCTACGCCGGGTAGATTAATTGATTTGGCAAAGCGAGGAGCGGTGAAGCTGAATATGATTGACTACGTGGTGCTTGATGAGGCGGACGAAATGCTGAATATGGGGTTTAGGGATGAGTTGGATACCATTCTGGATCAAACTCCTCAAGACAAAACCACTTGGCTCTTTTCTGCCACTATGCCCAAGGAAATAAAGCAGATGGTTAGCAACTATATGCATGATCCCAAAGAGGTAAGAGTTGATAGCAAACAGCAGGTAAATGCCAATATAGAACACCAATATGCCATTATTAAGGCTTCAGATAAGGTTGAGGCTCTAAGAAGGATTATTGATTTTGATGCTGAGCTGTATGGCGTGGTCTTTTGTCGCACACGCATGGACACCCAGCGGGTAGCGGAAAAATTGGTAGAAACGGGTTATACCGCGGAGCCTTTGCACGGCGATTTGTCTCAAAGTCAGCGTGATGCCGTGATGAAGAGATTTCGGTCTAAAAACCTTCAACTGCTTATTGCCACCGATGTGGCGGCTCGTGGCATAGACGTGAATAATCTCACGCATGTGATTCATTTTGCGCTGCCTGATGATCCTGAATACTATGTACATCGCAGCGGTCGTACCGCCAGAGCTGGTAAAAAGGGTGTATCACTCTCTCTCATTACCAGAAATGATCAGAGAAGGCTCCGTTTTCTCGAAAACAAACTCAAGATACAATTCTCCAAGGCCATGATTCCGGCGGGTCCGGAAATTGCCCGCAACAGAATCATTCACTGGTCGGATAAACTATTAGATCAAACTACGGAGAAACTTGATCCAGAGGCATTTAACACTGCCAGCGAGATGCTAGCTGATCTTACCAGGGAAGATTTGATTGCCCGTTTAGTAAGTCGTGAAATGGAGAATTTGGCCAAGAGCAATTCCTTAAGCGATCTCAATGATACCGGAAAGGGTCAAACCAAGGGCAAATCAAAGAACTACCGCGATAGCTCCGGCCAGGAAGAGGGCATGTTGAGGCACTTTATCAATATAGGCAGGGTAGATAACCTCAATCCTGGTGGCCTGGTTCGATTCATCTGTGACAACACGGGAATTAAGGGAAATGAGATTGGGCGCATAAGCCTTGAAAACAAGCATGCTTTTGTTGATATTTCGGATAAGGTAGCCGGCAAGGTGAAAAAGCTCAACGAGATGGAATACGACGGCAGAAGTATTCGAATTAACAGAGATGATTCCGGTTCAACGCCTAGAAGAAGAGATAAAAAGTTCAAAGGGGGTAAGAACAAAAAGTTTCGCAAAAAACGTTGATCAGCGAGCACAGTTCACGCAAAATTGACTCTGGGGAACCAGCAAGATTCTTTGCACAGGAATAGGGTTTTTGCATCTCACACAAAGTCCAAAATCTTTTTCGCCCAACTTGGGGAGCATCACCTCCAAACCTTTAAGTTTTCTTTCGGCGGTTCTTAAAGCCGCTTCCGTAACCGAACGGTTGTTGATTGCGTCCATGCGAGAAACCCTGCCAATGGCATTCTCTGGTGCAATAGGTTTGGTTAAATCCTTATACTGTTTAATCGATTGCCTGGTTTTCTCAATTTCAGCCGTAATCATCCGGCGCACGTCTTCAATATCTCCTTGTTCCATGATAGTCAACTTAATACCGCAAGTTAGGAATTGAAGCGGTGAGTAAGCTTGAATACTTATCTTTAAGACATCAAGCATTCAGTTTCATGTCTAGAAATGGCATTAATCACCAGCTAATTAGGGCTTTTTCATTAATAATGGCACGCGTGCTTTTTTTGATCCTTTTTCTGATGGAGTCCTTGATCATTTTGGGGCAAAATCACCAATCTGATTCAATGTTGAGGGCACTTCAGAACGGATCGGATACCAGTAGAGTAAAAGCCCATATTCGGTTAGCTAAAAGCTTGCACCAGTCTGGTGAGGTCGATTCCGGCCAAAAGATTAGCACTCAAGGAATTTCGCTCCTCAGGCAAGTGCGGAAGGAAAAACGGGATATGGCTGCAAGTATGTCCACCTTGTTCCGCATAAAAGCGGTTGGCTTTTACCGCAAGGGAAATATGCCTCAAACACAGGTCTGTTTGGACAGTAGCTGGCACTATGCCAAAATTGCTTCTGATAGTGCACTAATGGTTGCAGTGATCGGAGTAAGGGGAGCAGTGGCCGAGTTTCAGGGAGATCATGATTCGGCTGTAGCCGCCTATCAGAAGGCATATGAATTCATGCTCTTAACCGGCGATACCCCCAACCAGATTCTCTACCTCAACAATATGGCAGGGGTTTACAAGCGCCTTCAACAGTACGAGAAGGCGGCTGATATTTACAAAAAGTCATTGGCGGTATCTTCAAATGCAGGATTATTGGAGAGTGAGGCACGTTCTTACAAGGGTCTTGGCGATATAGCTTACTATCAGGGTCTGTTTAATTTGGCTCTTGAGAATTATAGCAAGTCAGTTCCACTCTACGAGAAAGCTGGAGCCTTCAATGGCCTAAACAATGTTATCGCAAACCGGGCCCTGGTCTATAAGGCGCAGGGGGAATATGATGCTGCATTGAAAACCTATCGTCAGACCTTGATGGGTAGTATTAAGATGGGTAAAGAGAAAGGAATGGCCGAGGATTATCAACTCATTGGTGAGATTCATGAGTTAAAGGGAAATCTTGATTCTGCGGAATGGTACTTTAATAAATCCCTTGAAATTTCTGAAAGAATAGGCTATCCCCGGGGTATTGGCAATTCAAGAGGGGTTTTAGCCCGAATTTATCGCGAGCAGGCTAAGCTGGACGAGGCCGAAGGATATGCCCTTAGCGCGATAAAGCTATTCGAGGAACAGGAAAACGAATATCGCGTATGGCTCGCTAAAACCATCTTAGCGGATATTTTACTGAGGCAGGGAAGGATTTCTGAAGCGCATACCCTTGCTGCTCAATGTTTTGTTAAAGGAAAGGAATTGGAAATATTAAGCTTACAGAAATCTGCAGCCGTATTGGAATATCAGGCTCTGAAGGAAAAGGGTAGGTACAGGGAAGCACTGGAAAAATTTGAAGTGGCGGATCAGTTGAAAGACAGTCTTCAGAATAAGGAACTTCGAGAGTCCGCTATACGGGCTGATCTGGAATATACCTATCAGAAAGCGAGTTTAGCAGACAGCCTCAAGGCCGCTCAGGATAGATTTGATTTGACCCTGGCTTATCGGCAGGAAATTGAAGCACAAAAGGTTAGAGAATCCAGAATCATTGCCGCTGTGCTGTTGTTTTTAATCATTGCGATTGGTTTATTTACCCGGGTAAGATTTATTCAAAGGACCAAGCAGCGATTACAGAAGGAAAAAGACCGTTCTGATGAGCTGTTGTTAAATATTCTTCCCTCAGAGGTTGCAGAAGAATTGAAGATGCACGGTCAAAGTGAAGCCAGGGATTTTGAACAGGTAACCGTCTTGTTTACCGATTTTAAGGAATTTACTCAAGCTTCGGAAAACTTATCGGCGAAAGAGTTGGTAGGAGAAATAAATACCTGTTTTAGAGCCTTTGATGGTATCATTGAGAAACACGGAATAGAAAAGATTAAAACCATTGGCGATTCTTATATGGCTGCCGGAGGCTTGCATGAACCCCGCAGAACCGAAGTTAAGGACGTAATATTGGCCGGCTTGGAAATGCAGCAGTTCCTCGTTGAGCGTAAAAAAGTAAGGATGAACAAAAATCTTCCGGCATTTGAAATGAGAGTGGGTATCAATACCGGTCCGGTAGTGGCTGGCATTGTAGGGGTTAAGAAATTCCAATACGATATCTGGGGGGACACGGTGAACACAGCCAGTCGCATGGAAAGTCATGGCATGGTGGGGGAAGTGAATATTTCTGAATACACCTATCTGATGGTCAAAGACCTGGTGCATGAGCAAACCGGTAAGGCATACTTTAATTTTAAAAGGCGCGGCAAGATCGAAGTAAAGGGGAAAGGGGAATTGGAAATGCTATTTGTAACATTAAACAATGAAGACACCAACCAATAGTCCCGCTATTGCGGGGTATTTTGTTTATGGAATCTGATTGGCCTATAGGAGATTTGAACGGAAGCTTTAAGCTTGGGCGGTATCGCGAAGCCAATGTGAGCCATACCTCTCACCATACTCCGCTTTGGGTGGCAACTAATCACGAACGGTCAGAAGGTTTATCGCATAGAAGCATAATATCGATAGGGCGCTGCAGGAAGAAAAGCTAATGGGACATTTAGGATACCAGGAAATTTCCAGGGTTCCAGACGAGCCCTCAACCGGTACCACTCATTAAATTTGTTTGGGATTAGGTCATTTACGCAGACGGACCACCGCCTTCTTTTACGCTTAGTTTTTCACTTTGTGTTCTTATTTACGCTCGCATAAACCTTAGCTTTGACCGTCATTGAATTCAGAGTGTAATGAAGCATTTAGGCCGGCTTTTTCTGGTTTTCTTTATCATCCTAACCTACAGGGTTGAAGCACAAAATGTGTTGGAGAAAACCGATAGCATCTATCGTTATGCTCAGGCACATCCTACTGACAGCACCAGCCTGTATGATTTAAATACCAAGCTGATTAGTATTTATATTGACAATTCAGATACAGCAATATATTACGCTAAGAATCAGCTGTTAATGGCTAGAAGATCGGGTTGGAGAAACCTGGAGGCTATGAGCCTTATTCTGATCGGTTTAAGTCATGAAATTTCAGGAAACCTCGATACGTCGATCAACTATTACCAAGACGCTCGCATCATTGGAAATCTCACCCGGGATACCGCTGTTTTAGTGACGGCTTATAATAGTTTAGGTCGTGTCTATTCTTTAAAAGGGCTATATGAATTGTCCATTGAAGAGACGCTCAAGGCGGTTGAACTTATTGAAGTGAATAAAAACCCTCGGAGAAATGCGTCCATTTTAAATAGTGTAGGATTAAGATTTAATGAACTAAACCGCCGGAAACAGGCCATTGGATTCTTAAGGCAGGCTTTGGCGATTAATGAAAGCATTCAGGATACTTTTCAGATAGTGATAAATGCAACGAATTTGGGAAAGACCTATCACGCAGCAGGCATCCGTGATAGCAGTATGTTCTTTAACCAAAAGGCCTTGAAGCTATCCAACAGGATTAAGAATAGATATCAGAGTATGCTGGCCTATTCTGGTCTATCAGTCAACTATTTGGATAAAGAGGTGCTGGACAGTGCTCAATGGTGTAAGGATAGTGCCTTGGATATTGCTCATAAAATTAAAGACGCTTACCGAATCCATGAGGCTGATCTCATTCAGGGAAAGATCTATTTAAGCACAGGCAATTATCGCCAGGCCATAGTTTATTTTGAAGAAGCACTAAATTGGTTTAAAGACGCTGATTACGTTTCCAAAACCATAGAGATTCTCGAATCACTTGCGCAAGCTTATGACCTAACCGATGATCATGAGCAGTCTTTAATCTACATGAAGCAGTTAGCAGAGCTCAAAGACCGTGTATATCTGGAGCAGCGAAACAGAGCCATGGCCCAGGTAGATATTTATCGCCAGCAAAGGCAGGAAAAAGAAACGAGTCTTCTCAATCAGCAAATCGACCATCAGACAGGTCTTAGAAATTTGTTTATTCTGCTTGGACTATTAATGATGGTACTCCTGGCGGTAGGTCTCAACCGTTACTTATTTGAAAGAAAAACTAAGAAATTACTCGCGGAAAAGAACGCGATGATTGAATTTCAAAAGGATAGAAGCGAGCAATTGCTGTTGAATATTCTTCCTTCAGAAGTGGCTGAGGAGCTGAAAGAACACGGAAAAAGCGATGCCCGGCACTTTGAGAAGGTGACAGTCCTGTTTACCGATTTTGTATCCTTCACTGACATTTCAGCAAAGCTTACACCGAAAGAATTAGTAGAAGAAATAGATCATTGTTTCAAGGCCTTTGATGAAATCATGACCCGGTATAAGGTCGAAAAAATCAAGACTATTGGCGATGCCTACATGGCAGCTGGGGGCTTACAGGAACAGGGAGAGGTAGCGGTGAAGGATGTAGTTTTAGCAGCGCTGGAAATGCAAGAATTCATGGAGAATTATGCCGAGGAACTGAGAAATAAGGGACGTAAGGCCTTTCAAATGCGGGTAGGAATCCATACTGGTCCCGTTGTGGCCGGTATTGTTGGACATAAAAAGTTCCAATACGACATATGGGGTGATACGGTAAACACGGCCTCAAGGATGGAAAGTCATGGTGACGCAGGAAAGGTTAACCTCAGCCACCGCACTTATGAAATGCTGAAAGACGCGCCTGGTCTTGCTTTTGAAAGTAGAGGGGCACTGCCTGTAAAGGGAAAAGGGGAGATGGAGATGTGGTTTGTAACTAAGACTAACAACTAAGAACTAAAAACTAAAAGTGAACAGTGAAAAGCTTGTGCCGTTTTACGGTACCTGCCTCGTTCTACGGAGCCTTTCAGTATTAATTAAGTTTTGGACGCTTTAATTGCTGATGACTCCTATTGCTAAGGACTAACAAAACGTCCTAAAGGGACTTTTAGCAGAGCTAGCCGACTGAAGGGCGCAATTGCGTGCGCTGCAAGCGCACAGGGCATGGAGCCCGAGAAGACGGCGGTTTGGCCTGGCCAAAAGCTCCTTTAAAAGTCCATGATTTTTGGTTCTTTTCATTAACTGAAAAAGAACATTACTAAACCTTCTACCTCGTCTGTGCCGTTTTTCAGGGGTAATAAATTTTAAAGTAGGAAATGCTTGCTGGCGGCAGACTGGGAATAAATGGACAAAATAATAACCAAAAGCGGTCAATTCTAATCTCGCAAGATCATCTCTCAGCTGACAATATTAAGCATGAATACAGCCGAATGCCCCTAGGGGCCAGCACCCGCTGTCCCCAGTACCAAGGTAGCCAGGCTTGCGGATAAATCAAAGGCGATATTTACCATGTTGAGAAAATGTAATGGCGAAATGCGCCAGTGATATTATGGAAAACAGCGTCACCGTTGCAGTCGGGTGTGTTAAAAGTTTAGGGAATAAAACAGGGTCCGATTAGAACTAACAACTAAGAACTAAAAACTAAAAGTGAAAAGTTTACCCCGTTTCACGATGCCTGCCCTGTTCTACGGTGCTTGTGCCGTTTTACGGTGTCTGCCTCGTTTTATGAGTCTGCCCCGTTCTACGGGAGTGAAAAGTTGTACATCCCTAAAAAATTTTGGTAAATGTGGAGCTTTGGTGGCTGCTCAAGGGTCTCAAATCCAGCCCCAGAACTATCCTATACTTTCGCAATTACAATGCCCAGCCTTTAAAACTATAAACAGACCTATTTAGAGTCCTTATAAACAACTCTTTTATAAACCAACATGGTATCCCTATCCTACAAAGCTTTAATTTGAAGCCGTCGTAGAGGATTTATGATCGAGCTGAAGTAAACCCAAAAGAAATTAGGGGTTTGTGCGGAGACTCCGTTTGTATGCTATTTAAAACAAGAACTGAATGAAGAAACGACTTCTGGGAATACTCATATCATTTTCAGCTCTTTGCCTTAATGCCCAAACCAATGTTGACTCACTCTGGAAGGTTTGGGCTAACGAGTCGTTAATAGATACAATTCGACTGCAGGCTTTGAATGAATGTATTTGGAGTGATGAATTAACACTTACTCCCGACAGTGCTCATAAACTCATCCAGGATATGCTTGCCTTAGCAATTCTAAAAGACAATAAATCTTATCAGGGCATCGCATACTTCCACATTGGTCGTTTACGTCAGAAAGAGTCAAATTATTATGCAGCCTTGGAGAATTATTTTAGGGCCTTAGAATCCCTGCGGGAAGGCAATATTGAGGGTAAAGAATATTATTTCAGAAGCACGCATTTTCAGCTGGGACAGAGCTTTTCTTCGCTGGGTCAATATCCCCAATCAATTAAACATTATTCAATTTCCGCTCAACTTAATGAAGAAATTGGTCTGAGTTCAGCCTCGGAATTGCACAATATCGGACTGATCTATTATTTTCAGGGAGAATATACCGAGGCCTTGAATCTCTTTGAAAAAAGCGCTAAGCAACATGCTGAAAATAATGATGTACACAATGAAGCTATTGCAACTGGAAATATCGGCCGTGCGTATTCAGAATTAGGAAATTACTCAAAAGCGATATTTTATTTAAATAAGAAGATAGAAATGCTGGATGAAAAAAGTCCAAGATATAATTGCGGTATGATGACTGCCCTGGCCGCACTGGGTGAAACTTATATGAAGATGAAAGATTACGACCAGGCTTTGGACCATTTAATGCAAAGTCTTGAATTCCGTAATAAAGATTCCTTTATGTGTTCTACTAAGATTCTCGAAAGTAAGATAGGCACAGTTTATAAGGAAATGGGTGAATGGGATCTGGCAATTGAATGGTGCACTAAAGGTCATGACATCGCGATAAAGACATCGCTACTTCCTTCACAACCCTTGGCCTGTGATTGCCTTTACAAGGCATATGAAGGCAAGGGAAACTATAAAAAAGCACTGGAATATCTCGAACTCATGAATCTTTTGAACGATAGCTTAGATAGAGAAGAATCTATTAAAAGTCTCCAACAAATGGAATTTGACAGGCAAATGCTGGCCGACAGCCTGCAACAAGAAGAAGAAAAACTAAAAGTGGAAATGGCTCACCAACAGGAAGTGACCCAGAATGAAAAGGCCCGCAATTTGCTATTGGGCGGTGGGTTGTTCCTATTGTTGGCGGCATTTGGTCTTTACTCGCGGGTGCGCTATGTGCGCAAGGCCAACATACGCATCTCCAAAGAGAAAGACCGCTCTGAGAATTTGCTGCTCAATATTCTTCCTGCCGAAATAGCCGAAGAACTCAAGGAGACAGGGGAAGCCGTTGCCCGTGATTACGATATGGTGTCCATCCTCTTTACTGACTTCCAGGGATTCACACAAGCCAGCGAAAAGCTGAGCGCTGCAGACCTGGTGGCTGAGCTCAATGCTTGTTTCAAGGCATTTGATGGGATAGTGGAGAAGTTCGGTATTGAAAAGATCAAAACCATTGGCGATGCCTATATGTGTGCGGGAGGATTGCCCGTGCCAGATAAGAACGCTGTGAAGAACACGGTACTTGCCGGACTTGCAATGCAGACCTTTATGAGCACCCGCAAGGATAAGCGCGATGCTGCGGGTTTACCCGCCTTCGAGATGCGCATCGGTATCCACACCGGCCCGGTGGTTGCAGGCATTGTAGGGGTCAAAAAATTTCAGTACGACGTCTGGGGAGATACGGTGAACACCGCCAGCCGCATGGAAAGCTCAGGAGAGGTGGGGCAGGTGAACATCAGCGAGGCGACTTATAAATTGTTAGCTTGCACTGAGCAGAATCGAAGTGCAAGCGGAAAAGAACTATTCTCATTTGAAAGCCGTGGAAAGATTAATGCCAAGGGGAAGGGTGAGATGGAAATGTGGTTTGTATATAAAAACTAATATGGAAAAGGGAATAGTGAGAAATCAATAACGGAATACGATAGCTAGGCTTATCATGTAAATTTCAATTTTTTGTTGTTCTTTTCCGGCTCTACTTTTCACTCTCATCTAGTTCCTTAATCCTCAACTCTAATCAACATTTCCATCAATTTTCCGTTTATTTGTTATGAAAACTCTGAGGTACTTACGGTTAAGCATGGATTACCAGAAAGCAATTGAATACATCATAACACGCTTAAAGCAGGAATTGCCGGCTAATCTCAAGTATCATACTCCTGAACATACTTTAAGTGTAATTGAAGCGGCTGAGAAGCTAGGAGAACGCCATGGAATCTCCATGCATGAGATGCAGCTCTTGCTGACGGCTTG
This sequence comes from Owenweeksia sp., assembly GCA_965229445.1. Taxonomy (GTDB): domain Bacteria; phylum Bacteroidota; class Bacteroidia; order Flavobacteriales; family Schleiferiaceae; genus Owenweeksia. The sequence goes on from OZ245876.1 coordinate 1,684,252, forward strand.
TGCATATCACGATAGTGGATTTTTGAGAGTTTATCGGGAACATGAAACCATAAGTTGTGAAATTGCAGAGGAAATTCTGCCGAATTTTGGCTTTAATCTGGAGGATTTAGCAATAATTAAGGGTATGATCATGGCGACCAAAGTGCCTCAGCAGCCTCATAATCTCCTGGAAAAAATTATTTGCGATGCAGACCTGGTCTATTTAGGAGGGGATAATTACGACAGTATATCCACAACTTTGCATGAAGAGCTGACTCTCAATGGAATAGAACTTAATGAAGAGCAGTGGCTGGAAATGCAAATAAACTTTTTGGAGTCGCACAACTACTGGACAGATCATTATATAGACCGTCTAAATCCCAACAAAGCGAATGTGCTCAGGCGCCTAAAAACCAAGAAAGCTTCGTAAAATTTCAGGAATTGGTACAAAGTACCGGAATGCCAGCTTTGTTCAGTATAATATTCTCCTTATCCATGGTGCCATAACTCCGGTTTTCATAAGAAATCTGAGCCATGATGGAAATCATGTCGTAATCTTCCCTTTGTGCTATGTCCAGAATTTCTCTTGAATAGCCAATAGAAAAGTGACTGGAGTCCACTTCCAGGTACTCCCAGTTGATAGCATTTTCATTCAGAAAATCTGAGGCCTGGTCAATATTGGTCTGAAGTTTTGAGTCTATGGCAACACCGGGCTTCATGACGGTAAATAATACCAATTTTCCTTGTTCGGGATTTAGCAATTGGGCCGTAAGTTTTACCTTTTTCAGGAAATCATGATGTGGAGCGATGGGTACCAGTGCTTTCTTGAATCCGCCTTCAGCAATTTCAGTATTGTCATTCACAACTAAAGAAGAAACAGGAAGTTTCTGGATTAACTTCATAATATTAGAACCAAAAAGGTTTTGCATTAATCCCTTTTTGCCATGATTACCTACCACCACCAGGTTTGGTTTTTTCCTCGCCACCAGGTTGGCTGCTTCACCAAAAAACTCTCCTTCGCCAAGTACAACCTGACAATCCAGACCGGAATCCGTAACCATCCCACACCAGTCTTTGAAGCCTTCTTTGAGCTTTAAAGTTTCGTCTTCAGTAGTGCCCAAAGGAGCAATATGACTTAATTGGATGGATCCATTTTTTAATTTGGCCAGGGCAATGGATTGCTTAACCGCGATTTGAGCTGTATCGGTGAAATCTATTAGTGTAAGTATATGCATAGCCTGGGGTATGGTAAGTGATTGATTAAATGCCGATAAATGAATAAGCAGATCGTACTCCTCTAACTTCTTGAGTATTTACCACTAATACCGGAATTTCAGGGTCATTGGTAATTAGTTCCTGAGTGAATTTATCGAAGGCAGGGAGCATGCTGTCTGGGAAATGACCTATCGCAAAAAGATCCGCATCGTTCACCATACCATATTTAATAACCTCCTTGTGCATAGCGTGGTTGCCTTCCAACATAACCACCTTGTGTTTCACCCCTTCTTTTTCAAAGTGGCCCTTCACCAATTGTATATTGTTCTTCAGTTTATGTTCTAAAAATTCATCCGTCTCCGGTTTGCAAACCAGGTGTATTTCACTGTTAAATCTCTGAGCAACCTGACTGGCGAATTTGGCAATCTGAATGCGTTCTTTAGAAAGGTCAACCGGCACAACGATCAGCTTAAATTTTGCTTTTGGCGGACGTGACTGTGTGACCAGAAATGGGCTTTTGGCGCTCGTAATAACTCGTATAGCATGCGAACCCATTAGCTTTTGCAGGCCTTTGGCTCCATGAGTTCCCATGATTAATAGTTGGGCATGCCCTTCGGCAGCTTCCTTGCTGATATCTTCAAATATACTTCCTACTCTAACCTTGGTAGTAATCTTGGCCAGATCAGCTTCACTAAGTGTATCCAGGAGTTCCTGGAATTTAGCTTCTGCCTTATCTTTTTCAGACTCTTTTTCTATGATATGCAGCAACTCAATCGATCCCGGAGCAGTTTCTGTGATAGCTAACGCATGGTCAAGCGCTGTGCGGGTAATTGGAGTAAAGTCGTAAGGAACGATGTAATTCATAATGTCATTCAGCTTTCAAGCGTGAAAGATAAATGATTTGTATAAATCAAAGAACAGCCCTGGGATACAATCAACAATACCTGAGATGAAATGTTATTATGTGATATTTGAAGATGGCGAATCGAAATAAAGAAAAGCTCAGTTTGAAAGAAAGGTGGTTGGCTTTTGGCAACCTTCCGCCTTTTTTTAAGATGATTTGGCAAACTGATCCATGGCTTTCCTTCATAAACATAGTCTTAAGATTGCTGAAAGCAGGTGTGCCATTAGCCATGCTGTGGGTGGGAAAACTTATAATTGACGAAGTAATCACCCAAATCGCTCTTGAAGAAAAATCCTATGAATCCCTTATTACCTATGTAGTTCTAGAGCTTGCCCTGGCTCTGCTGAGTGATGTGATCAGCAGGGGCATCACCTTGCTCGACAGTCTTTTAGGGGATCTTTTTAGCAACGAAACTTCGGTAAGGCTGATCAGTCATGCCGCCACGCTGGATCTATATCATTTCGAAGACAGCAAGTTTTATGATAAGCTGGAGCGCGCCAGAAGACAGACTACCGGTAGAAGCGCTTTGATGGGACAGGTCTTAAATCAATTGCAGGAAACCATCACAATAATTTTTCTTGGCGCTGGATTAATTGCGTTTAAGCCAGTGCTGATGCTAATTCTCCTTATTGCCATCCTGCCATCCTTTTTGGGTGAAACAAGCTTTAGTGAAAGGTCTTATAGTCTTACCCGCAGCTGGACACCCCAACGTCGAGAATTGGATTACCTGCGGTATATCGGAGCCAGTGATGAGACGGCAAAGGAAATAAAGGTTTTTGGCTTGCAAGATTTTGTTGCGAAGCGCTTCAGAGATCTTTCTCGGGAGTATTACCTGGCGAATAGAAGACTATCGGTAAACAGAGCTTTGTGGGGCAGCGTTTTAACCGCCATTGGCACTATAGCCTATTATGGAGCCTATGGCTATATTCTCCACGATACTATTTTGGGTTTACTTAGTGTAGGTCAATTAACTTTTCTGGCTGGCTCTTTTTTGCAGATGAGAACGCGCCTTCAGAGCATAATGAATCGCTTTAGCCAAATTGCGGAAAGCGCCCTTTACCTGCAAGACTTGTTTGACTTCCTAAATTTAGCTCCGGACATTACCGAGAAGGAAGGTCAATATGAATTTCCCTCAAGCATAAGCCAAGGCTTCACCTTTAAAAACCTTGGGTTTAAGTATCCGGGCAGTGAAGAATTCACCCTGCGCAACCTGAACTTCACTTTAAGGGCAGGCGAGAAATTGGCTTTGGTGGGAGAGAATGGAGCCGGAAAAACTACCTTGGTAAAGCTCCTGGCAAGGCTTTATGAGCCTACGGAGGGGGCTATATTGTTGGATGGTCGGGATATCAGGGAGTATAGTTTATCTAGCCTCAGGAATAACATTAGCATCATATTTCAGGATTTTGTGCGCTTCCAATTAAAGGCTGATGAGAATATCGCGATTGGAAGAATTGATGCGCTGCACGAACAGGCAGAAATTGAACAGAGCGCTTTCAAGAGTTTGGCAAATACCGTAATTGAAAAACTCCCGGAAAAGTATCAACAGTTTTTAGGAAAACGATTTGAAGGAGGAGTGGAGCTCAGTGGCGGTGAATGGCAGAAAATCGCCTTGGCCAGGGCTTATATGGGTGAATCACAACTGCTGATTCTCGATGAACCCACCAGTGCACTGGATGCTCGGGCCGAGAATGAAGTTTTTCTCAGGTTTTCAGAGCTCATAAAGAATAGGACGGCTGTTTTAATCAGTCATCGCTTTAGCACCGTACGTATGGCGGATCGCATTTTGTTTCTGGAAGGTGGTCGCGTTCTTGAAATCGGCAGCCATGAAGAACTATTGGCCAGGGATGGCAAATATGCTCAATTGTTTAAGTTACAGGCGCAAGGATATCAGTACTAAAACTATGTTTTCACTTAGCGAGAGATTTGCTGAAATTTTACAAACAATTCATTGCCAGATCTCGGTTTAATGCTGTTGTAACAAGGTTCCAATATTTGGATATCCAAATGCTTCGAAAACAGCTTACGGTATTCTTCAACACTTCCACCAAAGGGAGGCCCGTCCTTGCTCAAGGGAAAATTGAATAGCACACCAACCAAATAGCCTTTTGGTTTTAGAACGGTCTTCATCTTTGATACATAGTCCGCTCTCATAGCTGGTGGCAGAGCGCAGAAAAAAGTCTGCTCCACCACAATGTCATATTGATCTGAAATCTCGAAGAAATCGCCACAAATAAGCTGCTCCGGAGGAAAATCAGGTAATTTGGAAACCAGCTTATCCAGGGGTTCCTGAACCAGATCTACCACCCACACGTTCTTAAAGCCATGCTGCCAAAGCCATACCGCTTCATGCGCATTTCCGGCACCGGGAATTAAAATTTTGGGGGATTTATCTACAAGATTGTCAAAATACTCAGTGATAGGAGGAGAGGCGTAACCGATATCCCAGGGTGTGTCTTCCGCGGTATAATGGGAACGCCAGAATTTCTTGTGATCTATGTCATTCATTTTATACCAATAAATATCTCATTTGTATCTACAAATGTATCGCTGAATTGATAAATAATTCCTGGAAGCTCTGCTTTGTGTTGGCCGGTTCACCATAGACAGATCCATACTACCTGGCACAATTGTCTTATGTCGGCTCGTGTCAAATGTGCTGAAAACAAAGAGTTTAAATATTCGGTCAATCAATAGTATAAGCTGCCTTAGGGTCTTATCTGAAGTGGAATAATCAATGAGTAGGTGCTGTGCCCCATTTTCTTTAAATCCAAATCAAGGAATGAAAATTTTAAATTTTTATGAAAGATAATTCCATTTTTTTTCCTATGTTTAAGCAACCTTATGTTTAACCTCAAATGACCAACTAAAAACCAAACCTTACATTCCTGTACCTTTAATCTAGTATTCTACGTTGTGAAAGCTTTTAATGATAAGCTTTCGAACCATTATTTTTATTTATTCTCAGCTTACTCCTCGTGCAGGCGGTTAGGATTGGTTTAAGGCAACTTAAACTTTATACCTATGCAGCTCTCCAAAAGATCCTCTTTTGTTTTCCTAGTTCTGGCCTTAATCTTCTACGCGAATCGTTCACTGGCCATAGCGGAGATACCCCCCTGTGTTTCCACCAGCTCTACCTTAACGGTAAGTGCCTGCGACAGCTTTACCTCCGCGAGTGGCAATGCTACCTGGTTCACGAGCGGCACTTATATGGACACAATCCTAAATAGCATGGGATGTGATAGTATCATCACCTATCACCTTAGCATTCTTTCTGGATCCGTATCGTTTACTTTACATATCAACGCTGGTGGTCCGGCCTATACCGCGGCCAATGGCGATATGTTTGTAGCGGATCAATATTTCCTCAATGGATCTACTTCAACCAATACCAAGGCCATTGCTAATACTGCAGATGATGTGCTGTATCAGAGCGAGCGATATGAGGATAGTCTGGAGTATGCCATCCCTGTGCCCTTCGCTGACACCTTTATGGTCTCACTGTACTTTGCAGAGACTTTTAAGAAGAATAAAGCGGTTGGAAAGCGTGTTTTCGATCTTTCATTGGAAGGGGTATTGGTTTTAGATGATTATGATATTTATGTTGATGCCGGAGGAGGTGACACGGCGGTAGTTAAAACTTACAAAGTATATGTATCGGATGGTACACTTAATATTGCCACCGGTGCTAGTGTTAACAATGCAAAGCTGAATGCCATTAGTATTGCTTCAGTAAGTGCTGTCCCCGGCTTTTGCTCTACCTGTTTTTCCATTTCCGGAAACACTTGCACCAATTGCCCGTCCACGCCTACCTATAATACTACTTTGCCCGATCCCATTCTCATTGGTTCAGGGATAAGCAATATGCATATGGCGGTGATGGATACCTGCAGCATGAATATAGGGATTAAAGCTCACCTCCGATTTTTAGGCGACATTACTCCTACGGGAAATACCTATGAGGTAGAGGTAGGAGAATCACCTGTATCTGGGAGCGACCCCACTCCAGATCCTGGCACTGCGCGTTGGAATGCTCTGGCCAGCATAAACCTGGGCAGCTACACTTTTGAGGATCTGTTGGTTTATCAGAAAATTGATTTCGATCCTGCTGATGGCGCCGGACAAACTGGACCTTATGTGGGTAATGTCAGTCAGTTTATGATTGATAATGGCCAGGGAGCGACCAGCTTTTTCCAATCTTCGGAAAACCTTGGCTTTGCTTTCTGGCAAGGTATAGGCGATCCAGCCATTCTGCCCTTTGATCCCTTTGCCACCGGGGTGTATGACCAATCCATCGAAGTATGGACCCCAGACAGTATTCTATTGTTGCATACTGACATGAGGGTCGTAGTGCACAAAATTGGTTGTACCGATCCCACCAGTATCACTTATGATTCTACCGCTACCAAGGATGACGGCAGTTGCGATACCTGCTTTAGCGTAGCAGGTAAAGTGTGTACCAACTGTCCAACTTCTCCAACTTACAACGACACCCTGCCAGATCTGATTCTAATCGGATCAGGATTGTCAAATGTACATATGGCCGTAATGGATACCTGCGGTATGAATGTGGGCATCAAGGCGCATAAACGTTTTCTGGGTGATATAGTACCCACCGGTGATACCTACCAGGTAGAAATTGGTGAATCCCCTAAATCGGGCAGCGACCCCACTCCAGATCCGGGCATCGGACGCTGGAATTATCTGGCCAGTGTAAACCTGGGTAGCTATACCTTCAATGATCTATTAGTTTATCAGAAAATTGATTTTGATCCGGCGGATGGAGCAGGACAAACTGATCCATTCCTGGCTAACATCAGTCAGTTTATGATTGATAATGCTTTGGGTGGCACTAGTCTGTACCAGGAATCACAGAATCTCGGATTTGCTTTTTGGCAAACAATTGGCGATCCTAATATTTTGCCTTTTGATCCCTTTGCAACCGGCGTATATGATCAATCCATTGAGGTGTGGACAAAAGACAGTGTGCTATTGCTTCAAACCAATATCAGAGTAGTAGTTTATAAGTTAGGTTGTACTAATCCTGCCGCTATTTTCACTTATGATTCTACCGCAACAAAAGATGACGGTAGTTGTGATACCTGCTTCCTGGTAGTGAATGATGTTTGTACCAGCTGTCCTTCTGCACCAAACTATAACGACACCTTGCCAGATCCCATTTTGATCGGCTCTGGAATATCCAACTATCATATGGCGGTAATGGAGCAGTGCGACTTAAATGTCGGTATCAAAGCTATGAATCGATTTCTTGGAGACATTACACCAACAGGGAATACTTATATGGTAGAAGTTGGGGAGTCTCCCGTCTCCGGCAGCGACCCCACCCCGGATCCGGGCACCGCTCGCTGGAATTACCTGGCCAGTATAAATTTGGGTGCCTTCACTTTTGATGATCTTTTAGTGTATCAGAAAATTGATTTTGATCCAGCAGACGGAACCGGTCAGACGGGTCCGTATCTCGCCAATATCAGTCAGTTTATGATCGATAATGGTCAGGGAGCAACCAGCTTCTTCCAGGCTTCAGAGAACCTGGGCTTTGGTTTCTGGCAGGGCATTGGCGACCCGGCTATCCTGCCATTTAATCCATTTGCTACAGGCGTATATGACCAGTCCATTGAAGTTTGGACTCCGGACAGTATACTCTTGTTGCAAACTGACATGAAGGTGGTAGTTTATAAATCAGGGTGTACGGACTCAACCAGCATCACATATGACTCTACCGCCACGCAGGATGACGGTAGTTGCGATACTTGTTTCACTGTGGTTGGTGGCGTATGCACTAATTGCCCCATCATGCCAATATACGATACGGTACTTCCAGATCCCATTGTAATTGGTTCAGGGATTAGCAATATGCATATGGCGGTGATGGATACCTGCGGCATGAACGTAGGTATCAAAGCGCATGAAAGGTTTATCGGTGATGTTGTTCCAACCGGAGACACCTATATTTTTGATACAGGTGAGTCTCCTACTTCCGGAAGTGATCCCACTCCCGACCCCGGTACCGCACGCTGGAATTATTTGGTGAGCGTTAATCTGGGTGGCTATACTTTTAATGATCTCTTAGTTTACCAAAAAATTGATTTTGATCCCGCGGATGGAGCAGGCCAAACCGGACCCTATATTGCCAATATCAGTCAGTTTATGATTGATAATGCTTTGGGTGGCACCAGTCTTTACCAGGAATCGCAGAATCTGGGCTTTGCATTCTGGCAGGGCATTGGCGATGCCGCTATCCTGCCCTTTGATCCCTTCGCCAAAGGTGTTTATGATCAAATGATAGAAGTGTGGACCAAGGATAGCGTGTTGCTCTTACAAGCAGATATGCGGGTTAAAGTTGAACGTCTCACCTGCAATCCACCAAGCAATGTAATTATGACCGCTCTATACGATACCATATGTGATGGTGATTCAATCTTGCTAGGAGGAGAATATCAAACCAATGCGGGTACTTATTATGACACCTTGCAGACAGTTGAAGCTTGCGATAGTATTCTGGCCACTAAGCTTCATATTACAGGTAAACCCCTGTATGAGTTACACTTAAACCTTGGTAATTCAGTTAACAATACCATTAATGCATATGGACATGATTTTGTGGCAGAACTATCTCCCTTTGAATACCGAATAGTTGGAAACTCGAATTATATAGGAGGTCGATCAATAAGTAATACGGATGATGATGAGCTTTATTGGAATCACGTATTTGCATATCAAGCTGAGATGGGTGATACCTTACAGTATGTTTTTCCTGTAGGAGTGGTAGATACATTCTGTGTTACTCTTTATTTGGCTGAAACATGGAGCGGGGCTTACTCAGTAGGAGCTAGAGTGTTTGATGTCATTCTTGAAGGTGATACCCTAATTGATGATTTGGACATATTTAGCGAAGTAGGAGCAAATGCTGCTCTGATCAAAACGGTAAATGTGTATGTTGATGATGGTACTTTGAACCTGGTTGGTTTGGCCAGTGCCAATAACCCTCAAATAGCGGCAATCAGTGTCGTTTCTAAATCTCTGGATACTTGTAAACCTAAATGTGAAGATTACTATGATACTACCGCAGCAAACATTTGTGCTGGCGACTCCCTAATGATTGATGGCATCTGGCGCAAAAGCTCCGGGGTGTATTGCACCAGCCTGTTAAAAGCCGATGGCTGTGATAGCATCCTGTGCACCAATCTCACCGTTGACCCGTACATCACCGGAACTAAAAAAGACACCATTTGTCCGGGAGACTCTCTCTATCTGGCCGGAGCCTGGCAAACAGCGGCGGGTGTTTACTACGATACTCTCACCGCGGCGAACCACTGTGACAGTATTCTAGCCACCACACTTTGTGTTAGAGATACGAGTCTGGCTTGGTTTGAGTTTCATTTTAATCTCGGGAATCATTCCACAGACAAATCTTTTAACGCGACAAATGGAACCTATTTTACCAGTGAAACAGCATTTGATGGTTATAGAGTTTATGGTTCCAGTGCTACATCCTTGAGCGCAGGAACACCAATAGCAAACACCCTGGATGATACGCTATATTGGTATGCCGTTTATGGCGAACAATCCTTCGGAGTTAATCCAGGCCCATTGGAATATGCATTTCCTGTTAGTTTGGTGGACAGCTTCTATGTAACTCTGTACATGGCCGAGACCTTCTATAGTGGTAATAATCAGAGAGTATTTGATATAATTCTGGAAGGTGATACCCTTTTCAAAGACTTAGATATACACTCGGAGGTTGGAAAGGATGCCGCACTGGTTAAGTCCTTTACAGTTTATGTAGATGACGGCACTTTGAACCTAATTGGCTCTGCTACTGTGAGTAACGCCCAAATTGCCGGAATAAGTATAGTTTCAAAATCCAAAGACAAATCTTGTATTAAATGCACGGACTCCTTTGATACCACCCTCGTGAAAATCTGTGCCGGTGATTCGGTTTACGCGGGTGGTGCCTGGCAGACTACCTCCGGTATCTATTGCGACACATTATTAACCGCTGCGGGCTGCGATAGTGTGCTCTGCACCGACTTGCACGTAGGATTGCTGGAGATAGTGAGCATGGACCTGGTAGAAGCGCCTTCGGGCAATTTAATATCTACCCTCTCTAATGGTTATGTGATCAATAAAGCCCTTATCCCCACAGACTTTAGCATAGAGGCAATTGCCTGTAATGGCGTAGTGAAGAGCGTGGTGTTTAATGTAAATGGCTCTAACGTAAGGACGGAAAATGTTTATCCTTACGCCATAAATGGAGATAACCCCCCGGGCGTATTTAAAGAATGGGATCCTGAAGTGGGTTTTTACACCATCACAGCTACTCCTTATTCCCAGAAGGGTGGTAATGGAGCCGCTGGTACTCCTCTGCAATTGTATATCCAGGTGATTGACCAGGTATTGGCAACGGATTGTAATGGGGATCTTGGCGGTAGTGCCTTCCTGAATGATTGTAACGAATGTGTAGGCGGCAATACCGGTAAACCCCTGGATTTTGGCAAAGATGACTGTGGCATTTGCTTTGGCAATAATGCGGATAAGGACTGTAACGGCGACTGCTTCGGTACAGCTGTCATAGATTCCTGTGGAGAATGTGTACTGGGATTAACCGGAAAGACGTTCAACAACAGTTGTAACATTGATTGTAATGGTGATATAAATGGCACGGCGGTGTTGGATGATTGTGGGGTATGTACCGGTGGTAATACCGGAATCACCTACAATGCCGATCAGGATTGCAATGGAGAATGCTTTGGTACCGCAGTGATTGACGATTGCTCAGATTGTGTGCTGGGTTCTACGGGTAAATTGTTTAACGAATCATGTGCCGATTGCAATGGAGATCCTTATGGCACTGCCAGTCTGGATGATTGTGGGGTTTGTAGTGGTGGATTAACTGGAATTACCCCAAATGCCAACAAGGATACCTGTGGCGTGTGCTTCGGCAATGGTTTGAGTTGTGCTCCCTGTCAGGCCATACAAGTGTCGGATATGGTGCTGGTAGATGCCGGAAGCAACGCTGATATTGCTACCCTTTACAACAATTACGTGATCACAAAAAGTGTAGTGGGATCGTTTAATATCAGGGCAGATGTGTGTTACCCCGATTCGGTTAAGAGCGTCTTTTTCTATGTCGATAACATTTATGAAAATGACCAGAATGATGCTCCTTATGCCATAGGGGGAGACAACAAAGGCAATTACAAACCCTGGAATAAAGCGGCAGGAACTTACCTGATTGAAGCGATTCCATATTCCGGTAAAAATGCTACCGGTACCATGGGTGTGCCTTTAAGTCTTACCATCATAATTCAGGATTCTTTGCCAAGCGCTGATTGTAATGGCGATGTGGGAGGAAGTGCCTATCTGAATGATTGTAATATCTGTGTGGGTGGCAATACCGGTTATGGTCCTGATGAGGGCAAGGATGATTGTGGTGTTTGCAACGGCGGGAACGCAGATAAAGACTGTGCCGGTGTGTGCTTTGGTACTGCGATAATTGACAGTTGTGGCGACTGTGTTTTGGGTACCACAGGAAATCCCTTTAATGGAGGTTGTAATGTTGATTGCAATGGTGATATCAATGGTACGGCTACGCCAGATGATTGTGGCATTTGCTCTGGTGGCTTAACGGGTGTAATACCCAATGCCGATAAAGACACATGCGGCGTGTGCTTTGGCAATGGCCTGAGTTGTGCTCCTTGTGTTCCAAATGAAGTCACTTCATTGACCTTAATGAATACTGGATTTGCCGGGCCTATAAGGGTGCTGAATGATGTAGATACCATCTATAAAGATCAGTTTACCGGCTTTAGCATACGAGCAGATGTGTGTGATAATGACACGGTTTCAAGTGTGCGATTCTTCCTAAATGGCGGATTGCACAAGAATGAGAATCTGCCTCCATATTCTATCAGTGGCGATAAAAATGGCAGCATTAAACCCTGGAGTATTAGCGCCGGTAATTATATGCTAACCGCTACACCATACACGGGTAATAATGCAGCTGGTAAAACGGGTATTAGCAAAACCATAGATCTCTGGATATTTGAAAATTCAGCCAGATCAGCCGGTGGGGACCAAAGTGATGAGCAGATTGCCGGACTGGGTGGTCAGGATGGTCAGCGAGATCGAGACCAGGAACAGGGAGCCAAGGATGCTCCGGTAAGCCTAAATGCTGGTGAATCGCTTATCCTGAGAGTCTATCCTAACCCAACTACCGGTGTCATAACGGTAGAACTGGTAAACGTGGCAGAATCAGCCACTCTGGCATTGATGGATGCTTCCGGTAAGGTGTTGGTGCAACAGGCTCTAGACGTGACTGGCGCCTACGCTACCGAGCAGATTGATTTATCCAACTATCCCGATGGCATGTATATGCTCAAATTGAGCTCTGGTGAGGATTTGCGAACCAGACGAATAGTTAAACAATAGCTTAGTTTAGTAATAACCAAGACCCCTGCATCGAAATATGCAGGGGTTTTTTATTTGCTATGCGGGTATGGGGTTAAGAATCTTGCGCTATGAGCCAAGGATTTTAAAGGACAGCAATAAAAGCCCTATTAATCTCATTTTCCCAATGCCTACGTAGCACGGGGTTTGTTACGTTGAACATGGTTTTCCTCCCTATACGTAGTTCAACAGGACGGGGCATGTGCTTTCGCCCAAGGCGGACAGACGAAATGTAACAGGTCGATGCTTCAGTCAGGCCAAGACGGGAAAGGTCACATTAAACATTCGACATCACGTAAAACGTGACAAGCCCGTCACCGGTCACCCGTCAATTTGATTATTGGGTTTATTAGGATTTTGACCTTACACATTGTTTACATTGCCACATTAACCACTTTCAACATCACGTAAAACGTGACAAGCCCGTCACCGGTCACTGGTCAATTTGATTATTGGGTTTATTAGGATTTTGACCTTACACATTGTTCATATTGATCACATTGATCACATTGCCACATTAACCACATTCGACATCACTTAAAACGTGACAAGCCCGTCACCGGTCAATTTGATTATTGGGTTTATTAGGATTTTGACCTTACACATTGTTTACATTGTTCACATTGCCACATTAACCACATTCGACATCACTTAAAACGTGACAAGCCCGTCACCGGTCACCGGTCAATTTGATTATTGGGCTTATTAGGATTTTGACCATACATATTGATCACATTGATCATATTCCCACATTCCCACATTCCCACATTCCCTACTTTTGCGCCCTATGTTGAAATCGGAGTTACTTAATTACCGCGACACAAACTTCTTCTCTGAGCTTATCTGTGAGTATATCGAGCAAAATCCTGCGATAGCTGAATTCTATGAGCGCTTCCCAACTATAGAGGGGTTTAAATCTCAAATAGAATCCAGAGATCACTTCAATCGGGATACTCGGGATTTGTTGGTGGCCAGACTTCGAGATCAATACGCTTCTATCAACATCAGACAGAATACTACTGATGCAGTTTTCGAGAATATCGAAAGCTTAAAGTCCGCAGATACCTTCACCATTGTAACAGGGCATCAGCTTAACATCTTTACCGGTCCCTTATACTTCATATATAAGATTGTAAGCTGTATCAATCTCTGCCGAAAGCTATCTAAAGAATATCCTGAATATCACTTTGTACCGGTGTACTGGATGGCCACAGAGGATCATGATTTTGAGGAGATAAACTTTATCCATCTGGCAGGAGGGAAGCTGAGCTGGGATAAGACCAGCAAGGGTCCGGTTGGACGGTTATTGACCGCCGATATGGTATCGGTTATTGATGAGCTGGAAGATCACCTGGGTCCAGGCTCCAACGCTGAAGAACTCATCGCCCTGTTTCGGAAAGCTTATATAGATCATGCCACACTTGCGGAGGCCGCTCGTTATATCGTCCATTCATTATTCAAGGATTTCGGATTGGTCTGTGTAGATGGTGATGATCGAGCCTTAAAGGCCTTGATGATTCCTTACTTTGAGAAGGAACTAATTGAACAGCAGGCATATAAATCTGTACATAAGACTTCCGAAAAACTTGAAAACCTGCACTTTAAGCAGGTGCAGCCCAGAGAAATTAACCTATTCTATATAAAAGATGGGCTTAGAGAACGTATTGAACGCAAGGAGGATCAGTGGCGAGTACTCAATACCGACATCAGCTTTAATCAGACAGATTTAATGATTGAGCTACACAATTACCCGGAACGCTTTAGTCCCAATGTAATTCTGAGGCCACTTTACCAGGAGGTTATCTTGCCCAACCTGGCTTATATTGGTGGGGGTGGTGAGTTGGCCTATTGGTTGCAATTAAAAGTGATGTTCCAAAGGTTTGAAGTGCCATTTCCAATCCTAATATTGCGAAATTCAGTTCTTTGGGTAAAAAAGAAGTACCGGAAGAAGTTGACTAAGCTTGATATAGCCATTGAGGATTTGTTTCAACCCTTGCATGATTTGCAAAAGCAATACGTCTCTCAGCATGCTCCGGTTGACCCCGCTCTGAGTCCTTATGAAGAAAAACTGGAACAAATTTTTGACGAACTTGAGGAAGTGGCCAAGCTCACTGATGACAGCATGTTAGGGGCAGTAGATGCTCAAAAAGCTAAACAACTAAAAGGCCTGCAAAACCTCCGAAAGAAGTTGATCAGGGCCGAGAAGAGGCGCAAGAGTGATGAGATGGATCAGATTGAGCGACTCTATTTAGGCTTATTTCCATCGCATAGCCTTCAGGAACGACATGACAATCTCAGTGTTTATTACGCCGAATATGGCAAGACTTTCATTGATTTGTTGATCGATCAGCTCAATCCTCTTGACTTCAGGTTCCAGGTGCTACTTGAAGAGGATGTTGTTGAGAACTAAAAACTTACAGTTAAAAACTAAAAGCTCACACCCGTTTTACGTTGCCTGCCACGCCTCCGTGATAAACTTTCCTCTATTCCTTCCTAAATTATACTTTCTTAAGTCTTAATACCTGATACATTCCACTTCCAAAACATGGCAGGCCAGACATCGCTGATCCTTCACACAACAACCACTAGCCATACTTTTAGTTTTTCACCCCCGTGGAACGGGGCAGGCACCGTAAAACGTGGCAGGCTTTTCACTTTTAGTTATTTACATATTAGCGCATCTCTACGAAGTAGGTTGCTCGTCCGTCTTCCGTTATCCATCACCCAACCACCACCATCTCAAATTTTTAGTTTTTAGTTTTTCACTTTTAGCTAATTTCCCGCAATTCCTTTTACCTTCGGGCTCTCTTCAAAAACACCGCCTTTATATGAAGTTTGTAAATCTTAGCATTATCGCAATTCTCCTGGTAAATATGAGTTGTACTAACACATCACCTGAGCCTGTTGAAAAGGCTGAAATTCAAGAAAATGAATCAGAATGGAACTGGGAACTTGAACAGTTTAATGACATCCGCATTCTGCGTTATAAGATTCCCGGCTGGGAGAAATTGGACTTAAGACAAAAGAAACTGGCCTACTATTTAACTCAGGCAGGTCTTTCTGGACGTGATATTCTATGGGATCAATATTATCGCCATAATCTGGAAATTAGGAAAGCCCTAGAAAGTATTATCAGCAACTATGATGGAGATAAAGAAGCTGATGAGTGGCAACAGTTTTTAACCTACAGCAAGCGGGTATTCTTTGCCAATGGCATTCACCATCACTACAGCCACACAAAGTTTAAGCCGGATTTTGTTCCTGAATACCTTTCACATTTGCTGGAATCAACTGGTACTGAATTAGATGAGGAGGCCTTTGCCGTGATCTTTAATGATGAGGATGCTAAAAAAGTTTCCAAAGAAGCTAATGTGGATCTGGTACAGGCATCTGCAGTGAATTTTTACACACCAGATATCACTCAAGCAGAGGTTGAGGCTTTCTATAGTGCTATGATAGACAAGTCTGATGATCGCCCAATAAGCTACGGTCTTAATTCTAAGCTTGTTAAGGACGAAGACGGAAGCATTCGCGAGGTAAAATGGACGGCGGATGAAATGTACGCACCGGCTATCAAGGAAATCATTAAATGGCTGGAAAAAGCCGTAGAGGTTGCGGAGAATGACCAGCAAGCTAAGGCTTTGGAGCTGCTCATTGAATATTATAAAACCGGTGATCTAAAAACCTGGGATGAGTATAATATTGCTTGGGTTAACGATACGGCCAGTGAAGTAGATTACATTAATTCTTTTATTGAGGTATACGATGATCCGTTAGGTTTTAAAGCTACCTATGAAACGGTGGTACAGGTAAAGGATATGGATGCCAGTGAGAAAATGGCCGTTATTAGTGATAATATTCAATACTTTGAAGACAATTCACCCATCATGGACGAGCATAAGAAATCTAAGGTGGTGGGTGTTTCATATCGCATGATCAATGTGGTAGGTGAAGCAGGAGCAACCACGCCCTCAACCCCTATCGGTGTCAACCTTCCGAATTCAAATTGGATTAGAGCCGAGCATGGTTCAAAGTCGGTTAGCCTGGCCAACATAGAGGGAGCCTACGAAGAAGCGAAGGGTGGAGGTTTCCTGGAAGAATTTACGTTCACAAAGGAGGAATTAGAACGAGCTAAAAAATATGCCGGGCAAAGCAGTAAAATGCACACTGCATTGCACGAAGTAGTGGGACATGCTTCCGGAAAGCTCAATCCGGGGATTGGAACTCCCAAAGAAACCCTAAAGAATTATTCATCCACCCTTGAAGAGGGTAGGGCAGATTTGGTAGCCCTATACTACATTATGGATCCCAAGCTTATAGAACTTGGTTTAATGGAGTCGCTGGAAGTAGGAATGGCTGAGTACGACAATTATATTCGCAACGGTCTGATGCTTCAGCTGCGCAGAATTGAGCCCGGGGAGAAGATAGAAGAAGACCATATGCGCAACCGCCAGTTGGTGGCCGCCTGGGCTTATGAAATGGGTAAGGATAACAATGTCATTGAGAAGAAGGTATTGGATGGTAAAACTTACTTTGTGGTGAATGATTACGATGCACTCCGCGAAATTTTTGGAAAACAGCTAAGAGAAATACAACGCATAAAGAGTGAAGGAGACTTTGACGCCGGGCAAAAATTAGTGGAGACCTACGGTGTACAAGTAGATCAGGAGCTTCATAAAGAAGTGCTCAACAGAGCCGAAAAGCTGAACATTGCTCCGTACTCCGGCTTTGTTCAACCGGAACTGGTTCCGGTTATGGAAGGCGATGAAATCATTGATGTTGAGGTTGAATATCCATCTGATTTTGTTACTCAAATGTTAAAATACGGTAGGGAGTATTCATTCCTTTGATTATCAGTACATAGTCAGGGCCTTGTTGAGAATCAATATTTGAATTAAATAAACAATTAGGATGAAGTTATTGGAGGGAAAAACGGCCATTGTTACTGGTGGATCCAAAGGGATCGGTAAGGGAATTGCCGCTCTGTTTGCTGAGAATGGCGCTAATGTAGCATTCACCTACCTGTCATCAGAAGCGCAGGCGCTGGAGATTGAAGCTGAATTAAAAGCTAAAGGGGTAAGTGCCAAAGCATATCGCAGTGATGCGTCCGATTTCCAGGCAGCAGAACAATTGATCAAGGATGTTGCATCGGATTTTGGTTCGATTGATGTTTTAGTGAATAACGCAGGTATTACCAAAGATAACCTGTTGATGCGCATGACGGAACAGGATTATGACGATGTAATGCGCATTAACCTTAAGTCCGTGTTTAATCTCACCAAAGCCATTCAGAGAAGCTTCCTTAAACAACGCTCAGGATCTATTATTAACATGACTTCGGTGGTAGGCGTAAAAGGAAATGCGGGACAGTCCAATTATGCTGCCTCTAAAGCAGGCATGATTGGTTTTACCAAGTCTATTGCCCTGGAGCTCGGATCCAGAAATATTCGATGCAATGCCATAGCACCTGGATTTATTGAAACAGAAATGACAGGCAAACTCGATCCGGATACGGTACAATCCTGGCGCGATGCGATCCCGCTAAAGCGCGGAGGAAGTCCGGAAGATGTGGCTAATGCTTGCCTTTTTCTGGCATCAGATCTCTCCACTTATATTACCGGTCAGGTTTTAAGCGTTGATGGAGGAATGAATACCTGAAACCCTTGCCGGGAGTTTTCCGGCTTTATCCGTTTATATGCCTGAAATCATATTTGAAAGCTCAGGTTGGTGGCTCGTGCCAATCCTTATTCTATCCGCCGTACTAGCATGGTGGTTATATGGCATGAATTCCAATCTGGCCCGGCCACCAAGATTGATACTGCTGATAGTTCGCTTGCTGACCTTTTTCACTTTGGGAGTATTGCTCCTCTCGCCACAATTAAAGCGGGAAGAAGAACAGTTGGACAAACCCATTTTGGTTTGGCTTACGGATCAATCTCAATCCATGATAGCCGGTGGCGATAGTACGGCCGTACGGCAGTTTAAGAAGGACTATGCCAGTAGGCTTAATGCCTTAAAACAGAAGTATCAACAAACTTCTTTGTCATTTACCACGAAGCTTTCAGAGCCTACCGATTCCTTTTCTATTGCGGGTACTGATTTACAAGCAAGTCTGGAAGAGTTACAGGATCGCTACTACAAACGTAACCTTGCCGGGGTGGTTTTACTTAGTGATGGAATCTATAATTTGGGTTCTGACCCTTCTTATTTAGCTGAAAGATTAGCCTTTCCCGTGTATTCTGTTTTTGTGGGTGACAGTACCAAACGCAGAGACTTAATGCTTGAACGACTGGTACACAATAAAATCAGCTACCTAAATAATGATTTCCCGGTTGAAGTTTATATCAGAGCCCGAGCCATGCAAGGGGAAAGCTATCGTGTAAAGATTATTGATCCTGACGGAAAACTTGTGGTAGATGAGTCTTTTGATATTAATAGCAGCGACTATTTTCGGCGAAAAAGTTATTTCCTTAAAGCTCAGGCAGAGGGCTTTCAGAGATATACCGTAATACTGGAGGGCGAAAATGCGGATGAGTCTGTAGAAAACAACCGTTCTGTTTTTAGCGTGGAAGTACTTTCCAATAGAAAACAGATTTTGCTTTTAGCTAGTGCTCCACATCCCGATCTGGCTGCGATCAGCAATGCGATTGGTTCTGCGGAGCGTTATGAACTGACCACTCAAATAAATCAGAAGTTACCGGAGGAAAAGGATTATGATTTAATCATCCTTCATCAACCCTCTTCCCAAACTCTTCAATCTGTATCGCAAACGAATATTCCTTATTGGTTGTTTTTGGGGCCAAATACCCGCACGCAAGATTTTGAGCCACTAAAGGCAGGAAACAAGGGCTATGAAGAGTCGCAAGTGTATATCAACAACAAATTTGATCTTTTTACGCTTGGCGACAAGGAGTTGGCCTTGGTAGGTGATTTACCACCCATCTGGGCACCATTTGGCACTCCAGAAATATCAGGCAAGTTTTACCCTTTATTGTTTAAGCAGGTAGGTGCGATCAAGACTATGGATCCTGCCTGGCTCTATCGCTATGATTACAATTCCTCCGGTTCCGAGCGGCGCTCTTGTATAGTTTTGGGAACAGGAATTTGGCGCTGGCGCATGCAGGACTATCGCATAAATGAAAGTTTTGACGCTTTTGATCAAATTATTCTTCAATCCACTCAATTCCTTACTACCCATGCCAGAACTGATCGATTTGATGTGAATATTGCCAATCGATTTCAACGTTCTGAAAGGATAATTGGCGAGGCCAGGCTTTATAACTCCAATTTGGAGCTCAATAATGATCCTGAGGCGAGTATTACTTTCTACTCTGAGGATGGGAAGGAATATGACTTCAGCCTGAATAGGACGGGAAACACCTATCGCGTTAATGCCGGAACCTTACCGCCTGGAGTGTATCATTGGCGCGCCAGCACTAATTTGGGTGATGAAAATTTTGAAGACTCCGGTAAGCTGCTGATAGAATCTGAAATAAGGGAACTAACAGATTTGGTGGCCAGACCTTCGATAATGCGGAAGATGGCAGAAGCCAGTGGTGGGATGTTTTTTAAAATCGATGAGGCAAGCGCGTTGCAAGAGGCGCTCCTTAGCAATTCTAATGCGAAATCATACAGAAGCATAATTTCTAAGACCACCAGTTTGATAGAAGCCAAGTGGTTGTTTGTGCTCCTGCTATGCCTGATGGCCTTGGAGTGGGGCTTGAGGAAGTACTTCGGCAGATATTAGCAATCAAATTCAGTATGTGGTGGGCTTTGTAGAATCTGCCCCTTAACTTTGCTGGAATACCATAATTCAAGAAAAATTTAAGATGAGTAACGAAGTAAGGGCACTGGAACCAACTAAAGTTTGGAACTTTTTTGAGGATCTCAACGCAATTCCCAGAGCATCTAAAAAAGAAGAGAAAGTTTTAGAATACCTGAAAGCTTTTGCCACGGAAAGAGGCTTGGATTATGAACAAGACGATGCTGGGAACATAATTGTTCGCAAGCCAGCTGCGGCCGGAATGGAAAATCGACGCCCAGTTGTGCTGCAGTCGCATGTGGATATGGTACATCAGAAGAATGCAGACACTGATTTTGATTTTGATACACAGGGAATTAATTCCTACATAGATGGGGATTGGGTAAAGGCCAGGGGCACCACGCTCGGTGCAGATAACGGCATGGGGGTGGCCAGTATACTAACAATCCTGGACTCCAGTGAAATTGCCCATCCCGCCATAGAAGGCTTGTTTACCGTCGATGAAGAAGCCGGCATGACGGGAGCTATGGAACTCAGAAAGAACTGGTTGCAAGGTGAGATCCTGATGAACCTTGATACCGAAGACGATGATGAGTTAAGCATAGGCTGTGCCGGTGGGGTAGATACTAACATCTCATGGTCTTACCAGGAGAGCAGCCTAGTGGGGGATCATGTTGGCTTAAAGCTCTTTGTATCTGGCCTGAAAGGAGGTCATTCAGGCATGGATATCATCTTTGGCAGAGGCAATGCCAATAAGCTGATGAATAGAATTCTTCTCGAAGCCTCCGGTAAGTACGATCTGAGAATTCATGAAATTGATGGTGGAGGATTGAGAAATGCCATTCCACGGGAATCTACGGCAATTATTACTGTTTCGAGTGAGGATACCAGCAATTTTAGGCTGTTTTTGGAATCAGCGGGACAGACACTCAAGAAGGAATTTGCCAGTACGGATCCCGATTTGAATATAGGGATGACCGAGGCAAAGCTACCGGAAAAGGTGATGAATAAGGATGATCAGTTGAAGTTTCTTTGGGCGATACAGTGTTGCCACGATGGCATAAGGCGTATGAGTCCGGATGTAAAAGATTTGGTGGAAACTTCCAATAATGTAGCCCGGGTGGTTTTAAAAAATGGCCAGGCTGATATAAAATGTTTGAGTAGAAGTGACCGTGAATCCGCAAAATGGGACATGGCCTGGAGTGTGGCTTCACCTTGGCAGTTGGTAGGAGCTGAGGTGGAACATTCAGGGTCGTATCCTGGGTGGAAACTCGATCCTAATGCCCCGATGTTGGGTATGATGAAAGAATTATATATTGAATTATTTGATGAACAGCCACGGGTGCTTGCCTGCCATGCTGGTTTAGAATGCGGATTACTCGGGCAACATTATCCAGAGCTTGAAATGATCTCCTTTGGTCCCACCATTAAAGGTCCACACTCCCCTGATGAGAAGGTGTCTATTAGCTCGGTAAAGAAATTTTGGACCTACTTGCAAACTGCTTTGGAGCGCGTACCAGAGAAGAGCTAGCTTCAAAAAATAATGATGTTGGAAGATTTAAACGCCTTAAAACTGATTGAATGCCCACGTGATGCCATGCAGGGGATTCATGAATTTATTCCTACCGAGAAAAAAATTGCCTATATCAATTCTCTGTTAAAAGTAGGATTTGATACTATTGACTTTGGCAGCTTTGTCTCCGCTAAAGCAATTCCCCAACTCAGAGATACGGAGGAGGTATTGGATAAGCTTGACCTTGCTAACAAACGGTCCAAGCTTCTTGCCATTGTAGCAAATCAGCGGGGTGCAGAAGCGGCAGTAAAGTGGTCAGCCATTGATTATCTGGGATACCCTTTTTCAATATCTGAAGTATTTCAGCAAAGAAATACCAATAAGAGCATAGCCGAATCTGAAATTCTCGTACAATCATTGCTAGATCTTTGTAGTGCACATAACAAAGAGCTGGTGGTATATATTTCTATGGGGTTTGGCAATCCATATAAAGAAGAATGGAGTGTATCTATCGTTGAGAAGTGGTGTGAGAAACTTGCCAAAAAAGGAGTTAAAATATTGTCCTTGTCGGATACCATAGGCACTTCAACTCCCCAGAATATTACCTATCTGTTTAGCACGCTCATAAAATCACTACCTCAGGTAGAGTTTGGCGCTCATTTGCATACCACACCTGATACCTGGCGAGAGAAGGTTGATTCTGCTTACCAGAGTGGTTGCCGAAGGTTTGATGGTGCCATCAAAGGTTTTGGTGGCTGTCCGATGGCCGATAATGATTTGGTAGGGAATATGCCTATGGAAAAGTTGTTGAGCTTTGCTCAGGAACAAAAGATCGCTACCGGTATCAATACCTTAGCGTTTGAGTCGGCCTATAATAAGGCCATGGACACCTTTCCGCTCTGAATCAATACTTTTTTTTAATTTTTTTTGGCAAAATTCTGTTGATTTTGTTCTATCACACATTCTGATGTGTGTTTTAAGCTAAAGCACTCTATGCGAGCATGGAGGCGCATTCTTTTTTACCTCGTCTTCAAAATTTCAATCTTCTCCTTGTTCGAAAATCTTATAGTCAAAGTGCTGTATATCAATTATTTAGCACAATAATTTTGCTTGGTTTCTAGTCTTTTTTACTCATATTTGATTAAGTCAAAGTCATGAAACAACTATGAAAAATCTAAGTCAAGCCGTACAGGTAGCGGTATTTGTACGTGATTATTTGCGTAAGAACACCATGATTGATCGTCCGGATCCCAAGGAATTGGAAGCGAACTACAATCGCATTTCGCAACAACTCAAAGGCATGCCCAAATTGGGGAACGAACCTGGCTAAAGAACAGGAAACACTCTTAACTCTACCAAACAATCAGCTAGATGAAAGACACGATTAATCTCATAAATGTAGTGCATATCTTACGCGAATTCATGCGTAATGAAGCACAAACTCTGGAAATCAGCAAGGGTAAAATGCTGGATGACAAAGTCACGCAGGCAGAGATAGAACGCATTTTACGGGTAAGTTAGGCTTATAAACCAAGCCTTAAATTGCTGATAACCCCCTTGATAACTCTTATTGCATAGCCTGAGAGCAAGCGGCCTATGCTATAATTTTATTCTGCAAATCAGGATTGGTGGCACAGTCCTTTAAACTTGCTCATTATGATCGTTACAGAGAGGGCAGAAGGTCATATTTCACACTCTTACCTTCTTCTTCGATTAGGCATCGGCTTATGCTTTGCTATCCACGGCGCCTTGAGGTTTTCTCAGGAAACATATTTCAATGATCTCTTAGCTTCTTCACCGAGCGGATTCTACTCCGATTCTTTGCTTTTGGTTTACGCTTACCTCATGCCGGGCATAGAGCTGATAGCAGGTATACTGTTGTGTTTTGGTTTTATGAAACGACTGGCCATCCTGAGCTTAGGTGGGATCATGCTTATCTGGATCTTGTCTAGTATTCTAATGGATTACTGGTCTAATATGGCCTCTCAGCTCGTATTTTTCTTTATTCTATACTGGCTCTATTTCAAACTAACAGACGATCGTTGGTCGTTTGATACATTCTTAAAACACTAATCTTGTTCGAGGATATTGAGCAAACAGACTATCCACCCGAAAAATCAATATTGGTATGGGATGGTGAATGTTCATTCTGCAGATATTGGGTTACCAGATGGCAGAAAATGACCAAGGATCTGGTGCAATACATGCCGTATCAACTTGCGGCAAGTAAGTTTCCAGATATAGAGAAAAGGCTTTTTCAACAAGCCAGTCGCCTAATTGACCCCGACGGTAAAGTTTATAGTGGCCCTGCATCCGCTTACCACAGCGTTTATTTGACCGGAAAATATAAGTTCTTAGATTCCTGGTATTCAAATTCTCAGATTTTTAAAGCCCTAAGTGATCACCTATATCAATTTATCGCCAAAAATCGCAGCTTCATGATGAAAGTGACCACCGTACTATGGGGGTCTGACCCAACCAATACGAAACCATTTTGGGTTATCTATCTTGGTATACTTTTATACCTTCTATATGTGGTGATTTGAAGCCTTCAAGACTAAAATATAATAGCGAGCCGCTTATTAAATCTCTCAAAATGATTGTTTTGGGGTTGATTCTGTCGTTCTCTACCACCGGCTCGGCTCAGAACGGCGTGGCTAATGTGCCACTGAATTACCAACCTCTGGTAAGCTTTCAGGCCAGTGCTGGTGCATTTTTCTGGAATGCACGAGAGGTGCATGATTCAATGCCTTCTGCTTCACGAGATCATTTATCTGCTCTTAACAGCGGCATTCGATATGGTGGGGATATTTTGGTTCATTTTCAGAGCGGCATCAGCTTAGGTGCCTCTTATCGTCAATTAAGCACTTCCCATATTACCGAGCCAAATCACTGGAACATTCCGGTGACCGACTCAAATAATCATGTAATACAGGATCCGAATACCGGAGGATTGTTATATGGCCCCAGATATGGGAGCATTTCTGAGTCGATATCATTGTGGTTTTATGGCTTTAGGCTAACGAAAGAGTTTGAACTCCAAAACAATTTCTATTTGGGAATTAGCATCGCCCCGGGCATAGTAAACTTCCTTGAAACAGGTGATTTTGTGGGATATAGAATCAAAACTACCGGGGCGAATATGGCCGTAGACTTGGCCCTGGATGGCAAATTTCAGTTTGACAGGAACTGGTCAGCTCTGGTTCAGCTTTCGCTGTTTAATGGATCCATCCCCGCCTTAAAGTATACAGATCCCCAGCAGCAACTAGAAGAATACACCTTGTCCGAACCCCAGTCGGTATTAAATTATTCGATAAATCTTGGGATTAGATTCACCATCAATCGAAAAGATCAGGTTCCGGATAAACCAAGAGATTCGGATATTGATTTACCCTACAAGAAAGATAACCGGCGATTTCAATTGGCGGACTGAAGGCGCACCCGCACAATCCACAAAGCCATACAGCCGGTTAGTATCATGATTCCTGCCGCAACAGTAAAGGGTAGGTAATAAGCAATACCGTAGAAAAAACCTCCTGTGATAGGCCCCATCACCCTGCCAAGTGAGCCCATAGCCTGCATTAATCCCAAAACTTTACCCTGTTCATCATCTTTGGCAGATTGTGTAAGCAGTGAAGAAATAGTAGGCGTGAAGAAAGCAGAACCAAATGCGATAAAGACCAAACCGATTAATCCAAGCGGTACGAATACCTGAACCGGAACGTAGGGCATTGATATTAAGCCAATTGCCATCATGAAATTACCGGCAATAAACAATTTCCTTTCGCCAAACATTCTGGTAAATCTGCCCAGCAGGAGCCCTTGTATTATCACGATGCAGATACCAATAAAACCAAAGGTATAGCCTATCTCTACCTCTCTGAGCAAAAACCGGTTCTTCCATAATAAGGATGCGGTCATCTGTAGCATAGAAAAGGCGGCCATAAACACGAGGTGAGTAATGAGCAGACTTCGGAGGGTGATCTGTGGAATAATGGTTTTAAATTCCCGCAAAGGCGTGGTAAATAAGGGGCGATCTGTCTTTTTCTCGGTGATAGATTCCGGCAGTAGGGCCCATGCCAAAATCAGGTTGAGTAGCGACAATAAAGCGGCTGCGTATCCCACTCCATCCATCCCATAAGTATCTTTGAGAAAACCACCGAGTGGAGGGCCAAAAATGAATCCCAAGCCCATAGCCGCGCCTATAATGCCAAAATTTTTCGCCCGTTTTGCTACTGGTGAAATGTCACTTACATAGGCATTGGCAATGCTTACGTTGGCGGCACCAATACCAGCAATAGCGCGGGCCAAAAATAAAAGCCACAAGGCACTGGCGTTAGCAAGTATGAGGTATGACAGCATCATGACCGATATGCTCATAAGCAAAACCGGTCTCCGGCCTAAACGATCACTGAGCGCTCCCCAAAAAGGGGCAAAATAGAATTGAGCCGCGCTAAAGCTGGCTTCTATCAGTCCTATCGTTAGAGCTGCCGCCCCGAGGTCTTCTGCATAAATAGGCAATACCGGAATCACCAGACCAAAACCAACCAGGTCTAGAAATACCGTAAAAAATAAGATCATTAGGGGAGTACGCCTCATCTGCGCCCAAAGATAATCACCTCAATTAGTCCAGATTGGTTCCAGCCTCAAGCTTTTTACCCGAATTAAGAACATACGTCCAATTATCCAGAGCGAGCATACTGTTCTCAAAAACTTCCTGAGCTTCTTGAAGCAAAGGCTCAAGATCTTTATAGCGACTTGAATAATGTCCTAAGATTAGATACCTGGCATTTACCTTATGAGCCAAATTTGCCGCCTGTCGAGCGGTAGAATGTTTAGTTTCACGGGCTCTCTTCTCATGTTCATCCATAAAGGTAGCCTCGTGATAGAGGATATCAGGCTCAGCATGCAGCATTTCATGGAGGTTTGGTAGCGCGGCCGTATCGCTGCAATAGGCATAGCTTAGCGAGGGAGCTGGATCATGGGTGAGCGCCTGGTTACTTATGATCTTTCCATCATCAGTTCTCCAATCATCTCCCGCCTGAATTCTTTTGATTTCTGGACCGGTAATCCCCAAGTTCTGAATTTTTTCCACCACAATTTTTCTGGGTCGAGGCTTTTCTTCAAATAAGAAACCACAACATGGCAAGCTGTGCTTTAAGGGAAAGGAATGCACCTTAACCGCCTTGTCTTCAAATATCAGCGTACGTTCCTTCATGTTAAGTGGATGAAACACAATGGAGAATCTCAGCTTTGAATGAGAAAGCCGAAGGTTGTCATACAGGTTTTGTTCCAGAGCAGAGGGTGCATAAATATGCAGTTCCTTTTGCCTGTCTAACAAATGCATGGTAGTGAGTAGAGGTAACAATCCATATATATGATCTCCATGCAAATGGCTGATCATAATATGGTTTATTCTTGAGAATCCAATTCCGTTTTTGCGAAGCTGCATCTGAGCACCTTCACCACAGTCAATAAGAAAATGCCTGTTGCTGAGGCTTAAAAATTGACTGGATGGATATCTGTTGCTAAGGGGAAGTGCAGAGTTGGACCCTAAGATGGTCAGTGATAACTGCATACATTAGCGGGAAACACTAAACTTACCGGAATAACTATCCTTGCCGTTGCTTAACTGAAACAGGTAAACTCCCGGTTTAAAGTTTGAGGTCTTAAGTTTTATTGGCTCTCCATTTAAATTCTGATAGGAATTCCGGAAAACCTCACTTCCCAATAAATTCACAATGCGAAGCTCTGTTCTTCCTCCGAAATAATCTCCCGGCTCCAGGAAGAGGTGATCATTGGCAGGGTTTGGATATACCCTTGGAACATTCACCTCGTACTCTTTTGCTCCCACTACTCCTTTGGTTACCAGGTAAAATCCACCTAAGGTGTCTTTAATCGGAGCACTGGCCGTGCCAATTGTTACGGTGTATTCTACGGCAATTGATAGTTCAATGGAATCAGGAGTGGTAGGTACACCGGATAATTCACCACAACCAAATGATCCGCCGATAAACACACAATTGGTTGGATTGCAACTCAAACTCATTCCTGAGGGTAAGTTAATTACACTCAGCAACTTAATGGAGTCAACCGTGCCGTTAATTCCGCCAAAGGTGGTATCTGTTGGCACCTTAAACTGTAGAACCTCAGAATAACTTTGATTTACATTGGCATAAGGTAGTATAACAATGGCCTCGCCACCGGGAAGCGTATCAAAGCGACTCCCTGCCGGAGGCACTATATCATCGGTTATGGTAGTGTCTATAGTGCATTGCGCCAGCATAGTGGCAGGATACATCACGGCACCAATCAGTAAAGAGAGTAAGATTTTCTTCATAAAACTTGTTTTTAGTGAGCTAAGAGCGCTCCCTTATTGCAAAATACGTAAATATTGAGGAAAGGTTAGGTTTCCAGGGATATCTGCTTCTTAGAAGCGAGTAAGTAAAGCACCGCCATTCTGATGGCCACACCATTTTCTACCTGGTTTAAGATGATGGAATAATCGCTGTCCGCCACTTCGCTGGTTATTTCCACCCCGCGGTTTATGGGGCCCGGATGCATTATGGTAATCTCCTTATCCAGAGATTTTAATAGGGGAAGGTCAATCCCATATTGCAGGGTATACTCTCTAATACTCGGAAAGTACTTCAATTCCTGACGCTCATGCTGGACCCGAAGCATGTTCGCAATGTCGCACCATTCCAGAGACTCCCTTAAATTACTGGATACTTCAACACCTAAGGTGTGTATGTGTTTGGGGATTAGGGTTGTAGGTCCACATACTTTTACTTCAGCGCCAAGTTTTTGCAAGCAAAATATATTAGATAAGGCCACTCTTGAATGGAGGATGTCACCCACAATTACCACCTTTTTATGTTTGAGGTCGCCGTATTTTTCGCGAATGCTGTATGCGTCGAGCAAGGCTTGGGTGGGGTGCTCGTGAGCCCCATCTCCGGCATTCACAATTATGCTATCTACATTTTGGGAGAGAAATACGGCTGAACCAGGATTGGGATGTCGCATCACCACCATATCTACCTTCATAGAAAGGATATTGTTGACCGTATCAATCAGGGTTTCTCCTTTCGCTACAGAAGAAGAGGATGCCGAAAAGTTCAGCACATCCGCAGAAAGTCTCTTCTCGGCTAGTTCAAAAGATAATCTGGTTCTGGTACTATTTTCGAAAAACAGGTTGGCAATGGTAATATCCCTTAAGGAAGGAACTTTCCGTATTGGACGGTTGATGACCTCTTTAAATTGATCGGCAGTGGAAAAAATGAGCTCAATATCCCCAGGTGTTAGTCCTTTGATTCCTAAAAGATGATTAACACTCAGTTCACTCATTTTTTGATTTTATTAGATAAACAGCATCCTCACCATGCTCTTCTTTCCATTCTACCAGTACTTTTTGAGAATCCAGTGAATCTACCTGCTCCCCAGAGTAATCCGGTTGGATAGGTAAATGTCTGGCAAATCTGCGATCTATCAAGACAAGGAGTTCAATTTCTGCCGGTCTTCCGAAACTCTGCACCGCGTCCAATGCCGATCTAATACTTCTTCCGGTGTAAAGCACATCATCAATAAATACTACTTTCTTGTTTTCCAGAAGTACATCTATGCGTGTCTGGTTAGCACTAATTGGCGCTTCTCGTCTCCTGAAATCATCACGGAAAAAGGTTACGTCCAGGGTGCCGGATTGGATATTGCTAACTCCGTGCTTTTTAAGATAGTGCATTAGTCGTTCCACCATCTTGGGTCCACGAGGTTGAATGCCTATAAGTACACTATTGCTAAAATCCCCGTGATTTTCCTTCAGCTCGCACGCCAGTCGGTTTAGAGTAAGCTCAATGGCTCGTGCGTTTAAAAGCTCTTTCTTAATCATTCTTTGCTAAAGTCTTGCAAAGGTAAATAAAGCCAACTATCTAAATCCATTTTTCAAATTCCAAAGGCCAATTCAATCCGTCAAAACTTCCTGAGCTCATTACCAGAAGAATAGCGGCATGCTCAGGATCTAGATTTTCCTTGATGGAATCCAGTAAACTTTGGTTGCTATCAAAGACTTCCATTCCGGGTTCATCAAATTCTTTTCGGACCTGTTCAGCACTCAAGGGTGGTAATTTTTTGTGAGCTACTACTTCGGGATTGAAATAGACATACGCATAGTCAGCTGAAGCCATTGAACCCTGATACTGGCCCAGGAAGTCGGGATTGAGGCTTGAAAAAGTATGCAGTTCTAAACAGGCATGTAGTTGGTGATTCGGAAAATTCTCTCGTACAGCCTGGACAGTAGCGCTTACCTTCGAAGGCGCATGTGCGAAATCACGGTAAATTCTCAACTGTTTACCGGCGTCCATTAACTCCAGCCTTCGAGAAGCTCCTTTAAATGAGGGTATCGCCATATAGAATTCCTCATCGCTAATGCCCATTTGATTGCAAATCCATCTGGCACCTTCTAGATTATTCATGTTGTGCTTGCCAAAAATAGCCAGAGGCAGTGCACCTTCCTCAGTAATCAATGACACAATGCCATCGTTTATTTCATACGACGGGTAACCGTAAGGAAACTTTTTCACCTCATTGGTACTGGTCCGAACCAGTTTCTCCAGATTTTCATCCAAAGAATTATACACCATTGCACCACCTGGCTCTATCGCTTCTATCAGCATTTCAAACTGCTTTAGATAGTCTTCAAATTTTGGGAATACATTAACATGATCCCAGGCGATACCGGAAATCAGGCAAATATTTGGTTTGTAATGCAGAAATTTAGGGCGTAAGTCAATAGGAGAGGAGAGGTATTCATCACCTTCCAGTAGAATAAATTCATTCTCCTCCGTAAGTTTAACCATGGTGTCAAAACCTTCCAGCTGAGCACCAAGCATATAATCACAATCTCGGTTATGATGATTTAACACGTGCAGTACCATGGCTGTAATGCTGGTCTTTCCGTGGCTTCCGGCTATAACTACCCTGGATTTGTCCTTGCTTTGCTCGTATAAAAACTCGGGATAAGAGTACACTTGCAGGCCTATTTCCTGAGCTTTTAGTAATTCAGGGTTGTCTTTGCGGGCATGCATCCCCAAAACGATATAATCAAGGTTTGCGGTTATTTTATCCGGATTCCAACCTAGCTTTTCTGGCAATAGGCCGGCATTTTGCAATCTGCTTCGGGATGGTTCAAAGATTTCATCATCGCTGCCGCTTACATTGATGCCTTTTTTATGCAATGCCAAAGCTAGATTGTGCATGGCGCTGCCGCCTATGGCTATGAAATGTACTTTCATGTAGAATTTTGTGCTTGGCACAAAGCTAAGAAAGCACTACGGTTTTATGGACTAATGCTTATAAGCTTTGCCGAAGCAGCCAGGTTAACCATAAACTTACGGGCTATATCGAAATCAGCAGGGGTGCTGTGCGTTTGAGGTTCAGTAGCAAGGTCTATTTTTCCTGCCGGACCATCAAGTATTTCGTTTAAATCAATACTCAAGACCAACTGCGTGGTGGCTGTCTCACTCACGCTAAAGCTCAGGTCAAAGTTTTTCTTCTGATACAAACTGTCTAACCCAGGGTGATACGCCACGAAAATATTGTCTTGTCCGGTTAGCCTCGATTTAGCTTTGCCTTCGAATTTAGCAAAGCGATATTTCAACATACTCCAATACATGGATTGATAGGAAGAAAGGGGATGCTCATTGGGAAAAGAACCTGGATCCATATCATTTTGGAGCGGATCTACTCCAAAACCTAATTCCAGACTATTGTAGTCACCAACCAAAATTTCAGCAGAAAATGAATTATCCAAATCACTTGCAGGATCTACCAGTTCAATACTACTAACCTCATAACTCCCTGTATTGTCCCTAACTTCAACTTCTGCCAGGTAAAGCCTGAACAAGGAAATGAAAAAGTCGTATTCATCCGTGAGTCTTACCGTATCATTAATGGAGACTCTTTCGTTGCCGTTATATAGTTCAACCGAAACTTTTAATACACCCTCTTTAAGCTCCTTCTTATCATTCTTACAAGAAGATATTAAGAGCATCAGTACCAATAAAAAAGAGAATGGAGCTTTCATAGTTTAAGATTCAAAAAAGTTCAATTACAATATTATTCACCATTTGTGTGGCCAGGTTGTAGTCCACCAGGTTTTGAGGATCAGTAACTACCATAGGCCTGTTTACCATATCCAAATCCTCTAAGGCCGGACCCAAATCAACTTGCACTACGATCGATACTTTTCGATCCCCTTGTACGGAGAAATTCTTTTGTAAACTGGTATAAATTCGGTTCAATTCAGTGGTACCCAGGCGATACGACAGTGGAATGCTTCCTACGGTATCCGTAGGGTCTGAAGGATCGAACAGCCGACCTTCAATAATCGCGTGATCAATACCGTCACCAGTAGATCGGAGTACAGGCACTTCTTTTAATTCGCTTCCACTGGGAATACCGTTGGTAGCGATGTCTGCACTGGCTGAAGAATCCAGGCCAATACGCAAGCTGTAGCGAGCTGAATAGCCATCGGTTGGAATCCTGACGATGGCATTATCTGTCATATCGGAGGATAAAACAAAGGGATCGGAACCAGTGACTAAGGTATCTGCGCCTTCCAGAAGATTGAAATCTGAAAACACAAGAATCACATGGTCTATAAAAAATCTATGACCTAAATTATTGGTTATGACGGAATCTGGCGGAATCTTGCTTCCATCATATAACAAGGATAATCGCATTACCGCATTATTTTCAGTAGGTGCGGGGTTGCTACCTGTTTTATCTTTCTCCTCGCAGGAGGTAAAGAATAGAAGTACGGCAATTAAGAATAGATGTCCTCTCATGTTAGCAAATGATTTCATACAAATTTAATGCTTGAAGATTAGAGATAAAGTGATGAATGTTACAAGATACCGTAGGAATTAGTTAACGCGGGTCTTTGTAGGGCTTACCACTTCTACATCATGGTCATTCTCGTCTAATCTCTTTATTAAGTTAAATTCATCAGATTGTTCAATACTGTGCATGATCTGATCCAGAATGACATCAGAATCCTGATCATAGTCAATATCTAAGGGCGCTTTAAATCGGATAGAGAGTTGTACGCCTTTCTTTTTCAGGAATAATCCTTTTTTATCAAAAGCCCGTCTAAATCCATCTATTACAACTGGTATAACAATGGGTTTATTGTCTTTTATGATATGAGCCGTTCCTTTCCTTCCGGGTACAAACGGGGTGGTGGTTCCTTGCGGAAAGGTTATCACCCAGCCACTTTGCAGGGCCTTGTGAATTTTATCTACGTCCTTGGTATCTACTTCGCGGTCAATGTCTTTACCTGCTTCACGCCAAGTCCTTTTGATAGATACTGAACCAACGTAGGAGAATATTTTTGGTAGGATACCGGACTGCATGGTCTCCATGGCCGCGATAAAATAAATATTGAGCTTGGGATTCATTAAGACCCGCAGCTTGTCAACTCGATCAAAGATGCCCCATTTTGCTGCACAAAAAACCTGGTACATGCCGGTGACATCTGCGAAATATGTCTGATGATTGCTGACAAACAGAACATTAGATTTCGGTAGACCCTTCAATACTCTACTACCCCTTATGCGGGTTTTGTTGGCCATATTAAACCGGTAATAGGCAATACAACCAAAAATGAATATTAGAAATCGCTTGATTATCAAGGAATTTCCGAAAGCATCAAAAAATCTGATCTTCATAATTCTAAATAACTCCCCTTGTCAAATATAAAGTAATACCCGCTAGTGGCTTATTGGAGTATTTCTCTGAGTTCGCTGAGCATCATGGCGGTGGCTCCCCAAATTATGTGATTTTCAACCCTGAAGGCAGGTACTTTAAACCGATTTCCACGTGCCTCAACATGGTGGTTACCCATTGAATTATCATGAAACAAAAGATTTAAATCAACGGTTATAATCTCCTGTACTTCAATTTCTTCAGCTTTGTATATTAACTCCTTTCGACTAAGCCCTAAGTAAGGTTGAACCAGGAAATTACTTGGTGGTATATAAAGTTCGCTCAAAGCTCCCAATACTTCTATATTCTTGGAAGATACTCCAATTTCTTCCTCTGTTTCTCTCAAAGCTGTATACTGAAAGTCAGGGTCAGATTCTTCTTTCTTGCCTCCGGGTAAGCTAATCTGTCCGGAGTGAACTCCAGGATACTCCGTGCGTTTGGTCAAAACTACGTGAGGCTGATCCTGATGGTTCACCAGTAACATGAGTACAGCTGCCTTCTTAGCCTTGGAACGATTTATTTCTTCAAGCTCTAACTTCCTTCTTCCTATGGGAGCCATTTTAAGTTGGGCATCAAGACCGGGCAGAGAATGGTTTTTCAGGTGCTCCAGTCGCGAACTCACCTCAGTAAAAGATTTTGGTATCCACATGTTCTGAACAGAAAATTTAAAGTTGAGCTTGTAGTGGCGAACAAATTAAGCTTTCCAAGGTTAGACACACAACGATTTATAAGTTATCCTTATTAATTTCTAACTTCGTTTAGTTAACTCTATTTTTAATGACTATAACCCAGCTACAATATTTGATTGCGGTTGACAATCATCGACACTTTGCCCGGGCCGCAGAAGCATGCTTTGTTACTCAACCTACTTTGAGTATGCAAATCCAGAAGTTAGAGGAGGAATTGGGTGTACTCTTGTTTGACAGGAGTAAACATCCGGTTAGACCTACTAACATTGGTGAGAAGATTATAGATCAGGCCAGAACGGTAGTGTATGAAACCAATAGGATTGATCAAATCTTACAGGCAGGCAAGAATCAATTGGAGGGGCCATTTAAATTGGGGGTAATTCCTACCGTTGCTTCTTCATTAATACCTCGTTTTATAGAAGGATTTCACACCAAGTTCCCAAAGATTCAGCTGCAAGTGCAGGAATTACAAACTGAAAATATTTTGGAAAAACTGCGCTTGGATGAGCTAGATGCCGGAATATTGGCTACACCGCTGGAGGAGAAAGGAATTATTGAGCAACCCATTTACTATGAGCCGTTCATGGCCTTCGTCCCTGATTCTCATCGATTAAGTGGAGAGGCTTTCATTACAAATTCAGAGCTGGATATTAACGACATATTGCTGCTCAATGATGGACACTGTTTCAGAAACAGCGTAATTAACTTGTGCAATCAGGTACCTGGAAAAGGATCCTTACCGATAGAATTGGAGAGTGGAAACTTTGAAACTTTAATAAAACTTAGCAAAAAAGGTTTTGGCATGACCTTAGTGCCTTACCTTCATGCATTAGATATCCCTGAGGTTGATCAGAGGTATGTGAAACCCATTGCAGATCCTAAACCAACTCGGGAAATTAGTATTGTACACACCAGGGCTGAACTGAAAATTAAGGTTATTAGGGAGTTACGTAAAATCATTATCGACAATATTCCGGAAAAGTTAGTTGAAGATAAGGAGGCCATCGTAAGTCCCAATTTAAATGTATAATTAGTCCATGTCTCCAAATATTAATGACATAGCCATCTTTCCACTGGAAATGTTTCTACTTCCGGGCGAAACATCCGTACTCCATATTTTTGAAGAACGCTACTTGCAATTGATCCAGGATTGCGAGGAGGGATACTTACCCGGGTTTGGAGTTTTGTTCAAGAATAAGGAGAATACCAACAATTATGGAAGCTTTGTAGAGTTGGTAGAAGTGATAGAGCGATTACCGGGAGGGCAACTGAATATTCGAATCAAGGCTATTTCCTTGTTTGCGCTACAGGAGTATGCTCATACTCGGGAAGGCAGGTTGTACCCGGGGGGAAAGATTTATCGCAAACCCCTTTTTGATCATTTGGCAAATCAGAGGGTGATGAATTTGTGGCGCATGTACATGTTGAGATCAGGTCAGGAAGATCACCAATTATTGGATCCTCCACAGCAGACGGTCATGAAGATCGCGTCAACGCTGGAAATGGGTGAACTTGACAAACTAGAGCTAATCGACTTGGGCACACATCATGAAAGAGAAATCTATCTATATAATTATATAAGGTTCCTGGATTCACTCTATGATCAAGAGGAGTATACTTTTCATGGGATCTACCTTAACTAGATCTTTAGCCATCTTGTTCGCGCTTAGCTTGCTCTGGGCTTGTGTTCCCAAAAATGAAAGCAGGCCTGTTCCAAATTCTACTTCCAAGAGATCCAAATCGGTGTTTAAGGGAATTACTAATCAGGCTGCGGCACCAAATGAGAGCCTAACAGAAGAGTCGGTGATGGACTTTTTATTGCTTTATGGAAAGGAGCATGCGAACAATCAAGTCATAATTCACACCGAATTTGGTGAAATTGGCATCAGGCTTTACCAGAATACCCCACTTCACAGAGCTAATTTTCTGTATTTGACCGCTAGAAAGTATTTTGATGGCACCTGGTTTTACAGAGTTAGTCCCGGGCATGTCATTCAAGCCGGCAACAATGATGATGGCGAGACCGGTAAGAAACGCACGGCTATTGGAGATTATAAAATACCCAATGAGATTAGTGCAGGAAATCTTCACGTACGGGGTGCCGTAGCCGCGGCTCGATCGTATTATCAGAATCCGGATAAAAAGTCTAATCCCTATGAGTTTTACATCGTGCTTGGTAAGAAGTACACACAAAGACAACTGGAGTTACTATCTGATAAGGAAGGATTCGCTCTCACCGAAAAGCAAATTAGCACCTATGCGGAACAAGCTGGTTCCCCGCATTTAGATGCTGAGCATACCGTTTTTGGTATGGTTACTTCAGGTATGGAGGTGGTAGATGCGATTAGCAAGGTAAAAACGGATGCGGGTGAATGGCCCCTGGAAAATGTGGTGATCAAGGTAGAGGTTGTAAAATAATGCCTGGGGCATTTCATCTCGTGTTTAACCATCAACTCAGCTTAACATACTGATTGTCTTCTAAATAAATTT
Organism: Owenweeksia sp.; assembly: GCA_965229445.1. Classification (GTDB taxonomy): domain Bacteria; phylum Bacteroidota; class Bacteroidia; order Flavobacteriales; family Schleiferiaceae; genus Owenweeksia. Next base: position 1,721,031 of record OZ245876.1, read on the forward strand.
TCAGGAAGGCAGGTGTTTTTACCACTTGATGATTCATTCTATGTCAAGCTTTAAGTTGAAAACGCTTGGAAAGCTTCGCCATGCGCTAATTCCATCCGGCGAGACTGAATGATTTGAACATGATTGAGTCCAAACATCAGAAGTATACTATACTGGGCCGGAGTCTCACTTTTTTTAGAGTAAGCGTATGAGCTCCCTGATTATTCCATGCTTCTAAGGCTTGTTTTTGATCTTGAATACCGTATTCTTCATTTTACCTGTCCCAGGGGTTGGATTGATCAATGGAGAGTGGCATAGTGAAGAGAAACTTCTTTTTCCATTCATACTCTCATGGTATCAAGTTGTCAAATGCTCAATGTTGGAAGATGTTTTACTTTATGATAGATTAAGGTCGCTTTAATACATTCCTTAAGCTCTTGAACGGGAATTTCATCATCCAAGTTAAAGACTATGGCCCGGTTACCTTCATATTTGAAAGTGGTTTTGAAAATTGACCGAAAGGTTTCCACCAGGCGACTAGTACATTTAAAATACATCGCGTATTGGTCGGGCTTTTTTGATTTCCAATCTATACGGAGGGTACTGCCATTCTTTGTCAAATAACTGGGTTCACCCCATTTAAGAGTTTCTTCGATTTTAGACACATCCTCTAGTTCCTCCGCAGTATGGAGAATTAATTCCCTAAGATCTAATAATTTGGTACGAATATGTTCAGGGTAGTTGGCAAAGACATTATCAACCTGAGGGTTTGATATGAGCTCTAAGTTCTTCATGGAAATCTTAGGTAATCTTGAGAATTTTTGAATGTCCTTCAAATTTAATCTACATTGATGGTTGGTGCAGCCTCACATTTCATTCATGCTAAAGGGGAGCGTTCATCGTCAATTGCCTGCAAAGCTTTTGCAAGTGGCGTTCCAAGCTAGGGAAAGGGTAAAAAATCCGATCCTGGCTCCAAGGTAATTCCTAAGTTACTAAGATTGCAAATTAGTTTGGGCAGGTTGGATGCGTTAGCCTAAAAGCAGTGCGGCTTAGTTATTATTGTTTTGTGTTAAGGATAAATTTAGCCTGGGCCGGTGCCTGAGCTAATTTAGTGCTTTCAGATAAGGGAGCGGCCAAGGCGAATAAGCAACTAAAAATGTGATACTTAGGCGAGTTTCAGCATTGAGTTTTAGGCATTGTTGGCCAACGTTTTTCTTTTTTTAATCGTAGTGAAATCGACATTTCACGATCCAGATTTCTTCATCTGTTACTTTGTAGATTAACCGATGCTCACCATCTAATCTTCTGGACCACAATCCCCTGTATTTATGTTTAAGAGGCTCTGGTTTTCCAATTCCATCATGAGGGTTTCTGGAAATGTCCTTGATTAGGCGGTTGATCTTTGATAGCATCTTCTTATTGGTCCTTTGCCAATAGAGGTAGTCTTCCCAGGATTCATCAACAAAACAAAGCTTCACGAATCCATGAGTTCTTGTTGAAACGAATCTCCCTTTTTAAACTTAGCAATTGCGGAATCTAATCTCTTATGGTTGACCTCAGAAGATAGTTCATGTTGAGTAGCTTGAAGAGAGTTATACTCTTCAAGTGAAATAACAACCACCCCTGAATCCTTGCCTCTGTTGATAATCAGAGTTTCAAAGTTTTGAGTGACCCGATTTAGATATTTCTTAAGATCCTTACGAAAGTCTGAGATGCTAGTGGTTATCATTGTACTAAAATATGTACAAATATACGTACAATATTGATATTTTCAAATGTTGGCCAACGTTAGGCTAAAAGCAGTACGGCTAGTATTATTGGGTTTTGGGTTTAGGTCAAATTCAGCCTAGGCCGCTGTTTTAGATAATTTAATTCTTTCTGATAAAGCAGTGGCCAGGTCGGCGTAAGTATCTCAAAATGTGAAACTTATACTGCATTTAGTATTGATTTTAACCCTTGTTGGGTACAGTTTTTCTTTTTATTCCACGAAGGTTTCTCGGATTACAGATTTGCAATTTTCGACTTCTTGGTTAGAAATTTTACCTAAAGTCTTCGTAATTCTTGCTTTGTCGATAGTTCGAATTTGATCAATGGCAGCGAAACCTTTCTTTTTGTATTGGAGGATGGCCACACGAGTAGGATAAGATCTGCTGACAGTAGTCATAGGTGCAACTACGATGGTTCTTAGAAACTTGTTCATCTCATTAGGGGAGAGCACCAAACAGGGTCTGGTTTTCTTGATTTCGCTGCCAATTGTGGGATCAAGGTTGACCAGAACAATTTCGTATTGTTTTATTACCATTGGTCAAAGCTTTCATCGTCAAAAATGTCATCTATAAGAAGATTGTCATCTTGATTCTGATGCATTTTCTGAAAGGCGTGCTCCCATCCTTTTCTGGGTTCAGACTTAGGTTTTAGGATGATATAACCCTTTTCAAGTACAAGTTCCACCTTATCCTTGATATTATACCGTGTTAGAATGTCTTTAGATAACCTAAGTCCCTTAGAGTTACCAATTTTGATTACTGATATTTCCATGATTGATAAATGTAATTACAAAGTTATTACATTTTGTTGAAATATCAAATAGAGTCTTTCAAATTGAGGCCAACGTTAGGCTAAAAGCAGTGCGGCTTGGTTTACGTTTTGTGGTATTTAAGTTTAAAGATAGCCTAGGCCGAAGCCATAGCTAATTTAGTTCTTTCTGCTAAGGCTGAGGGTAGGGCGGATAAAGAGTTAAAAAATGAACTTATTAGAAGGATGTTAGCATTGATTTTTAGCCATTTGTTGGTAACAGGCCTTTATTTTTTTCTTTTCAGTTTCCCTGGATTTTGTCTGGTATCAAACACATCAGCAATTTTGATATAGTTAGATTCCAAATCAAGGCTGTAAATGATTTTGTAGCTCCTAAATAAAATGTAGCGATACTCTGTTGACATCTGGTAAAGCGCCGGTTCAACTTGACCAAGTTTGGGATTCTTTAGTAGCGAGTTTGGAGCCTTGATGATGCCAATTACAATCTTGGTAGCAGTCTTTAGAGAGGCTTGCTTGAGATAATAATTATGAATATCGCTGATCTGCTTTTCAGCAAAGCTTGACCAGATGATTTGCCATGCCATTACTGAAACCGATCAAGCAAATCCTTAGTTGTTTTATGCCTTCCATTTTTGAAGTCCTCTTCAGATTCTCTAATTCGATCCACAAGTTCATCATCGGAAAAAGGATTCTTAGGATCTCCTTTTTGACGTTTTAGGAGGGCTTCAAACTTCGAAATCGCTTCCTCGCTTGTAAGCTTTAGGAATTCTTGGATGAATTCTAATTTTCTGGATTGAAGATCCATTTTAATAGAGTTTATTCAAAGATAAAGAATGTTAATGACAGGCAATAGTTCTTATTTCAGCTTGTTACCAACGTTTTGGGTATGGTGCGTGTCCCGCAGGGCATGCACTATAGCCCCTATGTAAAAGCAGTGTCCTAAGTTTAGGTAAACATCAAAATACCTTTACAATGCAAACTCAAGACACTGCCTTATCAAAACTATTCATTGGTATCGACATCCACAAGAAGAGCTGGCGCATACATACCGCTACGGATTTGTTTATGGGTAAGGGCCTCACTATGCCAGCCGATCCTGAAGCCTTAAAAACCTATGTAGACAAAAACTTTAAAGGCTACCAGGTGTACACGGCCTATGAGTCAGGCTGTTGTGGCTACAGCGCCCACCGAACATTTAGCGGCTATGGTTGGAAGAGTATGGTATTTAATCCTGCAGTTTTAGCACGCACCGGCAAGTTGCGTTATCAAAAGACAGATGTTCTGGATGCCGAACTTATTTGCAAAGAACTACGAGATGGACGATTATCAGGTATTACTGTTCCTGATGTGGAACGAGAGCACCTGCGCTGTTTGTTCCGCAGGCGTAATGATTTGGTGAAGGACTACCGCAGGCTAAAAAGCCACATTAAAAGCCAACTGCTGTACCTTGGTGTAAAATTGCCGCCAGAGTACGACAACCCCAACTGGAGCCATGGCTTCAGAGACTGGATCCGCAACCTGAGCTTTGACTATCCTAGAGTGGAAGCCTCGCTGGAAAGCCGTATGGAGCACTTTGACTTTATCGATAAAGAGCTGCGCTACATCAGCAACGAACTGCGGTTGTGGTGCCGTACCCATTACAAAAGAGATTATAAGCTACTGCGCAGCATACCCGGCATTGGCCCCATAGTAGCCTGCGGCATTTTAAGTGAAATTGGCGACTTGCGGAGGTTCAACAACTTTAAACAACTGGCTGCTTACATTGGCCTTATACCCGGCATGGCCCAAAGTGGGGAGAGCAAAGTACGCAGCCGCGGGCTAAACCCGCGCAGCCATAGATTGATGCGCAGCTATTTTGTAGAAGCCACCTGGCAGGCCCTGCGGTACGACCCTGTAATGCAGGCCTACTACCGCACACATGCCGGTAAAGATACCAAGGCCATACTGGTAAAGGTGGCCCGTAAATTACTCAGCCGCACACTGGCAGTTATAAAAACCGAAACCCCCTACCAGGTAGGTGTGGTTCACTAAAAAAAACAGAAATGAATATAAACCCCTTCAAGCTCTAAAATGCAAGTACAGAAAAGACCACAAAACATCGTGGGTGGCTGCACGCCAAAAGGGAGCAGACCACATGCTTATAGCAAGTGGCTTTTCTTCACCTTATTAAAATCAAATCGGTGCTGGTGGCTGCGGGCATATCAAAACGCAGACTACATATGGCTTGGCCTGCCCAGAGCTTGACGAGGGGCTGAGCAATAAGGGAACAGCCGCTGGCTATACCAACAGCAGCGGGACTATTAAACTATTGATAAACAAAAAGGCAGTATAGAGCCGCAGGCCAAAAGCTACCGTTTACCAACAGTTTAACAGTCAAAAACAACAACAAAATGAAATAGAGAAAAAGGAAATACTAATTTTATATATCCTTACCTGAGGTTGGGATTACTGCTTTACATGGGAGCCATTGTTGGGTACAGTGCTTTTATTTTTTCTCACTCCAATTTTCAAGGTCAATTCCTTTCATACGTTCAAAGTGCCTTGTGTTGTTGGTTACAAGAATTAACTTATTTGAAATTGCTGTTGATCCAATGAGCAGATCAAAATCATCCACAGGAGATCCTAGTTTCTGTAGTCTGGCCTTTTCCTTCGCATAGATATCAAGACCGCTATAGATAGGGAGCACATTCATTTGTTCGATGAATGTTGATGTGACTTTTCTGTTATGCTGAATTTTCTGGCTCTTTTCAGCACCAAACTTGAGCTCAGCAACAGTTATTTCAGATATGAAACAACGATGAAGGCCAATTGAACGGAACTTAGCATCCAAATCATAGAGCCCTTTTAAGAAATAAATACAAATGTTAGTGTCAAGTAAATACTTGCTCAAATTTCCGCAGTATTTCGATTAAAATTTCGACTGTTCCTGAGGTCTTTGATGATCTCATCAGCGGACTGATCACTATGTAAGGCTCCGAAGGTTGTGAAGAAAGTATCAGTGGCTTCAGTTTTTTGCTTCCTAATGGAATTGGTGAGCTTAAGAATAAGCTGTTCTTTACTCTGTAGACTCAAACGTCTGAGAAGTTCAAAATAACTGTTGATGAGTGTAGTATTTAATTCGCCATTCTTCATTATAGCAAAGATAACATATTCAAACGGCAAAAGATTTTGATTCGCATTGTACCCAACGTTAGGCTAAAAGCAGTACGGCTTTATGTTTGGGGTTTTGAACTTAGGTTAAATTGAGCCTAGGCCGCTGGTTTAGCTAATTTAATTCTTCCTGATAAAGCAGCGGCCAGGGCGGCGTAAGTAACTCAAAATGTGAAACTTATACAGCATTTAGTATTGATTTTTAGCCATTGTTGGGCGCAGTTTTTTTTACCATTCTTCATCAATTCTAAGGTACTCTCGTATTGTGGATTTTAGACGATTGAATTGTTGATCATGGTTAATGGCAACTCGATTGAATTTATTGAAAACACCGCTTGGCTGGACATTCGGATAATTTCCATCTCTCGTTGCTGCCGTGTATTCATTAATAAAGTCTTCTAATGTGGTAATCATGTTTTCAGCCAGATTAATGTGAATATCTCTCAATAACTGTCTGAGTTCTTTTTGGATGACTTCGGGGAGGAAGGCATTTTCTGAAGCATGGATCAGCTCTTTGTGAAATATGTCGTGCTTTTTGGTTATAGTAAGTTTTACTATTGACGCTTTCCCTTGCTTTGCTAGCTCAAAACGTTCTTTACTTAGATCAATATCTTCTTTCTTCTCAGAGATTGGAGATAATACTTCGAATTCGTCCAGTCTATTCCCTTTGGGCTTGATAATGTAATGAGAGGTGAGTGCAGCTATTTCCTCCTTAATTGACTCTTGTTTATGGAATTTAAATCCATGTTCTTCAAGCGCAATTAATGCATTGGTTCTCGCAATATTGTCGTAATCAAGTCCTCTAAAAATGCTGGACTCATTTTCGCGAATAAATGACAGAAGATTTGATAGAATCTCAGACTGTTTCTTGATTACTTCATTTCTTATAGGTTGAAGCAAGGTTGCTCTTGCTCTCCTGTAAGTTAGTATGGAAATTATTGTCGCAGTAACTGCTAGGACCAGTGTTCCTAGATCCTTTATCCATCCGATGTTATCTTTAATAAATTCGATCATTTTTTAATTGCGCCCAACGTTTGGCTAAGCGCAGCATGGCTACTTAGTCTAATGTTGTACGTGTAGGTATAAGTTTGATTTAAAGATAAAGGATTTTCTGAGCGACGGAGAATAGTAATGTTGTGCTTAGCTGTTGTTATCTGCTGGCTTTTTTATTTTCCCCGTTAATTTCTATTCGTCCAATCATCTCAGGTAGATTCCTGATTTTAGACCAATATTCCTCTTGTATATCTTCATCAATGTGGATTGGGAGCCTTTCACCATAAAGTCTATCCGTTCCGTCTTTTTTGCACCCAGAAATCCAATATCCTTCTCTTGTTTCAATATCATAGTAATTGGCTTTGAATCCATTCATTTTTTGAAAGGTTTTGCCATTGTAATGAACGGAGCGCATTGATTTTGAAAAGCTTACCCTTCCAATTCTTGCCTCACCCGTCAATTCCTCACCTTTGAATTCTATGTACATTATTCTTGACTTCATTTCTTGTCTTTAGTGAGTTCTTGATTCTTCTTGCTTGCAGATAACGTTAGGCTAAAAGCAGTGCGGCTTGGTTTACGTTTTGAGGCATTTAAGTTTAAAGATAGCCTAGGCCGAAGCCTTAGCTAATTTAACTCTTTCTGCTAAGGCTGAGGCCAGGGCGGGTAAAGAGCTAAAAACTAAGTGCTTAGATAAATGTTAGCATTGATTTTTAGCCATTGTTGGGCGCAGGCTTTTTTTTTCAACGTTGTGCTATTCCGCGCTGTGTGCTTCATTTTTTCTACGTTATAATTATCCGTGCTACAATTAAAAAGCCTGAAGTTGGAAACAACCTATGCAGTTGTAATAACTACGTCACCTCAGACCAAGGCTTTGAATTTTTCAAGTCCTGCTAATATTTATTCAAAGCCTGGGCTGAGCCTTTATTGGCAATAGACATTCGCTTGCGCCCAACGTTAGGCTAAAAGCAGTACGGCTTAGTATTTCGGTTTTTGAACTTAGGTCAAATTGAGCCTGGGCCGCTGTTTTAGCTAATTTAATTCTTTCGGATAAAGCAGCGGCCAGGGCGGAATAAAGATCTCATAATGTGATGTTTAGAAGGAATGTAGTATTGATTTTTAGCCATTGTTGGTAACAGTATTTTTTATTTCAAGATATATACTGCAGCACCAGTTATTACCACTAGGAGTATAATTGCAACAGTGATCTTTTTCATATCCTGTTTTCTTCTTTTTCCCAGGATTCGACTTCTGATTTTCTTTTTTTCAGCTTCACTTAGGGTTTTAAACACCCTTCGATAATCTTGCGATGGCCTTTGTGGAAGTTCATTTCTGTAGAGTTCAGCGACCACCGCAAATGCTCTTCTAGGTTTATGTGTAAAAGAGGATGTTTTGTTACCTGCACCGATGTAGGCAGAGCTTGGAGCGATTCTTCTTGAGGTCCTCTTATTCATATTGTTACCAACGTCCAGGCTAAAAGCAGAACGGGTAGATTGGGTATTATTTACTGATTAACGAATCTGAGCTTGAGCCCGAGGCGAATGCTAATTTAAGTATTCAGCAAAGAGCCGAGGCCTCAAGCGCCAAAATTAAACGGATGTTGACCATGGGTCAAAGGAGTTTTGATTTTAGGTGTTGTTGTGCACTGGCCAGCTTTTTTTATTCCTCAAACTGAAGCCAAGCCACTTCTTCTGGCTAGGTATTTCGGCAGGCACCGCGTAGAATATGTTTTTCTTTTTTTGTTTTGAGAAAGTATGCGAGTGGCCTTGGCCTGAATTTTCGGCTTTAGACGATTGAGGTTGAGTATACCCACTTTTCGCTGGCTTGTGCACAACGGTAAGTGCATTGACTAGCGCGGATTGCGAGAGAAAATGCACTGCGTGTAGTTATAGTTTTCTATAAAGTTAAGTCTTTCTTAGCGGAGCAAAGTGTTAGCGTTAGCTATGCACATTGTTGTATGCTGGCCAGCTTTTTTTTAATTCCACAAACTGAGGCCAAGCCACGTTTTTCAGCGTGTAATTTCGGCAGGCACCGCGTAGAATATGTTTTTCTTTTTTTGTTTTTGGCAAACATGCGAGTGGCGTTGGCTACGATTTCCGGCTTTAAACCATTGAAGTTGATTATACCTACTTCCCGCTGGCTTGCATACAACGGCACGGCTAAAAGCAGTGCGACTTGGTGTCACGGGTTTGTGTTTTCAGGTAAAATTTAGCCTAGGCCGATGCCTTAGCTAATTTAATTCTTTCTGTTAAGGCTGAGGCCAAGGCGGATAAATGGCTAAAAATGTGATACTTAGACAAGATTTAGCATTGAATTTTAGCCATTGTTGGTGTTTCGTGCTTTTTTATTCAGGTTTCAATTGAATAGATAGACCAAGTGCATTTGCCAAGAGCGCAAAGTTCGAAAGTCGTATGTCTTCACCGTTTTCTATCCTTGATATGTAGGGTCTTTTCTTACCAACTTTTTCAGCAAGACTTTGTTGACTCATGTGAAGTTCCTTCCGTCTGTTTCTGATTATTTCACCGAAGTAAAAAGAAAAAGCATCTTCTCTAAATTGCTCACGCTCTTTTGTTCCTTTCTTTCCATACCGATCGGCAAGAAGCTTATTAGCATTGATTGACTTTCCCATTTTATTCTTCTTTTAAGTATTCTTCTAAATTTCTTTCTGCTGCCTTAATTGCCTTTTTGTAATCTTTTGTTGATTTTTTCTGAAATCCATGTAAACAAACCGCTTTAGTACATTCAGCAAAATTCAGGTGGTCAATTGCAAAAATTATGACTCTATATTCATTTCCAGCTTTAATTCTTAATTCATAAAATTGAGTAGACTGAAGTTTCTTAACGAAATTGGCATTCACTGCTTTTACTTCTGTAATTACTTCAATAAGCTGAAAGAATTTCAGGGCAACTTTATCATCTTGCCGGTCAATGAATTCAAGGCATTTTTCTGTGATGTTAATTTGTCTCACATTGCAAATGTAACGAAAAAGTTACAAACATTGTTTTTGAATAGGAGAATTCAGAGTGGTTAATTCGCATGAACACCAACGGCACGGCTAAAGATCACACCTGGCTCTTTAGCGGAATGTTGTTCGTTTAGTTTAAGTGTGAATTAAAGATAAGGGTTTTCTGAGCGATGGAGGAGGGTAGGGTTGGCTTTAGCTTTTGTTGTGCTCTGGCCATCTTTTTTTATTTCCATAAACGGATGCCAGGCCACTTCTTCAGGCTAGGCACTTCGGCAGGCACTGCGTTGTGTAGGTTTTTCTTTTTTTGTTTTTGTAAAAGCTTGCGGCTGGCCTGGCCTGGCTTTTCTGCTTTAAACCATAGGTGCAGAAAAAGCCCAGCTTTCAATGGCTTGAGCACAACGGCTAGGCTATGCGTAGTGCGGGATTTCGGAGCAATTCACTGTCCGCGAACCGTAAAGTTCGTTTAATGTAATTGCTTTAAAATCTGCACTTAAGCCCGCATTACGTATAGCCATTGTTGTGCTTTCGTGCTGTGTGTCCTGCGTTACTCTAGGATACAATATATGAATTCGTTCATTGAAAAGAGTGACAAAACTGTAGAAGAGATGAGAGAACCGACCTCTCGGCAAGGACTGATTAGGCAGACTTGTCAAACCACCTAGAGGTGCTGTGTTTTTCAGGATATGGTACTGAGCGTCTAGGAAAAGTTAGAGGGTATTGAAAGATATCGATCTATCAGGTGTGCGTATAAGGAGATGAACGGAAGTGAACCCTTGTAGGTCTCGATAATAACGTATGGTATGTCAAAATCGAAGGTACAGCGAGCCTGAGAGATAAAGATAAACGACCGTCCTAAAGTTGGTTTATCGACATACGGGATAAAGAGGGCATGACCTATACTCGGGCTTTTCTACGGAACAGGAGAAGCTATCAAAAAATGATGCAAAGAGAGACGGACGAAAACCTTTAAGGCAAGTCTAAGAGTATCGAGGCATTTTGATAGTGGCGGATTAACCCATAGTAGCGGAAAGTATCCAAGAAAGTCCCGATGAAAATCGGGATGAGCGAAGGGGTTAACGGAGTTCAGATTATTTAAACGGACAACTTGAAAGAGGATGATCAGCTTAAATGAATCAAAGACCCAACCCATCGAGAAAGAGGTGGTTTGGTCAGCATTTTTGAAGGTAAAATCAAAGGGCGGTAGTGCCGGAGTAGATGGTAAAACCATTGAAAAGGTACAGTCGAACCCCAAGAAATACCTGTACCCAATATGGAACAGGTTGGCTTCAGGAAGCTACCATCCACCAGCCGTAAAACAGGTAGCGATACCAAAAGTAGACGGCACAAAACGCCTATTAGGCATCCCAACAGTATGCGATCGAACAGCACAAATGGTTGTTAGAGAAGAGCTAGAACAAATCGTAGAGCCTCACTTTAGTAAAAATAGCTTCGGCTACCGCCCTAAAAAGAGTGCTAACCAAGCCGTACAGCAATGCAAGGAAAATTGCATGAAGTACAATTGGGTAATTGATTTGGACATTAAAGGCTTCTTCGATAACATCGACCATGAGCTGATGTTGAAAGCAGTGCGTCACTACACCACCAAGAAACATATTTTGTTATATGTAGAGAGGTGGCTGAAAGCAGAAGTGCTGCAAACCGATGGAACGCTGCGCAAGAATGAAAGTAAAGGCACACCCCAGGGCGGAGTAATCAGTCCTGTGCTAGCTAATATTTTCATGGACATCGTGTTCGACAAATGGATGGAGAAGCATTATCCAGACACACCTTTTGAAAGGTATGCGGACGATGTAGTGATCCATTGCAATGATTTTAAAGAAGCCTTGAGGCTACTAGAACAAATCAAAGCAAGGTTGAGACGATGTAAGCTAGAAGCCCATCGTGAGAAGACAAAGATTGTGTACTGTAAACGGAATCAGAAGTATCACCCACCCTTTAAGGTACAGTACCGCACGTTCGATTTCTTAGGTTTTACTTTTAAAACCCGAAGAACGAGAGCCAAGTGGGGACACTTGCAGTTGGTTTACACACCAACGATGAGCAAGAAAGCCTATAAAAGAGTGGGAGAAGTATTGAGGGAACTCAAACTGCATCGGATGGTACATCTGCAAATACAGGATCTAGCCCATATAGTCGCCCCGAAATTACGTGGGTGGATAAACTATTACGGCAGGTTCAGTAAAGTAGGGCTGAAACGAGCGATGCGCCTTTTGAATCACAGGTTGCTGAAATGGGTATTAAACAAGTATCGAAGGTTTAGACGAAAGCCAAGAAAGCTAGCGTGGGACTGGTTAAGGAAAGTGTGCAAACATTATCCCAATCTATTCATACACTGGCAGTATGGTTTTCGTCCGTGAGGGTCTAACTGCGAAGAGCCGTATGATGGGAGACTATCACGTACGGTTCTGTGAGAGGTTTAGGGGTGAAATTCCCCTTTACCTACTCGACTTTCATTCTTTTTGTTTTTCTCCTATTTTTAGTCGCGCGTGGGGCATTTTTGAAAATTTCTTTTTCGGGTTGGGCAGGCACACTCTTTGGCTGGTTTTGGTCTGCGCCTTGCCTGTGCGACCAGCCAATGTGTGTGACTGCTGCGTAGGCTATTCTTTTTCCATTTTTGGTTTTATAAAAATTGTTACTATTAATCCGATTCCAACAATTACATCAACGATATTCCAAAATTCTCTGCCTAAAGAAATCTTTAACAACGGTTGAAAGAGAATTGCCAGTCCAACATATGCTATTGTCATCACGTTTTCCTTTCGCTCGTAGCTTTTGTATGCCAATATCCCAAAACCAATTAGGGCTAAAAAGCGAACAAACTGATAGAAACCATATGGCATGTCAGCTAAACAGAGAAAGAACAATGCAGCTAATATTATTTTGATGATATTTTCAAGCATTGCTTTCCGTCAAGTCAATGGTTTTCAAGTTTTCCATTTCGGGCAACACAATGGAATCCATAAGATTTTTCTTAAAGTCTCCGGACTTTATCTCTTTCTTGTAGTCACGGTCAAACAGAAACTCAACTTTTCCGAAACGGTCAAGAATTGTTTCATCATGTACTTTCAACTTTGACCGAAGAAAATGAATGAATTTGACTTCATTTTCATCAACACGTTCGTCTGCATTAACTATTCTTAAAGCCACTTCAAGGAGCAGAAGCTCCTGAACGGTATTGAGGTCAGTATCCCTTAGCTGATGAAAAAGTTCTTCTACTGTTTTTTTGCCTTTGCTACTGAATTGAGAAATCAAATGTTCCAATTCCTTTGATAAGTCAACATCTTCAAAATAGGATGTCTTTTTGTCCATTATTTTTAGTTCTTGCACCTCTCGGTCGTCAATATGACCATCACATGCCATGCAGCAAAAGGCTGTTTTGAATAGTATCTGTTTGAACTGTTGTCTCTCCATATTGTAACTAATTTAGTCTTTTGGTTTGTTTGTCTTAAAGCCAATTCTTGTACGCTGTTCTTCTTCACCAACTCCTTTTCTTTCTCCTTCGAGTTTCGTTCGAGCAGCCTCATATTTCTTAATCTCTGTCAATGAAACTGAGGGCGAGTTCTTTGAGATTGTTTCTTCGAGTATTGCTTGGGTAATTCTTGATTTTTCTCGTAACGCCTTTCTTGACGCCTCATCAATGAGAAATTTAATATCACTTGTTACATAGTTATTGGTAAGGATGGCGAGTTTTTCATTGTCAACGGCCAAGTCCACTGGGCGATTTTTAAGATAAAGTTTGAATAATGATTCCCTTGCTTCTTTATCAGGAGGCGGTAAATAGATTACCCTGTCTATTCTTCCGGTTCGGAGAATTGCCGTATCAATCTTTTCAGGTCTGTTGGTGGCAGCAATAATGAATATGCCCTTTTCTGCACAATTAGTCATTTGTGCAAGCAATTCATTGACAGTTGAAGCGTGCATTTGATGTAAGTCTCCTTCTCTACTTGGCACAATTGCATCAATTTCATCAAAGAATATTACGGTTGGAGCATTTTCAATTGCTTGATTAAAAAGTTCTCCGATTTTTTCCTCAGTTTCATTAATGTACTTGCTCTTAATGTCAGATGGTTTTAACTGTAAAAAGTTGAATCCGACTTCCTCAGCAAATTTTTCTGATATAAAGGTTTTGCCACAACCTGGAGGACCATAAAGCAACATGCCGTTTGGAATTGTTACACCATAGCTCTCATACAAATCCTTCTCATTTAGTGCTCTGATTACATCATTGTAAAGTAAATCCTTCAACTCCTGCATTCCGGCAATTTGAGCAAATCCACCATCTTTATTCTTGTTTGCTTTAGGTTTTTGTTTGAATTCCGGTTTACTTTCGAGTAGATCAACTGCCTTTTCTCTATTCAATGCTTGGGCAAATTCATTGGCTGTTTTGAAACGGGCATCAACATCCAGCGCCAAAGCTTTTTTAAGCGTGTTTCGCAAATGTTCATCAACTAAAGAATCATCTGCTATTGAAAAATTCAGCGGTTTAATACGAGCTTCTGCAATGGAATCTCTCAACTTTGCATCAGAAAATTGGTAATCTGGAATGTCAACATGCCAAGGTGGAATACCCATTATCATGTGATAAAGCAATGCTCCTGTTGCGAAAACATCACTTTGCGGAGTTAGAACCTTATTGTAAGTTTCAGGGGCAAGATAAAACGGCATTACTCCCTCAAATGATAACTCTTTCGTACTGCTCGCAAAATATCGAGCATTCAAAAAGTTGGTCAATACAGGCTTTTCTCGCTTTTGACTATAATCCAAAACGACATTGCGTAGCGTGATGGCATTGTGAAGAATTGGGTTTTCCAATGAATGTAAATAGTCAATCGCTGATAATAACTCAGTAATTATTGGTACAGCTGAATATGGAGAATAAGAACCTTCTCGTTTTAACTTATCTTCTAAACTTTCACCGCTTACAAATTCGGTTGTTAGATATTTGAACTTTCCCGATTCATGTATGAACTCACCGTAATCGGATTCATTGATAATATTTGGATGTTCAATTTCTTGTAAAATGTGTAGTTCCAGCAGTTCTCCGTCATGAGCAAAATGCTCCGAACGTAACTTGGCGGCATTGTATATTTTCAATCGGACAATTCCACCTTGAGCATCCTTTGCACGATATACTTGACCATTGCTAACTTCACCAATGAAGAACTGAATGGTGTAACGGTCTGCAATGACCTTGTTTTTCGGTAATATCGGAGAAAATTTATCCATCAATTTCAATCTGTTAGTACGCTGTCATCGCCTGAAAGAATGGGTTGTTTAACATCTGGGAGTAATTTGTATAATTCAATTACAACTGGACGCAACTTCTGCTTGGACGGATTATTTGCTGCCATTTGTAGCCCTTGATTTATGAGTGTTCTTGCCTTGTTTCTATCTGACCAATCATGTGAATCGAAATCCTCATTGAACTGCTGTAATAAACCAATTTCCATTTGAGCACCAAGTCCTTGGTCAATGAGCATAAAATCAAGATGTCTCATGTTGTCAATTAGCTCGCGGGCTACTTTGACATTTTGTTCCTTTATTACTTGCGGAATTTGTTCTTTGAATTGTTCCACTACTGCTGTAGTTTTTTCATTTCCAAGCTCCTTGTTAGTTTCTTCAAGGCGATAATAAACGTCTTTAAGTTCTTCCTCTGTTTTTGGCCATTCACTTGCATCTTGAATGTCGTCCAGTTTTCGTAATGAACGCCTGAGATTTTCAAGGACTTCTTTTTTCCGGTCATAATCTCCTTTGCCTTGTTCAAAGCGTTTTTGAATATCGTTTAGTTCGATACCTAATTTGTCAAGTGTTTCGGAATCGGAATATGTTCCTTCTTGCTTAATTAAGTTAAGAGTTTGCAGGGCTTTTTGAATCTCGCTTTCTAACCATTTAGCATCAACTTCCGATTGCACTGTATCGGTAGGAACCTTTAAATCAATTGTGTGGTCGAGGTAGGGGAAGTATGCTGACATTGTAATATCCTTATCAGACAAAACCTTAATTGTTAATTCAACTTCACTTCCTTCGGGAAGCAAAGCTGGCAGATCGTCCCCTGAAATCGTAGCATCGTAAACATGTTCATTATAAATTGCTCTTGAGCCTTTGGCATCATTATCACCTTGATAAAGCGGTATCTTAATGATGTCATCTGCAATGCCTGGTCGAATTTGTTTTTGTGTTTTCAATTCTCTACGCACTCCAGTTGCAGGAAAACTCTGATTCTTCTCAACCCCTTTGATTGGCTCAAATACAATTTTATTGTTTGTTCGCCTCTTAATCTCAATACCCATGTGATAAGAAAGAGTTGCGCTACCAATTTTTGTTCCTCCAATAATTGTAAAGTCTTTAGGTTCACTTTCTAACGAATTACCATTTTCATCGTACAGGTTTACATTAAACTGGTTAGCTCGACCTAATATCAACTCAACCTCAATAGCTTCACCAGTGCCATCTATTTCAACTTTGCCACTTGACCATCCTTTATCACCTCTGACAATCTCAGCAAAAACTTTTTCGGGAATTTCGCCCTCTGTTTTATCACGATTATATTTAATGGTAATTAGTTGCTCTTTTTCGACCCAAGTGGATTCATACCCAATTTCAATTTGAATCTTGCTTTTATCCCTTGTCTTCTCTTTTATTTCCTCTGAAACGTCAATTGTTGAGGCAAACAATGCTGCTCCTTTAGCAACTGCGGTCATTGGGTCGCTGCTCGTATCAGGTTTTGCTATCTGCTCTTCAAGCATTTTTCTAAGAATCGGAGAGTAGGTTGGCCCACCAACCAGAATTAAAGCATCAAGTGATGAAGTGGCAATACTATTACGTTCCAAAAGTTGTTTGCATATGTCAATTGATTTCTGGTAAATAGGTGCAATAACTTCACGCAACTGGTCAATGGTAACTGTTAAATCGAGTTCGATTTCCTCACCTTCATCGTCTTCGCCCAAGTCTCCAATTGTAGAGATAATATCTTCGGAGTCTTTAAAGGAAAGTTGAATTTTCACATCTTCCGCATAGGTTTTCATTGCTTCCCGGAGAACTTCTTTTTTCTGGTCGTCTCCTAATATTTCATCTATCGAGTAATTCTCTTTCAGGTAAGGCAGTATTATTTCGTCCACAATGGCAAGGTCAATATTCTTACCACCGAGCCAATTATCGCCTTCCGTATCAATAACTTTCATGATCCCTTCTTCAACTTTCAAAAGAGCCGCATCAAAAGTCCCACCACCAAAGTCAAAAACTAACCAGAAGCCTTCCTTTGATTTAGCGTCCAGACCATAAGCCATTGATGCAGCGATGGGCTCTTGCAATAATTCACAGTGTTCAAAGCCAGCAATCTTTGCTGCTCTTGCTGTCGCATCTTTTTGATTGATGGTAAATTTTGCTGGAACAGTTATAACTATGGAGTTAATGGTTTCATCAGTTACGTAAGACTTTAATGTTTTGAGAACTTCTGCAGAAAGTTCTTCCGAAGAAAACTCCTTTTCCATAAAAGAACTTGGGTACTTTTTATCTGTTCCCATTGTCCTCTTAAACTCAATAAATGCATTCGAATCTGTCTTTGACCATGTCTTTGTGGCTCTCCGCTTGTCACTTTTAAGAGCGTTGTATGCACCGTCACCAATCCTTGCTGTTTTTTTCTTATTGAAGCTGACACAAGAAGGCATAGTGTCTTTAAGAGTATCAGTTTTTTTAATGGTAGGCTCTCCGCTTTCCATCCTTGAGATTGCAGAGTTAGTCGTGCCTAAATCTATTCCATAGTCAATTTTTGATCGTGCCATTTATTTAATTTTATATTGTTTTTATTCCCCTTGGCTAACTTCAATTTGGGCTGATTGAATCATAACACCTTTGAAATTAACCTGCGGTTTAATTATCCTTGTTATTATTTGTTTTCCGGCCTCCAATGTTTCATCAGGTCTAAAATTTGCTACAACTTTCATCCCTTCATTATATGGTTGGTTCAGCATATCAACCATTTCATAGCCGTTCGCTTCAAAATTGTCTTTTATTCGTCTGACGGATGAGGCTAACTGTTTAAGGCCTTTTGTTCCATCATCCATTCGGGAAAGATTGGTTTGTATTCTCACAATTTCATCCGCCACTTTCAAGGCAAGGCTATGGTCAATTTCTTCCTGTTTTGGTGGAGCAGATGCACGTTCTTCTTTCATCAAGTGTAGTTGAGTTTCCATTACTTCCATCAACTTGGTATCAAGTTTAATCGCCTCTTCATTGATATGCTTTGATAAAGCGGCTTTCTCCTTGAAAATCTGCTTCCTGAGAATTACGAAAACGATAAGGGAAATGAGGGCAATAATTAACCCTGCAATGATTGAATAAAGCGTGTTTGTTGAAAGGGAATTATCTAACGTAGTGATTCTGTCATTTGCTTTCGTGTCTTTGTCTGCAACTTGTGCGTCAAGAGCATCAATTTTTTGGTTGTTTTGATTGATTTCGTTACTAAGAGTCTTATTTGTATTTGCTTGATGTGCTGTGGTCGCTGTGAATCGTGCATTAGCAGTATCGAGATTTACTTTCAAATAATTATTTTCATTCCGAAGTCGCTGCAAGTCTGATTTCAACTGTTTTATTTGACCTGACAAGTCATTTAATTGAAGTTGTAGTGAATCAGTCTTATCCTGACCAAATGCGGCTGTTGTTAATGCGAAAAATATTATCGCAGCGTATAGTGTTCTCATTTCCTAATCAGTTTAATTATTTGGTCGAGCATAAGCCGAATCATTCGATTGATTTGCCTTTGGTTTTTCAATAGCGCAACAAGTTTCGGAGAAGTGGAGTAGTAAAATCGGATAAAGACCCTGCCAATAAAAGTATTCGCTAACCTTTCGTCTCTAAATTTTCGCAAAGTCATAACCTGCGGATGGTCATAATCTCCGTATGCCATAGTTGCTATGTAACAGCCGCCTCCGCTACTACTGCTGGATGAACTGGAATAACTTTTTTGAACTTGTTGCAGTTGGGTGTTCAAGCTGCTTAATGTTCTCTTGTTCTCATTATAGCGCGAACGAGAATCTGAATCCATGTCCAAACTGCCAATTTGATTTGTAACAGAAAGTGCGGATGAAATTGTTGCTGGCAGTGAAATGATTGCGGAAACACGGTCATATTCTAATTTCTCTTGTTCACGGTTAACGACTGAGATTAACATACCAAGAGCATTATTGGCAACTGCCGTACTTATTTGAATGTAGAAATCATCCGTTGAGCCCAAAACCGATTTTATTTCATTTAGTTTCGGTTTGCAGCTTGTTACAAGGTTTTGTGCTGTTGTTATTGAATCAGAAGCACTTTGAAATGATTTCAGTTTGTTTGCAACGAATTCAATTTGTGTCTGAATAGCACTTTGGCGTTGTCTATCGGGCGCTTCTTCAATCCATTCTTCTATGTTTTCAATGTTTTCTTCAATACGGTCTTTAGTTTGTCCACTTGTAGCAATGCTTTTGGCAAACTTGGCAACACGTAATGATTCTTGTCCAGGGTCATTTGAGTGGTCATCTCGCCACTCAATAAAATAGTCAATTGCGCATTGCAAAAGCTCATTTGCCAATTTGTTCGCTAACATCTGATATTGAACATTATTGGAGCCAAGAACTTTCTTCAAAAATGTCAAGTCAGTTCGGGTTGATGCGTAAAGAGCAGAGCCCCACTTATTAGCTTTTTCAGGCTCCGATTTGCGTTGTTCTTTAATGTTTTCAATGTTGCTTTCAATTCTGGACTGAGGTTCTTCAATAAATTTAGAAGCAAGATATTTTCGTGTGCTTTCCGGAAAACTTCCGAATGATTGTATCAGTTCAGCATTTGTTAAACCGCCTTCTTTATCGATATACTTTTTTGTGATAGATAATATGTCCTCCGTAAATGCCGAACTAAGTTTTGAGGTATCGGCTGAAAAACCGTTGCCCGTAGTCAGTGAAACAAAGTCTTGAAAAGCGTCTGAATGAATTAGCTTCCCCTTTAAATCAATTGCTTTCTGGAATTTGTTTTTATCAAGTTTTCCGTTTTTAACCGAAACTCCTAAAAGTAGGGTAGCAAGATTGGTAATTGATGATAGGGTTTTCGGTGTTACCTCTCCGTCCTTAATTGTTTTCTCCCAAATTTCAATTGCTTTGTCAGGGTTGTTTTCTTTAAGATGATTCAGTGCTGTTTCGTCTATATGACTTTTGTTGACAAACCAAAATAGGGAGTAGTGAAGTTTATTGTTCGCTTGTTCAATTTGACTGGCTGCCTTTTGAACATCATTTGAAGTTCTTGAAACTTTACCGAGGAAATCAAAATCGTAGTCAAACTGTTTTGTTTTGCCCACTTCCGCATATCGTTTTATGGTGGCTATCTGTTTTTGCAATTCTCTTTCTGAGGAATTCCCAAGTAGTCCTAATACACGATATGGATTTTGAGTAATCAGGTTCATATTGTTATCGTTTTTTTGAGCGTTGGCAAAATTGCACTCTTTTGCAAAGCTTGGGCTGTGGGTTGGCTTGTGCGGCTTTGCAAATGTGTGCAATGTGCGAATGCAGAAATTTTCAAAAATGCGAAGCGAGGGCTTTTTTCTTTTTTGTCCACCGTCATTGTCTTGTTTTCCGTATGTCTGTCTTTGTACTTCATTGTTTCTACTTGTACTGTCGTCCTTTTTGCATAACCGCTAACGTTAGGCTAAGCCAGCAGCCCGGCTTCTTAGCTAAGAGTTGTGCGTATAGATTAAATTTGAACTAAAGATAAAGATTTATCTAAGCGTAGGAGCAGGGTAGGGTTGAGCTTAGCCATTGTTACCTGCAGGCCTTTTTTTCTTGTTCATTTTGGCTTGACCCAAAACGAACCAAAAGGTCAAGGCTGCATTTCTTCAAGCCCGACTTTCTTTAACAAGCCCAAGTTCGGCCGAGTGATTCCGCCTAAGGCGGACTTCTCGGTCTCCCTAAGGCTTGACTTTGAAACTCGTCCTTTCATAAATGAGGCCGATGTATTCAACCGCCTATTTCATTGGCCAAAATGCCCCGTTTATCAAGTATAAGTAGAAAGTAAGTGCGGTAAGAGTTACCTTCAGACAGGCTTTGTGTCGTTCAGGACCTTAAAGCAAGCTTTAGCCCCTCTCTAACAAAGCCTGGTCTGAGTAACGATATGCCCTCATCAGTTTTTTCAGCTTGCAGGTAACTAGTGGGCAAACGTATTGCATTTATAAACATTATGTCACTCCGTGTCTAAAGGACTCTTAACCAGACCAATATGATGTTGGCTAACGTGAGTGTATATTTCTGTTGTTACAGAGCTCTTGTGCCCTAACAAAGTTTGAATATACCTTAAATCTGTGCCAGATTCCAAAAGATGAGTAGCAAAACTGTGTCTTAGATCATGCAAACGAACAGATTTTGGAATTTCAGCCTTTTTTACCGCCTGTTTGAATACCGATCTTAAACTAGCTGCACTGTACTTCTTTCTTCTCACCCCTTCAAATAACCATTTTCTTGGTTTATATTGCTTGTAATAAACTCTTAACAGTGCTAATGCCTTCTCTGATAAAACTGTCATTCTATCCTTGTTGCCTTTGGCATACCGAATATGAATCAACATTCTGGTACTGTCAATATCTCCGGGTTTCAAGTTTAATAACTCACCGCACCGCAATCCGGCTGAATAAACTAGGGTTAGCATAGTGCGGTGTTTTATATTTTCCAGTGCTGAGAGAATATCCTTAACCTGCTCCTTATTCAATACATCTGGTAGCTTGCGTTCCTTTCGTGGACGCTCAATGTTTACACATAAAGCCTTTTGACCCAACATTCGCTCATAATAAAATTTTATTGAGTTAATAACTTGATTTTGAGTGCTATTTGATATTCTACGGTAATTAATTAAATAGTCCATGTAATTCTGAATTTCATTCTCATCAATGTCCTCGGGGTCTTTGTTTGG
Organism: Owenweeksia sp.; assembly: GCA_965229445.1. GTDB lineage: Bacteria > Bacteroidota > Bacteroidia > Flavobacteriales > Schleiferiaceae > Owenweeksia. Next base: position 1,742,597 of record OZ245876.1, read on the forward strand.
GTAATAATTAATGAAATCTCTGAAAAGACTACAATAGGTAAGAATAGTGTTTCTACTGTATCTCATACGTCTCATTTTTAACATGTAATCATCCGGAAGCTCCTTTGTGAGCGGATAATCCCTTAATCTTACTTTTGATGGGAGTTCAGATTCCAGGTCTTTCAAGGCCTTAGAAATATTTGATGTTTTCTGGTTGGGAGATTGGTCTGGGTGCTGACCTCCAAAGAGTTCGCTGCAATCAACCCAGGCTACCTTATAAAATAGTGCAATGAGTTCTCTGGTAGTAAAATAGCCCTCAGGAATGTACCAGCAATTATCCATAGCCTCCCACTTAAAACCAGCTTTTCGAGCAATTTTACTAACTCTTGGATCATAGTTACAGTATAACGCCAAGCAATTTTGCTCATCTATAAACTTCTTTACTACCTTGATTTCTAATTCTTTCACAAGTTTCGATTCTGATGTAGAAATTACTATAAGTTGCTGAACCAAAAAAGGCGGAATTCGCCTAACCAGAGGATTATTTTACATACATCATGAAGACATTGAGAACCATCACCCATTGCCGACATTCTAAATGACCTAGGTGTACTAGAAGGAAGGTGGAAAATCCACATCCAATGTTAGGAGACCTTTCTAATCTCCAGCCAAAAGGTAAGCTTGATAATTCTGAGATGCCCATTAATTCAATCCAAAAAAAAATGATCATAGTCTCATGCTCATTGAAAATTTTAATAACTTTGACTTAATGAGTCTTACTCAACCTATATATCACATTAATGTATCACGTCATAATTATAAGATGTGGACTTATACTATGTGGGGTATTGTGAGTTAATTAGAATAACAAACTGAATATAAAAGCCCCACGATATCGTGGGGCTTTTTTTTTGAAGCTATGAAAGATTACAGCCGCATATTAGAAGCCAGCAAGAGAAATACTTTGCAACGGATTATTAATATTAGCACTGATCAGAATCTCAATCAGTGGAATCTACTCAAATTAGTGGAAGACATGTCCAACCAAATGAGAACCCGGATTGATTCTGTAATAGATGGACCCTGGAAGCAGGTGGTTGCCGGTGTGAATCTTGAGTTGACGGAAGTAAGCGGAAAGGGAAGACGACTCATGCTAAAAGCACAGATTTATCGTGTGAGTAATCAAGAGCTTACGCTGAAAGTATTTGCCCATGAGATGTTGGGAGAAGGAAAAACTACTAAAGTAGCGAAAGCCATTTACCACATTAACATTGTGCGAAGCTTCAATGAAGGCAAAGCGGCCTGAACTTGTCAATTCAGAGGAATGGTTGCCCATGAGAGAGCATCCATAATTACGGTCTGATCATTCCAAATTAAAAAATGATCCATATTCTCTTTGTAAAATACCCGATGCTTGGAATTATCCAGAATACTACTAATATATTCCGGGGTTTGGGGATCAACTAAGAAGTCTTTACCTCCCTGAATAATAGCTGTTCTAATGCTTGACTTCCGTAGCTCAGGATAAAGTTTCTTTAAATCTTGGGGCAATAACATCATTTCCTGATTGCTTAACTTAAATGAGCCGTCCAGCAGCCAACCCACCGGAGTGTACTTCACCAAATAATTGTACCACCTGGGTTTTTGATAAACATCGGCTAAAGTACCCGCCGCTAGTACCATTGATTGTATCCTATCCGGGAAATCTACCGCCAACTGAAGGCAAAGTGCACCACCGTATGAATGTCCCAGCAATATGCCATTCTGCTTGCCAAAATACTGTTCAACCAATAATCCCAGTAAGAGACTTTGCTCGCGTAGGCTACGTGCATCAGACATCCCTGATTCACCATACCCCGGACGATCAGGTATGATCAGGTAATAGTGATCCAACAAATCCGTGAGTGTGACTAGCTTCACATAACTATCCCAACTTCCTGGTGAACCATGAATCATCAAGATAGGGGGCAGAGTGCTGTCACCAATACATACATAATGGATATAATCTTCCTGGTAACTGAAGTAGCGATGAACAGGCTGATGGGGAGAGTCTTTAAAGGACTGATTGATTTTTTCAGCAGACAAACTGAAACTAAGCAGTCTGGTGGAAACCAGTAACAGGCAGGCTACAATTCCAAGGATTAAAGCAAAACGTATACTGAAGATGTAGCGAATAATTCTCAAAGTGCTCAAGGTTTGATATTTTAGGCCCCTTCCAAAAAAGAAAAACGAGAAATGAAGTTAAGAAGTTTAGGCTTGTCGGTGTTAATATTGGCTGGATTGCAGGTTACTGCGCAAGATGATTTAATAAATAAGGTTAAGGATCAGGGTAGTGATGGAGAAGATTCCTATCAGTTTGAAACTATGATAGACCTGGAAGTCACTCCGGTTAAGAACCAGGGCAGAAGTGGTACCTGTTGGAGTTATGCCACTACCTCATTTGTTGAATCTGAAATGATTCGCATGGGAAAGGAGCCGGTAGATATTTCAGAAATGTTTACGGTTCGACAAGTATATCTGGATAAGGCCGAGAAATATGTTCGTCTCCACGGTCATTTAAACTTTGCCCAGGGCGGTGCATTGCCTGATGTGATGTACGTGATCCGTAAGTATGGTGCGGTTCCTCAATCTGTTTATGATGGACTGGAGTATGGATCGGAAATCAATAATCACGGGGAATTGGAGAATATCTTAAAAGCGCAGCTAGACGAGGTCATTAAAAACCCCAATAAGAGCCTGTCGCCCTCCTGGAAAAAAGCCTTTGAAGCTACCTTGGATGCTTATCTTGGAGAATACCCATCCGAGTTTGAATATAAGGGCAAGACTTACACCCCCCGTAGTTTCGCAGATGAAGTGGTTGGAATAAACCCAGACGACTATCTACAATTTACATCTTTCACTCATCATCCTATGTATGAGGAGATTATGATTCAGGTGCCTGACAATTGGGCGTGGGGAACCAGCTTTAATGTGAGCCTGGATGAATTGGAAGAAATTGCGGATCATAGTCTCATGGAGGGTTATACTATAGGCTGGGCTACGGATGTTAGTGAAAAAGGATTCTCTTTAAAAAATGCACTGGCTTTGGTGCCTGAGAAACAGGATGACCAGGCTTTTCATGGTCCTCATGCGGAATTGAAAATTGATAGTGAAAAGCGTCAGGAAGCATATGATAGCTATGCTACTACCGATGATCACGGTATGCAGATCACGGGATTGGTGAAAGATCAGGAAGGGGCGGAGTATTATGTAGTAAAAAACAGTTGGGGTGAGCGCGATAACCCTTATCGCAGTGGGTATATCAATGTCTCAAAATCCTTCTTTCGTTATAAAACCATTTCAATTCTGGTGCATCGAGACGCAGTTCCAAAAGCTGTTCTTAAAAAGCTTTCACTATAGGAATCATCAACTGTGCTCTATGAACTTTATACTGTGATGAAGCAATGCTTCAGTAGGTTTGGGTAAGTGGTTTTTAGTCCAGGGATGTGATCTTCCGAAAGTATGTCCCGTTTCTTTTATAATCGCTACCTCCGCATCCGGTTGCCATTCTTTTAGTGCGTAAGCATCTTTGATAAACACGCTATCATCTTCTATACCATGTGTGATAAGCCAGGGTTGTTTTATCGCTCTGGCAGCCTGTTCTACATCCAGGGTTTTAGCATGGGCTTGATATTCTTCATACAATTGATAATATATTGGTAAATCCTGACCCGTTCGTGAATTGGTGAGATATCTCACTCCTGATTGTTGCCATTCCTCGATCTGCTCGCGGTTCCAATTACGCCATGGGGTTTTAGCCTCTGCCACGGCGGCCCAGGTAATTAAGCGCGAAATGCGATTATCTTTCCTGGCGTACAAAATGGCATCTGTACCGCCTCTCGAATGTCCGATAAGTGTAACATCACTCAGCATGGAGCTCTTAAATTGAGCAGATATATAATCAATCACTGCAGCTAGATCAGCCTGCCTCAATCTATAATTATCTTTTCCATAGGCATCTAAATCCACAAATTCATCCAAATTTTCTGGAGTAGTTCCGTTGTGCGAAAAGTTGAATTTGAAAAAAGCATGTCCGCCTATAGCAAAACTTTGAGCGATTAAATCCATTCCACCCCAATCTTTAAAGCCATTAATGCCGTGCGCATAAACAACGAATGAGCTAGGATCCTGGTCAATAGGCATATGTAGGTCTGCCATCATGATCCTACCACTGGCCGAGATAATGCTATGGTGCGATTTTTCTGTTGATTTCATATCACTAAGGAACAAACATTTTTCGGGTCTGATCTGGGTATGCATGCATAAAAAAAAGGAGCGCCAAATGACGCTCCTTCTCCGTTCGGGTGCATAATCTAACTAGCGAGCAAAATTCCCCAATATCACATAGGTAGTAGGGTCAACCGTAGACATTGGTTGTAAAGGGTCATGCACCACAAAGAATGCCTCGTAAGTAGTAGATAGATCACTCAAGCTCATAGTGCTCAACTGACTGGTCATGGCCATGCCGCCGTTCCCGTTAATTCTACTAACCAGTACATCAGAGTTTGGTTTCTCATCGTAAGGAGTTCCATTAGGAGTAGTAGCCGGATCTGCCTTGTCATGAGCGTGAACATTGTATTCCTCGTTGTTCAAGGTATTATCCAACATCACGGTTACACGGCTACGGTCGTCTCCCAGAGCCTGAATTCTAATGGTTGCAGATAAATCTGAAGGGTGAGATCCGCTATAGCTAAAGGCTGCAGCAATTTGTCCAGTATTAAAGTCATAGTTAAAGACTTGTGTTCCCAAACCTGATGGAGTTTGTGCCCTCGCGAAAACACCAAGTACCAGGTAAGTAGTTAAATCCACGGTACTCATGGCCTGCAAAGGATCATGAATTACAAAGAATCCATCATAAGAGGTAGTGAGTTGTGTGTAGGATATATCCGCAACCTGACTTACAGATACTGTTCCTCCATTGCCGGTTACCTGCTTCACCAAAATGCTACTGTTTGGAGATTCATTATAAGGAGTACCGTTGGGAGTAGTATTGGGATCCGCCATATCATGTGCGTGGATATTGTATACTTCACCAGCTACAGTATTCATCAATGTAATCTTGATCTCCGTTTTGCTATCTGCCATTTCGGTTAGCTCCATAGTTGCCGTCAGGTCATCGGAATGCATGCCGTCATAGGATGAGCTGGGCACTATTTGTCCGTTGTTGAACTCATAATTGATCAGCATAGATTTCATGGGCGTCATATCGTCTGAATCCTTGTCTTTATCACAGGAAGACAGTATGCCCAAGCTCGCTATGCTTATTGTAATTGCTAATAATCTAAAAAGTTTCATCGTTATAAATTTTGATTCGGCATACCTACGCACCAAATCGCACTATGGATTTCAGAAAAATCAAAAATCTTTGTAACACACTGAATACCAGTCTCAAAAATTCAAATTAAAATGTGAAAATGAATGCGCAAAGCTTACATTTGCGAAAGATTTGGATAGAAAAGCAGTAAATAAGGAACTAGCTAAAGAACTGGCGATAAAGGCAGGGGAGGGAAGTAAATCCGCCTTCAGCGAATTGTATGATATGTTTGCTGATACCTTATATGGGGTAGTTACGCAAATTGTCCATTCAGAGGAAGTAGCGGCGGATGTATTGCAAGATGCTTTTGTGAAGATTTGGAAAAACATCGCAAAGTATGATGCAGACAAGGGTACAGTCTTTACCTGGATGCTCAATATTGCTCGCAATACGGGTATAGATTACCTGAGGAAGAACAAAAAAATGCCCCTCTCGCAAATCCAAACCGAGCATTTATACGTAAGTAAAGGTGTTGGCGGTTCCAGTGAGGAGAATAAAACAAATCATATTGGTCTCACGGAACTACTAAAGGAATTACCTGAAGATCATCAGTTAGTGATTCGCTATTTGTACTTTAAAGGGTACACACAGCAAGAGGTTTCTGAAGAGTTAAATTTACCTTTAGGTACAGTAAAAACACGGGCGCGTACAGCAATACATAGCCTGAGAAAATATTTCAATCTGTTGTTGTTTTGGATCTGAATCAATACATACAAAGTGGAATTCTGGAAAACTACCTTCTTGGTGATGTTACCGATCAGGAGAAGAGGGAGGTAGAATGTCTGGCCAAGATATATCCCGAAATAAGGGAATTCTTAGGTCAGCAGGAGGAAGGTATTGAGTTGATGGCCAGAAAATTAGCACGCCCAGTTCCGGAGGGACATAAGGAAAGGGTTATGACGGCTATTAGCGGAATTGACCCTCAAAAACCAGGCGAAGTTCCTATAGATTCCACGGACCATACAAAGCTTTGGAAATGGGTCGCAGCCGCAAGTGTGGTGCTGGCCATGTTCTCTTCATACTGGTATTTCAACGCAAATCAGAGTATCAACAAACTGGAAAACAGTATTGCGGATCAACAAGGGATGTACCAGGAGCTTTTGGTTGAAAGTAAGGAGGATTCCGTTTTAATGGCCCATCTTACAAACGCCGAAACAGTTTTGATAAAACTAGCGGGTACGCCGGGTTACAAGGATGAAAAAGCCAGTGTATTTTGGAATAAAGAAACTAAAGAAACCTTTGTAGTACTGGATGATTTAACCCCGGCACCGGAAGGTTTAAACTACCAGCTTTGGGCTATTGTGGATGGAAAACCACTGGATATGGGCGTGTATGACTCTGATCGATTTATGATAGACCAAATTGCCATTAATAGCGCGGATGCCTTTGCGATTACCTTAGAAAAGGAAGGGGGAAGTGAAACTCCCAATCTGGATCAATTGGTGGTAATTGGAAATGTCTAGGACTTATCTAGCCGTAATTCTCGCGGAATCAAGCGTCTGTTTAGAAAGTATTTGCACCGAAAATCTTGGCCTGCATGCTATTCTGAAATAGCAGTTTTGGTTTCTTTGCGATAATCTTGATTTTCTTTGGGAAACATGAGGCTAAAAGTGCTCCCCTGGCCTTTGGTACTCTCAATTTCCAGTTTTCCGTTCTGACTAGTCATGAATTCATTGACCAACATCACACCCAAACCGGTTCCTTTTTCACTCATGGTTCCCAATGTAGAAAAGTCTTGGGCCGCATCGCGAAGTTTGTCCAATTGCTCCGCATCCATACCAATACCATTATCACTTACCTGAACTACATCATAATCCCCTTTCTCAAAAGCAGTCACAGAAATTTCGCCCCCGGGGTTCGTGAATTTTATTGCATTGGTCACCAGGTTTTTAAGGCATATATCTAACTGATTCATATCGCCCTTAATCTTAAAGAAGTCAGGCACTTTAATAGTGAGTTTGATATTCTTGGCCTGTAGGTTGGGCTTTAAATGGCTTTCCATTTGCCATACTTGCGGAATAAGGTGAATGTCAACCACTTTAGTAGTTAGACCAGTTAGCTGCTTTTTGCTCCATAGCAACAGGTTTTCCAGCGCATTACTGGAATTGTCTACAGATTCTCTAAGCTTAGAGGCCATCATTACCCTTTCATCATCCGTCATTGACTCAGCTTCCAAAAGATTGAGAACAGACTTAATTTGAGTGATCGGTTGGCGTAGGTCATGGGAAATCACTGAGAATATCTTGTTCTTGGCCTTATCCATTTGTTCCAAGCGCTTATTCTTCCTTTCAAGTTCCTCCTGCTGTTTACGAATATCCTCTGTATTGGTGCGAATCATCTCATTTTTCTGCATCAAACTCTTGCTGTACTTGCGCTTGCGCATGAGGTTTTGAGAGAGTGCGAACACGAGAAGAGAGAATACAATAATAAGTCCGGCCGCTAACAATAGGAGCACCTTACTGCGATCAAACAATTGTTTTTGAACAGATTGATCTTTAAGTAATTGTAAATTCTGTTCCTGTTGGCCCCGAAGAGACCTCTTTAGCATGAGCTTTTGAAAGTCATACTTGCGTATGGAGTCATCGAGTGCATTTAGTTCCATTAAATGTCGCAATGCAGTGGCTGAATCGCCCGCAAGCAGAAATGCATCCACTAGTTGTTGACTGATATCACGATTCAGAAGTACAATATGAGGTCCATTTTCCGCAAGTTTATTTGCCGTACGAGCCATTTCGAGAGCTTTAATGGTATCTCCCTGCATGTGCGCAACCTTTGAGAATATCAGGTAATAACTAGCATTGCGATAAGGATCGTAGAATTGTCCTGAAATACCGATGGCTTTTTGAATGTTGCTTTCAGCAGAAACCAGGTTGCCTGTAAGAATATTGATTCTGGCGGATAGGGCATAGGTTTCGGATACGGATAATGATTGGCCAAGTCCACGATGGATTAATTGAGCATTGTCGGCAAATGCCAGAGCCTTGTCAATGTCTCCGGAAGCTAACTTTATCTCTGCCAGCAGATTGTAAATAATACCACGCTCTAATTTTAATTCTTCGGCATTGCATATATGGAGGGCGTATTGGGCAAAAACAAGGGCAGAATCTACCTGGTACTGACTGAGATATATTCTGCTCATCAAGCGATTGATCTCAATTTGATCATAAACTTGATGTGATGAATTAGCCAGGTTTAGTGCTTCTTCCAGTTTTAAGAGCGCTTCATAGTTGCTGCCTCCCTTGGCTTCAATTTCTCCGAGGGTAATTAAGGCGCTTACAATACCGGGTAGATGATTCAACTGCTCATATAATCTCAGAGCAAGGGCGCCTTTAATCATCGCCTGCTTAAAATCATATAGCTGATAATGGCTCTGAGCCTCCAGATGTAAGGCATCGGCATAGAATAGACTATCACCCTTGTTCAGGCCCCATGATTGTAGATCCTGCGCATAATCAAGAGCATGGTTGGGATCAACCAATCTGAGGTCTTCTGCATATCGCAATACAGAATCCTTCTCCGATACAGTAAGGACATCCAGAATCTGGGCCTGTATACTTATGGAAATCAGAAAGCACAGGAGTATGGTTAGGTTTGCTCTCATTCTCAGCTAATGCCACGAAAGTAACTTAAGTGAATGGCGGCTAATCTCTGTGTTAGATAATGGCCCTGCTTTTTTCGATAATCGATTTTATATGCTAATCTTGGCGAAGAATTAATTCATGCAAGCGCGATGCCCAAAATGTAAATGGGAGCCTTTACCTGAGAGTGAATGGCTCTGCGAATCCTGTGGATATCACTGGCCAGTCTTTGATACGGCCGGCAGATGTCCGCAATGTAAGCACCAGCAAGCAAATGTCTATTGCATTGAGTGGCAAGGGGGATGCGGCGTAGAAAGCGAGTTTCTCGATTGGTTTGAAGGTCTGGATAGTGAGCTTTCAGAACTCAACATTCATCGATCAGATCGGTAGGTAAAATCGAATGCCTTTATCCGTGGCCTTAAAGCTGATCAATTCCCATTTTAGGAATAAGGCGAGCGTTTTTTCCGCTTCATAGATCGGAATTTGGGCTAAGCGTGCAAATTTGCTAAGGGATATTTCCTGATTCTCAGCTAAATAGTCAAATAGCAAGCGTTCCTGCGTCCCGTAGTTTAATAGGTTCTTTTTAGGACCAGGCTTGTTGTCTTGCAAATATCTCAGCACCACCCGGTTTACCATATAATTTTCATCATCCTGTCTGATATAAGCGATCCACTTCTGATTTTCATCTTTGGCATAATGAGGAGGAGAGGGGGATTTGGGTACTGTAATTTGCAGCACCAACTTGTCTTCAAACTGGTAAACTGTTGTATCAAACTCAACCTGGGGTTTACAGTATAGCTGTGCCGCCCCTTCTACCATATAATACTCTTCTTGTGGATCAATACCAGCTATTCTTCGGTTGTCTTTCACGCCAATCAATAAACGGCCACCATCCGTATTGGCAAAGGCAGACAGGGTTTTGGCTATTTTTTGGGAACTATCTACCCGATATTTGAAATCTTGCTCCTGATGCTCACCCTCATCTATTAGATCCATCAAATGATCTTCCTCTCCGGAAACAATATCCAGAGCTCTATTATGACCTGAAAAATCAGTATCAAACATCATGAGCGATTTAAAGGAATAAAAAATACTAAGCGGCAGGAAAGCGCAGCCTGAATATAGAGCCTTTCTCAGGTGAGCTTTGCACTTCTATTTCACCCTGGTTTTCCTTCACAAAGTCGTAAACAATCAACATACCCAAGCCGGTACCAGTTTCATTTAAAGTGCCGTTTTCAGAAAAGTGCCTATTCTGATCAAAAAGTTTAGAAAGATCGTTTTCTGACATCCCAATACCTTCATCCTGAATAGCAATTTCTACTTGTTCTTCTTTAAGCTGAGAAGAAATCTCCAGGCGACCACCCTTATGCGAGAATTTGACGGCGTTAGTAATAAGGTTCCTCAAAATGATCTCCATATGATAAGGATCTGCCACCAACTTAGACTTCTTTGAAATGTCTACATTAACATCGATCTCCTTTTCCTGGAGGGAGGTCTTGAGCTCATTTATCACCTTAAAGGCAATATCATTGCAGTCAACCTCCTCAGGGTGAGCAGATATCTTGGCAAATTGAGACTTGGACCAGATCAATAAATTTTCGACCGTTTTCTTATCATTTTCCACTGACTCCCTCACTTGCTGAAGCACCGTACGCAATTCCTCATTGTCTTCCGTATAAACATCCAACAATTCCAGTACTCCCAAGGTTTGATTAAACGGTTGTTTAATATCATGCGTTAAAATAGAAAGCAGTTTGTCTTTTCCCTGATTGAGCGTTTCCAACTGCTTGTTTGCTGAGGCCAATGCAGCGCTTTTTTCATCCAGCAATGCTTGTTGATTGAGCAATTCCTTGTGTGCGGCGTGTCTCTTTCTATTCATATAGCCAATAATTACCACGAGAATTATCGCCGATATTAAGGCTACGCTGAGTATGACGCGAATTAGATTGTTCCTGTCAATGATAGTTTGCTGTAAACTAGCTGTTTCGCGGAGCAAAGCATTGTTTTGAGCAAATGTCTTGTTCTGAGCTTCCAGAATACTTTCATTGAGATTAATCCGATGAAGCGAATCCTCGTAGGTGATGAATTCTTCGAGTACGGTAGATTTCTCAGCAAATTTTCCATGCAGACCCAAAACCATGGCATATATTTCACAAGCCCTGTTCTTGCCCACCAGAGAATACTGCTCATGCCTCATCTCATAAGCTTTCTCAGCATGGAAAAGCGCCAGGTTGAGTGAATCGCAGTGAGCATAGATTTCCGCCATCCAGGCGTAAGCAAGCACTACCATATAAGGATCACCATAGATATTGGATTTCTTTAAACTTCGTTTTTGCAAGCGAATGGCCTCCGTATTATTTCCTTTTTGTAGCTCTCCCCGCGCTTTTAATTCATAGGCATAAACTTCTTCTATAAGGTCATGATTACTTATGGATAATTCTATCGCCGAATCCGCCAGGGCAATGGCTTTATCAGGATTTCCCTTTCTTAACTCCAGTTCCGAAAACATATTTAGAATGGAGGCATATAGGTCTTCCACCTCGTTTTTCCAGGCAAAATCATGAGATAGATTCAGATACTTGGCGGCATTCTTAAAATCCTCAAAATCCATTAAGGTGTTGGCGAGGTTGTAATTGAGGTAGGATTTTTCAATTTCGTATTCCTCATCATTCGGTAACAAGCTAGTTGCCTTTAAATAATTCTCTATGCCCAAATCATATCGGGCCATGCCGCTGTAAACATTGGCTATGTTCATGTAGGCCTGACTAACATCAACTTCGTCGGCATTGCCGATTAAAATGTCTCTTTGCTTCTCAAAATAGGGTAAGGCCTGAAGCAGCTGATCTTTATAGAAATATACATAACCTATACCCTCATATGCGGCTGCCATCCATATGCTATCTCCATTTTCACCGGCCAAATCCAGTAATTGGTGCGCATAATATTCAGCGGAATCTATATTGGAATAGTGATGATCGGTAAGGCGCTCATAGAGATCAAAGTACCTGTCTTCAAGACCATCCGTAGCCTCAGAGTTAGTCTGTCCGACAAGCAACAAGTAGTAGCAAATAAGAAAAAAACTGGTTGCAGTTCTCATCCAGGAAATAGCGCGTTAGTAGGTAGTGCAATATAGGAAACGAATAGATTATGTGTATCACACCGGCTTTCAATTCAGAACTCTGAAATTGAGGAATATGATGACGGCGTATTTCAAACAAGAATTCCGTAGTACTTTAGCTCATGAAAGAGAGATTTGAAATATGAAGAGCTTACTATTTTTATTCGGTGGCATGTTATTCTGTTTACAATTGCATGCCTGGGGCCCTACTGGTCATAGGGTTATTGGCGCCATAGCAGAAAACCACCTCACCAAGAAGACGAAAAGTGAAATTGAGCAACTTCTTGGTCATCAAAGCCTTGCGGAGGTGTCAACCTGGATGGATGAGGTAAAATCTGATAGTCGATTTGACCATACTCATTCCTGGCATTACGCTACTATTCCGGATGGTTCCAAGTATGCGACCAGAGATAATGAAGAAGGCCAATTGGTGGAGAAAATTGAGCAATTAAAGAGAACGCTTCTTTGTGAAGACAGTTCGCGAGAAGCTAAAATTGAAGCCCTCAAGTTTCTGGTTCATTTAATAGGCGACCTGCATCAGCCATTGCATGTGGGTAATGGAACGGATAGGGGAGGAAATGATGTGAAGGTCAATTTCTTCTATGAAAAGTCAAATTTGCATCGGGTTTGGGATAGCGATATGATTGATAAGAAGCTTTATAGCTATACGGAGTTGGCCGCCATCTGCGATCATGCCACGAAAGATCAGATTGCCAGGTGGCAGACCGGTAGCACAGCCGATTGGGCGAATGAATGTTTAATGTATCGAGAGCAGATTTATGACATTAAAGATCCGGAAAGAATGGGTTACGAGTATATGTATCTTAACTGGGGCCTGGTGCAGAAACAGCTTCTCAAGGGTGGCATTAGACTAGCCTATGTACTAAATAAGATCTATTCTTAAATAGCCTTTTGCAACCGTAAATAGTTTACTGTGTACAACTTACTCGAGTCATGATCTCAGAGCTTTCCAAGGTATGATGATTATGGGTGCCCTCTCAAATTGATTTATATTTCGGCATGGTGGAAGTCCGGTGGCAGAGGGATTGAGCCTATATGCGGTCAATTTTTCCTGGAGCTAACCTTGCCCAAAAAACCAAAATAATTACCAGAAGCGCGCAAACCAGCATGAGTATAATCATGGGGTATTCGGTTCCATTGTGCATTAACCCGATAATCCCGGTAGATATTGCTCCACCCAGCATCCGTATACTCCCAATTAGTGCCGAGGCCACGCCAGCGTTTTTTTCAAAGGGAGCCAAGGCCATAGCCGTAGTATTGGGATTCACAAAGCCAAGGAAAAACATAAACCCAAACATCATCCCAACAAACATGAAGGGGCCCAGCACTCCGGCCCAGCTGCCAATAACTGTAGATAGGCTTACTGCCAAAAGTAGGACCGAACTAACTACTGTGATCTTTTCGCTGTCACGCGTTTTTAGGATATAACGATTCAACTGACTCCCGCCAATAAACCCAAGGGCATTGACCCCAAAAAGCCATCCATAGGTGCGTTCTGAAAATCCTAGTAATTCCATAAATACAAAGGGTGAACCAGCGATATATACAAATAGTCCTGCCATGGCTAAACTACCCGCAGATCCATAAAGCAGAAAGCTGCGATTCTGCAGCACCAACCAATAGTTTCGTAGAACAGCACCCAGCTTTAAACTCACCGTTTGGTCAGGTTCCTTGCTCTCCGACAAAAAATTATGCAGGACAATAATAAGTATGGCACTGAAGAGGCTGAGCATCACAAAAATATACCGCCAGCCAAGTGCATTGGTGATATATCCTCCCACCGTGGGAGCTACTATCGGCGCTACTCCCATTATGAGGATGAGGGAAGAAAATACCCTGGCAATTTCATTCACTTCAAACCGGTCACGCACAATTGCCCTGGTAGCCACCATACCCACACATCCGCCCAGAGCTTGTAAAAAGCGGAGGCCAATTAACATATTGATATCCGGTACGAAGATGCAACTGAATGAAGTGAGAAAATACAAGCCCAGACCTATGACCAAAGGCTTCTTTCTACCGAACCTGTCCAAGAGTGGTCCATAAATCAGCTGCCCTAAGGAAATACCTATGAAGTAGCTGGTTAGGGTTAAACTTACTTTGGAAATGCTGGTATCTAAATCCTTGGCTATAGCTGGGAAACCTGGCAAATAGGTGTCTATTGAAAATGGGCCTAATGCGGCCAGGGCCCCCAGAATAAAGATTAGATTTTTCTGCTGCTTAGTATCCATGACTTGCGGGGCAAAGGTAGGTTTAATGCTTAAGGTCTATTTTCCCATTCGCTCTGAAATAAAATGAGACTGAGCCTGAATTTGACCGGCTATAATTTAAGCCATCCTTCGGCAATCAGGCTGAAGTGCCCCTCGAGTTTCACCAGATTTTCAGTGGACTGATAATGGCAAAAGAACCGGCCTTTTCTTGGACTAAGCTGTTCCGCATGTAAGTCGGATTTACCTAGTCGATTTGCCCAAAAGGGCACCAATGCTGCGTGCGAAGAACCAGTAGCATGATCTTCTAACTGACCTACATGGGGAACTAACGTCCGACTCACAAAATCTACTTTTTTTGACTTGGCTGTAACACAATATCCAAAGGTTTCTCTGTCTCTCAGGCGGGCAAAATCGGGTTCCATTTCTCTGAGGGCTAGCTCATCTTCCAAAACTACAATATGCTTATTCGGAGATTGCCAATACTCTATCACGCGTTTTCCTAAACCATCGAGCAGTGCCTGGTCTGGTTCTAGTTGAGCCAGGGTGGGAATTCCTTGCAGTTGAATGCTCGCAGCATCGCTGCTTTCAAGCCTGCCATGAATACTTCCAGAAGAATATTTCAATTCGCAAGTATCGGTGATTAGGGACCGATTTATTAGATAAGCCACGGCGGCCAATGAGCCATGACCACACAAGCCTATTTCACCATCGGGGGCAAACCAGCGTACCTGATATTTGATATCAGATGATTTTACCAGAAATGTGGTGGCCGGTTGGGCAATGTCAGAAGCTAATCTTTGAAGAACAGAATTGTCAGGCATGTTATCCATCAAGCATACCGCCGCTATATTCCCTCTAAAACCCGTGTTGGGATCATCAAACACCTGAATAAGTTCAAAAGCCAAGTTCATAAAGTAAGATTAAATATTCTTAGAGGGTATATCAAGCTCTGGGTGAATTAAATCTTAACAGAAATGGGGGTCACAATGTTTGAGTCAGGTCTTTCTGATCATAATCCAGCACAATTTCTTGGGCGGACTCCGCAATCTCAGCGGGAATATCAAATTCATCCGCAATTTTAACTCGCAGACCGTCTGCCGCATTTAATTCGCCATGATTCAAAATTATCCTTCCCGGTAATTCTTCAGCTTCTCTTAGCCATTCTAATAGTTCTTTCTGATCAGCATGTGCTGACAAACTTTGCATTTGGGCAATCTCTGCTTTAACCTCATAGAATTTACCAAAGAACTTCACCTCTGAAGCACCGTGCAGTAAGGATTCACCACGGGTACCGGGTGCTTGAAAACCGGGTAAAATCAGCAAGGTAGTGGGATGTCCTATGTGAGCTGCCAGGTGATGTAGGATGCGACCACCTGTAATCATGCCGCTGCCGGCAATAACTATTTTAGGGCCTGGCATGGTCACAACGGCTCTTGAAGCGCGGTAATCTGAAACTACTTCCAGTTGTTGATCAAGAATTTTATGGTACTTCGGGTCATGCATGAATTGGTAAAAATCCTCCAGAACCTCGGTAACTTTTGCGGCCATTGGACTATCCAAATAAATCTTTAATCGCGGAATTCTTGATTCGGCCATAAGTTTTATAAGGAGGTAGATCATTTCCTGAGATCTCTCAACCGCAAAACTTGGCATCAATATTTGGGCATTTTTTACCGCTCCTCTATTGATCAACTCTGCCAATTGATCCTCAGCTGCTTCCTGAGGGTGATTTCTGTTTCCATAGGTGGATTCGAGTACCAGCAGATCACAAGCCGGTAATTGCTGAGGTCGATTCATTATCAAAGGTTTGAGCCTGCCAAGGTCTCCTGAAAAGACAATTCTTTTAACACCCGCGTGCAGCTCTACCATGCAACTTCCTGGAATATGACCATTCTTCAGAAACTGAAAGCGCAAATCGGGCGCAAGCACTAACCATGTACCAGCATCATGAACCTGTAGTAATTTTAAACACTCTCTTACATCCTTATCGTCATAGAGCGGCTTAGCAGGGTGATGGCGGGTGTAATGATGTCGATTAGCCCGCTCAGCGTCTTCCATTTGAATTTTAGCACTATCATAAAGAATGATTTCTGTGAGCCTGGCCGTCATTTCAGTGCAGTGGATCGCTCCATTGAATCCTTGTTTTACAAAGCGGGGGAGGTAGCCACAGTGATCCAAATGGGCATGGGTAAGGAGAATATCTTTAACCCGACCTGGTTCATTAAAATCTTCCCAATTTTTATTGCGTAGTGATTTTAATCCCTGAAACAAACCGCAATCAATTAAAACCTGATAATCATTGAATGTAAGCAGGGTTTTAGAACCAGTAACAGTGCCAGCTGCGCCTAAAAACTCTAGTGAAAGCCTTTGTAGGGTTGACATGAAATATGATTTGTATTAAGTTACATGCTAAGCTTCAATGATATGGTATTAATGATTAAAATCAATCTGCCTGTTTGCATTGATAAAACTGGCATTGCTTTGCATCCTCCGCTCGGATTTACCAATTGTACATAGAAAAAGCCCGATAAATTTTTACCGGGCTTTTCCGAAAAGTTCAGGTGCGAACTTAACTTGGAGGAATTTAAGCAATGGAGTAAAATCTCCAAACTAACTGTGATTACTCTGCCATATTGCTTGAAACAAAAGTACCATGATGTTATACTTTTAAAAATGACTTAAGTCAACTTTTCAAAACAGACTGCATTTTTATCGAAAATCAATACTTTGTCTATTCATTAGGTCTGATTAGTAACTTTGCGCCCTCTTAGATTATAACTCTATGAAAATAATCATTGCCGGTGCTGGAGCTGTTGGGATGCACCTGGCTAAATGGCTGTCTAGTGAGTCTCATGATATTACCTTAATTGACAGGGATTCAGAGCGCCTTCTAAACATTGACACCAGTGTTGATGCCATAACCATACATGGTGAAGTAACGGATTTCAAGGTCTTGCAACGAGCTGCTGTTGACAATGCAGATCTATTTATTTCTGTCACCTCCTTAGAAGAGGCCAATGTGCTGAGTGCCACTTATGCTAAACGTTTGGGAAGTAAGCAATGTATTGCCCGGATTAGTCAGATGCAGTATCTTACTGATCCGGAAACCATCAACCTTGAGGACCTGGGGATCGATGAGTTAATTAGCCCGGAATCTTTAGCTGCCCGAGAAGTACGATATCTGATTAAAACCAATGCGGCAAGTGAATCTATTGAATTTGAAAATGGAAAGATTACACTGCTTGGCTTAGACATTAACGAAGATGCCAAGGTAACCGGTAAATCCATGTCGGAAATAGCAGCTGAACTTTCCGAGCGCAATTATGTTGTGGTAGCCATTAAACGCGATGGGGAAACCATAATTCCGAGAGGACATACCGTGGTGGAGCCAGGTGATCACCTCTTTGTGATTACTCATACCGATGGTCTTGAAGAAGTATTGGAAGTAACCGGACAAAGAAAAATTAGAGTTAAGAATATCATGATCATGGGAGGCAGTCGCACCGGTAGGTTACTGGCGCGAAAGCTAAGCAAGGATTATCATGTCAAACTGATTGAAGAGGATACCTCCAGGTCTGAAGAAATTGCCATGGACTGTCCCAATACACTGGTATTAAACTTCGATGGCACTGATGTAGAAAAGCTTGAGGAAGAAGGCATTAACAACACGGATGTTTTTGTGGCTGTTACCGGAAACTCTGAAACCAACATACTTTCTTGTTTGGTAGCTAAAAATCATGGTGCGCGCAAAACCATTGCTATGGTCGAGAATATCGAATATTTAGCACTTTCTCAGAATATTGGAATTGACTCTCTGATCAATAAAAAATTAGCGGCGGCCAATTTTATTTATCGACATATCAGACGTGGAGATTTGATCACTCTTTCAACCATTCATGGGGTAGATGCTGAAGTGATGGAATTTAGTGTAGAACACGATTGTAAGGTGACCACCAAAAAAGTTAGGGAATTGGGATTGCCCAAAGGTGCGCTGATTGGAGGGATTGTGCGAGACAATAAAGCACTCATTCCTACTGGCGACTTTCAAATAAAATATAATGACAAGGTAGTTGTATTTGCGAGTACCGAATGCGCTAAAAAAGTAAGTAGCTTCTTCAGCTAATGCGTAATTTCAACTTCAAAATGATTGCATCATTGATCAGTATCCTGTTGCTGATCATTGCTATGATGATGTCTCTTACGATTGTGGTAGCTCTCGTCTATAAAGAAGATTGGGAGGCGATGTTAATCTCAGCTATTGTTACGGCTTTAGCGGGTATTTCCCTGAGACGATTTGGTCAGCATGCCAGTAAAGAGGTGCGAAAACGCGATGGCTTTTTAATTGTAGCCATGGGTTGGATAGCCATGTCGCTCTTTGGAGCGCTTCCTTTTGTTGTCCACGGTGCCATTCCAAATTTTACGGATGCCTTTTTTGAGACGGTAAGTGGATTCACCACCACGGGAGCAACTATTTTAACAGATATAGAAGCCATGCCCAAGAGCTTACTTTTTTGGCGCAGTATGACTCATTGGATAGGGGGGATGGGAATAATTGTACTGGCAGTAGCTATTTTGCCATTATTGGGCGTTGGAGGTATGCAATTGTTTGTGGCGGAAGCTCCCGGTGTAACGCCAGACAAACTTCATCCTAGAATCACGGAAACGGCAAAGCGTTTGTGGTTGCTTTATTTTGCGCTTACTATTGCCGAAGCGGTACTCTTATACCTTGCCGGTATGGGTGCTTTCGACTCTTTGAATCATGCCATGGCTACGATGGCAACTGGGGGTTTTTCTACTAAAAATGCCAGTATTGCACATTATACTCAACCGGCTATACATTATATCATCATGCTGTTCATGTTTCTCGCCGGTACCAATTTTACACTCATGTTTCTAGGGTTTACCGGTAAGCTTAAGCGCGTGTTCGCCAACGAGGAATTTAGAGTTTATGCGATCAACATATTAGTGTTGGCGATCATTACCAGCATTGGATTATACCTTACCGGAAGGTATGGCGTTGAAGAAGCGATGCGATCAGGTTTCTTCCAGATCATTTCCATCAATACCACCACCGGATTTATATCTGATAATTATCTGCTTTGGCCCAACTTTCTGATGTTTTTAATCTTTGCGCTATTTTTTTCCGGCGGCTCAACTGGCAGCACTGCTGGAGGGATCAAAATAATGAGGTTGATCGTTCTTATTAAGAATAGCCTCCTGGAATTGAAAAGACAATTTCATCCAACGGCAGTACTCCCCGTGAGATTTGGAGGAAAAACGGTTCCTCAAAATGTCACCAACAATATCGCGGCCTTTGTTCTAATCTACATGATCGTATTTTTCCTCGGTTGCATAGTTATGTCTGCCATGGGATTGGATTTTATGACAGCTGTAGGTACGGTTACGGCCACCTTAGGTAACATCGGACCGGGAATAGGCAATGTAGGTCCGGTAGATAATTTCTCATCTATCCCCGGATTGGGGAAATGGTTCCTTTCCTTCCTGATGCTAATGGGAAGGCTGGAACTCTTTACCATTCTAATTCTTTTCTTACCTCAGTTCTGGAGAAACCGATAATTAACGGTCAGCGCCAACCGTTTCTGTAGTCACAGGTTCTTCCATGGTTGACGAGTTCCAAATATCTCTGATACTCTTCCATTGCCCACTTTCTCGGCTAAAAATAACCATATAAAAGCCGTGATCTGCCTCTTCACCAGCGGCATTAAACTGAATCCATTTCCCATTTTCCACCGCCAGGTCGCCGCGCTGAAATACGTCAATGGTCAGATATTCAAACTGTCTGCCTGAGGTGTCTTGCATGGCGGTAGAACGAAAGTGATCTATCATTGCTTTTCTTCCAAAAAGCTGTTCGCGCCCTTCGCCGTAGGTTACCGCATTTTCGGAATAGAACCGAGTAAATAGCTCAACATCTTTGTTGTTGTAGGCCATGGCCAAGGTATCTTCTAAAGCTTGGATTTGTGCTTTAAGTTCAGCCTGGTCCATAGTGTCTGATTTTTCCTCAACCACCTCAGTAGATCCTTGAGGTTGACAGGCCATCATGGTAAAAAACAAAATGAACATGCTAAGTGTGAATATTCTCATTGCTGGTGTTTTTGTTTGGATTTATCAATCAAGATACCTAAAAAATGTAGAATGGCAACTAAAGCTATGTAAACGCCTGAATGGTAAATTGGAGGCTGATGTACTACTATCTGAACAAGTGATTCTTTATGAGCGCTGTACGATACTTCCATACCGATCTATTTCACAACTTTTAATTACAAGTATCTAGTAGCAATATGTGAATTCAAGATTTGAAGCACCATTTCTGTAAATAGCACCTTCGTTTCACTTTTATCAATTCATTCATAAGCCTTATGGTGTGTTTAGACCGAGGCATGTATTTCATCTTGGTCTTATTAAGAATAATTCGCAACTTAATGCTGGGGACAGCGGGTGCTGGCCCCGGGCAACACCTGACTTCCAACATTCAATACCCTTAAATGCTCGGTATTGCGCGTAATCCTTAGCCTTTCTATACTACCACACTGTTTAAAGCTTCGCGTTGCTCCTGAATCTTGGGGTCAGAAATGTACTCATCGTACTCCATCAACTTGTCTAATGAACCTGCCGGACCAAATTCAATAATTCGGTTGGCAACTGTTTGCGTAATAGTATGATCATGCGAAGTGAAGAGGATACTACCCTTAAAGTCACGCATAGAGTTGTTCAAAGCCTGAATAGACTCCAAATCCAAGTGGTTGGTGGGTTCGTCTAACATTAAGAGGTTAGCTTCCTGCAGCATCACCCTGGAAAGCATGCAGCGTACCTTTTCACCTCCTGAAAGCACTCGGGCTGATTTCATGCTCTCCTCTCCAGTGAATAGCATCTTACCTAAAAACCCGCGAATGTACACTTCATCCTTGTTACTGGAATACTGACGCAGCCAATCGATAAGAGAATCATCGGTATCAAAAAATGCCTCATTATCGGTGGGCAAGTAAGCGGTGCTAATCGTTTGTCCGTAAGTGAAGCTTCCCTGATCTGGCTTGCGCAGACCATTAAGTATTTCTAAAAGCGCCGTGATGGCCAAACTGTTATCACTTAAGAGGGCAATTTTATCCCCACGGTTCATCTTAAAGCTGAGATTGGCAAATAGTGGTTCGCCATCTTCACTATAGGCGGTTAAATCAGAAACCTCAAGAATTTGATCCCCTGCCTGGCGCTCCTGGTTGAAAATTATGGCCGGATACTTTCTACTACTCGCCTGAATTTCGTCTACGTTTATCTTTTCTAAAAGTTTCTTCCTACTGGTAGCCTGCTTGCTTTTAGATGCATTGGCACTAAATCGCTGAATGAATTCCTGTAACTCCTTACGCTTTTCTTCTGCCTTTTTATTGGCCGCTGATCTTTGACGCAAAGCCAGCTGTGACGACTGATACCAAAATGTGTAATTACCGGTGAACAGGCGTATTTTCTGAAAGTCGATATCGGCGATATGCGTACAAACGGTATCCAGAAAGTGTCTGTCGTGAGAAACAACAATAACCGTGTTGCGGAAATTCAGCAGAAAATCCTCTAACCAACCAATAGTCTTAAGGTCCAGATCGTTGGTCGGTTCATCTAATATCAATACGTCCGGATTACCAAAAAGAGCCTGCGCTAAGAGTACCCTTACCTTCAGTTTTGGATCCAACTCATTCATCAGCTTGTAATGGTCCGATTCAGGTATTCCCAAACCACTTAGCAGGGCGGCAGCATCAGATTCCGCATTCCAGCCATCCATTTCTGCAAATTGTTCCTCTAATTCGGAAGCTTTAATGCCATCCTCCTCGGTAAAATCCGGCTTGGCGTAAATAGCGTCTTTTTCCTGTATCAGCGACCAAAGTTCATGGTGACCCATCATTACCGTATGTAAGACCTGACTTTCATCATACTCCCCATGACTCTGTTTTAATACCGCCATGCGCTTTCCGGGTTCCAGGCTTACCGAACCTGTTGTTGGCGATATTTCACCGGAGAGGATCTTTAAAAAAGTGGATTTACCGGCGCCATTGGCTCCAATTAAACCGTAGCATCGCTCACCGTGAAACTTGATGTTTACATCATCAAATAATACGCGTTTACCAAATTGTAGAGATACGTTATTAGCCTGGATCATTTCTTCTGCATTTTTTGGGGCTGCAAAAGTAAGGAAGTCTGAGGAGCTAGACACTGATTCAGTTCATGAATACAACGAAATATGCGTGCTGCGGAGTTTAATCATATGTGTTTGGTAATCTGAACATTAGGAGTGGATATGCCTCTAAATGTTCTTCAACCACGGCAATAAATTCTAATTATTTTGAATCCCTACTTTAGCTATACATCAGAAATGATATGTCTCAACCACAATTAAGACCGCGTTATCGATATCGTTCCAGGCTTTCAGCTAAGCAGATCAGAGAGAAAATTATTGGAGCGTTGAAAGACGAAGGACGTAACACTCGTAATATTCAGCAACGCTCCACTGCTCACCATTTAATTCTTTCCTATCCCAAGGAACACAAACACTTCTGGAGTCCAATTTTAGATATCAACCTGGAACCAAGACCTGACAATACATCCCTGGTGCGGGTGCTGATCGGTCCGGAACCTTCGATATGGACCATGTTTATGTTCTTTTACACCTTAGGTGGTTTGGCAATAATAATGGGAATGATCTTTGGCTTCTCTCAGTATATGCTTGGTAAAGGTTCATGGTACTTTATTCTTATACCCGCTGGGCTCATGCTAGTCGGCTTTTTATTTTTCGCTGCCCTGGCAGGCAAGCGCAAGGCAAATAGCCAAATGCACGAATTAAAGATCTTTGTGGAAAAAGCTACCGGAGAAGCCATATTTCATGAATCAGAGTATGCCGAATAACCGGAATCCAGCGATCAAACATATGCGGACGGTCGGTTTTTCCAACCTGCTCCAATCCTTGATGACATAATGGACGAGCTAGATGAAATACCCGCGCAGAATCGATGCGATGTGCTCATCGCAGGTGGAGGTCTGGCAGGCCTCACCGCCTCAATAATACTTGCCAGAGCCGGACATCGGGTAATACTAGTCGAGAAAAACGATTATCCGAAACACAAGGTATGTGGTGAATACATTTCCAATGAAGTTAGACCCTTATTGGAAAGCCTGAAGCTCTTTCCTGAGAAACTAAAGCCAACTGAAATAGCCAGATTTGCCTGTTCCAATGTTCATGGAAAAGTGGTGGAGACCAGCTTGGAGTTAGGTGGATTTGGAATTAGTCGCTATGCCTTTGATCACTTCTTATACGATGAAGCACTCAAGGCAGGAGTGGAAGTAAGGGTAAATACCGAGGTGAGAGAAATCCGTTACCAAAAGCATAACTTCATCGTTAGCACTTCCCCTAAAAACTTACTCAGGGCACGGGTAGTGATAGGAGCACATGGCAAGCGATCAGTGATTGACAAGCGTATGAATCGTTCTTTCATTGAAAACACCACTTCCTACGTGGCTGTAAAACAACATTTTCATGCACAACTCCCTACGGATCTGGTTAGTCTTCACAATTTTAAAGGGGGGTATGCAGGCCTGTCTGTAGTGGAGAATGCCAAAGTCAACCTGTGCTACCTGACCACAAAAACACAAATTTCCAGATATAGCGATCTGGAAGAATTTAGCAGGTTTCATTTAACCATGAACCCACATTTAGCCACTTTTTTAGAAGGTGCATCTGCCATTATGGAGCGCCCTCTGGTAATAAGTCAGGTTAACTTTAGTAGAAAACCCGTGATAGAAGATCATGTGTTGATGTGTGGCGATGCGGCTGGTTTAATTCACCCCTTGTGTGGCAATGGCATGGCGATGGCTATCCACGCTGCGGCCCTATGTTCGGGATATGTAAAAGACTACCTGGGGAATAAGATTGATAGAGAAAGCATGGAAAGACATTATCAAACCAGTTGGCACGCGGTGTTTGGCAAGAGGTTGGCCTTTGGAAATTTATCCAGCCGACTGTTTGGAAAGGACTGGTTGACTGATTTAAGCCTCCAGTTAGCCCGGCGTTTTCCTGGCTTGCTCCACAATACGGTTCGCATGTCTCACGGCAATTATGTTCACATCAATGACCCTGTTTATGACTGAACCCTGGTGGATATACCCTGATCGCAGTGAAGAGGAAGAAATTCTGGACAATCTCGAATTAGAGGGAGCAGCTCATTTCAGAAACCTGAGAGAACTGGCCATGGTCAATCGATGGTTGGGTGGCCATAAGGTGCTCTGGCGAGGAATAGATCTTTTTCTTAGGAAACTACCTCAGGAGCCTGGTCCAATAAAAATTGTGGATGTAGGATGTGGGGGTGGAGACAACCTGATCTATCTGGCTCAGAAGCTCCGCAAGGCAGGTCATATCGCTAGATTGATAGGGATAGATGCCAGCGCTTCCGCGGTCAGCTTTTCTCGTGAAGTCACCAGGGAATTTCCAGAAATAGAAATCCTTCATATGAATGTCTTTAGCGAAGAATTCGCCCGCTTAGATGCTGATATCTATACTTTCAATCTGGTTCTTCATCATTTTAAAAATCAAGATATTAAAAACATTTTCAAGCATTGCAACAAGGGTGCATACCTCCTGATTAATGACCTCCAGCGAAACCGCATAGCTTATGTCTTATTTGGCCTCGTTACATTCCTTATTGGATTCTCGCGCATTGGCAGGCATGATGGCTTGCTATCTATAAAGAAAAGCTTTAGTAGAAGCGACTGGAATTTGCTGTTAGCAAATAAGAGCATAACAAAGCACCGCATATCTTGGTCATGGGCATTTAGATATTTAGTTTTGATACAACGAGCTCTAACTAATGGCGATTACTAAAATACTGGCCGCGGCTAAGGCATTGCCTCCACATAGCCGCAGCACCGAAGAGATTTTGCCCTTTATAGATAGCTGGCTAAATGGAAGCAGTACTCGGACCAAAGAAAAGGTTCATCGGCTGTTTAAATATGCCCAGGTGGATCGACGCTATTCCATTATGTCTCCAGAAGAGGTGTTTACCAAAACCTCTTTTGCCGAGAAAAACGACATTTTCATTGAACGCATTACGGATCTTGCCGAGGAGGCCTTATTGAAGGCTTTGGAAAAGTCCGGCATTAAGGGTTCCGCCATTGACTATATCATTACCACAAGTTGCACTGGAATAATGATTCCGTCGGTAGATGCACACCTAATTAACAGACTGAGGTTGCGGCAGGACATTGTCAGAATGCCGATAACCGAGATGGGATGTGCAGCGGGCGTATCGGCCTTAATTTATGCCCACGAAATTCTCAAGAATCAACCCGATAAAACCGCTGCCATTATCGCCCTGGAGTCACCCACGGCTACCTTGCAACATGGAGATCAATCTATGACCAATATGGTGAGCGCCGCCATATTTGGAGATGGTGTTGCCTGTACTATACTTGGGCCAGGAAAAAATCAAATCCGTCCGGTAATAAAAGATACTGGCATGTATCATTTTTACGATGAGTTGAGAATGATGGGTTTTGATCTGATTGAGACTGGTTTGCAGATTGTTCTGGACCCCTCGGTTCCAGAAAAAATAAAGCAACATTTTGATGATATATTAATTCCTTTTTTACATAGAAATAAACTGGAGCTAGCTGATATTGAGCATTTTATTTTCCATCCTGGAGGAAAGAAGATTGTAGAAATGGTGGAGGGATTATTGGCTTCACGAGGAAAGAACATTGATGTGACCAGGAGTGTGCTGAGGCAGTATGGGAATATGTCTTCGGCTACCGTCCTCTACGTGCTGGAGGAGTTTCTGGAAAAGAATATTAGAGCCGGGGAGCGTGGGCTAATGCTGAGCTTTGGTCCGGGATTTTCGGCACAACGCATATTACTGGAATGGCAATGAAAAACAATAAATGGGCGGTAATTCTTGGTGCGAGTAGCGGAATGGGATTGGCTTCCGCTCAACGCTTATCCAAAGAAGGCTTTAAGCTTTGCCTCGTTTATAGGGAACGAAAATCAGCCGCCGCAGAGGCAGAGCAAAAATTTGATCAGCTGAGAGCAGCAGGTAGTGAAGTATTAAGCTTCAATACGGATGCGCTAAATGCTGATAAAATGCTTTCCACGATTAAAGAATTTAGCTCAAAGGCGGGAAAGCATACTGTCACCTTATTACTCCATTCTATTGCCAGAGGAAACTTGAAACTTATGGCTCCATACAAGCAGGTGTTGCCATCAGGGGAGCCTTATGCTTCAACCGCAGCGTATTTAGATTCAAATTTCTCTGATAATTCCGGCAGCTTAAGAGAGGACGATTTTTTGCTTACTCTCCAAGCTATGGCGGTTAGTTTTTACAGCTGGACAAAAGCATTGTGGGAGGCTAATCTTTTTGCTGATCAGGCCACGGTCTTATCACTTACCAGCGAAGGGAGTCGAAAGGCCTGGCGCAATTATGCGGCCGTCGGAGCTGCCAAGGCCTCTTTAGAATCTATTTCTCGTGCTATGGCGCTCGAGTTTGCACCCTACGGCATCCGCTCCAATATTTTGCAACCGGGCGTTACCATTACACCTTCCTTTAGACTAATCAAGGGAAATGAACTAATTGAACAACAATCCATATTACGCAATCCCTTTGGCAGACTCACCACACCTCAGGATGTTGCGAATGTGGTGTACCTAATGAGCCAACCAGAGGCAGCCTGGATAAATGGTGCCGTAATTCCAGTGGATGGAGGAGAATCCATAGCCTGATGCGAAGCAAGGAAGAAATATTTAAAGCACTGCCCTATCGCAGACCATTTCTGTTTGTAGATGAGATACTCAAACTGGATCAGGATGGAGTAGAAGGGTATTATCAATTTAAAGAAGATGAATACTTCTACCAGGGGCACTTCATCGATAATCCGGTTACACCGGGCGTAATTTTAACAGAATGTATGGCTCAGATTGGACTGGTAGCGCTGGGGATGTACCTGCTTGGTAATGATTCTGAAAGCCATAAGCCTTCTCTTGCCTTTACCGCCTCTGATGTGGAATTTCTAGCTATGGTTCATCCGGGGGAATCGGTGAAAGTTATAGGAGAGAAGATACTTTGGCGACTAGGCAAGTTAAAAGTTCGCACGGCTATGTACAATGAACGTGAGGAATTAGTGTGCCGGGGAGTACTTTCTGGAATAATTAAAAAACGAGATGATGAGTAAGACCAGAGTTGTGGTTACGGGAATGGGAGTGGTAGCTCCGAATGGGGTAGGTATAGATAACTTTAGAGAAGCTATAAAGGAAGGCCGTTCAGGTATAGAATTTTACCAGAAACTTGAAGCGCTCAACTTCCGTTGTCAAATTGGTGGCACCCCTCCGGTTACGGAGAAAATTATGCAAGACACCTTCACGGAGCTGGAAATGAAGCGTTTCACAGCTACTGGGGTTATTTATGGTATCATAGCCGGTATGGAAGCCTGGAGTGATTCTGGATTGCCTATAGTTCACAATCCAGACAATGAGCCCCAATGGGATTTTGGTGCCATTTTCGGTACGGGAATGTGCGGCGTAGATACCTTTAGAGAGGCCTTCTATAAAGTAGATGATCACAAAGTTCGTAAACTGGGCACAACCGTCGTTGAACAAACTATGCCTAGCGGCATCAGTGCCTTCTTGGGTGGAAGGATTGGCCTAGGCAACCAGGTAACCAGCAACGCCTCTGCCTGTAGTACCGGTACTGAAAGTCTAGTCATGGCTTATGAACGGATCAGAACCGGCCAGGCCAAAGCTATTCTGGCCGGGGGTTGTGATGCAGACGGACCTTATGTTTGGGGTGGATTTGATACCATGCGGGTATTGGCCTATAAGTACAACGATCAGCCTGAAAAGGCCTCGCGTCCGCTAAGTTCTAGTGCCGCTGGCTTCGTACCAGGAAGCGGTGGAGGTGCCTTGGTGCTTGAGGATATGGAGCATGCTCTGGCACGTGGGGCTCATATTTATGGTGAAATAATTGGGGGCTACCTCAACTCTGGCGGTCAGAGAGGCACCGGTACTATGACCGCTCCAAATGCAATCGGAACACAAAAATGTATTCAGGGTGCTTTGCGCGATGCCGGAATTAAACCGGAGGAAATTGATTTAGTTTGTGGGCACTTAACCAGTACTATGGGGGATGTGCTTGAAATTCAAAATATTAGCACGGCTCTGGGTTTAAAGGGTAAAGATTTTCCCATGGTCAATGCCCTGAAGTCTATGACCGGCCATTGTTTAAGTGCCGCTGGTGCTATTGAAAGTATTGCATCATTGCTACAATTAGAGAGTGGTTTCGTGCATCCCAGTATTAATTGTGAAGAAGTGCACCCTGATATTTTGCAAAATATTGACGATAATTGCATCGTCAGGAATTATCGCAAGGAAGACCTGAACATTGTATTGAAACCAAGTTTCGGCTTTGGTGATGTTAATAGCTGCTTAATTTTAAAAAAATACAAGTCATGAAACGCGAAGAAATAAAAGTGAAACTCAAGGAAATAATTAAACCCTACGTACAGAATGAAAAGGCCTTCGAAAACTTAACGGAGGAAACCAACTTGTTGATGGATCTGGAAGTGAATTCTGCGCACCTTGTTGATATAATCCTTGATATGGAGGAAGCCTTTGATATTGAGATTGATGACGAATCTGCTGAACAAATGATGACCGTAGGTGAAGCACTTAATATTTCTGACAAACTCATTTCCGAAAAAGAATAGTAGTTGATTGGTAATGACCTGGTATATCTTCCAGGCTGGCCTAAGCCTAAAGCTGATCGGCTAACCCGATTCAGAAACAAATTATTTACGTCTTTAGAAATATCCATTCTGCATGATCTACCTGATTATGGAGCCGCTCTCTTATGGTCTGTTAAAGAGGCCGTCTATAAGATCAGGTATAGGGATAGACCCAAGGCATTTTATGCGCCAAAGGCAATGGAAATCAAAGATGTAGACCTTGGTGGTGTTGAGATTATCTGTGAATGCTGGTCGGCCGGAATAAGCTATACCAGTAAATCTGAAATACTGGATGAATACATTCATACCCTGGCTATAAAGTCTAGTGCAGACCACCGGTTGAAGGATGTTCAAATTAGTATACAGAAATATCAGCATGGACAAACTAAATACCTGATTGATTCGGCTGGTAACCAATTAGCAAAGATTGGTAAGAATAAATTTGGGATTCCTGAATTCAGAGGGAATGCTGATTTTCAGAACAGTATTCTCAGCCTTAGTCACGATGGCGATAAAATGGCCTTGGTCTGGTTAGGGCATGAACATTCGGGTTAAGGGCTCCGTAATGCGGCACACCTGACCGTTTTGTGCGTCGATGAGAATCCATTTGGTGCGTGCGTCCAAAACCAGGTCACCATTGCGACTTATTTGTACCCGCCGCAGGCTATGTGCACCATGCATTTCTTCTACCCAGGTTTTGGCAAGGAGTTTCTCTTTTGGGAATACTTCCTTAAAATACTCAAGTTCCTGGCGTCTAACTACCCAGCGGTACTGTTTTCTTATATTTTCTGGTGCTAACTTTTGCCAGTGTTCTTTGGCCAATTGGTTTACCCAACTCAAATAAACCTCATTGTTAACATGGCCCAGACTATCAATCTGTTGATCTTCAACACTTATTTTCAGGGTGTAGACCTTCTCTTCCAATGCATGAATAATTTAATGATCAAGTTAGCATTCGCAGAGTAAAATTCTCACTTTCAATCCATAATTTTATAACGTGCTTCCGAAACATAAAATATCACCTGATTCTAAATCTGCTATACGAGATTGGGAACTCATGGAGGATGAAAATGCGAAGCATTACACCTTTGAGATTCCGGCTATATTGAAAATAGTTAGTGAGCAGAGTAAAGCAGAATGCACCAGACTATTACGTGCCATTGTAAATATGTACATCAATGTTCGCTTGCAGCGACAAGGGGTGACTAATCATTGGTCCAGGGAGCGTAAATTATTGATCAATTATCTTCGAAAAGAACCCTGGCAATGGCAGGTAGAATTATTAGATATTGCAATAGCATACTTGCATTTTGAACATCGCGATCATCATGAGGCCATATTGGTAATCAGTGGCTCAATTCTGCGGTTTGACTCACAAATAACACAGATCAACAGAATCATCTAACTTACCACTTTCAGCATTCCAGGCTTCACTACAAGGGCTTCCAGCTCTTAAGATTCTTGCTTCCTCCCGTTTCTGATTTCAACAAAAATCTGAGGTGCTCATTACCCGATTAGGGTATTCATTACCCAATTTGGGAAGCAAGTGATCATATTAAAAATAATTTGTAAAACCCATAAAATCAACACTATAAGGCTCCTTATTTAATGTTTTAGGTTGGCATGGCATATTAAATGTCTAAATGCAATCACATAGTAATCAACATGTTGAGAAATAACTGTCCAGATTTTGGACAAAAAGTCTCAAACAGAGATTAACCTAATACAACACAAAATGAAAAGCCTAACCCTAACCAGAACCTATTTCCGAACCAGTGTATTTCTCCTCTTTGTACTTGCATACCTGGTCAACGTCCATCAATTGCATGCTCAAAATACACCGTCCAATGTGGTGAGCTATACCTTGATAAACTCGAATACGGATACAGATATTGGAATATTGAATGATGGCGATACGCTGTATCTCAATAATCTGCCTACCGCCAAGCTGAATATTCGTGCTAACACTAGCCCTGGCACGGTAGATAAGGTCTTTTTTGATTACAATGGAGTGCAGAATTACAGATCTGAAGGAGCAGCCCCATATGCCTTATTTGGAGATAAGTCTGGTGACTATAATGAATGGACGCCATCACCAGGGACTTACACCCTGAATGCAACCTCCAAACTAAACGGTGTAAAATGTACGGGGCACCCGATTAGCTTTCATGTGGTCAATGGTGGTAAGCTTGATTGCAATGGCGACCCAAATGGTTCGGCCTCGATAGATGATTGTGGGATATGCTCCGGAGGGAATACAGGTATTTCTCCCAATGCTAATAAGGACACCTGTGGGGTATGTTTCGGTAACAATCAATCCTGCAATAACGCTACTTCTCCAAATCCTCCTGGAAATTCTTCAGGATTAGTGTGTGGAAATTTCCCAGGTGGTAGAATCGCCATGGCTTCTGACGGTAATAATGCCGATGCTGATGATCATGGATCTACGGCATTCTCTATCGCCATGCTCCATTACGCGGGTCTTTTGGATAAATTGGTATTCATCGGACACTCCTCTTTGTATAAATCACCTTGTAAGAATGCCTATGGCAATTGGTGTGACCTTATCGATAGTGCCAGTACCGGTGCGATGTTGAGATTTGGCGGAGATGCCAGTATTATTTACAGCTTCAAAGAAGATTATGACGATAACAACCAACTGGATGAATCAATAGCTGCTCTTACCAATGCTATCAATGCCTCATCACCGGGTGATCCATTGTGGATATACTGTGCAGGTCCCATGGACGTCGTATATCGTGCCATTGACAATGCTTCAAAATCGAAGCGCGCTTATGTAAAATGCATCTCTCATTCAAAATGGAATCAGAATTCAACATATGGTGGGCTATCCTATGATTGGGCTGATATGAAAAGTAGTTTTACTTCGGATGGTGTAAGTTTCCATGAAATAAGCGATCAAAACAAAAGTAATGGCAACTATGATTTTGCTCAGGAAAGCGATGGCGCTTCAAAGTGGAATTGGTTGGCCCAGAGCGGAGATCCCGTATGGACATGGCTTCGCAATACCAACCTCGACAGCTGGCTTTCGGCCAAGAAGAATAAGGTATTTGATATCTCTGATGCGGGAATGATGTATTGGCTTATTTCAGGCGGCCCTCAAGGAGGATGTGAAAATTGTGGCCCGATAGAAGTAGAGCAGCTTTTCAAAAATCCTTGTACTACTTCAGGAAATGCCTGTGCTAATAACCAAGCAGGTACTGGAAATATTGTAAATCCCATCGATGGTGCTACATTTTCCGAGAATTCAAATATTTCTGTGAGTGCTAATATTCATGACGCTGAGAATAATACCTCTGAAGTAAGATTCTTTGTTGATTCCGATTTAAAATCTACCGATAAGAGTAAGCCATACGGCAGCAATCTTGGTAAACTTGATACGGGCTACAGATACCTATATGCACAAATTATTGATTCTTGCGGAGCAACAGCTTATACGGATAGCGTCAGAATTTATGTCGAAAGTGTGGATTGTGCCGGCGTGCAGGGTGGTTCCGCTTATATGGATAATTGTGGCAACTGTGTGGGAGGAACAACAGGTGCTTCAGCCAATAACTCTTGTGCAGACTGTGCCGGTGTGATCAATGGGAATGCATTTATTGACTCTTGCGGAAACTGTGCCGGTGGTAATACCGGCATTCAGCCAAATCAAAGCTGTACCGACTGCAACGGAGATATCAATGGAAATGCCAGTATTGACAACTGTGGAGTATGCTCTGGCGGCAACACTGGAATTGCTCCAAACAGCAGCTGCGGTTCATCAGGTTGCAGTGGAAATGAAGTTGATGTCTTGATGCTTATAAATGCTTCAAACACTCAGGATATTGCCCCCATGCAAAATGGAGATACCATTGACCTTGCCATATTTCCTCAGATTAGTGTGCGTGCGGAACCGTGTAACGAGGAGTCCGTAGAAAGTGTGGAGTTTCGGCTTAATGGGAGTTTGATTCGCACAGAGAACGTAGAACCTTATGCTGTAAATGGAGATAAAAGTGGGGCTTACCACTCGTGGCCTTTAACAGCAGGTACCTATACCCTGGAAGCCACTCCTTATTCGTCCAACAGAGGCAGAGGTACAGCCGGACAATCAAATACTATAAGCTTTTACGTGGTGAACAGCAATGCCCAAGCCGCTAAGGCTACCATCGCTTCTACCTCTATTACTGAAGGTCAAAAGCCAGAACCAAACCAAAACTTAAACAGTGAGGCATTACTCGCCAATGAGGAATTGAATTCATCAAATCCCATGGTGGTTGATGCTTACCCAAATCCAACCCAGGGTGTACTTAGGTTAGAAATTAAGACTGAAAGTACGGCATATACTTGTGAAGTCTTTGACGCTATGGGAAGTAGAGTGCAAGCTTTGCAATTCGTTGAACATTCCTTTCAGATCGACCTTTCTTCATTCAAATCAGGCTTATACTTAATACGAATAGCCTCGGATGATCACATGAAGATCATTAAGGTGTACAAAGAATAATCTGCAACATGAGGATAAGTCAGATTCGACTGACAAATTAAGCTATAGGTTGTTTTTGTATGCCATATGCTGCTATTCATCTGAGAATGAACAAACAGTATCCTAAAATTTCCTATTTTGTCCGCACTAACTGTTATTAGGTGTTTATAGATGTGACCAGGTGATGGTGAACTGGAGCCATGTTCCACTTTGCTATCAAATCGAAGTCAACATTTATTCAGGTGCATTTACTTACTGATAATCAATGAAACTATCAGTTTCTAGCTAGGTATGATAGACTACAATCTAAATGGTATTCTACAACTAGCAGATTGTTAGAAGAAAGTCATCCCTTAAATGGACTAACCAACCATTTGAGCACTTAACGAATTAGACGCACAGATTTAGCCATGCTTAACCTAACCAAGGCCTGTTTTTCGGCCAGCACATTGTGGGTCATTATATGGATCCTTACACTCTCCAGTTTTGTCAGCATTGCCCAATCGGGCTCTCCGAGCTTGGTCAGCTTTACACTTATAGACGCAGAGAACGATACCGATATTGGACCACTTAATGATGGGGATACCCTCATTCTGAATCTTTTGCCGACCGATAAGCTCAATGTAAGAGCCAATACCAACCCAAGTCAAATAGACAAGGTAATATTTGACTTTAATGGGACTAATAATTTCAGATCAGAAGGAGCCGCTCCATACGCTTTACACGGAGATAAGAAAGGCGATTACAACGAATGGACTCCTGCACCTGGTGCCCATATTTTGACCGCCACTCCTAAAAACAACGGCGTGTTTGGCAGTGCCTATACCGTTAATTTCTATGTGATTACCCAAGCCGCAGTTGATTGCAATGGTGATGTAAATGGTGCAGCTTTCTTAGATGACTGTGGTGCATGTGCCGGAGGAAATACTGGAGTTAGCCCAAATCAAGATAAAGACAGCTGCGGAGTATGTTTTGGCGATGGCACCACCTGTGCCAACTGCAATCAGCCGACGGTTCAATCATTGAGTCTGATCAATACTAACAACAATGCGGATTTGGGAATCATCAACGAAGGTGACACGATTGATGAAACTCAGATTTTCAATTTCAGCATTCGTGCCAATGTCTGCAATCATCCTACGGGCAGCGTTGAATTTATTGTTGATGGCAACAGCTTTAATATTGATAATGCCGATCCTTTCTCAATTAATGGCAACAGCAACGGCTTTTATAATTCGTGGAATGCAGATTCTGGCATGCATACTATCACTGCCGTTCCCTATACACAAGCCAATGCTACCGGTACTCCCGGTGATTCCTTAAGTCTTTCCGTTCTGATCATAGACACAGGCTATGTGGATACCAACTCCTATGGTGCCTTTCCAAATTTGGTTTGCGACAGTTTTCCTGGGGGAAGAATAGCCATGAGCTTTGATGGCAATCTACATGATTCCGATGATTATGTTTCGATGCCAATGGCCATGGCCATGTTATACTATGCTGGTTTAAGGAATCGATTGGTGCACCTTGAATATAATATACACCTGGGAATCTCGGATTCTAGTCAGGAGTATGAAATGAGGTTAAGTGCACACGGAGCGCAACAACGTTTTGGTTATGATCCAGCCATATTATTTGATGCCATTAGTGATCCTGATTCTACATCAGACGCTCTGGCTGCAGCTATTAACGCTTCATCACCCTCATCACCCTTATGGATTCTGGCTGGTGGCCCCATGGAAACCATTGCTCGCGGCTTGGCAAAATCAGACTCATCCAAGCGTCAATTTGTGCGAATTATTTCACATTCTGGTTGGAACGAAGCTCATACCCATTTTGGACCACCTCTTTATAACGACTGGGCGGATCTGTTGGCTGACTACACTGCTGATAGTGTGCAGTTTGTCCAAATTCCTGATATGAACGCCGGATTCAAAGGCCCCAGGAGCAAATGGCGGTGGTTGATCAAAGATCCCGATCCAAATTTTCACTGGCTTTATGGCCGCAATCGCACCTCAGCTTTTGATTGTTCGGATGCCGGCATGACCTACTGGTTGATTTCCGGAGGGGACGTAACAGCGAGTACAGACCAGGTAAGAGGCCTGTTCGAACTTCCGTGTCCTCCTACTTGTGGCTGTCCCTGTGATTCCAATATTATTGGCAATATAACTGCCATTTCACCCTCAGATGGAGACAGTATTGCCAGTGATTCGGCCATCGTAATAAAGGCCATGTTCGCTGATCCGGACTCCAACACTTCCTATGTTGCGTTTTACAGCCTGGATTCACTGCTGGGAGTAGATAGCACCAGCGCTTATGAACTCAGCATATCTGGATTGGATACTGGTTCCTATGGCTTGTACATGAAGGCGGTAGATAGCTGCGGCACAAATACTTATACGGATACCATTCACATTGTGGTTCAGCATGCAGACTGTGCCGGAATTCTTGCAGGAACAGCATATCTCGATGACTGTAGCACCTGTGTCGGAGGAACCACTGGTTTAATTCCAAATCAGGATAAAGATTCTTGTGGAGTATGCTTTGGCGATGGTATGTCTTGTGCGCCAATAGATTGCTTTGGCGATACTTTAGGCGCGGCCTTTATCGATAGCTGTGGGAATTGTGCTGGCGGAAATACCGGAATAGTTCCAAATGATTCTTGTACAGATTGTGCCGGAGTGATAAATGGTGTTGCTGATTATGACAATTGTGGAGTATGCAGTGGTGGATCTACTGGTCTGATTCCTGATGCCAGCTGTACCGATTGCAATGGCATCGTAAATGGTACGGCTCAGATCGATACATGCGGAATTTGTGCCGGTGGGAATACCGGTATAACTCCGGGAGCCTCCTGTTCGGATTGCAATGGTGACCCCCTGGGAACGGCTGCGATTGATTCATGCGGGGTATGCGCTGGCGGAAATACCGGTGTGGTGATAAATAGTAGTTGTACCGATTGTAATGGTGACCTTAACGGCACGGCAAGCTTAGATTCTTGTGGCACCTGTTCCGGAGGAAATACCGGCCTTGTTGCGAACGCTAATTGTGTGGATTGTAACGGAGATCTTTTCGGCACGGCTGTGCTCGATACCTGCGGAGCTTGTACGGGTGGCAACACTGGCCTGGTGGCAGGAAGTTCCTGCAGCGATTGTAATGGAGATCCCTATGGCACCGCAAGCATCGATTCTTGTGGCACTTGTTCCGGAGGTAATACTGGCCTTATTGCCAACGCCAATTGCATAGATTGTAACGGAGATCTTTTCGGTTCTGCCGTAATAGATACCTGCGGAGTTTGTGCGGGTGGTAACACCGGGGTGGTAGCAGGGAGTTCTTGCACTGATTGCCATGGCGATCCATATGGTACCGCCAGAATTGACTCTTGTGGTATTTGCGCCGGCGGCAACACAGGTATAATTGCCAATACCAGTTGTACAGATTGCAAGGGAGTGCTCAATGGCACAGCAAGTATAGATACTTGTGGTATTTGTGCAGGTGGTAATACCGGTATAACGCCTAATGCTTCATGTACGGATTGCAACGGCGTCCTCTTTGGAACGGCCATTACCGATACCTGCGGTGTATGTGCAGGTGGGAATACCGGCATCCTTATCAATCAATCATGCGTGGCCTGTGCTGCCAACGAGGTAGTCTCATTTACCCTTATGCAGGCCGGTCAGGGTGGAGGACCCATCAGACAATTGGTTAATGGCGATTACATCTATACTTCCTTAGTTGCGCCATTTAGTATCAGAGCAGATATTTGTGATAGCGGCTTGGTAGGGAGTGTGGAATTTACCCTTGATGGAACCAGGCTAAGAGTTGAAAATAGTGCCCCGTATAGTATCAATGGGGATAATAAAAAAGGGTTTAAAAACTGGAATCCGGCCAATGGAACCTACATTCTATCAGGCATACCCTATAGCAATGGCAATGCTAACGGCACTCAAGGTATCGCTGAGACTATTGAAATAACCATTGCTACCAACCCACCTTTGATTGACTGCCATGGAGATACGAATGGGACAGCATATATAGACCTCTGTGGTGTTTGTGCAGCAGGGAACACCGGCATAACACCGAATACCGCTTGCCTCGATTGCCATGGAGACCTCAATGGTACGGCAACAATTGATAGCTGCGGAATCTGCTCGGGTGGCAACACGGGTCTCCTGGCAAACGCGTCATGTAAAGATTGTGCAGGTATAGTAAATGGTTCGGCAGCTATTGATTCATGTGGCTTGTGTACTGGCGGAACCACAGGCTTCGTCACCAATGCTTCATGCACAGATTGCAACGGTGTGGTAAATGGTACGGCCGTAATTGATTCATGTGGAATCTGCACCCTGGGTAATACCGGCTTAAGTTTTAATACGATATGCAATTATGATTGCCATGGCGACCTTAACGGCACGGCATTCGTTGATAGTTGTGGCATATGTGCGGCTGGCAATACGAGTGTTCAACCCAATGTTTCATGCACGGATTGCCAAGGTATTATTAATGGCCAGGCCTATATAGACTCCTGTGGAGTATGCAGTGGGGGTGCAACTGGAATAACGCCCAACGCAAGCTGTACGGATTGTCATGGTGTGATCAATGGCCTGGCAATAATCGACTCCTGTGGGGTTTGCGCTGGAGGTACCACGACGATCATTCCTAACTCGTCCTGTACCGACTGTCATGGGGTGATCCATGGCTTGGCAATAATCGACTCCTGTGGCGTCTGTGCGGGAGGCAATACCGGTAATGTACCCAATAGCTCATGCACCGATTGTAATGGGGATATCAATGGTTCCGCCAGCACGGATGCCTGCGGAGTATGTTCCGGTGGCAATACAGGTTTAGTTCCTAACGCATCTTGCACAGATTGTAATGGCGTGGTTAATGGCACCGCCAGCCTCGATAGTTGCGGTTTGTGTGCTGGAGGCAATACCGGAATTGTGCCGAATTCATCTTGTTTGGATTGCAATGGAGATATCAATGGAACTGCGCTTATTGATTCTTGTGGGATATGCAGCGGTGGCAATACCGGCTTAATTCCCAATGAAAGTTGTAAGGACTGCAACGGGGTGGTTAATGGCACGGCCATTATTGATTCATGTGGTATTTGTGCCGGAGGCAACACCGGACAGACCATTAATGCTTCTTGCAGCGACTGTAATGGTGATGTCTATGGCCTGGCAAGCATTGATTCATGCGGCACCTGCTCTGGAGGGAATACCGGACTGATCCCTAATGACGGTTGTAGAGATTGCAACGCTGTGATTAATGGCACCGCGTTCATTGACAGCTGTGGCCTTTGTGCTGGAGGCAACACCGGCATAACGCCTGATTCTGCTTGCGCCGATTGTTATGGCGATCCTAATGGTACGGCAGCTATTGATTCTTGTGGAATATGCTCTGGAGGGAATTCCGGTCTGATCCCCAATGATAGTTGCAGGGATTGCAATAATGTGTTGTATGGTTCGGCAGCAATCGATACCTGTGGCGTATGTGCGGGAGGCACAACCGGCATTGTTCCAAATCAATCATGTATTGTATGTCAGCCAAATGAAGTGATCTCTTTTACGCTCATGCAAGCCGTCTCTGGTGGAGCTCCAATAAGACAACTGCTTAACGGTGATGTTTTGTATCTCAGCTCTTTAGGTCCATTTAGCATTCGCGCTGACATTTGCAACAATGGCATTGTAGGAAGCGTTGAGTTTCTGATCAATGGCAATCTGATTAGAACCGAAAGTGCGGCGCCATATGCTATCAATGGCGATAAATCTGGTAATTACACACCGTGGAATCCAGGTCCTGGTACCTATGTCTTAACCGGTATTCCGTATAGCAATAGCGGTGGTAATGGCACTCCAGGTGTGGCTGAAACGCTCAGCTTTACAGTTTTTGTTGATCCTCCGGTGGTTGATTGCCACGGTGATTTAGGCGGTACTGCCTTTGTGGATAATTGTGGAATTTGCAGCGGAGGGAATACCGGGTTGATACCGAATGCCAGTTGCTCAGATTGCCACGGCGATATTAATGGCACAGCAATAATTGATAGCTGTGGGATTTGCTCCGGCGGCAATACGGGAATCCTTCCCAATTCTACCTGTGGTGGTTCATGTGTGCCCAACCAGGTCACAACGCTCATGTTAATTGATGCCGCCACCAGTACAGATTTAGGGCCTATGATGAATGGAGATACTATTGATCTTCAACTTCTCCCTGATTTCAGTGTTCGGGCTGATGTTTGTTCTGATCCTGATGTTCAAAGTGTCATCTTCTTCCTGGATGGAATTGACATACTCACGGAGAATGTTGCACCTTACGCAGTGAATGGAGACAACAACGGTTTCTATAATCCGTGGCTATTGGGGGTAGGTTATTATACCTTAAGTGTTACACCCTACAGTGGTAACAATGGATCTGGCAGCGATGGTATTAGTAAGAGCGTTGGTTTTTATGTGGTGGACGGGCAGGTTTCAACAGATTGCAATGGCGATATTGGTGGCACGGCTTATATAGATGGCTGTGGCCAATGCGTGGGTGGAAATACCGGAGCCACTCCATGTGATAGTAAAACTTTAAATGGAATATCAATAAACATTGATAATCATAATTTTACGAATGGTATTAATTCGGATTTTTCTGCTGAAAGTTTATCTAGCTATAGTGTATTAACAAGCGATCAATTAAGCGTGTTGGTCTATCCTAATCCCACGAATGGCCTGGTCAGTATTGACATAAAATCGAAAGAAGGAAAGGCCAGCATTGAGCTTTATGATGCCACTGGAAAATTGATCCATCAACAAGAACAACAGGCTGAAGAAAACGTCTTGGATCTTCGTCCATATGCTAAGGGTCTATACTGGGTGAAGGTACATTCCAGAATGGCCGTTAAAATGCAACGGATATTTAAAAACTAAAGACGTTAATACAAAAATTTGTATTTTCACCACCATGTGATTAGAGCTAGTTCTGCCATAACCTGATTCTCTAATTTACTGAAGTACGTACCGTAACCAAAACCAAAACCATGCCTCATCCTTCTTTGGGTAAGGGAAGGATAACCTTATTGTTATCCATTCTAAGCTTATTTGCCTCAGCTCAAACCGTATCTTTAAATCCCGGTCGCGGCTTTTACAGCGACAGCATCTCAGTCACTTTATCTACCGATCTACCTGGCGGTCAGATCTATTTCACCACCGATGGGAGTAAACCTACGGATACCTCCAATCTGTATGTAGATCCGTTGGATATATACAAGACCAC
The DNA here is from genome assembly GCA_965229445.1 of Owenweeksia sp. Taxonomy (GTDB): domain Bacteria; phylum Bacteroidota; class Bacteroidia; order Flavobacteriales; family Schleiferiaceae; genus Owenweeksia. The sequence goes on from OZ245876.1 coordinate 1,783,356, forward strand.
TCCCTTAAGAGCTATAGCCATCAGTGCTTCCAGCTCCACGGCCAGAGTGACTCACACCTATATTTACCTGGATAGTGTCATCAACCAACCGGATAGTATTGCTGGATGGCCTTTAAACACCTATGATTTAGGCAAAGGGTCAAATACGGCCGTACAAGATTATGAAATGGACTCCAGCATTGTATATGACCCTGCTTATACGGCTGATCTCCTAACAGGCTTGCAGGCTATTCCTACCATGTCTATTGTTATGGACAAAGATGAGTTCTGGGATATGAATGATGGTGAGGACAAAAAACCCACTTCAGTAGAAATCATTTATCCATCTGAGCCATCAAAAAATGAGCAGTTTGAGTGCGGTATTGAATCGCATAGTCATCTTAGAACTAAGCGTTCTTATAAGCTCAACGATTTATTGGGTCCTATCAGCACCAACCTGTTTAAGAATGGACCCTGGCATAATGAGTCTGCTGCCGATGAATTTTCAGACACTAAAATTGTTCTTAGAGCGGGCAATAATGATGCATGGAGTAGAAACTGGCTACAGAATTCTACCTATACCAGAGATATGTGGTATAGACAGTCTCAACTGGATATGCACGGTTACGGTGGGAGAGGAGTATTCGTTCATTTATATGTCAATGGAATTTATTGGGGTCTTTTTAATCCAACCGAACGTCCTGATGGTGGCTTTAAGGACGCCTATTTTGGAGGAGATTTTGCGGATTGGTTGTCTTTTGAGCACGACGGAGTAAGAAGTGGAGATGACACCCGTCATAATTACCTGAAAGGAGACCTTATCGACAAGGATATGTCTGACTCGGCAAACTATGAAGAGCTTAAGGAGTATCTTGATGTTGCACAGTTTTCAGACTATATGATTCTTTCCTGGATGCCAGGAATGGGGGACTGGCCTGATAATAATTTTTATGGCGGAAACCTCAATAATCCGCCCGAACCTACCTTCTTCCTTTGCTGGGACGGAGAATGGACCTGGACCAGCCAGAATAATTCAAGTAACGGTGCCTGGGTGAGCCCAACTTTCAGAAGTAGTTCTGCAGGAGGACCGTATATCGCAGATATCTGGCAGGCAGCAAGACAGAATGATGATTTTATGCAACTCTTTGCAGATCGAGTTTACAAGCATTGCTTCAATGATGGCGTGATGACCGACAGTGCCTCCAGAGCCAGGTGGCAAAGAATAAACGACCATATTGAAGATGCGATCATCGCGGAATCGGCCAGATGGGGAGATCTGGTTGGAACCACCAGGACAAAAAATACGCACTGGACTCCTGAGGTGAGCCGTATTGACGGCCTAATGCAGGGTAATGTTGCTCGCTTTTTAGCTGCCCTGAGAGCTGAAGGCTATTATCCCAATCTGGATGCTCCTACATTTAATGGGAAATCTGGCAGTGTTCTACCCGGTTTTGTACTAAAACTCATCAATCCAAATGCTACCGGAAACATCTATTACACCCTAGATGGTTCTGATCCTCGCCTTCCTGGAGGGGGCATTTCGGCTTCGGCCATGCTTTACGCTGACAGTCTAATTGTCAATACCGATCACCACATTATAGCCCGAGTTTATGATGGTACGGAATGGAGTGCCAGAAATCTAGGAGATTTTAACCCTATAAGAATATTCATCAATGAGTTTTTAGCGGGCAATGATCAAAATTTAGCAGACCCTGCTGATACTTCCTATGATGACTGGATAGAAATTTACAATGCTGGATCCAGCCCGGTAGATGTAGGAGGCATGTTTATTACCGATGATCTGACCGATCCCGGGCAGTATCAAATTCCCACTGGATTTCCTCAGTCAACTACCATAGCAGCAAATGGCTTTTTGCTTCTCTGGGCAGATAAGCAATCTGAACAAGGGCCCCTCCACGTAGAAATTAAGTTGGGTAAGGGAGGAGAGTCTATCGGTATTTCTACCATTATTGGTTCAGACACGGTCTATCTCGACTCATTGAGCTTTGGCGCGCAAACAGATGATACCTCCTATGGACGCTTTCCTGATGGTTCCAGCATACTTCGGTTTTTCAACAACCCAACTCCCAATGGTCCAAATCTAATACCAGCGAACAGGGGAGTAGTGATCAATGAATTCTTAGCGGGCAATGATGCCAATATCCAGGATGATTTTGGTGAGCATGAAGATTGGATTGAACTTTATAACACCACCGAAGACACCATTAACATCGCTGGTCTCTTTGTAACCGATGATTTAACGGATACTAGCGCCTTCTGGCAAATTCCCACGGACAATTTGGCCGCTACCGCGATACCGCCATTAGATTATTTAGTGCTTTGGGCAGATAAAGAACCAGAGCAGGGAACCTTACATGTAAATATCAAGTTGGGGAAAAGCGGAGAGCAAATTGGGTTAATTCAAATTGTTGGCGCTGATACCGTCTTCCTGGATAGCCTCACCTTTGGACCACAAACGGATGACATCTCCCAGGGTAGATTTCCGGATGGAGATAGTGTGCAAAGGTTTTTCGCAGTGCCTACGCCTGGCGCGCCCAACCTGGTGCCATTTGTGGCGGGATTAGTAATTAATGAGTACTTGATAGATAATGTTGGTCACAGCACCGATGAACACGGAAATTTTGATCCCTGGATGGAAATTTTTAATGCCGGTTCAGATACCGTGGACATGGCCGGCTTGTTTGTGACCAATGATTTGGATTCATTGGGGATGTATCAAATTCCATCTGGAGATCCTGCAACAATAATCCCACCCGGTGGATTTGCACTTTTTTGGTTGGATGGGGATACTACACAAGGCGCACTCCATCTCGGGATAACCCCAGGTCCTAACGCGCAGTTGGGATTGACCAACATTATCGGAACCGATATTAAAATTCTGGATAGCCTGAGCTATGCTGCTCAAGCCACCGATACTGCAGAGGGTAGATACCCGGATGGTAGCAACAAAAGCTTTGTGTTCAGCTCGCCAACTCCAAATGCTCCTAATGTATTGCCATACATCAATGGATTGTTTATCAATGAGTTCCTGGCTAGTAATGATGCATCGAACACCGATGAAAATGGAGAGTTTGACGATTGGATCGAAATATTCAACGCCAATCCTTTTCCGGTAGATATCGCTGGAATGTTTATTACGGATAACTTATCCAATCCAACAGCGGCTCAAATACCCGGTGGCGACCCGGCTGCTACCACCATTCCGGCCTTTGGTTTTCATCTCATTTGGGCCGATGGTCAGCCCAGTCAGGGGCCAAACCATATCTCACCTAAACTCAGTAATGGTGGTGAGCAAATTGGACTCATCCAAATTAATGGAGACAGCATTCATTACATAGATACCTTAACTTATCAGGGGAGAACTACGGGTATTAGTCATGGTAGATTACCAGACGGCGCTCCTGGATTTCAAGACCTGGCTGAAATTACACCGGCCGCGAGTAACCTTACATTACCCACCGTATTTAGTATCACCTTAATAGACGCGGAAGATGACGTGGATCTCATGGATCTTGAAGACGGAGATGTCATTAACATTTCGGCATTAGCCAATCCGGAACTTAGCTTGAGAGCCAATACTTTACCCCTCACCGTTGGCTCCGTTGAATTTTTCGTTAATGGAAGTTTCTATAGTGATGAAGGCAAAGCCCCATATGCCATTGAAGGTGACGATAAGCAAGGTGATTATGACCCCTGGCCGTACAGTTTAGGGCCGGTTACGATTACGGCAGTACCCTATACCGGTAACAATGGCAGTGGCGACAGCGGCATAGCTAAGAGCATTAGTTTTACCATTATCGATGTTGGCATCGACTGCGCTGGTGACACCGGTGGCACGGCTAGTTTCGATCTCTGTGGCGTTTGTACCGGAGGTAGCACGGGCTTAACGCCAAATGCTTCTTGCTCAGATTGTAACGGTGATGTTAATGGCACAGCGTTTATGGATTCCTGCGGTGTTTGTGCCGGAGGAAATACCACTTTGATTCCCAACGCAAGCTGCACAGATTGTGCGGGAACCATAAATGGTACAGCATCCATCGATGCCTGTGGGATATGCGCAGGTGGCACCACGGGTATCACGCCAGATTCAGCCTGTACGGATTGTAACGGTGATGTTAATGGCACCGCCGTAATAGACTCCTGTGGTGATTGTGTGCTTGGCAATACCGGCTTATTATTCAACGGTGGATGTAATATTGATTGTGCTGGTGTGGTAGATGGCTCCGCTCAGCTAGACAGCTGTGGAATTTGTGCAGGAGGAACCACTGGGGTAACACCAGATTCTTCCTGTAGAGATTGTGCCGGAATAATCAATGGTACAGCTTTTACGGACAGCTGCGGTGTTTGCGCGGGAGGATCAACAGGTATTGCACCTAATGCCTGTGTGGATTGCTTTGGCGTAGCCTTTGGAACCGCGGCAGTAGATACCTGTGGAATATGTGCTGGTGGCACCTCGGGCATCGTTCCAGATGAAACTTGTGCCGCCTGCGATTCTAATGAAGTGGTATCCTTAACCTTAATGCATGAAGGGTCTGGTGGTCCCATTCGCCTTTTAGAAGATGGTGGTTTTATTATAAAGAGCATCGATGGAGATATCAGCCTACGTGCTGATATATGCGATGATTTAACGGTGGGTAGTGTCGTTTTCAATCTGGATGGAACCGATATTAGAACCGAGAATAAAGAGCCTTATAGCATCAATGGCGACAAGAATGGGGACTATACAGAGTGGGATCCCTCGGTTGGGGTTCATACTCTAATAGTTACTCCTTACACAAGCAGCAATGCCGGTGGTACAGCTGGTATCGCCAAAACGGTAACATTCACGGTGATGGATAATCCTCCTCCGGTGGATTGTCATGGCGATACGGGGGGTACCGCCAGTATGGATCTTTGTGGAGTTTGCAGCGGTGGCAATACTGGATTAACGCCAAATGCCTCCTGCACCGATTGCAATGGCGAAGTGAATGGATCCGCTGCCTTTGATTCCTGTGGCATCTGCGCGGGTGGTTCAACAGGCATTATAGCCAATGCAAGCTGTACAGATTGTGCCGGTGTGGTGAATGGGACGGCACAGCTTGATGCCTGCAATATCTGTGCGGGTGGAAATACTGGTATAACACCTGATTCAACTTGCTCTGATTGCAATGGTGTTCCCAATGGTACGGCCGTTATAGATTCCTGTGGCGATTGTGTGCTCGGAAATACTGGTTTAACCTTTAATGGGGGTTGTTTTATTGACTGTGCTGGCGTGATAGATGGTACGGCCATAATTGACTCATGTGGAATATGTGCAGGAGGTACCACCGGTCTGGTTCCTGATGCCTCTCGTTCGGACTGCCATGGAGTGGCGAATGGGACGGCCGTAATAGATTCCTGTGGTGATTGCGTACTCGGAAATACTGGTTTAGCCTTTAACGGAGGCTGTAATATTGATTGCGCTGGCGTGGTGGATGGTTCGGCTTTTTTGGACAGCTGTGGTGTTTGTGCCGGCGGAACTACTGGGGTTACACCGGATTCATCTTGTAGAGATTGTGCCGGAATTATCAATGGTAATGCCTATACGGATAGTTGTGGAATATGTGCCGGTGGCACTACTGGAATTACGCCAAATGCCTGTGTGGATTGCAATGGCGTAGCTTATGGTACCGCAGAAATTGATACCTGTGGTGTCTGTGCAGGCGGAAATACCGGTATAACTCCTGATGCCTGTTTGGACTGTGCCGGAGAAATTAACGGAACAGCGTTCACAGATAGCTGTGGCGTGTGTGCGGGGGGAACCACAGGTATTGCACCAAATGCCTGTGTTGACTGTAATGGTGTAGCTTATGGCACCGCAGAAGTTGACACTTGTGGTGTCTGTGCAGGCGGAAATACAGGTATAACGCCTGATGCCTGTTTGGACTGTGCCGGAGAAGTTGATGGCACTGCATTTACCGATAACTGTGGCATATGTGCTGGCGGTACTACAGGCATTACGCCAAACGCCTGTGTAGATTGTGATGGTGTCGCTTATGGAACTGCGGCCATAGATACCTGTGGCATCTGCGCGGGTGGAAGCACAGGCATTATTCCCAATGAAACCTGTGCAGGCTGTGATTCCAATGAGGTGGTATCCTTCACCTTAATGCATGCTGGTACCGCGGGCCCAATACGCAAATTGGTCAATGGTGATATTATTATAAAAAGTAATGTGGGCCCTTTCAGTGTACGTGCCAATACTTGTGGCGATTTTGAAGTCGGAAGTGTAGTCTTCAATTTCAATGGTGTGGATATTGAAACCCAGAACGGTGCTCCCTACGCCGTTGCCGGGGATAATAATGGCGATTATGACCCTTGGAATCCACCGGCGGGTATTCACACCTTAGTGGCTACCCCTCACAGTAAGCGCAATGGAAAGGGCACTACCGGTATCCCCGAAACCATAGTATTCACAGTACTAGATTCGGCGCCACCAGTGGATTGTAATGGTGACTCGGCCGGAACCGCCAGTATGGATCAATGTGGTATTTGTTCAGGTGGGAACACCGGACTGGTGCCAAATGCGACATGCACAGATTGTAACGGTGAGGTAAACGGAACGGCTGCATACGATACCTGCGGTGTATGTACCGGTGGTAGTACGGGACTGGTTCCTAATGCCAGTTGTACGGACTGTGCCGGAGTGTTGTTTGGCACGGCCATGCTTGATGCTTGCGGCGTATGTGCTGGAGGAACTACCGGGAATATCCCGGATGAATCTTGTACAGACTGTAATGGCGTAGTAAATGGCACCGCGGTTATTGATACCTGTGGGGATTGTGTGCTCGGAAACACGGGATTAGCCTTTAACGGTGGTTGTGATATTGATTGTGCCGGAGTAGTGGACGGTAGCGCCACAATAGATAGTTGTGGCATTTGTGCCGGGGGAACAACCGGAATCACTCCTGATGCTTCATGTACCGATTGCAATGGTGAAATCAATGGTACGGCCTTCACCGACAGTTGTGGAGTTTGTGCCGGAGGCACCACTGGAATTACACCAAATGCTTGTGTGGATTGTGATGGTGTGCCATACGGCACGGCTGCCGTGGATACCTGTGGTGTGTGTGCCGGGGGTTCCACTGGAATTGTACCGGATATGAGCTGCGTCGTTTCATGTGTGCCCAATGAAGTGGTTTCACTTATGTTGGTGGATGCCGGATCTGACTCTGATCTTGGGGTGATGTCTAATGGAGATACGATTGATATCGCCATACTGCCTCTCTTCAGTGTAAGAGCGGATGTTTGCTCTGATCCCGACGTTCAAAGTGTGGTATTTACCCTGGATGGAACGGATATTGAAACACAAAACGGTGCACCCTATGCGGTTAATGGCGATAATAATGGGGACTATACTCCCTGGCCATTATCGCCCGGTTCTTATACCTTGGTTGCTACACCTTACTCTGCTAATAAGGGTAAAGGAAATGCCGGGGTAGCAGAGCAAGTAAGTTTTTATGTCATTGATGGGGCTGCTCCGCAAGATTGCAACGGCGATCCCGGTGGCACTGCCTATCTGGATGACTGCAACAACTGCGTAGGTGGCAATACGGGAATATCTCCCTGCACGCCTCCTGCTGGTTGCGGTGAGTTTATAGAAACCAACGGATTAGTGGTGGTAGAAGTAGAATCAGTACCAAAACCGAACAATGATTGGTATGAAGGTACTGGTGATGTAAACGATCTGGGAGTACCCTCACCAAGTGGAAGTTACTATATGTGGAAGGAAAATTGTGTGAGTGGGTCTTCACCAAACTATAATTATTCCGGATGCAGTGGTACCGAGAATGCAGATAATAGTGACGCGATCACCTATCTAATCAATTTCTCAACCCCAGGTCGCTACAGATTCCAAATGCGCAGTTGGCAACCGGATATTTCATATGGTTCTGGACCAGCGAATTCGGATAACAATGACCTATGGATACAATTGCCGGAGGGTACCGGAATTAAAAAGGACAACAGTTCAGAAATTAACATAGGATCTTCTGAATGGATAAAAGTGTACCAGAACAATACCAACGGCTGGACCTGGATTACCAATACGGTAAGCGGTAACGCCCATGAAATATATCTGGATGTTGCAGCTGCCGGAACCTACACGATCAAGCTAGTAGGGCGTTCCAAATTATTTGTGGTGGATCGATTCGTTTTCTATCGTTCCGATAACAACAGCAATAATGTAAGCGAAGTTTCTGCCACGACTAGCATGCCTGGGGAATCTCAAAGAGGAAGCTGCGGCGGAGCGAAGATTGTTCAGGGATCCGGACAAAGCATAGATGGCGGTGCTGGAAGTACACAAGGCAATGTTGCTGAAGGAAATTCTCTGGAATTGAACACCCAGTCCTTATCCTCATTTGATTTGCTGGCCTATCCAATACCCACTACCGGCATCCTTCATTTGGATATTCAGCCGGCGGATACAGACGCAAGGATTGAGCTCTATGATGCTACGGGTAAATTAATTCTGGAGCAATCACAGAATGGTGAAGAAAATACCATTGATCTATCGCGCTTAGCCAACGGCATGTATTGGCTTAAGGTATATTCCGGAGGGGCTGTGAAAATGCAAAAAGTTTATAAGGAATAGATCCGGCTAAATATTTAATAATCACCAAAATCCGTCTTGATTTATCATCAAGACGGGTTTTTGGTTTAGAGGGGCATATTCCATAATGGTTCGCCAAGGCGGAAGAATCACCTAGTGTTTGAGACCATTTCTTGTTTGCTGAACGACAATCTACACCTGGACATAATTTCACGGCATGCATCATACTAAATGCAGAACCTGAGATTAATGGGAATCGGATTTAAGAGTCTGTGAGCACCAATACCATCCGAACCGTTTATCGACGCTCTAAGCAAGCTATCAACAGAATAGAATGAAATTCAAAGAAATTCCCTATTTTATTACACATCTAAAACCAACGAGACTATGGTAATGAGCTATCAGGGGGCACGGAAGATTCCCGAAAAAGAAACACAGAACGTTCAGGTAAAGGATTATATGACTAAAAAACTAATCACCTTCTCGCCCGAACAAGCCATGTATGAAGTAATAGCAACCCTTGCCCAAAAAAACATAAGTGGCGGTCCGGTAGTTGACGAGCAGGGTAATTTAGTGGGGATGATCTCTGAGGGCGACTGCCTTAACCAGGTGGTAAAAGGTATGTACAACAACTCTCCCAATCATCATGGAAAGGTCAAAGATCATATGACCACGGATGTTAAAACGATTTCACCGGACCTCAATATTTTTGATTTAGCCCAAAATTTTCTCGATCTAAAATTGCGCAGGTTTCCGGTAATGGATGACGGAAAATTAGTCGGACAGATTAGCCAGCGAGACGTCATGCAGGCTGTACTCAACCTCAATCAGGAGACCTGGTAACTAAAAGGAGCGGTTCAGAATATCCTTCTGTTCCAATTCTTCGTCCGAAAGAAAGAATACGCCCAGATGCTGCCGAAAGGCCTGGTCCATCAGTTCCATCAAACGCAATTTGCTATCTAACTTAATTCCTGAGGTTTCAATCTCTTCCAACAGAGCCGTACGTAAGCTGTCTTGATTTTGCATTTTAGTGTGGAGTAATTTTGTGTATCCACATTATTCAACTCTCATTCCAAAATCTAACTCATTCTTTGTCAGAATATAAGATAAGTTTCAATGTGGGATGTTTTTCCCATAAATAGTAAGATTCTCATAATTGGAATTTCCTTTAAGGGGTGAAGTAGAAGCCTCCGGTAATAATGCCCGCCTTAAACTGATCCACTAAATTACCATGCTGGTCTATTCGGTAAACATCAGAGTGTTGATCAAAATCCAGTGCATCTACCAAATATAAATCTCCGGATTTGTGGTCCACATCCAATGCGTATACGTTCTGATCATTCAGGAAAAAAAACACTCTGCTTGAGACATCCCCTCCAGAGTATTCCAATGTATAAATGGCATCCTCAGCCACGTAATACATTCTGTCTTCCCTTAGGTTCATGGTGAGGTATGCTGGATTATCCTCATTCAAATCATAGGATTCAAGGTTTATTTGAGAGGGAGCTAATCGATGAATTTGCGCCGGAATATTGGAAGATCCAGTAGTAAGCACCCACAGCGCATCGTCTTTATCTACCAGCATTCTATCAATGGGGCTACCAAACTGAAGAATAGTATCAGCCCTATTACTTGCAGGGTTTATCACCACGAGGTCACTTCCGATGGAAACCGCAAGAGTGTTTTGCCACGGCACTACATACTTGCCATTGGATGGCAAGGATATATCGGCAATCAGCTGATGGTTACTGGGATCTATCACCCACAACTTACTGGCAAAAACGTCGGTAGCATATATTCTATCATTGAGTAAGGTCATATATCTGGGAGCAAGGCCCTGGCCAATGATAGAATCTAAAATCTGAAAATCTGCAGTATCCACTACGGCAATATATCCGGAGGCATTTAAACTTATATAGTAGCGTCCAGTATATTCAAGCATATCCTGGGCTACATCACCCAAACCCACACCCTTGTTGGCCCCCTGAACCAATTTGGGGTAGAACTGCTTATGTTTGGGCACATACGCTGATATACTGGCATTGGCTCGACCAAAATTTCCTTCGTTTACCAATAAAACTTTTCTCCCTTTAACTAAATCGGGATTACTTCCTTCTAGGGCTTGAGGACCGATCAACTCTGCGGTGCAAGCGGTGAACAAACAAATTGATATCCAGAATATATTCTTCATCGGGCTATTCCATAGGTCACCCTTACACCCAGGTTGAAACCTTGCTCGGGACGATAGGGAAGGAGTTGATAATCATAGTCAAAGAGGTTATTAAGCATCAAATTTATCCCCACCAGGTGTTTATCGTTTTTGGCAATATTCCGCACCCCAAAACTCAAATATGCCAGACTAAAAGCAGGCATATAGATACTGTTGTCTGTGTTCGTATAGTATAAGCCATTGAAATTGTGTTGATATCGCATGAAATATTGGTGGTAATTCAATTCTAATCCGGCAGCGAGCATATGAAAGGGTACATAGGGCAATTGCTTCTCCAGATGGTCAGTATCCTCGCTGTACCACTCTATAGTTCTCGATCTGGTATAACTGTAACTCGCTTGCCAGTTCAGCTTCAGGTTGCCAAACTTATAGTCATCTTTAATTACCAGTTCCACACCACTATTTGCCACTTTTTTAATATTCGCCGGACTCCATACAGACTGATTATTCGTCCATTGTATCCAATTACTGATGATATTGTGAAAGAGACTTAATTCCAACTTAGGCAAAGTGGCGTAATTCAAATTATAGCCCCACTCGAAATTGTAGCTAATTTCCGGCAACAATGACTCATTTCCTCCGGGGCTCCAGTACAGATCATTCAGAGAAGGAAAACGGTAGTTCCTGGCTGCATGCAATCTACTGCCGTGATTATTATTAATCTCATACACCACGCCTACCGATCCCAACAATGGCGAATGATATTGATCAATCCACTCTTGTCTTACGATGGCGGTAAATTTCAAGGTTTTGGTCAGCATGTATTTCCAGTCGCTGAACAAACTGGATTGAATTCTACTTACCCCGGTAGCATAGGACGGCGAATTAGCTTCTTCTAACCTTAATCTTCCGCCGCTTTCGATACTTAGCTTTTCAGAAAAGCGATAATTCAATCTCAGGCTATTTTGCCACGACCAAAATTGATTGAGTGAATTGGTTGAGTCGCCACCACTGAGGAAATGGTTATCCGCCAGAACCACTCCGCTACTCGCCATCAGCCTATACTTAGCCTTGCTACGCGTATATTCAACAACCGACAATAAACTCTTATCCAGCAGCTGGTCGTGAATGCTTTGATCTCCATTCAAATGTGGAGGAATCTCTCGATCTACCTGATTATAAAGGCTTTTCCATGAAAGGAGCTGATTTTTATCCAGCCTGAAATAAAGCTTGGTCCAATAGGATTGCTGATCAAACTGGGCATTGGTCATATACCTTTCCGGTTGTGTTGGTCTGGTGATATCTATGTAGGGAAAGTTATTTTTGGCAGAATAGCGCTGAGCCCCAATTTGTACACCCATTCTTTTAAGCTTTAGGTTAAGCCGGGCATTTCCTTGCCATTGACCGAAGCTTCCAGCGTATATTGAAGCTTCAACCAGCTGATCATTTAAAGATGCGTATTGACTGTTTAAACGAATACTCCCACCAATGCCACCGGCTCCATCATTCAAACTGGCAAAACCATATTGAATATCAACCTTATCACTGGCTGTGCTAGGGATGTTGGAAGGATCCGCCAAGCCTAACATTGGAGATCCCAGATCCAAATTATTCCAATATACCTTGGTGTGATATCCTGAAGTTCCACGCAAACTGATGGTAGCTACTCCATTATTTCCATAAGAACGCACAAAAATATTAGTATTCTGCTTGAGCACTTCAGCCAAAGTAGCTCTTCCCTGCACTAGACTATCCGAATTAAAATCCTGGTGCCGGAATTCATCTCCCGCATTTACCTGGAATTCCTGTACGGTAACTTCATCAAGTTGTACCGAGTCTGGCACATTTTCCTGAGCTATCGAAAAATAGGGCAGGAGTAGGCCCATTAATACCAAAGCCGTAGAAATACTTAGGGAGTAGTTTTTCAATGCTTAACCATCTTTCTTAATACTCTCTGTCCATCTTGATCTATAATTTCCAGTAAGAATAAACCGGGATGTAAATGCATGGCATTTAGTTCGTTATGAATGCTCTCCTGAAGTACACGACCATTCAAATCCATTAAGCGGTATGATTGAAATTCCCCGTCAATCTGAAGTCGATGGCTGAATGGATTGGGATAAACTGAAAGATCTGAACCTGAGATTACAGATAAGCCGATACTCTGATTGATATTTGATGGTAAACCTGGCCTGATTGGTTTTAAGAAGCGAGTAAAAACCACCGCCCCAAAATCACCGGGATGCAAATACACCAAATCCACATAGCGCAAACGCCAATTGCCAAAATTTTCCGCTTCCCACACATACCAGTCACTTACTGCCCCAACTATAGAGTTTAAAGATTTGTAGGTAATGCTGGTTACGGCTCCCATCTGTAACACACTAAGGTCAGGATCTAATGAATCGAGATCATGTAATACTTTTAAATAGGAAATAGAATCATTAAAAAGATAACCCCATACGTAGCTGGTAGTATCAGTGCTATCGGCAAAATCGATAATCATTAGTAAGCTATCCATGCCGTTTCCATACCAATTACTGACCATAGCAAAGCTCAGTGCAGCGGGATTGTAAGCTGCAAGTGCGGCTCCCGGAGCTATTGCCGGATTAAAATCTGTGTAAGAGACACCAAAAACACCTCCAGAAACCAGAGGCGTGGCAATACCACTATTGGAGGTCAGATTGGTCTGATCGGGTCCATCCCATGAACTCCAATAGTCCGGCGCACCACCTAAACCTTCATGCTGAATGAACTTAATATCTTGAAGAAAGTTTCCAAAGCTGGCGGTATCAATATTGATCTCGAGATTTACATCGGCCGCTGCAATGGCATTTAGAAGATCCTCACCGGTTTTACTGCCGGAATAGATATATCCCCAGGCATAGCACGAATCGAAACTATCATCCTTGAAATCAATAAGCAACATGGTAGTATCAGTACCGGAACCAACACAGAAGTCAAGCTGGGAAATATTTGTCTGCGCCTGGATACTGATGGAGAAACACAAGCACCAAAGGCTGATTATTAACTTGTTCATTATTAAGTAATTAAATTTTAATCACCCCAGAACAAGGCCACGACATAGGCAGAAAATTACTTTCCGATAATCTATGCGTACCTTTTTCCTGAAGGCTATACATATTAACATCAGGGGCAGGTCTTCTGACTTTCCTTTCTTCAGCGCCTTCCCACCACGCTGCTAGCGTGGCAGTGGCTAAGATGGCTGAAGGTTTCAATAAGGATTACAGCTTCAGGAAAAGTTCCGGATTTACACCGGATTCCCTTTTAATTATGATACCCTGGTATCAAAAACCTCTGATGGAACAAACTTACAATATCTGCGGCAGCAAGCATTCTTTATAGCTAACAAAAAAAAATCCCGGTACAGACTAGCCATACCGGGATAAGCAGCATCTTCATTTCTCTTTACACAATCTCCACCAACTCTAGTTCAAAGGTGAGATCCTTGCCAGCCAGAGGATGATTCGCATCAACCATGATAGTTGATTCCTTTACCTCCGTAATGGTTAATCTTATTTCTTGACCTTCGGGGGTTTGTGACATCAAAGGCATTCCTACTTCAGGTTTAATTTCTTCGGGTAGTTGACTTCTTGGCACTTCGTGTATCAGGTCATTTCTATAATCTCCATATGCTTCAGCAGATGGAATATTAACAGTTTTAGACTCTGCCACAGACATGTCAATCAGGGCCTTTTCAAAGCCGGGAATGATCATTCCCTGTCCCATTGTGAATTCCAGAGGCTCGCGCTCACGTGAAGAGTCAAATACTTCACCGTCAGATAGCGTTCCGGTGTAGTGGACCTTTACCGTGTCATTCGCTTTTACCTTACTCATGATATAGTTTTAATAATTCTTAAAACCTACAGCGCAATATCCTTACCGCTTATTAATAAGTGACTAATTGTCAGAAAATCAATGACTACATCAATGAGCCTGCTTCCGGCACCAGAGCTTTTGGAATTTCTTCTTCCAGAATGGTTTCTTTTAAATCTATTTCAATCACTCTGCTAATAGCGTGTAGCGCAACATCTGTTTTCCAATTCTCAAATGGGTTGGAAAGTACTTTTCCAAACACGTAGATCTGATAAAAAATCCAACCCACAATGGTGGTCACAGGTATGATCATCAAGGAAGCAGACAGGTCAATAAAGGATTCTACAAACGCAAATGGAAAGAAGAATATAAACAGACTTAAGAAGGCCATGGTATAATAGTCATAGGGGCGAGGGAGGGGAGTACTCTTAATTCTTTCCGCCCTGCCTTGTAAATCTGTAAGACGTGTTATGGTGTCATCCATTTGAAGATAGCTGAAGATATCCATTTTCTCCTGAGTTTGCAGCTCTTTAATGATGGAGCCATTGAGCATGCCAATTTGGGTAACCTTATTCGTCATACCCATTATTCGATCATATTCTTCTTTAGGAAGGTAGCTGCCAATTTCCTGATCCCATAAGGCTTTATCCTTTTGATTTCTAAGTTGTAGCCGCAGGGCATTCACCCAGGCTATTTGTTGCCTAACCAAGGCATTACCAACCTGCTTAATATCCTCAGGAACATTATACGGGTTAACAATAGTTAAAGCCATTCTCATAAAACTCCGACTCTCATTAACCACGCCACCCCATATTTTTCGCGCTTCCCACCACCGGTCATAAGCCGATGAATTTCTAAAACCGAGAATTATTGCCAGGGCGGTACCGAGTATCGCTACCACCGAGGTGGGAACGGCCAATTCTTCTTTGTCAAGCGGAACATGTATGTACCAGGCGAGACTTGCGCAGACCACACTATATAGGATGTTCTTCCATGAGTATCTGATGGCCGTATCTAAGCGCAGATGATTTCTTGTAATCATATTCTTTTTGGATGGTTTTTAGTCATAAAGTTGAGATTCCAGCCGAAATATAGTAAGAATGTATTTGTCCTGAGAACTCAGCTTTTACCGCAGAAGCGGTTTGGATTTAGAACACACCCTTAAAGGTCTTAAGGATTTAACTAATTTGGTCATTTTCACCTTTGAGCAACTTATGAATAAAGATTCAGCGAACAGCTTTTCCGTGATATTGCTTGCGGTATCCATCTCCATCGTTTTCTTGTCCATGATTTCAGGTTTCCTCATGTCCATATTAATGGCGGCGATCTTTAGTGGACTTTTACATCCTCTTTACCTTAAGTTTCTCAAAAGATTTAAAGGGAAAAAAATACTGTCAGCCCTGCTAACCTTGCTGATATTTTTCTTTATCGTGCTGATACCGGTAGCTGGTTTAATGGCCGTGTTGGTAGAGCAGGCTTTGAGTGCCAGCCAAACGCTTGGGCCACTTATTCGCCGAGAGCTTAGCGAACCCAATGATCTCATTAGCCAAATTCAGTCATTACCTATAGTTCATAGCATTTTTCCCAATCCGGAAGCCCTGGCCGATGGGCTGGAAAAACTAGTGCAGGGAGCGGGAGGATTTGTGGTCAACAACCTCTCTAAGGCCACAACCGGAGCGGCTAATTTTCTGTTTCAGTTCTTCGTTATGCTTTTCACCATGTACTACTTTCTGGTGTACGGCAGACAATACCTTAGTACCATACTTTACAGTCTTCCACTAAATTCTAAGGACGAACAGCGCTTGCTGGACAAATTTACCAGCGTAACCCGAGCTACCTTGAAGGGAACATTCATCATTGGTGCCATCCAGGGTGCTATGGGGGGAGTAGCCATGTGGATGGCAGGCATTCCCAATACCCTATTTTGGGGTGTAATTATGGCCGTATTTGCAGTGATTCCTGCTATTGGGCCGGCTATAATTTGGCTACCTGCCTCAATTTTTCTGTTTGTAACTGGTGAAACCGGGGCTGCCATCGCTTTGTTTCTTTTTGGTGCGATAGCGGTGAGTAATATCGACAATCTATTGCGCCCCAGATTAGTAGGAAGGGAAGCCCAGTTACCGGATCTGATGATTTTGTTTGGAACCCTTGGTGGTCTGGCACTATTTGGAGCCATAGGACTTATAGTAGGACCAATTATTGCGGCACTTTTTGTAACGATTTGGGATATCTATGGCGAGGTCTTCCGCACATACCTCGAACGCTCACATATGGAAGATGTGATTTTAAGCGAACCAGGCGCGGAATCGAAGAGCGAAAGCTCGGAGAATGATGAAAAAGAGCATTGATATCCGATGGTGCTCGTCCAGACAATGTAAATATATAATCATCTAATTACCAATTAATTAAATTGGTTTGGTGAAAAAGAACATTAAAGCACCTAAACTCTTCAAGCCATAGGGGTAGGTAAGTGAGACTGGAGCCTACACTTTAGAATAGAGAGAGCTTTTGAGACAATGTCAGTAAGCTTACCAATACCGACTAGCAAGGGTGCTAATTTTGTCTAAAATTCTCAATATGAAACTACGATGAAAGCAATTTGGAATGATCAGGTTATAGCTGAAAGTGACGATACCGTGGTAGTGGAAGGCAATCATTATTTTCCGGCAAACAGCATTAGGGAAGAGTTTTTTAAAAAGTCGACATTACATACCATCTGTCCGTGGAAGGGACAAGCGAGCTATTATGATATTGTTGTGGGTCATGAAATTAATAAAGATGCCGCCTGGTATTATCCCGATACTAAATACGCCGCCAAGGAAATTGAAGGCAGAGTAGCCTTCTGGAGAGGCGTAGATGTGGTAAAGTAAGAGAACGGGAGAAACATATAGCAGTATTTATCAGGTTGTGAGCCTGAATCCTGCATGCCAGAGCCTTATGGTAACACTATTCATTTACGAGTTTAAGGCTTTTTCGAAAGGCGCCACTTTCTAAAGATAAAAAGTAAATACCTGAAGGCAAATCAATCAGATCAAGGGTAAATTCACCCGTTGAATGTAAAAGTCCATGGTACAGTTGCTTTATCGTATTTCCCTTTGAATCTACCAGGTCGATACGAACCTCTGCTTCATGAGGTAGCTGTACCTTGAGGGCGGTCTTGGACTTGGAAGGGTTGGGGTAAAGATTGGTGGTAAAAAACTCCTCACCATCCATTAATTCTCTCTGTCCAATAGCGTTCTTTGTGATAAACACCTTAAACACTCTGTTACTCGCATCACTCTGAGTGCCTGTGTTTGTAAAGAAAATGTTCTTTTGCGTACTCTCAATTCCTCCTACAATAAAACCTACCAGGGTTTTCTGATTGCTAAGATTGTCCAATAAGATCATGCCTTGATCGTTGACAATGGCTGGGCTGTTAATAGCAATAAACTCTGCACTGGAACCGGTTAGTCCATTCATTTCCCCGATCTTAAACTCCTGCAAAGAACCATTTTGGTACCTACTCACTTGACTAATGGTATTTACAAAGGGTACACTCGAATCATCGAGCAAATTACCGGATGCATCAAGGGTATATCTACTCATTCCGCCAAAGAAGATCGTGTGCATGGCATTGCTGCTTTGATCATAAACAGGCATATGTGCGGTATGATACTGATTGAGATATTGATTAAATCCTGTAATGTTACGATAGCCTGTATCCCTAATATCGATGGTATTCAGCCAGGGAATATTTAGGCTATGCTGAAAAACTCCCGAAAACATGGTTAAACCAATGACCCCATCGGGAAAAACTTGATACGCCAGGTTATAATCCCTGCGGTGCAGGTTCATACTGTCTTTCCACTCAAGATAATTCTGTAAACTTAAAGTCTGACCATTGTCCATTATCTGAAAACTTCTAATAGCATTGGTATACTGCTGAGTAAATCCCGGACCGTGATTAGGGCCGTGTGGGTTGTATCGGCCAGTGAAGGATTGCCCCCCTGCCAGATACAAGCGCTGATTAAGAACGGCCAAATAACCTCCGGTTACTTCGAAGACCGGATCCGTTAACTGTCTGAAATGGGGATTTATGGAGGTGCCGTTAATAATACTACTTATAAGCCCTGGTAAATAAACCGCGGTTAGCTTATTGTGAGTGATATGATTACCAACACTTTGGCTATAGCCATATCCTCCTATTACAAACAAGACGGTATCGACCTGTTCGAACTGCATATTGGTGCTTTGCAATTGTTCATAAAGGGGAGTGGGGAGACCAGCCAAACTAGCCGACCAAACTTGTTGCGTTATCGGATCAA
This sequence comes from Owenweeksia sp., assembly GCA_965229445.1. GTDB lineage: Bacteria > Bacteroidota > Bacteroidia > Flavobacteriales > Schleiferiaceae > Owenweeksia. The sequence goes on from OZ245876.1 coordinate 1,802,236, forward strand.
TTACATAGGCTAATGTGTTGTTATCCGCAGCATTAAAGGAGGCAAAAGGTTGACGTTGGTGCAGTCCGTCGGTTCTACCTCCCAGGAGCAGCCACTTCCCATTATACTGCCCATGCACAAAAGATTGCAGTGCGGGCATGCCATTAATTTGAACTTCTTTCACTTCAATTCGAAATGGAATCGCCACCTGTGATATTAGCCAGTATTGACCTGTGATAAACAACGAGAGGGTAAGTAAGAAGCGCTGCGTGATGCTCATGAATATTACATTTTAGAGCGCATGAAGATACCCGTACGGGCCTTTAGCCCATATGACTTAGGTCACCGAGACAATGAAAACTTTAAGTGGATTAATTCAGAACAGAGGGATCTGGATACAGTTGCTAAACCACCAACCAATGTAACATCTTCTTTACCTTCGTGGCATGAAAATACCAGCCTGCCCAAATTGCCAATCACCATACGCTTATGAAATGGATGCGCTTTTGATTTGTCCAGAGTGCGGTCATGAATGGAACCCAGATTCTAACGAAGCAGAAGTCAATGCCGGTATGGAAGCCTTGATCGTAAAGGATGCCAATGGCAACGAATTAAAAGATGGCGATACGATTGTTGTGCTAAAAAACCTCAAAGTGAAAGGCGCCAACGAACCCATCAAAGCAGGAACAAAAGTGAAAAACATCCGCCTGGCTGATGGGGATCACAACATTGATTGCAAGATTGCTGGCTTTGGTTCTATGGCTTTGAAAAGTGAGTTTGTGCGGAAAGCCTGAGATAACTATTAGTTGGAAGATTATGAGTGTCCCATTGACAAACATGCGATAGGCTCATGATTAATGATGAGTGATAAATGATAAATAGGGTAAGTGGTAAGTGATAAATGATGAGCGATCAATAGGGTAAGGGCTTGCCACACCAAATATGCGATGTTGGTAGGGCAGAGTGAGCGGCACATGGCACATAAATCGAAGCCCGGAAATTAAAATTGAAAACACCAATCACCAACCTACGGGCAGGTATGGCTCGCAAAAATCACTTTTTCCCCTTTGTTTTTGCTTGCTTTAAACTATCCAACTCTACTTGATTAGGTGCATTGTGAGTGGAACTTGGGGTACGAATTGAATCCTTTGGTATATCTATTTGCTTCTTACCTATCAATGAGTCCGTTGCCATACCAATAGTTGAATCTACGATGACAGAGGTGGAGCTATCGCTTATTTCTCCATTGGTACCAGATGTAGCACTACCATTTCTTGGGGTCCCTTTGCAACCCACAATCATCATAATTACAAAAATAACCAGGCTACTGAATAATAATCTTTTCATTGAAGAGTAGTTTTTCTTGATTAGTTACCTTGAGAATATACTGTCCGGAAGACAAGGCCGCTTTGTTAAAGCTCAATTTATTCTGAGTGGATTTGGGTCGATCCTGATACAATACTTTGACTGTTTTACCATGAATGTCAACCAACTCAATTCGTATTTCCTCCCGAGACTCCAGATCAATTTCAATGCTGAACTTTTCCGTTACCGGATTGGGATAAACCGAAACCACCGGTGTCGTATTTTCTAATTCTTCCGTAGACACCGATGAACCTTGAATTTGGGCTATCCATGTTTTATAGGTATTCGGCAAACTACCGGAGGAAGTAACAATATCAGTAGCATAGGAAGTAGCCGACCACACAACGGGTGTGGAACTATTGTGCTTGCGCGACATCCCATTATAGTCTCCCCAGCGTTGCTTGTTTCCGGCTAGAAAATCTATATACGTAGTTCCGGCCTTGATCAGAGTAGGTTGAGACCATTGCATATTGGCATCACACATTACCACACTAGTTGAAGGAAATACGCTTTGCGAGCAGTGTAAAAAAGAAATCATCACCGTAGGGTCGCTAACCTGAGTGGCAAAAGACGCTACCACAGGAAAGGAATAATCCTCCACACCAGCTTTTCCAAGAGTGGCCGTTTGATTAGTAAGATTTTGAATATCCAGTCGATTGTAGTGAATACCGTTCCAGCCTTGATTCACATCTGTGTTAAAGACATAATGTACAATATCATTGAGATAAAAAGCATGGAGAATACGACAATCACTATTGTCTAACACCCGGTTGGTATTGGGCATAAAGGCATCACCGGCTGGACTGTAGGTTGTCACATTAGCTGTGAATGAGTTCAAGGCTGGATTGTTATTGATATAGTCCGTGATTTGCCATAAACGCACTTTTGATTCTCCGCCTGGTCTGGTACTTACAAATAACATTCCTGGACCTACATTTCCCTGCTGCCCATAGGTCGTAGGCACCAGCGTAAAGGCGGGGAACGGAGTGGCCGAAAGATTAAACCAATATTGCCAGTTTAAGCTTGAACCTGAATACCCCTGACTCTTTTCTACCTGATAAATAATGGACTGGTTGAAATTATCATTATTGTCATAAAGGTTTCCACAAATAAAAATTTCCTGATCAGATATACCTAGCTTAGGATAGTCGAACCAGGAACCATCATTTAAGGGATTACCTGAGAGCGAATAGTAATTCCATCCACTGGCCGGGTCATTTGACTTTGAAAAAAGCACAAGTACTTTGGAGGTTGAAGGGCTGGTGCCATGTAATACGGCCAGAACAAAGCGATCTGCCTGAGAATCATACTGTATTACCGGGTCATAGATGGTACTGGTCAATGAATTGTCATTTATAAAATCCGACCAATTATCGAGATAAAGCAAATTTCCACTTTGATCATAATATTCAACCCCATCGTTATTGACAGATACTATTTTTCCTCCGTTGGAGATGGCAATATTGTTATCCGGAGGATGAGATACGACCGACCAGTTTCCCTCAAAATTGGATCCGATTATAGGCGGGGATGCGCTGTTCTTTTTTTCAGCATTTGACTCATCAGCCGTAAGGCTATTAAGCTTTAGCGCGGTCTTGTTCTTTTTGAGTTCTTTAAGTTCACCTTCAGGGTGTACTCTACTAGAACGTGGTTTAAAGTTAATACCCCACTTGGTTACAATTTGGTTCACCCCGGCCTCCCCTAAAAGTGAAGCCTGGTATATTTGAGAATGTTGACCGGCATTAGCTTCTTTCGAAGCTTCCGGGGCTAGTGAAGCAGGTGTAGCAAAGCTATGCTGACCAAAAAGGTTAAACAGCATACCTTGTAACACGATCACCATCAAAAGGAGGGAAGTACGATATTTCATATCACTATATTATTAGAGTACTAATTCATTTATTTCAAAGGTCCGGCTACAAAAATGTTTGCCCCCTGTCCCGCGCCATTGCCTCCAAAGTCTGTTGCTTCACTAACAAATACGACAAAGCGGCCATCGCCACTCAGAACCGGATATACTGAATGACCGTCTGTACCATTGGTAAGATTGCGCAACTGTCCATTTTGTTGCAGATAGATGTCCCAGAAGAGATTATCGTCTTTTACCCCCAGGCTATTGGCAGTAGTGGAGAATACAATCACACTGCCATCATTTGAAATATCCGGATGATTGCTCTCGCCATTGGCATTTGCCGCTGAAAGTCTGGTGTATTTAGGCGTTTGGCGATCAAACAAAAAAGCATCCTGGAGGCCATTTTGGTCTGTAGCACCAATAAAGCTACCGTCTTCTGAGGCAAAAACAATGTAGCGGCCATTGCCGCTTATTTTGGGATTGTCACTGTATTTAGTGCTTTTGGTTATGGGCAGACTGTTGCCTGAGTTCTTTTCCCAATACCAAACCGTAGGCGATGTTTGCGGTGATAAGACATCAACCAGCACATAGGTCAGAACGGAGCCATCGGATGAAAAATCCGTGGGGTTGCCATTGCCGAGTTGCACGCTAGTTTGTGCGGCTATATCATAGACAAAGAAATTGAGATCCACGTTGGCAGCAATGTATTTTCCATCCGGGGATATTAAATTGAAGTAGGAAACCAAAGGGGTAAAAGAAGTCCAGGATATCAGTGGATCCTGCTGCCCTTCCTGTACCGTTTGGATGTTGCCATTTTTCCAATAGTAAATAGCCGTAGGGCTATTGGGAACATCCGGATGCTGCGAAGCGGTGTACAGTATGGTACTACCATCGGCGGTCATAGAAGCCGAAAAGGCATTGCTGCTAAGGTTTGTACTCACCAGAGTCATCGTATTAGCTTGACGATCGTATCGATAGACATCACCAAAATCATCATTATCATTACCTACCAGTTTGGCTTTGGTGGTGATACAGATATAGCGTCCATCGTCGCTAATGTCAAGATGAAAAATATCATTTATTGAGGCTAGGCCTGAGGTTATTGGGTTGATAGCCACCGGATTTTGCTCCGGAGCCTGAGGGTTTTTGTTTACATCTTCTTTCTGGCAGGAGAGCAGCGCAAACAGAAAAAGACAGGTTATACCCAAAGATTTGATGGTGTAAATCCTTTGCATGCCGTATAAAATTGATGGAAAATTTATTGTCATAAACCGTTGACTAGGTGTAACTAAAGTTATGAATTTCCTCCATGTTTGTCTTTAAAATAAAGGCTTGGAATATCTGCCTATTAGATTACGTGCCAATTCTTGAAAAAAAGGGTCATGATAAAAGAAAAAAACAAAAGATTATTGATTTATATAGGCTTAATCCATACATAAAAGAGCCGTTTCTATTCTAAAACAATTGGCAGTCAGTTTTTTAGCTGTCTCGGAAACTTAAGTTGTAATCTAGCCAAAAATAATACCCGGCCTATTGAGACCAGGTATTAGTTGATGGACTATCAGTAAGATTTAACTCAAATCTCCCTAAACGTGAGAATGGATTAGAAATTCATTCGCTGCCGATAAAGATATTGTCCGCTTTTGTTAGACAGGAGTACGATATAAATTCCTCGTGGTAATAAGGGAATCACAATCGTATTGTATTGTGGATCAACAGTCTGTCTATTCAATAACTGACCCGCCATATTGTACAGTTCTAGTTTATCCACCTGTGATAAAGACTCTGAAGTTCCTGCTATTCTTATCTGGTTTTGCCCGGCCCGCACCAGGCTCAAATCAATATGTATATTTTCTTTAAGACTTACTGCAGGGGTGCCATTCTCATCAAAAATAAAAGCGGCCCTGGAACCCGAATTAAAGGATTGGAAGTTATCGATCCCCCCACAAATGAGGTATTTGCCATTTCCGATACTAATGGAGCGTGCACCGATCGTATTTTCTATGTAGTGTGGTGCAGCCTGTGTCCAGGTATCTGTCAATGGATCATAAATTTCCAAGATTTTGGTTCCAGGACCACCAATACCCAAAAGATCGTTTTGCATCATTGCCGCCACTCTGCCATCAGACATAGGCATGAGATCACTGGCCATAGACCGGCTGAAAGTGTCAGCTACGCTAAAGGTTTGGGTCACAGGGTCATATATCTCACTAAGCTTTGCCCCTTGACCTATTGGTCCAGCCAGCAACACTTTTCCACCAGGTAGGGGTGCCATTAAATTTCCGGTACCATTGCCCGTTCTGTAATTCGTGGCGGTTATCACAAAATTGGTGTATTCAACACCAAACTCGTTATTACTACTAGGTTGATTTCCAGCACATAGAATATTACCATTATTCAGTTCAATGCATTCGGGAAACTCTCCACTGCCATTGTGTTGAGCAGGAGTGACATCGATAAAACTGCTACCATCGGGCGATCCTTTATAATACTTATTATATCGGGTCACCAAAATTTCCCCGCTAGAAGTAACCACAGCGTCGCATTTAGCCATTAGGGGCGCTACACCTGCAATTGACCAGGTTTCTGTGGCTGGATCAAAAACCTCGGTATTCAAAACCGGTCCGTTGACCGTAGTCTCACCGCCGATAGCCAAAACTTTTCCGGTAGTAGTTACTACAGACGTAAAGAAACTTCGTCCAAACTGCAAACTATCCGTCATGCTCCAGGTGCCGGTGTTAGCATCATAGATTTCACAAGATCGCTCTATGTGAAAACCAATTCCCTGGCTTGTATTGCGCCCTCCCATAACCAGAAATTTACCATTGCCCAATGGCTGTACCTCATGGTTTACCCGTGGTACATGCATACTATCCGTGATTAATATGGCTTGCCCAATTGAAGGCCTTGATAGGCACAGGAATAATAAGAGAATCGCTCCGGAGTAAAATTTTATCATTGTTATCGATTTACAGATTGTTATATGAGCATCAAAATTCTAGGTAAAACCTGCTGAGTGCAATAACCCAGATGAGGTAAATTTTATATCTACCCTGGTAAAGCAGTGGGTAAATGGCTTAATTAGAACAATTCAGAAGCCTTAGTTATGTCTAAAGCTCATGGTCAATTAAGAATACACCTGTTAACAGCACTGATGATAAGCTTCACTTAAGTGATAATGTGGAGATCGGTCGCTATTTTCCAGTACACGAAAGATGCGTCCATACGTGGCAAATTGATGTACCTTTAGATGAAAGAGAATCAAGTCACAAGTAGGTTGGGATGATATTGAGCTAACACACCTGCCTTCAAAACGTCACTCCTCAATGCCGAAGGTCTGCGCCACATCCTGATAATCGGATAGGTCAACATCGGGTTCTGAATCGAGGATGTACTGATCAATAATGACCACTCTAAAGTCAATACGATCTGCCGGAGGAGGGGTAAGGCCATCATCGTCCTGAATCACAAACTCAATGTCGCCAGTTAAAAAATTAAACCAGTAGCTACTGGTATAACCTTCAATACGAGGTATGGATACCGGTAATTGAATTTGCAATCCGTCGGGTTCTACGAGATAGCATAAAACGACTCCATCCCCGACAACATTTGGTGTGAGTTGTGGGGCAAGTTTTATTGCTGTATACATGAAACCATCTCCTTGCCATTCATGAGGTAAAACACTGATTACTCTGCTTAGAACATTGGGATAGATACAGGTTCCATCATCGGAACGGGCAGAAGCATCAAAATTTAGCGCCACCGGATCCGTGCAACCTTGTTTGCTACAAGAGGAGAGGATTAAGAGGAGAGAGAGCAACATTAGGCCGAAGAGCTGCGGTAATCTTTTCATCATAGCGTGTTTTAGTTGAAGAATTATGTAATAGTTAAGGAATGATATGCAAGTCTTGCGCCAAAAACTTTAAACCCTTGAAAACTAGTCGTTGTTAAATGTTTATTAAACGGCTAATTGCTTAATTATTCGTAAGTTGATTATGGGTCAGGGGTGGCAACCCCGGCCGCGAATAAGTTGATGATCAGTCCCATCTGAGTGCCTTTAAAGATTGACAGTAAAGTGTTCGAGATCACGTCAAGGTAAAAGGATGTTACATCTAAATGAATGTAAACGTTTAAAAAACGGCTAGTTGTTCTTAAAAACCTAAATTATAGTCGGGGAGGGGGCTTGCCCCCGCGCGCTAAAGGTAAACGATGATTTAATCATCAAAAGAACCGGTCAAACATGTGTTGGAATGAAATTCTGAGGTGAGAAAATCCTTATCTGGTGATACCTGATGGAATAAAACCGTACAGGTGGTTACGCTAGTTTCTTATCCAAAACTGACCATCCGCAATAGCTAAATTTTGGTTCTGAATATCTTTAAAGTTTCCAGAAAACCTACCCTTGAGATGTTTAACGCCAGTCTTTTTCTCAATAATCAATGTACCGCTCACCACATTGTACTGCCTGTTCTTTATTATGTAAACAATGTGATGCTCCAGAGGATTAGTACTAAGCGGGAAGCTGCCTTCTTTAAGCGTATCCCCCGGCTGATTCAAGCGCATTCGAAACTCAATACTATCGATTTTTGCATGTATAAGTGCTTCATCTGATTTTAGAATGAACTGTGTTGGTGAGGATTCTTTGAACAAGCCCAGGAAGCTAGTATCCACTGTAGCTTCAAATGATACAAATGCACCGGGGGCATTTGTGTCAACCGCATCACAATAGGTACCCATCCAACCAACCGGACAATCGCAAAGGCAACTATCAGCGTCAAAAGCACCACCGTTCTGGCAGTCTGATGGCAGGATAGGGCAATGAGTACAAGCTTCTGAGCCGTCCGAACCAACCACTACCTGCCAACCGCCAATACAAATGCAACTGCAGGTTCCATAATCGTAATCCTCGCTATTTCCCGCATTGAGGCAAACCCCTTCATAGAATCCATCCGTCTCACATTTACAGCTTAAACCATCCCAATCGCGGCAAATACCAGTACAATCCGCCGCAGAATCATTGCAATTAGAATCATCGTCGCCACAAGATGGGAAAATGAACAGCAGAATAAGCAAGGGAAATACTTTATAAAGTGAATTCATAGACCTAGGAAAGTTACCCTTCGTACCCTACAAGTTATTATTTTTCTGGAACAATTAAATGGTCAGTTGATTAATAATTGGGATCGAGCCCTGGCTTTTTTAATTGATTTGATGTAGGCGCGACGATATCTTTTTGAATAACAACTTTAAGTGACAGATAATCCCTGATCGTTAATCTTTTAATGTATTCGGATTATCCATCAATAGACGAAATAAATTGTAATTACTGTTTTGGGCTTAGGTGTAGTTCAGCGGAGCCTGAATGCCTGGATACCTCAAGAGGTCAGGACTGAGTTTATGGAATGGCTAAGTAAAAGCTTGCCAACAAGGCTGCACATGATTTTTCTTCTGGAACCGGATTGTCCGTATTTCGTGAAGTGAATTAAGCATTCACCTCATCCCACAGATTCCTGAGAAAGCACAAACTCCGCTGAAATCATTAATTATGTGCGTATTCATCTATAGGTTTGACTGCCAACTTCTTAGAGTGGAAAGCAGCTGGATAACTTGTCCAAGAAGTGTAATTTGACCCATGGAGCGTGTGATTTTGAGGCGTTGCACAAGCTTAAATACAGCCTTTACGGCAAGGCTCCTTTTATATGCTCTAATGAAATTTATTTTGGACAGATGTAAAAATAATTATATGTTCAGGATCGCTACTTGATAATGTGTTTAAAGCCTTCCTCCACGAAAAGAATGAAGTACTGGTTAATAATAATGTCTTGTGTTAGTTTTCTTTCCAGTTTTGGACAGCAAAATTCAATTTCAATAGAGTATGGGGGAGGCCTGGATTTCTTGAAGGTCTCTGATAACTTAAATTCCTCTGTGACTTTGCCCGCTAAATATTCAGTTAACAGGCAATTAGGACATTATCAGTTTTTAATAAGTTTTCACCACGGTATAAGTCAAAAATGGTATTTACACCAGTCTCTAGGCTTCATGACCTTAAAAGGAGGAATTGAGAAAGAAGAGCAAGGAATAAGCAATGTCTATGATTTTGAGTTAGTAAATATGGCTCTATTGTTTGGCTCGTCTTATGCTTTAAATAAATGGTTTGAACCAGGATTTGATTTGGGCATATACCCTAATATCAAATATGAGTATATAGATCAAGCGTTTGATTATGCTGCACTCTTTCTGATTAGGCCATATTTCAAATTTAATTTGTCTTCAGGTCGGCCTATAGACCTTAATATAGCTCTAGGTCCGTCATATATGAAAAGTCCTTTAGCTGATGAATCTGATAAGCAGTTAAGTGGTTGGGGGTTAGATCTCACCCTAAAATTCCAGTACAATTTGTAGCCAGGATGAGCGCAATGTCGCGGTGAACGAAAATTACTGCGCCGCTAGGTGACACTCGTACTCTTAATCGCTTATTTTACCTTATAATGTACTTGTATGATCCCGCTAGGAGGCGAGACAAGTGGTAAAAAACCCTGCCTTCCGGTTTATGTGTCGAAGGCAAGGCTCGCAGGAATGGTATCAAGCGGAGCATGACAGCGATGGCAGGTCTAATAGTGTGTACCGAGATTATCGAAATGCTGAGCATCCGTTGGTAACATCAATCATTGCGCTAATCTATTTGGGCTTTAGCCCGAAGAATAGCGGATACATAAAGTCCTTAAAGGAAGATTGTAAAAGGCTCAGTGTGACGCCATGATATCTGATTTTGGATTGAATACTCGCTACATTTCGACTCCGCTCAATGTGACGCTCGTATTCGGAAATTGTTTTCTTACTTACTATTAGACTGCGCTCAATGTGACACTCGCATTAGAAGGCTTTATTTTTACCTTATAATGTACTGCATTATGTAAATATAGCTTTGGGTTCAGGCGCAGTGCAGCGGAGCCTGAAAGCGTTGGCTTGCCATAAAGGCTGTATGTAACTTCCCTTCTGCAAACGGATTCTCCTTTTTCCGAGGAGTGAATTAAGCTTTCATTTTTTTATTGGTTTGGGCGCGGGCCATCTTTGGACGGATTGAAAGGGGAGGGGGCAGGAAGGCGGTTTTAGGAGCGGAGCGAACTTTAACGGCCTGACGGATTAAAGTCCGAATAAGTAGTGTTCAATTTTACTTCCGCTTTTAGTATTTAAGCATTTGCTAAAATAATGGAATATACTATCTTTGCCCTTATGAAAATCAATACTTGCATAAGGCAGCAGGCGGACGCTGAGCAAATAAACCAATGCCAGCACATGATTTCAGAACTTGGTGAAACTTTCACCTGGTTATCTAATGGGCTGTCTTTGGCTGGCAATAATATTCGTTTGAAAATCCTTTTTCTACTTCATGAGGAAAAACGTCTGTGTGTATGCGATCTGAGTGATATTCTGGGAATGAATGTTTCCGCGGTTTCCCAGCACCTGAGAAAGCTGAAAGACAGAAATCTTATCGAAACAGAACGGGAGGCGCAAACCATTTTTTACTCCCTAACAACGGAATATCAGGCACTGTTAAATCCTTTTTTCAAAATATTGAATGAGAGTAAAGTTTTAGAAACGACATGAATACAGACAAAAAACTAATAGGAACTGGAATCTTCACGGCTATTGCAGCTTCGCTGTGCTGTATTACCCCGGTGCTGGCATTGATTGCAGGAAGTAGTGGAATCGCTGCAACCTTTTCGTGGCTCGAACCATTCAGGCCGTATCTTATAGGCCTTACGGTTTTGGTTCTTGGCCTTGCCTGGTACCAGAAACTGAAACCCCGCCTACAGGAAGAAATCGATTGTGCTTGTGAGGAAGATGAGAAGCCAAAATTTATTCAATCCAAAACACTCTTGGGCATAGTAACCGTTTTTTCCGCGCTGATGCTGGCCTTTCCGCTTTATGCAGATGTTTTTTATCCCAAGCAAAGTAAGGAGGTAGTCATCTTTGATAAATGGGATATAGAAACGTTTGAATTTAACATTAGTGGAATGACCTGTAACGGCTGTGCTGAACACGTAAATCACGAAGTAAATCAACTTGACGGAATAGTAGAAGTCAACGCTTCCTACGAAAGCGCAAACGCCATTGTGAAATTTGACCAATCGAAAACAAGCAAAGGAGATATTGAAGAAGCCATTAATTCAACGGGTTATGAAGTAACCGGCTATAAATAATTGGACGTGAAGGAATTTGATGTTTTTATTATCGGTTCAGGTATGGCGGGAATGACGGTTGCCAACAAGTGTGCTTCAAAGGGACTTTCAGTTGGTATTACGGATGAACTGCCATACGGGGGAACTTGCGCTTTGAGAGGCTGTGACCCTAAGAAAGTACTTATAGGGGCAACCGAAGCGCTCGACTTTAGTAAAAGACTACAGAGTAAAGGTCTTGAAGGAGTGCTTACCATCAATTGGCAGGATTCAATGATTTTCAAAAAGTCCTTTACTGAGCCAATGCCTTCTAAAATTGAAAAAGGATACGAAAAGAATGGAATTGAAATGTTTCATTCACCCGCCACATTTGAAGGGGAAAATCAGTTACGGGTTGGTAAATCCACCATTAAGGCGGATAAAATTGTGCTTGCCACAGGGGCAAAACCCAGAACGCTTGACATTCCCGGTGAACAACATGCCTTGACCAGTACCGACTTTCTCAATCTTCCAGAATTGCCAGTTTCTCTGTTGTTTATTGGTGGTGGATACATTGCCTTTGAATTTGCCCACATCGCTGCGCGTTGCGGAGCAGAAGTAACTATAGTACACAGAGGTCAATCCCCACTTGAGAATTTCGAGCATGACATTGTTAAGCATTTAGTGACAGCAACGGAAAATTTGGGAATTAAGATAGTTCTGGACATCGAGGTAACCGAAATCAACAAACTGAATATGGGGACCTACCAAATAAAAGGCGAGGGAAAGGATGGGAAGCAGGAATTTACTGCTGATGCAGTATTTAATTCGGCTGGCAGAGTGCCAGCGATATTCGACCTTGACCTGGAGAGAGGCAATGTCAAATTCAGTAAAAAAGGGGTTGAAGTAAATAAGTATTTGCAAAGCACCACAAACAAGCACGTGTATGCGGCAGGCGACACCGCTGAAACCAATGGCTTACCATTAACTCCGGTAGCGGTTATGGAAGGACATATCCTTGCTTCAAACATTCTCAAAGGAAATCAAAAGACCCCCGATTACAAGGCAATTCCAACGGTTGTTTTTACCATTCCGGCAATGGCATCAGTAGGTATGACCGAAAAAGAGGCAGAGGGAAAAAACATAGACTATGAGGTGAATTATAGTTCCGTACCTAAGTGGTTTAATGCCAAAAGATTGAATGAAAAGCATTATGCCTTTAAGACCTTGGTTGATAAGGAGACCAATAAAATATTGGGCGCACACTTGATAGGGCCGGAAGCAGAAGAAAGTATAAACCTCTTTGCTATGGCAATGAATGCTGGTCTGAAAGCCAACGAGATAAAAAGTATGATTTTCTCTTATCCAACCCTTGCCTCAGACATATCACATATGGTTTAATGAACGTAAAGAAACAAATGGAAGCTACTTTAGAATCAACAATCACCTGCCCAAACTGCGGACACCAAAAGGAAGAAGAAATGCCAACTGATGCCTGTCAGTTCTTCTATGAGTGCGAAAGCTGTAAAACCTTGCTGAAACCCCAAAAAGGAGATTGCTGTGTGTTTTGTAGCTATGGCTCAGAAAAATGTCCGCCCATTCAGCAAGGTCAGAGTTGTTGCTGAGGCAAGTTGAAAAGATCATCCCTTCATTTTAAATAGGGAAGGCTAAATGAGTTTGATAATCTAACGTCATCAATTTTCTATATTTGCCCCGTTTTGCGAATCCTTTCCGCCATACTATCAATTTATTTCCTGGCACTTTCCGTAGTGCCTTGTTCGGATTATGCCGATACCGAAAGTCAGGCTTTCCATCAGGAACTCATATCTGACCATGACCATTCCGGACACGACCATCCAGCGGGCGAGGATCTTTGTACGCCATTTTGTGTGTGCCAATGTTGTCATACTTCGGTGGTTCATATGGCTCAACCTAAAATCACAGGTATTGCCATTCCTGAAATCTCTGCTACACAAAATTACACTGGCCAGCTCTTGGATGCCTGCCCCTCTCAGCTATTGCAGCCTCCCCAAGTTTAATTCAACTTTTCGTTAGGACAAGTTTGCCTTGTCCATCCCTTTCTTTTTAGTTGAATTAAATATTTTCCAATGATTGATAACATCATTGCCTATTCCATCAGGAATAAGCTCATTATAGGTTTGCTCACCCTTGCCCTCATTGGCGTGGGGATTTGGAGCATCACCAAAGTACCCATTGATGCGGTGCCTGACATTACCAACAACCAGGTACAGGTTATCACACAAGCTCCTAACCTTGGCACTGAGGACATCGAACAGTTTGTGACCTACCCCGTGGAAGTGGCTATGGCCAACCTGCCGGGCGTTGTGGAAATCCGCTCTGTATCACGCTTTGGCCTGTCGGTGGTCACCATTGTTTTTGAAGACGATATGGGCACCTATCTGCCCCGCCAGTTGGTCAATGAAAAGCTGGCTATGGTAAAAGAAGAAATCCCAAAAGGATTTGGAGAATCTTTTATGGGGCCCATCTCCACAGGACTTGGCGAAATTTACCAGTACACCCTTACGGTAGATGAAACCCATCGTAACGAATATTCCGCAATGGACTTGCGTACCATGCAGGACTGGATAGTGCGCAGGCAGATGGCGATGGTCCCAGGCGTAGTAGAAGTAAATGCCTTTGGCGGAAAGCTAAAGCAGTATGAAGTGGCCGTAAACCCCGATGAACTCAAGGCCATCGACCTCACCATTACCGATGTGTTTGAAGCCCTGGAGATGAACAATCAAAACACAGGCGGGGCTTACATCGAAAGAGACCATCAGGCCAATTTCATCAGGGGCGAAGGACTGGCGCGAAGCGAGGAAGACATAGAAAACATCGTGGTGAAAACCATGGATGGAATCCCTATCAGGATAAAAGATGTGGCTACCGTGCAGTTCGGCAATGCCGTGCGCTACGGAGCTTTTACCAAAGATGGCCAGGGCGAAGCCGTGGGCGGAATGATACTGATGTTAAAGGGAGCGAACTCCAACGAGGTGATTGAAGCCGTGCGTGAGCGGATGGCTCAAATCCAGGAATCCTTGCCCGAAGGCGTTTCCATTGAGCCATTTCTGGACAGGAGCGACTTGATTTCCCAAACCACCGGCACCGTTACTACCAACCTTGTGGAGGGTGCGCTTATCGTAATTTTTGTATTGGTTTTTCTGTTGGGCAACTGGCGGGGCGGCCTCATCGTGGCTTCCACCATACCGCTGGCTTTACTTTTCGCTTTTATTTTAATGAACGTGTTTGACGTATGGGCCAACCTGATGAGCTTGGGTGCTATCGACTTTGGGATTATCGTGGATGGGGCGGTCATCATCGTGGAAGGAACAGTGTTCTTTCTGGTGCAACGGCTTGGCAAGGGCGAAAAAATTACCGCCCAAAAGCGGGACAAGATTACCAAGAGTGCTTCCGGCAAAATGATGAACGCTGCCTTCTTTGGTCAGCTCATCATCCTCATCGTGTTTGTTCCCATCCTGTTTTTGGAGGGTGTGGAAGGCAAAATGTTCAAGCCGATGGCGCTCACTTTTATGTTTGCGATGCTGGGGGCAATGCTCTTGTGCCTCACTTACGTGCCCATGGTTTCCGCACTTTTCATCCGGGTTACCCCAAAAGAAAAGAAAACCTGGGGCGATCGCATCGTGATTTGGCTGGAAGATAAATACGAACGCGCACTGAACGGCACGTTGCGCAGGGCGGGGCTGGTCATTGGTTCGACTGTGGCCTTGCTGGCTTTGGCGGTTTTCACTTTCGCTAAAATGGGCGGGGAATTCATTCCGCAACTGGATGAAGGCGACATCGCATTCCACGCCATTTTAAAGCCTGGCAGTTCCCTGTCTGAAACCATTGAAACCACTACAAAAGTGGAAAAACTGGTAAAGGAAAACTTTCCCGAAGTGAAGCATATCCTAAGCCGCATAGGCGTAGCCGATGTACCCACCGACCCTATGCCGATGGACATAGCCGACATTTTCGTAATCCTGAAACCTCAGGACGAGTGGACATCTGCTGAAAGTAAAGAGGAGCTAATTGCCAAAATGAAAGAAACCGTAGAGCTTATTCCCGGGGTCAATTACGAATTTACCCAGCCTATTGAAATGCGTTTCAATGAATTGCTGACCGGGGTGAGAGAAGACATTGCTGTAAAGCTGTATGGCGAAGATTTGGACATTTTGGCGGCAAAGGCCGAAGAAATGGGAAAAATAATAGCCACCGTGGAAGGCGTGGGCGATATGAAGGTGGAGGCCACCACCGGATTGCCGCAAATGACGGTGAATTATCAGCGCGGTAAACTGGCGCAGTACGGGCTTAACGTCAACGACATCAACCGGGTAATAGAAACCGCCTTTGCGGGTGGAAAGGCCGGGGTGATATTTGAAGGTGAAAAGCGCTTTGACCTGGTGGTACGGTTGGATTCTGCCCACCGTACCAATATTGGTGATTTAAAGAACATCTACATCAATACGCCTGAAGGTGCTCAAATACCGCTGCGGGAAGTGGCCAACATCAGCTACCAGCCAGGCCCCATGCAGATAAGCCGCGATAATACCAACCGCAGGACTTATGTGGGCGTAAACGTGCGTGGCCGCGATGTGAAAACCCTGGTGGAAGAAATCCAGCAGAAGCTAAACGACCAACTGGAACTGCCTGCTGGCTACTACATCCGCTACGGGGGGGCGTTTGAAAACCTGGAAAGGGCCACCGGCCGTTTGCAGGTGGTGGTGCCAATTGCCCTGGCCTTGATTTTCATCCTCATATTTTTTGCACTCCGCTCCTTTAAGCAAAGCCTTATGATTTATATGGCTATTCCCTTGGCAGCCATTGGCGGGGTGTTTTCGTTGTGGTTGCGCGATATGCCGTTTAGCATTTCGGCAGGGGTAGGTTTTATCGTGCTGTTTGGTGTGGCCGTGCTCAACGGGCTGGTGCTCATTAGCGGCTGGAATGAGTTGAAAGAGGAAGGCGTTTTGGATTTAGGCGAGCGCATCCGGCTGGGCGCCAAGAGAAGGATCAGGCCGGTTATGCTTACCGCGCTTACCGACATCCTTGGCTTTTTACCGATGGCTATTTCAACTTCTGCTGGAGCAGAGGTGCAGCAGCCATTGGCCACGGTAGTAATTGGGGGAATGATAAGTGCCACTTTTCTGACCCTTTTTGTATTGCCGATTTTGTACCGATGGACAGAAAACCAATCTTTTAAAACCACAAAAATGAAAAATGCGGTTGCCGTGCTATTACCTTTCCTTTTATTCCTGGCGGGAAGCAGTTCGGCTAAAGGGCAACAAGTCGATAGTCTGCCAGCCATTGGTTTGGAAAATGCCATTTCCCGCGCCATTGAAAATTATCCGAAGCTAAAGGCGGCCCAGTTAAAAATCGAACAACAGCAATCTTTAAAGAAAACCGCCTGGAACCTGGGCAACACGCAGGTTTTTACGGGTGGTGAAGAGATAGGTGGGAGCGGAAATGGTGTGTACACCACAGTCGGTATTCAGCAGCAGCAAATAGAGGTATTTGGGATTGCGCCCAAGCTGAAGGCACAAAAGCAGCGGGTGGCTTTGGCGGAAGCGGCTTTGAAACTGAGCGAACTGGAACTACGGCAGCAGGTGAAACAGGCTTATGCCAATGCCCTCGTAGCACGGCAACGTCTGGAATTGTACCAAAAGCTTGATTCGGTTTACCAAGAATTTGAAAAAGGGGCAAAGCTGCGCTACGAAGTGGAAGAAACCAGCAAGCTGGCGTACCTGGCCGCAGCCAATCAGGTAAAGCAAATTTCATTGCAAAAATCGCAAGCGGGATTTGACTACCAAGCTGCCCTTTATCGGATGAACCTTTGGCTGGTGAGTGATACATTTTTTGCCCCGCAGCCTGAGATGCCCGCTACCTTTAGCGGGGAACTGCCCACGCCTGATTCGCTAAGTAAACACCCCATGCTTCAACTGGCCCGGCAAAAAGTGGAGGTAGCCAATGCAGAACGCAAAGCTGCAAATGCTGGATTTTTGCCCAAGTTGAATGCCCAGTACGGCATACAGGAAGTTGGGGGACAGGATGGTTTTTACCAATATCAACTTGGGCTTACCATTCCCTTGTTTTTTATGGAAGAACAGGGCAGGGCTCAGGCCGCAAAGGTGCAAAGGGAGATTGCCCGGCAGGAATTGAGGCAAGCGCAATTTGAAATTCAGACAGAGTACAGCGCGCTTTTACAGCAATTTAGGAAGTGGCAAGCCTCTTGGGAATTTTATAAAAATGAAGCCCTGCCATTGGCTCAAGAGCAGCGCGAAGGCTCATTGCTGGCCTACAAAGAAGGTGCAATTGATTATGTGAGCTTTATCCAAAACCTTAAAGAAGCGGTGCAAGTGGATGTGAGCGCAATGGATGCCTTGCAGCAATACCTCGATTCAAAATTTCAACTGGAGTATTATCTGAACTCCAAAAATTAAAAGACAAAAAACAATGAAATCAATATTAATTTCAGTGGCAAAGATGGCAGTGGCTATAGTTCTATTAAGTGCCTGCGGACAAGACGCCCACAATCACGAAGAAGAAGGCCATCAGCATGGAGAAGAAAACCACGAAGACCACGCTGCCCACGGAGAAGAGGGTGAAAGTGTTCACCTTACTGCTGCTCAATTTGCAGCCTTGGAAATGGAAGTAGGTACGCCAGAACGTAAAAACCTGTCAGCAGTAGTAGAGGCCAACGGACAACTGGAAGTGCCGCCTCAAAATGAAGCCACGGTAACCGCCATTGTTGGGGCAAATGTGAGTAGCATAAAAGTGATAGAGGGCGATGACGTAAAAAAAGGCCAGGTGCTGGCTTATCTCTCGCATCCTAATCTCACCAAAATACAGAGCGATTACCTGGAAGCTTGGAACCGCCAGCAATTTTTGGAACAGGACTACCAGCGCCAGAAAAAATTGTACGAAGAGAAAGTGGGATCAGGCAAGGCGTTTCAGCAAACCCAAGCTGACTACCGGGCCACCCAGGCGATGGTGAAAAGCTACGAATCGCAGTTGCGCCAGTTAGGCATTAATCCTGACCGTATTCGTGACGGCAGCTTTTACGACCAGGTGCCGCTCATAAGCCCCATCAGCGGAACGATTACGCAGGTGGAGGTGAAAACTGGCCAGTATGTGCAGCCCGAAACCGATCTTTTTGAAATCGTAAACATTGACCACATCCATGCGGATTTGATGGTTTTTGAAAAAGATGTACACAAGGTGGAAGAGGGACAGCGCATCCGCTTTTCGGTGCAAACGATGGAAGGACAGGATTTGTACGCCAAAATTTACTCTGTGGGTAAAAAGTTTGAACAAAACCCAAAGGCCGTACACGTACATGCGGAAATAGAAAACAAGAGCGAAAAGCTCATCCCGGGGATGTACATCCGGGGGCAGATTTTATTGGACAGCACCCAAAGCTTGGCCTTGCCCGAAGCGGCCATTACCCGCGAAGGGAATGAATATCTGGCCTTTGTGGCCCAAAAAGAAAATGATGAATGGATGTTTACCCCCGTACGTGTCGTGCCCGGCACTTCCAATGATGGTTGGGTGGGTGTACAATTTTTGGATGATGTGGAAAGTGGGGCGCAGTTCGCCCTGAACAATGCCTATTATTTGATTGCCGAAATGAAAAAGGGGGAAGCAGAACATTCGCATTAAGATATGAAAGCAACACGGAAAAAGTATTTAAAAAAAGCAAGGAGGCTCCAAATCTGGAACGTCATTTACGATGTAATAGAAGTGATTGTTGCTCTTATTGCTGGAATTACAGCAAACAGTTCTGCTCTTATTGGCTGGGCATTGGACAGTACTATTGAGGTAATTAGCGCGGCTACCTTGGGTTGGCGATTGCACGGAGAGCTTGAGGGGATAGACGAAGAACGGATAAAGCGAAGAAAAAAGATAACGCTGTATGTGATAGCCGCTTCCTTTACGCTGGTTTGCATTTTCATTACCTATGAATCTACAGCCAAGCTCATCAGCCAAGAAACTGCATCGTGGAGCACTTTGGGCTTGATTATACTATTGGTTTCTTTGGTAGTAAACCCGATTCTTATTTACTTCAAAAGGGACTACGGCCATAAACTGGATAGTCCCGAACTGTTGGCCGATGCAAAGGATACTTTCATTTGTCTTTACCAAACGGTGGTTGTACTTATAGGCTTGATGCTCTTAAACTGGCTGGGTTGGTGGTGGGCCGACCCCGTTGCTGCACTTTTGATTGTACCCTATGCAGCCAAGGAAGGTTGGGAAGCTTTTAACAAGGCACGTGAGATTGATTATGACATTGGCTGAAGTTCAATAACTTAAAGTATAGATAAATGAATGGGACTGAAGAAGAGCAAGAGAAAGCAATACGGTACTACGATAAGATTTCTGGTATCTATGATTTCATTTCTAACTGGTATTATAAAAAGTCCAGAAAGTACGCTATTCAAAAGCTGAAATTAGAGGACGGTCAAACAGTTTTGAATTTACCTTGTGGAACAGGGGTCAATTTTAAATATTTTCAATCCCAACTGAAAAATTCGGGGTTGATTATTGGAATTGATTTGTCGAAAGGAATGCTCGACCAGACAAGGAAGAAAGTCAGAGAAAACAGTTGGACAAACATCGACTTGCATTTAGCAAATGCAACGAACATTGACGAAAATTGGATGCACAACCACACCAGTTCAAAAGGATTGGAGAATATTGATTGCGTATTGTGTGACTTAGGCCTATCGGGAATTCCCGAATGGGAAAGCATAATTGACAATATGATTTCAATGTTAAAACCAGGAGGTCGAATTGTAATTTTAGATTGGTATTTGGAAAAACCTGGCTTGCTTGGAAAATTTATTAAATGGATTGGGAAAGGAGAAGTGGAAAGACCATTGTGGCAATATTTGAAAACTAAGGTTTTAAATTTTGAACTTCAGCGGTTTGGGGTTTTCAATGGTGTATTCGTAGCGTCTGGAATTAAACCTATCGACTTATGAAAACTAACATCTCAATGCCTCGAAAATTGAGGCCCTTCTTTAACCAGGGACTCGTTGAGTACAAAATACATTTTGATGCAGGCCAACTTCAAACGGCTTGGTTCCATTTGGAGAGGGCGCATATTTTAGGACAAGCCTATCCCTGCCAACATTCCTACGTTCATTGGAAAATGCTGTTGTTTGGCATCCATATTAAAAGCGCCAAAGAAATTATTGGCCAGCTACCTCGACTTTTGGTAGGAGGTGTAAAATCCTTTGTGGGTAAAATACCAGTTGGCAATACCGGAGGTTCAAACGTGCCTCCACTAAGACCAATGGAAATACCAACAGAGATTTTGGAGGTGTTTAAAAAATCAGGGGTTTCGCCAGGTGGGTAGAGTGATGAAAAGGTCAAGATTTAAAATCCCGAAAATGGACTGCGCTGCCGAAGAACAGCTATTGTGCCTCAAACTGGAACCTCTGGCGCAGGTAAAGCGGCTGGATTTTGATTTGCAAAACCGCCAGTTGGAAGTTTACCACGATTCGGATGCGGAAGAAATCACCTCCGCCATTTCATCATTGCAATTGGGCGGCACATTGGTAGAAACCCAAGAGGCGGAACTTCTTCAAAACGCTGACGATTCCAAACAACGCAAAGTTCTGTGGTGGGTGCTAGGCATTAATTGCGGATTCTTTGTAATAGAAATGACTACCGGAATAATTTCCCGCTCGATGGGTTTGGTGGCCGATTCGCTGGATATGTTGGCGGATTCTATCGTTTACGGTTTAAGCCTTTTTGCCGTGGGCGCTACCATTTCCAAAAAGAAGAAGGTGGCCAAAATCAGCGGCTATTTTCAATTGGGCTTGGCACTACTGGGGTTTTCAGAAGTAGTGAGAAGGTTTTTCAGCGAAAGCGAAACACCCTTGTTTCAATGGATGATTGTTATTTCAATACTGGCTTTAATTGGAAATCTCATTTCGCTCTTCTTGATAAATAAAGCCAAAACCAACGAAGCTCATATGCAGGCCAGCGCCATTTTTACTTCCAACGATATAATTGTTAATGGAGGTGTGATACTGGCCGGAATACTGGTGTATTTCCTGAACAGCAAGTGGCCCGATTTGGTTATAGGGGCAATCGTATTCGCCTTTGTAATGCGCGGGGCGTTTCGGATTTTAAAACTTTCAAAATGATACAAATAGAAGAAAACGGAAACATCATTTATATGATAGCCGAGGGCAAGCTGAATGATGACGACTACGATAAAATGCTGCCCCTGCTGCGCAGCAAAATCAAAGAACACGGCACAATCCGCTGGTACTTTCAGATGAAGGATTTCAAGGGCTGGACAATGCACGCCTTTTGGCGCGATGTGCATTTCGACTTGAAAAACAAGGAACAGCTTGAAAAGGTGGCTATCGTTGGCGAAAGCAAGTGGCAGGAGGTGATGACCGATTTTATGAAACCCTTCACTGACGCGGATATCCGGTATTTTGACGAGGAAAAGGCAGGGGAGGCCCAAAGCTGGATTGAAGCAGGAACAGCTTGAAGGATTGACGAGAGTGTTAAGGAGAAAAATCTGAAAGCGAGGAAGAGTTTTTGTCCTTCACAAAAACATGTTCGTGAGGCGACCGGCCTCATTTATGAAAGGCCGGTTTTCAAAGTAAAGCCTTAGTGAGACCGGGAAGCTCCGAAGAATTGAGGAGATCACCCGGCCGAGCTTGGCTTTACAAAGAAAACAAGGCCTTGAAGAAATGAAGCCTTGAACTTTTGCTTCGTTTTGGTTCAAGCCAAAATGAAGATGAAAAAGAAGATAAACCCGTATATCTGAATTCGGAGACTGTAGTTGTAGTTGAAAACGAATCCCAAAAAGCTTCTGCTTAAACGAGATTTTCTAAAGGCGAATATGCCGCAGTGCAGCGAGGCTCATTTGCCTGGGAACACGAGAACCGCGCGTGGGCAAAAAAATGAAACTTAATGGCTTTCGGAGCTAAGGCCAAGTCAGCCGCTATGGCAAATTGCGGCTATTTCTACATAATGACTAATTATAGGAAAAACCCGAAGACGAAATTTAGTTCCTGAACTCGCGGAGACGGATCTCTATTTGGGCGTAGCCCGGAGGCCCGATAGCAGATCGGGCCGGAGACATAATATCATTATAGGAAAACTTTGGCGTGTGTGCCAGGATCACGTAAATACGGTTCGGAGCGCGATTATTCTTAAATGACAAAACTTGTAAGTTTTTCCTATAATTAACATTATGTCAAATAGAACCATAGGCAACAAAAAAGGGACTATTACTTAAGTCCCCTTTCTGTTTTCTAAAACTAAGTCTGTTTATTCTCCTCCTCCAAGAGCATCTAAAGCTTCCTGTACCTTCATCGCTTCTTCGGGTTTCTTCAGCTTGTAGTATACTTCCTTTAACGCATTCAGCGTATCGACGTCCTTTGGATTGATATCACGAGCGGCTTCGAAATAAGGCAATGCATTCTTAAATGCCTGCTCTTGTTTAGCCTTCAGTTCTTTATACTTTGATGTTGCATTTAATGGCAAGGCATTCATTTCCTCAGACAGTTTATTGGCTTCATCTATATAGGATAAGCCCGACATATACTGTGGCTCCAGATAATTGGGATCTTTCTCAATACTCAACTTATACGCTTCTCTAGCGGCGCTGACATCATTCATCGAAGTTTGAAGAATGTATCCCTTAATGTAGTAAAACAGTTTATTATCAGGGTCATGCTCGATCGCCTGATTCAAATTGACCAAAGCCTTATCATACTGTTCAGTTTCCAAAAATTTCTGGAGCTCAGCCCGCAGCAGTGATTCATTCTCTGGAAATTTAACCCGACCAGCAGCTACCATTGCATCATACTTTGCGGTATCACCACTCTGCAAATACAGGTTCGACGCATTTACATACAAATCTGGTCGAAGGTCGCCCTCAATCCTTGGGTCTTTAACATTGCCTCGCTCAACATTGCGATCCATCATGATCTTACTGGTAAATTCTCTGTCTTCACCGGTTTCTACATCCGTAGCTTTAAACACTACTCCCTTATATCCCATCTCAATTAACTCCTCATAAATGGGAATTGCCTTTTCATAGTTTTTGGCATTTTGAGCCATTAATGCGGCATTGTAATACATCGAAGTATCCACCCCCAGGTTTAGATCCTTCTTCATATTGTACGTGGTCATAAAATCCTCATAAGCGGCCATAAATTCCTCATTACCTGCCTTTTCAATGCCCCTGGTAGCATACATATTGGCTACATAAGGCAATTGCTCTCTGGCTCTGCTGGTATAACTTTCCTTGGCAATACTGGCCTCGTATTCAATTACATTCTTGTAATTCTCAGCCGCAATATCCAGGGCATTGGGCTCCAAGGCCTTAATCTCCGGATCTTCACTGATAGCAATGAAATAATGAATCTGAGCATTGTAGAAATAATACTTGCGCAGATCCTTATACTTAATGGTGCTCTTGTCTTTGGTGTTGATGATTTCAGTAGCTTCATCAATGTACTTCTTCGCATCAGGAATATCGCTGTTGCGGTCTAGTGCAATTACGGCGGTTGAAATTTTCGGTCCTTCCTGAGCAGAAAGTCCGATGCTTAAAGCTAATAGTAGTAGCGTGAGAATTCGCTTCATAGTGTAAATTGTTTTCATTTCAGATGCTCCAGCTGTTGTTCTGGTAGCGGATTTATCGGTATGTCGACAAAATTATAATTAATATCCACGTACTCCTTGCCAAATATTGTTCCATAATCATCAAATTGTCTGATCAACATCATTTTTCAGGTAACTACAATAAGCTTATTTTTGGCAGAACGACATAAACAATCAAATCAGAGAAGAATGAAAATGGACTTGCAAACGGTCGGGTTTAATGCTGAGGAAGCCTTGCTCGACTATACCCGTCAAAAAACAGAAAGTCTGGTGAAGTACTACGATCAAATCGTAGGTGCGGAGGTGTATCTGAAACTAACCAATGACGATAAAAAAGAATCTAAAGTTGCGGAAATGAAGCTGAATATTCCTGGTAACGACTTATTTGCCAGCAGTCAGTCTGATAAGTTTGAAGCAGCGGTAAATGCTTCTACTGAAAAACTAAAGGGTCAAATCCGCAAACTAAAAACCAAGTTTAACGCGCACTGAACTTAAACTCCCAATTAAGTAATAAGCCGGCTAAACACCGGCTTTTTCTATTTCATAGATTGTAATTGCTCCGGGAAGAGTTCATGTCCCCTTTCCTTAAAGATGCCCGCAATATCAGGGCGGAAATATTGTTCACTCTTCAATATTTTGCCATCCGCTCTCCTTATAGGATTGCCGTCACTATCCAGCTTACTCATATTGCTCCGCTGAATTTCCTCAAAAACCTCCTCAATTATTTCCTGAAGCCCATGTTTTAGAATGGTTCCTGCCAGAATGTACATCATATCTCCCAGGGCATCGGCGATCTCTACCAAGTCTCCTTTCTGTGCGGCTTCAAGGTACTCTTCATTTTCTTCGTGCATCAGGCGATGTCGCAATTCATAAACCTCTTTGCCTACGTCAGCCACAGGCTTGTCTTCATTGCCAATTTGAAATACTTCGTGAAATTTTGCTACGTGATCTATTTGCCTTCTCATGGTATCTTTGTGGAAATTCTAGTATCAAAATAATGGAAAATATCACCACCGGTCATTGGATTTTTGCAGGAGTTTTCATGATCTTATTCATAGGGTATTTGGTGTGGAGTTATCGCAAAGACATGAAGGTCCATAAAACGCACTATGGTGGTGTACTCTATTTTCTCGGCGCTCTGTTAATGATCGTTTTTTTGATCTATGTGTTTAAGAGGGTGCTTTGAAGGGTTAGCGATAGGTGGTTATTGTTAAACTGAACTGCGTTTTGCCCCCTGTAAAACGGGGCAGGCCATGTAAAAAGCACCATCCTGGTAAAGTTGCGACATGACACGATGCATGGCTAGGCTTTAGCAAGGTGTAGGTTTTAGTAATGTTCGTTTCCAGTTGATGAAAAGAATCAAAAATATGGACTTTTAAAGGAGCTATTGGCCAGGCCAAACCGCCGTCTTCTCGGGCTCCATGCCCTGTGCGCTTTCAGCGCACGCAATTGCGCCCTTCAGCCGGCTAGCTCTGCTAAAAGTCCCTTAGGCACGTTTAATTAGTTCTTACCAATAGGAGTCAGCAGTAATTAAAGCGTCCAAAATTTTATTAAGAATGGCAAGCACGGTAGAATGTAGCAAACACCGTGAAACGGGGTAAACTTTTAGTTAAAAGTTCTACTTCTTCACATGCACTGTTTTGGCATTTACAAACTCCTTAATACCCAAAGCGCCGAGCTCCCTGCCGTAACCCGAACTTTTAGTGCCCCCAAATGGAATGCGGGGGTCAGACTTCACCATTTCGTTGATAAATACAGCGCCATCATCCAATTCTAGGCTCATTTGATAGGCCTGATCCAAATTGGAGGTGATGATGCTTACTCCCAATCCAAATTCACTCAAATTATTTAGTCGCACGGCATCCTTAGCATCCACAGCTTTAATTACAGCCGCTACCGGACCAAAGAGCTCTTCATCAAATGCCGGCATACCCGGCCTTACATTTATAAGAATGGCTGGTTCAAAGAGCGCCTTATTTCGTCGCCCCCCTAACACCAGCTTTGCACCTTGCATTAAGCTTTTAGCTACTTGGTTTTCAAGCTCTTCTGCCAGATCAACCCTGGCCATGGGGCCGTATTGTGTGGCATCGTGCAGAGGATTACCCGATTTTAAGCCCCTCATTTCCTGAATTAACCGCTCCACAAACTCATCATGTAACTCCTCCTCCACTATAAATCGCTTAGCAGCAATACAGCTCTGGCCGGTGTTTATCATACGAGCCTTCATGCCCAAACTGGCAGCTTTCTGCAAATCGGCATCTTTCAGCACAATAAATCCACAACTCCCGCCTAATTCGAGCAAGGATGGCTTTATTTCCTCTCCGGCAATGGCTGCTACGGCACTTCCGGCCGGCCCACTGCCGGTTAGGGACACTGCCTTTACTGCAGCTGCCCTCAATATTTCTTCTACCCTTCCCGAACCAACTCTTAAATTCTGATACAAACCTTCCTCTGCACCTGCCTCAAGGAACAATTCTTCAATCAACTCTGCACAACCCTGGACGTTCGACGCGTGTTTGAGCAAAACCACATTACCCGCCATTATGGTGGGTACTGCAAATCGAAATACCTGCCAAAAGGGGAAATTCCAGGGCATGATACCCAGAATCACTCCCAGTGGGTCATAGCGAACATAAGAATGATCGGCATCGGTGTTCACCTCCTCCAAGCCTAACTGCTTCTCGGCTTCCGAAGCATAGTATTCACAAACCCAAACGCATTTATCGACCTCTGCCCTGGCCTCCTGTATAGGCTTACCCATTTCAAGGCTCATTATGCGAGCACAGTCTTCTCTTCGGGTCTTCAGCCCAGCAGCCAAAGCCAATATCATATCCGAGCGACTATTAAAGGATCTGTGCTTATGCTTCGAGAAACAGCTCTGAGCGCCCTGTATCTTATCACTGATATCTTTATCTGAGAGTTCAGAATATGTAGTAATAAGCTCCTGATTGTATGGATTAATGCTTTTCATTTAAATGCCCTTCTTGAAAATCCAGGAGCAGCTTCTCTCCTTTTAAAACTTTGAAATTTGCTGGTTTATCAATGCGCGGCCATTGGTCAAACTGTAGGGACACATTGTTAAATTCACTTAAACCAAAATGATAACTAAGATCCCCTATCTCATTGACTACAAAGGTCTTCAATAATTTTCCAGACTCCTCATCAAGTTGTTCCTTGACCAATAGCGCAATGTCTAGCACAAGCTTATCAACAGGCTTGTTAAAACGAACCTCACGCAGAATAAGATCGTAGTACAATTCCCTGTTTTCGGGAATTTGATGGTAAATCTTTTGATAATCCTGAACGGGTAAACTACCCGCTATACATCTTAGTCCTTCTAGTATGGCCAGAAAATTCATTTTCCGTGCTACAAGTCGTAAGTCATCATTAATAGCCGCCCCTGATTCTATTAGCACACAGGGAATACCCACGCTGTGCAGATAATCTCCGGTAGCACGAGGATAGAACTCATCAGAATACCTACCAATGCAGGAAGGGATTTCTGGGGCTATTTGTTGATACATGCTGGCAATTAACTCCATGGCTCTGGCTCTAACCGGTGTCACACTGCGTGATTCATCGGAAGATGCGGAAAGAAAACTTATACTTGCCGGCTTAGCAAAATTCCCGGCGGAGAAGATGTTACGCTGATCATGCAAATTAAAGGCGGCTGAAGGTTTAAGTCCTCGTATTAATTGCATAAATGCTATCATTTCAGGCGTGCTTTGCCTTCTGGCATCGCGGTTAAGATCAATGCCTTTGGCGTTTTGACGATGAAATCTCTGGGCACCATCGGGATTTAGGATAGGTACAAAGCATATGCATAGCTCATTCCTAAGAAATTGTCGCAGCTCGTTATAGTCGTCGTCTGAGCAGAGAAACACCAGCAAATCAGCCAGAGCCATGGTGCCGGTAGGTTCATTTCCATGCATCTGAGACCAAATAAGCACTTTCTTCTCTCCTTCCCCCCAGATAATTTGTTCTATAGCTCTCCCTTCGGTTGAATAGGCAAAAACCTCACGCTTAATCATAGATTCTCCGGGAGACCATTGCTGCATGAACTCCAACCACAAAGATTGAGGCAGCCAGCGTGAAGTGAATAGATTTTGGAGATACCTGGGATAGTCTACCGGACGAAATGACTTTGGAAGCATGAGTTGAAATTACCATTCGAAGTTAAAGATTATGTTTTGTTGCAGGCCTAAGAATTTGGCGACCATCGAAACCAATTGAAAGGATAGGTTCATCGTTTAACCCGAAGATTCATTCGAATGGGAGTAAATAATATTCAGAGAGCCTGATTATCACAAATAGAGTGTTTAACAATTCTTAATATACTTGTTAAAGACTTTCTTATGTAGTTATAATTCAGATAAATAGAATGTATATACTTAAGTTTTAAATCAATTATGAACTTTCTTTTTTCCGCCAGATTTAATTGTATTTAACAAATGTTTATACATTTGTAAATTATGGAGGATATAAGCACACGAATTGCCGAATTGATAGACCAAAGCGGGCTATCCCATACAGAATTTGCCGAACGCATAGGCACCAGCAGTGCCACTGTAAGTCATATTCTTAAGGGGAGAAACAAGCCCAGTCTACAGGTTGTATTGCAGATTAAGTCAAATTTTACAAATGTAAATATGGACTACCTCCTATCTGGTGAAGGCAGTCTCTTTGAAAAGTCTCCGGAAAGCTTTCCCAGTTCTGATTTTCCGGTAAGCGATGTACAGGCTCCCTCATTCCCAATAGAAGGTGTTCGCAAAGTGGAAGTATCAGGCGTGCCATCCAATCAAGGTATTATAGATACGACGAAAACACAAGAATCAACAGCTGAAGATAAAAAGGTACTGGCAGCATCTGCCGGAGATTCTGAGATTGAACAAGTCATGGTTTTGTATAAAAATGGACATTTTAAAGTGTATAAACCATAATTTTCGTGCTCTCAGCAATCTTATCTATTTTTGCGGAATATCATTTGAACTATGAAGGCAAATAAAAACGTACTCTTTATTGCATTAATCGTGTTAGCTATGTTTTCACGACTAATTCCACATGCGCCAAATTTTACCGCAGTTATCGCTACAGGGCTATTCGCAGGATTTGCGCTTAAGGGTGAATTCAAAGCCTTTTTGGTACCTATTATTGCCTTGTGGGTCACTGATTTATTGATCAATAACATAGTCTACGCTAGTTATTCTGAAGGTTTTGTCTTCGCCACGAAAGGATTTGCCTGGATCTATTCAGGCTTGATAGTTTCTGTACTTATTGGTAAGTATGGCATTAAGAGATTAAAATTGACCCCGATTGTGATGGGTGGTCTGGGAGCATCAATCGTGTTCTATCTCATAACCAACTTTGGCTCCTGGATTGCAAATCCCGTTTATCCTCAAAATGCTTCCGGGCTACTCGCTTCCTATGTTGCAGGGCTACCCTTCCTGGTTAATCAGGTCTTGGGAACCGTAGTATTTGGCGCCATACTTTTTGGAGCAGCGTACGCGCTCAAACCCAAGCACGCCCCAGCAGGCATCAATGCCTAGTATTTGGGAACAACAGAGTTTTTACCAACCTACTGACTACTTAATAATCGGGGCGGGATTTACCGGCTTATATACGGCCCTTGAACTATCAAAATTAAATCCTAAAGCCAGCATTCGGGTTTTGGAACGCGGGATAAATCCCGAAGGTGCCTCTGTGAGAAATGCCGGATTTGCTTGTTTCGGAAGTCCTTCAGAAATTCTTGACGATGCAGCAGAGGTGGGCATGGATGCGGCCCTATCCAGGGTACTGTTGCGCTATGAGGGCCTTCAGTATATAAGGGAATTGGTGGGTGAAGAAGGATGTGGTTGGCAGCTCAATGGCGGATATGAGCTGTTTAGTAATAATGCTGAGGAGCTCCATAATCAATGTCTGGAGGCTCTTCCCTCGCTCAATGAGCAACTCTATCCAAGGCTTGGCTTTAACCCTTACGAAATAGCTCATGAAGACTTTGGCCTTAGGCTTTCACATACACTAATTAGAATTAGAGGTGAAGCCTCTCTGAACACAGGTAGCTTGATCCTTAATTTGCTGGCGCTTGTTAAACAAGAAAAAGTTGATATCAGATTTGGTACTGAGGTGACGAATATTGAACACTCAGGCGGGGACCTTAAACATCTGAGCACCAATACCGGAAAGGTATATAAGGCGGAGCGGGTTATTTTAGCTACCAAAGGGTTTACACGAAATATTTACGATCTGCCGGTTTGGCCAAATCGCGGACAGGTATTGCTTACCGAATCAATTCCTGCACTTAAGCTTAAGGGTAACTTCCATCTTGACCGTGGCTATTACTACTTCAGAGATTATCAGGGTGGTATTCTGTTAGGAGGAGGGCGTCATTTAGCTCGTGAACAGGAACAAACTCAAGTTTCGGAAACCAGCGAGGAGATTCAAAATGCCCTGGAAACGCTCTTATCAACCACCATCCTGCCAGGGCAATCTTATAGAATAAAAGCGCGCTGGGCAGGGATCATGGGATTTGGTGCTCAGAATGATAAAGAACCAATCATTGAAGAAATAAGGCCAGGTGTTTATGCCGGGGTAAGACTAGGCGGTATGGGAGTTGCCATGGCGCCTATTATTGCGCGGAAACTGGTGAAACTCATGTGAATTCAATTATCTACATGCCTAAGAATAGCCGCAGAATTCTTTATTATTGGGAAGGCCAGAGCAATACCACTTCCTTCACCAATTCCCAGATGTAATTGTAAAAGCGGATCAACTTCCAAAAAGTCGAGAAGGTTTTGATGTGCTTTTTCGCCACTTACGGTACAAAAAACACAGTATTCCAGCACTTCAGGGTACATCTGCGATGCGATTAGAGCAGCGGTACCTGACACAAAACCATCAATCATAATAAGCATCCGGCTTTCAGCAGCTTGGAGAATGGCGCCTGTCATAGCGGCTATCTCAAATCCACCGAAAAGACTAAGAATGGTAAGTGGATCATGAGTCATGGGGTGTCGGCCCATGGATTTTTTTACCATTTTCAGTTTTGCATCATAAGCATTAACACTGAGATCCCGGCGGATTATATAATGTTCAGGATCGCCAGTGGTAAGAGCAGCGCACAAAGCCCCGGCGCTGGTAGTATTGCCCACACCCAAATCACCAATACCAATCGTGTTTGAACCCTTTAGAAACTCCGCCTGTACCATTTCCTTACCTACTCCAATTGCTTTTTCAGTTTCAGCCGTGGTCATGGATGGAAATTCGGCCATATTTCTACAAGCGCGATTAATCTTACGGTTAAAGAAATGAGTTCCTTGATGGAGCCAGTATCCCAGCGTGCCTTCAAAGGAATGATCCACCCCTACGTCAATTACCTTCACCAAAAGGTCGTTTTCTCTGGCAAAAACATTTATCGGGGCTCCTTCATTCAGAAAATCCAGCAACAAATCGGCCGTGGTAAGACCAGGAAGAGAGGAGAATTCTTTGTTGGAAAAGCCATAATCAGCGGCAAAGATTAACAAGGCCGGATCAATCAATACTGGTGATAAACTTTGCTGCACCAAGCCGATACGAATCGCAAGGTCTCTAAGAAGTCCCAATGATTTTGGAGGATACAGATGGCCTGCCAAACGCTTCCGAATGGCGGTTTCAAGGGTCTTATTCGCTATGCTTTGTACCTCCATTTTCTCATCTGAACCCGAAGTCGACAGGTGCTATACCGGTTTCCCTAGAATCCAAAAGATTAGCACCTTTCCCATATCGGAATAACGTACCTGGTGAAACACCATCTCCGGGATCAGTAAGGTATATCTGCTTTTCTATTCGATCGAAACCTACCGCATTAAAACTTCCTGCAATAAAGGGGCCTACCGGTAATGTTCCCGCATCGCGGTTAAACTTCATGAGATTGGCCTCTTTATAATAATCCAGAAAGTAAAAAATATTCTTGTCATCACCTTGAATTAAGTCCTGCGGTTTCAGTTGATTGTCGGTAAAGATCCAGAAGGTATCTAAACTTAGGCTGTCAGTCAGGTAATACTCCAACGAATCTGAACTGATATCGAACTTAATCAGCACACCATTGGTACTGTTAAAGGGATTTTGGATGTCTTCTACTCCACCACAAAGCACCCAGAGCTTATTCTCTTCATCAATCACCATAGAATTGGGATTGTGAGCCACCTGAATCTGTGCCACCAAAGTATCCGCCACAGCGTTTATGACACTCACCGTGCTGTCCACAAAAGGTCCGCCGCTGTTGGCTACGAACACCAGGTTACCTAAACTTACCATATTCTCGGGAGCAATGCCGGTGCTGATACTTTTTACCAGGTTACCATTGTTCACATTGAGAATCCATACACCACCCTCCTGCCAATCGGTAACATAAAACTTATTCTCGGTAATCTTTATCATCTTTTTCGGAGCTCCAAAACCCTTAAAGCGCTTTTGCACTTCCATGGTTGAGGTATTCACCATAAGAATTTCGCCTGTACCACCAACTACCAGAAAGCTGCGATCTCCATCCACATAGATGCTATATAAACCATTGCCCGGTACATAGGTATTGGATTTGTAAAACACATTGTGTTCTACGGCTTTATTTAAGGGGTCATACAGACAGATAGAACCAGTACCACTCGCGCTAAGCCCCTCATTTACCACCACTACTTTGTCGGTAGAAGGAGGTTCGGGTGGGGGTGGTGGATCTTTCTTACAACTCTGCAGAACCATGACCAACATCAAGGTTCCAAGCATACTTAATCGGGAAAGCAAATGACTCTTCATAAACAAGGCTTATTACAGGGGAAATATATAGATATTCCTACAGTTCACTTGTAAGCAATTAACGAGCGAAAGTTAAGGATTAGCATAGGATCAACGGAATGTGATTAGAGATAATGCAGTTTAGAGCGAAAATTTCGTTAAAATCTGACCTTGTATTCGAGGTTGGCTACAAACCCACGGGTAAGGCCATCCGGACGAACTTCACGTACTACCAAAGGCGCTGCTACACCAAATTGAATGCCGCTGACTGAATTTAATTTTAGGTCGAGAAACATATTGAGATTAAAGGTCAACCCGCTTGAGTTCTCGATATCTACTAATTCTCCAGCATCATTTATGTACCGATCATTTCTTAAATGATAAATTGGTAGAGCACTTGGTGTAAACACTAATTTCTCACTTAATGCTATAGGATAGGATACTCTGGCCAACAGGTCACCTGCTCGATCAAAACCTCTGGTGGTAGGAATTTCCCTGAAAATTGATCCTTCCGGATACTGGGCACTATCAAACTGATTATTGTTTTGGGTCAATGGTTGTTGATAGCTGATGGACCAAATAATTTTACCGTCTGCATTTCCCACGCCTAGAATCATATCATAAGTACCGAGACTTGATTGGTAATCCATTGGTAAAGCATTGCCATCCAGTAGCTTATTACCATCGCTCAAGGGGATTTTCAAACCGCCAACCACATCTACTGCCCCAACACTGTAATTTGAAGTTAGGAAAATGTCTGACAAACCGGTGCTGCTAACTTCATTACCGTTTTGAGATATGCCGGTCAGTTTGACTTTAAAACCCAATTTTTCACTCAACTGCCTTCCATACTCTGCATAAGCCCCAAACACGGTAATGCTGTAGTCGGCTAATCCGTAATTGAAACCCAGCTTTACATAGGAAAGACTGGCGCTATCCAAATTTCCATGGGCATCATGTTTAAAGTCGCTGATAGAACAGGCTCCGGCGTCACTACATCCCTGCGCCCATGAGCTTTGTGAAAAGCCCAGCAGTAAAAACATCATGCACAGGGAATAAGATGGTTTCATCCTGTTAATCATTAGTTTGTCCGGCCTCATAGAGCTTAGCTAATTGTGATGACGCAAGGTGCGGGCATTGGCCATGGCTGCCTCTGTAATCTGCTCACCACTTAACATGCGCGCCAACTCATGTAATCTGGAGTCCTCATTGAGTATTTCAATTCTGGTAAGGGTATTACCTTCGGTCAGTTCCTTCAGCACTTTTAAATGTGAATTTCCTCTGGAAGCAATCTGCGGCAAGTGGGTGATGGCAATTACCTGCATATTGAGGGACATTTCGCTTAAAATTGTTCCAATTTTCCCTGCGGTCTCACCACTGACACCGGTATCTATTTCATCAAATACGATGGCCGGCAACTTACTTTTAGCGGCCATGATGGATTTCACTGCTAGCATCACACGACTTAACTCCCCTCCTGAAGCCACTTTCTTTAACGGCATAACTGCTCTTCCGGGATTGGCCGAGAAAAAAAAGTCGATTGCATCCGCGCCGCTGGCCTGATAAGAGGTGTCTGACAAGCGTACTTCAAATTTAGCAGCGGGCATATTTAGGTCGTGAAGCACTTTTTGAACGGAGCCCTCTACCACACTAACAGCCGACTCCCTACTCACTCTTAAGTCCTTGGCCTTTTGGGCTAGCTTAGCTTCAGCCTTGCTCAGCGCCTCTTTGAGGTTCTGAATTTTCTCATCGTGATTCGCATATTGCTCCAGCTTGCTGCCTATTTCTGCCTGGCGAAGAAGAAGCTCCTCCTCTGAGTTGACCCCATGTTTCTTTTGCAATCCCACTATAGTACTGCGACGCTCATCTACGGCACTCAGTCTCGATGGATCGAGATCAATACTCTGGCTGAGGGATTCAAGCTCTTGCCTTATGTCTTGCAATTCTATGTGAACACTTTCTGATCGACTGAGAAGATCAGGATCGTCCGCTTCAAAATCGGATAATTTTCTAAGTGAGGAGATAAGATTTGATAAGCCTTGCGTGATACCTGCTCCACTCTCGTCTTCAAAACTATTTAGTGCCGCCGCCAGGGACTCACTAATTTCACCGGCACATTCCAGAATGTGCAGTTCCTTTTCCAGACGCTCTTGTTCTCCTGATTCAAGCCTGGCCTGTTCAAGTTCATCAAATAAAAACTGCTGGTAGTCATAATCATAAGATTCCAGACTAAAAGACTTCTCGTAGTCAGCGATGGCGGCTTCGGACTCTTTCCATGCCCCAAATGCCTCCGCATAGGCTACTCTTTGCATAGAATTATTCGCATAAGCATCGAGCAGCTGAAGTTGAAAAGAGCTGTTATTCAAAAGCAGCGTATCATTTTGACTATGCACATCAACCACCTGAGAACTAAGCTCATTAAGCGTGTTAAGAGTTACCGGCGTATCATTTATAAATGATCGCGACTTTCCACCAGGCGTAATTTCCCTTCGAAAAATGCAATCTTCTTCAAAATCCAGATCATTTTCTTCAAAGAAACCACCAAAACGCGCTTGCTCTAGTTTAAAAACGGCTTCTATCACGCATTTAAGATCAGGATTACGAAGTGATTTGAGGTCGGCCCGGCGACCGAGAACCAAGCCTAAGGCACCTAGAATGATAGACTTTCCTGCCCCCGTTTCACCAGTAAGCACCGTGAGCCCATTCTTAAATTCCAGGTTAAGGGAATCTATTAAGGCGTAATTTCTTACCGACAGGTGCTTCAGCATAAAACTAAGGTAAGGATTATGCTTTTCCCAGCTTTTGGTACTTGCCGGCGTTGGAGGCATCCAACTCTTCCAAAACCTCCTTTAAGTCGGCCAGGGGTATAGGATCACCCCCACTGAAAATATTTATAATCTCCTGACTTTTGGCATCAAAGAAGAGTTGCATTAAAAAGGAATTGCGACGTTGGTCATTAACAGACTTTAGATCCATCAAAGCTTCTTTGATCGTTTCCTTCGCTTGCTTTTGCTTGCTAGGTTCATACATTTGATCAAGACCCAGACGATGATACTTATAAAGACCCATACGCAATTTGTCAAAAGCAGGGCTCATCAGATTATCTACCAAGATAAACCGGTTTTTATTGCCGTCGAAACTGGCCCAGCCGGTAAAATTACTTCCCTGTGAATTTCCAACGATGGTTTGTGCATTATTGTAAAAGGGATCACCACCTTTAGGAGAGAAGGTATCATGATCCAAACCAATGATGATGTAAACATAATAGGCCAGTATTGAGGTGAGGTTGGAAATACTGGTATTGAGAGTGAAGTCCAGGCGATCAAACTCTACATACTGAAAAGCCAGATCAGCATCGCGATGCACAAATACCGGTGAACTGTAGTCGGACATATAAACCGGACGACTATAGGACACCTGAAGTTCACCACTAAAATTGTTGTTGGCCCGGTCCTTTATGGTGATGATAAACTGGCAATTAATTCTTTCCTCCTGGGTATAGTTTTCATCCGTCCATTCCCGATTATTCAGAAAATCGGATATGGCCGTTTCCATAGTCTGATAGATCTGCTTATTGGTTGCCTGAATCCCCGGGGTCAACACCTGAACCTGAGCCTGAATTTCCTGTCCTCTTAACTCAGACAGCAAGAGCAGGCAAGCGAGTGAGGATATAGTTAAAAATATCTTCTGCAATTTCCGGTTTTGATTTAAGTTCTATTTCTGTTTTGTGCCCTGATTTGTCTAATAAGACAACCTCATTCGTGTCACTTTTAAAACCTGTATTCTCTGAGGGTTTATTGAGAACGATGAGATCACAGTTTTTCTTGTTCAGTTTGGCCAATGCATGATCAACTGCATTGTTGGTTTCCAAAGCAAAACCCACCAAATATTGGCCATCCCTTTTTCTTTCTCCAAGACTTTGTAGAATATCGGGATTTTTTACCAGAGATAGGTTAAGCGAGTCTTCGCTCTTCTTAATTTTTTGATCCGCTACTGTTGCCGGTCGATAGTCCGCGACCGCTGCCGATAGTATGGCCAGATCAACTTCTTCAAAGATTTCTTGACAAATCTCCAATAGCTCAGTGGCGGTTTGTATGTTAATGCATTCAATATCAGCGTTTTCAGGCCGAAGATGAGTTGGGCCTAAAACCAGTCTTACATGAGCGCCGAGATGTGCGGCAACTTCGGCCAGAGCAATACCCATTTTTCCGGAAGAGTGATTGCCAATAAATCGGACCGGGTCTATGGGCTCATAAGTTGGTCCGGCATTGATCAATACCTTAATGCCATGCAAGGGAGCCTGCTCCTTCATGTGATCCTCAACGAAAGTGATAATATGTTCGGGTTCTGCCATGCGGCCTTCGCCGGATAATCCACTGGCTAATTCTCCCGTTTCTGCAGGAATCAGGATATTTCCAAAAGATTGCAACTTTTTAATGTTGTTTTGAGTGGAATCATGACGATACATATCGAGATCCATCCCGGGTGCAAAATAAACCGGGCATTTTGCGGATAAGTACGCACCAAGCAGGAGATTGTCCGCTTTTCCACTCACCATCTTGCCCATGCTGTTGGCCGTAACCGGCGCAATAATCATCAGGTCGGCCCAGAGACCCAGGTCTACATGATTATTCCACTTACCTTCCGGGTCTTCTTTATCATAATATTCCCATAGAACCGGATTTTTAGATAAGGTAGCCAAGCTTAATGGGGTAACAAAATCTCTGGCTGCCGGACTTAGTATAACCCTAACCTCTGCACCTGCTTTTACAAGCAAACGCACCAA
The DNA here is from genome assembly GCA_965229445.1 of Owenweeksia sp. GTDB lineage: Bacteria > Bacteroidota > Bacteroidia > Flavobacteriales > Schleiferiaceae > Owenweeksia. The sequence continues at coordinate 1,839,791 of OZ245876.1, forward strand.
ATAAGTAGCCTTATATGCGGCGATACTACCGGTAACACCCAGCAATACCTTCTTTCCCCGCAACATAGACTCCGGGATTAAAATTGCTCTTGCTGCTCTGCAGAAGGACGGCGGAAATAGATGTTTCCTTCTTTCCATTCCTGCACAGCCATGGCGTGCGGCTTGGGTAAGGCTTCGTAAAATCTAGATACCTCGATTTGCTCCTTGTTCTCAAAGATTTCTTCCAGGCTTTCAGTGTGCGTCGCGAACTCATCCAGTTTGTCATGAAGTTCGATCTTGATCTCTTCACCTATTTGTTCCGCGCGTTTAGACATAATAGCTATCGCCTCATAGATATTGTTCGTCGGATTATCCAGCTCATTGTTATTCATGGTTCGGGTGGTACGCGGGGCATTGATCTTCTTGTAGTCCATAGATCAGGATTGATTATTAATATTATTTATTTCTTCTTGGATCTTATCGTACATTTCATTCGCATTTTTAGCTTCCTTAGTCTCTGGAAACTTCTCAACGAATTCAAAATATGCTGTTTGTGACTCAATAAAGCGCTGCAATTTCTTGCTTTCAATACTGTGTTTCGCTAACTCATAAGCCGATTTCAATCGCAGGTACATAGCATCTTTACGATAATCTGTATCCGGATAATCATTGAGCGTGTTGTTAAAGGCAACCACGGCTGCCTGATAGTTGCGTGTATCGTAATATAACTTCGCCACCTCAAAAGATTTCTTCTCCAGTTTCTTTCTTAATTCAATAATTATTTCGTTGCACTGATACAACTTTTCACTTTCGGGGTTTGCATTTGCAAATAATTGTAACTCATTGATTGCCTTATAGGTATAAGCCTGATCTAAACTATACACCGGCGATTCCAGATAATAGCAATAGCCCACCATGAATGCTGCTTCAGGAGCCTTCTCACTATTGGGGAAAGTCTTTTGAAAATTCTTAAAATGATAAGCGGCTAGAATATAATCTTCCAACTGAAAATTGGTCTGAGCGTAATAGAAGTACACCAACTCAGCGCGTGAAGATCCACGAAAGATGGTAAGTAATTCATCGAATAAGGGAAACGCACGATTATATTGGCCTGCGTCGTAATATTCTACTGCCTTGGAAAACTTATATTCTGCATCAGTGCTTTTCAAGACGCGTTGATACTCACTACAGGAAGCCAGGAGTAATGGGAGCGCTATAAGTATGAGAATTCTTTGTGTCATAAAAACAGTTTGCAAAAGTACAAATAAGCTGGATATCAATACTAACGAATTACTAAAGGGATTTATGCGGGAAATATGGTGCTGAGCTGCCCTAATTTCCGCTTAAAATATCCAGTGAAGTTTAATAAGCATCACTAATAAACCGCATTAAGCGTAAGGGAACTTTGCAGTAGGCATTGCCCATTGATCTTCGCTGGATTTGGTGCATAAAACATGAGCCTTTGGGCGCGGGGACAAGCCCCCCTCCCCGATCACAACTTAAGATTTTTCACTTAAGTAGCCGTTTATTAAACGTTTATATTCGTTTAACATCATTTCTCAGCCAGGTCCGTTGCTCCATATTGGTTCTCACATCCCTAGTGCCTCTCTTAATATCAAAAAAAAGACCGGCTTGCTGCCGGTCTTCTTTTTTTATTTTTTAAGAGCATCTCTTATTTCCATGAGTAGCTCTTCTTCCCTACTTGGTTTTGGTGGCTCCGGTGGTGCTGGTGCTTCCTCTTTCTTCTTGAGGTGCTTATTGTAACTTCTCACCACCATAAAAACGACGAAGGCCACAATTATAAAGGTAATGATCGTATTAATGAAATTGCCGTAATAGATGGCTACCTCAGCTACTTCTGGCGTTGCAACAACATCACCATTCATAACTGCGGCCTGGGCATCCTGTAATACTAACTTAAGCTCGGCAAAATCAACCCCACCCAGAGCCATCCCAATCGGGGGCATGATGATGTCATTAACGAGTGATTTCACAATAACCCCGAAGTAGGTGGCCATGATGAAACCAACCGCCATTTCTAATACATTACCCTTCTTGATAAACTCCTGAAACTCTTTTAACATAGCTGCGTGTTTTGATTGAAGGTGTTAAAAATACACTAATTGAAATAACAGACACCTTTCTGCGCTAAAAACCCAAATAAAAGCCAACTTGCTTCTAATCTAGTAATGTCCATTGTACCTTAGCTAGGCCAAAAATCTCTGACCATGGACTATACCGAAATCGAAGATGTTTTTGTTCAATCCGGTGCCCGGTTTTACACCTCAGCCTATAATATTCAGGCAAAGCTTCAGAATATCAAGGCTTATGTATTTGATTGGAACGGAGTCTTTAATGATGGACGCAAAGGGACAGACCATTCCGGTACATATAGTGAAATTGATATGCGCGGCATACACATGCTGCGCTTCGCTCATTTTCTGATGCATAAGAATATGGCGCATATTGCCATTTTAAATGAACACGATGACGTCCTGGCTAAAAGCACCGCTAAGCTTGAGCAGTTTAATGAGGTTTATACCCGGGTTGTCAACAAAGAGATGGCCTTGGAACACTTCTGTAAAAAACACAAAATTGAACCCGATAATGTGGTTTATGTGTTTGATGATATTATGGATGTAGGGGTTGCATCAAAAGTGGGTATCCGCCTGGCGGTGGGACGAAATAGCCCCTTATTCATGGATTATCTCAAGCGCAAAAAACTCGTGGATTTCGGTTCCGGAAATAGTGGCAGTCATCATGCGGTGAGGGAACATTGTGAACTTTTAATGATGTTATACGATAAACACCATGAAGTAATTGACAGAATGGGGGCAGATGATGAGGCCTGTCGCGATTTTGAAGAAAGATGTAAGCTCACCAATACGGAAGTCTATTCCTGGAGGGATAACACATTTTATCTGTCACTGTGATCGTATTTTTGATTGCGTGAATCTAATAGCTATGTTAACTTAGCCCACAAATAAAGCAACATGAAAAGAATTCTTTTTTCTGCACTAGTAGTATTTGGCCTGAGTGCACAGGCACAAGAGTTACCGATGCCCAGTCCGGGTGCCGTACTTGAACAAAGGGTTGGTTTGACCGATATAAAAATTGAATATAGTCGCCCTGGTGTGAAGGGTAGAAAAGTTTTTGGAGATTTAGTACCATACGGGGAAGTTTGGCGAACCGGTGCGAATAAAGTTCCCAATATCACCTTCTCTACCGATGTAAATGTAGCTGGTACCAATGTGAAGGCTGGTACTTATGCCCTCCTTACCGTTCCCTCTCCAGAATCGTGGATAGTAATGTTGAATAGTGATACGGAGATGTGGGGTACTAACAATTACGAGGAAGACAACAATATCTTAATCACGGAGGTTAATGCCGGGGAAGCTTTACCTACTGAAAGTTTTACTATTGATGTAAATGATATTACCAATAACACGGCGAATATTGTATTGCGCTGGGAGAAAACGGAAATCAAAGTTCCGGTAAGAGTGGAGGTTCACCCAGTTGCGGTGAACAACATTGAAGTAGCCATTGCCGAGAGTGATGCCGAGGAATTGTGGCGTGTGTATCGTAATGCCGCCAGCTATTACCTCAACAACAAGTTAGATATGAATACCGCTCAGACTTATATTGATAAGTCTGTTTCTCTTAATCCCGACAGCTGGTATAGCCACTGGTTAAAAGCAGAGATCCTTGCCGAGCAGGGTGAGTACAAGAAAGCTGTTAAAACGGCCAAAGAATCCATGAAGGTTGGTAAGGCTGCTGCCAAAGAGAATGGCTCTGAGTTCGGCTACGTTCAGATGATTGAAGAAGGTATGGCCAAATGGTCAGAGATGTAAGATTAATTTAATTCACCGCTTGCATTCGTGAATTAGCCCCGCATTATGCGGGGTTTTTTTATGGTGCCAGGCGAACTTTGGCCCAGCCCTCGTCCACGGTACGTCGATACTCAAGTCTATCATGCAGGCGGCTGGCTCTACCCTGCCAAAATTCAATGACCTCCGGACGTACCCTGTAGCCACCCCAACTTTTGGGTTTCGGAACTCTTTCTGGATATTTCAACATCAATTCATTCATCTTCTTATCCAGTTCCTCTCGGCTTATTGGTCTGCTTTGGGGAGAAGCCCAGGCTCCGATCTGACTGCCATAGGGTCTACTTTGAAAATACTCATCAGATTCTGTTTCACTCATTTTAACGGCTTTTCCCTCAATTCTCACCTGTCTTTCTAGTTCAGGCCAATAAAAACATAAGGCCACATGGGGGTTTACCTTGATATCCAACCCTTTACGACTGTCATAATTCGTGTAAAACTCAAAATTATCCCCCTCTATCCCCTTTAAAAGCACTACCCTGGCCGATGGCCGTCCTCGTTCATCCACGGTGCAAAGAGTCATGGCATTAAAGCCCAGTTGGGAAATATCCTGATAGTCGCGTAACCACTGCTGAAACTGCACTATGGCATCCGGGTGCGCCTGGTCTTCTATTAGTGAAGAGCGCTGATAATCTTCGCGGGTATCCTGCAATTCTTTCTTCATTCTACGTTTTATTAGTCATTGCAAATCTAGTATTCAACTTCTATATTAGTTCAAAGAAAGATATCCAATCATGTCCCAACTACGAGTCATAAACAAGCCCATAAAAGGAAGTTTTCTGGTTGCTGAACCAATGCTAGGCGACCCAAACTTTGACCGAAGTGTTATTCTTCTTACTGAACACAATGAAAATGGTTCCGTAGGATTTGTGCTCAACCGTCCTCTGGACCTAAATCTGGAAGATATTGTAATCGACTTTCCATTTCTGGATACTCAGGTATACCACGGTGGTCCGGTTCAGCAAGATAATCTCTACTTTATACATAATAAAGGTAATCTTATACCAGGAAGTGAACACATACGTGATGAGCTATACTGGGGAGGAGATTTAAAGCCTCTAAAGGAAATGATCGAATGCGGATTGATGAGTGAGGAAAATATTCGATTTTTCCTCGGTTACAGTGGTTGGAGCAGTGGCCAGCTCAAGGATGAGCTAAAGGAGAAATCCTGGTTGGCAGTAGATGATGCTCAGGTGAACTTATTTGAAGACCAAGCAGTAGAAACCTGGCAGAAGGTATTAATGGGTATCGGTGGTGAATATCCCCTCTGGGCGAATAGTCCAGTAGATCCCAATCTCAATTAACTATCCTATTGCTGCCGCAATATTAAGCCGCTTTGTGAGGTGCACGGCACATTGGTTGCTATAGTTTTTTTTGCGATAGCTAGCTACCCATTGTACACCCTGGAGCGCGTTGGTTAGAAACACTTCATCTGCTCGCTGCAGCTCAAAGGGTGAAAAAGCTTCCTCCCTTATTTCATAATCCAGTTTTGGTAGAAGATCCAGTACCTGCTTACGCATGACACCTTTCAGACATCCCGCAGAAAGCGGAGGGGTAAAAACTACTCTGTCTTTACGCATAAACAGGTTTGAGCTGATAGCTTCCGCCACCTCCTTTTTGTCATTGAGAAGAACACATTCATCCAGGTCGTTCTCAGTCCTAAATACAGAGGCTATGGTGTAAAGTGTAGCTCCTATTTGCTTTATGTTTGAGAGAAGGCCTGTTTGTTTATAATGGTCTTTAAACAGGTCGATACGCAATCCTTGCTCATTTAGCTCATACAATTTTGAGGGCCATTCTTCTGAAGTTATAAGAAAGTCCACATCCTTGGATTGTGGGGCATACCTGCCTCCTGCTTTTCTATAAACCAGCAACTTAAGTCGAGCGGCTTTGGCTTCCAAATTATTGGCTTCAACACAAGAGAGGAGCTGTTTTTCCAGATATGCAGGAGAGAACGTTTGGGGAATTTCCATCCTCAGGATCCGCATACTGGCCATCAACCTGAAGTAGTGATCCTCCCAAAAATTAAGGCGCTTGTGGCTGTATTTAATGCTTTCAAATACTCCATCGCCATAATTGAGTGCGCGATTGTTTAATGAAAGTTCCAGCACCTCCCCCGTCAATAATGCTCCGTTCAATATATAAGCCATGGGGCAAAGATAAGCCCCGCACAGGGCGGGGCTTACAATTATGGGATGTATTTATATCCTATTCTTTCACGAACTTCCTCACGAATGAACCCTGGTCAGAGGAAATTTCAATTAAATAAACTCCTTGCTTAAGACTTGAAACATTAATGCGCTTTTCAGCCTCACCAATATCCAGGCTCATAATTTCCTTGCCATTCACATCTCTTATCACTGCCTGATAAAGTTTCACATCAGCTGTTAGGGTAATCTCTATAATATCCTTCACAGGATTGGGGAATAAACCCAGCTGAAAGTTTTCTTGCTCGTCGACACCAATATCTCTTCCAGCGGCATTGAGTTCTGTAGCGATACGAGGAACATAGAACGCCATAACCGTATCAATGTAAGCTAATGACTGAGATTTAATATTTGGATTCGTCTCATTAGCTCCCAGCGTATCGGCAGGATCCCACCAATCCCAGGGATTGCTGTTCACGAAGAAGGGCAATGCCGGATTGGCTGGTGGAATATTAAAAGTGAGGATGTTTTCCTGCATGCCAATATTGTGGATGTTGTTCCTCGCCATAACACTGATCGGATCCATGAAGTTGGCTGCAATAAGATTGGAATTATTGCCCAGGGTATTTGCAATCTTAATGGCCGTATGATTTCCAGCAACTTCCACTACCGGGAAGAAGGTTCCCCCAACAGGTACCTGAACCATGCCTCGGTAGTAAGGTGCGTAAAAGTCAAAACGACAGTGGGCTGCAACCATGGGCGCGTCACCAGCGCTTACCCAGGCAGAATCACCCAGGGCACCACCAAGGGCCAAGACCATTCTTACATCGTTGCTATATCCGGGATGATTGATGAAGTTTCTGCCACTGCCCGTAAGATCCACTTCAGGAAGACCGATTGGAGTAGTGTTACCGGTAAGGGTTACCATAGCACCGTAACCGTCCCAGTCACCCACGCGAGAAGTATCGATATAGGGGTCACCAGCTACCACGGGATCGCCGTAAATACCGGTTCCGGATTGATCATACTGGAACTTTGATGGGCCCTCTATTTCCGCAAGGTTGTCCACCGATGCATAGGCGAGCACGGTATAACCACCTGATCCCTGACCTACCAAAACGATGTCATCCGGATCCACACCAAAGGGATTCCCATCTACCGCTTCGGTTTTTCGCACAAATCGAACTGCGGCCTTAGCATCCTGTATTGATTGGTACACCGCTAACAGATTGGTACCCCTACGAAGGTCGAGGTTGGTGCTATTGGCCAACCAACCTACCCGGTAGGTCGCTGATATGGCAACATATCCTTTTTGTGCAAAACGAGTACAAATCTCAACCGCGGCACTGTCTGTTTTTTCTCCCATGGGTGACACCAGTCCCTTAGGCAGGAAGCTGCCCGTATGGAAATAAATCACCACCGGTCTGTCCGTCAATGAGTCTACCGAAGGGTCAGGTTCGTAAACATCGCACATCAATGGGATGAGCTGGGGACCCCCAATACTGGGCGGAGCGTACTCACTAAAGTTTATGCCATAGACTACATCGCTGGAAACCTTAATGTCCGATCTTAAGAATACATCGTCTAAATACCTTGATTGGGCCGATAGTACACCGGTGCCCAATATGAGAGCAATTAATAAAATGTTTTGTGTAATGTTTCTCATATGCTGAAAATAAAAAATGAATTATTTGGAACTAACCTAATTGAGCTCGTAAAGTATAGAAAAATACGCTAATCGCCCTACTTTTGGTCCTCCATACACCTGGAAAACCTGATTGTTAAGAATATTGGAAGTTCCAAGCTTAAGGGTGAGGTTCCAATCTGCAATATAGGAGCTTACCTGTGCATCAAGTAAATCGTAGGAATCAATGGTACCGGTAAATTGTGGAGATCCTTCAAAAAGAAAGCCCTCTATCCATTTATAGGTAATATTAAATCCAAATCCCCCCGCTTTGAAAATAGTGAGATCACGACCGGAGAGACTAATATTATACTTGTGCTCTGGCGTATTGAAGGCTGGCACAATGGGATCATCAGTTTGGGTATTGAGAACATTCCAGGTGTAGTTGCCGGATAAGGTATAATTATCCCAGAAATAATAGCTGGCTCCCAGATTAAATCCTTGCGTGGTTACCTGATCCTGGGCATTAGCGGCTATACGATAGGCTCTCACTCCTCTCAAACGCGATAAGCCGCCCGCTGCGGGATTGTCATTTATTCTTAGGCCTATCACATATCCGATAAAATCATCGTACCAACTGTAATAATAATTGGCATCCACAAAGAGAGCGTCAAAAAAAGTGGTGCGGTACCCAATCTCCGCGGTGCGTACTCTTTCGGGATTTACCTTTTCTACATCGTAATAACTGAATTCATAATCATTTCTTTCCTGAATGGTGCCGCCAAGAAAGCTCTCAACATCTTCCGCATCAACCAGGGAATCATAGCCATTCAAATTGCCCAGAAGCAGGGCTCTTCCCACATTGTAATAAAGATATTGGTCCTGCAAGGTGGGGTTTCTGATGGCAGAAGACAGGCTTAACCTCAAGGTACTCACCGGATCTATTTGGAAGATAGCCGAAAATGCCTGAGAAGAAAGTACATTAAAATTCTGGTTTTTATCAACCCGAATGGTGGCGCCAAGTTTAAGCCTGTCGGCCATAAATGCCTTTTCCCAACCCAGGTAGCCTCCCACTTCCCAGTTGCGGATTGTTACCTGACCAGTATCACTAAAAATGGTTCCTTCAGAATTTGGAGTATACAGGCGATAATTACCACCGAAGGTTAGCTTGCCCCATGATTTTTGATCTAAAGCATATTGAGCCTGCGCATGATAGAGTGCTGAACGATCAATAAACATACTGCCCCCGTCATTAAATGACCTGGTGGTTATATAGTTAAAGATAGAGTCAAATACTGCCGAACCTGGAGTGATGGCATCGTTCAAGCTATTCCCCTGATCGTCAGTGTAGAATTCATTGGTAACAAAGTTCATCTGATCGTGGAAATTACGAATGTCCTCCTCGTTTTCTGCCAGCACCGGTTCCAGAGCTAAGCGGAATTCATCACCGCTCAGGGTGTCTGAAGGATAACCGGGATAGTTGCGAATTGTAGGTGCCACTAAGGCGCCCCAGAAGGAGCGATATTGAGATCCCCAGGCTCTGTCTGAGGCATATGCATTTTGCATACGCAAGGCAGTGAAGTAAGCATCGTAAGAATTACCGGCATTCTCATTAGTGCTATAAGCTCTGATGAACCATTTATCCTTTTTGCTCAGTTGAATTTTATTCTGAAGGAAGGTAATATCCTTTAAACTATAGCGATTATCCCCCTGGTAAACCGTGGTTCCGTAGCCGAAATTTATTCCATACTGTAATTCCAGATCCTCTTTTAGTCGATAATGAACCGCTCCCGCCAGCTTTAAATTTCGGGTATCATAATCCACCAGATTCTTTTCTTCAATACCATTGCGATAATATTTTCCTAATCCGGGGTAGGATTTCACATCGCCACCATCATCAAAAAGCACTTCATCACCATATCGGTTGATCGCATCATAACCACCGGGATTATCTGCACCCACCGCACTTTCTTCCGTTGGGTCAAGGTTATCGGCTTCCCAATCATCGGCGGTTAAGTAATAGATATTCAACTTAAAGGCCAGGTTATCGTATTCTTTGCCTCCTATTTTAAAGGCCTCTGCATACCTCACGGCTACTTCCGTTAAGCTTCTTTCGCCCACTTTCAGAGACGCACTTAAGCCGGTGTGGTAAAATGGATCCTTGGTGGTCATGGAGATCACACCGTTAAACGCATTCGGCCCATAAAATGCAGAGCTCGCCCCGGCTATGATATCTACGTTCTGCACATCCAGCTCTGAAGCTCCCAAAAAATTGCCCAAGGAAAAGTTTAACCCTGGGGCTTGATTATCTACCCCATCAATTAACTGCAGACTTCTAACCGGAGAGGTAGAATTAAATCCCCGTGTATTGATAATCTTAAAACCAATACTTGCTGAAGTGAGATCAACCCCCTTTAAGTTACCCAAGCCTTCATAAAAGCTAACTGCGGGGGTTTCTTTTATCGCGATGGCATCCATCGCCTCCACCGTCAAAGCGCTTTTTCTTTGTTGCTCACTTAATCTTTGCTCAACCACACTAACTTCCCCTAACAGTTCAGCGTCTTCGGTGAGTTTAAACTTTAAATTAGAAGATGGAGCTTTTACGCTAAAGACCTTAGTCTTGAACCCTATAAAGCTGATTTCAAGTTCAAGAGGAAACTCAACACCCTCGGTAGACAGGATAAAATTTCCATCCAAATCAGTGCTTGTGCCCCGCGTTGTTCCTTTGATTAAAACATTGGCTCCGATTACGGGTTCACCTGTCTGCTCATCCAATACTTGTCCGCCAATAGTTTGAGCACGACTAAGGAAAGAGGTCAATATTAAAAGTACGAAAGCGAGTTGCTTGAGCATAAATGGTATCTAATCCTCTACGACAATAATAATCAGATTCTTTTATAATCTCCCCTTTAAGAGGCTGCTTAATTTAATGCACACCCTATAAGTTATATACAAGGTAGGTTAACTTCCTGAACAGTAGTCTTATCTTAAAACTAAGTTATACGATTGATTTATTCTATTTTTGCCGCCGTTTATGATAAACGGAAAGAAAATAGTAGTGGTACTTCCTGCTTATAACGCAGGGAAAACTTTGGAAAAGACCTATCGTGAAATCCCCTTTGATATCGTGGATGAGGTGGTGCTGGTGGATGACAAAAGTTCTGACGACACAGTTGAAGTAGGGAAAAGACTTGGTATTCAGCATATCATTTCTCATGAAAAGAACACGGGTTACGGAGGCAATCAAAAGTCTTGTTATAATAAGGCTGTGGAAATTGGTGCCGACATTGTGATTATGGTTCATCCCGATTATCAATATACCCCAAAACTCATCCACTCCATGAGTTACCTGATTGCCAATGAGTTATATCCCGTAGTGCTGGGAAGCAGAATTCTGGGAAAGGGAGCACTTAAAGGAGGTATGCCCTGGTATAAATATGTGGCCAATCGTATTCTGACTTTGTCACAGAATCTGCTGATGGGACAGAAACTCTCGGAATATCACACGGGTTACCGAGCTTTTTCGAGAGAAGTGCTGCAAGCCGTGAATTACAATATCAACTCTGATGATTTTGTATTTGACAACCAGATGCTGGCACAAATCTTTTACAAAGGGTTTGAAATTGCGGAAATAACCTGTCCTACCAAATACTTTGCAGAAGCCTCATCCATAAATTTGAAAAGAAGTTCGATTTATGGTTTAGGGGTTTTGAAAGTATCCCTTCAGTACCGCCTTACACGCTGGGGGATTATTAAGCCAGATTATTTTATTCGCTAGATGGTCTGCGATAAAAAGCAAACCCATTGGACTCATAAAGAAACTCCGCATCGGGTACTTTGTGCTTAAACTCCTGCTGAGAGGTAATTTTGATACTGATCATTACTGGTTTATCGGGCTCGCCCCATAACAACCATTCCGATTTTTTTGAATTTTCGTTACCCGGTTTTACGCGGCTATAAAACCAGGGAACGTAGCTCTTATATCCAAAGGTGGTGATATATACCTCCTCCCCTGCTTGTTGTTCAAAAAACTCCACGGCTGCTCTTTGGCTATAGGCCTCCACTCTTCCAATAAAAAATACCAGGGCCAACATCACCCACAATCCCGTACCAAAGAATAAAACCCGCCATGCATAATATCGATATCTTCTGATGAGGCTTATAAAAGTGAGCAGAATGGTTAAGTAAAAAAGGGCCGGAATATATTCCATAAAGCCCCATTCTACCGGTGCAGAAAAATTGGCCTGAGCAAAAGGATCATTCTTCAATAAAGGCATAAGTTGTTCAGGATGCTGACCCAACCAGGGCAACAATATCGAAACAGCCAGAATAATCAGGCCGATAAACACACTTAGCCATACCGTCCATTTAGGCTGCGTAATCTTCTTTTCATAGATATTCCAAATGGCCAGAGCCGAGAGAAAACTAAGCGGGTAATAGGCCAGTGACGAATAGTGAATGATTTTGGTGCCTACAATTGAAAATAACACCAGAATTACGACCAATAGAACAATCATCCATTTCTGGAAATCCTTGACGTGATACTTTAAGTCGGGAAAGGAACCCAAACCTCTAATCGCCATAATACTAGCTGGAAAACAGCCAAACAAGAGCACCACAAAATGATATCCTGGAAAACCTCCATGTCCGGCATCGGCACTGGTGAGCAATTCCCATTGGCGTACGGTAAATTCTATAATGAACGCCGGTCCATTGATTAGAAAATCGGCGATTAGCCATAAAGAAAATACCAGAAGAGCAATCAAGGAGTACTTTACAAAAGACATAAATGGAAGAAGGTTCTTTAATCTGCCATTCAGGTACATCACCCCAATGGTTATGGCCAATACCAGGTACGCGACTGGACCTTTTGTAAGAATGGCCAAACCGGTAAATATGCCAGCGAACCATAAATAGGCACCGGTAGATTTAGAGAAGTAAAGATCTTTATAGTTGGCTTTTTTCCATGTGAAGTGTACCAGAAAGAACAATCCGGAAAAGATAAAAAAGTTGAATAAGGGGTCTATAATCCCTGACTTGAAATAGAGAAAGGGCAGAATACTGCCAAACCAACTCATGGCCCAGATAAAGCCAAACCTTCGGTCAATCAGAAATTTACCGCTTACATAAAGGAACGGGATGACGATCATTCCCAGAAAAGCATTAGGAAAGCGGGCAGCAAATTCTCCCACCCCAAATAGCTTCATTGCAATGGCCTGAAACCAAAAGAACATTGGGGGTTTTTCGGTGAAGGTTTCATAGTTTATTTGTAGCTGTAAATACTCACCAGTAATCAACATTTCCCTGGCCAGCTCCGCAAAGTTTATCTCATCCCAGTCAAATAAATGCACACCTCCCAAGCCAGGAATAAATAGCAGACCTGAAATGAGAATCCAAAACCATGTATTGTGATCGAAGTATTTCACTCCTGTTTATTTATAGCGTTTGATCTTGGCTTTAGCTTTAGTCTGGCCTCCTGCCCCGGCCAATTTATGCTTGTCATGATGTAGTAACCCAGCATGGCCGCAACAGTTCCCAATACAGCACCCGCCACTACATCTTGTAAGAAATGCTGAGACAGGTATATTCTGGAATAACCCACCAAAAAAGCGATTAGGAAGAAAGTGAATTTAAATACCCCATTGCGCACCAAAAAAGCAAAAAATCCATAGCATGCAAATGCAGCCAGAGTGTGACCTGAGGGAAATGAATTATAATGATGTTGGTCTATACCTTCAACCAATCGCAATTCCTGTTTGTTTTCAAAATACTTTACCGGTCTAAGTTCGCCTTCAAACACAACTTGTTTTAAGAATCCTGTTAGCAGCAAGGTGATGATTCCGGTAACTAACAATCCTAGGAACCATCGCCACCTGATAAGAGAAAGCAGAGGGATGAAGACGGCATAGATCAAACCGTCGCCCAGCCAGGTGAAATACGTGAAAAATGGATCAAGGTTGGGATGATACCAGGAGTTCATGACCAGGTGAATGCTTCCTTTGGGATAGGTCACTAAAAAAAGAATCCCGACTAACACCAGGGTGAACATCGGGATAAAGAATGCTAAATTTCTTTTTAGGAACTGCGTCAGCGGCATTGTAGAATCAGGAGCCGATAATGTGAAACAGTTCATGAATCTGACTTTCCCAAAGAAGTTTGTCTTCTTCCACTTCGTCTTCATCGCTGAAGTCGGTGACCATTAAAGCCGTATCATTTGTCAACTCATCTACTACGATGCGAAATTCAAAGTAGTATTTATTTCCTTCTTCTTCGTCTTCGTGCCAACGAAAACGAATGTACTTGTCCGATTTTTTCCCAAGCATCATAGCATCGCGTTCGTCGCCATCCCATATGAAGCTAAACTTTTCTCCGCGAGAATTCACATCATCACAGAACCATTCACTCAAACCACTGGGTGTGGAAAGGAAAGGAAATAGCATATGTGGTGATGCTTTAGTAGGAAATTCCAACTCGTATTTTATCTTCTCTTGCGTCATTCGTGGATTATTTGGAGGCCGTGCAATATATAAAAATATTGATAGTAATAGTTGCAATTAAAGTAAGATGCCGCTTTGCTGAAACACAGAAGTATGTATATTTGCAGGCCTCAAAAAAAAGCAATGTAATTGCGGTTGAGGTTAGGTGTATAAGGCGAGGTAGCTCAGCCGGTTAGAGCGCAGCACTCATAATGCTGAGGTCGAGGGTTCGAGTCCCTCCCTCGCTACTTAAAAAAAAGCCCAGGGTGAATGCCTTGGGCTTTTTTTTTAATACTGGGAGGACGAGAAGTTTATATCGAATAAGCGGAGCGCATTGAGATAAGTCTCTCCCTCGCTACTCAACAAAAAGCCCGAGGTGAATGCCTTGGGCTTTTTTTATTCATCGTTGGGCATCAGACAACCTTTGAGGTCTATTAGACCTCAAAGGTTGTCTCGTTTAGAGTACTTCGTAGCCCTCTTCTTTTGGTTCGGATAAGTTCTGGCCGAAAATGAGCAACTTGGTTCTGGCCTTGAATGGAGAGGTCTCATTTCTGAAGAATTGAACATCCATTACTGGTTGCTCCTCTTCAGCTTCGATCTGCTTTAGGCTGTCTAAATCCAATTGAACTTTGTTACCCGTATTTTTCCCATGCGTTAAAATGGAATCATGGGTTTGATGGGCTGAAACACTGATACTTGTAAGTATTCCGATGACGATGGTGATGATGCTTCCTGTAGTTTTCATATCTGATGTTTTAGTTTAGGATTTAAGTTTTCTTGTTTTCGTTGGTCAAATATGATACTAGCTATAAAACCCTGAAAGAGAAGATCAAGGAGCGATATACCCAGGTAGGTGAATGGGAGAAAGAAGGCGGTTATTGGTGAATGAAGAAAGAGGGACTGGGTCTCGTAGACAAGTGAGCACCTTACAGATCCAAATCGGTATGTCGGCTACGACAACATATAACCGGGTCAGCACGTAAAACTGCGAAGCGGGCTATACATCTTGCGGGCGGACTCCAAATATCCCCTGATCTTCAAAGTTTAACGACCTGTCCGGAGCCGGAAACATTTATGATTACCGATGAAGGATCTCCTTGGTAATACACATTACCACTGCCGCTGATATTTACATCCAGGTAGTTTTCTACCCATAACGTTGCACTGCCAGAACCGCTGATATCCACATCAGAACCAATACTTTGGAAGTTTAAGCCTTTATAATTACCTGATCCACTAATATCAATCGCCTGACTGCTACATGCCCCATGGGTATAGATTTCACCGGATCCTGAAATCAGAGCCGTCAATTGAGTTAAGTACGCCAGATGATCAATATACCCCGATCCACTAACGGATAAACGGCATTGTGGTGTGTAAAAGGTATCCTTAATCGTAATGCTACCCGAACCTGACAGTTCCAATCCGTTTAATTCTGGCATACCAACCATCACTTTTACAGGAAGATGATCGCGAAGGCAGCCACTGGTATGGACATCCAACACGCCGGATCTCACATCCAATTCTACCCGTTCATGTACATTTGACTGGGCTAGTATTTCAAGCCGGAAGTCTTTGCTTTGATATACTTCCACAATTTCATCGCCGCTTATAGCCAGGGAATGAAAATTTTTGATATCGTACACCCTGGAGGTATAATCCCCTTCCCCATTAATACATCTTTTATCGGGATTACAGGCGCCAATAAGCAGCCCAAAAGCTACTCCTGCCACAAGAATTCTCCATTCTTTCATTTGCCGTTCAATAAACTTGAGTAAAAGTACAAGTTTGAGAAGTTACTTAGCATGCTTGCCAAGCATCATCTCCATAAGAAACACCGTGGCGCGCAATGATGAGAACTTCGGCAATAGCCAACATACTGTTATGGCGGGCCAAATATTCGTTTGTCCAATTATTTGTGCTTTACGAAAACAAGATTCCTACTTCATATGTTAACTTTGATTCAGAAAATTCATGATCATGGAAGAGCAGTATGATGTTATTGTTGTTGGCGCTGGATTGGCTGGGCTTTCTGCCGCCCTGGAGTTGGAAAAATTTGACCTTAGCGTACTGGTTTTGGAGCAATCCGACCGGGTGGGCGGGCGATTAAAGACAGATCAACTAGATGGTTTTTTGCTGGATCATGGCTTTCAGGTTTACCTCGATGAATATCCTACGGGTAAGGCTTTACTTAATTATGATGAATTGGATCTTAAAGCCTTTGATCCAGGAGCACTTTGCTATGCTGACACGCAAAAATTCCTGGTAAAAGACACCAACCGCAACAAAATTGCTCTAGCGCGCATGGCCTTATCACCGGTGGGAAGCTTTATGGATAAAATCCGCATGGGCAATCTGGTGGCCCGCCTCAAAAGGGCTGACCTGGAAGAAATCTTTATGAGACCAGAACATACTTCTTACAACTACCTGAGACAGCTGCGGTTCTCCTCCAAGATTATTGAACGCTTTTTTAAACCCTTCTTTTCAGGGATTTTCCTGGAGCCTGAGCTCGACACCTCCAGTCGCATGTTTGAGTTTGTTCTTAAGATGATGTCTGAAGGATTTGCAACGATCCCCAACCAGGGCATGGAAATGATCCCCAAACAATTAAAAGCTCAATTAAAGCGTACTGAATTTCGATTTCATACCTCGGTAAAAGAAATTCATGATCAGGAGATTACTGTTGAAGGAACCGAAAAGCTTTCAGCCAAACATATTATTTTAGCCACCGCCCCCAATGAGCTAGTGCCGCAAATGAGTGGGGGAACCAGATGGAGAGAAACGGCCACCTATTACTTTTCGGCATCTAAGAGTATTCTCAATCAGAATGTGATCGCGCTCAATTATAAGCCAAATAACCTGATCAATAACTTTTGTGTAATCAGCGATATAGCACCCGGTTATGCTCCGAAAGATAAACACCTGGTTAGTGTTAGTTTAAGAACCGTACCAACCGACTCTGTAGAGGATGTCTGTCAGTCAATCAAGAATGAATTGGGGTTAAGCTTTGGCGCCAGGGCTCAAAGTTTAGAATTCTTGAGAAATTACCATATCAAACATGCTTTGCCGGTGATTGCTGAAATGAAGAATAGCCTACCTATCAGTGAAACCAAGGTGCGAAACGGATTATATCTTGCTGGAGATCAAATGCTAAACCCTTCAATTAATGCAGCATTAAAAAGCGGGCAGCTCGCAGCGCAACAAGTGGTGCTCGACTATAGAAGCAATGACGAATGAGAGCAGTTGCACAAATTCCACATCAGGATTTCAAAATCACCGTATTTGGAACGGATCACTATTACTATGTGGAGATAGAGGCCGGACCGATGAAACAAGCCTATAAGTTACCCAAAGATAAAGCACCGAATATAGACGCCGTGCAAAAATGGCTCAACAGTGGTTTTCTTGAAGAAACCCATAGAATCTTTGAGTTGATGTACACCAATCATATCTCCTCAATAAGAGAACAGCTTTAGTTGCTCTCTAGCCCCATTGATTCAACAATCTCTTGCAGAATAGAGACACCGCGATTTCTCGCGTACCATATCTGCATACGTTTCTTAGCTTCCTTTAGATCTTCGCCCTTTTGCTTCGCTTCATTAAAGATGTGCTGAGCGTGGAAAGGTCTAGGCCCCCAGGTAGATAGCACATCCAGCGAGGAAGCATCCAAACGAAGAAGTTTGGGAATTCCACGAGAACCATTGGTTAGAAACAGGTCCATCAATTCTAGATTCTCATTGCGCAATACTACTTTAAAATCAATGGAAGGTGCCACCGCTGCTAATTTGGCCATAATGGGTAAAGCGTGCGCCGCATCGCCGCACCAGGCTTCGGAAATAACCAGCCAGATTTCATTTTTCTTATAGCCGGAAAGAAATTGCCTAATATCATCCGGTATTTTGAAATATTTATCCCATTTATTCATGCGGGCTATATTCAACTCGGTATAACGTATCATGGACTCACTTTGATCCAGCCCGGTAGTTCTACCCTCGCTAAACAGGATATTTGTCAGCTTCCGGTACTCCTGATAACTCATAGCTCGTGAAAGAGACTCTTCCAAAAGCTCGGTACTTTCTAATAATTTCATGGGGCAAAGATCCGTGAGTGTGACCAACTGGTTTGTAACCTGGGATACATTTATTATGAAAACATCGATGCCACCCGAGCATTCTTAACGCCCTCGCTATAATTGTAAAAACCTTCGCCCGACTTAACTCCCAGTTTTCCGGCCATGACCATATTAACCAAGAGCGGACAAGGGGCATATTTAGGATTACCAAATCCATCATGCAGTACATTTAAGATTGAGAGGCAAACATCCAAACCAATAAAATCGGCCAGTTGTAACGGACCCATGGGATGAGCCATGCCCAATTTCATGATGGTATCTATCTCTTCAACTCCAGCCACTCCTTCAAATAAGCTTATAATAGCCTCATTGATCATGGGCATGAGAATGCGATTCGAAATAAAGCCGGGATAGTCATTACACTCCGTTGGAACCTTGCCCAGGTTTTTAGACAGGCTCATCACTTTTTCCGTCACTTCATCCGAGGTGGCATATCCTCTAATTACTTCAACCAGTTTCATCACCGGAACAGGATTCATAAAATGCATACCTATTACCTGCGCAGGACGTTGAGTGACCGAGGCAATTTTGGTGATCGAAATGGATGAAGTGTTAGATGCCAGTATACATTGTTCAGGACAAAGAGCATCCAACTGAGTAAAAATCTTCAGCTTAATATCCAGGTTTTCACTAGCTGCTTCCACTACAAGATCCGCATCTTGCACCCCTTCATTCATGTTGGTATGTGTCGAGATATTCTCCATGGCAGTTGCTTTAGCCTGCTCATCAATCAAACCCTTATTAACCTGACGGTCAAGGTTTTTCCCAATGGTTTCCATTGCTTTTTCCAGACTTTCCTCGGATATATCAATTAGGTTTACCAGATATCCCTTTTGGGCAAATACATGGGCAATTCCGTTCCCCATAGTTCCTGCGCCTATCACACTTATATTCTTCATGTTATTATTTTATTGATTGCTAGTATTCATCAATTCTTCTTCTACAAAACTCGTATTGCGGGTTACAAAATCATCATACAATGGGGTTCCGGGCCCATTAAAGCCCGTATGAATTCGCACCACTTCATGACTGCGATTAAGGTAAATGGTAGTAGGAAAACTCATAATATGATTTAACATGGGTAATGCATCTCCTGCCCTGTCTTGTCTTGTGGCACCGGCCAAAAGCACGGGGTAAGGAATCTCCAAATCAGCTACCATTTTTTGAGCCCTTCTAATGGCATCCTCTTTGGATTTTACCCGTTCAAAGGTTAATCCGATAATTTCCAATCCCCGATCATGGTAGGTATGGTATAAATCGGTGAGATATCTAGCTTCATCCATACAATTGGGGCACCAGCTTCCCATAATGGTAATGATCATAGGTTTACCTTGATAATCTTGAAGCGCTATGGTATCCCCTTCTAAATCAGGGAAGGAGAAATCAATTCTATCGTAACCATCCTTTAAGTAAGTGAGAGTATCCTGATCCGGCAGTTCAAAATCATCATCACGCCACGCACGCCAGGGCTCCATAAAACTTCTTCCGGAATATCGCAATCCTTCTATTTGCTGGCCGCTAAGCACTTTGCCTTCCAGGTAATACAAACTACCCCCGTTAAAGGCCGATAACCTCAGTTTATCGCCGTCCAAAACCCCTTCTAAATAGCGCCAGTCGCCATATTCGGTTAAAAAGCTTGCTTTTATGTTGGAGCCCTGCTGGTCGAAATAAGCGATCGCAGGATCCTCATCTTTAGTGCCAGGACTTAAGGCAACACGCCACTTACGATTCACATCACAGCACTTCTCATCTTTAATATCAAACCTACTTGAATCTCCAAAACTTGCATGAAACGGGAGCTGGTAATTCTCAGCGTCGGGATTAACAAATTCTCCTATCATTTCATCCTTTCCCTTTTGCATCTTTAGATAAGTCGCGAAGACCGGCATCTGAATAATCAGGCTATCACCGAGGTCTACTACCTTAGAAGCCTTTAAGCGTTCATCGGCATTATGGATGATGGCTGAGTAAACTCCTTCCGTATTGCTTAGCTCAAAATTAAATGGCAGATCTACGCTATCGTTTAAGCTTATGATGCCCTTCCAGATCCCCTCTTCAGGCCCTTTTACCCTCTCATTTTCAGAGCTGGTACATGAACCAACCACCAGCAATAATAAGGCGGTAAAGCCAGTCAAAAATTTAGTCATATTATCCTCTATTATCCACAACCTCAATAAGATAGACAGGGTCTAGAGTTTCCTGCCGGGTCTTATGATTGAGAAATTCAATGTTTAATCGGGTTACAGAATGGGTGCCCATGCTAAACAAAACACGCGATGAAAAGTCTTCATCAATCTGCTGTTTGCCCTTCTCATCCGTAATCACATAAACTGATGAGTCTTGTTTTAAGGTATTGGCAATCCCTTGTAGGTTGACATTATTTCGTTGGCCTAAACCCAGATAATAATCAAAACTAAAGGCCCCAAACCTGAACAAGTGAATATCTTCTCTTTCAATCTGGTTTTGATCAATGGCCTGCACCAGGCTTTGTCCTGGTTGGTAGCGCATGAGTTGTGGGTAAAACCAGGTATTCATCACCAGGTTTACCGCAAGGATCACCATAACGGAAGCCATCACTACGGGCATGAAATTTTCCGGTCCCCGAGACACGAGGTATGAAGCGGTAAGAATAAGTATGAAGCATGAAATGATAAGCATCCAATTCTCACCAGGAAAGAACCGGAATAAAACAACCATAATGCCAACGGTAAGTGACAAAAGGGTGATTTGCTGAACTGTGTAGGATGCTATTCTCCAGTATTTTGCTCCCGGCAACTCATAAATCTGCTGCCACCAATGTGCGGTTAATATTGCCGCAATAGGATACAGAATAAAGATATAGTGTGGGAGCTTGTAGGCGGATAGAGAAAAGGCAATAAAAGGGAGCACAAAGCCTGAAACAGTCAATAGCTCTGGAGGCCCGGTAGTTTTCCTCGCAGTCAGAAATATTCGTCTGAGTTGCCATATCAGGGCAAGGATAAAAGTAAGTGACCAGGGTAAAAAGGACCAAATGAAATTGCCCACAAAGAAAAATGGACCAGTATTATTGCTCCAGTTGCTCTCACCCGTGATTCTCCCGAAACTTTGTGTCCAGAAATAGAATTTTAATCCAGAAACTGCGGTCTCGGTGGTTAAACCTTCGGGGCTCACCATTCTAACCTCCTTCTCAGGTTGTAAGTCGTATTGTTGATACAACCCCCAGAGCATGGGACTGATAAACACGAAAACCAGCCCAAGCATTACCAGGTATTCCCATCTCAAGAAATCGCGCCAACGCCGCTTTCCTACAAGGTACCCTCCTACTGCAAGAGCCGGAACCATAATGCCAATGGGGCCCTTGCTCAACATAGCAAGCGCGATACCCAAAGCAGATCCTATAAGATATATCCATCGGCGGGTATTTAACCAGGCCATTAACTGCCATATGGCGAAGATGGTACTGCCAGTAAGAATAGTATCTGTCCGAACGTCATTGTTTATCAGAAACATGGCCTGACAACTGTACAGCAAAATTGCCGCTAACCTCCCCGTCTTAGGAGAATATAAGATAGATCCAAGCCTGAAGGTACTGTAAACTCCCAGGAGGGTAAAGAGAAAGGATCCTAATTTAAAACTCCAATTGTGATAGCCAAAAACATGGAAAATCACGCTATTCACCCAGAATAACAGTGGTGGTTTATCGAGATAGTCCTGTCCGAGTTGTTTGACCTGGAGATACTCACCAGACTCGGCCATTTCTCGACTAATGGCGGCATACTGTGACGAGTCTACGCCCATCACTTCAATATTGAAGCCAGGTAAATAAACTAAGGTTATTGCGCCAAAAAGCCAGAGAAAAACTCGACTATTCAATAATTTGCTTGTTTAAATTTTAACTACAATCCCAGACCGGTTTTAATACTTGTTAATCTGTTTTCCAGTCTCTTTCTTACTTCCTGATATTCAGCTTTGCTCGCTAAATGGTCATGTACGCTGATATAAAACTTAATCTTAGGTTCAGTACCGGAAGGCCTGGCGGTAATTTTAGTTCCTTTATCCGTAAAGAACTGAACCACGTTACTCTGAGGAATATCCATCATTTGTTTGTCACCTGAGACGAGATTAGTGATCTCAGAATTCTGATAATCACGCATTTCAACCAATGTTTCCCCTGCGATTGACTTTGGTGTTTTATGACGGAAATCTTCCATCATTTGCTTAATCTCCTCTGCACCCTTATGCCCTTCCTTCTTCAATGATACCAAGCTTTCTAGGTAAAAACCAAATTTTTGATAAACTTCGAGCAACATTTCGAAGAATGAAGAACCCTGAGCCTTGGCCCAGGCTGCGGCTTCAGCCAGCAGTACCCCGCTAGCAATGGCATCTTTGTCACGGACAAAGTCTCCCACCATATATCCGTAACTCTCTTCACCGCCAACAATAAACTTCTTTTTCCCTTCATTTTTGCGGATAACGTCAGCTATCCATTTAAATCCTGTTAAAACATTGGGGCAATCTACGTTATAAGCTTCTGCAATCCGATCAATAAGATCAGTAGTAACTATGGTTTTAGCAATGAACTCATTTCCACTTAATCTTCCGGATGCCTGCCATCTTTCCAAACAGTAATAGATCAGCACTGACGCCGCTTGATTGCCATTTAAAAGCTCCAATTCGCCATTTAAGTTTCTCACTGCAATACCTACGCGATCTGCATCGGGATCCGTACCAATAACCATGTCAGCATCCAGGTCACTGGCCATTTTTAAGGCCATATCAAGTGCGGCAGCCTCTTCGGGGTTGGGAGATTTAACGGTAGGAAAATTTCCATCGGGTTTAGCCTGCTCATCCACAATATGAAAGTCTGTGAAGCCCGCGGCGGCCATAGCCTGAGGCATGGCAGTGATACTTGTGCCATGTATAGCGGTAAACACAATTTTCAGATCATTCTTCCCATCGCTGGTAAGACATTGCTTCAC
Organism: Owenweeksia sp.; assembly: GCA_965229445.1. GTDB lineage: Bacteria > Bacteroidota > Bacteroidia > Flavobacteriales > Schleiferiaceae > Owenweeksia. The sequence continues at coordinate 1,862,991 of OZ245876.1, forward strand.
CAGCTCTTGTACATAAGCCTGGTCTGTATCTTCTCCTAAAATATGAATCAAAGATGCATTGCCTCCGTATCGAACCTCCTCCGGTTTAACTTTTCTAACCTCGTTTATCACCCCCTTGTCATGCGGAGGCACCAGCTGGCCACCATCATTCCAATACACCTTGTATCCGTTATATTCAGGTGGGTTGTGCGAAGCCGTAATGACAATTCCAGCGTCACATTTTAGATGTCTGATAGCAAATGAAAGTTCTGGCGTGGGCCGGAGGTCTTCAAATAAGTAAACCTCAATATTATTTGCGGCCAATACATCGGCAATCTCTTCCGAAAACTTCTTGGAATTATTTCTGCTGTCAAAAGCAATGGCAACTTTATGCTGCTTTCCAGGCAACTGCTTGGCCAGGTAGTTGGCCAGGCCTTGCGTAGCCAGACTTAAAGTATATCGGTTGACGCGATTGGTTCCTACCCCCATTATACCCCGCAATCCTCCCGTACCAAAATCAAGATCTTGATAAAAAGCATCCAGCAGCTCATCGCCACCCTCATTTAAAATTTTCCTGGCTATTTCTTTGGTTTGATCATCATAGGGACCTTGTGTCCATACTTCGGCTCGTTGTTTGGCAAGTTGTTCCAAGCTCATTCCTTGTATAATTTCGAGTTTTAAATTGCTTCAATCGATGCAGCTCCGCTAACATCCTTAGTTATGCTTTTAGGATTTCCCTTATAATTTACTTCTACAGCGCCGCTGGCATCAATAACCAACTCTTCGGTGACATGCACTGACGCCTCCGCTGCTCCAGAAACATCCAACACAAATTTCTTGGTGATCAAATTCAGCGCATTTACTTCAATGGCACCGGAACCGTCAAGCGAAACCAATGATGCCTTACCCTTCAAATTCAGCTCACTGGCACCGCTGAAATCTCCTATTACCTGTTCATAATCCAGTTCGAGGTCCGCTTCTACCGCACCCGAAAAATCCATGGAAAGTTTTTCTCCCCTTACCGCTCCACGCGTTTTAACCTCAGAAGCTCCACTGGCGTCTATAGATTTCAAGTCTTTGAAGTTCATGTATAGTGCCAATTCCCGGTGCCTACCTATTCTTCGGGTCGAAGAAACATAAAGAATACCATCATCCACATAGGTTTCGATATACTGATGCAAATTTTCGTCCGTCTCAATTTTCAACCCCGAATTGGTCGATTGGGTCAGATAAACTTCGTAGGCCCCAGAAAGGTCAATAGAATGAAAGGATTCCAGCTCTCGTGTTTCGGTGCTAACATTTCCATTTCCCTGAACGCCAGGGTCACAGGAACTGATACAAATGACTGTAAATAGAAGGAGTATAACTCGTGACATAAACAACAATTTTAAAGAAATTATTAATAATGAGTACGGGAAATTATAGAATCAACTATCCTATACCTCACCTCTGCTTGTCAATGCACGAATTTTGTCGGTAAAAATGGTTTTGAAGATGGAGAACTATAAACTACTCGTTTCCAAATATCAGCCACCTCACAAATTTCAAAGCCTTGGTTTAACTACGATCAGTCGCCACGGAACTATATCGCTTCAAGGCTGGTAGCGCCTTTAAGGTCACGATGGATATGTTCCGGGTTTCCTCGAAAGTTGATCTCAGAGGCTCCTCTGGCTTTCACCTTTAATTCGTCTGTAACATAGACTTCCAATTCACTGGCGCCAGCCGTCTCAATACCCAGAGACCTGACTTTAAAGCTAACTGCATCTACTTCTGTGGCGCCTACCGTGTGGAAATCGGCATACATGGCTGAGCCTTTAATTTCCACCTCACTGGCTCCTGCCGTTTCCATTTTCACATGCTTGGCTTCAAGGTTAATAATCACTTCACTCGCTCCAGCAAATCTAAGCTTCACATCATCGGTCACAATTATTCCTTGGGTTTCCAATTCTACTGCTCCGGAAGAACTCAATGATCTCAATTCGGCAACCTGAATATAAATTACCGCATCTCCACCTCCCCAGGTTTTGCCTGCATTTTGAATCCGCAATACGCCATCTACAACATGGATATCCAAACTTTCTCTTTTCCCTTCCACCCGGTAATTGGACACATCGCCCTGTGAGAGGTAGACCTCATAGGTTCCCTTCAGTTCAATCGAGTGAAAATATTCCTGAATTTCATCAGGATGGCTAGGGTTCTGCGCAACTGAAGTGACGGGTCGGGCTATCAGGGAAATACTGCCCAGCGTTACAAAGAGGAATAATAAATTTTTCATTGGTTTTAGTTTTCTATAAAATTATAAATATTCCCGAAAGATCTTACCTGACTATACATGAAAAAGGCCGTCCAGTTGAATTACTGAACGGCCTTTAATCTTTGGACTTAGTTTTCTAACGCTTGTGGAGTTTCGCAAAGCTTCGTTCTACAAAGCTTGTCAAGGATTCACCCTGCAAGAGGTTTTGCGCCAATAATGCAAGGTCAGTTCCCTCCTTAATCATTTCTGATCGTTGCGCTTCATCTTTCTCATCCAGGATATCAGAAATATAAGCATGGTTGGTATTTACCACCAGGTTGTACATTTCGGGCATATCACCCATTCCCATCATGCCTCCTCCAGTCATGCTCATCTCTTTCATTCTCCGCATAAATTCAGGCACGGTAACCATGAATGGACTTTCTGTAGAATCCAGATTCTCCATTTGCACCGTGAATTTTTCTTTAGCAATAGCCTCCTCAATAATAGGCTTCAATTTTTCTTTTTGCTTATCCGAGAGCTTGCTAACCTGCTTTTCATCCTTTGCGATGAGTTTATCGATATGATCAGCATCTACCCTGGCAAAGCTGATTTTCTCCTTACTGGTTTCCAACTTCTGCATGAGGTGGCTAACAATCGGGCTATCCATCAAGAGCACATCGTAACCTTTGTCTTCTGCCCTTTTAATAAAACTGTGCTGCATCTCAGCATTTGCCGTATAAAGGAGTACTCTGTTGTCATTTTTATCGGTCTGCAGATCCTTTATCTTTTCGATGTATTCATCATAGGTAAAGAATTCGCCTTTCACATTTTCATACAGGCAGAATTTCTGAGCTCTTTCAAAAAACTTCTCATCGCTCAGCATGCCATATTCAATGATCACTTTAATGTCTTTCCACTTTTTCTGGAAATCTTCACGATCTTTCTTGAACAGGTCTTCCAATTTGTCAGCAACCTTCTTGGTTATGTGGTTACTGATTTTCTTTACGGCACCATCGCTCTGCAGATAAGAACGCGATACGTTTAGGGGAATGTCTTTGGAATCAATCACACCGTGAAGCATGGTGAGGAAATCAGGTACTATTCCTTCTAAATTGTCCGTAACAAACACCTGATTTTGATAGAGCTGAATCTTATTTCTATTCAGCTCCATATTTGGTTTGATCTTGGGAAAGTACAGAATACCGGTTAAGTCAAAGGGATAATCAACATTGAGGTGAATGTGGAATAAGGGCTCTTCAAAGGTGAAGGGATAGAGCTCGCGATAGAAGGCCTTGTAATCATCATCACCAAGGCTTGATGGCGTTTTGGTCCAGGCAGGCTCAGGATTGTTAATGATATCTGCCACCTCTTTTTTAATCTCCTTAGCATCCTCTCCTTCCCCATCCTTCTCGGTAATTTCTTTGGTACCAAATTGAATGGGCACAGGCAAAAATTTACAGTATTTGGTCAGTAATTCCCTGATCTTACTTTCGGACAGGAACTCCTTGGACTCCTCATTTATGTGAAGAATGATATCTGTTCCCCGATCCTCCTTTTCCGTTTCGGTTAATTTAAATTCCGGGTTGCCATCGCATTCCCAATGCGCAGCCGGCTCACCTTTGCGGTGACTTTTAGAGATGATCTCCACCTTTTCTGCGACCATAAAGGACGAGTAAAAACCTAGGCCGAAATGCCCGATTATTGCCGATGCATCAGCCTTGTCCTGATATTTTTGAACAAACTCCTCTGCACCACTAAAGGCCAATTGATTGATATATTTCTCTATTTCCTCAGGACTCATTCCTACCCCACGATCACTCACCGTGATAGTTTTATTCTTTTCGTCCACTTTTACCTGAATGCTCAAATCTCCAAGCTCGGCTGTAGACTCACCGATTCTGGTAAGGGTCTTTAATTTTTGCGTGGCATCAACAGCATTAGAAATCAGTTCCCGGAGAAATATTTCGTGATCCGAATAGAGAAATTTCTTGATTATCGGAAAAATGTTGTCTGCAGTTACGTTGATCTTTCCGTTTGACATATGGCTTTGATTTATGAGTTTGATTTATTTCTCACTAAGCAAGCCCTGTGCCGAGGAATCATTGGGTGACAAACTGACCGAAAGGATTATTTAATTTGAAACCACTGTGCAGAGCTGCCATTCTTTGTCGTCATGTGGAACAAGTACATGCCTGATTCAAGGTCGGTACTTATAGCGTGTATGGTATGCTGTCGAAGATCCAGATCAAAACGCTCTAGCTCCTGTCCTTTCAAGTCATAAAGAGTTACCTGAGCATGCCCGCCTAAATTGTCTGAAAATAGGTTTATTTCGGAGCTGGCAGGATTGGGATATAAGCTCCATGCTGGCGCGGGCTGTTCTTTGGATGTTAACCTCGGTAAGAGCACTGCATTGGCCCAGGAAGTAGGCGACAAATGATCCACTCCTGCAGGCCATCCGTCAAAAATATTTACGGTATTCGAAAGGATTAAGGCCAGGCCTATAGTGTCCATGGCAGTATAAGTGTATTGAATTTTAGAGAAAGGAATTTCTATTTCAACGGTATCGGTATTGGGGTTTCCGGTGGTGAAATTTGGCACCGCCAGCCAGTTTGGCCTCACTGGGGCACAACTGTCAAAATTTCCATAGGCACCTTGATAATCGCAATCGGTGGCAGAAACGTGAAACCACCAGTCGTCATTTTGCCAGTCTTGACTCTTGTCTAAAGCTCGATCTATTAACACTTCAGGGAATAACAGCTGACCACTTTGAAGATTGCCATAGAACGCCAGGAATAAGCTCTGTTTATTGTGTTGAACCAGCACCCAACTCGTATCTCCATTGCTTTGCACAATAAAAGTTTTGGCCGCTAATTGCCATTCCTGAGACATTAGCTGACCATCAATTGTGATGTTTCCAGATTCAGGTATGCCGATTAGAGCCTGTGCCGTGAGCGAATGAGGAAGGCAAGTCATCAAAACTGTGGCAAGAAGAAATAGAACTCTCATTTTACTAAGCTATGATGAGAAACAAATCATGCTTGTTAACCATCCGTTAAAATCGAAACCTCCTACTTTAACACTTAGTCTATCCTTTCTTGGTTTAGATATGGGTAGCCCTAAAGCGCTTTTAAATCAGACGGTGGAATGGTGGAGATCCCTATGCTACAGCTAATATTTCACTAAGATGATGCCGGATTAGGCAGCCTGATGTTCTGTTTGAAGCTTGGTCAACACGCATCGAACCAAAGCTTTTAATAAGCCGTTGTACTTTAGCTTAGGAATTATGAATGCTAATTATTAGAGATATGATCAGAAGCCGAATAGCCGGGGTAGGACATTATGTGCCGGAAAATGTAGTGACCAATGATGATTTGTCGAAGTTGATGGACACGAATGACGCATGGATTCAGGAGCGAACCGGCATTAAAGAAAGGCGATGGGTTCCGGAAGGTAGTGAGGATACCCCATCGGTAATGGGCACAAAAGCAGCGCGGAAGGCCATTGCCAATGCGGGCTTGCAGCCCGAGGATATTGACTTCATCATTTTCGCGACACTTTCTCCAGACTATTATTTTCCCGGACCGGGAGTGCTGGTCCAGGAACAATTAGGCATTGACAATGTCGGTGCTTTAGATGTCAGAAATCAATGTTCAGGTTTTGTGTACGGTCTTTCAGTGGCTGATCAATATATCCGAACCGGCACGTACAAGAACATACTCTTGATTGGTAGTGAATTACATAGCCAGGGTTTAGATAAAACTACCCGTGGTCGTGGCGTAACGGTTATTTTTGGCGACGGTGCAGCGGCAGTGGTGATTCAGCCTACTGAAGAGGATGGCAAAGGATTATTGACCACACATCTGCATTCGGAGGGGAAGTATGCGAAAGAGTTGGCGCTCATTAATCCCAGTACTACCGATTGGGTTGACGACATCATGAAAAAGGATGATCCTGAAGATATTTCCTACTACCCTTATATGAATGGGAATTTTGTGTTTAAACATGCCGTTACCAGGTTCCAGGAGGTCATTCATGAAGCCCTGGCTGCTACCGGTTATAAGCCTGAAGACATTGATATCTTGATTCCTCATCAGGCCAATTTGAGAATTAGCCAATACATTCAAGCCAAAATGAACTTGCCGGGAGATAGGGTCTTTAATAATATCATGAAATACGGCAACACCACCGCAGCCTCCATACCACTAGCGCTAAGTGAAGCGGTAGAGCAGGGCAAGGTAAGAGATGGCGATCTCGTGTGTTTTGCTGCCTTTGGTAGTGGATTTACCTGGGCTAGTGCCTTGATGCGGTGGTAGAATGATAATCGTCGGATTAAATACTAACAGATTAAGAGCTATCATTTTGATGGCATGTTTGATCAGCTCTGGTTTCGTTCTTAATGCACAGCAGAAAAAGGCGGTTCTATTTCTCGGAAATAGCTATACCAACTACAACAATCTACCTCAGATGTTGGCTGATTTGGCTCTGAGCTTGGGGGATACAGTGGTTTTTAATAGCAATACCCCAGGAGGTTATACTTTAGAAGGGCACAGTACAAATGCTACTAGTCAAACCCTGATTAGTCAAGGCTACTGGGACTATGTGATTCTTCAAGATCAAAGTCAACGACCTTCATTGCCAGATACCCTGGTGTCAAAACTGTGTATTCCATACTCCGTTCAGTTGTCGCAACAGATTAGAGCGGCCAACCCGGCTGGCACAATCATGTTTTATATGACCTGGGGAAGAAAAAATGGAGATGCAAGCAACTGCAGTTGGTGGCCAATTGTTTGTACTTACGGTGGAATGCAATCCATTCTTCGCAAGAATTACTTATTAATGGCAGATACCAATATGGCTCAGGTTAGTCCAGTTGGAGCGGTGTGGAGAGATATTAGAAAAAACGCACCTGGCATAGACCTTTACGCTTTTGATGGCAGTCATCCCAGTCTAGCCGGTACCTATCTTGCAGCATGTACATTTTATACCAGCATTTTTCACCGGAGCCCGGCTGGAGGTTTTTTCCCTCAGGCTATTGATGCCAATGTGGCGGCTCTTATCCAGGATCAGGCATATAAAACGGCATTTGATAGCTTGTTGGTTTGGGGAATTACAACCAATCTTCATAATAATGAGAAGAGTTCAAGCTTTATGATCCTTTATCCTAATCCTGTTAACGATCATCTAAATGTTAGTTACACAGGATTAGCTGCAGGTCCATTTTCATACAGGATAATAAATTCACTTGGCATGGTTATGAAAACAGGCTTTAGTGATAGGAATATAGTTGTGGATAATCTAAGGGATGGGGTTTACATATTACAAATTGAAATGGAGGGTGAGGTTTTGCAGGAAGTGTTTGTGAAGGGTAAGGATTAGATTGTGGGGTGGAACTTGTGTAGCGCGTTAGCCGCAAAACCATGATACCACCGATACAACCTTTGAGGTTTAGTAAACCTCAAAGGTTGTATCGGGAATTATTCTATTACCGACGAATTCATTAAAACTAGAACTCCTAAACGTACTGTAAGTCTGAATTTTCGTTAACTTAACGGAAACTTAAATGAATCAATTGGACTATTCGTAGTTGAATATTGACAGGAAGAGGTATGCTCTTGTTTAACTTTTTGCGCATTTTCAAAGAGTGTTTAGTATATCATTCCAACGGATTTTGTGATAAATAGACGGAAATTACCATGTTCAACCTCAAAGGTTTTAGAAACCTTTGAGGTTGAACCAATGAACTAGTTTATTCTAGAATCAGCATAAACCCTCAATCGCAATTGCCGAAGCTCAACCACCGATGATTCGGGATTCCAAATAAACAGCTTCAGCTTGGCGTGCGAATGGGAATCAAACTCCGTTAAGTCCAGCTCCCATAATCCCCGAAAATAGTTCCACTCATACTCATTGATCACAAAGTCTGAGAGCCTTTTTTGCTGCCAGAGCATGCTCTCACCATTCTTCTCCAGGCTTAGCACAGCAACAGCCTTGTTATGCCGTTCCGTTTTGATCCATGTCTCAAGATCCAGCGCCAGCCTGGAGGCATTGTTAGACTGAATAATGCTATCAATATTACTTTGCCAAACCGGATGATACTCATTTTCAGCAAGCATTACCGGTTTTTGATGTTGTTGAACAAGTTCTGAAATCAAAATCCTGAACGGATTCTCACTTCTGTTGTCAACTACAGATATTGAATCAAAATTGGTCTTTTGATTTTGGAAATATGAGAGCAAGGGCGCATCTATATCAATATCTTCAAACTGATAGGGAATATTTTGCTCAACCAAATCAAGCCTGGAGGTTCTAAATTGCACCGCAACCACTTTATCGGGAAACCTTCTGGTATCCCAATCCATAACCAAAGGATTAATCCACAGGCCATCCCGAGCATTTTTTGGCACTATTTTATAGCTCAGAATACTAAGATCTTCCAACTGGTAGTAGATAAACACCTCCCCAGCTTTGTAGAATAAGCTTCTAATTTTACCCAATAAGCTAGGTTGAATATGTACCCTTAGTCTTTGAAGCTTTTGGCTCTTTTTTGGCACTGGTATCCACTGGTTCCAGCTGGTAGTTTTCTCAGGCTTCGTAGAAATTGAGATTTCAGCATGCTGATTATTTCTGCTCAACAACAGGAACCGGTCCATGGATTTCACTACTGAGTATCGATTAAGTATTTCTAAAATGGTTTGGGGTTCGTCATTCAAAAGATAGCGCCCATCAATGCCACTCATATTCTCCTGATAACGAGATTGATACAATTTATCTATCTCCCATAACAAATATTTTGGGGCTTGTTCAGATTTAAAGTGTTCTTTGTTTTGACTATCGAGCCATGAACTATAAGCAGCATAACTTTGAAGCACCGGTCGCGCCCGCCAGTTTAATGCATTGGCAGGAACAACTGAATAATCCCAGGGATATACATCGACCGTTTGACGGCTTATTGCTGCCAGCATATCGTCCGGAAGTTTATTTACGGAACAACGCTTTTGAGATAATTCTAAATAGTCCGATTTGTAGGTTATAAAATCTGAAAACTGTTCAGCAAGATTATCAGGAGTCCATAAATCAATGTCAAATTCCTCATATGCTTCAACCTGATGGAAATTGATGTAAAAAGCCAAACATCCCATGAGTAAAGAAACAGAAGCCAAGCGATGTAAACCTCTGAAATACAGAAAGCTAAATAAGGTAACAAGAAGTATTAATCTAAGGAACTGTCCCGCATGAAACATATCCTGCCTAGACATGCCATGTTTCCATCCTGCGAACAAAAGTGGCAGTACCAGAAGATAAAAGAAGAAGACCCGCTTCTTTTTCCAAATAAGCCATGGTAGTAAGGATAGCCCAATAAAAACAGAAAGTACCCACCAATTGTTATTTGGATAATAACTTACTGCAATGGAATTATCTCCTGCTAATTGTGAAATACCAAAAAAGTAATGGGGCAATCCCGATAGGTCTGCAAACATGAGCCAGTAGACCAAAAGAATTGATAAGAGCAAACAACCTACGCCAACAATCAGAAACCAGATTTTCCTAGTTACTATTAAGCTAATTACCAGCAAGCTAAGACACAGTATTAGGGAGAGGATGCCTACATAAGACTTTATGAATAAACTGATGGCTACTAAAGGAATATACCATAGGCTATGATGCCACTTCCCGGATTGAATAGAATTTGCAAAGGCCAGCATCAATACGGCAATAATCAGCAGTTGAAGGTTTACGACCGCCAGGATTAACCAGAGAATAACCGGAGCAAGTACCAGGCCTTGTCTTTGGTTCTTCACCAAATGGTAAATGTTGATCGAGAGCAAGCCAGCGAGCAGCACATGAAATCCCATGGCGATTTCCAAATTGAAACCTATGGGTACAGGATACATCACAAAAGCCAGCGGACCATGCGGAAATATGATGTGCTCACTCCCTTTTAATCCACTATTAAACAGGTAGTTGAATACCCAGGTGATAGAGCCATCCACCCCCGGTTCATAATAGGGTGAAAAATCTGGCCAGCTTACGGCGATGGCCAGTAAACTGAAGAGTGCATAAATTCGCCGGCTATTATATCGAAAGAATTTTTTGATACCTATAAGTTGACTGGAGAAAGGTAAGAATCAAAACAACCTTTGAGGTCTATTAGACCTCAAAGGTTGTATAAGAATGAAGTTGTGCGCACGAGAGGATTTGAACCTCCACACCCTAAAGTACTGCCTTCTGAGGACAGCGCGTCTACCAATTCCGCCACGTGCGCTTAAATTAGGTGTGCAAATATAATTATAGACTAATTCTCACTACGGTACGAATCCAATATTAATTAGAATCTATGGGCGCAATAGGTTCAATGTCGTTCTAATCAAATAAATTTCAAGCTTTTCACAATATTTGTCTGATATTTATGGCAATAACTTCTCATTATGACCAAGTACATACTTTCTATCTTCTTCTGTCTAAGTCTTCTCTCAACCAAAGCTTCACACTTAATGGGTGGAGAAATAACGGTAAGCGTTGATAGCAATAACAATGCATACTTTCTTCTTAAACTCTATCGGGATGTCAATGGTATTGGGTTACCCGGATCTGCCAATTTAAGTGTGTCGGCACCAAACGGTTCCAATTTTACAGTGGCTCTAAATCGCAGTAAAACCAGTCTTATTCAGGGAGCATACCCCTCTGAAGCTAATTTCTATGAAGGAAATGTTCAATTAATGCAAAACGGTATGTTCACAGCAGTTTATTCCACATGCTGTAGAAACGGAAGTATTGTGAACCTTGGAAATCCGGGCAGCGATGCATTTTACGTCAGCACCACTTTCTCTTCTTTTCAATCTAACACCAACAGCACTCCGGTATTTCTTAATCTACCCGTAATCACCTTTCCAATTGATAGTATATGGACCTATAATCCCATGCCCTTTGATGCTGAAGGTGACTCCCTTTTCTGGCAGATAGACACTCCTATGGCTGCTGCCGGCCAGCATGTGAATGGGTATACCACTCCTACGGCTAATGCCAATGGCCCCCTTTCCATGGATCCACAAACCGGGGTAATTAGCTGGTCCGCAGACCAATTAGGGAATTATCAGATTGCTGTGATCGTAAGAGAATTTCGCAACGGTCAGCCCATTGGGTCCATTATCAGAGACATGCAGGTTACCGTCACAAATGATACTTCAGCCATGAGCCTTTCTGTGCCGGCAATCTCCAATCCGAATTCGCCAGTATCTATTCTGGCCAATGACCCTTACAGTTTGGATTTCGACCTCAGTGTGGCGGACACATCGGTAAATTTAAGCCTTGAAGCTTCTGGTGAGGCATTTGAATTAAATGGCACTAATGCCAAATTTGTCGTTACCAAACTTGCTACTAAAACTATCTCTGGCAAATTTACCTGGACTCCCACCCCTAATGATGTTAGAGATGAGCCTTACGTTTTGGTGGTGAGAGCGAGTGATGAAAACTTCACCTACGATTATACCGTACAACTTTTAGTACCATCATCAGTTAATCTACCGAAACTAATAAATCAGGGTCGCGGTTTGGTTTTGTACCCCAATCCAACCGATGGGAAATTCACCATGAATACCAGAGGAATAGTGCCAGGAATCTACACCATTAGCATACGTGATATTACGGGTTCAGAGGTTTACCGAGGGCCGTCTCAAACATGGTTTAACGGAAAGAGTACCAGTTTGGAAGGATTAAGTCTGCGGAAAGGTCAATACATGATTCGTTTAGAAGGAGAAGTGAATGTCTATCAGAATAAGTTGATTATCAAATAATTGACCTGATAACCTTCTAAGCTTTTTGCGTCCATATTATGGCAAGTCTTTTTTAAACCCGGCCTGGTGTCGGGTTTTTCATTGGCCCTTCACCCAACGGCCTCATGCAAAATTAAATGCAATAGGGCTTATCACTTCGATCCATTTCCCGCAAGGCCAGCATCAATTCATAATGATTCTCAAACTCGAGATTCAACATTGTGTTGGCAGCCTCAAGGAGGCCCACATCATCAAAATAATTATCCCGCAACCAATGAACCAGTTTGAGCATTTTAAACCCATTCATCCAGAGCTTAAAGTTTTTTTTCGCGGAGGAGGGATTTGACGATCGCGCCCATAATTGCGACAAATCCTCATGCCAACCCAGGGCATGAATCGCTGATTCTATGGGATTAGAAGTGCTTTCTACCGCATTGACAACTTTCTCTAAGTCTTGGGCTATAAACCCCTTAATTAGTTTAAAAGTGTGTGGTGAATAAACGCGGTTGAACTCCTTTTTACCCGCCAGCATTTCTCCCATGGCCCTACCGGTACCAAAGGGAACACGGGCAGAAACCCGAGGTGAGGGGTAAACCACTACAGTGGATAAATCTTTAAAACCACCTTGTGGTATGAGTTTATGAAGAAAGTAAAAGTCCTCACCGGCCTTTTTTTTGTTCATCCCTCCTATTTTCCCATATACAGATGCCCGAACCGCCATTGACGAACCTACGGTATGGAATGCGAAGGGATAGCCAATATGCCGGAGTGCCTGAACATAGTAGCGAAGCCATATTTCATATCGAAGAATTTGTTCCTTTTCTTTAAGATTGAGATTCTCCAGGGGATGTTCAAAATAGAGCGAAAGGCCATTTACTTCAGATTGTTCCACAGCTATTAGTTCAGAGAGATAATTCTCAGAAACCGTACAATCTGCATCCAAACAAACGATTAACCCATCGCAATGATGCATCGCAAAACAGCTAAAAGCTGCATCCATGCCAATCTTACGGGCTAGTCCTACTCCGGCTTGTTTAGGTGGAAGTGCCAGGGCGGCAATTGCTTGGACCTTAATGCCATTTTCCAGGAGATGATTATGCCAATGCTTGTACTGGGCGGCATGCTTTTGTTGTAAGTCTGATGACACAGCATTGTTGAAAACAATAATGACCGAGACTTTATGGGGTTCAGCTTGGCATCTGCCTAAACTTTGCAGGCATTGTTCCAGGTCTTCATTATAGGCAGGAATAACTACTATTACCTTAGGATCAGCAGGTACGGAAAGCTGCGTGTGATACTGCTCATCCACCTTAAAACGAGTCTTATAAAATTGGTAAGATGAGCATATTTCCGCCCTCATAAAATCATGATCTTCGTTCGACAAGAGTAACTAATTTTGTCACAAATATTAAAGATGACGTTAAGTGAATTGAGTCTTAAAGTCAAATCTACCAAGGAGTGGATTCATACTGTTCTGGATAACTTTGATCATTTCCTGGCCGATCACGCGGATGCAGAAAGAAAAGCATCTAGTATGGCGATGAGTTTTGTTGCTAAGTATCCGGATCGCACAGAAATCATTCCTGAACTTATTCACACCGGTATTGAAGAGTTGGAACATTTCCGACTGGTTTACCGGATTATGGAACAACGGGGAATTCGGTTAAATCATTCTATTGGAGAAGATCAATATGTGAAAGCCCTGTTAAAACAATGCCATTCAGACCGTGAAAAGCGCTTTCGCGATCGCTTGATCATTGCGTCCATTGTTGAGAACCGCGGCTTTGAGCGGTTCAAGATGGTTAGTGATCATATTCAAGATGAGGAACTTGCCAAGTTTTATCGCATGATATATGTTTCTGAAGCCAAACACGGTAATGTATTTGTCGAAATGGCACTTAACTACTTTGATGAAGCAGAGGTAATTAAGAGGTGGGAGGAATTGGCCGATGTTGAAGCGGAAATAATGGCAAAGCTCCCTACCAGGCCCACCTTGCATTAATAATTTTCTTAAAGGGTTCGAAAAATGATTGTCTTAACTATATCGGAGGTGTTTCAGATGTTAAAGGTGTCTGATTGGGCGGTGGTCATAGTGATCTTGATAATAACTCTGTTGGCCGTCACCATCACCCGCCGTTTGATGAATCGATTCATAAAATTGGCATCGGAAAAATTAAAGACGGATCCTACGCGGTACAAGTTCTTTAAGCACCTCCTTACTGCTACTATCAGCATGGTGGGCATTGGCCTGGCGATTTATAGCATACCTACCTTAAAGGCCTTAGCCATATCGCTATTTGCCGGAGCTGGAATCATTGCGGTAATCATTGGATTTGCCTCGCAAGCGGCCTTTTCCAATATCGTGAGTGGAATATTCATTGTCATTTTTAAACCCTTTCGAATCGGAGATCGCATCAATGTAGCTGGAGGTACGACCTATGCCGGTGTTGTAGAGGACATCACCTTGCGGCATACGGTTATCCGCAATTACGAAAACCGCATGATCATTATGCCAAATTCCGTTATCAGTAACGAAACGGTAATAAACTCCAGTATTATCGATGAGCGCGTTTGCATGTGGTTTGAAGTGGGAATAAGTTATGATTCGGATATAGATCACGCCATTAAGATCATCCAGGAAGAAGCGGAGGCGCATCCCAATCTCATCGACAATCGCAACGAACAGGAAAAAGCAGATGGGGTACCGCAGGTCGTGGTGAGAGTGATGGGTTTTGGAGACTCATCCGTAAATCTCCGCGCCTGGCTTTGGGCAGCAGAACCACCAAAAGGATTTGTGATGACCAAAGATCTTTACCACTCCGTTAAAAAGAGGTTTGATAAGGAGGGAATTGAGATTCCTTTTCCTCATCGCACTCTGGTGTTTAAAAATCCAAAGGAACAGCAGCTCGGTGAAGGCCCAAAATAATAGCTTATTTTACTCTACCCTAAGTTTTGATGCCGCGTTAAGGCCATAAAGCACTGGGAAATACATAAGCTCTGCTTTCACCTGTGGCATGTGGAATTCACCCTGATAACGAGCCCTATATTTTAAGTTAAAGAGGTTCTCTCCTTGCTTCATACTACGTACATACAGATAGGTGTGGGTTCCTTTATCTTCATAAAAGGTATTGGCTCCAACTCGGAGAGACTCCTTATCTAGAATAAAACCGGCAGGTTTTGGAATTTCAAGCATTACAAACTCCGCCTTTCTAACGGCATCCACAGAAATATTAAGATTTAGTATTTCTCCTGCACCCAATTTATTAGGCTCTGCCGTGCCATACCATTTGGTTTGAATTCGAAAATGACTGCTATCAACGTCTGCCTGTTCGGTATAAAATGTTCTGGAAAGGTTAAGATATACCGGAATCGAAGTCGACACATCAATATCAATTTCCTTCATATCAATATGTTCCATGAAAAAACTACCATCCTTCAAATCATAAATTTTGTCATTTATGCTCAAGCTGGCCTCTCTCCTATTATCCCTTTCCGGTGTCAACATTAGCATGCGAATAGCCGCAGCCTTTTCAATAGTGTTTAACGCATGAAGGTCAGACTTAAAGAGCAGGTGATCCAACAGAGCGTTCAACTCTTGCTTTCTACCCTTGAGGCTTAAATATTCAGCCATGAGTAGTGAATTGGAGACACTACCGTGTAATGAATAATCACCGTCTGCCACTACATACCCACCACCCAAGATGTCATATTGGAGGAGGCTATTCACTCTGGAGGTGTCATAAACCAGATTGTTCCGTTCACTAAAAATGGCATACTTCAACTGCTCCGATACACTCAGACTATCTAGCTTCAGGGACTTCGTGAAATAATCATATGCGATGTCCATCTTTCCTTCACTCATGACATATAAGATGGAGATTTTGATATGATCTGGTTGCGTGAACAAGGCATCCTCCAGAAAAGGATTAACTCGCATCGCATGGATACTGCTAAACCCGTTTAAGCTCGCATAATACAAAGCTTCCTGAACATAATTACTCACAAAAAGATCACTGAACTGGCCAGGCCACCATCCCCAGCCTCCATCACTATTTTTGTTGTTCTCAATGCGACGGATAAGCCTGTTAATAGCATGATCCTCACTAAACCGCCTCCCTGAGCCTTCTAGTATAATTTTTCTTGAAACCATTGCAATTAGTTTAGAGGCTAGTTGCTCATTGCAGCTGTGCGGATACTTCTCCAGGCCGTTGGACAGCATATAAGCCACATCTGACCAGCCCAACATTGCGGATACCTGATAAGAGACTTGATTATTGTTTTCGATATGGATGGAGGTATCCCTATCAAGCCTCATAAATTCTCCTGTGTGCAACTTTATGCCACGAGGTTTTATACTCACCTTCCTGGTTTCTCCATTACTGATATCCTTGGATAGACTCATTCCATAGCTGAGGATCAGGGAGTCATGGGCGGCAACCACGGATATGGCATCTACCAGGCTGGTTTCCAGAATGCGCGTGGTGTCTATCACTAACTTACCATTCACCGAAGCAGTTGTATGAACCGATAAGGATGTATCCAGATAACTCAGCGTTTTTCCAACCAGTTCACAGCTGTCACCTGCTCGAAGAAAGGAGGGTACATATAATCGTGGGACCACTTCCAGAAATGATTTAATGGTGAATTCTTCCGAAAAGTAACGGAAGCCCTCACCCAACCCAACCAGATGGGTGGACCATGCATTAATATCGTCAGGAAAATCCACCTCTATACGCGCTTTTCCCTGAGCATCAGTACTTAAGTCGGGAATGAAGAAGGCGTAATCCTGAAAGTTATCTCTCACGCGATTCTCATAACCAGCAAACGCCATATCTACATCCAATGCCAACGGCTTTCTGTTCCTTGGCTTATACGAGTAATCTTCATCAGAGTGGTCGAAGTTCATCATCGCAAAGGGTTTGATTTCAGAGGCTCCTATTTCAGTTTGGGCTATAGCGGCTTGCGGAATATTTACAGAGCCTCTTACTTTGACTCCATCAATAAAATAAACAGCACCTTCATCTCTTTGTCCCCTTACATTCGTAACACCTGCTGCTTGTGCAGATACAGAAGAAATATCGCGTACCGCCATATTGACGATATCATGACTGGTGGTTACTGAAGAAGACCTGGATTGATCAATACGTGGTGCTGAATAGGCAATTTGCACTTCAGTAAGCATTTCGGAATCTTCACGCAGAGCCACATTCAACACCGCTTTTCGATCCTTATCTACCGTAAAATTTTTAATGCTTAGAGTAGCATAACCAACAAATGAAATTTCTACCAGATAGGTACCGGGAAGCAAATTCTTAATCCTCACTGAACCATCCAGATCAGATGTGCCTCCAGTTATTATCCTACCGGAGGTAGATTTAATTACCACATTGGCAAATGGAATTCCTTCTCCGGTTGACTCATCTCTTACCATCCCTTCCAAACTAAGTTTACCTACACTATTAGTTTGAGATGCTTCGTATTTACCAAGATGAAGTGAGTCCAGTTCTTCTGTTTCAAAATGACAATTTTGAAGCCACAAATAAGTAGTATGGGCTTTACTGATCTCAATTGAATCTAAAACCAGCGTATTTCTAAGTAAAGTGTATGCCTGCAAACGATAATGACCTACTGGAAAGGATCGTCGACCACGAATGCCACGGTGTCCATAATACAATTCACCGGTCTCGTAATGATAGAATTGATAATAGATCAGATTACTGTCGCTCATATTGGTTACTCTCAGGTCGCCGACCGGTGTTAAACTTCCTGGGTCAGGCCAATACTCCGGGGTATCCGATTTAACAAATGACACCGGAAACCGCAATGGTTTCATTATTTCACCGGGAACCTGAGTGAAATTAGAGCGATAGAACCTTCGTTTGGTGTATGTTCTCGTGAGTCTGGTTTGTTTGATAATATTATCATAGAATAAATACGAATGATTAGGATCAAGATAAAAGTGTACGGAATCGGTTTTAGTGGACCAGAAGTTTACGCCACCCGATTGAAAAGGGCCTAAAGTTCTCGCGCGACTACTTACTCCTCCAAACCAAAGGTCACCTTGAGAAATTGAGTATCTGTCATGTAATGGCTCTATCCTAACCAGAGTTTTCTGATGCTTCTCCCATTCCGCTTTTGTGAAATAGTTCTTTTCCTTTTCCTGAACCACAGTCTCAGGCAGCGTAGCGAGGTTTAAGGCAAGTTCCGTCTTCTTCCCAGGATAGACCATGACCCTTGGAATGAGATAAGAGCGATCATAGCAACGAAGCTTAATGTTGTAGCTACCCGCTTTTAAAGGAATGCTATATGCTTCAAAATTAGAGTAATACAGGTATATTGGAACATCATCAGCTTCGATAGCATAAACCTGATGCTGATAAGAACTGTCGTAAACAAAGGCGGCAAACTGGCCATTGTCTGTTTCAAGATCTAAATTGAAGGTATCGAGTTTCAAGCCCTCCTGCAAAAACATATATCGATAAAAGCGCTGATCCTCCAGCTCAAATCTGTTAACGGCCTTCCGGGAAATATTCCGGGATGAGAAAAAGTCTCCATAGAGACTTCCCAAATTCAATTGATATCTCTTGTTTTTCGGGTAGCGTATTTTCTTTTTGTACGATGAATAAGGCAAGGAACTCGTTATGGGATCTTTGTCAAATGCTTTCTTCACCGAAAGTGCAAGAATATCCAAATTCGCCTCAGGAGTACCTTTTGGGTCAGAAACTTCCAGGTCAATTTCCACCTTCTCACCCGGGCGAATTCTCCGCGGAGCCGCAACATTGGCCTGGAGTTGAACAATACTTCTCTCCACCATATCATTTAAAGGAATTATCTCCTGATTAGAATCTTCATCCTCACCATGATATTGATAGCGCAGAATAACATAATCACCTATCTCCCGACTAATTTTAAGGGTATCACCTTCACATCTACCGGAGACGATTTGCTCTCTATGCTCATTAAACAAATCATACAAGACAGGTTTGCTATCCGAGTTCACAAATGAAAGGAGGATACTATCCACATCCACACCAAGTATCAACTTGGGATGCCACCCAAAATCAGGGAAATACTGGTCGTACAACTCTCCATTGCAATAGATGTCATATCGATCTACATATGGTTTCCACTTGAATGTTGATGGTACTTCAATAAGTTCCCGGGAAACAATCGAATCAACCTGACGGAAATGACGGTGACCGTACTCAAGGTGCTTAAAACCTACTATATAGACTGAATCCGTTGGCAAAACCGCAGGATTGGCTGGTGTAAGATAGAAGTATCCGTTCTTAAGTTCTACGTTAAAACCAGTTTCCCTGGGCGAGTATGTTAGGGTAAAGTACTGATGATGTGACTCCTTATTGCTATTATAGAAATTCAGGTTGCAGGCTAGCCTAAGGGCAGCATTGGGCCAATCCGAAGGATAGTATTTAAACAAAGTGGGGCCAACGGGATCAAGTGTAAAGCTTGTATCCAAAAGTACATTAGGAACCAGAGCTGCAGATTCATTATCATACTGATCCACCCTTTGAGGAAAGAGTGTTAGATGCGCTCTTCCATCCAGAACGGGCAGTTCATTGTCATCCGTAGCAGTGATACTAAACTTGAGCGGATGGTTAAAACCAAATTCTCCCTCCTCATTGAGTAATTCGCATTTAAAATCTATCTCATTGAGCACGTAATCCTCAATCGATATACTTTGTGAAAAGAACTTTCGGCCGTATCGTTTTTTAGAGCTTATTCTTGGGTTTATCACGGATAATGTCAGGTGCTTACCCTCTAGCGAATCAGCTATTATAAACTCTCCTTTAAGCTTTCCAGAATCATAGTAATGGGCATCCTTCAGAATGTACTCTTTGGTGCCCTGACCAGAACTATAGTAGGATAACAACAGCTTAAAATTCTTCTCTTTGACAGCCTTTCCTGTTTCATTGAGCACAACTGCCTTATACTTCAGGGTATCACCAACTTTATAAATTGGTTTGTTGATTGCCAGATAGCCTTTATACATCTCTGGTCGGTAAAATATTCGGCTAAACCGATATGAAAAACGGTACCAAAACTCCCGCCAGCGACTATAATAGTCGTTGTTTTGGTGATCTATTTCAGCGATAACCGCTTGTCCCTTCAGTGTAATAAGATATGCGTAGGAGTATTTGCTTAGGTAACTTCCCTTTTTAACCAGGTAACCATCCAGCTCCGGATCATAGAATGTGGCCTTCTTCCCCCGGTAAACCACGGCATCGGTAATTGGCAGCATGGTAAACCGATTATAAAGCCTAATCAGTGTTTTACCTTCAAGAGTTTGCATGTTGATGAACAAGGAATGTTGATAGGCCAGTTCCCACTCCAGATCACCACGATCAACCCAGCTTAATAGATAGGCGCCTTGTGCTGAAGGAATATCACAATGTTTATGGTTAGGAGTCTTGCAAGTATCAGCAGCTTGGATCTTCTGTGCTTCGGCAAGCAGCAATCGAGAGGATTGATGAAAATAATATTCATGAATTATTGATGAGTCTACATGATATAGCAAGGCATAACTACTCCCGATGGATTCCTGGGCTTTCAATCCGGGAAGTTTGATGATAAGCAGAAGTAATAGTATGGGTAACCGCATTGCGTTAAGAGATCAAGTTCCTATACTATTTTTGACTGAGCCGCTGCCCAGGGTTGTATGGGTAATTTAGACTTCCCCTGCCCGGGTGTAGGTAACCGCCTGTTATACAGCTAGTTTCCTGTAGCGTATTCCTCAAAAGGAACACGTTCTTCCAGCAATCCCTGAATAAAAGCCCGCTGAAGAATGTTTTCAATGAGCTTATCCTCCTCTACATTATCAGGATCATAAGGCGTTTTCAGTTCTATATCGTACCAATGCGCGGCAGTATTCCACCAGAAGGCATTCCAACCGCTGCGATACTCCCTGATAAGATCATAAGTGGTAATATTGGTTTCGCGATAAATAAGCTTACTGAGAATTTGCCCCTCACTTCGGGTAAGCTTCTTGAGTTTCTCTTCAAAATTGTCTTCCAGGTATTTTTGGAACTCCTTAATAAAACGCTTGCG
Source organism: Owenweeksia sp. (assembly GCA_965229445.1). GTDB lineage: Bacteria > Bacteroidota > Bacteroidia > Flavobacteriales > Schleiferiaceae > Owenweeksia. The sequence continues at coordinate 1,884,042 of OZ245876.1, forward strand.
TTTACGCTTTCCTTTTATTTCCGCCAACATTATGTTTAAACTATCCAGTTTATTGCCTGCTATTACGGCATAAGGATAAACTTTGATCACCCTTCTTCGAAGTATATAGTAGCGCTTTCTGGCTACTTCGGAGTCAAATGAAGGCTGATCAACAAACAAGACTTCATCCAGGGTCATAATGGGAATGGTATCCCCGTCAACCACAATGGCATCCATAAGGTTTTTACTCTCTTTGGAATAATACTGTATTATGGAATCTCGGGGTGTGGAGTAGGCATTCGCCCGGGTACTGTCCTTTTGTTTTTCTGAGAAAAGGCTATCCCAGGTGGCCAGATATTCTTTTCGCAAGCCTGAATCAGTTCTGGACGTAAGGCTATCGCGCATTTGCGATACCAGGCCCGTATCCGATTGAGAGAGTAGAAAAGTGGAAAAAAAGAGGGTCAATATCAGCGTATAGCGCCAATGCTTCATTAAGTTCTGTTCTTTTTCCAGGAGGAAGCTATTGCTCCATTAACGGAAGATTTTGTTTTATTCTTATCCTGATCCAAAATATATGCCAGAGCCATGGCTGCTACCTCCTGCTCATCTTCCCTAACTTCATCCAGATCTGAAGCTTTAAAATGCTTGTCTACGAAATGAGTATTAAAATCACCACTAATAAAACGTGGGTGTTCCATGACATACTTACCAAAAGACAAAGTAGTTTGCACACCAACAATTCTATAATCTTCGCAGGCTCTGATCATCCTTAGCCTAGCTTCTTCGCGATCTTTACCATAAGTCACCAGTTTAGAAATCATTGGATCATAGTAAATCGGCACTTGCATACCTTCTTCAAAACCATCATCCACTCTAATGCCCGGGCCATGAGGACGCTGATATTCCTCTAGCAAACCAATATCGGGCATGAAGTTTTCTCGAGGATTTTCGGCGTACACTCTAACTTCTATAGCATGTCCTTCAATCTTGAGATCCTCCTGAGAGAAACGCAACTTTTCTCCCCTGGCCACATTTATTTGTTCTTTGACGAGATCTACGCCTGTAATCATTTCCGTTACAGGGTGCTCTACCTGAAGGCGAGTATTCATTTCCATGAAATAAAACTTCTTATCCGCATCCAGAATAAATTCTACCGTGCCGGCACCAACATAGTCACAACTGCGCGCAACATCGATAGCTTTCTGTCCCATCATTTCCCTAATTTCAGGGGTGAGAATTGCCGAAGGAGCTTCTTCTACTACTTTTTGGTGTCTGCGTTGAATACTACAATCGCGCTCAAACAGGTGCACTCTATTGCCGTGTTTATCGCAGAGCACCTGCACTTCAATATGACGGGGAGAACTAACATACTTCTCAATAAAAACTTCGCCATTGCCAAAGGCGGATTTAGCCTCGGAGATGGCACTTTTAATCTGCTCTTCAAGTTCAGATTCCTCATTTACAATGCGCATACCTTTTCCACCACCACCGGCTGAAGCTTTGATGAGGACGGGAAAACCAATTTCCAGTGAGATCTTCCTGGCTTCATCAAGATCCGAAATGGCTCCTTCGGTACCAGGTACCAGCGGAATGTCAAACTCCTTGGCCGCTTCCTTGGCCGCTAGCTTATCCCCCATTACCAGCATAGAATGAGAACTGGGCCCTATAAAATTTAAACCGGCTTGTTCAACCTGGTCGGCAAACTCACCATTTTCGGATAAGAAGCCATAACCCGGATGAATACCATCCACATTTAGCTCTTTGCAGATTTCAATAATCTTATCCCCAAGCAGGTAGCTCTGAGAGGAGGCTGGAGGACCAACACATACTGCTTCATCCGCATATCTCACATGGGGAGAATTTCGATCAGCTTCCGAATAAATAGCCACCGTTTTTATGCCCATTTCGCGGGCAGACTTCATAATTCGCAGGGCAATTTCCCCTCTATTGGCCACTAATATTTTTTTCATGTGAATGAGATAAGCAGACAAAGATAAAACTGTAGGTGGTTGATCAATTATATAGTTTACGATTATCCGAAAGATTGGGGAATTAATCTATGGCCTTGGCCCTTATAATTCTGAATGCATCTGAAAAATTGCCATGCCCGGGCCAAAATATTGGCGTAAAGCTTTGTAACTTGAGCCCACAGAAAATTGAGCTTTTTATGGATAAAATCTGCGTTTTTGTTGATTTCTCTCCGGCCTCTCAGGTAGCCATTAAGTATGCATGCACCTTGGCAACCAAAGCTAATGCTATACTGCAAATACTTCATGTGGCAGGACCTGATAATGCCGAGAATTCGGATGCATTAAGAAAAGAGTTACAAAGCTTTGCCAGTGATACGGAAGTTTGTGAGGTTAAGACAGAAGCTATCATCGAGTTTGGTGATTTTCAGCGCAATATTCCTGAATTACTGGTGAAACACAAACCAGATCTAATTTTAATTGCGACCCATGGCGTGAAGGGCATTTTTCACACCATGCAGGGCCCTGAAGTACTGAAGCTGATACAAAAGATAAACGTGCCTTCTTTGGTGATTCAGGAACGAACACCCAGGGAATATGAGGGGTATGAATATATACTGTTTCCTATTTCCCTTCATGCCAATTTTCAGGTAAAAATTGATCAAACCATGATGATTGCCAAAGTCTTTGGCAGTAAGGTTTTGGTATATATTCTAACACCCTCCGAAGGAGACTTAGAAGAAGCATTGCAACAGAATTTAGAGCGGACGGAGAAATCATTCTCGGCCAATGATATTGAGTATGAGGAAATATTTGAGACCAGTAAGGTTTATGGCGTAGGCTATGCCCGTCAGGCCCTGGAATATTCTAAATCCAGAAAAGTGGATCTCTTTGCCATTATGGCTCATGCTTCTGAGGAACATGCTTATTTTGGAAACGTGGAGCGCAGTCAATTTCTGCTCAACGAACACGGCATTCCAGTACTTTGCTGTACGGATTAATAACTTTTTAATCTTAAATCATCCTGGTTTCCATGCGAATGGACGACACCATATGCGCCTTGTCTACTCCTTCCGGAATGGGTGCCATTGCGATAATTCGTCTTTCCGGACCGGAGGCCTTTGCTATTGCTGACAAACATTTCGTTGCGGCCAACAAAAAGCAGCTCAGCCAGCAAAAAGCTAACACACTTCACTTTGGGAGGTTTGTGGTGGGAAATGAGCTTATAGATGAGGTAATGACCGGAGTTTACCGTCAACCACACTCTTACACCGGTGAAGATGTGATTGAAATTAGCTGCCATGGCAGCACCTATATCCAACATCAAATAATTAGATCTTTAATAGGTGCTGGTGCTCGCTTGGCAGAACCCGGCGAGTATACCATGCGTGCTTATGCCAATGGGAAACTGGATCTTTCTCAAGCGGAAGCGGTGGCAGATTTGATTGAATCTGAATCAGCAGCAGCGCACCGGGTAGCCTTGCAACAGATGAAAGGTGGAATCTCGCATGAGATAAAGGACTTGAGGGAGCAACTTATCCAATTTGCCTCCTTAATTGAGTTAGAGTTGGATTTTGGCGAGGAGGATGTGGAGTTTGCGGATAGACAGCAGCTCAGGAATTTGATGGATCAAATTAAAGCGGTGGTGGAACGACTGATAGATTCATTTGCCACCGGCAATGTCATTAAGAAGGGCGTTCCAGTAGCCATTGTAGGTGCACCAAATGCAGGTAAATCTACTCTACTCAATGCCTTGTTGAAAGAGGAAAAAGCCATCGTCACCGAAGTAGCAGGCACCACGAGAGATGCTATTGAAGACGTGATTAATATTGAGGGTATTCCTTTCCGGTTCATTGATACTGCCGGTATTAGGGAGACCAACGATAAGGTAGAAAGTATCGGGATAAGCAAAACCTGGGAGAAAATTGAACAAAGTCAGGTGGTGTTGTATCTGTTCAGTGTTTCGCATTTATTGGATCAGCCTGAAGAAGTAAAGACTGAAATTGAACTTATTCAGCAAAAATCTACCGGCAAGCATGTAATTCTAGTTGGCAACAAGATTGATTTACGGTCCAAAGAGCAGGTTAAGAACAAACTAAACTACCAGGATTTAGTATTGATTTCCGCTTTAAACAATGAAGGATTAGACCAGATAACTGAGAACCTGCTGGAGGAGGTAAATCTCAATTTGCTTCACAGCAGTCAGAGTATTATCACTAATGAACGGCATTTACGTGCCCTTACTGATAGTTTAGAAGACATTGAGAAAATAGAACAAGGTTTGGAGTCGGGAATCAGCGGTGACTTTTTGGCTCAGGACATCAGGCAAGCCCTACAGCATCTGGGCTCCATCATAGGAGAAGTAGATGTAGACCAAGACATTCTGGGTGCGATTTTCAGCCGGTTTTGTATCGGGAAATAGTTGGTTCTATGTCTAATTAAAGACGTAATTGACCCTCTTATAGAGTCCATAAAATTCCTCCAATAGGACCTCAATAGGACCTCAAAGGTCTCATAGACCTTTGAGGTTGATTGTTTACTCAATTGAAGTAGTAAGTTTCTTAAAACCAGTTGGAACTATCAACCCGAAATTGGTGAAGGAGCTTTTTTGATTCATAGTCAGTACTGATTACTGAATGAAATTTTTGTCCAGAGTATAAATTACCTGTATTCCTAAGAAACCACCTCAAAGGTTTAGTAAACCTTTGAGGTTGTTTTTATGTGCGGGAGACAAAGTACATTTCAATCTCTGATTTTCCTTTTACAGGTATCTTTCCTCTACTTTCAAATTGAAAAGCAGGGTGAGATTTTACCAGCTCATACGTGACTACACTCAGGTTTACCTTACCGGGCTCACCCACTTCCTCAATGCGAAAAGCGGTATTGACAGCATCGCCCCAAATGTCATATTGAAACTTTTTCAATCCAACTATTCCAGCCACTACATGACCAGTATGAATACCTATCCTCATGTCAAACCAGGGTTTGCCTTCTGCTTTTCTTTGATCTCCAAGCTCTTTAATAAAATCTTGCATTTCCAAAGCACATTTGACCGTATTTATTGCAGAATCATCCTCACCTTTAAGTCCACCGGCTGCCATATAAGCATCGCCAATGGTCTTTATCTTTTCAACACCGTACTTTAGGCTGATATCATCAAATGCCTTAAAGCATTCATTAAGCAACTCTACCAGATCCCCTGCTTCTAATTTTTCAGAGATACCCGTGAACCCCACCATATCACTAAATAGAATGGAAATATTCTCAAAAGACCGGGCTCTTGCTGTGCCTGTTGCTTTTAGTTCTGAGGCTATTTCTAAGGGTAGAATATTTAGCAACAAGTCATCAGATTTTTGCTTTTCCAATTGCAGTTCCGAAGTTCTTTCAGAGACGATAGATTCCAGTCGAAAGTTTTCATGTTGCAATCGCTGATTTTGCCATCTTGAAAAACCCATTACCAGTCCGATAAGCAGAAGCATATATGAAACGTAAGCTACTCCAGTTCTGTACCATGGTGGCAAGATCTTAAACCTATAACTCAAAGGTTTAGACCAGATAAATCCATGACCTAAAACCTGCACCTGGAAAGTAAAATCTCCAGGTGGAAGATTCGTAAAATTTGCTTGATTTAAACTTGATGCGCGACTCCATGCAACATCGAGTTCCTTTATTCTATAGCGGTAATTATTGGCATGAGGTGCTTCAAAACTAGCATTGCAAAATTCAAATAGCAGGTCATTGTAGCGATAATCCAGGCTAAGGTTGCGAGGAATATTTGAATAAGCACTGGGGATGTCAAAAGAGATACCCTCTATGCTATCCTGGTTATAGTTAATTCTCCTGTCATTTACTTGTATCTCTGTGAAAATCAAATTAAGCCTTTCACTTGACTTTGAATATTCCTCATAATCAAGTATGTGGATACCAGCGCCATTTGAGAACCATATGCTGTCTCCATCAATTACATCATCCATATGTGCGGAAAAAGAGATTGAATTTATTCCGTCCAATTTGCACAACTCGTCTACTTGCAAATTGGATTTGTCGAGCATATTGCGTCGGATATTTTCAGTATTTAAAACATTGAGCCCTGCGTTGGTTCTGACCCAAAGATTATTATAAGGATCATGTGAAATACTGTTTATGTGATTATCAACTCCTAAGCTTCTATCAATGAGAAGGTGTTGTTCATTAAAAACATACTCAATGCCCTTGGTCCAGGAACCAATAATTAAGTCGTTGGAGTCTGAATTCTCAACTGTCCAGGGAGATGCCCTTAGACCTTCTTTGTTACCATAAATGGTCCATTTTCCATTCCCATGCTTAAAAATTCTGCCTGAATGTGCCAATATTAAATTACCAAGATGATCAATTGACATTTCATTTACATGGCCCTGAATCCACGCTAACCTATCCTTGAAAGTATCTGTGTCTAAAGAAAACAGGCCATCTGGTCCGCCAAACCATACAGTACCTTCCTTATCAATCTCGATGTCAGAAACAGGCATAAAAACACCTTGATTACGGTCATAAATTAAAGCAGTGTCATTTTTTATTTTGGCCACGAAATTTGGATTACCATGACCTACCCACAAACTCGTGCCATCATGTGCTATTGACAGTGGTTCATTAGCCAAACCAAGCTCATCATGAAAATCATCGTAATACTTAAAAATACCCTCGATTACTGAATATCTATATAAGCCATTGCTTCCCGAGGCCCAGATATCACCATTTTTTGCTTTAACCAAATCAGTGAAATAATGATCAGAATCTGGTAGTGATGGTTGCAGGTAGCGCAGAAATGTTTCATCTAATACATACAAGCTACCATGGCTATCATAAATCCAAACCCTGTTTTCACGGTCGAGATAAAAAATGCGCTGAGCTTTGAAATACACACTTTTATGAGGTCGGTAACTCCTAAAATCTATTTTAAAAACAGTGTTGTCCACCAACAGGTCGATAGCGCCATTCTCATAGGATATCCATAGTCTATCCTTCTTATCATTTAATAACTCAATAATATTGGTCCCAGATAGTCCCGATGATTTTGAAAACTTTTTTAATGTATCAGAATCTAGCTTGTATAGGCCATTTTCACAGCCAAACCAAATGCTCCCATGCTTTTGTTTAGCAATAGAATTAATCCTCCCAGACTTTGACATTAAGTTAAAGCTAGTGAGTGTATCATTCTTCAAAACACCCCAATATCCGTAGGCACCAGGAATGAATAATCCGTGCAGCGGGTCTGCAATACACCTTCCTATTTCTTGGTCAAACCAAAACGCTTTGCATAAGTTTCGAATAGAATCTCCATAGATGGCCAGAACAACAGAATCTTGAAAAACTATCAGATTACCTTCATCATCAGTGCCATGGATTACAAAATCAGAATTGGACTGTTTATGAATCCTTTGGCCATCAAAATAACACAGATCATATCCCCAGCCGTAATTCATCCACATCCTCTGCCTCCCATCCATCGTAATTCCACGAGGAAAAAATACATCACCACTCGGACTTACAAATTCCTTAATTTGATTTCCATCAATAGATACCATCGGACCGTAACAGTACCATATCTTTCCGGCTGAATCTTGTGCCGGCAATCTGATGATTGAGGATGTTAGACCTTGATCCTGATTAAGTTCTCTTATTCTTAAGGCGCTACTGGATTCTTTAATATCGAACTCAATAGTATGCTGACGTGCCAATTTTACCGGCTCACTGGTAAATTGAAGTTGAGTACTGCTGTAGTTATCATGTAGTGTCTTACTCACTTGCCAAATTGGCCCAACAATTTCACCTTCCCCGAGCTTGGTTCCGGCATTGGATCTGGGAAGTATTTCAGGTTCTCCTAAAACAATCTCACGGGCGGGCTTCGATTTCTGTAGAGGTATTTCTTGAATTTCTATAGGCACCCCTGTTCTAATTGTATCGCCTCTGCTATCCAGGAAAAAAGCAATACTGTCCACAAATGGTTTTTTATTTTCAAGTTCAATTTGGAGATCTTTGTGAGTACAACCGCAGATAGTGAAAAAGAGAATCACTACCCATATGAGCGTGGCTAAAGAGATGGACTGCTTAATAACTAAATAGCGTGGTTGGATTTACCAATATACAACAATTGGTTGTGCGGTGTGGATACTGCAAAGTCTATAAGCTATTCATCAAGATATAACCTAGGGGACAAGTACTTCATTGCCGCTTAAGCAATGGCACGGCTTATTTTAACAAAGCAGCCCTATGTGCGCTTTGAGGCAATCCTGGCGGAGCAACTCAATTTAACCACTTTCAACTGAACAAGCTTTGAGGTCTATAAGACCTTTGAGGTTGAATTGCTGTTAATTGATGTGATAAAAGTGCTAATACTCATGGATTCAAACAACCGAAAGTTTGTGGACGGTCAGGTTTTACTTGTAAAAGCTACAGATAGATCAACAAACTCCAATCAACATTACAATCCATCTGTAACTTGGAGCGGCAATCCTATTAATCAACCTCAAAGGTTTACTAAACCTTTGAGGTTGATTTTAGGTTGATTTTGAAACGTATGCTACAGACCTGCATTAATTAAGAAGGTGGCAGCAAAGGCGATAATGGCATAAAGCTCTGGAAATACCGCCAGGATCATCGTCTTGCCAAATACATCATGTCCCCCTGCTATGGCATTGATCCCATTACCACAAATTCTTCCTTGCTGCATGGCACTCAAGAGCGACACCCCACCCAGCATAATTCCTGCGCCTAAAATGGAAGCACCTTGCAGCATCGTCATATCCGCGCCAATAGCACCACCACTATTAATTATAAAGAATCCTGCAAAACCATACAGGCCTTGTGTCCCAGGTAGTGCGCTTAATAACATGTAATTTCCGAAGGCATCATCGCGCCTTTTTAAAGCACCTATTGCGGCCTGACCACCAATACTTACCCCAATGGCACTGCCAATTCCCGAAAGGAATACCATAATACCTAATCCGATGTAAGCTAAAACTACTTCCATATTACTCCCTTTTAAGATTTAACTCGATTTCTGGCTTTGCGATGAAATGGCAAGTATGGCTTACCCCCACCTTCAAAACCAACATTCTTATAAAATTCCACAAATGTTAAGCGCATGGGATGCACAAAGGCACTCAAGGATGCCAACATCAAGTTTGCTGTATGCCCAACAATCAATATCAATCCTGTTAAAACAATACCTACATAAGGCACTCCACCGGCAGAAAATGCGATTTCATTTACTACCAAGCCCAGAATAGCACTTGACACTCCTAAAGCAAACAAACGGATATAACTCAATAAATCTCCCGCCACGCCCGTAATATTGTAAAGATCAGCTAAACCCAAGCCGAAGGACTTTAACCAACCCTCCTTTGGCGCGCCAAATAGAACTATCATAGCCACACCAATCCAAATAGTTATATCACTTATCTGAAGTATTTCTTTAAGCACCAATCTGTCTACCAAACTCATTAAAAACACAATCCACCCCATACGCGATATAGCACTAAGCCAACCAGAGAAAATGACTTTTTTATACACCTGGACAGACATGCCGAATATGATCTGAATGAAGCCTATGATCAACGCAATCTGGAACATCTCATCCTGATTGAACATTAAATGATGAACCCCAGCAAAGCTTGATGATTCAAGCATTTCAATCCCAAACAAGGTTCCGGAAAAAAAGCCAACTACTGTAGTTGATATTCCAAAGAATTGCACCAATGTGGCATATTTTCGGCTCTCCCCTCTTAGCCGAAGCTTCACTATGCTAGCTGCTATAAACATCATCACCCCATAGCCGGCATCTCCCAGGCAAAAGCCAAAAAACAACAAGAAAAATGGGGCAAAGAACACCGTTAAATCCAATTCTGAATATGCGGGCAAAGAAAACATCTCACCTATCGGTTCAAACAAGCTGGTAAAACGGTTGTTTTTTAACAGCACGGGAGGTTCATCATTTTCCTCCAAATCATGTGCTAGGTAGACCAGATTTGCATTTTTGAGGTAGTCTTTCAATTCTTGCTCACAAGACTGTGGACACCAACCTTCTACGAGTATAAGCTGATCACCCAGCAATCCCTGAGCACCCTGCTCGGTAAGCAACAAGCTCAGCTCATCTTTAGCCTCTTTTACTCTTTCCTCCAACTCACCGCAGTAATTAGCCGCATAGGTATCCAGTAATTGGCCTAATTCTGCAATACGATCGGTTTTTTCTTCCAGCGCCAATTCAATTTCAGATAAACTCAACTTGGGCAATGCTATGGGTATTAAGGGCAATTTCTCTCCCTTAGTTTGATCATAGATGATAAAATACACCGTGTTCTTATCACGATTAATAACCTGCATGGTATATTGCTCTACCCACTCTTCTTTAAACTGTCGATGATTGGCGGCAAAGAAGCGTACCTCAAGATTGGCCTTGTCCTCTAAGTTTCTAATATCGGTCCAAGAGAATTCTCCCCAGGGTTTAATAAGGGCTAAATCAGCTTCTAGACTTTCTTTTTCATGAATACAGTCTTCATATTCTCGTTCCAGAGAAGTAATGCTTGACAGGTTGGGTAATGATTCTTTTAGCTTCTGAAAACTGGCGGGATCGTACTTCCGTTTCTTAAACCTTTGAAGCACCTCCTCCGTCTCCCTAATTTCTGCCAACTTCCTTTCCGTGCCTTCATCTCCCAGATCACCCTTGCTGATCATGTGAAGGACACCTATATCCATGAGGTTTTCCAGGAATTGATTCTTATCCAGATGATAAATCAAAAAGCTGTATTTGCGCATGGGCACAATCATGCTTCAAGTCGTTTTTGATCATTTTTCCGCTTCATGATTTTCTGAGCTGCCTTACTCAGATTTTCTTCGTCCTCCAGAAAGCGTTTTATCTTACCGATAGCTTCGTTATAGGCCGGGATTTGAACCTTTTCATATAGATTAACTTTTTGTGTGGTTTTCTTCCTGGCATAATCCAGTAGCTCCATAGCTTTCATGCTTACCTCCTGCTCCAATCCCAATCTGGTTAGCTCCTTTAAGATCTTAATTCCATCCAAAAACCAATCTGGCTTGTGAAATTGACTGATTTCCCTAAATTCAAATTCAAGTTCCTGCAGTTCGGGAATCTTCACACCGGCAATTGTGCGCGTGCGGTATATGGCGTTCTTTAATTTTACCAAACCGGATTCAAACTCGGCCCAGAGACGCATCATATCTCTAATTTCTCTGATTTGCTTCTCGACTTCCTCATTATACTGTTTGGCTCTTTCTTTGGCTTGTTTTACCTCCAAACGCAATGCAGCCTCTTTACTTTTAAGCGTAGGCAATGCCATCTCACGCATTTTTAGCTGCTGATTCAGCTCATTAAGAGCGCTTTTATTGTATTTGTAATCTAGGTCCACTTTGGTCTCTTGATCAAGTTTTTAGCTGTCTGTTGTATAATCTCAGGCTGAGTATAGTAGAAGCCTATCTATCACCTCCTTACTACTGGTCCTGGCTTCGATACATCCGCCTTCGGCGGCCACTCAGCCAGACGGCGTAGGGTCTTCCTCCTTCCAGTATTTCTTCATTAATTCTTCTTTAATCGCTAATTCTTCCGACTTAAAATACTTACCAAACAGTTCCCAGGTGGTATCAAGCATTTTCTCAATTTCAATGTTTACATCAATAGCAAGTAAGGAATCAGCATAAGCCTGAGCATATTGCAGACAGCGTTGATCATAATCATTGAGATCAAAGCCATTTTCCAATTTAGTCTTGGCATTGGCGGCATCCGCATACAAGCGCACAGCAGTATTCATTACCTGAGGATGATCTTCGCGGGTCTTCTTTCCAATAACCAGTTGCTTGAGTCTGCTCAAGCTTCTAAATGGATCAACTATCGTTTTTCCAATATCCGTTTCTCGACGCAGAAACAACTGACCTTCCGTAATATAACCGGTGTTATCGGGGATAGCATGGGTTATATCTCCCCCTGATAAAGTAGTGACGGCAATAATAGTTATCGAGCCTCCTTCGGGAAACTGTACCGCTTTTTCATAGTGACGAGCAAGATCGCTGTAAAGAGATGCCGGCATATTATCCTTACTACTGATTTGATCCATATTGTTGCTCACGATGCTTAAAGCATCAGCATATAAAGTGAGATCCGTAAGCAGTACTAATACCTTCTCATTTCTATCTACCGCAAAATACTCAGCTGCTGTAAGCACCATATCCGGTATGAGCAGCCTCTCGATGCTTGGATCTTCAGTAGTATTGATAAAACTCACGATGCGGTCCAGAGCACCCGCATTTTCAAATACATTCTTAAAAAACAAGTAATCATCATTGTCCAGGCCAATTCCTCCCAGAATAATCCTATCGGCTTCGGCTCTGAGGGCAACATCAGCCATGACCTGATTGTAGGGCTGATCAGGATCCGCGAAGAAGGGAATCTTCTGTCCGGTAACAATCGTGTTGTTTAAGTCGATACCCGCAATACCAGTAGCAATAAGTTCTGATGGCTGTTTTCTTTTGGTTGGGTTTACACTGGGTCCACCAACCTCTCTTTCTTCTCCTTCTACCGCCGGACCATTGTCTATGGGATCGCCATAAGCATTAAAAAACCTACCAACCAGGTCTTCGCCAACTTTGAGGATGGGCGGCCTTCCGGTAAACACTACTTCTGCATTTGTGGGGATGCCGTCCGTTCCGGAAAATACCTGCAGGGTAACTTCATCACCCATTATTTTTACCACCTGAGCTAATCTTCCATGAACCACAGCCAGCTCATCATAGCTTGCTCGCCTACTTTTAAGTACGCAGGTGGCCTTATTGATGCGGGTAATCCTGGAGTAAATTGGTTGAAAAGCTCTGTATTCCATTACATTACTCGTTTTTCTTCGATGATTTGTTGGTATTCAGCCCTTACTTTTTTAAAGGCATCGCTCTCAAAATCAGTATAATTCAATTGTTTGAGCTGATTGATAATACGCTTAAAATAGCCGCTGATTTCCTCATAGTGCTCAAACCCAAAAGTCATTTTATTAATATCCAGTACCAGGTCTAGCATATATCGCTGTCGCGCGATAGGTGTCATAGCGTCTATTTTATCAAAAGCATCCTGTTGAAGTATCACAAAGTCAATCACTTCCGACTTCCAGAACTGCACGTGATAATCTAGTGGCACACCATCATCACCCAGGATATTTATTTGATCTCTTACTTCCTTCCCCTTGATCAGGGTATCCTTCACGACCTCAATTTGATCTACCCACGAGCTGGATACATGTTCTTTGAGATAATCCTGTACTTCGGGGTACTCCAGGTATTTGGAATAACTATCCGTCGGGTCTACTGCAGGATAGCGTTTTTGATCTGCACGTTTCTGTGATAAGGCATAAAAACACCGGGCTGCCTTCTTGGTCGCTTCCGTTACGGGCTCTTTGAGATTTCCTCCTGCCGGTGATACGGTACCTAAAAAGGTAATAGAGCCTACCTGACCGTTATTTAAGTATACGTATCCTGCGCGTGCATAGAAGTTAGCAATCACTGCGGTTAAATCCATAGGGAAGGCATCCGGACCGGGCAATTCTTCCAGACGGTTGCTCATCTCTCTTAGAGCTTGTGCCCACCTGGAGGTAGAGTCGGCCAGGATCAACACCTTGAGCCCCATACTGCGATAATACTCGGCCAAGGTCATCGCGGTATAGACGGAAGCCTCCCGCGCTGCCACCGGCATATTACTGGTATTAGCAATGATGATGGTACGTTCCATCAGCTTACCTCCAGTATGGGGATCATCCAGTTCTGGAAACTCTGTAAAGACTTCCACAATCTCATTAGCCCGCTCGCCACAAGCCGCAAAAATGATGACATCGGCGGCAGCCTGTTTTGAAATAGCGTGTTGTAATACGGTCTTACCCGTTCCAAATGGACCAGGGATAAAGCCGGTACCGCCTTCCATAATTGGATTAAGACTATCTATTGCTCTCACTCCCGTTTCAAGCATGGCAAACGGACGCAATTTCTCTGCATAGGAGCGCATGGCCCTCTTTACCGGCCATTTTTGAGTCATATCCACCTTTAGCTTTGTCCCAGCTTCATCTACCAGCGTGGCTATAGTTTGGTGTACAAGGTAGTTTCCTGATTCCGCGATGGATGCCACGGTGTAGGTTCCTTCCAACTTAAAAGGAACCATGAGTTTCAAGGAAATCCTATTTTCTTTTACCTCACCCAGCCAATCACCAGCATGTACAGTTTCACCACGCTTTACCAATGGTTTGAAAGGCCACTTCGTTTCTTCATCCAACGCATAGCTCTTCAGGCCTCGCTTAATGAACAGATCATCAAATTTGTTCAGGTCGTTTTGGAGACCATCATAGGTTTTGGAGAGCATTCCCGGGCCCAGAGTGACCTCCAACATATTTCCGGAAAACTCAATATTATTCCCCACTTTCAGCCCACGGGTACTCTCATAACATTGAATATAAATCCCATCGTCCTGAACCTTTATGACCTCACCCAGCAAACGTTCCTCGCCTACACTAATATGACATATTTCATTCTGAGCCACAGGTCCATCGGCTTGGGCAATGATCAGGTTAGCAATGATGCCCATCACATTTCCCAGGGTAGTTTCACTTGATTCAAGAGTGGTGCTCATGCGGGTATATCTTTGGTTTCATCCTCAATCATTTCCACTAAATCTGGCGATTCTTTACCTACCATAGTTTTACTGACACTGAAATTTTGGGGCATTTCATAGCCTTCTCTTATGTGGTGTAATAAATTCATTAACTGCTTCTTACCTTGCTTCTCTGTAGTAATGATATTGCGGTTAATAATCTGAAGTCGAATAACATAGCCTAATAATCGTTCAATACCAAAATCGTACTCCTCCTCCAATTCACTGAGGTAATGCCAACGCATTTCATCAATCTGAGCTTCTCGTATGGCGATATTAGGATTGTCAAATTGAGTCATGAGTTCTCGATATCGAAAATCCCAGGGCTTCAAATCAATTTCATCTTTGCGCGTTTTGCGCAAATACTCAGCTTCGTACAAATCACCCAGAACCTCATCTTTGGGTTCAAGTCCAAAACGATGGCAATTGAGCCAGATGAGTAGATTCTTCAGGTTATAATCGAACCTGAGCCAGCGACGTAAAAATCTATTATCAATATTCTCACTCCAATTAATCAATTCGGTCGTCGCCTTATTAATGAGCTGTTTTTCAGACATTACTGACCATTTCTTCTTAGTGTCTTCATAAAAATGTTGCAAAAACTCCGGCAATGTATCCGGCAGGCCAATCATTTCGGTCAACTGCTCCTTATTGTAATTTCCGGCATCCTTCCATGGCTTATTCCTTTCCTGAATCAGGTTAACCAGATTTATTATGTCGTAGCGGTAGTAGAGAATTTTCAAATATTTATAATCCTGCGCCAAAAGCTGATCAGCAATGGCATCCCTGAACGAAAGCAGGTTATGGGGTAAATCCTTATCGTTAAGACTTAATTCGGGAAGGGCTGATATGAGATAATAGTATCCTCTGGCCATTGCTACTGCTCTTCACCAAAGAGTAATTTGTAGGTACGTGGACGAGCGAAAGTGCGGAAGTAATTCTCAAAATCATCGGCTGTAAAACTGACTTTAAATCTGCGGTCGTGCGTTTCTATTTGAAAACCCCTGGCCATTTTACCTTTAAAATCTATGGTAATCCCCTTTTTCAATAAGTCCTGAGCTCTGGCTTCTATGTACTCCTGGTAACGTTTATAGTCTGCTTCAGGAAGTAAAATTCTCAGATGCTCTTCCTGGCCAAACCTCGCTAACCAGTAATCTACCAGTTTTTCAATGAGATCGGTTATAAATTCCGTATTCTCAAAGGCCTTTTCAATCGGTTCATTGGTAACATCCCAAATAATAAGATCGGTCATCCGCTGTTTTAGTGTGCCTAAGGCTTGACGAGCGGAAAGCCTCAATTCAGCATCTACTTTTCTCCGGCGATCCTTAGCCTTTTGTTCCGCCTTGGCTATAATTTTATCGGCTTTTGCCTGGGCTTCATCTACTATACTGAGGGCTTTCTGTTTTGCTTCTGCAATGATTTCTTCTCCTTTCGCTTCAGCCTTAACTACCCCTTCCTGATAGATTTTCTCAGTGAGAGCCTGAACACTTTGCTGCATAATGAAATCTCTTTTGGATGGATGAAGTTACGAATCAGTTTCCATGGAAATTCTCCTCTAAGGTAAGATTATGCAGTGGGGTTAAAGTTGAGATATGTCACTGGTAAAGGTGATTTGGATTTGCTTGGAGTGGAGGTGGCTTGGCCTGCCCAGAGCTTGACAAGCAGTACGGCTTTATGTTTCGGGTTTTGAACTTAGGTTAAATTTAGCCTGGGCCGCTGTCTTAGCTAATTTAATTCTTTCAGATAAGGGAGCGGCCAAAGCGGAATAAAGATCTCATAATGTAATGTTAAGAAGGAATGTAGTATTGATTTTTAGCCGTGTTAGCGGTATTTTTTAATCTTTATTTTGGTCAACTAGTAGCATCCGAATAAAAAGGTTTTTGTGCAAATAATATTTCGCATTTCATCATCTGTCAAAGGAAAATTTTTTGAATAGTCATCTGCTAAACTTGAAGATATAGGAATTCTATTTACCAAATATTTATCGTCTGGGTTGTCATTACATATAGGTGATGGTGGTGGTATTTCACAACAATCATTTTGTCTCTTGATTTCAATTGACATTTGTCCTGTTTCACTCATCGTTTGTTGACCTGTAGGTGTGAAAATTACGGGGTCACCACAATCATTAAGAGTCTTTTGGATGTATCTAATTACTTGTATATAGCTCATGCCTTTAAAATTTATTTTGCAATATGTTTTAGCGCTTTTTCAACTGTTTGTTGATTAGCTTCTATGAAATAAAAGAGTTTGGATGAATTTATTTCTGTCAAATTCTTAAATGAGTTGATTGTCAATGTTGATGTTTCTAATTCTTTCTCACCAAAGTCAATCTTGTCTATAGAAACTTTCGATTTTCTAAAAATGTATCCGAAAAAGTCTGGTAAGAGAAGTAAGCTAATTTTTGACTTTTTAGTGAATGTCATTTGTTTTAGCACAAAGTCTTCACTGGGAAAATTAAAAGCTTCAACATCTTCAATTCCATAGACATTCCGGTCAAAATATAAGGCAATCTCCTTTTTTATTAAATCTGGTTTTTCATCTCTCAGATAGGTGTTTACCATAGTCAAGAAATAAAATAAAGCCTGAAATTCAACTTTATTAAAGTCGAGAATGTCATTATTGAATTTGCTCAAAATCTTCGTTGTCTCAAAAAACTTATTCTTTTCATATTTATAACAAAAACATTTTAATTCATTTTTTATAATTACTTGTGCCAAATCATTCATTAATTTTATTCGGGGTCTTGATTCTCGAAAGACTTTCGTTGAGTGATATATTTCAGATTTGACATTATGATTTTGGAGAACAGTACCAATTTCTTGGTTAACTTTTCGAATGTGATTCTTCCTTACAGCAATTCCAAAATAATATATAGCGTCTTCTTTGTCGTTATTAGCAACGTAGAATTTAGTCTCATCGCAAAATATCAAAGTATCAACGTCTTTTAACATAGAATTCATTGTGTTTTTAAATTACCACTAACGGGAGTCTCCGCAAAAACCCCCGATGTCTTTTGGGTTTGCATCAGCTCGATCATAAATGCTCTGTGCCGGCTTTAAATTAAGGTTTTGTAGGATAAGGAATAGCATGTTGGTTTATAAAATAGCAGTTTATAAGGGCGTTAAATGCGTCTATTTATAGTTTTAAAGGCTGGAGCATTGTGTTTGCGAAAATATAGGATAGTTCTGGGGCTGGGTTTGAGACCCTTGAGCAGCCACCAATGCTCTACATTTACCAAGCAGGCTTGATAGAGCTTATGGGCTGATCTCAAACCATGGCGATAGCCGTACATATAGAGTTTGAGTAGTACTTTGGGGTGATACGAAGGACAACCTTCTTTCTCTGTATTGGCATGAGTAAACCCAAGTTCCTTAATGGGAAGCATTTCTACAAACTCTTCTACCAACCTGGCATAAGAGTCTTTGCCGACCATCTCTTCTAAGGCCATCATACTGATCTGTTCCCTAGAAATTTCATGTTCTAAATGATGCATCTCCTTGAAGATATTGATTACTCTTCAAGATACGACATCCTATTATTGAGCATGGTTTGCTACACCAAATTTGCTAACACAGGAGATTGGGTTTTTGCGCAGTCTGACGGTTTAGCTATGCGCAGTGCGGGATTGAAAAGCGGTAGTTTTCAATCTGGCACAAACGGTAGCCAAAGCTGCGTTTTGTGTTTTTAATTTTATTCAACAAAAACGTCAAAGCGCAACTTTGGCGGAATAGAAGCACCAATCTTTCGGCTACTCCTTTAGCCCGCATTGCGTATAGCCCCTATGTAAAAGCAGTGTCCTAAGTTTAGGTAAACATCAAAATACCTTTACAATGCAAACTCAAGACACTGCCTTATCAAAACTATTCATTGGTATCGACATCCACAAGAAGAGCTGGCGCATACATACCGCTACGGATTTGTTTATGGGTAAGGGCCTCACTATGCCAGCCGATCCTGAAGCCTTAAAAACCTATGTGGACAAAAACTTTAAAGGCTACCAGGTGTACACGGCCTATGAGTCGGGCTGCTGTGGTTACAGTGCCCACCGGTCCTTTATCAGCTATGGCTGGAAGAGCATAGTGTTTAACCCAGCCGATTTATCCCGTACCGGCAAGCTGCGTTATCAAAAGACAGATGTTCTGGATGCCGAACTTATTTGCAAAGAACTACGAGATGGACGACTATCAGGTATTACTGTTCCTGATGTGGAACGAGAGCACCTGCGCTGTTTGTTCCGCAGGCGTAATGATCTGGTGAAAGATTACCGAAGGATAAAGAGTCATATCAAAAGCCAGCTACTATATCTTGGTGTAAAACTGCCGCCAGAGTATGATAATTCCAACTGGAGCCATGGCTTCAGAGACTGGATCCGCAACCTGAGCTTTGACTACCCTACAGTGGAAGCCTCGCTGGAAAGCCGTATGGAACACTTTGACTTTATCGATAAAGAGCTGCGCTACATCAGCAACGAACTGCGGTTGTGGTGCCGTACCCATTACAAAAGAGATTATAAGCTACTGCGCAGCATACCCGGCATTGGCCCCATAGTAGCCTGCGGCATTTTAAGTGAAATTGGCGACTTGCGGAGGTTCAACAACTTTAAACAACTGGCTGCTTACATTGGCCTTATACCCGGCATGGCCCAAAGTGGGGAGAGCAAAGTACGCAGCCGCGGGCTAAACACGCGCAGCCATAGATTGATGCGCAGCTATTTTGTAGAAGCCACCTGGCAGGCCCTGCGGTACGACCCTGTAATGCAGGCCTACTACCGCACACATGCCGGTAAAGATACCAAGGCCATACTGGTAAAGGTGGCCCGTAAATTACTCAGTCGCACACTGGCAGTTATAAAAACCGAAACCCCCTTGTAACCCTCCCTTTTCTCAGACTGGGTTTAAATGTACTTTCTTTTGTTTAAAGGGCACTGGTCTTTCATCAAAGCAAGCTTGCTTTGATGAAAGCTTGGCTTCTGCTTGAACCGGGGTTATACCTCCTAAAGCTTCATGTGGTCTAGAGAAGTTATAATCATATATCCATTGTTCAGCTAAGGCTCTTACTTGATCGATCCCTGAGAATAAGTGGGCATCTAGGACATCTTGTCTAAAGGTTCGGTTAAATCGCTCGATATAGCCGTTTTGCATGGGTTTGCCTGGTTGTATATATTGTAGCTTGACTTGTTGTAATCTACACCATTCACTAAACTCCAATGAGGTAAACTCAGGGCCATTGTCCACTCTTATTTTCTGAGGCTTTCCGTTCTCTTCAAAGGATCTTCTTAATACCTGAATCACCTCTATCGCAGGGAAGGTAAACTCTGCTTGGGTAACTATTGCCTTACGGTTAAAGTCATCGATCACATTTAGAACCCTAATTCTTCTGCCATTTTCCAAGGCATCACTCATGAAGTCCATTGACCAAGTTTGGTTGGGTTGTTCCATCTGTACCAAAGGATGCTTAACCCTTGCAGGGATACGCTTCTTGGTCTTTCTACGCAGGTTTAACCCTAGCTTTAGATAGACTCTTCTCACACGCTTTTTATTCCAAGGATATCCTTCTAATCGTAGGCGTTGATACAACTTGTCTTGTCCTTCTCTAGGACGCAAGGAAGCCATCTCCAGAAGCTTGGTCATCACTTCTGAGTCGTCCTTAACGGACTGATAATAATACATGGACTTAGGGAAACGAATAACCCTGCAGGCTCTGGTAATACTTATCTGATAAGAATCTCGCAGATAAGTAGCCACATTTTGACGCTCACCAGTGCCTACCACTTTTTTGATAGGACATCCTTGAGCATCTTATTATCCAAGCTCACATCAGCAAACATCTGCTTAAGCTTTCCATTTTCTTCTTCCAGCTCCTTCAGACGTTTTAACTGTAGGGAGTCCATTCCTGCATACTTCTTACGCCATTGATAAAAGGTGCCTTTGGATATGCCATACTCCCGGCATATGTCTTCTGTCTTACGACCAGACTCCTGCTGCTTAATCGCATGAACAATCTGACTTTCTGTAAATCTCGACTTCTTCATAATTATTGGTTAAATTTAATCGTTTCAACCAGTCCGAGTTTTTGGGAGGGTTACACCCTACCAGGTAGGTGTGGTTCACTAAAAAAAACAGAAATGAATATAAACCCCTTCAAGCTCTAAAATGCAAGTACAGAAAAGACCACAAAACATCGTGGGTGGCTGCACGCCAAAAGGGAGCAGACCACATGCTTATAGCAAGTGGCTTTTCTTCACCTTATTAAAATCAAATCGGTGCTGGTGACGCTCGGCCAAAACAAAAAGAGTGATCACATATGGGATGCTGAGCAATAAGGGAACAGCCGCTGGCTATACCAACAGCAGCGGGACTATTAAACTATTGATAAACAAAAAGGCAGTATAGAGCCGCAGGCCAAAAGCTACCGTTTACCAACAGTTTAACAGTCAAAAACAACAACAAAATGAAATAGAGAAAAAGGAAATACTAATTTTATATATCCTTACCTGAGGTTGGGATTACTGCTTTACATGGGAGCCGATGTTGTGTGCAGGCTTTTTTTTATTCATGATATTTCTCTAACGCCCTGTCAAAATCATTTAAGTCAAACCACTGTATAGTCGCAAGGTCTATTATCTCGTCAGTTCTTTTTTCAGTTGGTTTAAATCTTTCCAAGTCTTTAGGGTGAATTTCTATTATTTTAATTTTTCCCTTTTCGATTTCTTTAAGTCCGTAGTAAATCGAAGTTGCATTAAATTCTATAAATCCAAATTTCTTATCTAGTAGATTAATGAGAATAAAAGGGAAGTCGTCCTTTTTAGAATTTTGGTTGTAAGCAGGTTTTCTACAAGCGATGCAGTTCGAAGTGTCTAAAAAACTAAATGTTTTGTCGTTGTCAAACCAAATCCATGTTTTACCTGAATTTAATTCTAGCTTGGGATTTGTAGGATTTGAGTAGATTCCTAAAAGTCCTGCATATGAGAGCATTCTCCACTCGTCAATATTGTAAACCAAGATTCCGAAGTCGTTATTTGGTGTCGATATGAAATAGTCTTCTGTCCAACCTTCCTTTTTGTAGTCAGTCAGTTTACTGGGGTCAATATTCCATTCCGAAGATTCTTTCATTTCGTTTTTTCAGCTTGCACACAACGGTTTGGCTATGCGCAGTGCGGGATTAAAAAGCCGAAACTTTCAATCTTGCACGAACTGTAGCCAAAGTTGCGTTTTGTGTTTTTAAATTTATTCAACAAAAACGTCAAAGCGGAGCTTTGGCGGAATAGAAGCACCGACATCGCGGTTCTTCTTTCAGCCCGCATTGCGTATAGGTGTTGTTGTAGCCTGTTTTTTTTCGTTCCATAGTTTATAGAAAGGTACCAGACATTATACGATTGCTATAGTTAGACTTTTTAATTTTTAGGTCACCGTTTTTCTTAACTCTGATTTGTCGACTTAAAGAAATAATCTTCTGACTGAAGCACCCGTGGTCTTTTCCATGGCCTTCAAGATGTTCACATGATAGCGGATAGAAAATACTATAGCTTACCGCGATTTCGTAAAAAGAGTTTGATTTCTGGAAGAAGCTAATTTGAATAGGGGAACACATTGTAGAGTCAGAATTGTCGTGTTGTATTAAGGTTCTTCCTTTAAAACTCAAACTAAAATTATACGATCCATAGTAGGTTGAGGGCTTAGTTGGAATATTAAACGAAGAGATGTTAAGACAATTTAAGTCAGGATCACTAAACACATTGTTTTCAAATGTAGAATCGGCAAGACACCCCTGAATCATTTTTTGTATTAGCTCTTTTTCTTGACCGTTTGCATTCAGGCTAAATAAAGTGAGTATAATTATTAGGTATCTCATGATTTTTCCAAATAGGCTACAACTTGTTGCTAACAACAATAGCGTTATTCTATTGCGTTTAGCCATAGGATGTACCTGTGCTAAACGTATTGTTGTTATCCAAAGATACCAAATGCGGAAAACGGGGGATTTTAACTAAAAGTTAAAAACTAAAAGTATACCCCGTTCTACGGGGTGAAAAGTGAAAAGCTTGCCCCGTTTCACGGGGGTGAAAAGCCTGCCCCGTTCTGCGGGGAGAATAGTTAAAAACTAAAAACTAAAAGTTTGCCAAGTTCTACGGTGCCTGTGCCGTGTTACAGTACCTGCCCAGTTTTACAGTGCTTGTGCCGTGTTTCGGTACTTGTGCCATGTTACGGCACCTCCCAGTCTTAATTAAATTTTGGATGTTCTAAGTACTGTTGACCCATATTGGTAAGAGCAAATAAAACGTGCTAAAGGGACTTTTAGCAGAGCTAGCCGACTGAAGGGCGCAATTGCGTGCTCTGAAAGCGCACAGGGCATGGAGCCCGAGAAGACGGCGGTTTGGCCTGGCCAAAAGCTCCTTTAAAAGTCCATGATTTTTGGTTCTTTTCATCAACTGGAAAAGAACATTAATAAAACCACGCCTTGTCAAAGCCTAGCCATTCACCGTGTCACGTCTCAACTTTACCTGGATGGTGCTTAAAATAGTGTCTGGTGGGCAATGCACTTTGTAAACTAACAACTTAGAACTAAAAACTAAAAGTTTACCCCGTTCTACGGTGCTTGTGCCGGGTTACGGTACTTGTGCCGTTCTAAGGTACCCGCCTCGTTCTACGTGGTGATAAACTTGCGCTGTTCTACGGTGCCTGCTCCGTTTTGCGGGGGTGAAAATTTTACAATCCGTAATACTTGACAAGATTGGTTCTCTATGTGAAATGTGGTTAATTGGGTTCCTTCGACAGGCTCCCGCCAGAGGCGGACAGGCACGGTAAAGATTAAGTTAAAATAGTTTATTGAGTTAAAAAGTCTTGAACCTTGCTATAATTTTGTAGCACTGATATTGAATCTTTCATCTTGGTACTTAGTACTTAATACCTGATACACTCCCCACGCCAGAGGCGGGTTTACCTGCCGAAGGTATGGCAGGCAGGACAAGTTATGGTTATTAGTTTATTGGGTTTATTGGGTTTGCGTTGTAGTACGGAGTTCATAGAGTTCACAGGGTTCATAGGGTTTACAAAGTCTTCGCTATAATAGCGACGTTTTCGTAGTAATTGAACATTTGCTTTCATAGGTAATCACTGGTTTTTGTGGTCAACCTATCTCAGGGACGGACAACTTTTAGTTTTTAGTTTTTAGTTTTTAGTTAAAATGCGTTTCTCTTGCCAAACCACGCTATTTTCTATTCTTAAACCCAAGGAAGAGCAATCTACCGGTGAGCAACTTGGAATGGTTATGAAGCTTCGGTACTTTCTTTATGCGGGAGTTCATCCAAAGAAAGGGCGTCAGAAAAAATAATATCGCTTTGGAGCTCTTCTGCTTTTTGTCAATATCAATCTGGGCAAAATTAAACCCGTTCTTATAGGCTACGTAATTATACTGATCCAATGTTTTGGAGGTTACATGTTGAAGACCGTCATACCTATCCTGATCTAAAGGATTAAAACTGTAATAAAATCCTCTAAAAAGAAAGCGAATCCTGGATTTCATGGACAGGATGTTTGGTGTAGAGAGATAGAAAGTGCCACCAGGCTTCAGCACTCTGCTTGCTTCCGAAAAAAACCTTTCATGATCGAGGATATGCTCACTTACCTCTACCGCCAGGGCAAGGTCAAAGCTATTATCGGCATAGGGAAGTTCTTTGGTTATGTCGGCTTTGGCACATTCTACTTTCTCGTAATGAAAGTTTTCTGGAAAGAGATCGCAGGCCTTGATATCAAAACCCATTTCATGCAGCTTTTTGGTCATGGCGCCATGACCGGCACCTATATCCAGAATCTTGAGCTCCTGGCCATGTCCTAAATCATTGAAGTATTTTAAAAAACTTCTGTGGGTTCCAGGCATTGCAATGGGGCGAATCTCTGTATCTGACATCGGAATAGGAATATTATGATCGCAAGATAATGGATTGCGAGCTGTATAAACTTAGTGGGTTTTCGGCAACAGAGTAGTCCTATGAAGCTGGGGAACTGGGGAGTGAAGAGGTCAAAGCTCGATCCTTTCACCTCGGCTTAGCCTGTTCCTGGATTGTCCTAACAAAAAACTAATGCTTATCAGCGTATAGATTAGGTATAAGATGCCGTTTCAGGGCTCACTCTTAGCGGCAGGCTTCTAATTATATATCCACTCTATTTTTAATTGACGGCCTTCGGCCTCACCCTAGGATTTTCCATCCTTAAGATATTGCTCCAATCCCTCTAAACCTTGATCAAGCGTCTTCTTCATCCTTCCTTTCATCATGCCGCTTAACCAACCCATGGGAGGTTTCATGCGATACCAAAATTCTTGTATCAAGATAGTGTGGTTATCCTGTGGCTGAAAACTAAATTTACTTCTCATAAAACCCATGGGGACAGAAGATTCGGTAAATTCCAGGGTAAATGATTTAGCTTCATCCCACTCTATAATTTCCTCCTTGATATAGCCTTTAGGTTCAAATTCGCAGTGACGCTTCGTTCCTATCCCCTGCTTTAAATCGGAATCGTAACGCGAGCTCTTCAAGGCAGGATTGTAAGTTGCTACCTGTCCGTATCCCAGGGCTACTGTATCCCAGAGTTTTTGATTAGGATAGTTAAATTTCTTTTCAACTTTAAGATAGATAGGCTTGGCCATAATATGTATTTCTATTTGTGATTATTGGGTTGTAAGCAAATGTCATTTTGTTACCAACCTTGGCTCTTGGCAATGATTTTTTTTAATACTTCGAGATTTACATCCTCTAACTTTTTCAGGTACAAACAGCCTTTCCCCGTTTTGTGTGGGCCAAGTTTTTGTAATAGATCCTGCTCCTGATTGATACTATACATCACGTAAACTGAAAGATTGGTTTTACCAGGAGAAAAGCCAACTTTGAACCATTCAAATTCATCGCCGTTTTTTCGTTGGTATGAAAATTTGCCAAAACCGACCAGGTTCTTTCCCCATATGCGAGGTTCCTCGCCCGTAACCGTTTTCATGATTTCCAATAACTCAAGACCATCCTTACGCCGTTGATCATTCTCTACCTGGTTTAGAAATTCCAGAACATTCTGATCAGTTTCACTATTAACCAATTGCTTTTTCATCCAATTTAAATTTAAACATTAGCTCATTGCCCTTACAAAAGCTTATTCTAGAATTCAACTAGTATCTCTCGCAGCTTCGTTCCGACTTCTATGAAGTTGCTTTCCTTCTCGCACAACGATTTCAAGTATTTCCTCAATATCCTTTCTTGATGTTCTGAAATTAACAATGCAGGCTCTCAAGCAATACATGCCTCGAATCACAGCGTTAGAGAGAAAGACTTCACCACCGGCTTGCAAAACATCCCAAACATTTTCATTTAACTTATAAAAGATACTTCTTTTTGACGCTACACAGGCACATAAGGCAATATAGAAATGCTCAGATGATGTGAAACCGCTTCCCATTCCATATGCGATTTGGCCGGTTCAAACATGTATTCGACCAACACCATTGCCAATCCAGTGAAAACCGAAAGATTCTAACGCAGAATAGATTTTCACAGCCTAAGTTAATTGGATTTACTTCTTGAGAATCCTAGCATTATAATTTTCGAAAATGTAAGATTATTACTAATTTGCTGTGACCACCAAAGCTTACGACCATGAACAAAGCCAATAGCCTGGCATTAGCACTATCTATCTTCTCCTGTCTTCTCTCAGCCCAGGAATTTCGAGTTAAGCAATTGTTTCCCGGAAATATCTATTCCAATTTCGTCCATTACCAAGGTCAACTCCACTTTACCAGATCCAATGGCACCTTTAATGAATGGTATAAACTGGAGGCTAACGGCGATACTACATTCGTTGACATGGGTATGAATTTTAATGTGATCCAATCAATTACCGCGATAGATACTTGCCTGTTTTTTGGAGGAAGAATCTATCCCGATCCATATAATTATGGTATTGAACCCTACTGCTACTGTGGTGATTCTGCTAGGCTTATTGGTAATCTCACCTGGGGTGGAGCCAACATCAATCAAATTTCTTCGTTTCCAACCCAGTTCATGAAGTACAACGACAAGGTTGTGTTTAGGGCAAAGCATGGAAGCTATCCTTCTCATGCGTATCAGTTGATTGTTTATGATCCTGATTCGGCTTCGTGGTCCTCCTTTTTAAATGCGTTTAGCGATACTGTGATAAGTTATATTAGTATAAATGAGTTGACCATATTCAGGGGTGATTTATTGGTATAGGTTCGTTCATTCGAATATAATAATGGAGGTACAAAACATAGATGGTATCGAGTTCATAATGACACTTTACGATTTCCATCATTCAATGTGAATGTTTCAAACCTTACACCGAGTCCTAGTGGTGATAGAATGGTGGGAATAACAGACAATTTTTGGTATTTGGCGCTTTTATCGAACGGTGACACAATCCAAACAGGGGATGCATCAGATACTACCATATTTGATACTGTATTTGTAGATACTTATCATGTTCACGCCTCTTCGGAAACGCGTTGCAATACTCTCGGGGGATGTTATAGTGATTTGGAATATTTGGGGTTGCCAGTGGGATTCAACAATTTTACCGATAATTGGATAGGTTCAGGATCATTCACACCTAATTATGGAAACTACGGTTCGCATTTTAAATGGCGAGATAATGATAAGGGGTATTATACATATACCCGGCCATACGGAACTACTGGTGGTGATCTGTTTACTGTATTCGGAAGTAACCCTCATCATCGCCTGCATCTCTGGGACACCCTTGTACCGAACTTTAATCACATAGAACACAGCATCTTCTATAAGGACCATCTTTTCTTTATTTCCGGTTACGCTGATTCTTCAACGCATCATGATCACAGATACCTGATATCCCATTACCAGGATACCGGCCTTTACGGATATCAAAACCAGGAACTAAAATGGCATTTGGATGAATATGGTAATTATGTAAAGGGACAATATGCAAACTTTACGGAGTCAAATGGCAAAGTATATTTTAACGGCAGTGCCTGGAATAACCGGGGAGATACTGCTGGCACCGGGAATCATATGTATGTGCTCTACCAGTGCCAAAACTCCTCGAGCACGTTTGCAAAAACCAGTTGCGACATCTACACTTCGCCTAGCGGTAAGCAGTGGAACACTTCCGGGGTATATCAGGATACCATTGAGAATTATTCCGGTTGTGATAGTATCATGACCATATCACTTACCATCTCCACTCCGGCAGTACAAATAGATCAGATCAATGCCTGCGACTCTCTCGTATGGATCAACGGAGTAACCTACACCTCGAGCAACAATACGGCTATAGATACCTTAACGAATCAATTTGGTTGCGACAGCATCGTTGCGTTAGATCTTACCATCAGTAATTCAAACAACACAACTGATATAGTTACTGCATGTAACACCTATACCTGGATCAACGGTGTTACCTACACCAAGAGCAATAATTCGGCAAGCGATACTTTATTGAATAGCGAAGGCTGTGATAGTATTGTTTATTTGGATCTGACTATTAATAAATCCGATTCGGTAATTGAAAGTCTTACTGCTTGCGATACTTACACCTGGATCGATGGTAACACCTATACTGCCAGTAACAACACGGCCAGCCATACCTTAATGAATATGAATGGATGCGATAGTATAGTCTACCTGGATTTAAGCATCAGCTACTCGGAGGTGTATACCGACAGCATTGAATCTTGTGACAGCTATACCTGGATTGATGGAAATACCTATACCAGTTTCAATAATACAGCGAGTGTTGTACTTCAAAACAGTCAAGGTTGCGACAGCACGATTTACTTGCACTTAACCATAAACAGCTCCTCGTCAACTGTGGATGTGGTTCAGGCATGCGCGAACTATACCTGGATCGATGGAAACACATATACCTCAAGCAACAATACCGCTAGCTATTTGCTTACGAGCTCCAATGGTTGTGATAGTACCATTAATCTGGATTTGACAATTACCAAAATTGATCGGCAACTCACAGCTGCCTCATCCTCCCTTACCGCAAATGAATCCGGGGCTTCTTACCAATGGCTGGATTGTAATAATGGTTTTGCTATTGTTCCTGGAGAAACCGGGCAGACCTTTGTAGCCTCCGGCAATGGCAGCTATGCTGTGGAAATAACCAAGAACTCCTGCATTGATACCAGCTATTGTTACGTGGTGGTCTTTTTCATTGGCATGGAGGAAGTCACAGAAAATGAATTTATTTCATTCCATCCCAACCCAACATCGGGCAAGGTAGAAATGACATCTTCCTTTGCATTAAACAATGCAATACTCAATGTAAGTAACAATAAAGGAAAGCTGATTAAGAGCTTCACGAATATTGAGGGTAGGAAGTTTAGCTTCAATATTGATGATTACCCTGATGGCATTTACTATTTAAGTTTAATTTACGAGGACCAAACAATACACTCTAAAATATTGAAAAATAGGTAGTTAAGATCAATAAGATCAAGCATGCCTAAGCACTTTCGCTGATCCGCCATAACCGCGGGTCATTCATGTTTATTACTTGGCATTCTTTACCCTCCGAACAGAACACATTAAAGTGTGACTTAATCTAGCGCCATTTATCGCTCTTGGCAATTATTTTGCTTAAAACCTCAATGTTGACCTCTTCCAACTTTTTGAGATATAAACATCCTTTGCCGGTTTTGTGCCTACCCAATTGCTTTAACCAGTGCTGCTCCTGGTTGATGTCATACATCACATATACCGTCAGGTTTGTTTTTCCAGGAGAAAATCCCACATTGAACCATTCAAACTCGTCCCCATTCTTTCTTTGATAGCTGTACTTGCCGAAGCCAATGATGTTTTTACCCCACAGCTTAGGCTCTTTGCCGGTAATCTCCTTCATTAAATCCAGTAACTTTAAAGCATCCTCTCTTCTCTGGGTATTCTCAACCTGATTGAGAAACTCCAGCACATTTGCATTCGTCTCAGTATTTACCAGCTTCTTTCTCATAGCTTATGTATTCTTTTTCACCGTTCAAGCGCTACTGACCTTCTGTCCCGCTTACAACGGAGTGCCGGGCGTGAAGCCTTCGACCCTCCCTTACTAGGATATCTAGGATTTCCTCAATATCCTTTCTTGATGTTCTGAAATTAACAATGCAGGCTCTCAAGCAATACATGCCTCGAATCACGGCGTTAGAGAGAAAGACTTCACCACCCGCTTGCAATCCGTCCAACAGCTCTTCATTCAGATTATTGAGGTAGCTTTCCTCCTGAGGCTCTATGGGAACATAGCGCAGAGTGGTAATGCTTAAATGATGCGTCACGGCCTGAATCTCCGGGTAGGTTTCTCCGAGATCATACATGTACTTTGCTAAATCAATATCTTCTCGGATCATTTCAACATATCCTTCCTTTCCGGCTTGTTGAAGACCCAACCAGACTTTAAGGGCTCGAAATCCTCTTGAATTCTGCAGTCCGAATTCAAAGAAATTAGTTGCCTCCCCTTCTTTGCTGAAATTGTAGTAATCCGGGTGAGAACTGAAAGTCCTTCGCAAATGAGCGGCATTTTTCACCAAAGTGCAACCGGCTTCCAGCGGACTATACAACCATTTATGCGGATCTAAAGCAATGCTGTCTGCCTGATCAATTCCCTTAAACATCGATTTCATTTCAGGTAATACTGACGCAGGGATTCCGTAGGCTCCGTCAATATGATACCACATATCGTAACGCCTGGCAACTTTTCCAAGCTCGTCAAGATCATCCACCACACCAGTACTTACATCCCCTGCCGTGCCAATAAGCATCATGGGTTGCTTTCCATCAACTAGATCCCTGTCAATTGCTTCCACCAAGGCAGTGATATCCATCCGGTTTTCTTTGTCCACCTTAATCCATTTCACCGCATTCAAACCATGACCGAATAGCACGGCGGCCTTCTCGATCCAGGTATGTGTTGACTTTGAGCAGTAAATTATGGCTTGTTTATCTGTTCCTCTTATTCCCTGTTCTTTAAATTCATTTGGCATTTTCATGCTTCGCCCGGCCAGAAAGCCCGTGAAATTGGCCATATTACCCCCACTTAGAAGCACTCCTGCACAAGATTTGGAAAGGCCAATAAACTCTGCTAACCAGCGCACCGTTTGTTTCTCTATTTCAGTAGCAATCGGACTAAGAATTTCTGCCCCTACATTGGGATTGGCTGATGCTGCAAGTAAATCTGCAAGCATGCCTATTGGTGAAGGAGAGGATGTAATGTATCCCATAAACTTGGGATGCCCATTGAATAAGGAATGATTATGCACTAAATCAGTTGCCTGAGAAAGAAGCTCATGTGCCGGTGCTCCCTTTTCTGGTAGTGCCCTATCACCCAAAACCTTAAGCAATTCCCCCGGAGGTTCAGCGGGTGTAACCGCCCGGTCAGAAATTCCCTTCAAGAAGTCTGAAATGTCATCCACAAGTTGGTGCCCGATCTCAGCAAATGATTCGGAATCCAGGTTAATTGGTGTCTCTCTGGCCATATTTACAAGTCTAAAGCAGCGGCTGCTGGTGCAGGAAGTTAAAATAATTATGAGCTTTCCTTCCAAATATTAATCTGGAAGATCCTTATCCGAAAGTACTCATTCTCCTGATTGGGACTTCCATAGGACATCAAAACACCAAGCCAGGCCAGAAGATTTGTTTTGCATTTGTGCTGAATCGACTAGGCTGGCATCACATTTATCATTTACCATAATAGTTTGCCCAGAGCCATCCAGATTATCTTAATCTATTTCTTGCCATCTAAGCGCCAGGGTGGGTTAAGCCTGTTTTCACCAGCGTAATACAGTACGACCATATTGCCATCTGGATCCCTTAAACGCGCTTCGCGCCATAACCAGACCTGATCTGTAGGTTCTTGCTCAAACACGACTCCCTTTTCCTTTAATTTCAGAACCTTTTCATCCAAATCTTCACACTCAAAATAAATTATTGGTGCACTCCCCTTTGCAAGCTGCTTCACAAAATGGATAGAAAAGCTGGCATTTCCCTCCGGGCACATAAATCGAGCATAATCCGAACCAGAATGAACAATAAGAATTAAGCCTAAAGTATCATAAAATGAAATAGATGCATCGAGATTTATGCTGGGAACGGTTACTTGATTGAGATTCATTAATTCTTTAAGTATAAGATTAAATTGAGTTTATCTCGTCAATGGAGCAAGGAGCTCCTTTTGTTTCTAATATACTCTTGTTCCGCCTTATGGGCACAGTTTTCCAATGCCTTGTTTAAATAGGCAACCGCCTTATCAAATTGCTCCCTAAATATGTAGTATTCTGCATAGGTACCGTATAGAAGATAAAGTCGCTGATTTAATCCTGCGGGAACAATGTCATCCAAAAGCATTTTAGCCGTATCCAACTTTCCGGCGTGAAGCAGTGCCACAATTTTAGATAAGAGAATGTGCACGGAATCCATCGATTCTAGAATTCGATCGTAATAGTCCAATATTGCATTCCAATCCGTGTTCTCAAATTTTATGGCTCTTACGTGCTCTGCCGCAATTGCAGCTTCCCATAGATAACTGGAACGATCTGTATAACTCATGGCTGTTTCCAATGCTTTATTGCCCATTAATATCAGTGGCATATGCCATTTGGATCGATCCTGATTTTTTAAATCTACCATTACCCCGCTTTCCATGCGAGATTCAAGCCTTGAGGAATGAAAACACATAAGTGAAAACAAGGCATACACGGCACCAGATCTGAATTCCTGTTTAATAAGAAGCAATTTAGCCAGGCGCAGAGCCTCCCCACATAGCTCTTGATCCAATAAAGAGTCCGACTTGACAGATTGAAATCCTTCATTGAATATCAGGTAAATGATCTGTAAAACTCCGGCCATCCTGTCTTTTATCTGGGCTGGGGCTGGATATCCCAGGACAATGCCTTCAGATTTGATTTTCTTCCTTGCCCGTGAAAGTCGCTTCTTTATGCTCTCTTCTTTTATGGCCAGAGCCGAAGCAATTTCACGCATGGAAAACCCAGATACTGTTTTAAGCGCAAAGGCAATTTGCTCTTCGCGAGAAAAGCTGGGATGACAAGCAACAAAGATCATTCGCAATTGACTATCTTCTACCTCATGATCCAGGAAGTAGTCGTTTAGCGTGTCGGGAGTTAGCTTGCTTTGAATAGCTCTTTCCCTGCTTTCACGTGCCTTTCCCTGTCTGAGTAGATCAATGGCTCGGTTTCGTGCAGCAAGACTCAGCCAGGCTTCAGGATTCTCCGGAGCTTTAACCCGCCACTTAATCGAGGCCTGCAGAAAAGTATCTTGAATGCAATCCTCAATTAATTCAAGTTGGTTAAGACCAAAGGCCCTGGACAGGCCGGCGACCAACTTTCCATATTGATGTCTGAAAAGATGATCAACCAGACCGGCTGTAGTATCCTTACTCAAACTTCATGATCTCTCGAATTTCTACGGTGCCTCCCAAATCATAATCGGGATAATCCTGAGCCACTTCTTTGGCTTTCTCCAAGCTTTCTACCTCGATATTGTAATATCCTCCTATGAGCTCTTTGCTTTCTACAAAGGGACCGTCAGACTCAATTCTATCCGGACCGGAAATTCGGTGGGCCTGTGGTATCAAAGCTTCGCCGCCTCTCAGTATCCCTTGATCCTGCATCTTCTGGCCCCAGGCCATCCATTTTCCCATGCGCTGCTGCAATTGCTCTGGTGACAAGCCCAGTTCTTCATAACTGGCCCCGATAAATACCATCATAAAATCTTTCATGCTAATAGTTTTAAATATTTAAATAAATGATTCCTTCAACCCGGGCCATCACCCACCACTCTATACCTGGGGTTCACAACAGCATCATCAATTCAGGCGATAACAAGTGGCTTTCAATGCTAAAAGGTAAAATGATTTCCCGAATTAAAAGGGGGTTGGAATGGTTTCCTTAATTCATGGAATGTAATGCCACCCGATTGCCCTCTGTATCAGTAAATTGAGCCATATAGCCATGCTTACCAATAGCAGTTTTTGGAACAATAATCTTGCCCCCTGCCTTTTCTACTCTCGACAAAGCTTCGGATAAATCATCGCCACCATTTAGATAGACCAGCGGTCCAGCCTGGGAAGGTTCATATCCTGGTCCGGAGGCGATACCACCACCCACTCCATTCTCCCAATCTGAGGGAAAAAACGCCATAGTCATACCCATATCCTCCATGGTCATGGTTTCCATTTCTCCCTCAAATAGAGTTTCGTAGAATGATTTGGCTCTGTTAAAGTCCTTCGCTGGAATTTCGAACCAGTTGATTGCATTTTTCATCTTAATATGATTTTTGTTAAAACATTATTTACTCCTAAGACGAAACTGATAATCGAAAGGGGGACATTGGGGTGGAAATGTTGATTGGTTGCGTGGTCTTTTCTCTCGACTTCGCCTAAAAAAGCCAGAAGCATACCTCTGGGCGAAGAGCATGAAGGCAAACCTAAGCGGGGTCCTGCTACACGCCGTGGCTAACAGATTGCAATAAAGATAAATACACATGTGATGGCGTGAAAGGTATAAAGCTTGCCCTTGGCTTAGACTTTGCTCGGGAGGAAATAGGGTTACGCCAGCCAATAGAAACCAAAGGCGGCTGTCTGGATCATTTCGCGAACCAGATCCTTCATACTTTCAAATCTAATCTTCTCAGGTTCAGTTAACTGAGAACCGATCGTTAAAACATGCCATTCCCATGTGCTTGCTCTGTAGGTACCTTCTGCATGGCATCCCAATGCTCACATATCTTCCCATTTTCATCAAAACGAAAGAAATCCATGGTGACATACTCTTCATTTCCCGGCCAAACCTGATGGGTATGTAAGGCTACCAGG
This sequence comes from Owenweeksia sp., assembly GCA_965229445.1. Taxonomy (GTDB): domain Bacteria; phylum Bacteroidota; class Bacteroidia; order Flavobacteriales; family Schleiferiaceae; genus Owenweeksia. Next base: position 1,918,520 of record OZ245876.1, read on the forward strand.
TTTCCTTCTGCCACACTCCTTACAAATTTTATTGACTTATCGGGATATTCCCGCTGCATTTGCTCAAAATAACGGATAAACCCCTGTGGACCATCTTCTACCATGGGGTTATGCTGAATGTATAATTCTCCCACGTATAATTCTACCGCTAGCTTAGGGTTTCCCAAAAAAGCTGTGCGGTAAAACTCAATGGCTTTTTGTTTGTTGGTTTCTATGGACATTTCCGGCGTGAATAATGTGATTTAGATATCTCCTAATCTTGAGTATCCTTATATTCAATATGCACTTCCAACCTATTGCTTTCAGGATCTAAGCTAGCTTTCCAACGTGTATTTTCATTATCGCCTTCTGCCAAATACATGCCTTCATGAAGTTTAAACTCATGTTTTAAAGCATAATCCTCAACGGCCGTATACTCCGGGTCAAGCACAAAACTGGAATTCTTGAATCCATCCCCACAGCTGCAATCATAATCTACTATTTTGGGGATGTTAATACCAGTTCTAAGTTCAATATTATCAATATTAAACCTTTCACAGTCCGTTCTTTGATAGATATGGCGAGCCAGCAATTTAAAACCTACCATAAAGGATACTATCATCACCAGCATCACGGCCAAGCCTATCACTAAATGTTTCATTGCTTTAGAATTTGGTTTACTAATGAACGTTCAAAAGCTCGCATTAATATAATCCAACTACCAGAAATCAAGTTGCAATGCTGGTTAAAAGGAAGCAAATTTTCGACCTATTCGAAATACTCTGAATAAATCTTTAGATGTTCCTCCAAAGCTTTAAGGTTTGTCTCGCTCACTTCCGGATGGGCAGAATCTAATTCACCCATGTATTTCTTTATAGGGAGCAGGAAATTGTGCAATTGATTATGAGCCTCTCCTTTCATAGTACACTTCTGAAATATCGTGGTAAACTCGTGTTTTAAGGTATCAGCCAGTTCTGAGTAGCCATCTGCACCCACACGGCTTCTAAATTCCTCAATGATGTTGATCATATTATTCACTCCCTCGGTGGTTTCAGAATTCGCCTGCCAGCGAGCACCATCATTCAGCAAAATGTCACCCGACGTATGCACATGTGACTCCGTATTTTCTTCAGATGGTGAATGTTCATGAACTTCTTGATTGGAACATGAGGTGTTGATAAGAGCTAATAACAGCAGACTTATGCAATAGGAAGACTTAATAGACATAAAAAAGTTTCTAAAATTATGTAATGACCGGTAAAGTTTACAAAGTTAGGTCATCCATCAAAGTGACAAGCAATACACATTAAGCTGGAAATACGGGTACAATATGGAAGTCAACCAACCAACTTCTACAGGAATTACATGTCAATCATATTAGCAAGTCTTATAATTTATCGAGCTGCATTTAGAATGGAGGCTTTGTCGAGGGTTCGCCAGTGACTGCGGTTTGATTGGTGCTCTTATTGCCCTTGTCCACATTCTAGCTTCCCAAATCGCAGCTTTTACAGCCTCCTTCTTTCAAACATCTATTAGCAAAAAGGTAGAAGACGAACTAGTCAATAATTCGCACCACACCGCGATACAAAAACTCGGTTTCATCCTTGCTCTGCCTTACATCGTATTTTAATCCGACAAACTCTGCACCCCGGTACGACACAGCTTTCTTTTTTCTCACCAGCTCAATTCCCTCCCAATCATTCATCCTGATTTCAATGATCGCGCAAAGCTCATCACTTTGAACATTAAAAAGCAAGTACTCTACCCCATCCCTCGCTTCGTATTTCTTTAACCAATAGGTCAATTCATTCTGATCCACCCGGTGCAGTTCATGCACCAGCTCCTCTTTATACTCCTGGTTATGAGGCTCATATTGATCAAATACCGGGTTTTTATTGCTGCAGTCTGGTCTATCGCATGCCAGATTTACAAGCAACAAACAGAGTAAAATGCATTGATATGATTTCATAAGGCCAAAGGGATGATCTAGACGAATACTCAAAGGTGTAAGGCTTATGTTTTCCATCCAACAGACAGCTTCAACACGGCGGAATAGGGATACCTAGACCGGGGAGTTCCTGTATAAATATCGGTTAAGACAAAGTCGAAATGTGGCCCTACTGCCACAAAAAACTTATTGTTGACATCAAATTTATAGCTCACGCCCACACTGCCCGTTAGTATTAAATCACGCAAAGGAGCCACATATTCATGTTTAGAAACTTCTTTGAATCCATCCTCAAATACTTTTACCATTCTTTGAGAACTATACAAATGGACTCCCCCACCGATACCTCCCATTAACCCTAGTGAGGAATGTTTTTGCTTACGCATAGACCACCTCAACCAGAGCGGAACTACCAGGTAATTGTAGGTATATTGAAACTTAGAGGTGAAATCACCATAGTCTTCACGGGTTTGATATACAAATCCATAATGTGGATCAATCCCATCCGGAAAACTCAGGCTGTGAAAATTAGCTTTGATCTGATCGCCAAAGCTTTGAAAACCTATACCAGAAATGAGCCCTAGTCGCCGGTTTAGGGGAATATCAGCCTGAAGATGAACTTGATGCACGACCAGCGGATAGTTATTTCCAGTATTGCCCAGCCTCACTCCCTGCTCATCCAGTAGTATTCGATAGCCTACACCAGCACCATAGGATAGACTATAATGCACGCTTTCCGGTTGTGCTTTAAGCATCCCTAAGGCACAAATCGAAAACAGGCACGCGATCAGCCCTCTGCGCTTCCACATGCTACTAAGATCATTAATTTAATTAAGGCTATCAAGAGTCTGTGTTCAATCTTTAAATTCAACGCTAGATTGTCTCCTGCGGTTTACCTGGAGCCGGGTCACATCAGGACGAGAATAATGACCGGATGGATCAAAATTCTGTCGCTCCTGTAGTACTTTATCGTGATCAATTACCGTGGTGATTAGTCCTTCTTTATCTACTAGCGGTGGAAGCACCCATTCACCATCCGGACCGGCCACACATGATCCGCCGTTAGCAATTATCTCCGGGGCATTTTCCAAAATTTGGTCCTGGTGGGGAATCTCTTCACCAATGTGTTCCCGACGGAACAGACCACCCACGGAAATTACATAAGACCTGGATTCTCTGGCAATAAAGCGAGTTACATCCCTGGTATGATGGTCAGCTCCCGGCCATACTGCAATGTGCAGGTCTTCCCCCAAAGCATACAAAGCAGCACGTGCAAGAGGCATCCAATTCTCCCAACAGTTTAGTCCACCCACTTTGAAGTTCCCCAACTTATGCACTTGCAAACCGTGACCATCGCCGGGAGACCAGGCCAGGCGTTCTTCGTAGGTGGGTTGTAATTTTCGGTGTACCGATTGAACCTGACCTGCCGCATTGATGTAAACCAGGGAACAGTATAAACTATGTCCACCCCGATCTGCTGGTCGTTCAATGATACCGAGGTAAGCGGCGATCTCATGTTCTCTGCAAATTTTACCTACCTCATCCAGATCCCCATTCTCTAAAACAACCGCATGCTTTACATAGTGCGCAAAAATTTCCTTTTGCTTTGTTGAGTTAAAACTACTGGCATGCGTGAGGTCCAACCAAAAGGGATAACCTGGTATCAGGCCTTCACTGAAAACCACCAGGTCGCATTGCTCCTCTCCTGCCTTCTTAACATAACTCTCAACTTTAGTGAGTGTAGCCGCTTTATTAAACCAGATCGGTGAGATCTGCGCCATGGCAATTTTTAGCTTTCGCGACATAGTTGCTGGAAATTGGGATTCATTGGAGAGACAGCTCTTTGTGTTATGGTATGATCACTAATTGGTGCGTTATTGCTTATAAAGACTTTTAATATGTTCATTGGCAATCATTCCTATTCCAATTTATACTAACACTTTAAGTATTCCTGTTAATATCATTAATTTTAAATATTTTAGCATATTATGGCCTAACTTTTAACTTCGCTGATTAATCTCCGGGCTGTGGTCTCTAAATCTATTTCTGCCCGGTAATAGGCCAGCAATATTTCTTTGAATTTATCCTGATTATAATAATTGATAAAGACCTCTTTTTGAGGCATGATCAACTGATGATCGATTCCAATATTCTTCAGGGCATAATAGGTAGCCAAGCCACTCAGATAAAACATACTGGCGTGCCATAACTGCCGGGGATAATCCTTCTCCATTTTTTGAGAAGCATGGTATAGCGCTACTCTGAAGGGCGATTTTATGCCAAAAAGCAGATGAGAGCTTTCATGAAATACAAATTCTACAAATAAAGTAGAATGCATGAACGGATCAATCGTAGAAACTACAATATTATCATCGGCTGGGGAATACGCGCCTGCCCAATTACCATAAGTACTAATATCCACCCGCACCACGCCGTTCCACTCAGCACCGGAAAGCTGGGTCATTCTGGAAATTACTGATCCCTCCGTGCTGTCAATAATGTCCAAATAACTATTCAGTAAGCTTTTATTGAGTTCATCATGGCGCTGCCAAAAATGTTGGCTATAAAGATCTTTTCCCGCGTTGAGAATCCCGGTAAATGAAGCACCAAAAGTCGTATCCGTAACCACCCTGGCCGGTGGTTGAAATTGTAGCCAATGCAACAGGTTTCCGGATCTAATTAATGGTCTTTCCACTACTTCCGTTCGATAGAACTCTATAATTTGCTTATAAAGCGCCTTATCCTCCACGGTAAGTGCTTCAATAATTTCAGCATCACGCGCATTCACATAACCCAGGTCATCTTCCTGCAATTTTGCCAGTTGTTGACGCGATGCATGCTCATAAAAGAAATGATGGAAATTAAGCCAGTAATTGCTGTGAAAACGGAGATAGTCCGTGTTACCAATTAGATCTTCTACCGCGTGATTTTGAGCGGTGCCTAGCTCTACAGATAAGGCGATTAATGCCAGGGTAATGCTCGATATGAATTTTAAGTTGATTGGCTTGTGGAACAAAATGCAAGAAGTATTTGTGGATGGAAAGATAAATGCTTTCATACAAATATGGCTTGAATTAAATAGAGCCCATGCTTACAACCAGGATCTGATTTGCCAAACTCACCCAGAGTAAAATTAACATCCAGCTAGGATTGTAAGCAGATTACTAAGGCACCAGCTGATCGCTTAAGTTGTTCATCAACCATACTTAAATGCCGCAAAAAGTTAGATTAGCAAAGATATAGGCCTGAGGTATATTTGTTCAGGAACTTACTTATATGCGCTTTGCCTTTTGGGAGCTACTGCGCCATTACTTCAAGTCAACATGGTAAAAAATCACTGTAAAAATTGTAGTCAATACTTTGAGGGAAATTATTGTTCTAATTGTGGCCAAATAGCTTCAGCTAATAAACCATTAAGGTTAAAGGAAGTACTCAATGATTTCTTTGACAATACCTTTAATCTACACAAAGGCTTTTTCTTTACTTTCTGGAATCTCTTGATTAGACCCGGTGAAGTAGCACGGTCCTATCTTCAAGGCACCCGAAAAAGACACACCAATCCAACCCGTTATTTGGTAATTGCCTTGGCCTTGCACGAGTTCTTACAGTTTTGGGCCAATACTAATGAGGCCATAAGCTCTGATGATTTTCAAGGATTTATTTTTCTTCCCGAGGCGTTAAATACCAGCATGTCTTTATGGGATTTAAGACTAATTACCGACTGGACCCTGATGGGAAACCTACTGGAAGCACTGATTTTTCCAATAGGATTCTATTGGCTATTTAGGAAATTGAAATACAATTATTCAGAACTATTGGCGGTTGGTTTCTACTTAGTATCCAATTCCATTTTTATAACCGCATTCTTTGTTGGCATACCCAAGGCTACCACCGGTTTTTACGCACCCGTAACATTGGTGGTTAGTGCTATCCTCTTATACTACATCTATGCCTCCATGAGCTTTTTTAGAGAAATTCGATTCTTAAAAAGAATCATCTTTACCATAATAGCACTGGTCATATTTTTCTTAATCCGATTCATGATTATTCCCTTTTTGCTGGCCTTGTTTTTTCCGCTGCATATTACTTAGAAGATAAATTGAGTTGCCCTGATTTATAAGGCCTAACGGGTATTGCCTGTGCGAGGATCACAATGATATGATGTAATTCATAATGTGTTTCTAAGCTGCCATCACATTAATGAATGAGAAATTCAAGCAAAGATTAGCCAGAATGCGCTATGTGAAATTCGCCTAACTTCGTTCATCACTTAGAAAAGATGTCAAAGCTGAATAGCCAGCACCGTCGCTAGCCATATGATTGCAAATACACCGAAACCGCCATACTACGCCGTGATTTTTACATCGGTAAGAACCGAAGTGGATGAGCTTTATGAGGAAGTAGCAGACAGATTGGTGGAGTTGGCAAAGCTTCAAGACGGCTTTTTGGGCATTGAATTCGCCAGAGATGAACTCGGAATTACGGTTTCGTATTGGCGAGATCTGGAAGCGATCAGAAAATGGAAAGTTAATGCCGACCATACCTTAGCAAGAGAGAAAGGACGCCAGGACTGGTATAAGGCCTTTAAAACCAGAATTGCCAGAGTGGAGAGAGATTATGAGTTTAGTAGAGTACCGCATTGATTGTTTATTGCAGGCAATGACATCTTCCCTGTTACCGTTTAATTAGTTAGCACTTAATCTTACCCAGCATTGAAAGTCCTGCCCTCTTTATTCGCAATGCTCATCAGCACTTGGGCCATCTATGCACAAAGCAGCCCTTCCCTATGTTGCAAAGACCCTTACAAAATAGCCGCTGATCAATCTTTTAAAACCTATCACTCGGATACGCTTGTGAAGTTCAGGGATGAGCAGGCAATCTACGCAAGTTATATACTTTACAAAGCTAGAAAGGATACTACGATGATGATAAATGGAGCCGCTTATGATCTGCAGGCGGATAGTGTCACCGAAACATTGAAAACGGCTTATGAATTCATTCAAATCCCGGTTATTCCACCGGTTATGGACACTATTCGCGATCCGGATAATCCCAAAATAATTTTGGCAATGGATACTATGAAGAGTGTGGGCTGGGATTATGCCAGGATAGTGAAACTGAGTCCCCAATCTTTTTTCAAAACCATTGAAACGGTAAAACAGCAGGCTAAAGCACAAAACTTGAGCATAAAGGATATAGAGGTCCTATTGTTTAATGCTCCTTATCTCCATCCTAAAATTGAAAGCCTGAAAAAAAAGAGCCTTAAACAAGTCAAACACGCGCGATTGAACTTCCACTTAGAAAAGAATGGCTATTCTCTGAGTTATCCGGTCATTTTTGTGAAATGAAAAATCGGCTGGGCTAATCTATATACTCCTAATATGGGATTAGAAGTGGAGGTTCCATTCCGCACCCATTGCCATAGCTCATTTAAACTAATCATTATCCGACTTCTGAGTGGTATAAAGTCATATCCAACCTCAAGATTGCCTTCAGCTGTGATGTACCGGAGCAAAGCCCTAAAAAGTATCGTACCCTATTGTGCTATGCCTCAACTATTCGATATTGCGCTATCTTAGATTCCAGTCAATCTGCTATGAACCGAATTTTTAGAAACGCACGCATGTCATCACTTGGGACAAATCGCATAGGAAGATACCTCTTGTATGCCATTGGAGAAATCATTTTGGTCATCGTTGGCATTCTGATTGCCTTGCAGATTAACAACCGCAACGAACAAATCAAGAATGAGCTAAAAATTCAGACTATCCTCCAGGAAGTACAGCGCAATCTTGAGACAGATTTCAATGACCTCGATAGAATCATTGAAGTTTATGAATTAAAGGACTCTTTGATAGATATGGTGCTCACCGATACACTTTCTGAAGAAGACTATCGTCGCAACCCCGGTATGATCATGTTGATGACCACTTATCTAAATTTTGCATGTAAAGACAATGCCTACAAAAATCTAATGCGCTACAGCGATTTTATTCCCAATGATTACAACCACCTTATTCCTCAATTGGATGAAGTCTATTTTGAGAACAACAGCACCATTAAAGAGATGCAAAAACAATTAGGAGACCTGGTAAATGAAACGCTCAGAAAATGGAGTAAGGAATACACCTGGTACCTCGACCTTAATCAAGGAAGATACAACCCCAGTTTTGTTGAGTTCTTCCTATCGGATCCATTTTACAAGAACGATCTCGTGACCTATCAAATTTATGCATCAGACAATCTCCTGCGTCTGTATAAAAGGCACCAATTGCTATCCGTGCAGGCCTACCGCTCAATACACAAACTAATAGAATCTGAAGATTCAATTCCCCAAAGCATGGCTGAATATTTCATAGAATTGGATCCTAAACAACAGCTAAAATTTACCGGTAAATTCCGTTCTCCACAAGGAATAGACATTCAGATTTTTGAAGAAGAAGGGGAGTTAATGGGTCAGGTGATTGGACAAAATTCACTCAATCTTTACGCTAAATCTGACAGTGTGCTCTTTAATCCTATCATAGGCATTAAGCTGGTTTTTACCAGGAATACGAATGGTACGGCAGGCTTTAAATTCTATCAAAATAAGCAAGAACTGTTCTTTGAGCGCCAAAAAGAATTGGCGGATTGATAGGAACTAAGTTACCCGTCAGAACCATTTAGCTTCATCAAATGCTTGGCGATCACACAGAGCCAGGCTTACATCTGAGTATCATAAATGACCGGGAACTGTGCGGGAATTTCATCTTTGGATTCACCCAGGTTTTGCCTCAAATCGATCTCAATGCCGCGTGCAATGGTAGAAATAGGCACGTCGTTCGCCGAACCCTCAAATGGATTTTCTCCGGTGCGACCAATTCTTTCCATAGTATGAAAAACCCAGGCTACGGCTACATAAAATGGCACAGAAAGCCAAATGAATACATTCCCTATCGCGGGTAAGGTCTTGGCTATATCAGTTGATATTTCTGCAAACTGAGGCACCAATGCCAGGGGCAATAGCATGACGAATATCCACATAAAATAGTGGTTCAAGGTGGCAAAATGGCGCGGGTAAGGGAAGTTTTTGATCCGTTCCGATTTACCTTGTAGGGTGAACAATTCCTGTACCACCGCTTCCAATTCCAAGAACGAAAACTCCCAGATAAATCCCTTCTCCTTTAACTGTCGCAAATGATGGGATTGCAAGTACAATAAGGCAGTCTGCTTATTGTCTTTGGTTAAGACATAGTCCATATCTTCCTGAGAAAGATAATCATCAAGATCTGTTTTAAGATCAGACTTCAACTCCGGTGGACTAATCATCTTGCTCCACTCTCGGTTCGACTTTTCAGTCATTACGGTTTCCCATGGCTTAGGCACACGCATGGCATGCCTCAAAGCGGTCATCCAGGCTATATGACGATAGGTTAATTGCTTTATTTCGCTCTGGAGTACAGACTGAGGCAAGGCATTGTCTGCGTGCTCATTAGTTACCATATCCTGAACATACATTCCAAATGTTCTGGACGTATTTACAATTCCACCCCAGATTTTTCGAGCTTCCCAAATACGTCCATAGGCCGAGTTATTCTGAAAACCAATCACAAAGGCTACTGCAGTGCCAATAAGGGCTAATGGCGTCCAGGGAATCTTAAGCCAGAAGAGGTCCAGAAAAACATAGGCAAGGACAATCAAAATGATATATACGGTAAATTTCAGTGACTCAAAACGCGTCCACATGGCCATATCTCTGGCGCGAAATACTTTGCGAGTGTACATGGTAGTTTATGGTGTTGTGTTATACAGGATACTACGAAATAACTACTTATTCCTCAACTATTCCCTTTTCCTTGGCTTCGATACGTCCGCCTGAGGTGGACACTCCCTCCTGCGGAGGACAGGCAGCCTGACATTGGGTCTTTCTATAGCTTTACTATTACCCCCGCAACTATTCCTTATTCCCTGTTCCTTGGCTTCGATACGTCCGCCTAAGGCGGACACTCCCTCCTGCGGAGGACAGGCAGCCTGACATTGGGTCTTTCTATAGCTTTACTATTACCCCCGCAACTATTCCTTATTCCCTGTTCCTTGGCTTCGATACGTCCGCCTAAGGCGGACACTCCCTCCTGCGGAGGACAGGCAGCCTGACATTGGGTCTTTCTATAGCTTTACTATTACCTCCGCAACTATTCCTTATTCCCTGTTCCTTGGCTTCGATACGTCCGCCTGAGGAGGACAGGCAGCTATTGGTTTTTCACCCCTAAATATTCACTAGTTCGATTCCTTCAGGTACTTGTACAATTCCGAATCAGTAGATAAAATTATAGAGGTTTCCTGATCAAAAGTTCTGCGGAATGTTTCCATAGACTTTAAGAAGCTGTACAATTCGCGGGCACTGGCGGACTTGTCGTAAGCATCCGCGTAAATTGCTGCTGCTTCTGCGTCAGCCTTACCTTTAATTTCCTCCGCTTTTCTAAAGGCTTCTGATTGAATCACCTTTAAATCGCGTTCCTTTTCACCGTTAATACGCGACGCTTCCCCCTGTCCTTCCGATCTGAATTGATCAGCAATCCGATACCTTTCGCTTTGCATGCGTTCGTACACCTGTTGTCTCACATCCTCAATGTAGTTTGTCCGTTTAAAACGCACGTCCAGGATGGTAATTCCTAAATCCTTGGCTCTTTCATTGGCAGAAGCCTGAATCATAGACTGAATCTTTTCCCGTCCTACACTTATATCCGGCAATGAATCGCCTACCACACCTGCATTTCCTTCGGCTGATTGAGGATCGCGATTTGTACTTCTTACAGCTTCCTCAATATTGTGATTCGCTACAAAATCACGCGTCTCGCCATCCAGAATATCATCTAAACGCGATTGCGCTCCCCGTTCATTTTTCAATCGCTTAAAGAATTGCAGGGGATCTGTGATTTGCCAGCGCGCATAGGTATCTACAAAAATGTACTTCTTGTCTTTGGTAGGCACCTGATTAGGATCACCGTCCCATTCCAGGTAGCGTTTATCAAAGAAATTGGCCTTTTGAAGAAAGGGCACCTTAAACTTCACTCCGGGCGTAGTAACTGCATCGCCTACCGGACGACCAAACTGCGTAACGACCACTTGTTCGTACTCATTGACTATATATACTCCCTGAAATAGACCAAGAAAAATGACAAAGCCTATAATCACTAAAAACACTCGCATCATATTCATGGCTATTGGTTTTTTGATGTTTGGTTTAATTGCATTTGCAGGAGAGGAAGTACATTCTGACCTTCATCATCCGTAATAATCTTATTGCCTAATTTTGGCATTACCTCCGACATTGTTTCCAGATAAATCCGCTTCTTGGTTACTTCAGGAGCTTTGACATATTCCTTGTAGAGATCATTAAATCTAGCGGCTTCACCCTTGGCGATATTGACGCGCTCTGTGGCATAACCTTCCGCTTTACGCAAGGTTTCTTCGGCCTGACCTCTGGCCTTTGGTATTACTTTATTGTATTCCGACTTGGCTTGATTGATCAGGGTTTCCTTTTCCTGTTCCGCTTCATTAACGGCATTAAAAGCATCTTTAACTTCATTGGGTGGATTCACATCCTGTAAGACCACCTGCTCAATGCGCATTCCTAAATTGTACTCATTACAGAGTTCTTGAATTATTTCCTGCACCCTGCTTGCAATCTCTGCCCGACCTATTGTGATTACTTCATTCACCGTCCTATCTCCAACCACCTGACGCATAGCTGCCTCCGAGACATCTCGTAAGGTCACCTCGGGATTTCTAACTTTAAACAAAAATTGGTAAGGATCCTCGATTCTGTATTGCACTACCCATTCCACATCTGCCAGGTTAAGGTCACCCGTAAGCATAAGCGATTCATCCACATAGGCCGATTTGCTATACTCCGATCTGACCCCGGCTGAGGTAGTTCTGAAGCCAAACTCTTGCTTCTGTTGAGATTCCACCGGCACCTTGTACACTCGCTCTGCAAAAGGAATTTTCACGTGTAAACCGGGTTCCAGGGTGCGATTGTATTTGCCAAACCTTGTAATTACTCCCACCTCTTCAGTCTCTACCTGAAAAAAACTGGTGAGTCCAAAAATCAGAACAAGGAATACTAACAATACGGTGCGCCATCTCCCCAGTATATTATTGAGGAAATTCTCCGCTTCATTTGCCGCCATCTATTTCAGTATTTGGTTAAAGATTTAATGTATTTGCTAAGCTAAGGAAGAAGTAAGAGCTAAGACACTGCTTCCCAATAAAAGAAACGTATTGTTCTTTATAAAGGCCTAATTCGTAAAATCAAGTACTCGCATTTTACTCAGTGCGTTTTCTCAGCTGCATTCGATATCCTTAACAGAAGAAGTGAGCGCTTGTTCGGAATTTACCTTGAGATAATTCTGAGTTTGAATGCCAACCTTACATGGCCATAAACCTATCAGCATTCTTAAAATGACCGCTGCGGTGCCACTAACGACAGTGGTATAATGATGATACAAATCATTGTAAATCAAACTAGTCTGAGTTAAGCTTTGTACGATAATTCAAGAATAAAGCTGATTTTGATCAAATTCATGTTTGTGAGAATATTTCATACCGACAGGCTCTGTACTCTTCGAATGAATAAAGCACCCATATAGCACGGACATAGAGACGCTGAAAACGCCATGGAAGGTCGATACTGATAGGGATCTCACCACGCCTGAATTCCAGCAGCGATTAATAGATTTTGGCCATAATGTTCTGAAACCTTCTCTGCGCACCCCCTGGTATTTGGTTTTGTGGAAGCAACTAAAATCACCCGTGATTTGGGTTTTGTTTGCTGCCCCACTGATATCATTGATGCTGGGAGATTGGCCCGACAGCTTGGCCATTGCCGCAATAATTATTATCAATACTGCGATTTATTTTAGTATGAAATGGCAAGCTGCTACCTCCATGGAAGTGCTTAAGAAACTTATCAAATCTTCTACTCGGGTAAAACGAAATGGTCTTCTTAATGGCATCATGACCGAAGAGTTGGTGCCAGGAGATATTATGCTGGTAGAAGCCGGTAATATTGTTGCGGCGGAAGGGCGAATAGTAGAATCGCATGAACTGTCCGTAAAAGAATCTACCCTTACGGGGGAGTCTGAGGATGTAAATAAGAAAATAGGTATTCTACCAATGGAAACGCTGGTGGCTGACCGGACGAATATGGTTCATAAGGGCACAATTGTCAGTCATGGTGATGCCACCCTATGGGTTTGAGATTGACGGTACATTATAAGCCCTGTTCTGGCCAGCATTTATCGTGTGCGAGCTGATGTCATTCTTACAAATGTGATTCAAGCCTTTTCAGAAGCAGTATGGCCATTTATTGGCCGACTGCGGTATATGGCACTGAATAAAATGATATCAAAGAGGCTATGAGCAGTGATTACGCTTAACAGCCCGAGATACTCGTACATATAACCGAAGCCGGCAATAATGAGCAGCATAAGTCCTCCGTAAATTGATATGTTCAGGCTACGGGGAGAAAAATATCCGTGCAAAGCCACGAAAATGAATGCGGTCAGCCAGACACCAATAAGAGGCTGTAAGCCAGCTCTAAAAAATAACTCTTCCCCGATGCCGGCACAGAGAGAAAGAAAGATGATGACGCCATAATTCAGCGGTAGTTTTGAAGCTATTAGCCGATAGTAATACTGTTTCTGCTCCGTAAAAAATGAACTATTGATAAGATAAAGCGCCGCAGCAGCTGAAAGGATACCCACTATCGTCCCTGCAATAAGTTGCAGCGCAATTCCCTGGCCATGTTGCCAAACCTCCATCCAGGATCGGTCTTGCCAGAACTCAATAATGGCCAACCCACCCAGACCAAAAATCAGTAAGGTTGCCCAACCTATCAACCAAACCTTTGCATTCATAATTGTGATGTTATAACAAAGTAAGCTTATTTATTAAGAAATACTACTGCTAAATCCTGTGGACCTGCTAAACAGTACCTTTGGATAAATTGTAAATAGCATTATTCCTTTCGTCGATGAAAAAAGTCTGTGTTTACTGTGCCAGTAGTCAAAAGATTGATGAGAAATACTTTATTGCCACCAGAGAATTAGCCAGGCTATTAGCTATAAACAGCATTGAAGTGGTGTTTGGAGGAGGTGCGTCAGGGCTAATGGGTCAACTTGCGGATACGATCCTCGAAGAGAGAGGAAATATTAAGGGGATTATGCCGCATTTTATGAATGAAGTGGAGTGGGCTCATAAAAGTGTGGTGGACTTTGAGTTTACGGCAACCATGCACGAACGCAAGGCTAAGTTTTTGGAGGGCATTGATGGCATTATCACCCTTCCGGGAGGTACTGGAACATTGGAAGAACTACTGGAGGCTATTACCTTAAAAAGACTCGGGATTTTTACCAAGCCTATTGTTATCCTGAATGTCGATGAGTATTTTAAACCACTGCGAGAGATGTTGGAGAAAACAGTCCAGGAGCACTTTATGCAACCTGCGCACTTGAAAATGTGGACCTTTGTCAGTACTCCTGAAGAGGTTATTCCGGCTCTGAAAAAAGGGGCTGCCTGGGGAAAGGATGCCATCAATTATGCCACCTACCGCAAAAAGTAAGCTGTAGCATTTAGGCGGAGAGATTGGCCAATTCTTCGGAAGGAACGAACAGGTCTTCTACCCTTCTCTTGGTCTCAGCATTCATCTTGAAGCAACTTTTTCTGGCTTCAATAGAGCGAGATCTGCGATTGAGGATAAAAGCCATCATACCGTAATAACGCTGATGCAGATGCAGGTTGGTGGTGTTCTCGTTTATTTCACTAAGGGTGAAAAGGCATTCCATTTTGAGGAGGCCTGGAATAATGTTAATTCCTGATAATCCAAATCTGGTAACCGGTTTTAAATCTTTCACCAATGCCGTGGATTTTACCGCGCGATAGTATAAAGGTTTCATGGCTACTCTTAATCGCTCTCCGGCAAAAACTTCGCCGCGGATCAAGCTTAGCTGAGAATTCCATTCACAATAGGACTTAAGATCTGAAATGACCTCCCAAACTTGCTCAATGGAACCGGAAATCTTTATCTCGGAATTAACTCTCTGCATCAAATAAATAACGTTCAACCTAAACCTATGTTTAAATTTAGGGGATACTATTTTTCAAACAGAATTCTTTCTTTCTGATTATTAACGCCTTATCAACATTCTGGTAGCACAAAAAAAACCGCGGAAACAGGGAGTTTCCACGGTCTTTTCTTCCTAAATGTTAATAACGATCGCCGCTTTACTTCAGCAAACTATTTGTTTTTCTAACTGCTTCCGCACTAGAAACCAGGGATTCTTTCTCCTCAGAGGATAACTCAATCTCCTTGATGCTTTCTATGCCATTTGCACCAACAATAGCGGGAACACCAATACAGATATCTTCCATGCCATACTCACCAGTAAGCATACAAGAACAGGGGAACATCTTTTTCTGATCGTTGGCAATGGCTTGCACCATAGACGAAACAGCTGCGCCGGGAGCATACCAGGCACTCGTTCCCAACATCTTGGTCAGGGTGGCTCCCCCAACCTTCGTGTCTTCCTTAACCTGGTTCAATCTATCGGCAGACATTAGTTGCGATACCGGTACGGAATTTCTGGTCGCCAAACGAGTAAGTGGAATCATCCCCGTGTCGCTATGTCCGCCGATGACCATGCCGTCTACATCTGAGGCTGGACAAGCAAGAGCTTCCGACAGGCGGTACTTGAAGCGGGCGGAATCTAGAGCGCCACCCATACCAATAATTCTTTCTTTCGGCAATCCTGTGGCCTTATGAGTCAGGTAGGTCATGGTATCCATGGGATTGGAAACAACGATCAAGATTACATCAGGTGAATGCTTAATCAAGTTTTCTGCCACCGTTTTTACAATACCGGCATTGGTATCAATCAATTCTTCTCTTGTCATTCCCGGCTTACGGGGAACACCTGAAGTAATCACAGCTATTTTACTGCCAGCAGTTTTGGAGTAATCATTGGTAGATCCAGTAATTCTGGTATCAAATCCATTGAGAGAGGCGGTTTGCATAAGGTCCATAGCCTTTCCTTCGGCATAATCAGGCTTAATGTCTACCAGCACCACATCTGATGCAAAATTCTTGATTGCGATATATTCTGCGCAACTGGCTCCAACGGCTCCTGCTCCTACTACTGTGATCTTCATGTAAATATGAGTTTAAATTGAGGTTTAAAAGGGCTGGCAAAGGTAATGCAAGTGAGCTTAATAGCGACTGAAAATGAGTAGGGAATTGGAGATTAGATCAAAATGATTTGGGCGCATGGCGTAGATTTCACTAAACGCCCGCTATAAAAATTGATTTTCCCGTTAACGTGCTACCTGGACGCCGTCTTATTCTTGAGTGACACCTGTAGAATAGAGGCGAAGAGCGTTTTTACCAACTCTATGGGTATCGCGATAACTTAAGGCACCGGATGCCAAACTGCCGGCCAAAGGGATCACTCTGGATGCCGCTCTTCCACCCTGATTTTTGAGAACGCTGACACCGATGGCCTGAACGGCATTTTGAAATACTTTGGTATTCATCTGTTTAACCACATAAGTGCCACCCTTTTGAAAAACATATTTGGAGACCACACCGTAACCAAATTGCCTGAACATACACCAAATCATCTGTTCTCGCCCGGGATTTTTCTCATAGCCATAAGCATGGGCAATACTGCCAACCATTTGGGCTTGCAATCGCCAAATTGCGGCAATTTCGGGGACCATACTTACCACTCCGGTTACCCCACCTGGAATAGACAATGCAGCTGAAAGGGAAGCCGTCTTAAGCGCAGTGCGTTGCACATAGCTCTGTAGTCTAACCGGATCATGTGTGAGTTCTTGCGGTTTAATGGGCTCGGAAAAAGCCTCCACTAAACGCTTGCTGACAATTTCAAAGGATGGTTTACGAAGTTTCATGCTATGGGTTTATTTAGGAAAACCATGCCAAGCTTTAGCTGGCCACCTTTCCCGGTAGGTTTAAAGGTGGTAATTCTTCCACCTCCCACTCCTTAAATGGTTCAATTATAAACTTGCGGTCAAAAATGGTTCTACCGATATAGAAACTCAACCAAAATTCATTGTAAAACCCAAAAACAGCTGGATCTACTCTTTCAATTTTCTTATACTCTCCAGAATTTAGCTTATCCATATAATGTCTTAGAACGGAAGTTTGGCGTCCCTTTTTCTCTTCTTTTTCATAGGCTTTAGACACAATGAGGAGATTGTGTATTTCTACCGGTTTATGATTGATTATGTAGGCATACCAATCACTTTCACCCTTATCATCTATGGCTTTAGCGATGGCGATGGTTATATCAGTAACGGGATTAAACTCTATATCTGATTTCATACAGTCATCCTTCTACCTTAAAAATAAGTAATAATTAAGATTGAATACCGTGGTGATATATCAATTATGAACAGCGGAGGGCCGGAAATTTGCAGGACTAGCTCTGCACGAATACTTATCGATTAAGAGTATCCTTGTTTTGGAGATAAAGCAATAGGCCTGTTCATAGCAAAAGTACAATCTCTCACCAGTCTCCATAGATTCAATCTTGGTAAATAACTGAAAATCAAAGCCTTTTCCTTCTAGTATCTCTCTTTGAACCGTATTTTGCCCAATGGGGTTAAGCTCTTTTAAAATCTTGCGGTTCACCGATAACCTGCGGTTTATTCTTCTAACCAAATTATTGGCACGTCTACTTCTTTGATTATGACTGTTGTTTCTGCACTGGTCGGAGCAGTACTTCTTATCGCTTCTGCCAATGTAATGCTGGCCACATATAGGACAGTTTCTTTTCATCTTGTTTAGAAAGTTAGTCCCCTGACAAAATGAGTGCAATGGTCAACTAGCCTCTCCTCTGACCTTTGGAATTTCAAACACCACAGAAGACCCTCCCTTCCTGTTGTGGTTTATTCTCATGCTCGCTTTGACCTTGGCCAAGGCTGTCCGTGCGATAACAAATTCAAATGATGCTTCATTATTCCCGGTCAGGGTCAGCGCATTTTTACCGGTTCTTATACTTAAGTCGGTAAGATCAATTTCCGGACAATCCAGCTCTAAATATCCCATACCCTTCTGCCTCTTAACCTGAATATTTATCAAGGCCTTTATTCCCTGTTTGGAAGAATACCTTAACAATTCATTTAAGCTGTGCAGCAAAGCAAGCGATAGCAATTTCTTATCAGATCGCAATACTACCAACTCAGCTTCTACTAGGTTAACCCTGAGGTAGGCATCTTTAATGTGGCTTAGCACCTCGTAAACCAATTCGGTTAAGGAGAAGGTTGATAAACATATGCTCCCGTTGAGTTCAAACGGCTCGTTTTCTGACTTTTGCTTGAGCCCTGATAAAGCCTCAGGTAAGTCCAAATTTGTTCTATGTAGATTTTTCATGAGTAAAGTTTCAAGTCAAACATATTTTAAGTCTGTGTTTAACACAAGCATGAATTGATGAGGGGTGTCTTTTCTTTAGTAAAAGCTAGTGAGGAGTTGACTAAGCGAATTTTACCCGCAATGAGACGGCTTTGACATATATAATTGATAATCATAGTTTTAATAAGCATATCCGTTGTTAAACGAATGTAAACGTTTAACAACCGACTAGTCTCAACGAGGCGAAGGACATTAGCATGGAAATCAAAAAAGTATAATTATGAATTCATTGAGAAACAGGGTGCAGTTGATTGGGAATCCTGGGATGGATCCTGAGGTTAAGGAGCTTAACGAGGGCAGGAAGATGGCGAAGTTTAGTATTGCTACGAGCGATTATTATCGCAATGGTAAAGGCGAGCGAGTTGAGGATACTCAGTGGCACAATGTAGTGGCCTGGGGACCCACGGCCGAAGTGGTTGAGAAATTTGTTCGCAAGGGCAAGGAAGTTGGCCTTGAAGGCAGACTTGTAAGTCGATCTTACGAAACCAAGGAAGGTGAGCGTAAGTACATTACCGAGGTGGTGCTCAACGACATCTTGTTGTTAGGAAAGAAAGATTCCTAATCCAGAATCAGGTTTCTTTGAAAGGTTCAGCATTTAATCATGCTGAACCTTTCTTTTTTACCTTCGGCTCATTATTGAGTAAAACAACAGCAAGAATGATCAAAAAAGGCATTGCATTAATTATTGTATCCACATTAGGCATAAGTTGTCAAAATGACGAGCAGAGTAAGGGCGAAACATCAAAGCCCAGCGAAAAAGTGGAAGAAACCACCGAAGAGGTAGCCGCATCTATTAGGATATATCCTAAACCAGAGGTTGCAGAATTTCCGGGAGCATCTTTAAGCTTACAACAACCAATGGACGAAATGATCATCGACGAAAGCGGATCGGTCGTGCCCTTTGATTTTATGGTCCAAAACTACACACTAGGCGCACAGACAACTGACGCACGGATGAAATTGGCTAATTCTGACAAGGGTCAGCATATCCACTTAATATTGGATAATGATCCTTACAGCGCTCATTATGAGGCGGGATTTTCCAAAGAAGTAGAACCCGGACATCATTACGCTATTGCTTTTCTTTCAAGAAGCTATCACGAAAGCGTAAAAAACCCTGAATCTTATCAGGTATTTCAATTTAGTGTAGGTATGAATGATGTAGAAATGATGGATTTGGAACAGCCGGCACTATTTTATAGCAGACCGAAGGGGACTTACTCTGGAGAAGGAGCCCAGAAGGTATTACTGGATTTCTATCTACATAATGTGGAGCTGAGTGAAAATGGCTATAAAGTAAAGATCGTGATTAACGATAGTGAGGAGTTTATAGTTGATAGCTGGGAACCCTACATCATTGAAGGCTTGCCGATGGGAGAGAACAAGATCTATCTTGAGCTCATCGACAATGACGGCCTCAAAGTGGATGTGCCGATAAACACTATTACGCGGGTTTTTCAATTAGAAGCTTAAAAAAATAAAGCCCCACCGCGTGAAGCAGTGGGGCTTTTTAATATCAGAAAAGCAGTAATTTTAGTTTACTACAATTTTTCTCGTGCTTAGTGAATGACTACCACTCAATACTTGAACGATATACACTCCTTTCTTTAGTGAATTAAGGCTAATCTCTTCACTGATATCATTGCCAGTAACATTGAGCTCAGTGCTATATACAGGCTGACCAGTGATGTTGTATACACTCAGGACAGGTTGCCCAGAAAGTATGGCATCCTTCATTTCTACATGATAAATACCATTTGAGAAAAACGAGTTGTCAACAAAGTCAACTACGGTAAACTCTGCGGAGCCTACTCCACCGGCATCATATGTTACTGAATTACAATCCTGATTATTGGTAGTGTCACTTTCAACTACTCCTGACCAACCTGCTCCCGATACGGCGGCAATGGCACAAAAGTTTAAAGTTCCACTGGAACCGCCACTCAAATTGAGAGATTCTGAAATAGTCAACGAATCCCCTGCATTAATGGGAGTTTGAGAGAGAAAGATCAATGGCACCCCTCCTGAATTGATGAATTGACCATTGATAACCGGTGCATAAAGTACAGAGTCCATAGCATCTATATCAACTGTTCCTTTATTCACGATGCGTACATCAAAATTAAATTGTACCCCGGCAACAAAGCTCCCACCCTCTGGCGGATTTATTAGTTTAACTTCAATATCAGCCTGCGCAAAAGCAGAAGCACTGACTAAAAATAAAACTGAGAGTAAAAAATTCTTCATAGTTTATAATTTGATTTTTAAGGGTACCAAGATACTTCTTTTTAGACTTTGGCTAGGAGTTTCCGCATATTTAACAGGAGTTTGAGGATGCAGGGGGTGACTCTTAACCTTCACCCATAAAGGTCTTCATAACGGCATCACTCACGCCCACATTACTAAATCCGCCATCATGAAAAAGATTCTGCATAGTCACCTTGCGTGTGAGGTCTGAGAACAAGGAAATTACATAATCTGCACAGTCTTCCGCTGTTGCATTGCCCAGGGGGCTCATTTTTTCAGCATAGCTAATAAATCCATCAAAGCCTTTGACCCCGCTACCAGCAGTGGTTGGTGTTGGAGACTGAGAAATGGTATTTACACGAACCTTATTTCGAACGCCCCAGTGGTATCCAAAACTTCTGGCAATAGATTCCAAATAAGCCTTATTGTCTGCCATATCGTTATAATCGGGAAAAGTTCTCTGAGCGGCCATATAGGTTAAGGCTACAATACTTCCCCAGTCTGACATACTTTCTTTTTCCCAGGCCGTTTGTAACACCTTATGAAATGAAACTGCGGAGACATCCCAACCCTTTTGGAGCCAATCATAATTTAAACCCGTATAGTGTTTGCCTTTTCTGACATTGACAGACATGCCAATTGAGTGAAGTATAAAATCCAATTTACCTCCCAATACCTCCTGAGATTGATCAAAAAGATTTGACAGATCCTCCATGCTTGTGGCATCTGCCGGAATAACTTCTGAATGGGTTGATTTGGCCAGATCATTTATGGCTCCCATGCGCATGGCAACGGGGGCATTGGTTAGCGTAAAAGCGGCTCCATGCTCATGAGCTTTCTCAGCTACTTTCCACGCAATAGAATTGCTGTCAAGCGCTCCAAAAATTATTCCTCTCTTTCCTTCAAGTAACTTCATAGTTGGTAGGGGTTTAAACTTAGTTGCGCTCAAAGGTAGAATTTTTGGCAATGTTTATAGACAAGACAGCGAGGTCGTTGAAAACATGGCAATTTTATGGGCCAGTTCCACCGAAGTTATGTGTAATTTAACAGTCCAACTATAGTTTCAGAGTTGAACGATAAGCAGAAAATACTATTCAAGAAAGGGCGCGGTGCTCAAATTCCATTAAACAATCGGTTCCACACGCGGAGCTATTTAGATGATCCGGAGCATAAGGAGCATTTGTTTAAATCTGGGTTGGAGGTATCGGAGAGACAGGATACAGCATACATTAAAGTACATCCTAAAAGCATTCTCAACAAAGTGGCCAGTCCTGATATAGGTCATAACTGGAGTATGAATCCATACCAGGGTTGTGAGCATGGTTGTGCATATTGTTATGCCAGAACGACCCATGATTTTTGGGGCTACAATTCAGGGGTAGATTTTGAGCAGAAAATAATGGTTAAAGAGAATGCCCCGCTACTCCTGGAAAAAGCCTTGCAGAAAAATTCATGGTTAGCAGAGCCTATCATGCTCAGTGGTAATACCGATTGCTACCAACCCATTGAACGAAAATTGAAGATTACGAGAAGATTACTGGAAGTCTGCTTAAAGTACCGACAACCGGTAGGGATCATAAGCAAGAATACTCTGGTGCTGAGGGATATGGACATATTAAAAGAGCTGCAAAAATTTGGATTGGTACAGGTAGTTTTTTCCATTACCAGTCTTGATGAGCATTTACGTGCTATACTGGAACCTCGCACCGCCACCACTAAAAAGAAGCTAAAAGCCATAAAATCATTTGCAGACGAAAATATTCCTGTAGGGGTTATGATGGCACCTATTATTCCGGGATTGAATAGTCATGAAATTCTGAACATCGCCAAGGCCGCATCTGAATATGGTGCATTGGCGATGAATTATACGATGCTAAGGTTAAATGGTGTGATAGGTGAAATATTTCTCGATTGGTTGGACCACCATTTTCCGGATAGAGCAGATAAGATAAAGCATTTGGTACAACAAACACACGGCGGTAAGCTGAGTGATTCAAGAATTGGCACCAGAATGCGGGGCGAAGGTGCAGTAGCAGAACAGATAAATTCTCTTATTAAGCTAGCTAAGAGCAAATATTTCGGAAAGAATAAAATGCCCACTTACAACAAGGAGGCCTTTGTTAGGGCTCCGAAGGGCCAGTTAGAGTTATTCAGATCCTAACTTCTTGAAAGAATTGTTCCAGGCGATTTTCGTCAATTGAGCGATAATGCCACTTTTCCACAATTCGACCATCTTGCAGTAAAACAATCAAAGGCATTCTGCCCTTTGTGATCTTCAGGAATGGTCCTCTGGCCAGGAAATAATCATTAGACCTCACTCCAGCGGTTTCCTTCACAAATTCCTCTATGTTGTCAGCGGAATCGTCCATAAATATTGCATGATGCCTCATGACGGGAATATCATGCCTTCTAAAGGCAGCACCGATTTTTGAGGATGACAGCCTGCAGAATTTACAATTGGTGCTATAGAAACATAATACCTGCTTGCCATGGCTAAGCTCTACAGGCAACAAGTTATTATCGATTATCTCTTGAAGCGCCTTCCGATCCACTTCAGATTCCGAAAAACCTTTGGATATGAGATGGTCTGGCGGAGATACGATCACTGAGGTTATCAACGCGATTGCCAACATAATTGCATGGGATAATCTAAACCACTTGCCTGATTGACTTGGCCGACGTCGAACCAGGAAAATAAAAATTAGGACGACAAAATTGAGCATTAAGGATTGCTCTGAGGGGATGTTAATCAACTCTCCAAAGCAAAAGCAATTTGCCTCTTCCCGGAAAAATATATTGTAGAGATGAAAAACTGAGAAGGAAAGAATACCGATGGTACCTAGCTTACAGAAAGTTTTCAGATGTAAACCTGAAAGAAAGCCCACACCCAAATAAAGCTCAAATGAGATTATGAGCCTGGCTATCCAGGATGATAAAACGAAATCAAAAATGCCTAATTGATAGATATAGATTTCGAAGAGATCGATATCCTGTAGCTTGCTTAGCGCAGAAAAAAGAAAAAAGGCCGCCAGTAAAAGCCTTAAAAGATAATAGCGCCATTTCATAACCGCCAAAGTGGCTTACTTAAGCGTACAAGTGGTATTCTCGGATTCTGCTTCTTTCGCTGCACAGGCTTCTTCGGCTTGCTTCTTTTTTGCTTTCTCAATATTATAAGGTACTACAAAGTCATTGCCACCCAATGGATTCTCCGTGGTACACTCGCAGGTAAAATCCTTTTTGCAAGCACAAAAAACGAAAAGAAAGACCAAACTCAAGCTTAGGATTATTTGCTTCATATCCTTAATTTTTATAGAAATTAGTGCTTATTCACAGTTGGTATAAACGGCTTGTACATCATCATCTTCATCAATTCTATCCAGCATTTTTTCAATGTCTTCCAATTGTTCTTCGGTGAACTCCACAGGAGTGGTAGGATATCGCTTCAGGCCAGATTTTTCTGGTTCAATGCCGCGCTCCTCAAGCGCTGTGGACAAAGATCCAAAATCTTTATAGTCTGCATACAAAACTACACCTTCATCAGTTCTTTCAATTTCCTCTAAACCCGCATCAATCAACTCAAGTTCAAGCTCTTCCCAGTCTCTGTCCTGTTCTTCATTTATTTCAAAAACCGCTTTTCGGTCAAACATATACTCTAATGAACCTGAAGGCACAAGTGCGCCGCCGGCTTTATTAAAGTAGGACTTCACATTGGCTACTGTGCGCGTTGAATTGTCCGTTGCACACTCCACAAAGACCAATACTCCATGAGGGCCTTTGCCTTCATAATTGACTTCTACATAGGTATCTGCATCACTGCCGGTCGATCTTTTTATCGCATTCTCAATATTGTCCTTCGGCATGTTCTGTGCCTTGGCATTCTGGATGGCTGTGCGCAGGGCAGAATTGGTATCGGGATCAGGACCACCCTCTTTGGCAGCCATGGTGATGGCTTTGGAGAGACGCGGAAAAATGCGGGACATTTTATCCCATCGTTTTTCTTTTGCCGCCCGTCTATATTCAAATGCTCTTCCCATTTATTAAGCTCTATTTCAATTTTCAGAGGCAAAGTAATAAAAGAAAAGACCCTTCCTGAAACAGAAAGGGTCTGGTGCTAAAAAAACTTATGTGACGATCATTCATTGGCGTCATCGCCACCTTCGCTTTGCTCAGGGGTTGAATCAGTCATAGAATCATTGGTGGTGCCATTTAGATTTGCTTCCTCAGTCTCTTCATCTTCTGAGGCTGGAACCTTGGCCACAGAGGCAATTTCATCATTCTTTTTAAGGTTGATAATTTTAACCCCCTGGGTGGCCCTTCCCATTACGCGTAAGTCAGCCACTCCGGTACGGATCATCACTCCACTCTTGTTAATTACCATGAGATCTTCATCATCCTGCACCGACTTTATGGCCACCAGAGAGCCCGTCTTATCCGTGATATTTAAGGTTTTAACACCTTTACCACCTCTATTGGTAACACGGTAATCATCCACCAGTGTACGCTTTCCGTATCCCTTTTCAGAAACCACCAAAATGGTAGTTTCTTCCTGCGGAGCAATGGTAACCATTCCAATTACTTCATCGGCGTCGCTCTCCAGGGTTACACCTCGCACTCCGCTAGCATTTCTTCCCATGGCTCGCACCTTAGATTCGTTAAAGCGAATAGCTTTACCGCTCTTCTTGGCAATAAGAATTTCATCTTCTCCGGTAGTGAGCTTGGCTTCGATAAGTTCATCGCCTTCTCTAACGGTAATGGCGTTGATTCCATTAGACCGGGGACGTGAATAAGCTTCCAGGGCAGTCTTCTTGATGACGCCTTGCTTGGTAAGCATCACAATGAAGCGACTGTTTATATAATCCTCATCCTTAAGGTCTTTGGTGTTCATGAAGGCTCGCACCTTGTCGTCACTCGGTATGTTGATCAGGTTCTGGATAGCACGTCCCTTACTGGTTTTACTTCCTTCAGGAATTTCATAAACACGCAGCCAGTAGCAGCGTCCCCATTCGGTAAAGAACAGCATGTAATTATGGTTGGTAGCTACAAAAATGTGTTCCACGAAATCAGCATCTCGCGTCTGCACCCCTCGCTGACCAACGCCACCTCTACCCTGCTTGCGGTACTCTGTTAAAGGAGTTCTTTTAATATATCCGGCGTGTGAAATGGTAATCACCACTTCTTCATCCGGAATCATGTCCTCAATGCTTACCTCGCCACCCGCATATTCAATCATGGTGCGACGCTCATCACCATACTTTTCAAGAATTTCTGCCAATTCTTCCTTTACGATGGTGAAACGAAGATCCTCCTCATTCAGAATACGCTTGTAAAACGCAATCTTCTCCATCAGCTCAGCATACTCCTCTTTAATCTTATCGCGCTCCAGGCCTGTTAATTTCTGAAGTCTCAGATCAAGAATAGCTCGTGCTTGCAGTTCGGTAAGCTCAAACTGACTGATGAGACCATTTCTGGCTTCTTCGGGAGTTTGTGATCCTCGAATCAGAGCAATAATGGCATCCAGGTTATCCAGCGCAATCAGTAAACCTTCCAGGATATGTGCTCTTTCCTCCGCTTTTCGGAGTTCGTACTTGGTGCGTCGAATGATAACATCCAGACGATGCTCTACGAAGTGATGGATAAGATCCTTCAGATTCAGCTGCTCAGGTCTACCATTAACAAGCGCAATATTATTTACTGAAAACGAGGACTGTAGAGCGGTATACTTGTATAGTTTATTTAATACAACATTGGGCACACAATCTCGCTTGAGATAGTAAACAATTCGCATTCCCTTGCGGTCACTCTCATCCTTTATATCGGCTATGCCCTCAATCTTTTTATCATTTACCAGATCAGCGGTTTTCTTGATCATATCCGCCTTGTTGACCTGGTAGGGGATTTCCGTGACAATAATCACTTCGCGACCCTTCACCTCAGTAATCTCAGCCTTGCCACGCAGCACTATTCGTCCACGGCCGGTATGGAAAGCTTCTCTCACTCCTTCATAGCCATAAATGGTTCCACCCGTGGGAAAATCAGGCGCGGTAATGTGACCCATCAGCTCGTCAATGCTGATATCGCGATTATCGATGTACGCATTGATACCATTAATAACCTCGGTAAGATTATGAGGGGGCATATTGGTTGCCATACCCACGGCAATTCCGGAAGCACCGTTGACCAGCAGACCCGGAATGCGGGTAGGAAGCACGGTAGGCTCTTCTAGTGAATCATCAAAATTGAGCTGTGTATCAACCGTTTCCTTATCGATATCCGCAAGCATTTCCTCGGATATCTTCTGCAATTTGGCCTCTGTATAACGCATGGCCGCGGGTGGATCGCCGTCAACACTACCAAAGTTACCCTGTCCGTCGACCATCATATAACGCAAACTCCAGGGTTGCGCCATTCGTACCATGGTGTCATATACCGATGAATCACCATGCGGATGGAACTTACCCAGTACCTCACCCACAATACGGGCAGACTTTTTATAAGACCTGTTTGAGAGCACTCCCAGTTCATACATGCCGTAAAGCACACGGCGATGCACCGGTTTCATACCGTCTCTTACATCGGGAAGTGCACGTGATACAATCACCGACATGGAATAGTCGATGTAGGAAGACTTCATCTCCTCCTCAATATTGATCGGTATTATCCTTTCTCCTTCAGCCATTATGACAGTTTTTTACCTTCTTGTAAAATATACATTTACCAAGTTTCAAATATAAGTTGGTGCATTCGCTCACGGGTCTCCCGTCCCCTGCATTTCTTCACAAATATGCCCCTCTCTATGTTGATAATTATAAAACATTAGTGAGTTGCCTATGTTATTCCTTAGACTAACTTTGGTTACGTATCAGTGTTGGCACAGTATTAGTTCTGATTACTGAACGTTGAATCTCCCTATAAATTAATTATGGACGAAAATTTCTCTCCTCGTGTCAAAGATGTGATAAGCTTCAGTAAGGAAGAAGCCATCAGATTGGGACATGACTATATAGGCACTGAACACCTCATGCTAGGACTCATCCGTGAAGGAGAAGGTAGCGCAGTGCAAATCCTTGAAGATCTGGGTGTTAACATGGAAGCATTTCGCAGGAAGATTGAAGCCATCAGCGCTCCAAATATTTCTGGTCAGATCAGCACTAAAAAGAACTTGCCGCTCACCCGTCAGGCGGAAAAAGCGCTTAAAACTACTTTTCTGGAAGCGAAGTTATTTCAGAGCAATCAGATTCGCACGACGCACTTGTTGCTTTGTATTTTGAGAAACGATGATGACCCCGTTTCAAGAATTTTACGACAGTATGACGTGGATTATGACAATGTGAAAGGGGAATACCAGGCTCATTATGCCGATGAAGTGAAGGGTGGTGGTACCCGGGGTGAAATGCCCTATGAGGATGATGATGACTTTGAGCGTAAAGATCCAGGATATTCTGGTGGTGAATCCGGAGGTAAATCCAAGGGTGATGGAAAAACGAAAACTCCCGTATTGGATAATTTTGGCCGAGACCTCACCAAATTAGCCGAAGAAAATAAATTGGATCCCGTAGTAGGGAGGGAAAAGGAAATTGAGCGTGTTTCGCAAATATTATCCCGCAGAAAAAAGAATAACCCCCTGCTGATTGGAGAGCCAGGCGTAGGTAAATCTGCTATCGCAGAAGGCTTGGCCTTGCGTATAGTGAAACGCAAGGTATCTCGAGTGCTTTTTGACAAGCGCGTCGTTACCTTGGATTTGGCTTCCCTGGTGGCCGGAACAAAATATCGCGGTCAGTTTGAGGAACGTATGAAGGCGCTCATGAACGAGCTTGAGAAGAACGAGGATATAATCTTGTTCATTGACGAGCTTCACACCATAGTAGGCGCAGGTGGAGCCACCGGCTCACTGGATGCCAGCAATATGTTTAAGCCCGCTCTGGCACGCGGTGAAATACAATGTATTGGAGCTACCACGCTAGACGAATACCGTCAGTATATCGAGAAAGACGGCGCTCTGGAGCGACGTTTTCAAAAGGTCATGGTAGATCCTACCACACCGGAAGAAACGGTTCAAATTCTAAATAACATTAAGGATCGGTATGAAGATCATCACAATGTAAATTATACGGATGAGGCTATTGAGGCTTGTGTCTCCTTAACTTCCCGCTATGTGACGGATCGCCATTTACCCGATAAGGCTATCGATGCATTGGATGAATCAGGCTCAAGGGTACATATTACCAGCATCACGGTTCCCCAGGAAATCATGGATTTGGAGAAGAAATTAGAGGATATCCGGGATCAGAAAATTCAGGTAGTAAAGAAGCAGCGCTATGAAGAAGCGGCCAGACTGAGAGATGATGAAAAGAAAATTGAAAGTGATCTGCAGGAGGCACAGGGGCGCTGGGAAGAAGAAGTGAAAAAGAACCGCGAAACCGTGGATGATGCCGACGTTGCAGAGGTGGTGGCCATGATGACCGGCATTCCGGTGCAACGTGTGGCGCAGCATGAAAGCAACCGGCTAAGTGGTATGGCTAAGGATATCAAGAGTCATATCATTGGTCAGGATGAAGCGGTTGCGAAAATTGTTAAAGCCATTCAACGCAACCGAGCCGGATTAAAAGACCCCAACAAGCCGATTGGCTCCTTCATCTTTTTAGGTCCGACGGGAGTAGGAAAAACCCAGCTCGCGAAGGAGTTGGCCAGAGCCTTGTTTGACAGCGATGAAAACTTGATTCGCATCGATATGAGCGAATACATGGAGAAATTTGCGGTCTCTCGTTTGGTGGGTGCTCCTCCCGGATACGTCGGTTATGAGGAAGGTGGTCAGCTGACTGAAAAGGTAAGACGCAAGCCATATTCCGTTGTGCTGCTGGATGAAATTGAGAAAGCACACCCTGATGTATTCAATTTACTGTTGCAGGCTCTGGATGACGGACATATGACGGACAGTTTAGGACGCAAGGTGGACTTTAAGAATACCATTATTATCATGACTTCCAATATTGGCACCCGTCAGCTGAAGGATTTCGGTGCCGGAGTTGGATTTGGCACATCTGCCCGTGAACAGGGGAAACAGAATATTCAGAAGAGTGTCATTGAAACAGCCTTGAAACGAGCTTTTGCCCCTGAGTTTTTAAATAGAATCGACGATGTTGTTTTATTTAACAATCTGGACAAGGAAGATATCTTTAAAATCATAGATATTGAACTTGATCAGCTGTACAAACGCATCAATGATTTGGGCTACACGATTAAGATGAGCAAAAAGGCCAAGGAGTATATTGCTGATAAAGGATTTGATGAGAAATATGGCGCGCGTCCATTGGCGCGAGCGATTCAGAAGTACATTGAAGATCCTTTGGCGGAACAGATTATTAATTCTGAGATCGAAGAAGGTGACCGTATCTTTATTGATCTGGCGAAAAAAGATGATGATCAGGAAATAATGGTCAAAGTTGAAAAGGCTGCTGAGCCCAATGAAGAAGAAAAATAGCCCTTGATCAAACAAGCAAATGAGCCCTCCCCAGTTGTGGAGGGCTTTTTTTTTAATATTTCAGGAATCAATCATAATTCATAGAAGCACTATTATTGCGTTATGAAAAGATTAGCACTGATACTGTCCATTCTAGCACTTAGCTTGTATTCTCACGGACAAGACCAGGTTGAACAAGGGTT
This sequence comes from Owenweeksia sp., assembly GCA_965229445.1. GTDB lineage: Bacteria > Bacteroidota > Bacteroidia > Flavobacteriales > Schleiferiaceae > Owenweeksia. Next base: position 1,948,825 of record OZ245876.1, read on the forward strand.
CTTCTCTTCCACTCCATTTAAGCTAGCGATAGATACTTTGAATCCTGTGGTATTAGGAGATAGTTGCACAACCGCCTCTACTTTCTATTTGTTTGATTCGCGAATTGTTTCAGGAGCAGCAGTTTTAAGTAATGGCTCTAGTATTAACAAAGTGGCTCAGCTTTTTGATACCGGTAGTGACAGCATAGTGATTGGCAGCATTATTTCTGAAATAGTGTATGTAAAGAAAGACTCGGGCATCGGACAATTTGTAGCAGGTATTTTCCCCGAAAGCAATCTTCAAACTCCGCTGGCTCAAAGTTTACCCGTAGCCGGAAATCTTTTAAGCGACACAAGTGGTACCACCTTTTTTAATGATTTCTTTTTTTCCAACCCAGTTGGAGTTAAGGGTAAGTTTTGGGTGGTAGTGAATGTAGCGGATATGGGTGATTCCATTTATCTGGCCAGTACCAATGACGATTGTGGTGATGGTAAGGCTATTTTCTTTGATGGCACGGATTGGTCAAAATTTCAGGATCAGTTTGTGTTGAACAACAATGACCCGCTGGATATAGCTTTAAAAATTTCGGTAGTGATGGAACCGGTAGTAGGACAACATGAGGTTTCCACTGAGAAAATGAATATTGAGTTGATTCCCAATCCTGCAAATACCGCATTGAGGGTTCATTTTTCCCTTCCTGATAAACCAGTTAGACTGTCTATCCTTTCTACCTCGGGATTGCTTTTATATGAGGAGATGGACTATCACACAGGTGATGAGATCAACATTGAATTTCTTCCCAGGGGTTTATACCAATTGTTGTTGGAAGATGGCCAAATCCGGAGGGTTAAGAGCTTAGTGATAAGAAATTAAGCCCAGGTCAGTAGAGCGGCTTGAGCGCTCAAAATCATGCGTAATTTTTGTTTGGTGTATTTGGCACCTCCCTCAGTGACGGGGATATGGCAATGGGTTTTATTGGCGATACTGCCTGTCCTTGCTTTTCACTTTTAGTTTTTCAACTGGCTGAAGTAGGTAGGCACACGTGGAACATGAGAGGTTCTGTGAAAGGCAATGGGCATTGCGGGAAATGTCACATTGAGCAGCGTTGAAATGAACTTTTCCCGGTTCAGAAGGCGGTAAACTTATTGCGTTGAATGCGGTATACCTCTCATGGATAATCCATCGCATGGTCAGATAAATCACATCGGCCCATTGACCACATTCGACATCACGTAAAATGTGACAAGTTCGTCACCTGTCTTTGATCTTTGGTTCTCCTGCCTTCCTTTTCCATTGATGAAAAGGAAGCAAAAATCTAGGGCATTTTAAGAAAGCTTTGCTGCGCAAACCGCGGTCAAAGCTGGGCTTCATGCTCCTTCAGCCTTCGGCTGACGCAATTCCGCCTGCTTTGCCGCTGGTTTTGAAAAATGCCCGGTTTTACTCTGAGGTTACCACGTAAAACGTGGCTAGCGCACGACTCATATGGTTCAACTCGTAGAACCTCAGAAGTCCTGTGAAATCTAATGGGTAAGGCAGGAAATGTCACATTGAGCTGCGTTGAAATGGACTTTTCCCGGTTCAGAAGGCGGTAAACTTATTGCGTTGAATGCGGTATACCTCTCATGGATAATCCATCGCATGGTCAGATAAATCACATCGGCCCATTGACCACATTCGACATCACGTAAAACGTGACAAGTCCGTCACCTGTCTTTTATCTTTGGTTCTCCTGCCTTCCTTTTCCATTGATGAAAAGGAAGCAAAAATCTAGGGCATTTTAAGAAAGCTTTGCTGCGCAAACCGCGGTCAAAGCTGGGCTTCATGCTCCTTCAGCCTTCGGCTGACGCAATTCCGCCTGCTTTGCCGCTGGTTTTGAAAAATGCCCGGTTTTACTCTGAGGTTACCACGTAAAACGTGGCTAGCGCACGACTCATTTGGTCCAATACTTAGAACGTGAGAGGTTCTGTGAAAGGCAATGGGCATTGCGGGAAATGTCACATTGAGCTGCGTTGAAATGGACTTTTCCCGGTTCAGAAGGCGGTAAACTTATTGCGTTGAATGCGGTATACCTCTCATGGATAATCCATCGCATGGTCAGATAAATCACATCGGCCCATTGACCACATTCGACATCACGTAAAACGTGACAAGTCCGTCACCTGTCTTTAATCTTTGGTTCTCCTGCCTTCCTTTTCCATTGATGAAAAGGAAGCAAAAATCTAGGGCATTTTAAGAAAGCTTTGCTGCGCAAACCGCGGTCAAAGCTGGGCTTCATGCTCCTTCAGCCTTCGGCTGACGCAATTCCGCCTGCTTTGCCGCTGGTTTTGAAAAATGCCCGGTTTTACTCTGAGGTTACCACGTAAAACGTGGCAAGCACACGACTCACTTGGTTCAATAATTAGAACGTGAGAGGTTCTGTGAAAGGCAATGGGCATTGCGGGAAATGTCACATTGAGCTGCGTCGAAATGGACTTTTCCTGTTTAGAAAGAGGTATGCTATTTACGTGGAATACAGTAAACCTGTCAAGGGCTAGCCATCACATTGTCACATGAACCACATTTATCACCGTGTAAAACGTGACGTGCCTTCCACTTTTAGTTCTTGGCTTCGATACGTCCGCCTGTGGCGAACACTCAGCCTGACAAACACTCCGGCATGAGGCGAACACTCCCTCCTGCGGAGGACAGGCAGTCTGACAAACACTCCGGCATGAGGCGAACACTCCCTCCTGCGGAGGACAGGCAGCCTGACGGAAGCTCCCTTCCAAGCCTGTGCATTGATTTGGGCACTTAGCTCTTATTTATCACTCATCATTAATCGCTAATTATTTTCCATCCGCTATGCCTTTTTCCTTATTCCCTGGCTTCGATACATCCGCCTTCGGGGACCCCTTCCGTGTGAGATGGACAGACCTAACTCTTAGCTCTTACTTTCCTAACCCTAATATTCACTGCTTCTACCGCCAGAGAGAAGGCTACCGCGAAGTAGATATAGCCTTTGCTGATATGCTGGTGTAAACCATCGGCAATCAATACAAATCCAATTAGAATCAAAAAGGCCAAGGCCAGCACTTGTAAGGTGGGGTGCTTTTCAATAAATGAAGCAATTCTACTCGCAAAAATCAACATCACCACTAAAGAAATGACAACCGCCAGAATCATAATTAATATTTCCTCTGTCATACCGATGGCAGTTAATATGGAATCGAATGAAAAAACCACATCCAACAGAGCGATCTGAATGATAATGGAATTAAAGCTTTTAGTGGCCTTCTTGCTCATTTTATTCTTGTCTGCCTCACTGCCCTTTTGATCTACCTTGTGATGGATTTCACTGGTACTCTTGCCAATGAGGAATAGTCCCCCAGCCAACAACACTAAATCCCGACCGGTAGCAGTAAAATTAAAAATGCTAAAAATGGGTTGGGTGAATCCGATAATCCATGTAATGCCAAAGAGCATGACTAACCTCAGCAGCAAAGCGGCAACAATACCGGCAGTTCTGGCTGATTTTCGACGTTCTTGAGGCAATTTATTGGTGAGAATTGAAATAAAGATAATATTATCAATACCCAATACGATTTCAAGTAACGACAAGGTAAGCAGGGCAATCCAGGCTTCGGTATGCAAGAATATTTCCATGGGTGAGGTCAGTTATGCTTGCGGAACAGAATGTGCAAATAAGGGATAGCCATTCATCATTTGGTTTACCTCTAACTTTATCTGTGCCAGGGAAGATTCATTTTCTGGGTCGCAAATTACACGATCAATCAATCCGGCAATAAGATCCATGTCTTCCTCCTTTAAACCGCGGGAAGTGATAGCCGGGGTACCGAGACGGATACCGCTGGTCACAAAAGGTGATTTATCGTCGAATGGAACCATGTTCTTATTTACCGTGATATCCGCCATACCTAAAGCCTTCTCAGCCACTTTGCCGGTAACATTCTTGTTTCGAAGGTCAATTAACATGGAATGATTATCGGTTCCCCCGCTAATGATATCGTAGCCTTTAGCCACTAAGCTATCGGCCAGGCGAGAGGCATTCTTTTGTACTTGAAGGATGTACTGGAAGAATTCGTCTGTTAGGGCTTCACCGAAGGCAACGGCCTTTGCGGCTATGACATGCTCCAGAGGTCCCCCCTGTGTACCGGGGAATACCGCGGCATTCAGCAACTGGCTCATCATTTTTACTGAACCTTTAGGAGTTGTCAACCCCCATGGATTTTCAAAGTCTTTTCCCATTAGGATTATACCTCCCCTTGGTCCTCTAAGCGTTTTGTGCGTAGTAGAGGTAACTATATGGCAATGCGGCACCGGATCGCTTAAAATGCCCCGGGCAATTAATCCTGCGGGATGCGAGATATCCGCCATCAGCAAAGCCCCCACCTTATCAGCTATCTCTCGGAAACGGGCAAAATCCAGGTCTCTGGAATAGGCAGAATACCCACAGATGAGCATTTTAGGCTGTTCCTCAATTGCCTGAGCTTCCAACTTATCGTAATCTATTACTCCCGTATCCTTTTCTACACCATAAAAAACCGGATGGTATAACTTGCCACTAAAGCTTACCGGAGAACCATGGGTTAGATGGCCACCATGTGCCAGGTCGAAACCCATAATCTTATCGCCCGGTTGTAAACACGCCAGGTATACGGCAGCATTGGCCTGTGATCCAGAATGCGGTTGCACGTTGGCATATTCTGCGCCAAAAAGCTCCTTCGCCCTTTCAATAGCCAGCGTTTCTACCTCATCTACCACCTCACAACCGCCATAATATCTTTTTCCGGGAAATCCCTCGGCATATTTATTCGTTAGAACTGAGCCCATAGCCTCCATTACCTGCTCACTAACAAAATTTTCAGAAGCTATGAGTTCTATACCATTGATTTGCCTTGATTTTTCTCTTTCTATGAGTTCAAAGATGTCCTTGTCTCTATCCATTGACAATTTATTTAGGGAGCTCTCCCAGTTTTTATAATATTGCCAAAAATAACCATTACATGCTGACAGCAAACGACCCCAATCGCAAATCATGGCTAGAGGTTAAACCTGATAGTGATTTTCCTATTCAGAACCTCCCTTTTGGTGCCTTCTTAACCAAGGATGATGTCACTACCATCGGCTCACGCATCGGCGATACAGCCATTGACCTTTCAGCTATGCATCAGCTCGGATATTTTGATGGAATTGTGCTTCCGGAAGATGTGTTTCTGCAGGACACCTTAAATGATTTTATCACACTCGGTCGCCCTACCTGGCGTGCAGTTCGCAACCGGGTTTCGGAATTATTTGAGGTGAACAACCCTGTGCTAAAGGACAATACCGAGCACTGCAACAATATCCTGCATCCGGTAGATAGCATTCAAATGATCTTGCCCGTATTTACACAAGATTACACCGATTTCTATAGCAGTAGAGAGCATGCAGAAAATGTGGGAACCATGTTTCGCGGAAAAGAAAATGCGCTAATGCCCAATTGGTTACATCTGCCGGTAGGTTATCACGGTCGTTCATCCAGCATAATTGTTTCCGGCGAAAACATTCGTCGGCCTAAAGGGCAAACTATGCCTGAGGGAGCGGATCGTCCTGTATTTGGACCCAGCAAATTACTCGATTTTGAACTGGAAATGGCCTTCATCACCACCGATGGCAAGCCATTAGGAGAAAGAATTAAGGCAGAAGAAGCAGAGGATTACATATTTGGGATGGTACTCTTTAATGACTGGAGCGCCCGGGACTTGCAGAAATGGGAGTATGTGCCACTCGGTCCCTTCTTGGGTAAGAACTTTGGTTCTTCTATTTCACCATGGGTAGTAACATTAGACGCTCTGGAGCCTTATCGCAAGGCCAGTCCCGTGCAAGATCCGGAACCTTTGGATTATTTGAAAACCGAAGGCAAACGGACTTTTGATATTAAGCTGGAAGTGCTGATTAAGCCAGAAGGAAAGCAAGAGTCCAGTATTTCGAAATCCAATTTCAGCTATTTATACTGGAATATTTCGCAGCAACTCGCACACCATACTGTAAATGGATGCAATATAAATGCCGGAGATATGATGGCTAGCGGCACTATCAGTGGTCCGGAGCGGGCTAACTATGGCTCTATGTTGGAGTTGAGTTGGCGAGGATCTAAAGTAGTAGAGTTGCGTGATGGTGAGGAAAGGAAGTTTATTCAGGATGGTGATACGGTAATCATGCGTGGCTTTTGCGATAACGGTCAGGTGCGATTGGGTTTTGGTGAAGTGAGCTCCAAGGTTCTTCCGGCTCTGCCCTAAGCCGCTTCTTTAGGACATAGCGTTAAACATTTGCCAAAGGCTGACGATTGTCAATCATTAGCGCCACCACAAGTATTAACTTGCATAGATGAATCAGAAACTTCCGCTTTCGATAAGATTTAGCGCGGCTGGGATGAGTATAGCACTCATCATTCTGTTGATGATTTATGCCCGTGATCTGGTGGTACCATTTTGCTGGTCTCTGCTGTTGGCATTAATCATTTTGCCTTTCACACGCTGGTTGGAACAAAGAATCAAGCATCGTGGCATCTCGGCGATCATAAGTATCTTTTTCTTAATTGCTTTTGTAGGCGGTATAATCTATCTGCTTTCGTCTCAGGTAATTAATCTTGCCAATGAAGTGCCAGGACTGGTTAAAAAACTGAGCGCAAATTTGGAAGTTACTCGTGTATTTATCGATGAAAAACTAGGAATCCCTTACCAGGATCAGCCCAACGAACTCTCCACACGTTTTTCTGCACTGATTCAAGAGAGTTTAGGAGCTTTGGGAAAAACCCTTACCCAAACACTTAAGGCGATCGTTTTTATCGGCATCATGCCGATCTACATCTTCTTTATGCTGTACTATCGACAAAGGTTTTACAATTTTCTAATTAAGCTGTACGGCGGTAGTGGCGAGGGCAGTGTGCTGAAGCGTGTACAAAAGGCTACAGGAGTAGTACAAAAATACTTATCGGGTATGCTGTTTGTAACCTTAATTGTGGCTGTGCTGGTACTGGTTGTATTTCTGCTACTGGGAATTAAACACGCCTTGTTTTTCGCACTTTTTGTAGCCATAATGAACCTTATACCCTACGTAGGTGTTTTCATTGCATCGGTGGTTTCTATCACATACGCGTACATTACCAAAGACAGCCTAATCTATCCAGTTCTCACCCTGGCTCTGCTATGGGGCATTCAGTTGTTGGAAAACAATCTTATCACCCCTTATATCGTAGGCCGGCAGGTGCAATTAAATCCTCTGGCCGTTATTTTGGTGATCATCTTAGGCGGTATGATTTGGGGTGTTTCAGGAATGGTTTTATTCATTCCTATGCTAGGGGGAATAAAGGTAATGATGGACGAAACGGAAGGGCTGGAGCCGTACGGATATTTACTGGGAGACGAACGAAAAAAAGAATAATCTTAATCAATAGTATAATGAGTAAATTAAATAGAATAGGACTAGACAGAGAAAAGAGTAAAGAATTAGCGAATCAACTGAACGATTTGCTGGCTAATTACTCGGTCTTTTACCAAAATACAAGAGGTTATCACTGGAATATTCAAGGTGAGAAATTCTTTATTCTGCATGAAAAGTTTGAAGAGCTTTACACGGATCTCTTTAACAAGATTGATGAAATTGCTGAGCGTATTTTAACCTTGGGTCACGTGCCAGAGCATCGTGCCTCTTCTTATTTAACCACCACCAAGGTATCCGAAAGTTCGGAAGTTTCCGATGCAAGGAACTGTGTGCAAGGCATTTTAGACAGCTTTGAAATCCTTATTGCCAAGCAAAGGGAATTACTGGATTTGTCGGGTGAAATAGGCGATGAAGGTACAAACGCTATGATGAGCGATTATATCCGTGAACAAGAAAAGCTGGTGTGGATGTATTCTGCATTCATGGGTTAAAGGCGAGTAGCTCTTAACTTGAGGAGGATCTTTTATTCTTCCTTACATTATACCATATAAGATAGCCAACTGCCGGAATGGCAAGGATTACCTTGGCCACTTCGGTAAGTGTTCCGGCCAAAAACTTGTCCTGATCAAAGGTCATAATCACAAAAAAGGCAAGAATTCCAGCAAAGAGTAGTTTATAGTTTGTATCCTTCTCCATCATGCGGTTGAAAATACTCTTTTTTACATTGCTGGTCATGCCTGTTGGGAGCTTCGCGCAGGATGGCATTCCTTATCTTGAATTCAGGCTTAGAAATTCAGGCACTGCCATTGATGTAGAGTGGACGGTAAAAGCGGGGAACACTTGTCAGGATGTAGAAGTATGGCGGGGCACTGATTCCCTGAACCTCGAAAAGGTTTTTGTTTACGCCGGGATTTGTGGTGATAATGACTCCGCCAAATCCTACAATTACGTGGATAAGCCCCCTGTCTTAGGCATTGAATACTATTATCAGATTGTAATTATTACCGATCGTACCAAAGTAAAAAGGATATTCAGCTATCCCAGCCAGATGCCTGAAGTATTTCCCAATCCGTCTAAGGGCGAGGTGAGAATTGTGAGAGTCCCGGAAGTCAGTTATAGCCATTACGAGCTATTTGATGCCAATGGCCGGTTAATTCAGAGCCTGGAAGCTCCGGAGGTGATTGAGATTCTAAGCCTGCAGAATTTCGACCCGGGAATCTATTTATTAATGTTTTATACGGCGGATGGATCACGAGTGAGTAAGCTTCTTGTAGAATAGTCCCCGTTATATCCGATAGCCATCAAGTCTGGCTGCCTAAGGCTTTGCTGCCTACCTCACTTTGCTTGGTGATTTAGGGTTAACATAATCTCCAGGTCGAAGCAATGCCCAGATTTATCGAAAAGTAGAACCAGGATGTTGGCCCTTCCGGCTATTAATCGCGAGTTCAAGGGCTCAGTTTTAAAGCATATCACGCTCCTTCATCCAGATTTTCATATCGTTAAAGCATTCCGGATTTACCCCATGCCCCATCTGATATTCCTTGTATTGGTGCGATATTTTGAGTTTTTCCAGAATACCTACCGCGGTACGGGCCCAATCTACCGGTAAAACTTCATCCTGAGTGCCGTGGCTTACAAAATAATCCAGGTGTAAAAGTTCTGACTGATTATATGCCTCAGGTACCACATCCTTTAAAATATATCCACTGAGCGCCAGCACTTTAGAAAAACCCCTTGGATCGCCCAGGCTCAAGGCATAACTCAAAATACAACCCTGACTAAATCCCATTAACCAGGTCCTATCGGGATCCGTACCGTACTTAGCGTGAATTTTAGGAATTTCAGATCTGAGCATGGCCAGACTTTTCTTTGCCTGTTCCACATCACTCATTCTTCCTCTACCCAGTTGTGTAAAGTCAATTTCATACCAGGCAAAGCCTCCCCAATCCAGAGCCACTGGAGCTCTCAGACTTACCACCAATGCTTTAGTATTTAACATAGACGCCATGGAAAATAAATCACTCTCATTGCTGCCATAGCCGTGGAGCATCAGCAGCAAGGGTGGCTTCTCCCTCTTGGATTCAGGATGTAAAACCTTATGCACCAATTGAATATCCTCAGAAAGCATCAGCGAATCTTGTCTTTAAAATAACTTCCTATATACGTAGTTTGAGAACCATCCGTGGCTTCAATCCATTTGTTAATAGCAAAGCTGTTGCTGGAGAAGGCAATATCCTCCCAGGGAATTTCATCCGCGCCGAAAAAGGCGATTTCGGTACTTTCCGGTGTCAGATGAAAGTAATCCGACTTCATCGAAGCCATAAAGATCAGATAAACTTGCTGAGCATGGGGCAGATTATAGACACTGTGTAAATGTCCTAATTCTACCGAGGCTCCGGTCTCTTCATATACTTCGCGCAAAGCACCCTGCTGCACCGTTTCGTCATTTTCCAGAAACCCACATGGCAGATTCCAATAGCCCTTACGAGGTTCAATGCCTCTTCTGGCCAGCATAACCTTGCCCTTATCCACAATGAGGCAACCCACCACCATACGAGGATTTTCATAGTGTATGGTTTCACAGGCCGGACAAACATAGCGCGGAAGATGATCACCCTCCGGAATGATGTAATTTAGTTTATCACTGCCACAATTGCTACAAAAATTCAAGCTCTTCAGAATTTTCGATTAGAATAAATATCTCACACTGAATCCCAGGTCAACATCCACATTATCATTAAGGCTACCAATAAAAAACTCAGGGCGAAGATCCAGCGCAAGCTGAAGCGGAATATCGGCAAAGATATACTCAATACCTACCTGTCCACCTAGTATGATAAAGACATCAGATTGCAACTCGCCGATAGGAGCATTATAATCAATAATCCCCAGCCCACCGCCGGGACCCAGGTACCAGGCAAAACCCTGTTCAAGCGGTTTTACCCAATGATAGTATCCCGCAAGGCGGAACAAATCGACCAGGGAACCATTGCTAAGGCCAAGATCCAGCTCAATTCTATTTTGTTCCCCCAGGGATTTCTGGTAGCTCACTTCCACTCCTACCGATTGAATACCGTTACTGCTACTAAATCTCAATCCTAAGGCATGGGGTGAGATCTGAGCATTCATACTGAAGGCCATGAGTGCCAACCAAAAGCTAATAAATCCTATTTTCATATTTAAGAACCTTATTTAAGGTCCTACCCTTTCAATCTGGAACGCGTTTTAATTTTTGCACCAAGCTTTTGTAAGTAAGAGTAAAGACCAAAATATGTGCGGTTCAAATATATGGCATCTCGGGGTCCACGGGCGGCTTTAGAGCGGCGAAGATATCGATCACCAGAAAGTTTAGCACTCAATTGATAGATCTGGTCAAAGTAAGCTTTGTCTGAAAAGTCGAAACTATCCTGAAAGAAAGGCAAACAAACCAGTTGATGGACATCGCGATAAAGATTCAAAAAGTACTCTTTCTCCGCTTCTCCATCGGATTCCAACAGAAAACCAAGTTCAGCCAATACTTGCTTAAATTTTGCAGAATCATTAACAATATGCGGCATCATTAAGCGGAAATAGGATTGATGAAACTCATCTTCAATTTCCTTTACGCACCCAAAGTCGATGACACCCACCTCCCCGTTCTGGCGGATTAAAAAGTTACCCGGATGGGGATCTGCATGCACTTGTTTCAAATCATGAAGCTGAAAATCATAGAAATCCCACAGCAGCTGACCGGCTTTGTCGCGTGTTTCCTGGTCCGGTTTATCGGCTAAAAACTGGTCGAGGTGCTTGCCGGGTAGCCACTCCATACTTAATACCCGATCACCAGAAAGCTCATCGAAGTATTGCGGGAAGTGCAATCCAGGAATTGATGCGGAAGCCCTGGAAATTTCCTGGGAGCGCTTTAGTTCCAGCTCATAATCCGTCTCTTCCAACAATCGCGCTTCTACCTCCTGGAGATAGTGTTCCAGTTCTTGATTGCTAATGTTGAATAGGGAACTAACAATGGGTTTTACAATGCGTAAGTCAGATGAAATACTATCGGCCACGCCTGGATATTGCACTTTCACCGCCAGCTTCGCACCCTGATATTCTGCTTGATGAACCTGACCGATACTTGCCGCTGCAACAGCCTGGGTAGAGAACTTATCAAAAAGCCTCGAAGGTGAGGCTCCTAAACTACGACGAAGCGTTTGCACCACCAGAGGATAGCTGAGAGGTGGCACTGAATACTGTGATTGCACGAATTTTTCGGAATATGCCCGGGGTAATATTCCTTCATCCAGACTCATCATTTGGGCTACCTTGAGCGCACTTCCACGCAGCTTGCTCAAGGTGCGATAGATATCTTCTGCATTGCTCTCTTGCAGAGCTTCCTCATCGTCATTCCCAAGCGCCTTCTTCCCATAATATTTCAGGTAATTTCTACCAATACGCGCACCCGTCCCTATAAAGCTCCCTGTTCTGGCCAGGCGGGAGGTTGGGATTTTATCTTCTTTATTCATCGGTTTTGAAACATAAATTTTCCAAAATCCAGGGCACTATCGATGGCGTTCTTTTCTATGAGATCAAAGCTGAGGTTTACACTCTTTTCTACTGCTGCATCGGTCTTTTCAAAACCCTTGCTGCGGTCTTTTTTCCAAAAGTTCAGGAGGAATAGAAACTGATACCAAAGCAGGCGATCATAGGTGTCACTTAACCTGGAGCGAGAGGAAATTTCTGAGCGCTTTATACCTTCGGCAACCATTTTTCCAGACCAGGAGCAGAAGGAAGTTTTCAGTTTGCTAAAGGCATTGGATTTCGCTCCCAATACCGGCCAGGAATCATCATAGCTCAGTAGAAAGAAGCTGCGGTGCGCCCGCATTTCCGAGAAAAATTCAAAATAAAAGGTGAGCATCATTTCTCGCACGCTTAGCTGATGGTATTCCGAATCATCGTCCAGGCGCGACCAAACTTCAGTGAGAATTAACTGCCAATAAGCCTCCCCTACCTGATTAAAATCGTTAAAATGCCCATAAAATTCATCCTCGGTTATTTCCAGCTCTTTGCAGAAGATATAGATACTAGCCGGCTCCGTGCCATGAGTTAATAAATGATCTTTATAGTGATTAACAATTTTGGCCTTTAGCTTGTTATGGTCTTTGGTGTTTGAGTCTGATGACCCTTGAGAAGTTTGCATCATGTTTATCGAATATTTTATCAGATTCAACTCTTTAACACGTAGATTTAAAAATTGTTACAGCAAAAATGATTTTTCACAAAAAATTATCAATTCCATTTTTATTGTCAGTGCTTGTCGGTCTTTCTTCCATGGGTTTGAAGGCACAGAACACGCCAATGCTGAAACAGCAATCCATTGCTAATCAGAGGGGTTTGGAGTTGCAGGAACTCAGTGTCTCTAAATTGCCTGAGAAAATCAGAAACTATGTAGATGAACAGTATAAGGAGGCGGAGATCAGTAAAGCTTATAAGGTAAAGCGTCCCAATTCCAAAAGACCAGAGTATTGGCTAGACCTGATTGAAGGGGACAGAAAATGGTCTTTGCAATTTAACGCAGAGGGAAATATAATTGGAGGGAAAAAGGAATAGGGAATAGTTTAGGAGGTAGGATTTAGATGTGAAAGGAATGTCAGGTTTTACGGGATGACGGATGTGGTCAATGTGTTAGGGTGCTGGGTGACCGGTGACCGGTGACTGATGACGGGTGACGGGTGTTGAAAGTGTTTAATGTGGCAATGTGATGGGTGGTGGGTGATGGGTGGTGGGTGATGGGTGATGGGTGCTGGATGACGGGTGACCGGTGACAGGTGACGGATGACTGGTAACGAATGTGGTGAATGTGACAATGTGATGGGTTCTAGATGACGGATGACCGGTGACCGGTGACAGGCCTGCCGTATTCCACTTAAATATGTTTAGCTCGTTCTAGAGAAGGAAATGTCCATTTCGACTACGCTCAATGTGACATTTCCTGCAATGCCTATTACCTTTCACGGAACCTCTCACGTTCTAAGTATTGAACCACATGAGTGGTGCGCCTGCCACGTGGAACGTGGTGAACTCAGAACAAACCGGGCATTTTGCAAAAGCAGCGGCAAAGCAGGCGGAATTGCGTCAGCCGAAGGCTGAAAGAGCATGAAGCCCAGCTTTCTCCGCGGTTTGCGCAGCAAAGCTTTCTTAAAATGCCCTAGATTTTTGCTTCCTTTTCATCAATGGAAAAGGAAGGAAGAAGAATCAATGATGGATGACCGGTGACGGATGTAGTCAATGTGATTAATAGGGCAATGTGGCAATGTGATGGGTGATGGGTGCTGGATGACGGGTGACCGGTGACAGGTGACGGATGACCGGTGACAGGCCTGCCGTATTCTACTTAATAAGTTTAGCTCGTTCTAGAGAAGGAAATGTCCATTTCGACTACGCTCAATGTGACATTTCCTGCAATGCCTATTACCTTTCACGGAACCTCTCACGTTCTAAGTATTGAACCACATGAGTGGTGCGCCTACCACGTGGAACGTGGTGAACTTAGAACAAACCGGCCATTTTTCAAAAGCAGCGGCAAAGCAGGCGGAATTGCCGCCTAGATGCTAGTATCGAAACAAAAGGTGGATACGTACCTACTTATAGGGAGACTGTGGATACAAGCATTATTGAGGTTAAAATGACCTTAATTGGGGAAATAATCCCCAAAACAAGATTTAACCAAGAATCTTATAAGCTAAAAACCAAGCACTTAAATCAGCATTCTCTATGGCATGGTAATTCACTACACAATCATAAGGTTAAAGGTTCTTAAATCAGGTCATCTTGGTTTATTGGACTTTAGTTTTTAGTTGTTCGAGTTGAGATGGAATCACCGCTTTCGTAGCGGTGATTCTTTTTACAGACATCCGGGATATAGCGTAAATTTGACTCTCTAAACAAAATTCCAGTGGGTAAAAAGAAAATTCTGGTGGTAGATGATGACACTACCTTTCTGCTAATGCTGCAAAGCTTTCTAGCCAAAAAGGGCTATGAAACCGAAGTCAATTCCAATCCCATCAAAGCCTTGGCCTCACTGGACAAAACCAAGTTTGATCTTATCCTCTCTGACTACCGCATGCCTGAAATGGACGGCATGGAATTCTTAAGTGCGGTGTCCGAAAAAGGAATAAGCACACCCTTAATCCTTATTACCAGTTACGGAGATATCAAATTGGCGGTAAAAGCCATAAAACAAGGGGCCACTGATTATCTCACCAAGCCGGTAAATCCCGATGATTTATTGGCCCTGGTACAGAATGTGCTCAGTCGGAAGCATGAGCCAGAGGCCAGCCCTGGTGAACCTAAAGCCGCGAAGAAGAGTCAAGGTTTTGCCCATCAGGTGATGTTTCATGGCAACAGCTCCGCCACACGCCGAATAAACGAACACATCGGTCTGGTAGCACCAACCGATATGACGGTACTCATAGAAGGAGAAAGTGGCACTGGCAAGGAATTTATTGCGCGCCGCATCCACCAAGAAAGCAATCGGGCGGATGGCCCATTTGTAGCTATAGACTGCGGATCTCTCACCAATGAACTGGCTGCCAGCGAGTTGTTTGGCCATATCAAAGGGAGTTTTACCGGAGCAGCTAATGACCGGCAGGGACAGTTTGAAGTAGCCAAAGGCGGTACTTTGTTCCTGGATGAGGTAGGCAACCTGAGTTATGATATCCAAATGAAGCTCCTACGCGCCATTCAGGAAAGATTAATTCGCAGGGTGGGCGGTTCTACGGATATTGCCGTAGATGTACGGATCGTAGCTGCCACCAATGAGAATCTCAGTCAGGCGATAACCAATGGCGACTTCCGCGACGACCTGTACCACCGGCTGAATGAATTTAAGATTGAAGTGAGTCCGCTGAGAGCGAGAGAGGAAGAAATCATACCCTTTGCCAAGCACTTTTTGGAACAGGCCAATGCGGAGTTTGGCAAAGAGATATCAGGTTTTGATGAAGAAAGTGCCGGATTGTTGGCCAATTACGACTGGCCGGGAAATCTTCGAGAACTGAGAAATGTTATTCGGCGGGCAGCGCTCTTAAGCAAGGGAACGCAGATTGAACGAGCTAGTTTACCAGGAGAAATTTTCACTTACGATCCCAGCTATGCACAAGTATCACGTAGTTCAGACACCGATCTGAAAGCCCTGGAAAGTAGCCTGGAACGACAAAAAATTGTGGAGGCCTTAGAGAAAGTGCGTTACAATAAAACCAAAGCAGCAAAGTTGCTGAATATCGACCGGAAAACGCTTTACAACAAGATTAAGACCTACGGATTAAAAGTTTGATATTCATGGAGTTATGATATTTGATCTAATTCTTTTTCTAACTGAATAAACAGTTGTTCTGACAAGGCTTTAATTTCCTCAATAGCCGTAGTTTTTCGTTTGTTCGAAACCTTTTCCAAGGGGTTTTCGAGAGCTAATAGTCGCTGCATAATCTCCCCTGCTTCCAGCTGTCCATAGGTGTTCTTCATCTTATGCGCCACGTCGGCCAGGGCCAACTTATCCCCTGCCTCCATATACTGATCCAATAGTTCGAGGTTTTGTTTGTTGCTATCGATAAAGGAGCGGATGAACTTGCGCAGTATTTGTGGGTCATTTCCGGCAAACTTGCTGAAGTTTTGCAGCGTGTATAAAGGCATTGGCTCTGCAGCAATTCTATCTTCCGATGTGTCATTGCTTCCGGATAATGCTGCCGCTACTTCATATTCTTTATAAGGTTTTAACAAGAGTTCATCGACCCTGGTCAGCAATTCAGGTTGTTGCTTCTGGATCAACGGGTTAGCGGTGCACAAAATGATCCTGGTTTCAGAGCTGGTATGCCGTATATCATCTATCAAATCTGAACCAGGTCTATTGGGTAAGTTAAGATCCAATAACACATAGTCATAGGCCTTCTTCTTCAAAAAGCGAAGAGCCTCCTCACTATTATAGGCACTATCAAAATCGAGCTGCCATTTTTTGAAGGAGGGTTTGAGCAGGATGTGGTTCATCTCGTCATCATCGACCAATAGCAGAGAAGAGCCTTTTAAACTAATATTGGCGGTATGTGGCTGGAAATTACCGGAGTACATATCGCTGTCAGCTTTTGGAAAAATGAGTGAAAAACTAAAGCTAGAGCCCTCACCTAGCTCACTTTCTACTTTCAATGCACCACCCTGAGCTTCAATTAACTTTTTGCTAATGGCCAATCCCAGTCCGGTACCACCATGCTGAGGATGGCTCATGCCTCCCTCCTGCTGAAATGATTCAAAAATCTCTTCCAATTTATCGGATTTGATACCTATACCCGTGTCTTCCACACTAATACGAAGACAAAGCTCATTATTCTTCCGTTCATCTAAATCCGCAACAATCTTGACATATCCATTCTCGGTAAATTTTATAGCGTTGTTGGTGAGGTTAATCAATATTTGCTTTAGGCGCAAGGGATCCCCCAGCACCAAGGCTTCTTCCAACTCGGCATCCGTCTCAATTCTAATCTCCAGCCCCTTTTGTCCGGCCTGGTATGATATCATGTCATAACACTCCCGTATCACCGTCATGGGCTTAAAACCAATGCGTTCCAGAGCCAGTTTGCCCGACTCAATCTTGGAATAATCTAGAATATCATTTACGATGCTCAGCAGATGCTCGCTGCTATGGCGCAGATGACCCAGTTTTTCTTTCGTATCGTTCTCCCTGGTATCAATCTGACCGGCAAAGCCGATGATGGAATTCAAGGGCGTACGCAACTCATGGCTCATATTGGCGAGAAACTCTTCGCGGGAATTGGCCAGACTCTCTGCTTTGGCGGTAGAAAGCTTCAGTTCACGCTGTAACTTGCTGGCAATAATAATATCGCGAATCACCAATATCGTAAAGAAGATGGTTAGTAGTCCACCGCAGATTACCCAAAAAAGGACGTTATCCAGCGCGGTTCTGGCCTCGCGCACGGCGGTTACCCTCTGCTCATGCACCAGCTCCTCGTTTAGGCGACCAATCTCGGCGGCGATAGATTTTAGCTTATCGATAATTAGTAGGTCGTAGGAAGCAATTTGCAGTTCGCGGTTGGCGAGAAGGCGTTGCTCATAGCGGCGTTGGCTTTCCGCCTGGCGCAGGGCCGATTCTACCGTGGCCATCATGGTATCCACCTTTTCAAAATACATGGAATCATAGGCGATGGTGCGCTCCTGCATCATTTCGCGGTTAGGCGTATTCTCGTCCTTTGAGCGAAACATGCGACTAAACAAACCGCGCTTAATCAGGCTATCCTGATTGGTGGTGGTAATGGTGGTGGTGGTAATTTCCCGTGTGGGCACCAGCATACTATCCGTCAGGATTTCATCTCGCGAATCCGCCAGCAATTCCAGCGCAGAAATGTCATCTTGCAATTCCGACTGACTAATCTTGAAGAGAATCAGTTCCTCGAAGTTCTGCACTTTTTCCGCAAAGACCTGCCGCAAGGTATCTACTTCGTCGTGGTAGGCCGTACCGATACTCCCGCGGTGCAAGCTGTCAATTTCCAGTTTCAATTCCTCCACTTTCCCCAGGTATGGAGCGAGATCTTTGCGAGAGAGGCTAAGCTGGTAGGTACGCGAAAGGCGATCGAGTTCACTAATGTCAATGATGATATGATCCGCCAATTCTGATTGCCAGTTTTGGCGTTGGTTGAGCTTGTCGGCCAGTGTTTCAAAGCGCTCAAAACTCTGTACGCTATGATAGATCAGGGTACCCAGAATGCCCAAAGACACGATGAGGATCAGGATGATGCGGAAGATATTGGCGCGGGATCGGATCATAATAGCTTAACGACGGCTGAAGCTAGTAATTATTTTGGGGAGGGGGCATCACACTAAAGCTGCAATCAACTTTACTTAGAATTTAATCTCTAATTGCCGGGTTGTGAATGTGATGCAGGATAAAGTTGGTAAGGTGCCTAGCGATAAAGCAACGGTGAATTCTGATAACTTTCGCTCTTCCCGCGCATCAAGGACATTGTGAAGGAACACGTCCTGATTATTGTATTTAAAACACAAACCTCTATGATCCCACCTTGGGAACTCCATGATCTCCAAGCTTAAAAGCAAACTATGGGGCATAAACCACTGCGTCAAGGAAGGCTATTTGCAAAACTATCTGAACGTGTTCTGCTATAAGGCCAAACAATGGTATTTTTGGGCTAAACCCATTGATAGACGGATGATTAAATCCGTAGAAGATACTTGGCACTCAATACCAGCTTATGTCTGCGGATAGTCATATCAAATTAAGATTCTTTATATTAGTGTAATGCCTGTTATTTCTTCAGGCAAACCAAATACAACCAAACAAATCCAAAAATGAACAATAGAATTTCAGGACCAATCCTTCTTTTGGCGTTGCTAACTCTTGTTGCTTCCATCGTAATCATTATGATCCTGATCCGTCAGACTAATACAACTACTGATGTCTTGGACAAAACTTCCAGAATTGCTAATGAACTTACAGGTGTCAACAAGATTCTTCTGGATCAAAGTGAGCGCGACAAAAGTGCTCCAAGAAACATTAACGACCTTAGAAAGGGTAAAAATGAATTTAAGACTGAATATAACGACGAAAGTGTGTTAATAGCTGAAGATGACATCAAAATGAAAATTCCTATTTCTGGGAGACTTCTGAAGATTATGAATAAATACACCTCTGGTATTCAAACTGGCCTAGTATTTCATCCAACAATGGTGGAGGGTAACGGACAGAATAAACTTACATATGCCGTGAGTTTGGGAATTAAGGACGACGAAGGCAACCTCAGCTATCAAGCATTTTCTAAGATGTTTACCAAAGACCCTAATCAGTTTTATATTCATTTGAATTCAGATTTAGACAGCGGTTATGGTCTTATAGATGAGTCAGAGCTCTGTTCGATGCACGAGCTTTTCAACGAGTCCGTCTATTTTAGAACAAATCAACCTTCAGATGGAGATAGTGCAAAAGTTGGTACTTTAGAGAATCATCCTCACGGTGCATTTCATCGAGGCCGAGATTTATACAGATTCTACGAGCACAACAAGAGCATAGAAGGTAAACTAAGTTATCTTAATATTTACCATGTTGCTGCTGGAGTCTCTACAAAATATCACCAACCCTTCTTTGTTTGGGAGGACAACAATGGAGTAGAATTAATTGTAAAAGACGCTGGAGATGAAGTTTACTCCAGGATGGGGCTTGATGTAGGGCATCTTTGCCCACCAAATTGTGGTGACAACAATATTATGTGTAATGGAGATTAGAAAATACCTCCTAATGGAATAGGGCCAAGAAATTTTCTGAGGTCGAGGAAAATCAAATAAGACTGAAAAATTAAGATATGCCATGGAAGATACTATAGAGTTAATATTAACGAGTTACATTAACTTTTATACAATCTAGGGCACTGCTATGCTTAATTACGCCCGAAGTATTCAAGGTAACTCTGTAGGCTTCCCATTTTGTAAGGATGAGGTCAGGTTCATTCTGGATTTGAAATTCGCACCAACTCACATAACTCTGGATAAGGCTAGAGTTTCACCTTTAAAGTGATAGCATAATAGGATTGTTCATCAAAGTTCTTTGTGGGATCCTCTCCCTTAATATAATCAATGCCAATCTTAGCGTTGCGATTGCCATCATTCAAGCTGAATAGAATAACATTGAATCCCGCTGAAAAATATTCATGAGTTCTTTTCTCAAGGCTCTCCACATTTTCAGAAAAACTATTCCTGTATTGCCAATCCAGTGTAAATTCAAATTTCTCGTGCCATTTCTCAATGCCTGGTAAAAGCATTATGCTAGAAGTTACCCTCAAGGCCACACGATATATATCCCCCTGATCCGTTGCTTCTTCAGTGGCTATACGATTCTCGTTCTCAAATCCTATGTAAGGTGAATATGTGAACTCCAGAATCTTCCCAAACCTCGATCTAATATTCGGAATCCAAAAGTACGCCGTTTTAAAAGCTCTTCCTTTGAACTGTGGCGTAGCGTAAATATTTCCTTGCAGGGAGTTGACTGATTGTACATTATCCTCGTAATACTTACTAGACCCAATTATAACTGGTGTCCAGTTATGCTCCTTGATATTCTGTGTGTGCCACTCAAAGGCCAATCCTGCTTGCCAATTGTTCTGAACCTTGTCTATTAAAGTATTCCGATGAATCTCGTAATACGGAGAAAGGGTTATTACCGCATTCTTTGCCTCCAAGACTTGGATTCCAATTGCCGCATCTATGAGCCATGACTCGGGTGTATTCGCTGGATTGGTGTAGGTTCCTCGAGCAGGAAGAGCCTTATCATTTTTGCTTTGGAAAGACTGCCTTAATATTAGCCGCTTGAAAAGCTGAGAATCGTCATTTTCTTGAGAATAACTTCTTTGCAGACCGATACTTATCAGCAATAGAGTTAGAATTGTATACCTCATAGCTTCGATATTACCAGATTAATACAATCGGAGACTTTCAATAGCTCCTCGCATTCATGAACAAAGATTGACTGGTCACTTCCTAATTCAAGCAAGATGCCATTGAAGTAGACCTTTAAGGACTTCTTAAGGTAATTATTGAAGCCTAGATCTGTCTTTAAGCTGTCGCTATCCTGAATTTCATCAGGTTCGAACCCACTTAAATCTGAAAGTGCCTCGTAAACCCTAATCCTAACGAGTTCTACATGGTCGTTTTGATCCATAACCAGTCTCACTAGGTCAATTAAATCGTCGAACCCACTTTTCTTAACAAGGAAAAGCAGATCCTCCAATTCTGTCACAGTGAGCTTAAGTACAATCTTTCTTTTCATTACGAATTAGTTTATATTTATGTATTTTACTAAAAAATCCTCATCTGTAATTCACTTATTAATTGCTAGTTCCAGATGACAATTACTGTTTATTCATCCTAATTTTTGAATCTCTGGGATTATTTGAGCTTAACACGAATACTTGCCCCAAACCCTGCTGTACCAAGATTAATAGTTGAGGGCAATTCTAATTGCACTCCAGGGGTGTCGATATCAAACCTTAATTGCACTGGGATTAGGCCTTTGCAGGGATCGTATTCGCTAAGATCTATCAGATTAAAATTGTATTGAGGCGGAAAGCTCTCTAATGTTGCACCGTCCCATTCCAATGCAAACGAATGTGGGAAACAACCACCACTGTATACCAAGTCGATTATTAGCTGCTTGTAGGTAGTATTATATTGAGCTCCTTTTAAAAAAACTTGATTAACTTGTTCCGTAGTGAAAGATTTTACTTTCTTGGCTTTTAGTTGCAAGGTTTCCAATCCTTTACCTGGAGTGATCGATTTTTGATAAACCCGGACTCCATTGGAATTGTTATTGCCAAACCAGGGTGCATCCACTGAAAAAGGAACCAGAATTTCCGCGCCCCAAGCCGATTTGGGTATTACTTCCAATGTATACCCCCATATGCCATCCTCTGGCTCATTAATATAAATTTGTTCATTGAGGGAGGCTGTCAAATTTGTTTGTGACAACTGACCAGACACCCTAACTTTTCCATCGGTGGTAATGTCAATTTGATCAATAAAAGCTCTCATTTTTTTGGTGTTATAGTTATTTAAAGATGATGGGCTAAAACTAGCACCTCCAATACATTTTTGCATCACCAATAATGGTGAGAAGTATTCATGATATTTTGGGAGAGCAAGCCTGAATCCGAGCAGCAGAACGATGCTAAATGAAATAGTAACCAAAAAATTATATTGGACTAAAGCCAGAAATACCCTTTACATTATCAATACTGTTGGGACAATGCCGATGCTCCTATCCACAGGATAATTCAAATCCTAATTGATGCCAGAATAATATATAATTGAACTACATGAACCCTTTCCGATAGCACAAGAATTGATGAACAATTCCCTCAAACATTAAAATGCACAACCGATTAGTCTTATCTTGTTAAAAAGATGGTACAGGTTTCATGGCACAGGAAAATTCTAAATTTACTGGTATAGTCCTGAAAAACATTTATGAACGTTCCAGGGCACTTTTGGGAACACCAAATCTAACTAGCTTTCTCGGAAACGGTATGCGTTACTCCATGGAATTCCTAAACACCAAGATTCTTAAATCCGCTGTTACAGAAATATCCGACCCCATTTCTGAGATCGGATATTTAAGAAGTTGAATTTTTTCTAAGTATCTAACGCCTAATAATTCGTTTGGTAAGAACCTTTCTGGAAAGGACCACATTAAGCATATAAACACCTTTTGGATATTCACCTAGTTTAAGTTTATGCTCAACTTCGGACTGATAGGTTTCCATCTGTACTCTCTCTATAGTCTTACCGGTAGCGTCCAGTAAAAGGATATCCACTCTTTCTCCAATTACAGCTTGAATCCAGATATTTAGTTCATCTGAGGTAGGATTAGGGAACACCTCGAGTTCTGGATCTGGTAGTGTTTCAAGATCCGAATCTGACATTGATCTGGTAGCAGGTAAATCCCTGTTTCTCACTACTTCTGGGTTAATGGAATTGTTATTCGCAGCCCGCGCATTAGACATGCTGTCGCAAGCAGTACTGTCCTGATTCAAGGAATCAGGGTTCAGAATTATCAGGTCAAGGTAAACCAGGCTATCACAGCCTCTAGTGTTGCTAAGCAAAGTAGTAAACTCACCGCTCAAAGTGTAGGTCACACCATTGGCTGGCCATGTGTAAGAAACACAAGAGGTGACTGGCAGATAAGTGGAGTCTGGCTGGCTGATCACTAAGTTCAATTGTACCACACTGTCACAACCAGTGAAATCGGCGATGGTATCACTGTAAAGTCCACTAGCACTGTACGTCTGTCCATTAGCTGGCCATGTGTAACTATTGCAAGCGGTCATAGAATCTGCAGGTGCCATCTGATCTGTCAACTTATAGATTCTTGTTTGTCCGGCATCCGGTCCTGAATCACTTCGGAAGGGGGCACCGATAGCTATCGTACTGGCATCCGCCATACTGATATGAATTCCGGATTGCTCATAAGCTACTTCTCCAACAATATCTTCGGAGATCTTTATCCAGCTTACTCCATTCCAGCGGTATATGCTGACCGTTCCAGACGTAGGACCGGTTGGATCGGCAAAGGGTGCACTTGCGGCCAGTAAATTCGTCGTTGGCATACTTACCGAATAACCCAATTGATCGCCTAGATTCTCCCCTTCGATATTGGCACCTCTCTGCACCCAGTTGCTTCCGTTCCAGGTAAAGACTCTAACCTGACCTGAATTTGCAGCCACCCCGGCGTGTTTTGGACTACCCACAGCGATTGTCAGGGCATCAGGCATACTGATAGCAAAGCCTGCCTGGTCACCCGCAGAGGCTCCTTGAATGGCTGTACCTTGCTGAATCCACTGAGTTCCATCCCATGTAAAAATCCTTACATGTCCTGCCTCTGACCCGCTGCCATCGTTGTTGATAGCACTTATGGCTATCGTATTGGAGTCCGGCATCACTACCCGGTATCCCGCAAAATCAATACTGGCTACTCCGTCAAGATCCTGTCCCTTCTGGATCCAGGAGCTGCCATTCCACTTATATATCCTAGCATGCCCTGACAGGCTGCCTCCTCCGTCGTTAAAGGTGGCGCCAATGGCCACGGTATTAGCATCAGGCATACTCACAGAGAATCCCGAATTATCATTTACTGCTTCGCCATCGATATCCAAACCTTTCTGCACCCAAGTAGATCCTGTCCAGGTAAAGACCCTCACATGACCTGCGGCATTCCCGGAACCATCATTGAGATGCGCACCGATGGCAATGGTATTGGCATTTGGCATATCCAGTGCAATTCCTGAGCGGTCACCGGCGGCTTCACCATCAATATTTAAACCTTTTGGTTGCCAAACGTTACCATTTAACTTAAATACACGTACATGTCCCGATTCCTGGCCGTTGCCATCATTGTACTGGGCACCTATGGCCAGGGTTTCCGAATCAGGCATTACCAGAATCTGACCAGAAAGATCACTGGCGGCTTCTCCATTGAGATCATGAGCCAGTTGTTCCACATTCTGGATCGGGCTTTTCGTAATGATGCTTAGATCCAGGTATATCAAACTGTCACAGCCATTGCTGCTAACCAGACTGGAATAATAAATACCACTGGTGGTATAGATCTGACCATTCACAGGCCAGAAATACGAATCACAGGTCGTAATACCCTGATAAACTGAATCAGGCTGCTCTATGGTCAAGTCCAGATACAACAGGCTATCACAGCCGTAATCATTGGTAAGGAGTGTTGTATATTGTCCAGATGAGATGTAGGTCTGACCATTGACTGGCCATGTAAATGATTCACAGGCGGAGACTTGCTGATAGGTAGAATCTGGCTGGTTGATCACCAAATCAAGCTGTACTATACTATCGCAGCCATTGATACCCTGGAGTGTGTCAGTGTAGATACCGGTGGCAGTGTAGAACAGACCATTTGCTGGCCAAATAAACTCACCACAGCCTATTTCTGACTCTGGAACAATCAATGCTTTGGAAAGCGTAAACACTCTAACCTGGCCAGCCAATGGCCCATTGTCCGAATTTCCCCATGCACCTACTGCAATGGTATTGGCTGAGGGCATACTTACTGAATGACCATGGTAATTCAGGCTGCCAACACCGTCAATATCAGTTCCTAACTTATTCCAGCTACTTCCGTCCCAAGTATACACTCTAACGTGACCAGCCAGATTTCCTCCATCATCATTCAATGGCGCTCCTATAGCAATAACATTAGCGTTAGGCATGCTTATGGAGACACCTGATTGATCACCGACAGCTTCTCCATCCAGATCCATACCCTTCTGAACCCAACTTGCACCGTTCCAGGTAAAGATTCTTACGTGGCCGGCATTGCTGCCATTTCCATTATTAAACTGGGCACCAACTGCCAGCGTATTGGGATCTGGCATATACACAGATTTACCGGACTGATCGTCCATCGCCTCGCCATCAATATCCGCTCCCTTTAAACTCCACGTGCTCCCATTCCATGAATACACACGAACATGTCCCGTTTTAGCGCCATTACCCCAATTCTGAAAAGCGCCAATGGCCACGGTATTAGAGTCCGGCATGCTTACAGAACAACCTTAAAAATCTGTTGATGCTTCTCCATCGATATCACTACCTTTTTGAATCCAGGCTGAACCACTCCATTTAAACACTCTGGTATGCCCTGAGCTTGTACCATTACCACTATTCTGCTGAGCACCAATGGCCAGGGTATTAGCATCAGGCATACTTATAGCGATACCTGATTGATCACTAGCAGCTTCTCCATCAATATCAAGTCCCTTTTGAACCCAACTGGAGTTATTCCAGGTGTATACCCTAACATGACCCGTTGCATAGCCCTTACCATTTCCATCATTAAAGATCGAACTTACTGCCAGCGTATTTTTATCCGGCATGCTGATCGATTGCCCAAACTCGTCTCGTGCCGCCTCACCTTGAATGACTGAACCTCTTTGTATCCAATCAGAACCACTCCAAGTATATACCTTAACCTCACCTGAATTCAATCCATTTCCATCATCTCCTGGTGCAGCAACAGCCAAAGTACTATCGTCGGCCATGTATATAGTCCTGCCCAGGTAATCATCGGCACTTGAACCATTAATGCTCGCTCCTACTTGACCCCAATCCTTAGGTTGGTTACTGGGGATAATTTGGAGGTCCAGGAATATCAGGCTGTCACAACCACTTTGATTTACAAGGTTTATGATATACGTACCACTGCTCGAATAGGTCTGCCCGTTGGCCGGCCAGGTGTAGGAATCACACGCGGTAACCGGTTGATAAGTTGAATCACCTTGATTCAGAATAAGGTTTAACCTCACTACGCTATCGCAACCAGAAGCATTTATCAGGGTCGTTTCGTAAATTCCACTACTTAAATAATTCTGTCCATTAGCGCTCCATGTATAAGTATTACAGGCAAAGGCATTGATATGAGCGGTATCAGTATTATTGATCCTTAGATCAAGATAAATTGTGCTATCGCAACCCCGAGTATTGGTGCGCACGCTAGAATAAAAACCGCTGCTGGTATAGGTTTGACCATTGACGGGCCAGGTGAAATTATCACAGGCCACCGCTTGCTGAAAGACAGAGTCGGTTTGATGGATGACCAGATACAGTTCCACTGTACTATCACAAGCATTCATGTCTACCAGGATATCTGTATAAATACCGCTAGAGTTATAAGTCTGGCCATTAACCGGCCAGGTGTAAGAAAGGCAAGACTCGACACTATCCGTATAATCCGCAGTCTGGTTGAATTTAAAGACCCTGGTCTGTCCGGCAAGATTTCCATTTAAATCATTTCCAGCAGCGCCAACGGCAATAATCTGCGTATTAGGCATACTAATGCAATTTGTAAAACTCCGGACAAAATCAAAGGCAGTATCCGCCTCTACGTAAGTTGACTGCTCCATCCATGATGAGCCGTTCCATTGGTAAAAGGATATTCGTCCGGCTTCAGATCCGTTGATATCGAAAATCGGTGCAGAAGTGGCCACTGTATTGACATCAGGCATCACCACGGCAAAACCCAATTGGTCAAAACCGGAGGATCCATTAAGGTCTGATCCCTTCTGGTTCCAGCTCATACCATTCCACTCGAAGACTCTTACCTGACCAGCATTTCCCGCAGTAGCGTCATTTTCAGGAGAACCTACAGCAATGGTATTGGCATCAGGCATATGTACTGAATTACCCGCCCTATCTCCCGCTGCCTGACCTTCAATAGCATTACCTTTTTGAATCCAGGCGCTACCATTCCATTGGAATATGCGAGCGTGACCGGCATTGGCCCCGTTGCCATCGTTTTGGTGAGCCCCTATGGCAAGAGTATTTTCATCCGGCATGTTTACCGAGTAACCGTTCTTATCATCAGCGGCTTCACCTAGAATGTCCGAGCCTTGTTGTTGCCAGGAAGATCCATCCCATCTGAATACTCTGACAAGCCCAGCGTTGTTGCCCACAGCGTCATTATTTGGCGCTCCTATTGCTACTACATTCGCATTTGGCATACTTACAGAAAGCCCAAAATAATCGGCAAATGCATCACCGTCAATATCATTGCCCTTTTGCACCCAACTTGATCCATTCCATGAGTACACCCTGACATGACCAGTTTGGATGCCATTTACATCATTTTTCGGCGCACCAATAGCTACCGTAGTAGCATCAGGCATACTGAGGCTGTATCCAGACTCATCACCGGCCGACTCCCCATCAATATCATTTCCTTTTTGCATCCACTGTGAGCCATTCCAGCTAAAAACCTTAACCTGTCCGGCATTAATTCCGGCATCATCATTCTGGTAAGCGCCAACTCCCAAAGTTTGAGCATCCGGCATGCTCACTGCCCAACCAGAGAGGTCTTCTGCCGCATCTCCAAGAATATCATTCCCAAGCTGCATGAGTTCACCTTTTCGAGGGCTCTTTAAGATAAGAAGATCAAGTACAAATACACTATCCACAGGAGGATTATTCCTGATATGGTAGTAGGTGCCACTAGCGGTATAGGTTTGCCCATTTAAAGCCCAGGCGTACTCCTCACACTCAGTGACTGACTGAAAGATTGTATCTGTTGACCTGATCGTAAGATTCAGTTTAAAGACACTGTCGCAACCACTTAAATTGGGAAGAGAGCTGAGATAATTGCCACTACTGGCATAGGTCTGGTTATTTACGGGCCACAAATAGTTTGTTGATGTAACTACTGTATCATGGATCAGGTAAGACTTACAAGTAGCTACCTCAATGAGAGAGCTATAAGAAAAGACGCCATCAAGCTGGTCAAAGTCATGTGTAACCTGAAACAAATCGTTAATGTAGTCATATTCGAATAATACCCCATCATCACCCGGCCCACCTAACAATGTGGTGCCGTAGAACAGACCATTTGAAGCTTGTAGTAAGCTGCTCCAGGGATAGCTACCATCATTGAACTGATCGAATTCATGTTCAATTTCAAAAACCTCAGTAAAAGGATCCAGGCTGAAGATCAAACCATAATCATTCGTTCCTCCGGCATGGGTCATTCCATACAGTTTTCCATCACTGGCTTCAATCATATTAGCAGAAGGCCGGTTTCCATTAAGGTTATCAAAATCATGGAGTTTAGTATGAATTCCGCTAGGAATATCATAACTAAAGATGGTTCCAAAATCACCGCTTCCACCTCTGGCTGTCAGTCCATAAAGTTTTCCGTTAGCAGCCTGAACTAAATTCCCTTTTGGCATAAAGCCATTGGTGCTATTAAAATCGTGGAGCTTTCTAAAAATATGAGATGAAATGTTAAAAGAATACAATACGCCATCATTGCTAACCCCTCCTGCACTTGTTAAGCCATAGAGATGGCCGTCGCTAGCTTCAATCAAGCTTCCATTGGGAAGTTTTCCATTACTCATGTTATAATCATGCAGTTTTGTGTAAGTACTGGTGGTCGGGTTAAATGAAAAAATCACCCCATTATTAAAAGTACCCCCTCTTAAGGTCATTCCGTATAGGTTGCCATCAGCAGCTTGTAACAAACTTCCTTTGGGATTGAAACCGGTTGGCTGGTCAAAATCATGTATTACCTGATAATCTCCTGTTACCGGATTGATAGAGAATATCACCCCTTCATTGTTGATTCCTCCTCGTGCGGTCATTCCATATATCAAACCGTTGTCAGCAT
The DNA here is from genome assembly GCA_965229445.1 of Owenweeksia sp. GTDB lineage: Bacteria > Bacteroidota > Bacteroidia > Flavobacteriales > Schleiferiaceae > Owenweeksia. The sequence goes on from OZ245876.1 coordinate 1,977,942, forward strand.
ATAGAAGATCCCCTTCCGGCCTTTCACCTATAGACGTACTGAAGTTGTAGACAACCTCAAAGTTTTCACCGCTGCTATTTGTTTTAAAGATTACACCACGATCATTCAGCCCACCTTCTGAAGTCATTCCCCAGAGTTCAATAATGGGATCTCCTGCCTGGGCTGAGTCGCAATTATTTATGGTAAGGTTGAGAGTATTTATTCTAAAACAACCATTGGTATTTGTATCTACCAAAATATAGTTTCCGCTAGAGGAATAAGTTTGCCCGTTTTGTGACCACATAAAGCTTTCACAAGCGGTGGCTGATATGTTGATCGTATCCACTGGATTGATACTGAGATCTAAGGTAACTACACTGTCGCATCCACTGGTATTCTGCAGCTGAGCGGCATAGATACCTGAGGTCTGGTAAATTTGTCCATTGGCCGGCCAGGTATAACTTCCACAAGCGGATACTGAAATGGAATCAATACTGCCTGATATTATGGTAAGATCATAAATCACAACACTATCACAGTTTCCCCCTGAAGGAATATTTAAAGTATATAACCCGGTAGCGTTCAACACCGACCCGTCAGGTGCAAGAAGACTGTCGCAGGCTGTGATTGGAATAGTCTGAATAAGAGTGTTACTGATGCATGGGCCCGCGTATGCAAAATTGAATTCAGGAACTGACTTTACATTCTGTTGCTTTTCACCACTAGAACCTAATAAGCTATATCTCACCTTAGTATTTACCGGTAAAAGCTCTTCACCTGAGGGATCCAAAGCTGAATAAGCTCCCCACCCATAGCGATACTGCCAATTTGCTGCAGCCGTAAGATCTGTGGCTCCATCAGCCAGGTTGGCCGTAACTTTTATGGTATTGAAGGCGATATGGGAATTCGACTTCGTGTTTTGCTGTTTCTCCACACTTGATCCAAGGTAGTTTACCTTCACTTTGGTGTTAACAGGCAATAGCTCCACGCCAACTAGAGGGTCAAATACCATGTGGATTCCCCAGCCAAAGCGGTATTGCCAAGTAGCGGCAGCCGTGATATCATCATTATCGGATTCCACAAGGCTGGCGGTCAACTTAATGGTATTAAAATCGAGGTGGGAGTTAGTTTTGGTATTCTGTTGTTTCTCCACACTTGCTCCCAGATAGCTTACCTTCACTTTGGTATTAACAGGCAATAGCTCCACGCCAACTAGAGGGTCAAATGCCATGTGGGTACCCCAACCGAAGCGATACTCCCAGGTAGCAGAAGCGGTGATATCATCATTATCAGATTCTACAAGACTGACGGTCAACTTAATGGTATTAAATTCGAGGTGGGAGTTAGTTTTGGTATTCTGTTGTTTCTCCACACTTGCTCCCAGGTAGCTTACCTTCACTTTGGTATTAACAGGCAATAGCTCCACGCCAACTAGAGGGTCAAATACCATGTGGGTACCCCAACCGAAGCGATACTCCCAAGTAGCAGAAGCGGTGATATCATCATTATCAGATTCTACAAGACTGGCGGTCAACTTAATGGTATTAAAATCGAGGTGGGAGTTAGTTTTGGTATTCTGTTGTTTCTCCACACTTGCTCCCAGGTAGCTTACTTTCACTTTTGTATTGACGGGTAAAAGCTCTACGCCAACTAGAGGGTCAAATGCCATGTGGGTACCCCAACCGAAGCGATACTCCCAGGTAGCAGAAGCGGTGATATCATCATTATCAGATTCCACAAGACTAGCGGTCAACTTAATGGTATTAAAATCGAGGTGGGAGTTAGTTTTGGTATTCTGTTGTTTCTCCACACTTGCTCCCAGGTAGCTTACCTTCACTTTGGTATTAACAGGCAATAGCTCTACACCAACTATAGGATCAAATGCAATATGGGTGCCCCAGCCAAAGCGATACTCCCAGCTGGCAGCACCAGTAATATCATTATTATCAGATTCCTCAAGACTGGCAGTAAGCTTTATGGTATTGAAATTCAGATGAGAATTGGTTTGCGTGTTTTGCTGTTTCTCTACACTGGCACCCAAATAGGTGACTTTGATCTTTGTATTGACTGGCAATAATTCCACTCCTGTAATTGGGTCGAAAGAGGTATAGGCGCCCCAACCAAAACGGTATTGCCAATTGGCCGAGGACGTGATACTATCACCATCTGACTCCTTCAAGTCAGCCGTGACCCTCACCGTATTAAAGGTATAATCCGCATTAATGGTAGCGGATTGAGCTACACCCTGGTAATACATTTTAACCTTAACACTGTTACCAGAAATATTCACGACAAAATTACCGGCCCCATCATGGCTGGCGGCAATAGTACCTCCGTCTTCAAAAGTCAGGGAGGCCTCACTGTAAACCAGAGACTGGCCTCCATTGCTGTCTCTGAGTTTAACGTTAAATATTGCAGCTGATGCTGTGATCAGGAATGATGTCAGGATCAGAATCGTTAAGGATGGTAAAAGTTTGGACATGGCATAGGATTTTGTTAGAAATGTCCCAAAATTGGTCTAATCCAAGGTGAGATGGCTCACCCTAACTGGGAAAATTGGTCACTAAAAACAGGTAGTATTTCCCTTACGTTCCTTCTGCATTACCATGATTGATCGCAACTGACTGCTCACATGATACTTCCAGGAGAACAATCTCAGGATCTTGATCAGACCTTAAAAAGCATTCTGGAAATAGGCATAACAACCTGATAATGTGCTTATTTATTTCATAAGCTCACCAAAAATAGTGAGGAGCTCTACCGGGATATGATGATGGTAATGATTCTGACTTTGTAGAGTTTTGAGGGCGTAATCCCAAAGGATCGGCATACAAAGTCATCAATTATCACACTAAGAGAATATTAAGTATGATTCTGCTCATGTAGAATTAATCTCTACCAAATTCAACTCTTGACGGAAATGAATACTTTTAAAGGACTCGAATAACCAAACCACCCAATTATGAAAATACACTTAGCCAGTTTTTTGATGATATCCTTCATGCTATTGCTATACTCTTGTGATCAAGGTGAACCGAAAGAGCCTATTGATCCCAGAATTGATAAATCGCATGATGCAAATATTTTTGGACAAAAGGGCTTTCCATTATCTAAGCGATCGACTATTGGTCTAAGGGAAAATTTTAAGAATTGTTACATCGGAGATAAATGTGGGACGGTTAACCATCAGAAACCATATGGTTTAAATAAACAATTCCATGATAGAGTCTGGCATGTGAACTGGGAAGTATTCAAGAATTCGATCGATATACTACATGAGAACATTGGAGATACGGGACTGGTATTTCATTACTCCATAAAAGAGGACAACAATGATTGTTATTTTGGATATGTGCTGAGTAAAGGCATCCTAAACAATTCAAAGGAAATTGAATTGATTCCTTTTGACAATGGAGATTATATTGAGCTGACACTGGATAACCAAAATGGATTTAGATTTATCTCAATCCCTGAGGCCAACGCTTTAGTATGTAAATACAATGACATTAGAGTTTTTGATAACTATGCCTGCCCTACCGGATATTATAAGGCTTCTGAAGATAAAGAAAACAGTATTATCCGTCAGTGTTTCTATTTCGGCCAACACCTCATGGCGTTTGAAGATCACAATTTTAAACAAACTCCAAAAGTTTGTGATACTGAGGATCCACAGCTTCTGGAAATTTCTTCTGGGGCAATTCATGTAACGCATTCCATAGGTGGGGTGAACAGGAGCTATCTTGCACAAACTCCCATCCTCAAGTGGCATCATCCAACAAAAGACTGTGCAATAGACGATGTCTTTGAACAGGGGTATTTCTTTAGGAAAAAGGCCCTGGATGTTGGGCATCTATGCCCTCCTAATTGTTCCGATCCAACTGATCCGTTTCCTATCTGTTTATAATTCATCCTGATCAGTAAGTGGAAGACCTCATCCTCAGAATTCGCGTCCCTACCTATGTGTGTATTCTAGCTGGTATAACCTCCCTGTTTTTCAGGAATCAGAGAGGTTTGATCCCCAGTCTAATCCTGCTCACCTTGTGGCTCAATATCACAATGGATTTAACCGCTAACTACGTCGTAGGTGCCTGGGGTGAGAATGCATTTATTTATAATATTATGACAGTTGCAGAACAGGCCTTAATTCTTATTATTTATTATCTCAGTCGAAGAAACCACGCGAGAAGGTTTTCTTATCTGGCCGGTGCGGTTCTGATAGTCCTTTTAGGCACTAGTAATAAGTTTATGCCCAACCCACCGGGCGAGTTTAATATCGAGACTTTTGTCTTCTCAGGCATACTGATAGCGGTATTTTCATACTTGGAATTGAGGCGTTCTGTTCTGAATCTAAAAATTGATTCCATCATTATATGGTTTGCCTCAGCCAATATGATTTATTATACCCTCATGGTTTCATCAATGAGTGCACAACCCCTCGCTCAAAGGATTTCTATGAAACTAGCGGAAAATATTAAATACATCAATGATGTGGGCTATATGATATGGGCCATACTAATAGCAATCGGCTTAATATGGTCAGGGAAGAGCAATATTTGATTTTTATAGTAGTATCCTCAAGCCTGGTAGTACTCTTCCTTATTGCCGTGGTGATAGATTTGGTGCTACTGTACAGGGGAAGAAAGAGACTCGCTGACAAGGAGTTGGAACTGAGGCAGTCACAAATCGATGACCTCCTTCGTAAGCAGGAGATTGAAAGTGTAAACGCCTTGCTCAAAGGGCAAAATGATGAGCGCCGCAGAATAGCTCGGGAATTGCATGACCGATTAGGGAGCCTTCTGTTTACCGCGAAGCTTCACTACCGGCAAGTACAGAAGAGCATCGCATCACTGAAGGCGGAGCAGGAAAGAGCTTATTCCGAAGTCAACAACCTGCTGGATGAGGCGGTAGATGAGGTACGGAGAATATCTCATGACCTTTACGAAGGTTCACTGGCCAAGTTTGGTTTCAGAACCGCCCTTAAACAACTCATCGAGGCTATTATGGCGGCAAATCCATTAAAAATCACCTTTGATGATGAAGGTATTACCAATAATGCCTACAAGGATTTTGAGCGGAATTTATACCGCATTATGCAAGAACTTCTGAGTAACTCCTTAAAACATTCAGAAGCGGAAAGTATCAGCATCAGGGTAAGCCAAAAGGAAGACACCTTTATGCTCACCTATCGCGATGATGGCAAAGGAATGGATCTTGATAAAGCAGAGAAAGCAGATGGAATTGGCCTGCAAAACATAAAAGACAGAGTGAATGAAATTGGAGGAGCGATGGAGCTTGAGGGCAAACCAGGTCTTGGATTTAAATTTAAATTAACTATAGATCTCAGCCATGAATCAGATAAGCGTTAATATCGTGGATGACCATCAGGTAGTACTCAATGGCCTAACCTCGGTACTGGAACCTCTGGAAGACATTCTTATTCAAGATGTTGCACAATCGGGTGAAATGGCATTGGCTCAACTCGTATCGAAGCAGCCCGATATAGTGGTAATGGATTACAGCCTGTCTACACTCCCTGGTGAAGAAAGGCTCAACGGCTTTGAGACTGCTATCAAGATTATGGAAGCCTACCCCCAGGTGAAAGTTCTCATGCTTACCATGCATGATATAGCTGATGTGATTGTGCCGTGTATTGAACATGGCATACCGGGCTACATGTTAAAGAGTGAGAGAAACTTTGATATCCATAAAGCCATTTCAGAACTCTTTCACAGAGGTAACTACTTCAGCCCTGAGATTTCAAGTTTTTTGGCCAGAAACATTGCTAGTTTTAAAGATCAATCGCTTGACATCACAACCCGAGAGCAAGAAGTCTTAGAAGCGTTATTTCATGGTAACAGCACTAAGGAGATTAGTCAACAGTTGAATCTTAGTCCCAATACTATTGACACCCATCGTAAAAACCTACTCTCAAAGTTTGACGCCAGGAATAGTCTCCACTTAATCTATCTGGCACTGCAAAGAGGCTACCTTCAACTCAATTCATAGGGATAAGAAATAATCTATGCTACAGCTAAGGAATAGGAGTAATTATGCAGGTCAGATTATTGATTGGCGCTTACTCCCCCACTTCCCTGCTTTTCTTCCTGAACAAGTCCATCACATCGATGGGAGGTAATAAGTAGCCACCCGCAGGACCCAGATTGCTTTGCTGAAACATGATATTCCGGAGGTTATTGATCATCATGTTTAAAGTAGAATAGTACTTCAGGTTTCCTAGTGAGGTATCATTTAGTTTATGATCCTTCTCAATACTGAAAACACCAATTGGAAACAGGTCACTTTAAAAATTGGAATGCATTGAAGAACTATCCGTTGAAGTGGCTTTTTATTAGTGCGGTGGTGAACGAATCCATGCTTGTCAGATTACCGGAAAGTCTAGAAACCTTAAATATTTCAAACTATGTTGGCAACGATTATGAAATCTACAAAGGATTGAAACGCAATTGCAAAATCACAATCAATACATAATTTAACATATGCTTCTCATTTTAAGTAACCTAAACCTCAGATAATGATCACTCAGGAAGACCTTGCTAAAATCGAAAAGGAGATTCTCAACATTGAGATACCGTCTGAACAGCAACCTTTTGGTTGGAATGTTCCTTCGCTAAATATCATCGACTGTGTTCTTTCCTTAGGACGGAAATACGAGGGATTTACAAAGCCCCGGGTAGCAATGTTCAAAGATAATAATCCGCAGTGCCTCAGAATTGAGGATCTTAACGAATTAATGGAGTCATATGATTCGGATGATGACTTTGGAAAAAATGAGCTTAATTACAAACACGCTGATAGAATGCGAGTTATTAGGCAGTTGAGTGAATATCTCCTGCTTGAAATTCCGGCGACCGAAACGCTCAGTGATCAGATCCAAGAATGTCATAAATGGGCAGTAGATACCAGACCAGGTGACTCATTTTTTTTAGGTATAAGAGGATTTGGACTTGCAGGATTTCAATATCTAAGAATGCTCTTTGGCGCTCAAACATCAAAACCGGATACTCATATTATCGGGTTTGTTCAGGATACAATAGGAAGAAAAGTTACGGCTGTACAGGCATTATACGTCATGGAGAAGGTCTCAAAAAAGCTAGCGCTTCCCCTGCGATCGATTGATCATGAAATTTGGCTCTCACGCTCTAAGAAAACCTGAGTCCAAAAACATATTAGCACTTCGTTTTAATTCATCCAGTACCGCAGCATTGTCTGAGCCGCCGCCTCCTGACCGATCCTGATATTTCTTAAAAAGGCTCTCAGTCTTATAGCCACTATTGCGATGAATGAGCAAGGTTGGAGTACCTTTGAGGAAATAATTTGTGCAAAATGAGCGTCTAGCGGTATGTGAGGAAACCGTTTCATACTTAGGCACCTCTTCCTACGTGCGTTGATTTCCCTTATGATGGTTTCATCTACCGGAATAGAACATGATGGAAATTATTGTAACCAAACAACAATTCCCGCGTCAAAAGGGTATAAATCAGAAAAACTAAAGCTATGTACGAAGGTCTTTTAATACCCATTACGCTGTTTGCGGCCATATTTGGAATCGTGTACATTTACTTGATGACCAGAAACAAAGAACGCCTGGCCTTGATTGAGAAAGGTGCCAGTGCAGAGTTGTTTAACAAGTCTGTTAAAGCAGGTAAATGGGGTCTGAAGCTTGGGGTGATGGCCATTGGTGTGGGCATCGGTATCGTAGTGGGCAACCTATTTGTATCGGCACAAATGCTAAATGAGGAAGTGGCCTTCCCTTCCATGATTTTCATTTTTGCCGGGGTGGGTTTGGTCGCTAGCCACTATATTTCAGGTAGCCATAAGCCTGAGGAGAACGCATAAACTCAAATGCAGCAACCAGATGATCAGTTCTATATTGATAAAGTGCTGGCAGGGGATTCCTCTGCTTTTGCTGTATTAGTAGAGCGGCATAAAAACAATGTGTTTAACATCTGCCTTAAGATTCTGAGTAAACGCGAAGAGGCGGAAGAGGTAGCTCAGGATACTTTTTTAAAGGTCTATGAGAAATTGGATAGCTTTAAGCAAGAAGCCAAATTTTCCACCTGGCTCTATAGGATTGCGTACAATACGAGTATCTCTCACCAGAGAAAAGCCAAGCCTAAACCTATGGAAATACGCGACTACATCCTGGATTCCTACACAGAGGATGATCTGATAGAAAAACTAGAAACAGAACCGAAAGAGGGGCGCGAAAAACAATTGAAATTTGCACTGGCTAAATTGGAGCCTGAGCAACACTTATTACTGCAATTATACTACGATAAGGATATGCCGGTAAGTGAAGTAGCGCAAATAACGAATCTCTCTGAGAGCAATGTAAAAGTCAAGATATATCGCGCACGACAAAAGCTCTTTACATTAATGAAAACTGCGCTGGCATCATCGGCAAAAACTGGTTAAAATGACTGAAAAGGATAAACAGATACGCAGTATACTTAAGGGGAGCTTTGCAGAAAGCCTTCCTGCTGCTGATTTCACTGAGAAAATCATATCTAAAATTGGTGAGTCGGAGATTTCCGCAAAGCCTGCGGCATTTGAATATAAACCTTTGATTTCCAGGCTCGGGTGGGCGATGATCGCATTGTTCTTACTTGGGGTGATTTTACTTGGGGTCTCGGGTGATATGCAACCAGACATTGCTATATCCAACTATGTTCCTGACTGGAATTTTGATATTTCAATCATTTATTCCCCGCTGGCTTCTTTTGCCGCGGTGAGTATGTTAACGATGTTGCTTTTAGATCATGCCTACGTGAAACGTAGCAAGTCTACGTGAAACGTAGCAGGTCTACCTAAAGCGTAGCAGGTCTACGTAGGACGTGGCAAGTCCTTCATTGGTTCGTCTTTCTTCCTTTTCCATTGATGAAAAGGAAGCAAAAATCTAGGCATTTTAAGAAAGCTTTGCTACGCAAACCGCGGACAAAGCTGGGCTTCATGCTCTTTCAGCCTTCGGCTGACGCAATTCCGCCTGCTTTGCCGCTGCTTTTGAAAAATGCCCGGTTTTACTCTGAGGTTACCACGTAAACCGTGGCAGGCACACGACTCATGTGGTTCAATACTTAGAACGTGAGAGGATCTGTGAAAGGCAATGGGCATTGCAGGAAATGTCACATTGAGCGTAGTCGAAATGGACATTTCCTTCTCTAGAACGAGCTAAACTTATTTAAGTGGAATACGGCAGGCCTGTCACTACGGAGAACGTAGCAAGTCCAGTCATCCATCATTGGTTCTCCTTCCTTCCTTTTCCATTGATGAAAAGGAAGCAAAAATCTAGGCATTTTAAGAAAGCTTTGCTGCGCAAACCGCGGACAAAGCTTGGCTTCATGCTCTTTCAGCCTTCGGCTGACGCAATTCCGCCTGCTTTGCCGCTGCTTTTGAAAAATGCCCGGTTTGTTCTGAGTTCACCACGTTCCACTTGGCAGGCGCACCACTTATGTGGTTCAATAATTAGAACGTGAGAGGTTCTGTGAAAGGCAATGGGCATTGCAGGAAATGTCACATTGAGCGTAGTCGAAATGGACATTTCCTTCTCTAGAACGAGCTAAACTTATTAAGTAGAATACGGCAGGCCTGTCACTACGGAGAACGTAGCAAGTCCAGTCATCCATCATTGGTTCTCCTTCCTTTTCCATTGATGAAAAGGAAGCAAAAATCTAGGCATTTTAAGAAAGCCTTGCTGCGCAAACCGCGGACAAAGCTGGGCTTCATGCTCTTTCAGCCTTTGGCTGACGCAATTCCGCCTGCTTTGCCGCTGCTTTTGAAAAATGCCCGGTTTTACTCTGAGGTTACCACGTAAAAGATGGCATTCCTTTCACATTTAGTTCACATCTCGTAATTCCCCAACTTTTCCTTATTCCTTGGCTTCGATACGTCCGCCTAAGGCGGACACTCAGCCTGACTATAACTTCCTGCTTTGGCGGACACTCCCTCCTTCAAAGGACAGCCAGACCCTAAGTTTATCTGTAGCCTAGTTCCAGATAACTTTTTATTTTTCACTTTAACTCCTAATTCCTCCACTATTCCTTTTTCCCTATTCCGTTTTCCATCTTCCCTTAAGTTCATCTCTCATAATTCACCAGCTACTCACTCACCACCGTAAACCTCGATTCCGCGGTGTTGCCTTCTGCGTCTTCCACATGGAGCTTATACGCTCCCCGGGGGAGGTCGAGGGCTAGTTGGTGGAAGGTTTCGGTATTGCCCACATATTTGCCGTTGAGATGCCAGTACAGGATCGGGGCATTGTCGCGATGAGCTACTTCCAACACCAGGTTTTCTCGCTGGCCGCCGATGTCATTGGGAATATGAATTTCGCTGCCATACTGGGGATAGATGACTTCCAGTACCATGGATTCTTGGGGCTTGCATCGAGGTGACCAAGGGGGTAATGGCCGATAAGTGGGATGACTGCGACTGTAATACCAGGCCTGAGTTGGGGGTAAAACCATATAGCTCTGAGAAGCGATGTCTCCGGCTGCACAATGCCGCTGCACTCTTTGTCCAGCCGTATTTACAAACACCTTCTGATGATAGGGACAGGTCTTACTGGTGCTGGTAAGGGGTACCCAACGAGGGTCTTGCTTGCTACAATTCCTACCGGCTTTGAAACCGGTGATACTGCAAATGGTCACTTCTTTCATCTCGTTAAAGGGGGGCGTAAACCATGGGGCGCGCGGCAGTGAATTCATCACTTCAAAGAGTATGGGGCCGGCCGCTACTCCTCCCACCAATCCTGGCCGACCTTCGCCGCTGGCATTGCCCACCCATACCACACAGGTGTACTGAGCCGTTACACCTACCGCCCAGGCATCGCGGTGCCCGTAGCTGGTACCGGTTTTCCAGGCTACATCTGCGCGACCAAACTTTTGCCAACCATTTTCAGATTCCGGTCGATTAGCTCTGGTGAGCACTTGGAAGGTCTGATAAATAGAAGCTTCCCCGTAAGGCACTTTGGGTGCCTCCTCATAAAGCAAAGGATCGTAAACCGGGTGAAAATCTAAAGGCTCACCGGTGGTGGAATAACTGGAGAGTTTTTGTGCCATCGCGGAATACGCTAAACCGAGTTCCAAAGCTGTAACCTCCGCTCCGCCCAATATTAAACTCAAACCATAGTGATCTGCGCTGCGATTTACTGAGTTAAACTTCAATTGTTGGAGCTTTCGCAAGAACTTGGGAATGGAATACTCGCGCAACATACGCACAGAGGGAACATTCAAGGATCTTGACAGGGCATCACTCGCCGATACCATACCATCAAAACTTTTATTAAAGTTCTCTGGGGCGAAGCCGCCAATTTGTGTAGGAATGTCAGAAACAAATTGGTCAGGCAAAAGATCACCAGACTCCAGCATGGCGGAATAGAGCAATGGTTTCAGAATGCTTCCGGAAGAGCGCGGTGTACCAAGCATGTCATTATAAGCATTGACCGCTCCCGGGTATGCCGCATTGCCAACATAGGCCTCTACCCTGCCTGTTTGGTTGTTAATCAGTAAAATAGCACCATTGTGAATTTTGTTTTCGCTCAACTCCAACACATGACTATTTAATATTTGACTGAGCTGAAGCTGTTGATGCCTGATCACCGAACTGCTAACGCGTTCACCCTTAAGCGACTGTTGCAAATGCGTCAACAAATGGGGTGCCATATCAGGTAGAGGGTATGGTTGTTCCGGCAAGCGTTCTAACAAGGCCAGTTCAAAATCCTGCTGATTAATAATACCTCGATCCAATAGTTTTTGCAGCAGGCCATCGCGCTTAGACGCCAATACTTCCCTATTTCTACCGGGATGTATAAGTCCCGGGGCATTGGGCAACACTGCCAGTGTAGCCAGCTCCGCCCAGCTTAATTGATCCGGACTGCGTTGAAAATAGCGCCATGCCGCGGTTTCGTAGCCGACCACATTGCCGCCAAAGGGAGCGTGCGTACAGTACATGGCCAGGATTTCATCCTTGGAGTATCGGGTTTCCAGCACCGTGGCCAGCACTATCTCCTTAAACTTTTCCCAAATGGTTCTGGGGGGATTGTTGCGGCTAAGCCGGATGAGTTGCATGCTGATGGTACTGCCGCCACTCACTACTTTTCCTTCGGAAATATTGAGATAAAGTGCTCTCATGAGTGATACCGGATTCAGCCCGAAGTGCGACCTGAAATACTGGTCTTCCTGATTGAGAATACAGGCTTCAAATCTCGGATCCACTTGCGCCATGATCGGGAATCGCCATTGTTCGTCTTCCGCGATTCGGGCACCTAATAATTCATCCTGATAATCGTATAACACAGTGCTGTAGCTGCGATCAAAAAGCGGCGAGGGCAAGGCAAAGAAGTACAATCCTGACAAGAAGCCAAGAAAAACAAGGGATGCTATCAGGAACTTTTTCTTCACTTGCGAATCACTTCCACCCACCTGCCGGCAGTATTGGCCTGTATTTCGTGATCATACATATCCTCGGCCTTTACCGGAGGCATATAAAACTTGCCAGCATAGGTTGCGTTGAGGCGAATGCGATACTTCTGATAACCGCGGTGTTTCAATGTAAAATAGGTATATACCCGGTCATCTCTTATATCGCGATACTTATAATATCCTTCAGATTCCGAGTCGTAAGTACCGGTTAACCTTGTATTTACCACCTCCCAGCCGCTCGGTATAATTTGCGTTAAGGCCATTTCCTGATATCCATCAGCCACACCCTGGCGACTGACCCTCACGATGGCTTCAAATTGCGTGCCCTGCTGCAACCGACTTACGTCTATTTCAGTTCCATTAAGATCTACGTAGGTAAGGGATATGCTCAGCTTTGAACTGCTGGCTGGCACATCGAAGCGGATAGGGATGCCGGTTCGGCTCACCGTATAGTTGGTGGTTATATCTCCGGTATTCTTAACGCGGTAAGTATAGGAGCCATCCGGACTTCTTTGCACCCGATAGCGATCATAAGTAAAGCTATTGGTTTTCTGGTACTGTTCTCCTTCGGTATCAAAAGACCAGGTCATGGTGCCGCCACGAGCATTATCGGCGTAGGTGGCAAGCAGCGCTTTTAAGGCATAAGCTAGACCATGGGTGCTGTACCAGCGACTGGAATTAATATCCAGAGCCATTTTCCGGGCTACTTTCAAGGCCTGAGCCTTCTGTCCCTGTTCGTGCATGACCATCAGGCGCACCGCCTCATTGCGCAAATTACTGCGGCAATAATAGTAGTAATAATACCCGCTGGCTTGCTCTCTGGAGGCATTGGCCTCAGACGCAAGGTCAGCGGCTACCTTCTCTTTACCAGCCAGTTGATATGCAGCGGCTAAATACCAGAGACTGGTTTCCTGATCGGTTAACAGGTTTTTAAAGCGATTCATGGCCCCAATTTCCGGTTGACCAATAAGCGCCAGGGTGTACAATCTATAGGCCTGGTCCAGATGGTTATACATGCGGCCGGATGAATTGTACAGGGCTCGCCAGTTACGTGCGTAGGTTTTCTGAAAGTTTTCCCATCGTTGCAGCACTCCGGTGGGAACCTGATATCCTTTGCCCTTTGCCTCCCATAAAAAGTGACCGGCGTAGGTGGTGACGTAAGTATGTGGCGCCGATGAAGTATATCCAGGCCAGTAAAGTACACTACCATCACTGCGCTGTCGCTCATAAACGCCCTGAACAGCCATCCTAATATTCTCATTTCTAATCAGTTTCATTTCCTGATCCAACTCCATCAAATCCTCTAAATACAACATGGGGAAAGCGCGCGATACGATCTGTTCCGTACAGCCATGTGGATACCCGGTGAGATATTTCAGTCTTTTTTCCAGATCAAGAGCCGGCATGGTGGCCGCTACCACGACATGGCTATTGCCCCCTTCAACCCCCATGGGTTCATAGGTCATACTGGTGTCCTCTCCCGGTTCTAGACTAAAGGTGAAACTCTCGGTTTCTTCAGCACTGGGGATACGCACCTTGAGTTCGGTTAAGTCATAGGCCTTTTCATCACCCGCACTGGCATCTATCCTCACCACCGCATTACCTGCCTCTTCGGGCACAGACAGCTTGAAGTCAATTACCTGCTCACCTACCTCATCAAACTGAAGGGTTTTTTGATGATCACCCCTAATGTTGGCCAAACCTTCGGTGCTTAACTTGAGATTCACCTGCCTAATCTGATCTTCCATGGCGAATACGGTCACCGGCAAACTGAGGTGATCACCCGGACTAAGCACCCGGGGCAAAGAAGTGAGCACCATTAATGGCTTCCGCACAATAACATTCTCCTCCGCTCTTCCATAAGCTCGTTGATCATCTGCCGCTACCAGCATCACGCGCACCGACCCTACGTAGTTTGGAATTTTCACTTTATGCGTGACGGTCTGTCCGGCCTCCAACTGAAACGGACCCAGATGTCGCACCATGGGCTTAAACCTATTTTGGTTGCTCTTCTCCGCTTTCATCAATTCAGAATCGCCACCAATAGCAAATATTTGTTCCAGGGTGCCCCCAAAAACTCCCAGCACGGCGTCAAACATATCCCAGGTTGCCACTCCCAAGGCTTCCTTGGCATAAAAGTGTTTCCAGGGATCAGGGGTCTTGAAGTTGGTAAGATTGAGAAGACCATCATCCACAACCGCAAGGGTATATTGCATTGCTCTGCCATTCTCTTCTGAAACCTTGACATCAACCGTGGTTTCCGGTCGCCAGACTTCATCCACCTCAATCTTCGGTTCAAGCTGTGTGTTAGGATCATAAATTTCCACCGGGACTATGCCATAGAGTCGTATGGGTCTATCATTTTCGGTTTGAGCATGTGGTTGTAGGAGGTGGGCGGCGATGTACACGTTCGGAGCCATGCCTTCCTTCGCCGTGGTGCTGAATTCTACCTTACCGTCCCTGGGTTCCAGCCAGTGCTTTTCGATTATGCCACTACCATTTTCGATAGTGACCATCACCCGGCTGGCTTCATCCGCAGGAATGCTGGCCGTAATCTCCTCTCCAATCTCATATTTCTCCTTACCCGATCTAAAACTAAGGATATTGCTACCCTGCTCAACCGGTCGGTTTCTGCGCATATCTTCGGGCCAATCGAAATAGAGCAGCTTGCCGGTGCAATGACCACCTTCAGGATCACATATCCGCACTAAAAATCTGCCCCAGCGCTTGGAGGGAATGCTTAATTTAAATTTCGTATTGCCATCATTTGCCGAGATCACCTTGCTCTCAACCAGGTACTTAGCTTCATTATTAACGAAGTTTGATAAGCCATGTCGGTTGCTGTACCACCAGTAGTTGCCAATGGTATAAATTCTGACTTCCAGATTCTCCGCTTTGGTCAATTCACCCTCCGGATCCAGTGATTTAATATCGACATTGTATTCCTTTCCGCTTTCGTAATAATAAGACTTGGAATCTTCCACTTTCATACCCAGGTAGCGCGGATAGGTGGCAATTTTTGAATCGAAATACTGGGTGCTAAAATCACCTCCGCCTTCAAAAGCCTTTACCACAAATCTGCCGTAAAGCATACCTGGCACTCTTCCGTAATGGCCAACTTCCAGGTCTATTTCTGCGGTACCATCTTCACCAACTGCCCCATCAAAAACCTGACTTTCAGTGCGATCAAAGCGGTAAACGGGATCAGAAAAAACAAAAGCTTTTTGCTCCGGAAAAGGATTGTAATGACTACTGGCGGTGGCCATGATCTGCACATTTGAGTTTCTCGCCGGAACTCCGGTAAGCCACTTTACGGACAGGTCTGCCCGGGCAGTGCCCTCCTGGCTTTTTAACACATTCTCACCCAAATTCAGATCAATCACCAAACGGTTGGGTTTAACGGTCTCTACCATGAGTTGCTTTACAAAGCGATGCTCTCCAATTCTAATGCGGGCGGAATAATTACCCGTGGGTGCACTAGGCGCTGTGTAAGTAGCAAAATCGTAAATCCTTCCCTCAACCTTGTTTCTGACCATGCGATCGACCATCATGCCCCTGGGGTCCATTAATTCAAATTGTATGGGATGTCCCAAAGGCAGACTCTCAAACTGATCCTCCAAAATAAAGTTCAGGTGGATACTATCCCCTGGTCGCCACACCCCACGCTCCGTGTACATCATGCCCTTCACACCATCCTTGACCGCATTTCCACTTACCGGGAAGTTGCTTACTGACAAAGAGTTACCCTGTTGAAGCTTGAGGTAGGTTTGGTGCTTTCCGTTTTCAGCCACCACAAAATAGGGCTTGTCCTTATTGTCAAACTCTGCCCAACCGTTTTGATCGGTACGCAGCGAAGCAATTTCACGGCCCTGATAATTGTACAGCTTTAAATTGGTGCGAGCCGCCGGTTTAGCCGTAACTAGATCAGTTACGGTAATGTCTAATTTTTGCGATGAAGACTGCTTTACAATTATGCCCAGGTTACTGACCATCAGGTTGCGCACGGCAAAATTCTGATTGTTGTAATACGAAATATGGCAGGGATCATCGCGATAGCGCCAACTGTATCCAGGCGGATAGTTGAAGTAATAATCGGAATGATTGTAGGCGCCTCCTGAATGATGGTAGTCATCATAATACCAGTAATAGTTATCATCGGCGAGATCCCTGGGGTCGGCTTCTTCACAGGTATAAAGGCTTTGATCCATATTGAAACTAAAGTACACCCTGTAAATAGCACCCGGTTCAGGTTTCATCAATTCTGAAAGATCGAGAGCATAATTGTTCCAATGCTTTAGATTTCCCGAACTAATAAGATCAATGCTCTTGCGGGCTACAACCTCTCCTACCCGGTATAATTCATTGTTGCCATCGTAATGATTATTCTGCAAAAACTGAATGATATTTCCCTCTGGCACTTTCACCACCTTAACATCTACGGCCTTTAATCCTATAGCCTTGAAGGGTAAAATCAAATCGTCGCTTACCGGAAGGATATTGCCCTTGCCAATAACTTCTATTCGCGGCTTCTCATTTTTAAACTCCACCGAAATTTCCATAGGATTCATGAGCAGATGGCTCTTGATATTTTCAATGCCTTCAAAAAGATTTAGCTTTAAAGTTCCCGATACTTCTTTACCGGGAAATACCGTGATGCTACTTCCTTCTACTTCAAATCGCAACTCTTTTGCCCCCTCCAGAGTAATAAGGCCGCTTAAGCTTTGTGAAGAATTTATAGGGTCTGAAAAGTGGAGGTTAATTGCTGGGGTTTGCCCCGATTGTATGCTGTAATTCAAATACTTAAAGTTCCCCATTGCCGGCAACTCCATTTCTTTGGCCATCATTTTTGAGGCACCCGCCTGGTTGGTATTAGGCAGGATTTTAATGACTTGTTTTTGATTGGTGCGTTGGATGCTATCTATGGTGAACTGATATACCCCTTTAAGCGTACTGCCCAGGAATTGTAGCGTTCTTGACTGGCCTGCCACTTCGATGTTCAGAAGCTTGTCCAGCTCTTCAGGATTGGCATGATCTGCGGAGAGAATATGACCCTGAAGACTGTACCACCCCATGCCTTGTTCATCCATGGGTACAATCTTTACATCCCCCAACTCATAATCAGGACGCAGTACCTGAAAACCAAATTCAAATGTGGATAAGCTATCTGGCAGGTCCATGATTTCACCAAGGGCTAAGCTGGCGTTGTAAACACGGCCAGGTTCAAGATCATTTTCAGGAGTAAACACCAGGGTAAACTTGTCTGGGAAATGCAGGCTTCCTTTGAGCTTTGGATTAAACTCTAAGAGTCCATCAGTAGAACCGTTCAAGGCGGCGCTGTCCAACGCGCTTACAAAATGTACTTTAACTTCCGATTTTCGGGAAATAACCCCGCTCGTAAATGCCTGTATATAAGTTGAGAAATTCCGGTTAAATGCTGGTACCTGGGTTGGCTGATGGTCGCAACTGATTAGGATTAGGAGTCCTAACAGTGCGTGAATGCGAAATTTCATAGTGCTTTAAAATGTAAAGTGAATCGAAGATAATTGAAAGGAAGGCATGCCGTGAAGTGAGCCATTAAAACTAATGGCAAATCCCTGAAATTGTTCCCTGAAAAGATAACGGAGATTTGGTGTTATAAATTATTCAGGCTCAGCAATTAATGATGGGGTCTCGACTTTACTTCAGCTTTCCTTCAACTTCCCTGTTACTCGCCATCGCTAAAAGGGCAGAGACGGGTGTGGCGCACTCGCCAGAGGCGAATAAGAGACCTAAAATAGGTGGATGCTTCAGTTGGGCTAAGACAGGAAATGTCCATTTCGACTACGCTCAATGTGACATTTCCTTCTCTAGAACGAGCTAAACTTATTAAGTAGAATACGGCAGGCCTGTCACCCGTCATCCCGTTTCACGGGGCAAGTCCAGTTATTCATCACATTGCCATATTAATCACATTGACTACATCCGACATCACGTAAAACGTGACAAGCCCGTCACCTGTCATCACCTACAACCTAACATGCCTTTCACGCATAGTTTTTAGTGCCTGGTTAGCCTCTTCTGATCCATTAACGGCAAATTAACATTTCAGTCAGGCAACCAAGGGAACATCGGAACTTGTCATGATACTGAAAACTAAAACAAGAAAATGATGAAGTCTTTATTAATTATGGCCGTAGCAGTTAGTACTTCTATAAGTGTTTATGCCTCTGGTCCCGACAGCAGTAAGGTAAAGCTATCTACCACTAAAATGGTATTAATCCAGGAACCAGAAGAATGGGGTAATCCCAAATCTGTCTCGCTGGAGGACGAGAAAGCCATTGAAGTATTTAAACAGAGATTAGCGAGGATCTGGAAGAAGCATAGTAGTCAGTGGTTGAAGGAAAAGGAAGAAGAAGAAGGAAGCTTTAACTAGTATTTGCCTTGCATCGCAGGTAGAAAACAGGAGGAGGATCTCTGAAGTTTAGCGCGATAAGGTATGCTAAGCTTCAGAATCCGAAATGTCTGTGTCTGCCTTCATGAGTCTTCTGGATTTGCTAACCCGAGGTGTGATGGGATTGCATCTGGAGAATGGATATCATAGCTCGTAAACTTTTCTGCTCCCTGGCATCCGTAGGCCAGCCCTGGCTACAGAGGCATTGTTGCGATGCAATACTTTCAGCAAATTAAAACTTACAAACAGCCTGGCGGACACTTCCTCCTGCGGAGGACCGGCAGCCTGAAGGAAGCTCCCTCCCAAGCCTGTGCATTGATTTGGGCACTTAGCTCTAATTTATCACTCATCATTAATCGCTAATCATTTTCCATCCATTATTCCTTATTCCTTGTTCCCTGGCTTCGATACATCCGCCTGAGGCGGACACTCAGCCTGACGGAACCTGTCTCATACTGATTTAATTGCTTTTCCTTGGCTTCGATACGTCAACCTGTGACGGACACTCCCTCCTGCGGAGGACAGGCAGCCTGACGAAAGCTCCCTCCCAAGCCTGTGCATTGATTTGGGCACTTAGCTCTAATTTATCACTCATCATTAATCGCTAATCATTTTCCATCCATTATTCCTTATTCCTTGTTCCCTCAATGCTTCAAGTTCTTAACTGAATTATTCTCCGTTATCAGCAGTTCGCTCCAGAACAATGTTCCCTCCCATTCGTTATCCTTACATTAGATTTTCAATTACTAACCTACATGGCTGGACTGAGATTCAGTGAGTTTACCGGAAAAGGCAAAAGCACTTTTGAAAAACTCCTGGACATATTCAAAGAGTTGTTGCTGCATACCTCAGGGGATGTGGATGAAGCGCTGGATTGGCTGAAAGAATTAGATGCGGAATACGGTCTTACCACAAAGGACTATACCATGGAAGACTTCATAGAAGATTTGTTGCGCCAGGGCTATATCCGCGAAGAAATAGATCCGCCCGGTGACGAGGGTGACGGTCCGGGATCCGGTGGAAGGAGCATGACGGCGAAAACCGAAAAACTAATCAGAAGTAGAGCATTAGAACAGATTTTTGGAAAGCTGAAAAAATCTAACACTGGAAATCATCAGACCAAATATAGCGGACAAGGAGATGAAGAATCTGCTGAACTAAGGGATTATCGTTTTGGCGATAGCCTGGATCAAATTGCGATGAACGAGAGTATTAAGAATGCATTGATCAACCAGGGAATTGACCAGTTTGGCATGACCCACGATGACCTGGTGGTAAAGGAAAGTTATCACAAAGCTCAAATGAGCACGGTGCTGATGATTGATATCAGTCATTCGATGATTCTTTATGGAGAAGACCGGATAACGCCAGCTAAAAAGGTGGCCTTGGCACTGGCCGAGTTAATAAGAACTCGCTACCCAAAAGATACCCTGGATATAATAGTTTTTGGCAATGACGCCTGGCAAATTAAACTTTCAGAATTGCCGTATCTCAAAGTTGGCCCCTATCATACCAATACCGTAGCCGGTTTGGAATTAGCGATGGATCTGCTGCGCAAGAAGAAAAACTCCAATAAACAGATTTTTATGATCACGGATGGCAAGCCTAGTTGTCTGAATGAACCTGATGGTACCTACTATAAAAATAGCTTCGGCCTGGATGATTATATCGTAAACAAATGTCTAAACAAGGCTTCGGCTTGCCGACGCATGAATATTCCCATCACCACCTTTATGATCGCCCAGGATCCCTATTTGCAAAAGTTTGTTCAGAATTTTACTGCAGCCAATAAAGGCAAGGCCTTTTACACGGGATTGAAAGGTTTAGGAGAATTCATCTTCCAGGATTACGAAAACAATCGTCGGCGCAAACTGTAAACACTAAGCATAAAATTAAGGTCAAACACCATAGCAACAATGAGTAAACCTCCCATATCCACTTTAGGAGAATTAAAGAAATCAGGTTACCAATCACGCAGCATAAAGCAGGAGTTGAGGCAAAACCTACTGACCACCCTCAGGGAGGGCAAAAGCGTTTTCTCAGAAATCCACGGTTTTGAATCGAGTGTGATTCCCGATTTAGAGCGTGCTATTCTCTCCGGACACAACATTAATTTTCTGGGGCTGAGAGGTCAGGCCAAAACGAAGCTTGCTCGTTTAATGACCCGATTACTAGATGAGTACGTACCTGCCATTGCTGGCTCGGAATTGGCCGATGACCCGATGGCACCGACCTCCACCCTGGCCAGGAATATCATCGCAGAACAAGGCGACGATACCCCTATTTACTGGATTCATCGCGATGAGCGCTACTTTGAAAAATTAGCCACACCAGATGTTACGGTAGCAGATTTAATTGGTGATGTGGATCCAATCAAGGCGGCTAACCTCAAATTGTCTTATGCCGATGAAAGAGTGATTCATTATGGTATGGTTCCCAGAGCCAATCGCAGTATTTTTGTGATTAATGAATTGCCAGATTTACAGGCGAGAATACAGGTTGCTCTTTTTAATATTTTACAAGAAGGTGACATCCAGATAAGAGGTTTTAAGCTCAGATTGAATTTGGATATCCAATTTGTGTTCACGGCGAATCCAGAAGACTATACCAACCGCGGTAGCATCGTAACTCCCTTGAAAGATCGTATTGGTTCCCAGATAATTACGCATTATCCCGAAAGCATTAATGTGGGACGGAAAATCACAGAACAGGAAGCCCGCATTCCAGAGGAGCAAAAATCGGGAATTGAGATGCCCGACATTGCTAAAGACCTCCTGGAGCAAGTAGCGTTTGAAGCCAGAAACAATGAATTTATCGACCGTAAAAGTGGTGTTTCAGCCCGATTAACCATATCGGCGATGGAGAATCTATACAGCGCGGCGGAAAGAAGAAATCTCATTAACGGCAGCGACCATACCTCCATCCGTTTGCTCGATTTTCTGGGCATTGTACCTTCTGTAACTGGAAAAGTAGAACTGGTATACGAAGGTGAGCAAGAAGGGAGTTTAGAAGTTGCAGAACACCTAATTGCCAGCGCGGTTAAAACATTGATCGGGCATTACTTACCTGAAATGGGTCGCTTAAAATCCGGTGATAAGGAGAATGCCTACCACGAACTGATTGAATGGTTCGGCAGAGGTCAAAGTGTGGAGTTTTTGTCGGATTTCACGGAGTCGGAATACCAGAAAACTTTAGACAGCATTCCTCCCCTAAAAAGAATTATCGATGCGCATGCTGCTGATTTGGAGCAGAGTTCCCGGTATTTTTTAATGGAAATGGTATTATGGTCGCTGGCAGAGCATTCTAAGCTAAACAAAGAACGCATTGTGGATGGTTTTAACTTCTCAGATTTATTCAGCACCTACCTCAAAGGCGGGGAGATTGATTTGAATTGAGGAATGCATAGTGAAAATTTAACCCTTCGAATTGAGAACGGAATGCATGCTTAAGATCTTGCCTCAACTTAGGGATGGTGATGATTGAAAAGTTGGATTTTGGTGTCCTGCTCCAATTTAGCATAGCAGTAAGATGCATCAATTTTCAGCAGCCAATCAGAGACTTTAATTGATTGCAATCCTACCTGTACTTAGAAAGTCATAAAGCATAACCACAAATTATTGCTTTGACTATATATTATTAACTCCTACCTTAATTATGAGGTCTGCGGGAGCAGACCCCGGGGAGGAGCCTTCATCAACCCTAAATGGAATGAATATTAAAGAAATTTATACTGGTAAATTCCAATGCGATTGATCAGTATTGCCAAAATCACGCCCATGTTCGATCGTCCGTCATAACATAGAAGGTGGCAGGCTTTTCACTTATAGTACTCCTCGTGCTTAACTCTTAGATCCTACTTCCTCAACTATTCCCTTTTCCTTGGCTTCGATACGTCCGCCTGACGAAAGCTCCCTTCCAAGCCTGTGCATAGATTTGGGCACTTAGCTCTTATTTATCACTCATCATTAATCACTAATCATTTTCCATCCACTATTCCTTATTCCTTGGCTTCGATACGTCCGCCTGAGGCGGACACTCAGCCTGACATTGGGTCTTTCTATAGCTTTGCTATTACCCCCGCAACTATTCCTTATTCCTTGTTCCCTAGCTTCGATACGTCCGCCTAAGGCGGACACTCCCTCCTGCGGAGGACAGGCAGCCTGACGGAAGCTCCCTTCCAAGCCTGTGCATTGATTTGGGCACTTAGCTCTTATTTATCACTCATCATTAATCACTAATCAATTTCCATCCACTCATCCTTATTCCCTGTTCCCTATTCCTAGTTTTTAACTTCCTCTACCTCGGTAAGCTCATGATCCCTCACCCTGGTGAGCAGCAAAAACTGATTCTCATAACCACCCATGTCAGAGGCTCTAAACTTAAATCCGGTACTGAGCAGCCTGGTTTCAGATTGTATCGCTCGATTAAAATAAGTGCCGGTACGCCAGAGCTTACTCAAAAAGAACATGCCTACATCATAACCCTGGAAAGCATATTTGGAAGGTTCTTCATGATATAATTCTCTATATCGAAGGATGAAGGCTGTGGTAATAGAGTCCTGAAAATCAATAAAATTATTATTTACCATGGTTACCTGTAGCTCATTTAGGTAATTGTAATCCAAGGTGTTATTGTCCATAATCTTCTCAGGTACCAATAGCCTAACTCTGGTTGAGTCTCTGGAAGAACCGCCGCGCAGCTCTCCTACCAAGGTGCTGAGAAATACCTTGTCTTCCGAAAGTGTAACTACCAGATTTAAAGCGCTATCAGCCAGCGACAGATTTAGAATGCTATCCAGCTTCAAATCGCCATCAATGCTTTCCACCAAATACCGATTGATAGTCTGATCCTCCATTAATGGGTTTAACCGGGCTATTATTTCAGATATTTCCCTGGACTGTCCACCACCCCGTGCGGCCTCATAATCCAGAAAAATTAAATTGGCATCGGCATAATGCTCATTAATGGTTTGAGCCAGTTTGGCCACTTTGGCGGAGGAACCCGGAATACACTTTATCAGATTAGGGTGACCTGCGGTTTCTACGGTTCGACTAAGTGGGCTTACCACCATGATTTCCGCAGACTCCAGGCTGCTGGCAACTTTTTCTACGTGGCTTTTAAAGAGAGGGCCAATCACCAAATCTGGTTTCTCTGATCTCAGTTCTGAAATGATACGACGCACTCGCGCAGAGTTGTTTTCCGTATCATACAATTTTAATTTCAGGTGCATCCCTTGTTTCGTGAGGCTATCCGCTGCCAGCAAAAAAGCATTGTAAAAATCTATGGCCACCGAGGAGCGAGGGTTGATACCATCCTCAAACATAGAGACATCGCCATTCGCATAAAAAGGGAGCAGCACCGCCACGGTATATGGCCGACTCAAATCAACCTTAAGTGTATCATCTTTTATTTCCACCGGTTCAACGGCCTCTTCTCCGGTGTTCATAGAATCCCTGACTCTTAAATGTTCTCGGGAAGGGTCAGAATCCGGTCCCACCACCTCAGGACTGCTGAAAATCTTTTCAAAAAAGTTAGAGGGAAGCTTCTCTTGCTTGATGGGTATTAATATGTACTTATCAACTTGCAAGCCTGTGCTTAATTCAGGATTGATTTCAATTAATTCATCCCGGTCCGTTAAGAACCTCTGCTTTAAATTGTAAAACGTGTCGCCTGCCTTAACCGGATATAGAATATATCCATCTGCGGTATCGGCTAAACGCTCCCCATCAACTGGTGGTCGTGTTACCAGGGGCTTATCTGTTGCCAGCCCATCCTTCGGTTTTACCGGCTTGCCAGGCTGACGATTCAGGGGCAACTTCAACATTTGACCGATCCTTAGACCCGACTCTGCCTCAGGGTTTAAATAATACAGGCTGTCTAATGAGATATCATAAGTCTTCGAAATTAGCCAGGCCGTCTCCTTCTCCTTCACTTCATGCCAATAATAGCTGCTGTCCCTTACTTCTACCACCTCCGATTTTCGGGGAATGAGCAAAGTCATACCCTCCTTTAATCCTCCACTGTTCAACTCCGGATTGAGCTTGTTGATATCAGCTATCGAGACCTTGTATTGCCGGGCTAATGAATAAAGCGTCTCTCCTGCTTTAACTCGATGCACCACTTGATCTTTGCCGGGAGCGGGAATGACATCCTTATAATCTGGTTTGTCTTCGTCGGGAGCAGGAATGAGCAATTTCATTCCGATTTTCAGGCCGGCCTTAATATCCGGATTGTACTTCTCCAGGGTCTCAATACTGATTTTGTACTGTCTGGAAATACCATACTTGGTTTCACCGGACTCAACCGTATGCACCTGGGTATCGGGCTGGGCAAAGACCGCAAACGACATACAAAAAAGTAGCAGAAAAGTGTAAAGCTTCATTATTCCCATTCTATGGTAGCAGGAGGCTTGGAACTTATATCATAAACTACACGGTTCACTCCCTTCACCTTATTAATTATTCTGTTGGATATCTCGGCCAGAAAATCATAGGGTAAATGCACCCAATCGGCCGTCATGCCGTCAGTAGATTCTACTGCCCTCAAGGCTACAACACTTTCATAAGTACGTTCATCTCCCATTACCCCAACCGAATTGACAGGTAGTAACATGACACCGGCCTGCCAAACATCATCATACAAATTGTGTTCCTTAAGTCCTTCAATGAAGATATGATCTACTTCCTGAAGAATTTGAATCCTTTCTTTGGTGATCTTACCAATAATCCTAATTGCCAGTCCCGGGCCTGGGAAGGGATGTCTTCCCAGAAGGTCTTCGGGAATACCCATAGCACGCCCAACACGCCTCACTTCATCCTTAAAAAGAGTATTCATAGGTTCCACAACCTTTAGGTTCATCAATTCCGGAAGCCCACCTACATTGTGATGCGATTTAATAGTTGCTGAAGGGCCATTTACCGAAACCGATTCTATCACGTCGGGATAGATGGTACCCTGTGCCAGCCAGCTCACATCGCGGATGGCCTTGGCTTCATCTTCAAATACTTCAATAAATACCCGACCAATGGCCTTGCGTTTCTTTTCAGGGTCATCCACACCTTCCAAAGCGTCTAAAAAGCGGTTGGAGGCATCTACGCCCTTTATATTGAGACCCATATTCTCATATTGTTTGAGAACATTTTCAAATTCATTCTTTCGCAAGACGCCATTGTTCACAAAGATGCAATGGAGTTGGTCACCGATGGCCTCCGAAAGCAACACGGCGGTTACTGTGGAATCTACCCCACCGCTTAATCCCAATACTACCTGATCACTGCCCAGCTTTTGGCGCATAGTGTTGATTGTTTCCTCAACAAAGGAAGCAGGAGTCCAATCTCCCTTGCACTTACAAATGTCCATTACGAAGTTTCTAAGTAAGGTTTTGCCATCCTTACTATGATAAACTTCTGGATGAAACTGAATACCAAAAGTTTCTTCTCCTTCAAGCTGGTACGCGGCAGCTTCCACATCACGGGTACTGGCCACAATATTAAAATTGTTCGGAAGTTCTATGATGGTATCAGCATGACTCATCCATACTTGAGAACCTTCCGGAATACCCCTGAACAAACTGTTTTCATAATTGATATCCTGTAATAAAGCCCTCCCATACTCCCTGGTACCAGATGCTTCAACTTTACCACCCGAACGATGTACCATATACTGCGCTCCATAGCAGACCCCTAAAAGAGGCATTTTTGACCTAAATAAGTTGAGGTCAATTTGTGGTGCGTTTACGTCTTTGACAGAAGCTGGACTGCCACTAATTATCACACCCTTAATGCTGTCGTCTAATGCAATGCTTTGATTGTAAGGAATAATCTCACAATAAACATTCAACTCTCTAACTCTACGGGCTATTAACTGGGTATATTGAGAACCACAGTCAAGGATAAGGATCTTTTCATGCATGCGCGCAAATTTATGACCTTTTTACGCGCTGGGAAGCCTCAGGTTTAACACTTTTATTCACGTTCATTTTAGCCGCTATGGCTAGGATAACAGGAGAATTCCTAATTTTGATAGTCCAAACTAATATCAAAGCAAAGCACTCGCAACTATGAAAGCATTAAGAATTATTTTAATTGTCCTGATAGTAATCATCGGAGGATACTCTATCTGGATGGCAACCATTGACCCTGAATATCGCGTAGAGCGATCCGAAACCATTAAGGCAGATGCCGGTCAGATCTACAATGTGGTTAGTGATTTTACGACCTGGAGTGAATGGAGTAAATGGCACAAGATGGATCCGGAAATGGAAGTTACCTATGGTGATAAATCGGCCGGTGAAGGGGCTACCTACAGCTGGAAAGGTGAAAAGGCGGGTGCAGGAACCCAAACCATAACGGAAGCCGTTCCTGGAGAATCAATAAAAACGCACATCGCCTTTGAAGGTATGGGAGAAAGCGATGGAAGCTGGAAATTTGAGCAAGTAGAACCCGGCGTCACCAAAGTAACCTGGGCTTTTATGGGTGAGTCACCATTCTTTTTCAGGGTGTTTAATCTAGGGATGGATGACGCTGTAGGCGCTGATTTTGAAGAAGGTCTGAGCAATCTGAAAACCATGGTAGAAAGCATGCCTGCGGCCACCCCGGATGTGGCAATTGAAAAAGTAGACATGGAATCTATGCCCTATTATGGTATTAAAACCGAAATGGCCATAAGCGCGTTAAATTCTGAATTCTTTGGTCAGAGTTACGGTGAAATAATGGGCTATCTGGGCGAAGAGGCTGGAGCAAATATGTTGATGCCTCCCATGGCGCTATTTTATGATTGGGATGAAGAAAATGATCGTACGGTGGTAGAACCGGCAGTGGCTGTAACTTCAGACCTCCCTGGCAATGACCGCATTACCAAAAAAATGAGCTATGCCGGACCAGCCTTAAAAGCGGTGCATATGGGTGGCTATAACACAGAAAATGAGCACATGGCTTTGGGAGCATATATGAAAGAAAACGGCTTATCATGGCCCGAAGGTGCTGCCGCAGTTGAAGTGTATGTAACTGACCCAGGCACAGAACCTGACACCAGCAAATGGGTAACTGAAATTTACTATCCTTACACAGAAGAAGCCTCGGAAGAAGGTTAGACAATAAATAAATAGAGCATTTGTGAACCCTGGCCGATGGTCAGGGTTTCTTATTGCCTAAAGTTTAGCAATGAAATACTTCCTTTTCATCTTAGGCCTATTTGGATGTCTGGTGTCAAGCGCGCAATTGGGAACTATTCGAGGACGAGTAGTAGATGGGGTGAATAATGAGAGTCTGCCCTTTGCTAATGTGATAATAATGGGAACGGAAATCGGTACCACCACCGATTTGGATGGGTATTTCGAGATTCAGGTGAAGCCAGGTCTTTACAATGTAGAGGCCAGTTTCGTAGGCTATAGGAACAAGGTTGAGTACGAAGTACAGGTTACGCTGGCCAAGCCAAGAGAACTGAATTTTGCATTGGAGCAAAGTTCTGAATCCCTGGAAGAAGTAACGGTTTCTGCCCAAGATCAATTTCAAAAAATTGCGGAGAGTCCAGTCTCGCTTAACCGTTTAGGAATTAATGAAATACGAAGAAACCCTGGGGGTAATCAGGATATTTCCATCGTGATTCAAAGTCTCCCGGGAGTGGCGTCAACACCCAATTTTAGAAACGATATTATTATCAGGGGCGGTGGACCCAATGAAAATAAATTTTACCTGGACGGCATCGAAATCCCTAGCATAAACCATTTTGCCACCCAAGGAAGCAGTGGTGGTCCGGTTGGATTGATAAATGTGAATTTTATCCGAGAGGTTGATCTTTATACGGGTGCTTTTCCCATTAACCAGGCTCAGGCTCTAAGTTCCGTCATGGATTTAAAGCTCAAGGATGGTCGGACGGACAAACTGGGTGGAATATTTCAGGTAGGTGCCTCTGAGGTAGGATTAACTTTGGAAGGTCCTCTGGGCGAAAAAACCAGCTTTCTCGCTTCCGCGCGACGCAGTTACCTGCAATTCTTGTTTTCGCTATTTGAACTGTCTTTTCTCCCTACCTACAACGATTTTCAATTTAAGGTAAAACACAAATTTAACGACAAGAATCAGTTAACGGTGCTGGGCTTGGGAGCTATCGATCAATTTAAACTCAATTTGGATGCCAATGAAACTTTAGACCAACAATATCAACTGCAAGTACTACCAGTCAATGAGCAGTGGAATTATTCTATCGGGGCCAAATACACTCATTTCAGTAAAAATTCATTCACCAATGTTATTGTGAGTCGATTCATGCTAAATAATACGGCCGAGAAGTATGTTGATAACGATCCTACCCAAACTCAACTTCTCGATTATCAATCACAAGAAATTGAAAATAAGTTGAGAGTAGAAAACTTTTACCGACAGGGAAATTGGCGCACTACTACAGGGTTTGGCTTTGAGCAAGCTAAATACAACACACAAACCACTGACCTACGAGTACCAGCGGGAGTGCCAGCTTTTGTGTACAACAGCGATTTGCGTTTATATAAGTACAGCTTTTTTGGCAGTGCCACACGAAGCCTCTTTAAAGAACGTCTAAGTCTTACTGTGGGCTTAAGAGGTGACGGGAATACCTTTAATTCCAGTATGTCTAATCCACTTAATCAGCTGGCACCGAAAGTTGCACTTTCCTACAATATCTCTTCAGCACTTAGTCTCAATGCGAATTATGGCCTTTATTACCAACTACCACCCTACACCACGCTGGGATACCGCGAAATGGGAGCGCTGGTCAACACTGATCTCAGGTATATTCAGGCAGAACACTTCGTATTGGGTCTCGCTTATTATATGCCCTGGTCAGCAAAATTTACGGTGGAAGGATTTTATAAGAAATACAGCAACTATCCCTTTATGCTTACAGACTCCATAAGCTTGGCTAACCTGGGGGGTGATTTTGGTGTGATAGGCAATGGACCGGCAGTATCCACTTCCAATGGAAGAGCTTATGGTCTTGAATTTCTGTATCAGCAAAAGCTTTATAAGGGTTGGTTTGGTACGCTGGCAGTGACCCTGGTTAAAAGTGAATTTGAAGACAAAAATGCTGAGCTTATTCCGTCCTCATGGGATAACCAGTATATCGTGACCCTAACGGCAGGGAAAAAATTCGGTGAAAATTGGGAGTTTGGCGCCCAATATCAATTACTAGGTGGTGCTCCCTTTACTCCGGGTGATGTTTATGCTGGTAGTTTTGTGGAGGTTTATGATCGTGTGGGGCGCATTCTTCCCGATTATGACCGATTAAACTCGGAAAGATTTGGCGCATTTAATCGGTTGAATTTCAGGATTACCCGGAAATGGTATTTTAATAAACTTAGTTTGGATCTGTACTTTGATGTGCAAAACGCTTTTGGAGCCTCAGTTACCGGGCCACCAAACTATATCGTAGATCCCAATGAGGATCCCCCAACATTCACAGATCCTGCTACCGGCATGGACCGATATCATTTGTTGGAATTGGAAAATGCTCAGGGCACAGCTATACCGAGTATAGGG
Organism: Owenweeksia sp.; assembly: GCA_965229445.1. Classification (GTDB taxonomy): domain Bacteria; phylum Bacteroidota; class Bacteroidia; order Flavobacteriales; family Schleiferiaceae; genus Owenweeksia. The sequence continues at coordinate 2,008,298 of OZ245876.1, forward strand.
TTCATTCTGGAATTCTAATAAAACCAATATGTGAATTTGAAAGACAACCTCAAAGGTTTATTAAACCTTTGAGGTTGTCTTTGCGGACTAATGAAAGAAATTGACTAACTTAGAGAAGCTATCTTCATTCTACCTGATAATTAATTAATTGTCAGATGTTGACGCCTCAGAATGAGACGATTATTAATCGGTCGAAACAAAGTACTGGTAATAAATTCGCAAATGAAGGTCGTGGGCATGTCCTCCTGGCGACCATAATCATTGGTATCGGATGATATCTTTGTGCCACTTTATTTGAAGTCTTACTTTAGTTCATCATGAATCTTTCCTCTAAACTCTCCAAACAAATTACAGCCCTAGCTCAGCGATACAGAAAAATACGTCAGCACACAGTAAAACTGATGGAACCTCTTAATGATGAAGATTTTGTAGCTCAACCCGTGATAGATGTTAGTCCCCCAAAATGGCATCTGGGACATACCACCTGGTTTTTTGAGGCTATGGTTCTGCAAAAGTTTGCACCTTCCTATCCAATATTTGATGAACATTATGCCTATTATTTTAACTCATATTATGAAAGTTTAGGGGAACGTTTAGAGCGAAATTCACGTGGTGCGCTTACCAGGCCTCCTGTTACAGAGATTAAGGCTTATCGCAAGCATGTCGATGAACATATGTCGGCTTTTCTCTCAGATTGTACCAATGCTGAAGCTCTGGCGCTGGTAGAGCTTGGTTTAAACCACGAGCAACAGCATCAGGAGTTGTTTCTTACCGATTTCAAGTATATCCTGGGAGTGCAGGCTTTTTCACCAGTTTATGATAGTGAGTTTAAGGAAGGTACCCGCGAGGAAGCAAATGGATGGGTGAGTATACCTGAAGGTCTGTATGAGGTTGGTTATAAAGGTGATGGATTTTGCTTTGATAATGAATTGGGACGCCATCATCAATTCCTGGAAGCTTATGAAATAAGAAAGCACCTGGTAACTAACGGGGAATGGCTTGAGTTTATGGAGGATGGCGGTTATCAGAATTTCTCGCTATGGCATGCCGAAGGATGGGATTGGTTAAAGGCTGAGAAAGTGAATGCCCCTTTTTACTGGCGCCAATCTGAAAATGGCTGGCAAAGATTTAGCCTGAGTGGCTTGCAAGACTTGGACCTTTCACTACCGGTTGCACATATCTCCTATTACGAGGCCGCAGCATTTTGCACCTGGAAAGGCTGGCATTTGCCTACCGAAGGACAGTGGGAAACTGCGGCTGACGCCTTGAGTTGGGGACAGCGCTGGGAATGGACCAACTCTGCCTATCTTCCCTATCCCAGATTTAAAACCTGGGCTGGTCCGGCAGCAGAATATAACGGCAAGTTTATGGTCAACCAAATGGTGCTGAGAGGGGCTTCAGTAGCCACCCCGCCTGGTCATAGCCGAAAATCGTATCGCAACTTTTTTCATCCTCATTTGCGTTGGCAGTTTACCGGACTAAGGCCAGTGAGGTCAGTGATAAATGATAAGTGATAAATTAATAATGATTAGCACGCCATCTACTTTAATGAATCAATTTGCCAGCGACGTTCACCTCGGACTCAGCACGCCTGTAAAAACCCTTTCTTCAAAGTACTTCTATGATGCTGAGGGAGATAAAATCTTTCAAAGGATTATGCGGATGCCCGAGTATTATCTTACCGATTGTGAATATGAGATATTTGATAAGCAGAAGGATGAAATCTTATCTCATCTGCAGTTAAAGGAGAAATTTGATATCGTAGAATTTGGTGCGGGAGATGGTTATAAAACCAAACTCCTGCTTAAGCATTTTATCAGTAGGGCCGAGTTTGAATACTTACCAGTGGACATTTCACAAAATGCCCTTTCTTCTCTGGAAGAATCTTTAAGCAAGGAAATACCGGAACTAAAGGTACACACTCTTAATTATGAGTACTTTAGGGCCTTAGAGGAATTAAACAAGTTTGACCACTCCCCAAAGGTCATTTTGTTTTTGGGAAGTAATATTGGTAACTTCTCGTTGACCCAAGCTGATACCTTTTTTAGGGAACTTGGTGAAGTAATGAACCCTGGAGATCATCTCATCAGTGGCATAGACCTAAGGAAGGACCCAGAGGTTATCCTCGATGCGTATAACGACAGTGCTGGCATCACCCGTGATTTTAATCTCAACCTCCTCACCCGCATCAACCGCGAATTAGGTGGTGATTTTGATCTTTCGAAGTTCATGCATTATCCCGTTTACAATCCTCAAAGCGGAGAGTGCAGAAGCTACCTGATCAGTTTGGTTGACCAAACTATACATCTCGAAATAACGGGAGAAAACTATCCACTGAAGGCATATGAAGCTATCCATATGGAAACCTCCCGCAAGTACAGTCTGAACGAAATAGAAGAGCTGGCACAACACAACGGCTTTGCCGTAAAGGCGCACTTTCAGGATTCCAGAAAATACTTTACCGATAGCCTTTGGATTAAGGAATAGGCCAATAGCTGGCAATAGTATAATTTGGCGGCATGGCGAGTCTTAACTACATCATGCATATCCCTAAAACTGCGGGCATGTCTTTACAGGCTCTAGTGCGGCGGCGGCATAAAAAGAAAGGCAGCCTAAGTTTGATTTATACGCAGAAGGCTATAGAATCAGGCTTTGAGGATACTGCGGAGTTGCAAACCCTGATGGGGCATTTCAGATATGGCTTTCACCAGTACTCTCCCAGACCAGCTCGTTATTTCACTTTTCTGCGTAACCCCATTGACCAGCTCATCTCCCATTACTATTACAGCTTGGAGAAACCTGAAAAATTTGAAGATCTGCCGCAGGGGATTACTAATGTTATCGACTTTGCGAAGTGCGCTTACGGATACAACCTACAGACTCGATTTGTTTCAGGCATGGACCATATCATGGGTAACGAAACAGAGGCTCTGGCACTAGCCAGGAAAAATCTTAAAGATGAGTTTGAGCTGGTAGGAATCACTGAAGAATTCGACCTTTCCATCATCATGCTGGCGCACAATTTAAACTGGCCTCTGATGTTCTATACCAACGAAAATAAAGGCAAGCAAAGACAGCTGCAGGAAGACATCAGTGAAGGAGAAAAACAACTCCTGAAAGAAATTCTTAAAACCGATATAGCCTTGTACCAATATGGTTTAGAACTATTTAATTGTCAGGTTAATAATATTGGTAGCCTAAATTATAAATTGAAGAAGTTTAGATACCAAAACAGACTCTTTCAATGGCTTAATCCCAGCTATATTAGGTTTAAGAAATTAATGGGTTGGCCGGTAGAGGATATCCATAAACCATCATCATAAACACAATATTACCCCCTTAATTCGGTTTCTTGCTTAAAACTATAGCATGCGTATATCCATCTTTATTTCCACCCTGTTGGTTTTATCAATTTCAACCAAAGGCCAGGAGGTTAATAAACCTACTTTCAAATTCACCGACTTTTCTGTAAGCACCGGACTGGAATCCAATTTTGACCAGGCCACAGCAGATGGCTTTCTCCGCAACAACATAAACAGCAGTCTCATTCCTTCCAACCTCGACCTATACGAGCAGAAGGAGTATTTCTACCAATACGGTACAGGGGTATTTGAGCTTATGGCCGGTTTTGCCTGGCAATCTTCAGACGAGAGAGGTAGCGAAGTGCAACGACGCTTGAGATTTGGTTTGTCTTATGCTCAACCCGGATTATTAAGTGACGGGTATTTTCGCACGGTGAGCAGTCCTTACGATACCCTGACTTCTTCACAAACCGGTAAAGACTACTATATAGACTCTACTTATCATTCCAATATTGACGTATCATATATGGTTCATAAGATAAGTCTTAACACAGCACTGCTATGGACCACCAACGACCTTGACCGTGTGTCTTTTTATGGAGGGGTAAACCTAAACTTAAACCTGAACTTTGGCTCCAATATAGTGGTGGATCGCTACGACTATAGCTATCTGGAATCCGAGGAATCCGGTTTCCCCTTTTCCAGTCCGGTTGAACCAAATAACGCCCAGGAGCAAAGCACTGAAAGCTTTAAGCAGCCTAACTCATTTGGTTTTGGGTTTTCCTCTCCTCTGGGACTAGACTGGCGATTGGGCAAGGCGGGAAAAAGCACCAACGACCTTCATCTATTCACGGAGCTACGACCAGGTGTAAGTTTCAACGATATTCCCGGCTATGAGCTTGTATCTCAATTCCGGGCCTCCTGGCACTTTGGTTTGAGGTTTTCTATGTAAGCTTAGGCTTCTGCCTAAATGAGTTAAAGAGTATGGCCAGGATCACCACCATCACACAACCAATTACATTGTACCACAGATATTCCACTTCATATCGCATTACCAGCGGGATTTCCATTACCCGACCGAGGTGAATAAGCAATATGCTGGCCTCGGCGATAATGGCCGCCCAAAAGACAGCTGCTCCCTTAATCCATTTTAGGAAAAAGGCGACCACAAAGATTCCCAGGATGGTACCGTAAAACAAGGATCCCAGAACATTAACCATCTCAATAAGATTATCAAAAAGATCTGCGATCATGGCAAAGCCGATGGCTATCACCCCCCACATAATGGTAAGCGCCTTAGACATGAAAACCTGCTTCCGCTCAGAAGCCTCAGCATCAAAAATACGCCGGTAAATGTCGACCGAGGTGGTAGTTGCCAGGGCATTAAGTTCACCGGAAGTAGAGGACATCGCGGCAGAGAAAATAAGGGCGATAATCAAGCCTATTACCCCAACGGGCAGGTAATTCATCACAAAATTCAAGAATACATAATTGGTGTCTTTAACCTTAAAGTTAGGGTTGGATTTGAGGAGTAGAGACTTCACCTCCCCTCTTATCTCCTTCTCCTCCGCTACGGCATCCACAAAAGCTTGCTTCCCGGAGGCTTGCTTAAATTCCTCTCCAGCCTCATTAATAAACCGATCTCTGGCCACAGCCATCTCCTGATAATGGAGATCATACTTCTTCTGAATCTCTTGAAACTCTTGCTGGTATTGCGCTCCTTCTATATTCTCAATGGCGGTTTCATTAAAGAACACCGGTGGTTTTACGTAGAGATAAAACACAAAAACCAATACCCCGGTAAACAAGATGAATAGCTGCATGGGGACCTTGATCACCGCATTAAACATCAATCCCAGGCGACTTTCCTTCACATTGCGACCGGTCAGATAACGCTGCACCTGACTTTGATCGGTTCCAAAATAACTGAGCGCCAAAAACAAACCACCGGTTAAGCCACTCCAAACGGTATAGCGCTGATTGAGGTCAAAATCAAAATTGAGGATTTCCATGCGACCTACCGCCCCCGCAAGATCCAGGGCAGATGCAAAACTGGTAAAGCTGGTAATGCGATAGACTAAAATGGCAAAGGCCAGACCCATCCCCAGCAAGATAATTCCCATCTGCCACTTTTGAGTGAGGCTCACGGCTTTAGTCCCACCACTTACCGTATAAATAATCACCAAAATGCCTACAAAAAGATTGGTAAGATTAAGATTCCAACCTAAAATAGTGGAAAGGATAATGGCCGGAGCGAAAATGGTGAGTCCGGCCGCCAAACCGCGTTGAATCAAAAACAAAAAAGCAGCCAAAAGTCTGGTTTTCAGATCAAATCTGCTTTCCAGGTACTCATAAGCCGTGTACACTTTAAGCTTATAGTAGATAGGAATAATGAAGGCAGAGATGATTACCAGGGCCAGCGGTAATCCAAAGTAAAATTGCACAAAGCCCAAGCCGCTCTCATAGCCCAGCCCTGGGGCACTCAAGAATGTAATAGCACTGGCCTGAGTGGCCATCACAGATAAACCAATGGTAAACCAATTCATAGAATTCCCACCCCTGAGATAGTCGTTCATGCTTTGATTCTGTCTGGTTTTCCAAACGCCAAAACCCACAATGGCAAAGAGGGTTCCAAACAATACTATCCAGTCAAGTATGCTCATTAGGAATAGTATAGGCTAATCAGATAAAAAATAAGCAGTTGCAAAGCCAGAAAGGCCAGTACCATGCTATACAATTGACGCCAGGAATTAAATACGCGCTTATTACTCATTGATCTGGGCTTCATAACTGATAAGATTGGCTAACAGGCGGTAAGCGCCAGGCACACCGGCCGGTAGTTCCCGAAAGAATGAAATCCCGGTGTACATATAGGCACCTTTTCCCTTATCGGCGATAATAAGTCCACCAGCGCGCATGGGTTCTCCATGGTCATGCCAACCCAGGGGAGCCTTATAGGCCTCATCCCAATCACTGGCAAAGTATAGGCCTCGCTCCTGCACCCAGTTGTCAAAATCTTTTTTAGATAATTGATTAGGCAGGTTCAATACGGGATGATCCTCCATTAGAAAAATGACCTCAGCGTCTTCTTCCGTTACTCGTTCACGTGATAGTGTGAAAGGATATAGGCCAAACTGTCGCGAACGCAGATCGCGGGAAGCAGTATTATACTGCACGATATAATTCCCACCATTCTCTACATACTCAAACAGCGCTGCCTCCACTTCCGACAGCCAATCCTGCGTGTTGTAAGCCCTTATGCCGGCAATAATTGCTTGATAACCCGAAAGATCTGCACTCAGAATCATTTCCTTCGTCAACATCTCTACTTCAAAACCCATTTCTACCAGGGCCTGCGGTACCATATCACCTGCTCCTTCTATGTATCCTACTTTACTACCCCTTTTGGCCAAATCAATGGCCACCAAATTCAACTGAGCCTTTTCAAAAACCACCCTTTTATCTATATGAGGGTAATCAATCTCAACCATCGACATGGCCATACCATCATCCACTTTAACTTCCAGAACCGAAGACAGTTGCGAGTTTTTTTCAGGAATTACGGTAACCGCAATGTTTTGCCAGCTTTTTGAGGCATTGCCTTTAACCTCAATTAGACTTGGCATTATTTGCCATCCTTCCGCGGCAAGGCGAATCTCATGATCCTTCTGGTCATAACTCTTCCAACTCAACTCAAAATTCTGAGACTGGTCATTCGTGAAAATCATATTGCTTTTAGAAAGATCAACTACCACTTCCGGAGCCACAACCATAGGCTGAGCTACCTCACCATCCACCCTATCGGTAAATTTGTAGATAATGGGCAAACGCAGTGTAAATGCATTGCCTTCTGCCACAAAACTCACTTGCACTTCCGGCGACGGTATATTCTCTGGTAAGCCAATAAATTCTTGATCTTTAACATTAAACATTTGCTGGTAGTCCTCCACCAACCAATATGGTTGCGAAATGTTTTTCGGCAAATCAAGCTCAAACTCAATAGTCTTACGCTCGTTGACCGGAAGAATCAGGTCTTTAGTGCTCACGGCCAATGTTTGACCTGCCACGCTCACCCCCTGAAGTTTCACTTCAGATTTGGCCCTGGAAATCATATTCAGACTAAATGTATAATCAGTAGACGAGGGTATAAACTCTTCCTTGCTAGTCACCTCTGCATACAAGCCTAGTGAGCTTGCAATCAATTCACTGAGCTCGCTTTGAAACCAGTTCCTAACTTGAGCGTTACCTATACTATTGCTGCCCTTCATTAAATCCATCATCTTAGCTACCGAGGCCTGTGGATTCAAGGCATCAAAATCTTCGATAAGCTCCCTGAGCATTCTATCTCCGTCTGACCAGGCATAACGCTGCCATCCAGGTATGATGCCATCGGTAATATCATCCTGTACTTTATCCCCCTTAAGCAATTGCAGGTATTCTTTGGTGCTGCCCCGGGCTACGGATACCCCAAAACCCTGACTTTTATGTTGCGAGCGGCTATAACTGGCAAGCTCATTACATGAAAGGCCCAGTAAGCTGTTATAAGCCCCCACATCCACCACCGAGTAATCGTCATCCACTTGAGCGATACTATCCAGGTTCTGCCGCCACCAGGTGCTGTGATTCCAAAAGATGCGCTTCACCTGCCAGGTTTGCACATATTTCAGCTGCTCAGGATAGGCTTCCGGGTCTGCGGCTAATTTAAAGGCTTCCAAACCCAGCATAGCACTGGCCGTATGATGACCGTGACCGCCACGTGCATCGGCGGGAAAACGCGTAATAATAATGTCGGGCTGATACTTTCTAATCACCCATACCACATCGCTAAGTACCTGATCTTTATCCCATTGCTTGAAAGTCTCGTCTGGATTTTTACTATACCCAAAATCCACTGCCCGGGTGAAGAATTGCTCGCCGCCATCGATGGCTCTCGCCTGCATCAATTCCTGAGTACGCAATACGCCAAGTTTGGCCCCCAGTTCAGTTCCGATTAGGTTTTGACCACCATCACCGCGAGTTAATGAAAGGTAGGCTGTGCGTATATGTCGGTCGTTCTCCAGCCAGCTTATCATGCGCGTGTTTTCATCATCGGGATGTGCCGCCAGATATAACACCCGTGTAGTATTCTGTAATTTCTTTAAGCCATGTAAGATTTGAGCACTGGACTGTTCTGTCTGAGCATGGTTGTAGCTGAAAATAATTATGGTGACAAGAAGTGATAGTATTGCTCTCATAGATTCTAAATAGGGCGGTAAAAATAGGAATCCATTTGATCTTCAGGTTGATTATGATCTTCTTCCTATTGGATCATTGCATTATGATTGTAAGGATCTATTAATAAAGCTTATCAACCGACAGTCATGTGCTGTTGCTACTTAAATTTTCAATGCCTATTTTTGAGGATTATTGAAAAACCCTATTGCACAAGAATATGAAGCGATTCTTTTCCCTTCTGCTTATCCTTTCCTTGGGATACACATCCATGGCTCAAAGCTCTAACAATCCTACCCCTATCCTTCTTGAATCGGTGAAGATCACCCTGGAGAACCAGGAATGGGAAGTTAGTGTTGATGAGGAATTTGAAGGTCAGATTTTTCGGATTGTCAATGATGCACCCTTAAATCTCAACCAGAAGTACCAGGGTTTTGAAGTATTGGAATTTCTACCCAAACGCGCATTTATTATTAGCATTCCCCGCGAGAAAGTGAAAATGGCAGAGCGCTATTTTAATTCTACGAAGGCATCAGCCGTGTTGCGCATTCGTCCAGAATGGAAGTTATCTTCTGATATGTTCAAGAAAAATATTCCCGATTGGGCATGGCAGGACAATAATCGTTTTAAGGGTTCCATCACCTATTACAAAAATCTGAATGGCTTGAAGGTCATTGAAAGGCTTAAGGCAAAGGGGTATGAGGTAAGAAGTCACTATGCAGATGAAAAAATCATTGAAGTGGTCATAAGTCCGGATGAAATTTTGCCTCTCGCCTCATTGAGTTTTGTAGCCTATTTTGAGGCAATGGACAAACCCGGGGAGCCAGAAAACTACTCTGCTCGTACGAATCACCGAGTTAATTATCTGCAAGCCAGCTATCCCGGTGCCGTACATTTTGATGGAACCGGTGTTACCGTAGGCCATGGAGATGATGGTGTGCTGGGTGAACATGTGGATTTTAAGGGCAGAGTATCCGGTTTACTAGGCCATAACAATGGCGATCATGGCGATCATGTAGCTGGAATTGTCTTTGGTGCCGGCAACAAGGATCCTCAGGGACGAGGCAATGCACCAGGAGCTGATATATTATACGATGACTATCCCGGTAACTTATCATCCGTAGACAATGACTTTATCAACCACGGTGTAAGAATCACCTCTTCCTCCTATTCCAATGGTTGTGGTGCCGGTTACACCAATAGTCCCACTACTGGTTCACGGACTATGGATATGGACGTCATGCAAAACCCGCCTATACTTCATGTGTTCTCCGCTGGGAATTCCGGAGCAAGCTCATGTGGCTATGGGGTGTCAGGTACTTCCGGCGGTGTTTCAGGATGGGGGAATATTACGGGCGGACATAAGGTGGCCAAGAATGTAATGACGGTGGCTAATGTTTCGCGTGTTGACCTTCTCCGCAGCTCTAGCAGTCGTGGCCCGGCGGCTGACGGAAGGATCAAACCCGATATTGCGGCCGTAGGCTACCAGGTTTATAGTACAACCGACCTGCCAACGCCTAACTCCTATACTTCTAAAACGGGAACTTCCATGTCATGTCCCGGCGTATCTGGAACCATGGCCACTTTGTATGAGGCATATCGTCATTATAATGGTGGACAAGATCCTGAAAGTGTGCTCATGAAAGGAAGTGCGCTCAACACCGCTGACGACCTGGGCAACCCAGGACCGGATTTCAAGCATGGTTATGGACGCATTAATGCCCGCAGGGCACATGATGTAATAGCCGCAGGAAACTGGTTGTTTGACTCGATTAGTTCAGGCACCAACAATCACAGCATTACGGTTCCCACCGGCGACTTTGCCGAAGTAAGAATCATGCTTATCTGGGCCGATCCTCCCACCTTCCCTTCAGCCGGCCCTGACCTGGTCAATGATCTCGATCTAGATGTAAGTCAGGGAAGCAATACATACGATCCCTGGGTGCTAAATCCTTTCCCCAGTGCCTTTACCTTAAACCAACCAGCCACGAGAGGAAGGGATAGTCTAAACAATATGGAGCAGGTAACCTTTACCAACCCCGGTTCAGGAATTATTAGCCTTAGCGTGGATGCCTACAATATTCCTTCTGGCGTTCAGAAATACTATATCATTTATGAGTTTGTGAAAGATGATGTGGTCATTACTTACCCTATTGGAGGTGAAGGCTTTTCCCCTACACGCAATGAATACATTCGCTGGGATGCCCCCGAGGGTACTGGTACCTTTAGACTGGATTATTCTACAGATAACGGAAACAGTTGGACTTTAATAAATTCCAACGTCAACAGCACTCGGCGTTATTATAATTGGAATGTTCCCAACATTACTAGCGAGCAGGCCAAGATTCGCATTATCAGAGGTCAGGATACCTCCATTACACCAGGAACTTTTGTGATCGCCAATGAGCCCACTAACTTCTCTATACACAGCAGCTGTCCTGATTCCTTGATTCTTACCTGGAACCCGGTTCCCTCAGTTACTGGATATAACGTACATCGCCTGGGAGCCAAGTATATGGATTCCATAGGTTATACCACAGACACCTTTTATGTGGTGAAACCCAATGATCCAGGTAAGAACGATGATTGGTTTTCAGTGGCTTCAGTAGTAAACGGGGCTGCAGGTTCTCGGATAGTCGCCATTCAGAAGCCAGTAGGTGTCTTTAATTGCCTGATATCAGACGATTTGGGAATATCAAATGTGATCAACCCAAAGGCCAGTTCAAGGTTTGATTGCTTTTCATTGGTTGATTCTGTCGAAATTGAATTGCTAAATAATGCTCTCAATCCAATATCTGGATATAGTTGTAGCTATAGTTTCAATGGCGGCATGCCGGTTGTGCAGTCGGGAAATGACACGCTGGCACCCGGACAAACGATAAATTTCACCTTTAATAGCATCATCAATCTAGTGGTTGGGGTCAATGATTTAAAAGTTTGGATTAACTACGGAAATGATCAAAATCCATACAACGATACCATCAATATTCAGATTGTGGTAAACACCGGGTCAAAGACAATGCCTTATTTCAATGACTTTGAAAATTTCAACTCTTGTGGAACCACTTCTGATTGCGGTTCTACCATTTGCTCCCTCAATGATGGATGGGAAAATGTGAGCAACGGACTACATGATGATATTGATTTTAGGGTAGATAATGGAGGAACCCCCTCAAACGGAACCGGGCCTACCATAGATTTCAATCCCGGCAGCACCGTAGGTAACTACGCCTACCTGGAGGCTTCGAACGGTTGTGACAGTGCTCTGGCCATTCTCAATTCTCCTTGCTTAATGATTGATAGCAATGCGGTAGCTCCAATGGTGGAATATGCCTACCATATGATGGGTGGTGATATGGGGAAACTAAATGTTAACCTTATCACGGAAGCAGGCATTGTTACCAATATTGTTCCTGAAGTATCCGGAAATCAAGGCGTAAACTGGCTCGTAGGACAGATTGATCTCAGTCCCTACATAGGGCAAGTGGTTGTGGTTCAGTTTAGAGGGAAAACGGGCGATAGCTGGCAGTCAGATCTGGCGCTGGATGATTTCAAATTTTACGACACATCCTTTAGTGCACCCACTGCAGCGTACACCATCACCAACACCAACAATTGTACAGGAGACACCTTCGTATTCCAGAGCAACAGTACGGGGAATATCTCCCAGTATAGCTGGGATTTTGGCTCTGGGGCTTCCCCGGCTACTGCCAATACTGCCGGTCCACATAGCGTAATTTACAACACCGGCTCATTCAAACAAACCTCACTTGAAGTGTTTAACCTCGGTGGATCGGATAAATCCAGTCAGACTCTAAACATTAAGCCCAAGCCATCTGCCGGCTTTAATTACAGTGTGGCCGTAAATCTTGTAAGCTTTAACGATGGCACCTCCGGTGGGCCATTGAAGTGGCACTGGGACTTTGGTGATGGCGATACATCGAATGTTCAAAATCCATCACATACTTATGCCGCGAATGGAGACTATGCTGTGACCCTGACAGCCACCAATGATTGCGGTGATAATAGCTTCATTGACACGGTGAGTATTACGACTATTGGAGCTCCCGAACGAGTGCTGGAACAAATGACCTTGTACCCGAACCCAACTCAGGGAACTATCCATGTTGAGATTCCGGAAAGTGTCCTTCTTCATAAAATCCATATTACCGATATCAGTGGAAAAATGATAAGGGATCTTGGCTATAACAATGCCACCGGCACGGTTACAATTGGGCTTTCAGATCTTCCAGAGGGAGTTTACCTAGCTGATTTACAGACCTCTGTAGGTTCAATTACGTATAGAATAATAAAGGATCAATAATTCAAATCAAACTAATTTGAATTCAAGCGGTTTTAAATTATTGAATGGTGTCTCAACTGGTAGTAAATAATATGATTAAGAAGTTTAAGTATTCCGGAGTTTTGATCCTTTGCCTGGCTTTCAGCGCAATTGCACAGCAAAAGATCCATCTGTTAAACGAGCCCTATACTCCTGATCAAAGTGAGTGGGATTATACGGAGGATGAGGTGGTAAACGGTAAAATATATCGTTTAATCCAATCGCCAATTCTCAAATTAAACAAGACCATAGCCGGAATTCACACCATGGACTACATACCGCAGCAAACTTTTGTTAGCGCTATTGAGGTGGCTAAATTGGCAGAAGCTCAAAATTATTTGAGCGCGGCAGCTTCTTATGTCATCAGGTTTAAGCCAGAGTGGAAATTGAGTCAGGCTTTTTACCAGGGGCAAATTCCCGATCACATCCGTCGCGGTGGAGACCAGGTTCAGGTAATGCTTAGATTTTATAGAGATATTCCAGCAAGCTTTATTCAAGATTTGTTTAGAAACAGAAACCTGAATATTGAAAAGGCCATACCTGAACACAATCTATATTCCGTAATAATTGCAGAAGATGATATTTGGCAGTGGGCTAATGAACCTTTTATCGTGTTGGTGGAAGAAGTTCAAGGTCAGGATGTGGCACTAAACTTTTATTCTCGCGCCAGTCACCGCATGGATTACGTTCAAAACCCCAACGTCATGGCCAATACCTTCAACGGGAAAGGAGTTGTGGTGGGTGTGGGTGATGACGGCACGGTAAATCACCTGGATTATAATGACCGGATTTTACAGAATGCTGTGGGTATCAATCAGGGTGATCATGGTGACCATGTTACTGGCACCTTGGCTGGAGCAGGAATTGTAGAGCCAACTGCAAAAGGAGCAGCTCCCGAAGCAGAATTGGTCATGAGTTTTTTTAGTGATAACCTCAACAATGCTCCTACCGATTACGATCAATTTGGCGTAAGATTAATCAGCGGTTCATACGGCTCTACCTTAGGTTGTTTTCCTACCTCACCTTATAATAGTATTTCCATTCAAACTGATAATCTTCCTATTAGCAGACCTACGGTTTCAGGCTTGTGGGCAGGAGGCAATGAGGGTGGCGATAACTGTAGCCCGGTTGGACCTCCTTATGGCACGATGTCGGTTGGTTATCAAAGAGCCAAGAACCAAATTACGGTGGCTAATGCCAGAAGAAATAACAGCATTAGTGGCAGCAGCAGCCGCGGACCCACTCCAGATGGACGCCTGAAACCAGATATCACCGGTTTAGGAACCGCTGTTTACAGTACTTCGGATATTCCCATCAACAATACTTATAATACCAAATCCGGAACTTCCATGGCTACGCCAGGAGTAGCAGGAGGTGTTGCAACCATGTATGAGGCCTATCGCCACTACAATAATGGAAAAGACCCCCTCGCTTCTACCGTTAAGGCAGTTCTTCTCAATACAGCCTTAGATTTGGGACGGCCAGGTCCGGATTTTACCTACGGTTATGGCAAAGCAAATTTCTACCGCGCACATAAAGCTATTGAGGCCGGAACTATAATAGTTGATTCCATTTCTTCCGGAATTAATTCGCATATTATTCCTGTTCCCTCAGGCAGTGTTTCAGAAGTGAGAGTGTTGGTATGCTGGACGGACACTGTTGGGAACCCGTCCTCAAGCAAAATACTAGTCAATGATCTCGATATGGTAGTGAAGCAAGGTGGCACCTCCTACTTACCCTGGGTGCTCGATCCTACCTGGAATGTGGCCAATTTAACATCCAATGCAGTAAGAGCAGTAGATAGCTTAAACAATGTTGAACAGGTGACCTTTACGGCGCCTGGTAGCGGTGATATCACTATCGAGATTAATGGCTCCAAGGTGGTGACTAGTCAGCAGGTTTACTCCATCAGCTATGAGTTTGTGATGGACAGCTTAGTGCTGATTAACCCGGCCGGAGGCGAGAGCTATCAGCCTGGTACTCAAATTATGATCAGCTGGGTTGCCGGAACCAATAGCAACAACTTTACGCTCGATTATTCTCTGGACAGCGGGGCAACCTGGTTGGGAATAAGCTCTAATCTTAGCAGCAGCCGCAGAGATCTGCTGTGGAACGCACCATTGGCCACTACTGATAAAGGTCTGATGAGGATTACACGTGCCGGAGATACAGCCGTAACGGCTAAAACCTTTTCCATAATCTACGCTCCACAAAACCTTATGGCCGTTTCAAGTTGTCCGGATTCTACGGTGATTCTCGCATGGGATTCTGTACCGCATGTCTCACAGTATGTCGTTTATCGACTCAAGGCGGGGAAAATGGATTCTATCGGTCTGGCCACAGATACCTTCTATATAGCCGATTCAGCAGACTATGCCAGTAGTGATGAATGGTATTCGGTGGCACCTATGCTAGGGAACAGTATTGGCGTGAGAAGCGATGCCTTAAACAAACCCAAGGGACTGTATAATTGTAATCTCTCGGATGATATTGAAGTGTTAACCATGAGTTCTCCTGCAGAATATGGTATGCCTGATTGCTATCAAACCAGCGGGGTTCCGGTGCGAGTTAACCTGGTGAACCATGGTTCTAACGATGCCTTCAACTTTGTGGTGAATTATAGCTTCAACGGGGGAGTATTTGTGCCTGATACAATTAAAGATACCATCGCCCCTGGAGCCACTTATATTCATGAATTTGCAGGGTCTGCCCTAAACCTATTGCCCAATACCAATTACGATTTTGAGTTTTTGGTGGATTACGACCTTGATCGAAATCCGCTAAATGACACCTTGAGATCGCGTACTCGATTGGTGAGTAGTTTTCAATATGGGGTGCCCTATCTCAATAATTTTGAAGGCTTTAATGCTTGCGGTACCGCATCAAACTGTGGACAAACAAACTGTGTTTTAAATGATGGATGGAATAACCTGAGCAATACCCATATTGATGATCATGACTTTAGAGTAATCAGTGGCCCCACTCCTTCTGCTGGAACAGGGCCCAATCAGGATTATATTCCTGGCAGCGCCACGGGAAAATACCTCTATCTGGAAGCCTCATCAGGATGTGACAGTGCGGAAGCTATCCTCATGAGTCCTTGCTTGTTCATCGATACTTCTGCGGCACAACCTACCATCGAATATGCGTACCATATGTACGGTGGGAATATGGGAAAACTTAACATCGATCTTATTACTGAAACGGGAGTGGTTCTTAATGTGGTACCAGAGGTGAGCGGTAACCAGGGCGCGTCCTGGATTGTGAATCAGATAGACATGCTCCCCTATTCCGGTCAGGTAGTGACTATAAGATTTAGAGCTAAAACCGGCAATAGTTATGAATCAGACTTGTCACTAGACTATTTTAATTTATTTGACCAATCCGTAACGCCTCCCACTGCCAATTTCGGATTTCAATTTTCCAATACGGGCTGCATAGGTGATAACTTCATTTTCCAGGATAGCAGCACCGGTGCAATTGATACCTATACCTGGGACTTTGGTCCTAATGCGACCCCGGCTACAGCTACCGGTTCCGGTCCGCATACGGTTAGCTTTTCCAAGCGTGGTCCTAATCCGGTACAATTACAAGTAACCAATGGCGGTGGCTTAAGTGTGAAAACCGACACCGTGCAAGTATTGGATGTACCAGGAGGATTCTTCACATTCTCGCAAAACAGCAATATTGTAAGCTTCACAGATGTGAGTTCATTTAATCCTTCTGGCTGGCTGTGGGACTTTGGGGATGGCAATAGTTCCACTCAGCAAAATCCGGTACACACCTACACTTCACTGGGCACCTTCACGGTGAAGTTACTGGCCACCAATGCCTGTGGAACGGATGATTATGAGAAAAAGATTACGGTAAATTGGATTGGTATTCCTGAGGTAGCATTAGCCGCACAGATCAAAATCTATCCCAATCCGGCTAATGACAATTTATTTGTAGAATTACCTGAGGAATTAGCAGATTGTAAGTTGGTTCTAACTGATCTAAGTGGCAAGGTACTTCAAAGCCTCGAAAATCCTGATATGTCGCTTACCCCATCCTTTGATTTAGGTAATTTATCCAGGGGTCTATACATGTTGAGGATAAACCATAATGGCTCTATTCTGAGAAATATCAAGCTTGTCAAGGAAGGAACTCACTAAGCCATCAAAATAACTGGCTATTGACCTTCTTTTGTGCGTAGAAGGAAGAGCCCTATGTAGGTGAGTAAACCATTTACCAGTAACAGCTCAAAGCCAAAGCTATACCCGAACCAGGCCTCTGAATTGTCTTTCAGGATGTAGCAAAGCACTGGTGAGAGGATTGCTACTATTGGTACAAAACGATCTTTTATTTGGTACTTGGTAAACAATCCAAAAGCAAATAATCCCAGCAGTGGTCCATAGGTATATCCTGCTGCCACAAATAATTCCTTTATTACACTTTCATCAATCGTGTATCTGAACAATATAATCACCAGCAAAAGCACGATTGAAAAGCCTACATGTGTCCATTTTCTGACTTGTTTCCCCCGAACGGGCGCCATGTCCTTAACTTTTAAGATATCTACCGAGAATGAGGTAGTTAAGGCGGTGAGTGCAGAATCAGCACTGCTATACGCCGCGGCGATTAATCCGATGATAAAAAATACTGAAACCATCATCCCCAGATCACCACTCAAAGCCACCGCGGGATAAAGCTTGTCACCGGTCTCTGCTATTCCGTGTGCTGCTGCATAATCATATAACAAGACTCCCAAAGACAGAAACACCAAATTCACGAATACCAACACGATGCTCAACCAAAACATATTCTTCTGAGCGTCTTTTAAACTTCTGCAGCTCAAGTTCTTCTGCATCATATCCTGATCAAGTCCGGTCATTACAATGGTGATGAACATACCGCTGAGAAAAGACTTCCAAAAGTGTTGCGCCCCCCGCCAATTGTCCCAGAAAAATACTTGTGATTTATTTGAATGGGCTACATATTCAATTAAGCCTTGCTCAGGTAATAATTCACGCTTGATGAGTATCACGCTAATGACCACTGCGGCCAGCATGAATGTGGTCTGCAAAGTATCTGTCCAGATAATGGTTTTGATGCCACTTCTAAAGGTGTACACCCAAATCAGCAGGATTGTGATCATCACGGTTAACCAAAAGGGCACATGCAGTGAATCGAAGATGGCATACTGCAATACAATAGCTACCAGATAAAGTCTAAATGCGGCGCCTATGACCCTGGAAAGGAGAAAGAAAACGGAGCCTGTCAGATAGGAACGCTCCCCAAAACGTTGTTGTAGGTAAGTGTAGATAGAAGTGAGTTCCAATCGGTAATAAAGAGGCAGGAGCACCTTAATAATCACTGCATAACCTACGACATAACCAAGCACTACCTGCATGTAACTAAACTGACTATCGGCCACCCAGCCGGGTACAGAAATAAAGGTTACACCACTAAGGGAGGCCCCAACCATGCCAAATGCCACGACATACCAGGGACTTTGGCGGTTACCTAAAAAGAAAGCATCGTTGCTATCACTTTTTCCCGATAAATACGAGATGCCAATCAGGATGAGAAAATAACCGGCCACCAGGACCAGGATTAACATGGGGTTCATGGAGGAAATTTGTGGCAAAGAAATGCTTTTTCCGGGTTGAACCTTTGAGGTTTACTAAACCTTTGAGGTTTTGCCCGGGGTCTGCTCCCGCAGACCCCAATTGAAAGTTCACTAAATCTTCCAAAACTTCCAACCTGAAATTCACGAGGCATCCCTTATATTTTGCAAACAGCTACAAAACCGCAACCAAGCAAAGACAAAAGCTAAATTTGCATCGAAATTAATCGCCTATGGTCTCCAATGACATATGTGAATGAATTCGGAATAACATCTGCATGGATAGGCTGAAACTATCTATTCTAATTCACATCTTTGCAATCATTATCACACGCAGTGAATTTCTCTTCTAAACATTTGGAAAAGGCGGTAGATGAAATTTCTACTCTCCCAGGAATCGGGAGAAAGACTGCTCTGCGCTTGGCCTTGCATCTGCTTCGTTCCGATCAGGTTCAAGTTGAAGCTCTGGCTGAGTCTATCAACAACCTCAAACTTCTGGTTAAGCACTGTAAAACCTGTGGCAACCTCTCTGATCATGAGATCTGTGAAATTTGTTCCAATCCTGCGCGAGACAGAGACCTAATCTGCATAGTTGAGGACTTAAGAGACGTTATGGCTATTGAAAATACGGGACAATACCGCGGATTATACCATGTTCTCGGTGGCGTTATTAGTCCTATGGACGGTATTGGTCCGGCAGAACTTAATGTAGAATCCCTGATTACAAGAATCAAGGAGTATCAACCTCAAGAAATCATTTTTGGGTTGGGCACTACTATGGAAGGGGAAACCACCGCTTTCTATCTCTTCAAAAAGCTCTCTCAATATGATATAAGTGTTTCTGCGATTGCCCGTGGTATTGCGGTAGGCGATCAACTGGAATATGCTGATGAGATTACCCTGGCGCGCAGTATTGCCAACAGAACGCCGTACGAAACCTCGATCAACAAAAAGTAATATGCCTGCGCACCAGCAGTTTAAATCCTGGTACCTGTTCCTCATCACCCTGGCAAGCAAAACGCCTTTTTTGTTTGCTGGGTATGGCCGTGAGGAAGACGCCTGGTCACAAGCTCTTAACGCCAAGTTGATTTCTGAATCAGGCGTGTATGAGGTCTCCCGCCTTCCTGGCCATCCTATATATGAGTTGCTTTTGGCTTTTTTATGGCCTCTAAACCATCAGTATTGGTTCTATAATGGACTAAGTGCACTGGCTACAGCTCTGTGTGTGGTATTGTTTTATCACATCCTCCAAAACCTTAAAATCAACAATGCTTTTTGGTTGAGCCTCACCTTTGGTTTCATTCCTGTATTCTTTACGGCCGGAACTTACACCATCGACTACAACCTGGCACTTCTGTTTATACTATCGTCATGGTTGAGTCTGCAAAAAGGCAATGTATGGTATGCCGGAGTAGCCTTAGGTGTGGCTACAGGATTCAGAATTTCATCCATTGCCTTCATTATTCCCATTTGTCTGGCAACGGGAACGAAGAATAGGAATACCCTTTTCCGATACTTCTTGAGCGCTGGTGGAGTGGCTATTATTTCTTTTCTTCCTCCCCTGCAGCGTTACGGAATAAGTTTTCTCGATTTCCACAAACCTCCTTTTCCGGGTTGGGCAAGTATCGGATACAAACTGACCATCGGGGTTTGGGGATTTCCACTTTTAGTGGCCATAGCGATACTAAAAGGAAAGTGGCTAAGTCAGGGTGTCTTGAATTTTTTTAAGCGTCGCGAAGCTAGCTTCCGCCAACTAGGCTTGGCGGCAATTACTGCGTGGTTACTATGCTTGCTGGTGTTTGCCCGACTCCCCTTCAAAGCAGAATTTTTTATTCCTTCCCTACCATTTCTTATGGTATTGGTCGGATTTTTAGGCAGTACCAAGCAATTGAAATTGCTCTTTATTGCATCGCTTATATCTACCTTCTCATTTGGTTTTGATTATGCCAATCCCTTTCGTGGTGCCACCCCTTCCCCACTGGCCATTAAGTTTAAGTCTGGCACTACCAAGCTGTTCTTTGACCCACTTCAGGGACCGGCCTTAATCGACCTACATAAACGCCAAAATAAGTCTCATCTAGTAGAACAAACCCTTGCCTGGGCCGCAGAGCAGAGAGATAGTTGCTTGCTTATCGCGGGATGGTACTGGCCTGAATTAGAATTGAAAGCTGATAATAACCTGAAAGTGAAGTTTGATTATTACAGTACCGCCGATGAAGTCCTTTCATACCACAATCAATCATACTCCGTTTTCTACTTGCCAGAAATAAATGAAGCTAACCAGCTAATAAATGCGCATTATCGTGCGGATAGCTTAGGTCAGGAACTAGATCCTCTATGAAGCTATCCATCATAATCGTCAATTACAATGTCAAGTACTTTCTAGAGCAGTGCTTGCTGTCTGTGGAAAAGGCCGCGCATGGTATTGCGCATGAGGTATTTGTGGTGGATAATGATTCTGTTGACGACAGCCTCGAAATGCTAGCCCGCAGATTTCCTCAAGTGAAGCTCATCGCCAATAAAGAAAACCTGGGCTTTTCAAAAGCCAACAACCAGGCTATTCGCCAGGCAAAAGGTGAATACATTCTCTTACTCAACCCGGATACGGTAGTACAAGACAACAGCTTTCGCGTGTGTATTGATTTTATGGATGAGCATGCCGAAGCCGGAGCATTAGGGGTAAAGATGGTCGACGGTAAAGGAAATTTCTTACCGGAAAGCAAACGGGGTTTACCTACTCCCTGGGTGAGCTTTTACAAGATATTTGGTCTCTCCGCCATTTTCCCGCATTCATCCATATTTGCCCGCTACCACATGGGGCATCTGAATGAAAATGAGAATCATCCCATAGAAATTCTTGCTGGTGCCTTTATGTGGATCCGTAAGTCTGCCCTTGATAAAGCCGGGTTGCTAGATGAGGATTATTTCATGTATGGAGAAGATATAGACCTTTCATACAGAATTCTTAAGGCGGGATATCAAAACTATTATCTGGCAGACACCAGTATCATTCACTACAAAGGAGAAAGCACCAAAAAAGGTAGCCTTAATTATGTCTATGTCTTTTACAAGGCTATGGCCATTTTTGCCGGAAAACACTTTAGTGGCACTTACGCTTCCTTCTTCAATATTGCCATAAAATTTGCGATCTACCTGCGTGCCGGTATGTCTATGCTTAAAAGAGCGGTAAGATACTTGTCGGTGCCATTCATGGATGCCGTGGTCTTGCTTACGGGCCTATTCTATATTAAAGAATACTGGGAACACAATCATCGCTTTGTGGTAGGTGGTGAGTATTCGTCTGAATTAATCTGGACCGCCTTTCCGCTTTATACCGCAGCCTGGCTTGTGTCTATTTTAATCAATGGAGGTTATGAGAGGCCTGCCAAACTAGGAAATCTCTTAAAGGGTGTACTTACCGGTACCTTAATAATTTTAGTGGGATATAGTTTAGTTGACGAGGCTTATCGCTTCTCCAGAGCCATCATCATACTCGGGTTTTTCTGGGCTTTGCTGGCATTGCCAATCTGGCGATGGCTGATTCAGAAAATCACAAAAACTCACCTCCTGGCCACTGCAGATAAACAGAGGCGATTGGTTATTGTTGGCAATCATGCAGAAGCAGAAAGGGTAGCGCAATTGGTGCGACAAAGCAGAGTAGAGATAGCTTATCTGGCTTTCGTAAGACCAGATGAATCCTACGCAGACCAATCGAATTACGTGGGTAGCATAGCAGATTTAACGGAAATCGTGCGGGTTTTTGATCTGGATGAAGTGATTTTTTGTTCGCATGATATACCCGGAGAAGACATTCTAAAGAATATGGCAAATCTCAATCCCCTGGGAGTAGAAATCAAAATTGCCCCTTCGGAGAGTGAGTTTGTCATCGGAAGCAATTCGATCGATGCCCGTGGCTCCTGGTATACGGTTCAATTTAATGATCTGTCCAAAGAATCTAATCGCTTAGCTAAGCGACTGGCAGATACCTGTATAGGAATTCTGGGTATTGTACTCTTTCCCATCTTTATTTTCATTGTTAAACGACCAGGCAAGTTTTTTAGTAATTGTATCAACGTGCTGCGAGGAAAATTAACCTGGATTGGATACGACGAACGAGTGGATACCGCTCACCTGCCACCCCTTCGAAAAGCAGTGATCCCGGTTAGCCGAAGAAGTGGTCTAAGCACGGATAACTTGAGTGCTATTAAACACATCAATCAGTTATACGCTCGTGATTATCGGGTTACCAGCGACTTACAGTTTGTATTGAGCGGGCTCAGGGATCTTGGTGGCAAATAGCGAATACCATCAGGGTATGGAAGAATTGATCACTGCTGAAATCACCAACTGATTCTTTACCTTTGACGCCCTCGAAGAACCTATAATAAGACACTACAGATCATATGGCACAAGTGGAACTTATCATGCCCAAGATGGGAGAGAGTGTAGCCGAAGCTACTATCATTAAATGGTTAAAGGAAGAAGGAGATACGGTAGAGCTTGAGGAATCAGTTCTGGAGATTGCTACCGATAAGGTGGATAGCGAAGTTCCTTCCCCGAGTGAAGGGGTACTGACTAAAAAGCTTTTTGGTGAAGATGATGTGGTTCAGGTTGGTGAGGCGATCGCCATTATAGAAACGGATGCTGATGCCTCTGATGATAGCGGTCAGAATGGTGAAAGCTCTACCCCGGTAGTAGAAGAAAGCAAACAGGAAGCTCCTGCGGCAGCGGTGGCTGAGGCTTCGGCCATGGTAAGCTCGGCAGCGGCATCGGTGGCAGGAGAGGATATTCCCAGAAGTTCGAACGGAAGATTTTATTCCCCTCTGGTGAGATCCATCGCCAAAGAAGAAAAAATTAGCGTAGCTGAACTGGATCAGCTTGAGGGAACTGGCTCTGATGGAAGAGTTACTAAGAAAGATATCCTTAAATACCTCGAAAATCGCAAGGAAGCACCTGCACAAAAATCTACTCCTGCACCATCGAGCAGAGCGGTAGATCCGAAACCCGCTACTCCTCCTGCACAGCAAGCTCCAGCAGTAAGCATAGGTGGTGATGACGAAATCATCGAGATGGATCGCATGCGCAAGATGATTGCTGACCATATGGTAATGTCCAAGCATAACTCACCACATGTTACCTCATTTGTAGAAGCGGATGTTACCAATATTTGGAACTGGCGCAAAAAGGCAAAAGACGAATTCCTGAAACGCGAAGGTGAAAAACTAACCTTCACCCCTATCTTCATTGAAGCCCTGGTAAAAGCGATCAAGGATTTCCCCATGATCAACATTTCGGTAGATG
This sequence comes from Owenweeksia sp., assembly GCA_965229445.1. Taxonomy (GTDB): domain Bacteria; phylum Bacteroidota; class Bacteroidia; order Flavobacteriales; family Schleiferiaceae; genus Owenweeksia. Next base: position 2,032,062 of record OZ245876.1, read on the forward strand.
GTAATAACATCATCAAGAGAAAACACATTAATATTGGGATGGCCGCGGCCCTTCCGAGCGGCAATCTTATTGTGCCGGTTATTCATGACGCCGATCAATTGAACCTGGTAGGCATTACGAAAAAGGTGAATGATCTTGCAAACCGTGCCCGTAATAATCAACTTAAACCTGATGAAATTCAGGGAGGCACCTATACCCTCACCAATGTGGGTACCTTTGGAAATGTAATGGGCACACCTATTATCAATCAACCCCAGGTCGCAATAATGGCCGCAGGCAGTATCAATAAAAAGCCAGCGGTAGTTGAAACACCAGAAGGTGATTTTATTGGTATCCGCTATAAGATGTTCCTCTCTCACTCTTATGATCATAGAGTGGTGGATGGTGCACTAGGCGGAATGTTTGTGCGAAGGGTAGCAGATTATCTGGAGCAGTTTGACGTTAACCGCGAATGGTAAGCATATTCTAAATAATAATTATTGATCGCCTTGCTCCGGCAGGGCGATCTCATTTTAAGATTTCATTTTTGGCAGAACTTAAACTTAAAAAGCCCATTTGTTTTTTTGATCTGGAAAGTACCGGTGTTAATGTGGTAACAGATCGCATCGTAGAGATTGGCGTATTCAAGGCCTATCCCAATGGCAACAAGGAAAGTCGCACCTGGCTGGTAAATCCCGAACGTGAGATTCCTGCAGAGGTGGTGGAAATCCATGGCATTAGCAATGAAAAAGTGGCTAATGAACCTACCTTTAAGGAGCTGGCCCACCACGTTTATGAAATGATGAAGGACTCTGACCTGGCCGGATACAACTCCAACAAGTTTGACATTCCCATGCTTGCCGAGGAGTTTCTTAGAGCTGGCATTGACTTTGACATGAGCAAACGCAAGTCTGTGGATGTTCAAAACATCTTCCATCGCAAGGAACAGCGCACCCTTTCTGCCGCCTATAAATTCTACTGTCAGAAGGATCTTGAAGACGCCCACTCGGCGGAGGCTGATACTATGGCTACCTATGAAATACTGCTGGCTCAACTAGATCGTTATGACGATCTTGAAAACGATGTAGATTTCCTTTCTCAATACAGCAACCGGTTTAAAGCGGCAGACATGGCAGGCTTTATTGTGTTCAACGAGAATGATGTTGAGTGCTTTAGCTTTGGCAAGTATAAAAACCGTCCGGTAACGGAGGTCCTGGATGAGAATCCGGGGTATTTCAGCTGGATGCAAAATGCTGAATTCCCCATGTACACCAAAAAAGTGCTGACCCAGATCAAGCTTAGAAAACTTCAGGGATGAAGATCATATGCGTGGGTAGAAATTATGCCGCACATGCTGAGGAACTTCTTAATGAGGTTCCCACCGACCCGGTGTTGTTTATGAAACCTGAAACAGCTATTATCTTACCCAGAAATCCATTCTTTATTCCCGATTTCTCTCAGGAAGTACATTATGAAGCAGAATTAGTAGTAAGGATCAATCGTCTGGGAAAGAATATCCAAACCAAATTTGCTCATAAATATTACAATGAAATAACAGTGGGTATAGATTTCACCGCCAGAGATCTTCAATCCGAGTTAAAACAAAAGTCATTGCCCTGGGAAAAAGCCAAAGCCTTCGACGGATCGGCCGCCGTAGGCAAATTTGTAGCTCTGGATAAACTGGAGAGCAGGGAGAATATTACATTCAGTCTCACAAAGAACGAAGAACTTAAACAGAAAGGAGAATCAGCTAATATGATCTTCGGGATTGATGCCTTAATCAGCTACATATCCCGGTATTTTACGCTAAAAATTGGTGACCTTATCTTTACCGGTACGCCGTCTGGGGTGGGTGAAATTGTTAAAAATGACCGATTGGAAGTGTTTCTTTTCCAGGAAAAACTGCTTTCTATCAACGTAAAATAATAACAAGCCGCCCTTAATAAATGAGTGCTCTAGCTTTCAGGTAGCTTTATATATTTGTATTTGACGTAATCTATCAAGAAATTCAATTGGATCTTATGAGGAAGTTATTACTGTTGAGCCTTGGATTTTTCGCTTTTCAGGTTGTTCAGGCCCAAACCACGGTGTTGTATTCTGAGGACTTCGATACGGGAACTCCACAGGTCACTAACGGTTCAACTGGCGGTACACCTCCGGTTAAGCAATGGAATGATACTACCGGAATCTTCACCTCTGCTACTAAAGCTTACTATGTTTCGGGCTCACAAACCCAAACCAATGTTTACTTTGAAACGAACTCCTTCAGCACGGTGGGTAATCCATTTGTAAGGTTTGAGTTTAATCATATCGCCAAGCTTTTCTCGGCAAACCAGGCGTTTTTGCAAATTTCTACCGATAATGGAGCCACCTGGACTTTTATCAATGCCTCCAATTCACTGTATTTGGGAGGAGACCCTTCCTATCCTTCATTGGGATACTTTAATCAGGGGTCTCATCAAACAACCACTTCCAGTCCATGGGTAGCAAATGACGCCTTCGCCACTCCAGATAGCACCTGGTACATAAAAGAAACTTTTGATTTAACCGGTCTTGCTTCCGATACCAGTGGTGGTCTGGGAAGTTTTGTGGGTTATCCCAACGTAAAATTGAGGTTCTACGCTACATTCAACTTTGAAATACCTCCACAACAGGGTTTTTCTGCCGGTTGGTTCGTGGATGATATCCAGGTTACTGGTGCTCCTTGTGAGTTAAGTCCTCCCACTTTGTCCTACAACTTTAATCCCATTCCATGCTATGCCAACCAACCAGTCGGTGGCCTGGTAGCGGATCCATCAAATAGTTATCCCGTAGGCGTCGTAGCAGCTGATACTTCCAGTCCCTTTGATACAGGAATTGATAGCGTGGTCTGCCATTTCCGTATCAATAATGGCGTTTGGGATTCTATTAATATGCCACTACAAACCAATACGGAATACAAAGGCTTTATCCCTAATGTCTTTTTATACGACACGGTAGACTATTATGTTGTGGCCTGGGACAAGGGATGTCCTAATAGTACCCGAAAGCCTGAAACTTTCGTCAATGGAGGCTTCTATACCTTTTGGATAGATTCTGCTCCCCCGGTTAAATGCGGTGCCCCATTCTGTAATCAATATCCTTTCGTCATTCTGGTGACCGATTCAACTGATTGGGTGGAAGACTTTGAGGCGGGTGAATGGCAAGTCGGTTCCGGTGATGGAAATGCGACCACCAATCCGCCACATCGAGGCACCTGGCCTCCATATATCCCCTATCGCTGGACTATTACACCAAATACGACGAATCCATACGGATGGAGTATTCGATCGGGTAGCACGGGAACCCTTTACACAGGGCCATCGGGTGATCATACTTCCGGGAATGGTAAATATGTCTACCTGGAATCCAGTCATACGCCTCCTGGATCTCCCTTGCAATCCATTTCTTCCTTTACCACGCCCTGTATAGACCTCACCAGGGTTACCGGTTGTTATGCACTTGAGTATTACTATCATATGTTCGGTCAGGACATAGATCTGCTTGCTATAAATGTAGATACCGGATCCAGCAATGCCTCCTTTATGTCTCCCATTTATCACATTCAAAAAGGAGAAGTCCAGAAAAGCAGTACGGATCCCTGGGAGAGAGGAATAATCTCGCTAGAGCCATTTGTAGGTTCTATTATCAGGCTGCAGTTTATCGGCCGTAACCGATTTTGGAGTGGCACTTCTACACAAAATGACATTGCTCTGGACGACCTACGAATCTTTGAACCGGATCCGGTTGAAATTGAAGTGTTGGGAACTACAGAACCAGTAAACGGCTACTGCACTTATTCTTCCAATGAGCCGGTTACCATCTCATTGAGAAATAATGGCTGTGCCATGGCAGTTGATATTCCCATCGCCTTTCAGGTGAATAACAACCCTATTCAAAGAGATACTATCCTGGGCATCAACCTGGCTCTGGCAGCGGATACATTTGAGCATGTATTCAATCCAGGAGCTGACTTGTCAGCCTTTGGTACCTATCAAATAAAGGTTTGGTCAGAAATGCCAGGCGATGTGGACCATTCAAATGATACAGCGGTAGGGCCAATTATCAATCACGATCCAGCGATCAACACCTTCCCTTACATCGAAGATTTTGAAAATGCGGTACCGGGAACGCAAAACCTCAATAATTCAGATTTTATCTTCACCGATGGACTGAATCCTAATTTCTTCTGGGAGGTAGGAACTGAAATGACCACAGAGAGAAATACCGGACCCTACAAAGGATTTTATTGGGAAGGTAATTACCTCTATGCCAGATCTAATGCTTCTTCTGGTCAGGTTAGCACTTATCTGAGAACCTTGTGTGTGGATCTCACGGGAATGACTAACCCTCGCTTAGATTTCCTTTATCACGACTACGCCGGAGATTTTCAAAACTTACAGATTGAAGTATCCAAAGGAGATGAAAGTGATGAGACCTGGAACACCATTCCTGGAAGTTTAGTGGGAGCCTCCGGAAATTACGAGCTTAATGACTGGGATTTGAAACGGGTTAATCTACAGGCTTACGCCGGACAGTTTGTTAAGCTCCGATTTAAGGCTACGCGAAAATCCGGTGCCGGTGACGAAACTCATTTTGCAATCGATAATATTACAATTTATGATGTAATAAGTAAGGATGCCGGAGCCCTGAGTCTTACTACTCCCACTAAAATCGGCGTGTTCAATTTAAATCAGGTTCCCAAGGTTAGAGTAGCTAATTATGGTAGTACGAACCTTACCAATTATACGGTACACCTCGAGATTCAACCACTTTGTAGTGGTGCAGCACCGATTCTGTATTCAGAAACCTTTACCACTACGATTACTCCCGGCAATAGTGCTGAACTTACGATGAGCCAGGCAGGGGTTGTATGGCCCGAAGGGGAAAGTAAAGTGAAAATATACACCTCCACCACAGGTGATACCTATAGCTTTAATGATACAATTAGCAGAAATATAATAGGTGTTGGAAGCTTTGACATCCCGTATTCACAAAATTTTGACAGCTGTAACTTTTCTGGTGATGGTTTCTTCCCGGCCGGTGCTACCGGTTTCCTACAATGGGAACGCGGTACCCCAAGTTTCGGCTTCGGTCCACATAGTTCACCCAACGCCTGGGCATTAAATCTGGATGGACCATTTATCACCGGTACTACAGAAAACCTCATCAATCCAAATCTGGATAATTTTGACACCATTGCCAGAGCTGAGTTTAGATTTTACCAAAATCACAACTTTGGCGGTGGCTCCTCCGGTGCCTATAACGCAGCCGGTACGGTAGAGTTTTTTGATGGTACTAAATACGTACCCATGGGTGGTGATCGCGTTGGTCTTGGTGGTGGAAGCACTAAAATTGGTGTTAACTGGTTCGATGGTCAATACGGTGATTTGAATGTTGATCTATTTGGCAATACTCCCGGTTGGGTAAGTTCTACCGGTGGTCAGTATAAATACACCATGTACCCACTGAACGAGTTTAACCTTCAGCCTCAGGAACTGATCTCGAGATTTAAGTTCAAATCCAGTGGTACCGGTACCCCAGCTGTAGGTTGGGCCATTGATGATTTTGAAATGTACGTGCCACCGCAGAACAGTGTAGCACCACATAGTGTAAACACGGTTAATCCCCTACCATTCCCTTTTGTTGATCAGGAAATTTCAGTGGTTGTAAAAAACACAGGGGCTAAAAACTTAACCAGTTTTGATCTTGAAGTATTTATTGATGGTATTCTAATTGGCAAGGAAGTACAACACCAGGTAGTACTTGGCAATCCCAATAGGCCCATCATAAGAGACAGATTGTACAGGGTGGATACATTTCAATTTATATGGCCTGCCAATTTGGTTACTCCGGGAGTGCACCAAGTATGTGTTGTCGCTAATCGCCCAAATAATAAGCGTGACAATTTTCCAATCGATGATTCGACATGTTTTACCTTAAAAGTATTACGAGAAATCGACCTTACAACCACGGGTGACTCCTTGTTCTGTGATGGTTTTGAGCAACCTGTTTCTGAATGGATTAGCCTAAACAGCCTCAACCTGTTTGATTTCACTTCTTCCTGGGAACAGGGCACTCCCACACAGATAGATACGGGTGCTTATGAAGGCAATAAAGTCTGGATGACCGGACTAGATTCTAACTATAAGAGTCTGGATGCTTCGGGATTGTACTCCCCTATCTTCCTGGTTGATAGTGGACTGAACTACGAGATGAATTTCTGGCACTGGTTCCGTACGGAGAAGTATCACGATGGTGGAAATGTTGAATATACTTTTGATAACGGACAAACCTGGCAGCCCTTTGGTTTTGCCATAAAGGGCAAAGACAATTGGTACAATACTCCTTTTGTTACTTCATTGGATATTATTCGCAGTGGCTGGACCGATTCATCAGGTGCCTGGGTAAACGCAAATCAGGTACTTACCTTCCTGGATGATACCAAAGTTGTATTCCGTTTCCGTTTTGGCGCTGACTACTCTTTAGAGCGGTCAGGATGGGCGGTTGATGATTTCTGCTTCAAGAAAACCACTGATAAAGCAACCGCTATCATCGGTGAGAATGAATTCCTTTACGAAATGCCGGGTGAAGTTGTTGTGGGTGAATTGAGCCCCAACCCTTCTGAAAGCTGGTCTGAATTAGCTTTCCGTTTGCCATCTAGGAAAGATGTAAATGTAACAGTACATAGTATCGTAGGTCAGCTCATCGAATCTAGATCTGGGGATTATTCTGAAGGCGTTCACCAAATGAGGTTCAATACCTCTGATTGGAACAATGGCGTGTACTTGATAAACTTTGAATTTGATGGTGAGGTAATTACCAAGAAATTGATTGTTTCTCACTAGAGCATCCCACTCACTTAATAATCAAGGCCGTCCGGCAGTAAGCTGGTCGGCCTTTTTTATGCCATTATTTCACTAAAGCACAGTCTGTTATGTCATTTTGTCTGCTCTTCCAAGTACAATTTGCATTGGCTTCATTCTTGACCCAATGAGAAAAAAAACTTGTTAAATGGATCTAAATAAATTCACCATAAAAAGTCAGGAAGCCATTCAAAGAGCTCAGCAGATTGCTATAGACAAGGGTCAGCAAGCTATTGAGAATGGACATCTGTTAAAAGGGATATCGGAAACAGACGAAAACGTACTACCCTTCATATTAAAAAAGCTTAGCGTTAATTCAGAAGTATTTCTGCTCGCGCTGGATAAGATCCTTGATTCCTATCCAAAGGTAGAGGGAGGAAGTATTCATTTCTCCAGATACGCTGGTGAAACCATGAACCGTGCAATAAGCCTGCTTAAAGAATGGAAAGACGAATATGTATCCCTCGAACATCTCATTCTGGCTATGTTCAAAGGCGGTGACAGCGTTAGTCAGCTTATGAAAGACAATGGTATTACTGAGAAATCACTAAAGGTCAGTATTAATGAATTGAGGAAAGGACAACGGGTTACCAGTGCCAGTGCAGAAGAGAGTTACAACGCTCTGTCCAAGTATGCTAAACATCTGAATCAGCTGGCAGAGAACAATAAGCTCGATCCTGTTATCGGTAGAGATGAAGAAATTCGCAGGCTCTTACAGATACTCTCTCGTCGTACCAAGAATAATCCTATTCTAATCGGAGAACCGGGTGTAGGTAAAACGGCCATTGCTGAGGGTCTTGCCCATCGTATTATTCAGGGAGACATTCCTGATAATCTGAAAGAAAAGCAGATTTATAGTTTGGATATGGGAGCCCTCATTGCTGGTGCGAAGTATAAAGGTGAGTTTGAAGAACGCTTAAAATCTGTGGTGCGTGACGTAGTGGAATCTGATGGCAATATCGTCTTATTCATCGATGAAATTCACACGTTGGTAGGTGCCGGCGGCGGCGAGGGAGCCATGGATGCGGCCAACATACTCAAACCTGCCCTGGCCAGAGGCGAGTTAAGAGCGATCGGTGCTACTACTTTGAACGAATATCAAAAGTATTTTGAAAAAGACAAGGCTCTGGAACGTAGGTTCCAGAAGGTAGTTGTAAATGAGCCCGATACAGAATCTGCCGTGTCGATTTTAAGAGGAATTAAAGAGAAATACGAGACTCACCACAAAGTAAGAATCAAGGATGAGGCAATCCTTTCGTCAGTTGAACTTTCTCAACGATACATTACTGATCGTTTCTTGCCCGATAAGGCAATAGACTTAATCGACGAAGCCGCAGCCAAGCTAAGGATGGAAATCAATTCCAAACCAGAAGAAATTGATGTGCTGGATCGCAGAATAACGCAACTAGAAATTGAGATTGAAGCCATTAAGCGCGAAGGTGATGCACCCAAACTCAATCATTTGAAGAAAGAATTGGCAGATCTTACTGAGGAACGCAATAGCATGAATGCCAAGTGGGAAGAGGAAAAGTCGATTGTAGAAGGAATTCAGCAAGCCAAAGAAAGAATTGAACAGCTAAAATTTGAAGCGGATCAGGCAGAACGATCAGGGGATTTCGGGAAAGTTGCTGAGATACGCTATGGCAAGATTAAGGAAGCAGAAGAACAGCTCAGAGAACACGAAGAGAAGATAGATGAGATGCAACGAGGCAAAGCCTTGATTAAAGAGGAAGTTGATGCTGAAGACGTTGCCGATGTGGTAAGCCGATGGACCGGTATTCCGGTTTCCAAAATGCTGGAAAGCGAAAGAGAGAAACTGCTCAAGCTGGAAGATGAGCTCCACAAGCGGGTAATCGGACAGGAGGAGGCCATTACCGCGGTTTCTGATGCCGTACGTCGAAGTCGGGCCGGCCTGCAGGATGAAAGCAAGCCCATTGGATCTTTTATCTTTTTTGGCACCACTGGAGTAGGTAAAACCGAGTTGGCAAAGGCCCTGGCGGATTATCTCTTTAATGATGAGAATATGATAACCCGAATTGATATGAGTGAATATCAGGAACGCCATAGTGTGAGCAGGTTGGTTGGAGCACCTCCCGGATACGTGGGCTATGACGAGGGTGGTCAATTGACTGAGGCCGTGCGCCGCAAACCGTATTCGGTAGTGCTGCTCGACGAGATTGAAAAAGCCCATCCAGATACCTTCAATATTCTATTGCAAGTTCTGGATGAAGGAAGGCTTACCGATAATAAAGGCAGAGTAGCCAACTTTAGGAATTCCATCATCATCATGACTTCAAATATGGGATCCCATCTTATACAGGAGAAGTATGAGGGTTTAACGGATGATAACAGATTTACGGTTTATGAGGACACACGTGAAGCAGTCATTCAGTTATTGCGCAAAACGATAAGACCTGAGTTTTTGAACAGGATTGACGAGATGATCATGTTCCAACCCTTGTCACGAAGGGATGTACAAAAGATTGTACGGCTTCAGATAAAGTTGGTGCAAACAATGTTGCGGAAACAACATATTGAAATTGATGCTACGGATAAGGCGATAGAATATCTATCTGCTGCAGGATTTGATCCACAGTTTGGTGCCAGACCAATAAAACGACTCATCCAGAAACGCGTGATGAATAAACTGTCGAAGGATATCTTAGCTGGCACAGTCAGTAAGGACTCCATTATATTGATTGATATTGAAAATGATCAATTGATCTTCAGGAATGAGGCTGCGGAGTTACCGGAAATGAAGTCTTAAGATTGCCGGGATACAACCTCAAAGGTTTATTAAACCTTTGAGGTTTTGCCCGGGGACAGCACCCGCTGTCCCCAATCTCAAATTAAGCATTTGAAACCGGATAGCCGTATATTAAACGTTTAACAACGGCTATTTATCAATTCCACTATTTCAGGCCTACAAATTGGCCTCTATAGCACTATCCAGAACATCATTCATCTCTTCAGAATAACCAATGGCTGAATACAATACTTCCCTATTCTCCCCTAGCAAGTAAAAAGTAGGATAAGCAACAACCTGAAATTCCTTAACCAACTCACGAGGGATGAAAATGAATGGATATGAAATCGGATTGTAATCCAAAAAATTAGGCATCCTTGCTAAATCCTTTTTATTGTTATTCAACGGATTAAGCCCTACCACCGCAATATCCTCTTCTGAGTATCTTTTACTGATTTCATTTAAATGAGATATAGCTTTTATACAAGGCATACATTCCATATACCAAAGGGTTGCCATAAACAGCCCTGAGTTAAAATTTTCCAAACGGAGAGTAGGGTGTATAATGTTAGATCACCCTTTGAACGCAGGGAAAAAGATTGGCCGGCAACGCTTGTATTTCCAGACAAGCGGAATATTGTATATCCTCAAGAAAAACCTAATTTTTCGGCTTCTAGAAACTAAACATCTTAACAGTTACTGGTCTATTTTAAGCTTGATTACCCAGATTATTCTACGTAGAAATTATCTAATTTATTTTTCTCTGATCAACCACCAACTCATTTTGAGCTTTGTAGTACCGAATAGTGCTCTCACCTATCAGCCTCATCATTCCGCCTAATAACTTTCTGCAGGAAGCCACGTCTTAGCTAATTATCTTCTTTCAACTAAAGCTGAGGGCTGGGCAGATAAAGAGCTGAAAATGCACTGTTTAGATAGATGTTGGCATTGATTTTAAGCCATTGTTGGTGCCAGTATTTTCTTATTCCAACTCAGCTAATTGCTCTGCCAGTTGGCTCAATTCGTTTTCAATGATATCCCAAATAATTTCATAATCTGCTCCGAAATATTCGTGAATTAGTCTATTACGATAACCTCTTAATTGTTTCCAGAGAATTTGTGGGTTAAGAGATTGAAAGTCTGGCTCAATTCTAGTAGATGCTTCTCCTAGAATCTCAAAGTTTCTTATGACTGCATCAATTGTTTTCTGATCATTGACGAAGTCATTAAACTCAAGATTGTGAGTGTAAGATTGAATGCGCGAGGTTGCATCCAGCATGTCCAAGATTAAAAGGCTATTGTCTCTTTTAGACATAAATTAGCTCGGATTCTATTGACTTCATGTATCGTGGTTTAACGCCCTTCCTGGAAACAAGATCTACCTTAATTCCAAGGGAGCTTTCCAATTCTTCTGCTAGATCGATGAATCTTGAGCCAACCCTACCATCAAGCTCTACTAAAAGATCAATATCACTTGCCTCGGATTGTTCAGCCCGAGCATAAGAACCAAACAAAGCTAGAGAGGCTATTGGATAACGACATACCAGGCTTTTCTTGAGCTTTTTGAGCTTGCTTAATATTTCTTCCCTTGAAGACATATCACAAAGATAGAGTTTGAGATTTTTATTGGCTCCAACTACCCACTAAACACACTATACATCCTATTAAAACCAAATTCTAAACTTTGGTAGTATTGAGAAACTTGGTCAAAATGCTATGTATACAAACTAGCCTAAACAATACTTGATTATAAGGATAAGATTTGGCTAAGCTCTATCAGTTCGCAGAAGCACTGCATTTTGGGTTCCAGAAAATGATGAGATGATCTTATACTCAAAATCAAAGCGACTTAATACACTTCGCATTTTGGTTTCCGAATAGAAAGAGGAACCATATTCAGTGGTGGCGGTAAGTCTGTCGGTTACCCAGGATAATCCAGCGTCCTCAGATTGAGTAATAAATTTATAGTCTTCTTTATCCCGTGCCGGCAATGGATTATATGTAAAAAACAATACCGCATCCTTAGTCATGGCTCCGGTCAATACTTCCAGCCAGGAAGTAAATGCATTTTCCGGCAAATGTGAGAAAACAGAAATAGCTATTATCAAGTCAAAATTTATAGCTCTAAAACTTTTTGGATTCTCGGTGTGATTTATAGTGTTAAAACCAAACTGTTTCTTCTGAAAGCGCATAGCTCCCGCTTTTACATCTGACACGTAGATCTCAGCCTTGGGAAAGAAAAAGGGCATAAATCTGGAGCCACGACCATATCCCGATCCAAAATCAAGCACGGAATAATACTGGGATTCATCCTTTAATAAGTCTACAATACCCTTCAGCGACGACAATCCCACATTATAATAATGAAACAATGCTTCCGCAGGATTAGCAGGTAATTTGGCCAGATGATGCTGAAACATAAGATCATTCTTATGAATTGCCGGATCGAAATCTCTAATGCCATACAACTCCAGAGCTCTTTGCATAGATAGGTGAAGTGATTGATCATCCGGTATGATCACCTCTGGAATAGCAACCTGAGCTAAAGACTGCGTGAATCGCAATCCATCTTTGAGTTGATGATCTAAAGCTGTCACGCCGAGTTTGTCGCGCAGATACCGCCCTATAGAAGCTTTTAAACTCATGCTCTAAAAATACAAGGGATAAAACCGTAATGCGCCATCCTGATTGATTTCCAGCGTAGGCATCGGAAATTTTAGGTAATTGATTACATGTAAGGCGGTTCTTAAAAACCCGCTTTTTACTTTCAACTTGCGCAAGTCCATATCGGGAGAGAAGTAAAATTGACTCTGATGCTTTAACTTACTTTGATGATAAACAGCAGGGTCATATTGAGCAGCAATCATCCCATCAGCTCCATATCCCGCGGCCATATTTAACCAGCTAGGCCATTTTTCCCAGCCGGTTAAACTCTGAATGTTGAAGGACAGCCAATAGGTATGTCCATTGTAATCTTTCAGCAGACTTTGATATTGATTCCTGCCAAGAAGATCAGGATTGTAGGCCGGATAATCCGTGGCATGGTAAGACCATTTCATAGTGATTCGCTGCTCTTTCCACGCAAACTCCTGACCAATTAATAAGCTGGTGCCCAATACATTGGCAGCCATATCGCTCCAAGAAAATCCCCACTCCTCAGCATGAGCATCAAAGAGTTCTACGCCTGTTAAAAATACCAAGCCCAAGGTACCTCCGGCCCAAATGGCCGTATTTCTAGATGTTCCAGACCATAACATGAGGTTTAAGCCAATATCACCCACCATATAGGCCGTCATCAAATGCCCTACTTTGTCCATACCTTGCCAATTACCAGCATCATTAAAGGTGTGAAATCCCGAGCTACCCTCTTCAGAATACCACAATGACCCCAGTGCTGCGTAAGTACCAGCCATCAACACGCCTTCACTAATTAAAACAGCATTAATTCTGTTCTTGTTAAGAGTATCCGATTTGGTCCAAAAAGTCGATTGCTCAGAAATTTGTCCGTCAAGCAGGCTATGGAAGAGGAAGATAAGCGTCAATATAAAATGGTTGCAACTCATGCTACAGGCCATTTCGGTTAGCCCAGTTCTGATACTTGCGGGCATTTATGTTATGCTGACGCAAATTGGTGGCAAAGTTGTGATAACCAGGACGTGATGGATCTGCAGCCATGAAAATAAAGGAATGATTTTCATGATTGAGCACCGCATCTATGGCGGTAAGCTCAGGAATTCTAATTGGTCCGGGTGGTAAGCCTGCGTATTTGTAGGTATTAAACTTAGAATCGTAAGTAAGATGCCTGTTTAGCACTCTCTTAATCTGAACCTGTGGTTGATCAAGCTTAATCGCATAGATCACGGTAGGGTCGGATTGCAAGCGCATATTTTTCTTCAGTCGATTGAGATACAAGCCCGCCACTCTCGGCTGCTCATCTTTCTTAACCGTTTCGCTTTCAACAATGGAGGCCAATGTTACCACCTCTATGGGCGTTAAGCCTAATTCCGCTGCCTTCAATCTTCTTTCTTCTGTCCAAAACTCATCAAATTCTCTCCTCATCCTTTTTAAAAAGGCCGCAGGCGACGTATTCCACCAAACTTCATAAGTATTGGGCAAAAAGTAAGCGGTTAAAGTATAGGGATCTACCCCAAATGCTGAGAGCGATTCTTCAGACTTAAACAAGTTGAGAAATGACAAACTATCGGGCTCAAGTTTATCGCCCAAAACTCCAGCTAGTTGGTAGATCCCAGAAATATTATTTAGCGTTACATGCAAGGCTTGTTGATCCCCTGCTCGTAATTGATTAACCAACTCATTATTAGTCATATGGCCTCTTAATTCATATCGACCGGCTTTAACCAATTCTGGGTAATTCTTCTTATCAGCAACCCACCTGAATGTCTTTAGGTTCTTTACAATGTCTCCTGAATTTAGGGAATCAACCACCTCTTCAAAAGTGGCCCCGGTTGGAATAAAAAGCACACGGGTTTCATTGCGTTTCATATTGGTATTCACCGCTAAAACCCGTTTCCAGTATAGATATCCCACCGTCAATCCTGCCAGAAGAATAGCCACCGCTCCAAAACCAAGAATCTTTCTCAAATCTGTTCTTTAATATTCTGATACAACATACGTGCTTTCTGGTTGTTAGGATTTATCTCCAAAGCTCTTATCAAAGCCGATCCTGCTTCCTCCAGTTCATTCAGTTGCAAACAAGCCGAAGCCATATTTAACCATCCCAATTCATAATCTGGGTTCAAATCCAAAGCTTTGCGAAAATAATCCTTCGCTTCTGAAAACTTGCCAGAGGTGAGATACAAAAATCCCAGGTTGTTTAGTGCTTCCTCCTGAAAGGGATATTCGTTTAAGAGATCACGAAGCACTTGCTCTGCCTTGTCCTTCTTACCATTGTTAATCAACACACTGGAATATGTACTGCCAACATCAGGTGCATAGGGCATCAAAGCCACTGATCGTGCCAGGAATTGCTCCGCAATTGCTGCGTTCCCCGGGGTTTTTCGTGCAGACTCCCCAATTCTATAAGCGGTCCACCCGTCAAAATTGTCATAAGATTGCTCATCTAACATACCCAATACCCGATTAACTCCTTGCGAGCCAACTAATGCTATTACCCCTTCATAATCTTCCGATAAATACTTAAAATATACTTCCAGTTTAAACTGTTCTTCGGATTCGGGCAATAGACTGAGAAAGTATGAGGCACTATCCAGGTACAGAGGGTTCTGGGTAAATCTCTCATACTGTTGTAAATAGGCTAACACTTTACTGCGGTTGGATGGCTTCGGGTTATTGACGGCAACCAAACCCAGAAACTTGCGAATATCTTCCGTATCGGCTCTCCGGGATGGAAGCTGGATGCGATGATCGTGAATGCTAACGTGCGGTATGTCGGTAGAGGCTGAACGCGGCATGTGACAACCTACACAATTGTTATCCTCCTTTAATAATTCCTGCTCTGGAGCCCTGCATTTGCTTTGATGTTTACTTCCATGACAATTGCCGCAAACGGAGTTAAACCTAGACATTTCTGTTTCCTTAACCGAAACGTGAGGATTGTGGCAACTGGTACAATTAAAATCCTCATTATTCATCCGGCAACGACTTTGTTTAAAGCGATCTGCGTGAGAAGCCATTATGAAATCATCTTCGGCATTGCTATATCTGGGCAAGTAAACATCCATTACTTCCCGCAAGATCATACCGGGCTTAAAATCAAGAAAGGATTTCCCTTCTGCTAGCACGGGGTTTCCCTGTAAATGACATCTTTGACAAACTTCAAATTGCAATGCTGGAGCCAACTTGCCAATATTAACGATGGAGTAATCCACCTCTCTAGCCGTATCCACAAACTTACCTGCTTGCATGCGCCGTACATGAACTTCTCCCGGTCCGTGACAACGCTCGCAATCAATTGCACCCGGTACCCGTTTGTACTTATTCACTGAGCCAATCTCAAATTCTGTAGGCATGGCATTGTGACAACTGGTACACTCCAAACCTATCTTACGGGAAAACCTACTATTGAGACCATTTTCAAAACCCGGAGGCAAGTCTAGTTTTTCTTCCTGGGCATACCAGGTAAAAGGTGCCTGATGCAGATATGAACTGGTCCAGTGCATATGGGAATTCGTATGCTGACCACTGCCCACTATATAATCAATCTTTTCCTCCCGCTTATAAATAGTCTCTTTACCCTCTATTCTAAACTCTAAAAGCCAAAGACTATCATTTCGCCAGAAGGGTTGATAGCTAAGGCCGAGCGATGAATCAATTAAAATTTGATCACCAAAATTTGCAGCGCTGTTCCTTTTGATTGCCGGGTGAAAAGAGGAACCCATACCGGTTTTCACATAGGTTTCATAGATGTTGGCATGACATTGTTTACAGGTGTTAATCCCCACATACTTTACGGTATCCGCATGATTAAGGTACGGTGAATCTGCAATTATGGTTTCAGAATTCTCGCTGCAGCGCGATAGACTTAGTACAGCAATGACTATTAAAAGAAGAGTCCAATTTGCTCTTAGTCTAAGCATTAGTGATCCTTCAATAATTGCATAAAGTACTGATCCTTAAACACCTCTCCCTCCCTTATCCAGTGACTTTTTTTGCCGGTAATGCTAAATCCGGAGGATTTAAACAATTGAGTACTCCTGAGATTATCCTCAAGCACACTACAATATAATTGATGTAATCCCAAATGATCAAAGGCATAGTCTATGAGTAATTTCAGGCTTTCACTAGCAAGGCCTTGGCCTCGGTTTGCTTCATTGGCTATTAATATTCCAACTCCTGCCCTGCGGTGAAATACATCAAAATCAAAAAGATCGAGGGTGCCAATAGTAGCTTGCTCGGATTTTAAATCAATCATTAGCCTAAGCTGGCCGGTTTGATAAATAGTGAGATCGGACTGCTTTACAAACGACTCAATGGAAGCTCTGCTATAAGGAGCTATGGTTCCGCTTAAATTCCAATTTGATGTATTGTTCTCCCATGCCATCAGCAAATCCACATCTGCCGGTTCCATCGCTCTCAATAATACTCTTTCTCCTTCCAACATGATCAAATTTCAATTTCACCGCTATAAACCATCTCTGCCTTCCCAATTAACCAAATATCATTGAACCCTTTCCCATCAACTTTAAATCTGAGCTCCAGATTTCCTCCTCTGGTATGAATCATGATGCTCCCATCGTTCTTAAAACCGGCTTGATGAGCCACCAGAGCAGACGCCGTAACACCGGTACCACAACTCAAGGTTTCATCTTCCACCCCTCTTTCATAGGTTCGCATAGCTAACCCATGCTCATCCAGAGCCACAAAGTTGACATTCACCCCGGCTTCCTGATAGGATGCCGAATTACGAATTTCTCTTGCTGTCTCAACAATACTACCTTCAGGAAGCTCAGAGACCAGCCGTACATAATGCGGGCTGCCAGTTTCCACAAAATAGTTTTTATGGCCCAGGTCCGTCACCTCTTGGACATCCGACATCTTGAGGAATACCTTGCCCTCATTGATATATGACTCGTGCAACCCGTCCACTGCTAAAAACTCATATTTATCTCTTATCAATCCCTGGTCTAACGCAAATTTTGTGATACATCGACCACCGTTTCCACACATGCTACTCTTATGTCCATCAGAATTGTAATAGCGCATAATAAAGTCAGTATCAGGGGAGTTTTCAAGAATAATAAGGCCATCGGCTCCTATGCCAAATCGTCGGTGACAGAGGTATTTAATTTTTTCCGAACTTAAATCTTTGAAATTTTGTTTTCGACCATCCAGCATAATGAAATCATTACCGGTACCCTGATATTTCCAAAATTTGATGTTCATTGCGGTGAGGAGTCGTTAATAATCTGTTAATTCCAGTGTCAGCCTGACACTGGAATGATAGATGGAATAATATTTGAAAACAGAATTTGTGCAAATTAAAACCTTTGAGATAAATGAAAAGCTTTGCTAAAATAATGCTGATTTCTGCCCTGGGAGGTATCATCAGCTTAGGATCATACAAGTTGTTTATAGAAGAACCTGTCCGAACTACCTATATTGAATCGCAGCCAAGTCCGGTGGTAAGAACTACCATGAATGCTACTCCTCTGGAAGGCTTCACGCTGGCAGCCGATAAAACTATTAATGCCGTGGTGCACGTGAAGACGGCCGTAGCGAATTCGGGCGGCTATGTATACCGCAGTCCTCTGGAGTTTTTCTTTGGCATGCCTCAGCAACCACAATCTCCTGAAATTCAGCTAGGATCTGGGTCTGGTGTAATCGTGTCTAAGGATGGATACATCGTGACCAACAATCATGTTATAGATAATGCCGAAAAAATTCAGGTTAGCTTAAACAGTGGTGAGGAATATGAAGCTAAGGTGGTAGGAACAGACCCGACCACAGATATTGCTTTAATTAAAATCGATGCCCGGGATTTGCCCTTTCTAACTTTTAGCAATAGTGATCAGGTAAAGATTGGCGAGTGGGTATTGGCCGTTGGCAACCCATTTAATCTAACATCAACAGTTACCGCAGGAATTATAAGTGCCAAAAGTCGCAGCATTGGCATTATTCCCGGTAGAGCTGCCATTGAGTCGTTTATTCAAACAGATGCCGCCGTAAATCCAGGTAATTCTGGTGGTGCACTGGTAAATACCGGCGGTGAGCTAATTGGCATCAACAGCGCCATCTCCACTCATACCGGTTCATTTGAAGGCTATTCCTTCGCGGTACCCTCTAACATAGTAAAGAAGGTAGTAGAAGACCTGCTTGAATTCGGCACTGTGCAGCGGGCTTATATTGGAGTTACTATTAATGATGTAACACCGCGTATGGCAGAAGAACTGGACCTGTCAGTAGTTCAGGGAGTTTACATACAAGGGGTTTCTGAAGATGGTGCAGCCAGCGAAGCTGGAATTAAAACCGGTGATGTGATCGTTTCTATTGATAATCGTGAAGTGAAAAAAAGCAGTGAACTACAAGAGTTGATAGGACGTAAACGCCCTGGAGATCAGGTAAGTGTGGTGGTTAACCGTGAAGGTACGGAGGAATCTTTCCGTTTAAAGCTTCGCAATCTGGAAGGCACTACCGACGTGGTGCGTCCAATGGAGAAGAAAAGTTTTGTCGCTCAACTTGGTGCAGATCTTGAACCCTTAAAATCGGAGCAAAAAAGACGATTGGGAGTGGCTCACGGTTTGGTGGTAGATGATCTTAAAGAAGGTATTCTTTCATCCCATGGCGTTCCTGAAGGATTTGTCATTACCTACATCAATCGTAGACCCATTTATGAAACATCGGATATCAATAAAGCTGTAGCCGGATTAGAGCCAAAGGACCCTGTCGTAATTCAGGGTTATACGCCCGAAGGAAGGGCAAGATATATTGCTTTCGGCTATTGATTTCTAGAATCTTCACATAGCGGGATCCCTAAGGTCCCGCTTTTTTTTTTGCTAGTTATCGACCCTTTCCTACCATTAATCCCATGGCGTTATTTAGGCCATAAAAAAATTTACCTTTGCCGCCCATAATCCAACTAAATTCTAATCACGGCTATGGCTGAAGTTTTGAATTACGAAAGTTCTGTAAAAGAACGTATTGCCAGTGAAATGGCAGCTGCTGAATTCATAAAGAAAATCAGCGAACTTTACCTCGACAAAGGCATTGAAATGGTGCTTTTTCGCAATCAATTAATCGACACTCGGGTGAGTGAAGTCCTAAATCTCCACGATTATGCCCGGAGATTTGTTGGTAAGAACATCACCGTTAACGATTCTCTGCATCTACTGGAAGAACTTGTGCAGCTCGACCTTGCACCTGCCAGAATGGACATCGGCAGAATTACCAGTGAATGGTTAGATGAAAAAGGGAATTACAATTCTATGCGTGCGTTTCTTGAAGACAAGCTTCAAGGTTTTATGGGACCAGAAAACTTAACTCGTACCACTCCTAAAGATGTTGTTCTTTACGGTTTTGGTAGAATTGGTCGCCTGGTAGCCAGAGAATTGATGTCTCAGGAAGGAAAAGGGGAACAACTTAGACTACGCGCTATAGTTACACGCGGAGAGTCAGCGCTTACTTTGGAGAAACGTGCTTCTCTCCTTCGCGAGGATTCCGTTCATGGTCCATTTCATGGTACCGTAAAGGCGGATATTGACAATCAAGCGCTCGTAATCAACGGGCGCAAGATTGTTGTCATTGCTGCCAAGAACCCTGAAGATATTGATTATACCAGCTATGGTATTGACAATGCTTTGGTGGTAGATAACACAGGAGCTTTCAGAGATGAAGAAGCTCTGGGACGCCACTTAAAAGCCAAAGGTGTAAGCAAGGTGCTTCTAACAGCGCCCGGAAAAGGAGTTCCTAATATTGTGCACGGAGTTAATCAGAAAGATTACGACCCCACTAAGGTTGATATCTTTTCGGCCGCTTCTTGTACTACCAACGCTATTACGCCGGTGTTGAAGGTTATTGAAGATAGTTTGGGCGTGGTGCGCGGACATATTGAAACCGTACACGCCTACACCAATGACCAGAACCTGGTAGACAATATGCACAGCAAGTACCGTCGTGGACGTGCTGCCGGTCTTAACATGGTTATTACCGAAACCGGTGCCGGTAAAGCGGTATCAAAAGCACTTCCAGAGTTGGAAGGAAAGCTTACCTCAAATGCCATTAGAGTACCGGTGCCTAACGGTTCATTAGCCATTCTCAATTTGGAAGTTGGTAAGGAAACTTCAAAAGAAGAGGTCAATGAAATAATGCGCAAGGCTGCGCTTACCGGTGATTTGGTGGAGCAAATAAAATACTCCATGAGCAATGAGCTGGTATCATCGGATATTGTAGGCACTTCAACGCCTTCCGTCTTCGATAGCCCGGCGACTATAGTTTCTCCTGATGGAAAAAACCTCGTATTATACGTGTGGTATGACAACGAGTACGGTTATACTCGTCAGGTAATACGATTGAGCAAATACATTTCAGAAGTAAGACGTAAGCGCTATTACTAGAGTACGCGCCTTGTAATCCATAAAGAAGCCGTCCCGATTTATGATCAGGACGGCTTTTTCATTTCACATTAATCCTCAATAAAGGGTGGGCGTTGCACTACGGCCACCAAATCCTTATTTCTAATCTTTACAAAGATCTCCGTTCCGGGTTTTACGTATTCGATATTTACATAACCCAAGCCGATAGACTTCTTTGTGAGGGGAGATTGAGTGCCGGAGGTTACCCTGCCCACTACAATTCCGTTGTGATTCAGAATGAGATAATTCTTGCGGGGAATACCGCGATCCTGCATCACAAAACCCACTAACTTCTGTTTCACTCCAGACTCTTTCTGTGCCTGCAATTTTTCAGAATTCACAAATTCTTTATTGAATTTAGTAATCCATCCCAAACCTGCTTCAAGCGGGGACGTCTGCTCATCAATATCATTTCCATAGAGGCAAAATCCCATTTCCATGCGCAAAGTATCTCGGGCTCCCAGGCCGATAGGCTTTATTTCATAAGCTTCGCCAGCCTTCATAACCTTATCCCAAACCGCCTGAGCATCCTGGTTCTTCACATAAATTTCGAAACCTCCTGCACCGGTATATCCGGTCGCTGAAACTATTACATCCTCCACCCCAGCAAAGTTTCCTTTCTCAAAAGTGTAATATTTCATGGCTGAAAGATCAAGCTTGGTAAGACTCTGCATGGCCTCCACCGCCTTAGGGCCCTGTACCGCAAATAAGGAGTAGTCATCTGAAACATCCTCCAGTTCTACCTCGTAATCAGCCTTAAATTTCTGCAGCCATTGCCAGTCTTTTTCAATATTGCTTGCATTAACGACCAGCATGTATTCTCCCTCTGCCATGCGATAGACGAGCAGATCGTCTACTATTCCACCTGTTTCATTTGGAAAACAGGAGTATTGTACGCGTCCGTCATAGAGTTTGGCTACATCATTGGAGGTTACATACTGAAGAAAGTCTTCCGCCTGCTTGCCTCTAACCATAAACTCACCCATATGACTAACATCAAACACGCCAACCTTCTCACGGACGTGAATGTGCTCCGTGCTAACTCCTTCATATTGAATGGGCATATGATACCCTGCGAAGGGAGCCATTTTAGCGCCAAGCGCTTCGTGTGTGTCATTTAGTGCAATCTTCTTCATACTGTAAACTCAATTTATTACTACCCGTGTATCTGTTCTTTCGTGCCAAAGTCTTTCATTACCTCCGCTTCAAATGTGAGGAGCTTATCCCACTTCTCATTTACCGAATCTAATTCTCCATATTGTCTGGCAAGCTGAAGAAACATGGTGTAATGATTGGCCTCACTTTTCATTAGTTTGCGATAAAAGTCAGCCAATTCCTGATCTTTGATATTTTCTGAAAGTACTTTGAAACGTTCACAACTGCGTGCTTCAATAAGTGCCGCCACCAACAAACGATTAACCAATCGCTCGTCTCTATCACTTGTTTTAGGGAAGAACTGATTGATTCTGGCGACGTATTCATCCTTGCGCTCTCTACCCAGGTTTAAACCACGATTTAAAATGTGGCTGTGCACCATTTCAAAATGACTCATCTCTTCACGTGCCAGTGCCGACATCTTCGTTACCAGATCTGATAACTCCGGATAGGTTACGATAAATGAAATGGCCGTGGAAGCAGCTTTCTGTTCGCAAAAAGCATGGTCGGTAAGAATCTCCTCCATGTTCTTTTCGGCAATATTGACCCACCGGGGATCCGTGGGTAATTTCAGTCTGAGCATAGGATTACAGCTTATTATTTAATATCGCAGCCAACCGGTCTGCAAAACTAACCAATTGTTTAATCTCCCGGATTATACCCAATCGCTCTTTCTCAAATATCAGCAGCTCATCACCATTTGATTCTAAATGAAAGGCTTTGTTCGATTGAAAGAACTCGATCAACTCGTCATCAAAGAATTGCCGCATTGCCTTTTCATCATGGCCCTTGAGCTTAAAAGTCTTCGAAAAATCAGGATGAAGGTAAAAGTTAATATCTGTAAAACCCGCGAGGTGAGCCACCCGGTCAAGCAACAGTTCTTGATCCATCACAAAATGGGGAATTTGCCTGGGAAGCCTTAAAATAACCATGGTGCTATGTCTGGATTCTCGGGAAATAAACTCTCCCTCGTGATAATCAAGATCAGCCAGGATTATCTCTATCCGACCAACGGCACCGATTAGCTTGTTCCTGGCCCGGTCTATGGGCTTGGTTTTAAAAAATTTAAACTGTTTAAACTCCGTGAAATCGTAAAATTCATTATGATCGAATTCCCATTCTAGTTTACGAGCATACAATCTCAAGGCTTTTTGCCTTTTCGAAAGTTCAGCTTTGGATTTCTGAATTCTGGCAGAAGGCAAGCGTGGTGCCAGTGCATGTGGTGTTTTAGCCCCCAAATCTTCCAAACCTATTACCTCCATTTCTCCACCGCCTTCGCGGAAAGCTTCATAGTAATTTTCCAATTGTTCCAGCACCGAATAATCTACGAACTCAGTAAGACTAAAATCTACAATAACCTTAGCTGATTGAGGTATAGTGTCCAATTGCTTACGCAAGCCGATAAAGTTGATAAAATTGCTATAGGCTTTGATACTCAGGTGATACTGACCACCACTCTCCTTGTAAAGCAGCGTATTTGGCCGGAAGGTGTATCTCACCAAAAGCTTAATGCGACGCAGTACTCTGAGTTGAAATAAGATACTGAGTAGAAATCCTACCAGAATACCGGTGATCAAGTTGGTAAAAAGAGTAGTAAACATGGTTGCCAGAAAGATGACCAGTTGTTCCCAACCCACGGCAGCTATCTCCATAAACACTTTAGGCTCTGCTAATTTATAGCCGGTATATACCAAAATAGCAGCTAAAGCCGGAAGCGGAATCATTTGTAGCTGCTGCGAAAACAAGAGAACAAATACCAATAAAAACAAGCCGTGAAAAAAGTTGGCACTGCTGGCCGTTGCCCCATTGTTTACGTTTACCGAACTGCGGGCAATTACCGTAACTACGTTAAGTCCTCCGAATGCACCAGAAAGCATCGTAGCCAAACCAAGTGCTCTTAAATCCTTATTCACGTTGGAGCGTCTCTTTTTGGGGTCCAACTTATCCACACCTCTGATGCTGAGTAATGATTCAATAATGGCAATCAGACTAAGGCTAACTACCGCAACCCAAAATTCTGAAACTGCGAGTTTACGGAAGTCGGGAAAACTTAGTTCGGAAAGAAAATTATCCGGAATATCAATTAGATAGGACCTTGGCAATGAAAGCTCCGCAAAGCTACCTCTTCCAACTGCGGTAAGAAGGATACTCAATACTACAATCCACATTGGCGCAGGAATGAGGTGAAAAAACCTTAGTCTGATCATCGGGTAGATGATCATAATCAAGAGTGATATCACTCCGACCAGCCAGGCCATCATTGGAACCTCACCGCGCATCAACACGCCAATGGATTGAGGTAACTCCGCAAAAAGCGCTGCTGGTGAGCCAGCCTCGGGATTCATTACTCCCAGCATGAGGTGTAATTGTTTGGCCATAATAATCAAGCCAATAGCAGCAAGCATTCCTCTTATAGCCGCAGAAGGAAAAAAATCACTAATGCTGCCAAACCTAAAAAGCCCCATGATAAAAATGAGTGCACCGGATATAACAATGGCCGCAAGTGCAAATAAGTAACCCTGATACGGATCTCCTTGTCCTAGTGTAACCACCGCAGTAAGCGTAGCGACGACCAAACCATTTCCCGGACCAGTTATGGTGAGGTGAGACCCACCCAAAAAAGAAACCACAATACCGCCTACCACCGCTGTTATCACACCGGCAATTGGTGGCACCCCAGACGCTAATGCCAGGCCTAGTGATAAAGGCAACGCAATGAGAGAAACCACAAAGCCAGGGAAAATATTCCGCGATATACTTTTAATCTGAACTTTCAATCACTCCTTCTTTTGGCTATGCACAATCAGCAAGTCGCTGGGTAATTCTGATAAGATATATTCGAGGTCATGTGTGAATACCCGATCCAGAAAACCCAACTTGGTATCGGGGCTGTTCATGACCAAAAGGTCGGCACAGGTGGTTTCCGCAAAATGACCAATGCTGTATCCTTTCTTTCCAAAGATGCACTTCTGTACGATGGGAATATCCGTTTTGATGGCGGCTTCTCCCAGAATCTTATCAATCCGACGCTTTTCTTCCAATTCTATTCTCTCCTGGGCTTCACTGGCTTTTTGCAAGCTTTCCGAATCCTCCACCTTCGTACCTATTCTCGAGGGCTCCACCTCTTCAACGATGACCAGCTTATTGGCCTTTACGCGTTCTGCTACCGCTAATGCCGTTTGTATAGTAGCAGAAGTTTTCGGATGGTTTAGGCCGTTTACTACGATACTTCCACAATGCCGGTTCATTTGACTGGGATTAGTGAGTAGCAGTATGGAGCAATTGGACTTGCGCACCAGCCTTCGCGCTACTGAACCCATATAATAACGCAGCAATCCTTCCCTGGGTTGAGCTCCCGCAACAATCAAATCAACATCGCGTTCTCTGGCCACCTTCAGAATTGCCGTTACGGGGTCGCCGGTTTCCCATACCAATTCTACATCATCGGTAGAGCAACCGCATCGCTGCATCGCAGCTATAATCTCTTCCTCAGACTCATTCTCTTTATCGCCAACGTGAATCAGCAGCAATTTTTCACCTAACATATCTCTTACTCTCAGAGATTCCGCAATATTAGCCTCCATATTGGGTGAGAAAGTGACAGCGGTGGCTATAGTTTTGAAAACTTTATCGGTCATTTATATTTTTAGGTGAGTTCAAGGGATTAGAAACCTCAGGTTCAGCGTGGTTATCAGCCTGAAAACCATTTGATTCAAATCGGGTTAATAGCTACAACAAGATTTTACAAATTATGCAAAATATACTTCATAAGAATCAGTCACGCGGTTATGCCGATCATGGCTGGTTAAAGTCCTATCACACCTTCTCTTTTGCAGGATATCACAACCCGGAAAGAACCCATTTTGGCGCCATCAGGGTATTAAATGATGATGTAGTGCTCGGGGGGATGGGTTTTGATACACACCCTCATGCCAATATGGAAATCGTATCAATTCCGCTAAGTGGGGCTCTGGAGCACAAGGACAGTACAGGGAGGCACAAGATGATTAAAACCGGTGAGGTTCAAATAATGTCTGCCGGAACTGGCATCCAACACTCTGAAAATAATGCCAGCAAAACTGAACCAGTAAACTTCTTGCAAATTTGGGTTCTACCTGAAGAACGAAATATTGCACCGCGCTATGATCAGATAGAATATGATCTTGAAAGCGCTAAGAATAAGTTGGTCAATGTGGTAGCTCCCGATAATCCTGAGGCATTATGGATTAACCAAAAAGCCTGGTTTTGGATGACTGATATGGATCGAGGTAAGATCCAAAATTATCAACTCAAAAGTCTAAAGCATGGGGTGTATGCTTTCATGATTGAAGGCTCGGTCAAAGTTGGGGATCAGATGCTAGAAAAGCGTGATGGCTATGGATTAACACAAATGGAAAACCTGCAGATCGAAGCTGTTTCAGATTGTAGGTTGTTGTTGATTGAGACGACCATGGCCGTATAGCCTGCTCCCAGGGTTGAGCTAAAACCCCTAACATGCCCTGAATTAAAAAAGAAAAGGCCATGACACCGGGGCGTCATGACCTCTTATTATGCTTTAGCTTATTCTATTCCTTGATAAACTTACCTGTCTTAACAGATTTTCCGGCCAACATATTGATCACATACGCCCCGTGAGGTAAGTTGGCTACTCTTAACTCCACACTTTCAGTAGTGGAGGCCAGATTATCATAGCGCACTTGTTTTACAATCTTGCCATTGAGATCGAGCACATAAATATCAACGTCCATCCTTGAGGACAGATCCAGCTCAATATTAATGACATCCGTGGCCGGGTTAGGATACACATCCAGGCTTACCAAATCAGCTACTTCAGGAGCCTCATGCTCCTCCTGGCCAATGGTTACAAAATTAGCTGTGGAGGTAGTTTTCCAGAATCCAAGACCGTGTGTGGCGGCATAAATTGTTCCTTCATAATCATTCTCGTCTTTTAAGTCGTACCGCACGGTAAGATCTTGCCTAAGATCAAATACCGGTACAGATGCGAATTGATTATTTTCTTGTACCCAACTTACATTTGCCGCTTCAATATCATCGGTGGTGAAAATTCCCATCTCCGTACCCAGAATAACTTGATTCTGATTTCCGGTGAAGTTAAAAGTAGAAGCATAAACCGGCATGGCGGGTAAATCCCCCTGCACTACACTAAAAGCCGGTGCGTTTGGTGCATCTGCTGCGTCATTAAAGAATACATAGGAGTTAAAACCATAGTTACCTACCGTAGCCATGACTCGTCCGGCATCATTGGGATGCACAGATAAGCTGGTTATAGGCCTACCGTTAGAGCCAATTCCAAGAGTGGTTGCCTCAATAATAGAAGTACTGGCTCTCACAAAGGTGTTGCTGATGTAAAGGCTATCGATATCCGCACTGGCAGAATCTCGTGCATTGGAGATATTCGAGAAGCGATATATTCTTCCTTCGTTGGTTCCTACATAAAGAATATCGCCATCATTACTCACTGTCATAGCGGTTACGCTCTCATTGTTGTTGAGATTTCCAATATGCACCCAGTCTGGATTCTTCTGCGGCTCGCTTACATAATTCCTGGTCATCCAGATACCACCGAAGTGGTTTCTAGTAAAATTACCCCCAATCTTGTTCACCCGGTGTGAGGTGAGTCCGAGGAAGAACATGGCTTGCACCGGATCCTGAACTTTTGCAGACTGACCAGAGCTAAGTGGGGTAACGACGGTATCAAATAAATCAAAATCACCGGTTAAGCTAGAAGCACGAATAATCATGCCCGCTTCGAGTTTTGTTGGGGCTTTACCGAAAATTTCTACCGCTACGGGACTGTTAAATGTGATTTGGAATTCACCATTGGACGGATTAAATGTACCGCTACCGTCGCCCGTAAAAGTTCCGTTGGCATCTGAAACCAACATGCGCCCATCATCCGTAGAAATAGTTACTCCTTCAGGATCGAAAATGGCTGAATCAGTCACCAGACTTCCATTCTCCTCTTTCAAGACATCAAAATCCAGAAACTGACCAAAGGTACCCTTGAAGCTGGTCAGGCCATTGCCAAACCCAAGACTGAGGTCAATAGTATCCGCACCATAACGCACACTGTCCCAGCTTTTATTGTCTTCAAGCTTCTCCCATAAAACTACTGGTGGCATCCAAATTGACCATTGTGGTTGTTGAACATTGAACCTGCTATAATAATTTCCAGGATCCATTCTTGCATCATCCACTACATCTGGTGTTAAGCTTGCCCCATATTCCAGTAACCTCTGATTGAAACGATTGCTGGCAGAACCAATTAATCCCGGTACCAACTTCGACATAACAGTACTTGAGCCATCCCCACCAGTTATACGATAGGTAACCCCTCCACCAAAGGCTGGTCTGGCACCTACCGTAGCACGCGTAGGGAACGTAGAGGTTGGATCTACCAGCATCGTTCCCATGTCCTGAGCACCACCGAAAACCCTGCCATCCGGCCCTACGGCCATATCATAATAGGTGGTTGTATTATAATTATTATTCATCTCCTGAAAGGTGACACCATTATTCTGGGTTCTGGTAATTCCACCATCACTGATCACATAGAATGTATTTGGATCTGAGGCTGAATAAATCATGTCATGAATGTCGGCATGAACATAAACCGGATTGGTGGCTACCAAGCTCCAGAGAGACAACTGCTGCCATCCAAATTGCTCACTCCACTCCCAAAGATCCAATCCTGCAACCAGCAGACGCTCTTTATTGTGCGCATCAACCACTGCTGAGTTAGCCCAGCCACCCACGGTACCATGTGGATTGAGACGAATGCTAAAAGAACCAATTTCTGTCCAGGTGGAACCACCATCCTTAGATTGAAAGGCTTGTGCAAACGAGCCAGAACCAGAAGTCTGCACGATGTAAACATAATTTTCATCCTCGGGTGAAACCGCAATTTCACAACGAGGAGAGTTTCTGGGAACAGTGCCTCCGGTAACTTCCGTAAAGTTGGCTCCAGTGTTGTCGGATTTATAAATGTAGCGATCTACATAGACCCAGACTACACCACTAGCAGTAACCTCAACATCCTGCGCTGGTAAATTACCACCCAACATGCCCGCAAGTGGGTTAGACCAGTTCTGCCCACCATCGGTACTCACTCTCAATCCAGCCATGGTACCCGCATAGATTTTCCCTGATGCCTGATGAATCCTCAATCTTGAAACGGATGACCAGGTGCCGGAATTCGTATTTGGTGGTGGTACTGTGCTCGCCAAGACGCTGAAAGTTTCCCCGCCATCCGTAGACTTATACACTCCACCACCTATAAATCCTGGAGAATAGGTGTTTTTCCCTCCGTTGGCGGAAGCGTAATGATCTTCTCCGGTACCATAATAAATGGTACCGTCTGCTGCTTGTGCTATCGAAGATACGGCATGGTTTGAAGCAGGATCTGATTTTAACTCCCACGAAGCACCGGCATTGGTACTTTTGAAAAAGCCTCCACCAATACTTCCCATATAAAAGGTATTAGGATTGGAATTGTCAATGATCATTGCTCTGGTACGACCTCCCACATTGGTGGGCCCTACGATATCCCAATCCAGACCAATCGCCGATTTCTTACCTTTCTTAGCGGCCAGCTCAGCCACTTGCTTGCGGGCTTTGATAACATCCGCCGGATCAACTTTTCCAGTGGCCGGGTTAGCTCTAAGCATCGTCATGTACTCGAGGTAACCTTGAGGTCCATCCGACATAATCCCTTCTTCGCGAGGCTCATAGTATTCTTTTTCTACCCCATTAAAGTTACTCCACCAAATTCCTGTGGTGAGTATAAATAATCCTGCAAATCCTAGTAGTAATCCTCTTTTCATCATACCAATTGTTACCTAAATTTTTAGCGAAGAATCGCAAATATAATCTCTAAACCTATACCATGCTCAGAACATGTGCCGCTCCGCATGATAGGAAGACCTTACCAAAGGTCCGCTCTCTACATATCTAAAGCCCATCTCCAGGCCTATTGTTTTGTATTTCTCAAATTGTTCGGGAGCAATAAACTCCTGCACCGGCAAATGCCCCGGGCTTGGCTGAAGATACTGCCCTAAGGTTACAATATCAACCTTGGCCTTTCTAAGATCCTCTAAGCTTTGAATAACCTCTTCCTCCAACTCTCCTAAACCGAGCATAATGCCACTCTTGGTGCGAGGCAATCCAGCAGCCTTCAAATACCTCAACACTTCCAGGCTACGATCATACTGGGCCTGAATCCGAACCTTACGGGTAAGGCGACGTACCGTTTCCATATTGTGGCTTACAATCTCAGGTGCCGCTTCCACAATGCGATCAATATTTCTGGTTTCACCTTTAAAATCAGGAATCAGCGTTTCCATAGTCGTACCTGGACTCATTCTTCGCACGGCTTTTACGGTTTCAGCCCAAAGAATAGAACCTCCATCGCGCAAATCATCACGATCAACAGAGGTGATCACGCAATGTTTAACGTCCATAAGTTTAACGGAACGAGCCACTCGCTCCGGTTCATCCCAATCTACCTGATCAGGACGTCCTGTTTTAACTGAACAAAACCCACAGCTGCGGGTACAAATATTTCCCAATATCATAAATGTGGCCGTGCCAGCACCCCAGCATTCGCCCATATTGGGGCAATTGCCGCTTTGACAGATGGTGTGCAGCCCATAATTGTCCACCAGTTTACGGACGTTCTTGAACTTTTCTCCAGTGGGAAGCTTAACTCTAAGCCATCTAGGCTTAGAAATTTTCTCTTTTTCCGCAACTGCCGCAATCTCGCTCATCAATCAATTTTTCCGGTAGCCAAAATTAAAGGCTATATACATTTGAAAAAAGCCTGTAAGGTTGATATCCTCTGCACCAGGATCCTGATAAAAAACAGGCACCTTGCTAAAGAACTGATCACCAGATACTCCTAACTGCGGAAAGAAGAAGTAATCATATACTACGCCGGCTTCAAGAGCCGTAACTTTCTTTTCAATTAGCTGGTAATCGAAATTCATACCTACCTTAACATAAGCGCCGGGTTTTAGTTTAGTTTCCCAGATACCTTTAAACCAATTAGACTCTCCAAGGATATTAGACTGGTTATGCTCCAAAGGGTTGTATCGTTCGTTCTTAACCTGTGCCACTC
This sequence comes from Owenweeksia sp., assembly GCA_965229445.1. Taxonomy (GTDB): domain Bacteria; phylum Bacteroidota; class Bacteroidia; order Flavobacteriales; family Schleiferiaceae; genus Owenweeksia. Next base: position 2,063,010 of record OZ245876.1, read on the forward strand.
CTGCATCATCCGATGGCAATTGTACATAAACGGGCTTTACCAAACCCAAAGATAAGCCCCCACTAACCACCAAGGTTATAGCTACGGTACCTTGATCGGTTTTGTCGAAAAGCACATTCTCATAGATGTACCCGGTTCTTATGGTATAGAAACTGTTGATCCGGTTAAAAACAAATCCTCTTGAATTGCTGCCAGAACCTAGGAGTGGACTTTTCACTTCTTTGGGATGACGAAGCTTTACCAGGTCTATTTCCAGTCCGCTTTTGGTAAAACCATCCCTAAACTTCATGAAGCGAGAATTGATCGCGTAACCCCTGGTATGTCCGATAATACCAAAGGTTACCTCCTTTTCAAACACCTGGCGGCGATAATCAGCAGAAGTTTCCAGTTGAGCTTTACTCAACTGAGATACCAAAAGGAATAAGATAAAAAGTAATGATCTAAGCATACTCAGCCTCCTCAACAATGCGGGCAGGAGATATGGCATTGTGAGAGGCATGGTAAACGCACTTTGCATTTTTAACCAACAGCACTTGTGGGGATTCATGAATTACCCCAAACCTTTCACTTACGTCATTGGATATCTCTCGATATCGAATAAGGTCTAAATAATAGACCGGCAAATGCTCTTCTCCAAGATCCCAAGCCCGCGTAAACCTATTTAGAACCATACTACTAATGGCACAACGAGTAGAGTGCTTAAAAATCAACACACCACCTTTGGTAGCATGTGAGAGTTTTTCAATTTCGTCAATCTGACTTAGATCTTTAAGGGCTCTGAATTTCATTAACTGCGCACCTCTGAGTGGTCTGAATCCACTTGAGAATAAGCAGGGCATTTTTCAGAAGACCCACATGACTGAGCCATTACTCCAAGCATAATCAACGCTAAAACCGCAAACAATCTTTTCATTTTGGACTTTTAGATGTTTCAGACTTAATCGTCACAAAGTTAGTTAATTTGACCTATTAAGTCCGGGCCTCTAAATAACAACAAATACTAGTATTTATTTCTTTATGCGTTCTCCCCTGCCTCAAATTGATGCCAGTTGGCGCGAAGTGCTGGCCGAAGAATTCAATAAATCATATTTTAAATCCTTAGAAAACAAGCTGTTACAAGAAGAAAAACGGTTTGAAACTTATCCACTGAACTCACAGGTGTTTGCTTCCTTTAACGCAACATCTTTCCAAAAGGTTCAGGTAGTCATTCTTGGACAAGATCCATATCACGGTCCGGGGCAGGCCAATGGGCTGGCCTTCAGCGTGGCTAAGGGAATTAAACTCCCACCTAGCCTAAAAAACATCTATAAAGAATTACACACTGATTTGGGAATCGAGATGGCACAGCATGGCGATCTATCAAACTGGGCAAAACAGGGTGTGCTGCTGCTAAATGCCTTCCTGACCGTGCGAAAAGGCAGTCCCGGCTCACATCGAGGCTTAGGGTGGGAGCACTTTACGGATGAAGTAATCCGACAATTATCGGAAAAGCGCTCAGGGATTGTTTTTCTGCTTTGGGGCAATTTTGCACGCACCAAGAAAGTTTTAATAGATGAGCACCAACATCTTATTCTTGAAGCACCACATCCTTCCCCCTTTTCCGCCTATACTGGTTTTTTCGGCTGCCAACATTTTAGCAAAGCAAACCAATATCTTAGGCAACAATCCAAAACTCCTATAGACTGGCAACTATAAAGAACATAGTATTTGTAATTTTTCTTACGCTAAGTTTCTGCGCCACGAGCCAGAACCTGGTGGTGCAGTATTCACAGGGAGCCGATAAAGACCTTGAAAAGGATATAGAGCCACACACCGGGGTAATTAATGACAGTGCTGATCTGTTCAGCAAGGTGAGGGAAATTGAACGGCTTGTGCAAGCCTATGGTTATCTGTTATCCTCTGGTCAGTTGGGCAAGGAAGGTGAAGACTACAGGCTTTCAATTGATCTTGGGGAAAAATTGTACGCCAGAAAAATAGCCATCATGAAGCCTGATGATCTAATCATACCTGAAAGAACGGCTATTCCCGATAGAGAGAAACTTCTCATTAGAGGGAAAATAAGCCAATTGGCGGAGCAGGAATTGAACTTTCTGGAAAATCATGGTTATCCCTTTGCCCGCATAAAAGTTAAGGAGTTTGAGGTTATTAGTGACAGCGCTAATGTTGTTTATGAGATTACTCCTGGGCCAAGGATAAGTATTGATAGTATCGTGATCAAGGGCTTTGATGGTTTTCCGGAGAACTTTCTGCGATATGACCTGGAACTTAAGCCGGGTATGGCTTACAACGAAGAACTATTATCTGCATTGCCGGAAAAAGCTTCACGCATGGAATACCTGCGCATGAGTCGAAAACCGGCGCTGGCCTTTACAAAGTCGCGTACAGTGCTTTTTCTCTACTTAGAAAAGGTGCCTGGTAATCAGGTAGATGGGGTGATTGGGATAAATACGACCCCGGAAGGGGAAGTAAGCTTTAACGGTGATTTTCATCTAAGACTCCTCAATACGCTAAAGAAGGGTGAAAATATTGAGTTAAGATGGCGTAGACCGGATCAAAGTGTTCAGTCCCTCAACCTGAACTTTAGCATACCTTACCTCTTTCGTACGCCGGTAGGATTGATAACTGAGCTGTCTATCTTCAGGCAGGACTCTAGTTTTGTCAATACTTCCTTTCGAGGGCTTTTCAGTTACACGATGCAAAGTGGAAGCTTTATCAATGCCGGTATTGACCTGAAATCATCCAACGTGCTGGCCGACAACCAGCTTGGATTCAACTCCTACGCCACTAACCTGTTCAAAATTGGGATAGAGATTAATAAAACCAATCGCGCCATTGTGCCTACGCGTGGCTACCGCTGGCAAGCCTATGGCAGCACCGGACAAAGAAAAACTTCGGAGCAAATTCAGGATCAACAATCCATGGAGTTGAGAGCAAATTATTATCTGAACAAAAAAAGACATGTACTAGCCCTCAAATTAAACAGCGAAGCCCTTTTTGGAGACGGCCTCTTTCTCAATGAAATATTCCGAATTGGAGGCTTGAAAAGCTTGAGGGGCTTTAATGAACAAAGCATATTTAGTTCTGCTTATGCGATAACCACCCTCGAATATCGTTATATGATTGGTGAATACGATTATCTCACCCTCTTTACGGATGTGGCCTGGTCTGAAACCAACACCGTAAATAATTATGCCAGTGATCTGTTCACAGGTATTGGCACCGGTATTAACTTCAATACTGCTGGCGGTATCTTTTCATTTTTTGTGGCGCTGGGAAAGGATCAACAAAACCCATTTGATCTTCGAACCACCAAAGTGCATTTTGGATATATCAGCAGATTTTAACTTTGAAACTGGCCTTAATTGTAACTTTGTGAATTGTGAAGAGAGGAATTGCAAATAGAATTATCCGTGGAACAGCCATGTTTGTGGCCATCCTTGCTTTAATTTGGGCCTGCACCAGTTCCAAGGGATATCAGTCTAGCGATGTTTCTTATGCCTATAAGTCTAATGAATTAGCTCCTCGTCCGGAATTTGTCGTACACCATATTAACCAGGATCTAACCAGAGTTCATTACCGCATTAACAGTCAGGACCTTCTTTATATGCGTGATAGTGAAGACAATCTCTATCGCAGCAACTTCAGCATCCGTTATGAGCTGATTCCCAGTTTTGAAGATATTACCATCCTGGACAGTGGCTACATTCATGTAGAAGACGAGTCTGATACTCCTCCTATAAAGGCCCTGGTTGGCGAATTTGGCCTCAACACCAATCAAAATGGTCTCAAGAATTTTGTGCTTCGCCTGGTCATGACGGATTTGAACCGGCAGGTGGAATTTCAAAATTTCATCCGTATTGAAAAAGCCTCGAAACTTACGGCGAGTAACTTCCTTTTAACCGACACCCTGGGTAATGTCATTTTCAAGAATCATATCGCTACCCATACACCCTTTAGGTTGAGTTACACCGGGGGACCGGCCTCTGAATACTTTGTGAGTTATTACAGTCGCGAATTCCCTTTGGCCTTGCCGCCCTACTCCAGTGGCAACGAAGGTAGTTTTGAATTGGAGCCTGATACTACTTTTAAAGTGCCCGCCGGACAGGCATTAGCTTTTGACGATCGCGGCTTTTATCACTTCAGAACGGATACCTCCGGCTGGGACGGGTATACGGTTTATTCCTTTTACAACGAGTTTCCATTTGTGGCCAAGATAGAACACCTCACCCCTCCCTTGCGATACCTCACTACGAAAAGGGAATACGAGAATTTGGTGAGCCTTGCGGGTGATAAGGAAAAACAAAAGCTGGCCATAGATGATTTTTGGCTCAATCGTACCGGCAGTGTCGAGCGTTCAAAAATTATGGTAGAATCTTTCTATCGCAGAGTACAAGAGGCCAATCTTTATTTCAGTTCTTATTTAGAAGGATGGAAGAGCGATAGGGGAATTATTTATATTGTTTATGGTCCACCAAATAAGGTATATCGATCTTCGGCAGGTGAATCATGGATTTACGGCGATGAAAACTCTTCCCTTTCCTATTACTTTAACTTTGTGCGGGTAAAAAACCCCTTTACTGAAAATGACTTTGCCTTAAATAGAATGCCGGCTTACCGGTATGGTTGGGGGCAGGCCATTGAATCATGGCGCAACGGACATATCTACAACTCCAAAGACATTGAGAGAGAACAGAATGAACAGGACCAAAACTGGTACCACCAAAGACCTGCTTATTGGTACTAGGCCCCTTTTAGAGGCCCTCAATGCGGGGAGAGAAATCGATAAAATATTAATTCAAAGGGGACTTCAAAGTTCTACCTTTAAGGAATTGTGGCCCGAGATTAAGCGTCTGGAAATTCCTTACCAATACGTTCCTATTGAAAAGCTAAACCGGATCAGTAGAAAGAATCACCAGGGTGTTATTGCTTTTGCATCTGCGGTGAGCTTTAGCAAGCTTTCAGAAGTGATTACGAGATGTTATGAAAAGGGCGAAGATCCTTTAATCCTTATGCTCGATCGGATTACGGACGTCCGAAATTTTGGAGCCATTTGTCGCACGGCAGAATGTACTGGAGTTCACGCAGTGGTTATTCCTACCAGAAATAGCGCACCGGTAAATTTTGATGCCTTAAAAACCTCGGCCGGAGCCTTAAACCATTTGCCAATTTGTCGAGAGATGAATTTAAAAGAGAGCTTAAAAATGCTGAAAGACTATGGCATAAAGTTGATTGCCTGTACAGAAAAGGCAGCAAAACCAGCTTTTGAAGTAGATTTAAAAGGTCCCTGCTGCTTAGTTATGGGCTCGGAGGAAGACGGAGTCTCTCCGGAATACCTCAAACTTTGTGATGAGCAAGCTATGCTGCCAATCCTGGGGAAAATTGGCTCCCTAAATGTTTCTGTTGCCACTGGAGCGCTTCTCTACGAGCTTATCCGACAAAGAATACAATCATGAAATCATACTTTCCCTACCTCCTCCTGCTTTTTAGCCTCTGCATACATAAAACTTCCGGGCAGTTTGCCTGTCAGGATCTCAAACAGAAAATATCTGCGGGATTCAACGGCCCTTCCATAAACAACAATGCGAAGTCAGACACCTTTGATATTCTTCACTACGATCTGGAATTGGATTTCACTACCCTTCCCCAAAGATTAATTCAAGGTCGGGCAGATTTAAGCATCACTCCGCTGCAAGCACATACTGGGGTTATCAATATCGATTTACTCAAATTGCAAGCAGATTCCATTCTGCAAAACGGTCAGGCTCTGACCTATTCGCATAACGATACTATTCTTAAAATTAACCTGTTGACCAACACCATGGTTGGTGACACCTTTATTCTATCTATCTATTATGGAGGTACCCCTCTGGGAGATGGTAGCGGTTGGGGAGGCTGGCATCATGCCAATCCCTATTTTTTCAACCTGGGGGTAGGATTTGCTGCAGATCCGCATACCTATGGACGAGCCTGGCATCCTTGTTTCGACAATTTCGTGGAGAAGGCAAGCTATGATTTTAAGGTGAAGACCGTAATACCCAGACGACCCTATTGTAATGGATTACGAATTGCTGAAAACACTTTGAACGGCGATACCATCGAAACCATCTGGCAAATGTCAGATCCAATCCCAACCTACTTGGCCTCGATTGCCATCAGCAATTATACCGAGATAGAAGATACGGTTCAGGGTCTGCAATCAGTCTTACCCATTCAATTAATGGCCAGGGCCAATGATAGTGCGGCTGCGGTGAGTGCCTTCAGCAATTTGAAGGCTATGTTTCATTCCTTTGAAAATGCCTTTGGACCTTATCACTGGCAACGTGTAGGATATGTCATGACAACGGTTGGCGCTATGGAACATGCTACGAGCATTCACTTACCCAGAACCCTCCTAAATCCTGGTGGTGAGGATATTATAGCTCATGAATTGGCCCACCATTGGTGGGGTGATCTGGTAACCTGTGAAACTGACCTTGATATGTGGATCAATGAGGGTATGGCGGAGTATTGTAGTCATCTTTATACAGAAGCGGTATACAATCGTGATAGGTATATGGATGTTGTGCGGGACAATGCTTACCGTGTACTTACGCAGGCCCATAAAAGCGATAATGGTTACAAGCCCATTTACGGACTAGATCACGAGTATGTATATGGATTTCATGTATATCAAAAAGGAGCAATGGTTGGGCACAACTTGAGGGGATACTTGGGTGATAGCCTTTTCTTTAGCGGCTTAACTACTCTGCTCAACAACAACTTATATGCTAACCTGAATACTCAGGAATTCAGAGATCAACTAACTGCCATCACCGGGGTTAATCTCACTGATTTTTTCAAGAATTGGATTTATGAACCCGGCTTCCCCAGTGTATGGACAGATTCTGTCAGCATTTCCGGCAGCAATGTTAACCTCAAACTGGTACAGGGATCCTATGAAGCCTCGAGCATATACCAAAATATGCCGGTAGACATAAGTTTCATTGGTTCCAACGGTCAATCTGAAACCCGGAGAGTAATCCTGAATGGTCAGAGTGAAAAATTTAGCATATCCGGACTGGGATTTACACCCAGCATTGTTACGCCAAACTATGCCTCGCTGGTTTTAACCGGTGACGCTTATGACGCTTATGATAAGACCGCAAGCTTTTTAGACGATTACTCCGAAATTACGCTCACCCCTTATGCTAGTGTTAACTCAGAGAAAATTATAGCAGTACATCATTGGTCAGGGCCCGGAGGTAGTAAGCCGGGGTGGGCAGATTTCAGACTTTCTAAAAATCGCTTTTGGAGTATTCATTTAACGGATCCCGATGACCAGATCAAAGGCAGAATTGTGGTTAACGGATCGGCGAATGGAATGGATCAGGATCTCTTAAGTGTGACTGGTGATAGCCTGGTGGTGCTTTACCGCCCATTTTCCGGTGGTGATTGGAATCTTTGGCCTTATCAAAGCAGAACCATCTTTGGTGTGCCTGGTAGCCTTCAAGGTTTCATTGAACTGGATAGCTTGCAGGCAGGAGATTATGTGTTGGCCAACACCAATGAGAGCATCAACTTAACGGAAATAGGGCATCATTTTCCTTATGAGATTTACCCCAATCCTGCGGATAGCTTTCTAGTCGTAAAGGCCCCCTCAGACTGGTATGGTGAGCGAAAGGTGAAGGTGATTGACCGCAGCGGTCGCACAATCTATTCCCGCAATCACACATTTGGGCATGATCCAGTAAAGCTAGAGCTACCCGATTCAGCTAGTGGCTTTGTGATAGTTCAGATAGGTAAGCTGTCAACCAAAGTGAAGCTCAATTAGCTTTAGAATTCGAGAATAATAAACTCAGTGCGGCGATTAGCGGCTCTGCCCTCCTCGGTGTCATTTTCCGCTACAGGGGTGGTTTCGCCATAACCCTTCGCCTCAATGCGATCGGGAGAAATATTAGCCTCTACCAGGTATTGTCGCACCGATTTTGCTCGTTCATGGGATAAGCGCATATTGGCTCCTTCATCGCCCACATTGTCGGTATGTCCTCCAACTTCAATAACCATGCTGGGATTGGTTCTCATCAGCTCAATGGCCTTATCCAGGTCCAAGCGACTTTCGGGGCTTAGGTTGGCTTTGCCTGTTTCAAAGAAAATATTATTCAATACCACTCTCGCTCCTTTTTCTATAGGCTTCAATTCTATGTTTTTAGTCAACTCTTGGTAAAGTGATTCCTTAGGGATGTCAAAGCTTTGCGAATAGAAGAAAAAGCCCTGCTCAAAAGCGGTGACGCCATAGGTTCTGCCAGAAGGAAGTACAATGAGGTACTTACCCGTAATGGAATTGCTCTTATTGGTAGCAACAAGCTCACCAGTATTGAGATCTTCGATAATTATGCGGGCGCTGATGGGTTTTTTATCCCTGGCATTTGTTACAATGCCTGAGACTATAGCAGTGGCCTGAGGTTTGAGTTCATCGGGAATTTCAATTCTATACAAATCGTATAAACCCTTTCCGCCAGCCCGTGTAGAGGCAAAGAAAGCCTTTTCCCCTGAGGCTGAAATGGTAAAATAATTATCATCACCCTCCGAATTGAGCGGTTTTCCAAGGTTTACCGGCACGCTCCAGTTTCCCTGATCAAAGATGGATTTGTAAAGATCTGCGCCACCCAGGCCAGGGTGACCATAAGAACTAAAGTATAATGTTCGCCCGTCAGGAGCCAGGTAAGGACTCTTTTCCGTCCAGGGAGTATTAATTACCGAGCCAAGGTTTTGAGGTATTCCCCACCTGCCGAATTTGTTCTTGCGTATCATATACAAATCAGCCCCACCATATCCCCCATCTCGCTGTGATGTAAAAATAATTGTCGTTCCATCCGCAGAAATTGATGGTTGTGAGTCCCATTCTTTAGAATTTACCACATTCCCCATATTAATTGGTTCTTGCCATGTATCACCGTCAAGGCTCGTAATATATAAATCGCAACTTCCTATGCTCCCTTCCCCGCCACATCTAACATAAACCATTGTTTGTCCATCACCACTAAAAGTGGCGCCAAAATCGTTGTTGGTAGAATTTATTGGTTCCGGAAGTAAGCTTGGCTCACCAATTTCATCTCCATCTACATTGGCGATATAAACATCCTCCCCCATTTATTATCAGCTCCTTTGCCGGCACTAAACCTGCTCTTGCGCTGACTGGTGAAATATAGCTTTGTACCGGTGGCATCAATCTGAGGTGAGTACTCTTCGCTTGAAGTATTAATATTGCCGGCAAGAAGAACCGGCGTGGCCATGGTTGGAGCTTGTTTACGCAGTTCCTGGCCCTTCTGCACATAATCTATTCTAAAATCAGCCTGGTGATGGAATGAAACACGACTCGGGGTTTTGGAATACTTCTCTTTAAAAAGCTTGTAGTCAGCTATCGCCTTATCATACTCTCCAATTGATTCGTAAGCATAAGCTCTCAGATAAATATACCAAGCCCAATAGCTTGGATCAGTTTCTTCCAATTTGTGAAAATATTCAATGGCTTCATTATATTGATTGTTATAATAATAAGCCTGACCGAGGTAATTGAGAAGTTCGGCCGATTTTGGATCCTTTTTATAGGCCTTGAGAAAGGATTTTACAGCAGACGGGTAGTCTTTGTCATCATAAAATTTCTTACCGGTTTCAAAATCGCTTTGAGCCTTAGTACTTAGAAAAGCCAGCAATAATATAGCCAGCATGGCGGTTGGGAGATTGAGTTGCATTTTTTGTTGATTGATTGATTAATTGAGCGAGTGTTCAATTGCAACCTGACTCCACCTATAAAACTAAAGATAAAAAAGAAGAAAGGCACGCCTTTTCCTTTTAATATTTAGCGGCCTATTTCCGGATACACCGCTTAACTCTGCAACATAGTTAGGCGTTCCTGCAAGGCTTTTATTTTGGATTGAGCATCGGCCTGCTTTTTCTTTTCCGCATTTACCACAGCATCGGGAGCATTATTTACAAAGCGTTCATTAGATAGCTTCTTCTCTACAGAGCTAAGAAATCCTTGCTGATATTTAAGATCCGCTTGTATCTTTTCCAACTCGGCCTCTACATCCAAAGATTCTGCAGCCGGAATGAAAATTTCATACTTGCCGGCAAAAAAACTAAAGCCCGCACCATCGAAACTTCTTACGGACTCAATATCCTCAAGATTAGCCAGTTTAGTAATGAGCGATACATATTCGTTCGGTATGGACTGCTCATCAGTCACTCTGATCTTTAAAGGCTCTTTACGGGAGATGTTTTTGGCAGCCCGAATATTTCTTACACCGCTCACCACGGCGGCTGCCTGCGCAAAATCATTTACCACATTTACTTTATAATCAGCAGGTTCTGGCCATTTAGCTAAACCAACACTTAACCCATCCTCTCTATCGCGCAACAGATGCCAGATTTCTTCGGTGATGAAGGGCATGAAGGGGTGAAGGATGACACATATGTCTTCAAAATAGCCAATAGTAGCTTCAAGAATTTGGGGATGAATAGCTGCGCCATAAGCAGGCTTCACCGACTCCAAATACCAACTACAAAAGTCATCCCAAACAAATTTATACGCGATCATCAACGCATCGCTAATGCGATACTTTGTAAACTGATCATCCAACTCAACTAACATGGCCTTCTTCTTTTCTGCCAACCACTTTACAGCCGAAATTGCTCCCTCATCTTTAGGTGCATTCTCATTTACCTCCCAACCTTTTACCAGGCGTAGGGCATTCCAGATTTTATTGCTGAAGTTTCTGCCTTGAGAACACAAGTCTTCATCAAAAGGTAAATCATTCCCTGCCGGTGAGGTAAGCAGCATTCCCACTCTTACCCCATCCGTGGAATACTTCTGCATCAAAGCAATAGGGTCTGGTGAATTGCCAAGAGACTTTGACATTTTCCTGCCTTTTTTATCTCTTACAATACCTGTGAGATACACCTTATCAAAGGGCTTTTCACCTCTAAACTCATATCCTGCAATGATCATGCGCGCCACCCAAAAGAACAGGATTTCAGGAGCGGTGACCAAATCGCGAGTGGGGTAATAATAATTGATCTCCTCATTTTCAGGTTCCAGGATGCCGTTAAACACACTTAAAGGCCATAACCACGAACTAAACCAGGTATCGACCACATCTGGATCTTGTCTCAGGTCACTTGCCTGAATGTCTTTCCCGGTAATTTCTCTAGCCAATTTTTGCGCTTCATCTATGTTCTCAGCCACGACAAATTCATCCTTGCCATCACCATAATAATATGCCGGGATCTGATGACCCCACCAGAGCTGACGAGAAATATTCCAATCGTATACATTCTCCATCCAGTGACGATAGGTATTCTTAAATTTCTCTGGAATCAACTGCACCTCGTTGTTCATTACGGCGTCTAATGCAGGCTTCGCTATTTCCTTCATATTGAGGAACCACTGTACAGAAAGGCGCGGCTCAACCACCGCTCCGGTTCGCTCACTGGTACCCACGGAAGTTTGGTAATCTTCCACCTTCAGCAGAACATTGGACTCTTCTAACTCCCTGGCTATGGCCTTTCTAACTACAAATCTATCCTGACCTTCATAATGAAGACCGTGAGCATTAAGCGTACCGTCTTCATTGAGTACATTAATAATCTCCAGATCATGGCGCTGACCAATTTCGTAGTCATTGATGTCGTGAGCCGGAGTGATTTTAAGACATCCGGTGCCAAACTCCACATCAACATAGTCGTCAGCAATCACCGGAACACTGCGGTTTACGATCGGTACCATTACTCGTTTGCCCAGGAGACCTTTGTAACGATCATCTTGAGGGTTAACACAAACAGCTGTATCCCCCAATATTGTTTCCGGTCTGGTAGTGGCCACGGTGATAGACTGATCCGAACCTTCAATACGATACTGTAAATAGTAAAGTTTGGACGAGGTATCTTTATGTATTACCTCCTCATCAGATATATTGGTCTTCGCCTCAGGATCCCAGTTAATCATGCGATACCCTCTATAGATCAGACCCTTTCGGTACAAATCAATAAATACCTTGATTACCGATCTACTTCTGGTTTCGTCCATGGTAAAAGCCTCTCGACTCCAATCACAAGACACCCCCAGTTTTTTGAGTTGTTCCTGGATAATACCGCCATGCTTCTCTGTCCAATCCCAGGCGTGGCGGAGAAACTCCTCCCTGGTCAGGTCAAATTTATTTATCCCTTCCGCTTTGAGCTTAGCTACCACTTTAGCTTCCGTTGCAATAGAAGCATGATCGGTACCTGGTACCCAACATGCATTATAGCCACGCATCCGTGCACGACGGATCAATACATCCTGAATGGTGTTGTTAAGCATATGCCCCATGTGCAGGATACCGGTAACATTTGGAGGTGGTATTACAATCGTATAGGCCTCTCGATCGTCTGGTTTAGACTCAAATAACTTCTGATCGAGCCAGAAGCGATACCATTTTTCTTCTGAACTTGTAAATTCGTAATTGGCGGAGATGCTCATTAAAAGTGGACTTGACGCGGATTATCAGATTAATGGGCAAAGTTATGAAACCCTATTCAGTGAATTTTAGATGTTTGGCACATTTTTAGTGCGTAGTGCAGTGTTTTTATTCCAAATTATTAGAACTAAATTTGTCCAACACTTAAAAAATGAACTCGATGAAAAAGCTACTATTCGCATTTAGCTTCGTGATGGCAGGAATGCTTTCCTTATCTGCGCAAGATGCAAACCCCAATGCTCCAGACATTGAATTTGACGTGGAAACTATAGATTATGGTACGATTGATCAGGGAGCCAACGGTCAGCGAATCTTTACGTTTACCAACACAGGAAAAGAACCCCTCATTATTACCAATGCTAAAGGATCATGTGGATGTACAGTACCTACATGGCCACGCGAGCCAATTGGACCGGGAGAAACCGGCGAGATTAAAGTAAAATATGATACGAAGCGTGTGGGCCCTTTTACCAAGAGTGTTACTATTAGCTCGAATGCTAAAAACGCGACTAAAGTACTACACATTAAAGGAGTGGTTAAGAAGAAAGCTCCTGTTCAAACTGCTCCAGTGAAAGAAGAGAAAACTTCTATGATGGAGCAAGGATAAAATTAGGATTACGATAGTACCTTTGCCCCGCCCTGGCGGGGCTTTTTTATTCATTAAATCCTGAATTTATGCCAGCCATTTCAATTAAAGGACAAACCATGCCCGAATCTCCTATTCGGAAGTTGGTGCCCTTTGCAGAGCGTGCCCGTGAGAAAGGGCGCGAGGTAATTCATCTCAATATTGGTCAACCGGATATTGAAACTCCAATCCAGGCCATGGAGGCTGTAAAAAACAGCCATATGAAAGTATTGGAATACAGCCATTCGGCCGGTTTTGAATCTTACAGAATGGGGCTGGCTGATTACTACGGGCGCACAGGGATTAATATTAGCCATGAAGATCTCATCGTAACTACCGGTGGCTCTGAGGCCATCCTGTTTACCATGAACACCATCACCGATCCAGGAGATGAAATAATAATTCCTGAACCATTCTACGCCAATTATAACGGCTTTGGCATTTCCGCCGGCGTGAATGTTGTTCCGGTAACTTCAAGGATTGAAGACAACTTTGCCCTCCCTCCCATTGAAGAATTTGAAGCCTTAATTACAGAGAATACCCGGGCCATAATGATCTGTAATCCGGGTAATCCCACAGGTTATCTCTACAACAGGGATGAACTAAATCAGTTAGCCGAACTGGTTAAAAAGCACGATCTATTTTTATTGGCGGATGAAGTATATCGCGAATTTGCCTATGACGATGCAGAGCACTATTCGGTATTAAATCTGGCAGGTCTGGAGGATCATGCTATTATGATCGATTCGGTATCCAAGAGGTATAGTATGTGCGGTGCGCGAATTGGCTGCATGGTATCTCGCAATGCAGAAGTGATGGCCACGGCTATGAAATTTGCGCAGGCAAGACTCAGTCCGCCGACGCTGGCTCAAATTGCCAGTGAAGCAGCTTTACAAACTGGTCCGGAATATTTTGAAGCAGTGAAAGAAGAATACACTCTCCGAAGAGATATTCTGATTGATGGCCTTAACAATATTGAAGGCGTCAGCTGTCCTAAGCCCAGCGGTGCATTTTATGCCATGGCACAACTACCAGTGGATAATGCCGAGCGGTTTGCCCAATGGCTATTGTCCGCTTTTGAGTTAAATAACCAAACCTTGATGTTGGCTCCGGCTGAGGGTTTTTATGCCACGCCGGGGATGGGTCTTAATCAGGTACGATTGGCATACGTGCTAAACACCGATGCCTTAAAACAATCCGTGGTCATTATTGAGCAAGCTCTAAAAACTTATCCGGGAACACTGCTTTGAGTAATAATTCACAAAAACTGGAAGAGAACGTAAGTTTAAAGCCCTTTAACACTTTTGGGGTAGAAGCCAGTGCACGATATTTCTTTGAAGCCCATACCATGGATGATCTGCTCTGGATTATTCATCAACCTGCGTTTAAACTCAAAAAGCTGATTATAGGCGGCGGCAGCAATATGTTGCTAACGGATGATTTTGATGGCCTGGTGATTAAGATTTCCTTAAAACATAAATGGATCGAAAAATCTGAAGGAGATCATTCGTTGGTTTCGGTTATGGCCGGCGAAAATTGGCACAGCTTTGTAATGTGGTGCATTGCGCATGGCTTGGGTGGCCTGGAAAATTTGTCCTTAATTCCTGGTAATGTAGGTACCGCACCCATTCAAAATATTGGGGCATACGGTGTGGAAATAAAGAGCTGTTTTCATCATTTAGAAGCACTTAATGTAGAAAGTGGTGAATTTGAAATTTTCACCGCTGAAGATTGCCAGTTTGGTTATCGAGATTCTTACTTCAAAAATGAAGGCAAGGATCGCTATATCATTCTCAGAGTATTTTTCAGTTTAACACATAAAAACCATCAATTAAATACCGCTTATGGTGCCATTGGCCAAGAGTTGAAAAGACTAGGCCTAAAGCCAGATATTCAATCCATTTCACAAGCGGTAATAAATATTAGGAGAAGCAAACTGCCCGATCCGGCCAAATTGGGAAATAGCGGCAGTTTCTTCAAGAATCCAGTGGTATCAGAAGACAAGTATCAAGCGCTGTTAAAACAATTTCCTGATCTTGTAGGATACCCAGCGGGCGAGCACAAGGTGAAATTAGCTGCGGGTTGGATGATTGAAAATGCCGGATGGAAGGCTTATCGGGAAGGAGATGCCGGTGTTCATATAAATCAGGCTTTGGTACTGGTAAATTATGGCAATGCTTCTGGCAAGGAAATTGCGTTGTTAGCCGAGAAAATCCGGGCATCGGTTTTGGATAAATTTGGAGTCAATCTGGAGGGAGAAGTAAATATTCTATAATTGAAATTTTAAGAGCATACAGCATGGCAGTATTCATATTGGCAACCGTATTAATAGGATTGGGATTTGCAGGAATAGCCATAAAAATATGGGCCAAGAAAGACGGCGAGTTTTCAGGTACCTGCGCCAGCAACAGCCCTTTTTTAAACGAAGAAGGCAAAGCTTGTAGTTTTTGTGGAGCCGCGCCAGATCAGAAGTGCAAAAAAGACGAGTTGCCGGCAGTTGACGGAGCGGCATAAAAAAAAACGCCCTATACCATAGCACAAAGCGCTTTTTGCAATTACTTAAGAGTAGGAATCAAACAAATAAACCCTAAAGGTTCGGTTAATTTGTTTATCAGTACCAAGTTATGAATTAATTGGTTTATCGACCAAAAAAGCATCATGAACTCTGCAATTCTACTTAACTGGCATGGGGGTTTTGTTTGATCTGTGCCCGAAACCCATCGGTCATTTTTACTTCCCAGCCACCGCCGGGTGAGGCAACTATCAAGTAGGCTTCAACGCCTTTCTTATCGATAACAAATTTCCATGCCTGTTCAGCTCCCATCGCCATGCACGCGGTGGCATAAGCATCGGCATCCATGCAGGATTTAGCCAACACACTCACGCTCAATAAGGAGTTTCTTGCTGGCCTTCCCAGGTGGGGATCAATGGTATGTGCATATCGCATACCTGTGGTCTCGTCAGTCCAGAACTTGCGATAATTCCCAGAGGTTGCCAGTGACCTGTTGTTGAGGTTTATCACCACCTGAAACCGATCCTGTTGATCAATATCATCGGATGGCTTATCAATTCCGATCACCCATATTTTACCCTTACTATTGATGCCCCGAGCTTTAATCTCTCCTCCTATCTCAACCATATAGTTCTCGATTCCTTTAGCCTCAAGAAAATCAGCCACCAGATCTACCGTGTAACCTTGCGCAATGGCATTGAAATCTATTTGAAAGCCAGATGGCATCTTAACTTGATTACCTACAATCTTGACCTTTGCATGACCAGTTAAGGGCAGAATACTATCAATCTGGGGACGTATATCCTTTAGTTCGGGTGGAGTAGGTCCAAATCCCCAGGCCTGAACCAGCGGACCAACCGTAGGATCAAAATACCCTCCTGTTTCATTGGCAATTTCAAGACTTCTTGCCAATACAGCTTTGAAATAGGGATCATGAATCTGCTTGGTTTCACCGCGATTGAGCTTGCTAATAAAAGAGTTAGGCTTGTAGGTGCTCATGGAGCGATCCACCAGATTAAAAATACTGTCAAAGGCCGCATTTAGTCTGAGTGGCGATGCCGCTAGATATTTTATCTGATAGGTGGTACCCTGGGTATAGCCGACTGCTTCATTTTCATAGAGTCTGTCGGATCTTTGACAGGATAAAACGAGTAGTAAACTGCTACAAATCAGAAAGAAGTTCTTCATGGATAGAGAATTGCCAGCTTGAATTACGATGAGGCAAAGCTCTGGATTTATCCTGTAAATCCTTGTCAATTAAATGGAATACTAAACATAGCATCCCCAATAATCAGTATCTGCAAATCACCATTTTTTTTGCTCTTTTGCAGAATGCTGGATGTAATAATTTATGGAGGAGGTCCTATCGG
Source organism: Owenweeksia sp. (assembly GCA_965229445.1). Lineage (GTDB taxonomy): Bacteria > Bacteroidota > Bacteroidia > Flavobacteriales > Schleiferiaceae > Owenweeksia. Next base: position 2,080,011 of record OZ245876.1, read on the forward strand.
ATTGGCCTGTGGTATAGCGCTGGAGAAAAAAGGTCTTTCCTATTTGATCATTGAAAAAGGATTATTGGTGAATTCCATTTATCACTATCCCGATAATATGACCTTCTTTTCAACCTCCGACAAACTAGAGATTGGGGAGGTTCCTTTTGTTTCACACAACCCTAAACCAACACGAGCCGAGGCGCTGGAATATTATCGCCGGGTTGCTGAGAAATTTGAACTAAAAATCAAGCTCTATGAGGAGATACAGGATATTGAAATGACAGACCATGGCTTCCAGGTCAAAACCTCAAAAAATCACTATGAAGCCAGAAAGTTAATAATGGCCAGCGGCTTTTACGACCTGCCCAATCTTTTGCATGTCAAAGGGGAAGCACTGCCAAAGGTGAAGCATTACTACAGCGATCCACATCCATATTTTCGACAGAAAGTCGTAGTGGTAGGGGCGAGAAACTCGGCCGTAGATACAGCTCTGGAATGTTGGAGAAAGGGCGCTGAGGTAACGATGATTATTCGTGAATCAGAAATTTCTGAACGCGTGAAATATTGGGTGCGGCCAGACATTATTAATCGCATTGAAGAAGGCTCCATAAAGGCCTACTTTAACGCCAATGTTACAGAAATCGGCGAAAATCATGTAAAATTCTGTACTCCTGAGGGTGAAACTGAAATAGAAAACGACTTCGTACTCTGCATGACTGGTTATCAACCAGATTTCAAAATGCTGGAGCGCATTGGAGTAAAGCTTGCCGATGACGAGTTGAGGAAGCCCTTCTATAATCCAAATACCATGGAGAGCAATGTAGAGGGCTTATATCTGGCCGGTGTGATCTGTGGAGGTATGGAAACCAATAAATGGTTTATTGAGAATTCGCGTGAGCATGCACCCTTGATTGCACATGATATAGCCACTAAAATTGGAAAGACCTCCTGAGGGTAAAAAATAGCAAGCCAATTCAGGCGTTAAATATCGATGGACAAGCATAAAAATCCCAGGACCTATGATCTGAGTACTAAAGAAGAGGAAATCTGGAATAGTATTTCTCATGGTATAGGTATCCCGATCGGAATAGGCGCCATGGCATTACTTGTTAAGGAGGCCATTGATACCGGCAGTATCATTTATCTACTGGCGGTGGTGGTTTATGGTTTGAGCTTCGTCTGGACCTATACCACCTCTACCCTATATCACCTGGCGCACAACAAAAGTGTAAGAACACGTAACTTCCTACATTTAATGGACCATACGGCCATCTACTTATTTATCGCTGGTACTTATACCCCAATTGCCCTCTTTGCCTTGCCGGAAACTTGGAATTTTGGAATACTGATAGGCATATGGCTGCTAGCCCTGGGAGGAATATTAATAAAGATCTTTAGCATAGGTAAATGGAAGAAACTGTCACTAATCTTTTATCTGCTTATGGGTTGGCTAATAGTTGTAGCGGCTAAACCCTTGTTAGACCATGCTCCTCTTGAATTGATAATTTGGATTCTGGCAGGAGGCGCGTTTTATACTTTAGGTACCATTTTCTTTTCGATGCATAAACTCAAATACGCACATGCCATTTGGCATGTTATGGTTCTGGGTGGTAGTTTATGCCACTTTTATGGGATCTATGAATATTTACCGGAATTAATCTAGGATACTTACCGATTTTTGGGATATGCTCCTGATTTTTCTTCTTAAATTTGCGCAGTATTTCACTCCTAATTCTCTGATTCATAATGGAAGTTACAGACAACACTGAGATGCGACACTTCGAAGTCCGTGATAATGAGCAATTAGCCATCATAGAATATCAAATTCAAGAAAAGAAGTACTTTCTAACCAGGGTACAATTCCCAACAAAATTTGAAGAAAGTGGCAAAGCGGATGAGATGTTGAAGAATACACTTGACATCATCGAGGAAACAGGAATGAGGGTGGTTCCCATGACCAGGTTTGTGAAGCAGTATTTCAAATCTCACCCGGAAAGAAAAAAGATGTTACCGGTAGGGATTCATCTATAATTCTCTGTTGATATAAGTATTGATATCTTATCCATTCATCCAACTTGGATGCCACCAGCCCTTTTATCTTAGTTAAGACAAAAATTAATTGTCTTAAAGCACAGTATCCAGGATGTTGTCTTATGTTTCAGACCTATTGTTCCTGCCAGACGCGCACTTAGTTTTTCTATCAACGGGATCAGTTCCGGCGGATTCCATTGCACAAATCTCCAACAGCTATTTATGGTTTGCCATTGCGGTGTTTACGGTGGCATTTATCAGTTTGGTGGTAGCCTACCGATCAAGAAATGAGGCATTTAAACTAGCGAAGGTACAGCAAGATCACCTGCAAGAGTTAAACCAACAGCTCAGAGAACAATCGGATGAATTAACCCAAACCAATGCTTCTAAAGATCAGTTAATTTCGGTGATTAGTCATGATCTGCGAGCCCCTCTTGCCAGTTTGGACAGTTGCTTGGAAATCATGCTTACCGAAGATTTAACCACGGAAGAAAAGGATGAGCTGATCCGGGATTTGCAAAAGGAAACCTATAATACCCTAAAAACCCTCGACGATCTTTTAGCCTGGGCCAGACTACAGCAGCAGGGTGGAAAATTTGATGAACAGGACTTTGATATTGTGGGTTTGATCAGGGAGGTAACTGGTTTATACGCACCTGTGGCGAAACACAAATCGGTACGGATAATATTTGAGCCCTTTGACGATTCTATCACGGTAAAGGGAGATCCCAATCAAATTAGAACGGTATTGAGAAACTTAGTAAGCAATGCCATCAAATTTACCCCCGAAAATGCTCAGGTTAGTATTGCTCTAAACACTTGTGAGGAAGGGGTGGAAATTAGCGTGCAGGATGAGGGTAAAGGCATAAGTAAGGAGGAGTTGACGAAAATAATGGATCCGGACAATTTCTACAGTTCCAAAGGTACGGCTGGAGAAGGAGGCACCGGCGTAGGACTTATGTTGTCATTTGAATTCATCAATAAGCACAACAGTGAATTGCAGCTAATGCCTGCCCTGCCATCGGGTACCCGGGCTAGCTTTCACCTCCCGCACTCCAAGTCTGAATCATCTGTGAAATCGGCATGAGGGCATTCGCAAGCTTTGGTCGGATACTCATTTTCTGTCTGACCATGGCCTTATTCTCGTGCGCCAGAGATCCACAGACTACCTCTCCTTCAGCTTTACAGGTAATCGTTCTAGGGGTCACTCAAGATGCCGGATCACCGCAAATTGGTTGTACCCAGGAATGCTGTAAAGGCTTACCAGTGAATAAGAGTGGGGATCGCATGGTGAGCTGTTTGGCCATCTATGATCCAAGTACCTCCTTTTGTATTTTGCTGGATGCCACACCAGACATCACCGCACAGATGAATCTATTAAATTCCATAACTGACTCTAAAAAAGTTCTACCAGATGCTATTTTTCTCACACATGCACATATTGGGCACTATACCGGTTTAATGTATTTGGGAAAAGAGTCTGCCGCCACCGATGCCATACCGGTTTATGCCATGCCGAGAATGCGACAATTCCTTATGAACAATGCCCCGTGGTCTATGCTGGTAGCTGAATCGTACATAAAGTTAAAACCCTTGAGCCATGATTCCACTATTCACATCCAGGAGAATTTAAAGATCACCCCAATTGAAGTACCGCATCGCGACGAATTTTCAGAAACGGTAGGATTTATGGTGAGCGGAGAAAGTAAGCGCCTGCTGTACATTCCTGATATCGATAAATGGGATCGTTGGGAAAGGGAGATCAATGGCTTGATTAAAGCGGTGGACTATGCCTTTTTGGACGGTACTTTTTTTGACGCCAGGGAGCTGCCAGGTCGAGATATGAATGAAATCCCGCATCCCTTTGTGGTGGAGAGTGTTGAGCGGTTTGGCAAGCTTACAGAAACAGATCGGGAAAAGGTACATTTCATCCACTTCAATCACACCAACCCTCTGCTTAAGGCAAACTCTAAACAGAGGAAAGCATTGATGGATAAGGGGTATGGCCTAGCTGAAGCCGGTATGGTGATCGATTTGTAGCCAGCAAGCGCAGTACGATTAATCTAACGCATTAAACCTGATATCCTAAGCTTTTTACTTTGTGGCATTGGAATTGCCTAATTTGTCCTCGAAAATCAATTATTGCATCATGAAAAAACTATTGCTTGCTCTATTCTTAGCGCTGGGTTTACAGGGATTTGGTCAGATGGTTTCCGAGGAATTTGAAGAAGACTTAGGACGCAGACATCCCAAGGCAAGTGCCATAACCTGGATCTCAGGAGAAGAGCACTACATCGCTGAATTTCAGGAAGGTGATCGAAAGATGAAAGCTTATTATACGCAGGAAGGTCAATGGGTAAAGACCCTCATGGAAATTGATATTTCTGAAGTTCCTAAGAAGATCATGGAGAAGATTGGTGAAGAATATAAAGTAATCGGTGCGGAGAAGGTCGTTTCATCTGATAGTCCACAGGGCAACTACCTCCTAAAACTGGAAGCCGCTTATGCGAAGTCGGGCGAGATAGTAAAGCCATAATTTACTCCCGCCATTTCTGGCCTTACTGAATTTGGAGGTAGGGAGCCAATATGTTGCTTAGCACGAATCTGGTGCATGTTCTGGCGGTGATTGCTGTGTTATAGTGATTGGGAGTATGGGCAGGAATGCTAAACGGAATGTGTTGTTCTGAAAGTCAGCGGAATGGGCTGTTCTGCCCGGGGACCGCGCCCGCGATCCCCAGTTTCAAGATCGGCATTTTCTGTGTCAATTCATAGGCGGTTGCTGCCACTATGCTTAGAGTTCGTGGCGAATATTGCCTGGAGAAGGGCGTCAGAAAAATTAAGGAGCTTGGGTGGACGAGGAAAGTTCTTTGGCGTGAAGGCAATGCTTGCATTGGGTTAAGAGGAGGGTAACCTGGCCCATCGTGAAGTAATTTTAACAGCCAGGGCGTTCTGCCCGGGGATCGCGCCCGCGATCCCCAATTTCAAGATCGGTATTTTCTGTGTCAATTCATAGGCGGTTGCTGCCACTATGCTTAGAGTTTGTGGCGAATATTGCCTGGAGAAGGGCGTCAGAAAAATTAAGGAGCTTGGGTGGACGAGGAAAGTTCTTTGGCGTGAAGGCAATGCTTGCATTGGGTTAAGAGGAGGGTAACCTGGCCCATCGTGAAGTAATTTTAACAGCCAGGGCGTTCTGCCCGGGGATCGCGCCCGCGATCCCCAATTTCAAGATCGGTATTTTCTGTGTCAATTCATAGGCGGTTGCTGCCACTATGCTTAGAGTTTGTGGCGAAAATTGCCTGGATATCCTTGTCTGTGGTGGCCAACTTAGATTATCCCTGGTTTTAAGGATTAAATCACTGATTACGACAATGATGTGGAAATCTATGCAGCAAAACTGGCCAATAAGGAATGTTTAACCTGATCCATAAGGTTCAGAGAAGTTTGACTTCTCTATTAAACTCTCCCCCAAAAGTCAGTGGTAAGAAATACTGACATACCATTCCCTGTAATTTTCTAAAGGAGGTTTCAGCGATTTATGCCGTCATATCCAAAATGCTAAACCGATCACGCATACCGCAAAATTGTGTTTTCAATATGACTTACTAAACCTGCATTAAATACTACATTTGAGTGTCTAATGCACTCGTTTAAATGTGGAGATCACTCCTTTTCTTGTTAATGATGCTCAGCACCCTCTTCCCCTTGCAGGCTCAGGGTCAACTCCCCCACCCTCAAAACAAAGCACAATTGATCATTTTCTCTGGCAGCGATTGGTGCCTACCTTGCATCAAGTTGGATAGACAAGTGATTAGTACAACCGAATTCAAAGATTACGCAGCATCAAATCTGGAAATTATTATCGCCGATTTCCCACAAACCAAATCTCAGGAAACCAGTTTGCAAAGCCGAAATGATAGCCTGGCCGAGCTTTATAACCCCCAAGGTCAATTTCCCAGATTGGTCTTACTCCCTTCCCCGAAGGCAAAGCCCGTATTTCTGAAAACATCCCACACCAATCCTCAATCATTGGTGCATGAGATTGCCAATCAACTGCCCAAAAAAAGGATTTTTAGAAGACAACAAATTCTAATGGGAACAGCCTTTGAGTTTGCCCTGGTGCATCATAATGACAGTGCCGCCCAGGCTTTGCTGGATCAATGCGTGGCAGAAACCATACGCCTTGAAGCAATTCTCTCAGAATGGCAAGACAGTTCAGAGGTGAGTGAGGTAAATCGCCAGTCAGGAAGAGCCTGGGTTGATGTGAGCGACGAACTCTTTGATTTAACTGGTCGATGTGTTGAGCTTTCCAGAATAACCCAGGGCGCTTTTGATATCAGTTTCCGAGGGATGGATCTTTGGGAATTTGATGGTAAAGAACTTGCTACCTGGCCTGATTCACAATTAATTAGGTACCAATTATCTACCATGGGTTACCAGGATATTGAATTCGCTGAGCATAAACGTATTAAACTTGCCAGGGAAGGAATGGCTATTGGCTTTGGTGCGGTTGGTAAGGGCTTCGCAGCCGATGTTATTAAGGAAATGATGATAGATGAGGGTGTTGAAGCCGGTGTCATCAACGCCAGTGGTGATCTCACTACCTGGGGCACCAGACCAGATGGCAGAGACTGGATCATAGGCATAACTAACCCCAACATACCCGAAGGATTAAAATTCGGTTTGAAACTCAGTGATCGTTCAATCGCCACTTCAGGCAGCTATGAAAAATATTTCACCTTTCAGGCTAAGCGATTTGCTCATATTATTAATCCCAAAACAGGTATTCCTGTGTGGGATAAGAAGAGTGTAAGTGTTATCAGCAATAGTGCGGAGCTTTCGGATGCCCTGGCCACAGCCTTCTTCGTTATGGATACCGAAGTAGCATTGGATTTAGCCAATCAGCTTCCCGGCGTATCCTGTATCATTATTAATCACCAAGATGAAGTATTTTCAACCCCGGATATTGAAATGGAATAGTTTCCAAACTATAATACTTGCCCTCCTTTTCTGTCTGCTTGCAGTGGCCTGTGAAAGCGTTAAACCCTACCAGCGCGCCTATCTGAATGACGAAAAGATGAAGCCAGGTGCGGCTCCCTGTGAAACGCTCGATCAACATGTATTTAGTTACCGTGAGGGAAGCTTGGTAACTGGAGGTCAGAAAACCAGGGGAGGCTGTGGTTGCAACTAAGTACATATGGTCATTCTATTTCTCACTATGCCTTGTATTTGGTGTTAGTTATACGATGGCTCAAGACACTACCTACGAAAAAAAGCTCGTTAGGAGCAGTGATATTCAACTCTTGCTTTCCTATTACGATCAGGATGGCGTACATTCTGCCGTTACGGGAGGCACCGGAACCGAAAAACTGGAAGTATATGCCATTGATCTGGCCACCCGCACCGCAAACCAAAAGGCTGATGCCTTAATCCTTAACCTTGGGGTGGACATTATCTCATCTGCCTCTACCGACAATATTGACTTTGAAGTTTCATCCGTATCCAGATTAGATCAGCGTACTCATATTACTATAGGATATGAAAAGGCTCTTAAAAACCGACAGTACTTAGGCTTTGATGCATCCTATTCTATTGAATCAGATTACACAGCTCGCGGCATTGGTGTGTGGTTTCGAAAGCAAAATGCGGATAATACCCGAAGATCATCTATAGCCTTAAAGAGTTTCTTTGATGATTTGAGATGGGGAAGGTTATCCCAACCCTACCTGGTGCCTGAGAAACTAATTTATCCGGAAGAGCTCAGATATAAGGAATGGTATGATGTGCATAACCGATATTCCTTTAACCTCAACCTGAGTTATGAAATGGACCTCAATCGCAGAATGAATCTCAGTTTTTATCCTGCCCTGGTTTATCAGCGAGGTCTCCTCTCCACTAGCTTTCACAGGGTTTATTTTACCAATTCAGCAGATTTACGGGTAGAAAACCTACCTAATCAGCGGCTACAAGGAGCATTGGGCATTCAATTTAACAGCTTTATTGCCTCCCGTATAATTATGCGAAGCTATTACCAATACTTTCAGGATGAGTTTGGCATAGAAAGTCATACCCTCAAGTTGGAATTTCCATATAAAATAAACGCCGCCTGGAGTATTTCCCCCTTTGGCAGAGCTTATCAACAAAGTGCTTCCTGGTATTTTAAGCCCTATGCGAGGCATCAAGTAAGTGATTCATACTACACCTCTGATTATGATTTATCCGGCTTTTGGTCTGGACAACTTGGTCTGAGTTTGCGTTGGGCCTTTGCAGGGAGCGGTCAACGAAGATATTCGGCCCGGTCTATTGATTTTCGGTATTCCTACTACGATCGCTCAGACGGCTTGCATGCACATCTCCTGGCTATGGTATTTCATTTTCAGGCTCATAAGTTTAAAGATCAATTGAAGTTCAATAATTAGAATTAGTCTAATCAGATATTTTTATACCTTTCTCTCCAGAGAACAAAATTATAGTGGCCAGTCCATTATTTAAGACCCCCAAGATTTAAGGGGACCGTTGGGTTAGCAGCTTTTTCTTGGTCCACCGAGAAAAGTCCAATTTCGGTCCCCTTTATTTTTCCTGCTATCTTTCCAGTCTAGCATATCAGTAAAAAATCAGCCAGTATTTAATGGATTCAGCTTCTTTTGATGCGGTAAGGTTAAACTTTAGTCAGGATTCTCTTTGGCTCTTAAATATTTTGCTGGGAATCATCATGTTTGGTGTAGCATTGGGCATTCACCTCGATGATTTCAAAGCCATTATCCGGCAGCCTAAGCCGGCCTTGGTTGGTATAGTTTCGCAATTTGTGCTATTGCCAGCAATAAGTTTCCTCCTGGTATTGCTGCTGCACCCTGCGCCGAGTATTGCTCTGGGTATGATTATGGTAGCAGCTTGTCCCGGGGGTAACATCTCAAACTTTTTTAGTCAGGCCGCAGGTGGCAACGCGGCACTTTCGGTGAGTTTAACGGCCTTTAGTACTGGATTAGCCATTGTGTTTACACCAATAAACCTTCAGTTCTGGGGTTCCTTATATGGCCCTACCCAAAACCTACTTCAAGAGGTAGCGCTTAACCCTGTGGATGTATTCAAGACCGTTATTCAGATTCTACTTATTCCCCTGGTTTTAGGTATGTGGGTAAATCATTACCGACATTATCTGGCGCTGCGTTTAATAAAGATTCTGCGTCCGCTCTCCATGCTCATCTTTGCAGGTTTTGTGGTCGTGGCCTTTAGAAACAACTTTGAGGTATTTACCCAGTACTTTGGCACTATCTTAATGCTAGTGCTGATCCACAACGCCGTAGCCTTATCTACCGGTTATGCTTTTGCCTGGCTAAGCGGGCTCAATAAAGCGGATCGCAAGACACTGAGCATTGAAACCGGCATTCAAAATTCAGGTTTGGCTCTTTTGCTGATATTCAGCTTTTTTGAAGGCCTGGGCGGCATGGCCATTATTGCTGGTTGGTGGGGAATATGGCATATTGTATCCGGAATGCTGCTTAGCCAATTGTGGTCGCGCAAAAAAAATCACCAGCTCTCTTAATTCCAAAAGCTGAACTTAATCTGGAAATGCCTTTTGAATTATTTCCTTGCGCCGGAATTTACCCGAAGCGGTGCGATCAAAACTGGAAACATATCTGATCTCCTTGGGTCTGGAGTATTTAGGCAATTTGATCAGTTTTTCCTGAATTCCGTCAAGGCTTTTTGCGGTAGGAGATTCAATTGCCATCACCAGTTTTTGACCCAGTTCAGCATCAGGTATGCCCCCTAATATGTAAGTGAATCCCAGATCTCCCAACTCCCGTTCAAGCAATTCAGGGTACAACTTTATTCCGCCAGAATTCACCACATGATCAAGCCTTCCCAGCCACCTAAATTCACTTTTGCTAATGAGCTCAACTACATCCCTGGTAACAAGATTTTTTACCCCAATATGTGGGGCATCAATCACCAGACATGAGCGATCATCCAGGGTGAATTTCACACCCTGCAAAGCATGAAAACTTTGTTGAAAATGAGGGTTTATTTCTCGTAACGCAATATGCGTAATTGTCTCAGTCATGCCATAGGTGTGGAATACGCGATGATTCAGCCTTTTCAGTTGACCTTCCACATTCGCACTTAACTCACCACCCCCAATCAGCAAATTCTCTGCTTTATCAAGCTGATCCAGCGAATGAAAAACCTGGTAAGGAACCAGGGCAACCAATTGGATAGTAAAGGGGAAATCCCTTAAAGGATCTTTGCGTGGCGCAGTGAAATATAAATCCAAATCCCCCTCGAGCCAGCGCACCAACATCATCATACCGGCGATGTAATCTGGCGACATACACAGCAGGCATTTGTCGCCTGGAATCAAGTCTAAAAAGCGGATGGTTCTTTGAGCCGAGGCTTTCATATGCTCAGGCTTAAGAAAGATAGGTTTAGGCTTCCCGGTAGATCCGCTGGTGTTTACCACGATGTCCTTGCCTGACTGATAAGCATGGACAAAACGAACAATGGATTCAGGAAGCTTGGAATTAGAGAGTTCCTCTAAGCGGAAAGTATTTCCGGCTACTTTAAATATTTTATGCTTGTTGCCCAACCCTTTTTAAAATGTTTGCGTCATTAAGGTACAGTTCCTAATTCTATATAGCCCTAACGGGCATCCCTGTTCTGAAGCACCGGCCTTCCCTCCGGTGCTTTTTTTATTCAATACCAGATAGTTCCCATTTAACCTGCTGATCGTAAAACAGCTTAGCTTCCTTTACCTGCAAGGGAGAGCTGAAATTATTGGTGTACAGACTTCCCGTGCCTAGTCCGGAGGGAAGCGGGTTATTCTTGGTATAATTCCATTGGGCTATGGCACTGAGGCCATAGTTACTTTCCAGAGCACTGGTAACCCACCAGTCTGCGCCATGATCCTTTGCCAATTCCACCCATTCATCGCTTCCCCGCCAACCGCCGATAAAACTGGGTTTGAGGATAATAAACTGTGGATTAATGGTGCTTAACAGGTGAGATCTGTCTGCGAGCTCAAACGCCCCAATCAACTCCTCGTCAAGCGCAATGGGAACAGGTGTTGCTTCACACAGTTTGGCCATTTCCTGCCATTGACCGGCTTTTATTGGTTGTTCTATTGAATGTATCTCCAGTTCTGCAAGCCTTTTTAAGACCTCTAAAGCCTTATCAGGACTAAAAGCACCGTTGGCATCCACCCTTATGGTGAGCCGGTCTGCAGAATACTTTTGTCGCAGGGACTGAAGCAACTGCCATTCTGTTTCCAGATCTATTGCGCCAATCTTCATTTTGAGCACTTTGAAACCTTCGGCCAGTCTAGATTCTATTTGCCTGTGCATAAATTCCTGATCACCCATCCAAACAAGGCCATTAATCTTCTGGCCTGCTTGATGGCGGGTAAAATCAGATGGAAAGAACTCATGATTTTCTACTTCGAGGTCCCGCAGCGCCATTTCCACTCCAAATTGAATGGAAGGAAACTCGGTTAACTCCGCAAAAAGTTCCGCCGGAGAAAGATCGATATTGTCACTTAACCAATTCAATTTAGCTTCATAATCCGGACGATCATCGGCGCTTAGCCCCCGCAATAAACCACACTCACCCCAAGCCGTCTTTTGCCCGCTTATCAGCTTGAGAAAATAAGAATCCTTTCGGTGCAGTACCCCTCTGCTTGTACCCGCCTTTTGTTTGAAGTTTAAAGTATATTTATGCCAACCTAATTTCACTTAAAAATCTATATATCAAATATATGTGTGTATCAACTTAAAGTATTTGTCCAATGCCAAAAAGCAGTGAAAAAAGCAAGCTGGTGATAGCTAATACCTTTAGCAATGGTTCAAAATCCTCCCGACTATGGGCGCGTAAGGCGGCGTTTAAGTTGAGTAGCAATAAGGGCAGTACCAACCAGTATAAGTTTTGCCAAAAACTTCCTTCAACGATTAAGTTATAAATAAAGGCCAGGTCAAAAGCCAACACAATTAGTATGAGATGGTACACCTTGGCTCCGCGCAATCCAAAATGCACGGCCAGGGTATTTTTACTGTTAATTCTGTCGGTTTTAATGTCTCTCATATTGTTCAGGTTGAGCACTCCCACGGCTAACAATCCAGCAGCCGCGGCAGGTAATAAAATCTCCCATCTGAAAGTTCCTGTCTGAAGAAAAAAGGAACCTCCCACCCCAACAATTCCAAAGAAAAACAATACGGCCAAATCACCCAGACCGTAATAACCATATGCCCGATTGCCCACCGTATAAGTGATGGCAGCGAGGATAGCCAACAAACCGAGGAGAACGAAGCTTAAAGTAATCCAGATACTCAGATGGCTGGTAGCCAAAATGCTTAATCCCGTGCCACTGGCAAAAGAAAGCAAGGCAAATACCGCAATAGCAAGCCTCATTTTTGGTAAACTAATTCTACCACTGGCTATCGCTCGCTGTTCCCCTATTCTATCACTATCCGTACCTTTTATGCCGTCGCCGTAATCATTGGCGTAGTTCGATAGAATCTGATAAAACAAAGTCGTAAGGAGGCACAATATGAATATCAAAATATTGAAGCTCCCATGTGCAGCCGCCAGGCAGGTACCGAGAATGATACTTGAAAACGCCAGAGGAAGTGTTCGCAGTCGGGCCGCCTGAACCCAAACTTTTATGTTCATGCCAATAATTGAATTGTCAAAATTAAGGTTCAGAAAGTATATTGTAGCGGATATCTGATTGTATTTAGAGAATGCCGCAAAGTATCTTTACCCGGAATTGATCATTATGTTGAAAAGGCCTTTAAAGGAACCGGCGCGGCTATTTCTGTGGCTCGCCTTGCTGCTGGGCGTTCTCTATATCCTTATCACGCCCCCTCTCCAGGTGCCAGATGAGATAAATCATTTTTTACGGGCATATCAGATTACTCAGGGAGAATTTATGGCGAGCCAGGTAGAGAACCGGCTTGGTGGAAAACTACCAGCAAGCTTAAGAGAATTTAGTCTTATTTGGGAGAGAGTAATAGCCGATACAGGCGCAACAAGCTCGCTACAAGAGCTTCAACAAGCATTAGCAATTGAGATTGGATCCGAACAAATTTGGTACGACTTCCCGAACACGGGCATATATTCCTTCGTCAATTACCTTCCTCAAGCAATTGGAATAATTCTAATACGGCCTTTCACGTCTTCGGTTCTTGTAATTTACTATAGTTCAAGAATAATTTCCCTGACCTTCTGGGTTATTTTAAGCTTTCTCGCCATTCAGACTATACCAGGAAAGAAATGGACGCTTTTTGCACTGGCGATGCTTCCGATGTCGCTATACATCAACTCATCGATAAGTGCGGATATGCCAATCAATGCTCTGTCTATGCTATGGATTGCCTATGTGCTAAAGCTTCTTAAGCAGCCTGTCAAACTCAAAAACAGGGATTATTTATTCCTCTTCCTGTTTGCAGCCCTTATACCCCATCTTAAACTGGTTTATCTACCCTTAATACTTATGTCCTTGCTCCTTCCAACCCAGCGATTTAATGGAGCTCGGGCACGAGTTATAGTACTGGCATTAATGGCAGTAGTATGCACATTGAGCACCTGGTGGAGCATGATGGTGGTAGATAATCAGTACATACCCTATGAAGCTTACTCCAAAGATGCCGGATGGGTTCACCTAGCTGAAGGATCAGATAAGAATGCACAGCTGGCCCACATTGTTAAACATCCTTTAGCATATGGTGGAGTTTTAGTGAAGAGCATATCGGAGTCTTTCAACATGTGGTTTAAAGGCTACATCGGGACTTTTGGATGGCTGGAGTTTGGATTTCCCTTCTGGTTATGTCTTTTGGTATGGATTGCACTTATCTTTATATCTCTCACCGACAGAGATTTAAAACTTTCCTGCCGGAACATATTCTGGATAATGGGCATTCTTGTTTTGATGCTGATTAGCGTAATTACTTCACAATACGCTATCTGGGTACCGGTAGGCGGCAGCATGGTCACCAATCTTCAGGGAAGGTATTTCATACCCGTCTTTCTGCTTTTATGGCTCGTAATTCCTGCACGATTTAACTTTAATCATGTACCAGGTACTTCCCTAATGCTCGTGTTGGGCATCAACCTTTTGAGCCTGATCATGATCATGAATCGATTCTTTATTCCATAAGGCTACATCCAACCTCCCTGGTGGGTCTCGATCTTGTAGAGTGCATAGTCGTACAGCTGTACAGCTTCCTGTACCGGAATATGCATCATTCTGGCTGTTCCGGCCGCCGTTTGAAATTGGATACTGGCCAGTTTCCTCCTTTTTTGAAATATACTTTGATGAAAACTAACATTCTGAAGTTTACCAATCTTGAATATCTGAAAGCTGGGATACACCCAGCCCCGTTTCAAGATTACTACCTCCTTGTTTATCGCCAACTCAACCCGCAAATAATACTGGTAAATAAAAACTAAAGCCACAGGCAGATAAAAGATGCCAATAAAAGTCAGCGACCAATGAACAAAAACTAAAGCCTGCAAGAGAATGGCTGGAAATAAGCCCAGCCAAATTCCAAGCTGAAGAAATAGCAACTTTCTCGCGCGCAACCAGTAAAAGCCCCCTTCCTTTCTTTCGGGATAAAATTGATCAAAGACCGCTTTAATTTGATGGTCCTCGCAACCGGGAACCTTTATTCCCTGTTTGTCGCCTTGCTCCTCGCTGGCGGCTTTTTTTATGGTTAGTGTTTTGATATTCAATAACTTTCTTAATGGATTGCTGGCCCATTTGATGTATTGAATTTTCTTCACCGGAACCTGATACTCATTTCGCTTTAAGAGACCGGAGGTGAGTTGTACGCCTCTCTCATTCACAAAAAACTGTAGATGGTAATACTTCAGAAATACCTGAATCATGGAAATCAAAACAGCAATAAGCATAAAAAATAAAATTCCCAGGGGTAGAATTACCAGCCAGCGCGTAAAAAGCAAGTTGGCCTGTTCCTCCAGTACAGGCTCAAGTGGTTTGAGTAAATACTCCTCAAACTGCCAGAAGTATCCATTTAAAACCGCAAAAACTACGAATGCCGTGCGAAGATGGTTCTCCGTGAGACCCACCATAAGGAGCTGACGCAGGCTTAAATTGACCAGAGCGGGTTGTTGCTGAGCCCTGGCAGTCATTTGCTCTTGCTCCTCCCTCACTGATGGATTCTCTTCTAATGGCTCCGCTTGCTGCTTGCGTTCAATTAGAAAACCCTGAAGTTCGCGGGCGTAGTTGCTTTCTAAGGCAGATATTTCCAATTCCCTTCCCGAGCTCCCAGCCGTGTCAATTTTAACGGCAACTACCTTCAGTATTTGCTGAATAAGATTTTGCGTGATATTAACGGTTTGGATGCGATCAAAAGGAATGGTGATCTTGTCTCTGCTAAAGAGTCCCTTTTCAATGATAAACTTGTCATCCACCACATAGAAAAAGAAACGGCGATACTGAAAATAAGAGATGATGATGAAGATCAGCACCACAATAATTGCGATTTCCTTCAATCCCAGGCCGAGCAAGCTAAATTGCAAGCCATAGGAAACCGCAATAAATGAGATGAATACATTGATAGCAACACGAAGATTCTTAAAGAAAATAACCGCTACACCAACCACCGATTGACGCTTGGGTTTAGCCAAATCATACTCATTCATACTCTGCGCTCAGCTTGGTGATATAATCCCGCAAACGATGTGCCTTGTCCTTTTGCAACCCTCTAATTACCAAATCACTAGATGACCCACCTGCAGTATATACTTTAACTGAAGCTAAATCAAACAATCTGCCTAACGGACCCTGACTCACCTCGCAATGCTGGATCCGGTTAAAAGGGATACTGGTCATGCTATACCAGATTAATCCCGATTTATAGCTCACGTCTTTTTCACGAATTGCGTATCCCTTGATTTTAAAGCCCAACAGCTCAATGGTAAAAACATAAATCAGCAAGACCAACCATGGCACAAAATACATCCATGCCGGTATTTCCGTGATGAAGACCAGCACGATTAATATCCCTGCCAAAACAAAAAAGAACAAACCTCTGGAAGTGAGACGCATGTAGAGGTAATCCGCTTCCAATTTCTCAAAGCTGGATGGACTTAAGCTCGGTAGATCATCAGAATTGAGAGCAAAATTTTCGAAGAGGCTCATGTTTATTCCTTGGAGTGGTTCGCTATATATTGAAAGTACTGTTTAAGAACATCTGGGTTGGTAGGTCCCGAAGTCTTTATTTCCAGGATAGCCGGTGCATCACTGCCGGTGATATCCAGGAAAGTTGCCAATTTATGCTTTAAATCTCGGCTATTATCAACCTTAACATATTCAATGCCATAGAGGTCACCAACTGCCTTGAGATTTAGGCTGTGTTTGGTTTCCTGAAATCTCTCGAATGCGCTTTCCCCTTCCGGACCTTTAATGATGCGAAAAATATTACCGCCACCATTATTAATGATTATAACGCGAAGGTTTGACGGTAGTTGGTCGTTCCAAAACGCGTTGGTATCATACAAAAAGGCCACATCACCACTAATTAAAACTACAGGTCGGTCCGTTAGCTCCGCATGGCCAACGGCTGTAGAGGTGCAGCCGTCAATACCACTTGTACCACGGTTTGTGTGATGCCAGATACCCGGAGGGTGATCAAACAACTGCGTGTATCTGATCGATGCGCTATTTGCACAATGTAGCACGGTATTATCTGGCAGCTGGTTTATGATAACATCAAATACAGCGAGATCGGAGTACTCTACTTTGGCCATGAACTCATGATGGGCCCGCCGCCGGTCATTGGCTTTGGTCAACCACAAATCGCGATATGCGGAATCTCTCACTTCAGTAAGCTTTGCCAAACTCGTGAAGAAGGAGGTGGCGTCTGACCGAATAACACCGCTAAGACGTTGAAAGGTATCGCTGAGTTCACCAGCGTCTGAAAGGTGCCAATGCTCCTTTGGGGGATAATCCTTTATAAACTGCTTAATCATTTTACTGACAATTTCTCCGCCCATGGTTACAAGAAGATCCGGTTGAAGCAGCTGTTTATCATTATCGGATATGGTATTTATCAAGCGGTCGATGGTACCCACAGCATTGCTCAGTGGCAAATTGGAAACAGACTCTGTAAAGCTGAGGAACGGGCTTTTCTTATCGAGCTCATTCATAGATTTTACCAAAGCCGGATTTGGTGGTGAGTAGCCGGCAATTACCAAAATCCTTTTACTGTTATTCCAGATATCCGCAAAGGAATTCACGATCGGTAATGAAGGTACGGTGGGCAATTTTTTGATAATTTGGATCGCTTCATCCTGCACCTCCAGTTTTTCATAAAGCGGTTCATCAAATGGAACATTAATGTGCACGGGGCCATTAGCACTAGCCAAGATTGCTTCGTTTATGCTACGCTGATTATATGATCTGGTAAGATGATCGCCTGAATCACGCAATAGATTGGCTTCAAATACAATATGATTACCAAATACGCCTTCTTGACGCACGGTTTGGCCCACGCCCTGATCTATAAGCTCCAGGGGGCGGTCTGCCGTTATTAATACTAGTGGAAGCCTCTGATAGAAAGCTTCCGCCACTGCGGGAAAGAAATTCATGGCGGCTGAACCCGAAGTACATACTACCGCGACCGGCTCCCTGTTTTCCAACGTCATCCCCATAGCGGTAAAAGCGGCTGAGCGCTCATCTGGCACGGAATAGCAGTGGAAATGTTCATCTGCATTAAAAGCAATGATCAGCGGTGCATTTCGGCTTCCCGGAGCGATCACGATACGTTGGCAGTTATGCGCTTTTAAAATGGAAGCTATATAGCGAGCGTTATTCTTTGATGAGGTGATAATGGTCGAATAAGGATTATTAAGATGAGTTTATGTTATGAAGTTGCTAAGTTAGATGTTGAGTTGATATGGTGGAGAGGAGATTGGTGGATTGATGAAGTTGAATGCTTGCCAGCTTCAATAGAGCTATTAAATGCCCATCAATGTATGTCACACTCCCACTTTCGCGGCTTCAAAACTTTGGGCGAGCATTAACACATATATACCTTCCTTTAGTAAATCCTTTGGATTAATAAGGAGGATGCTCTATTATGCATCCTGTAAGCAATGTTCATAACAGATTAAAATTACCATGATGACTACGGAAATCGGAAAGTTGGTACTTAGACTTGGTGTAGCAGGATTAATGATGCCTCATGGGTACAGTAAGTTTAATTACTTTCTGGAAGGAGGCATGGATGTGAGTTTTGGTGATCCACTAGGAGTAGGAGAAATACCTACTTTAATTATGGCGATAATAGCCGAATTGATATGTCCCATCCTTATTATAGTAGGTTTTAAGACACGTCTGGCCGCCATATTGCCTGCAATCACCATGTTCGTAGCCGCTTTTGTTGTGCATATAGACGATCCCTGGACCAAAATTGAATTCCCCTTGTTATATCTGACAGGTTTTCTCAGCATCATCTTAATTGGACCTGGAAAACTGTCGTTAGACGCAAGAACATCACGGATATAAGCTTGCTTATATTTGTAAAAGGATCCTAGCTACCCTAAATTAGATAAGGATTTATCGAAATGTCGCCGGAACTAAAAGAAAAACTCGAAAACAAGGATATCGCCAATCGCTACAAAACCCTATTGCGGTCTTTGAAGGATAAGGCGGATGATGAGGATAGAAAATTGATCCGGAAAGCTTTCAACCTTGCCAAAGACGCTCATCATGAAGTAAGGCGAAAATCTGGTGAACCTTATATCATACATCCTTTGGATGTGGCCATCATCGTTTCAAGGGAAATTGGTTTGGGGCCAGTATCTGTAGCAGCAGCGCTAATCCACGATGTAGTTGAGGATAGTGATTACACACTGGAGGATATTGACCGCATTTTTGGTGATGAAATTGCCAGAATTATCGATGGTCTGACCAAGATTTCGGGAGTATTTGATCAAAACATCTCTCTTCAGGCGGAAAATTTTCGCAAGATGCTGCTTACGCTCTCGGATGACATAAGGGTGATTTTGATAAAGCTGGCAGACAGACTGCACAATATGCGAACCCTGGATTCTATGCCCACGCACAAGCAGGTTAAAATTGCTTCTGAAACGCTCTATCTCTATGCTCCTTTAGCCCACCGCATTGGCTTATACAATTTCAAGACTGAGCTCGAAGATTTGAGTTTGAAGTATACTGAACCTGAGGTTTACCGCGACATTGCCATGAAGCTCAAATCCAGCGAGGCCGGAGAACTAAAATATCTCAAGCGCCTATCCAGTAAAATTCGTGAGGCTCTGAAGAAGGAAGGATTGGAATTTGTGATCAAGGATCGGATGAAGTCCATTTACAGCATCCGTAAAAAGATGATCACGCAAGGGGTAAGTTTTGATGAGATCTATGACAAATTTGCGATGCGCATTATCATCAATACGACACCCGAGAAGGAGAAAGCGGATATCTGGAAGGCCTATTCCTTGATAACCGACATCTACCGCCCTAATACGGAACGTCTGCGTGATTGGATTTCAGCCCCCAAGGCTAATGGATACGAATCTCTGCATACCACGATAATGGGACCGGAAGGCCACTGGGTGGAAGTTCAGATTCGCAGTACAAGGATGAATGAGGAGGCCGAGAAGGGATATGCGGCTCACTGGAAATACAAGGAAGATTCTGGAGGTACGCATAAACTGGATCAATGGGTCAACCAGATAAGGGATATGTTGGAAAACAACGATGGCAATGCCCTCGAGTTTGTGGACGATTTCAAAATGAATCTCTTCGCGGAAGAGATTTATGTATTTACCCCTAAAGGTGATCTTAAAATATTGCCCGCAGGCGCTACCCCGCTAGACTTTAGCTTTAGTATTCATACCGACGTTGGACTTAAAACCTTAGGGGCAAAAGTGAATGGCCGACTGGTACCACTCAACTATAAACTGAATAGTGGAGATCAGGTTGAAATCATTACCAGTCTTAAACAAAAACCTAAGGAAGATTGGCTCTCCTATGTGGTTACCGCCAAGGCGAAGTCGAACATCAAGTCGGCATTAAAAGAAGAACAGAAACTTCTGGCCAACGAAGGAAAGGCCATTTTAAAGCGAAAACTAAATTACATCAAGGTAAAACCTACCGACAATCTGATCCAGGAGATGGTGAAGTACTTTGGTGTGAAAAACTCCTCAGAACTCTATTATAAGGTAGGTGTAGGAGTGATCGACAACAGTCAGATCAAAGAATTCATGCGCGACCAATCACGTGGATTTTACTCCTACCTAAAAAACCGCATTCTTGGAAAGGCAAAAACTGAGGTAAAGAAAGCCGTAAAAAAACAGAAGCAACAAAGAAGCACCCTGGTTTTTGGCAATGAAGAAACTGAACTGGATTATAAACTTGCCAAATGCTGTAATCCCGTAGCGGGCGACAGTGTATTTGGCTACATAAGCGCTAATGAGGGAATAAAGATTCACCGCAAGAATTGCCCCAATGCCATCTATCTGCAATCGAACTTTGCGGATAGAATCATGAAAGCCAAATGGCGCTCCCACAAAACTAATGAGTTCACTTCTGTACTGGTTATCCGTGGTATAGATACTGTTGGTCTGGTAAATCAGGTGACACAGATTATCAGTACCGATATGAATGTAAACATCCGAAGTATTAACATAGCCGGAGATGAAGGCGTATTTGAAGGACTGATAACCGTTGTCGTTCAAGACATTAACCACCTCAATAAGATCATGGAAAAGCTGCGAAAAATAGAAGGTGTAACCTCGGTTGATCGCAAATACAAGCCATGATTATTCATACCTTTGCCACTTTGCCAGCAGCAGATGGAAAGCAATGACTACGAAGTAGTAAAAAACACTTTCACAGAGTATCTTGAGAATAATAAGCAGCGTAAGACACCTGAGCGCTACGCCATTCTCAAAGAGATTTACGAACACGATGAACATTTCGACATCGAGTCTCTGTACATTCTCATGAAAAATAAAAATTACCGGGTAAGCAGAGCTACATTGTACAATACCATTGAACTGCTGCTGGATTCAAAACTGGTTCGAAAACACCGCTTCGGCCAAAATCAATCCTACTACGAGAAGTCATTCTATAACAAGCAACATGATCATATCATATTGACGGATACTGGCGAGGTGCTTGAGTTCTGTGACCCAAGAATTCAACAGATAAAGGATACCGTAGCGGATATTTTTGGCATTAATATCAATGCCCATTCCTTATACATCTATGGCACCAGAAGAAATGCTGAGGGTAGTGTGGAAGAAACCGAAGTAACTAAACAACATTCCAAATAAGCGAAGTAATGGCAGTAGACGTTCTCCTGGGTCTCCAATGGGGAGATGAGGGAAAAGGTAAGATAGTTGATGTTCTCACGAAGGGTTATGACATTATTGCCCGTTTTCAAGGTGGTCCCAACGCCGGTCACACCCTGGAGTTTGAAGGGCACAAACATGTACTTCACACTATTCCCTCCGGAGTATTTCATCAAGACTCACTCAACATTGTGGGCAATGGGGTGGTAATTGATCCGATAATATTCAAGAAAGAAATAGACAATTTGATCGCCCACGGAGTGGATGTCCAAAAAGTCTTAAAAATATCGCGCAAGGCTCACCTTATACTTCCTACCCACCGTTTGCTGGATGCCGCCTCAGAAGCTGCTAAGGGCAAAAACAAAATTGGCTCAACGCTAAAAGGAATTGGACCTACCTACATGGATAAAACCGGTCGCAATGGCTTGCGTGTGGGCGATATTGAGCTCAGTGATTTTGAGCAGCGCTATCAAGCACTGGTTAAGAAACACCTCCAGATATTGGACCACTATGTCGACTTTCAATATGATCTGGAAGAAATGGAGGCTACCTGGCTGAAGGCAGTTGATTTCTTGCGCTCTCTAAGCTTAATTGATTCGGAGCATTATATAAATCTCGCTCTTCAGGATGGGAAATCTATTCTGGCTGAGGGTGCTCAGGGTTCCCTATTGGATATTGATTTCGGGTCCTACCCCTTTGTTACTTCCTCAACCACCATGTGTGCTGGAAGCTGCACGGGACTTGGAATTGCCCCTAATCGGATAGAAAAAGTATTTGGCATCTTTAAGGCCTATTGCACTCGTGTAGGAAGTGGCCCCTTCCCTACCGAACTCCACGATGCCACCGGGGAAGAACTAAGGGCGGCAGGACATGAGTTTGGTGCCACCACCGGCAGACCACGACGTTGTGGCTGGCTGGATATCCCTGCCCTTAAATACGCTATCAGCCTCAATGGGGTAACTCACCTTATCATGATGAAGTCTGACGTGTTGAGCGGCTTTGAAACCATTAAGGTATGTACGGCGTACAGATATAAAGGTACAGTAATTGATTACCTACCTTATAGTCTGGATGAAGATCTGATTGAACCCATTTATGAGGAATTGCCGGGATGGCACGAGGACATAACCGGACTGGAAAACTTTGAAAATGCTCCAGAGAATCTCAAGTCCTATGTTGATTATTTGCAAACGATATTGGGGGTACCCATTACCATCGTCTCTGTTGGACCCGATCGCAAACAAACCATTTCACTTGAAGCTACCCTGGCGGACAGTTAGTCTTTTAATCTTTGGGCTGCTACTGGCGGTCAACACCTCTGCACAATCTTCCCGCTCCGGAACCAAGAAGATAAAAATCAAAAACGCAGATAAAGGCTATTATCAAAAGAGTCAGGGAAGAAATCGCCTTCTGGGCAATGTGATTTTTGAACATGAGGGCGCGTTGATTTACTGCGATAGTGCCTGGCTTTTTGCCAGGTCCAATAGAATTCAAGCTTATCACCAGGTCAGAATTAATCAGGGAGACAGCTTATTTCTTTGGGGTGATTATTTAGAATACAATGGAGATACGAAGTTGGCAACCGTTACCGGCGATGAGGTAAAACTGGATGACACGGAAATGACCTTAGTTACGCAGCGATTGGATTTTGACCGAAGCCAATCACTGGCCTTTTACCAAAACGGCGGCAAAATAACTAGCGAAGACAATGTACTTACCAGTGTAAAAGGATACTATCACACCCATTCCAAGATCTTTGATTTTAAAGACAGTGTGGTTTTGATTAATCCAAAGTATCGTATTGAAGGTGATACCCTTCGATATAGCAGTCATACCAGAACGGTTTATTTCGAAGGGCCTACCAATATTATTTCTGATAGCAGCTTTATTTATTGCGAAAATGGCCGATACAACACGATTGAAGATATCGCCCAATTCAAGGAGAACGCCTATCTGTACGAAGACCATAAATACCTTACCGGAGATAGTTTATACTACGAAAAGCGTCATGAATTTGGTGAAGCCTTCCAAAATGTATTGATACACGACACTCTGGAGGATTATATAATCACCGGTGGTTATGGCAGGTTTATTGGCTCCTCCGATAGCACCTTTGTTACTCTTGATCCCGTCTACAGTGTGGTGAGTGATGGCGATACCTTACACATTCATGGCGATACCTTAACTGCCTACTCCCGGACTGATACCATTGGGGATTACAAACAGATTAAGGTCTTTCGCGGAGTAAAAATCTATAAATCTGATTTACAGGGGAAGTGTGATTCGCTTTCATATAATAGTCGCGACTCTGCGATAAAAATGTATTATGACCCCATCATATGGAGCGATAGCAGCCAGGTTACGGGCGATACTATTTTCTTAACCCTAAAAAACAACAAACTCGATAGCCTGAAAATCTTCTTCAACAGTTTTATATTGAGTGAAAATGACCTGAGCCTGTACAACCAAATAAAGGGCAGGAACATGTTTGGTAAATTTCAAAACAATGACCTGAGGCGAGTTTACGTTAGTGGTAACGGACAAACTATTTATTTTCCAAAGGACGATAAGGATGAGTATATTGGAATGAACCGGGCCATTTGCAGCAATATTCTAATTAAGCTGAGCGACAGCCAGGTAAAGTCTATTAGCTTTCTTAATAAGCCTGAGGCCAAACTGCATCCCCTTAAGGAGGCGCATGGTGATATCACAAAGCTGGAAGGCCTGAGGCCGCGTTTTGATGAGCGTCCGGAAAGTAAAGCATCACTGCTTGAATAATGAGGACATCCATCCTAGCCTGTATTAAGATTTTAACGCTATCTCTTCTTACAATCTATTCGCTGTCTGCCCAGGAATCTGAAATTCCTTATTCTAAGTTGGTCGATACTGCCATTAATCCAGATTCCATTGACTACGAAACTCTGAATACGGCCCTACTCAGAGCCACCAATCAATACCGACTTCAGCATCAACTGGATAGCCTATCCCCGGATAAACATCTGGCAAAAGCGGCAGGCATTCAAGCTGAATATCTTCGGCATCAAAAAAAGTTAGCCCATCTTAATTACAGAAGTAATAACTTGAAGACTCCGGCGATGAGGGTGACCAGTACCGGCGTCGATATGCTGGCTGTGGGTGAAAACCTTGCCAGGATGTCGATTTACCGGCTTGGAAAAAATGGCCAGTTTTTTGTAGATGGAAATGGTGTGGCACTTGATGCGGATGGCCAACCTTTGGCCACATTAACGTATAAGGAGCTGGCCGAACAAGTAACAAAAGGATGGTATGAGAGTAAAGGCCACCGGGAAAATCTACTCGGTGACTATACGCATATAGGAATGGCTGAGCGAACCATGCAGACTGGAAATGAATTCCTTATAGAACTTGTATTGGTCCAAAACTTTGGAAAATATTAAATATGAGATTAAAGACGGCTATTCTTTCTCTTTTTTCGGTGTTGTGCGTCCATTTGGGTTTGGCCCAGAGCATCAGGTTCTATCAGGTCAATGACCTCGATGATTATAGTCAGGTTCTAGAAATGTCTATCGCTGAGAATCAATTCATGCTGCTGGCTATTTACCAGAATAACGGGGACTTTGAAGAAATGATTCGCGCCGGTGTGTTTAAGGATGATTCTTTAAAAAAACATTTCGAGGGGATAATTCCAACTGCTATTTATCGTCAAAGTGAAATGGCCAATCGCCTGGTAGAGAGCTTTGGCGAAAAGGTTCTGCCCACCTTCCTATTTATGAACTCGGAAGAGTTTCTATTGAATGCAGCCTATGGCAAACAATCTGAAGCGGACCTCATTGACTTCTTAATTGCCAGCAAAAGCCTGGGTGCTGAACTCGATCAGTTGAGAACGGCGTATAAAAGGAATAAATTATCGGACTTACAATGGGTAAAGCTGATCGGATTATACGAACTTAACCTCGATTTCCTTTCCACACAGGCTCTCGCGTACGAATTCTTATCCGATGTACCCAGGGAAAAATTACTATCAGATACTGTTAAACCCGTTAGTTTGGCTTATGGAATCAGTCTTGAAACACCCTATCCAGAGCGCATTTTAGCCATAAAAGAACAGCTAGACTCAGCGGAGTTTGCAGATTTTTATGCGGCCTGTTATAGCTTCAATCTCGACATGGCTATAGAAAACAAAGACAGTGTCTTGTTACAAAAGCTATTGGATATGGTGGTTCCAGCCGCCAATTTCGGAGATAGTGTTAAAAGTGAAATGATTCTTGAATCGAAGAAGCTATTTGCCGCGGAGTCAGGTCAGTTTAATCTTTGGCAGCAGGAGGTACTCAATCAATGTAGGACGTTATCAAACCCCAAAGAAAAGGCAGAATTTGCCTTTCAGGCTGCTTATGAAATTGCCGAGAAATACAACTCAAAATCAGCCCAAAAGGCTACCCGGAATTTGGCGGCCAAAGCCTCCTACTGGTATCCCGACTATCGATATTACATGCTGGAAGGATATATGGCGTATTTGTTGAAGGATTTTGATGAGGCATTAACTGCTATTGATAAGGCGATGGAACTATCCGTAAATGACCAGGATACAGATAAGGCAGAGCGGCTAAAAAACATCGTTACGGCAGATAAGGAATCAGAATAACTTATCTTTAGGTTAGCAAAAAGTCTTTCCGGATTTGTCATCACCAAATTAATCAGCCAGATGCGTATTACCGAGCAGGATTCAAACTACAACAACCTGGATCAAATGTCTACCGGGGAGTTACTTCTCAGTATGAACAGAGAAGATCAAAGGGTTGCGCTGGCGGTGCATGCTGCGATACCTCAAATTGAGTCACTGGTGGAGGTCATTTACCAGCAAATGTCACAAGGCGGCAGGCTCTTTTATATAGGGGCAGGCACGAGCGGCAGACTGGGAATTCTTGACGCTTCTGAACTTCCTCCTACCTTCGGAGCAGACCCAAACTGGGTAGTAGGCTTAATTGCTGGTGGCGATAAGGCCATTAGAAAGGCGGTAGAATTTGCAGAAGATGATCCCTTGGGTGCCATACGAGACCTGCGGGAACATGGCATTTCTGAAAAGGATGTAGTTATAGGTATAGCCGCCTCAGGCACTACTCCCTATGTGGTAGGTGGTTTGCAGGATTGTCAATCAGAAGGAGTTATTACCGGATGCATTACCTGTAATGCGTCAGCTCCCGTAATTAAGCGATCAGATTACCCGGTTGTGGCCGAAGTGGGACCTGAATTTGTCACGGGCAGCACCCGTATGAAAGCCGGCACCGCACAAAAACTTATTCTCAACATGATCTCCACCTCTGTCATGATTAAACTGGGTAGAGTAAAGGGCAACAAAATGGTGGATATGCAACTGAGCAATTCCAAATTGGTAGATCGCGGTATCAGAATGTTAATGTCTGAGCTCGAAATAGACGCCGAAAAAGCTGGTCAACTGCTCAAGGAATACGGCAGTGTGCGCGCTGTCATTAAAGATCTTGCGAAATAAGAATCTTTAGCGAGCTATCATTTTTCGAGACGCGATAATATGATCCCCAATCTTTAATGAAGCGACAAGGACACCCGGTTTCCCATCGTATTCGTAGGGTATTATATTTTCTCCCATCGATAATTTCACTGGTATCTCCGACAGGATTTTACCATCCCTGGTACCTACTATAAACATTGCTGCTACTTCAGCATCTATGGGTTCATTTACCTGTACCACAAACTCCGTTCTTCCGGAAAACGGATTTGGCCGCGCATGCGTGAACCCAAGATTCTTATATCGCTGACCTCCAGGATGTTCAACCGTTCCAAAGGCTTGACAATTTATGCCATACTTCAAGGTTGCCGGTGAGCCACTAGCCGTATTGGCCTGTGAAAATGAACGGTCTTCCGTAGAAAAGGGACTCATGATGCCAGCGCTATCAATGGCCGCCACACTGGCGTAGTAAAACTGGCCAGATACCTGATCTGGAATCAGAAAGGAATTTCCAGAAAAACGATATAACTTATCAAAATCCGTTTGATTTCCATCTCTGATACCGAGGCGATATTCCATCATTCCCGGAACAGGATTAACCACTTCAATGCGCAGTCCGGTAGTTTCATTGTGCAAAATAAACTCCGGGATTTCAGGACCCTGTGCCAGAAGTGCCGCAGCGCTGGCATTAATTACGGTATTTCGTGCCAAATAATTAAAATCAACAAAGAAGCTGTCAATTTGCAGATCGCCGTCGGTATCAACCCCTAGTATATCATCAGAGGTATGCTGACGATCCTCATAATTGGCATCCGGGGCACCATGACCATGCTCATTGGCAGAGGTAAATCTGAGATTGCGATACCCCCGCTGTCTGAAGGGGATGTGATCACCGCCCCTGCCCGTACGATCTTCCTGACCCATCACGTGCAAAGACATGGGAACCTTGGCAATCGGTGCAAGTTTTTCATCGTAAAACATCTTTACGCTGCGAGCAAAACTTTGATGAGGAAATAAATAAGACACCGGGTTGGCATAAATTCTTAAATTCAGACTATCCATAGATCCCGGCGGCGAGCATCCCGGAGGAGAAGCCGTTTCACCGCAAATAATTCCCCCAACAATATCATTGTTTTGCACCGCTCGGATATCAAGATTATTATCTTGTGCAAACTGGGCCATAGCATCACCTCCTAACAGACCTTGCTCCTCCCCGGTAGTAGTCATAAATACAATAGTACGATCAAAGGTGTACGGGCTGAGCACTCTCGCAAGCTCCAAGACCAGCGCAGTACCGCTCCCATTATCATCAATGCCATGCGCCACACAGGCGGTATCACATCGGCTCTCACAGCGACTATCCATGTGAGCTTCAATGATGATAATATCTTTTCGGCTGGTATCCCTTCCGGGAAGAACCGCCAATACATTTTTGGTCTCCGCTAAGGTGCCACATGTGTTGGAATTCACGTCAAATATTAAATAACCTGTTTGTAGGCGGTTTTCAGCTCTTTTTGAAAAACTCGCAAACTTGCGATGAATCCATCTTCGGGCAGCTCCGATTCCTTTGCTGGGTGAAAGCGTATCAGAAAATGTATGGCGCGTTTCAAAGGAAGCCAGTATTTCCAGGTAATGATGTAATGAATCTGCATTTACCTCATCATTGATCTCACAGATGATGCGATCATGTTGGTCTACCGGATTGGTGGCCGCGTACTTTAATGGGTCATGCTGACCTTTTAGGATGTTTAGCAAAGAAGGATCCGATACACTGATATTTGTTTGAGAATGCACCAATCCTGTGAGCGCAACCAGGAGCAGAAAGCTAATTTTTTTCATAACCTAAAGTTAGGGTTTAATCGCAAAAACACCTATCATCCCTGGCTCACATTTTAAACAGGCGCACCGGATCCTGATTTAATAGCGCACTCATAGCCAGGTAGAGATCTGGTTTTTCTTCCAAAAACTCTCGCGGTTTTTCAAAAAAATACTCTACGGCTACCGCGAAGAACTCATGATGGTTCAGCGAGGCATACTTTCTGAAGAAATTACTCTGCCCCTCTTTTAACTTGCCTATTTCTTTCGCCGCCAGATTGTCAAAGTGCTTCAATTCCTGTTCTGGAATGAAATCAAACTCTTCATTGCTGATGGCATTCTCTAACCTCAAGGCATGAGCCATTTCATGCAAAGCGAGATTTCTTCCATCCTTCTCATCCCGGTATCCCGCCTCAAAACTCTTCCATGAAATCACAATCAAACCCCTGGGGTTTACTTCACCACGGTGATACTTCCGGGTAATTCTGGAATAATAATCAGAAGGATACACCAATATTTTGGAGAAATGCTGAAAATTTAAGTGTCTAAATCCAAAGGTTAATTGGATAGCGGCTCCAGCTATCAACACTTTCATTTCGTCTGTAACCGAGGGAATCCCTCTGGGGATAAACTGCTTGGAATCAATAAATGCCTGGACTCTGCTTTCAAATCTCTTCTGATTAGGCAAATCCAGATTCTTGTAATAGGTATAATAGGCCGCCAGTACCTGCTTGTAGTATGGCTTTACCGGCCGAAATCTGATTCGCTGGAAGCGCTCTCTTCTCAACGAAGATCTTCCAAAATGAAACAAGGTAACTAGTCCAAGCACCAGGGCAAGACCCAACCAATTCTGCACGTTTTCTTCCATAATGAACCGGCGTTTTTCCTGATTTGGTAGTAGATAACTTTTAAAAAAGCCAATATAACACCTCAATTATAGATATATATTGCCGTTATTATCCATCGGTAAATGCCGATAAAAGTCATGAAACACGCATGAAATTCGAAGAATTCGGGCTGAACGAGAAACTCCTTGAGGCCATACACTATATGAATTATACGGATGCAACGGAGATTCAATCCAAAGCTATTCCCATAATTCTTGAAAATAAGGACGTTATTGGTTGTGCTCAAACCGGTACCGGTAAAACGGCTGCGTTCATACTTCCAATCTTAAACCATATAGCCCGGGAGAATACCTCCGGCATCAATACTTTGGTATTGGTTCCTACACGGGAGCTGGCCGTACAAATAGATCAGCAAATCCAGGGTATGTCCTGGTTTACCAATGTAAACAGCTTTGCTGTTTATGGTGGTGGCAGTGGTGTTGAATGGGAAAAAGAACGCAGGGCTTTATCTCAGGGAGCAGACATAGTTATTGCTACTCCAGGAAGGCTACAGGCACATATGGCTAATGGCTACGTTGATTTCAGCACCTTGCGACACCTGATATTGGACGAGGCTGATCGCATGCTGGACATCGGCTTTTATGACGATATCAAAAACATCATTTCACAATTGCCCAAAAAGCGGCAAAGCCTGTTGTTCAGTGCTACCATGGCTCCAAAAATTCGAAAACTGGCACACGAGATTCTGTCGAATCCTTCTGAAATAAATTTAGCCGTTTCAAAGCCTGCTGCCGGCGTTACACAAGAGGTGTATTTGTGCTATGAGGAGCAAAAACTGGCTTTAGCCAGACAGGTAATCAGGGATCATGAAGATTTTAAGAGTATTCTGATCTTCTGTTCCACCAAGAAAAAGGTAGAACAGGTCACTCGCTCCCTTCGCAATAAAAATTATCGGGTAGAAGGAATTTCTTCTGATTATGAGCAGGAGGATCGGGAGCGCGTATTGCTGAGTTTCAGGGCTCGGAAAACCAGAATACTGGTAGCCACAGACGTGATGAGCCGAGGTATTGATATTAAAGATATTGACCTGGTCTTAAACTTTGATGTACCGGGAGATGCCGAGGACTATGTGCACCGTATAGGTCGAACGGCCCGAGCTGCCACCAAGGGACTGGCAGTGACATTGGTGAACCAGGATGATATGTACAAATTTCATCGCATTGAACAACTCATTGAGCGCGAATTAGAGAAAAAGCAACCTCCGGAAAAAATCGGGAAGGGACCGGCATGGGAGCTGAGTCCATCCTCCAAAAAAGCCCGATCCGGCAGAGGCGGTGGAAAAAAGAGATTTCATGGCAAATCTACCCACCAGGGGAAATCCGGGTACAATAAAAAACGACGCAATCATCAAGGAAAAGGAGGACATCAACGCAACAAAGGAACTAATGAAAGCAAGTAAGTCTATCGTATTGCTAATCTGTGGTTTAAGCTTTATACTGCCATTTGGCGGCAAGGCGCAGTATGAAGAGGCGGCCATTAAGGAATTGCTTCGCGAAGCCTATGAAAATGGATACCACAACTCGGGAATTGTGCGCAATTTGGAATTAGGCTTTAGTCCTGATTTTAGAGAGGTTACAATAAAAGAAGGGGTTCCTGAATTCAGAAATTTATCCGACTGGATGGCCGATGTTCAGCGTGGGGTAAGCCAGAACATATTCCCTTTAGAAGGTGATGAGCGTTATAGTATATTCTATCACCGACTGGATATTAACGGAGACTTGGCGCATATTAAACTCAATCTCAAGCGAGGTGGTAAACCCGTATCACTGGAGTATGTGGAGGTTTATAAATCAAAAAGTGGTTGGCTAATACTGAGTATGACAAGGGTTCCCATGATTAAATAGTCCCTGCACTTCCTCGAAAAATGGCTCTTCGGTACGAATCTTGAATTAATTTTGTTCTGAAAACAAATGCCTGTTCATGAAATCTGTAACTACTTTCTTACTGGTTATTCTGTGGATACCTGCATACTACTCCCAAAAACTTGATGTGGTTGAAGGAAGCATTGAAACATTGGACACCGCTTCTGAAGTGTCCATCGAATTCTACTACACCCGAATGATGGTAAATCATTATCCGAACCCTGATAATTTTATAAGAGCCTATGCAGACAATGAAGAGGTGGTTAGCGCGTATCTCTCGGCCCGGGATTCACTAAATCAGCGAGCCTTCATGGCGGGATACCGAAGTCTTAAAGATACTGTCAAGCCAGTTTTGATAAACAATACTACCTCTACGCGTTTTCATCTACTCATTAACTCCGTTCATTGGTCCAGCAACTTTGATCAATCAGAGCCCGATGAGATCACACTGGAGTTCATTCTGCTGGACAATCCTCAGCGCAGACTGCAACAAAGTCGCTATTACATGAAAAAGGTAAAAGGCAGCCTGGCCAAAGATGTTGGCAGCAACATGGCCAGTGCTTATTTTGCAGCCGGAAAACTTCTGGCTAAAAGCTTGCAAAATCATGATGCTGAGGGCCTGACTACAGAATGAGCTTTTAATACCCCAGTGAGATTGGCATCTTTTAGTTCAGACAAGGATCCATATTCCTGGTCAAGGCCCAAAAAGTGGCAATAGAGTCGGTAAATCTCATGCGACTTATATTTTTGAGTGAGGGGTTCTCGGCTTTTTAAGACCGATTTAGATAATTTCTCCCCTGACTTTTCTTTCTGTAAGGGATGGTGATAAAACAACACCGATTCAAAACGCTCATTACCAAGTTGCTTTGCCAGGTATAATTGAGCCACTGAAGAAGGAAGCAAGTCTTCCCCGCGTACAACCAAACCTACTCCAAAATGTAAATCGTCTACCAATGAAGCTAGCTGATAGGCAGGCAAGCCATCCTTCCTTCGTACCACCATATTGATCATTTCTGGAGTTAAACTGTATTCACCTACCTGACCAGCTCTCCACAGTGACATGGAAACTTTGTGAGGTTCAGGTGAAATTAGACGCCAGGAAGTATGGGGTGTATCAAGTGGAATTTCATCTTTCAAACAGGGATCGTATAAAATTCCTCCCTCCCTATTCTCAGCTAACCTCTTTCTGGAACAATTACAAGCATAGAGCTTTCCTGCTTCCTTCAGCTGGGAAAGCGTGTCTATGTACTGATGAACACGATGTGTCTGACTCCAGCTCGCTTCAAACTCGGTTACACTTTCGGGGCCTTCCTGGTACTGGATTTCCAAATAGTTAAGACATCTGAAAATATCCTCCGCATATTCCTGACGATATCGGGCCTGATCCAAATCATCTATTCGCAGGAGTAAATCTGCACCGGATTCATCTGCTAGTAAGGCGGTAGTGATAAAATTAAAGGCATTGCCCAGATGAAGAAAACCACTTGGTGTGGGAGCTATTCGAGCTTTTGGTTGATCACCTAAGTTCATTCCACCGGATGGCAATTTTCCTTACGTCGAGTATCGAGAATGCGATGAATTTTCCACCCCTGATCTGTAAGAATCAGAGTAAAGGCATTTACCCCACAGTGACTAAGCTGCCCATTTACAAAAAATTGGTACGGTGCCCAAACTATGGCCATTCCTTCATCCAACATCACCTCGTAGCTTGTGATACGCTCCTCCAGGTCCAGGTCTTTAGCTTTGTCTATACTCTCCAAAAAATGCCGTACTGATTTAACCTTCATAGGCCTTGAACCCTTCATCACCGTAGCCAGCTCAACATCAGCATACAAAGTACTCCTAATTAGGCTGGTATCTTTAGAATTCAATCCTTGAAAAAACCGCTCGACCGCCATTTTGGCTTCTTCCTGGCCGTGTTGGCTGAACCCTGCGGTAGAAATTATTAAGAGACTCAACAAGAGAAAACTTCTCATAGCTTGCATAAACATATACCTACAAAGTTATACTTCTTTAGCTTTCCATAAATCATAAGTCTATGGCATCTGGTCTTTACCCATTAGATAAACCTGATTTCTATAAGCTTTAGTATTATTGTATGAATGACACTTAAAAAATTTTCGGCATTCTTATTCCTTTTCACAACCAGCACCGCATTGAATGCGCAACTGGTAAGGGATAGTGCGAGCTTTAGGGTTGGCATATATGCCGGTTATTACATTTCGAGTGATGCCACGGCCAGATATTACTCTGCGGCAGATAATGATCGACTTCAGGATTATATCGATATCGCTGAAAACTATGCCCGTATGAAAGAAGCATTGGGCAATTATGACTTCACCTTGGCGGAATATGCGCAAGACATGACCTACAACAATGCTTTTGTGTTTGAGCTTTCTGCTGAAATATTATTGAGGAAATGGTGGTATATACCAATCCGCTTCCAGAATACCAAGTTAAATGCCACCGGTGTTTTCACACTTGATGTACAGAGAGGTAGTCAAGGCGGAGGTTTTCCCAACAATCTTGAACAGGTGAATATTGGTGGTACGGAAAAGCGCTCTCACATTGATATAGGAGTGGGCAAGCAAATTGAAATTAAGAGCAAGGTGTTTGTGCTGGTAGAAGGCGGATTAGATCTGAACTTTGTAGAAGTAGTTAACAATGAGTTTTTTATCGACGAGCAAAGATTCGCGTTGCCAATTTATTCCGACCCTCTAAACCCTCAGGCCACTCCTGGGAATACAGTTGGTATCGGATTTTATGGCTTAGCCGGAATAGGTTATGAATTGGAGAGTAGTTATGGTTTTTGGTTTAAACTTCATTACCAGCAAACCCGAATAAGTGTAAATCGGGTGGTAGAAGAAAATCTCATGATTCTTACCCCTTCTATCGGATTTACCAAGTACTTCTAATTCCTCCTTTTCATTTCAAAATCATAGAAGCCAGAATCTACATCAGCATGTTTCATGCCTTTCTGATCAAAAGTATAGTAGTTCTTGCGCCCCTTTGAATTGGTCTTGACATAGGCTTTGTCTCCCGTCTTTTCAATGCGGTGAAATTCTCCTTCCACTTCAGAAAACACTCTACCAAAAGCAACCGGCTCCTCGAACATCATACGCACTGTAGAATACCGAATTTCGTCACCAATAATTTTGGTATCACCGTCCACTTCCAACTGGTACTGGTGACCGATTTTCTTTAGTACAACATGGTCATGTAGATGCCCATTAACCTTTGTGCGGGCTTCACACCATATTAAAACACCATTTTTAAAATGAACCTCTTGCGTAACGGTTACCGAAATAGTTCCCATAATATGAACATTGGTTACGCTGTGGCTATGGTACTTCACCAGGTCGCCACTCCTGCTGCGCTCTAAAACATAATCCCCGATGTCTCTATTCTTATAGTATATATCGTACTCCAGCTTCTCCGTGCCGGAATTTTGAATAAAGCTTGCTATGAGGATTAGCCAGATCTGCATGTGAAGCCCCTAAGGTCACCAGAAATCGCGAAACCGTCAAAAGCCAACGCCACTTGTTTACATTTGGACCATGGATATAAATGCCATTCGGTACAAAAAACCCCTCTACCCGGTGCTGCCGGAGCTTGAAGAATACCTGGGTACACACGGTCGAAATTTCAGGATTCCTCTAGAGTATAACGACTTACTGAGGTATAGCGAACAAATCCCAAAACTGGATGAACAAGGCGATCCAACCCTTTGGAATTCCGTTATGTTCAATCATTCTGAAATTGATGAAATCTACACCAATCTGGTAGACATGTATCAGTTGCTAGTGGCCGATGGCAGTCATATCGACTATCTCACGGTTGATTGTGTAGACTTCTGTGTGTATGGCAATTCTCAACCATTTCGAATAAAGATTCTCAACCAGATCAATGATAATTACGATTACTATTACATCAAGAAGGCCGATGCTTCCAGGGTTTATGGGTTAGAGTTAGAGCACCTTCTTTCTCCCAATAAAATTAATTTCATCTATCACAATAACACGCTGGTTGAAGAGCACATCATTGGCATTCCGGGGGATGATTTTATAGGAAGGCTGGATACCATCGGTGAGTCTCGAAATGAAGTTAGACTGGCCAAGGAGTTTGTGAAATTTAACGAACGCTGCTTCGTAAGGTTGCTGGGAGACATGCGGGCCTACAACTTTGTGGTGGTGGTAAACCCCGATTTTGATCAGGTACAATATCGCATCCGCTCCATAGATTTTGATCAGCAAAGTTATGAAGGCAGACACCGAATATATCTGCCACAGTTTTACAAAGAGAACCTGGCCTATGTGCAAATGACCCAGCGTAATATGTCTATTGAAACGGCGCATCAATACGTGAATGAAGAACAGTCCCTACTGAGAAAGAGATTAAAGTTAGCCGATGTACAGGTGCGAGAGCTATTGAGCATTATGAAGAAGGATAGTATCTCTACCAAGTTGCATATTCATCAATTGAGGCGAGAATTGGCAAAGTTTCATAAAAATCCAGATTTTATGAATTGCAAGTCTATGGGTGAACTCCTTTGGGAAAATATTCTCTGCCGCCTTGAGGTAAGCGATATCTGAGTTAGCTTTGGCGCCGTAAATCCATCCTGATGAAAATATTGAGAATTCTAGCCTTCGCCGAAGGTGTTTCACTACTCCTGTTACTGCTTATAGCCATGCCGTTAAAGTATGCCTATGACAAACCCTGGGCGGTGGAAAATATTGGTATGATTCACGGCGTACTTTTTATTGCCTACGGTATGTCTCTCTTGTATATTGGTATGGATAAAGGGTGGAAAGCCAAGATCATCGCTTTTTGCCTATTTCTGGCGATAGTACCCGCCGGTACCTTTTATGCCGACCGGAAGTATTTTAAGGATTAGATAGAAAGGGGATAGATTAAAGATGTAAGAGGCAGCAGGTACCTGTATCAATGCTATTCATTAATAGACTCCGATTATGAAGACTTACGCAGGTCTGGGAAGTATTCTACTGTGGTTCTGTGTCAGTATCTGTACAGCACAATTCAACTACTTCAGGATTAATGATGCACAAAGTTTAAGAGGTATTTCTGCCCGGTCAGAATCAGAATGCTGGGTAAGTGGTTATGCCGGTAAGGTTTTTAAAACCACTGATGCCGGGGGCCTCTGGATTGATGTTTCACCCAAAGGTTATGACACACTGGATTTCAGAGACATAGAGCTATTTGATAATGGCACGGCCATCATTATGTCTGCCGGTTATCCCACACGAATTCTAAAAACCAAAGACGGTGGTATAAGTTGGAAAGTGGTCTTTAAAAGCGATGAGAAGTGGGTGTTTTTGGATGCGATGGATTTTTGGAATGATCAACAGGGAATTGTTTTTGGGGATGCTATTGGTCATGATCTGCTAGTGATGCGCACCGAAGATCAGGGCGACACCTGGCGGCAAATAGATACGGCAGATTTACCCAATGTGCAGGATGGGCAAGGCGGTTTTGCAGCCTCCGGGACTTGTCTTAAAACCTTTGGTAAAAAGGGAGTAGTTATAGGCCTGGGAGGTGATAATGCAGATATTGTAATCTCGCGAGACCGCGGAGAGAGCTGGATTAAAACCTCCGCCCCACTAACTGCCGGTGCTTCCTCGGCGGGGATATTTTCATTCTCCTTTCTGAATGCGAGCATGGGCTTATGTGCGGGAGGAGATTACACGGGTGATTCTGCCAGTGCCAACAGCTTAGCTATTACCAAAGATGGTGGTCAAAACTGGCAGTTAATTACTGATCCGGCGGTGAATGGCTTTTATCATTCTACCTGTTTAATGCTGGATGATAAAACTTTTATTACCATGAGTAGGTACGGCAGTTCCTGGAGTTTTGATGGCGGCAAATCCTGGCAGCGCAAGCAAATGGCCTTTTATAGCCTCAGCGGCTTTAAGGGTGGTTTCTGGGCCAGCGGCTCTGATGGTAGAGTAGTGCGGTGGTGCAAGGATTAATGAACTGTTCCAGCGACTAATAATATCTATTAAAGTTACTATTTCCTAGTATTAATCTGGGTGTTAGCTTAGTTTCAAACTAGGTAGAACGGCAACCTTGTCTAATTTGAGTAGACAAAAAATGCAGGAAACAAATCTGATTCGCGGAGTTGGCATATTGAACATCATTGGAAATATACCTCCAGGCATTTACGTTGTGAAGGTCATGGATGAAGCGGGCAACAGTATTAGTAAGAAAGTTATTTTCCAGGAGTGATAAAATCAAAAAGATTTCTTTCAATAGTAACAAAAGGCCCTCTAGTGGGTCTTTTGTTACTATGGTTTGTGGATGTTGCTGCACAGCAAGTTCAGTTTAAAGAGCCTCTAAGACAAAGCATACGTACTTATCAGATTATTGAGGATCAAGGAGAATATTTAAGTGTTGGACAATCCTATAACAGTGTAATTAATAGATATGGTATCGTGCTCTTAAAGCTGGACTCACTTGGGAAAACTGTAAAATCAAAAGAAATACTGGATAGTAGTGGTATAATCTATCCGTCAAATCATATATCCTTAATTAAGACCTTAGATAACAATTTTCTCACAGTAGCTGCAAGGTATAATCCACTAACCAGCCACAATCTTCTACTAAAGTTTGATGAAAATCTTTCGATTCTTGCAGAATGGGTAGTCATTAATGATTCTTTTGACCGCGGTTTCTACCAAGCTAAACAACTCCCTGATAGTGGCTTTGTTATAACAGGTTATTGGTATGACCAGCCCAAAAACATGTACCACGCTGACTTAGTCCGTATCGATAAAAATGGGCAATTACTGTGGGAGCAAGTGATTAAAAGACCAGATGGTATCAGCTTGTGGCCTTATCAGGTATACCCAACCCCAGATGGAGGTTTTTTAATAGCGGGAGTGCAAGTGTATTTACCTGATATACAAACGCAGGATGCACTTCTAATTCGAACGGACTCTGCTGGTAATCTTTTGTGGAAACAGACCTATGGCGGCGCACAAGTAGATGGAGTTGCCGCTGCTGCCTATCGTGATGATGGAAATATTATGCTCTTTTATTCTCAGGGCACCCATCCCATTCAGCAAGGCCACAGTCTTATGCCGGTATTTTCCATTGTGGATGATATAACTGGTCAAGAATTACAGAAAAAAACCTACCCTTTTATTGACTATCGCTCCTTTCTGTCGTACAACCTTTTAAAGGATGGTAATAAATTTATTGGAACAGGGGAGTTTGGACCGGGTGATATAAATAAGTTTCCAGGCGGTGCTCGGCACGGATATACTATAGCAGTAGACGAAAATTTGAGTGATTTATGGTTTAGGAATTATTACGTGCAAATTAGTACCACTCGATTTGATGACTGGACAACCATTTATGATATACGACCAACTTCTGATGGCGGGTATATAGCTGGAGGTAACACGAAAACATGGGACACTACTCAACTAGATGTTAACCTTGGCTTCAACGGATGGATAGTGAAAATGGACAGTATGGGGTGTGTTGAGCAAAGCTGTATAAACCGAATAGACTTACCAGAGGACGTTTTACAAGAAGAACTTATACAACTATCAGTCTACCCCAACCCTTCTTCTGGCATCTTCAATCTGGAGCTAAGCAGTGATTTGGATGGCATTGCGGTGCTCTACGATCTTAAAGGTCAAAAATTACAAGAAACCAATCTTATGCACGGTGTTGGAGTACTTAATCTCAAAAATGATTTGCCGCCTGGAATTTACCTTGTGAAGGTCATGGACGAAGCGGGCAGCAGTATTAGTAAGAAAGTGGTAGTGCAATAATGACAAAACCCCTGATAATCAGGACGTCAAAATAGAAGGCAGAAGAAGGCAATATATATTCTTAAAATAGCCCCTCCACCTTAGATGGTAGGGCTTCAAATAATAATATATCCAACCCGAGTTTAAGCGGTTACCCCCAACAACTCCGCCATTTTAATGCCGATATCTGCCGGTGAATCCACCACATTGATACCACACTCACGCATAATCTTTTTCTTGGCCTGGGCTGTGTCATCGCTGCCACCCACAATAGCGCCGGCATGACCCATGGTACGACCCTTAGGTGCCGTTTCCCCGGCAATAAATCCCACTACCGGCTTTTTAATGCCGGAGTTCTTAATCCAGTTCGCAGCCTGGGCCTCCATATCGCCACCAATCTCACCAATCATCACCACTCCTTCAGTTTCAGGATCGTTAAGCAGCATTTCTACCGCATCTTTCATAGAGGTTCCAATGATGGGATCCCCACCAATACCGATAGCCGTGGTTTGTCCTAATCCCGCTTTAGTAAGCTGATCTACTGCCTCATAGGTTAGCGTACCTGATTTAGATACTACCCCTACTCTGCCTTCTTCAAAAATGAATCCGGGCATAATGCCAACCTTGGCCTGTCCGGCAGTCATTACCCCAGGACAGTTAGGGCCAACCATCACACAGTCTTTACCGCTTAAATACTCCTTTACCATCACCATATCCTTAACCGGGATACCTTCGGTAATGGTTACAATTACTTTTATTCCTGAATCTGCCGCTTCCATAATGGCATCCGCCGCAAAGGCAGGAGGCACAAATATGATGGAAACGTCTGCCCCTGTTTCTTTTACGGCATCACTTACGGTATTAAACACCGGACGTTCCAGATGGGTTTGACCACCCTTTCCAGGAGTTACACCGCCCACTACATTTGTGCCATACTCAATCATCTGCTGTGCATGAAAACTTCCCTCGCTTCCGGTAAATCCTTGTACAATTATTTTGGAATCTTTATTTACTAATACACTCATTTCGGAGTTTTATTGATGGTCATTTAAAATCTGTGCGAAAATAATGCTTTGCTAGAATCTAGGCAGCATTCTCAGCAAAAAGCCATTAGGATTTCAACCAGGCAGGATTTTCAGTTAAAGATGGTCCAAACACCAATTCCTGAAGTGATTTCCTTTCTCTTGGTTTGTACTCTGATTCTCGATACTTTTCTTCCAGTTCCTTTAGTCTAGCCTCATCCTGATATCCTATGGCCATAATACTTACAACTTTGTAAAGTTCTGAATCAAGCTGGAAGTTTTTTATAATTTGATTCGGTTGAATACCCGCCATCTGGTGTACGGCCAAACCATGATGAGTGGCCTGAGCCAGGAGATTTCCCACAGCCAGACCTACATCATGCATATGATAAATATTAGGTCGATCCTTGTACTTATGTTTTTTCACCCCTAAAACCGCTACCAACACGGGTGCCGTCCAAGCCCATTTCTGATTGAACTCATCCAGGGCAGTGAACACCTTTTCATAATGCTCATCCTCCTTTCTGGCTACTATGAAACGCCAGGGCTGTTCATTGCGCGAACTAGGGGCCCAACGTGCGGCTTCAAAGATTTTTCTAAGAGTTATTTCATCTATAGGCTTTTCACCAAATGCTCGTGGACTCCACCTCTGCGAGATTTCAGATATCAGCTCAAGCTCCGTAACGGCTTCTTTATTTTCGATCATCAGTTATAACATATTTACTAAATCGCAGGAACAGCAGGCCTAATGTAGCCGAGAGCAAGGATGCCACCAGAATGGCCATCTTGGCTTCTTCAACCAAGATATCATGGGTAAATGCCAATTCAGAAATGAAAAGTGACATGGTAAAGCCAATTCCAGCCAACATGGCTGCACCGTAAACCTGAGGCCAGTTTGCACCCACTGGTAATTGTGCTATTCTGAGCCATACTACCAATCTGCTGATCAGACTAATTCCTACCGATTTTCCTATTATTAATCCGAGAATAATACCTAAACCTACAGGTTGAACTAAAAGTTCAAGAAAGTTAGACTCTACTTTTACTCCGGCATTGGCAAAAGCAAAGAGAGGCATGATGAGGAAGTAAACATATGGGTGTATTGATCGTTCCAGTTTTTGCAGTGGTGATCTTGCCATGTCACTGGCATCCTCAATCTCCTTTAGCATTTCATCTTCCCTTTCGGTATTTATTTTGCCTTCAACAGACTGGGAATTAATCAAACGATCATATGCACTTCTGGCTACATTGGCATATTGACGTTTATCGATCTTATAGGTGGCTGGAATGGTGAAGGCTATCAGTATGCCAGCAATAGTAGGGTGAATGCCAGAATAAAAAAAAGCCAACCAAATACCGCCTACGCCTACCACAGAGTAAAAGGTAGCACTGCGAATTCCAATACCATTAGCCAGAATCAAGAGCGATAAGGCTGCACCAGCAATAACCAATTGACTCGGGTGAAGATCTGATGTGTAAAAAAAAGCAATGACCAATACGGCGCCAATGTCATCCACCACGGCCAGGGAAGTGATAAATATCTTAAGTGAACGGGCGATGCGATTCCGCACCAGATTGATAAGACCCAGGACGAAAGCGATGTCGGTAGCCATAGGGATACCCCAACCAGCGGCGGCCTCTCCGGAAGTGAGCAATAGGTATATCAATGCAGGAAAAACCATTCCTCCAATCGCTGCAGCCACCGGCAAGCCAGCCTTTTTAACGGTGCTTAGCTCACCAAACATAAACTCACGCTTTATTTCAAGACCTACCTGAAAAAAGAAAACTGCCATCAATCCATCATTAATAATATGATGGAGGTCCATCTTAAATGACCAGTTATAAGTGGTGATGCTTATTTCATGATGCCAGATTTCCTGATACCAAGCCTGTCCCCAGCTGGAATTGCTCACGATAATCGCCGCCATGGAGGCGATAAATAAAAGAATGCCAATGCTGGCCTCACTGTTAACAAAGCGTTGAATGGGCTGAGTGAGATAATCTATTGGCTCTTTTTTAACTCCGATCATAGGGCAAGGTGCATGTTTATAATCAATTCAGGCAAAAGTGATCAAATTCAGGCTACTCATTACAAGCCTGATCGGTATATTCGAGAGCCTCCGTATCAAAACCCAGCTCACGGGCCTTGTCTAAATACTGTGTAAGCATAGCTTGGTCTGGCTCCGGTGCACGACTTAAAATCCATAAATACTTCCTATTGGGAGCACCCACCATAGCCATTTGATATTCGGGATCAAGAGCGATGATGTAATAGTCCCCCTTAAATGGCCAGAAAAACTGCACCTTGAGTTTAGCATTGCCGCTATTCTTTACCGGGAAAGCTTTTCCTTCCACCTGGCGCGCTTCATTGGTCTCTTCATTTACGCAGGTGTTAACCACCTTCACATAGTTGCCCACCGGAGTATATTCAGCCGTAACACATTTACAACCGGCCTGAAACTTTTGTGGCAAGTGGGTAATATCATACCATGCACCGGCGTACTTTTCAAGGTCGACCTTGTTCACTACCGGCAGCTCCCGATTACTTTTACAAGAATTGAAGAAAAGGGCAAGAAAGAACATAAAGACAACAGATATAGACGTGAATGGCCTGGTTTTATTCATTAAAGTCATACGAATTTCGGTTAAGCTTACTTTTTCACTAGATGAGGCAAATAGTAGCCGGTATCTCAAAAATAAGGTATCCCTATTGATGTGCAATGACCATCCGGGTGGATAGCATAAGTTCACCACCGTGGCTCTTCAACTTTAAGATATAAACCCCATTCTTCCAATCGCTAACATCCAACAGCTTTTGTTCTGGAAGATACCAGAACTTAGAAGTGATCTTTTTTCCGGAGAGATCAAATACTTCAATTCTTGTCAGCGCATTTTTAACGAATAATTCAGACGCCCATGAGAGTTTAACTTGCTGGTCGGCCGGAGAAGGCCAAAGCTTAATCACAATTCCATGGTATTCGCTCAGGTGGGTGTTGTCATAGTTCCCAACCACCACAGAAATGGTATCGGAACATTGCAGTGAATCCGTAACTGTGACCTGATATTTTCCTGGATTTAAGCCTACGGCAATGGCTGAAGTTTGAGATAGCGGGTCATCCCACTGGTAATAAAAAGGCGGATAATTACCGCTAACGTTTACCTCTGCCCTGCCTAATCCGGCCGTATTGGTATCGGGATAAGCCAGTGCGGTTAAATACAAAGAGTCGAGTTTTATTTCTACTTTTTGAGCGGTATCAGAAATGCCAAAATCATTAGTTCCTACGGCATAATAGTAGCCGGGAGTGTTGGCCATAATACTTTGGGTAGTATCTCCGGTATTCCACCAGTAAGATGAATAGCTTTGCTTAACACTTAGGTTCACTCCCACCGAATCACCATAGCAAAGTACATCAGAGCCATTTATCTCAATATCAGTGGTCATAGTACTACCTTCTAGGATCTGGTATAAGGTGTCGACAACCAGAGAATCAAATCTATCCACATGGCCGCTCATCCACCTGATAATCAATGAGTCAATGATAGAATGGGAAGCCAAGCCGATGATTTCGGTAAAACTGTTTTGCGATTGAAAACCTTCACCACAATGGGTATAGCGCACATATCGATCAGACCCCGCATATACTTCAATCCAACTGCCCACCGCATCTCTATTGCTTACCACACCTTCCAATAAAACTTTTACGTAGTGATTAGAATTCGGAGCCTTGTGTTCCCATAGTTGTAAAGCAGAAGGAAATTTATTTGCAGAGACCAGATCAATAAAGCCATCGCCGTTGATATCACCAATGGCGCTGCAAAAGTTGCGTAAGGTGTCACCACTAAAGTGGTTGGTTTGAATGAAAGACGTATCTACGTTTTCGTAAAAGGTTTGCGCTCCCGCACTGCCAATTAAAACATCGCATACGTGCATGTCCAGGTCCCCGTCCAGATCAAAATCAAAAAACACTGCATTCCAGGATTCACTAAAATGCTCCACATCAAAGCTGTCTGCCACTTCGGTAAAAGTACCATTGCCGTT
The DNA here is from genome assembly GCA_965229445.1 of Owenweeksia sp. Lineage (GTDB taxonomy): Bacteria > Bacteroidota > Bacteroidia > Flavobacteriales > Schleiferiaceae > Owenweeksia. The sequence continues at coordinate 2,124,235 of OZ245876.1, forward strand.
ATTACTAAAAAGCTTATTCCCATAAGTAGTGTTGGTCACATAGATATCAAGCCAACTGTCATTGTTGAAATCTCCGACCGTAGCGCTCATGCCATCCATTATTTCTTTCGCTCCAGCTGCCGCTGACACATTGGTAAAAGTGCTGTCACCGTTATTTCTTAGCAGAGTAGTTGGAGCCAGGCGATCATTAGCAATAAAAATATCCAGGTCGCCATCCTTATCATAATCAAGAAAGGCAGGGGCAAAAGCATAGCGTATAGAATCCCCTGCATTTGCGCTGGCCGTAATGTCGGTGAAAGTAGCATTGCCATTGCTGATATATAAGGTATTGTAGCCCGTACCAAAATTTATTTGATTGGCCTCGTACAGGTCTAGCCAACCGTCATTGTTGATATCTCCCCAACAGGCACCATAGGTTTCTGCTATCGAACTTGAAAAGCCTACGCTGGTGCTTACATCCGTAAATGTTAAAGAGTCATTTCTATACAGTTTGTTCTGAGAAATGTTACTGGAGACATAAAGATCCTTATCGCCATCATTGTCAAAATCAACCCAAATGAGATGTTTAGCTTCCTGCGTGTGATCCACGAAAGCTGGAAGCTTTACAAATCCTGAGCCCGTATTCTGATAAAATTCGAGTGAATCCCCCAAGCCGCTCGCCAAACTGATATCATCCAAACCATCGCCATTAAAGTCAGCGAAGCTCACCCCGCCACCGTCTGGCGTAATGGGTTGATTGGTGAAACTGATGTTGTACAAGGAAGCTACATCTACATAGGTTTGAGCCTGAATTTGCTGGCGGACAAACCCAAGCAGGAACAGGGCCATAAGTATCACAGAAAAAGGGCTCTTCATACGGGGTGAAAGCTACTAAATTGCCTGAATAACAGCAAGTAACAACCAGCTAGTCGAGAATATTACTGATTGTTCGCATTTTATTCTCCGTTTCCTCCCATTCGGCCTTAGGGTTAGAATCGGCGGTGATGCCCCCACCGGCATACAGCCTTATTCGATCCTTAAAGATCTGCATACAGCGTAAATTGACAAAGTAAGAATACTTCTTAGGCCTGCTTATCCCAAAATAACCCGTATAAAACTCACGGGGATAGGTTTCTGTTTTGGCTAAGAACTTTAAAGCGGCATCCCTAGGTAATCCGGCAACGGCGGGGGTTGGGTGAAGTATACGAAGTAGTTCCCGAGGTGAAAACTTCTCATTCACCTCAGCCTTAATTGTTGACTGCAAGTGAATAAGCTTTCCGGCATAACGTGCTTTGGGTTTGGCAATCCTGATATTTCCGACGCCTTGAGTGCAGTCAAAGGCATTGGCGATAAAACCCGTCACCATACTTTGTTCAGTCCGCTCCTTTTCGTGAAAACTCTGATCGTAATCCGTAGTTACCGTGCCCGCGAGACTCATGCTGGCTATTTGATCCTGATCACCACTCAGCAACAGTTCTGGTGTTGCCCCCATCCAGGTGCCATGTTTGGCGTGGTTGAAGAGATATACACAGGCATCAGGGTATGCTTGTACCAGTTTTTTAAACGTGGGAATTACTGGAAGTTGTTGTACGACATCTTTACATCTGGAAACCACAATTTTACCCAGCTGCCGTTCCTGAATATGATGAATTGTATCCTGCAGCATTTCCATATAAGCCTCCTGATTAACAGCCACTTGCCTATCAGCTTCTGATAAGGGAATGAGCTCCAAATCGGAGATTGAAGTGCTGCTAAAGTTTCCGGAAAAATGTTCTGATTCGTCAAAGGACACAAAATCAAACTTAGTCTCCCCATGTGAACTTTCCACATACGCATCAATTTGAGTACTATTGGGTAGGCTAATCAGAAGGTTACTCATTACAAATTTCAGGATTCAAGATCAACAATCATATTGGTGAGCTTACAATGAGAAATAAGTCGTTCATCCTCGTCTCGGATTTCTACTTCCCATAAGTGAGTTCTCCGGCCTTTGTGAATAAGGCGTGCGGTAGCCTCTACCCAACCCTCCTTTTTACTTCTCAAATGATTACAGCTCAATTGAATTCCCACTACTGCCTGACGGGATGAATCTATATATAAAAGACTGGATGCACTGCCAACACTTTCAGCCATGGCCGCTGAAGCACCACCATGCAGGAGACCCATGGGCTGGTGAACTTTGGCGGTAACGGGCATTTTAATTTTTAGCCAACCAGCTTCTTTATCCACATCTGTATAAACCATTTCCAAAGTCTCTACCAGAGTATTGGTGCAGATCGCGTTAAGCTTGTTGAGAATCTCATCTTTTTCCATTATCGAAAACAATGTTTATGTATTACTGTGAACTCTTTGTATTCTCCGGAGTTATAAAAATTTAACAAATACCTGAGTTTCATGTTTAAGATTTTCAAAGGAAAAACAGAAAAAGAAAAGCTCCAGCAGAAATACGAAAAATTACTGGAGCAGTCTTACCGCCTTTCTACTACCAATAGAGCAGAAAGCGATAAAGTGAGAGCCGAGGCCGAGAAGGTTTTACAGCAAATGGAAGCCCTGGAACCTTAATGCGCCCCCTCACATTGAAATTTTAGCAGCTGCTTTGTAAAAGAAGACAGCGGTGAAGGCCATGAACACATGACTGATGTCGATGTAATTAAACCACTGATGAATGCTCAGCCTCATGGTAAAGATTACCGCGGCAATCAAGGCACAAATCACTCCTCCAACCAACAACATAACTTCCGCTTCGCGGTTACCTTTGAAAAAATTGAATAGCGCAAAGCCAAACACCACCACCATTATGCCATAGGCAGAGTGAACCTCCACAAATTCGAAGTTTAGGGTGCCAAAGGCCAATCCGGCAAATACCAAAAGTTCCAGTACATTAAATCGGGAAAAAAACTTGCTAAAGGCTGGGTTCATCAATGGGTCGGAATACTTAATTACAGCGCGCTCCAGAAGATTGATGCTGACCATACTCAACAACCAACCAGGTAATTTCCATGAAAAAGAGAGTGCATATAGAAATGCATGACCGATTACACCGCCGATAAGAGTGGCGATTCCCATCAAGAAAAAGAAACCGGTAAACAGGCCGGTGACCTGATTTCCCTTAGCTTTCTTCCTCAACTTATGCCAGGCATAGAAACAAATTACCGACACCAGTATATCGGTAAGCGTGGTAACCGGTTCATCAATCCTAATGTTAAAAATACTAATGCTAGTGCTCGTTTCAAGCATGAAGTTTGGTTTGTGGTTGAACTTAAACTGCGGATATTAGCTTGGTTCCGACCGCATCAAATAATGATACTGAATAAAGCTTGCTCTAACCATCAGCAAAAGTACAAGGGGAAATAAAGAATAATGCAGATTTTGAGGAAGAAATGCCCAAGAAATGATCAGTACTACATAAATCAGGGCTACTACTCTGAAATAATACCCAAACAGGCGTTTATTATGGAAGGATAAAATCAAAACTATGGGAAAATGAAACGGGAGTGCCCAAATTAGATTCATGTTTCTGGCGGCGGCTTTATGGTCCGTAAACAGCCAAAGGAGAAGTAGCAGCCACCCTATCAATCCTGTTACCGAAAACAAAACCATATCAATGAATTTCCGATGTTGGCGATACTTCACCCCAAAAAAAGTAATTACCATCCCCAACAGACAAAGAATCCAAAACAAAATTGCCGGACGCCACAAAGTTTTATGTTCAGCTTGCTCTCGGGGTTCATAGCTCACAATGGTTTCACTTACGATAGGTTTCCAGTCACCATATCCCCTAATCTTAACCTGGTTAAAACCTCTTTCCACATAATCCGGAAGAAACATGTATTCATAAGGTTCCATGTTTTTGTCCATTGGCAATCCCAAACAAAGGTCAATTCCTAAGTCACCCCAGGGTTGTTTGGTGAGATACTGGTCACAGAGTTCGCGCACGGTGTAGGATTCCTCCACATAGTTGGAATCAAATTGGATGTCATCCCCTAAAACTTCAACCAATACATCCCTTACCCTGGTGGCACAATTATCATAGAAATAATCATAGAGATAATCTCTGTTCTGTGGTTGTGCATTCCAGAGTAGGTATTCGAATACTGCTTGCTTTTGGTTCTGATCAAGATCAAGGACCTGTTCATGAATAAAACGATTGTCGTCTACATAGGGTTCAGAAAAATCATAGTAGCTGCTAACTGCCAAGCTATACAACAAGTGACCTCGGGTGAAATTCAGATAAAAATTAGGTTGATTGAAATCGAATACACCGTAGTTAAATACCAGATCAATCTTATTTTCCATATCCCTAACATGAATTGCGCTGTGTCCGAAGGCGGAATACAATTCACCCTGATAGGGTCCACAGGTTACAATGCGAATTTGAGCCTTAGGACTCAATTGCGGTTGAGCATGGAGGGAGTAAAACTGAAATATCAGAATTAAAAGGATGCCTATGGAAAATGCTCTCATTTCTAGGACAAAGATGATGAATCAAAAAAAAATAGGTCGACGCATTGTCGACCTATCCATACTATGTTTTTCCTTTTTTATCAATTAGAAATGTTAAAGTGCACTGATTCTCAGTCCTTCTCTAATCATCTGACTGGTGTAGCCCCATTCATTATCGTACCAGCTTAGAATTTTAAGCATATCTCCATCAACCAATTGGGTACTAGTGCCATCAACGATTGAACCACGTGTGTCCATGACTATGTCGGCAGAAACCAATTGCTCGTCACTAAAACCCATCACCTCTTTGTACCGGTCACTTTGGGATTCTTCTCTCAGTACACTGTTAACTTTCTCCGCGGTAGTGTTGGTCTCCAGCAACATGGTTATATCAGTAATAGAACCCACGGGAACCGGTCCTCTCACTGACAAGCCATCAAATTTTCCATCAAGCTGCGGCAATACCTTTGAGGTGGCTTTGGCAGCACCTGTAGTACTCGGAATAAAACTCAATGCTGCTGCCCGACCTCTGCGCTGTCTGTCGCTGAAGGTATCCACCAATGCTTGAGTAGATGTATAGGCATGAATGGTGTTCATCAGGGCTTTTTTAATCCCAAAATGACGTGAAATCACTTCCATTACCGGAGCAATACAATTGGTTGTGCAACTGGCGGTTGAAAGGATTGATTCATCAGGATCCGCCTGGTTCACCCCATGAACCACAGTCGGAACATCCGGACTCTTTGCCGGCGCAGATAGAATGACCTTTTTAGCTCCGGCCGTTATATGCTTCTGCAGCGCCTCTCGTTTAGTAAAGATGCCGGTACATTCAAATACCAGGTCAATATTCAAATCTTGCCACGGCAGCGCCTCGGGATCCTTTTCACTCAAGTAGTTTATGGTGTGACCATCCACCTCAATATTACCGCTGAAACTCATTAACGAACGCTGATATCTGCCATACACTGAATCGTACCTCAGCAAATACACCACATCATCCAGATTGGCCAGATCATTTACGGCCACCAGCTCAAATTCTTTCTGTTCTAATATAATTTTAAGGGCGGCTCTGCCGATGCGACCCATTCCGTTAATTGCTACTCTTGTCATGCTTTTAAATTAAAAGAACAAAGTACGTAAATGAATGGCGCAGTGATAAGGATATTAATCATCTTTCTCAATAAATATCCATGAACTATACCAGGTGCAGACTAAACGATAGCTCTTAAGGCGGGAATTCCATAAACAAAAAATCCTGCTACCAGCACACTTCCCATAACGCTTCCTGAGATAATAACCAGTGGGAGCCTCACCAAAGTTTTCAGTTTAGACCCAAGCAGCCTAATTAGAAGGAGCTTGCTTATTAAAATTCCCACAAAATAGAAGGCAAGGGCTAGCATATTTCCTGGTTCCAATATTCCTTTAAGGTGATAATTCCCATCATCAATGTAGTATAGCAATACCGTCACCAAGAAGCTGCTGATCAGAAGAATTATGCTGGTGCCTTTCATGGTTTCGAGATTAGATAAACCTAACGCAATGGGCTTTTATGTAGTATGCTGCCAGATGGTTCACGGGGCTTATTTGGGTGCAACGGCAGTTTGAACTACCTCATTTTCAACAGGCTCAAGGGAATTCAGATACTTATAAACCGCAACAATATCTACACTATCCATCTGGGTAAAAGCACCCCAGGGCATAGGAGAGTTCATATGCAGCCGACCTTTCTTCATACGCATGAAAAAAGTATTTAAGTCCCAATCATAGATGTGCCCGGTTTTAGGGTCTGGTGTGAGATTTGGTGCAATAAAGGTGTAACCTTGAGTCATATTATCCGGGCCAAAAGCCAAACCGCCTGCAAACTCCTCGCCGATGTATTCCCCGGTTTTCATATCTCTGTTCGTGTGACAACCATTGCAATTAGCCACGGAATTTGCGATGTATGCTCCGTACTGAACGGTGGGCTCTTTCTTTATGGTATAAGGTATCCCATCTTTAGGCTCCCCTGGCTTTATGGCTCCCATAGCCTTAATCATTTTACCCAAAAACGAATACTTTACTTTTTTACTCGGGGCATTTACCGGTTCCAGGGTGCGCAGATAGGCAATGATGGAATAGATATCTTCATCAGACATATTCACAAAGGGCATAAAGTCTATACAAGCTTCGCCCCTATGGTTAATATTATATCTAAACATTCGGTAAAGTTCACCATCAGATAGCTTACCAATGCCAGTTTCCTCATCTGAGGTAATGTTGGGAGCATGGAAGCTTCCGGGAGGAATATCAAGTCCGAAGCCACCGGTTAGCGCCACTTCTTCCCCTGCCTCAACAAGATCCATCTTTTCCATGGGTGCATGACAATGCGAACAATGTGCTGGCCCATTTGCCAGATACCTACCCCTTGCAATCATTTCTGCGGTAGCCTCCACTTCTAGTTCAGGAACCGGATAATCTTCAGAATAATCTTTGTTATAGCTAAACTGGACGAAGCTGGCAAAACCAGCAATAATTACCACCACCACAATAAGCAGTGTGATCAATACTTTTTTCCACATGATAGATAGTTTGGTTGTATTAGTTGAGAACTAATATATTAATCATATAAATTCAAAGCAACTAAAGTGCTCTTATTGTGCTAAATATGACGACCAGCAGCGAGACTTTCAGAAGGCTCGAGGGTGAGGAAAATCGTTTTAAATACTGTGAATCCGGCAAAGCCAAAGCCCCTGGTACAAGGATTTAATAGAATTGTTGACGGAAGTCAGGCTCATTTATGACCTCAATCAACCTGCAGATAAAGTTCTATTGTAATTTAGTGGAAACTTAAACAATATGGATTACCGTAAATACTATAATGAACTGGGTAAATTACTTTATGCCGTAGCCAATGTTGATGGGAGCATACAGCAAAAAGAAGTTGAAGAGGTACATAAGGTAGTTAAGGAGGAATTGCTGCAATTGGAGAATAGCATAGATGATTTCAATACTGACGCCGCCTTTTTTACCGAGTTTGAATTTGATTACCTGCGAGAAGAAAATACAACCAGTTCCGAAGACTTATTATCATCCTTCAAGGAATATTTAAAAAATACCCCAGAGCTCACACCTGGTTTAAAAGAAGCTGCCAGGCATGCAGCTGAGCGCGTGGCCCGCAGCTTTGCCGGAATTAATAAGCAGGAGGAAGACTTTCTCCGAAAACTGGATGAGGCACTTGAAGCTTAAGGTGGAGCCTCAGAATACATCCAGGGCTCAAAAGTTATCTCCTCTAATTGAAGCGGGAGCACTTAAAACCATACTTGGCAGTAATGCCCTGGTCATTATTGATGCAAGACAGGGAGCTGATGCCTATGATCACTATCTACACAAGCACATAGCGGGCGCGCTATGGATGGATTTGGAAAAAGACCTGGCCACTCCGCTTAATCCTGAAAATGGAGGCAGACATCCCCTCCCTAGCGTTACAGAATTCACAGCCACTTTAGGAAGTTTGGGCATAACCCCCCAATCTCGCATTATCATTTATGATGAGCAGAGTGGTGCTATGGCTTCTGCCCGACTCTGGTGGATGCTCCGTGCCATCGGTCATGAGCAAGTGCAGGTATTAAACGGTGGCTTAAAAGCTGCTGAAAAGATGAGCTTGCCGTTGCGTGGCGGCGTAGAAAACTCAAATCCTGCCCCGCCTTATCCCATTTCAGAATGGCAGCTACCCCTTGCGGATTTTGAAGAGGTACAAGGGCTATCAGAATCTGGAAAGGGATTAATAGTTGATGTAAGATCACCAGCTAGATATGCTGGAAAGGCCGAGCCTATAGACCCGGTTGCAGGACATATACCAGGCTCCGTTAATATTCCTTTTCAAGAAAATCTGGATCAGAATGGTCGGTATCTGAACCCCGATGTTTTGAGAGAAAATTATCTTTCTTCACTGACCGGCCACGTACCGGAGGATCAGGTATTTCACTGCGGGTCTGGAGTTACAGCTTGTCATAGTTTGTTGGCATTGGATTATGCCGGATTGCCTCTGCCAAAACTTTATATAGGCTCATGGAGTGAGTGGTGTAGGAGAGTTGAAGGCTAAAGGTGAAAAGCGCATACAGGGTAATGATTATTGATGAATGATAAGTGAAAATAAGAGTAGCCTTGACCGATTAACTTCCATACACCCCTATTCCAAGGCCTGGCTATTATATCCTGCTCCTTCCTTTTCCATTGATGAAAAGGAAGCAAAAATCTAGAGCATTTTAAGAAAGCTTTGCTGCGCAAACCGCCGTCAAAGCTTGGCTTCATGCTCCTTCAGCCTTCGGCTGACGCAATTTCGCCTGCTTTGCCGCTGGTTATGAAAAATGCCCGGTTTTACTCTGAGTTTACCACGTAAAACGTGGCAGGCATACGACTCATGTGGTTCAATACTTAGAACGTGAAAGGTTCCGTGAAAGGCAATGGGCACCACAGGAAATGTCACATTGAGCGGAGTCGAAATGGACATTTCCCAGTTCAGAAAGAGCCATTGTCCTTAGGTAAAACACAATTCACGACGAGCACGTGGCAGAAGCATGAAGAACGCAGCAAGTCCAGTCATCCATTACATTGTCAAATTAATCACATTAACCACATTGGCATCACGTAAAACCTGACAAGCCCATCACCCGTCATTGGTTCTTCTGTCTTCCTTTTCCATTGATGAAAAGGAAGCAAAAATCTAGGTCATTTTAAGAAAGCTTTGCTGCGCAAACCGCGGTCAAAGCTGGGCTTCATGCTCTTTCAGCCTTCGGCTGACACAATTTCGCCTGCTTTGCCGCTGGTTATGAAAAATGCCCGGTTTTACTCTGAGATTACCACGTGGAACGTGGCAGGCTAACGAACACTTCATGCTTCGGTAGACAGGCAGCCAGGCTTTAGGTCTAACCGCAGCTTAATTCTAAATAAATATTATTCTTTTACTCCCGCACCAGGCTGTGCATTGGTTCGTGAAGGCCTAATCCAATTTTTTTTGGCAAAATCCGGGAGATAGTTCGCGTGGATAGCGATTATTATTCCGCCCTTTGGCAGATATTGCCTTTGAAATAATGCTGAATATCAATACCTTGATACTGGGGACAGCGGGAGCTGGCCCCTGGGGCGTTCACCAATTAACATTTTCTGTTACACCTCTCTTTAGAAGAAGTTCGAACTCTAATCAATTCCCTGTAATCGATCGTTCTCTAATTAATCTAAGCCGGCCGGCGAACCTCATTAAGATGGGTAAGCCGCTCCAAAGGTGGTTTACCATATTTCACTCTTAGTTTTAACTCCCTCCCAATGTTGCCCATTGATTTTCGGATAGTTTAGTTTATAGAAAACTATACCTTTAAATCTAAATAACATCCTTAAATCCAATTGACTATGAAACCTAAACTAGTTTCACTAACGCTCCTTATGCTCGCAGCATGGTTGGTTTTTGCCTTTAACCCCACGCTCAACCACCAGATAATTCCTGCCAAATCGGGTATCGTCAAAGCCAAAGTAGATGGTAAAGCGTGGCAGGGTGAAAAATTTGAATTGGCGATGCAGGTAGCCGGGCAGCTTCACATTGAGGCTATGGCGGAAGACGGCACCGGTATTAAATTAGCTCTATTTGGTGCTGACAAGCCCGGTACCATTAAGGTAGGAGCCGGAAATATGAGTATATGCGCCTATCTCACTCCCGATAAATCATATATGTCTAATGTGTTGACCAAGCCCGGTGTGGTGGAATTAACTGAAGTATCAAGTTCGGGAGCTAAAGGCACATTTGAATTTTATTGTGGGGATGACAAAACTCAGATTCACGTTACCGAGGGTAGTTTTGATGTGAAGTTTTAGAGCTACCCCAAGTTATATTCCTCACGAAATCCGGGCGATCATAACCTTAGTTGCCAGTGCGGCCAAATGCTGATGGATAGCCTCGCAATGCCCCGTACCGGTGCAAAGCTCTCCTTATGTTATCAATGAAAAGTGTATTTCTCACCGAGAGCGATGATTGGAAGGTAGAAGACTAAATACATCCTTTGGGCTTGAATAGGCACCGCTCACCAAGAGATGAACAACGAATGAAAAACATGGCCTGACCATTGGATTCCTTACACACTAAGTAAACATACCAGGTAAGCGTCGGACCCTATTTTTCATTCAATTGTTACCACACTTATGCAACGGTTCTTAATTTCTTTCCACCAGTATCATTGGTCGAATTATCCTTGAATTGATTAGAGGTATTCTTGGTTCCTCCGGCTTTCAAGGCTTTTTCGCCGGCGAAACATGTTTTGTGATCGTCTCCGAGATCAGATCCGGCCATCCATTGATGTTTAACACAGGAAACTCCTTTTCTGATTTCTTGTCTTTGCACTCCTCTCACGTACGCCAACATTCCCTCTTCTCCAAAATAACCTTCGGTAAGATCATTCATGTGGAGCGCGGTAGTATGATAAGTTGGTAAGGTGATCAAGTGATGGAATATACCGGCTTCTCTGGCACCATCTCTTTGGAAAGTTTTGATTCTCTGATCAGCGCGATAGCTCAATTCCGTACCATCATACTGAGGATCCATCAAATTATTCCGGTCGTAAGCAGTCATATTCTCCCCTTCTTCCAGCATGGCTTCATAAGCTTGCTTGCGGAAATTTAATGTCCAATTAAAGGACGGAGAGTTATTGTATACCAGTTTGGCATTGGGCACAACCTCTCTCACCCGGTTCACCATATGTGCAATTTGCTTCAGGTCTGGAGTTGGCGTTTCTATCCATAGCAAATCCGCTCCATTTTCCAGACTGGTGATACAATCAAGCACCACTCTATCAATATTTGAATTGCTCTTAAACTTATAAAGGCCATTGGGCAATCTCACCGGACGAACCAGCTTGCCATTTCTCTTGAGCAGCACATCGTCTTCCTTGGCATCCTCAATAGCGATCTCTTCAGCCTCCACAAAAGCCAGGTATTGAGAAGCCAGATCTCCAGGCTTTTGACTAACCGGTAATTTTTGAGTCAGTCCGGCGCCTTCGGAATCTGTTCTGGCCACAATAATTCCATTATCAATACCTAATTCGAGAAAGGCATATCTAACCGCGTTTAGTTTAGCGATGAAGTCTTCGTGAGGTACGGTGACCTTTCCGTCCTGATGCCCACACTGTTTGGCGTCAGATACCTGATTCTCAATCTGTATGGCACATGCCCCCGCCTGAATCATTTTTTTGGCCAACAAATAGGTGGCTTCTTCATTGCCAAAACCCGCATCGATATCGGCAATTATGGGTACGATATGCGTTTCAAAGTTATCGATCTCATCCTGCACGTCCTCCCCATTCTCTAGTCTTCTAAAAAGGTCATTCAATTCTACGGCATCTGCCTGACGCAGAAATTCATAGATCTCAGCGATCAGTTCTGGTACGGCAGTTTTTTCATGCATAGACTGATCCGGTAAGGGGCCAAATTCAGAACGCAAGGCGGCCACCATCCAACCGGAGAGGTACAGATAACGCTTACTGGTTGTATGATGATGTTTCTTAACGGCAATCATATTTTGTTGCGCTACAAATCCATGCCAGCAACCCAGGGATTGGGTATAGTTTGATGGATCAGCATCGTAAGCTGCCATATCAGCTCTCATGATGTCGGCCGTATATTTAGCTATGTCCAAGCCGGTTTTAAAACGATTTTGTGTCAGCATTTTTGCCGCATTTTCAGGATTTACGGCATGCCAGCTGTTGCCATACTTAGCTTTCAAGTTGCGTACAGTTTCCAGAGCTGAACTGTATTTGCTTTGGGTTAAGTTTTTCATGATAACGAGTTTACTTAGTGTTAAGGTTTATATGTAATTAGCTAGTTGTTTCTTTTGCTGAGTGATGACTATATATATTGGTAAGCAGGTAGCGTCAGGAATTCTTCAAACTCTTCGGCTAGCACCAACTTGTTGAACAATTCAAAAGCCAGATCGAGCTTGCTGTTCTTATAGTTTTCCTCTCCATAAAGTGCTTTTATCCCGGCCACTTCATCTTCAAATAATTGCTGATACAATTCACGGTTAAAGCTTCTACCGTCTTCGAGTACCACCTTGTTTTTTAGCCACTGCCACAACTGGGTGCGGGATATTTCGGCAGTAGCCGCGTCTTCCATCAAATTGTAAAGAGCAACGGCTCCATTACCCCTGAGCCAGGCTTCCATGTACAGGATACCGACATTGATGTTTTTTCGCACACCTGCTTCGGTAACAGTTCCTTGCGGAAGTTCTACCAGATCTTCTTCTGTTATATTTACATCATCACGAGTGACGTGCAGTTGATTGGGAGTTGGCATATGCTTATTAAACTCCTCCATGGCTACCGCTACTAGTGCGGGGTGAGCAACCCATGTTCCGTCATGTCCGTTTATAGCTTCCCGCTCCTTGTCCTTTCTAACTTTCTCCAATGCTGCGGCGTTGGCCTCTTCATCATTCTTAATGGGGATCTGAGCGGCCATACCTCCCATGGCGTGAATGCCGCGTTTATGACATCGCTGAATCACCAATTTGGAGTAGGCATCCATAAAAGGAGTGGTCATCGTAACCTGATCGCGGTTTGGCACTACAAAATTGGGGTGGTTTCTAAGCTTCTTGATGTACGAAAAGATATAATCCCAACGTCCACAGTTTAATCCTACAATATGATCTTTCAACTCATAGATAATCTCATCCAGTTGAAAGCTAGCGGTGATCGTTTCAATTAAGACCGTCGCTTTAAAAGTACCGGCTGGAATACCCAAATATTTTTGGGCAAAAAGAAAAACATCATTCCACCAACGAGCTTCTGTGTAGTGCTCTAACTTAGGCAGATAGAAGTATGGCGCGGTACCGCTGGCCAGCATGGTTTTGGTATTGTGAAACACGTACAGTCCAAAATCTACCAAACTGCCTGAGGCCACCTGATTGTTTACTAAGAGATGTCTTTCGTTGAGATGTAATCCTCTGGGTCTAACCAATAGAACCGCAGTGTTCTCATTTAGCCGGTACGACTTACCGCGAGCGGCATCATCCAGGGAGATCGTTTTTTTGTTGGCATCAATTAAGTTTTGTTGCCCTTGCATGGCGTTGTCCCAGGTTGGAGAGTTACTATCCTCTAAATCAGCCATGAAAGTTTTAGCTCCTGAATTGAGAGCGTTAATAATCATCTTTCGATCTACCGGACCAGTAATTTCAACACGACGGTCCAGCAGGTCAGAAGGAATGCTTTCAGCGGTCCAGTCTCCCTCTCTTATACTTTGTGTTTCGGGTGGAAATACAGGAAAGCCACCTTGATCAAAAACCTCTTGTTGTTTATCTCTTTTAGCCAGCAGTTCTAACCTTCTGGCATTAAAATTTTCATGCAAGAGTGCAATAAACTCCAGAGCTTCATCGGTGAGAATGTTCGGATAATGATGAGTAGCCGATTGAGCAAATTGTATCTGATGCTTTGTGGTTAGGGTATTTTCCATGGTTTTTAATGTTTGGCAAGACAATAATAGAAAAAGATTTTAGAAAAACAAGCGAACGTTCGCTAAAAACGTCTTTTCGCAAGTTTTACTACTTTTGGCCGCAGCAATGGAACAGGACTATATCAAACTTATTTTCGGCTTAAAGCTCAAGCAGATTCGTACAGAGAAGAAACTATCACTTTCCGCTTTGGCCAGAATTTCAGGCCTATCAAAGTCCTATCTAAATGAAATAGAAAAAGGAAAAAAGTATCCCAAACCAGATAAAATTGCCATCCTTTCCGAGAAACTTGATGTTCCTTACGATCAGATGGTATCCTTAAAGCTCGATAAGAATCTGGCGCCTATTGGAAAGCTCCTACAATCTAAAGTATTGAAGGAAATACCCCTGGATTTATTTGGTATTAAGGAAAGTAACTTAATAGATATTGTGGCCAACGCCCCGGCCAAAGTGAATGCCTTCATCAGTACCATCATAGAAATAGCGCAGAATTACAATTTTAGTAGAGAGAATTTTTTTCTGGCTTCGGTACGTTCATTTCAGGAAGCCAACAACAATTACTTCGAGGATATTGAGGAGCAGGTAATAAAGTTCTGTAAATCCCTAAAGCTGGATTCTACCAAGCCATTGAGGTCATCAGACCTTGAGCAGATTCTGATCGATAAATATGCTTACACGATAAATCATTCTGCTTTAAGTGAGTATGAAGCCTTGGGAAATCTGCGTTCCATCTTTGTTCCAAAAACCAAAACCCTATTGCTCGCCAATACCATCGATGATGCCCAACGCACATTTATTTATGCCAAAGAAATAGCTTATAACTTTCTTAAGATCAAGGATAGGCTTTACACTTTCTCCTGGATAAAGTTTGAAAACTTTGAGCAGGTGATCAACAATTTTTACGCCTCTTATTTTGCCGGGGCCTTGATAATTTCCAAAGACGTATTGACAGCAGAGCTGGAGAAGTTGTTCTCCAGAGTTGCCTTCGACAGGGATTTATTCCTGGAGATGCTGGATGCCTTCAATGCTTCACCGGAGACCTTTTATCAGCGTCTAACCAATATTTTACCAAAGTCATTTGGCATTCAGGATTTATTCTTCCTGAGGTTTACCCACATCGCTGGCAGTGGGAAATTTCATTTGAAAAAAGAACTGCACTTGTCACATCAGCACTCTCCTCGTGCCAATGAAACCAATGAGCACTATTGCCGACGATGGGTTTCATTGCGTGTATTGGAAGACATTAGCTGGAATGGCGAAACCCACCAATTCGATATTCAAATTTCGAGATACCAGAGCGATGATAAGAGGTATTTGATATTATCTTCTGCCAGCAAAGACCCCTTTGTTGCCAATCAATACCGCAGTATTTCAATTGGCCTATTGATCAATAAACACCTGGAACGCAAGCTGAAGTTCTTGCATGATCCGTCTATTAAAACCCAATTGGTTGGGGTCACCTGTGAACACTGCGCTATTAACGATTGCTCCGTGCGACAACGCCCCCCAAGGTATATTGTGAAAGAAGCCCGAGACAAAAAAATAGAGCTTATTGTGGAGGAGCTGGCAGAAAAGTTCAAGTCGAAAAAATAGACTTATTAAGCTTTCCTGCCATTAGCAAAGCCTCGAAATCCGCAAACGTATTGTATCACGGACAGGTCAGCTTATCCCTTATAATAAGCCAATTCAGGTTTATGCACTTCCCATTATCCTTCAGAAATCCTCTTTTTGTATCTTCATTGACCCTTTTCCGAAACAGATGTATCGATTCCTGCTTGCCATTTTTATGTCCTCAATATCCCTGCAGCTCCATGCGCAGTGTAATTCCTTGACGAATTATCTGGCTACCAATATCACTCCAAACTCCGTTGATGTTAATCTATCTGGCAATGGTTCTGGACTATGGGAGTTTCAATATGGGTTGGAAGGATTTACCCTGGGACAAGGAACAATATTTCAGACCACAGACCTCACAACAACTATTTCCGGTTTAGCGGCATCGCAGAAGTACCGAGTGTTTATAAGACGTATTTGTGGTTCTGCCAACAGTTCATGGATAAGCTTCACCTTCAGCACCAGTTGCACCAAAGTTTTAATCGCTCCGGTACAATTTCATTTTGAAGGTTCGCACTGGGCTTACCCCACCACCCCCACTGCCATAGGACTGATGGACTCTTGTTGGCTTGTGAGTCCTCAAGGCGTGGGTACATTTTGGTCAGTAGGTCCACCGCATGAAACCCGTCTAAATACGGGACCAGAAAATGATCATACTACCGGCTACGGTCAGTACTTGTGCTTAAATGCCCAGGGCGTTTCTCTTGATTCTGCATCCACCCTCAAGATGCCGGCTATAGACCTTACCGGTTTAAACAATCCACAATTTAGTTTTTGGTACCATATTTATGGCGTGGAGGTGGATTCCATGTTGATCTTTGCTAAAAAATCATCCCTTGCATTATGGGACACCATTCACCGGTTTATTGGTCAACAGCAATTTGCACAAACAGAAAACTGGCAATCCCTTAGCCTTTCCTTATCAACTTACGCAAATGACACGGTGGATATTCAATTCATCGGTTATGGAAATGGCACCAGGGTGCGAATGGCACTGGATGATATTTCCATTCACGATTCAGCTTCTTGCAGACCGCCAGGCTATTTTCGCAGTGTTTCCACCAGTCATAACTCGGTTCTGCTAGACTGGGATCCGGAATCAGCGGCAAGCTTCAAGATAGAATATGGTAAAAAAGGATTCACTCCAGGCACTGGCACTAAGGTGGCGGCAAGTGTACAGCCTTTTCGGATTAGCAATCTCACACCAGATACTACCTATGTTTTTTACATACGCAGTGAGTGTGCCTCCTCACAATTCAGCGGTTGGACAGGTCCGTTGGAAGTAAATACCGACTGTACCCCTATTTTGGCACCCTACTTTGAAGATTTTGAGGGTGCTGCCTGGCCGCAAGGAGGAATTATGCATTGCTGGGACCGCTTCAACAAGCTAGACTTTAAGTGGAATGTAGGGCCTCCGCCATTAAGCTGGACTCAGAGTGGGCCAGGCGCAAACAATCACACCCCCGGTGGCAGCAAATTTATTGTAGCTCACCGCCCCAACCAGTCAGGTGATGCCAGATCTACCATCATCACCCCACCCATCAAGCTGGACAGTGTTACCAATCCTGAACTCGTATTCTGGTCTCATATGTTTGGGCTGCAGATTACAGCTTTTGAAATTTCCATCGATAGCGGTGATGGATTTCATCTTCTGCAAAGAATAATTGGGTCGCAACAGCTCTCAAAAACAGCCGCTTGGGATGAACGAATCTTTGCGCTACCTGCTTATGCGGGTAAAACCATCAAAGTAAAGTTTACGGGGATTGGCTCCTCCAATTACGCCTCTCTCTCTCGGATAGCAGTAGATGACATTTCCATAGACGAAGCACCTTCGTGCCGCAAGCCCACCAATCTACAGCTCAATCATGTGAGTTTCACGACTGCCGGCATAAGTTGGTTAACCGGTGGTTCTACCAACTGGATGATAAAATTAGCAACCAACGGGACACCGGATAGCATTTTCGCGAGTTCATCTAACCCCCTAAATTTAAGCACTTTGCAGTCTGGGGCTGATTATACAATATGGGTGAGAGATAGTTGCGGCCTGGGTGATGTAGGAGAATGGAGTGCTCCTTTAGCCTTTAGAACTTTTTGCACCCCCGACACTGCACCTTATCTTGAAGATTTTGATTCCAGTTCGTTTGTGGTACAAACCTCCTATTTTTCAACCGGCTACCTGGCTCCATGCTGGGAAAGAAGTCATGAGATTGGTCCTATATGGCAGCCTTCTCCAGCTACCATTTTTCCCAACAACTTGCTACCGGCCAATGATCACACCTCCGGTACCGGCCAATATCTTGGCGGCTCACTCTTCCTTGCCAATGGCACCAACGAATTTACATCCTTTACCTCTCCTCATATTGATATTTCTAAACTTCCCAATCCCGAAATGTCATTTTGGTACTTCTTAGGAGGTTATATCTTTTCCACTAACCAACTACAACTGGAAATTAATGATGGTTCGGGGTGGCAGCATATAACCACCATATTCGGGCCTACCCATCCCTCAACCAATGATCCCTGGCTCGAGAAAATTGTTGATCTCAGTAACCTCACAGGCGATACGATAAGACTTAGGTTTAAAACCCTGGGGGATGATCTATATGCCACCACAGCGGGTGGTGTTGACGATATTTCAATTTACAATCGACCCTGTTCTTCTCCCTCGGCCTTGAAAAGTATCAGTGTGGGAAGTCATCACGCCAGTTTAAGCTGGATTTCAGGAGGAGCTACAAATTGGGTCTTAAGGTTTGGACCAGACAGTACTAGTTTTCAGTATTTAACCACCTCCGTCAATGATTCGTTTGTACTAAATGGGCTTTTGCCCAATACCCGCTATCAGATATGGGTGCGAGACAGCTGCGGAGCAGATGTGAGCGACTGGCACGGCCCTCTATTCATCCATACCGACTGTCTTCCTACGCAGGTTCCCTATCATGAAAGTTTTGACGATCCTTCTTGGGTTCCCGCAGTTACTTTTGCCGATTTAGGGATGATCAATACTTGTTGGAGACGGAGCGACAGCCTTCACCAGGTTTGGGTTCCAAAAACCGGGGCCAGTTTTAGTAGCCTTAGTGGCCCTGCCAGTCCTCGCAACGGATCGGGTAATTACCTGATGTTGACCATCTTAAATAACAACCCGGGATCGGGCGATACTGCGGTGGAAATTATAAGTCCACCCATAATCAATACAGGGCTTCAGCAACCGGAATTAAATTTTTGGTATCACTTATATGGAGCAGAAATAGAGAAGCTAAAGATATACCTGGAAAAGACAAATGGATCCCGAACATTGATTGATGAGTTTCTGGGGCAGCAGCAAAATTCGCAAACTGACCCCTGGCAACAACGTACCATCCCGCTCTCAGCATTTCAGGGAGACACCATCAAAGTGATTTTCTCAGGGAAAATAGGCAATACGCTAGCCCTGGTGAATGCCGCCATTGATGACCTGGAGATCATTGATGCCGTTTGCAGCAGTCCATCTAACCTTACAGCCACCAACATTAGCTACAATTCTGCAGATCTTAACTGGAATTCCGTCAGTGTTTACAGCAAAATAGAATACGGACCGGCAGGATTCACCAAAGGAACGGGAACCCTTATTTCCGGAGTTGCTCCCGGCTATGTACTTACAGGCTTACTCCCCTTAACCACTTATGAATACTATGTACAGGATAGTTGTCGGGCAACCATTAGTCCCTGGGCAGGACCTTTTAGTTTTACTACCAGTTGTAGCTTACCCGTGGCAGATTTTAGCTATCAGGGACCGGCGTTGAGCGTGAGTTTTGACGGAACAAATTCCCTGGGCAGTGGGCTTAGTTTTTACTGGGAATATGGAGATGGCAACACCGGTGTGGGGCTGAAGAGCAGTCACACCTATGCCATGGCCGGCACCTATAATGTAAGTTTAGTTACCACGGATACCTGTAGCCAGCATGATACTCTAAGTAAGCGTGTATTGGTTTGTGACTTACCCATAGCGGTGATCAACTATACTCGAAATGGACTTCAGGTTAGTTTGGATGGCACGTCCTCTACTAACGCTGCGCAATACTACTGGGATCTTGGCGTAGCGGGCATTTTTACCGGTGCAAGCCCTACCGCCAGCTTTCCTGCCAAAGGAAACTATCCCATCTACCTGGTAGTGACCAATGACTGTGGCGGTCAAGACACTTCCGCTATGAATTTGTTAATCTGTGATCCACCTATTTCATCATTTACTGCTAATATTTCAACCGTCGTTTCTCCCGGCATGTTGGTGTATTTTGATGGCACCGCCTCACGCTTTGCCGACTCATTTATGTGGATATTTGGTGATGGAAATATAGATACCTCTTCGCTTACTCCAGCTCATGTGTATGCAACCAGCAGCTTAAATTATGTTGTAACTCTTATTACCCATGCCGATTGTGGCCTTTCAGATACTCTGTCATATAAGCTTAGTAGTATTGGTATGGATGAGCCAGGAAAATCAGCATTATCCCTCTACCCTAATCCGGTAAAGGATGTTTTGCGGATAACCAGCTTTACAGAGAACCTGTCTGCCTCTGATTTTATCTGGATTGATCAATCAGGAAAACCGCTTAAAGTTGCCATAACCTCGATCTCTAAAAAATCATTGGAAATCGATGTATCTCAGCTACCAACTGGTGCGTACTATATTTTAGATATCAGTAGAAATACTGAAGCCATTAAAGTTATAGTACACTAGATAACCAGTGCCAATTAAGCCTTGTAATTCAACGGAAAGGGAATGAACATCATCCTTTCCGTTTATGGACAAAAGTTTTAGTCGAATCTATAGGCTACTGTAAATCCCCCTCTCACACTGAGTTTATTAAACACATTTAGCACCACACCATAAGGGTTCAGATTGGGACCATCGTATGGTGTAAAGTTAGGACTCAGGGTTTCAGAATAGACAATGGAATATCCTAAGCCTGTCCATGCTGTGAAGGTAAACCCAGACTCCGTTCGCCATTCATATCCCGCGGTAACACCCGGTGCTAAAGACACGTTGGAAATGTCATAATACACTACTTCCTCATCCTCGTCCAGGCCTAAATAGGGCGCACCGCTGGTAGATGTAGTTCTAAAGCTTAAATAGGCGCCAAAAAACCACTTATCATTTCCATCGTCCGGAGAAATATAATATCTATACTCCGGGGATATCGCTAAACCGGAATAAGAAACTTCCGTATCTATAATACTCCCGCTGGTATCTACGCTTATGTATGGTGACTTTACATAAGTGTAAGCCGCTTCCAAAAAGATTGAAGATTCATCCGATAAATGCAAGCCACCAATTACGTTGTAAAGTCCTACCAGATAACCAACCGGATTAATACCAACTTCAATGGACGGTCCGCCGCGTCTTCTTCTGCGCCTTCTTCTATCTTCATCTTCATCCTCACCCGCAAAAGCGGTTACCGAACCAAATAACATTATAAGCACCAGGAATATAGATACTTTTTTCATGAGTCTTTGTTGTAAGAGTTATTTTACAATGTTATGAATTTTGGAACTTCTTGCCAATGATTCTTCTATCAGAATCCCGATAATTTGGGTATTGTTTAAGCTAAGGTTTAGCTTAATACAATGAAATAAGTTTGTTCAACCAATAATACCTAGCTGGGAAATGCAATATGATCCAGAATTTGGTAGCATCCATCAAGGAATACATAAAAGGCATTTATTTAAGTTATCATAATTGATCTAAAACGCGGATTTGCGAGATCTAAAAGCTTGAGATCTGGCAACCCAATTAAACGGCATTATGGTAATTCCATACTTGCAAATTTCTACGCCCATCCCATCGGGAACTTCCTCACCCAGACCTGGGACAAAATCTAAAATTTGCTTAAAACTGGTTAAAAATTGATAAATACCACTCGATTTTTGCATGATTTCGATTAAAATCACCAAAAAACTTTAAAATCCATAACTTTGTACTGAGTTAAATGGAAGTCGTCATTTTGATGATTGGTTGGATTTGAGGGTTGACCTTAGATTTGATAGCATAGCAAATAAAAGGGAACACCAAATTTGAGTTTCGCACAACACCAACACCAGGATATTGATAATATTGAAGATTTAGTTACTACCCTATTTCGAGAGGATAGCGCTAATTATGCAGACATCTTGCGCCGCCTCAATCTACCTCTCAGTAAGTTTGATCCGTTCTGTTCCTGGTCCAGTAATTCCTATACCAGAAACTGCATTGAAGAGAATGAGGAATTTGAATTAATCCTACTCTGCTGGGAGGCGGGTCAGTGCACACCCATTCATGACCATGGCGGAGAAGAATGCTGGGTTAAAGTTCTTCAAGGTAGTTTTAAAGAAACCGTGTTTAA
This sequence comes from Owenweeksia sp., assembly GCA_965229445.1. Lineage (GTDB taxonomy): Bacteria > Bacteroidota > Bacteroidia > Flavobacteriales > Schleiferiaceae > Owenweeksia. The sequence goes on from OZ245876.1 coordinate 2,146,090, forward strand.
AGTAACTGACCAGATGGCATTAAAGCAGGTAAGTTCTGGCGTAGCCAATGAAGGAGATGTTACCTATATGGTAGACTTTATGGGCTACCACAGATTGACAAACCAGTCGCCCCATCGAGGTATGTCACTGCATCTTTACGCCAAGCCGATTAGGACCTGTAAGGCTTATGATGAAGAACTAAAGGAGTTTGTGAATAAGGACCTGGTCTATAATACGGTTTTCGAAACAGAAGCCTGAATAAACAATAAAACATTTATGTCGGAAATTACTGAGGACTTGGTTCTATTCAATGAGCTGGTAAAAACCTTGTTTGTTGAAGAGCAAGAGCATCCAGTTGCCCCCAGAATAGAAGTGAGTGAGCTTTACGATACTATTGACCTGTCCTTGAAGGAACAACCCATAGTGGATGCTAAATTTAAGGCGATATTAAAGGAGGTAATTAAGACCACTCCCAAAACAGCTAGTAGCCTATTTTTCAATCAGTTATTTGGAGGCAGGCAAGGCAAGGCCGTATTGGGAGACCTACTGGCGGTGATGCTTAACAACAGCATGTACACCTATAAGGTAGCCGGACCACAAGTAGGCATAGAGCAGGAAGTAATACGTAAATCTTGCGATTTGGTGGGCTATGGTTCCCATAGTAATGGAACATTTCCAACTGGTGGATCTATGAGTAATTATATGGCTCTGGTTATGGCCAGAGATGCTAAAGATCCCGATTGTAGATCATTGGGAATGAGAAAAGCTCTAAGCATCTACACTTCCAGGGAGTCTCATTATTCCAACGCCAAGAATGCCAGTTTTGCCGGCTTTGGTCGAAACCATATCCGGTATATCGACGTGGACGCTTATGGTAGAATGATACCTGAAAAACTGGAAGAACAAATCCTGAAGGATCTATCCAATGGATTTATACCCACCTACGTAAATGCCACTGCTGGCACTACTGTTCTTGGAGCCTTTGACCCCATTGATCAGATTGCCGACATCACCGAAAGGCATAATATCTGGCTGCATGTGGATGGCGCCTATTGTGGTAGTGTGATTTTCAGTAAAAAGTTCCGGTCTTTGGTTGAAGGCATGGAACGTTCGCAATCCTTTAGTTTCAATGCTCACAAAATGCTGGGGACGCCACTTACTTGCTCAGTGATATTGGTAAATGACAAAAAGCAATTACACGATTCTTTTAGTAATGAAGCCGATTACCTATATCAGACCGATGGTGATGATTTTAATCTGGGCAAAACCTCTTTTCAATGTGGACGGCGGAATGATGCCTTAAAATTCTGGACCTTGTGGAAGTCTGTTGGCACCGCTGGACTACAAGCTATAATTGATCAGCAATTCGCGCTGGCGGATGTAGCTCGAAAGTATGTCTCAAGCCACCCTGACTACACCCTGTACAGCTATGAAGATTCTGTATCCATCTGCTTTAATTACAAGGATTTAGATCCGGTGGCTTTATGTACTGCCTTGTATGAGCATCAGGTTACGGTAGTGGGTTTTGGATCTTTTAAGAAGGATACCTTTATCAGACTGGTGACGATAAATGCCAACAACTCGCAAGACGATATCTTACATTTCTTCAAGACCTTGGAGGCCTTCGCGGCCAAAAACCCCGATTTACCCAGAATTAAACCGGGTGTATTCAGCGAATAGCACAGAACTTATGGTAGTGAGAGCAGGCTACCAAGCAACACTTTTGCATAATGCACTTAGCGATAAAAGGATTCGCAATAGGATCCTATTGGTGATCCCATGGGTAATTCCGGGACAGTATAAGGTTTTACATGGCCAGGATTAAGAAAGAAATTTTCTATTCTCCGTTGACAGGCCTGATCAAAAACTGATTTGACTTTCTTGCTGGCAAAATAAGCTTGGAGTTCTGTCAATTTACTTTCAAATACACCTTGAACCTGAGGCAATACCTGGCTACTTTGGGATAAGCTCATAAAGAGATCAATAATAATATAGCTTGTATTTTGCTGAATACTTTCATAATAACTATTCCCGCCAGATGCATCATACACCGTACTGGCCAAGAGAAGGTCCAGGGTTTCCTCTAAACCCAATTGTTTATCATCCAGAACATGTTGCTGATATAATCTAGAAACACGCTGCGGATGCAGCAATAGCTTCAATGTAAAGGAAGCGTTCATTCCTGCCGCACCGATGGCATCAAAAGCAAGGCCGGTTTGCCCGGTAAAATTCTCACGTGTCTTGGTCCATGAAGAACGAGGAGGAAAAAGCGATAATTGAGATTTCGGAATTGCGAGTTCCGAGGGTGAAATGCTTTTCAAAATAGTGGATAGAGCTGAAAGCTGATCAGCTTTAGGTAATATTTTGGCCGGTGCACCACCATCACCTTTGGTCGCATAGTGGTATTCCATTCCCGCAACGCACTTCACCGCGGCCTCAATTTGATAACGATGCATGAGGTAGATAGGAACAAAAAGATCTTCAAGAGAATTTATCGCTTCCCCTTCCTGAATGTTATCTATGGAGAATTGCTTCATAGCCACTTCACGCACCGCCATAATATGTTCTAATTCAGCTACCGCATCGGAACCATTGTCCCAGCGGTGCGCGTTATTACTTGCTCCTCCGGGCACAACATCCATATCACTCAGGTTCTTAAAACCTTCCTTCAGGGCCGTATTGAGAATTGCTACCCTTTCGGCATGACTGCCATCCCCATAGGCATAGGCTGTGGCAATTTTATCCCAGGCTCCTATACCGCTGGCATAGGCTGCATCATAGCTTATTTCACCTTCCTCCAGTTCAAAAAGTGGGTGAGGATAGTCCATCACCGAAGCTCTCTTATTGACGCTGGCAGCAAAATTGTGCTGAAACCCCAGGGTATGACCAATTTCATGTGCTGAAAGCTGACGAATTCTCGCAAGGGCCATCTCCAGCATCATCTGTTCCTGCTCACGACCATTACCGTCGGCATAAGGCCTGTTGCTGATGGCCTTGGCGATCATAAAATCCTGCCGTACCCTTAAAGAACCCAGGCTAACTTGTCCTTTAATAATCTCTCCCGTCCGCGGATCAACTATCGTCATGCCGTAGCTCCAACCCCTGGTAGACCTGTGAATCCATTGTACTACATTATACCTGATATCTAAGGGATCTACTGTATCAGGCAATATTTTGATCTGAAAAGCATCTTTATAACCGATAGCTTCAAATGCCTGATTCCACCAGGAGCCTCCTTCCAATAAGGCAGAGCGAACCGGCTCTGGAGTACCATTATCCAGATAATATATGATAGGTTCCACGGCTTCTGAACTTTCCGCTCCAGGATCCTGCTTTTCCAATCGATGTCGTTCTATAAGTTGTTTTTGGAGGTTATCCGTGATTGGGGAGGCGTAATCGAAATAATTGAATTGAAATGATCCGCAATTTGGATGATGCTTTCTGGTTTTATAGCCTGCTTTAGGAAGCGCGATGAATGAATGATGCTGATAGGTGGTTACAAAATTTGCATTTGGAACAACATCCATGAGTTTATCACCGGTAGGCTTTCCTTTTAGGGTGATAATGGATTCAAATTCCACATTCCTGGGAAAGGCTCTGGTGCGTTCTAAATTTAATGCAGAGCGCGAAATATCAATACCATACGCCCCTTGATCACTGTCTTGCAACCGGTCTCCTACGCTTAATGCATCCTGCAATAAGAACGGCTTGAGGTCAATTTCATAACCTTTCCTGGTTTCAGCAATAATGGGAAAGCCAAATAAGATGCTCTTGCCAAAGGCCTGCTCCACCGATGCTTGTTCCAATGGATTGTTTGAGGTTGCGCGAAATTTAAGGTTGGGTTGGACGAGGAGGATTTTATTTCCTGCCTTATGGAAATATACCAGTTGCTGCCTTCCAATTTGTCCTCTATCCAGGCCCAGGTCGTTATTGCCAATACCATGACTTAAATAGGTTACATAGAGGAAATTGGAATCCAGGTGTTCTACTTCCAGTATCAGACTTTCCTCAGGCATGGATTCATTTGCCGTGGCTTGTTTTTCTGTGTAAGCGAAGTTGAAGAAACCCTGATATTCTTGGGCTGAGACTGAAAAATGAATTGCTAAGGATAATATTAGGATAGCTGTTCTCATGGTCGGTCTGTTTATGCAAGGTATGTATTTGGGCATTGCCGCATGGTTGATTGACAAGTTATGCTAAATTACAGTGAAGCGTAGACCGGGTTAAGAAGAATGCCCAACCCGATTCATGGCAATATCGTATAAAGCCAAGGCGTTGATGTATTACAATCACGGCTTAGATCAAGCGGGTTCTGCATTTAACAATAAGGCCAGCTTTCTACCATATTCAATGAATGCGACGGTCTCATCAGTGCGGGCTAGCTTTATTTTATCAAAAATGATAATTGACTCACCATTGCTTTCTAAGTGATAGATCTGATTTTCTTCAAAGAATCGTATAATGTCGTCGGTAAAAAAAGACCTGATCTCCGATTCATTGTTACCCATCAGTAAAAACTTGCTTGAAAAGTCCGGATACATTTCAAAATCAATGTCCTTATAGCCGGTGAAGGCCATCACCCGGTCGAATATCCGCTCAAACACTCTTTCTTTTTCCATTGAGAATATTGGTATTCTCTTATTCAACTTAAGCACCATTAAGGTGGTATTGAAAGTTTCTGCGGTAAAGGCCTGGCCTTCATTAAAAGTTACGTCTGCTATTTCCCATGATACATTCAAATCTTTAAAATCACCTGAAAGGCAGTTATACTTGCGTTCGATCGGCCTGATTTCGAAAAAGTGAAATTTCTTGAGGTAACTTGTATTCCAATCCACCTGACTGGTAAATTGATAATCATTTTCAGTAGCTAGATTCCGAAGGCGTTTTTGCCGAGGTGATAATTTGGCCGTAGAACCAATCAAGCTGATTTTCAAAGCTCTGTTGTAGGTAGAGGAGGAAACATGGGAATCCAAACCAGTGATATATACCTGGCCTCCCGTATCCCTTTGCGTTTTTAAAAATTCCACCAGGTAATCCATATAAGTCATCCCTACCAGTCTGGTTTCTGAAAGATTTATATTGACATTAGCTCCTGCCGGTACCTGCTCAGTTAATTTACTAAGCTTTAAAATCCCCAGAAAGTTAGCTATTCCTCTAATTTTTAAATCATAACTCCCATCCGGATGCTTAATGAGCTTGGTTCGCGAATTATAAATCATCCTGAAGAATTGTGGAATTGGCAACCTCGCCAATAAGATATGGGTTACCAAAGCTAGAAGCAATCCTCCGAGCAAACCGGTGAGCAAGTTGGTATATAAGGTTAAAACCATAGTCCCTATGAAGAATATGAGTTGCTCAGTACCGTGGTTATATGCTTGTTTGAACACCGCTGGAGAGGCCAGTTTAAATCCGGTATAAACCAGAAGAATGGCAAATGCACACAAGGGCACTTGCCTCATCACCGGACTTAAAACCACAATGAAAAGCAGCAGCAAAAGACCCTGATACATATTGGACCACTTGGTTTTAGCACCGTTATGGATGTTAACCGTGCTTCTGATAATGACGGCGATGATCGGCAAACCCCCAAGCATACCGGCTACTACTGTGCTTAACCCGATTCCTGTTAAATCCTTATTCAAATCTGTCTTTCGTTTATAAGGATCAATCTTATCCACTGCTTTGGCTATGGCAAGAGACTCTATGCTCGTTATAAAGAGCATGGAAAAAACGGTGGTCCAAAACTCAATTGTATGGATTTTGCCAAAATTTGGATGCATGACTGAATCCATGATATTATCAGGAATATCAAGCAGCAGATGAGGCCCTACTTCATATGCTCTGCCAAAGAAGGACAGGGTATGATCATCGAAAAAATTAAAGGCATAAGCAAAGGGTATGGACAAGGCAATAACCCACATTGGGGTGGGTAATATGTGGAAGAAGCGGTAGCTGATCTTATTATGAAAAAGGAGAAGCAATAAGCCGGTTAAGGAAATAATCACCACAAAGGGGTTTGCTTCCGGGATGCTAAGAACAGCATCGATAAGGTTTTGAACGATTTTCGGACTGTCGGAATGCGTGCCCATGGCCACATGGATCTGCTTAGCAACTATGATTATTCCGATGGCTGCTAAAATCCCATTAATCACCGAAGTGTGAAATATGTTTGCCAGGCGACCTAGTTTCAAGAGACCTAACACAGCTTGCAAGGCCCCTGAAATGACTACAGCGGCTAAGACATAGTTAAAGGCTTGACCTGACCCATCATCCATTAGGGTAATGCCTAACAGAATTACCCCAATTACCCCTTTGGCGGGACCGTTTACAGAAATGTGGCCGCCTCGATAAAGAGTGGTTATGACTCCACCAATAATGGCCGAAAGAATACCAGACATGGCCGGTGCACCGGCGGCCAGGGCAATACCAAGGGAAAGGGGTAGCGCAATGAGCGCCACACTCACGCCCGCGATTAAATCGCTTTGCCAGTTCTCTACTAATCCCTTAATACCTTCCTTTGGTCTAGCTTCCATCAATTTAACTATGCCCGGGTTGAAAAATTCGATCTCGGTCGTATAAAGTAGTAATTATTGGGAAATCCCAGCTTTGAACGTAGAGACAAAAGCTTAAAACTTATAAGTCTTTAATGGGAACGTTGACTCTAAGGAATTCGATTAGCAAGATTCAATAAGGAGAAAGATTAGGCTTTAGAAATACAGCTTTCCCAACAATTGACTAGAATGTAATGCTAAAGAGAATGATTCATTTTTCCATTATATCTCATGGGTTTTAGAGGATCATTGCTTTGATACCTGGCCGTTTGAATTATTATTCAATTTCGGGGCTACCACTCAGACCGAGTTATTACATCTCAGTTCACCATCTAGCTAGCTTGTATGTGGTAAAAAAAGCCTCACTATCGTGTTGTAAAGCTTTTCATTTTAGTGAGCTGGGAAATTATTGAAGATTTGTTCAGGCCTTCGAAACATAATACACGGTCATTGCCCCCTTTCCTTTTACATCAATCTTACCCCTCTCTTCAAAATCCAGGTCGGTGTTATCTTTTAACAGATTATAAGTAGCCTCACTGATATTTACTTTACCAACAGACCCATGGCTCTCCATGCGTGCAGCAGTGTTCACTGTATCACCCCAGATGTCATATTGAAATTTCTTTACGCCAACAATACCTGCCACTACGGGACCGGTATGGATACCCACTCTCATCTGAAATGCGGGTCTTCCAAGAGCCTTCAACTTCTTGTGCCTGGCTTCAATAAAAGCTTGCATCTCAAGCGCCGCTTTCACCACATCCTTTGGTTCAGACGTCTTAGGATCATGAAGCCCACCCGCGGCCATGTACGCATCACCAATGGTCTTAATTTTTTCAATATTGTAGCTGTTGATAATCTCATCAAATGTTCTGAAGCAGGTATTGATCTCTTCCACCAACTCTTTTGCAGAAAGCTTTTCAGCGGTTTGAGTGAACGCCACAAAATCGGTAAACAATACCGTTACATCTTCAAAGTCTTTGGCTTCACTCTTACCATTCAGCTTGAGTTCTGCGGCAACTTCCTCCGGTAATATATTATGCAGCAATCTGTCTGACCGATCCCGTTCTTTTGATATCAGGTCATGTGATTTACGCACGTACAGCCACCTACTGTAAAAGCCACCGGCAAGGATAAGAAACAGCACTCCACCGGCCAGTGACCAGTTTTTCGATTGCTGTTCCCTGCGCACCTCTTGCTGGTGCTGTTCTTCAATTATTCGGGCCTTTTCAATATTGGCAAGGCTATCCTCCAACATTAACTTTTGAAATTCCATTTTCTGAAGCTCCATGGCCGTTTCTTCATGATCCAATGAGTCTTCAATTTCTTGTAAGACTTCGTAGAACAGTAAGGCTTGGCCGGTATTTCCTACCGCCTTGTAGCTCTCATACAAACACTTGCATCCTTTCTTTTTCACTGCCAAGCCTTTGATTTTCACAGCCATGTCATACGCCTTGAGACAGTTTTTGATGGCCTGGACGTACTGCTGCTGGTCATAAAAGTTTCGGCCAATATTGGAATAGGTTGAGGATACCCCGTGTTCATCACCAATAGTCTCTTTAATGCTCAAACTCTTTAGGTAATATTGATGAGCCTTATCAAATTCCTGCTTCTTACCATAGGCATTACCAATATTGTTTAAGGCATTGGCCAGTCCACCCTTATAATCGAGGCTGTCGAAAATATGGGCGCTATGCTTGAAGTAATTTAATGAAACTTCATGCTTCTCCAGGTCTAAATAGACATTTCCCATATTCCCGTATATAATGGCCTGCCTTAGTTTATCCGTTGGGTTCATCAGGTCAAGCGCCTTCTGAAAATATTCCAGAGCCTTGTCATAGTTCATTTGCCGGCTGTAAATGACCCCAATATTTCCTAAAGTGGTAACTATGCCATGGGAGTCGGCATGTTTCTCTTTATAAGCAAGGCTTAATTGGTAAAAACCAAGCGCCTTTGGATAATTACCCAGCTGCTTGTACACCAGGCCGCAATTGTTGTGGATATCAGCCAAAGCCTGACCATCAGAAATTGTTTCATAGAGTTTTTCGCTTGTGGCATAATGTTTCAACGCATTAAAATATTTTCCCGCCAGGTACTGGCAGTTACCCTTTAGGTATTCCCCTCTGGCCTGATAGGATAAATTATTTATTGTTTTGGCGTAATCCATCATTTGATCTGCCAGCTTCATGGCTGAGTCGGGTTGTGATCGCATAAATCCCTTTCTGAGGTAGGTATCGAAGGCTGCTAATCGCACAGAGTCTGGTTTGGTGTCATCTTGCCATACCTGGAAAAGAGAATCGAGTTGCGATGGCTGGGCTCGCAATGAGATGGCTGTAAAGACGAAAACTAGTGCGAGTAAAGCTAAAGTGAGCTTGGTTGATCGTGGCATGGCAGGAGACTAGATTGCTATTAAAGGTAATTAATCTGACTTAGCTATATGGATTTGATCTGCCATAATTGATGATGGGTTTCACTGATGGTGGCCGCGATATTGAGTTTTTTCCCAGGCCAATGTATAGCCGCTTCCTCTAGCCAGCCCTCGCTTTATGCGCAATGTCTTGATGGTTGGGTGGCAGGGATTGCTCTGTGATCCTTATCCCCTCCTCATTACCTATGAAAAGCTGTACCCCTTAACTTGTATGGATTATCCGCTGCGAAAGTGATCCTCTGCCCTTCATGTTACCAATGTAATCACTCTATAGATTTCAAAGAAACGCCAATCCTAATTCCATTTTACTTTCACTTTGAAATAGTATACCTTGGCGAAAAGGAGACTTAATTCGTAGAGCGTTGGCCTCTGCCGGATATACTTAAAATCACCAAACTTCACTTATATACTGCTTAATGAAAGCTTTTGAAGGAAATCTGGATGTATTTGGATCCGTGTTTAACCGAGCTGTGAAGCATCACTATAAATTCGAACCAAAAGACTTGCATTCGATGATGATCATTGCAGATTCCAAAAATATTCAGACTCTTGACCAATTTGGAAGCAGATACTGCGAGGACAGAGTACAATTTATATATAATACCGAGTTCCTTTGGTCAAATCTTATCCAGCTTATTGACAATACTAAACCAGATTTGTTGCTAATTCAAAGGCAGTTAGGAATGCATGCGGGTATTGAGTTTTCTTTGGGGCCATTATTGGTGAACCTGTCTCAGGAATTTGAAATTCCTATTCTCGTATTACCCAGTCATCAGAAAGCTTATGAAATAAAGACTGTTCTAGCAGGGTTTGATCACAAGATAGATAACAGTCATTTGGTGAACCATTCGCTCATGTTAAAAATGGACATGGAGAACTTGCTTCTGGTCCATATTGAAGAAGAAAGTGTTTTCAACTATTATATGGATGCTATTACCAAGATTCCAGGGATAAATACGGACTATGCAAAAACCAATATCGAAAAGACCATTCTTGATTTATCCGGCGACTTCTTTGACGATGTGATTGAGAGTTTATCCAACAAAAGATTTAAGGTGCATCAGTACTGCAGACTGGGAGATGTAGTAAAGGAATACCAGGCAATAGTCTCACAGCACAATGTTGATTTGATGGTTTTCGAGGCAGAAGATGATTCTAAATTGGCGATGCACAGCTTGGGTCAATCCTTAGCTATACAATTTCCTCATATAGCAACATTGCTGGTATGATTCCATTAAGTACACAATTAGGTCAGGTATCACAAGGAGTAACCTTTCTGTTTGTCTTCATTCTTGGACTGATGATTTTAGCCTTGGCCCTCGAAACTAAAATTCATGCACATAAGTCGGTAATCACAGGGGTCACCGCCGGACTGGCCTTGATCCTTGGACAAGCTCTCGGGATATTTGACGGCCTCGAGTCGCATAGCAGTCATATGAAGTTCTACATCAGTTTCATCGATTGGGGTGTGATTGCTATTATTCTCGGATCAAGTATATTCATTGATGTTACTTCCAAAAGTGGAATTTTCTCATGGTTAGCAATTAAACTTACTAAAATGACCAAAGGAGATCCACTAGGGTTGCTCATCACCTACTCGGTGCTTACAGTGATATTTTCAGCATTGTTGAACAATGTTACGGCTATGTTGATCATTGGTTCGCTTACGGTAGTATCACTCAAAAATCTTGATCGTAATGACTTATTGCTCGGGTTTCTGCTATGTGAAGGTTTATTAACAAACATCGGGGGCTTATTGACGTTAATCAGTTCAGTACCAAACATCATTGTTGGAAATACTGCTGGCATTTCATTTGCTACCTTCTTCCTGATTTCTGCACCTTATGTGGTTATAGCTTCAGTAGTCACTATAATTATTTCCAGCAAACTGTTTAAAATTTCCTCACTTAATACCGAGGAAGAAAAAAATACTGCAGCCCTCCTGATCAATGACTTTGACGAGAAGGAAGGAGTTTCTTCTGAATCATTTTTTGTACTTGGTTGGATTGCGTTTCTTTCATTTATCCTGATTCTAGCAACAACCGACCTCATACCATATGTCAGACAGTTGGGAATTGGCTTTGTTGCGATGTCTTTCGGAGTGATTATGCTCTTAAAAATTAAGAATAAGACTGAGATCACATATCGTGTACTTGATTGGGATTTGTTGTTTTTCTTTGCTTTTCTCTTTGTTGTAATTGGTGTGATGGAACATGCTCAGGTTCTCAACCTGATAGGAGGATTTGTAGTGAAACTAATGGATTTGGGAAGTGAATCGGGACCGATTGCCTTACTATGGGCAAGTGCCATTGCCAGTTCCGTAACTGATAACATTCCCCTTGCTGCAATGCTGGCGAAGACCATGTCTTCACTTCCTGAATTTTCTCAGAATTTTTGGTGGTCAGTGATCTATGGGGCTAATCTTGGTGGAAATATCACACCAATTGGAAGCGCATCTACCGTTGTTGCAGTGACCGTCATCCAGAGGAATAATTTGAGCCTTTCCTTTATTCAATTTATAGTAAGGGCTTTGCCATTTGCAATCATACAGTTGATTTTAGCCAGCGGGTATGTTTATCTGATTGGATTGTTTCTGGCTTGATATTTAGTAACAAAAATTAACGGCCATGAAACTTTGAATTGCATTAACCTGATAGCCATATTGCCATCAATACACTAGATTTGAATAATAACATTAATAAATTAATTTATAAATAATATATGTCTGATTCATTCGACCTTTTAGACCAACTAGGTGACTCCAAAAAAGTAGAGAACCTCAAAGCCAAGATTGAAAAACAAAAATCTGCAGACATCGTGTCAAAACTCGATCAGATTGAATCGGATATTGACAAGGCGGTCGCAGATCAACGGGACCCAGAGGAGATTGTATCTGGAATAATAGAGTCGAACTTTGAATCATTGAATGGTGACGTTACTCAGACAGAGCAAGATCTTCAGGAGCTTATGTTACACCTGCGTGGCATGCTCGATTCTTGTGGTGGCGAATTCTCAAAGCTTCAAGAGCTAAATGCTGAAGAATTAGGGTGGATTGAGCAAGCCAAAAGAGCCTTGGCCAATGCGGAATCCGATCTTACTAATGCACGGGGAATGAGCAATGCCTGGAACATACTGTTTGGGTATAAAAATAGCCAGGTTGCTAAAAGAGAAAAAGGTTTACTTGATAGTCAGGCCAACCTTAAACATACTGAAGCGCGTGCCAATAAAAGCTATCGCGACAGATTGAAAAACGCTGATATTGGCGAGTCATTAAACCGAGTCATTAGTCAGGTGCAGGGTATGGTTGGCATCATCGAGGATATGATTTTGGACGTTGAAAAGCAGATTGACGCCTTGAAAAACAGAAAGGAGTTGGCCTTTGAAACTAAAGAGAAGGCTGCTACGGTGATGCGAGATAAGAAGAAGGAACTCGAAGAAATTGAAGCCCAATTGAAGAGTGCGGAAAATGAGTTGATTGAACTCCCCAACAACAGTCCAGAATATACTGAGCAAGAGAAGAAAATTGCGGACCTTAGAGAGAAACGGGCTGGTGCTAAAGGCAATTACAATATTGCTTTGGGAATCTTTCAAAGTAAGGAGCGTTTTGTGGATCAAATCGTTATTCATCTCGAAGCACAAACTACTACCAAGAACAACTTAAAACAACTCATCGGTCAACTTAAGAGTGATACGGAAGAGCGCGTCACTACTTATGAATCCGGACTTCAACTAATTCAAACGGCAACGGCTCAGGAAGCGGCTTCCCTCTATGAGGAGGCTGGGGTTAAAACAGATCAGAAAATCACTGAAATAGCTGCCAAAGTTCTCGTAAGCTCGGAGAAAGACCGCGTAGAACGCGTGAAGAAACACCCTAAAAGAATGACTGAATTGCACCAGGTGTTGGTAGCAATGGCCGAGGCTACTGCCAAGTATAAAGAAGAGGACGCTAAACTAATGGAGGCGCACAGCAAGAAGTTCGGAATAGATATCCGAGAAACCTTCTCACATAGTCATGAAAATTCAGCAGATGAACCTCCTGTCACAGAGGAAAAAAACAAGGATTCCTCGGTAAATGATCTGATGGATTAATCGGCTGATCTAAATCTATGAATACTGCCGATATTTCAGATCATTTCACTCCGCTGGATAGAAGTGTGCTAGAGGGCAAGAGTGCCTACAATGATTATTTCCGTTATGTGAAATTTGCTCTCGAGCAATTCATCAATTCATTAGATAATTATAAGGGTGATGAACCTTATGAGGCGAAGATCATCAAAGATTTTTCCCAAAGGCTGCTGAACTCTATTGAGGTGCTAGCATTAAAGTACGCCTTTAACGATACGCACCCTATGTTAATTGATCTTACAGAATCAGGATTCCCCAATCACATGGAATTCAAACGTTTATATAATGACTTGCACCGAAAGGCGGAACAACTCAGAAATGGCCCTAACTCTGAAACGCTAAAAACACTTATTCTGGATCAAATGATCCGCAGTAAAACAGAGCCTATTCGGCTACTTAAGCAAATAAGTAAACGTACTTATTTTGAGTTGATAGATGCGACGAAACTATATCTGGAACACAATTCCGGAAAGCTTATTCTATTGTCGAAAGGCAGGAATTTTCATCGAAAATATCTTTATAGCTGGGCATCATTTGACACCGTTACAAACAGACCTTACATCTATATGTTAGTGTTTGAACATTACCGAGAAAATGTGGCTGCAGAAAAGGCTCTTCACAGTAAAGATTTTGTAGATAGTATTAAAAGGATAACTCATAATACTGCCCCCCTGAAAGTAATGATATCTGATATAGATGCCTTGAATGATCTAATAAGACCAAAAATTCTCAAAAGAGTAGCTATTGGACCCATATATGGTCAGTATTCTCAGGATGAACATCCATTTAGCCAGTTGCTTAAAAAGCAATTCGACTTTCAGGATTTTATCTTTCGCTATAATGCGGAGGTGATCTTCTCAGTAGGCCAACAGCGAAAGGAAAGCTTTCTCTCTAAGGGCGAATTGAGACAAATCTTCTATATCGATGAGTCTAATAAGGAATGTATGGAGAAAATGATTTCCAAGCTACATAAATATAGTATTACCAGTCACCCAGTTTGGCAATATCTGAGCGAATACCATCCGGAAACCTTAAACGAATTAGCAGTTCCACCCTATATATATCAATATTGACTAAATGGAGAAAACAGATTCATCTTTACTGATCATTAAAGAAGAACACCTTGAAGAATACAAGGAGGAAGTGACCAATTACCTGAAAATGGTGGGTTGGATCACAGATGTTAAGAAAGCAAAAGGTGAAATTGACTTGTCTTTTCTGATTCACGCAGGTAAAGCATTGAATATCAATGAAACAGATGAGCTTTCTATCATTCGTAACGCTATTCGCATCAGTAAGGATCGGATAATTCTGAGTAATACTTCAAATGTTATTCTTAATGCGCTAAAGAAGGGATTTAGTATCGGAAAGTACCTGGCCACACAATATGCACGAAGTTCGGGACTGGAATTACTCCTTCAAAAGAATAAGGATGGCAGTTTACACCAATCTGAAATGCCAGAATTTCATGATAAATGGCAAACCCAATCCGCCGTACTCTTAATGTCGGCTTCTAATTACGTACTATATGCCCTTCGTGACCACAGGGCAGAAGAAACAAGTTCCATAAATATTGATTTTAATGGGATACCAGAGGTCAATCTCAATCGGCCATCCAAAGCACTGCAGTGCGCTTTGTATTACTATGCTGCCTACCTGGAGCGATCAGGGGTTGTAAATGACGACCTTCATTTTCTCAAGATTACCCACCTATTTTTTGAACGTTTAACTGAAGAGCTGAAGCTGAGAAGAGATGGCTTTAAGTATGTTGAGTCCTTTACTGACAATCATTATAAACTAGAGAAAACAGATTTTGTGGTTCAAGGATTTGAAACGGTGTCCACCAGTGTTACTGTGGGGATGAGTTTCAACCATGTGGAGATGGAAGATATTGTTGCCAATAAGGAGGCCAAGCACCTTTTTCAGCGGTATGCCGAACGATTGATGTGCTATGATATGGAAACACGACGTAACCCCTTGAATGAGCTGGGAGGTCTTCCAAATGTTACTATGGCGGACGGAAAGCCAGGTACCGGAAAGAGTATGCTCATAGCCGCAACAGCTACCTTGCTAAAGGAGCGTTGTGATATGCTTGGCTATAATTTCTTTTTTTGGCCTTTACCGGAGAATATCGTTTCTACCTATCAGGGTGGTACAGCCGAAAGAGCTATGGAATGGTTTAAACCCATGCGAGATCCAAGTAAGATCATCTTTGCTCCCATTGATGATGCAGAAAACAATCTTGAAGAGCGAACAAGGCGAGGTGTTTCCTCGGGAGTTAGGGAGTTTATTGGTGTGTTTTTGAGAAATACTGAAGGTGCTTATGCGGTTAGTTACGGCAACCGATTGATCAGCCTTTTCACAAATATTCCGGATCAAATAGATAAGGCAGTGCTCTCAAGGATTCAAATGCGCGTAAGAATGGATGGCGCCGGTACGGACAAAGATTTTATTGATCAGGATTATCTGTGGTGGCGCAAGTATGAAAACCTGGAAGAAGGATTTGTAAATTCACCACCCCCCTCAGGATATGAGTACATGGCCAGCCAGAAAAGGCCGGATTCACTCAATGATCTTCTCAGCCACAACTATGAGTTCACAAATCAGGATGTAAAGGCCATATTTGAAGAGACCATGTCAGTTTCCCATACCCATTCGCATGACTTTTTTGGTGATTTCTATTCCGCGATTCAAAGGAAATACCCTTTTTTCTCGTCAAGAGATCTAAGGAACATTCAGAAAGCAGTTGATGCAAGGGTGATTGATTTTGATCTACCAGAAATATGGTGGGAAAGACCGGAGGATTTTTTTCACAAGGATTATGACACCAAGCTTGAAATGCTTAAAGTACTCATGAAGGAAAATCTGAAAGGTTCAAACTTCTCACAACTTAGGCTTTATGAGGCACTTAATTATATTGAGACGTCGGTTAGAATAAATGAGACTGGCATAAATCGGGAGATCAAGGAGGCTGCCAAACGACTGTATATTCAATCTCAAGCTCGCGAACTGGCAAGTAAAGGTCAAATCCATGATTAAGCTTACAGAGTCAAAGTTATTTGGCGACCGCCTCTACTATATCAACACACCGTTAATGCAAAAACGCTATAACCGATGTTTGAAAGACATAGGAATTACACCCACCAAGCTCAAGAAATTTCATGTGGATGGTTGGGGTTGGAGTCCGGAGATTGCTAAGGAGAAGGAGGACAGATACTATCTATCTCATGGCCTCGCCAATCCCTTCTCTATTATCATTTCTCCCGAACAAAAAAACCGGCCGGTCTATATGCCGTATCACAGCTTTGATTGGGAAATACACCGAAGGGTGTTTGAGAATTATGCCTTACAGATTGAGGACATCACATCTTTGAATGGTATTTGGTTTGAGCTGGATCAGAATATAAGTGCATACCGTACTCCCCAGGATCTTCTCATGATGGAGATCGTTAATGTAAAATTTAATGTAGCGGGTGATTTAGCAAGTGCTGCCTCCGAGCAAAAAGATTTGGTTAACAAATATTTCCAGGAACCCATGGCCTGGCTAAATCCGGACTTGCGTGAAAACATCATTAAAAGTGCTAAGATGCATGGAGACTTGCGGTATCGCAATCTTGAGTTACCGAACTTCCCGTTATCCAATATCACATGTTACTACACGCTGGCGTTTAATGGACTATTTATTTTTAAAGGGGTAGAAGGTGGAAAGCCGGTGATCATTTTCGAGGATAATTCTTCTGAGATCAGTGGGGATTTAGAGCATTTGCATGTTGAGTTTAATCTCAACGATCATAAATTCATTTCATACCTGAATAAATTAAATCTGTTGGATTCTGAAGTGGGATACTTTAAGGAACACATTGAGTTGTTGGAGCTTCAATTGGAGCATATGGTGGTAGCAGCAGCGATGGAGCTGGATGAAACCACCCCGGTTCACGAGTTGACAAAGACTCAGCGCAAGGGACTTATCAGAAAGCTCAATATTGCAGGATTGCTTGATGAAGATTTTTTTGAACTTGAGGTTCTGGTAAACAAATTAATCAATGGTGATACGGTCGCGTTAAAAACACCGGAAGAACTCCATAAATTCCTGCTGCAACCGCATAAGGATACCAGCGCTGAACAAAAAACAGTCCTTTGGCATCTTATTTCAAAAATTCAGCAAAATAACCCTGTACTACAATTTGCCTTCGATAAGACGAGATTCTATAGTGATTATCAGACATGGAAAGAGCCGATGCAACAATGGGCAATCAATTGTATCTTGAGGAATCGAGGAATATATTCTAAACTGATTAACTAATGGATACACTACTAGCCTTTTTCATTGGCCTTGGAACCGGGATCATCTATTATTTTGTTGATTACAGGAAGTTGATTGGCAGTTACAAGTCTTGGTATAAACTCACCCACAAGAATGGACTGCCTAAGGGTGTAGAACAAGGATTTGTTTATGCACAACCCTTCTCTGGTAAGCTATATAGTGCCATATTTCTAGCCATTATTATAACTGGTGTATTGATTCTAACAGGAAGTGCGAATATTCTTGTCCAAATAATGTATGGACTTTTTATTGCTTTAGGTCTGATGGTGGCATTTTATGTCGCCCCATTGATTTTCCGCCATGCACCGGGAAAAATTTCAAAAGTGAAACAACAATTGGATAGGATAGATGAGCTTGAATCAAAGCTTAAGTCTGAAAGGCCTGCTGAACCGACAAAGAGGACTGAATCCTTAAATAAAATAGATCAAGAGCCTAAGGAAAAGGGAAATAATCATAAAAAAGATGATGATTGGCGCAAAGGAATAAAGGATTATCTCAATGAATGATCAAATTGATGAAACTGTTGAGGAGAAGAACCGCATATACTGGTTCTTTCATAATATAAAGGCACGCATCGGATCAAGTGTTCGTAGCTGGATAAAGCGTCGTCCTTTTCTGCTCACATTCATTCTTTTAGTAATTCTTTATGGTTTGTTTAGCGGACGTGGGTCATGGCAACCGCTAGTATTGTACATAAGACAATACCTGGCATTAGTGCTGGTTATTGTTTTGGTTTTGATTTTGTTTGCTCTGTTTATTCGAAAGCGAGCCTGGAATCAAGTCATAATTCCGAGTATTCTGTTTGTTGTTTTCCTGGTGGCCTGTTGGTTCAGAGGGCCTGAGGTCCATAACTACTTTAGTTTATTCATCCATTATTCTAGTATCAACAAGATAGAATTGCAAGAGATGCCTGTTTCAGGAAACGAGCGAATTCAACCAGTTAATTCTATACGCACTTTAATTAACCAAGAAGCACTAAGTGAGACTGAGGATGCCACTCGTCCCCAATTTATAAAAGGAGTAGATGGTAAATTTTATTTTACGTCAGCAGTTGGCCCGGCCAGAAACTATATCCTACAGAGACTGAGTAAAAACATGTATGAGGTGCTTAGGGTACCCGCTTATCTGCCTTCGCCCGTATTTGATAGCAGACATAGGGCGAAGGTAAATTTCGAAATTGGAGAACAGCTTCTTTTCAGTCATAATACTAAAAATGCAGTAATCAAGCGATTTGGATTAAGTGCATTCTTTAACTGTGAACCAGCAACACCTATCTATCTTCAAGACGATACCGGAAAATGGGTTCAGGTAGTACCAATCATCAAGTGGAAAGGATTTTTGTTTCCCAGACCAGTATTTGGTGGAGTATATGTTATACAACAGTTGAGAGATCGTGATAATTTCTTTGCTCGTATTCTATTTGGAAAAGGAGACTTCATTTCGCCTAAGGAGATTGCAGAGCATAACTATTTAACAGGACAAAACCTACAACCGCAAAAGGCACTAAACTACACTGCTAACAGTTTTAAATTTGCCAATGGATTCCTCGCCCCAATGCCCGGGTACCACGAAGGGGACGTGAGAATCCCTGAGATGCCAAAAGATCAAAACCCAATGCCATTTATAACCTATTTTACCATTAAGAATAAAGGTAAGCTTTACAACTATTTTGGACTTGAACCTTATCAAGAGGACAAGAAAGGCTTAAGTCTGAGCTTATTTATTCCGGGTGATAATGATGATACTGTTTACTTCATCAATCACAGAACCGAGAAGTTCATCGGAAGTGGAGCCATTTCAGCCAAGATCGTAGAGAGTAAAAAGAATTATGATTGGACCGTAAACTATCCGGCGGAGTCCAGACCATTTGTAAGAAAAGTAAATGGTCAAGTTCGATTCTTCTGGCTGAGTACCATTGTTTCTCGAGCTGGTAATGAAGAAGGAGATTACATTGGCGGAAGCATTCCTGAAATTTGCCTTACAGATGCTGTTTATGGAAAGGTGACCTGGATTCCGCAAGACTCTCTAATAAATTCGGAATCGTGGTTGAGAGAGGCTAGGCGCCAAATGAAAGCTTATTGGGATTCTGAATAAAACTTGAGTATTTTTAAGATTACCATCCTATGCCAGTCCAAATATTGGATTTACCTCACGCTAATGGTGGATCGTGATCCTTGGCTCTTTTCATAGCCAAAAAAAGGCCTAACACGCTATGAGGATATCCAAATGGATGAATCTGCCCCTACAATAAAGCTTAAACTTTAGATCATTGCAGCCCTGAGGACATTCAGCGCTCAAATGCCACCATGCACTTTACTATTTACCAAAAAAGAGCACAGAAAATAGGATTCCAAAATAGGAATATCGAGCATAAGTCGGTATTAGCTCGAGCATTGAAAATATCGCCCGGAAAACACAAGATTTCTGATATCTTGATATTCAAAGGGTAACGTTTATTATAATAGGATTAGTTTGATGGCGTTTTACTCTTAACCGGGTGAACGCAAGCTGCTTTCTCCCAGTCTCGAGCAAGCTCGACCAGCCTAAATAAAAAAAGCCTCCCCGCCCAAGGCGGAAAGGCTTGATTGTCGGGGTGGCCACGCCTTAGGCGTGGCAAGTCAGGATTTAAGATCCTGTTAATCCCCTTAGTTGGACACAAACAAAAGCCTTTGGCCATTTACAATGGCGTCAAAAGCTTAGCATGCAGTATAAAGTGTAACTACAATTACAAAGGATTACTCGCTCCGCTTGTGATCCTTACTTCCTCCTTCTTACCAATGAAAAGCCTTGCACTCTGCGAGTGCCTGGTCTTTTTCCATGACTCCTTCACTCAAGCAAGCTTGGCTTGGAGCCATAAAAAAAGCCCCGCAGCATTGCTGCGAGGCTTTTCATTTACGTCGGGGTGGCAGGATTCGAACCTGCGACCTCCTGCTCCCAAAGCAGGCGCGATGACCGGGCTACGCTACACCCCGTAAATATGTTCCCTTCTCTTTTTTTAGCAGGTGAGAAGATCCTGCGTGCTTTGCGCTTTATCCTGGCGCTAGTTCCAATTTAGGCTTGCTCTGAGCTTGTCGAAGAGCTACCTGCCACGTTCTACCTGCGCCTGCCACATTTTACGTGACACCCCGCAAAGGGGCTGCAAATATAATAAGCTTTGCTGCACTAGCAAGTACTATTTATCGAAATTCAGAATGTCTTTTAAGATGGACATTGGGGTTGATAGTCCGAGTCGATTTCTGCTTGAGGCAAGGAAGTATTATCTGTAAATGGACTATCATTTGATCGCAACTTGTGCTAGTCAAAAATGCGCTCCTGCCATGGCGCATTGGGATCAGGTCCACCAATAAATATCTGGAAGGGTACCTAAATCAATTCTCCAGCATTGTAGGTCTTAACGGCAAAGTCTACCGCTCTGGCCGTAAGAGCCATATACGTGATGGAAGGGTTCTGGCATCCGGAGGAAGTCATGCAACTACCGTCGGTAACAAACAAATTCGGAATGCCATGAACTTGATTTAACCCATTGAGCACGGAGCTGTTTGGATCTCGTCCCATTCTGGCGGTTCCCATTTCATGCACTGCGGAGCCGGGAGGTTTCTCATAATCAAAGGAATCAATCACCTTAAAACCACATTTCTCAAGCATTTCAGCAGCGGATTCTTTCATATCCTTGCGCATGGCGGCTTCATTTTCACCATACTTAAAGCTGATGTTGATGATGGGCATCCCCCATTCATCCACCTCGTTTTTGTCCAGAGTTACCCGATTATCCTCATAGGGTAGCGTTTCCCCAAAACCGCTAATTCTCAATCGCCATGGCCCAGGAGCCAGTAAATTATTCTTGAATTCTTCACCAAAGCCTTGGTCGTAAATCTTATCATTCCAATTCTTTCGTTCTCCCCTTCCCTGATAGCCATATCCCCTTACAAAATCCTTAGTTTGCTCTCCATTTTTAAGGTTTCTGAACCTGGGCAGATATATCGATCCTGGCGTACGGCCACTATAATATCGATCTTTGAGAATATCTAACTCTCCTTCTGCACCTGCGGTCGTAAAATGGTCCATTAAGTTTCTACCTAGTTGTCCTGAGTTATTTCCCAGACCGTCAGGGTGAGCTTTGGTTTTTGAATTCAATAATATGGCTGCGGTATTTATGGTTGATGCATTCAGGAAAATGATTTCTGCGAAATATTCAGTTGCCTCTTTGGTGATGGCATCGGTTACCCTTACTCCAATTGCCTTTTGATCATCATCAGACATAATCACTTCGGTAACCACAGAAAATGGTCTCACCGAAAGCTTACCTGTAGATTCCGCAGCCGGAAGTGTGGATGTTACCGAACAGAAATATCCTTTAAATGGACAGCCCCGGGTACACATATTTCGAAATTGACAAGGCCCTCTGCCATGAGTTTCAACGGTGAGATTTGCGGTGCGAGCAGGGGTAATAATGCGATCGTCATAATTGGTTCTAAGCTGTTCCGAGAAATACTCCTCGATGGCATTAAATCCGATTTCGGGTAAAAACTCTCCATCAGGCAGATGGGGCAAGCCCTCCTTTCTACCACTAATGCCAACAAACTTCTCCACATAACTATACCAGGGAGCAATATCCTTATACCTGATGGGCCAATCAACACCAATACCTTCTTTGAGGTTTGCTTCAAAATCAAGATCACTCAGTCGATAACAATTCCTGCCCCAGGTTAAGGATCTTCCTCCCAATTGATATCCTCTAATCCAACTAAAGGGATCTAACTCTTTATATGGGTGTTCGTCCTTATCAAGTACAAAATGTGCCTTGGCTGGCTTGTCAATAATCGCTTTTATAGGGTTTTGATCTCCAGAGAGTTTGGATAACTCAAGGGCATAGGCAAAATCCCAGGGATTCAGGAAGGCCGTTGGATAATCCTTAATATGCTCAATATTTCTGCCCCGCTCCAATACCAGAGTCTTTAAACCTTTCTCGGTAAGTTCCTTCGCAGCCCAACCGCCACTAATTCCAGAACCAACCACAATGGCGTCATAGGTATGACTATCCTTTCCTGTTTTTTTAGCCATGGTTTAATATTATGATAGTACCCATGAAGTTTGCCCCTCTTTCATCGGAATATTAGGGTGATAAGCTCCGGGTATAGCTTCATAGTTAAATGCTTGTGTAGCCCCCACTCTTGAAAAAGCAAATCCTGCGCAGACCATAAACTTCAATGTCCGGATAAAGGGCTTACCCATAAATTTATCCTGAATCTTAAGATAGATCCTATTGCTGGGGCCGGCGTCCTCAAAATCTGCTAAAACAAGCTCTCGTTCAGCTTGACTGCAATCTTGGAATCTCCGGCCGTAAGCCGATTGGGAAAGTTTTTTCACATCCTCCATCCCATCCAAAAATCGGTTGACATCCTTATGAGGCAGAAAGTCTTTGAGCATCTTAATCATAAACTCATCAACTCCAGCCTTGAGAGCACCGGGTGAGTTGGTTTCCGGAATTACTGTTTCTGCCAAATAGGCCAAAAACTCCCGCTCTTCTTCGATAGACCCTAAGCCCGGTTTCTTTTGGAGATCATACCAGGTGAAACCGGTATAACCAACTGCCCCGGTCACGCCAGCGGCAAGCAATCCCTTAATTAATGTTCTCCGTTTCATGCAGCAGATTAAATTTCTGTACAACAGCTAAAAGTAAAAAAAATGCTGCTCGAGAATCTCTAATTTGGTTAAAGCGCAAGAATAGTCGAGCATATTATGATCTTCATTCATATAACCGAGAATCTAAGACAGCATAAAGAGGAAATCCGGGCAACTTCAACCAGGTAGTTACCTTTATCCAAAATTTGATTCATATGAAAGGTTTTTTTGCTCTGATCTTATCGATTCTAGCCTTGATCATTCTCAGCCAATGTACTAGCGCCAGCGACTCACCAAGTGACCCTACGTCCAGCAATGAAGCTAGCGAGAAGCGGAAGGTTGAGAAACCTGGCATCAATCAAAATGAGGCAGCATCTAGTGCGCGTGAGATTCCTGAGCTGCCACAATTCAAGCTTTCAGAATCCATCAATCAGGATCTTGTCGCTGCCGGTAAAACGGTGTTTGACTCAAAATGTACCATGTGCCATAAAACAGATGCGGCTTTTATTGGTCCTTCACCTCAAGGTGTTCTGCAAAGAAGGAGTCCGGATTGGATCATGAAACTAATTATGTATCCAGATTTAATGCGCGAACAAGATTCCGTTGCCAAGAGATTGGTAGATGAATACAATGGTGCGATTATGCCCAATCAGAATGTAAGCTTTGAAGAGGCCAGGTCTATTCTCGAATATTTTAGAACGTTGGAAGCATAGCTTCTTCCAAATCATTGAGCAGCATGCTAATCTCCACAAACCAACTTCCTCAGGTTATTTGACTTCCGTGCTAAAGCATTCTATTACTGGTGAATAAAGCTAATATGTTCGGATTACCAACTAATGCCTGCACCAGGTTGGTCCTTTAATATCAATGCTCTCGCTTGAAGGCAAGTCTTCAGACTCGGAGGACGGGATTACCTCTCCCGCTAAGGCGGGATCAGTGATCCCTGGAGGGGTAACAACAAACATCACAAACCTCATGGCTGACGCCATGTTGCTTTTTTTTGTTGGTTCCCTCACTTGAATGCAAGTCTTCAGACTCAGAGGACGGGATTACCTCTCCCGCTAAGGCGGGATCGGTGATCCCTGGAGGGGTAACAACAAACATCACAAACCCCATGGCTGACGCCATGTTGCTTTTTTTTAGTTGGTTCATCCTCACTTGAATGCAAGCATTCAGACTCGGCTGATCCTACAAAAAAAACCCCGCTATTCGCGGGGTTTGTGATGTTTGGCGGTGAGAGCGGGATTCGAACCCGCGGTACGATTGCTCGTACGGCAGTTTAGCAAACTACTGGTTTAAGCCACTCACCCATCTCACCAAAATTTATCCCAATCAGGCTTTCAGGGCAGATTCTATACTTTCCTGCTCACCATAACGGGGCTGCAAATTTAGTTAAACATCAATTCTGCACAAGTAAAATTCAATATAGCTTCATTCATCTTGAAAGTATTCATTAATTCACAAATCAAATCCGGCTTTTAAAACTAACTAACCCATAATTCCCATAAATACTATTTCACCAGCATTCCTCATTAACAAATTACCTCAATCAAACAAACTTGAATATTATTATATTGATTTTCAGAATATTACACTGGTTTATTTGCCTGATATATGCCTCATTCACAGAAATTTCTATAAATATCTTCAGATTGGAATTTTAGTGGGTAGCTTCAAAATACAGCGTTTAAAGAGTCACCGATGATTCCACTACATCAAAAAATCAAACTTTCTACTTAAGGATAGCATTACCAGCTTCTAACATTGTTAATAAATCTTGATAATTCCAATTAATGGAAAGTGTCAATTGATGCTAATTATCAGAATCTGAAGCGCAAAGATTTGGGATTTGTAATCCGCTTCTTACATCATTAGCCCTTTGTAGAACAAGGGATTACCTCACTCACTAGCATTCATCCATTATATTTGTCTCCGTCGGGTGAAAGCCTGATCATTTGAACAAGCATTTAGAAAACTCTACTCGATTCGGTCTTGATTCCACATCTGGGAATCACATTTACGCGACCATGATCGAGGACTATGCAGCTCGTCAGAGCTAAAATTGATTGAAGAGGATATCCAGGGTGATATCCAGTTAGGAAACGTGTGGATGAATTCCTGAGATAGGTAGCACACTTATTTCAGGATGCAGCAAAACTGAAAGGTCATGAAACAAGTGTTAAGAATAATTCTGTTGGTTGGCAGTATTCTCCCCTTATCATCGGTAGCACATACTTATGGTAACAAGAACTCAATTGTAACCAAGAAAACGGATCCCGAGGTAGTCGCCACCTTGTCGGATAGAGATGCCATTCCCCTGGCCTTTCGTGCGGAACGCATGTATTGTTATGTGGCGGATAATCATAAGATCTACCAACTTCGCGGTGGTGTAACCAATGCCCATTGGGTAGAATTGGATATCGCCAGCAGCATGAAAATTCAGGGTCCTGCGGGGAGTCTGCCTTATATTGATCCTACTGGATTGCTGGCCACCGATCTGAGATATTTGGGTAAAGCCAAGTATGATTTCTCCGGCGCCAATATTCTGGGGAGCGGACAGTATGTCAACGTAAATGGTATCGGTAACACGGTCAATGATCGTTCACACAATTCTCTCAACGCTTATAACTCCTACTCCGATGGCAATTATGTGCTAATGGTAGGTGAGCGCGATAGTGCCTTGGGACATTCGGGAGTAATTCTGGGTAGTGATATTAGCCTAAGAGCCAATCATCAGTTTGCCGCCGGTAAAGGATTGGTTGCCCAAACGGCCGGTGAAATACTTTTTGGTCAGTATAACCAGTATGCTGGCTCTAGCAGTAACCAGTGGTTGGGTTCAGACAAACTGCTTACACTTGGAAACGGAACGGGGATGAATAATCGCAGCAATGCCCTGGTTATCTATAAGAATGGTGATGCCGTATTCAGTGGTGATGTTTCGGCTGCTAACCTATATAGCAAACTACAGGTTGATAGTATGTTTGTCGTGAACGGCGGTGGTGGCGGTACCGGAGTGGTTCAATCACTCAACCTTAGCGGTACAGCACTGACCATTACGGGCAGCAACACGGTAAATTTCTCTGGTTGGGATACCGATGCTTCGGATGATTTTTCGGGAGACTACAATGACCTTATTAATGCGCCAGCTGCTTTCAGCGGTAGCTATAACGATCTTACGAATAAGCCGGCCTTATTTAGTGGGAATTACAACGACCTCACCAATAAACCGAACTTTGCCGGTTGGGATACCGATGCCTCAGATGATTTTTCCGGTGATTACAATGACCTTATTAATGTTCCGGTTGCCTTTAGCGGAAACTATAATGACCTTACTAATAAGCCGGCTCTTTTTAGCGGTGATTACAATGACCTCGTCAATAAACCGAGCTTTGCCGGCTGGGATACCGATGCCTCAGACGATTTTAACGGCGATTACAATGCCCTAACCAATAAGCCGACTCTTTTTAGTGGGGATTACAATGACCTCAACAACAAACCGAGCTTTGCCGGTTGGGATACCGATGCCTCTGACGATTTTAATGGCGATTACAATGCCCTGACCAATAAACCCGATTTTTCGGGCTGGGATACAGATGCATCCGACGATTTTTCGGGAGACTATAATGACCTTAACAATCTCCCTGACATCTATGTGAAATCACAGGTAGACAGCGCCATAATTGCGGGAGTAAATGGCAGTGCTATTCAAAACCTGAATCTAAATGGCACCAACTTGAACATTAGTGGTGGAAATACGGTAAACTTTTTAGGATGGGATACCGATGCCTCGGATGATTTTTCTGGTGATTATACTGATTTGGTTAACACGCCTACCCTCTTCTCTGGGAGCTACAATGATCTTACCAACAAGCCCAACCTCTTTAGTGGCGATTACAATGACCTCAACAACAGACCGAGCTTTAATGGTTGGGATAAAAATGCCGCCGATGACTTCTCTGGTGATTATATGGATCTGATTAACCGGCCCAATTTTATTGGCTGGGATACGGATGCTTCTGATGATTTTAGCGGAGATTACAACGATCTGATAAATCAACCCGCACTGTTTAGCGGTAGCTACAATGACCTGAGCAATAAGCCTAGTTTTGTTGGTTGGGATACCGATGCTTCTGACGATTTTAATGGCGATTACAATGCGCTCACCAATTTGCCAGACTTTACAGGCTGGGATACCGATGCTTCGGATGACTTTAACGGGGATTACAACAACCTTACTAACCAGCCAAATTTTACCGGCTGGGATATGGATGCCTCAGATGATTTTAGCGGCGACTACAATGCCCTCACCAATAAGCCTAATTTATTTAGTGGCGATTATAATGACCTGAGCAACAAGCCATCTGTGTATTCCAAACTTCAGGTTGACAGTATGTTTGTGGTGAATGGCGGCGGCGGTGGCGGCACCGTGCAAAACCTTAACCTGGCCGGTAGTCAACTTACCATTACTGGAGGAAATACCGTTAATTTCTCCGGTTGGGATACCGACGCTTCCGACGATTTCTCTGGTGACTACAACGATCTCTCTAATACCCCTGCACTCTTTAGTGGTAGCTATGCAGATCTTACCAATAAACCAAGTTTTGCTGGATGGGATACGGACGCTTCAGATGATTTTAGTGGCGATTTTAATGATTTGAGCAATCTACCCAACTTTGCCGCCTGGGATCAAAATGCGGCGGATGATTTTAGCGGGGATTATGCTGACCTTACGAACACACCGACTCTATTTTCCGGAAACTATAATGACTTGACCAATAAGCCCAAATTGTTTGACGGTGATTACAACAAGCTTCTAAACAAGCCCACCTTTAGTGGCTGGGATACGGATGCTTCCGATGATTTTAGCGGAGATTACAATGATCTGGTCAACCTGCCGAATCTGTATAATAAAAATCAGGTGGACAGCGCCATTGCCGCTAATGCCGGATCAGGAGGATTGTCTCAAAACCTCAATCTTGCAGGTTCCACTTTGAGTATCACCGGTGGAAACTCCGTTAATTTTGCCGGTTGGGATATGGATGCTTCCGATGACTTCTCTGGTGTTTACAGCGACTTAAACAGCATACCAACTGATTTCGCAGATGGCAAGATATCGTGGAATGAGCTGGATGCCAAACCTCAATTGTACACTGCTGCTGAGGTGGATAGCATAAAACAAGGCTTGATCGACAGTCTGGAAAGTTATGTAGACAGTGCCGTAATTTCTCAAGCGCATGCCGAACTGACCAGCAATAGAAATCTTGCAAAACAGGATTGTGGAAAAACCGTTTATGTAAAAAGCTCAACAGCTATCTTAACCATACCAAATGGTGCTAACTTGCCTTTTAATAGCCATATCGAATTAAGAGACTTTGGTTCAGGTGCACTCATTCTTGATGCCTCGGCAGTTACCTTGCGCGATGCTGCAGGGGATGTCATATCCGGAAACACCTCCGCCATCGTTATAGAAGATGTGGCTATTACTGCCATTGGAAATGATGAATTCAAAATAATTGGTTTATACCAATAATCTGCAGCAATGAGAATTCTTGGAACTATCATAATATTACTGTATTGCAGTAGTATTGGGCTTGCTCAACGCACAGTACGCGATCATATGCGTGTGGGTAACAGTCAGCCTGATTCTACCGGCACTTATTTCTTCAGTATTCCTGAGAACGAGGATTTTGATTACCTGGTG
This sequence comes from Owenweeksia sp., assembly GCA_965229445.1. GTDB lineage: Bacteria > Bacteroidota > Bacteroidia > Flavobacteriales > Schleiferiaceae > Owenweeksia. Next base: position 2,174,821 of record OZ245876.1, read on the forward strand.
GGTGATTTAGGCATCACCTCAAATATGCCTTCCGGCGTTCTGGATAATGATTTGTTCTATCTGAGAAACGATTCTCTCTTTACGAGATACTCCTTTGACTATGAGGGTTTTCTTCCAAACCCCTTGCAAGTAGTTGTCTCAAATGCCACCGGGTTGGATACTGTGGTGATAAACATAACTGATGTAAGCGGTAAATGGGATACCAATGGAAAAGCCGACGCTGACATCGCCAATAAGTATGAAAATGTAAAATTGGGTGATTATATAGTCTGGAATTACACTTCCGGTATGGATCTACAACTGGCTGTACCCTCTATTGCCTCAGGCAAAAAGATTCTAATCCAGGGTAAAGCTTATGATAAGATTGAGCTGGATCTTCAGAATTGTGCCGGCTCAGGCGTCACCAATCGTACCATTGTCACTAATTTTTTAGGTCAGGTCCAAACCAAAGATGGTATTGTCTTAGACAATGCAACATACGTGCGTATTACCGGGCAATATGATCCCATTAACTTCACCGGCCATCGATATTTTCCGGGTTGTGATAAAAATGGAAGTAGCGTCTCTTTTGGATACGCTCACGGCACATTTGGTATTTATTACGACAACGAATGGCAATCGGAGACATCAGGCACCGGCTTAGAAATCAGCTCCAACAATACCGGGGTTGAAATAGACCATCTGGAACTAGGCAATGGTGGTTTTACAGCGATCAGCATTGGATGGAAGAATACCTACAGTATTGCAGACAACACGCATATTCACCATAATTTTATTCACGACGTTGGCTCGCAGGGGATCGTCTTAGGAGTCTTGGGCAGCTTTCCTCAGCAAATCTTCACCAATTGTGTCATAGAAAATAATGCATTAGTGCGTTGTGGCGGAGAATGCCTTCAAACGGCCTGGATATCCTCTGGTTCAATAGTTAGAAATAATTTCATGCATGGTGCAACAGACTGGAAAGATCCATTTGCTCGATGGCAGGATGGCGTAATCGAGTGGTTTTCTCTTGGAGGTGATATTGATGTCCAGAGCAATATTCTTATTGGAGGTGGATATCGCACCATGAATCTTACTACCAGAAACAACAATACACCATTTAGCTATGAGCTGGATACATTGAGATTTTTTAATAACCTCGTATATCGCAATCGCAGCAATGTTGCTGTATTTGCACATTCAACCTCCGATACTTTAACCCAGCTAAAATTTGACGGTAACTATTTTGGTAAACTGGGATATGACCTGGATGAAGTTTATCCCATTGGCGATACAACCAATAACAAAGCCCTGGGATTGCATACCAAACCAGTGAGTATTGTAGTGAGCAATAACTCTTATGATTTTAGTATCGAAAACCTTACCGGAGGTTCTGCTAGTCCTACTTTCTCGAACAATAAGAAGCTTAATATCCCAGTACCGGAGTTTGAAAATTATCTGGGGACCCCGGTTGGATTTAATTATCTGAAAGTTAATAGATATGCTAGTGTGATTGGTTCGAGCACCAACTTCCCCAATACGGGCACCAACAAGGGAGATCCCGCATCCTGGGAAGTAAATGACATTGTACAAACATCCAATAATCAAGGGAAAACACGATTCTACAAATGTCTTCAGGCTACCAATAACAGCTCCAATAATCCACCGGTTGATGATTCCAGCAACAGCACCTGGCAGTTAATGACATGGCTAAAGCCCGACGGCAGTACCAGTTATTTTCCTCCAGATGACATCAAGCTTAAAGGGACAAATTACTACTTTACTCAAAGGGGTATAGGTGTTTCGGATAGCGTCTCCAACAATCCACCTCCACCACCTCCACCCATTCCCAACATTCCTCCAGTAGTGAGTATTGCCAACCCACTAGACAAATCAAAACTAGGTATCAATGACACCATCAATATCCTGGCAAGCGCTTCTGATCCAGATGGTGCAGTATTCTCCGTGAAACTGTTTGTAAACGGTCAACTGAATAAGATTGAATATTTCGCTCCTTATAACAATGAATTCATTCCAACCGCAACCGGTAGCTATGAATTCTTCGCGATCGCTTATGATAGTGATGGTGACAGCACAATTAGCGATACGGTCACAGTTTACATACTCAATCCTAATGCTTTCAATGTGTTGAACTTCACGAAGCATACCGGTGTGGACCATGGCACCACAAATGCCTCTCAAAACATGTTGGATTCTCTGGGAACGCTTATTGGCTTTAACGTAGATCTTGACTCTACGGGAACTTCTTTTAATTCATTGAGCAGCCTTCAGAACTACAGCGTTATTATTTTCAGCAACACCACGGGCAACAACCTGTTAAGCGGCATCCAGAGGGCAAACTTTGAATCTTATATGCAGAATGGAGGGTCTATGGTGGGTATTCACGCCGTAGTAGACGCTCATCGTCATGCCACGGCCAATGGCACCGGCACCGGTACCTGGGATTGGTTACCAGAATTAGTCGGTGCGAGTTCCAACTTCTCACCCTCAGAAACCAGTTCAGGAACTACGGCTAGCGTACAAAAAGTAAACAGCCACTCCAGTGTGGATTTCCTCTCCAACACCTTTAATTATACCGGAGCTTTTCCATATTTCGAAGGAGGCTACTTTGACTCTACTGTAACACCCATTCTCAAGGTTCAATCTACGGGATCACAATCCTATGATGCACCTCGCTATTTAGCATGGTATAAATACCTGTCGGGTGGGGGGAAATTATTCTATACAGGACTGGGGCACAGTTCTAACGAATTTGACGCCAACCCAAATTTTCAGAACCATATTTTACAAGCTATTCTATGGGCACAGGCCAATGCTCTGCCAGAAGTGTCCATTATCAATATTCAAAATGGTGACACGGTATATAAAAATGACGACATCGAAGTTCAGGCGGTTGCATATGACCCTGATGGCAATATTGATTCTGTATCTTTTGAAGTTGACAATGTGACTTATGCAACGGATGCGGACAGCGCCTATAAAGCGGATTACGTTGCTAAAAAAGTAGGAGTAAGAAATCTAAGTGTAACGGCTTATGATAATGATGGGGGCAAGAAAAAGTCCCAAATCATCAGTATTCATGTTGTAGATACTACTGCTCCTTTTCAAAATGGTCGGACTTATGCTGATCTCGACCCGTACTTTACGCATGTTTATACTGCAGACAGCTCGCTTTACACATTCAATCCCGCCCATGTAGTGTCTGATGGGGATACGGTAATGATGATGCTAGATAGAAAGCAGGTGCATGATGTGAAATGGATCGGCGACAGGTTCTCGATTGTCTTACCTTCTATTCCACCCTTTCATGATGATGCTGCAGGTAAATATATATTCTTTCAAAACTCCAAGAATCAGGTTTATAATAAGGAAGTGCCGCCATTTGGTTTACCGGCCGAAGCACACTATTTGGTAATGATCTTAGAGGGCCCCGGTTATGAAGGATACACTCAAAAGGTTCTAGGTTACAGAGACCGTAGAAACGGTGGATCCTATGAACTGAAATGGACCGGTAGCCCTGAGTTTTCTGATGGGGGAAGAATTGATGTAAACCGATATACCTGGATTCGGATCAAAGCTGATGTTAACGGACAGGCGAAAATGTGGTTGAATGGTGTACCCTATAATGGTGGACAGACACTGAATGTAGGAACGGGAACCAGAAAGCAACTAGGCTATGGCACCCCTTCTCACATTGGTGAACACATCATGTTTGGATCCTGGTATCTAATTGGAGATACCTTCAACAATAATGAAATGGATTCCATAGAAACAATCTTTAATGATTTGTTTGATCTAGGTGCACCACCACCTGCACCGATAGCAGACAGTATATGGATTACCTGGGACAACAATCTGAAGCGCTGGGAAGCCAACTATGAGTATCTCAATACTCTGGGCATCCCTGAGGATCCCTCCAGAGTAGAATATCAATGGTTTGCTCCGGCCGATACTTCTTTTCCAGGTACCAATGTTATCGACATTATTAAGCAAATTCCCGGCGCAAATGGGAAATACCTGAAAAGAGCTGACTATCCGTATTGGTTCCCCCCACCCTATCCATCTAAACACAATGTATATCTTCGGGTAAAGGTTTATGATATTCAAGACAACACCTGGCGGTTCTTAAGATCTGACTCGGCCAAGGATCTGGCCAAGTAACAGAAGTGGGGTCTATGGTCGTTGTTATGCGGATTTTATCGAAAAACAATCCATGCCTGAATCAAACTTTCTAAATTTACCCTAACTACACTGGCAAACAACAGCCACAGCAAGGTAATATGTCGCCGAAACTCTCCAATCTGCTCAATCGCTCATCGGTAAAACTCACCGGTAAAAACTTCGATTCTCATAGAAAGGTTTTTAAAAACACTTTGCGCAGGAAATTTGTGGGAGCAGTAGACAACAAGTTTCTCTTTATTCTCTCTCCTCCTTTTTGTGGCAGCACTTTACTCAATCAGGTGATTTCTACTTCACAATTTGTTTCGGTGAACAATGAGGTAGATACCCGTGAAGGACAAACCCTACCTGAGGTGCGTAAGATGATGTTCGATCACCATCAAAGATGGGATGAAAACTTGGTGCTAGACTGGCCCTTCATCAAGAAGATTTGGCTCAAATACTGGGATCGTACCAAACCCATTTTATTGGAGAAAAGTCCACCTAATATTGTGCGCGCAGCCAAACTTCAGGAACATTTTGCCCCCTCCTACTTCATTATTTTCCATCGCAATCCATACGCTCACGTGGAGAGTCTTATTAATCGGAAAAATCCCGATCTCGAAGAAGCGGCCAGATTCTCTATAAGATGCCTGCAACATCAAAAAAGAAATTTAGAAAACCTGAAGAATCATATTCACATCAGTTACGAGCAGCTCACGAACGCACCGGAAAGTGTAGTGAACCAACTTCAAGAAATGTTACCTGAACTTACCGATATCAACATTGAACAGAACTTTACCGCCCATAACTTTAAGAAGGAAAAGGCGATGAAGATTACCAACTTAAACCAAGAGAAGATCGGTAAATTGAATCCTGATCAGATGGAAAGAATCAATCAAATCTTTGAACCGCATGGTGAGCTTCTACAATTCTTTGATTACGATCTGGTTGAAACAAATACTAATAGCAATTCCGGATGAACCTATCCACCATACCACGGTATCTAAGCACGCTTTCCAATAACCCCAGAATCTTTTTTGGACCAAAAAAGTACTTGTTTCTGGTCAGTCATATGCGCAGCTTTTCTACGCTGCTTTCGCACATCTTAGGCAGCAGCAGCGATATCAACGGGTACCGTGAAAACCATATTTCATATCAGGGTTCCATGGATTTACTCAAGCTCAGATATCGTACCCAAATGGCCATTGAAGGAAAACTGGATGGCACCTATGTCTTAGACAAAATTTTACACAATCACTGGGCTATTAACAATTCCATTATTCAGAAGCCCAATTTAAAGCTGCTGTTTACCATGCGTAAGCCGGAAGACACAGTGAAGAGTATTATTAACATGGGTCAAAAGTTAGTGGATGAAGATTGGTATCTGGATCATCAGAAGGTGGCTAACTATTATGAAGGAAGACTAAAGGCTATGGCTACTTATGCCAATATGATTGGCAAGAATGCCGCCTATTTTGATGCCGAAGAACTAATTGAAAATCCCGAAAGTCTCACTGAAAAGCTTACGCATTGGCTCCAATTATCCGACCCCTTAAAAACTGAATACAAGCAATTTAGAGACACAGGAAAACCCATTCATGGTGACCCCTCCAGCAATATACTCAAGGGCAAAATCCTTAAAGACAAAAGAAAATACGAAATCGACTTAAGTAGGGAATTAGTGCAAATTCTGGAGCAAGTTTATCATGATACGCGCAACAGCCTTCTGGATAAATGCACCGTTCTCAATTCCTAAACCAGAAAATTACATGAGCTTAGACGGTGTCTCTTTTTGATCGTTCCTCGTCAATCATATTCATAATCTCAGAATCAATGCGCTCGTCAAACTTTCGGGCATAAAGGGCATCCATTCCCATTAATTCTTCAAAATCCTTGGCTCTAAAAACCAGTGGATTTTCATCCCCCGTGGTCCATACCAGATGACGCTTATCATCCGGTACCACCTGATCTTTAAAAGGCGAGTTCATGATTATCGTGTTAAACATGACCTCATCGGGAATGAAGGTATTATTGAAAAATTTGAGCAGTTGCGGATGATTGTTTAAGTAATCGATGATATATTGAATAGCTTCAGTTGACGCAATAAACCACTGGCTCACACCATAATAATCCGGAAAGAAATCAACCTTGCGCTGTATTCCGAGAAACTTGGAAATTTTTATCCATTGTGTGCGCATAAACCAGGTCTTATAACTGCGATCGATCATCCATTTGGGAAAATAGACGGTTAATCTGTCCATGCCGCCACTGTGATGGCCCCATTCATCAAAAGGAAATTTTCTCACTTTAAAGAACTGCTTTCCCTTGTTGGCTTCCAGAAATGACTCGATTTCTTTGTTGCTCTTTAATGGGTAATCCTGGCCCGATAGCAACACCATATAGTCAAATTCTTCACGCTTCTTTAAAGCTTCCTGGCACAGGGCAATAGTGGCTTCCACCAATGTAAAATCACCCCACTTTACCGATATGCGATTATTAATCAAGTGAATCCGATCACCTTCATCGATGGAGGAGGCGATGTCTGATTTCTGATCAACGTGCAGAAAAAACTGGTTTTTGCCATTATCCAATGCCCTAACCAACTGATTAATTTGCTGGGGATTGGTATGAACGAGTAAGAGGTATGCAATTCTCATCGTAACTAGGACCTAAATTCTTTAGTAATTAATTTACACTGAATAAAACCCTGCTTAAGGGCTGCAGGTATATTAAAGGGCAATTCTCGTCGGTGAACATAGTAGGAATAAGCTATCCCAGACATTTTGGTAATCAGGGTGATAGCCGCTACTCCTACCACACCATATCCCAACATGATCACTATGAGGTCACCAACAATATTCACGATCAATACAATCATGTACTTCCTGAGGTTATACTTCGGTCTATTGGTGACATTAAGGACAATTCCGCTTAAGCGATCAAAGGGTGTAATAAATAAGAGCAGGGCGAAAATTTGTACAATTATTCCAGCATCAGCGTATTGCTCCCCACCAAGTACCAGTACCAGCCAGTCGGCAAACACAAAAATAAGCACGGAGAGTGGGCTTAAGGTGATGAGGGCAAAACCAAGAATTCTTTGAAATTGAATCTTGAGTTCTTCATCGGATACCTTGCCGAACTTCTTAGAAAAATAGGGAAATGAAAGTTGCAAAATCCCCATTAAAGGTACCGCATGAAGTTTTTTAATCCGCTTGGGAATCTCATAAATAGCCAGGGAGGCCGGTCCCAGGAAAGACATAATGATTATGGAATCTGAATTAGTGAGGGCGATGGAACCAATGGATGCCCCCAGGCTAAACTTGCCAAAGTTTAAAATCTCCTTATTATACACCTTCTTGTATTGGAGATAATACTTAAAATGAGACCACCCGAGTATTAAGACCATGAGTGAGGTCAGACCGTTGGCTGTTAGATAAGCGATGAAAACATAATTGATATCCTTTTCAAAATGATATACAAGCACTATTCCAATGAGAAACAGACCTACAGATATGAACCTAATCACCAGCAAATGCTGAAATTTCATAGTGGCATTGGTGACCCATCTACCAATAGTTTGAGGGATGACCACAATTCCATAAACTAGCACCCAGATGGATATTTTTAGTAAGTAGGAATCCTCAGTTGCGTAACCAATGATGCCTAGAATGAGCGATGCTCCGGCGCTTAGCATTAAAATGAATTTCATCACCAAATCCCAGGTACTGGCAATCACCGACTTAAAATCATAATCTTCATTGGCAGCCATGCGAATGACCGGCGTCTTGATCAAACCGTTTAAGGTCATCTCAATGATACCATAGATGGTGAGAAACAGAGCCCAATATCCAAATTCACCTTTGGTTAATGCCCGCGCCATTAAACTGAAGGTCAGCAAAGCAATTGCCGAGTTGAACACACTGGAAAACAGTGAGTAAAACTTTTGAGAACGGAAGAATACCGGTAGCCTTTTGCTGGTGAAAGGATTGAGTTTCATGTGAGAGTAGTTCCTTTGACTTTAGCGTCTTTTAAGCTCAAGTAAATGTAGAGAATAACTTATTCTGGGGAACTTGCCATCGATGAATGACGCTAATTAGCTGATAACAAGAAGCTAAGATTCTATCTCCTTTTAATTTTATGCCCGCAAATCTGCCATTACCTCGGTCCTGTTAAAGTTGGATCCTTTTCAATCAGTTCCGCACAAATCTCCATAAACCTATAATCCTCTTTGTACCACGCTCTCAGGTTCTTCTGAGCTTCTTCGCTCAATTCAGTATTTGCAGAGTCAGGATTTTTGTGTGCCTTGATGTCGTCTTGGGGAAGCACCACCTGTTTGGGCATGCCAAACTTGTCTCTTAAGGCCGGAAAATCATGGTTTAAACTCTCCTGGAAACCAATAAAAAAGAGGTCTGAAACACGCGATCTGAAGAAATCTTCATCACCAAACCAATCCCAAAAGGAATCCTTAATATGCTGGATTTTGGTCATGCCCAATTCGGCTATTCGTCGTTTTTCCGGATCAGTAGAGGAAAGACCTCTAGCCAGTTCATCCGGACTGGTAAAGGTTTCAAATACCAACTTCTCATCTTCATTCCAGGGCCAATAATAGCGGGGTTTACCCTGCCTTTGTCTGCTGAAATAGCCGCTGGTAAAGCGTTTCATCGGATCGCGAAGAAAGAAGAAAAAACCCTCCCCCTTTTTAATATCCTTTAGGCGGAAATGATGGGAGTGCAATTCAATCTTGAATTCACGGGTAACCGTTCCAGATTCGCTAATGGCATGTTTTACCGCCGTTCCTCCGGTTTTTCCGATATGCAGGAGGTGAACAAACTTCTTACCCATGAGCTTAAACAGCACACGCAGCGCAGAGCCTTTCATCTTTCTATATAACTTTCTCAGTTTCATATTGAGCTACATAGATTTTTGTTGGAGTGAGTATTCATTTAGGGGGTAAATATACTCTTTCAAAAGCGCCAATGCTGGGGTGCCTTCGTTGTGAAACATATATTGTCTGTTAATGGTAAATCAAGGGTCAATCGGGATATTGAACCCTTACGTGATAGATATTGGCCAGCATCTTTTTAAAAATCTTTTTGGTGAGCTTGATATCTTTCATGGTAATATTGGCATTCTCAAATTGACCGGCATCCATTTGATGATTGATGATAGATTCCACCAGAGAATCAATGGTATCATGCGTAGGTTTATTTAAACTTCTACTGGCCGCTTCTACGGAATCTGCCATCATCAATACAGCGGTTTCCTTGCTAAAGGGTTTTGGCCCCGGATAAGTGAATTTGTTTAAGTCTACCTCTTCCTCAGGGAAGTTCTTGATATACTGTTTGTAGAAATACATCACCGTAGTGGTTCCGTGATGGGTGCGGATAAAATCAATTAACACATCCGGTAAATTGTACTTCTTAGCCATCTTGATTCCTTCCAGCACGTGATTGATTATAATTTCCGAACTCTCTTCAAAAGAAAGTTCATCGTGAGGGTTTAATCCAGTACTCTGATTTTCAATGAAATACATGGGATTTCGGATTTTACCGATATCGTGATAGAGCGCCCCTGTACGCACCAGCAAAGCATTGCCGCCAATTTCAAGGGTCGCCGCCTCTGCCAGGTTTGCCACTTGCAATGAATGCTGAAAAGTGCCAGGTGCTTTCTGACCAAGCTCCCGCAACAAAGGATTGTTGGTATCACTGAGTTCCAATAGAGAAACATCCGACACCAAACCAAAGATCTTTTCCTGAAAATAGATTAAGGGAAAGGACATCAGGGTCAAAAATCCATTACCCGCAAAGAAGGCAAAATTCATATAGTGGATATCGCGCCAGTTACCTTCCTGAATGATCGCCACACTCAAATAGGAAATGCAGTAAACCAATATAATCTGACCGGCCGTAAAGAATAGCTGACTTCTCTTATAAAGATTGCTCACCAGAAACACGGAAAACACTCCTGCCACAAACTGTAAATAGATAAACACAAAACTGTTGGGAACCAGAAATCCACATAGAAGTATGCTGATCATATGTACAAACAGAGCCAGCCTCGTGTCAAAAAATGAACGCAGGGTGATCGGCAAGATAGGTAAAGGTACCAGCCAGATATACTGAAGGCCGAAGTCCATTACCATTCTTACCATCACAAACATGAAGAGCATATTGATGAGGATAAAACTGAGTTTGGATATATCTTCTAACAAATGGAGTCTGAACTGCTTCAGAAATAAGTACAGTATGAGGTATAAAAGTGCTACCTGCAATATCTGACCCAACAGTATGGATAACAAGCTTTGCCCTTGGTCTCCCCCCTCATAAGTTTCTCGAAGCGACCTCAGTTTGGCAAATTTCTCATCATCTACAATATTTCCCTTAAAAATGATCAACTCTCCTTTTTGCACCATATTTCGTGTGGGGAGAATATTGTCCAATTGATCAGCGAGGAATTTGTCGGTTAAGCTTTTATCGTAGTAGATGTTATGGGTCAATTGGCTCAGCAGTATCGGTAGTAGAAAGGAACGGGCACCTTCGATCTCAAGTTCCTGTGTGCGTTGATGAAGTTGTTCCGATGCCGATTTAATAGAATAAAACTGACTGATTTCCACTACCGAAGAAACTCCTTGTTCATTTAAGAGAATTTCTCCATAACTACTTTCTTCATCCTCAAAAGGTTCCAAAACGCCCTGCCTGAAAACTGCACCCAAGAGGTCTCTGCCGGCATAGAGAATTTGCTCCTTTACCGCTTCATCTTTTCGCCAGGATTCCCGATAAAATGCCTGTAAAGAATCCTCATCGCTTCGGTTCCGACTAAAAATTTCACGCCACTTCTCTTGAAAGGACTGCTCATAGCTCACGAGGGCATTCTCTGCCGCTTGTATATCGCGACTTAAAAAAATGGTTTTGTTGTTAATGATTCCCTCCTTCTCCTCAGCGATAGCTTCCTCAGACTTCAATACGGCAAAATCAAAAGGGGCTACCAGGTTCTCATAAAGCCAGGGTTTTCCTTTTTGAAATTCGTATTTAAACTTTATCTCTCTGGGACTGAGATACACCACGGCAGTTATTGAGATGAGAAACAAGACAATGCCTGCAATGGCCGTTTGGTGGTTTTGAAAAAAGAGTAGAAGCTTCTTCATACGCTGCTAAAGTAGCTATTACGGTCAATCAGAGCTATAATATGCACACATGAACTGATAGGAATTCAACAAAATTCCGGTGCAAATCGTACTTTCGCGGTAAATTTTGAAAGTCCGAAAAGCATGAAAGAGGTTGTTATCGTTGGAGCAAAAAGAACTCCCATAGGTAGTTTTGGAGGAAGCCTGGCTGGTATTCCGGCACCTAAATTAGGTGCGGCAGCAATAAAAGCGGCCATGGAAGAAGCTGGGGTCAACTCAGATATGATCGATGAAGTCCTGATGGGTAACGTTCTGCAGGCCGGTACGGGTCAGGCACCGGCACGTCAAGCGGCCATAGCCGCCGGTATTTCCAACACAGTTCCTTGTACTACGGTGAACAAAGTTTGTTCTAGCGGCATGAAAGCGATTATGCAAGGTGCGCAGGCCATTATGCTGGGTGATGCAGATGTTGTTGTAGCGGGAGGCATGGAAAACATGAGTAGCGTACCCCATTATCTCTATGGCAGAAATGCTGTTAAACTAGGTGATATTAAATCTCAAGACGGCCTCTTAAAGGACGGATTGATGGATGTGTACAACGGTGTTCATATGGGGAATTGTGCGGAGATATGTGCCAGCGACATGAATTTCTCCCGGGAAGAACAGGATGCCTACGCCATAAATAGCTACAAGCGAGCGGCTGCCTCATGGGCAGATGGAAAGTTTAATGAAGAAGTTACACCCGTAAGCGTGCCTCAAAGAAAAGGGGATCCGATAGTCGTATCTGAAGATGAGGATTATACCAAGGTGAATTTTGATAAGATTCCTCAATTGCGTCCGGTATTTGACAAGGAAGGATCGGTTACCGCCGCAAACGCTTCAAATATTAATGACGGAGCAGCGGCAGTAGTACTGATGAGTAAGGAAAAGGCTGAAGAATTGGGAATTACTCCGCTGGCCAGAATAGCAGGATATGCAGATGCCGCCCAGTCATCCGAATGGTTTACCACCTCCCCTGCCCTTGCCGTGCCCAAAGCCATTGCCAAGGCCGGATTAAGCGCTGATGACATTAGCTACTACGAACTTAACGAGGCATTTTCAGTTGTAGGCTTAGCCAATATGAAATTGCTCAATATAGATGATAGCATAACCAATGTTAATGGAGGAGCTGTATCTATTGGCCACCCGCTGGGAGCCTCTGGCGCTAGAATAATGATTACCCTTCTGAATGTGCTAAAGCAAAATGGAGCCAGATATGGCGCTGCAGGTATTTGCAATGGTGGTGGAGGTGCTTCTGCTATGGTAATTGAAGCCCTCTGATTTAGAAGTATGGCTAAAGGCCGTTGCATATTAAGTCTGGTACCCATGCGTCGCGATCCCAGCGATCAATCAGAAATGGTCAATCAGATTCTCTTTGGAGAGTCCTATGATATTCTTTCTGAAAACGATAAGTGGTCGGAGGTTCGGTTGCATCATGATAATTATACCGGCTGGATTGACAACAAGCAGGTTTTTAAGATAGACGAGCAGACTTTTACCCAGGATGCACCGGAAAAAGTGGCCGTCTCGTCTGATATAATAGAGCTGGTTACCAACGAAACTTTTCAAGACTATTTCCCTGTTCTATTGGGTTCATACTTACCGGGAATAAATAGTGATGGCATTTTTGAAATGGGTGATTTCCAGCTCAAATACAAAGGGGGCATTAGTCAAGGACTCAGTGCCCGGGATAAGATGATTAGTCAATCCTATCAGTTATTGAATGCGCCGTACCTCTGGGGCGGACGCTCCCCTTTTGGTATCGATTGTTCAGGATTTACGCAAATTGTATATCGCCTGGGTGGAAGGAATATACCGCGGGATGCCTGGCAACAGGCTGAGCTGGGTCAGGGATTGAGTTTTATTGAAGAAAGTGAGCCTGGAGATTTGGCATTCTTTGATAACGAAGATGGTAAAATTACGCATGTGGGAATTATCCTTAAAGAGAATTACATCATTCATGCTAGTGGAAAAGTCAGGCTGGATCGTCTCGATCAAATGGGAATATTTAACGAAGAGCTTGGAAATCACACTCATAAATTGCGCGTGATCAAAAGAATTATTTAATCTCTCCTTTTAATAACTTTAATCATTCATACCGCTGAATCTTAGTAGGGTGCATTATATTTATGTCTATTATATTCGCTGAAGATGAAGGTTACAGATATTTTGGGAATTGATGATCAGGAGGGAGTGAGTATTCCCTTTTATGATGTAAGCGTGGCCGCAGGTGCCCCTGCCTATATTCCTACCTACTTTGAATCTACTATCAATGTGGGAAAGGAGCTCATCAATAATCCCAAAACTACTTTCTGTGTAAGGGTAAATGGTCAATCAATGATTGATGCTGGCATTGATGATGGCGATTTACTGATCGTGGACAAATCCCTGGAACCTGAAAACAAAAACATTATACTGGCCGTAATTAATGGAGAATATACGGTAAAACGCCTGTATAAAAATGGTGAGGATCTTTTCCTTCAGCCGGAAAACAAGCACCACAATCCTATTAAGATAACCCCTTACATGGATTTCCGAATCTGGGGAGTGGTGACAGGTTTAATTAAGAAGCTTCTCTAGGCAGGTTCTCAACCCACTTATAATCACCTTTCCATCGTTGGTGGCACGTCCAAATTGAGCTCAGATATAGTATAAAAAATGAGCTTATCCCATCAATAAACTTGATGCAATAAGCTCATATAAAATACTTAGCAAAAGATCTTAGCGTGGCCCGAAACGCATATTCGGAGCGCTGTGGACAGCCTCCGAGGACTCAGATCCAGCCTCAATCTGACTGATGGCTTCATCTTGATCCAACTGAGTTTCTAGCTTAGCTTCATCCAAAGATGGCTTTTCATTCTGACAAGACATCACCGATATCATAACAAACATAAATGATGCTGCAATAAATAAAAGTGGAATTCTTAGATTTTTCATAATAGAGTAGGGTTAGCGAATACAATATCAGATAATTCTTAATGGTGGCGAAGCCCAAGGCTAAAATGCCAGGCTTTTATGGCTGATTCCAATCTGATTCAGTGAAAAATAATGCAATCTAAAGACTTGACTTACTGATATATATGAATTCAGGCTTGTGATAGCCCCGTAAGGAGCCAAGAATGACCATGGATTTCAAAAATTCCTCTAAAGACAACTCAGGCGATCGATCTCGTATCTTATAAGGATATGGTATCCAGGTGGGTCACTATTCCCGTACTGACATTTACTTGTTGAATGGTACTATCCTTAAAGTTGCTATTTCCTTCAATCTTCACCGTATAGCTACCCGGATCAAGCCCAACCATCAAAAAATATCCTGAATTAATATCTGCACTGGTATAAACTGTGTCGGTACCAGAGGCATTGTAAGAGTATATCTGTTTGGAAGACATGGGCGGATTCACATAGCCATCAATTGATCCTGTGCTGTTCTTGGTGAAAACTCGAATCACCGGCTGTAAGTTATATCCCCCATTGCCCTTTTTTACGATCGATTTATCGGCATCAAAATCCAACCAAAACTCATAGCGCAAACCTGGTTCAAGCTTGTAGTTCACCTGTAACTTTAGACCCGATTGTTGAGCCGAAGGTGTTTTTAGCGTCTCCTTTTTGCCGGCAACAACCACATAATTATCCGGACCCAGGATCAACCTGATTTGCGTTAATTGACCGGAAGGTATTGAATCCCACGCCAGTAGAGTATCTATGCCATTTTGTAAGAGCAACAGATCATATCTACCCGGGCTAATGCTATCCAGTACGATCCAGCCCGAAACAGTATCATTCAGATCATCATCGACAATCTTCACTCCTCCCCTTCAAGAATCTTGAACAGTTCTTCCAATTTTGGTGTAAGCACTATCTCGGTTCTCCGATTCTTAGCCCTTCCTTCAGCGGTGCTGTTTGATTCAATCGGTTCATACTTACTGCGTCCGCTGGCTGTAAGCCTATCCCCTGGAATACTTTGCTCATCAATTAATAGCCGCGTAATGGTTTTTGCTCTTGCCGTACTCAAATCCCAGTTATCGCGATATGTGCTGGTGTTAATGGGAATAGAATCGGTGTGACCTACGACGGCAATATTGATGTCTGGATGAGCAATAAGCACTTCACCTAATTTGCCAATAGCTTCGGTACCTCCCTTATTTAATCTGGCACTGCCACTTGGAAAAAGCAATTTATCGCTAAATGAAATATAGACTAAACCATTCCTCACCTCCACATCTAAATCTTCATCTGCAAAACCCACCAAAGCTTCTTCAATAGACTTGCGCAGTTCATTTACAATGGCCTGTTGTTGTTCCAAACGAGCTTCCAAGGCCTGAAGTCTTTCCGCTCTCTCCTGGAGCATCATATCCTTGTCGCTCAGTTCTTCCCCTTGCGCCTCAAGTTGCGCCGCCAATGTGGCAATTCTAAGATCGGTCTGATTGACAAACTCTTCATGCTCTGCTTTGTCACGAGCCCTCATTTCTTTCAATTCCATTATTTCACGGGCAAACTGTGCACTATCTCTGCGCAAATGATTCACGCGAACTTCAGAGGCGGTATACTTTTTCTTGGATACGCAAGAACCTAGGGTCATGAACAAAATTGCCGGTATAAACAATAATCTGAATGCCTTCATTGCTAAATCTTTTAATTGGATCCTGAAAGATACACAGAGTGAGTAAACTGCTATATTTTACCTAACTAAAATATTCGTCGCCCAATTTCTCCCAGACAATGCCACCGTATCGATACGATTTCCTCGCTTATATTCATAGATTTGAATTCTTTCAACTTCTGTAATTTGATCCTTCAAACACTCACGGTATAAATATGCCCGCATTCCACCCCGGTTTGAATAAGATTCTACTGCTTTTCTCTCTCCTTATTTGGGTTGCCCAGCCTATTTATGCTCAGGATGATAATGCCATCTCCGATGAATCTGAAGAAGCGCTTGAGATAATCGCGATCTCTGACATTCCCGCGCAGTCTGCGGAGGTTTTGAAAACCATCAATTCAAAATACAAACCGGCCGTTGAAGACAGTGTTATTCAAGATATTGCTCCGGTAACCGATACACTAAGACTTGGGATGAACGAGGTGATCGCTCTCACCCAATATGCCATTGATCAGAAGTTCCCAGCCGACATTAGTGAAAGCTTTATATCAAAGTGGGATGACCTCATCAGAAAAATAGACGGTCCCATTGATGAGATCTCTACATATACCAAAAGACTAGAGGAAATTCACGACGAAATCAACAAAACCCGTGAGTTATGGAACCTCACTGCCATGGAGTTTGAATCTGATGAGCAGGCTAGTCTGGAAGCAAGCAATAGAGTGCGATTTGTTTTGGATGAACTATCTAAGATTGAGCGAGAGGTAAATGATAGACTTAACCTGGCACTCGATCAGCAAAACCGGCTTATAGATTTAAAGTTGGAAGCAACTGATCGCATGAAGTCGCAAAAATCATTTTTGCAAAAAGAGCTGGGAACCCTCTTGTCGGAACAATCCGAATACCTCTGGCAAATGCAAAAAGATTCTGCCAGTGCCGATAGAAAAAAGGAGGGCAGTGAGTTCTATTATGCCTATAATCGCTCCGAAGCCAAACGCTACCTTCATGAGAATCCACTGAAATTCATATACATCGCCGCCATTCTTATGGGCTTTTTGCTACTGCTTTACCTCATGAAAGCAAAACTTGAGGAGTTTGATCGGTTTGAACCCTCCATTGCCGATATAGGAAGGGGAATTTTTAAACGGCCAATATTTGCAGCCTTATTTCTGGCGTCTATCAGTTCCATTCCCATCCTAATGGGTAGCCCCACTTTCGTAGGCCTATCACTAGTATTCGTAATTGTTGTCTCCTTCATTTTTCTGATTCCGGTCACTATTCACAAAAACTTCAGAGTAGCGGTTTATGCATTTACGCTAATCTACATCTTGTTTCTCTTTCAGGACTTAATTCTTTTGGGTGATTACAATTACAGAATTAATCAACTGATTTTTAGCCTTATACTGATTGCATTCTTCTGGTGGTTTAGAAGGAAGCAGAGTATGTTTGCCGTGGCATCTGAGCCCAAATCTATTTGGTTTGGTCTGTTAAAAATCATCTCGCCCATCTTTCTGGTAATTCTAGTTGGTGGACTTCTGGCTAATTTCATTGGGTATTTATATTTCTCTTATCTGATCTCAGAAACAGTAGTAAGATCCTTCTTCATAGCCATCGTATTCGGCTTTGTTTATACCACTTTCAAGGCCGTGTTCACCTTATTTCTCTTTACACCCCTGGCAGAAACTTCTAATCTCATCTTAAAACATCGTGATTGGTTAATAAAGCGTGCCAAGGTGTTGTTTCAATTCTTTTTTATCATTCTATGGCTCAGGTTTACCCTGGATAGTCTTCATCTGCTGGCACCGACTATCAACTTATTTGATGATATAAAGGCGGTAGGAGTTGATTTAGATGATTTTGAATTAACCATTGGCTCATTTGTAAACTTTGGGGTAATTATCTTCTCCGCCTGGCTCATAAGTAATATGGTTAGGCTGCTATTGCAGGATGAGATTTTGTCTAGGTTTCCCATGGCTAAGGGTATTCCGATGGCCATCGCTTCACTCACTTATTATACCCTGATGGTAATAGGCCTGATCATGGCACTCATTGCCCTCGGTTTTGATATTACGCATCTCAGTGTTTTGGCCGGTGCACTCGGAATAGGTATTGGGTTTGGGTTGCAGAATGTGGTTAATAATTTTATTTCCGGACTCATCCTCATCTTTGAGCGACCCATCACTGTAGGAGATATCGTAAATCTTCAAAGCATTGAGGGCAAAGTGATTAGTATAGGTATTCGATCGAGTAAGGTGGAACAATATGACGGCTCTGTGCTGATCGTTCCGAACGCTGATCTTATTAGTCATCAGGTAGTGAATTTCACGCTAACCAACGACCGACGAAGGTTTATCTTACCAATTTATACCGATTCGAATGCAAATCCGGAGAAAGTATTGGAATTAATGAATGAGGCAGCAGGTCGTGTTCCGGAGGTTCTGCCAAACCCTCCTGCCCGCAGTTATTTCACGGGAACAGAAGATCAATCGAGAGTATTTAAACTCTATTTCTGGGTAGCCGGAACCGTTTTTCTTAAAGCTAAAAGTGATGTTACTCTAGCGGTTCATCGCCTTCTCTCAGAAAATGGCATTGAGGTTAAGACTCATAAGGAAATTACTCTTCAACAAGCCAAGAAATAAGATATTAGTGAGATATTAATTGTAATTGGCACTGTCATTTCCAAATGTCTTGTGGATCCGCATATCTCGATTCTTATACCCGTTTCTTATGAAACATCAGTTGAAGTAAATTTAAGTAACAAAGCCATAAATCAACTAGTTGAGTCTCAAGAAGTGCTAAACTAGCAGGCTGGATATTCACGTAGCCAATGACATCTATGCACGCTGGTTTTAATTATTAGAATTGTATAATTCACTCAAGTGAAACCAGCCATACAGTGGAGTTGAATTAATGGAAAGGGCACTTAGGGTACTGGCTCACGCCGAGGAGACCAGCAACCCTCGCCTGGGTGTTCTGGACTTTTGCTCAGCAATAGCATTTTGGTAGGTAATTCTCACAGCTTATAGATGAAAAACTTTGGCGATGAACGCTACCCTAATTTCAAATTAGGGAAAAAAATAGCTCGTAACAATCCTGGATTGATAGAGCACTGTGAACAGTTGATGAGTAATGCTGATGAGATGGTGAAAGCGCCCCAAGGGGAACAGCACCCCTGTCCCCAGTATTAAATTAGGATAAAAATAGTCCCTGACAACCCTAAATTGACGGAGCCCCAGTGAACAGTTGATGAGTAGTGCTGATGAGATGGTGAACGCGCCCCAAGGGGAACAGCACCCCTGTCCCCAGCATTAAATTAGGGTAAAAAATAGTCCCTGACAATCCTAAATTGACGGAGCTCTGTGAACAGTTGGTGAGTAGTGCAGATGAGGTGGTGAACGCGCCCCAAGGGGAACAGCACCCCTGTCCCCAGCATTAAATTAGGGTAAAAAATAGTCCCTGACAAGCCTAAATTGACGGAGCCCCAGTGAACAGGTGATGACTAGTGCTGATGAGGTGGTGAACGCGCCCCTGTCCCCAGTAATAAGATCGGCAAAAATTTAGGGCGCATCAAGAGGGTTTCTACGGAGGTCAGCTATCATTTGGTGAGAAATACCGAATGGTAAATGAAAACGGCCCAAGGGCAACAGGAACCCGGGCCTTGGTATTCGGGACTTTTGTTCAGCAATCACATTTTTGATAGATAGTTCTCACAGCCGATAGATGAAAAACTTGAGCGATGGAAGCTGTCCCAGTTTCAAAGTTTGAATTGACCCACATCCTCAATTCCAAAAGAAATCATGTAAGAGATTTCTTAAACGGCAATCTGAAATGCCATACCATCAAACATTTCAGGGCAAGCTTACTCCTTCTTCACTGATTTAGTCATAACACTCTTTGAATCTGGGAGGTCACCAAAGTACTTGTGATACATTTGCTCCAGTCTGTTGAGATTGGCAGACTTGGCACTTCCATACTCCTCTCTGGCATAATTTGTAAAATAATGATGATCCCTATAAAAGAGAATACTGGCTTTCAATATTTCTTGTTCTGTTACCTCAGCATCGAACCTTAGGCGCATTTCTTCTCTCAATGCCATCATCCGCACAAAAAAATCGAGTTTCCCCAGATGTAGTGAATCAGCATCCCGCAGCACATATTCCAGCTTGGTTGTGGGAATATTGCTAATTCTGGTTGCCATGATGGCGGATTTAACTTTTTCAATTTTATTCGATGGATAGTGTTCCCTGGTTAGGTATTCTTCCGCAATGTTGGCACTTAACTTCTCGTGATTGACAAAGTCCCTGGCAATACCAATATCATGAAACCAGGCCGCTATAGAAGCAATTTCATGTTCATCGTCACTTAGCTTTTCAGCTCTTGCTATCTCATCCACGTAATCTACCACCTGTTCTATATGAAATAGATTGTGGTACAATAAATCTTCCGGAAAAGTTTCTCTGCAGTATCTTCTTACATAGTTCTCTATCTGCTTCAACAAAGGATTCTCCATAATGCAAGATTAATCGCGCATAGCGCTCGGTAAGTCAATCGTCCTATTAACAATGGAGTAGAGTGTATTAAATATCCAGTTCGCAAACCAGACAGCATATATCTAAGGTAAGTTATTATACGCACTCACAGCAAAAGGACGATCAAAATTCCCATTTGGAAGTGAAGCTATGGACTTTATAGTGACAGGATAAGTCGAAATTGCCCCCAGCCGGTAAGGTCCGATCCTTTCACCCGATAGCCCGATACACGCCAGCTGTACTGCAATTGTACGCTGCGGAAACTTAAGTCAATTCCGAGACGAGTTCCGCCACTAAACCTGGTTATCTGATCTGCTTCCAATAAATATGGACTTGAGCTAAATGGAAGCAGACTGCCTGACACCGTACCATCGTATAAAACATAAGTCAGGTAGGCATCTGCAATAATATAGGCTTGCCAGCTACGATTGATAAATACTCTACGACCAGGCTTTCCTGTTCGTACAACCTCAAGCTCTTTCGTGTGTGACCTGGTATTGAAAATCCCTCCAAAATTGGCAAAAGAAGAATTAAACCAACCTATCCGGTTTACCATACCTATTTCCAAATAATTACGAATTGTGCCTACATGTCCTCTTCCCTGAATACTACTTTCCAGGTAGGTAAACTGTGGTGATACCAGATGCTGATACATAAGCTCGTAATCGAGCATTAAGCCATTGCCAATTTGATTGTCCCAGCCTGCCGGAATGTAGTTGTTTGTAAAACCATGCACCCAACTTTGTGTTTCCCTGGCAAGCGCCGCCGGGCCTTGCACGCCAATCGAAAATTTACTGACCAGCTTTCGTCCTTTTAAGAGCTGGTTGCTATTCGCCGTAAGGGCCAGATATAGCAATCCGCTATAGGGTCGGTCATTCGTATCAATTTCCGAGGTTCTGATGTCTTCGGGAGTGAACATCTCCTGAAATATCCCGAGGGAATATTCATTTTTGGCTTGCTTCAACTCTATTCCCAGAAACTCACCACCAAGATTCTTTAGCCAGCTCCCGGCATAGCTAATAGATAAACCATTGGTAAAGTCTTTGTCAGACTTAAGTGCTGGTTGATAAAGATCATTTTGCGAGATAAAGGATAGGAATTCCACCTGATTCCATGTCGTGTCTTGCTGAGCCTTTAAAAACCCACTAAACAATCCCACAAATATTAAGCAGATTTTATTGTGCACGTTGGCGAAGATATCAAGCCAAAAATACGATCAACAATTCACTTACTTCATGCTTTAGCACAGCCATGCATCCAGCGTACGGGCAACAGGTTTGGTTTTGGATGGTGCTGCCATGAGCTGGATTATCCATTCCCAGGATGGTTTTGCCTGTGGCAATAGATGCCTAAGGTACTTTCCCGTGAGATATGGGCCAATTCATTCATAGCGAATACTCTTGACCGGATCGGTCAAGGTGACCTTCCAAGCATGGAAACTTATGGTCAGCGCGGCTACCAGTAGGGAGATAAATCCAGCAAAGATCACTGCTCCCCAATTAAAATCAATACGATAGGCAAAATCATTAAGCCATTGATTAAGAGCCCAGTAAGAAAAAGGGACTGCCAGAAGAAAGGCAATACCTACCAGAGCCAAAAATTCGCCTCCTATAAGCTTCATCAGGGATAGTGGTTCTGCCCCAAGGATTTTACGAATACCTATTTCCTTGGTTCGTTGCTCAATAGACAAACTGGAGAGCGCAAACAATCCGATACAGGCTATGGCCACCGCAATAATCGAAAAGAGGCTCACCAGGATTCTCAGCGTATTCTGGCCCTGGTACAGCCTATCCAGACGTTCTTCCAGAAAAAAGTAATCAAAGGGAAATTGAGGGGCAAACTTGTTCCATACGGCCTCGAGGTGGTTGAGGGCAGCTTCCGTTTTACCATCCGCCACTCTCACGGCAAACTCTTGTACCCAAAATCCTTGCGACTTGATCATATCCAAAACGAAAGGCCTAATCGGCTCATTTAATGAAACATAATGAAAGTCCTTTAACACGCCTACTACCCTTTCCCTACCTCTGGGGGTGGTCATTCTTTTACCCAGGGCTTCTTGAGGGGAGCCCCAACCCATTTCACGGATCAAGGTTTCATTGACCAACACCGCGGCAGTATCATCCGATTTTATATCCCGACTAAAATCCCGACCAGCCACTATTTCCAATCCCATAGTTTCTACAAACTCCTC
Source organism: Owenweeksia sp. (assembly GCA_965229445.1). Lineage (GTDB taxonomy): Bacteria > Bacteroidota > Bacteroidia > Flavobacteriales > Schleiferiaceae > Owenweeksia. The sequence goes on from OZ245876.1 coordinate 2,197,467, forward strand.
ATTTACAATAAGGGTTGGCAGGTATTGCCATTGCCCCGGAGGGATCCCTTCATAATTGTATTCAAATACGTTGTGGTCCTCTCCGATAATGTCATTCATCACCGTGAAACCTTCAATCGCCGGATTTGAAAGTACCTCCGTGCGGAATGCCTCAAACTTTTGCAACATGACCTGTTTAGTACTCATCACAATCACTCTTGATTCCTCAAACCCGGGTTCTTTACTCTGCATAAAATTGAACTGTCGAGTGACCATCAAAGCGCCCACTATGAGCGCTGCGCCAAGCGCAAACTGAAATACCACCAGGCCTCTACGTATTATTTGCTTGCCCGATTTACCACTTCCGGATCCTTTTAAAACTAAAGATGGTCTGAATGAACTTAGATATAATGCTGGATACAAGCCTGCGATTAAGCCTACCACGACGCCCGTTGAAACCAATAGGATAACAAAACCATAGCTGATTAAATCGGAAAATACCATCTCCTTTTCTGCCAATTGATTAAATAAGGGAAGTACCAGGGCAATGAGCATAAGGGCAATTAGAATGGAAAGGAAAACAATGAGCAGTGATTCGGTTAGAAACTGGACCACCAATTGCTGGCGGCTAGCACCCAGCACCTTTCTCACCCCCACTTCCTTCGCTCTACGTACGCTTCTGGCCACCGCCAAATTGGTGAAGTTTATGCTGGCTATTACCAGAATTATTAATCCGATGGCACCCAAAATGTACAGGTAAGATCGCTCATGATTTGGCCGAATTTCATATTCTAAATGCGACTCAAGGTGAATGTCTTTAAGTGGCATGAGGTGAAACTCCGTTTGGGAGACCATAAAATCCGGATAATACTTCTCCACAAACGAGGGAAACTGCGTTTTAAGTTCGGACGCTCGAACTCCTTCCTGGAGCATTAAGTAGGTCCAACATGGATTCCATACCCAGTTGTTGCTTTGCAGTCCGGGTCCCATCAAACTTTTAAGGGTAATAAAACTGATCAAGGCTCTGGGGCGAAAGTGAGACTGTGCCGGCACTGTGGCCATAACTCCACTGACCTTCAGCTGAATGCCCCCTTCCATCAAGATGTCACGCCCCACTGGATCGGAATCTCCAAAGTACTTCCGGGCTAATTTCTCGTCTAATACAATGCTATTGGGACTGGCTAAGACATCATCGGGATCTCCGGAATTTAATGGCCAATCGAATACTTTAAAGGCTCCGGAATCCGCAAAAAAGATATTTTCTTCATTGTACTTCAAATCCTCGACTTGCAGCGTAAACACCGGTCTTTGAAAGTTAAAGAAGCGAACCGCATCTTCAATGAGATGGGGGTAATCATTTAACAAGGCTGGCGCCACAGGAAACTGCATGCTTGAGCTGCGTTCACCGGCACCTTCAAAATCCAGAATCTCCCAAAGACGGTAAGTTCGATCCGAATTTGCATGATACTGATCATAGCTCTGTTCATCTTGAATATAAAGAGCAATTAACAAGAAGCTCACCAGACCCGTTACCAGACCCAGGATATTAATGCCGGTATATAAGCGATCCCTCACTAAATTCCTCCAGCCAACTTTTAGATAATTCCGCCACATAATTATTCTTGCTTAAGTGCTTTAACCGGGTCGATCCTCTCTGCTTTAATTGCCTGAATTCCAATAGTTAATGTAGATATGAGAATGGAAGCCAGAGCTGCGAAAACAAATGGCCACACCGTTAAATCTATGCGATAGACAAATTCATTAAGGTATTGTCTCATATAGTAGTAGGACACTGGAAATGCTATCAAATTAGCCACGATTAATATCCACCAGAACTCTTTGCTCAAAATCAACAAGACATCTTTTAGCTCGGCACCCAGGACTTTCCGAATTCCGATTTCCCGGGTTTTTTGCTGAATGGTATAAGCCGTTAATCCATACAAGCCCAGGCAGGCGATGAGAATTGCCAGACCATTAAAATTGCTCAAAACTCCTGCAAAGCGTTCGTCATCTGTAAATAACTGGTGAAATTGATCATCAAAAAACTGATAATCAAAGGGATGGTTAGGGTTTATTTCATACCAGGTTTCTTCTATTTCAGCAATTGCGGTATTTACATCCTCACCACTTAACCTTATGGTAATAATCCCACCGGGATTTGGCAGGGGCAATAATAATAAGGGCTCTATGGGGTATCTTAAGCCTACGTAATGAAAGTTACGGATGACTCCTATGATGCTCCGTTCCGTGTTTCCCAAACTAAGGGTTTTTCCCACCGCATCTTCCCAGCCCAGCGCATCTGCCGCAGCTTTATTGATCACAATAGAATTCTGCACATCGGTTGAGTGATCTTTATCAAAGAACCTTCCCTCCAATACCTCCAATTCCATCACTTCGGCAAAATCCTCGTTTACCCCGGTAACACTAAAAATCCAGGCATCATCGCCAGAATAACCCTCGGGCACAATGCTATTTCTACCGAATCCGGTTCCCGGCATGGAGTTAGCAAAAGCAACACCCTCCACATGACTCAGTTTTAGAACTTCATCTCTTAAGGTAGCCGCGTTATTGTATGTCTCCGCAGAATTAAGGTTCATGGTAAGCAAGAAGTCCTTATTAAAACCCATGTCCTTCTCGCTCATGTACTGCACCTGGTCCCTCACGATCATCATGCCGATGATAACCGCCACAGAAACAGTAAATTGGAGAGTAACCAATAATCTCCGCAGCCAACTTCCGGAGCTGGTGCCAGCGAGCTGTCCTTTTAGCGCTTTAACCGGTTCAAATCCGGAGAGAATTATGGCCGGATAAAAGCCACTTAGCATTCCTAATATCAGAATCAATAAAGCACTGTATCCCCACCACTCAGAATGATCCATAAAATAACCTAGGTAACCCCCAGGAACACTTATACTTATGGTACTTCCAAACAAGGCCAACAGAATAAGCGCCGCAATAAAGCCTAGAAAAACCAACAGAATAGATTCAAAAAGAAATTGTGCGATTAGTTGGGCGCGACCGGCACCCAGAACTTTGCGCATACCAATTTCGCGTGCCCTTCTGCCACTACGCGCGGTACTGAGATTCATAAAATTAAAGGCTGCAATTAAGAGTAGAAAAACCGCCACCATAATAAGATTGCGAAGCTGTCTAAAGTCTGTTTTCCCGGTGTTGTGATTATCAAATAACAGCTCAGTGGAATACAGATGAGCCTTGAGCAAGGGCTGCATGGTGAGGTCAAAGTTCTCGCCATAATTGTTTTCTCTGCCTATGGCCAAAAGCTGATCCGTAACCCTTTGCCACTCACCAGCATTCTTCAGTCGCACATATGTAGGTGCGGCAATTGATTGCCAGGTAGATAGGAAACTAGCAGAGTTGGTATCGCCTTGAGCTGGTACTAGGCTAACAATCATATCAAACTGCAAGTGACTGTTGGAAGGGACATCTTCAAAAACACCCTCAATTAACACCGGATTACCGGTGTGTGAAGCCTCAATCTGCTTTCCGACAGGATTTGAGGTGGGGAACAGCTTTTTGGCCAGGCTTTCTGACAGCAAAGCTTTGTTTGGTTCACGAAGAACTTTGGAAGCATGGCCACTGATCAAGGGGAAATTGAAGAATTCAAAAAAATTACTGTCAGCAAAAGCAAATTGCTCGGCGTAAATAGATTGGTCGTCTGCCCGCAACAAGTTTTGACCCTGGGGTATCACCCTTACCTGATCGACCACTCCTTCTATCTGCTGAGCGGCGGTTGGTCCGGCAGCCGGTGTAGTAATTCCCACCTCCGAACTACTCACGCCCAAAGCGCGATCAATGGTCAGTACCCTAAAAATTTTATCGGCGTCCTTGTGAAAGCTATCAAAGCTGAAGTGATATCCCGCATAAAGAAATATAGCCAGGGACGCCGCCAGGCCGATGGCCAAACCAAAAATATTGATGCCAGTAAATGTCTTCTCTTTCCAGAGATAGCGTACCGCTAGTTTAACACGACTCTTCCACATGATCAGAGGATCTCTGATGTGACCATCCCATCTTCAGCCTGAACCACCTCTCCGTCAAACAGCTGAACTATCCGCGATGCAAATCCCGCATCATGAGGTGAATGGGTAACCATCACGATGGTGGTGCCAGCTTTATTCAATTGAGTAAGCAAATCCATTACTTCATTACCATGACCAGAATCCAGATTTCCGGTAGGCTCATCAGCCAAAATAATCTTAGGATCAGCAATTAACGCCCTTGCCACAGCCACTCTTTGTTGCTGCCCACCGCTGAGCTGCTGTGGGTAGTGCCCGGAACGATTAGAAATGCCCATGCGTTCAAGCATTTCCATCACCTGATGTTTTCTTTCTGAAGCTGGAACCTTTAGGTAGATTAAAGGTAGCTCTACATTTTCATAAACACTTAGCTCATCAATGAGATTAAAACTCTGAAATACGAAGCCAATATTATTCTTACGTAATCTGCTTCGTTGCCTTTCCGAGAGGGATACCATTTCCTGACCATCAAACATATAGCTGCCAGAATTAGGCTTATCTAGCAAGCCAAGCACGTTTAGCAAGGTAGACTTACCGCATCCTGAGGGGCCCATGATGGCTATAAATTCCCCTTCTTCAATACTTAGATTTATTTCGTTTAAAGCCGTGGTTTCTACCAGGTCCGTTCGATAAACCTTTTTTAAATCCTTGATCTCAATTAATGCCATGATAAATGTGTTTGGTTTGTTGAATTATGTACTGTTTAATTAAGAATTAGCTCCTGGGCATCCCCGTAGTTGGTGTATGAATTAGAAATAATCTGATCACCGGGTTTCAGACCGGATATTACCTCTACATAATCGGTATTCTGCCTGCCCATTTCTACCTGCCGCCTTACGGCCTTATGTTCATCAACCAGCACAAATACCCAATTCCCTCCGGTGCTCTGATAAAAGCCTCCCCGCTCCACCAATAAAGCTTCTACTTTGCCACTCAAGGACAATTTTATTTGCAAGCTCTGTCCGCGTGTAATTCCGGGTGGAATACTGTCCGAAAAGTCCATTTCAATTTGAAACTGGCCATTAGTTACCTGAGGTAAAACTTTTGAAACAAACAGACCATAGGTACTTCCTCCAAACTGAAAACTTCCGGTTTGACCATTGCGCACACGACTCAGGTAAAATTCATCCACATTACAGCGAACCATAAATCCACTTAAGTCATTCACCTGTCCCAACGACTCTCCTCTTTGTTTGGATTCCCCCAGATAGTGATTAAATCCAGTCAGTTGCCCGTCAATGGGTGCCTTAATCGTCAGGTTTTCAAGGTTTCGCCTAATCGCCTCAAGATTTCGTTCCATCAGGGTAATACTTCTGTCAATTCGAGTTAGCTGGGTATTTTGAATGGCCTCTTCACGGTTGATATTTTGGCGGGTAAAAGCGCGCTTTTTCCTGAGGTATTCTATATTGTTTCTGGTAGCTTGAAAGTCATTATCCGGAATAACATTCTGAGAAAAGAGCGAGCTATCCATGCGATACTGACGTTCTGCCTCAATTAGCTGATAATCGATATCAATTAATTGATCATTGAGGCTGCGTTTGTTCTGTTCAATAGTGAGGCGAGTGTTTCGCAAATTGTTAATCTGTTCTATGATCTGCGTTTCCCGATTCATAAAATCCAGCATCAGATTAGAATTTGCCAGACGCAAGAGCGGATCACCCTTCTTTACTCTGGTGCCATCCTCTACAAATATCTCCTCTACATTGCCTCCTTCATTAGCCGTGATAAAAATGGATTTTAAAGGCTCAACATTACCTGTGATTGGGATATTATCATCGAAAGTCCCCTTTTCCACGGTAGCAATATTTACGCGTTCCGCTTGCACATTAAGGCTTTCCTTACCGGCACCGCTAAGCACGAGATAAAGCAAAAGAATAGCTCCTAGAGGTATTCCAACCCATAAGGCTATGCGTTTAGCCGGCCACTTTTTCTTTTCAATGACTCTATCCATGGATAATCCAGTATTAGCCCGAGGGCAATGTATATGCCACGAATTTAAGTGTAATTGATTTTGAATGAGTTAGGAAATTGGTTGGCCCAAATTGATTACAATTACTGTTCGTTTACGGACACCCATCGTTCGGAAATGATGCAGTTGGTTGTGAATGTGACCGGTGAAGGGTGACCGATGACGGGCTTGTCACGTTTTACGTGATGTCAAATGTGGTAATGTGATTAATGTGATCAATGTGGTCAATTTGACAATGGTAGATCTTAATAATCCCATTAAACCTAATAATCCAATTGACTGATGACGGGCTTGTCACGTTTTACGTGATGTCGAATGTGGCAATGTGATTAATGTGGTATGGTACACATCCTAATAATCCCAATTAACCAATCCGATAGCCTAAACCTGTAGTTATCAGTACAATGTTCTTCCTTATCCTTGTCCTTATAACAAGTCAGTAGCTACTTTGTAAGTAGGGTCTTCAATGACGTTGACGTCAATAATACTTTCGGCATTTTTAAGAAGCTTTTTGCAATCGGGGCTGAGATGTTTGAGGTGAACAATCTTACCCACCTTTTGATACCGATCTGTAAGTTTATTTAAAGCTTCAATAGCAGACATATCTACTACTCTGCTCTCCATAAAATCAATGATCACCTCATCCGGATCATTCTGCACATCAAATTTCTCATTAAAAGCAGCCACAGAACCAAAGAAAAGAGGTCCATAAATTTCATAATGCTTAATACCATCCGCATCAATACTCTTTCTGGCGCGAATTCTTTTGGCGTTATCCCAGGCAAATACTAAAGCAGCAATGATTACCCCGATAATCACTGCCAGAGCAAGATTGTGAAGAACAACCGTGACGAGGGTGACCAGCACCATCACCAGAATATCTGATTTAGGCATCTTTCTAAAAGTGCGCAGACTTGCCCATTCAAAGGTGCCAATAGCCACCATAATCATCAGTCCTGTGAGCGCCGCCATCGGTACCTTTTCAATTAATCCCGACCCAAACATCACAAATACCAGGAGCATAACTGAGGCCACAATTCCTGAAAGACGAGCCCGGGCTCCATTGGATACGTTAATAAGACTTTGTCCAATCATAGCGCAACCACCCATCCCAGAAAAGAAGCCTGAAATGAAATTTGCCATTCCCTGAGCTACCGCTTCCTTATTACCTCTACCCCGGGTTTCGGTAATCTCATCAACAATATTAAGGGTAAGCAAGCTTTCAATTAATCCCACCCCTGCAACAATGGCTGCATAGGGGAAAATAATACTCAAGGTTTCCCATTGAACGGGTATGTTGGGAATATGAAAAGGAGGAAATCCCCCCTTAATACTAGCCATATCACCCACGGTTTTGGTGTCTATGCCAAAGAAAGCCACAATGCCAAACACTACCAGAATTGCAGCGAGGGAAGCCGGTAATACCTTGGTGATTTTTGGCAAGCCAAAGATGATAAACATTGTTAATAACACCAGTCCTAACAGTATGTACAAGGGCCGACCGGTAAGCCAGCTACCCGTAGGATCTTTAAATTGTTCTAACTGTGACATAAAAATTATGATTGCCAGACCATTCACAAATCCAAATATTACCGGGTGCGGTACCAGACGAATGAATTTACCCAACCTCAGCGTTCCCGCCAACATTTGAATGATACCCGCCAGAACTACCGTAGCAAATACATACTCCACACCGTGTGATTGCACCAGAGCTACCAATACCACAGCCACGGCTCCGGTAGCGCCAGAGATCATGCCTGGCCGTCCACCAAAAATGGATGTGACCAATCCCATTACAAAGGCCGCGTAAAGCCCGGTGAGTGGAGATAAGCCCGCAATTAGCGCAAAGGCTACCGCTTCTGGAATTAAGGCCATCGCTACCGTAAGACCACTGAGTACCTCAGTTTTATAATCCACCTTCTGGCGAAAGTCGAAAAGGTTCAATAATTGTTTCATAAAAAATAAGACTCACAAAATCAGCGCGCGAAAGTAGTAAACTGAATTGGGTAATGGGGTCCCTTCGGCAATGCTTTGCCCTGAGCTTGTCGAAGGGTGGGTTATAGGGCAATGGGTTATAGGGCAATGGGTTATGGGTGATGGGTTATAGGTTATGGGGTATTAGGGTGATGGGGTCCGTTCGGCAATGCTTTGCCCTGCTTGCCCGACTATGGCGGGAGCTTGTCGAAGGGTGGGTTAATGGGAGAAGGGTACTGTGTTCCACATGGGACAGAAATAAATGACAGTGGGAATGTTGTAGCTTGTGGGGATGTTGCAAGTACGCCTTAGAATTTTGGCGATTACTGCTGTCCTGAAGAGTTTGCAGTTGTTGGAAATGACTATTGTGAACCTGAAGCTGAAGTTTGTGATTTCGGGAGATCTGAAGATATTGTTTGTGATGACATTAAAGGTTCAGATGATCCTTTGTTTGGTTCCTATAATCGGGAATGTGTAGATAATACGAATAGTGAAAGGTACGCTAAATGCTTATTCTGAAGCTTGCTGTTTGGAAGCTTCATTTAACGGATTTGAAATATATGGTAATGATGAGAGTACAAATGTGCAAGCTTATTAATTTCCAATAATTGTATTGTCAGAAATATACTTGGGATGAACGTTTTGTGTTTCGTTTTTATGTACTGCTTTACTGATGTGATACATGATGTTAACACTTCCCCAATCTTTTGCTGTTGGAGATGATGCTGTACCATTTAGCACGCTGGTTCGCGAAGCTACGTCTTTTTCTCCAATGCCTCGAAAAAATTCTTTAAGAATTACATTGTATGTGGAAACATCGGCTGTTCCTCCAGCAGTTGCACTTCCAATTCCGTATGTTGAGTTCATTGGTAACCCTGAAGTTGTTATGTAACTTCCATTACCTGGAATAAACTCAATTCCATGTGAAGAAAATGTTGCAGTTTGTGGATTGTAAGGAGTGGTATTTTGTATGGTGTTTGCCACTTCTGCAGTTATGATTGAAGTATTTTTGTTAATTGAATCCATTGCATATTTTACATTATTTGCAGCAAAGGTGGGAAATAAATTACTAAGGTGGTATGCTAAAGAATCTTGTAAACCTACTTGGACATTGGTTTGTTTATAGAATTCATCAATCTCAGCTGCACTAAACGTAACTGTTCCATGATTTTTTGTATTGATACTGTCTGGATATAACTGCACTTTCATTTCTAGGTTTGTGGTGTCACCGCTTGCCAACATGAAATAATTTGTTCTGTTAATGGTGATGGGGATGTTGTCATAGGATTTTAAGTTGTGTCCGTTTGCACCAACGCCGCCAGGAACACCGATGTCAACATGGTAAAATGTTCCACCAGGGTAAGCAGTACTGCTTGTTCCCCACCCAGTCGCAGGATTAACAAAAATAGTATCTTTACTTCCCGTTGCTGTGTCTGTTAACACTGCAATAGCGTTCGTTGGCAAGGATGCGTTTAAGTTCGGGTCGAGTTCTTCCACGTAAACTTTGACGTAGGATTCGTCAAGGCGAGGATCTGCAGATATTTCATCAATAAAAAAGTTAAACGTCCCATTGGCACCGTTAATCACTGTTGTTGAATCAGTTGTTGCTTTCCAACCAATATACTGTAGCGATGGATTGGCTGAGTCTGCTGGTGTCATGTCAATAATGTTGTTTGTTGACATGATTACTTTTGCTCCGGGATCGATAAAGTTATTCAATGGTTTTGTGATGTTTATTTCACTTGGTCCTGTATAGATGACAGTTGGGTTTGCTAAAAGAGTGTCGAGTTGTGTAAATGGTTTATCTTCAGCAACTTTTACTTGTGTATACACAGTAAATGGACCGATTGTTGCATTAGTTCGAGAGTTCCGTGTTCTTATTGGTAATGAAAACGTTGCAGTATCCCAATTCTCTCGCAAGTGATTCAAGTCAACAATATTTGGACCAATATTCAACGTAATAACGTCATCAATTGCTTTGTATCCTGGTTTTATTGGAGAAAAAACATGATATGATGCTGTACTTGTATCGGGCGTCATTACTGATTTCTTTGCTTTGAATGTTCCATCAACAGGATCGTCGTACCCTGGCATTTTCAAGACTTTGAAACTTTCTGTTTGTCCAAGACTTTGTACATTGACAATGTACGTTCCATTAGCCAAATCGTTCATTGGAATGTCAATGCGACCATCTCTATTAGTTCCTTGACTAACTATTTTTCCGTCTAGGCTGAAAACGTGATAGTTGACTTCATCTAATCTTGTATGGTCGTAAACAATCCAGGCTTTGTTACTTACTGGGTTTTGCCACAGATTCGTGTAGTCTTCCAGTTTTGTTTCTTCAAGACCAATTGAATTCTTCTTGTGAATATCTACAGAATCAATGCGGCCTTGACCGTTTGCATCAAGAAATGTTGTATATGTGCTATCTCTGACATCATCGTTAATGGTATCTGCTGGTGTAAATACAACGGTATCGTTGCCAAGTCCACCAACAATATCTACTTGTCCTGTATGGTAGTCTTGCGCTCCCAAAGACCCTCCTAGTGCCAGAGCTCCCGCTAGTAAGCCTGGTTTCAATTTCTTTGGAATTAGCTTCTCAAGTCCCATACTACTCTATTCCTAGCTAAATTAGTATATAAACCTTTCTAAGGTAGTTAGTTCCATCAACCTGGCACTCTAAATTTAAGGAAAGACAACTAATGAACCTGAAATAGGCCTCATCTCCTCCTCGATAAACTAAAGGGTAGTCACTCTAGGTGACAGTCGTTAACATGCTTGCTGGTACTAAGTACCCAGTACTCATTGGCAAGTATCTATTACCAGTTACACAGTACTATTCACCCCGTAGAACGGGGCAAACTTTTAGTTTTTAGTTGCTAGCTACCTGCAAGCAAAAGAATTGTTGAGGGCATATCGTCACTCAGACCAGGCTTTGTTAGAGAGGGGCTAAAGCTTGCTTTAAGGTACTGAACGACACAACGCCTGTCTGAAGGTAACTCTTACCGCATTTACTTTCTACTTATACTTGATAAACAGGGCATTTTGACCAATGAAATAGGCGGTTGAATACATCGGCCTCATTTATGAAAGCACGAGTTTCAAAGTCAAGCCTTAGGGAGACCGAGAAGTCCGCCTCAGGCGGAATCACTCGGCCGAACTTGGGCTTGACAAAGAAAGCCGGGCTTGAGGAAATGCAGCCTTGACCTTTTGGTTCGTTTTGGGTCAAGCCAAAATGAACAAGAAAAAAAAGGCCTGCAGATAACAATGGCTCAACCCTTCCCTTCTCCTACGCTTAGAAAAATCTTTATCTTTAGTTCAAACTTAATCTATATGTACAACTCTTAGCTAAAAAGCCGGGCTGCTGGCTTAGCCTAACGTTGTTAGTTTAAACTTCTATCTTTTCCCCTTTAGTTTTTCACTCTCAAAGCATGTTTCATTCCATACTATTAAGTTTCTTGTTCCTTGTAACGCCCACCAACCCAAGCGTGCATATTTATGGCGCCCTGGCCAATATTATGCATCACAACAATATGATTCGTGAAGTAGAGCTATCCCACCTTGATTCCAACAAATTATACGCACTGGGTGCATTGGAAAACCTGAAAGGAGAGATATTAATTCTAAATGGCAAAGCCTACATTTCTTCGGTTGTAAATGATCAGTTGGTAATTGACGACAGCTATAATCATGCTGCTACCCTTCTCGTTGCCAGCTATGTAGAGCGTTGGGACTCCGTATTGATCTCTGAGAATCTGGAAAACAAGGAAGCTTTGCAGGCCTTTGTGGAGGAAGCTGCTTCCGAGAAAGGGTTGAACACAGAGAAACCCTTCCCTTTTCTGCTAAAAGGAAAATTTTCGCAAGTGGATTGGCACGTGATCAACTGGCCAGATGGTGACGCGGAACACAGCCATGAGAAGCACCGAAACTCTGGTTTACAGAACTGTTTAAAAAATCAGAGTGCTACTGTTTTGGGTTTTTTTTCCAAAAATCACGCTGGAGTATTTACTCATCATAATTCAAGGCTGCACATGCATGTCTATTCTGAGAATCAGCAAATTGCCGGACATGTGGATCAACTCACCGCCAAGAAAAAGATTTGGCTCTATCTTCCGGTACACTGAAGCATGCCCTATTGTTCTGACCCAGACCAATACCAAGGGCAGCATGTGAGTGCATTGTTTGTTCAATGACCATAGCTATTCACAACTTTCACCCTGGGTTGCAGTATGAATAGCATGGCAAGAACCATTCCCCCCAATTACCTCACAATATTTCAATCCATTACCTGCCTATGATAAGCTTGGTAAGAGGTATTCCTTGTTGCGTAGCAATTAGATATACGCCCGGACTTAAATCACCACAGGGAATTGGTTGATTAAAAGCCACTTCTTTGGAGTCAAGTCTTTTACCTTGAAGATCAAACAGCACTATGCTTCCGGAATATTCTAGATAGAAGTAATCCTTCGCCGGAACTGGAAATAGTCCCGTTTGTCTTTGAAATTCTGTTTGGCCAATACCTGATTTCCGAATCTCGCCATAGTTGCTATCCGGAATAACATCTGATGGCCCGGCTCCACCGGGAGCAATGTCAAAAGAGCCGGTAAAGGCAATGAGATTAAATTCGGTTTTGCCGCCCAGGTCTGACAAGCTAATGCCAAGGGTCACTGAATATTGATCGCTGGTGTCCACCATAATGTTGGCATTCCAGATTCCTGATTGTGCATCATAAGTATCGACATATACACCCGGAAAAAATCCGTTTTGATACACGTAGAGGATCAAGTCATACTTCATGCTAAGATTGGGCGAGCCACTCACCAGATTATTCTGTGGTGCTGCTGCTCCATCGTTGGGATTAAGGTTGGTATCCAAAGCTACGGCATACCCGAAATCCCCACCTCTGGCGTTGTAATGATTAAGGCGTATATAGATACTATCCTCCCCGGCGCTATAACGGAAATTCAGACTCTGTGCATCCGTATTGAAAGCGTGATCATCGCCGTTTTTATCCGATGCGATATTGGTCCAGCTTTGGGCACTTATCTGCATACAGCCTATCAGGAGAAGGCTTAGCAAAGTTGTTTTCATTCTTCTATGTTTTAGTTATTCCAGTATAGATGCAAACATTAGTTAATTGGTTGCCTAAAAACATACTCATTAATCAACATTAACATAATTTTTAACGTATCAACCTCAGCCAATCTCCAGCATTAGGCCTTCTTTTGGTTCAAATATGAAATTCAGAACCTACAGTTGAGATTCCGCACCTGTGTGAAAAATCAAGCACTCACCTTTGCCTCAGTTATTCTAACCTAGCTGTTTAAAGGCACAGATCAACCTAAGATTCAGAAAGAATCCACATGAAAAACGCTATGAAACAATTTAAGTTAGCCTGGGAATTTGCCTTTGGTGCGGCCTTTGACGCAATCCTGGGCATTGAACGGGATCAGCTACCCAAAGATATTTCTCTGGTGATTGCCAACAGGGTGGGAATTGAATACGCAATTCAACAAAAAGAATCTAAATAAGACAACTCATCAACAATATGCCAGTCTCAAATCTTACTATCGCCAAAAATTTGTTCATGAAAAAGTGCATCTATTTAGTAACGGGGCTTTTGTTTTGCCTGAGTCTAAAAGGCCAAAATCAATCTGAATTTAGAGTTTACCTAAAAGATAAAGGCTCTAGCCAGCAATTGCTAAAAACTCCGGAAAGCTTTCTAACAAGCGCTGCACTTAACAGGAGAGCTTTACAGAACATACCTCTAACTGAAAGTGATTTACCACTCGCGAAAGAATACATACAAGCCCTGAAAGAATTGGGCGCTATACCACTGGCCCATTCAAAGTGGCTGAACTATATTTACGTCAGTCACCCACTTCCCCAATCAATTGCATCTCTACCCTTTGTAAAACGCATTGAATTTCCTCAAAGACATCAAAGTTATTTGTGTGGAATTCATTCTGGTGATACTCTCAATTACGGCTTTGCGCGAGGTCAAATTGAAATGTTGAATGGTCAGTTACTGCATCAGGAAGGTCATACAGGTACAGGCATTACAATAGCAGTAATTGATGCCGGATATGAAGGTTTTCTGCAAAGTTCTGCTTTTGATAGCCTACGAATTTCTCAGCGGCTTATGGGTACTTTCAACTACATAACCAATGATACCAATGTGTTTGTAGGGTGGGATAGCCATGGTACGAGCGTACTTTCCATAATGGCGGCTAATCTTGCAGATACCATGATCGGCACCGCCCCTGACGCGAATTATTGGTTGTTTACTACTGAAAATGTATATCAGGAAACTCCTATTGAAATGGACCATTGGGTAATGGCTGCTGAATTTGCGGACAGTGTTGGCGCCCATGTTATCAACACCTCACTTTCTTATCAAACTTTTGACAATCCACAGGATGATTACAGCTACAATGATATGGACGGGAATACTACCATAATTACCAAAGCTGCTGATTTAGCTGCTGCAAAGGGTATGTTGGTAGTAGCCGGTGCCGGAAATGAAGGCGGTACATCCCAACCGCATATTGCGGCTCCGGCTGATGGTGATTCAGTGCTTGCTGTAGGTGCGGTAAGCTGGCAAGGGGCCTATGCCTGGCTTTCAAGCATTGGCCCAAGCTTTGACAAACGCGTAAAACCAGATGTTATGGCACAGGGTTCGCCTACGACACTAATTGACGCTACAGGAAATTTCAATGCGGATTTTGGCACTTCCTTCGCCGCCCCTCTGATTGCAGGCTTAGCGGCTTGTTTAATTGAAGCTTATCCTGCAAAGCACAGTGAGGAAATTGCCGGGTATATTCGTAATTCCGCACATCTATTTACCAGCCCAAACGATTCTATGGGATACGGTATCCCCGACTTTCAGTTGGCTCTTAGTCTTAGCACACCTGAATATTTAGTTCAGGAAACGGAGTATATCCTCTACCCTAACCCCGTAAAAGATCACATCATTATAGATGCTAAAACGAAGAAAAACTGGAAGGCTGAACTTCGCATATTTGATTTAAGTGGTAAATGCGTTTTACAGCAAGACATTGAAGCTTACGATGCCTACCGCGTTAACCTAAGTTTGAAAGAAGGCAGTTACATCATACAACTGTCAGGTGATATAAATGGTGTTTATCAATTTCAGAGTTGGTAATTATGCGTGGCGCATTCATCTTTCTATCGACCTGATTCACGATCATTACCAGTTCTTGGGTTGGTATAGTATGCATTGTTCTTTGCCCCTATTTCCAGTTTTAAAAATGAGTAGGCTATCTTGCAATTCCTAACTGCCACAATGCCAGCCACTACCATAGCTTTACTGCCTTTCTTAAATATGAGTTCCTATGCGGAGAACGAGTATTTCAGTGATGGTAGAACTGAGAAATTCCTAAAGTTCTTGGCCAATATTGATGTGCTTGTAGTTCTCTTGTTCTCCAATTTACCAGCTTCTGAGTAATTTAGTACAATTGAAGAATTTATTAAATAAGTGTGATATAAGGTCGAAATTATTCTGGATTGTAGTCTTCATCTTTTTTGGGCAATGCTTGTCGCATGAAAATGCTTTAGCTAATGTTCTGAAGGACAACCTGATTTACCAGGAAATGAATGATACCATTATCATTACAGCTAAACCTAAACAACAATCTAAGGGAACCAAATTAAAAATTCTAACGCAAACCATTCGTGGACAGGTAATAGATGAGGAGAGCAAATTACCGTTGGTTGGAGTGACAGTAGGTATTGAAGGCTCTTCTCCTCCTATTGGTGCTACCACTAATAATAATGGAAATTTCCGGATTGAAAAAGTGCCAGTCGGGCGCGTAAATCTAAAACTTTCACATATCGGTTATGAGCAAAAAATAATTCCAAATATTGTGGTGAATTCGGCCAAGGAAGTGGTATTAAATCTTACCCTGCGTGAGTATGCTACAAAAATGGAGGAGGTGACCGTGGTAGCACGAATGGACAAAGGAACTCCAGTCAATGACATGGCATTGGTTGACGCCAGATCAATCTCTCCTGAAGAATCAAACAGATATGCAAGACCTTTTAACGATCCTACCCGAATCCTGTCAAACTACGCAGGGATAGCTACAACTCAAGATGGAAGCAACGACATCATCGTTCGTGGTAATTCACCAAAATATATGCAATGGCGATTAGAGGGGATACAAATCACCAACCCAAACCATTTCGCCAATCAAAGTGGGATCGGTACGGGAGGCATCAGTGCACTCAATAACAATCTGCTGGCTACTTCAGATTTTTACACTTCCGCATTCCCTGCTGAATATGGTGATGTATTGTCTGGCGTGTACGATATCAAATTAAGATCTGGAAACAATGAACGCTTTGAAGGGGTGTTTGGAGTGGGCATTATGGGTACAGACATTACCCTGGAAGGCCCACTCAAAGAGGGCTATACCGGCTCTTTCCTGGTCAACTACCGTTACTCCACTATCACGCTGATGAGCAACCTCGGCCTGCTGGACCGCAGTGGGGTTACTAATTTTCAAGATGGTGCATTCAAAATTATGCTGCCTTCTGATAAGCTAGGTACTTTCTCGATCTTTGGTTTAGGTGGTTATAGTGGGTTTGACTTAGAGAATATGTCGGGCATGGAAGCTATGGAGTCGCCTGGTCATAGCGCTCAATTGAGCACCCTGTCAAAAGATCATTCTACGAAAAGTTATCTTTTTAATACCGGCATCAATCACTCGATCTACCTAACCAAAAAGAGCTATCTCAATACTTCTGTAGTATACTCTACTGATGGTATCAATGATAATGTGCAAGCCAGATACACTCCTCCTGCTCCAGCTGAGGATTCACCTTACCAATATTTTGACGGAGACGTGAGTAAATCAACCTACCGTGGAGCAATGACCTTTAATTATAAAATCAATATTCGGCATAAGCTACAGGCAGGATTTAAATATTCATATTTCAGCTATGACTATTTCCAGCAGCTTCAGAAAGATACTGTATCCGCCCCTAGATTGCTCGCTGATTTTCATGAGCAAATGAGCACGCTTAGGAATTTCATAAGCTGGAAATTTCAGGCATCCAGAAAGCTCACATTTATTACCGGCATTCAACAAATGAATGAACTCTACAATCAAAACCGAACACTAGAGCCGCGATTTGCCATGGATTGGGGGCTAACCCCCACCATTGATCTTATCCTTGGATATGGCAAGCACAGCACAATGGAAAGTGCTCATAACTATTTCGCAAAAGTACCGAATGACAATGGCATACTCACAGAACCCAACCGCAATCTGGGGCTGCTGAAGGCAGACCATTATACGCTTGCGATAGAGAAGCGATTTAGGCCTGATTTAAAAGCAACATTGGGAGTCTACTACCAGTGGCTATATGATTTACCTGTAGCCAAAGACACTAGCTATTATGCTACAATAAATGAAAGAATAGAATATGAATACGTGCATCTAGTCAATGAAGGGAAAGGCAAGAATTATGGAGTGGAGCTTACTATCGAGAAATTCTTTAACGACAGCTATTACTTCCTGATCAATATGTCGCTCTTTCAATCGAAGTACAAAACCCTGGAAAACAGATGGCGAAACACACAATATAACAGCGAGTATATCGTCAACATATTAGCCGGGAAGGAATTTCTCGATCTTGGAAGAAAGGACAATCAGGCACTCACTATTAATCTAAAAGTTTTTGTGGGCGGAGGAAGAAAAATAATACCGCTAAAAAGAGATGATCAAGGCCACCTAGATGTAGATCCAGCCAATGATCAATACTGGGACTATGACAAAGCCTATGAAACGTCCCTAGACAACCTGTATCAGATAGATCTCTCTGTGAGCTACAAATGGAATAAACAAAAAACAACGCACGAATTGTACCTCAACATCTACGATATCACTAATGCCCTGGGAAGAATATCGGAGTATTACGATGACAGTGAACCTGATAACATCGGCTATGTCACACAGGTCGGATTTTTTCCTAATCTCATGTATAAGGTCTATTTCTGAGATGAACCAGCAGTGAGATACCGAAGACCAATTCAAATCATATCAGACAAAATCAACTTTATGTTTGCGGCCCTGGCCCATGAAGCTGGCTTTAAGTCCAATACGGTGTTCAACACGTTTTTTAAAGAAAATGGAAGGGATGACACCGAAGGTCTGGTTGAAATCTAATCAGGCTTAAGCCAGTTCAAAAGGTTATAAACCTCCCTATAAGTCCAGAATTACATTTCCGGACGATTCACCTTTCTTTCCACGTCACTTTTGCACCATGAGCTTGACAAAGCGGAGTAGGAAAACCTAATCTCCCACAAAAAAAAACACTGAGAGGTGCTTTGTTGAGATTACAATTCAAAAAGAAAAAATCATGAAAAAAACGGTATTCATTCTGACTTTGTGTGGACTAGCTTTAATCGGAAAATCTCAAAATACGAGTGTGGAAAAATCGACATTCGGTATACAAACCGGAGTTTTAGGACTCTGGGCATACAATGAAGCAAGGCTGACAAATACAATAGCACTAAGAACAGAGCTTGGTTTTGATCTTGGTATTTGGGAAACCACTTATTATGATGATTATGATTCTCCGTTTATCCTCACACCGGTGATAGTTATTGAGCCTAGGTTTTATCACAACTTCAAAAAACGCTACCAGAATTCAAAGAGAATTGATGGAAATAGTGGCAATTTTATTGCCTTAAAAACTAGTTATCATCCAGAATGGGCTCTTTTCAATACTGATGATGCTCCGGTAGTAAGTGATTTCGCCATCATACCTACGTATGGAATTAGAAGAAATATAGGGGAACATTTCAATTTTGAAGCCGGAATTGGCGCAGGATATAGTTACACATTTGCTGAACGTGCAGGATATTCAAAAGACAAAAGTGGAATTGAGTTAAACATGCACTTGAGGATAGGGTATAGATTTTAAAATAAATCTCAAAATGCTAAATAATAGTGCTATTGAATGTATAACTCTTTACCACAATCATTATTCACAACGAGATTAAGACAGACGATATGAAAGACTACCTACCTACCATTCTAAGTAGTCTTTCCCTGGGAATATTTTTCTTAATGCTAGTTTTAAGTAGTTGTTCCAAGGATTTGATCTACTTCCCTAAATCAGTTCAGGAGGAGGTAGAAAAAACACTTGACAATGGATATGATAGAATCATCGTTTGTGTAAACCAATCCGGAAAATCCTCACTATACAGCGCTGGTTGGAACAACCGGGAAAGCTTGGTTCCAGCAGACCCACACTCCCTATTTAAAATAGCCAGCATCAGCAAACTTTATATAGCGGCTGCCACAACTAAACTAGTTGCTAACCAGCAACTATCTCTGGAGAGCACACTGGTACAGCTTATTCCTGAAGTAACTAATGAAATCGAATATGCCGATCAGATCACGCTGAGAATGATGTTAAAGCATCGCAGCGGTATTCCGGAGTATGTTTATGAACCAGACTTTCCAAACCGGGACCCACAGGAAAGCTACATGGAAACAGCTACTCTCATATTTGATAAACCTGCTGACTTTAAGCCAGACAAAAAATACGGCTACTCCAATACCAACTACCTCTTGATTGGAGAGATACTGGACAGAACCTTAGGCTACAGTCACCATGACTACATCCAGGAGGAAATCTTAAAGCCCCTTGATTTGAAGAACACCTTCAGTTTGCTCAGTGAAGTGGATTCTAATGATGTAATGAGTGGCTATTACATCGGCGACGAAGGTGATTTAAAAATGGATGACCACACTAGGCCTGGTGGATCTATGATAGCCAGTGCTGAAGATGTTGCGATATTTCTAAGAGGCCTGATTGATGGAACCTTACTTAATGACGATGAGCAGGCCATCTACTCTTCGGTTTACGAATACGAACACACTGGGTGGCTGAATGGGTACACAAGCATTGTAAGGTATTATGGCGATATCGATGCCGTGGTGGTGCAGTTTGTAAATACCAGTAAAGGAGAAATGTTCTGGATTGGTCTGGAGCGATCTTACAACAAGATCGTACATGCTATAAAAAAGGAAAGCTTTAAGCAATGAAACGCTTTTTAATTTTAAGTTGTATCATTCTGATACCGCTCCTGAGCCACGGGCAAGAAAAAAAGCCTGATGGTAGTTTTGGCTTTGCTATCAATTCAGGTATGAACGGGGAAATTTACCCCATACAACTAGTTCCAAGTATTATTTACTTCAGGGGAAAAGGCCAGTGGGAATTAGGCGCCGGGCTGCACCCCCACATCCATAAAGATCAAAGAATACTAAGCCTGGAATTGAATTACAAGTACTTTCCCAATGGAACAGGGAATAAATTCAACATGTACCTACTTACGCGTATTTCTTACCTAAATAATAAATTGGAAACTTACTACCCCACCACTTACAACTACCTCTTATTAAACTGGGGGTACGGTTTTCAGATCAATGCCTTTGAAGAAACATATATCGGCACGAATGTGAGCCTTGGAGTTTTTACCCACCAAAAAAAATCTGAGAACCCCTACCCTCAATTTGCTTCGAATAATCTTTTTGATGAGTTTGGTCTTAACCTGGCCTTTCAGTTCAACATCGGGTATCGTTTCTGATAATGTACTTTTAAATGCCCACATTTTTGATGAAAATGAACAAACCAACCAAAACCATAATCAGAATAGTCTTATTAGTCGGAACAATTGTCTCCCTCTTCTTTGTGCCATGGTTACTGGTAAAAGCCTGGATACTTCCTTTACCTGATACGATTCAAGAACAAGTTGACGATGCCATCGATCTCGGGTTTGATGGAATGATCGCTTATGTAGATGAAGCTGGCAAACCCCCGGCTTTTTATGCGGCTGGCTGGCATGATCGGGAAAAGAAAATACCGGCAAATCCTCATGCTTTATTCAAAATCGCCAGCATCAGTAAGCTTTATGATGCCGTGGCAGTGACCAAATTGGTACATGATGGAAGGCTTTCATTGGATAAAACATTAGTTGATTATCTGCCCGAACTTGAGGGAAGAATTGAAAACGCAGGCAATATCACTTTGCAGTTGATGCTTCAGCATAGAAGTGGCATTCCTAATTTTACTGATACCCCTGATTTTTGGGCCGCCCCCACACAGAGCTATGAAGGAAGTCTTGCGTTGATTCTGGACAAGCCGGCCAAATTTGAACCTGGTGAAGGCTATGAGTATTGCAACACAAATTATCTGATAATCAATAAGATAATGGATAATGAGCTGGGTTATGATAACTTCAAATTCATACGGGAAGAAATTTTAACCCCGCTAAATCTTAACAATACATTTGGTTCACTGAAGGAGGTGAATTTGGACGATGTGATGAGCGGCTACCATGTTGGCCATCCTTTTGATTTAAAGAATGATGAACTTGGTATGCTGGCTACAGCTGAAGACCTTGGTATTTTTCTACGAGCACTAAATGACGCCTGCCTGTCCGGTAGGCAGGGGTCACTGTTTGAACCTGGCGAACAGGAAATCTACTCTTCCATTTATGAGTATGAACATTCTGGCTGGGTTCCGGGGTACCAAAGTTTTGCAAAATATCACTCAGACCTGGATGCAGTTACGGTTGAATTCTACAGCACAACCGATCCAAAACTGTACAATTGGAACCTGTCAGAAATCATTAACAATAGAATTGTCAAAATTCTTGAATGTAAATGAGGCTATTAGCATAGCTTTCAGCTTATTCTGAAGAATAGCAGTACATAAGGAAGCTGGGCACCTTAACAACACATAGTTTTAACAACAATTTTAAGTTTTCAAAATGAGCGGGCTATCTTGCAGGTTCATACTATAGCCATGCCAGCTACTTCCATAGCCGTACTTCCTTTTGTAAATATGAGTTCCAACCAGGAGAACGAATATTTCAGTGATGGTATAACCGAGGAAATCATAAATGCGCTAGCTAAAATCGAAAGCCTGCAGGTCACTTCCCGTACCTCATCTTTCTTTTTTAAAGACAAATCAGTTCCAATAAAAGAAGTTGCAGAAACACTTGATGTATCGGTAATTCTAGAAGGTAGTGTACGCTCAGCTGGCAATACGGTTCGTATTACAGCCCAACTCATCCAGGCTGAAGATGATTTTCACTTTTGGTCAGAAACCTGGGACAGGAAACTTGAAAATATTTTTGAAATACAGGATGAAATAAGCTTGCACATCGCTGAAAAATTAAGGGAACAGTATGGACACTTTGAGATTGCGGAACACCTGGTAGAAAGGCAAACCGAAAGCCTGGATGCATACGAATACTCCCTGAAGGCAAAGTTTCTCTTCAACAAATGGAATCCCCAGGATGTGTCTGAGTCCATTGAACTTTGGAATAAAGCTCTGGATATTGACTCCAACCATATTCCTTCTTTAACTGGAATTGCAGATGCGTATGGTTTTATGGGCATAACACAAAATATGCCTTTTGAAGAAGCCTGGACCAAAACTTCTGAATATACCAATAAGGCTCTAAAACTTGATCCGGAAAACGCTCCAGCCTTTTACCAGCTTGCCAATATTGCTTTTTTTGTGAATTCCAATTTTCAGGAAGCCTACAAATACGCTAAAAAGTCAGTTGAGCTAAAGCCTCACTACCCGGAAGCCCTGCAGTTTATATCATTTTTACACCTACTGGCCGGAGATAAAAAACTGGCAGGTAGGTATCTTGATGAAGCATTAGAAATAGACCCTTTGAATCAGGAAACAATATTTTTTAAGGCCTTTTACCATTACAATTCCGGTGAGTTTGAAACCGCATTGCCTATTATCGATATGCTTCTTGAGAAGAATCCCCAAAACTTACCCGCAATTATTACCAAGTGCTATTGCTTTTTGAACATGAATCGAGAAGGTGAAGCATTGACGCTTTTGGAAGAAACACCTGAGGAATATATTGTTCAGGAAAAACTTGGAATTACTTGCCTTGCCCATATTATTGCGGGAGACGAAATTAAAAGCAAGTCGAGCTTTCAGCAACTACATGAACAAGCTCAAAACCCAATGGCTTTTCAGGATCATTCCTACTTACTTCAGGCTTACGCGCAAAAGGAAGAATACGACAAGGCTTTTGAATGGCTTGACAAAGCCATTCAGATGAAATCTTCTATACTGTACTTAGGGTTTGCCAATCCTCTTGCTGCCAATCTTCGCAAGGATGATCGCTACAAAATTTTCCACTCCCGACTCTATGGAGAATTGCCCAGAGCCAAACAAGAGAAGGAAAAAGCTGCTTTGCTGGATGACAGAACCGCTAGTGACTATTCCACCAAGCTTTTATCTTATATGATGGAAGAACAGCCTTATCTCTCTCCAGATCTTTCGCTCCGATCTTTGGCAGAAAGAATCGAAATTCACCCCAATCAGCTTTCCTGGCTACTAAATGAGAGGCTGGGAAAAAATTTCAACCAGTTTATAAATCACTATCGGGTAGAGCATTTCAAGATTCTGGCAACCGATGAAGCCAATTCTCATATTTCCCTTATTGGCTTGGCGTATGAAAGTGGTTTTAACTCCAAAACTGTTTTCAACACATATTTTAAAAAAGAAGTAGGGATGACGCCTAAGGAATGGTTGAAATCCAGTACCAAAGTCTAGTTATTTCACAAAAAATCGATGAGTGTAACAGAGATGCAAGGAGCATAGCTAGCCGCTTCTGTCCCCCGCTGGCCCGAAATAACCCTATATCAACTTCATTAGTAGAGATCGGCTGACCTTTCCCCCGCTTGCGGGGGTGCCTGAAAGGCGGGGGTGGACACACAAAGCCTGCGAACAAAAGTCACTGTGTCAATTTCATCGTCTCCACCTCCGGACCGTAAACTCCACCCTCGGCTCGTGGCCTCACCACCCCTGCCAGCGGGGGACAAACCTGTATCAACTTTATTAATAGTGATCGGCCATCCTCTCCCCCGCTGGCGGGGGTGCCTGAAAGGCGGGGGTGGAATTGATTAAATAAAAACCGGTTTCATTATTTTTATTCTATGCCTTCTAATCATTACTACAACAAAAACCTGAAAACCTACGCCCGTAAAAACCGTAAAGCTATGACCAAAGCTGAAGCTTGCCTCTGGAAATACGCCCTTTCTAAACGGCAAATGCTCGGTCAGCAATTCAGAAGGCAAAGACCTATCCACCACTATATCGTTGATTTTATTTGTCTCCCATTAGGCCTCATCATTGAAGTGGATGGTTACTCCCATCAAATTCCTGAAAACGAAGCCAAGGACCGACAACGCCAAAATGAACTAGAGACGCTGGGCTTTACTATAGTGCGGTTTACCGATGACGCTGTATTAAAAAACATTAATAAGGTGCGAGAGGTGATTGAGGGCTGGATCAGAAAACTGGAATTAAAGAGAAATGATTCATAAGAGTTCGGTTTATTCAATACCTGCTGATTTTCAGAATATAAGTCCACCCCCGGCTCTCCCGAAAGTTTTCTGGAGAGCCACCCCCCGCCAGCGGGGGATAAGTCCGTGGCAACTTTATTCATTGTAATCGGCTATCCTCTCCCCCGCTGGCGGGGGTGCCCGAAGGGCGGGGGTGGACAAACAAAACTTACTCACAAAAGTCACCGTATCAATTCCAAAGTTTCCTCCCCGGTCTGCGAACTCCCTCGCCAGCCCAACCTAACCTTTATCAACTTCACTAAGAGTAATTAGCTGACTCTCCCCCGCTGGCGGGGGTGCCCGAAGGGCGGGGGTGGTGTTCCAAATAAAAACCGGATTCCTTATTTTTAATCCATGCCTACTAATCATTTCTACAACAAAAACCTGAAAAATTACGCCCGTGAAAACCGTATGGCTATGACCAAAGCTGAAGCTTGCCTTTGGAAATATGCCCTTTCCAAACGGCAAATGCTCGGTCAGCCATTCAGAAGGCAAAGGCCTATTCACCACTATATCGTCGATTTTAGCTGCCTCCCATTAGGTCTCATCATTGAAGTGGATGGTTACTCGCACCAAATTCCTGAAAACGAAGCCAAGGACCGCCAACGCCAAAATGAACTAGAGGCACTGGGCTTCACTATAGTCCGGTTTACCGATGACGCTGTATTAAAGAATATTAATAAGGTCATAGAAGTGATTGAGGGCTGGATCAGAAAACTGGAAGTTGAAAGAAATGATTCTTAGAAGTTCTGCATATTCAACACCTACTGATTTTCAGAATGTTAGTCCACCCCCGGCTCTCCCGAAAGTTTTCGGAAGAGCCACCCCCGCCAGCGGGGGATAAGTCCGTGGCAACTTTATTCATTGTAATCGGCTATCCTCTACCCCGCTGGCGGGGGTGCCTGGAAGGCGGGGGTGGACAAAAAAGGCTTGCGAACATAAGTCAACGTGCCAATTCCATAGTTTCCACCCCGGTCAGTGATATCCCTCGCCAGCCGGAGATTACCCGATATCAACTTCATTCATAGTGATCGGCTATCTTCTCCCCCGCTGGCGGGGGTGCCTGAAAGGCGGGGGTGGACGTCTTTGCGCCTTTGTATCTCCCTGCAATTCCGTTCCACATTATAATCCAGAACCTCTCCATCACAATCCCGAACTCCTGAGGGGCCTAACCTGCCTTCCTTTGCCTCGTCAATGTCTGAGAATCAGGCGATCTAAACTTTAAAATTTATCGACATGCAAGCAAATAAAATGAAGGCAATTATAGCCACCGGTTACGGATCTCCTTCGGTTTTTGAACTTCAGAATGTAAACCGTCCTGCTGTAAAACCAAATGAAGTACTAGTAAAAATACACGCTACCACCGTAACCCGGGCTGACGCCATGATGCGCACCGGTAAGCCCTACATCGGGCGGTTGATGCTGGGCTTGTTCAAGCCTAAAAACCAAATTTGGGGTACCAGCTTTTCAGGGATAGTCGAGGCGGTAGGATCTGACGTTTCAAACTTTCAACCCGGCCAGAGAGTGTTTGGCGAAAACATTGAAACCTTTGGGGCTTATGCCGAATATATTACCGTCCCAGCCGATGGAACGGTGATGCCCCTGCCTGAAAATATCAGTTTCGAAGACGCTGCAGGAATTGGAGATGGCCCGGTTACTTCCCTGAATTTTTTACGCAACGTGAGTGGTGGTATCAAGCCAGGTCAAAAAGTACTCGTCAATGGCGCTTCTGGAGCCTTAGGTACGGCTGCAGTACAGTTGGCTAAACAGTTTGGCGCCGAGGTAACCGGTGTGTGTAGTACCCGCAACATAGGCTTAGTTAAATCTCTTGGTGCCGACTATGTAATCGATTACACCAAACATGATTTTACGCGAAACGGCCAATCCTATGATGTGATTTACGACACCGTGGGAAAGCGAAGCTTTAAAGATTGTAAGCGGGTACTTGCCGAAAATGGCCAATATCTATCTCCTGTGCTCAACTTCAAACTATTGTTACAAATGATGTGGACCTCAGCATTCTCTTCCAAAAAGGCAAAGTTTGCGGCCACGGGAATGCTCAAATCTCCTGAAATAAACGAGATGTTGGCAGAACTCATTGACATCATTCGCCAAGGCCGTTTAAAAACTATAATCGACCGACAGTATCCATTAGAAAAAGTCTCGGAAGCCCACTCCTATGTAAGCGCTGGCCATAAAAAAGGAAACGTGGTCATAGCTATCCAATAATTTCCAGATACTTAAAAATTTATGAGTATGAAATCATTAAAAACTACAGCACGCCTTACCGGCCTTGGCTACCTCATCATTTTTATTACCGGCTTTTTTGCCAATTTCTACACCCTTGAAAGTATGGTGGTAGATGGTCATGGTCTATTAACTGCAGTAAATATTACAAACCGGATTTCACAGTTTCAAATTGGCCTGATAGCCTTTTCAATAATGGTTCTGGTTGATATCATCCTCGCGTTTCCTCTGTATAGATTGTTGAAAAATGAGAATGAAGGTATGGCCATCACTTCCGCCATCCTTAGGATTTTAAACGGAACCATCTTCGCAGTGGCTCTATTTAGCCTATTTGACATCGCAAGCCTTGCTATAAAATCTCCACAAGAATTAGCAGGGAATGTAGTCAGCTTGCTCGCACAGTTCAACATGGTTTGGAATATTGGCCTGTTGTTCTTCGGTGTGCACCTCATTATGCTTGGATTGCTAATTTTCCGTTCCGTGAACTTTCCGCGGATAGTTGGAATTTTCCTACAAGTTGCAGGCTTGGGATACTTTGCT
Organism: Owenweeksia sp.; assembly: GCA_965229445.1. Classification (GTDB taxonomy): domain Bacteria; phylum Bacteroidota; class Bacteroidia; order Flavobacteriales; family Schleiferiaceae; genus Owenweeksia. The sequence continues at coordinate 2,224,634 of OZ245876.1, forward strand.
GATAGCGGCGCCCAGCTATTTCTAAGCAACTACCAAGATTATAAAGGGGTATTAGAAATTATAGTGATTAGTGGCGGTGTTATCGGTGAGTTTTCACTTACGCTGTTCCTTCTTATAAAGGGGTTAAGATTTAAAAAATCATTAACTCCTCAGCTTGCTACATAAACCTATCATTCATGGCCCTGAAACCAACGATTACATCTTTAAACAGATTCGCAATTATAGCTGGCATTTCAATTCTGCTAATGGCCATAGCCGCTGGATATTCATTCGGGTATGCTCATTCACAAATTGTCCAACCGGTTTATGCCAACACCACTTTACAGAACCTCTTAAACTCAAAGGGAATTTTCCTAGTTGAGCTTCTTGGATGGTGTCTGATCCTAATTCTTGATATAATTGTGGCCTGGGCTCTATATCACTTCTTTAAAAGTGTAAACCAATCCATTTCTGTACTCACGGCATGGATAAGAATTATCTACTCTATTATTCTTGGAATGGCTATTGGACAGTTAATGAAAATATATTTTCTAATTACAGATAGTACCGAACCTAACGCCCATCTGGTGATGGATCATTTTCAAAGCTTTGAAAACATTTGGACCTTGGGTCTCATTGTATTCGGTTTTCACTTAATAGGACTTGGATACCTGGCTTTGAAATCCAGGCTTCGATTTTGGGGGGTACTCCTAATCATTGCCGGGCTTGGTTATTCCCTGGTCTGTACACTCAAGCAATATCAAAGCTTAGAAAGCCTGGCTACCAACTTGGAAATGATTCTTAGCATCCCAATGACCGTTGGTGAATTAGGATTTGCAATCTGGCTATTGGCACGAGGTAGACAGCGAAAAGTAGTCTTTTAAAAGAACCCTCCTTCTTTAATAATTTAAATCAAACCCTTCTATTCACTTAGAGGGGTTTGTCATTTTATAGAATGTATCACCAAACACAAGCCAAGAGTTGAAATAGGTTTGGAATTGTAATTCTGTACCTCCTACTCCGAATTCCGAACCTCTGAGCTATCCCTTCCAGCCACTTTTGTCTCATCAAAAGTTTAAAAACGGATAGTTATGATGACAGGAGTTACAAAGCACAAAAGAAGAACACACCTCTATGCCCTACTCTTAATAAGCATTATATGGACGATAATGCTTTCGGGCTGTGCCAGCTATAGAAGCGAAGTTTCTTGGCCTGATGAAAGTGACCAAGTTCATGTACACACCATCCCCATTTATAAGCTTAATAAAACTATTCTGGTAAAAGGTGAAGTAGATGGCGAAAGCGGCTATTTTATCTTTGACACTGGTGCCCCAGGCCTTGTACTCAACCAGGCTCATTTTGATGATTATGAAATTGACCGTACCCGCAAGGCCACCGGGGTAAATGGTTCAGCCAGGGAGGTAAAAATTAAATATGTTTTTGATCTCAAGTTGACCCAAATCAACTTCAGGCAGCAAAGAGCCGATGTGATCAACCTGAGCCATCTTGAGACAAACCGTGATGTGAAAATTCTTGGCTTGTTAGGCGTAAAGTTATTCAAAGGCGTAGAACTGGAAATAGATCTGCGAAAACATTTGCTCAGCATTTACAAGCTTGATGAAAACGGGTTCAGGCTTAGTAATTCAAATCATTTTAGTCAAAGGGACAATGTGATGATGCCATTCAAATACAGTGGTGCCCTTATTGAGCTACAGGCAGAAATCAACAATCAAATTTACCGTATAGCTTTTGATACTGGAGCTGAGACGCTACTGCTTGACCAGAGGCTGGTAGTCCGCGATAATATCCAAACCAGTTTTATTTCCAAACGAAAATTACTGAGTACCGATGGCAGCAAGTCTGAAATTGAAATTAGAGAGTTAGAGAAAATCATCGTTGGCATGGAGCTCAAAAAAGTACATCTGGTGATGACCAACTTAAGGAGGTTGAGCGCATATGGACTTAATGTAGATGGCTTAATTGGTTATGACCTTATGGCATCAGGCATAGTGACCATCAACTTCAAAAATAGGGTTCTTCAAATTCAACCTTATGCTAAGGCCTAGATCCCAAACTTCAAAATGGCCACCTAGAATTACCTATAAAAGGCTAATTTTAATCTTTAACTAATTGCGTAATTGGAATTTCTTTTACAAAATATGAGAGCCCTCGTACCACTTTCTGATAAGGAGGTGCTGAAATTAAAATCCATAGTGAATTCCAGATATTTTGCGAAGCGTGAAATCCTGCTAAACAGAGGTGAAATCTCCAGGCACATGCGCTTTATTGAGAAAGGTTGCTTAAGAAACTACTATCTGGACCAAGAGGGTCATGAACATGTCCTACAATTCGGAATTGAAGGATGGTGGATCAATGATCTTCACAGCTATATCACCCAAAAACCCGCCCAGAGCTGTATTCAAGCTCTGGAGCCAAGTATGATTTATCAGATTCCCCGCGAAAAGCTTCTGAAACTCTTTGATCATATCCCTTCACTTGAACGCTTTTTTCGAATTAAAATCCAATCAGCTTATGCGGCTCTTCAAGAACGAACCGTACATGCTATGAGTAAAACTGCCGAACAACGATATCTTGATTTTCGGCAAAAATACCGGGCTATAGAACAACGGGTGCCGCAATATATGGTAGCCTCATACTTGGGTATTACTCCCGAACATCTTAGTAGTCTGCGCAAAAACCTTGCTCAGGAGCTTTCTTAAGATATCTTAATTTTTTTCTATCCTCACTTCCAAACCTTTGTGCTGTAGTAATTTAAATACACAGTACAATGAAAAAAGTCAAACAACTTTCTATGCTTTTACTGGCCATAAGCCAGCTAGGCCTAATGGCTCAGCAACCAGAAAGAGCAGGAATCGGCCCGTGGGGACCACAAGATGAAATTGGGACCCTCAACATGATGAATGAAAACTCAAAACTCCTCATTCTATCCCGAATAAAATCGGGTAAAACCTACGATCTCAGTGTAGAATATTTTGTAGGCATGCCCAGCTTCCATTCACTTGGAGATCCACCTTACCAATATTGGCTTACCCATACCCCTCACGGTACAGTTGTGGACAACCCCAATGGCTTAGGCCACAGAATGAATGAGAAAGTAAGCTATACCGGAGATGCAATTTCCATGTACACCCATATGGGTACGCACATCGATGCTCTAAATCATTTTGGGCTGAATGGCAAAATCTGGAATGGATTTACGCCAGAAGAACACCTGGGCGACAAAGGCTGGAAGAAGACTGGGGCAGAATCCATTCCACCTATTATAGCTCGCGGGGTGCTTATTGATGTATTGTCGTATAAAGGTGTAGAATCACTACCTGCTAACTATCGCATTAATTCAAATGACTTAAAAGGAGCCCTCGCATCTCAGGAATTAGAACTGCAAAAAGGTGATGTAGTACTCATCCGAACCGGTCAAGCACGTCACTACCACCATGCTGCTGAGTATACGCATGAATATCCCGGAATAAACCTGGATGCGGCAAAGTGGCTGGTAGAAGATCAGGAAATTATGCTTTTGGGTGCCGATAACCTGAGTTTTGAAGCTTTTCCACCGGAAAGAGTCGATAACTGGGTTCCTGTACACACCTACTTGCTCGCCGAAAAGGGAGTGATGTTCTTGGAGCAGATGTACTTGGAAGAACTCGCCAGGGATCAGGTTTACGAATTCGTATTTATCGGTGCAAGCCTGAAGTTACGCGGTGCCAGCGGATCACCCATGCGTCCGGTAGCCCTTCCTGTTAAATAGATAATCCTGCTGATCATGTTCAGTCAATTTCACACGATAGGTTTAGCCTTTATTGGCGGTGTTTTTCTGGCCGTACAAGGAGGCTTCAACGCCCAGTTGGGTGTACAACTGAAAAGTCCGTTAATGGCCTCATTGGTAGCCTTCGCATTTAGTGCATTATTTGCCGTTCTCTTAATCTCCCTCACCGGAAAAAGCCTTCCAACGGTCACCAGCATACGACAAATCCCCCTTCACCTCTGGTTCTCCGGTGCCCTTTTCAGTGTTGTTGGCATCAGTCTTTACTACTACAGCATTCCCCGCTTGGGCATGGCCTCCATGATCTCGCTGGGGTTATTTGGACAACTGCTGTTTTCTGTGATAGCCGGTCATTTCGGCTGGTTTGGAATGACTTCCACTCCCATCTCCATCACCAAAGTGTGGGGAGTAATCGCCATGTTAGGCGGTATTCTACTTATCAACTTAAAATCATAGATCATGAACATTAATCAACAAAACATCCAAAACCTGAAAGATCTGTGGACGATTGCAGGAAAACGAAATAATGCCGTAGTGAAAAACCGGCATTTCAAAAGTGTCTTCCTACCAGAATCAGAATGGCCAAGTCGATTATGGTTTGAGGGAGAGCTTCAGAAACAAAGTGTAATGCTTGCAGTTCAACATCTCCGATTAACAAATAAATCAATTTCTGTTTCTGTATTTGATGACCCTGCTTCCAAGTACATTCTGGAACAACATGGATTCACCAAAACATCCGAGCAGTACGGGATGAACCTGCACTTGCTGAAAGAATACCCTGACCCGCAGGAGTTGCAGATCAAAAAGGTGGAGAACCTGGCAGGTGCACAGTTGTGGAGCCGTTTATTTAAGGCTGCATTCGGCTATTTAATTCCTGCAGATGTAGTTTACAAAACCGCAGGAGATGCTGCTTATGTTATCGCTTTTAAAGAGCAATTCCCGATAGGTACTGCTTTGCTATTTGCCTCGCAGCCTCAAGTTATGGGTGTGCATTCCATGGGTGTGATCCCTAATTGGCGCAGGCAAGGATTGGCCGCAATAATAATGCAAAAACTTTTGCATACCAGCGCCAATAAAGGCTTTAGATACGCCTCCCTACAAGCTTCTGCAGCTGGTAAAGGCCTTTATGAGAAAATAGGCTTTAAGTCTGCTTTCCTAATGGAAAATTATCAATTGAAGAATCAATAAAACAACAAAAGATGCAACTATTAAAAAATCTAAAATGGCGCTATGCCACAAAAATCTTTGATCCCAACAAAAAGATCCAACCTGCGGATCTTGACTACCTGAAAGAGGCTATTCAGCTTTCCGTTTCCTCGTATGGACTGCAACTCTATAAGATCTTTATTATTGAAGATACTAAGCTACGGCATAAGCTTAAAGCTGCCTCTTATGGGCAAAAACAAATAACGGATGCGTCACATCTGGTGGTTTTTTGTCATTATACAGAAGTAACCGATGAATTAGTGGACAGTTTTATTCAACGCACTGCTAAAGCCCAGGGAAAACCCTATTCGGAGGTTAAAGGATACGGTGATTTCATCAAGCGTCAGCTGGCCATAAAATCAGATGAGCAGATTAACCAATGGGCGGCCAAGCAAACGTACCTCGCAATGGGCAACTTGATAATGGCCGCTGCAGAATTGAGAATTGACGCCTGCCCAATGGAGGGATTTGAGCCTGATCAATACGATAATCTTCTGGAGCTAAAAAAGGAAAAACTGCGCTCCTCGCTGATAGTCCCAATCGGATATCGGTCTGATAAGGATGAAAGCCAGTTTTTTGAAAAAGTAAGACGGCCTAAATCAGAACTTTTTAATCTGGTGTAAAACAGTTATAAAGTTAGAGTAGATGCGGTATTGGTTCAAACGAACCGGTACCGCATTACTTTTTTACCAGTTCAACATCCAAGGACCAAGTGTCCCGCTTTATAATCCCGAACCTATTGCATGAAATGCAGGACGTTTTAGCCTGAGCCCACGAATAGCTTTGCCCCGGCAAATGAGATAAAAACCAATTCTCTCACCGCAAAGAACAAAAACCAATAAAATGAAAAAGATATTTACCCTCATTATTAGTCTGCTGATATCTCTGGCCCAAGCCCAGGAAAAAGCAACACTAAGCGGCTATATTAAAGATGCTGCAACTGCCGAAACCCTGATTGGCGCCAGTGTATTTGCCCCACAATTAAAGATTGGTACCACCACAGATATCAATGGTTATTATGCTTTGAACTTGCCACCAGGCAATTACCAACTTCAAATCAGTTTTATTGGTTATGAAACCAAAACGGTAGAAGTGAAGGTTTCGGGCAAGCATCAGCTTGATGTAAAACTTGCCTCCTCTTCCACCCAGCTTACAGAAGTAACTGTAACCGATAAGGTGGAGGCAGCCAACGTTGAAGACCTCCAAATGAGCAGCGAAGTGCTTTCAGTAAAGCAGATTAAGGAAATACCAGCTTTTATGGGTGAGGTTGATGTGTTAAAAGCAATTCAGGCCTTACCAGGAGTGCAATCGGGTGGTGAAGGAACTACCGGATTTTTTGTTCGCGGTGGCTCGGCTGACCAAAACCTGATTTTGCTGGATGGTGCTACGGTGTACAGCCCAAGTCACTTAATGGGCTTCTTTTCAGTATTTAATGCAGATGTAATAAAAGATGTAGAACTCTATAAAGGAGGTGTTCCTGCACAATACGGTGGACGATCAGCCTCACTTCTCGACATAAAACAGAGAAATGGTGACAATGAAAAGTTCCACGGCAATGGTGGCTTAGGACTTATCGCCAGCCGCCTCAGCCTGGAAGGGCCAATACAAAAAGGAAAAAGCTCCTTTCTAATTGCCGGTCGCAGAACCTACGCAGATGTGTTCACCCGATTGAGCAGCAGACCAGATCTGAAAAATAGCGTGATGTATTTCTATGACCTCAATGGAAGAATGAATTTTAGATTGAGCGATAAAGATGTCCTTACACTTTCCGGTTATTATGGCGATGATGTGCTTAAAAACAAACAACAATTAAGCTGGAATTGGGGAAATCGAACGGCCACGGCCAACTGGAAGCACTCATTTTCCAACAAGCTATTTGCTGACATCGCTGCAATTTATAGCGATTTCAACTACACATTAGGAGTTAATTCAACCGGAAACTCACAACTGGAATGGAAAGCGCGGATCAATGATGAAACGCTAAAGGCGGATTTCACTTATCTGGCTCATCCAAAATACTTCTTCAAAATAGGTGCAGCGGCTATTTACCACACCATCCACCCGGGAAACATTAGCATTACCGGAAGTGAAGTGGAAGCCACCTTTGACCTGGAAACACAGCGAGCTCTAGAGTCCTCTGCCTACCTGAGCTCAACTATTAAGCTAAATGATGAGTTTACCATTGATGCCGGCCTGCGATACTCATTGTTTCAGAACATAGGTGGAACAGTAAATGAATACCAAGAGAACTCCAACGAGCCTGTCTCCAGTACTGACTACGATGAACGAGAATTCCATGGTTCACAAGGTGGCTTCGAACCAAGGCTAAACATGCGATATATGTTGGGTACTTCAAGCTCAATTAAAATGTCGTACAACAGAATGATGCAGTATTTGCAACTGGCTACAAATTCTACCACTGGTACACCCCTTGACATTTACTTCCCTGCATCAGAAAATATAAAACCTCAAATAGCTGATCAAATTGCTTTGGGATATTTCAAAAACTTTAGCAATAACCGCTATGAGCTTTCTGCAGAGGTGTATTACAAATACATGCAAAACCAGATTGATTTTAAAGACAATGCCAATCTGATTCTAAATGAACACCTTGAAAACGAAGTGCTTTCAGGCGATGGCCAAGCTTATGGATTGGAACTTATGCTCAAGAAAACTCAGGGTAGATTAACTGGTTGGATCAGCTACACCCTTTCGCACACCGAGCGCACAATTGAAGGCATAAACAAAGGCAAAGCTTACTCGCCAACTCAAGACCGTCCCCATGCTATCAACTTTGTTTCGTCATATCAGGTAAAACCCAGACTACAATTTGGGGCAGCCTGGACTTATTCTAGTGGAGCACCAATAAGCCTGCCCACCTCATCTTATGAATATGAAGGCGTGGTGGTTCCTGTCTACGATGAGAAAAATGGATATCGCCTTCCCAACTCTCACCGCCTTGATATTTCCTTCACCCTGGACGGTAAGAAAAAGCCCGGGCGAAAATGGGAATACAGCTATAACTTCTCCATCTATAACCTGTACGCCCGTCAAAACCCATTCAGCATTCAAGTGCGCCAAAATGCCGATAACCCCAAACAAACTGAAGCTGTACAAACCTCATTGGTAGGAACAATGATTCCCGCCTTCACGCTAAACTTTAAATTCTAATATCATGAAAAATCTATCTATACTTGTATTAACCTTCTTGGTAACTCTACTTTCTTCATGCACCAAAGTAGTAGATCTTAAACTCAATGAACCTGAAAGCAAGATTGCTGTAGAGGGAATAATTTCAAATCAAGCTGGAGGCAGCTTTATTAAACTGGTGTACACCAAGGGCTATCTATCTTCAGAGGCTCCGCAGACTATAGTAGATGCACAGGTAAGCGTAAGAGACAATGAAGGAATACTTACGATTTTTACTCCTTCAGATAATGAAGGGCTATACCTTCCCCCGGCTACTTTTTCGGGCGAAATTGGCAAAACCTACACCTTGGATGTTCAATATGAAGGAGGCAGTATTTTCGCTGAATCTACAATGAAGGATACCGTTTCGGGAAGTAATGTAAATGTGATAAAAGCCGATATAGCGAATCCATATCTTGAGGCTGGCTATCACTTAATGGCCACCATCAAAAAATATAAGGAGGAAGACAGCTTTTACAAGGCGGAGATTTATATAAATGGAGTAAATCAAATGACAACAGCTTCTGATATTATAGCTTTTGATGATCGCATGTTTGAGGCAGGCGAAGAGTTAGAAGCACGCCTGCACACATGGGCGGAAACTTTGGAAGATAATGAAAAGCCACAATTGGGGGATGTAATTACTCTACAACTCATTAGCATTAATGAGGAAACCTACCAATATTTACAGGCACTTTCTGAAACCCCTATGCAGGGTGGCCTTTTTGGTAAAACACCAGCCAACGTTCCTTCAAATATTGAAGGAGGTTTGGGGTGGTTTCAGGCAAGTTCTTTTGGAAGCCCTAAACACTCCATGGTGATGGAGTAAAAAGTATCAAGCTTTATTTCTGCTTACTCAAAAACACGATTTAGGGTATTCCTAAATCGTGTTTTTTGTTTGAATATAGGCCATGCTATCCAATATAAATTTTACATCTATTTTTACTTTTCAAATATTACTTACAATCAGCAAATAACCGATGATTTCCGAAATTCCGGAACGCTCTATTGCCGTACTCCCTTTTTTAAATCTTAGCACTGATCCTGAGGATGAATATTTTAGTGATGGAGTTACTGAAGAAATCATCAATGCATTAAGCCAAATAAAAGGATTGAAGGTAATTGCCCGTACCAGTGCCTTTTCCCTTAAGGGCAAAGAACTGGATGCCCGGGAAATAGGTAGTAAATTAGGCGTAACTCTTTTACTGGAAGGGAGCCTGAGAAAGGCCGCCAACAAGGTACGTATCAGTGTTCAACTGGTTACTGCAGAAAATGGATTTAGGATTTGGATGGAAAAATACGATCGTGAGCTGGACGACATTTTTGCCGTTCAGGATGAAATAGCAAACTGTGTATTGGAGCGCTTGCAACTGGAGTTGGAAGCCAACTTTACCAGTCAAAATTATACCCAAAATACCGAAGCCTATCAATTGCTTCTAAAGGGAATTTACTTCTTTAAACGAGACTTTGACGGCACTGTAAAGTCATTGGATTATTTTAAGCAGGCTACAGAATTGGCGCCCGATTACGCGGAAGCCTATGCCTATATGGGGGAAACCTTAATTCATCATGCCGCCTTTGGAATAATCTCCACTATAGATGCTCATGAACAAGCGCGAGAATATGCATACACTGCATTAGGCTTAAATCAGTACGACCCGCGAGCACATAAAGTACTGGCCTTTATTCATTTGTATTACGACTGGAATTGGGATGCAGCCATAGAATCATACCAAAAAGCAGTTCGCTACGGATTGCCAAACCAAAATGACTTTATCACCTATTACTACATCTTTCTTGAAAATAATTGTGAGAAAGCTGTTGAAATATCCAAAAAAGGACTGGAATCCGATCCACTGCATTCCGGTAGCTATTGGCAGCTGGGGATCAGCTATTATTTTGGAGCCCGCTTTGAGGAAGCTATAGAAGCTTTCAATAAAGCAATTGAACTGGAACCATCCAATAGTGAAACATACCACTGGAAGAGCACAGCACTTGGGTTCTTGAAAAAGTTTGATGAAGCGGAGGAGGCCGCTCAAAAAGCTATCGAATTAAGTGAAGATAATCCCTGGGCGCAATTTTCTTATCTGATACTAAAAATACTACTGGGACAAGAAAAAGAAGTTCTGCAAAGCATAAAAGGTAGAGAGTTTATTGACCCCATGGATCCGGCAATTCTTTACGCCCTCATGGGCATGAAGGATGAAGCCATAGCTATGTTGGAGGACGGGTACAAAACAAAATCCATAATGATGGTTACCCTGAAGCATTACTGGATGTGGGACGCTATTCGCGATGACGACCGCTTTCAGGAAATGCTTGAAAGGATGAATTTTCCTAAAAAAGTAAGGGAGGAGCAAACTATAGAGCGTAAGGTTCTTCCCATTTCAAGCGACCAAAAACAGATTGACACCATCGCCCCTGACCCTGAAACTCTGGCTACTCTTGAGCAACTGGGGCAAATGATGGGTGAAGAAGAAATCTACCTCAATCCTTCACTTTCGTTGAGAGAACTAGCGCAATTATTACAGGTTCACCCAAACAAACTCTCCTGGCTGATCAATGAAAACCTCGGTAAAAACTTCAATGAATACATTAACGGTTGGCGTTTGACGGCTTTTCAGCAAAAAGCACTAGACCCTAAAAACAACAACATTACACTATTGGGCTTGGCTTATGAAAGTGGCTTTAACTCAAAATCTGTTTTCAACGAATTTTTCAAACGCTCTACAGGTCTCACTCCCCGTGCATGGCTAAAATCCCGACAGGAATAAGGAGTTAAAATGTGCTTTACTCTAAGATCCAAATCATCAAAAAACGTCCAGAATTGTAATGCGGGACGTTGCACCCACTTTATTGCAGCAGTTTTGCGAAACATAAAAGCTAAAAATGAAAACAAAATTCAACTATGCCAAATTAATCGGAGTGAGCTTTTTACTACTCATTATTTTTGGATTCTTCGGCATGGCTTATGTTCCAATGGCGCTGTATGATTATGACAGTGCGGCCAACACTTTTTCTCAAGTTAAAGACAACCCTCAACTGCTGAGATTCGGCATATTGGCTACTGTGTTAATGAACGTAGCTAGCCTTTTTCTGGCCATTTTCACCTACCGCTGGTTAAAAAAGTTCTCGTCTACACTGGCCGTTAGCGCGGCTCTTCTTTTAATGACGGGTGCCATTGTATCATTGGTCAACGAACTCAATAGTGTATCTGTTTTACATTTTTCGCAGCACGCTCCAAAGCCCGTAATGATTGCACACGATCTGAATCTCTACCAGACGGGAGTTTTTATTGCCACCATGTTTTGGGGACTTTGGTTGTTACCTGTAGGTTATGCTCTTTTGTATCAAACAAGATGGGTAAAGCTCATTGGTGTTTTACTAATCATTTCTGGTGCAGGTTACATGCTCGAAAGTCTGCTTTATCTGCTCTTGTGGCAAAAGATATTGATATCTGATTATACATTCTTAGGAGAAATCTTTTTTACAGTATGGGCACTCTTTCAGCGCAAGCCGGAGTTTTAACCCACACAAAACGCCCTGCCAGAAATGCGGCTTCCTGCTAACTTTTTGCGATAATCCCGAGCTCATGAATTCCTCCACTGCAGAAATCCAAAAATTCAATACTTATCAAATATACCTACTAATATGTATTGCAGGTCTGCTGTTTACTATGGTACTCGATTTTATGCTGTTGCCAGCTATCAGTGCTATGGTGATGCCGGCATTAGACCTTAGCACCAGTCAATTTGGATATGTTGTTTCGGCCTATTCTATAAGCGCAGGAACATCCGCTTTAACCTTCAGCACTTTTGCCGATAGGTTTGAGCGCAAAAAGCTTCTTTTATTTATCTACACTGGATTTTTGATTGGCATTTTGTCATCAGGATTAGCGCAGGGTTTTTGGATGTTGATAGCCGCGCGGGTGTTTACAGGCATTTTTGGTGGTGTAATTGCGGCCATCTGTTATGCAATGGTTAGTGAAATCTTCTCTTTACAGCAACGAGGAAGAGCTATGGGTTCTCTACATGTAGCATTCGCTCTATGCCAGGTTTTAGGCCTCCCTGCCGCGGTTTTTATAGCTTCTCATTATCAATGGCAGCTGGCCTATTTTATTATCCTATCGGCAGGCTTACTGTTTTTTGTCCTTTCCCTTTTGATCATTAAGCCCATCACAGGTCATCTTAATGAACAAGCTAAGGCGTCGTCCAAGCTAAAGAGTATTGTCAACACGCGGTCCTATTGGATGGTGTTCGCTAATAATGTTACTCTCGTTACAGCAGATGTGCTTTTTATGACGTTTGCTTCAGTGTTTTATGTGAAAAACCAACTGATCTCTGAAGATGATTTGGCCATTGTATTTGGAGCATCTGGCGTTGCCACTATTCTGCTTAGCCCTTTGATAGGAAAGCTCGCAGACAAAACCAGTCACTTTAAGGTTTTTGCCACTGGGACAGGAATTGCCGCAATTATGGTGCTTACCATTTCTCAGTTGCATGAATCTGGTCTTGTGTGGGTTGTTGTATGCAACACCCTTCTTTTTACAGGTATGGCCGGACGCATGATTTGCTCAGGAGCGCTTGGTTTAGAAATTCCAAAAAAATCAGACCGAGGCTCGTTTATGACATTCGACTCAGCACTTCAACTCATTTGTGCAGGTCTTGCTGCCACAGCTGCAGGATGGATTGTTTTTCAAAATGAAGATGGCAAAATGTACAACTACCCTGCACTCTCCATGATAGTAGTGCTATTAATGGCCATAACTTTATTTTTCACCATGAAAATTTCACGAATAGCCACTTCTACTCCCTCGGAAATGAATCCTGAATCATAATCACGGACGATTGGCCTACACTTTCAATGCACTTTTGCCTCGACAATAATCAGAAATATCGAATTACAATGACTCATAAAAATGAAAACATAAAGGTGCTGGTAGCTGGTTCGACCGGTTATTTAGGAAAGCACATTCTAAAGGAATTAGAAAGCAGAGGTATAGGCTTTAAAGCTATTGCTCGAAACCCCTCAAAGTTACCCGACATTAGAACCGATCAGATTTTAAAAGCCGAAGTTACCATGTCTTCTTCCCTGTCGGGTATTTGTGACGACTTTAACGCAGTGATCAGTACCGTGGGTATTACCCGTCAAAAAAACGGTCTCACTTATAAAGATGTAGATTATCAGGCTAACCTCAATTTGCTGCGCGAAGCCCAAAAATCAGGGGTTAATAAGTTTATCTACATCTCTGCCATTAATGGTGATAAAATGCGCCACCTCAAAATTTTTGAAGCCAAAGAAGCTTTTGTTGACGAACTGAAAAAATCGGGAATGGACTACACCATACTGCGTCCCAATGGTTTCTTTTCAGATATGGGAGATTTTTTGGAAATGGCCAGGCGCGGAAGAGTTTACCTTTTCGGCAATGGCCAATATCGCCTCAATCCCATTCACGGAGCCGACCTAGCCGAAGTAGTAGTAGACGCCTTATCTTCAAAGGAAAAGGAAATAACGGTGGGTGGCCCGGATGTCCTTTCGCAAAATGAAATTGCTGCCCTGGCTCTGGACAGCTGGTACAAGGAGGTGAAAATCACCCATCTGCCCGACTGGACACGTAGGCTTACCCTCAGTTTGCTGCGCACCTTTACCTCATCAAAAACCTACGGCCCCATCGAGTTTTTTATGACCGCCATGGCTATAGATAATGTGGCTCCTCGATATGGCACACATCGCCTGTATAGCTTCTTTCAGAAGGAAGTGGAAAAACAAAAACACTAGAACCTACCATGAACTCCTTGTGTGACGTCTGCTTAAAGTGTAACTTAACTTTACTAACTATCGGTCTACTTTAAGCTGACGTCACACACCCCTCTCTTCATTCAGACATCCCATAGGGGTGGTGTCAAAACCCAGAGAAAGCCCTTCCGCTTATGGTGGTCTTGAATTTTTCCTATGGCCCATTGCCCGGGCGAGCTTGGCTAAGTCAGAAAAAACAAAAGCCTATCCGCTAATGCGGACAGGCTTTCATATTGTCTTCTCACTTACGCATACTTTGCGGACTGCGTCCGCCGAAACGAGCTTCAGTGAGAAAAGGCGGAGAGAGAGGGATGCATGCTGCAGGCAGGGATTACTTCGTGATCCCGGTAGTCTCCTTGGTGGGATCAAACCAAAAGCCTGACGGCTGCGCCTAGCCGTTCTTTTGTTATTCCCTGCGGCTCAAGCAAGCTTGTCCGCGGTCATAAAAAAAAGCCCGGCTACCTTTGGTAGTCAGGCTTTTGTTTTGCGGAGAGAGAGGGATTCGAACCCCCGGAGGTGTGACCCTCAATGGTTTTCAAGACCACCGCATTCGACCACTCTGCCATCTCTCCCTGTGTCGTAGCTTTAGCTCACGACACCATGTATTTACCTCGTGGGTAAAGGTCTTTTAAATTTCAAGACTTCCGCATTCGATCCCGTACGCTGCGCTACGGGACAAGCCACTTTACAACGTTGCGAAGCTCACGTTGTCCAAACCTTTCGAAGCCCACGTTGTCAAAACGTTGAGAATCTCACGCTGCCAAAACCTAGCCAAGCTCCAGTAGATTGACCTAAAAATTTATTCTGATCCGCTACGCTCCTTCTGCCACTCTTCCAACACCCTCATCAATTTCTTTCTACCCCAGCCCGATTTAAGATACTTTTCATGCTTTCGGGCCTCCAACCTCGAATCAAATTTCATAAGGTAAAATCGTTCCCAAGGTCTAAATTGACTTGACCAACTACTCCAACCTTTGTTGTGTGCTTGCAATCGTTGATCAGGGTTTCCCGACATACCTACATAGGTTTTGCCATATTTCCAACTCCAGAGGGCATAGACATAAATCATAAAGAACTTCCATTCAATTAACACAAACTCCTTTTTCCAAAGTGTGTTAACCAAATCCCCACTATTTTTGTGGGGCAGCAAAAGTATGAATATTTTTATTTCACAGGCAACGAATACATCATTCTACTGTCAATATTTATTGTCTCCTACAACTTGTTTACATGTATCGCATTAGAACTGTACTACTATCCATTTTTATAATTTCCAATGCGCTGATCGCCAAAGATATCAGCCTTGAAATTGCCTATTCACAATTTTTAAATGCCCAGTCTGAGGCATACCTGGAAGTCTACTTCAGTCTCAATGGAAACTCGGTTGATTACGTTCAAAATGAATCCGGAGAATTCATCGGTGGCATAGAAGTCACGGTGAAAGTCCAAAAAGACTCTGTATTAGCCGGTGCCGACCGATTTAGATTACTCAGTCCGGCAATAACAGACACCAGCTTCGTGTCGCAAGCCTTTATTCATCAGTCACGCCTGGCCCTGCCGCAAGGTGATTACGAACTCGTATTGGAAATAAAAGACATAAACGAAGAGGAAGAAACCTACCGTTTTGCGCAGATGATCTCCATTAATTTTGATTTGGAATCGATAAGCAGCTCCGATATCATTCTCCTGGAAGGTTACGAGAAATCGGAGAATGCAGGGGTGTTCTCAAAATCTGGCTATGAACTAATACCCTTGGTTACAGGCGGCACTCCTTATTATCCCGAAGAACTTGAGGAGATTTCATTTTACACCGAATTCTATAATACCGAAGTTCAGTTAGGTGAAGAAGAGCCCTTCGTGCTTAAATACTACCTGCATGACCCCATCAAGAAAAAAGACTTCAATGAATACGCTTCTTTCGCTCGCCGAACCAGCGGTAAAGTGATACCCCTGCTGGCCTCCTTCAACATTGCCTCCCTACCTTCGGGCAACTATGAACTGGTGATAGAACTATTGGATCGCAACGGAGAAAACGTGTACTCTATGAGAAAGTTTTTCTATCGCAAGAACAATATTGAGCCGGTAAACTTAGCCTCCTTAAATGATTCGGTACGGATGGAAACCTTTGTTAATCAACTTGGTGGACTGGACTCTATATTCCTCTTCATTCAATACCTTCTGCCTATCAGTAGCGATAACGATCAGGAATTGCAGAAGCAATTGTTGGAGGAACGTAAGTTAGAAGACATGAAGCGGTACTTCTATGGCTTCTGGGTGCGGATGAATCCTGATGCCCCGAGAAAAGCCTGGCTGGAATATCACCGACAGGTAAAAATTGCCAACCGCTATTATAAAACCAGGATCCGGCCGGGATACAAAAGTGATCGGGGAAGAGTGTTTCTGGTATATGGCAAGCCGAGCAGAACGGATAGCCGAAGGTTTGAGCCCTCGCTCCCGCCCTATGAAATATGGCAATATGATGATATAAGAACGCCTTATGCGGTCGCACAAAACAATCGCATTTTCATTTTTGCGGAGTTTCAACCCTCCACCAATGATTATGAACTGTTTCATTCAACCGCCATTGGAGAACTCAGCAGTAACCGTTGGCGTTATGATATGGCGCTCAAATACTCTGGTATGAACGGTAATGTAGATGACGAATTAGCTGCTCCGGAGTTTGGATCGCGCACCAATAACAATATCATTTTAAATAGTACTGGCTCAGATCGCGATATGCGTTAATTTCGCGGCATGATCGGCTATTATCTTACCCTGGGCCTGGCTCGGGTCTTTTCCTTGCTGCCACTACCGGTACTATACCGGTTCAGTGATTTCATCAGCTTCCTAATGGGCCATATCCTTGCTTATCGCAAGGAAGTAATCGATGAGAATCTTCGGAAATCATTTCCAGAAAAAACGGATCAGGAGCGGAACAAGATCAAAAGGGAATTTTACCGAAACTTTGCCGATATCCTCGTAGAATCAATTAAGAGTTTAAGTCTGACAGAAAAAGAAATCCGAGAGCGATTTACCCTGGCCAATCCTGAAGTATTTGAATCCATTTACCGTAATAATAAAGGCGTGATTATGGTAATGGGACATTATACCAACTTTGAGTGGACGGCCATGTCAATTCCTTTATTGGTTCCCCAAAAATGCTTTGCGGTGTATCATCCGCTTAAGAATCAACGTTTTAATCGCCTGGTGGTTAAAATTCGTGAACAGTTTGGGCTGCAACTATTCTCCATGGACGATACCTACCCCTTTATGCTTAATAATCCTGTTGATCAACCATTGTATGTGTTCATGGCCGATCAAAGTCCGCACAGAGGCAAAATAAAATACCGCACCAGCTTTTTGAACCAATCAACGCCTGTGCACCTTGGGGTGGAGAATCTGGCGCGTAAATGCGACCTTGCTGTGGTGTTCATTATTACCGAAAGAACCAGGAGAGGTCATTATCAGGTAAAGGCGGAGCTGCTTTATGAAGATGTCAAAAATACCTCGCAATACGAAGTGACCAATACGCATGTAAAGAGCTTGGAAAAAGCCATAAAACAGAGTCCGGCGAGCTGGTTATGGAGTCATAAACGATGGAAACATGCCTGAAAGCAACACCCCTGAAGTAGCGGTAGTAATATTGAATTGGAATGGGCTAGACTTGTTAAAAAAGTACCTGGCCGATGTGGTTTCCTATTCTGCACCATTAGGTAGGGTTTATGTAATTGATAATAGGTCGGAAGATGGCAGTCAGGATTGGCTAGCCAGTCAGGAGCCGGAAATTACCTACATCCAAAACCCAGCAAACTATGGCTATGCCGGGGGGTATAACCGTGGGTTGAGTGATATTAAAGAACCCTACGCAGTGCTTCTCAATTCTGATGTAGCGGTTACTGAAAACTGGCTGGCTCCCTTGCTTAAGCGAATGAAGGAAAGACCTGACCTGGCTGCGCTGCAGCCCAAAATCCTCGACCTAAAAAATCCCAGCTTATTTGAATATGCAGGCGCGGCCGGAGGTTATATGGATCAACTTTGTTACCCCTTCTGTCGGGGACGTATTTTTGAAGTAGTCGAAACGGACAAGGGCCAATACGATAGTTTTCAGGAATGCTTTTGGGCTACCGGTGCTGCACTGATGGTTGATCTTGAAAAATTTAGATTAGAGGGTGGCTTTAACGAACACCTGTTTGCCCACATGGAGGAAATTGACCTTTGCTGGCGTTTCCAGATTCGCGGGTGGCACTCAGGTTGTGAACCTGCCAGCACGGTTTATCATCTTGGTGGTGGCACTTTGGATATGCTATCTCCCAGAAAGACCTTTTTGAACTTTCGCAATAGCCTAATTATAATGTTCCTGAATCTTCCGCATCATCAGGCCTTAGCCAAGATTTTAAGCAGGTTAATACTGGATTTTGCGGCAGCAGTAAGGTTTCTGATGCAGGGCAAACTCAGGCATATCCTCTCTATCATCAAAGCTCATTTTAGCTTCTATAGCCGCATGGGTACCTTAATGAGAAAAAAGGCCGCCAGGAAACAAAAGAAATTTGAAGAATTGCACGGAGTTTATCGACGTACCCTGGCCTGGCAGCATTTCCTACTGAGAAAAGATCGTTTTTCAGATTTGTTCTAAGGCCGTTTTATCTTCTCAATCCTCAGGGTTCAGATACTTATCAATGCGATAAACCGAGTTTTCGTACATGATAAGTTTTAGGTTTTTATCGATTAACAGGTAGGTAGGATATCCTTCTATATTGAGCTCTGTGCTGATTTCTTCAGACAAATCACCATCCGGCCATTGTAGTTCATACTTCTTGATAAAAGCCTCCTTAGACTCCTGGCTATCGCCATAATTTAGACCCACTACCGCCACATTCTCAGCGTGATCCTTCGCAAATTGCTTTACATCCTCCACCTGACTAACACATCCCTTACACCAGGCTCCCCAAATATCTACAAACAAATAGTCTTTGTTTGCCATCAATTCACGCAAGGTCAACTCCTCATCCGCCAGGCTCACCGTATAATTTGGTAGGCTTGAGCCAATTTTCAGAGGGAGTTTAATATCCAATTCAGACTTTCTTAGCTCTATATAGTCTCCTGTTTCTTCGACGCTCATAACCTCATAAGCCTGATTGCCGATTACCACCACGCAGGTATCTCCCAATATGGCCGCGCCGTCAATTACCCGGGTTGATAAGGGCCTGCTAAAATCTTCTGATACCAGTACTCTGTCCTTGCCATTCCTGGCAAATTTGCCATCACAATCATAATCATGCAATCCCAGGCGTACCTCAACATCACCAAGCTTCCCCTTAAATTCTCTGGTATTCATGCGTTGATTAGAAAACCAATATTGCACCTCTTCTTGGTAACTTCCATTTCGTAAGCCGGGTGATCCAAAAAACTGCTCAAACATCTGTATCTCAGCCGAATCTCTGTCCTTTTGAATCAACTTAATCGTGAATTTAGCTTCAGGATTGTCACTATTTCGATGTGAGACAACAAAAGATCCATCAGGCTGAGCGGAGATCGGCCCATCATCATCTGAGAAATCCAGATTGGCATTGTGATCAACCCACATTCGGATTGGGCCTTGCTTATAATTCTCCACCAGTATCATGATCACCCGCTTGAAGTGGCTGTATTCAAAACCGGTAAAAAAGCTCATGATGTAACCGGTGTCCTGGGCTATGAAATTATCTGGAAATGTGATTCTACCCTTAGCACCACGATAATCTATCGAATCGGAGATACACTTATTCACAATGGCTATACCCATCCGGGCCGTGTCCAGGACAATGGGATCCTCCTCAAACTCTACTCTAAGCACCTGTTGGCTCATCAACAATTGAGAGCCAAAACACAGAGGAAGTAGATGAAGCAGTACGGCCTTGATTCCCATAGCCTTAAAGCACAAATCCTATGGTTTAAATGGCAGTAAAACCGCTGTCTGATCCCACATAAATCGGACATAGGCCAGATCACCTTCTTCTATAAAATCAATGGTAAACTGCTCCAACTCTTCATCAAGCCTTGAGGGCATAGCCTCCACACGCATGACGTCCTTATCCTCGTCAAAAGGATTGAATAATCCGGCTCCCCAATACTGAGTTTTGCTATTTATAGCTACTATCCATTTATGCTCACCAGGAATGGTGTACAAACTGTATGTACCAGCGGCCAGGGTGCCATCGCCAATTATGATATCGCGATTGAGAGTGATTTCGGTAGCCTCATTTGCCCCCGTTCTCCAGGGCTTACCATTAGGCACCAAAGCTCCATCCTCTTCCTCACCAAATATTACTCTACCCTTTTTGAATGGTCTGCTATAGCTGATGGCGATTTCCAAATCTCCACTTTTATAAGTAGCTGTGTCCTGTGGACTATGTTTTTTGGTGGACTCCCTCATACCATCACAGCTGGTTAAAGCACCGGCCATGAAAAGGAAAATGACTGAAAATCTGAATAAAAAATTTCTGCTGATCATGAATTGAAATATTAAGAATTATGATGATAACGAATAAAATACTCCAGAGCCATTTGGTATCCATTAATACCAAACCCGGTAATTACTCCAGCCGCATAACGACCTGAATAAGAGCACTGTCTAAACTCTTCTCTGGCATAGAGATTGGAAATATGCACCTCAACCACCGGCACTGAAACGGCGGCAACAGCATCACCTAAGGCTACGCTGGTGTGCGAATACCCGGCTCCATTAAGTATGATTCCATCATTCACTTCCGCCATATCATGCAAGGCATTGATCAGTTCACCCTCAACATTAGATTGATAATAGCTCAGCTCAATATCCGGAAACTGGTCGTGGAGTTCTGTTAGATAGGTCAGGAATTCCTTGTGTCCATATATATCCACCTCCCGCTTTCCCAGCAGGTTTAAATTTGGACCGTTAATGATAGCTATGCGCATGGCATGACTGAAATAAATATCTTGTGGCGATAGTGCTCAAGGCTAAATTACTCTATTGCATTGAACTGGGATAAAGCGATCAAAGACTTCACAAATTACCTTCGGCTAGAGCGAGCAATGTCTCACAACACGGTGAAGAGTTATCGCAGGGATTTACATAAAGTAGCTGATCTGGCATTAAAAGGCGATTTTCCCAATCCGCTGATTCTCAAGCTTGCCGACCTCGAACATTTGGTAAAGGAATCTGCTTCAACAGGTTTAAGCGCCAAGTCGCAGGCGAGATTAATTTCTGCCATCAAATCATTTTATAAATATCTGGTGCTGGAAGACGAATTAAGTACCAGTCCGGCCGAATTGCTCGAAGCACCAAAAATTGGAAGAAAGCTTCCGGATTTTCTTTCCAGTGAGGAAGTAGAAAAGCTTATTGAAGCAATTGACTTGAGCACGGAGGAGGGTCATAGGAACCGAGCCATATTGGAAACCTTGTATGGTTGTGGTTTGAGGGTATCGGAATTAACCGAATTAAGACTGTCAGATCTGTTCTTTAAGGAAGGTGTGATAAGAGTGCTGGGAAAGGGTAATAAAGAACGTCTGGTACCGGTGAATGACATGGCTATTAAGAACATTGAGATTTATAGAAGGGAAGTGAGATCTCATGTGGCCGTACAGAAAGGACATGAAGATATCCTATTCTTAAACAGACGAGGTCGCAAACTAAGCAGGGCCATGATATTTCACATCATTAGGTCGCTTGCTAAATCTGCGGGAATTAAGAAGAAAGTAAGCCCCCATACGTTACGGCATAGCTTTGCCACAGAACTGGTTAAGGCAGGAGCAGATTTGCGTGCAGTACAACAGATGTTGGGTCATGAAAGTATTACTACTACCGAAATATACACGCATTTAGACCAGACTTATCTAAAGGAGGTAATGGATAAGTTTCACCCGCGAGCCAATCAATAGTTCAATACTTTGCCTATTGCATCTGAAAGTCTTGATTTAGCCAGAAATCCTTCTTCAAGGTTTTTGGCAAAGGGGACCGGGGTATCCATACTAGCAACCCGCTGCACAGGTGCATCGAGGTATTGAAAACAGTTTTCCGTGATAAGGGAGGAAATATCTGAAGCTATGCCACCCATCATCACGTCCTCCTGTAACACAATGACCCGTCCTGATTTTTTTGCGGATTCAATAATCAACTCTTCATCCAATGGTATTAAAGAACGCAGATCAATTAAATCAACCGAAAGATCCGGATGTTCTTCCATATATTCCAAGGCCCAGTGCACTCCCATGCCATAGCTAATGATACTAAGGTCTGAGCCGTCATTTATTCTTCTTCCCTTCCCTAAAGGCAGGGTAAACCAATCTTCAGAAACATCACCTCTCACACTTCTGTAAAGGGCCTTGTGCTCAAAGTACATAACCGGATTAGGATCCTCAATAGCGGCAAGAAGTAAAGCTTTGGCATCTTGTGGAAATGCCGGGTAGATCACCTTAAGTCCGGGAGTATGAGTAAACCAGGCTTCGTTACTTTGAGAGTGAAACGGACCCGCACCAACACCGGCACCAGTTGGCATTCTGATGACCACATCAACATTCTGGCCCCAACGCCAGTGTAATTTGGCTGCGTTGTTAATGATTTGATTGAAACCTTCGGTGACAAAATCAGCGAATTGCATTTCCATGATGGCCTTATAACCCTTGATGGACAAGCCAATTGAAGAACCCACAATCGCAGATTCGCAAAGAGGTGTATTGCGCACCCGGTGTTTTCCAAACCGCTCAGACAGACCTTCGGTAACCTTAAAAACACCACCATAATCCGCGATATCCTGGCCCATAATTACCAGATTATCATGCTTCTCCATAGCCTGCCCCAGGGCCTCATGAATAGCATCTACCAACCTCATTTCTTTTTTAGCTCCAGAGGGCTCGGAATTTGTGTGCGTTGGTGGAGCAAAAACATCCCCTAACTCAACCTTAGGATCAAAACTGATGGTGGGGGCATCGTGTGCCTTTTCAAATGCATCGTTGATTTCTAGCTTAATTTCTTGCGTTATCTTTTCATTTACTTCAGGATCAAGAATGTTGTTTTCCATCAGAAATACCCGGTAATTATCAATAGGATCCTTTTTCTCCCATTTCTCGATAAGTCCGTCCGGATAGTACTTCGTACCGCTGGCCTCCTCATGACCTCTCATTCTGAAGGTTTTGCATTCTAGCAGGTAAGGTTGGGGATCATTCCTTATCTCCTCATTAATCTCTTTTACAGCATTATAAACTTCAAGGATATTGTTTCCGTCAACGCTTTTGGCTTTGATGCCATAACCAATTGACTTGTACACAAAACTTTCAAAATTGAATTGCTCTGCGGATGGAGTAGATAGTCCCCAGCGATTATTCTCAATTAGAAAAATTACCGGCAGATCCCACACGGAGGCAACGTTAATCGACTCATGAAAATCACCCTGGCTTGCTCCGCCATCGCCTGTGATTACCAGGGTGGATTTTTTCTCATCAGACAATCGGCTTGCCAATGCTATACCATCTGCAATGCCCATTTGTGGACCGAGATGCGAAATCATTCCCACCAGATGATGTTCCATGCTTCCAAAATGGAAGGAGCGATCTCTTCCCTTGGTAAAACCGTCCGCTTTGCCCTGAAACTGAGAAAAAAGGCGGTACAGCTTAATTCCGCGGCTAGTAAATATACCCAGGTTACGATGCATGGGCAGTATAAACTCCTGAGGATCCATCGCCATGGCAGCTCCTACGGAAATTGCCTCCTGTCCATACCCGGAAAACCACTTGGAGATCCTACCCTGCCTCAAGGCAATTAACATTTTCTCCTCAATTAATCGGGGAATTAACAACTGCCGGTAGAGTTCCAAAAGCAGATTGTCGTCTAAACCTTTACGGTTGAATTTCATGCATGTTAAATCTGAGTCGGCTAATATAAGTGAAGGATTGAGTTGATAGAATAAGCAATTATGGAAGAATGAACAGGAAATAGTGAATAGTAGCAGCGGCTATACCAGCGAACCACGGTATATCCAAAGAATACAGCTATAAAAGCTTATTATGGATTGGAATAGCTCAAACTCAGTATGAGCAAGGGATGATTTAATGGTCATGGTACCGCCCAGAATGGAATGGGTCTGGAAAAGATGTTTGGTTAAATCCCGGTGGGATAGAGAAGTTTCGAAATGCTGAACAGGGAAATAGGATATTCCCATATTTCTTGGGGTATCCCCAGACGAGGATGAGGGGGCGAGCCCCCCGCCCCAGTATAAAGATACACATATGAAACCTATTAGCCGTATGGTAAACGTTTAACAACGGCTAGTTATCTAAATACACCCGCAAACGAAGCATTAGAGAGCTTCATTGCCATACTTTCTTTCACCAATTGACACGATCCAAGTGATTCATTTACGATCATCCAAACCTACAATTGGCAAATCCTTATCAGGAAGAAATTTCTTAAGCACCTGACAAATTTCCTGCTTCTTATTGTGATAAATCTAGTAGATAGTTACTGGCAGGATCAGAACCACAGGCGCTCGGACAAGGACTTGGACTTGAAATAGACAAGCTGTTAGAGACGCCAATAATCGAACCCTCAGATACCGAGGCAGAGCTGGCAGTAAGGGTGTTCTCACCCCCGGGAGTATGGGATTGTAACAGTTTGACCCCTTTGGTGCCTTCAACGTCCAAAATATCTTGAAGATCCCTGGTAGCAAATGTCACCGCAAAGGCCGCTTCACCCAGGTTAGCACATGCCAGACGTGCTGCCGTCAGGGGCATTGGCGAAATAATTGCCATAGCACCGTCTACACCTTCAAACAGCTGGTATTTGGTAGAACTTTTTCCTTCAACCGCCATATCAGCACCACCAGAGGTTGACACGGCCAATAATGATGCCCCACCTCCGGCAACCTCAACTTTATAAAACCTAATTCCGTCACAGCCGGTGCGCGCCATCATTTCACCTAATAATGACCCCGGGAAATAAACATCTTCAGACATTACACTGGCATACTCCGGTGAATTTTTTCGTTCAAAAGCGGAGAGCAAGAAAAGAGATGCCATGGCTAAGCCCAGCATCATAATTTGAAACTTTTTCATTGTTGAATAATTGATTGGTTTAGGAGGAAACCCAGTAAATACTAAGGAATTTACAACCCTCGTGGAGTACCAAGGTAATTCAAAAATCTTTTCTCCTATCTTCAAGCCTCAGGAAGGGAAAGAAGAAAACCCCGAAATTGATGCGTGATTCATGATTTAATTAAGGTGATTATACTCCTAGTCTCCTCTTGAATTCTATCTGAGCAGACCAACAAATATTTTGACCAAACACACCACCACATCAAAACTTTGGATCGGTTTGTCCCGACGGCGAATAGGAATAGTTTATATGCTATTCGCTTTT
Organism: Owenweeksia sp.; assembly: GCA_965229445.1. GTDB lineage: Bacteria > Bacteroidota > Bacteroidia > Flavobacteriales > Schleiferiaceae > Owenweeksia. Next base: position 2,249,956 of record OZ245876.1, read on the forward strand.
GGTATTGCCCAAGCTCATGACCCATCTACGCAGGCCCTGCTGCAAAAAGCCGGAGGATTAGTAAACCAAGGCAGCTATGATTCAGCTAGTGTATTGCTCACCCCAATTTTTAGCGCACCAAATAATTCCATAGACGAGTTACAACTTGCCGAAGCTTTGCTATTAAAAGGCCGCATTGGCCTCACTAAAGTGGGTCCTATTGAGCGGCCTACCCGTCTGTTTTTAGAAAGTTTATCTATTTATACCAGGTATCAGGATAGCGCAGGCATTTCCAAAGCCAACCTACAACTAGGTGTGGTTAATTATGATTTAAAAAACTATCAGGACGCGATCACCTACCTTAAAAATACGATCGGTTACAGTAGGCCAGACGACCCAAGAATCGGTATTGCTCATTATTTGTTGGCGATCTGTTATTCTGAAACTCATGAATATGACGAAGCCGAAGACATGTTTGATCTGGCCCAGCGAGAATTGGGAAAGGATAACAAGATATTTCTACTGCAAATTGAAACCTTTAGGGCCAAGATGTTTATCAATCGAGGTGATGCCGACCTTGCTTTAAGTCACCTCAAGAAATTAATGCGAGAGTATCAAGAACTCATTGATAGAGAGCATTTTTCACCCATTTTCGCCTTCCTGGCCGAGGCTTACCTAAAGGAGAAAAATTATCAAATGGCGATAAAATATGCCCAGAAAGCCAAAAACATGAGTCATGGCCAGGGATCGGAAACCATCTATTACAGAAGCTCGCTAAATACCTTACATCGGGCCTATGATGCCATAAATGAAGGTGACAGTGCATATTATTATTTGCGCGAGCTAAGTGAAATAAAAGATTCCGTATCCAATAATCAGACTTTTCAACGAGTAGCAGAAATGAGAAGTGAACTTGAGTTTGAGCGTATGATGGAGCAACAGAGGGCGGAGCAGGAATTAAAAGACGCTATTGCCGACAAGGAGTTGGAGCGCACCAGAATGACCAGAAACTATTTGATAGGCGGCTTTACACTGGCACTGCTTATTGCCATTCTTTTTCTCAATCAAAAAAACAGACTATCGAGAGAGAAGAGCAGAAGCGATAGTCTTTTGCTTAATATCTTGCCGCAAGAAATAGCGCAGGAGCTAAAAGATCAGGGCACAGCGAAAGCCCGGAAATTTGAACAGGTCTCTGTGCTATTTACCGATTTCACTGAATTTACTGAAGCTTCTGAGATACTTACGCCCGAAGAGTTGGTGGATGAAATAAACGCATGCTTCGAGGCCTTTGATGAGATCACGGAAAAGTTCAAAATCGAAAAAATCAAAACCATCGGTGATGCCTATATGGCGGCAGGAGGATTACCAAAAGCATCCTCTGATTCCATAAAAAGAACGGTAATGGCGGCTATCGAAATGCAGGAGTTCATAGAAGCCAGGTATATTATGAAGAGAGATCGAAAAGAAGTTGCTTTTAGAATGAGAGCAGGGGTACACACCGGACCAGTAGTAGCCGGCATTGTTGGGGTTAAGAAATTTCAATACGATACCTGGGGTGATACTGTGAACACGGCCAGCCGGATAGAGAATAAAAGTCAAATTGGAAAAGTGAATATAAGTCAAGCCACTTATGAATTCATCAAAGATGACCCTGACTTCCGCTTTGAAAGCAGAGGCAAAATAGAGGCTAAGGGAAAGGGTGAGATAGAAATGCTTTTTGTTAGCTTAAATAATAAAGACGCCAATAAATAGTACCGCCAGCGCGGGGTACTTCGTTTACGCCAATTCAACTGAGTAAGAAATCGGAAACGCTGGAATAATGTATCTGGTTTCAGAGTTCCAAACTCCCACCATAAGCTTCATTAAAACCAGACCACATGGATTAGCCTTGGCATTTCTTGAAGCCTACATCTGCGCTCTTACTCTCCCAACTATGGTAGATTTATTTAAATCCTTCCTGGCTTAACATGGTTTCCCAACTATTCCCTAATCCTACCAAACTTAATGTTTTTCATAATTCACTTTTCACTCATCACTTGCCTTATCTTTGAACCTCAATCCAACATTATGAGCAGAACAATTCCATCTGTTGATCTGGCGGACTTTCTTTCTGGAGATCAAGATCGTAAATCATCATTTGTAAATGAGCTTGGTGAGGCCTACCAAAATATCGGTTTTGTGGCCGTAAAGAATCATGGTTTGAGTGATGAATTAACGGCTTCCATCTATCATCAGGTGCAGAAGTTCTTTGCCTTACCGGAAGAAACCAAGCTTAAATATGAAATTGAAGGCTTAGCCGGACAACGAGGTTATACCTCTTTTGGAAAAGAACATGCTAAAGGTAGAAACACCGGAGACCTTAAAGAGTTTTGGCATTTTGGTCAATATGTTGAAGACGATGACCCCATTAAATCTCAGTACCCTGACAATGTAATGGTGCAAGAGCTACCGGATTTTAACCGGGTTGGAAAGCTAGTCTATCAACAGTTGGAAGAAACTGGCAGACAAATGCTCAGAGCTATTGCTTTATTTCTGGAGTTGGATGAATTTTACTTCGATGATAAGATTCATAACGGCAATAGTATTTTACGACCGATACATTACCCGCCGATTACCGAAGCCCCTGACGATGCAGTGAGGGCAGCTGAGCATGAAGACATTAACTTGATTACCCTGCTAATGGGAGCCAGCGCCGAAGGCCTCCAGGTATTGAATAAACAAGGAGAATATATTGGCGTTACCGCTCTACCAGAACAAATAATAGTGAATGTTGGTGATATGCTTCAACGCTTAACCAATAAAAGATTGCGCAGCACCACACACCGGGTAGTGAATCCACCCAGAGAAAAGTGGGGCACCTCTCGTTATTCCATCCCATTTTTCTTACACCCCAGATCAGAAATGCGTTTGGATTGTTTACCGGGATGCATTGATGAAGATCACCCTAAGGAATTTGAAGATATTAGTGCAGGCGATTATTTGGATGAACGTTTGGCAGAAATTGGTTTAAAGAAATGAGCAGCAAAAAAAAGTTGAATAGTCTTGAAGAATTAGGCGGTTTGGTTTACAGCACCAACCCTGATTACAGCCATGAAACGGAGGATGAAAAATCAGAAGGTTCTAAACGGGTTCAACATCTGGAGGCTCATTTTGAAAAAAAAGGACGGGGTGGAAAAACTGCGGTGGTCATTAAGGGTTTTATAGGTTCCCCCGCTGAATTAAAGGAGTTAGCCAAAGCCCTTAAGACGCATTGTGCTACCGGCGGTGCTGTGAAAAACGGAGAGATTATTATTCAAGGAGACCTACGCAAGAAAGTCATGGATTTTCTGGAAAAGCAAGGTCACCAGGTGAAAAGGGTGGGTGGATAACTTTGAGAATCAGGCCATATTGGTCTGGATGAATGACTTAATGGTTTGACTGGAATTAAGGGATAATTTCTCACGAATGCGCTCTCTCTCCATCTCAACGTCAGCTACTTCAATGTTTAATAATTGTGAAATCTCGTAATGATCAAAATTCATCCACAACAGCACACTGATGTCTTTTTCTATCTCCGTTAAATCTGCAGATTTCTGTTGGTTCAACCTTGAAACCACACCATCTAGGGAACCTTGATTGGCTCCTCTGAATAAATCCTGTATATCTGCTTGCATACCTATAAGTCTTATTACCTGACTATAGAACCAGCAGCTTTAGGTTTTGTTCAGGTTGGTCAACTTCAAGGAAAGATAATTAAATTTCGATTAAATCTGACTTTTCAAATCAGATTTTATGGCTAACTCATAAAGCTCAAGGTATTCAGGACCAATATTTTCCAATGAAAATTTGTTGGCTTGACGCACTGCGTTACTGGAAAATTCCTCGTGTAAAACAGGGTCTTTAAGGAGATGTAAGGCATTTTCAGACATATCATGCACATCACCCACGTCTGAGGTGAATCCGGTTACGCCATCGATATTCACTTCAGGTAAGCCCCCTGTATTCGTAGATATTACTGGTACACCGGCCCCCATGGCTTCTAAAGCGGCTAAGCCAAAGCTCTCAATCTCTGAAGGCAGGATAAACAAATCGCTCATACATAAAATACGTTCTACTTCCGAGGTTTTGCCCAGAAACTTAACCTTGTCAATTATGCCAAGTCCTTGCGCCTCCATCCTTAGTTTTTCCTTATCCGGTCCTTCTCCGATCATTAACAAAATGGCATCAACCTCTGCTTGAATTCTATAAAAAACTGCGAGTACATCCAAGGTTCTTTTTACCGGACGAAAATTCGATACATGGGTTACAATCTTCTCCCCGGAAGGGGCGAAATTCCCTTTACAAGGCTCTTCCTTACGGTATAAACTCATATCCACAAAGTTGTGGATCACCTTAATTTCCCTGGTAATGTCAAAAAAGGCCATGGTGTCATTGCGCAGACTATGTGAAACGGTGGTCACAAAATCGGAGTGATTAATACTAAAAGTAACCGCTTCTTTATAACTGGGATTCTTACCCACCAGGGTGATATCCGTACCGTGTAAAGTGGTAATTATGGGAATATATATGCCTTTGTCCTTTAAAATTTGCTGAGCGGTGTATGCGGCGTAAGCATGAGGAATAGCGTAATGTACATGCAACAAATCCAAATTGTACTTCATGACCACATTCACCATTTTACTGGAGAGTGCCAGCTCGTAGGGTTGATATTGAAATAGCGGGTAATCATGAACGTTTACCTCATGATAATAGATGTTCTTCTCCAGTATATCTAATCGCACCGGCTGACTATAGGTAATAAAGTGAACCCTATGACCAGTTTTGGCCAAATACATTCCCAACTCAGTGGCTAATACTCCGCTACCACCATAAGTAGGGTAACATACAATACCAATATTCACGTGCTAAGATTTATTATTGAAGCTGACCATTAAGATACTTTTCTTTTTTGTCCTTCTTTCCGTTTTCCTTGTAAAATATCCAGGTTCCGTCTTTCTCACCGTCATTGTAAAAGCCTTCCACTTCAATCGTACCGTCATCATAAAATTGTTTAAACTCTCCATGCCGTTCATTGTTCACGTAGTTGAAAATGGTTTTTATGGATCCTGACTTATGATAGGTTCGTGCCGGTCCATTTAAATTTCCGTCGGCATAGGAATATTGCGTGACTATATTTCCGTTCTGATAATACCAGGTACTTTTACCATGCTTAATCCCCAGTTTGTATTCCGACTCTTCCTGCACCTTACCGTTGTCGTAATATTTCTTATAAACTCCGTTTACCTTGCCATCCACGTAATATCCTTCTTCCATCAACTTACCAAAGTTCCGATAGCGCTTAACTATTCCATGCAATTGATTGTCTTTGTAATTCTCCTGACTAATCAATGAACCTTGTTGATTGATGTGAATTTCCAGTCCGTTCTTCTTGTTTCCGCTGTATTGGGTTACGGACTTTAGGATGCCGGTTTTATGATAATCAACTACCAGGGTATCTTTTAAGCCAAAACTCTGTGCGCCAGCATTAAGGCTTAAAGTCAGTAATAATAGGAGTGCGCTCGTTTTCATCGCTTATAGAATTATAAATCACTTTTTGTATTCTGGTGCGAGTGGATAAACTCAATATTTTTCTATTGCTGGCATCAGGGTGTACGCGATTGGATAGAAAAATGTATATAATGTCTTCCGCCGGATCAGCCCAGGCGATAGTGCCGGTAAAGCCCGTGTGTCCATAGCTCAACGGGGAGACACACCCGCATGTTGGGCCCTCTCCTTCTAATTGTGGCTTATCAAAACCGATACCGCGTCGATTGTCATCCTCACAATACTGACAGCGAGTAAATTCCTTTACCGTAATGGAATCCAGGTACCTCTTTCCTCCGTATTCGCCACCATTTAAATACATCTGCATAAGCTTCGCCAAATCGTTGGCGTTGGAGAATAGTCCGGCGTGCCCGGCTACTCCGCCTAGAAGTGCTGCCCCCTGATCGTGAACATACCCGTCCAGCATTTGACCGCGAAAGACCAAGTCATTTTCCGTAGGTACAATTTGGGAGGGTGGATAATTTTGCCAGGCATGATAGCTCATTGTATAGGCACCCAGATGCGAATACAACCATTCATCAATCAGGTTCTCAATCTTATCGCCTTCAATAGTCTCAATTAGTTCCTGAAATAAATAATATCCCAGGTCACTGTACTTATACTTTTTCCTCGACAATAGTTCGCTTTCATATATCCTGGTCATAATTGTATCCCTGGCATAACGCGTGCTATAAAGATTGTGTGCCACTACGTTGGGATACTTAAAACTGCGTTTATTGGAAAAGTATTCCGGTTTTCGATTACCGTTCTCCATGGTTTCCAGGTAAAATGGAATCCAGGGTTGTAAGCCCGCTTGATGGGCCAATATTTCTCTAATGATCAAACTATCCTTATTCGTTCCCACTAAATCAGGCAAGTAATATCCCAGGCGTTGATCAAGATCAATCTTATCATTCTCAACCATACGCATCAATAAGGGTAGCGTTACCGCCACCTTGGTAATGGAGGCTAAGTCATAAATATCATTTTCATCCACCGGATTTACTCGATTGTAGGTATGATAACCATAGGATCTATCAAACACCACTTTACCTCGGCGCGCAATTAATACCTGACAACCAGGAGTGGCCCGCTGAAGGATGGCGTCCTTAATCAAAACATCAATCTTTTCCAGCTCGTCCAAATTAAGATCTACCTCACCGGGTAGTGCATAACCAAGTCTTTTCAGACTTTCGGTATCCACACCGAAACCGGCCTTAAAGAAATCGCTTGAGGTAACCGGTAAACGACCCCGAGCCCCAACAGCACCAAATATTACTTGAGCTGCAATGCTTTCCGCATCCGGGTGATTCTGATAAGCCACAATTACCCCATCCGCATTTCTAAGCTCTGAGAAATCACGGAGACAATATGGGTTCGCAAACAGACTGACAATAGTTTTATTCTGAAGCGTGAGCCGATTTACAAAGTCCTGAATATCGGATTTGATCTTATAGGATTTCCAGGGATTGGCGTTGGAGGTGTATATACCAGCCACCACAATATCGTAAGTCGATAACTTGTTCAATATCTCATTCGCATTTTTACCGGTAAACTTAAAGGCATCTACCTGTGTGTACTTATTCAATATTCTGGTAAACTCAGTACCGGGGTTTGTTCCTGCCACCACACAAGCCACTTTTTTACCCTTTATCTCACTGATGGGTATCGTGCGTTCCTTGTTGAGGATAACCGTGGTTGCCCCTTCATAAATTTGGCGGTTAAGAATGTACGAAGACTCCGGCTGGAGGTCCTTCTTAAGGCCACTGGGTTCGATATAGGTCTTTTGTTCCAGGCCCAACCAACTCTTGGTCAGAAGTATTTTACGTACACTTCTCTCCAATTGAGATGTACTTAATTTCCCGGATTTTAAGGCGGACTTAATCTGTGCTCTTGCCTTTGCCACATCCTGTGAAAACAGCAATACATCATTGCCTGCAATCAGTGCTTCCACATCTACCTCTCCCGGATCATACTTTGATGCTACCCCCTGCATATTCAGGGCATCGGTAAACACCAAGCCATCAAAATTTAATGAATCTATTAGGTATTCGTTAACCACCTTAGAGGACAAAGAACTAGGAGTTCCAGTTGCATCCATAGACGGTACATTTAGGTGGGCTACCATCACAGAACCCAGTCCTCTTCTAGACAGATACCGATAAGGGGACACCTCCACATGATGCAAACGATCAAAACTTTGGGTAATGGTTGGTAAAGTTTTGTGGGAGTCATCCTTGGTATCTCCGTGGCCGGGGAAGTGTTTGGCACAAGCTAAAACTCCATGGTCCTGCATGCCTTTCATATAAGCCAAGGCCATTCGATTAACCAATTCTGGTTCCTGTCCAAAAGCCCGGGCATTAATTATTGGATTATCAGGGTTGGTGTTTAAATCAACTACCGGAGCGAAGTTGACGTGTACACCCAGCCTGTTGCAGTGTTTAGCGATCTCCTCTCCCATACGGTATGCCAGCAGGCTATCACCAGAGGCACCGAGCGTTAAAGGCCAGGGAAATTTAAAGGTGCTATCCAACCGCATAGCAAGGCCCCATTCTGCGTCCATGGCTACCATGAGGGGAATTTGCGCCCCTTGCTGATAATAATTGGTAAGACGTGCCTGACGCACCGGCCCACCTTGCATAAATATCAGGCCGCCGATCCCCTCCTCTTTCACCAGGGCCATTATTTCATTGCGATGAGCATCACCCTTGTTGGAGTAAGCCGCTACCATAAACAACTGACCAATTTTTTGATCCAGTGTCATCTCATTCATTTTGCGGTTTACCCAGCTGGTGTCACCTTCGTAAATGACACTGGTTCCCGTGTCTTGTGCAGATAGTCCCAGTACAAAAACAAAGACCAGTAGGAAGCTAAAGGAGGAATAGATTTTTCTGCTCATTTTATTTTTTGGCATCTTGCTAAAATACTGAGTGCATAACAGGCAACTTTAGGCAACACAATATTTATTCCACAACGGAGCGTTGAACATATGAGCCAAGTGTAATAATCTACACAGCGGTCGCTCATATATTAATACATTTGTGAAAAACCGGGGATGGAAGCACCAAAACTTCCTTCATTCTTCAAGCAGAATCAGCATAAGCGATTTGAATATACTCCGCGTTATTATGATGAACGCAAGGAGAGGATTGAGGAAATGAGGAAAAAATATGACGACCAGAATGCTGGAGAGAATTACAGCAGTCAGAAATTAAGGGCAAAGTTAAGCTCTGAATGGCGTAAAAACTCAAGCGGCAAAGGTGGTCGTGGCGTAAATTTTCGGCTCGTGGTCATCGTTATGGCCCTATTTTTAATCAGTTATTTAATTCTGTTTAATTGATGTCGGATATCATCCGTCTCTTACCGGATCAGGTAGCCAATCAGATTGCTGCGGGAGAAGTTGTGCAGCGTCCATCTTCTGTGGTCAAAGAGCTTATGGAAAATGCCATTGATGCCGGGGCCGATCACATTCAACTGGTGGTGAAGGAAGCAGGAAAGACCCTGATTCAGATTATGGATAATGGCTGTGGCATGACAGAAGCCGATGCACGTATGGCTTTTGAGCGCCACGCTACATCCAAAATTAGAAAAGCCGAAGATATTTTTGCCATTCACACTAAAGGTTTCCGTGGTGAAGCTCTGGCGTCCATAGCTGCCGTGGCCCAGGTAGATCTCAAATCAACTCAACCAGAAGAGGAAATTGGCACGCATATTAGAATTGAAGGGGGAAAATTTATCTCTCAAGAATACTGCAGCACCCCTACCGGTACCCAAATTGAGGTAAAAAACCTCTTCTTTAATATCCCGGCGAGGAGAAACTTCCTAAAATCAAACAATGTAGAACTACGTCACATTATTGATGAGTTTGAGCGCATCGCGCTGGCGCATACCGATGTGCATTTTGTCTTCATAAATAATGGCAGTGAATTGTTTCAGCTTCCAACAGCCAGTCTTAGGCAGAGAATCGTAAACGTGTTCGGCAATCGCTTTAATGAAAAACTTGTACCGCTTAATGAAGAAACCCCTCTCATAAAACTGAGCGGCTTCATAGGAAAACCCGAGTTTTCAAAAAAAACCAGGGGAGAGCAATTCTTTTTTGCCAATAACCGCTATATCCGCAATGGATATTTGCACAAAGCAGTGCTACGGGCATTTGAAGGTCTAATTTCTGAAGGCTATCATCCGAGCTATTTTATTTTTCTGGAAATTGATCCAGCACGTATTGATGTGAATATCCATCCAACCAAAACCGAAATCAAATTTGATGATGACAAAGCGATACACTCTATCATTCGCACTTCGGTGAAACATGCACTGGGTCAGTATAATATTGCACCCTCCCTCGATTTTGATTCAAATGTTGACTTTATTCCTTCACTGAAGTCACATGGAGAGGTTACTCCACCCGGAATAACCGTAGATCCCCATTTCAATCCATTCAACAGCTCTTCTTCAAGAGCCAAAAAAGGCTCGCGTGCTCCACAAGCACTCAACATTGAGTCTAAAGGAAACGATGATTGGCAGCGTATTTTTGAAGATTTACCTGAACTAGAAGACTCTGCAAAAAAACAAGGCAATTTGGATCTGGTGGAAGACCACGTCCAACAAAAAGCTTATAGTCAGGTTGGCAGAAAATATATTGTTTCGAACCATTCTGATGGACTGATTGTCATACACCTCAATCGGGCACATGAACGCATTCTATTTGAGAAAATACGAACATCTTTGCACAACAAAAGAGTTCCTAGTCAGCAACTTCTCTTTCCACAGGCTGTACAATACTCATCTTCTGATTATCAGATAATCAAGGACTTATTTCCGAGATTGCGTGATGTTGGATTTGATTTAGATGAATTTGGCAAAAACGAAGTGGTGGTAAATGGCATCCCTTTATACCTGGAAAGTCATGCCGTAGAAAGGGTTCTGGAACAGCTTTTGGAAGACGAGAAAAATCACCACGATGCTGGTGAGGCCGAATGGCAGGAACTGCTGGCAGCAAGATTAGCAGAAGCCTCTGCCATACAAACCGGCACTAAAATGACCCAAGTGGAGATGGCAGAATTGGTTGATGAATTGTTTGCCTGTCAATCTCCCTACCACAGTACCCGGGGTAAACCGGTAGTAGTAAAAATGAATATTGAGGACATCGATAAATCCTTTGATTAATGTATCAACGCCCTTTGCGATTTAACCTCCTGCCGGAGGTGATAAAAAACCTTTTAATTATCAATGGCCTGTTTTTTATGGCCACCTTTGTTTTTGGAGATGCCCTGGGGTTTGATCTGATCAGAACCCTGGGATTATACCTGCCAGTCTCGGACAATTTTGCGCCCTATCAACTGGTAACGCACATGTTTATGCATGGCGGACTAACCCACATTTTCTTTAATATGTTTGCCCTCTGGATGTTTGGTTACACCCTGGAAAATATTTGGGGCAGCAAGCGGTTTTTAATCTATTATATGATAACCGGTCTGGGCGCAGCTTTTCTCCATCTGGGGATAAATTACTGGGAATATACACAGGTACTCAAGCAACTATCACCAGAGCAAATGGATCTGATTCAATCTCAAGGACAGCAAATTCTACTAAGTGGTCAGAACTATGCCGATGGAGCGATGGCTAAAATGAACCTAATTTTGAATACTCCTACCGTAGGAGCCTCCGGAGCGGTGTTTGGTATTTTGCTGGCTTTTGGAATGATGTTCCCCAATCATTACGTCTACATTTATTTTGCCTTTCCGATTAAAGCTAAATACCTGGTGGCCATTCTCGGTGCAATGGAATTGTTCAGTGGCATAGCCAATGATCCGGATTCCAATATTGCACACTTTGCACACCTCGGCGGAATGTTGTTTGGCTTTCTCCTGATAAAATACTGGAGAAACCGAGGCGGTTTTTACCAATACTGATGGAAGGATTACGATCAGAAATAAAGAATACCTTTTCTCAGGGTGACGCGCTATCCAGAATTATCCTGGTAAATCTTGGCGTGTTTCTCCTTTACTATATTCTCAAGGCCATTGGCGCCCTTTTTCAGGTGCCCTTGCACAGCTTTATGGTAGACTGGACAGCATTGCCCAGCAATTTATCTACCCTCCTTACCCGTCCGTGGACCTTGATTACTTATATGTTCTTGCACGAGGGATTCCTGCATATTTTGTTCAACCTGATCATCCTCTTCTTCTCTGGTAAACTCTTTATGGAATATTTTAACGGCAGGAGATTGTTGAGCACCTTTTTGTTAGGAGGCTTGATTGGGGGAGCCATGTACGTGATTTTTTACAATGTCTTCCCTGCCTTTTCTCAAGACGTGGGGCTGTCTACCAATCGCGGTGCCTCCGCGGGTGTTATGGCCATCTTAATTGCCATAGCCGCTTATGTTCCCCGCTTTCCAGTAAAGTTGTTTTTTGTTCTCAATGTAGAATTATGGATGGTGGCAGTATTTGTTTTGTTTATGGATTTGATGAATATTGGCGATGGCAATAACGTGGGTGGTCATATTGCGCATTTGGGTGGTGCCTTCTTTGGCTATGTAAGCATCAGACAACTTAAGAACGGAAAGGATATTACGGAAGGCTTTAGCAAGCTAATTGACCGGTTGGCCAACTGGTTTAAGCCTCGTCACAGCCACAAAATACGCAAGGTGTACTCTACGGGATCATCCGGTAACCCGGCAAAGAAAGAACCCGCAAGAGACCAAAAGTACATGGATCAAATATTGGACAAAATTAGCAGAAGTGGTTATGAAAGCCTGACTAAAGAAGAAAAGGACTACCTTTTTAAAATTGGCCAGAATAAATGAAATTTCGAAAGAGAATCCTCAACCCCCTCTTCTTTTTCTTCAATATCCTGGCCACCCTCGGTTTCGTATTTGCCTTGCTGGCTCCTTTCGTTTCACCCTCAAAATTTACCCTTTTCGCGTTTGCCGCCACAGGCTTTCCGCTTTTACTTTTAATTAATGTGTTGTTCCTAATCTGGTGGTTGGTTCAATTCGACAAGAGATTGATTATTCCGATAGTCACCTTGTTGATGGGTTATTTTGCGCTGGGTCGCACCTATCGGTTTGGAGAAGCATATCTAGAGATTAAGGAAGAGGATAAACTAAGGGTTATGACATATAACGTCCGTAGTTTCAATCGTTACCAATGGCTGGATGATCCTGATATTCCGATTAAGATTCAATCTCTTATCAAAAAACTTAATCCTGATATCATACTCTTTCAGGAATACCATCGCAACCAGTCGTTTGAATTAAAGGCTTACCCGTATCGTGAGTTTGGTGATCACCAAAACGGCAGTATTGCCGGACTGGCAATATATTCCCGCTTACCTCTTGAAGGAATAGAGAAACTGAGGTTGGATCACGACAATCAAACGACGAATTTATTGCGGACAAAGCTCAATTTTAAGGGAAAGAAAATCAGCATCTACAACATACACCTCGCTTCCGTGGGATTAGAACAACCTGATTATGAAACCCTGCAAAATCCGAATTACGAAGAGAGTGAAAATTTAAAGTCAGGCTTGCGAAAGATTGTAGGTAGGCTCCATAATGCTTACCAAAAACGTGCAGAACAAATAGCACAACTGCGGAGCTTTCTGGAGGCAGACACAAATCAAATCATACTGGGAGGAGATTTTAACGATGTTCCTCAATCCTATCCTTATAGCATAGTTTCCGACAAATTATTGGATAGTTTCTCCGAAGGTGGAGGTCAAGGATTCGGAAATAGTTATGCTCGAGGCCCTATTCCGTTGCGTATTGATTATCTCTGGCACTCAGAGAAAATCAAGTCTCAAAACTATCAGATTCCGGAAGAAGAATTTTCAGATCACTATCCACTATTGGTCGATTTTACCTTGCTTCCATAAATTCTACTTTCTCAAGTTTACCGAAATTGCAGGCCCACGAAAAACCTAAATGCCTAGAATACCTTCATTTCTTGGATTCGTAATTATTCTTGCTTCAGTGCTGCTGATATCTGGAATCTATGGGTATCACCACAAAGTAAACCAGGCGCCTCAATCTGTACATCATTGGCGCCAATCAGATTGTGCTTCAATTACTTACAACTATTATAAGTACCAATACCCTCCTAGTCAACCTCACACCTCCGGACTGGTCAGTGATACCGGAAAAAGTGCGCTCAACCTTCCCAGCGAAATTCCTTTTTACTATTGGGGAATAGCACAACTGTACAAAGTTTTTGGACCCGATGAGGCCATTCTGCGTGCCACAAACACCATCCTCTTTTTATCGGGGCTGGTGGCCCTTATCTACAGCTTATGGCTCATATCGGCCAATTTTCTTTGGTCACTGCTGGGTGGATTAATGCTGTTCACTTCCCCGGTTTTAGTTTACTATGGAAATAATTTCCTGAGTAATTCGCCAGCTCTGGGGATGGCCTTAATAGCTCTGGCGCTCTTTTTGCAATTCTTTAATACTGGTAAAAAACATTACTGGTGGTTCAGCGTGCTGTTTTTTCTTTTTGCAGGGTCATTGAAATTGCCAGGCTTGTTTTTGTTTTTTGCGATAGTTGGCGCATCACTAATTTTCCGTCGCGAAACTAAACTACTGCAGCTGACTGATATCCTTATCTCACTGGCAGTCGTTCTCATACCCGTTTTTAGCTGGGCAATTTATGCGCGAATCACCAACGAGGCTCATCATACGGTTTACTTTTCGACCACCATTTTTCCACTTTGGGAACTGACAGTTGATGAAATAAGATATATACTTTCAGAAATAAAAAAGCTGTGGCTGAAGGACTATGGTCATTGGAGTTTCTTACTCTTTTTCCTCTTACTTCTCCTAGGCACTCTTAGATCCGGAAGCAATAAGGATGTGAAATGGACAAAAATTATATCCCTATTAGTCTTGGGTATGGTGCTTTTTGCCATGCTACAATTTTATACCTTCATGCAACATGATTACTACTTAATCAATATGTACATTCTAGCAGCGGTGGCCTTAGCTGCCTTTAGTTGGAGATACAAAAATACCCAGCTACTTCGGTCGCCTATACTCCTAGCCGGAATGGCAATCCTGCTTGCATTCAATGTCCACTATGCTTCTGCGCGTCATGAATTTAGGTATACTGGCTTCCACAACAGCTTTCATCACACCAATCCCCTCCTCTACGATAGTTTTGACCAATGGCTGACGGATCAGAATATCGCAAGTACCGACAGCCTAATTTTTATTGGTGATGACAGTCATACCAGTCTATATCTGATGAGAAGATTCGGCTGGACCACTCATAAAATGGCTTTTAAGGATACTTCACGCAGCATTTACTTCAATCGCGATTCAGTCGGGGTCTCTCGTTGCATGGAATTAGGTGCCGATTATTTGGTTCTTCCCAATTGGCGGGATTTATATGGCAGCAGATCCTACCTGGTGCCGTTTGCGAAACACTTACAGGCACGACATGGCGAATTGATGGTTTTTGACTTACAGGATGAAGAGCGGAATTTCACCCTTCCGGACAAAGTCCTGAGAAATGAAATCCGCCTTGAGCCCGATTCCATGATCTCACAGAGTGAAAGAACGCCACCCATCGTAAACCATGAGGCCATTACCGGCAATGCCGCTTTTAAAATTGGATCTGAGGATGTTTATAGCCTAAGCACTGATATTGATGACCTTTCCGCGGGTATGACGATAGAGTTTAGCGTCTGGATAAAGACTAATCCTGAAAGAAAGTTGATCCCGGTTATTTCATCGCTAGAACCTGGACTGATGTTTACCGAAGTGGCTGAAAGCATTCAAGAAAAGGGTAGCTGGCGAAGGCTAAAAACGGAATATCTGGTTACTACTCAAGTGGCAAAATCTGGCGTTCGCTGCTTTATCTGGAACCCTGAAGCGAGTGAAGCATCCATCGATGATTTGCGAATAAAGGTTTACCATCCTTTGACCTATTGAGCTATGAATGTAGCATTTAACTACTTTTAGACTTTAACATGGAGATACGCTAAATGAAGCTGGCTGCCAGAGTTATATTGATAGTAGTTATTCTATTAACCCTGATCGGATTTATTCTAAATTTTGTTCTGGAAAATCGCATCGATGAGTTGTTGCGTTCAAGAATTAATAATCAACTGGGTGAAGAATTTGAGTTTGATTTCCGGAAGAGCAATCTAAGTTTATTTGAAAACGACTTCAGAATTTATAATGTGGTGGTATCACGAAGCGATAGTGATTCCTTAAAATGGCAGTTTGAGGTTGAGGAGCTAAAACTTACCGGATTCAAAGCCTTATCCTTTCTACAAGACGGATCTATCAGCACGGACTCTATCCACATTAACCAGCCTGCTCTGAATGTGTACAAACTAGACTTAAAACCGAAATCTGAACGAAAACTCAGCATCAACGATACGGCGGAAGACATCAATTTTAAAATTAAACACATTCGGATATCGGAAGCTAGCGTGTTACTGGATCCACCAGGGCCTGAGCTGCTAAAATCGGGCTTAGAGGTAGATATTAAGGGCGTAAATTTTCAGGGTAATATTTTAGATGTCGCTGACCGTCTGGCCAGCTTGGAAGTCCATCTGCCGAACATTACTTATGTGACTCCTGATTCCGTATACACCCTGACGGCGCAAGCATTAAACATCTCTTTTACGGATAGTTTGGTTCGTGTGGATAGCTTAAAGGTGAAGAACAACATTGGGTTGACTGAATTCAGCAGGTTTATGACATGGCGCAAGGGCTTGTTTGACATTGAGGTTCCAGAGATGCAAATGAGCCTGCCGAGGCCTTATCAAGACTCTGGCTGGACCGTTTCTCATCTTTCATTAAACAATCCGGTCATCAAGATAATGAAAGACATGCGGTTTCCTCTGCCAGACAGAAAAACAGAGTTGCCACAAGAACAGTTAAGATCATTGGGGTTAAAATTTAAGGTTGATAGTCTAAACCTAAACGATGCCCAGCTAGAGCTTATCACCAGGGTAAGCGGTAGCAGCACTTCAGACCTGGTAATCACAGACATAAAAGGCGTGTTGTATAGCTTGCAAAACTTCAATTATTCTGAGCCAGCTTATCAGCTTTACGCCGATGGCAAACTGATGGGAAAAGCAGATTTACACGCCAATATTACTTATCTGTATGGTGAATTAAATCCCTTTCATTTAAATGGAAAGGTAGAGGATATTAAACTTGAATTCCTCGATCATTACTTGCGGCGACAGGTTGGGGTTGCCATAGCCAGTGGCAAGCTAGACGGCATTAAATTCGATATGAAAGGCAACCACAACGGTATCTTCGGGGAGGTGGAGTTCCTCTATCACGACCTTAGAATCCATATTGTGGATAAGGACACGGATGAAGATAAGGTGTTTCTAAATATCCTTAGTGATTCTGCTGGTGATCTCTTCTTTTATCGTGAAAACCCCCATAAAAATAAGTTGCGGCTTGGCCGGTTTAATGTTGAGCGCGATGTAAGAAAAGGCTTCATTTCGCAATGGGTTGACGGTATGATGCAGGGAATCGTGAATAGTATCACTAAAAAAGAGGTTGACTTGAAACTCTCGCAGGAGAAGAATTCCAAACAGAAGAAAAAACATCACTCCAGGTAAGGGCGCCAGCTAAGATTCCTAATTGTTCACAAACTAAAAAACCCCGGCCTTTCGACCAGGGTTTAAGAATATAAGGGAATGCCTATTAATGAGTACTCAAATACTCGGCCACTCCGTCGTGAGATTCTGCCATCGCATCCTGACCTTCGTCCCAGTTTGCTGGACAAACCTCTCCATTTTCTTCGTGAAACTGCAAGGCCTTCACCATACGCAGTGCTTCGGAAACATTCCGTCCCAGTGGCAAGTCATTAACCAATTGATGACGAACAATCTGATCTTTGTCAATTAGAAACAGGCCGCGGTAAGCGATCATCTCTCCATCTGATTTCAGCTCATCATTATCATCGTAATAATAGCTGCCATCCAACACATCATAATTTGTGGCAATAGTTTTGTTGGTGTCTGCCACAATTGGATAGGTAATGCCTTTAATACCACCATGCTCCTTAGGTACCTGAAGCCATCCCCAATGAGATTCCTCGGTATCTGTTGATACAGCTACCAACTCTGTTCCTAATTTTTCAAATTCCGACTTCATGTCCTGAAAAGCGTGAAGCTCTGTAGGACAAACGAAGGTGAAATCCTTGGGGTAGAAGAAAAGGACTACGTACCTGCCGGCAAACTGTTCCAGCGTAAAATTATCTACGATCTCTCCGCCATTCACCACTGCCTTGGAGGTGAACTGAGGCGCTTTTTTCCCTACTAGTACTGCCATTGTGTAATCTTTAAATTATAAACGTTATATGATTTAACTATTGAATTCTTATTTTAATAAACAAAGCAAATATAGTCATTGCCCGCCCAGCAAAATTACGCGGTGGATTAGAATTATCTATAAGCATATAAGCACATCTTAAATACTAATGCGAAACCGTGAACCACGCCACAAAAACAGCCAGAAGAATGGTAATAAACTTCTTGAAATGAAAGTGATGTGACTGGCTGCTCTCAAACAAAATGGTGGTAGAGATATGAAGAAATAAACCGAGTGTAAGTGCGGTCAATTCCCGATAATACTTTTGAAAAAACTCGAGCTGATCACCCAGGAAAACCCCCAGAGGAGCGATCAGGGCGAAGAGCAGTATTACCACCAGCACTTTTGATTGACGTTGGAGCACTTCCGCCAGCATCGTGTATAGAATTAGGCTAACCGGAAGCTTGTGGATTACAATTCCCCACAAAAGGGCATCCCTGCTGAGCTCTTCGTGATGAGCCCCAACCGGTAGGCTCTCCAGCAAGGCATGTATAAACAAACTGGCTATTATGGTAATGGGAATACCGCGCTTCTGGAACCATTCTACATGACTGTGCCCATGTTCAATACCTTTACTGAATACTTCCAGTACCAGTTGAATGAAAAAACCGCCCATAATCCATAAACCGATGCTGTGGTCATGAAATTCATAAATCTCAGGCAAGAGATGAAACACCCCAATGCTAAGAAGATAGGCTCCACTGAAGGTAAGGAGAAACTTTACCTGGAAGTTCTTAAGTCCCTTTAATAGCATGCCCAACACCGCTCCGCCTATAACTGATGCGATGAGAATTATATAGGTACTCATAATTTGTCTGCTATTATAATCAGTCTCTCAGATGTTAAAGCATCATAAGCCTGAAGATTAAAATCGCCAAAACATTTCCTGATACTAAGACCTGCTTCGCGCATCATAGACGCAAAAGAAGCTTTATTTAGTAACTGAACTCTTTCTTCAAACATAAAATGCTCTTCAGCATCTTGAATTGAGATTTCCTTTATTATAAAGTCCTCTCGCATAAAGCGTCGTACCTTAAATTTTACACCCTCCTGAATCAGTTCTTCTTCATCTTCTAAACCCGACTGCAGCTTTTCCACATTCATAAAATCGAGCACCAGCACCCCCCCTTCCTTCAAGGAATTGGCTATATTTTTAAGCGCCTTAACACTTTGCTTTCTCGTATCAAAATAACCAAAACTCGTGAAGAGATTAAAAACAATATCATAGAGGCTATCCCCCAGATGATCAGACATATCGCCTTGTAAAAAGCGTAGCTTTTCGGTGGCAAAATCTTGGGCAAACTTTACATTATTGACACTGAGGTCAATTCCCGTTACCCTTAAATTATACTCGCTCAATTTCCGGGCATGTCGGCCTCTACCACATCCCAAATCCATGACATGACAGGTATCCTTGGGTTGTAAATAATCAACCAGATTAGCTATGAAATTATGGGCTTCATGCTCATCGCGATACCTATAAAGCTTATGGTAATACTCCGTATTAAACCATGACTTATACCATGCATTGCCTGTATTCATGTTCGGCTAATTTCCGAATAGTTGCATAATTATAAGGTGTATTCGCAATAAGAACACAGACGATGTACTGAGGATAATAATCAACAGCCATCTGATAATTAGGTTGGCGCGGGGCATAAATAGAATATAACGAGCGCCTATAAAGGCTCCAATTCCCTGACCCAGAGCTAATAGTAAGCCGGGAACCCACTCAATATCTCCACTGTAAATGAACACTGCAAAAGCGGGTAGAACAAATGTTAAAGCCAACATCAGCTTAACAATATTTGCGTCTCTTAAGCTATACTGCGCTACCAAAACCAATACCGATAGCAGCATAATACCGATTCCCATCTGCAAAAATCCCCCGTAAAGGGCAATTAGAAAAATAAGTATCCAATTGAGAAAGGTTTTATGAGTCTTGCTGGTATTGGTTTGTCGGGCCCACTTTTTTGGGTTGGTTATCATCGTAATTAACAAGACCAGCATCACAAGCCCAATAATGGTTCTCAGTGCGTTCGGATCAACCTCCACTGCAATGAACGCACCGATAATCGATCCAATGATAGAAGGAATCAGAAACCACAGGCCATCAGAAAGAAGAAAACGTGTTCTGGGTGTGCGTCGCAGACTTCCAACCGCGGTAAGGGTTTGGGCGGCAGCACCAATTCTGTTCGTAGCATTCGCCACATCGGCCGGCAAACCGGTAAATATTAATAGCGATAAGGTAATCGCTGAGCCATTTCCAGCCAGAGTATTGATAATACCGGCCGCTATTCCGCCGATAATTAAGTATATGTATTCCCAGGCTTCCAAATTTTCCGTTACAATTATAGGTAGGCGATTATGTAATCTCGGCCTTCTTCATACCCCATCTAAGAACCAAAAAGCTTAAGATAGCGGATATCAGAAATACCCAAAATAGATTCCAAAAATTCAGGATCCAGTAACCTATGAAAAACAAGATGCTATAAACCATTACAACTCCGCTTATCCAACTCACAAAGAGGTAGATCATCTTGCTTTCCTTTCGCTTCATATGACTAAAAGGCCTCCAGAGGCCACCTGGCTGTACCCTTTTATAAAAGGCCTCTAGTACTTCCATATCTGTTGGTGAACTAAGAAAAGTAGCCACCAACCAAGCGATCGTTGTGAATGCAACCGTAAATATGAATGATCCATTTTGTAGAAAGAAAGACTCCGGTAAATAATTGGGAAGCACATAGTTGGCGATGAGGAGCCCGACAACCGGTGCAAGCGTGGCCACCAGCTCACTCCAGGCATTTATACGCCACCAATACCATCTCAGTACTAATACCATCCCTAAACCGGCACCACTGGCAATCAGAAACTGTGCGGCACTATCGATCATGGTAATCTGTGAGGTAGTAAACAAGGCTATCAGCATGATTATCAGCGTAATAACCTTCCCTGCTTTAACATAATGGTTCTGAGCCTGTCGCTCATCCTCAAAATCATCCGACCGCCTCATAAAGCGTCTGTAAAGATCATTGGTCAAATAACTGGAACCCCAATTTAGTTGTGTAGAAATCGTACTCATGTAGGCAGAAAGAAAACCCACAAACAATAAACCTTTGATGCCATCTGGCAGATAATCTCTCATTACCATAATAAAGCCTTTGCGGGATTCCTCTATCGGTAAATCGGGGTAAAGAACTAAAGCACACAAGCCTACAATGATCCAGGGCCAAGGCCGCAGTGCATAATGGGCTATTTGAAAGAACAAGCTGGAGAAAACCGCATTTTTCTCGTCCTTGGCACTCATCATCCTCTGAGAAATATAGCCTCCGCCGCCCGGTTCATTTCCAGGGTACCAGCTTGCCCACCATTGCAGTCCGATATACGAGAAAAAGGCGCCAGCACTTAATGAAAAGGTGCCCACTGCAATTTGACCGCTGCCAATCTCGGGAAAGAGATTCAACCGCCAGGCGGGTAACTTGGCCTTTAATCCTTCTACACCGCCTACTTCAGGCGCATTTAACACGATCACCGCCAAAATAATACATCCGGCCATGGCAATAATAAACTGCACAAAATCAGTCATGGCAATGCCGAGTAAACCGGCTACTGAACTATACAAAGCCACCAAAACCATGCAAGCAGCAGTCACCCAAAAAGCGGTGAGATATGGAACTTCAAAAAACACTTCGATAATAGATATCAGGGCTGCGTTGACCCAACCGATAATCACCACATTGAGAAATAAGCCCAGGTAGACGGACTTAACTCCACGTAGCCAGCGAGCTACCGCTCCGCTATACCGCAACTCGAGCAACTCCAATTCCGTTAATATTTCCGCCCTGCGCCACATACGGGCAAAAAAGAAGGTAGTAAGCATGCCTCCTATCAACATATTCCACCACAGCCAATTACCAGAAATACCATGCTGGGCAATTTTTTCGGTAACCCATAAGGGTGTATCAGCGGCAAAGGTGGTTGCCACCATGCTAACCCCAGCGATATACCAGGGCAGATTTCTACCGCCGAGGAAAAAAGCCGTTAAGCTGCTACCGGCTTTTTTTCTGAAACTTAAGCCTATAAATACAAACAGGACCAGAAAAAAAATCACCACCACCCAGTCCAATGTTGCAAGATTGGCCATACTTCGCATTTTAGATGAAGCGAATATCTAAATTTGCCCACTATGAAATTTAGCGTCTTTATATCTATTGTACTGTTCTTGTTGTTAGTAACCTCCTGTGAAACCACAGAGCCAAAGTCTGAAGACCCATACCTAGTGTCGAGCGAGATATTCTATTCCAGGATAGGCAGCAAACAAGCCTATGGCGTTCAACTGCGATTATCTGCTGATAAAAAGACCTATGTGAAGTACGCCATAGAATTGAAGGTAAATGAACAGGTTTGGCTCGACACACTCAGCCTCGAAATACCCGGTGGAGATACTCTAGAATCTGAATTGGTATTTTCAGGGTCGAAAGTGGAAGAGGATGATCTAGTAGAGCTTAACTTAACCGCGATCCCAATTGAATAATAATTTTGAAATGCTGGCCAAGTGCCTGTCTGGCACAGAAGATGTACTCGCCAAAGAATTGCGCGAGCTGGGGGCAATGGAAATTGAAAAGGTCAACCGCGGGGTGCGTTTTAAAGGCGATGCCGGCTTTTTGTACAAAGCCAATATATGGTTGCATACAGCCTTGCGAATATTACGCCCCATAGAATATTTCAAAGCCAGAAACGAAGATGAAATATACCGAAAGCTATTGCGCCTTCCGTGGGAAAATTACTTTGATGTTGAAAATACCATCATGGTGAAGGCAAATGTCTTTGCCCCTCACATTCGCAACAGTCTGTATTTGAGTCAGCGGGTAAAGGATGCTATTGCGGATCGCTTTCGTGAAAAAACGGGTCGGCGGCCTTCAGTGAACAAAGAGCAACCTGATATCGTGATAGATGTGCATGTTGCCCGTGAAAGGGTAATCATCTCTCTAGACAGTTCTGGAGAAAGTTTACACAAAAGAGGTTACCGCGAAGAAACTGGCAGAGCACCGCTGAGTGAGGTTTTGGCGGCATGTATTCTAAAACTTGCAGATTGGGATGGCCTGAAACACCTGGTTGATCCTATGTGTGGCTCAGGTACATTTTTAGTTGAAGCGGCCTTAATGGCACATAATATTCCCCCGGGAGTGTTTCGCGATAATTTTTGTTTTAAAAATTGGAAAGACTTTGATGAGGAACTCTTCAAGCTGATTTTTGAAAAGGCATTGGAGAAGGAAAAGAACTTTCACTACAGCATCACAGGTTTTGATCAGGATTCTCGCTCGGTCTTGAAAGCACGTCATAATCTAAAGAAATCCTTGCTCAATGATCAGGTAAAAACGGAAAAAATGAATTTTCTGGCGATTCCAAATGACCGCCATTTTAAAACACCAGGACTGTTAATCGTCAATCCGCCTTATGGAGAAAAAATGGAAGCCGATATTCCAGCCTTATATGCCGGTATTGGCGATTCCTTAAAACAACATTTCGCGGGATACGAAGCCTGGATATTTACGGCCAGTCAGGAAGGTCTGAAACACATTGGTCTGAGAGCTTCTAAAAAGATTCCCTTAAAAAACGGAAAACTAGATTGTTGGTTGGTAAAATATGAGCTATATGAAGGAAGCCGCAAAGATCATCCAGACTAGCTTATAATACACTTTCGGATAACTCGATGTCTTTCCCAAATATTTTTGCATGCTGATAGGTGATCTCTGCGCCATAAAACATGATTAGAGAGGCATAGGATATCCATAACAGGATCAAAATCACCCCTCCAGCAGCTCCATAAGCACTTTCGGGTTGAAACTTCAAGAAGTAGTATCCGAGAAAAACCTCGCCAATCAGAAACAATAAACTCGTGAGGAAGGCACCGAGCCATACGGATCGCCATTGCACCCTTGCATGCGGGAGAAATTTAAAGATCATAGCAAAGAGCAAACTCACAAATCCCAGCGAGACAAGGATGTCAAGAGCGTAGAACAACACCATCAACACATCCGGAAAATAGGATTGCACTTCATCCCCCAATGCGGTAAGCAGTGCGTTTACCACAAAGGAAATAAGCAGTAAAAAACCGAGGGTAAGGACAAACCCAAAACTAAGGAGGCGATCTTTGAGAACCTGCACAAAGCCATCACCTTTCGGAGAACTGACTTTCCAGATTTGATTCAAGGAACTTTGAAGATGATAGAATACTCCTGTTGAGCCATAAATAAGGGTAGCAATACCGAGAATACTAAGAAATATATTCTTGTCATCATCACGAGAAGCCTGCAACATGTCTTTTACCGCCTTTCCGCTGGTTTCACCCATGAATTGAGATACTTCATTGATAACCCTCGTCTCTACGACCTCCCCCTCCCAAATCATTCCCAGGAGGCCTATAATAATTACCAACAAGGCCGGTAAGGAAATAAGAGCATAATAGGCTACTACCGCACTATGTCTGAAGGGGTTGGATTCATTCCAGGATATGGCTGCTTTGCGAAATAAGCTTCCGGTATTGATCAACAATTCTTTTAAGCTATCCAGACTCATATTGAAAGAGTTTCAAATTTTGATCCAATTTTTCTCCAATTTAATCTAAGGGAAACTATGAATCAAGATGTAGAAATAGCTTCCCATGGGGCATATCAATTGGGGTATTTATGCCCCACTATAAAGTGTTCTAGAAACCATTCCTCCGCTTTTATTGTCATTGTCTATAAGGCTAAACTTTAAAGGGCTTAACTCAATTCTTGTACATGTTAAGTATGAGCTCTGTAGCATTTGGGCATCGCTTTTGGAATTCATCTCTCATAATCAAAAACTTAAAGCTATGATATCCTGGATAATTGGTGCCGCCGTTCTTTCTCTACTTTTTGCATTACTTGGATTTACTGGAATTGCTAAAGGATTCGCCAGCATTGCCAGAGTTTTGTTCTATATCTTCTTGGTCGTACTGGTAGTGGGACTTATCGCTAACGTCCTATAGACCAATAATCAGATATATTTTTAATCCACCATCAAATCATAAAAAACCCTCCAAAATTGGAGGGTTTTTTTAAGGTTCTACTCAAGAATTACGAGTCGGCAGAGTTTTCATTTGATTGCACAGCCGCGAGTTCATGCCGCAACTTCTCTCCTCCTTTAATTCCAAAATCCAGGGTGCGTATTGGAAAAGGAATCATAATATCATTTTCATCAAATGCTTTCTTTAAAGCTTTTAATGCCTGATTGCGTACTTGAATGTATTCGCTGTGATCTCTTTCATAGGCCATCCACACATTTACACTAAAATTAATGGAGCTTCCACCAAATTCTTTCCAATGAAAACTAACTTCTTCTGACTCCAATCGACTTGGAATCTTACTGATGGCCTCAAGTGCCACTTTCTCCACCTTGTCAAGATCTTCTCCGTAACTCACACCACAATCAAGATCAAACCGACGCTTACCCGGCCTGGTGTAATTGATGAAATAATCTTGGAAGAGATCCTTGTTGGGTACAAAAACAATGGGACCGGTGAAAAGTTGCAGCTTGGTCACCCTTAAATTTATGTCGAGAACCTCACCCATGTGACCCTCTGATGTTTCGATAATATCTGCAATCTTAAACGGCTGTTTTACGGATAAATAAATTCCTGACATCAGATTGGCTGCCGTGTCCTGAAAGGCAAATCCCAGAGCGAGCCCAACAATACCTAGTCCCGCCAGTATGGAAGAAATGGTTTTATCGAGGTCCATCACTGAAAGTGCAAGCACTCCGGCCAGGATAAGGGTAACAATGAAAGTAATTTTTGACAGGAAGCTTCCTATCGTCTTATTTCCAGATAGTTTGCTCATGTACTTCTTGGAAATACGTGACACAAAGCTTGCTGCCAGATAGCCCAGAACCAGAATAACTATTGCCAGAACCAGGTTCGGTAACAGCTCAACTCCGGTTTCAAGCCACCCTTTTAACTTTCCTGTAATAATCGAGAGTACTTCATTAAAATCAAAATCAATATTCATAGTTTCTATTTAAATTATTATGGGGCATTACTTCTATCATCAGATTAAAGCATTTTATGTATTTAGAAGGCGAGATAGTATGCTCAAATCCCTTGAATGTTAAGATGTATTACTCAAACAACAGGCCGTGATCTGCCTTCAGCTTTGTGGCATAAAGCTTTCAAGAGTATGGGTGTAAATGCTTAGAACGAATGAAGAATTGCTTATTATGGATGAAATTGACAAACTGATATTGGTGGTAGACGATGAGCCCGATATTGGTTTACTAATGGAAGTTATACTAAAGTCTGCGGGATTTAGAGTGCGTCATGCCCAGGATTTAGAATCTGCCAAAAAAGAAGTGACTCAATATCAGTTTAATACAGTATTTTTAGACTTGAACCTCAACGGCCAATTGGGCTTGGATTTACTACCGGAAATTGAAGAAAAGGATGAAGATACCCGGGTTATTGTGATCACCGCGCAACGGGATCCGGTGTTGCGCAAAAAAGTGAGTGAAATGGGTCTTGAACAGATTATTGAGAAGCCTTTTACGAAGAAAGATATTTTAAACGCGTTAAGTACCGGATGAACTTTATCTTTCGGAGCTGAAATTCCCCAAATACGTGGAGAATTCTCCACAACTGACGTATGGAAAAGAATAAGCCATCCATTCTCATCATCGACGATGAAGTAGACACCTGCCAATTGTTGGAAAGGTACCTTACTAAAAGAGGCTTTAGGGTAGTCACTGCTTACAATGCTAAGGAAGGTTTAAACCAATTTCGACAAGATGAATTCAATCTTATCCTCACGGATTTCCGGCTACCAGATCAGACTGGTTTAGATATACTTAAAGAAATTAATGCTAAATCTCCAGGACCTCCCGTCATTGTGATAACTGGCTATTCCGATATCCGTACAGCAGTAAACGTTATTAAGTATGGAGCATTTAATTACATCACAAAGCCCATCATTCCCGAGGAGTTGCTCTCTATGATTCAAGAAGCTTTAGCTATCTCTGAAGACCCTAATTCAGAAGAACAACAAGGGCCAGGTGCTTCACAATCTACATCCCCTAAAAGCACGCTGGAGTCTAAACGCTTCATCGTTGGAGAAAGTCAGGCTTCTAAGAAAATTCATCAGGATATATTGTTAGTTGCTCCTACGCCTATGAGTGTTTTAATTACCGGAGAAACTGGAACGGGAAAAGAATATGCAGCCCGTGAAATTCATGCGAATAGCAAGCGGAGAAATGAGAAATTCGTAGCCATTGATTGCGGGGCACTACCAGATGAGGTTGCTGCCAGTGAGCTGTTTGGGCACAAAAAAGGTGCATTTACCGGGGCTAATTCTGATCGCACTGGGAAGTTCATGTATGCCAATGGGGGGACTTTGTTTCTGGATGAAATAGGTAATTTATCCTATGATATTCAGGTTAAGCTTCTTCGTGTTTTAGAAGAAAGGAAAATTTCCAGACTGGGCGATGATACGGAGCAGGAGGTGGATTTAAGAATTATTGCTGCTACCAACGAAGACTTGCAATTAGCCATTGATGAAGGTGATTTCAGAGAGGATTTGCTCTATCGCATTAACGAATTTGGCATTAAGCTGCTGCCCTTGAGAGACAGACCAGAAGACCTGAAA
Organism: Owenweeksia sp.; assembly: GCA_965229445.1. Lineage (GTDB taxonomy): Bacteria > Bacteroidota > Bacteroidia > Flavobacteriales > Schleiferiaceae > Owenweeksia. Next base: position 2,277,496 of record OZ245876.1, read on the forward strand.
TTGTTTATTGATCAGTTTATAGCGCAAACCAACAAGCTCTTATCTAAATCAGTGAACGGGATAAGTGATCAGGCTTTAGATAAATTGATGCAATACCATTGGCCTGGAAACTTGCGGGAATTGAAGAATGTTATCAAGCGAGCGGTTCTAAAAACCACTGGTAAGCGATTGGAAGTAGAAAGCCTACCGGTAGAAATTATTTACACCAACTCAGGTAACTTTGAAGATGAGGGAAGCTTGAAGTCTACGGCCAAAATGGCGGAAAGAGATCAGATTCTTCAGGTTCTGGCACAAACAGGGAATAACAAAAGTAAAGCGGCTCGACTTCTCAATATCGATCGCAAAACCCTGTACAACAAACTAAAGTCCTTCAACATTTCGTGATGGATGCGAGCAATGGCATTCTTGTTCTTTCCCGTTCAACTCAATTCATTGAACGGATAGAGTCAATATCGGACATTCATTCTGACAATACTTTTCAGTTGCGTTTTAGTGATGAATTGGATCAAATTCCGGAAGCAACAGACTTGATCGCGATTGATGAATCATTCGTTAAAGGAAACTTTCTAGAGGAATTGGAGCGGTTGAAGAATAGCTTTTCACCCCGTCCTATTCTACCCATATTGGAAAAACTTCCTGCGAACAAACAAGAGCTGGATAAGATCATTCAACTCTGCCCTAATTTTCTAATAGGCTCGGAGATCACGGCGATAAATTGGTATAACAGCATTCGGAATGCGCTAAAAATTACCAGTTTACAATTAGACCTGGTCCAGCAACGACAGCGTTATTCTTCCTTATTTCACAATTCAATTGAACCGGCATTTTTCCTGGATCAGGATTTGGTAATCACCAATATTAATGAGGCTTTCCTCACCGAGTTTAACCTCAGGGCTGACTTTGTCCTAAATCGAAAGCTAGCTGGTTTTATCAAGTCCAGAACCGATAAATTAAAATTCAAAGAACGTTTAAAGAACATTGGTACCGGGTATATAAATGAGGAGTTTCAAATTCAATTAGCCCCACGAACAAAGCCCTTCACTGGCAAGGTTCTGCTTACCAGAATTATCGATCAGCAGTATAGTCAGGGAAAACTACAACGCGATCTGATTGGCTATTATGGAAGTATCAAGAATGTTTCACACGAAAAGCGCATGCTGGAAATGGCCCAAAAATCACGTCAGGTGGCGGCTAATTCGAGACTGGCACGCACACTTGCCCATGAAGTTCGAAACCCTTTAACCAACATCAATCTCGCCATAGGCCAGCTGAAAGAAGATTTGAATGGCAAAGAGGATTTACAACTCTACTTTGACATCATAAACCGATGCACCCAGCGTATTGATGAGCGCATCAGCCAATTGCTCAGTTCCTCTGAGCAGCAAGTTTTTTCCAACACGGAAGAAGATGTGATCAGTGACTTCAAAGCCGCCATTCAAGCCGCACGCGATAGAGCAAGATTGACCGAGTCAAAGATCAGGAGTCACTTTAAGCTCAAAGAAGCTGTTATCAAGGGAGACCACGAAAAACTTAAAATCGCATTTACAAACATTCTGGCAAACGCACTGGAGAGTCTTCAAGGTAAGCAAGGTCAAATAGTTTGCGGATCATACCAGGAAGACGAATTTATCGCCCTCTATGTCAAGGATAACGGTATTGGTATGGATGAGGATCAGAGAAAGCATCTATTTGAGCCATTTTATACGGGCAAAAAAGATGGAGTAGGAATAGGAATGACAGCCACACAAACGATAATCCTGGAGCATGGCGGTGAAATTGAGGTTGAATCCAAACCCGGTAAAGGCTCCACCTTCACGATATATTTGCCTTTAAAGAAAGACTGAAAATCCCTAAGAATAATTCTGGGAAATTAATTACCCACTTAGGGGATAATCTGTCCCCAATAATTCTCCGGTAGCCATCCTATATAAAATTAACCTACTGATTAATAATAACTTACATTTGTTGCACTTCCATTTTATTTAGGGTATCCTGATTGCATGATCTAGTTTAATAACCAAAAGTTAATGCAATGAAGACCTTTAAATACGTAACGCTCATCGTGATCTTCACATCCAGTTTGATTGGATGTCAGGAAATCCAAGAGGAACCAAAACTTGACGAATCGCTCAGCAACTTAAAATCTTACGTAGACAGTTTAGAGAACGAAGTTGAATATGCGACTGATGCACAACTGGACCAGCTGGAAATGCGATTTGAAAAGCTTAAGTCTGATCTGGAACAGCAAGAAGACGAACTGAGTGATGAAATAAAAGAGGTATTAGCATCTCAGGAAGATCGATTTGAAAGCTTTCTGAATCGACAAGAGGAAAAATCTGCAGAATTGGAAGAATCAGCCACGAATCAAATGGATCGTTTAGAAGAGATCCTGGATGAAACCGGCGATGAGTTGGAAGAGGGCGCAGAAGAAATGGAAGATCGTCTATCAGAGAGTTGGAACAAAACTTCGGAATGGTTTGAAGCCAACTACAATGCATTGAGCGATGAAGCATAGCAGCGATGGAATAAACTCAAGACTCGGTGGGAGCAAAAAACCGAATGATCATAAACTCAAAGCCCGTAAATTTATCAGAGCGGAACTTACCATGCGGTAATTCCGCTCTATATATGTGGTACCTAAAAAAGTATTCCTGTGATTAAAAAGTTGGCGTCATTGTGTATTGTAGTTGCTGCAGTTTTACTGATTGCATATTTTCTGAAATCAATCATTGCTCCCTTGGTTCTGGCCTCGCTGCTTGCTATGTCTCTTCTACCCCTCACCAATTGGTTCGAAAAAATTAATATCCCCAGGTTGCTCAGTTCCCTTCTCAGTGTAAGCTTGTTGGTCATATTCATCCTCAGCATCTGGACTATAATTGCCTTTCAGCTTAGAGATGTGGGCGAACGCTTACAGTCTGTCACTTTCAATCCACAAGAAGTCTTTCTCCGCATAACCGACGCATTACCCGGTAACAGATCCTTCTGGGACAAATTAGCTGATCAGGATTTAAACCAGTTGATTCCGGAGAATTCCGATATGCTGCAAGCCTTTTTTGGCAGTGCCATGAGCATTACAGGAGAGTTCATTTCATTCCTTTTTCTGGTCCCGGTTTTCATTTTTTTTATTCTGCTTTATCGCCATCGCGCTGGATTATTCCTGGCTTCACTAGACCATAAGTATTTCTATGGTATGGGAGAAGTGGGTGGAAACGTCAAGCAACTTATCAGAAAATATCTTTCTGGACTCAGTTTGGTTTTGGTAATAAATGCCAGCCTTGCTACTTTGGGTTTATGGATTATAGGAGTCCCAAACGCCCTATTTCTCGGATTGCTATCTGCTGCATTAAGCATTATTCCCTACATCGGTACCGCAATTGGGGCCTTGATACCCACCCTTTTTGCCTTCCTGGTAATGCCTGGACCCTGGTACGGCGTTGGTGTGGCCGCGCTTTACAGCTTCATACAATTGTTGGAGAACAATGTAATCTCTCCTTTTATTCTCGGTAATAGTGTTAATGTAAATCCATTTCTTTCCATACTTGCCCTAATGGTGATGGGACAATTTTGGGGGATCATAGGCATGGTGATCGCCATTCCTCTACTTTCCATTCTGATCTTAATTCTGGAGCAACATAAAGAATTGAAAAAGCTCAATATTCTCTTTAAGAACAGCATAGAAAAAGCCGGGTGACCCCGGCTTCTTTATTGGATATTTAAAATGGATCAGACAGTCTGACCTTCGTGCTTTCCTTCTCTGATTTCTTCCACCAGTTTCCTATTAAATGCGGGTAGATCCTCAGGTGACCGTGAGGTCAACAAACCTTCATCCACGACCACTTCTTCGTTTACCCACTTTGCACCGGCATTAACCAGATCTTTGCTTATGGAAGAAAAGGAAGTCATCTTTCTTCCATCAACTACTTCTGCTTCAATTAACAGTTGAGGGGCGTGACAGATTGCCGCCACGGGTTTACTCAATGAAAAGAAATCTCTGACAAATCTTACGGCTTCTTTGTTTCTGCGTAGTTTATCAGGATTAATCACTCCTCCGGGGAGCATTAAAGCATCATAATCAGTAGCACTCACTTCGCTTACCTGCTGATCCACGGTCCATTCTGAACCCCAGTTTCCATTCTTCCAACTTCTTACCTTTCCCTTGGTCTCAGAAATTACTTCCACATTAAAACCGGCGTTTTCCATAGCCTCCATGGGAGATACAAATTCCGATTCTTCAAAACCATCTGTAAGCAGTATTGCTACTTTCTTATTACTCATCTTCTATCAATTTTTAATGATTACTATTCTGAAATATGAGATTGCGAGTAATATGCCAATTACTTTGAATTCTATCATCATCACTCAGGGCGTGGCTTAGGCGGGATTATCAAATTAACTGGAATGAGCATATTGTTGAACTAATTCCACAAGGGCGTTGATTATTGGAGAATTTGTTTTCTACCTGGTTTTCACGCCCTATCTCCATCTAGATCCGATGTAGGACAAAATCTGGATTTATCCATAAGTTGATGAATCAATCACCTCCGTTCCCCTCAACCAACTTGTCCTAAGTACCTGGTGATCTCAGGCAGATGTTAAAGTTCCGTTGAGTAAACTCATCCGACGGCCTAGCATCAATTCCTGCTTCTAGGGCCAACTACATATCCACTTCCCCAATGCTTTGATCAAGCTTCATAGCGTAAGCTTCAATAAAGGCGTTCTTAACAAAATTCCATATGCTTTGTAAGACATCTGCGTCGGTACCTGTGATCCTTCCCTCCACCGGAATTTTGGTTCCAATTTGCTCCTTTTCTTTATTCTCAAAAATATTTGAACCCAATTCGGCAAGTCCTCTATTTATTCTCGAAGCAAGTCCATCGGATGAATCCGCAGGGGCAATTTCCAGTCCAACAATTAATGGTTTTGCATATCCTTCAAGCTTTCCATTTATAGCTTTTCCTTCGGAATAGAAGTTGAGTTCGCCTCGTGAAACACCTAGCTTAGCGTAGGCTTGAAAAAGCTCATTAAAGCGCACCATGTCAATTTTCTCCAATTTAAAATTGTAGTCAAAATTTGGTGGATTCAATAAATAATTCAGTCCTCCAGAAAGGTAAACGCTCCCGCTATCTAGTGTTGTCGCCGTTAACTTAAAGTTTGCGGGCAAAGCATCCTTTGGGTTGATGACATTTCCCAGGTTTTCTGCCCTTAGATCAAATTCATGGAGGGCGATGTCGATTTTGGGATTAGCACCTGGATCTTTATAGGCGACCTGTCCGTTAGTTATTTGAAATATGTTGAGGTTAATGGGGTTGAGCTGTTGAATTTGTTGAATGAGGTTTATTCTGGCATCAACACTATCCACCGTCTGTGGTTCCGTTCTCCGAATAAAATTTACCCCCAACGAATCCATATAAACTTCACCGACAAATTTCCCTTTAAATAAGGAACGCCAGTGAATTGAAAAGTCCAATTCCGCCAAGGATACCATAGGAATAGAAGGATCCTTTGATGCCTCTTCAAAAATCTGGATTTGTTGGATATAAAAGCCTCCACGGTACAACTGCAAATCTACATCCGAAACTCCGCCATGATAACCCTCTACCTCGTTTATTGCTTCGTTGATGCGGTGCTTCAAAAGTATAGGTAGGGCAGCTCTTACTATTATTAATAGCCCCACCAGGCCCAATATCCATTTATATCTTCTTTTCATATTTCAGCTATTGCTAAAGATGTGCCATCGGACCATGCTTTACAAATTCAAAATAAGAATGAGGTATGAAGTTAAGCTATCCAGCAACAAGGTTTGATGTTAATAGGTCTTAAGCGCATAGCAACACCAAGAAAATGGGATCCTTAGCGCGCCGGAATACAATCAGCGCAGGATTAGGAAAATTTTAGAATGCTTATTTGGCCAAACTGTTGAACATATTCCCCATTCATTCCGTCTATTTCCACAGCTTACAAACTGACCCTACTAATAACCAGTGATTTAGCTAATGGAACACCCCTTGCCCTTATAGAAGTAGAATAAAAGTAGAAACTCCAAAAGTATGGAGACACTACAAAAACGAATAACAATTAAATAAGCATACTATGTCAGCTACACAGGAAAAAATCAAAGGAAACTGGAACCAAATTAAGGGTAAATTGAAAGCCAAGTACGGTGAATTAACCGATGACGACTTGACTTATACCGAAGGTAAAGAAGATGAACTTCTCGGAAAAATTCAGGTGAAAACCGGAGAGTCTAAGGAGAAATTGATGAATATGATTGACAACATATAGGAAGCGTCAACCTACCTACCTAAAGAGCCCCATCTGCTTTGAGCAGATGGGGTTTCTATTTTATACACTTTAGCATGTTAGCCTTTTTATATTTGGTTCATGATCTTGCTATACTTTCTGACGGCGCTTTTCATTGCCTGGATATGGGTGGATTACTACCGTTTAATAGATGTATTTGAAAAGGAAAAACTGGTTTACCTGATCATCACCTTTTTGTTTGGCTGCGCTTCCGTCTTCCTGGTATTCGGCATCAACAACTGGTTCTTAAATGATTTCCCGTTCAGATTGGGCGCAGGGTGGTTTTACGATCTTATGTACACTACATTCAAGATTGGAGCAGTGGAAGAGTTTGCTAAACTAATGGCCTTTCTAGCTAGTTTCCTGCTGTTTAGGAAGCAATTCAACGAACCCATTGATTACCTGGCCTACATCTGTACCGCTGCTCTTGGTTTTTCCGCGGTAGAAAACATTATGTACTTCGTTCAGGCTGGGGCTCACATCATTTCAGCCAGAGCAATCTTATCTACCGTGGGGCATATGTTTGATACAGCTCTAATTGCCTATGGCTATATTCTTTATCGCTATCATCCCAAAAGCTATTCTATCCTAATCATTCCACTATTCTTTTTACTGGCCAGTCTGGCGCACGGATTATACGATTTTTGGATTATGTACTCAGGATTTCAGGGATTCGGCACTTTGTTGTTGATAGCCTATTTTATGTACACCCTGTCATTTTTTATGGTCGTTTTGAATAACTCAATTAATAATTCTCATTTATTCACCTATAAAACGATCGTAGATCCCAAGCAGGTCTCTTCCAGGTTGCTTACATACTATGCCATCGTATTTGCAGTAGAGTTTCTCATTATATCTTTCGAACATGGAATAAGTGCGGGGATTATGAATATCAACACCTCCCTTTTCACCGCAGGTTTTGTGGTTTTGGTAACAAGTATTAGAATGAGTCGGTTTCGCCTAATCAAAAACCATTGGTATCCCTTAAAACTGGAAATGCCCTTTGAAATATATGGTCTACCTGGTATTATGCGTGGTGGAATAAGGATCAAGGGAGAATCTCATAATGACGCTAGCCTAAGCCATCACTATCAGGAACAGGTAATACTAAGGCCCTTTTCCAAGCGAAAGTCTTACCTGGGGAGGCCGGTAAGGGCGTTTATAAAAGACAAAATTTTTATGATAAGTCATCACCCATTTTTTCCATTGATCATGGAAGATGAAGACCCTCTTCGCGCTCAGCATGCCTTAATCCCCAAGACCTACGGCAAAACAGAACATAAAACATATCCCATTGTAGCCTTGGTAAAAGCCATTAAACCCCTTCAAGAGGAGAACTTTGCACAGGACGGCAGTGAATTTAAGTTTTTAGAATGGGTGGTTGTTAAACCAATGCCAGATGAAATGCACGATCAGATTTCTAATTCAAGATAGAGTGCACTATGGTCGGAGGTGGTTTGAACCGCTTTACCATCAACTTTCTGCATACCCTGACTAAAGAGGATGTGATCTAAACTTCTTGGTCCGTTTCTCAATTTAAGCAGATTCATCATCAGGGTAGACCAAATGGAATTATCTGATTTCACAATTTCATGAAAATCCGGACTAGGAAAGGTTTTTCTAGTAAAGTGCTGAAGCTCATCAGGAAGCACCAAATCGGAACTGTTAATTCCCATATTAAAGTCGCCGGCTACAATGACATGATCATTATTAGATTGATACTTTTTAAAATATTCCAGAATCGTATTTACTTGTTTCTTACGGAGAAATTTATTGAATGGAGTACCCTGCACCCCAATCAAGACCAATTGCCAGGCCGGAACCCTGAGCGCCGCGAATCTGCCACCAGGAAAGCGTTGTACTTTTACTTCCACTTCATCACAATCCGCTAAACAGGCAACCAGCGTGCCCCTTTTGTGGCCACTGCTAATTTCTTCGCTTAGATCTGACCTAAAATTTTTGTAGCCTGAAGATTTCAAAATTCTAATGGATTCACTAGGGAAATCAGATTTAATTACTTCATTAACCACGATAAGGTGTGGTTGAAATTGATCCACAATTTCTTCCACCGGATGCGCACCTTCACGCTCTTGTCTTAGCTTGTCCATTAAGCTATAGTCACCCATGAAGGCCTGGCGGTGAAGTTGTATCCACTTCGAAGCACTTAAGTCATGTATAGAAACCCCATCAAAAAGGGTGTTAACGGTGGCTAATCTCAATTTCATTGCAAGCGTAAATAACGCAAAAGAAACTATACCTTTCCTTAATTAAACTAGATAATGGCCTCTCAGAAATTTCGAAAAATCAAATTGTCCTTCAGGTATTCTTGGCTAAGCCTTGTGTTTTATATGATTGCCAGTCACCATAGATGCCACGCTCAAACGCTATATCCAGATTCACTATCGCTAATAGCTAAATATGCTGAGCCTGTTTACATGACAGCTGACAAAACCAATGGCTCCTGGGCATCAGTGTTAGCCGTTCTTCAAGAGCCCAAAGTTATAGCCATTGGCGAATTCACACATGGGGCTCACGAAATCTTTGATTATCGCAATGATTTAATCAGAGAAATTCATCGTTCTATGGGCATCAGCCTGATCCTGTTTGAATCCGGTATAGGAGAAGTAGGCGCACTAAACCAAGACATTCACAAGTTGGATTCTACCCAATTCACCCAGGCATTTATTGGTGGATGGCAATCTGAAGAGTTTCGCGATCTCGTCTCTTTTTGTGCTAAAGAAAACATCACTATAGCTGGGTATGATGTGCAGAGAACTGGCACTGGTTCGCTGAAACTTGCCGGGTTATCTCTGCAACCTAAGCTAAAGGAATTAGAAACGCAGTTCACGGAAGTAAAATCTCTTCTCTCCAATTATAAACTGGCCTACGATTCAGTTTATCCTCCTACGATGAAGCTAATAACAGCTTATCATATGTTGCTTGCCGAGCTAGGCCAGGAAGGCTTATTAAAAAAGACGGTACAAAACCGAATTGGATTCCTTCAGTATATGCTTGAATTTAAGCAATCTATGGGCTGGCATAAAAGGTGGCGCACAAGAGACAGCTTAATGGCCGACAATATACTTTGGCTCATGGATTATTACCAACCTCCTGGCAAAACCATAATCATTGGCCACAACTACCACCTTTCCAGATATAATGAACATGAGGAAGTAATGGGTGAATATTGTAAAGATGCCCTTTATGATCAAGCTTATGTGATCGGTGTGTTTGGCAATCAAGGATCATACTTAAACAATCGAGGTGAAAAACAAGTAATGTCTAAGCCAGACACCCTTAATCCGGACATTAAACACCTTATTATGGCTGGCGGCTTTCAATGTAGCTTTTTACCCCTGGATGACCGGCTACAATATGATGTCCCATGCATAAACTCCAGGTGGGTTGCCAAGGACACCTTCATTGATCTCAAGGGTTCAGACAACTTGTATCTAACTCGTGCCTTCAATGGGTTGTTGTTGATAGATCAGGTTTCGGAAGCACATGCCCTTAATAAAGCCCCAAGGTGAATATGTAGTTTAGTCACCTTCAGCGAATTTCCAATAAACTTAGCTGGCTAAGCCCAGAGTACATTAGCCTTCGCTACTTTTGCCCAATGCCACTCTATGCCGAAGTGATACTACCCCTGGCTCTGCCGCAGAACTTCACCTATCAAATACCTCCGGAACTGGAAAGTTTAGTCCAACCAGGCCTAAGAGTAAGTGTGGAGGTTGGAAAGCGCAAGCAGTACACGGCGGTGATTTATCATTTAACAAATGAGGCTCCAAAGGGCATCCGTGTAAAACCTATCCTCAGAATTGAAGATGATCAACCGCTCGTAAGCGATCACCAATTAAGGTTCTGGCATTGGATATCACAGTATTATATGTGCAGCATGGGAGAAGTTATGAATGCCGCCTTGCCATCTGGCCTAAAACTGGAAAGTGAGACGCTGATCACTGCTAATCTTGATGTTGAAATAGACGAAGAAAGCCTAAGTGACCATGAATTTCTCATTTGGGAAGCGCTGGAACAACATTCTCCCCTCAGCATTTCTCAAATTGATGATATCACCGGTCTCAAAAACTCCATGCGGCTTGTTCATCAATTGCTTGATAAACATTTAATTCTGCTCCAGGAAGAAATGAAAACGGGTTACAAACCCAGAACCCGAAAAATGTTAAGGCTCGATCCCAAACTCAACCATGACGAGAGTATTTCTAAAATATTTGACCAGCTTGCCCGTGCCCCAAAACAAAAAGAAATACTACTCAGCTATTTCCACTTTAGGCAAATTGAAAACAAAAATCTACTACCTCTAAAGAAAATCACCCAAGGAATTGAGGGTAGTGATTCCGCAGTTCGTGCCTTAATAAAAAAACGAATTCTGGAAGTATTTGATGAAGAAGTTAGCCTGCTTCCTTCAAGCCCAGGTGCAAAAATGCTCCTTCCTGAATTGAATGAACATCAGTTAATTGCCGCACAGGAGGTGGCAGCCAGCTTCGCAAAAAATAAGGTGGCCTTGCTGCATGGCATCACTTCATCGGGTAAAACTGAAATATATGCGCATTTAATACAAAATGCTCTTGAGGCAGCTCAGCAAGTATTATATCTGGTTCCTGAAATTGCCCTTACCACGCAATTAATTTCCCGACTAAAAAAGTACTTCGGCCATAAGGTGATTGTGTATCACTCACGCTTTTCAGACCGAGAAAGAATAGAGACCTGGCGCAAAGTACATGAGATGCCTGATGATCCAGTCCTGGTGGTTGGCGCAAGAAGCAGTATTTTCTTGCCATTTAGCAAGCTGGGGCTAGTAATAGTGGATGAAGAACACGAAACCAGCTACAAACAATTTGATCCCGCACCGCGATACCATGCCCGGGATTGTGCTATTTGGCTTGCCAAGTATTTTAAGGCTGACACAGTCCTAGGTTCAGCCACGCCTTCTATTGAGAGCATGCATCACGCCTTAAATGACAAGTACACCTTATCTTCCCTAAACAAACGCTATGCTGATCTGCCCCTACCGGTGATTGAATGTGTAGACCTGAAGGATGCGCGAAGAAAAAAGAGAATGCATGGTCCATACAGTAGTGTCCTATTGACGGAAATAAGAGCGGCATTAAAACAGCAAAAACAAGTCATCTTATTTCAAAACCGCCGCGGTTTTAGTACCCTTATTCAATGTCAGAATTGCGCTCATGTTACACAGTGTAAAAACTGTGACATCAGCCTCACTTACCACAAGCACTCAGACCTGTTGCGATGTCATTACTGCGGTTATTCACGCAGTGTTCCCAAGCAATGTCCTGCTTGCAAGAGTTATGACATTAAAGCCCTGGGCTTTGGTACGGAAAAGTTGGAGGAGGAGCTAAAAATACTTATTCCAGAAGCGCGGATCCAACGGATGGATTTGGACACAACCAGAAAGAAGAATGCCTATGAGAAAATTTTAACAGATTTTGAAGACGGCTTGTTAGATGTGCTGGTTGGTACTCAAATGGTAACTAAAGGCTTAGATTTCGCAAGGGTATCCCTAGTAGGAATTCTGAATGCCGATACCTTGCTCAATTTTCCTGATTTCAGAAGTCATGAACGAGCATATCAACTGATGGCTCAGGTGGCCGGCAGAGCAGGTAGAAAGGGTGCACAGGGAAAGGTACTCATTCAAACATCTGAGCCATACCACAGCATTATCCGGCAAGTTTTAGACAATGATTATGAAGCCATGTATAAAGATCAGGTATATGAGCGAAAGAATTTCAAATATCCTCCTTTCTATCGGCTAATCCGTGTAACGCTTAAACACAAAGACCCCAAGCTATTGATGACGGGCGCAAAAGATGTTGCACAAACTTTAAGACAAGAGCTGGGCAACCGGGTGTTGGGGCCAGAATTTCCCATAGTGGCCAGATTGCGCAATAGGTATCAGATGGAAATTTTGATAAAACTGGAAGCAGGATTATCTCTGCAAAAGGTGAAATCCATTGTATACCATCAGGTATCTTCGAAATTATCTGAGGAAGAATTACGATTGTCCGTCATCTATGATGTAGACCCGATGTAATCAATTTTGAGAGGGCTACTCTACTTTCTTGGATTTATCGGGAATTAATTTACCCAAGGACTTCAGCACGCCTACGGCTATTAAGTATTGAGCCAATCCATAAGCAATCATCACCGCTATCTGCAACCACTTATTGGTCTCCTTATACATGTGGTAAGCTAAAAGCAGGTCTGAAACAATGAACAAGGACACTCCGATGGGGGGCCAAACAGACGTTCGAATCGATTTTTGTATAAAACCGGTACTCACCATCAGGTGAATTATTAAGAGGGTGGCATAAGCATAAATGAATATTTGCATTTCTGCCGGTGTACCCACATAGCTAATTAAGGCAATAAAAGAGGCGAAAGAGATTGTCAGCGCTGCCATAATACGGATCCACCTGAAATCAAGCTTTAGCTGAAAATAAAAGCTTATATACGCTAAGTGAGCCAGTGCAAAAGAAGCCATTCCTCCCAAAAACCAATGCTGCCCTTCTAGCATCAACATTACATCACCACATAAAGAAAAGGCTAAACCAAGTATTACTGAAATTCGATATCGAGAGGCAATGGCCTCAGTTTTATGAATAAAGTAACTCAGTAAACTGAAAATTAGTAAGGGCTTACTGATATAGTAGAGCGCCATACTCTCTGGCTTATAAAGCACTGCGAGATGCAATAACAATACACTGAAATAAACCTTGTTAAAATCCTGTAATTTCAATAGGTAGCCTTTATTGCTTCAGTTCTGACTCCTGGTAGTGCTTCATGGCGTCGGGCATCCACTTGTTCAGATTCTCAATACGCGTATCGTGACTGGGATGAGTGGAAACGAATTCCGGTGGTTGCTGCCCACCACTCATGGCTGACATGCGCTTCCAAAATTCAGGAGCTCTTTGAGGGTTATAGCCAGCCATGGCCATAAAGGTTAAGCCCATTTGGTCTGCTTCACTTTCATGCAGCCTGCTAAATGGCAACAACACTCCTACCTGTGAACCTAAACCATACGCTCCTAAGAATAGGGCCTGAGTCTCAGCAGGTTTCTCCTGAATAGCCACTGCCAGAGCCACCCCTCCAAGCTGAGTTACCATTCCCTGACTCATTCTTTCACTGCCATGTCTTGCAATTGCATGGGCAACCTCATGCCCCATAACTACTGCCACGCCTAGTTCATCCTGACAGATGGGTAAGATTCCGGTGTAAAAGGCAACCTTTCCACCTGGCATACACCAGGCGTTAACCACATCGCTTTCAATTAGATTAAACTCCCATTCATATCCTTCTAACAATTTTCTACTATGATGTTCAGTAAGGTATGTTTCAACCGCTGTTTTGATATTGTTTCCTACCCTCTTAATCATTTCACTCTGCTCTGTGCCGCTTATGACTTTACTAGTGCGTAAAACCTCATCGTATTGTGAATAGCTCATGGACTGAACCTGACTGCTTGGGACTAAGGATAACTGTTTTCTCCCGGTTAATGGTACACTTCTACAACTCATTACAAAAGCTATGGTAAGCAGAAGAGAAAGTTTAGAGAGGTTGATGTTATTTTTCATCATTATTGCGACATTATGGCAGTTTGCAGCAGCAATTCATGTCATTATTACCGTTTTATACGATTGAATTGCGCTTTTTCCTGATTGGTATTTCAATTGTTAAGGTAGAATCAAATATAAAATACTAAAACAATGAAACTCATAAAAAGAACACCAGAAACATCAACAGGATTAGATTCAATGTTGGATCACTTTTTCAACGACAGTTTTCTCAGTTGGCCAGCTTCTCCTTTAACAAAGCGATGGTCTAACCAACCTGCTTACAACATTAAAGAGGAGGAGGATAATTGGCAGATTGAACTGGCAGCTCCGGGAATGGCTAAAGACGACTTTAAAATTGACCTGGAGCATGATATGCTCACTATTGCTACTACCAAAACAGAGTCTAAACAGGAGGAAACGGACAATTACAAGATTCGTCAGTTTGGACAAATCAGTTTTAGCAAAAGCTTTAGACTACCAGAAAACATGGTAGTAGAAGAGGATATAAAAGCTACGTACCACGATGGTATTCTTTATGTAACATTGCCTAAGCGTGAAGATGCAAAAACCAGTGTTAGAAGAGAAATTACCGTAGGTTAAGTACCCACGATTCTAGAGCTGAAGGCCGGTATATCCGGCCTTTTTTATTTTGAAATATTATCTAGGAAATAGTTTACGTTGCCACTATAGTAGCTGGTGGTAATATGCTCCCCATTGGCAAGAATGATGTCTATGTTGTCTGAGCTCAATGAGGAAACTCGCTCAATATCATCGATGGCAAAAGTTTTTACTTGATGATCAAGGCTACCCATATAAATGTTCTCCCCGTCCGTTTTAAGGAATACGTTGAATTGAAGACTCAACAATATGATAGCCATGAAGAACATTCCTACACTAAACAGTTTTTGCAGTTGACTGCTCAGTTTAGCTTTGGAACCGACCCTTTCAAAAATTGCATCACTCATTCCGAAGACCTCAGAATAGATACTACGACTAAATAACCCGCTGGTTAAGAACCCGATAATCATAGAAGGAACAATAAGTGAGGCCTGGTTTACGATCAAAACTCCATCATAATTTCCACTGCTATGAACCACGAAAAATACGCCATATATCAGCCAGAACGCACTGATGCTAAACACAATACCCAGAATAATGTGTACCAGCGAATACCATTGCCATTCACCTCGCAACCTTCGTTGCAAGCTTCTGTTATCCTCTAGCAAAGACAAACTGGATGGTATTCCAACAAATTTTCTGAGAATTAGGGCAAGTCCAAGCACAGCTCCTATCTCAAAGAAGAGCTTAATAAATAACATGAGAAGTAGAGTTTGTTTCCTAAAAATGTTTCCAAACCCCATCGCTCATCGGAACCGGTGCTTCAAGCACTAATTCACTCTGAGAAACGGGATGTTCAAATTTAAGGAATTTGGCATGCAATGATATACTCGCGTCTCTGTTACTCCTTGGAAATCCGTACTTTAAGTCCCCCTTAATGGGGTGACCAATAGCGGCTAACTGTGCCCTTATTTGATGATGTCTACCCGTTTCAAGACTGACTTCCAGTAGACTATAATGATCAATTTTCTTCAGGATTTTATAATATAAAATTGCCTTTTTGGCATCAGATCTTTCCGGGCCAAAAACCATGGCTTTGTTGCGCTTTTGGTCTTTTACAAGAAAATGTACCAGCCTATCTGTTTCTTTATCAGGCGAACCACCCACAATGGCCCAGTATTTTTTTTCTACTGCTCTTTTTTCAAAGAGCTTGTTCATCCGAGCCAGTGCTTTAGAGGTTTTGGCAAAGACTACAATTCCTGAGGTTGGTCTATCCAATCGGTGGATGAGTCCGGTAAAGACATTTCCTGGTTTAGCATATTTAACCCTGATATGCTCACGCACCTTCTCGAGTAAGGGTAGGTCACCAGTAAAATCACCCTGTACCAATTCACCTGCTAGTTTATTGACCACTAACAGGTGATTATCTTCAAAAACTATTCTGCGCTCAATGGATGACAATGCCAAAATCTAGTATTGCTCCTGTTCATTCGGAAAATCACGGGCTTTAACATCAGCGACATACTGCTGAACTGCCCCGTTTATACTTTCATAAAGATTTAAATAACGCCGAAGAAAACGAGGGTTAAATTCATGCGTCATGCCAAGCATATCATGCAATACCAAAACCTGACCGTCAACCTCCGGTCCTGCGCCAATACCAATCACCGGTATAGATATAGCCTGAGTAACTCTGGACGCCAATTTTGCAGGTATTTTTTCTAGTACCAATGCAAAACATCCCGCCTGTTCCAATGCTTTGGCATCACTTAGTAACTTTTTGGCTTCCTCCTCTTCCTTTGCTCTTACCGTGTAAGTTCCAAACTTGTATATAGATTGAGGGGTAAGCCCTAGATGCCCCATCACGGGAATACCTGCTGTTAATATTCGCTCGATCGATTCAATCACTTCTACCCCGCCTTCCAGTTTCACAGCATGCGCGCCGCTTTCCTTCATGATTTTTATGGCAGAATTAAGTGCTTCCTTGGAGTTTCCTTGATAGGATCCGAAAGGTAAATCTACCACTACCAAAGCTCTCTTCACCGCTCTCACGACGGAGCTGGCATGATATATCATCTGATCCAGTGTGATCGGCAAGGTTGTTTCATGGCCTGCCATAACATTGGATGCCGAATCTCCAACCAAAATCACATCCACTCCGGCGGCATCAATAATGCCGGCCAGGGTATAGTCATAGGCGGTGAGCATTGAAATCTTTTCCGATTTCCGCTTCATTTCCTGTACAGAATTGGTGGTGACTTTTCTAAAATCAGACTTACCGGTAGACATAAATGAAGATTTAGACCAGCAAAATTATACTTTTGCCGCGGATGAATTGAAACTTCAGGCCACGCTCCGCGTTTTAAGAGTCTGATTTGAAAATAAAACTGATGAAAGCTTCCTATTATTTGTGCTTACTTATTAGCCTGGGATGTCTGTTGAGTTCCTGTGATCAGGAAATTGACATTAATGATGACTGGAGCGATGTTGGAGTGGTTTATGCCCTTTTGGATGCCGATAAGAAGGTGAACTGGGTTCGTATTGAAAGAGGCTACCTGGGAACAGAACCGGCTAGTGCATCGTTTAGTATTCCGGATTCACTTTATTATGACAGCCTCTATGTGCTCCTCAATGGAATGGACGAAAACGGGATTATTCAGGATTCAAGACGACTGGTAAAAGATCAATCCAAAAATTTAGACTCAGGCTTATTTACGACAGAAGACTTTCGTTTGTATAGAAATAATGATGACCAACGCCTGGACGAAGATCTAATTTATCAGTTAAGGGTTATAAAGATTGATACCACGATCAAGAGGCCTCCCTTATGGACGGATCAACAAGTTGACAGCGCAATCTTAGCCGGTTATTTCTCAAGGTTTGATGATACGCGTGCAGAAACGGAGCTGGTAAGCCCAAGGAATCGAACAAATCCCAACACCGGGTTCAGGTTTATGAGCCCCAACCCGAACCAAACACCACCCAGGTATAATGGTCAGATAAGGTGGTTTAAGAGTGAGAATGCCGAGTTGTACGAAATTGATTTGTGGTTTTATTATCGTGAACTGGATACAACCACCGGCATTACCGTAGAAAAAGAATTCAAAAGTGATTTTGAATCACAGACCGGCCCCTTTAGTACTGGGGCATCAGGAATCATTGAATCAAATAAGGGTCGAACCCAGTTATATGAGGCTATTGCTGCGAATGTACCAGTAGACGACAATGTTTTAAGGTTTTATGATCGAATGGAAATTAAAATTTATGCTGGTGGTGAACAGTTACGCAGGTTTATCCAATTAAATGAACCCACTTCCAGCCTTAGTCAAACGAGGCCAGAATTCACACAAGTTCAAAATGGAACCGGATTATTTTCATCCAGAACGGACAGAATAATTACAGATGTTCAACTATCCGAGGGCACCAATGGCGTTAAGAACACCTTTTACCTGGATCCTATTCTGTGCGATCGCAATTTTGTAAACCTTGAGTTTTCTGACACCTGTTATTGTGAATTCTTCGCAGGAGCACCTTCCAAGCAATGCTTTTAACTGACACTTAGGCATTAAATAGTTCGTAAAACATCTCATTTTCATACGAATCCTGACAGCTTTGTCAGGATTTTGTGTTTTATAACCACTGGCATAGAGCTTGACATGCTTTGAGCAGACTTGAAAATTCATAAAAATCAAAATATACAGTAATGGGAAAAATTATTGGCATTGACCTGGGAACTACCAACTCTTGCGTTGCCGTTATGGAAGGTAACGAACCGGTGGTCATTCCCAATAGTGAAGGGAAGCGTACAACTCCTTCAATTGTTGCATTTGTGGAAGGCGGAGAACGGAAAGTAGGTGACCCTGCTAAGCGTCAGGCTATCACAAATCCCCAAAAAACGATATCATCCATAAAGAGATTCATGGGATCCTCATTTTCAGAGTCAGAAAAAGAGGTGAAACGGGTGTCTTATAAAGTAGTGAAAGGTGATAATGACACTCCGAGGGTAGAGATCGATGGAAGAAATTATACCCCTCAGGAATTGTCAGCTATGATTTTGCAGAAGATGAAGAAGACAGCCGAGGATTACCTTGGAACCGAGGTATCAGAGGCGGTAATTACCGTTCCGGCATACTTTAACGACTCTCAAAGACAAGCTACTAAAGAAGCAGGTGAAATTGCCGGATTGAAGGTTCGCAGAATTATTAATGAACCAACTGCCGCTTCATTAGCTTACGGTGTAGATAAGAAAGGCAAAGATGAAAAGATAGTGGTGTTTGACTGCGGTGGAGGAACACATGATGTTTCAATTCTTGAGTTAGGCGATGGCGTATTTGAAGTAAAAGCCACTGATGGAGATACCCACCTGGGAGGTGACGATTTTGATCAGGCAATTATTGACTGGCTGGCTGACGATTTTAAGAAGGAAGAAGATATGGATCTTAAAAATGATCCAATGGCCTTGCAGAGATTGAAGGATGCTGCGGAAAAAGCTAAAATCGAGCTTTCTTCTACTACCTCAACGGAGATTAATTTACCTTATATCACCGCCACGCAAAGTGGCCCAAAACACCTGGTACGAACTTTAAGTCGCGCTCAATTTGAACAATTGGTAGACGACTTAATTAAGAGGACCATTGAACCCTGCCGCTCAGCCCTTCAGCAAGCGGGAATGGAAACTTCAGACATCGACGAAGTGATCCTGGTGGGAGGTTCTACCAGAATCCCGGCTATTCAAGAGGCGGTGAAGAAATTCTTTGGCAAGGAACCTTCTAAAGGGGTTAACCCAGATGAAGTAGTTGCGCTTGGGGCAGCGATACAAGGTGGGGTACTGGCAGGAGATGTCAAGGATGTACTTCTTCTAGACGTAACTCCCCTTTCTCTGGGAATTGAGACCATGGGTGGTGTTTTGACTAAACTTATTGAAGGTAACACGACGATTCCCACCAAAAAGACGGAGACTTTTTCAACCGCCAGTGATAATCAACCTTCGGTAGAAATCCATGTACTTCAAGGGGAGAGACCTATGGCTAAGGACAATAAAACCATCGGTCGATTCCATCTGGATGGCATTCCACCTGCGCCCAGAGGCATGCCTCAAATTGAAGTGACCTTTGATATTGATGCTAACGGCATACTGAATGTTTCGGCTAAAGACAAAGCCACCAATAAGGAACAAAGTATTCGTATTGAAGCTTCTTCAGGCTTAAGCAAGGATGAAATTGAAAAAATGAAGCAGGAAGCGGAAGCCAACGCAGATGCAGACAATGCCGCCAAAGAAAAAGTGGACAAGCTGAACGCAGCAGATCAGATGGTGTTTCAAACTGAAAAACAGCTAAGTGAATTCGGCGATAAGCTTTCTGATGACAAGAAGAAGCCTATTGAAGACGCTTTGGCTGAATTGAAGGCTGCCCATCAGTCACAAGATATCGCTGCGATAGATGCTATTATGGAGAAAATCAACGAAGCCTGGAAAAATGCTTCTGAAGAACTCTACAAAGCTCAGCAGGAATCTGCGGGTCAAGCCGATGGTGCAGCTTCTGAAGAACCGGTTTCAGAAAATGGTTCAGCCGAAGATGTAACGGATGTGGAGTTTGAAGAAGTAGATGATGAAGAAAAAGCTTAAACAGCAAACAAATAAGAATAAAGCCCTGTTAGAACAGGGCTTTTTCATTTCATTTAATACGAGAATAGATGGCTAACATAACATTAGGAGGAAATCCTACCACCACTCTTGGTGAGTTACCAGAGCTTGGTTCAAAACTACCTGAGGTAAGATTAGTGAACAGCAAGCTCAAAACTATCAAGCTTACAGATTATCTGGGGAAAAAATTAATACTCAATATTATTCCGAGTATTAATACTGGAGTTTGTTCCGCATCTGCCAGGCGCTTTAATGAGCTTGCAGCGGATCTTGAGGAAACGCAAATACTGGTAATCAGTATGGATCTACCCTTTTCTCAGAATAATTTTTGCGAAACAGAAGGAATTGACAAAGTAAGCATGCTCTCTGACTTCAGATTCAGGGAATTTGGCAAAAAGTTTCAAGCCACTATTGAAAGTGGAAACTTTGAGGGTTTGCTCTCACGAGCGGTGGTTATAGTTGATGAAAACGGATATATAAAATATACCGAACAAGTTCCGGAAATAGGTCAGGAACCAAATTACGATTTAGCCCTGGAAGCTTTAAAAGCTTAACCAGGCTCTAGTTTGTAGGTCGGTGGTAGTATTCGCGATAGAGGTTGCGGACAATACCATCGGCCAGACCTTTTTTGGGAACCAGTATTTTCTTGGCTCCAGACCATTCCATAGCCCGAACAAACAACTTTAAGGCATGGGTAATGACATCTGCACGGTCAGGGTTTAAATCATAATTCAACATTCTTTCCTCCTGATTGATTTTGATGAGTTCATCGTAAACATCCTTGATATACTTCTTCTTCAGCGGGGTACCGATTTTGTTTCCACTCAGTTTAAAAGTTCTATTGATATTACCTCCGGATCCAACTATCAAGACTTCATCAATATCGGAGGTTACCTCACTAATCCAAACTTTCATTTTGTCCCATTGCGATTTATCTACCATATCCTTTAATAATCGAATGGTACCAATTTTAAATGAGCGACTGGTAACTATCTTTCCTTGATGAAAGAGTGTCAACTCTGTGCTCCCTCCGCCAACGTCCATGTACAAGAAGCTTTCCGCTTCTTCAGGAATGGCATCCACAAATTCCGAGTTAAATATTATCCTTGCCTCCTCTTTGCCGTCGATCAACTCCACATTGATTCCCGTTTGTTTGTAGATTTCCCTTGTTACCTCTAATCCGTTGTTTGCCTCACGCAAGGCAGAAGTAGCACAAGCCCGATACCTTTCAACCTCGTGTACTTCCATAATCCGGGCGTAGGCCTTCATACTCATAATGAGCTTTTGAATATTCTTTTCGCTGATCTCGCCGTTCTGAAATGCGTCGGGACCCAAACGAACTGGCAGTCGGGTGAGCGATGACTTTTTAAAAACCACTCGCTCCTGTTTAGCATCAGTGAAGATGTTAGAAACCAATAATCGGATAGAGTTACTACCGATATCAATAGCAGCCAGTTTATGGATCTTCATGATCTTGAATAAATTGAAATATTATATAAATCCATCATGCCCTCCCAGATTTTAGTTGTTTCTTAACATATTCATATAGAACGTATTGCGAGCGGATCTTCGGCCCATTTAGTTTCCTATAAACATTCGTCATCTCTTTATTAAAGCTGCGGCTCTTCACATTGTCTTTCCAGATAATTTCCATGTGATCCTTAAGTTGCTTAGCAATACTGGGATCATATATTGGTGTGGTAACTTCCACCCGAAAATCCAAATTGCGCGTCATCCAGTCTGCCGAGCCAATATAGCTTTTAGGTTCACCATCATTTTCAAAAATAAAAACCCTGGTATGTTCCAGGAACCTATCCAATATGCTGATTGCCTCAATGTTCTCACTGTAGGACTTCATGCCGGGAATCAAGGAACAGATACCCCTGATTATTAATCTCACCTTCACCCCTGCAACACTAGCGTCGTAGAGCTTTTCTATGAGCTTCACATCGGATAAGCTGTTGATTTTTAGAAAGATACCCGACCTCTTACCGGCTCTGGCATTCTCAATCTCTTTATCAATTAAGTTTAAGAAGCTTTTCCTGGTGTAGTAAGGGGATACAATAAGGTGCTTAAAACGATGACGCTTATAGTTGTTTTGAAGAAAATCGAAAACATTTACCACATCACCTGTGATTCTATCATCTGATGTAAGTAAGTGATAGTCTGTATAGGATTTGGCAGTTTGTTCGTTAAAATTACCGGTACCCAAGGAGGCGAAATGCTCTACACCCTCTGCTCCCTGCCGGGATATAAGAATCATCTTTGAATGAACTTTCAATCCCGGAACACCAAATATTACCTGTACCCCTTCCGCCTGCAATTCCTGAGTCCATTTTATGTTGGCTTCTTCATCAAATCTGGCTCTGAGCTCGATGACCACAGTAACCTGCTTGCCATTCTTAGCTGCATTGATAAGGGCACTGATTATTCTACTTTGGTCTGCCAGACGATATAACGTAGCCTGGATTTGAGTTACGGAGGGATCCAATGCCGCTTCTCGCAAAATTCTGATGATATAGGAAAAACTGTGGTAGGGTAGAAACAACATGACATCCTTTTCCCTAATCACATTTAATATACTCCGATCAAGATCAAGGTCTGGATGATTTAAGGGAGGCATCTGGTCAAATTCAAGAGAGCGGTCACCCAGATTTGGAAAGCTGATAAAATTCTTCTTGTTGTGATACCTTCCTCCGGGAATAAGGCTATCATAACTGTCGAGGTCCATCCTGTTAATAAGAAATTGCAGCATGTCGCTGTGAATTTCTTTGTCGTATACAAACCTTACCAGATCGCCTACCCTTCTGTTTTTCAATGAACTAGACATTTTCTCCAAGAAGCCTTTTGAGACATCATCATCAAGATCCAGTTCGGCATCTCTGGTGATTTTTACGGTATGGGCTTCTATGCGGTCAAACTGGTACGTGAAGAAGATATACTCCAGATTATGCCTGATCACATCCTCCAGATACATGATGTATTGTTTGCCATATTTGGGCAATTCCCAAAACCTTCCCAATAAGTCAGACGGAACCTCAATGAGTGCTCTTAATGGATCTTCACTTTCATTATCTCTAATGAGGCGTATAGCCAGATAAATTGCCTTGTCTTTCAATTCAGGAACCGCTCTTTCATCTTTAAGAATAAGCGTGAAAATGGCAGGGCTTATCTTGTCGATAAAGGTTTTGCGCACGTACTCTTGTTGTCCAGCGGTCAGAGAACGCTCATCCACAAAGGCTATCTCATGCTCTTCTAGCTCCTTAAACAGCTGATCATTAATCTCTTGCGCCCTGGCTTGAAGAGCTATTACCTTACTTGAAATCTCACTTAAAACTTCCGTGGGGGTTCTCCCCCCCAATCGCTTCTGAATACTGTTATCAATTTGGCTGAGTCTTTTGATACTGGCATATCTAACTCTGAAGAACTCATCCATATTACTGGAAAAAATTCCTAAAAAGCGCAAGCGTTCAATCAGCGGATTATTGGAATCCATAGCCTCCTGAAGGACACGTTCGTTAAAGGATAGCCAGCTGATATCGCGGGCAATAATTCGCGTAAACTTTTTCTGTTTAGTCACTATGCTTAGCGGCGTCTTTTAGGATAGTCAAAGAAGAGCAATTCTGCAGAATTATCGATATCCTGCCACGAATTAATGTCAAACTTTAAGCAGGCAACACCCGTAGTGGGAACATTGTCAATTCTATGATCAATACACTTATTTACGAAGTCAGTGATAGTTGGATTATGACCAAAAAGCATGGCCGATTCATACTTATCATCTAACTGGCTCACCAATTTTTTTATATCCTGAGTGCTAGCTCCGTAAATTTCTGGCTTGATCCATATTTTATCAAAGTTATAGGTGAGATTTTTCGCGAAAATAAGCGCAGTATGCATAGCTCGAGTAGCAGGACTGGCAAGGATAACATCAGGCAGTTCTTTTTGATTTCTAAGCCATTCTGAAGTATTATATGCATCGCGGATGCCACTTCCTTTTAAGGGTCGATCCATATCGGTAACACCCTCCTCCTTCCAGGAGGATTTGGCATGTCTGACGAGATATAATTTCCTCATACTACTGTGGCGCTAATTCATTTCGAAAATAGTTATTCTAACCAGGGATATCCAATAATTAGTTCAACTTAAGGTATAATCCTTGAAACGGCTAAATTATCCTTCCTTGAGCTTTCTTCTTCGAAATGATACCTGATATCGATCTCCTTGATGATTCTCGAATACGCTTTTATAGCTTGAAACCGCTAAAACACTGACCCCGAGCATCATTATCACCTCAGAAAAATGACAAATGTCATTATGCTGCATTTCAACCAAATAGCTTTGCAGCTTATCGAAAATCTTTCACGGTAGAGCTTCATTGCGTCATCTTCGCTCTCGCTTAGTCCGCACTTACTAAACACTTGGCTAGGCACCGAAACTTTGCATTATGAAAACAAGTATCTACTACCAGAGGTTAGCAGCTTCAATTAGTGGATTGATCCTTACCCTAATTATTTCAGGTTCCTCCCTGAGTGCCCAGATTAATTTTAACTCTGGAAACTTACAGGGCATCAATCTCACTAACCCCACAACCTTAGATTTTGGTCCTGATGGGCGTCTTTATGTTACAGAACAATATGGTAATGTGTACGCATATACCATCACTCGCTCTCCAGCTGGTGACTATTCTGCAACCGCTATAGAGCACATTACCATTATCAAAGCTATTCAGAACCACAATGATGATGGTACTTTGAACAATACCCAAAAACGTCAAATCACGGGTATTCTGGCTACCGGAACAGCGGCTAACCCTGTACTTCTAGTAGCACATAGCGACTGGAGAGTTGGTGGCGGCGGTGGTGGTGCCGATAAAAATCTGGATACAAACTCTGGTATTATCTCCAAGTTAACCTGGGATGGTACCAAATGGGTGCGTGTAGACCTGGTTCGTGGCCTAGCCCGTTCAGAGGAGAACCATGCTTCTAATGGTCTGCAAATAGATTCAACAACCAATACTCTTTTCATAGCGGTTGGTGGACTAACTAATGCTGGATCTCCGTCCAATAACTTCTCACTAATTACTGAGTACTCGCTTTCGGCCTGTATTCTAAGTATCGATCTGAATGTGATCAATGCTCTTCCTACCAAGTATGATTCCCTAAATGCATCTTACTACAAATATGACATGCCTACCCTGGATGATCCAATGCGTGCCAACGTCAATGGCATCTCTGATCCCAATCAGGTAGGTTATAACGGTATTGATCTTTACGATCCTTTTGGTGGAAACGACGGTCTTAACCAGGCAAAGTGGGTTAGTGGCGGTCCTGTACAGGTGCATGCTTCTGGTCTTCGTAACCCTTATGATCTTGTTATTACCGAAAGTGGTGAAATGTACACCTGGAATAATGGTGCAAACCCTGGTTGGGGTGGTCATCCTGAATATGAGGGTACTGATTCAGTTACCAATAACTGGGTTAATGGAGAGCCAGGATCTACTGACCCCGGACCTAATGATGCAAAAGTTAATAACCTGGATGGTCTTCATCATATAACCAACTTCGGCTACTACGGTGGTCATCCTTGTCCTGTTAGAGCTAACCCAGCCGGGTCTGGAATCTTCACTCATGATCACGTCAATGGTGCAGGTGGAGTAAATGGAGTGTTCAGAACCGCCATTACTAACGATCCAAATACCAGCTTACCAGTTGATTGGCCTCCGGTAGATCCATCACTAGCTAATCCCATTGAAGCAGACTATCAAAATCCTGGCGTTGATGACCTTTCTCTGTTTACAGTAAAGGCTTCCACTAATGGTATTTGTGAATATACGGCTTCAAACTTTGGTGGGGCAATGCAGGGAAATTTACTTGTGGCCTCATTTAATGAAAATATTTATCGTGTTCAACTAAATGCTCAAGGATCCATTAATAATGCAGGTGATGTTACATCCATGGCTTATGGCTTTGGTACTAATCCACTTGATGTTGTTGCCCAAGGTGATAATGATGTGTTTCCAGGAACTATTTGGGTTGTAAATTATGGTAGTAACACTTTAACTGTTTTTGAACCACAGGATTTTGGCTCTTGTAATGGTAACTACAGCACGCTAGTGGATGATGACCTGGATGGTTATTCCAATGCGGATGAGATAGATAATGGAACCGATCCCTGTAACGGTGCTAACAAACCATCTGATTTCGATAAAACTGAAATTAATGGCTTTCTGGTGTCAAACTTAAATGACCCTGATGACGATGATGACGGCCTTTTGGATAATGTTGATCCATTTGCATGGGATCCCAATAATGGAGCCGACTTAACCGTACCTCATAACTATGTACTGCTTAATGGTTATCCTGGATTTGGTATTGCCGGACTTGGTTTCACCGGTTGGATGACCAATTATAATGAAGACTACCTTGATTTATACAAACACGAGGACAATAGTGATGTGGAACTTGTAGCCGGTGGTGCAGTAGGTCTCCTATCCTTTAACAATGTGCCTGTCGGATCAGCAAAGGGAAGTAATAACGATCTGAAAAACGGATGGCAATTTGGAATGGCCGTTGATATCAATACTCCTCCATTTCATATAGAAGCCAAGATGCTGGGACCGGTATTTCAAGGTAACCCAATGGGAAATCAGTTCAATGGCGCCTACATCGGTAATGGTGATATGGACAACTATGTTGCTATTAATGTTCACGCCAACAATGGCAATCCTCAAATTGAAATCCTAAGTGAAAATGCTGGTGTATTTACCAGCACTCTTTATCCTTTTGTAGACATTGATAGTGCTGCTGAGTTCAATCTTTACCTGGAGATCGACCCTCAGAATGGTACTGTTCAACCTAAAGCACAAACTACCGGAGCCGTAATTAATGTAGGGCCTTCCTTCAATCTGAGCGGTGCTCTGCTGAGCGCCGTTCAAACTTCTGCCCCGTTAGCGGTGGGAGTAATGGCCGGACGCGATTCTACGGATAGTATCTTTAACGCTACCTGGGACAATATCAAATCTGAATTTGTTCCTTCCACAGCCATGGGGCAATGGAGCTTTGTAAATAATGCCAGCTCTTGCAATAGTCATGGTACTCCAGGATCTTGTCCTGAAGCCAGGCACGAAGCTGCCTACGTACAGGTTGGAGACAAGTTTGTACTGGTAGGAGGTCGCGAAAACGGTTCAAATGTGAATATCTATGATCCGGCCACAGATACCTGGACTATTGGTTCGGCTCCCGGATTCAGTATTCACCACTTTCAGGCGGTTGAATATGATGGATTACTTTATATGGTAGGTGCCATGACCGGTAACTTCCCCAATGAAACCGGCTTACCCAATATTTGGATTTATAATCCTTCCAGCGATGAATGGATGATGGGTCCGGCTATTCCTACCGGTAGAATTCGTGGTAGCGCAGGTTGTGTGGTTTATAATGATAAGATCTACTTAGTGGGTGGCATTATTAACGGACATACCTCAGGTTGGGTTAATTGGTTAGATGAATATGATCCAGCTACCAACACCTGGACTGCTCTTGCAGACGCTCCTAATTCCCGTGACCACTTCCATGCCGCCGTTCTAAACGATAAGCTTTATGCTGTAGCCGGACGTAGGAGTGGTAGTAACGGAAGTACGTACAACGATACTGAAGAAGACGTTGACGTCTATGATTTTGAAACGAACACTTGGTCGACGCTCCCTAATCCAATACCTACTGAGCGTGCCGGTAATACGGTAGCTGTGCTGGGTAACGAGATTCTTGTAATAGGTGGAGAGAAGCAAAATGGATTGGCTAAAAATGAGACCGAAGCGCTTTATGGTCCTACCGGTACCTGGAGAGCTCTTGACACGCTGAATGAAGGTCGCCATGGTACTCAAGCCATCGTTAATAACAACACTATTTACCTGGCTTCAGGTTCACGTGAGAGAGGTGGTGGTGCCAGCAAAATCACCATGACTCAGGAAGTATTTGCCTTCAACTCCCCTGGTACACCTGTTCTTACGCCATACAACAACAGCTCTATTGTAGCTTCAATAGGAAACATTTCATTTTATAGTGTTAATTCTGGTGATTCTATTACCCAAACATTTAACATTAGCAATACGGGTGGCGATAAAGGAATTCTCATTAAAGATCTTGCGTTTTCTGACGGTACCTTCCTTCATGCTTCCGCTGAACACGGTTTACCATTTCACCTAAGACCAGGTGCAACAGTGCAAATTTCTGTAGCCTATGCCCCTAGTGGATCTCATACCTTGGATAGTGAATTAATTATCCTGCACACTGGAATCGGTGATTCTACTACTATCAATATTACCGGATCATCTTCAGGCAACTTACTCAGTGTTAATCCAGCTACTCATACCTACGGGACTACTGAGATTAACAACAGTAGCAGCGCGACATTTACCATCAACAATCCTAGTGTTACTACCATTCAGATTGACTCAGTAAGCTTTGGTGGTGCTATACCAGGAGATTACTCTACGTCTTTTACCGGAGCTGTAATTTCTTCTGGAAACTCAACAAATCTGGATGTTGACTTCACTCCAAGCAGCTACACTCCAGCGGTTAAGGATGCGGTAATGTATATCTACCACACCGGAGATAACAGTCCTTTATCGGTTAACCTTTCTGGAAATGTGGGCTGTCCTATAGCCGGTATTCCATGTGATGACGGAAATGCGAATACCTTCGGTGATATTCAGGATGGAAATTGTAATTGTGTTGGATCTATTTACACCGGAAACGGAGGTGTAGGATGTAATGATTTTATCGAGCAGAATGGTCTGCTTGTTATGGAGGCTGAATCGGAAGTGGCGGCCAGCAGCGACTGGTATTTGGGTACTACTGACTCAGTAAACGGTTTTGATTTAAGTGATAGAAGTGGATCGTATTATATGTGGAAGGCTTTCTGTGGTACTGCTCCCAATTATAACAATTGTGGTGGAGTGCAGTCTGCCCAGGATGCCAATGCGATCACCTATAGCTTTTATATCAACAATCCCGGAAAATACAAACTGATGATTCGCTCCTGGCAACCAGATATTGGTCCAGATCCGGATACAGAGAATAATGACTGTTGGGTACAGTTCCCCACCAATGGCGGCTATACCGAAAAGTGGGACGGATCAGACTCTACCGCTTTTGATACTAATGACTGGCTCAAGACCTATCAAAATAAGCCTGGAGATTGGGAATGGCAGACAAAAACTGTGGATCACTCCACTTACTTTATCTATTCTCAGTTTGATAGTGTTGGGACTTATCAGTTAAAAATTGCCGGGAGATCAAAACTATTTGCCATAGACAGAATAGTGCTATTTAGAGATGGTAACCCAAGTAATAATTACGGAGAAGGCCTGGCTACAAAACAAATGCCTGCTGAATCTCTGAGAGATACCTGTGATTATACCACCTTATACGCTTATCCACGTAATCATAGCTTTGACCCGACCTTTATTGATAGCACAACAAGTGCTGGTTTTACGCTGGAAAACCTCGGCAACACTGCCCTGGTAGTTGACTCAGTAGTATTATCGGGTGCAAATGCGATTGACTTTAGCACAGACCTTCTGGCTGGAACTTTAGTTGACAGCTTTTCAACCTTAGGTTACAGTGTGAATTTCACCCCCAGCGGCCCTGGATATGCCCAACGTCATGCCACTCTGACTATTTATCACAATGCAAATAATGATCCTATTGCCATTAGCTTGGTTGGTGATATCGCTTGTCCTGCTGCTGGAACCAGTTGTGATGATGGCAATTCTCTGACAACCAACGATATTGAAGATGGCAACTGTAATTGTGCAGGCACGGGACCAACTATTACAATTGATAGCCCTGCAAATGGAACAACCCTTCCTTATGGCGACTTTAATGTTACACATACCATTACCAACTGGCCCATGGGTGCCGGATCTAATCACTTCCATCTTAAAATAGATGGTGTTAAGATCAATTCATATTATGACAGTCTTCCGGTTCTTATTAGCGGATTAACTCCTGGTGCTCATCAGATTAAGCTGGCTCTTGCCACAGTTGACCACAATGAAGTCGGTGTGGCAGACTCAATCGATGTGTTTATGTGTGAACCTGCCGGTACTGCCTGCGATGATGGGTTTGTAAATACCGTTAATGATACAACAGATGGCAACTGTGGTTGCTTTGGACGAGCCATTCAACCATTATATTCTCTACATATAAATGCTGGAGGCCCAGCACACACCACTGCTAATGGATTAAATTTTATAGCTGATGATCACTTTGTAAATGGTGGTACATACAGCCAAAATGGTAAGGCCATAGCAAATACAACCGAAGATGTATTGTATAAGAGTGAACGCTATTCGTCTGGTTTAAGCTATGCTATCCCAGTACCTTATCAAGGTGATTATGACGTGACGCTTCATTTTGCAGAGATTCATAGCGGAAGTTATAATAATGGTGCTCGGGTTTTTGATGCTAGTCTTGAAGGCGTACAAGTCTTAAATGACTATGATATTTATGCCAGCGTAGGTTCTCAGTATGCCGTAAGTCACAGCTTTTCTGTGAATGTAACTGATGGAGTTTTGGATTATTATAGTAACTCTAGTGCTGGTGATGCAAAAATCTCTGCTATTAGTATTGTTTATACCGGTATTTCTCTGGTGCCTTCACCTGGCAACCACACTTTTGGTGCCACCAATGTGGGAGATTCCTCAACAGTAGTTCTTAACCTGGATAATCCTAACAATATTTCCATTGATATTGATTCAATTGAGATGATAGGTGCAGACGCCAGTGAATTCTTCGTGAATCTGACTACTCCGGTATCAATCCCATCAGACTCTACCCTTGCCTTCACGGCAGGATTTAGTCCGGTCAACCTTAATTCTGGCACGAAATCAGCGCAATTGGTGGTCTATAGTTCAGCCGAAAATAGTCCTCTGACCATCGATTTCACCGGTGCAGTTGCTTGTCCAACTGCCGGAACACCATGTAACGACAATAATCCACTCACCACGAATGACGTGGAGGATGGAAATTGTAATTGTGCCGGAAATGGTCCAACTATCAGTATTGATAGTCCAAGTAATGGAGCTACCCTACCTTATGGTGATTTTTATGTAAATCATACCATTACCAACTGGCCAATGGGTGCTGGATCAAATCATTTCCATTTGAGAATTGATGGTATCAAAATCAATTCTTACTATGACAGCCTGCCTGTATTGATTACTGGTTTAACAGCAGGTGCTCACCAGATAAAACTGGCGCTGGCTACGGTAGATCATCAAGAAGCTGGTGTAGCTGACTCTATTGATATCTTTGTTTGTGATCCTGCAGGATTGTCTTGTGATGATGGAAATTCTAGTACAATAAATGATACTACTGATGGAAACTGCGGATGTGCAGGAACTGCAATCACTCCGGTATATTCCATGTACATCAATAGTGGTGGCCCTTCCTACACCACTGTAGACGGTAAGAACTTCATCGCTGATGCCTACTTCAATAATGGTAAAAAATACCTTCAAAATGGTAAAGCCATTGCCAATACTCTGGATGATGTAATCTACCAAAGTGAGCGTTGGAATGCCAACCTATCCTATTCTATTCCTGTACCTTTCCAAGGAGATTACGAAGTTACCTTGTATTTTGCCGAAATTCATTCAGGAACCTACAGCACCGGAGCAAGAATAATGGATGCTGATATTGAAGGGGCTCAGGTTTTGGATGACTATGACATCTTTGCCAGTGTAGGAGCGCAAACTGCAGACTCTCGCACCTTCCCAGTGGTAGTGACTGACGGAGTACTCAATATCGATTTTAGCGCTGTTGCTGGAAATCCAAAACTTTCTGGAATAGGAGTCGTATATACTGGCTTAAGTCTGATTGCCACTCCTGATAACTTCAGTTTCAACCCTGTGGTGGTAGGACAAGCAGATACTGCTGATTTTGTGTTAAGTAATTCTGGAAACACAGGTATCACTATAGATTCATTGGAAATTATTGGTGCTAATGCAGTGGACTTCACTACTAACTTAACCACTACTACGGTTCTAGCCGATTCTACAGAAGCGTTTAAAGTATTTTTCGCTCCAGTAGGTCAAACACCCGTATCCCGTACTGCAAGCCTAATGATTTATCATTCAGGTGATAATACTCCACTGACGATAAGCTTAAGTGGGGCTATTGCTTGTCCGGCAGCTGGCACACCTTGTGATGACGGAAACTTAGCTACCACCAATGATGTTGAAGATGGTAACTGTAACTGTCAGGGAGTAGGACCAGTGGTAAGTATTGACAACCCGGTTGAAGCTGCTGTGCTTCCCTATGGAGACTTCAATATTGATTTCTCGCTACAAAACTGGCCCTTAAATGGTTCTAATCACCTGGATCTGTGGATTGATGATGTTAAGACTAACGCATATTATGATTCACTACCTATTCTTATCAGCGGATTATCTGCTGGAACGCATGAATTGCGTCTTGAATTAGAATATGTGGATCACACTGAAGTTGGTTCTCAAGACTCAATCACAATTACCATCTGTGATCCGGCTGGATTATCCTGCTATGATGGTGATCCGAATACGGTAAATGATACTACAGATGGAAACTGTGGTTGTGCAGGTGTACCGCTTACACCAGCTTACAGCATGTATATTAACAGTGGTGGTAACGCCTATACTGCTGTAGATGGAAGACAGTTTATTGCTGATACGCTGTTCTCGAACGGTGGAACTTATGCGCAGAACTCGAAAACCATTGGTAATACTGATGACGACGTAATTTTCCAAACAGAACGCTGGAATGCAAATCTTGCTTATGCTATCCCGGTACCTTACAGCGGAGATTATCAAGTAATCTTGTATTTCGCAGAAATACACAGTGGTAGTTATAACCTTGGTGCCCGGGTGATGGATGTTAGTCTGGAAGGAACCCTGGTTCTGGATGATTACGATATCTATGCGGATGTAGGTCAGCAGAATGCGGTAGCAAAATCCTTTAATGTTAACCTTACAGATGGCATATTAAATCTTGATTTCAGCTCTGTAGCAGGTAATGCCAAGATTAGCGGTATAGGAATTCTATATACCGGCATAAGCCTATCTGTGACGCCAGACAATCATAGTTTCCCTGCAATTCTTGTGGGTCAGACTGATACTGCTGACTTTGTACTTGGAAATACCAGTGTGCTAGATATTAGTGTAGATTCGGTTAAAATTACCGGTGCAACAGCGCAAGATTTTACAACAAATCTTAGCCCGGCTAATGTTCTTGCAAATTCTACTTCTGGATTTAAAGTGTTCTTTAGCCCTCAGTCCCAAACTCCAGTTTTACGCAGTGCAAACCTTATGATCTATCATTCAGGAGATAATACTCCGTTGGTTGTTAGTTTATCCGGGTCTGTATCTTGTCCGGCAGCCGGTACCCCCTGCGATGACGGCAACCTGGCTACGGTTAATGATGTAGAAGATGGAAACTGCAACTGTCAGGGTGTTGGTCCAATAGTAAGTATAGACAATCCTGCTGAGGGCGCTGTGTTGCCTTATGGAAACTTTAATGTTGACTTCTCCCTACAGAACTGGCCATTGGATGGTTCCAATCATCTTGATCTGTGGATAGATGACGTGAAGACTAATGCTTATTATGATTCACTGCCAATACTAATCAGTGGTTTATCTGCTGGAACGCATGAAATAAGATTAGAGCTAGAGTATGTAGATCATACGGAAGTAGGAGCGCAAGATTCCATCAACATCACTATCTGTGATCCTGCGGGATTAACTTGTGATGATGGAGATGCTAATACGGTAAATGATCTGACTGATGGCAATTGTGGGTGTTCAGGATCTGCAATAGCTCCG
This sequence comes from Owenweeksia sp., assembly GCA_965229445.1. Lineage (GTDB taxonomy): Bacteria > Bacteroidota > Bacteroidia > Flavobacteriales > Schleiferiaceae > Owenweeksia. The sequence goes on from OZ245876.1 coordinate 2,311,451, forward strand.
GCATATTCCATGTACATCAATAGTGGTGGTCCAGCTTATACAGCTGTGGATGGTCGACAGTTTATTGCGGACAACCACTATCTAAACGGTTCTACCTATACCAAGGTAAAATCCATTGGAAATACAGATGATGATATTCTCTTCCATAGTGAAAGATATGATGCTAACCTGTCTTATGCCATTCCTGTTCCTCAAAATGGAAACTATGAAGTTACCTTATACTTTGCGGAGCTGCATAATGGTAGCTCAGTGGTTGGAGGAAGAGTAATGGATATCAGTATCGAAGGAAACCTGATCATGGATGACTATGACATCTTCGAGGAAGTAGGTAAGTTCAATGCTGTAACTCACACCTTTGTGACCAGTATTACAGACGGTGTTGTTAACCTTGATTTCACAGCTATTGCTGGTAATGCCAAGGTTTGCGCTATTGGAATCATACTTCCATCTGCTGATCTTGTGGTAACACCTAATAATCATGTATTTAACAATACCGCAATAGGCAACACAGACACCTACAGCTTTGTGCTGGATAATATATATCCAACAAGCATCAACATAGATTCTGTGGTATTTAACGGAAACGAGAAGGGAGATTTCAGTACTAATTTAAGCAGCAGCTGGATTGTTGGTGCCAATTCTGATACTGCGTTTGATGTAGACTTCACCCCTTTGAACAACACACCTCAACTGCGCAATGCCACAATGACGATTTATCACAATGGTACTAACAGTCCGGTAAGCATCACTTTGTCTGGTGAAACGAGTTGTGTTTTGGTAGGTCAAAGCTGTGACGATGGTGATGCTAACACGATTAATGATGTGTATGACGTGAACTGTAATTGTGAGGGTACATTTGAGCCATTAACTCAAACGGTTTCTAACAATACAACCACCACAACATTATCGGTTAAAACTACAACTGGTGTTAGCACATGGAAATTCTATGCTGATGGTGTATTGGAAGCTACATATAATAGTAACTCAGTAAGTCATAACTGGAATGGCACGTCAAGCAAGTATTTTGAGTTCTTTCCTGCTAACAATGACTTTTCAACAATCCTAGATAACATTACCTGGAACAATTCTAACTTAACAGGAAGCTTATCAAATAAGATTGAACGCATGAATAGCGTAGATAGAATCGAACTGCATAATAATTCTTATTCCGGATCACTGCCAGCATGGATTGGTAACATGAGCCAATTAGATAAAATCTACCTTTTGGGTAATCAATTATCCGGTTCAATACCTAACGAGATTGGACAATTGACAAGCCTCACATATTTGGATTTGAGAAATAATCAAATGTCAGGTTCAATTCCAATTACCTTTGGTAACCTCAGTAACCTTAAGATATTGTATTTATCTGGCAATAGTTTTTCTGGAACATTACCTAGATCACTGGGAAACATTCAGACATTAAAAAGAATACTGGTTCAAGGGAACAATATTTCAGGAACAATTCCTTCAGAATTATCAAATCTAACAGCCCTGCAAATGTTGCTTCTGCATGTCAATAGTCTCAACTCTTATGAAGTTGGAGCATTTACCACGCAGAAGGATTTGACATCGTTATTTGTAAACAATAACAACTTAAGTGAGGAGGATATCGATAACATACTTCTCGACTTGGTAAGTTCACTAAATGTGCCTGGTCGTGTTAACTGTACAGTTGACCTTAGAAACAATAGTGCTCCGTCAGTTTCAGGAAAAGCTCTTGCTGACAGCCTAATCGCTCTTGGATGGACGGTGCTTCATGATCCTCTTCCTGCAGCTTCAGTAGCCAAAGGACCCGGAGATACTGTAGATGAAACCAACCGTACCGGAGAGGGTACTGATAGTGAAAGCAATACACGTCTTGGTAAGGATGAAATAGCCAATCAGATTGTAATTGGATTATTTCCGAATCCCGCCCAGGCAGGAAGCGAGCTTAGCATTAATCTTCAAGGAGTGTCTCCAGGAGTTTTGAAGCTAGAGATCGTAAACCTTCAGGGTCAGGTAATAGACGCATCATTCATAGATGTCAAAACCGGTGAAAACCAATATGGATATCACCTGCCAGATGGACTAGCAAAAGGCCAATACGTATTAAGGTTAAGCAAGGAAAGCTGGTTAAGAAATAAAGTAGTTATCTTAAAATAATAGAAAGTATTTAAAGCAAAGTTTAGGTGCATAAGTGCAGAGGAGCCGGAATCTTAGTTGATCCGGCTCTTCTTTTTTCTAAACATTCTGAGTGTTATAAGGATTTAGCCTCTTCCCAATACCTGTCCATTTCAGAAAGCCTTAAATCAGCTAACTCTCTTCCCTCCTGCTTTACCTTCTCTTCCAGATACTGAAATCTCCTTATGAACTTTTTATTAGTGCGTTCCAGAGCCGATTCGGGATCAACCTTTAGAAACCTACTTAGGTTAATAATTGAAAACAGAATATCTCCAAGCTCCGACTCAACCTCATCCTGCGTTTTGTCTGAAACGGCCTCGTCCAGTTCATCAAACTCCTCCCTACATTTATCCAGAACCTGACTCTCATTCTCCCAGTCAAAGCCTATTCCTTTTGCTTTCTCTTGAATTCGTGTTGCTTTGACCATGGCTGGTAATGATTTTGGTACGCCTTCCAGCACAGATTTCTTGCCTTCTTTGAGCTTCAATTTCTCCCAATTCGCCTTTACCTCAGCTTCTCCAGATACCTTCACATCAGCGTAAATGTGTGGGTGACGTTGAATCAGTTTATCACATATGGAGTTCAGTACATCCGCAACATCAAAAGCCCCTTTCTCACTCCCAATTCGGCTATAAAAAACCATATGGAGCATGAGATCACCAATTTCCTTCTTGACCTCTTCGAGATCATTGTCCAGAATAGCATCTCCCAATTCATAAGTTTCTTCAATAGTTAATGGGCGTAAGGTCTCCATGGTCTGTTTCTTGTCCCATGGACATTGATCGCGGAGTTCATCCATAATGTCCAGCAAACGTCCAAAAGCCTTCAGTTTTTGTTCCTTACTATTCATCATTCTCTGCATCCTGAACTTCCGGTGATTCGTCCTGATCATCCACGCTTATAAAGTCATGTGCCTGAAGAATATTGTACCATTGAAATATTTTCTTGAGGTCGGAATTATAGACTCGTGCCCGGTCATAATCCGGTAATATTTCCGCTAAATATTCCCCCAGACTGATGGGCGCCTCTTTGTGATCTATTGCCTTACCAAGATTTTCCTTCTTTGCAATCTCTTCAAAAACCTCCGCAAGTGGAACTTCCTCATTGTCCGTATATATGGCAATATCCTGCAGGGCGCTGACATTCTGTGCCTGATTTACTGGAAATCTTCGGTTATCAATAATGGATTCAACGATTAATCCTCCTTTACTTTGTGCTACAAGCCTGTACAAGCCAGGTTTTCCTGCAATTGCTAATATCCCTTCTAAATTCATTCCTTCAATTGAGTTTTATTTATTGAATCTTGTAAAGCGTTTTCTATCCAGTTGGCTACCTGCTCCTCCGTACTTAAAGTATCTTGCAGTAAGTGCAATAGATTTGTAGCGTCTAATGATAAAGGATGGTTCGGAAACGCCGATATCAAAGCACGATATTGTTCAACAGCGAGATCTTTGTCCTTTATATTCTCATCATAAACATATGCTCGCATAAACATGGCATGAGGCACAATTTCATGATCTTGGTAATCATTCATAATCTGATCATATACCCTCAAGGCCTCAGAATTATTATTGAACGCTCCCTGAAATAGATTACCTGCTTTAAGCATTAAGTAAGGAGAAACAGAATCTTGTGGGAATGCCTCTACATATGTTTTGTACATATTTTGAAGTCTGCTTACCTCGGAGCTATCCAATTCAACTTCAGACCTAAGTTTTTCTTCAAGTTGAGATATATCGTTGAGGAGTTCATGCTTATTCTGCTGACTGCACTGAACCACAAATGTCGCTACCACAACTACTAAAAGTAACTTCCTCACAGCTTTGGAAACTTCATTTTATAATCAACTCTTACCTTCCCTTTAGAAATATTGGAAAGCTTCCCTTTCAAAAACCTTCTTTTTAACGGGGATAACAAATCGGTGAAAAGCAATCCTTCGATATGATCATACTCATGTTGGATTACACGGGCCTTTAATCCGATAAATTCTTCTCGATGAGTCTCAAAATTTTCATCAAGGTACTCCATAAGTACCCTTTGATTGCGGCTCACATCTTCTCGTATTTCCGGGATGCTCAAACATCCTTCGTTAAATGACCATAAATCACCATCCTCCTCAATTTTCACCGGATTGATAAAAACCTTCTTGAAACCGCTCAATTGTTCCTCATCATCTTCAGAATCCTCTACAAAGCCTGACGTATCTACTATAAACATGCGCAAGGACTTTCCAACTTGCGGAGCAGCTAGGCCAACTCCACTGGCATTGTACATGGTCTCAAACATATCTTCTATCAATTTCTGAAGCTCGTCTGAATTCTCCTTAATATCATCGCCCCGTTTGCGCAGCACGGGATCTCCGTAGGCATAAATAGGTAATATCAAATTATTTGATTTTTGGCAAATTTAGTCATTGCTTCGCTCTCAGGAGTTGAGATAATCCTGTAATATCATTGCGGCACTAACTTTGTCTAATTCACCCTTTCTGCGTCTTCGGCTTTTTTTCATTCCTGATTGTACCAAACTGCGTGACGCTAGCTTTGAAGTATACCGTTCATCAATTAAAACTAAATTGACATCTGGCCATTTCTTAGAAATCCTACTCAATGTTTCTCTTACCAAGCGGCTATTATCGCTATCTCCTCCACTTAGGGAAAGAGGATTACCTATAACCAAAGTATCGATTTGGTATTGTGGAATCCAAACCTCTAAATTTTCCAGTAATGTTTCTGAAGGAATTGTGTAAAAGGGTGTGGCAATTATATTCAATACATCCGAAATAGCTATGCCGGTTCTTACGGATCCGATATCAATTCCAAGATGCCGACCCAATACAGCTATGAATTGTTTTGTTCGATGAGGGCAAGGAGATCTTTACTTTCGCCTTGCCACAATTGAAATTGCATACTACTGATAATCAATGAAAAGTCGCGGGCAAAGTCCTTTATCTGCTCGTCTCCCAACTCCAGCGCTGATGCACGCAGTTCCCTCAAAAACCTTAATCGCGTAACTAATTCACCTTTGGCAGGTAATGCCTTAACTCCGCTAGGGTTCTCCATTCTTATCAGCGTTTCCATGGTGTTATCAATATTCACAAGTAAATCTGACTTGATATGGCAAGTTGAAAGCTGGTGCTTAATTTCTTCCAACCCTATCATTAAATTTTCAAGACCAGTATTGTGCACAACCAAATATTGCTGAGTTTGAGAATCCTAAGTTAGAAAATATCATATCACTATATTGTTGATGTTCAAAGATTTATCAACAGCAACTAAATATAGTTTATGATTCTTCAATAAATTCTTCACTAAATCCTAATAAAAACAGATTTTCTTGTGCTCTGGTAAATGCCGTGTAAAGCCACCGCAAATCTTCCATAACCAGTTGATCATTTGGAAACCAGGGCTTTTCTACAAATACATTTTTCCACTGCCCTCCTTGAGATTTATGGCAGGTGATGGCGTAAGCAAACTTTACCTGAAGGGCATTGTAGTATGGATTCTCCTTGATTAATTTTCTTCTCTTAAACTTTTGTTTAATATGCGTAAAATCCTCTTCCACTTGTTTATACAACTTTCCCGAGTCCTCCCACGATAGGGCAGCTGCATCAAGATCTAATACATCCAGATTAAGGATTACTTCAAAAGGATCCTGGGAAGGATAATCAATCATACGCACCAAAACGCGGGCAAAATGATGACCGTAGAGGTGGTTCACTTCAAAAATTTCTAATATCTCCAGTATATCTCCATTGGCAATAAAGCCAGCCTTAGAATTGTCAGGAAGCCAGAAATAGTTATTCTTTACGACCATTAAAAAATCTCCGGAAGATATCCGATCCTCCTGCCAAAGAATTCTCATTCTAATCTGTTTGTTATAAAGGTTTGCACGTTTATTGGATCTGACGATGACTATGGTCCCCTCTCTTCCTACCTCATTATAAGAGTCATTCAAGGCGTCTTCTATTGCGTAGCCTTCTACTAATCGATGTACCTGCGAGCCTGTAGCAAACTGAGGCTTATCAAAAAATTGCTTTCGCTGATTATCTCGAAGTCTGGTTGCATTCAGAAGAATCTCAGAACTTTTATGCTGCCTCTTTACCTCGGTCATAACCACTTCTTTAGCTTCAACACCCTCATGTAAGTCAAGGTGCTTAAGGTCTAAAGCCGGACTAAAGTCACTACCTACCGGTGGTAACTGACCTATGTCGCCTACCAATATCAACTTACAATTTACACCTTCACTCACATACTTGATGAGATCAGATAGTAGCGAATTACTACTAAGATTTGACGCGCCACCCCCAATCATAGAAGCTTCATCTACTATGTAAACACAATTGCTTGACTGGTTCGCTTTTAGAATGAATCCCGGAGCAGCGCCTGATCCTGATTTCACCCGATATATATAACGATGTATAGTTGAGGCACTCCTCCCTGTGTATTGAGAAATTACTTTTGCTGCTCTACCCGTGGGGGCCATTAATACAGCTTTAAGTTTAATACGGGTAATTCCTTTAGCCAGGGCTTTTATTAAGCTTGTTTTCCCTGTCCCCGCATACCCTTTTAGCAAAAAGACCTTCTCATTATCACGATTTTCCAAGAATTGTGAAACAGCTCTTAGTGCCTCATCCTGGTGTGGAGTGGGCTCATGCCCGAAGAATCTGACAAGGCTCTGGTATAATTCTGAATTCACAAAGTTATGCATTGGATAAAATTACAGTCATTTATAGGATGGACCCCGCAAATAGTCAATAGAAAAAAGTTGTAGTTTTGTGCGCGTCACGAAAATAATCAGGCTTCAACACTATGAATTCAAGGGTTTCCACAATTGTCCAGATTGTTCTTGTTATTGCGGTTATTTTACTGGGGTATAGTTTGTATGAAATCATCCAGGAGCCAATCAGGTTTGAAAAAATCAAAACACAACGTTACGATCAGACTAAGCTTCGCTTAGAACAGATCAGGGATGTTCAAAAAGCCTATCGAGCAGAATACGGTGAATTTGCAGGTGACTTCAATACGCTAATTGCATTTGTAGATACCGGTAAGCAAACCATTATTGAACGTAAGGATTCAACCTTTGTATATTTTGATGAGGTCTATCTTAAAGATAGGGAAAAAGATACAATAATAACCCGCGTAATTGGTTACAAGAATATCAAGGAATCACTATTTTCAAGTGATTTTGATCCTACATTATTGAAGTACATACCCTTTACTGATAATCGCGAATTCACTTTGGAATCTGATAAACTCACGGTTAATGACATTATCGTTCCAGTATTTGAAGCAAGAGCTGAGAACAAGGACATCTTTGCGGATATTTGGGATAAATACGAAGAATTCATTGACAAGGATTATGCTCTTAAAGTAGGATCGCTCACAGAACCTACCCTCAGTGGAAACTGGAAATAGTAATCACAACTATCAGTCACTAAATCTCAGTGCCTGCAAGCTATTAGTACACATACGTCAAGACGGAGCATCCGCAATATTAGTAGACAGTCTATCAAATGATGTCGTTAAAATATTAATAAAGTCTTGGTTAGCGACTAATAGACTAAGTAAACTCAAAGAATATGTTGCGGGATTATTTAGCGATCATGAATTGATAGTATCTGATTGTGCATCAGTAAATTATGTGTTGTCTCTTCCGAAGTTTACCCTGATACCGGATATTTTATATCACCAAGGATCTGGGTCAACAATCCTTGCCAGTTCAGCCAGACTGGAATCTGAAGATCAGGTCTTTAGCGACTTCCTATCGCACCGCGATTCTGTTCTTATCTATTCAATAGAGGAGAGCTTCCATAATTTTCTAAAGGAGTCCAATTCCAATACCCAAATTGCCCACAACGGCTACGCACTGAATGCATTATCATTGAAATTAGGGTTGTCGCAATCACGTTACCTATTAATGATATCCGATTCTTTTGCTGAACTTTTTATTACCGAAAATGGCAAATTGATCTTCTACAATCAGTTTCCACATGATGTGCCAGAAGATCTTTTGTACTACGTCCTATTTGCGTTAGAGCAAAATCGAATAATTGCTACAGAAATTGAAGTTAAAATAATTATACAGACCGAGTCTGAGAATAATCCATTTAAGACTCTTTTGGCAACATACTTGGGATCGGTGGAAGAATTGCCGTTAAAACCAATTGTGGCTCATGGGCATCACTATTCAAAAAGAGAATTGCGGGCAATTACTAATCTGTTAGCTTTATTATGATTCGAATTATCGGCGGCGATTTCAAAGGTCGAAAATTAAGAGCTCCTCGCAATTTACCGGTAAGACCCACCACTGACCGCGCCAAAGAAGCACTGTTCAATATCCTTTATACCCGTATTAATTTCGAAGAAGTGCAAGCATTGGATCTATTTTGCGGAACCGGTAATTTGTCTTTTGAACTCATCAGTAGAGGATGCAAGGAGGTAACATGTGTTGATAATTATCGGAACTGCATCGCCTTTGTGGAAAAGACTTGTCGGGAGTTGGGAATTGAAAACATAAATGCCATAAAGTCGGATGCACTCCATTTTCTCAACCGAACTACCAGCAAGTTTGACCTCATACTAGCTGATCCCCCTTATGACTATCAAAATTATGAAGGCCTAATTTCAGCAATCTTGGCAGAAGGAGTACTTTCTAATTCAGGAAGCTTGATCATTGAGCATGATTCACAAATTAAGCTTCAGGATTTGTCCTATTTTAAAGAAAGTAGAAGATATGGCAACTCCAGTTTTAGCTTTTTTAAGGATCTGGATTTCTAGACGGACTGCACCATTTCGAAGAATCTTTGGAATTCAACTAATGCCCTTTTTCGATGACTCAATTTGTTTTTCACCTCCATAGACATTTCAGCAAAAGTTTGATCGTACCCTAGCGGAATAAACAGAGGATCGTACCCAAAACCCTTATTACCAATAGGGGTATCTGAGATCGTTCCTTCTACTATTCCTTCGAAAAACCTGTATTGTCCGTATTCATTCATATAGGCAAGAATGGTTCGGAACGTAGCGGTACGATTTTGAACTTGTTGCATCTCCTGCAACAACTTGCTAATATTCTGCGAAGAAGTGGCATTCTCACCAGCATATCTGGCTGAAAACACTCCCGGGTCACCTCCTAAAGCATGTACTTCCAAACCTGTATCATCTGCCAAACAAGCTTTGCCAGTTGTCTTAAATACCGCCTTCACTTTTAAGAGGGCATTCTCATATAGTGTAGAACCGGTTTCAGCAATGTCCTGGGTATAATTAATATCACTTAAGGAAAGGAGTCTGCGATTGGTTAAGATTTGTTTAGCCTCATTAACCTTAGACTGGTTATGGGTTGCTAAGATGATTTCTTGCATTGGGTGGTTGCTGCTATTTGATGGTTGGATATGATGGTAAAGTTGAAAGAAACTCTTGTTTTCGGATTAAATATGCGTTGAATCACCATTTTATTCGATGAATGGTTCAAAATGTATTAACATTCTAACTTTTGCAGGAAGGTAAACTTATTCATTGTGATATGGGTGATTGTTTATTATAGTAAACGCCCGATATAATTGCTCCGCGAAAATAAGTCTAATCAACTGATGTGAGTAGGTCATTGGCGACAATGAAATGCTGGTTGAAGCCAATTCGTAGATACTTTGATCAAATCCATATGCCCCTCCGATAACAAATACTAATCTTGTCTTACCCATCGATAAGAGCTTATTTACATATTTAGCAAAACTCTTTGAATCATTTCCTGATCCGTGTTCATCAAGCAACACAACAAAATCACCAGGCAATAATGCTTTCTTAATGGTCACTGACTCGATTCGCTTGAATTCATTCGGGGTTGCTGATTTGGGGAGTCTTGCATCTTTAAGACTAATCACTTCAATTTGATGAAATCTTCTTATGCGGTTGACAAACTTATCAATCAATTTCTCCAGAGCCTCGTCCTTGGTTTTACCAATTTCTAATAACACGAGCTTCATTCTCTTGATACTTGGTATAAAAGTTAAGTAATTTGCTCCATGAGTGAACAAAGGTATGTTGATGCTTTTTTACAACAAGCGTTAGAAGAAGATATTGGTAATGGAGATCACAGCAGCAACTGTAGTATTCCATCCCATCAGCAAGCACAATTGCAATTGGTGGCCAAAGAAGCAGGAGTACTTGCCGGTTTGGCACTAAGTTGTAGGGTGTTTGAACTTATCGATTCAGAAATCGTGGTTGAAATAAATAAAGATGATGGTTCTATATTAAAAGTCGGAGATGTCGTTTGTATTCTCCGCGGCAATACACGAAACCTTTTGAAAGGAGAACGACTGTTTCTGAACATGCTCCAAAGAATGTCAGGCATTGCTACTAAAACCAATTATCTGAATTCATTGATTACAGGTACTGCTGCTCGCTTACTCGATACTAGAAAGACCACTCCAAATATGAGGTTTTTTGAAAAATACGCCGTTAAGATGGGTGGCGGAATGAATCATCGAATGGGGCTTTATGATATGATTATGTTAAAAGATAATCATGTAGATTTTGCCGGAGGAGTGAAGTCAGCCATATTAAAAGCTAATGATTATCTGAAGCAAATGGAATTAAATATTCCGATTGAGATCGAAACAAGAAGTTTGGAAGAGGTATCAGAAGTATTAAGTACTGGCGGAGTTCAACGAATTATGTTGGATAATTTTAATGTCGAGGACACGCAAATAGCAGTGAATTTGGTAGATGGAAAATATGAAACCGAATCTTCTGGAGGAATAACTGAGGTGAATATTCGCGAATATGCTAACACAGGGGTGGACTTCATTTCCGTCGGTGCTTTAACCCATTCCGTAAAGAGTTTGGATCTTAGCCTTAAAGCTCTGTAAATCAATTTGAAATCTATCAGATACATAATGCGCTGGTTCACCCTGCGATTATCCAGAATTAAACTTCCCTGGTTTCAGGGATTGAGTGTTTATAACGTCGCCGTATTCTTTTTTAAGGGAATTTATGAGGGTAGAATTACAAATAGAGCAGCTAGCGTAGCTTTTAGCTTTTTCCTTGCCTTGTTCCCTGGCATCATCTTTTTGTTCAGTCTTATTCCCTACTTTCCTTTTGAAGGATTGGAGAACGAAATTTTCTCAACTTTTCAGCAAATTTTGCCACCGGATACTTATGAAGCTACCAGGAGTACGATCGACGATATTATCAATAATCGACGTTCAAGCTTATTATCCTTCGGTTTTCTTTTTGCATTACTTTTTGCAACTAACGGTGTTAACTCCATGATTTCCAACTTTAACGACTCGTTTCATCAAATTGACTCGCGAAGCTTTTGGAAGCAACAATTGGCGGCGGTTAGTCTAACAATTGTATTGTCTATTCTTTTTATTATTGGGGTTATTACTATAGTATTCAGCTCTGGTGTAATTAATTCGATTCTAGATTTCTTTGAATTGGAAAGTATCTCTCCGTTTTTAATTGAGACTAGTCGATTTCTATTATTAGTTCTGGTTGTACTTCTAGCGATTGCAATTTTGTACAATTTTGGTCCGGCTAAAAAAAGAGAATGGCATTTCATTTCTCCTGGTTCTATACTTGCAACCTTGCTCATTCTAGTGTCGTCATTTGGTTTCAGTTACTACGTAAGCAACTTTGCTCAATACAACAAGTTATACGGCAGTATTGGAACACTGATGGTGATAATGATCTGGATCTATATCAATGCCCTGGTATTGATAATCGGCTTTGAGTTAAATGCCAGTATTGCGAGCTTGAAGATTCAGCAGAGAGAGAAAGAGGTTGAGTTGGAGATACTTAATGAAGCCTAGTGGATTTTCAGTTTCACCACAGGTTTAAATCTATTGAAGGAAAGAGTTCTTTTAACTTTCTATTATCTGCTTCAAACTGTTCTGAAATAATACTTTTTAGTTGTATCTCGGCTTTAGAAATGGTTGGTGCTTTTCGTGAATTTAATTTTAGATAAATAGGTATGACCAGTTCTTGAATCCAACTTGGAATGGTTGGTTCAAGTTTCAATCCTATTCTATGTAACCGCTTACTAGTAATTGCTACAGTTTGATTTCTATGAAAAAAATCAAATGATTCATAAAACCTAGAATCTATGTTAAGGTCCTCGGCTACCGATCTCATAAAGGCCTTTTGATTCATTTTCAAAGCTTCAAATTGATAAACCAACAATCTATCTGGACCTAACAAGTCGAACCACCTTTTCAAATACGATACATATCTAGTTTGCTCTATGTAATTAGACCACTCTCGAGGAGCATTGCGATAATCCAAATATTCTTTAAATGTCATGTGAGTGTTCTTCATTCGATACCTATTAAACTTCCAATGCGAATACAACCTATCTGCAGGTTTTCTTAGAATAAAGATAACTTTTACCGAATTTGGCAGTTTTGAGATTATTTGCAACGGTGTATTTTGGTAAATATAGACAGGGGTCGCTTCTAACAACCACTTCTCGTCTTTCACGCTATTAAAAAATTTCCCATATGCAGCTAGACCGTGATCATGAATATTGGCCTTTTGGTTGAAATGATTAACAGAATCAGCCAAAAAGTAGGTTTCTTTTACTTTTGAAGGACAAACTTCTGGATGTGCTCCCAGCCAAAAGAATAATGAACTAGTGCCACATTTTGGAGCACCCGCGATTATTAAATTTGGAGTAGTCTTAAAGGTTTTATCCTTATCCATTAGTCTATTTGTTAGATGAAGAATCCTATTTTCGCCAAACGACAATGAACCAACATGGAGCTATTCTATGAAAAATAACACGTTTATCCACCTTTACGCTGTCCTTACTCTTCTTATCATAAATATCATATACTTCTTACCGGCTTATCAAGGGAAGGTTCTAGAACAAGATGATATCAAGTTAGGGGTGGCTAAAAGTAAAGAATTAAGGGAGTACCGGGAAAAATCCGGTGAAGAGGCTTTGTGGACCAATGCCATGTTCAGTGGTATGCCCACTTTTCAGATTAACTTAAAGCATCCAGGTAGTTTATTCGAAAAGGTTGAACCGGCTACGAAACTGTGGCAGCCTGGACAAACAGGTCTGATTCTCTTTTTAATGATCAGCATGTATCTTCTATTAAACTCCTACAAAGTAGATCCCTGGCTATCCGTCTTGGGGGCTATTGCCTTCGGCTTCTCGGCCTTCTTCATCATTTCATTTGACGCCGGTCACAATGCGAAGATTCGCGCAGCAGGTTATATGGCACCTATGCTAATGGGAATATTACTTTGCTTAAGGGGCAAATTGTGGTCCGGAGTAAGTCTTACTGCGCTCTTTGGGGGTCTGGCAATATCAGCCAATCACTTCCAAATAACATATTACTCGATTCTAGTCGTGGCTGTACTGTTGATAGTGGAGCTAATCCACGCCTTTAAAAATAAAGAATTACCAAAACTAGGAAAAAGACTTAGCCTCGTTCTAATTGCCGGAATTTTAGCGATCGGACCAAATGTTTCAAAGCTATGGACCACCATGGAGTATTCCAAAGCCACTATACGGGGAGAAAGCACGGAACTGTCATTAGATAATAAGGACGGACTTGATAAAGACTACGCTTTCTCTTGGAGTTATGGGCCTCTGGAAACGATGAACCTCCTTATACCAAACTTGATGGGAGGTGGCGCGAGTCAATCCTACGAGAAAACTGCGGTTTATGCCCAATACGTCCCAGGAATCAAAAGCAACCTGGTTCAGCAAGGTTATAGTGCTCAGCAGGCCGACTATCAAGCAAACCGTCAAATTGCTACACTCTTTTATTGGGGGGAACAATCAATGGTTAACGGTGCCTACTACATGGGCGCGAGTATTTTTTTCCTTTTTATCGTCGGTATTTTACTCATTAAGGATCGCCGTCGAACCTGGATCTTAGCAAGTGTGATCCTAGCCATTTTTATGGCCTGGGGAAAGCATTTTAGCATTTTAAACGACTTGTTTTTTGACTATCTTCCGCTCTACAATAAGTTTCGTGTACCCAGCATGACTCTTGTGATTGTGTTTATGCTTGTTCCACTTCTGGGAATACTCGGTCTCAATGAGCTGGTAAAAAATGTGAAAGTCGATCGAACCAAGCACAAAAAAGTGCTTCTTATGAGCCTTTATGTCAGCGGTGGCATATTCTTGTTTATGGCACTTTTTGGGCCCATGTTCCTAGATTTTGAAGGGCCTAATGATCAAAGGCTAGGGCAAAACCCACAATTACTCGACCTCCTTATAGAGGACCGTAAATCACTGGCACGCTCCAGTGCCTTAAGATCCTTGTTAATTACTGTTTTGGTTTTTGGGCTGAGCTATGCGTTCATTCTTGGTCGACTGAAAAAGCCTATTCTTATTGTGGGCTTGGGTTTATTGATTATTATGGATTTGTGGTCCTTTGACCGACAGCATCTCAACACAGAGGATTGGGAATCTCCGAAGATATATCAGGCCAGCTTCAGTATGACCGAAGCAGACCGTTCTATTCTTCAAGATCAAGCTTATTATCGGGTCTTTAACCTGAACAATCCATTTAACGATGCATTAACTTCTTATTATCACAAGTCCATTGGTGGTTATCACGGTGCCAAGCTTCAACGATACCAGGAGCTTTACGAAAACGTGATCATTAATGAGCAGAATGCGATCATTGGTACAATTAGAAATAACTCGAAAAGAGACCTGAATGATGTATTTAAAAGGACACCTGTTTTGAATATGCTTAACGGAAAATATGTGATCTACAATCCACAGGCCCCGGCTCTGATAAATCCAAATTCCAATGGGCCTGGATGGTTTATCCAGGAAACCATAAAATTAGGTTCTGCAAGAGAAGTTATAGATCAACTTGACGAAATTGATACTCGTAGTACAGTTCTGATTCACAAAGATGATTTTAGGGAATCATTGCTTTCGCGCTACTCCGGCCAGGGTAAAGTGGAATTGCTTAGATATGATCCCAACGAGATCAGGTATAAGACCCAGTCGAATGAAGATCAATTTGCTGTCTTTTCTGAAATTTATTATCGAGGGAAGGAAGGAGATTGGCAAGCTTATATTGATGGAATAGCTGCTGATCATATACGTGTGAATTACGTACTGAGAGGAATGCACGTTCCTGCAGGTGTACATGATATCAGATTTGAGTTTAAACCGCGCTCCTATTTTGAGGGTAACCAAATTTCAATGTTTGCATCTTTGCTGTTGGTGCTGATTATCGGTGTAAGCCTTTATAAGAAATTCCGCAAAGCAAATAAAACCTGATTCTAGCTGCTAATTTCCTGCAAGGAATGGACAATTTCACCTGCCAGTTTATCTCTTCCATATTTGCGATACCCTGTCGCCTCGGTAGTTAAATTGGAAGCACGATAATCAATAAACATTTTCATAAGTTCCCTCTCCACAGAATCCTCATCTTTAAAACCACATATCACCCCTCCGTCAACTTCACGGATGATCCGAGCGGAATCTCCGGTATTATCACCTATGCAAAAAATCGGGCGACGGGCACCTAGATATTCAAAGAGCTTACCCGGAACCACTCCAGCAATATTCGGAGTATCATTTAAAGGAAGTAAAAGCAGCTGTGATTTTTGGAGGTATGGAATCACCTCGCTATGAGGAAGATTCTTGATATGTTCCAGATGATCATTCAAAGCATAATCCCTTATTGACTTTAGTACCGAATGATCGACAGGACCGATGAGTCGAATCTTCAATTTTGATTTGAACTCAATATCGCAGTTACAAACTTTTTCTAGGACTTTCCAAAGAACATGAGGATTCCTGTCTGCATTCATCGAGCCAACATGAGTGATACTGAATTTGGAATCAAGAGGCCCTAAATAACTCACAAAATCAGCTGGATCATAACCATTTGTAATCACCTCCACCTTCTTAGAAAATCCCATCTTATTGAAAGCATCAGCCCAGCTCCAGGATACGGTCACTGACTTACTAGCTGATTCAATGACCTGTTTCTCTAACCGATGATGTTCCCTATCAGCAAATTTGCTCAGTTTGAGTTTATCATAATAATCCACAAAGGTCCAGGGGTCACGAAAGTCCGCCAACCAAGGGATTCCAAATTTTAGTCTCGCGTCAAGAGCGATCATATGGGTGGTGTGTGGGGGTCCTGTCGAGACGATGGCATTCACCTGGTTTTCGTTCAAGTATTTTTCAAGTGCTTTCCGTGCAGGCCTGATCCAAAATCGCTTAGCATCCGGAATGAATACATTGCCTCTCACCCAATAGGCCAGCTCTTGGATAAATTTAGAACCAGTTCCTTCATCCAAAAATCCTGGTTGTACTTTTTCTTCTTTCTTTTTACCAACCAGTTTCTTGTAGAGTCCAAATGGTTCCCAAATCGGAATTCGCAAAGTTTCAACTCCATCTGGAATTTCTTGAACTAAGCTTTCGTCATAGTTGGAGATCTCATTGCTTAAAACGGTGAAAATGATTGGTTCCCACGAATAATCCCGCAAGTACTTACAGGTTTTCAGCCATCGTTGAACGCCTCCTCCTCCCATTGGTGGCCAGTGATATGTGATTATGAGAACTCTCTTCATTGCAGTCTTCCGTATCCGATAGCAGGTTTAGGAATTGGTTGTTTATTAACAACAAAGTTATGGTTGCATTGGTCAGTAACAATTAATTTATCACTCATAATCCGAAATTCCCGGACATTGATGACACCTCTATAGGTGATCAAGAGCACCAGTCCACTCTCGGAGAGCTTCAATAGTTTTGTGGTCACATCTAAACAAGCATGAAAACTACCCAGAGGCGAAGATAGACTTCTATTTTGCTCCATGCCGGTATAGGCGACATGGTGAGCCTGTGTGTGTCTGTACATGCTTCTTTCCTTCACACTCGCAGTATAGCTAAGGGTTCCAGGATCTAGAATAATATCTCGACCACAAACATTTAACTCAAAACTACCTTTATCATTATGCATATGACCTCGATACCTATGACCTCTGGGGTTGGCCATAAAGTTTACGGCGAGGTAATACCTTGGCGACTTAAATATCACCAATCCCGATTCCTCAAGATGCGTCACTTCCAGAGAGGAAATATCTGTGGTTTCGTGATTCAACTCCCAAACATGCTCATATCTTAGCCTTGGAATAGGGTATTGCATTGTTAAAGCTGTAGGTATAGGTGTTATAAATAACTTCTGGAGAACACTCGAATAAAATTGATGATAAATACTCGAACGCCGATGATCAAACGTCAGAAAAGAGCAATCCTCCGGAAAGACTTGCAAATCGACTGGTCTAATAACCGGATCAAGATCAAGGATACGACCGCTATCATTATCTCCGAAGCGAGGCATACTGTAATCGGGTTTTGTCAGCAATTGGACCACCCCTAATGCTTTCGAAATGATGTGAAAACTATCCACACCTGGTTTTCTACCGGATTTTATGGCTGCTAATAAAGAAATTATCCCGATTTCCGTACTCAATCGGTGGTAGTAACTTGAGTACTCAAAGTTCATCCCATCCGAAAAGAATTGTTTTCTGAGCTCAATTTGCAATTCACCCAAAGCAAAATCTGAAGCTCTTTCGACCTCTGGTCCCTTGAAGTAAACTCCAAACACTAATAATCCCATTAAATTAGCCAGATAGTGATTGTTACTCAATCCCTCTTTGTGCTCCAGATGAGTTAGGATATATTCCCAGTGAGCTATACAGTATTTGGTAATCAAGTCCTCTCTAATTTCCGGTACCAGATCTAAACAGATCAGAATATTGGACAAGCGGATGGCCACCTCCATAGGTGAACTCCAGTGCACGCCTTGCCCGACCGGGCATTGATCGATAAAGCTTATTAAATGAAATCGAACCTTACTCAGGATCTCATGTTCCTTTTCAGGAAATAGTTCGGTAGCAATAGCCAACTGTGGAAGATGATGCATGCGAGCAAATTCCCAGGAATGCTTAACGTCTTGTCCAGGTTGAGATAAAACTTCGGAAATAGCCTTCCTAGCCTCAACTATAGGGAGGTGGTAACCGTTTTTGTGTATTCGATTCCAGTCGGGTTCTTCAGCAGCCAGTTGCGGGCGAATTCTTGACCTAGACTCTCTATTTAGTATGCTGATCCAGCCACTGCCTAAACAATTCAACTCATCCAGCAGATAGTGATCAGTCAGAATTTTCCACTTGTGTGAATCTAATTTATGAACAGGTATCAACTTCTTGTCAATTAACGTACGTCCGCTCAGTTTGATATCCTGAAGCTCGATAATATTAATCCTTTTTTTATTGAGAAGAATTCGCGCCAGGCGAAGTTTTAAAACTGGCCATGAAAGCCTTACCATATCGAAGATTATGGGGATATCACTTATTCTCACTTGATAAAAAATAGATCGCAGCATACCAAGCAGTAATGGCAAGGTTTAATTTAGCGCAAAATACACAGAGTATTGGGAACTATTCGCAGACAAAGCATTCAAGCCACACTGATAATGGGAATCGGGGTTCTCTTGGGCTTCGTACTAAAGCTCTTTCTATTTACAAGATACCTCACTACGAGTGAAATCGGATTGTTAACGGTGATGCTCGATTCAGCAAATCTTTTTGCAGCATTTATTCCAATAGGTGGCCAAAGTATCTTCGTTCGCTTTCTACCCTTTTTCCGTGATTCTAAAGTCAATTCATCTTCAGACCTACTCAGATTTGGGCTCTTGCTGGCCTTGCTCGGATTTTTTCTTTTTACACTTATCTTTCAATTCTTTAGACCTAATTTAATTCAGTTTTTCTCCGGACCAGCTCCCTTATTTGCAGACTTCATTTATTTGTTGGTCCCTTTGGTTTTTGTTCGTGTCATCTATGTTATTTCCGCTGCCTTTTCGAGAGCCCTCAAGAAGAACATATTTCCTTTGTGGATCAAAGAAGTGGTGGTACGCGTACTAACGGGTATATTGGTTCTGGTTTATGCAACGGAACGATTTGACCTAGATGGATTGATGATCGGATATGTTTGCATCTATTTCTTATCTGGTGCGATCATGAGCTTCTATTTAGTTCGAGCAATTGGTTTCAAGTCTGAAAAGAAAGGTACCTGGATGCCTTTGCAGAGTCGAGAAATAGCGTTCTATGGACTCTTCGCTGTACTCACCAGTGCTGGTGAAACCATCATTCGCAATATCGATTCTGTCATGGTAACCAGTATACGCGGCTTATCGGCTACAGGGATCTATGGAATCGCTTTTTTTATTGGGCAAATCATTGAAATGCCACGACGCGCACTGGCCCATATTTCTGCTCCTTTTGTAGCTGATGCTGCAGCACGCGAAGACAATGATAAAATTCAAGAGCTATATCAGAAGTCTTCATTAAGTCAATTTCTCGTTGGCGCCCTGTTACTAATTTGTGTTTGGACGAATTTGGATAGTCTGTTCACCATCATTCCCAACGGTCAGAATTATGTAAGTGGTCGCTATGTCGTTCTACTAATTGGTCTTGGAAAGCTCATTGATATGTCCATGGGAATCAATGGCAACATCATTCAGAACTCTCCACATTATCGTTTTAATTTCTATGCTATGACCATTCTAGCGATCCTCGGCATAGCCACTAACCTTTTACTCATACCTTTATTTGGCATTATAGGTGCCGCGCTGGCCAGTCTCAGCTCTATTTTTTTGGTCAATGCTGCTCGAGCGATATTCATAAAACAAAAGTTAAATATACAACCCTTTTCCAGATCCAGCCTTTATGCCCTAGTCATAGCCCTTGGCACCTTGGGTGTCGCTCATCTTTTACCTGAAATTAATTCAGCCATAGGTGACCTGATATATCGCTCGCTCCTGAGCACATTTATATTTGCGTCAGCAACTTATTTCTCCAAAATATCCCCGGATATCAACGAATTGATTGATGAGGTCCTAAAAAGATTTAATATTTGACCAATGAAGATTTTGATGTTTCATGGCCGTGCAGGAGGTCACAATATATTGCCATTTCTTGAGTACTTCAACACACATATCGATCATGATTTGGACTTTATTTACTCCAATGATCGGACCTACTTTCCAAAGAAATGCCGTATTCGTTTTACCAGGTTTTCCTTCTTCCCGCTGAGGTTCTGGTCCAATTTACGTAAGATACGCGGTGAATACGACCTGATCTGGTATCATGGGGGTCACAGTGCATTGATATTTTTCTTATTTAGCTTCTTCAGGTCCCGAGAAAGCAAGTTCATCTTTAATGTATGGAATGAGTGGTTGATACAAAAAGCAAAGAAACCCGGAATACGTTCGAAAATGTTCAGGTACGGAATCCGACGTGCTGATATCATTCATTGTAATTGGCATGGCACTGCAGAAGTGCTAAAAGAAACAGCTTGGAACACGAATATCAAAGTCTTTTACTGGGGTCTTCAAAGAGAGAACTTCATAGAAGCGAAGAAGCCGCAGTCGACAGAAACCAGGAATTTTATAGCCTCCATCCCTTCAGGACGTGTCAAGTTCTTTTTCCCAAAAAGCATCAGTCCCAATAGCAGACATGATCTCGTCGTAGAAGCCGCGATAATGCTCCTCCGTAAAGGTCTCAATAACTTCATAATCTACTTTTGGCTGGGTAACACAAATGACGTGGATATAATGGAAAATCTTAAGAGAAGTATAGAAAAACATCATTTAAATGACCACGTCATTCTTCAATCACATGGCTTCCTGTCCTTTTCAGATATGCAATTGATCTGGAAAGAGATGGATGTGGGCTTGCAAATTGCCGCTAATGAGCAATTATCTAGCACATTTCTTGAGCCTCAATTCTATCGCAAAGAGGTCATTGTCACCGATATTCTACCTTACAGAATCTACGAAAGAGAATTTTCTCCTGAAATTAAACTTATCCCATTGGAGGCAGGTGCGGTAGCTGAAGCCATGTCCCAACATATTAGAGGTTATAGATCTTCTGATGCCATTCTTGATAAAAGACAGCAGATCGTGAAAGAAAACTTTCATATGGACAGAAATCTTCAGCTGATCATTGACCACTATGAAGCTGAGGCTTGTGGATCGCTACCATGATCTGCTCATCCTGACCTGACTGACCAGTTTTATGGCCGAATTTCTTCAGAGGCCCCAGGACCTCTAACTCAAGATTATTTTGAATTGCCAGCTTGTCATAAAAAGACAGTTCCTTGTGCATGACTGGAAATCCCTGCCAATTCCCCTTACCCCCTTTGTCGAGATTCACATTCGCATAGAATACACCTCCCTGCTTTAATTGTCTTTCAACAAAACGAAAACACTTTTCTACAATTTCATCAGTCATGTGAATGAGAACTGAAAAGGCTAGAATTTTATTAAAAACAATGTCTATCTCAAGCTCATCAAAATCCTCAAAGTGGATCAATTGAGGAACCTTAACATCGAGACCTTTCTCACTTGCTTCCATTCGTCCTTCATCAAGTACCTTCTTACGTACCTCAATTCCATAGTAACGGCCTGCATCCAAAAACTGAATAATGGGAACGCCACCTCGCAAGGTTCCACAGCCTAAGTCCAGGAAATAATCCGATTTTTGGAGTCCATTTTGTTTAAGGAAATTGATCTGAAAATTTTGTTTGAGTTTCCAATATTGTGGATTCCCTACCATTTGATGACGTTTCGCCTGACGTGAGAGAAACAAATTCTTGATTTGATTAAACATCCCTAAAAGTTTTCTGTAAATAGTTTTCGTGTTCTATTGTATTCACTCCATACTCCAATATCCATCCAAGAGCCTTCACTTACCGGGAATACGCCTACTTTACCACCAGTTTTCATAACTTCGTCCATCAATTGTGTGATGTGATAGAATTCGTTCTCCGGAATTCTATCCAATAATTCCGGCTCGAGTATATACATTCCTGAATTTACTTGAAAGGTCATTTCAGGCTTTTCTGTGATATCCGTGAGTTCCCCTTGTGCTTTGGTTTTCAAGATTCCATATGGAATAGGGTAATGTTTTAAAGCGGCTACTACGGTTAGGTCATTTTTTTCTCTATGATGATATCTGTAAATCTGCTCATAATCTTCATCAATGATAATGTCACAATTTGTCACAAAAAAACTTTCCTGGAGTTGATCTCGCAACATATGAAGACTACCCGCTGTGCCAAGGGGTTTAACCTCGGTGACATACTCAAGACTGTAATCTTTTTCCACCCCATCGAAGTAGCTCCTAATCATCTCCGCTCGATAATTGATGGACATATAGAACCTCCGTGAGCCCATAGCGTGAAACTTGTCAATAATAACCTCCACTATCGGCTTTTCATCGATAGGAACCAAGGCCTTGGGAATAATGTTGGTGATAGGCTTTAGTCGAGTTCCCTTACCTCCGGCCATTATCACCACTGGAACCTCAAGAACCCCTTGATAGTTTTTATAGGCCTTACCAAAGACTTCATTCCACATAAGAAGCTCAACTATCTCATTGTTATCAGACAAAACGGGAAGCATCTCCATTCGGAATTTCAACATCAAAGCCTTCATCTGATCAGTGGAATCCCGTTCGTGAGCAACGCGAATATTATTGCGGAGAATTTCTGAAACCGGACTTTCCATACCTACGTTCTTCAAAATGGCCCTTTGAATATCTCCAATACTTACTAAACTGTGAAAGTGCCCTGAATTAGTAACTATTAAAAGTTTCCTTCGAAGTTTATCCATCTTCTTGATAGCATCTAAGACACTTTCATCCTTATCGATACTAAGTTGATCTATTTGTTCCTTATTTGTCATTTGTCCCAATGCATTTTACGTCCCAGAAGGACCTCCAGTTTCTTGTTAAAGGTTTGATAAAACTCCTCTAGCTCTTTACGGAATCCAAGATCTATAGCCGGATATTGATTTTCTCTAAACACTTTAAAATCCGAATGTTGATGATCATCAACACCTAGAAATCTCGTTACCTGAAGATACGTCTTTTGAGGAGTATCAAACATATCTTCGCTCCTTATAATGCAGAATTGATCACGTGAAAAGTGTTCAAACCACTTTAGGAATGAATAATAATAAATACTCTTCTCAATCTGATAGTAATCTCGATCCAAACATGAAGAGAAGTAGGTTTTCAGGTCGGGGTAGAGTTCTTCCCAGCCCGGTACCCATTTTCTGTTGTGTTCGAAATTTGAAATTAGGCGGTCGACCGGGTTTCTCAACAAAACTATTAGCTTGATGTTGGGCAGCTTCTCTTTGATCCTCCTTGCAACGAGACTGCGGTACATATACATGGGAGTCGCCTCTCCAGTGATCTCACCAGGACCCGTTTCTGGAAAGCGGGAATAATACCAATCCCAACCACGATCGTAGAATTTATCGAAAAACCTTAGCTCCTTGGTCCGATATACTTCGTCATAGGCCTCCCCATTCCCTAAAGACTCCAATATTAATGGATGCTTTCGAAGATAGTTGAACATTGAGGTGGTTCCACACTTAGTCTCACCGATTAAAATAAAATCAGGTTTACCCATAATTCACTCTTACGCTGCTGGGAATGTTGACCAGTCTTTCGGCCACATATCTACTGTTTTCAATGCTGTGTACTTGGCAATCGTAAAAGGCCGGCAAGTCCGGCATCAGGATCCAAGCCGGTCGGGTCATAACTCCTGCCTCATTGGTTTCCTTAAGAAACGTATTTCTGGCTTTGAGATCACTAAACAACGTTACGTTCAACCAGTGATTTGGGCTATTCTGAGGGCTCGAACTAAAAAATTCTACATTATTGAATTCCTCAAATAAGTCTCGGTAAGCATCTGCAGTGGCTAGTTTATCCTTTAAATATTCCTCCAGATGTTCCATTTGCGCCATCAAAAGAGCCGCATTTAAATTGGGCATGCGGTAATTATATCCGACCTCATCGTGATAGAAATCCCAAGGATGTGGAGTTTTCGCGACTGTACTAAGGTGCTTTGCGTATTTTGCCATGTCTTCGTCATCAGTAACGATCATGCCACCCCCTCCACAGGTAATGATCTTATTCCCATTGAAGCTAAATACACCTAATTTTCCGAAAGATCCGACATGCTTTCCCCTGTAAAGGCTGCCCATGGCTTCTGCAGAATCTTCTATCAAGCTGATGTTGTGAAGCTCGCATAAATTCTGAATCTTATACAATTCCACAGGATTTCCAAAACTATGCATAGGTACACATGCTGAAATTCTGTTTCCGGTAGCAGAATTAAAACAGAAACCATCTCTCTGATGTGTATGATCCAAAAGGAACGACTCAAGTGCCTCTGCAGAAAGACCCAAACTTTGTCTTGATATATCTACAAACACAGGCTTGGCATTTAGATAACTGATTGCATTGCAGGTGGCGGTAAAACTGAGAGGTTGAGTTATAACTTCATGTCCCGCTGACACTCCTGCCACTCGCAAGGCCAGATGTAAGGCTGCGGTTCCGTTCACCGTAGCTACTGCGAATCGTGTACCGGCAATTTCAGTCATTCTTTGTTCGGCCTCATTCACAAAATTACCTACAGAAGACACAAAGGTTGAATCGATACATGCCTCTAGGTATTTCTTTTCATTTCCTTCAAAAACCGGAGCATGTAAGGGTATAAATCCATCGGAATTATACCAATTTCTCACAAAAGAGACGAACGACTTAGATATTCCTATATTTCTGCTCATCTGGGTTTGGAACGAATCCCTCAATAATAGCTTTATACATATTGCGAATACCCTGCGGCACATCGACCGTGATCTCAAATCCCAAATCCCTAGCGATCTTGGCAAAATTCACGCGATAATCCCTCGGGTCCTCGTCCTTCTTGATATACTTGACCTTTCCTTCCGGAATAACTTCTAGTATTTCTTCAACGATCTTTTGTTTTTGATAATTCTCAGAAGTATCACCTACATTAAAGACGTCGAAGGCTACCGTTTCCTCATCTGCATCGATAACAATGATCACGGATCTGGCCAAGTCCCGCACATGGCAGTAGGGTCTCCAAAATTGTTCTCCGAAGATCACCAACTCACGACCGAGAGCCAGCTCCTTGGTAAACTCATTGACTGTAAGGTCAAACCGCACACGTGAAGATAACCCATAGACGGTAGAGAAGCGAAGGCATGTCGGTTTGGCACTGTTATCGTGGCTTTGACCCAATAAAAACTGTTCAAATGCCACTTTAGTTTCTGCATACAAAGATACTGGCGCAAGCTTGGAGTCCTCGTTGACAAATTGCTCCGGATCATCCATCTTTCCATAATTGCTACAAGTGCTGGCAAAAACAAAGCGTTGCACGCCCGCCTCATTGGCCAGCTTGTAAAGCAATTGGCTGCCTGCCTTATTCACCTCATAGGTTAATTCAGGGCTTCTGGCGCAAGCTGGATCACCGACTATGGCAGCTAGGTGAGCTACGGCATAAATTCCTTCAACTGCCGTTTTTATATCTTCCTGGTTTCGGATATCCCCATTGACGAACTCAAAACCGGGATGCTCAAGCAAATCAATAATTGACTCTCCGCCGTACATGAGATTGTCTAAGACACGCACCTCACGACCCTGCTCCAAAAGGATCCTAACCAATACGGAACCAATGTATCCGGCTCCTCCGGTCACTAGTATTTTCTTACTCATTCAATAGATTTTGAAATGTGATAAACTCTATCTCCTTCTTTTTGGTTGCCCACAATAGGAATTCACGAAATTCCAAGGAGTTGGCAAAGCTTTTGGGATGACTTATTGCTACCACCGGAACCCTTTCGCGTTCATCCCTTGAGTAGCGCTTAATTGCCTGCTCCGCAAAATAAATCATTTCTTCAGAACAAGCCGCATCACTGAAAGTAAACATTGACAAAGAATTTCGCAACAGGTCGAGTAGCGCCTCTAATTTGAATTTATTCTTCGCTGATTCTGCATATCCTTCACAATCTAGCGGCTTAAACTTAAGCTTACGTCGATACCGCTTTAACAGAAACTCCAATCTCTTGTGTAGGGGTACCTCCGTAGAGAAGATCGGCAATTCCCGTATTCCATCCTCGCTCTCGACTGCAAAAGAATCGTTTATTATCCAATCAGATTTCGGAGGAAGCCCCCGAAAGTCGAAAAGGCTATAGCCGTCATTCCGTACCAAGCCAGGAACAGTAGTTGAGTCGAATTGAAACCCTGTCTCTATCATTGCCCTTAGAACCGCTTGTTCTGGCTGCATACTCCAGGCACCAGCCCTAAATGCATTGCATACATAGTTTGGTAATACTGGTTTTAGCATGCTCTCTAAGGTCTCCTTTCCACGTTCAAAAAGTCTTTTCAATCCTAAATCCGGGTCAGTCTGATCCACAAAATTCAAGCTAGAGATTCTCCATAAGTTATGATCTAATTCCCAAGAACTCGCATGGTACTTGTACCGCAGCCATTGAGGGTGCATATGAAGTTGTACATCATTTCCAAGTAAACTGAGTTCAATCAACTGATTTTTAATTTGAGATGCCTCATTGACTTGGAGTTGCCCCGAATCAAAAGCCTCTTTGAACGCCCAGTACTCACATACATCAAAAAAAACAGTGATTGGTGCCCTAAATTCTCCGGCCACAGTTGCCATTTCTCGCATAGGTTCCATCAAACAATTGGTAACACTTCCTGTTCCGTTACCAAATAGCTCATAATCTGTACTCAGAATAATTCCTATTCGTGCCATTAAGTCAATTTTTCCTGATTCGTTTTAAATCTGAATAAGATCCTTATTAACTTATGTTTGAGTTTGTCCACAAAACTTGGCATGTGACCGCTAGGTTCATAACCATGCTCTCTCATGAAATTGTATAATCCGTATTCGACCATTGCTACCTCTCTGGAATCTAGGTCACTTTTCCACTTTCTCAGATTGTCTCTAATTATAGCTTTATTTAGATTTTGCTTCCAATCGCGCTCATCTGAAGTAACCAACCTTTTACTTTCTTGTTGATACCTTAGCATACTAGACTCGTAAGGTATTCCAAGATGTTGACATAACGTTTTAAGCGTATTTCTTGGATCAATTATCAAATCCTCATATCGAACTTCAAAATATTTGCCAGCAAAAAGCTTAGAGCCTTTCCGAAGAACTTCTCTGATGTAATAGCTATATTCGGCAGAGTGAAAAGCAATACCTCTATTCTTGCCCCATTCTGTCTTTACCCTAGAATTAACCACATCCCTAGGGTCTCGAATTACATGTATCAATGTCGCTTCAGGAAAAATATGCCAAAGATGTTCGATATATCTGACATATTCCGTGTCCTTATCTCCCCAAATACTGCACTCGGCCCTAATAATTTCCAAGAAGGCTGATTTTAAATCATATAACCCGCTATATCTTTTATCAATGATTTTAGATCTGATAGAGGAATCCAGACGCTTAAGAAACTTGTCCTCCAGAAGTTCGTCCTTAAGAGGCAGCTTTTTGTGTACGAGAAATGGAAGAATAAATCTTTTAAAAAAATGAGTTTCTACTTGAAAATGAATATTGGAATGCGCACTCAGCATCGACTGAATTAAGGAAGTTCCAGAACGACCAATTCCAGTTAGGAATATAATTTTCTTTGGAAGATCCACATTTTCTTGGTTAGGTTTAGAAATAAGTAAAGATTAAATGGAATTAATTAATAGAGAAATAAGCTAAAATGTCAATCTTGATTTTACTTCACTCCACCTCCTCATAGTCAACATACTCTCCCGCCCTATCTGCCTGCGGTTTGCCAGGTTTGGGCTTGAAATCAATGCTAACTTCTCCTTCTCTTTTTCTATCAAAACTTCGAATGTCACCCTTATTGTTGCTATCAGACCTGCCAAAGATGTTCTTTACCAGATTATAGACCAAATAAAAAACGAGTAAAAAAAATATAAATCGTAAAATCACTACTTACTAAGATATAAGTTTCGCTCTGAATAAATCTTCTTAAATACTGGATCCCTTAAAGAATCAATGAAATATATTGCCTCACCGGTAGATTTCATCTCCGGACCAAGGTTTTTATTCACATTCGGAAACTTGTTAAAAGAAAATACCGGTTGCTTTATTGCCCAACCCTTCTTCTGTGGGTTGAAATTAAAATCCCTCAACTTCTTCTTTCCTAACATCACCTTGGTAGCATAGTTCACATAGGGTTCATTATAGGCTTTCGCAATAAATGGTACTGTCCGTGACGCCCTAGGATTGGCTTCAATAATATAAACCTTATCGTCCTTAATTGCAAATTGAATGTTTATTAAGCCTACCGTATTTAAGGCTAAAGCAATTTTTCTCGTATGATCTTCAATTTGTTGCATGATTAGGTCACCCAGATTAAATGGTGGTAAGGTGGCGTTACTGTCACCCGAATGTATTCCACAAGGCTCTACATGCTCCATTATTCCCATAATGTAAACATCCTCGCCATCACATATGGCATCAGCTTCAGCCTCTATGGCGCCCTCTAAATAATGATCCAACAATACTCTATTACCCGGAATGCTCTTAAATAATTCTACGACATGATGCTCAAGCTCATCCTGGTTGATTACAATTTTCATGCCCTGACCACCCAAAACATAGGAAGGCCTAACTAATATTGGAAATCCTAATTCTTTTGCAAGATCAAAGGCCTCATCTGCATTGGTAATGACACCAAATCGAGGATAAGGAATGTCATTCTCCTTCAATAACTCAGAGAATCGCCCTCTATCTTCTGCTAAGTCCAGTGATGAAGAACTGGTGCCTATAATTGGAATCCCATATCGATCTAACTTTTCCGCAAGTTTCAAAGCCGTCTGCCCTCCTAATTGCACAATTACTCCTTCCGGCCTTTCGTGCTGGACAATGTCATAAATGTGCTCCCAAAATACCGGTTCAAAATAAAGCTTATCGGCCGTGTCAAAATCTGTCGAGACGGTTTCTGGATTACAATTGATCATGATCGTTTCATAACCGCTTTCCTTCGCTGCCAAAACCCCATGAACACAGCAATAATCAAACTCAATTCCCTGGCCAATTCTATTAGGCCCGGAGCCCAAAACAATTATCTTGGGCTTTTCAGATCTTATGCTTTCATTTTCCACGTAAACCGTGCCATCTTCCGTAGAAGATTCCATTTCAAAGGTGGAATAGTAATACGGAGTTTCCGCCTGAAATTCTGCAGCACAAGTATCAACAAGTTTCCAGACTCGTTTAATTCCTGCATCAGTGCGTGCTTTGTGAACTTCACTTTCTAATCTACCAAGCATATGAGCTATCTGACGGTCTGAAAATCCTTTCATTTTAGACTCCAGTAGCAAATCTCGAGGTACCTCCTCCAATATGTGTCCGGATAACTCTTCCTGAATTTTCCAAAGTTCTTCAATCTGTCTCAGGAACCACATGTCAATCTGAGTAATCTCGTGAATCCTCCTTAATGGAATACCCAATTGAATGGCATCATAAATAACAAAAACCCTGTTCCAGCTGGCCTCTTTCAACATCCTTAACACCTCATCCTGATCGGTATAACCCTTTCCATCTGCACCTAGTCCGTTTCTACTCACCTCTAATGATTGGGCTGCTTTATGAAGTGCTTCTTGAAACGAGCGACCAATACCCATCACCTCACCTACTGATTTCATCTGTAGTCCCAAGCGACGATCCGAGCCTTCGAACTTGTCAAAATTCCAACGGGGAATCTTCACAATCACATAATCCAAAGTTGGCTCAAAATAGGCCGTGGTTGTCTTGGTTATCTGATTCATCAGCTCATCGAGGTGGTAACCGATAGCCAACTTTGCGGCTATTTTTGCTATCGGATAACCCGTGGCTTTTGATGCTAATGCTGAAGATCGCGATACCCGTGGATTTATCTCTATAGCGACGATATCCTCCTTCTCATCCGGACTAACTGCAAATTGCACGTTACAGCCTCCCGCAAAATTTCCGATTGAGCGCATCATATGAATAGCCATATCGCGCATTCTCTGATAAGTAGTATCAGAAAGTGTCATAGCTGGGGCTACCGTTATGGAATCTCCCGTGTGAATTCCCATCGGATCCATGTTTTCTATGGAGCAAATGATAATAACATTATCGTTTGCGTCTCTCAAAAGCTCCAATTCGAATTCCTTCCAGCCCAAAAGAGCCTTATCTATCATTACTTCATGAATGGGAGATGCCTCCAATCCTCTACTAAGGGCAGATTCAAACTCCTCCTTCTCAAAAACAAATGTGGCGCCAGATCCTCCTAGGGTATATGAGGGTCGGATACATAAGGGAAAACCAAACTTTTGAGCAATCTCCTTTCCTTTTAAATAGGAGGTAGCTGTTTCGGCAGGCGCCACTCCTACGCCAATTTTACCCATGAGTTTCTTAAACTCCTCGCGATCCTCTGTAATATTAATGGCCTCAATGTCCACCCCTATAATACGGACACCATGTTCTTCCCATATACCAGATTTATCTGCTTCAATACATAGATTCAAAGCTGTTTGACCTCCCATTGTAGGTAGTACTGCGTCAATTTTTTGCTCATTTAAAATCTTTTCTAAAGAGGCTTCTTCCAGAGGGAGAAGATAGATATGATCCGCCACCACATTATCAGTCATAATGGTAGCTGGGTTCGAGTTAATAAGCGTAACCTCGATACCTTCCTCTCTTAGTGATCTTGCCGCTTGTGAACCGGAGTAGTCGAATTCACAGGCCTGTCCTATCACAATGGGACCACTTCCTATTATCAGTACTGACTTTATTGATTTATCTCTGGGCATTCTTTGATTCTTAGTTCCTTCAACAATGATTTTAGTGCAAAAAAAAGGTGTTACCAATGGTAACACCTTCAAATATTATTCAGTCAAATCTTCATTCTATCCTTTATGGCTAGCGCCGTCAGATACGGTTAATCGCTTGCGACCTTTGGATCTACGAGCCATTACGATCTTACGACCATTAACGGTTGACATTCTTTCACGGAATCCGTGCTTATTTCTTCTTTTCCTATTCGAGGGTTGATAAGTGCGCTTCATTCTCTTAGATTTCGCTGTCCCTAACTGATTTCGGGGTGCAAATATAAGAGTATATTTGATTCCATCAAGAGCTTAAATAACTAATTTATATGTCTTTCTTTTCATCCAAGACTATCTGGGTCACTGGTGCCTCGTCAGGAATAGGAGAAGCTTTAGTAAAAGCTTTCTCAAAAGCCGGTGCGGAACTCATAATAAGTTCTAGAAGAATTCAGGAATTGGAAAGAGTGAGAAGTGAATGCCACCATCCAAAAAAAATAGCGATTCTGCCGCTGGATTTAGAGAAAAACCATGATGCCGAAAACTGGGTAGAAGATGCCTGGACAAGGTTTGGAAAAATAGATATACTCATCAACAATGCCGGACTGGGCCAGTTCGGTACTGTAATGAAAACTAATATTAGTGTGGAACGTAAGCTATTTGAAATAAACTTCTTTGGCGCAGTAAGCATCACCAAGGCTATACTACCAAAGATGCTAGACCATGGCGCCGGCAAGATCGTTTCAACCATCAGTATCGCAAGTAAATTTGGCCAAAGCAATCTCGCGGCTTATTCCGCCTCCAAAGCGGCCCTCCTTCTCTATTTTGAGAGTCTAAAAGAAGAGCTCATCGATACTCCCATAAATATACAGGTGATCAATCCAGGATTTATCAATACCAATGTGATGGTAAATTCGCTGGATGCAAATGGATTACCGCTTAATAAAAGCAGCCGGGCGCAAGAAAAAGGTATGCCTACCGACAAGTTTGCTAATCGATTTCTTAAAGCGGTCTCTGGTAACAAATATCATACGTACATAGGACGCAAAGAATTAATGGCTATTCCCTTTCATTTTCTGGCTCCCGGCTTATTTTACAAGCTACTTCGTAAATCAAAATAAATCGGGGAATAAGCAGTTTAGATCAAGATAACCTTAGCTTATTATTAAGCTTTAGTTTTGCAAAATATTATCTTTAGACATGGACATTCCCTATATAAATAAGACATACACTAAGGAGGGCGCAATAGAGAAGCTGCGAAATCAATTTGACAATGCTGTTCCTTGTCGTCATCTGGTTCTTGACGGGTTTCTTGATCAGGATATTGCCGATCAATTATACGAACACTTCCCTTCAATAGACTCTTTGAATGTGAAGCGTAAGAGTCTCAATGAAAATAAGGCCGAGGATTATCATTTTGATAGATGGCATCCTTCCTTCAGTGAAGTACGAAAATCCGTTAACTCAGAAGAGTTTTATAATTGGATTCGTCAGGTCACCGGAGTAGAGGGATTGGTCACCACACAGGATTCTCTTGGTTCTGGGGTGCATCAGGGTGCCAATGGCAGTTATGTGGACGTCCATATTGATGTTAATATGAATCCGGAGGCAGGGCTCTGGAGAAGAGTTAATCTACTTATTTACCTCAACAAAAACTGGAAAGACGAATACGGAGGGCATCTGGAACTATGGGATAAGGAAATGAAGGTAATGCACCAACGTGTTGCCCCAAGTCACAACCGTGCGGTTATCTTTTACACAGATGAGAACTCACCACATGGTTATTCTAAAATAAATGTTCCTGAGGGTGAAACCAGAAAATCATTCTACACGTATTTTTACACTGAAATTGGTGATGGATTTCGCTACAGCGATTCACGATTTATCAGCAGACCCGATGAAAGTTTTGGAAAAAAACTAGTGACCGGCACTAAGGAGGCAGTAAAAATTAATGCCAAGCGACTTCTAAAAAACCTTGGAATGAAATCTTTGGATTTTCAGGATAAAAACAAAAATAAAAAATAGGCCTATCCCTTGGCCGCTTTAAGTTGCTGATCAACCAATGCCAAACCCTCAGTGAACGAATGAGGTTCATAACCTAAATCCTTTCTGGCTTTTTCTATAATAAAACCAGTTACCGGAGGTCGCCTTGCGGGTTGGTTTAAGGTAGTTGAACTCACGGTGTTTATCAAAGAACCGTCCAGTTTCCAAAAATCACACACCCTTTGCACAATCTGCAACACGCTCAGCTGGTCTTTCCCCGATATGTTATATATACCATTTGCCTTCTTTTTAGCAGCTAGAATACATCCGTCTGCTAAATCCTCAGCCAGTGTTGGCGTTCTAAATTGATCATCAACAACATTTATACTCTTACCAGCCTCCAGGGCGGACTTTGCCCATAAAACAATATTGGATCGACTCATATCTTCAGCAATACCATACACCAAGACGGTTCTTAGAATGGCTGAACTAGCCGACGATTTTAATACAATTCTCTCTGCCTTTAATTTACTTTGACCGTAATAGCTCAGTGGTAGAGGCTCATCTTTTTCCGAATATGGGCCATTCTTTCCGTCAAAAATAAAATCGGTTGATACATGAATAAGGTGTGAATCATTGGCCTCAGCAGCCTCTACCAGATACTCAACGGCCTTAACATTCAATAGATCACACTGGTCCTTTTCGGCTTCGCATGCGTCCACATTAGTCATAGCCGCTGTGTTGATAATGACATCCGGCTTCAATTCTTTCATCAGGGATTTTACAGCCTGCTCATCTGTAATGTCCAGGGATCTATATTCATATCCATCCGTAGCACTTAATCTATTGTTCCCTCTGGCAGTTGCAATCAAAGTTACCTCAGGATCATGCTTTAACTTTTTAACCAACTTCTGACCCAATAGGCCATTAGATCCGGTAATCAATACTTTCATAGAAAGGAAATGCTTTTTTAAGTGATAAAATAGATTGGCGGGTCAATTTCGAAATACGATTTAATAGGTACTATTCGCGTTGGCTGTTTTTTGATAAGCTAGTCTACTTGAGAGTCTTAAGACCGTTACTCCAGCATGAATCCTTGATTGTCTAGCCATCTTGAAGAAACTTGTTAAGGTCAGAAATCTCCTCAGGTTTGCCCAAGACAAAAAGTCGGGAGTTGGGTTCAATTTTCTGATCTGCACCAGGATTTATAATGAAATCTCCTTCCGGAGTTCGAATACCAATAACCGTACAACCTGTTTTTTGACGCAAGGCCAAATCCTTTAACTCAATGCCTTCTGTAAGATTGGTCAGCTGGCTAACTTCCACTTCCTCCAAATTAATCGCTGAACTGCCCTCTACGGACAGAGTGTCCAGAAATTCTACGATTCCAGGTGACATCACCAGCGTAGCCATATGGGCACCCCCTACCCCTTCGGGCATCACTACATAATCCGTTCCAATAGCTCTTAGTTTGGCTTCGGCACTCAATGTTGAAGCTCTGCTTATAACTTTAATACCTGGGTTTAATTGCTTGGCGGTAATCACCGTATAAACATTATCAGAATCCTTGCCCATGGTGCATATGAGGGCCTTGGCAGATTTAATATTGGCATCGACCAAGCTTTGGTCTTCCGAGGCATCACCATCAATGAACAGCGTACCATTACCCTGTAAATATTGGTTTATGATTTCCTCATCGTTTTCAATCACCAGAAAGTCGGTTCCATATGCTCTAAGTTTTTGAGCAGCCCTTCTGCCGTTTCTACCATAACCGGCCACTATAACATGATCACTAAGGTTCTCAATCGTTTTTTCCAAGCGATATAATTTGAAGTATTCGGCTAATTCCCCATTTAATACTGAGCGAGTAATTACTGAAATACCATAAGCAAAAGTACCAAAACTACCGATGATCATGAATGCAGTAAACAACTGTCCTGCAGGACTCAATGGCTTTACTTCTTTAAAACCTACCGTGCTAATAGTGATTACGGTCATGTAGAATGACTCTAGCCAGGAATAGTCCTCAATAAAATAATAACCCAGCACACCTATGGCCATTACAGCGATCAGAACTAGAAGTACCAAATAAGTATTTCTAAGAATCCTGTAAGTGCTTGATTTTCTTTTCATTATAAATCGAGCAGAGACCGACGTGGACTTTGAAGGTAGTCCTTTATCCTGATCCAGAAAGCAAGGAACATATAGATGATGACTGGCGAACCAAACGCCATGAAGGAGGTATATATAAAATATAGCCTAACTACCCCAGGGCGAACGCCCATTCGATCTCCAAGTCTGGAACAGACTTCAAAACCTCTGCGTTCGCAAAAATCGCGTATGTCATTAATCATTCTGAGCGCAGTATCTTTATTCCTATGGCGCAATTTAAGCATTTTTTAGGGCTACAATATTCCCGAAATAGATGAATGGCGGCCTGAGTTTGACCAGCGGAGGTAAGCTCAAAACCCAAATCCTTCATTAACCTACAAATGTGATTATCCTCAGGTCTAAGTTGCTCTAACCAATCCAGACAAGTATCAATCTCTGATTTATTGTCCCGAATTTTGGCATAGGTAAATTTCAAGGGTATTATTACATTAATGATCAGCTTTTCTATCCATGATGGATTTAAAGTTAGTTTAATCTTCCTTGATTTCACCTTACTTCCTAAACGATAATGCTGTTGCCAGTACTCAGAATTTAGATTACAACCAAGGTACTTTTGAACTTCTGTAATATCAGATACCGATAATATTAAGCGAGGAAGATCCGGACTTTCATGCAGAATATAGGCCAATTGAACAATTCGCCTATCCGGAAAGGAAGATGGCCTTAATCGGGAGTATTTCCAAAGTGAGGCATCCATGGTTTCCATCCTGTACTTTTTGTTGAGAAAATTGTAGACATCCAACAGGCTCCTAGAATAGTCATCCCGCCCTACCAATAGGCCAGATGTGCCCAGCAACAGGGCCTCCATAGCATGGCGGTCATTAGATTCTCGAACCAGAGATTCATAGCGCACAATCCTGGTCAGCTTGTACATATTCTCAGAATTTACCTTTAAGCCCTGACCATATCCTAATAATTGAAAACATGTCTTAACCCAGTCCGATTGGTTGGCGCGCCAGATGCTCAGAATCAATTCTTGTTTTAACTCCAGCCTTTCGCATAAGACCCGCTCCATCATTTTTGATATGATAACTGAATCAACAGATCTCAGATTAGCACTACAAGGTATGGTATGTGGATTTTGAACTAGTTGCTCAAACCTCCAATAGGCATATTCATCAAATCTACCTTTTAGCTCCAAAACCGGCAGGCGCTCACCACCTTCAAGAATTACATCCTGATCATGCTCATATACCACGTGAAGAATTACCGATTGAAAAGCCGGATCATGATGATGAGCATGTTTAAACCAATCTGATGACTTAACGTGAATTTCAACATTACCGGCCCAAAATTGCTTCTGAATGTATAATTCTGCTTCAAGAAAGTCAGGACCAGAATTGGAATTGTGTTGGCCAATCTTAATAACGCTTAACTCCTTTCCGGATGTGCAAACCAAATCGTGTAATTGGAAGCTTTGAAACTTCCACAAGTAATGCAAGAAATCTTCTGTCATTTTGGAACAGCTTATACTGCTCCCGATGTGAATGCTTACTTAAACATATAGACCTCTGGTGGTTCCCCTTCGCGAACAAAGGCTCTGAACATGCCATTGGTATTAAACTCCATTACAATACGTCCTTTCTTGTCGATTCCAATAATTCCACCTTTACCTCCGGCTGCCAGTAATTCTTCTTGAATCACGACTGCTGCGGCTTCTTGGAGCGACTGTTGATTAAACTTTACGCGTGCATGAAGGTCATAGGCCACTGCATACCTAATGAAAAACTCGCCATGGCCAGTACAGCTTATACCACAAGTCTCATCAGAAGCATAAGTACCGGCACCAATGATAGGTGAATCACCAATCCGGCCATAACGTTTTCCGGTCATTCCGCCGGTGGAAGTTGCGGCGGCAATATGCCCTTCCTTATCCATCACCACACACCCCACAGTGCCATACTTTGAGAAGTTGGTCGAATCTGTTGAAATCAAGCCAAATTTGTCTTTGTACTTCTGCAATGATCTTTCTCTCGATTCAGTTTTAAAATAACTCGGACTGACCATTTCCATACCTTCAGTTTCGGCAAACTCCTCTGCTCCTTTGCCACTTAACATCACATGCGCAGAACTATCCATTACTCTTCTCGCCAGGCTCACCGGGCTTTTTACCCGTCGTATCCCCGCTACTGCTCCCGCTCTAAGCTGGCTGCCATCCATAATACTTGCATCTAGTTCCGCATCCCCATTCCAGTTGAGTACGGCACCCTTTCCAGCGTTAAACAAAGGAGAATCCTCTAAGATTTTTATCACCTCAACCACCGCATCCACGGCAGAACCACCAGTGTCCAAAACTTCGGTTCCAATTTGTAATGCCTCCTTCATTTGATTCTCATATCTCGCTCTCTTCTCTTTACTGAAATTTTCCGCTACAATACCATCCCCGGCTCCTCCATGAATAACAATAACATATTCTTGTGCCCTTAGCAGTTGAGTACACATCAGGCATACTATTAATCCAGAAAAACAAAAGCGTTTCATAATTCCTATCCAGTAATAATATAGCCAAGATACTACCAATGCTTGCAGTATAAAAGGCATTATCTGCCAAGTCAATAAAAAAATTAACGAGAAAGCGAATCAGAATAAAATTGATACTTCCTGATCTTTAGATTCCAGTCTAACTCAACATTCTGGGGTTATGCGAAGCTTGTAAAAGTGAAGGTCTAATAGATATCATCTGCTTGCTTAATTTAGCGCCAAGCTGACAATAAGGCTTGTGCAAAATTTATGGGAATATCAGAAGACATCAAACAAACCCGGTTTAAGAATAACCGCCAGAAAGCGGCATTAAATATTTTATACACCAGCAATTGGTTGAATGAAAAAACCAGAGAATTTTTATCTCAATATGATTTAACCAATCAGCAGTTTAACGTTCTTCGAATTCTTAGAGGAAGCAACCCTGAGCCTCTAAGTACGCTTCAAATCCGAGATAGGATGATCGATAAAATGAGCGATACGTCCCGGATAGTAGATCGTCTGGTTAAAAAAGACCTGGTCATAAAGTCGCCATGCAAAACCGACAAGCGGTTGGTAGATATCCTCATTTCTCCTCAAGGTCTGGCTCTCCTGAAAAGCATTGACAAATACGAAGAAGATTTATTTAAAAGTTTGAATAAACTCAGTGAGCAGGAAGCTGACGAGCTGTCTAAACTCTGTGATAAGATCCGCGACTGACTTACCTGATAAGACTAAATTGATCCGTAAAGAAATGAGCTCTATCCTGCATATCAATCACCTTTATCCGGTAGATATACGCATCCATTTTTGAGTGCTGCCCACTATTTTTCCCATCCCACCCGGGAATTTGAGATTCGCTGGTCCAACTAAATACTCGTTCCCCCCAACGATTATAGATCTCTGCTTCAAAGCTTTTTATACCGACTCCTTCAAATCTGAAATAATCATTTACCCCATCATTATTAGGCGTAAATGCGTTGGGTATAAAAACTTTGAGGATATCTTCCACATAGACCATTTTTCTAATGGTATCAGTACAGATACCATCCATTACAATTTGCACAATTTCCTGGTATCCCTCTTCATCAAACACAATTTCTACTGCCGCTCT
The DNA here is from genome assembly GCA_965229445.1 of Owenweeksia sp. Taxonomy (GTDB): domain Bacteria; phylum Bacteroidota; class Bacteroidia; order Flavobacteriales; family Schleiferiaceae; genus Owenweeksia. The sequence continues at coordinate 2,350,046 of OZ245876.1, forward strand.
ATCTGAAAGGTAACTGCCATTATACCACCATTCAATATCATCAGGATTTGCTGAACCGGTGTAATACACTACCCTTTTGCTGCTGATAAGTACCGTATCTTCAAGAGTGTTCATTCCGGCAGTAGGCTGGTCATGAACCGTGATAAAGTATTTAACGGTATCATTAGGACAGGGATCATTTATAGCAATTAGACTGATGACTGTATCTTTCTCAGCGATAAAACCTATTGAAGCCGTCGTTTGACCACCTCCCCACATATAATTATCGACCAAAGATGACTCAATATTAACATAGGAGCCAATGCACACATCCGTAGGGGCCTTAGCATTCGCAAAAGCAGGGTTTTTTATTTGAATTAAGTATCGGGATGTATCTCCAGGGCAGCCGTTACCATCCGTTACATAGGCGATTACCTCATAAATACCAGGAAAGGAAGACCACTGTACCTCGATGACATTGGTATCCTGTTTACCCAATATCTGACCTCCATTAACTATCCAGTTATACTCAACACCCGCTTGATAGGCAACTCCAAAGTGGGAGGTTCCGCCACCAGCACAGAGCGTGTCTGCAGGGACTTGAGCTAACAATAGCTGTGAGGCTAGAATTAGAATCGTCAATATGTATGACAGCTTATTCATTCAAATACCGACCTGGTGAGAAATACACCTGATTAGGAATACATAGCTAACCCGCCTGACTTTCCTCCTGTCAGAGTGGTTATACACTCATCCGTAATGGCTGCAGGAGATAACACCTGCAGCCATCCAACGGATGAAGTGAGATTCTAGTAGTGGTATATCGCTCCCGTAGAGGGCTTGGGATAGATATGTACCAGGGTAGATGGCAATCCGGCAGGATCAGCCGCACATGAGTAACCATCAGTAACTCCAGTAACCGTTATGGTTTGTGAAGTGGTATAAGGTGGTGTACTTATCGTAAACGGTGTTGAACCGGCTAAGGCGGTGAAGTTATTGGTACCATCAGTGTAATCAATAGTCCACGGTGCCTGACCAGTAAGATCAAATGTCAGCGTAGCTGAGAAGTTCTCACAAACAGAATCTGACACCACCAGAGCCGTTGGTAGCGGATGAACTACGATGTCAAGTTGAACAGTGTCACCAATACACCCATCCTGACTGGTTTCTACAGAATACAGGGTATAGGTACCAGCAGTTAATCCCCAATCTATCTCAATGACACTATCATTTGGAGCTATACTGTTGTCTATGGTACCAGCTGTAGGGTCAGATAACCACCATGCATAAGTACTGGTTGCTGTAGGGTTCATAATTCCATAGAGCTTATCTTGAGTACCGGCACATACCGAGTCGGTATAGGTTACCTGAGCCATCGCGTTGACAGACATAAATGCTGTCATCGCCAGCAGTGCCACATTTCTTGTGGCCTTAGAGAGTAGAGATTGTTTCATGATCTAGAGTTTAGGGTTACTAATTTTGAGTTTACTTTCTTTAGTATCTATAAATCGGGCCGGTATCAATTCCCGAGAAGTCTGTAAAATACCCATACAAACATCCCGTAGTAGAACCACCATTGATAATACCAAAATGGAAGTTTCTACTGGAGTTCACCACCCGATAATTATTGCCAATCATTATTTCAAAATTTGAAAAATACTTTCGCGCTGCCACCCAACCGCCACCCGTGCCGGGTACTGCACTAAAATCCGAGGCCTGAAGCATCGAACCATCGCCATTAACTTCAAATGAACCTTGAGCGCCGTTGGGAACATACACAACCATATAAAAGTCATCGGGCTGGCTTCTCACAAAACTTATTTCCCTGGAACCAGTGCAATAGACCGATGGAACGATGGCCATGCCTACTTCGCATCCAAATCCACTTACATGCATTACATAGACATTCTTCGTCGCCATTAAATGAATGGAAGCGTTACTCAAGGTCAATTCCTGAATTTGTCCTTTGTTAATGGAGAAGTCCTGTGGACCGCCACCATCCACGGTAACGTCCGTAAGATCTTCGGTAGCCATCACATAAATGCGGTCTGGATTGCTGCCGAGGAAGCCCTTTACCAGAATATATTCCGAGCCAAGTTGCTCATACGGAATGGTTTGATCCCCAATAATATCTTTACATCCCCCGTAGGTTGAATTTTCAATAGAATCATCAGCAATAGTAATAGCGATGGGCTTATCGCTGGTGACTTCAGTGCCCCCAAATCGATCAGTGGTAGCAAGACCGATAGCTCTTATCATATAGGTTTCACCTCTGTCTAAATTAACCGTGTAAGGCACTCCGGCCGCATGACCCACCACATTGTTAGTAGGAGTTATTGTTACGGTAGTATTGTCTTCAGTGGCTACGATAATCGCCTGATTATAAGGTGTTGGTGTGTACTTACTGGCACTGTACCAATAAGTCTGGGCAGAGATCATAAATTGGTTTCCCAGGGCATTTTCTGCCTTTAATGAGAAAATGTCTGTGTTATTATTAGGAGCAATCTCGTAATACACACTTATATCAGCAGTAGACTGAATAAATAAACCGTTGTTTAAAACCGAATCTGCAATCGTTGTCTCAAGATCAGCTAACCATGTTGTCATGTCAATCCTTTGCGAACCATTGGCCGGAATACCAAGAGTAATGGGTAAGAACGTAGGGTTAGCAGGTTGCGTGATGGTTACATAAGCGGAATCATTATAAGCTGAGAGGTTAAGAAATACCGGTTGATGATTATGACCGCTTGTGGCATCCGGAGCCACAAACCAGAATATTTTTCCCGTTTGAGCGAAGGCCATACCTGTCCCCAGATAGAAGGAAACAATAAAAAGCAGCAATGTCAGGTATCTTCTCATATTGTGTTCACGTTGAGAACAATCAATTGATCACTTGTCTTTTTGCTGCAGTGACAAAAGTATCAGGATTAATCTTCATATCTCCGATCTTCTGTCTTTCAATAAGTTAGCCGAGAATAATGTGGAAATTCAGTTAGTTCCTTCCAATATCTTTATGACTTTTCTCACACCAGATCTAGTTAATTACCTCATTATTAGCATCTTAACATATAGGAATGTCGATTATCACATTTTCTACATAAGTTTCAGAACCTGGAGTTTACGATGATTTTGAATGAGTAAACGGTGGGGTGAATTAATGGAAAAGAAAAAACCCATTCCGGAGAGAATCGGAATGGGTTTTCCATTAGCAACATAGTAGAGAGTAGAGAATCAGAGAGTAGAGAGTTTCATGAGACCTTAAATATTGTTTGTCTCTGATTGTCTGTAGTAGTTGGTAAAAGAACTTTCTGATAACAAATGTATGAGGCGGTAATAATTGAATATAAGCATCATTAAATCAGGTGATTAAAGAACAGGGTTGGAGCTTCTGGAAGAGTGTTGAAGGAATGAAAGTCTCTCATATATCGAGGTTTGTTGAGCTAAGCAGCTCCAAATCTGATACTTAAACACGTTCATTTTCCACGCAGAAAAATCGGGCGTTTGGGTCGCGATACAGGGAAAAAAGCAGAGAAAAACTGAGAAAAATTTAACCTGATTTTCCAAAAATTCACAACACCATGTATCACAGCTAGTTACACTCTAAAGAATTCTTGCATCTCTTTTTGCAATTTCTGTGCTGCAGCCTTCGCATCGGCAGCAAATGACTCTCCATTCCCTGCATAAATAATTCCTCGAGATGAGTTAATCAACAAGTTAGGTTCATGGCCCATGGCCGTGGTCATAACCTCAGCCAGACTTCCTCCTTGAGCACCAACACCAGGAACCAGCAGAAAATGGTCTGGAATAATGTTACGAATGTCCTTTAAATAATCTGTCTGAGTAGCTCCCACCACGTACATTAAATTATCAGGACTTCCCCATTTACTTGACTGGCGTATGACCTCCTGATATAACTTACTCTTCCTTTCCGTCTGTAAGGTTTGAAAGTCATATGAACCTTTATTTGAAGTGAGTGCCAATAAGATCACCCACTTTCCTTCAAAACCGAAAAAAGGAATTACAGAATCACTTCCCATGTAAGGGGCTACGGTGACAGAATCAAAATCATAGGTATCAAAAAATGCCTTCGCGTATCGAGCGGAGGTGTTTCCTATGTCACCGCGTTTGGCATCGGCAATGGTAAATACTTCCGGATAGTTTTGGTTCAGGTAATCGATGGTTCGCTTAAAGCTGCGCATGCCATCCAATCCATAAGCTTCGTAAAAAGCCAGGTTTGGTTTATAAGCTACAGCATAATCAACAGTGGCATCAATGATAGCCTTGTTAAACTCAAAAATAGGGTCGTCCTTATCCAAAAGGAAAGCAGGAATCTTCTCGAGATCAGTATCAAGGCCCACACATAAGACGGACTTCTTTCTATTAATCTGGTTAATCAGCTCTGCTCTAGTCATTCTTGCTTATATCTCTGAACCTTCTTTTAATCTCTCAGCGTTTTCAGCTACCTGCAGCTCATCAATAAAATCCTGAATATTCCCATTCATGATATCATCCAGCTGGTAAACGGTCTTATTGATGCGGTGATCTGTTACTCTTCCTTGGGGATAATTATAGGTTCTAATCTTGGCTGAACGATCCCCGGTTGAAACCATAGACTTCCTCCTACCTGCTTCTTCCTCATGTCTTTTTTGCAGCTCGCGTTCATAGAGTTTGGTGCGAAGCATATCCATAGCTCGCTCGCGGTTTCCCAACTGCGTACGTTCTATCTGGCATACCACCACAATTCCTGAAGGTTTGTGGGTCAATTGAACCTTGGTTTCAACCTTGTTCACGTTCTGTCCCCCGGCTCCTCCTGATCTAGAGGTTTGCATTTCAATATCGGCCGGATTGAGAGTCACATCCAATTCTTCAGCTTCGGGCAAAACGGCTACCGTTGCTGCAGAGGTATGAACCCTTCCCTGAGTTTCCGTTTGTGGTACGCGTTGCACACGGTGAACCCCGGATTCGAACTTGAGGGTTCCATAAACATCCTCACCTTCAATCTTCATCGCTATTTCCTTATAACCACCCATGGTTCCCTCACTGTAATCTACAATCTGCGTTTTCCAACCTTTAGATTCACAATAGCGCTTGTACATATCATATAAGTCACCGGCAAATATTGAAGCCTCATCACCTCCAGTTCCCGCTCGAATCTCCATTATGCAGTTCTTGGCATCTTCAGGATCCTTGGGAATCAATAATATTCTAATTTCTTCTTCCAGGTCTGTAATGGCAGGTTCTACCTCTTCAAGCTCACCTTTTGCCATTTCAATCATCTCGGCATCATTGCTTTCCCTAATCAATTCTCTGGCCTCTTGTAGTCTTTCATTGAGTTCTACATACCTCTCACGAGCATCCACGATCTTCTTTAAATCTTTGTATTCCCTGGTCAATTGAATGTAGCGAGCCTGATCCGCAATAATGTCGGGCTGAATAATGAGATCATTAACCTCATGAAAACGCTGCTTTATGGCATCTAACTTATCCTGCATACTATAATTCTCACTTAATAGACAAAGCTTCCAAACTCAGACTCTATGGTGAGTTTCTTTTCTGAATGACCTTCTACCCTTCCCACAATCTGTGCCGCTACGCCGAAAGATTCTGAGATTTTAATAATATCATTAGCTGTTTGCGCATCCGTATATAGTTCCATACGATGCCCCATATTAAACACCTGGAACATTTCCTGCCAGCTGGTACCCGAACTACTCTGAATGGCTTTGAATAGCGGTGGCACTTCAAATAGCCTGTCTTTTATTACATGAAGGTCATCTACAAAGTGTAATATCTTAGTTTGTGCACCACCACTGCAGTGTACAATTCCATTTATCTTGTTGCGATGCAACTTGAGAATTTCCTTTATGATAGGTGCATATGTTCTAGTAGGTGAAAGCACCAATTTCCCTGCATCCAGGGGTGAATCAGGCACCGTATCGGTAAGGGTATACTTACCGGAGTAAACCAATTCTTCTGGAACCAGAGGATCAAAAGACTCCGGGTATTTAGTAGCGAGTATTTTATTAAATACGTCGTGACGAGCAGAAGTGAGACCGTTGCTCCCCATACCTCCGTTATATTCAGACTCATAACTGGACTGACCATAGGAAGCCAAACCTACGATCACATCTCCTTCAGAAATCTGGCTATTGTCAATTACTTCCGAGCGCTTCATTCTCGCTGTCACCGTACTGTCAACGATAATCGTCCTAACCAGATCGCCCACGTCGGCAGTTTCGCCACCGGTGAGAATAATATCTATACCGTACTCAGCCATTTCATCCGCTAACTCTTGAGTCCCATTAATAATGGCTGAAATCACTTCTCCGGGAATCAAGTTTTTATTTCTCCCAATAGTACTGGATAACAGGATCGGGCTTTCGGTGGCGCCAACACACAAAAGATCATCGAGGTTCATCACTAGGGCATCCTGAGCAATTCCCTTCCAAACCGAAAGGTCACCAGTTTCCTTCCAATACAAGTAAGCCAAGGCTGATTTGGTTCCGGCACCATCGGCATGCATGACCACACAGTGCTCATCACTTCCGGTAAGGTAATCTGGTATTATCTTACAGAACGCTTTGGGAAATAAGCCTTTGTCAAGATGTTTTATGGCCTGGTGGACATCTTCCTTCTGAGCAGAAACACCCCTGCCGCTATATCTTCCTTTTGAATTCATTCGTGTAAAACAAAAGCGCCCCGGGAAAATTTATTCCGCGAGGCGCTTCCTTATATTTTAATAAGCTATTTCTTGGTTCTAACCCAAAAACCTGGTTGCAACATTTTTTCATCCAAATCTGGATTCAGCTCCTCGAGCTCCTTGGCTTTCATGCCGGCTGCCTTCGCAACATCTTTTAAGCTCAGGCCTCTACGGGTAATCTGATAATGAGAAGCATCCCATTCTTCATAATTCCCTTCAGGATCAACTTTAAGTTGAAGTCCGGCAAATGGTCTCACGCCTCTAAGACCATTGTTCAGTTTCTTAAGCTCCACGATGTTAATCTTGAACTTTTTGGAAACCGTTCCAAAACTTTCTCGCTCACCAAGCACATAGATTTCTCCAGCGGCATCGCCGGCGGATTCTTTTTCGGCAAGGATATCTTTAACATCCACACTTTCGTCCACCACTCCCCCGGCAGGAACATAGTCATCTCTTAGTACCTTGAAGTCAGTACGGCGGTTAATTTGGTTGGCCACTTCAAACTTTTCAGGGGATAAGCTCTTAATAAATGTCTCGGTTAATTCCTGTCCTACTTCAAACTGTCCTGCGCCATATCCCTTATAATTTTCAGGAATCACAAAAGGCTCACTTTCTCCCATGCCTCGAGAAACCAATCTATCCGCTACAATACCCTTAGATATTATGTATGCTACACAGGTGTCAGCACGTTTCTGAGATAGAACCTGGTTCTTTTCTTCACTGTCCCGGTAATCTGTATGCGATCTCAATTCGATCACGATAGTGGGATTATTATTCAAAATAGTTACCACCGTGTCGAGAGCATTGCGTGCTTCTGGTCTCAAATCCCAACTGGCCAGAGCAAAGAATACGTTTGGCAGTACTATGGGCTCCTCAATTGGATCAAGCTCTTTGTTGAGCTGTAATTGATGCATAAAATGTGATTCTGCCGGGATGTACTCAAAAGACGACAAAGGCACACCGATAGTTGTAACATTGCCGGTGTTTGTCAAGAATTTTGTTTTCTCAAAAGTCAAGGTGTATTGAACATCCTTGTTAATGCTTTCTTCTTCAAATAGGTAATATCCATCTTCGTCAGCAGTGGCTTCAATGCTGGTGCCGTCAGAACCGTCCAGTTTTACAGTGGCTTGAGGAATAGGAGCTCCTGATTTAGAACTGGTAATCACACCTTGCAATTGGAAAACCAGGGGAACTTTGACCACCGAATAGATATCATCGCTTTTACTGCCTTTACGATTGCTGGAAACAAATCCAACTTCATCGCCACCTGATTCAAACACGAGATGAAAATCATCCCAATTTGTGTTAATAGGATATTTCATGTTCTCTACTTCACCATCGGCAGCTGGCATACCATTTTCTGCAAGCTTGATGCGAAAAACATCCAGACCACCCATACCAGGATGACCATCGGAGGCGAAATATAAGTAGCCATCATCATGTGCGAAGGGGAACAATTCCCGCCCGGTAGTATTTACTTTATTACCCAGATTTTGAGGAGTTTGCCAGGTCTTTGACCGACGATCAAACTTTGTCATAAACACATCGTGTTCCCCTCTGGTATTGAAGCCATCCGACACAAAGTATAGAATTTGATCGTCTGGTGACAAGCTAGGGTGCCCTACATTGGCAGAAGTATCATTGCCGATGATAATCTGCTCTGGCTCACGCCATCCCTGTCCTTGTTTTTCAGTTTTATAGATGGTGCAACCCAGCTTTAGGCGTTTGTCGGATATACACTTGGTATAATACAGTTCCTTACGGCGCGAGTCCATGGTAGCGGTACCCTCGTGATCCTTGGTATTAATCCACTCCTCATCAAGGGGTGTAGGGGTTGACCATTTCATGTCGATTGGCTTGAGGTTTGCCTCATCTCCGCCACCGCCTCTTCTGCGCTTCGATTTTCTTTCTGCGGTGGTTACATACAAATCCATAAAGGACTGTCCGGTCCAACCATCCTCTTTGTTTCCTGTAGACTCGTCTCTGGATGAGACAAAAATCAACTCATTTTCACCACGCTTTCCAGCCATGGTTACCGAAAAGTCCATATCTCGGCTATTGAGATCTTTCATATTGTCTACCAAATAGCGGCTAGGCTCCTCCATCCACTCTACGGCCTTTTTAGTAGACTCAATTCCCATTTCGCCTCTAGAATCTGACGGGTTCGCCTGGCGGTAATCTTGATAGGCGGTGATGGCCTCTTCAAACTCACCTTGGGCTTTCAACATATCAGCGTAGTAAAGCTGTGCTACTGGATCTTTGTAGCCCAGTTTTACAGCTTTCTCATAATAACTTTGAGCACTGCGATAGTCGTTAATCTTGCGATAAGACTCTCCGAGCATAAACAAAATTTCAGTTTTGTCATCCCGGCCTTTCACTTCTGTAAAAGCATCCTTTAATAATTCTATAGCAAATGTATATTCCTGGGCCTCATAAGCCTCATAGGCTTGCTTGACCTTCTTATCCATTTTTTTCTCCGTTTCTTCTGTGCCAGAGTCTTCACCTTGGGCATATACCGCAGATGCGGATATTAAGAATAGGGATAAAAAAATGAGTCCGAGAAAGGATTTTCTCATATCAGATTCGATGGTTTTATGCAGTAATGCGCTAAAATAAACATTTATTCCAATGGCCAAATTTCCGTCAACATTAGTTGTATCAGGTACTTCACATAAAAAAGACCACCGCTGAGGGTAGCCTTTTGCTTATTTATTGATGATCTTGACTAGGCAAATATCATCTCTCTATATTTTGGCAAGGGCCATATTTCATCATCCACGAGCAATTCCAGCTTATCGCATGCACGGCGAATTTTGTCGAAATACGGGTAAACTTCTTTACGGTACTTAATAGAACGCTCCCTTACGTCATCTATTTTATTACAGGCCTTTCTGGCAGCTACCATCGCTTCCTTGTTGGAGATAATATCAGCAATCCATTCACTGATTTCCTCAATCATCTTTAATTGTTCTGAGGATACCTTTTTATACAAGGTGGGATCAATGACCTCTTTCAGTCCTTTTACATTTTCCAACAGTCTGTTCTGATAAGCAATAGCGATGGGTAAAACGTGATTTCCGGCTATGTCTCCCAACACTCTGGATTCTATCTGAATCTTTTTCTGGTATTCCTCCAGCATAATTTCGTGCCGTGCCATTACTTCTGTTTTGCTCATTACTGCATTGGCTTCAAAGAGCTCAATGGCCTGCTTACTTACATAAAAGTCTAAAGCTTCGGGAGTGGTCTTCACATTATTCAAGCCTCGTTCTTCGGCCAACTTCTCCCAATCTTCACTATAGCCATCACCTTCAAATCTTATAGCCTTGCTCGCTTCAATGTAATCACGCAGCACGTTAAAAATGGCGTCATCTTTCTTCATACCATCCTCTATTAGGGCATCTACTTCCTTTTTAAACATGCGCAGTTGTTGTGCCATAATAGTATTCATAATGGTCATAGGCTGAGCACAACTAGCTTGAGATCCCACCGCGCGAAACTCAAATTTGTTACCCGTAAATGCGAAGGGAGAGGTCCGGTTACGATCAGTATTATCCAACAAAATTTCCGGAATTTTACCTACCACATTGAGCTTTAAGTCGGTCTTTTGTTCCGGACTCAATTTTCCTTTCTCCAGTTTCTCCAGAGCATCCAAGGTTCTGGTAAGTTGACTACCGATGAAAACGGAAATTATAGCGGGAGGGGCTTCATTGGCTCCTAGGCGGTGTTCATTCCCTGCCGAAGCGATCGCCGCTCGCAATAAATCGGCATTATCGTGCACGGCCTTAATCGTGTTTACAAAAAAAGTAAGGAACTGTAAATTGGTTTTAGGGGTTTTGCCCGGACTTAAGAGGTTTACTCCGGTGTCCGTTGAAAGCGACCAATTGTTGTGTTTACCACTACCGTTTACACCTGCGTAGGGTTTCTCATGAAACAAAACCTTAAAATCATGCCTTCTGGCTACCTTGTCCATCACATCCATTATCAGGGAGTTGTGATCTACAGAAACATTGGCTTCTTCATACATGGGAGCCAATTCAAACTGACTGGGAGCTACCTCATTATGACGTGTGGTAACCGGTATTCCGAGACGATAGCATTCATACTCCAACTCTCGCATAAAAAACCTGGCCCGATCCGGAATAGATCCAAAGTAATGGTCTTCGAGTTGCTGACCTTTAGCCGGTGCGTGACCCAGCAGTGTTCGGCCGGTTAATTTAATGTCGGGTCGTGCATCATATAAGGCCGTATCAATTAAAAAGTATTCTTGCTCCCAGCCCAGAGTAGCGGTAACCTTTTTAACGTTTCGGTCAAAATAACCACATACTTCTGTTGCAATCTGATCGATAGATTGAAGAGCTCTCAGTAAGGGTGTTTTGTGATCCAAAGCCTCCCCGGTATAGGAAACAAAAATGGTTGGAATGCACAGGGTACGACCCATAATAAAAGCAGGACTGGTAGGATCCCAGGCTGTATATCCACGCGCTTCGAAGGTATTCCTAATCCCTCCACTGGGAAAACTGGATGCATCGGGTTCTTGCTGTACCAACAAACTCCCGGTAAATCTTTCAATGGCTTCACCACCTGAGGTGGGCTGAAAGAAAGAGTCGTGTTTCTCAGCTGTGGCCCCGGTAAGGGGTTGAAACCAATGCGTATAGTGTGTTGCTCCTTTGGATAAAGCCCATGACTTCATACCCGAAGCTACCTGATCCGCAATACTTCGATTTATTTTTGCTCCTTTCTCTATGGCACTTAATACAGAACGATACGCTTCCGGAGTCATAAACTCCGCCATAGCCTTCTTATTAAATACATTCTCACCAAATATTTCCGAAATCCTTGCGGATTCCATGTAATCAGACGGCTGACGCCTCATTAGCTCCTGAAGTGCGGCAAATCGAATTCCTTGCATTGCGAGAAAAATTTAAAATTTCTCACAAAATTAAGCTCTCAAGGGGGGTTGTCAATCAGAAAATCGATAAATTAATCAACATACCCCATATAATTTAGGGGTAATTGTTGAAAACTAAAAAATGAGATAGAGATAAAGCAGGTAGATCAGAAACATAAAAAAGCCTTGCCAACGATCAATAGTGCCTCGCCGAATGAAGCGCATAAATGGATATAATAGAAGGGAAACACCTATGAAGTAGGGAATATCAAAGCTCAAAATTTCCGGATTTTTTACGGGTAGGTCAACAAATAAGCCCGTAATACCGAGCACCGCCAGAATATTAAAAATGTTGGAACCGATAAGATTGCCCAATGACAATTCCTGTTCTCCTTTCATTGAAGCAATCATACTGGCTGCCAATTCTGGTAAACTGGTTCCTACTGATACCACGGAGATGCCAATCACTCTTTCACTCACCCCCCAGGCTTCAGCTAATTGCACCGATCCATCAATGAGAAAGCTGGCTCCAAATCGCAAACCAACAATGCCTGCCAAAAGGTAACCAATCATCCAGTACACATTCTTTTCTGGCTTGGGCTGCTCCTTATCGGGTATTTTTTCTATAATTCGAGTGCGACTTCTGCGTGAAGCCCATATTTGAAAGACATTGTAAATCACCAGTAGGACAACCAGCAGCACACTCTCCCAAAAGCTCAATCGCTTATCCCAGTTAATTAGAATAAACAAAACTGCCGTCACGATAATCATTATCCAGAAATCGATGCGATAAGTGCGGGAACTTACCTTCATGGGGAATACCAGAGCCGTAAGCCCCAAAATAAGAGCGAGGTTGGCAATATTGGAACCGATAACATTGCCAAATGAAATATCTGTAAAACCGTTTATAGCTGCATTCAGACTAACCAATAGTTCCGGTGCGGAAGTAGCGAATGAAACCACCGTCATTCCTACTACCAGCATATCAATTTTCAACCTAAGGGCCAGATCTACAGAACCTTTCACTAACCAGTCACCTCCCAATAGTAGGAGAATAATTCCACCGATCAGTAAAAGGTAGGCCATTAACTATTCAGATTTCTCTTGATGGAACCGGCGATATCTTCAATTCCTTTCTTCTCTTCCTCAATCTTTTCCTTAAACTTCTTAAGGTCTTGATCCGTAGCAGACTGATTTATTTCCCTCTTGATGTCATTCGTAGCATTGCGTACTTCTCGTATACCCTTACCTAATCCACGGGCTATTTCCGGTATTCTTTTGGAACCAAAGAGCATGACGGTAATTAATAGGATGAAAAATATTTCACCACCCCCTAGATTTAAAAACAGTAGTTGTCCCATCAGCATTTCTTCCATGAGAAACAAAATTATAACAAAAAACCCCGCATGAAGCGGGGTTTTTATCAATTCGATAAATCTTTAAACGGTTTGACTGGCAGCTTTTGTTGCCCCACTTCTTTCTTTAACCAATTGCTTTTTGCTGGTATCCATCATTAATGGCGTAGCAATAAACAGAGAAGAATAAGTACCTACCACTACCCCTATCAGGAGTGCAAACATAAATCCTCTGATTACCTCTCCTCCAAAAAGGAAAATGACCAGCAATACAAAGAAGGTAGTAAGTGATGTGTTTACCGTACGACTTAAAGTACTATTCAGAGCTTCGTTCACCACCACAGTCATCTCTTTTCGCTTGCTGTGAGTACGCAAATATTCTCGAATCCGGTCAAATACGACCACGGTATCATTTAATGAATATCCTATAACGGTGAGCACGGCCGCTATAAACGCTTGATCTATTTCCAATGAGAATGGCAATACACCATATAATATGGAGAACATTGATAGCACAATTAACACGTCATGAAATGCCGCTGCTACGGCACCAAGGCTAAATTGCCACTTACTGAACCTAATGAGTATATAGAGAAATATTACAATCAAGGAGAATCCAATGGCCCAGATGGCAGAGGTTTTAATATCATCGGCAATGGTAGGACCAACCTGGCGTTCCGCAACTATTCCGATATCTGCAGCCCCAGAAGCTTCAGAGCTGAATGCTTCATAGCCAGGGTCGTCAACATAATAGCCAGCGACACCTTCATATAGTTTGGATTTTATTTCATCCTCAACTTCTGGTCCCGTTTCATTCACCTTGTACTTGGTCGTAATCACCACCTGATTCTCATCACCAATGGTTTTTACCTCGGGATACACCTTCGTGCCATCCTCAGCCACAAAATAATCTCCCAACTTATTCTGAAGATCCACAGAACTAACCGGCTGATCAAAGCGAACCTGATATGAGCGCCCTCCCACGAAATCAACACCAAAATTCAGACCTCTGGTAGAAAGGGAGAGAATTCCTCCTACAAGAATGATTAAGCTTATACCGTAAGCAATCTTCCTCTTCCCCAGGAAATCAATATTCACCTTTTTAAAAGCTCCTTTGGTAATACTTGTACTGAAGCTGATCACTTTCTTCCGGTCTAAACGGGCTTCAAAAATTAGGCGAGTAACAAATATGGCACAGAACAAAGAGGTGAGGATACCTATAATAAGGGTGGTGGCAAAACCACGGATGGGACCTGTTCCAAATAGATAAAGTATTACCCCAGTAAGAAAGGTGGTTACGTTAGCATCAATAATAGAACTGTAAGCATTCTTATATCCGTCTTTAATGGCCAGCTTTAGTCCTTTACCATGGAATAATTCCTCTCGAATTCGTTCATAGATCAGAACATTGGCATCCACTGCCATACCAATGGTAAGCACGATACCGGCGATTCCAGGCAGAGTGAGCACGGCACCTAAAGAGGCCAATACGCCAAATATGAAAAACATATTCACCACCAGAGCAATATCTGAAGCTATACCGGCTGAACTGTAGTAAAAAATCATATAGATCAATACAATACCGAGCGCTACTACAAAGGACCAAAGTCCAGCATTTATAGCTTCTTGTCCTAAGGATGGACCAACGATGTCAGCCTGAATAATCTGCGCTGCCACCGGTAGTTTACCTGCTTTCAATTTGTTCGCCAAATCCTGAGCTTCCTGCACCGTAAAGTTTCCGGTGATCTGAGTATTTCCCGTAGGAATTTCATTCTGAACGGTAGGGAATGAATAAACATAGTCATCGAGCACCACACCCACACTTTTCTTCGGTTCCTGTGCCGATGCTTCACGAGTAATTTTCTGCCATTTTCCTGCTCCCTGAGCATTCATCGTCATACTCACAACCGGCTGATTGGCCTGACTAAAATCTTGTCGTGCATCTATAATCACATCTCCGGTTAGAGCCGGATCACCATCACGTGAACTCTTAGCCGCAAAAAGGAAAAGCACATTCTGTTCGGTGGGTTTGGCAGACCAGAAAAACTTGGTATAACGCATTTCTCCTGTTAACAGGTTACGAATTCTGGGGTCATTAAAATATTCGTTGACCTTTGAAGTATCCTGTACTCTGGAATAACCGATGATTGGCCCCTGATTAAAGCGGTTGCTTTCATCAATGTTTGGTGCAAAAACTCTAAGGAATGGGCTAAACACATTGGGACCGGTGGCTGAGTCTGTTTCAGACAAAAGAGAATCAACCGCACTCACTCCGGTATCGCCATCAACCACTTCACCTGCTTCATCCAGTATGGGCGTTTCATCTACTGCCTCAATATTTAACAGATCTTCATCCAAATCTGCCAGATCCTCTGATGACGTATCTTTTAAGGCTACCGTGCCTATTTTATCAATGGCTTTAGAAAGGAAATCGGCCATCTCCACACCATCATATAACTCATAAAATCCCAATTCAGCCGTTGATTGAAGCAAGCGCTTCACACGGTCTGGATCTTTAACACCTGGCAATTCTACCAGAATTCGACCGCCGTTTTCCAATCTCTGAATATTGGGCTGAACCACACCAAATTGGTCAATCCTTGCGCGCAAAACGGTGTAAACATTTTCTACTGCCGCATTTACATCACTGCGAATTTCCTCTTTGATGGCCTCATCATCCGCATCAAACCCTAAACGCTCATTCATCTCCTTGGTACCGAAGATGGCAGGATCGCTAAGTTTAACCGCCGCTTTTTGCTCTGCTTTAACTTCATCGAAAGCGTTGAAGAAGTTGGTCAGGTAGTCCTGCTGACTTTCCACTGCTGCCTCATTGGCACGCTGGATGGCCTGCACAAATACCGGATGCTTGCTTTTATTGGATAACTCTTTGAGAATGTCCTGAACCTGGACTTCAAGAATTACGTTCATACCACCACGAAGGTCAAGACCAAGGTTTATCTCTCGTTCTTTTACTTCAGCATAGGTATACTTAGCTACGAAAATATCATAAACGTCCTCTGAACTTATAGAGTCTAGGTAACGTTGTTTAGATACGGCATCGCCATTTGCAAACTCTTCTGCATCCTTTTCCACCTGACTGGATATGAAGGTGAAGGACAATTGATAGAGACATGCCAGTGCAAAAAGTATGGCAAAGAGACGAATAACTCCTTTATTCTGCATGAAAACAGGGCTATTAGGGGATTGAAAAATGGTCGGCAAATATAGAACTTCAACCAATAAATAACAACGTGCGAAAACTTAATGGTGCTTTGGCTTTCTGTTTGATGAATTATCTTTGATTCTCTTAATAAAATGTAGTCCATGAGTCTGAAATATTTGAAACTCATTTCCTTCTTTTTAATCGCTCTATTTACCCAGGCACAAAATGGCACCAATGTGCTCGATTTCAAGGAGACGGCAGGCATGAAAGTGCTTGTAGGCACGGATTCTTTGGATAATCCTTGGGCGGGTGGTTTAACCGGATCCATACTCAACAATATTGATCTGGACCTCGACGGTCAACAGGATTTACTCATCTACGAAAAGTCGAGCAGAACAGTGGTACCCTTTATTTCAACCGGTAATGGATTGTATAAATATGCGCCAGAATTTAAAGAGCATTTCCCGGTAGCCTCAAGCTGGATGATCATAAAAGACTACAACTGCGATGGTAAAAAGGATGTTTTTTACAATGTGGGAAGCAAGGTTTTTGTTTTAGAGAATACCAGTGTAAGCACCTTAAGTTTTGTGGACCCCATCGGGGGGCCAATTCAGGTAACCATCAACACGGGTAGCACAAATCTTTACTCCAGCGAGGCCAACTTACCAGCATTTGATGATATTGATAATGATGGAGACCTGGACTTCTTTTCCTATTCTTCCTCGGGAAGCGTGGCCCAGTTTAACGAAAACTTAGCCAATTGCGGAATAAACTATGTACTGCGGGAAACTTGCTGGGGACACTTTTCAGAAAGCGGGCTTTACAGATCGGTTAAATTAAATGCCTGTACTCCATTTCGAAAGGCTTCTATGCATGCTGGCAGTTCCATGCTAATCTGGGATATCAATGACGATGGTCTCAAAGATCTTTTGCTCGGCAATGTATCTTACCCTGATGTTACGGCTTTGTATAATGGTGGTGCTCTGGACAGCACCCACTTTACGTCGCAGGACACCCTGTTCCCAACTTATGATATACCCATTCGGGTTCACGACTTTGCAGCACTATCAGCAGTAGATGTGGATAAGGATGGCGTGATGGATTTAGTAGCTTCACCTTTCACTCAGGGAAGTGGTTTTGAGGACATTAAAAGTGTACATCTCTATCACAATGCCGGCACCAATACCAATCCGGATTTTACTTTCGTGAGGGATGACTTTATGCAGTCTTCCATGATTGATATGGGCACCAATGCCGTACCCCGATTAGTGGACCTCAATTCAGACGCCAAGCCCGATTTGGTGATTAGCAACAAAGAAGAAACCGAAGGTGGCGGTGCTCCGCCACGGCATTTTTATCATTATTATGAAAATACCGGAAACTTTGGCGCCCCAGAGTTTACTCTAAAAGATACCAATTTTGCAGACATCCCTTCTTATGGGTTGGGAAGCGGCAGTATTCCATGTTTTGCTGATCTCGACGGTGACGGTGATCGCGATATGATCGTGGGAGATGCCAATGGCCAGATGCATTACTTCACCAATAATAGCTTCATCTCCCCCAACTTCACACTACATACCGCCGGCCTTGGCGGGTTTGACGTCGGTCAGGATGCAGCACCATACCTTTTTGATATGGATGATGATGGAGACTTTGATTTGCTGGTAGGTAACAATCGTGGGGTGTTGCACTATTATGAAAATTCCTCCAGCACCTCTCCCAGCTTCACTTTGAAATCTGACTTTTTTGGTGGCGTGGATGTATTCACTAGCACCTCATCCAACGGAAAAAGCATTCCTTATGTCTTTAAAAATGATTCGGTAATTAACATCTTCGTAGGATCAGCCAGCGCCGGAGTATTTCAATTTGACAGCGTCGCCAGTGTTATTCAACAACCTGGTGATGTTACCGGCACCTTCGGCACAGGCACTATTGTAAGCTCGGGATATGAAGAAACTCCCTTTGGGATATCTAAGAGAAATGGCCGGAACCAATTTTTGATCAAGGCCTCAGAATTACGAGCTCAGGGCTTTAGCTATGGCTATATTACCAGTGTTTCATTTGATATTACTACCAGCAGCAACACTACCATCTGGCAAGGCGTAAGTATAAGGGCTAAACTCACTACGGACAGCACTTTGAATGCTTTTCAATCTGGTTTAGTTGAAGTGCGCAATTCTGATCTTAGTGGTGCAGTAGGGCTAATTCAGGGATGGAATGAGCTCTCTTTCACTCGCAGGCCAATTCTTTGGGATGGCAAATCCAATCTGGTAATAGATGTTTGTTTCGGCGGTCAGGCAAATGGATCCAGTATCCCCGTCAAAATGACGGATGTAGGCTTTGATGCTCATGCTATTGGTGATTTGGTAGACAATTCCCTGGATCATTCTCTAGGCTGCAAGCAACCTTATAAATATTCCATCCAAAAACGGCCAAATATGATTCTGAAAGTCACCCCAGCCCTGGCGGAAACGCGCAGGCTATTGGATGGGGTTTTCAGCACCGCCCCGGCCCTTGAAGACCTAGATTTTGATGGTTACCCAGATATGTTTATTGGTACTAAAGCCGGTGGGGTGAACTTTTATGAAGGAATACAAAATACCATCGGATTGGAGGAGCCAGCTACAGCAGGCCCATTGGAGTTGATGGAGGTGTATCCCAACCCCGGGTATGGACTCTTCAATATTGAGCTGCAGGATTTTGGCAAAGCTGAATTGAGTGTTTATGATATGAACGGCAATCTTATTCAAATAAAGAGTATCAGCGAGAAGAAGAGTACGATCGACCTTACCAGACAGGCTCGTGGACTTTACATCTTTGTGATTAAGACACCATCTGGCATACAGAGTAAGAAGATCATGCTTAACTAAGTTCTCTTAAGGGCGCAGTATCTTTATCAAGGTGGTTTTTTAATTCTTTTGGCTTGCTACATTCAGCTGGCGATTAAATTCTAACTTTATCCTCAAACATTCTTCCTATGAAAAGAATTTTGATCGCATTAGCTCTTTTGATTAACCTGATATGCTTCTCACAAACTGAAGTAACATTTTATACCAACCATGGCGATTTCACCGTAGAACTGCATGACAGCATCATGCCCATCACTACCACAAATTTTATTGGGTTGGTTAACAACAAGGGATATGATGGCAAGGAGTTTTACCGAGTGATAGCCAACTTTGTGATACAGGGCGGTTTTCGAACCGGGCTTCCTCCGGCAATTCAAGATGAATTTGATAGTACCGGAGTACTAAGCAATCGGAGGTGGACCCTTTCCATGGCTAATTCAGGACCAAATACCGGTAGTAGCGAGATCTTTATCAATTTGAAGGACAATCTGTTTCTGGATTATGATAAGGCTCCCCTAACTTCCGCTCACCCAGTCTTTGGCACTGTGAAAAACGGATACTCGGAGATTCTTAGTATTGCCGGGGTGGCCGTGGATGGCAATGATGAGCCTATTGTTCCGGTGACTATGGATAGTGTAAGAGTGACGAGCTCAGGGCTTTCTACTTTGCAAATAGACCAGATGAAACACCAAAGTGCGGTTTACCCTAATCCCGTTACTTCGGAGTCGGTTTTAAATCTCTATTGCCATGCGGCTGATCTTGCTCAAATTAAATTAATTGATGTTTCGGGTAAGGTCATTTATCAAACTTCTAAAAGAGTAGAGCCAGGTAAGAATATAATTTTTATGACAGAATTGGGTCTGGAGTTTATGGACTCGGGAATTTTCCAATTACAGGTAAATTGCAATATGGATCACCAGACATTTAAAGTACGCTACCATTAATTGACCTTCTTTCTTAAATTTTAGTTTTTACTCCAATGAAGTATAGCCATAGTATCCAAATAAACCTCCCGCGCCAGCGTGTGATAGAATTGTTCGATAGCGTAGAAAACCTGGAAAAATGGCAACCCGGATTTATTCGCTACGAACATCTTTCCGGGGAACCCGGTCAGGTAGGCGCGAAGGCCAAGTTGCTCTATAAAATGGGTAAGCGCGAAACAGAAATGATTGAAACCATCACCTTGAACGAATTACCGGATAAATTTCATGGCACCTATGAAGCGACAGGAGTTTTCAATATTCAAGAAAACTATTTTATGCAAAAAGGTCCAGATGTAACGGAGTGGAAATCGGTTTCAGAATTTAAATTCAATAGTTTTATGATGAAGCTCATTGGTTGGATCATGCCAGGAGCATTCAAAAAGCAAACCTGCAAATTCATGGAATGTTTTAAAGAATTTGCTGAATCCGAAGGATGAGATAAATGCAGGAACACTGTTGTGGAGCTGATCAGCTTTTCAGTCTGAAGGATGCTGAAAAGGAACGAAAACGATACCTTAAGAAGGGACCCAAATCATCGACAGCGGCAATCATTGTGCAATTAAGTGGAGAAGTTCGGCTCGGTGAACGGCTGCTGGATATTGGTGGTGGCATTGGCGTACTGGGTATGGAACTAAGAAAAAATGGCCTGGCCCAGTATACGTCTGTTGATGCTTCATCCGGCTATCAGCGTGTAGCTTCCGAAATGCTTGAAAGTTCGAGTTCTGAAAGTTTTAGAGCCCGGTTCCTGCAAGGAGATTTTGTGGAATTGGCAGATCAATTAGAGACACACGAGTATGTCACACTGGATAAGGTCATTTGCTGTTACCCTCAAATGGAAGAGTTGCTAAGGGCTGCATCAGAAAAATGTTCCAGCCAGATTGCCTTGAGTTATCCTCCCTCCGGTCTCATAGCCAAAATGTTAAGAGCCCTGGGAAATACCTATTTCCGATTAAGGGGAAACCCATTTCGCACCTACCTACACCCTAAAAAAGAGGTTCATCGCATCCTTACAAACCAAGGGTTTAAGCAAGTTTCCAAAAGCCAGCGATTTCCATGGAAAATTGAGATCTGGCAGCGTAACTGAAGTAAAGATCTACAAGAAAGGCACAAACTTCACCGGCAGTAATTCTTGTTCTTTAAAGCCATAGGCTGTGCTGGTAAAGAGTTTGAGGTATTGAACTTTGCTACCTACCGGAGCCAACAAGCGTCCTCCGGTTGTAAGTTGTTTAAACAAGGATTTCGGAACTTTCTCTGGCGCAGCGGTTAAAACTATGGCATCAAAAGGCGCTTTTTCCTGCCACCCTTTACGGCCATCGTCCTGTTTCACCAATGCGTTGTGGATTTCAGATTGGCGCAAGTTTTCTCGAGCCATCTTGGCCAATTCCGGAAAGACTTCCACACTGCAAACAAGCTTCGCCAATCTCGCCATTATTGCAGCGTTATAGCCACATCCGCTGCCAATCTCCAAAACTTTTTCCCAGGGTTTCAAATCAAGTGCTTGCACCATGTAGGCCACAATAAAGGGTTGACTTATGGTTTGCCCAGAACCTATCGATAACGGGCGATCCTGATAAGCCAAGTCTTTCATCTCTGGCGGTACAAAAGCTTTTCGATCCACTGACCGAAACGCATTGAGCACAGGGTCGCGATGAATATTGCGACCAACGAGCTGCACCCGAATCATATCCTCCAGCGTGTTCTTAATAATGCCAGGCTTTCAAGTTATATACTAATTTACCACTAATAGTTCCATAAATGAGGTGTTGATTATTGTAACCATCATCACTTCCCAACCTATTTATATTCCGCATTTTTGCGCGATGGAAATGTTGGGCTTCTTTCTGGCTGTAGTTATGGGATTAACACTAGGATTGCTAGGTGGAGGCGGTAGTATTCTGACCGTACCCATCCTGGTTTATGTTCTAATGATAGATCCGGTTCTCGCTACCGCCTATTCTCTTTTTGTAGTAGGCGTGACCTCTTTCATCGGCTCCGTTAAAAAAAGTATGGCCGGCCTGATTAACTGGCATATTGCCCTGGTTTTTGCGATCCCATCACTAATTGCCGTATTTCTAACCAGATTGTATCTCGTACCCTCCCTCCCAGATACTCTATTTCAAATAGGCCAATTTACGATCACCAAAGAAATTGGGATCATGCTTTTCTTTGCCCTCATTATGGTTTTGGCCTCCTGGTCCATGATAAACAGTGGTCCAATCAAAGCTAAAGCAGGTGATGAATCGGTAAACTTTCTGCTAATAATTCTTGAAGGACTGGTAGTTGGTGTCATCACCGGTCTGGTTGGCGCCGGGGGAGGCTTTCTAATCGTTCCGGCATTGGTCCTATTGGTAGGTTTGCCCATGAAACAGGCAGTAGGCACTTCCTTAGTGATCATATCGCTTAAAAGTCTGATTGGATTTGGCGGAGATATTGGCTCTGGGCAATCCATAGATTGGATATTCCTTATGAGTTTTACCGCATTCTCTTGCGCAGGAATGGTCATCGGCCTCTATGCCAATAGATTTGTGAGTGGTGAAGGCCTGAAAAAGATCTTTGGTTGGTTCATTGTCATTATGGCTATTTTTATTATCTATAAGGAGTTGGCAGGTGAATAGAAATGTAACAATGGTCACTTCTTATGTTAACCAGCTTTAAGAAATTTGCCACCGATAAGGATAGATAAAGAAATATGAAAGTAGAACAGATTTATACGGGATGCCTGGCACAGGGTGCCTATTACATTGAAAGTGAAGGAGAAGTTGCTATTATTGATCCACTGCGAGAGGTTCAGCCGTACATTGATATGGCTCATAAGCATGATGCCCGAATCAAATATATTTTTGAGACTCACTTCCATGCCGACTTCGTAAGCGGCCATCTTACCCTGGCAGAAAAAACCGGCGCTAGCATAATTTATGGTCCAAATGCCGCCCCCAGTTTTCAGGCCCATATCGCTAAGGATAAGGAGGAATTTAAACTGGGTAAAACCACTATAGTGGCATTACATACTCCTGGTCATACTATGGAGAGTACCACCTATTTACTAAAAGATGAGAAAGGCGTGGATCACGCCATATTTACGGGTGACACCCTATTTTTAGGGGATGTTGGGAGACCTGATCTGGCTCAAAAAGCAGGTACACTCACGGTGGAAGATCTTGCCGGCTACTTATATGATAGCTTGCGTAAACAAATTATGGTGCTGGATGATGATGTGTTGGTTTACCCCGGACATGGTGCTGGTTCGGCTTGTGGTAAAAATATGATGGACGAAACCATCGACACTTTGGGTCACCAGAAAGAAATGAACTATGCCCTGCGTGCAGATATGACCAAGGAGGATTTTATAAAGGAGGTCACGCATGGCCTAAGCTCACCACCCGGTTACTTCCCCATGAACGTTAAAATGAATAAAGAAGGATACGAGAGCATTGATACCATTATGGAAAAGGGTAAACGTAGCCTTACACCAGAAGAATTTGAAATTGCCGCGAATGAAACGGAAGCTTTAATTCTAGACGTTAGAAACGAAAAAGACTTCGTGAAAGGTTTTATTCCCAACTCCATTTTCATCGGGATCGATGGCAACTTTGCCCCTTGGGTTGGTGCCATGATTCGCGATGTGAAGCAGGCGATACTGATCGTTTGTCCTGAGGGAAGAGTTGAAGAAGTGATTACGCGATTATCGAGAGTAGGGTTTGACAATGTATTGGGATATTTGAAAGGGGGATTCGAAAGCTGGGTTGCATCCGGAAAGGAAATTGACCAAATGCCAAGTATAAGTGCAGAAGAATTCGCCAAAAATCACCATGAAAACAGTTTGCCGGTCATTGATGTGCGTCGTGACAAAGAATACGAAAATGGACATGTCGCAGACGCCAGACTAATTCCTTTGGATTACCTCAATGATCACATGGCAGAGTTTCCTCGTGCAGAAAACTTTTATATCCATTGTGCCGGAGGTTATCGATCCGTAATTGCAGGATCTATCCTCAAAGCAAGAGGGATTCACAATCTGATCAATATCGAGGAAGGATTTGATGGAATTAAGAAAACTTATATCCCTTTAGTGAACAATCAGAAGACTCAGCACTAAACTGAAACTTCTGCACCTGAACTTTTTGAGCCTGATCTTCAGATGAAGTATCTTCGCAGCAGGATATATTCATATGGGGATCAGGTTTCTGCTTTTATTACTACTGTTTGGCACCGTTGGCACGGCACAAAGCGATTATGATATTGCCAAGGAAAGGCTTCAAAACCTAAAGAAAGGAATGTTGCTGGTGAGACTTCAAACCAGCACTAAACAAATTGAAGCCCTGGAGGAAAGAGGTATGACCGAGGAAGCGCAATCGATTCGCCAGGAACAGTACGAAGAAAACAAAGAAGCAATCCTGGCCTTTTCACAAATTTTTGATTTTAGTGAGGTTTACTTCTTCTATGCAGATAAATCGGAAGAGATAAGAGCCAGAAACTTAGCCGGCAATATTTTTGATGCCCAGCTTAATTTAATAAATAGTGTCTCAGATCTTCCTGAATTCTTCTTAACGGCAGAATTTGCAGAAACTCCCAACCTAAAAATTGATGGTCTGGTAATCATGGACGAGCAAATGCTACCTCTGGAAGCACCCTTTCCATTTTATCAAAGAGAACACATAATTCTCGGCCTGTTTTCATTGTCGAAAGGAAAAATGGTACATCGACTAAATGAACGTATGCATGATCTCTATAAAATGTGGGATCATGACTAAGCCTGGATATTAACATTCTTTTTACATCTCTCGAACAATTTGCCTCGTTAAAAGGCTTATATATTGCAACTTTAAAAAAAGCATCATGGGTTCTTCGATTAAAGGTTTTTCAAAACTTAGCAAGGAAGCTAAAATTGAGTGGTTAGCCGATCAGTATTTTGACAGCCCTGCTGATGCTATGGAGTCACTCACCAGCTACTGGCACCATGACGCCAAAACACAAAAACTCCACGATGAGTTTATTGAAAATACCGTCAGTAATTTCTTTACACCATTTGGTGTAGCACCAAACTTTCTGATTGACGGTGAGCTCTATACCATTCCGATGGCCATTGAAGAAAGTTCAGTAGTGGCTGCAGCATCTAAAAGCGCCCGATTTTGGTTGGATCGCGGTGGCTTCAAGACCAAAGTTATGTCTACTACCAAAATTGGTCATGTTCATTTTATTTATGAGGGAGACAAAGACAAGCTCTTTGACTTTTTTGAAGAAATCAAACAAAGTTTTCTCGACGACACAGCAGAAATCACTGCCAATATGAGAGCTCGTGGTGGTGGCGTAGTGGCACTGGAAATAAAAGATAAAACTGACCGGATGGAAAACTATTTCCAGATTGAAGGTCGTTTTGAAACGGTAGATTCTATGGGAGCCAATTTCATCAACTCCTGCTTAGAACAATTCTCTAAAACCTTTACTGACCGTGTGAAGCTAGACAAACGCTTTAGCCAGGCAGAGTCTGATATCCAGGTGGTGATGTGTATTCTTTCTAACTATACACCTGAGTGCATTGTGCGGGCCGAAGTATCTTGCCCGATTGAAGACCTTAATGAGGATCAAGGTATTGATCCAGAAGAATTTGCTCAGAAATTTAAGCGTGCGGTCAGAATTGCCGAGGTGGAACCATACCGGGCCACCACGCACAACAAAGGCATCATGAATGGTGTGGATGCAGTTATTATAGCTACGGGGAATGATTTTAGAGCCACGGAAGCTGCCTGCCATACCTATGCTGCCCGCAGCGGTGAATACAAGAGTCTTACGCATTGTGAGATTGAAGATGGTCAATTTAAATTCTGGATAGAATTACCCCTGGCTATAGGCGTGGTAGGTGGAATTACCTCCCTACATCCCATGGTGAAGTTTTCATTAGATCTGCTTCAGCGACCCAATGCTTCAGAACTGATGTCAATTATTGCCTGTTCCGGATTGGCTCAAAACTTTGCCGCCTTGCGTGCTCTTGTCACCACCGGTATTCAGAAAGGCCATATGAAAATGCATCTGTTAAACATTCTTAACCAACTGGAAGCTACCGAAGAGGAAAGGAATCAAATTGTGGAGCACTTTAAGGATCATGTGGTTACCCATAGTGCAGCAGTAAATAAGTTTTGTGAAATCCGAGGCATTAAAAGTCCCAGTGAGATAAATACACACTCATAGTGTCTGAACAGCGCCATTTTGCGCATGGCAAAATTCTACTGAGTGGAGAATACGCCGTTTTATCCGGTGCCAAAGCACTGGCTTTACCTACGATGTTGGGTCAGGAATTAAGAGTTGCTGATGAGGGTGAATTCATTCATTGGCAAAGCATGGATTACTTAGGGAAATGCTGGTTCACGGCCCGCTTTGATCTCGAGTGCGAAATACTGGAAACCTCAACCTATCAAAATGCCCGCTTCATTCAAAAGATGCTAAGAGCGGCCTACCGCTTATCCGGAATTCCGGCCCGGCCAATTAAGTTTTGTAGCTTCCTTGAGTTTCCCTCAAACTGGGGGCTTGGCAGCAGCAGTAGCCTTACCTATCTGTTGGCTTCGTATTTTGAGCTAGACCCTTTTCAGTTGTTTTTTGCCACCCAAAATGGCAGTGGCTATGACATTGCTTGCGCCGGAGCACAAACTCCTCTATTCTATCAGCTGGAAGGAAGCAATCCTAGCTGGGAATTGACTAGCTTAACTGCTGTTTATCAGAATGCAGAATTTATTTACCTGGGTCAAAAACAAGATAGTCGAAAGGAAGTTGATCGCTACCACCAACTAAAGATCACCGCTGAGCAAATTAAGACTATCAGTGCCATCAGTGAATCTTTAACTCAGGTAAGTCAGGTTCAGGAACTGCAATTTTTGATGAGAAAACACGAGTCCATTCTGGAGTCCATTCTCAAACGTCCGGCGGTGAAAGCGCAACTTTTTCAAGATTATCCAGGTGAGATAAAATCGCTGGGAGCATGGGGCGGTGATTTTATAATGGCAGTGGGCGAAAACACCCGAGAATACTTTCAAAGCAGAGGGTACGATACCATTCTCCATTATTCTGAGCTTTTCTGCTTGACGGGCGATAAATAATTGTAATCTAAAGCCCCGGGGTACTTCATCCTCATTTTAGTACATTTAAGATTCTAATTGCTAACTCTTAAATGAGCCGGAGGAAAACATGGATACTCGTCTGGGTTATATTTCTGTTGCCAATATGGCAAGGGATGGGGGCTCATTTGGTAGGTGGTGAGATCACTTATCGCTGTTTAGGCAATAATGACTACGAGATTAGAATGATCATTTACAGAGACGGTAAGTCTACCGGTGCGCCATTTGATCCTACCGCGGTAATTACCATCTATAACAGCTCCAATATCGTAGTGAGAAACAGGTATGTGCCGCTACTTTCTGTATCCAACCTACCACTTATTGCACCTAATAATTGCACGTCCTTGCCCAATAATGTGGCCACTGAAAGAGGCCTGTACATCGATACCGTAAATCTGCCTCCTACGGCTGGAGGATATGTAATAACCCATCAAAGGTGTTGTAGAAATAATACCATTACCAACATTAACAACAACAATTCCGTCTGGGGTTCCACCTATACCACGCGCATACCCTCCATGGACAATTGCAACTCCAGTCCCCGGTTTAACAGTGATCCTCCCGTGGTGTTATGTGTTAATGAGTACGTGGATTTAGATTTGAGTGCCTCAGACCTTGATGGGGATAGTATTTATTATCAATTATGTTCGGTGTTGCATGGTGGAGCTAATGCCCAAGGCATGGTTATGCCCGACCCGGCAGCTCCTCCACCCTATAGCAATGTACCTTTTAATGGCAGCTATACTTCTCAATATCCAATTACCAGCAATCCCGCTTTTACCATTGATCCTTTTACCGGTATGCTGAGTGGTAAACCCACACAAGTGGGGCAGTTTGTATTTGCCATTTGTGTATCTGAATACAATAATGGTACTAAGTTGAGTACTACCCGTCTGGATTTTCAATTTAATGTTACCAACGCCTGTAAAACCATTCTTAGTAAAGTACGGGCACCGGATGGAACCACGGTAGCGTTCAAGGATCCGACTGTATCCATAAACAATCCCGTTACCAGCTGCTCAGGGAAGTATGTAAACTTTGCGACGAGGAGCCAGTTTGCCAGTAAGTATTTCTGGGACTTTGGTGATACGTCCCTCACCAATGATACCAGCCGTCTGGCCAATCCATTTTATACCTATGCAGATACCGGTACCTATCTGGTTATGCATGTTGCCGAGCCTTACAGCCTGTGTGCAGATACCAGCTACGTCTATTATCGGGTTTTTGACTCTACCAAAGTAGAATTTACCTGGTCTGGCCAGATGTGCTTTGATGATAATTTCATTGATTTCAGTCTCGATGGGATCTTCTCGGATGATGCACAAGTCACCTGGAATTTTGATGGCATGACCAACATGGGCCAAACCAGCACGATCAAGGAACCTAAGGCTGTAGTTTGGACCCAACCTGGAGACTACTATGTTACCATATTTCTGGATGATTTCGGATGCACTTCATTTTTTGGGGATACAGTGAAAATCATCCCAAATCCCATTATTGATGAAGAAGTTCCATTTGCACGGGAATGTGCACCTTATAAAGCACAATTCAAGGACCGTTCCATCGCTTATGGCAAAGTGCAGCATTTTTGGTTTTTTGGGGATGGTTTTATGTCAAATGACGCCAGTCCGGAACATACCTATCAGAACCCCGGAGTATATAGTGTAGAGCATATAATTAAAACTTTTGATGGCTGCCGTGATTCCGCCTATGCCCGATATACCAATACCATTACGGTATTTCCGGTACCGCGGAGCGATCTGGAAATAAACAGCAAGGAACAGAGTATCTACAATCCGGTGTTTGACATAAATAATCGCTCCACGGGTCATTTGAGAACTACCACGTACTTGCCAGACGGAAGGGTGATTGAAAACCTTGATGCCACCAGTCTCACCCTGGAGGATACCGGGAAATTTGTAATTACACATATTAGTTTCAATGAATTCGGATGCACAGACACCCTATATGACACCCTGACGGTGGAGACACCCTTCAACATTTACATGCCAAACGCTTTTACGCCTAATGGCGATGGGATTAACGATGAATATACTTTTGGATTAACGGATGTACGTTCGGTTCATTTCGAGATATACAACCGTTGGGGAGAGATCGTCTTTTCTACAGACAGGTTAAATCATGCCTGGAATGGCAGAAAGCAAAATGAGGGGAAAATTCTACCCCCGGGCACATATTCCTATGTCTTAATTGCCAGAGTAAAAAGGGGGAACTTTGATCATATTGAGCGTGGCTCTATCAGACTTATACACTGAAAAAGCGCTGCACCAGTATAAAAATCAATAGGCATAAACCTACACTGAGAAACATATTTACGCCCATCAGGGTATATGATTCCTGCTTGTAGAGCAGCCAATTCTCGTAGCTGAAGGTGCTAAAGGTGCTAAATCCACCACAGAAGCCAACAATCCAGAAATCGCGCCAACTGGTATCCTCCGCACGATACTTTAAGCCCACGATTAGGACAAAGGCCATCAACAGGCATGCTACCACATTAATGAACAGGATGGCAAAAGAGAAGTATTTTGCATTTAAGCCGACAGCTAAAAAACTCCGGGAAATTAAATAGCGGGCAACACTACCCAAACCACCGCCAACGAAAACCGCTATTATATTAAGGAGATTCACGGTAAAATGGACGAATTAGTCTTTGAAAGATAGCATAAATCAAGCTTCCGCACAGCACGCCATACAAGGCGCCGGCAATCACATCCAGGGGATAGTGAACTCCAATATAGATTCTGCTGTAGGCCACAAATGCAGCCCAGAGAAAAAGCACTGGCCTCAACCAGGGATAGCGACCGCGCGTAAGGCTTCCAACCAGCATGGCCATACCAAAGGTGTTGGCTGCATGAGCAGAAAGAAAACCATATTGCCCCCCACATCCGGCTTTCACCAATCTCATTTGGTCTTGCAATGCTATTACATGACAGGGTCTCAAACGTTCAAACTGTTCCTTGAAAAACCAGGTGCTGCCCTGATCGGTTAAAATTAAGTTTAAGACCACTATCAACACGGCCCACAGTAAAATCCAAGACTTTAATTCTCGAGAAAGTAGCAGCAAGAGGACAGCATATAAGGGAATCCAGGTCTTCGTCTCCGAGATGGCCAGCCAAAAGCCATCCCAGCTGCTCGTACCCAGGGAATTCAACCAAAGAAAAAGTTCAGTATCCCAGTTAATCAACTCAGTCATTGCGATTTAACATCTGCCATAGCTTATCCTTAAGTTGGTCAATATTAAAACCAGAAACAGAAGAAACAAAGATAAAGGGCAGATCATCCGGGAGTTCTTCCCGGAGCAATTCATCCATTTCGGTCCTTAATTCCTCATCCAGCATATCTGCTTTAGAAATAGCGAGCATTCTGTCTTTATCCAGTAATTCCGGATTATACTTTTCCAACTCCGAGAACAAGATCTGGTATTCATTAAAGATATCATCTGCATCAGCCGGAACCATAAATAATAAGATGGAGTTCCTTTCTATATGACGAAGGAACCTATGTCCCAATCCTCGACCCTCACTAGCCCCTTCTATAATTCCCGGGATATCAGCCATTACAAAGCTCCGATAGTCGCGGTAGGGAACAATACCCAGGTTAGGAGTTAAAGTAGTAAAGGGATAGTCTGCAATTTCGGGTTTGGCTGCTGATACAACCGACAACAGGGTTGATTTTCCAGCGTTGGGAAAGCCCACCAGGCCAACATCAGCCAATATCTTGAGTTCTAGAATATTCCACCCTTCTTCGCCGGGCTCACCCGGCTGAGCAAATCTCGGTGTCTGGAAGGTGGAACTTTTGAAATGCACATTGCCCAATCCTCCGCGACCGCCGTTCCTCAGAATCTGTTCCTGTCCATTCTCAGTAATTTCAAACAGGAATTCACCGGTTTCACCGTCTCGGGCAACTGTACCCAATGGCACTTCCAAAATCTCATCTTTTCCCTGTTTTCCCGTGCTTTGTTGTCGCCCTCCATCGCCACCTGCCGTAGATTTCACATGCTTGCGATATTTGAGATGTAAGAGGGTCCAATACTGATCATTGCCGCGTAATACTACATGACCACCCCTGCCACCGTCACCTCCATCCGGTCCTCCTTTAACGGTTAAGCGATCTCGGTGAAGATGAGAGGAACCCGCCCCTCCTTTACCAGATTTACAGTAGATCTTGACGTAATCAACAAAATTATCTGCCATTGACCTGTGCTACGGCATCCTCTATACGGGCAAAAACTTCGTCAACTGTGCCCAGTCCATTGATCGACTGAAGTTTAGATTGTTTTTGATAGTAATTCTTTAAAACGGCTGTCTGCTTGGTATAAACTTGCAAACGATCCTTAATCACTTTTTCATTTTGATCGTCAGATCGGCCACTGCTTTTTCCTCGTTCCAGTAAGCGATGAATTAATTCCCCTTCCGGAACGTCAAGAGAAATCATCGTAGAAATAGAATCTCCAACTTCTGAAAGGAGTTCATCAAGAGAATGTGCCTGAGCTTCTGTTCTGGGGAAACCATCGAAGATGAATCCTTCTGCGTCCTGGTGATGCTCTAGTTTATGTCTGATCATGCCTATCACCACCGAATCAGGAACCAATTGACCTGCGTCCATCAGTTTTTTAGCCTTCATACCCAGCTCTGTACCCTCCTTTATTTCAGACCTTAATAAATCTCCCGTAGACAAGTGAATAAGGGAAAACTTGTCTCGCATCAATTCAGACTGTGTTCCTTTTCCTGCTCCCGGAGGGCCGAATAGTACAATATTTAGCATACTGTCAAATTATGATTTCCTGACTGAAAAGCGGCAAAATTACGAAATTTATATGCGTAGATCATGGATTTACACCACGGGCATTTTGTTACTTTTGCCGCACAATTTAAGAGCATGCCCAATATATATAGTGTGATCATGGCCGGTGGTATCGGCAGTAGATTTTGGCCTGTTAGTACTTCCAAGTACCCCAAACAATTTCATGACATTATTGGAACCGGTGAAACACTCATTCAGCAAACCTTTCGCAGGTTAAAAAAGATATCGGATCCGAAGCATATTTTAGTGGTTACACATCGCAATTATCGTGATCTGGTATTGAAACAGTTACCTGAAATTCCGGAAGAGAATGTGATCCTGGAACCGGCAAGAAGAAATACGGCTCCTTGCATCACTTATGCCGCCTATCGCATAGCTGCGAATGATCCAACGGCGGTAATGCTCGTAGCCCCCTCAGACCATCTGATTAGTAACGAAGACGAGTTTATTAGGGTATCCAAAATTGCTGCGGATAAAGCTTCAGCCTCGCGAAAGTTATTTACTCTGGGAATACGACCAAATCGTCCGGATACCGGCTACGGTTACATTCAATACATCGATTTGCCGGAAGATGCCGATAGCGAGGTGAAAAAAGTGAAGACTTTCACTGAAAAGCCTGATATTCAAATGGCTAAAGAATTTCTAGCCAGTGGTGACTTTCTTTGGAACAGCGGAATCTTCATATGGTCCATAGATACCTTCATGCAAGAGATCAGTGAACATCTTTCCGATTTGTACAGCACCTTTGAAAGTGGTCTCGAACATTTTGGAAAAGAGACTGAAAAGGCCTTTATGGAAGAGGTTTACCCCGCCAGTGAAAACGAGTCGATTGACTATGGCTTACTCGAAAAATCCAGTCATGTTTATGTGATTCCATCGGATTTTGGTTGGAGCGATCTCGGCACCTGGGGCAGTTTACACTCGCATATTGAGCCTGACGAGCACGGCAATTCAAAACTCAACGACACCATCTTGAGCTTTGACACCAGCAACAGCATTATAAAAGTTCCGAAAGGCAAACTTGCCGTAATTGAGGGGCTGGATGGTTATATCGTGGTAGACAAAGATGATGCTCTACTCATTTGCAAGATGGAAAATGAGCAATTGATCAAGTCTTTCGTGAGTGAAATTAAACTCCAGTACGGCGATAAATACCTTTAAGCTAGTCTTTAGCCAAGGCTTTTTTATAGCGATCTAAGGCACGCTCTCTGGCAAATTTATGATCTATCATAGGGTCTGGATAGTCCGATGAATCAAATTCAGGAATCCACCTTTTCACATACTTCCGATCCGGATCAAACTTATCCAACTGAAGCTCGGGATTAAAGATGCGGAAGTAAGGAGCAGCGTCTACACCACTACCCGCCGCCCATTGCCAGCCTCCAATATTAGAGGCCTGATCATAATCGAGGAGCTTTTCCGCAAAATAGGCTTCGCCCCAACGCCAATCGATAAGCAAGTGCTTGGTAAGAAAAGATGCTACCAACATACGTACCCGATTGTGCATGTAACCACTTTGATTTAATTGACGCATACCGGCATCTACCAACGGATAACCGGTCTTGCCTTCCTTCCATTTTTCAAAATCCTCCTCCTTGTTTTCCCAGTTGATGTGATCATATTCCGGTCGGAAAGACTCCGTCACTGTTTTCGGAAAATGATAGAGAATCATTTGATAAAAATCTCGCCAAATCAACTCATTGAAGAACTTGGTATTTATATCGCGTCCCGCCAAAGCTAACTTTCGGACACTGATGGTGCCAAACCTCAGGTGAACACTAAGTCTGCTCGTACCCTCCTCCAAGGCCGGAATATCCCTGGTTTTGTGGTAAGTCTCCAAAATATCCTCCTTGATTTCCCTGCTGGGTATATCTACCTCTATCATCTCAAATCCCATATCGGCTAATGAAGGCATCGGAAACGGATCATGAGCCAGGCAATGATTTAGATGAGCAGCGCTTGGGTATGTTTCAAAATGCTTGGGAGTTAAAAGCTCTTTGTATTGCTTACTGTAAGGGGTATATACGACATAAGGATCTCCATCCGACTTCATTACCTCCTCCTTCTCCATCAAAACCTGATCCTTTACGCCTTTAAAGTCTATACCTTGCTCTTTAAGCAGATCATAGATTTCTTTGTCTCGCTTTTTAGCGTAGGGTTCATAATCTCTATTGGCAATTACCAGTTTAAGATTATACTGATTTAATAGAGTTTCAAATACTTCTTTTGGATCACCATAAAAAACTGCCAGTGAAGAGTGGTAATTCTCTTCCAGGTGTTCTTTCAAGCGCTTGACCTCCTGCCATATGAAACTTAATCTTTTATCAGATTTATCGGTCAAATCATCCAGAATATGTTTGTCGAAAATGAAGATGGGCAAAACCTGACATCCGCTTGTCAGGGCCTTGTGCAATCCAGCATTGTCCTCTAACCTCAGATCCCTTCTGAACCAAAAAATACATATGTCTTGTTTATCCATAGTGAAAAGGATTAGACCCTAAGTGCAGACATTCCCCCATCTATCGCAATGACTTGTCCAGTAATCCAGCTGGATTCTTCGCTAAGAAGATGGACCACCATAGATCCGATATCAGAAGGCTTGCCAATACGCTTTAAAGGATGTCTGGCAGAATTTGCCTCACGCTTGCGTTCATTATTTAATAAAGACTCCGCCATGGGTGTATCGGTAAGTGATGGCGCCAAGGCATTAAACCTCACTTGTGGAGCATATTCTGCAGCAAGACTTCTTACTAAACCTTCTATTGCCCCTTTTGCTGCGCTGATGGAGGAGTGAAATGGCAATCCTGTTTGCACGGCGATGGTGCTGAATAAGACGACGCTTCCACCTCCTTTCTTTAAGGCGGGAATCGCCTGTTGAATCACCTTAAAGGCACCCATAACATTGATTTCAAAATCTTTCCACAGGTCTTCGGGTTTGGTGCGATGGAATGGTTGAAGCTTGATAGAGCCCGGACAATACACCAAGCCGTTTATCTCATCTGGCAGCTGGAGTTCATTATCAGCGGTGACATCTATGGATAGGCGTTCTACAGATTTCGGAAGTTCGGCATCCATGATATTTCTTGATGCTGTGATAACCTTATCTCCATTTTTATGGAGTTCGGTTGCTACATACTGGCCAATACCAGTTCCTCCGCCAATTATAAGTATGGTTCGTTTCATCTTTCCAAAAATTAAGATTTATGGTTTACCCACTAAACTCCACAAAGTTCCGGGGCGTTTCATACAAGGTAACCTTGAGGTCGAGTTTCTCATCTATCTGCTTTCTCAATATACCGTGAATGACTACAGCTATATTTTCAGCAGTTGGATTAAGATCGGTAAACTCCCGTGTTTGAGTGTTCAGATTCTTATGATCAAATCTCTGTTCAATGTTCTCCTCAATAAGATCGGCCAGAATTTTCATATCCATTACATAACCCGTATCAGGATCAATTTCCCCGGTTACGGTAACTACCAGCTCGTAATTATGGCCATGATAGTCAGGGTTGTTGCACTTCCCAAATACCTTCTCATTCTTTTTTTCTGACCACGTAGGGTTATGCAGTCGATGTGCCGCATTAAAATGGGCATGCCTGCTTACTGAAACTTTCACACTGATGTGTTTAGGCTTTGATAAAATCGATCGAAAATAATTTTAAACCATTCCGTATAAATCTCAGGTTGATCCTCCACATCTTGCTTAACTTCTTCCACCTTCATCCATTTCCATTCGGCCACTTCCTCAGGATTAATTTGTGGCAGGCCGTTGAATCTACCCACAAACAGATGGTCAAATTCATGTTCCGTGAGACCTTGATCTAGCTCCGCTTTATAAATAAAATCAAAGGCCTTATTAATCGGACAGTCAAATCCCATTTCCTCAACCAATCTCCGGTGAGCTGCATTCTCTACAGATTCATTATCTCTGGGATGGCTGCAACATGTATTGGTCCATAAACCACCTGAATGATATTTATCCAAAGCCCTTCTTTGCAGCATTAACTCACCCCTATCATTAAGTACAAAAACGGAAAAAGCCCGATGCAACAGCCCTTTCTCATGAGCCTCCATCTTCTCCATTAAACCATACTTGCGGTCATTTTCATCTACCAGAATTACCTGTTCAGGCATGCCAATCGTGTTACAATAAGTTAAAGCTGTGTTTAAGGTATGAACTTAACAGAAGCCCATATTTGTTGCTATTCGGAATTCTAACTCTTTGATTGAGAATCACCCTTGCAGGAGTATGTTTAATCTTTTGAAATAGAGCATAGTAATAAACATATGCAATATATACCCCTAAGCGAGCTTTCTTAGGTAACTTAAGGATTCCAGAGTAACCAATATTAAAGTCTTTCTCAATGTCTGCTTCAATCTCCAGCTTAATATCGTCCGTGAAATGCTCAATTTCTATGCCCGGAAAATACACCCTCCCCAGTTCCATGTAATCTTCATTCAGGTCTCTCAAAAAGTTAATCTTTTGAAAAGCTGCACCTAACTTCATAGCTTCAAATTTGAGGGACTTATACACCGATTCATCTCCCAGGCAGAAGACTTTAAGGCACATTAATCCCACTACTTCCGCCGAGCCAAGAATATATCGATCATAGGTTTCTTGAGTATATCCCTGTGAGCGCTGCAAATCCATTTTCATACTCTCCAGGAAAGTATCTATTAAGTTCCATTCAATTTCGAATTTATTCACCGTATGCTGAAAAGAATTTAAAATCGGATTAAGACTGATTTTATTCTCTATTGCCGTAATTGTTTGACGCTCAAAATCTTGAAGAAGAAAGTCTTTGTCATGGTCATGGAAGGAGTCAACGATTTCATCCGCAAACCTCACAAATCCATAAATGGCATAAATGTGACTGCGCATGCTTTTGTCCAACAACATGGTACCGAGAGAAAAGCTGGTGCTATAGGAACGCGTTACCATTCTACTGGAGCGTGCGGATACTTTATCAAATATTTCTCTCATGAGAGGGCAGGTATTTTGATGTCCTTACTTATTTCATTCGCAACTACCTCACCTGAAATGAGTGATGGAGGAACGCCTGGACCAGGGACAGTTAATTGACCGGTATAATATAGGTTATTAATTTTCTTGCTCTTCAAAGATGGCTTCAAGATTGCTGTTTGCCTTAGGCTATTCGCCAAACCATAAGCATTGCCCTTAAAGGCATTATAATCGCTTATGAATTCATTATGGGCGTACGATCTTTTATATACTATATGCGGTCTTATCGATTCTCCGGTAAGCTTTTCCAGACGATCAATGATGAGATCGAAATACTTTTGGCGGGTTTCTTCCTGGTCCGTCAATCCCGTGGCTACCGGAATTAACATCATTAAATTTTCTCCATTTGATGGGGCCACGCTTTCATCTGTCTTGGAGGCTGCAGAGAGGTAAAATAAAGGTCTGGCCGGCCATTTTGGATCATCATATATTTCCCGGGCGTGCTGATCAAAGCTCTCGTCAAAGCACAAGGTATGATGCAAGATTCCATCAATTTTCTTATCGAGTCCGAGGTAAAAAATTAAACTGGAAGGCGCCATTTGTCTCTTTTCCCAATAAGACTCGGAATACTGACGATATTTTTTTTCGAGCAAGTTTTGCTCCACAAAATGATAATCTGCACCGCCTACCACTACATCAGCTTCAAAATAATCAGAAGTGGTGACCACACCAGTTGCCACACCATCTTTGACCTCAATCTTTACGACCTCCTGATTATTAAGGATGTTTACACCTTTTTCTTCTGCCAACGCCATCATGGCTTTCACAATTTCATACATCCCACCTTTCGGATACCAGGTGCCAAGAGCCATATCCGCATAATTCATCATACTGTATAAAGCCGGTGTATCTTTAGGCGTACCGCCAAGAAAGAGAATGGGAAATTCCATAATCTGTCTCAAGCGCTCATTCTTAAAAAACTTATGGACATAAGAGCGCATACTTTGCAACAGGTTCATCTGGAAGAGCCCTTTTAATACCCTCACATCCGCAAACTCCGTTAAACTTTTACCTGGTTTATAGACCAGATCATTAATGCCTACCTGATACTTAAAGGCCGCCTCACTGAGAAACTGTCTTAGCTTTTCTCCACTTCCTGCTTCGATACTATCGAATAATTGATACAGCTCTTCCAAATTGGCCGGAAGGTCTACGTAATCTTCCGCATCAAAATAGACACGATAGGACGGGTCTAAGCGAACGAGCTCATAATAGTCTGAAACCTTTTTTCCAAAGCGCTCAAAATACCGATCAAATACATCTGGCATCCAGTACCAGCT
The DNA here is from genome assembly GCA_965229445.1 of Owenweeksia sp. Lineage (GTDB taxonomy): Bacteria > Bacteroidota > Bacteroidia > Flavobacteriales > Schleiferiaceae > Owenweeksia. The sequence goes on from OZ245876.1 coordinate 2,388,196, forward strand.
AGGGCCCATATCAAAAGTAAATCCCTCAGCTTCAAAGGCTCTGGCTCGTCCTCCGTTCGTATCATTCTTCTCTAACAAGGTTACTTTATAACCCTTTGAAGCTAAATTAGTAGCGGCAGAAAGCCCGGCAAATCCCGAACCTATTACAATTGCTCTGGTGTCCATGTGGTTTGGTTGGAAGTTGAGAAATTAACGATAATCCTTCAGTTTAGCCATCATCTTTTTTCTTGCCAGAAAGATTCTGCTCTTCACGGTGCCAAGAGGAATGCCAAGAATCTCAGAAATTTCGTCATACTTATATCCATTGTAATACATCATGAACGTTTCAACATATATTTTTTCAATGGAATCCAACTGCTTCATAAGGTACTCGTTATCAACAGTGGCATCGGCCTGAGAAGACTTTTCAGCTTCACCCATATTTATAAAGTACTTATTATCGGTACTATCAATAAAGGTATTCTGATTCTTGCGTTTGCGATAAGCGTTGATAAAGGTATTTTTCATGATGGTGTATAACCACGCCTTGATGTTGGTTCCATCTTGAAATTTCTCACCATTCTTTAGCGCCTTGAAATAGGTTTCCTGAATCAGGTCATTAGATTCTTCCCTGTTCTTGGTGAGCTTATAGGCCAGCTGATATAAGAATTGCTGGTGAGAAAGGATCAAAGAGCCGAAGTCTGCTTGTGACATACCTTTATGTTTTGTTTAATTATTCTTCGACAAAGTTAAACAAAAAATTCAGCTGCACAAGTTTTTCTATTAATTTTTAGAAACCATAGGGAACAACTATCAGGGAAATGATCGATTAACTTTAGGGGTGCTAATCGCTAAGCCAAAGACTGGGTAAGCTCTTGCAGGTTTTCTTGAAGATTTACGTTAGACGGTAAGGACAAATCAAATGCCTCAGAAAGCTGGTATCCGGTGAGGTGTAATTGAAACTTGTCTTCGTCAAACAATTCACTCCATCGCTCAAAATATAAATTCAAATCATTTGTGTGAGGACATGACGTGAAAATTGATATCATTTCATTGATGCCCGTTTTATCTGCTACTTCCTTCACATACTGTATGGGTACGGACTGTCCCAGATATATCACGCGATACCCACTTTTACGCAAATAGTAATAGAGATATAACAGTCCTAATTCATGCAATTCATTGGAGGGAAGATACAAGAGATAGCTCCGCTTGGCCTTATCTGGCTGTGGCACTGCAGTTTGATCAATTATGGAAAACATCTTCTGTTTTACCAGGTTAGAAACAAAATGCTCGTTGCTCACACTTATGCTACAAGTTTGCCACAGCACTCCTATCTGATGAATATAGGGTGCCAAAATCTTGGTCAACGTTTCATCCGTTCCAAATTGGATTAGGCACTTGTCGAACACCGAGTCAAATAAATATTCATCATAGTCAAGCATAGCCTTTTTTAGCGCCGTGATCTGAGACTCGTAGTTGCCCTGATATCTACCAGCATCCAATACCGCAGAATTTATTTGTTCCGGGGACATATTGGCCACTTTGCTAATCTTGTGACCTGCTTTCACCAAAACCGAAACGTTTAGGATTCGTTTCAGGTCCTCATCTACATAATACCGGATATTTGTAGCGGTTCTGTGAGGCTCTATCAGCTTGTACCTGCTTTCCCAGGCACGTATCGTATGCGCCTTGATACCGCTGAGGTGCTCCAGATCTTTTATAGAGTATTTACTTAACATGTCATGAGCCTTTTGGCTATTAACAGTATGTCCCCATAATTGTTGAACATAAAAGGTAAAAATATAAACAATTTTAGGAAGCCACAACAATTACTACTTTTGCCCGCCCATGACAAAAATCGAGCAGGAAATAGAACGTCGGCGAACTTTCGGAATTGTTTCCCACCCAGACGCGGGGAAAACTACCCTCACCGAAAAATTACTGCTGTTTGGTGGTGCCATTCAAGAAGCTGGTGCTGTAAAGTCCAACAAAATAAAGAAAGGAGCCACCTCAGATTTCATGGAAATTGAGCGGCAGCGTGGGATCTCCGTTGCCACCTCGGTGATGGGATTTGAATACGGTGACAAAAAGATCAATATTCTGGATACACCAGGTCACCAGGATTTTGCGGAAGATACTTACAGAACGCTTACTGCCGTAGATAGTGTTATTGTGGTAATTGACGTGGCCAAGGGTGTAGAAGCTCAAACTGAAAAGCTGGTTGAAGTTTGTAGGATGCGCCAAACTCCCATTATGGTCTTCATTAACAAATTGGACCGGGAAGGTAAGGATGCCTATGATTTACTGGACGAGATTGAGCAAAAACTGGGTTTAAAAGTAGCTCCCCTTAGCTGGCCAATTGGCATGGGACAGAGGTTTCAGGGTGTTTACAACATCTGGGGGTCAGACATCAAACTGTTCACGGAAGAGAAAAAACAGAAAATCGGCGAATCAATTAAGGTGGATGATCTGAGCAGTAGCGACCTGGATCAGTATATAGGCCGTGATCAGGCCCAGGAACTGAGAGAGGAATTGGAGCTGGTACAAGGGGTCTATCCCGAATTTAACCGCGACGCCTATTTAAGTGGTGATATATCCCCTGTCTTTTTCGGCTCAGCTCTAAACAATTTCGGCGTTGAAGAGCTCCTACAGTGCTTTGTTCAAATTGCTCCACCACCCCAACCCAAAAATTCTGAAGAAAGAACTATTGAGCCCGGTGAAAATAAATTTTCAGGATTCGTCTTTAAGATTCATGCCAATATGGATCCGAAACACCGCGATCGACTGGCCTTCTTAAAAGTGGTTTCAGGTGAATTTCACCGAAACACCAACTATTACCACGTCCGGCAAAAAAAGAACTTGAAGTTCAGTAACCCTACGGCTTTCATGGCGTCAAAAAAGAGCGTAATAGACATCGCGTATCCCGGAGATATAGTAGGACTGCACGACACCGGTAACTTTAGAATTGGGGATACCTTAACAGAAGGTGAAACCATAGAATTCAAAGGCATCCCAAGCTTTTCTCCCGAGCATTTTAGATTCATCAACAATGCGGATCCGATGAAAGCGAAACAACTCAATAAGGGGGTTGATCAGTTAATGGATGAAGGAGTAGCTCAGTTATTCACTCTTGAAAGCAACAACCGAAAAGTGATAGGCACGGTGGGAGCGCTCCAATACGAGGTTATTCAATACCGCTTGGAACATGAATACGGCGCGAAATGCACTTACGAAAATTACCCGGTTTATAAAGCTTGTTGGATCGAATCCGAAAATGAAGCGCAATTGGAAGAATTCTCGAAACTCAAATATCGTTATCTGGCGCGCGATAAATTCAACAGATTGGTATTCTTAGCGGATTCTGCCTTTAGCCTAAACATGGCAAAAGACAAGTACCCCGGGCTGAAATTTCACATGAAATCAGAATTCTAGCTCTCCAAGGGCTTTCACCAGAGCATCGGGAGAGAAGGGTTTGCGCAGCATACGTTGCACTATTTCGCTGCGATGCGCCTTTTTCAGATCTTGTTCATCGTCTGTAGAACTCAACATAAACAAAGCCGGTTTCTTGGCCAATTCACTGTAAAACTGCTCCAGATAGACCAGGAAATCAAAGCCACTCATTTCAGGCATAAGCACATCCAACAAAATAACATCTGGCAATTCCTCCGGGTTGGATTTCTTTTCCTTCAAAAACTTTAATGCCTCTGCGCCGCTATCAAATTCACTTACCTCCTTACCAATGTCATAAATATCCAGAAGCTTGGTATGAATGAAGCGATCCGTAGAATTATCATCAATCAGCATGACCCTATTTACCTGATCTTTGGTCATATCTGATTAGGAATTTTTAAAGTCACGAGGGTGCCTTCTTCGGGAGTAGAATTTACCTCTATGGTTCCTTGCATTTTATCAAGCGCTTCTTTTACAATATAAAGGCCAATACCACTGCCTGATTGCGGGTTATTTCCTTTAAAGAATATTTCAAAGATACGGTTTAGGTGATCTTGCATAATACCCACTCCCTGATCTTGCACCTCTATGGTAGCCTCATTGAGATCTGATGTGATCCTCACTTCCACCCGGGCTTTATCCTGATCGTGCTTCTTAAACTTAATGGCATTGCTAATTAGGTTACTGATGACTACCCTTAACCTAAATACATCTGCTTTAAACCGGTTCTTTTGATCGATCTTCCAATCAATTAAAGCATCATCCGAATCGAGGTGACTTCTCACATTCTCCACCACATCAGCCACGAGCTGCTCCCACTCCAACTCTTCAAGTATCTCATGCTCTCTTGAATTTTTGTAGAAGTCGATGATATTGGAAACCAGAACATCCAATTGTTCCGTACTATCTTCTATTTTCTTTAGGTAGTCCACCGCAGCTTCATCCTTTATTTCATGCAGGGCAACGCGCACTAAACCCAGGGCGGAAGCCACCGGAGCTCTGAGGTCATGGGAAGCTCGATAAATAAAACTGCTGAGTTCATGGTTGGACTTCTCCAATTCCTCCACTTTCTTATCCAGGGTCTGCCGGGTCACATAAAGATCATAGGCATTATCAATGGCTACCCTTATCTCCTGCTCACTCCAGGGTTTGGTGATGTAGCGATAGATGTGCCCGCGGTTTATGGCTTCAATGATGTCATTCACATCGGTGTAGCCCGTGATTAAGATCCTGACCGGATCGGGGAAAACCTGGCGTATCGCATTAAAAAATTCTACCCCCGTGGTTACCGGCATCCGCTGATCCGAGAAAATCACTTGAGGCTTTACAGATTTAACAATATCAAAAGCCTTTTCTGAATTCTCGGCGGTATATACATCGTACTCCCGACGAAACGCAGCTTTAAATGACTTGAGATTATTTTCTTCATCATCAAGGTATAGCACCCTGATTTTCTTGTTTTTCAAAGTAGAACTCATTCAAATTCTTTTGGCTGGCGCATTGGTAAAGTTATCACAAAATCGGTACCCACTCCCTCCTCACTCTCAACACTTACCTCTCCGCCGTGCTTATCGATTATCTTATATACAATTGACATTCCCAGACCGGTACCTTCTCCCACATCCTTGGTCGTAAAGAAAGGGTCAAAGACCTTCTTTTGGGTGTCTTCATCCATGCCAATTCCATTGTCCTTAAAGTGGATCTCCACCCGTTCATCATGCAACTTCCTGGTCTTAATGGATATTTTAGGACCTGCTTCACCCTCCTGATAGGTTTTATGATCAACCGCGTAAATAGCATTATTAAGAATATTCATAAACACCTGATTCAATTTTCCTGGAAAACACTCAATTTCCTGTAAATCAGGTTGATAATCCTCTTCAATTTCAATAGACCCATTCAGTTTAGTTCTCAGGAGAACCAGGGTACTGGCAATTCCCTCACTAACATCGGCTAGTTTCACAGCATCTTCATCCAACCTGCTAAAACTTCGCAACCCCATCACAATTTCAGAGGTTCTTTCTGCCCCGTCACTGATTCCTTTTACCAGGTCATTTATTTCATCTTTAATAAAATCGTAATCCAACTCCTCTCGAAGTTCATGAGCCTTGGCAAGTTTCTCTTCCACGGCATCACCCTCCACTTCTTTATAGGCATCCAGTATTTCATAGATCTCATCCAAATCTCTGGTAAGAGGCTGAATATTAGAGCTTACGAAGTTTATAGGATTGTTTATTTCGTGGGCAATACCGGCGGTCAACTGACCCAGGGAGGCCATTTTTTCAGCATCAACCAGTTGAGTTTGTGTTTCTCGTAAATTGGTGAGGGTAACGCTCAACTCTTCATTGGCTTCTTCTAACTCCAACGTGCGCTCGCTTACCTTTTTCTCCAGGGTTATGTTTTGGTCTCTGATAATGCGTTCGTTTTCTAAGGATACACGTAAGGCTTCTTCCTGCGATTCCTGACGCTCCTTGCGCAGAATATTAATGCGGTCTGCGAGAGCAATGGATAGTAGAATAACTTCCGATGCAATGCCAACCAGAAGTACGTTTTCAGTAAATTGGTTGTACGGCAGTACGCCATAGGTGCGCAAAACGTAGATGATGATGGAGGCCATGAAAAAGGACCAGGCTCCTAAGAAAATTCTGGCAGAGCGATGTCCCCGTAAGGAAAGATGTATAGAAGCCCCAAAACCTACCAATGCTGCAATCCCCCCGCCTATATCAATATTTCGATAAGCCATTTGATGAAGGCCGAGAAAGGCAAGCACTATTGCTACTAGATAAATGAATTGACTTACCACAATCACATAGTACCACCGACTCTTCAGCTCCTTAATATGCATAAACGATTTCGCAAATTGCAGAGCTGCAATACCTGATAAGGCCGGAAAGCTTATGAGCATCATTTTCAATGTCCAGGGGCTTACATCCATAAAATGCTTCTCAAAACTTCCGTCTAATACCGTTTGGGTAAGCGCAATAAAGAGCACGTAGGCAACATAATAGTAGTAAGCTCTGTCTCGGGTGATAACGGAAACGAACAGGTTATATAAGAACATTACCAGCATTATGCCATAAAAGACCCCCTTGAAATAATCCCAACTTCCTAGTCTGTCTAATACAGTTAAATCATTATAAATCTTTACCGGAAACTGGGGAGGAACGCTAAAGCGCGTGCGAAACAACCATTCTACCGTTTCCCCATCCTTGATTTTTAAGGGGAAAACAAAATTTTGATGAATTACTGGTCTCGATTCAAAAGGATACATCACACCTGTGGTGGAGACTGGTTCCCAAGCACCCCCATCTGACCTGACAAAAACCTCTAGACTATCAATCAGGGGATTGTTAATCACCAGAAAAATATTTCTATCCTTCTTTTCCGGTTTAATTGGAAGATAAAACCAAAGGGCTGTATTCACAAAATCCAACGTAACAACATCCTGTTCGCTTTGTCTGAAGCTAGTAAGACTTAATAGCTCAGGGTTTTGATGATTTGCGCTATCAATGAGGTATTTAATATGACCCGATTTAACCAAGCCATACTCGTCACTGGTAATGCCCTGGGGGCCTTGCCCCACGGTGGCATAGAAAAATAGCGATAGAGCAGAAAGAAAGAATAATTTCACCGGCATATCAAGGCTTGCTTTTTACCTTTTCTCTCAATTTAAATTCGTTTTTATCAGCATCGGAAATAGTAAGATCAAAATGAATCTCCAATTTGCCTTTTCTTCCCAAAGGGTGTTCCGTGATCACCTGCACAGGCTGTTCTCTGAGTGATCTTATCTTTTCTGCAACACCTTTTTCAGCATGCTTCAATTCGGGGCTGTCTCTCAATAGTACTACGGTTGCCAAAAGATCAATCTTAGGATAATAGAATGTGCCGTTGTTACCCACTTCCGTGAGCACTTTACAACCTACACTTTCAGCAAAAGGCACGGTATAAGGTGCACAAAGGGCGAATATCGAAGTAAGACCAATTTGGTCGGCTATTACCACGCCAGACATGGTCGCAAAGAAACTGCCGATGCCCATACCGGCTACTTCAATGGAATTCCACAGACCACATAATTCGCCCGTACCATGATGCTTTTCTGAACCTACAATGTCAAAAATCTTGTCGTCCATAAACCCGGTAGCCTCTTCAATAGGGAGCTTTTCCTGAGTGGTGGCAGCATGAATTCTTGCTCCGCCATAAACCTTGGCGCCATCTAGAGACTCCACCAACACAACAAATACAGCGGGATCTGATTGCCACCTTTCGTTCATTGAGGTGACCTTGGTGACACCGTGCGACCTCAGCACCCGAGAATGCCCTTCGACAAATTTCATCGCAGATTCTCTATCTGAAATGGCTCTAAAAGCCCGTATCTTAATCTTTGTGACCATCGGAAAAATATATTTGGTCTATTTCCAATCTCTGGGATGGAATAGGATCCTTTTCAGTATAAAATATTCGAAACATAAAGATTGGCACTTCCTCACCCAAATTCCAAAGCTCTTTAAAATCTGGCCATAATTCCTTCAATCTTTCAACAGCATAAGCATCTAATACCTCTTCGCCTCCATTAATCATTCGATTGAATAAATAAAGTGGCGATATCAGAGGATGAAATGATAGTCCCAGTCCAGTGGCCTTTAGCCATAATCGTTCCCACGCCCTTCCTCCATTCAGCAAATTCTGATTATTCAAATTTTTCGTGGTGATTAACCCCATGGCCGAGGCACTTCTAGCGGCATCGAGTGATATCGTATCAAATGATTTGCCTCCGTCAATTTCGGAAAGAGTAGATACAACATTGTAATTCTTGAGAATTTGAATGGCTAAGAGATTCTGGGGATCAATACCCAGTCCTCTGATGTCTATACCATCACCACTCTGCTCAGCTTGTTGAGGGGTCCATCTCATTTCACGGTTGAAGAAATCATGATGTCCCCAGGCATTAAAAACCCTAATCTTGTCGCAATCAGCAATAATCTGTCCCTGTCTTAAAAGCAATTCTTCATCTGTCATCCACTTTACGCCAATTTCATCAAATAAGGAAATTGACGCAGATAAGCTTTCCAACAACTCTTGATGGACCGAAACTTTGGGTACAATCTCTCGATTGGTAACTCTCTTGGGAATTTGGCTCAAGAGCTGTTCTGCTTCCTCGGTGGGCCTTTCAGCCTGCCTAAAGCTTAGTGCCGCTATTAAAACTCCCTCTTTGCCATCTGGAAAATATTGAATATCAGAATCATAGGCCTTACCTCCCATATACAGAATCAAATTCTCTATGGCGGCACCGATGCTTTGAATACTCGCAAAGTTTTGATGATCCCCGAATGAAAATGACCGTTGTCTGTTCTGAAAGACCGCCAGAACGCCACTACTGTAATAAAACAACCAAGGTTGATCATTGCCCGAGGATGGCGCCATACCGGCATATTTCGCAGCCTCTTTAATCAAAGATTCTGGCGGAATATCCTGCGCCAGATGTGCCAGCCCCTGGGTGTGCCGAACCATCTGGTCAAGCTCAACAGAGGGTGGGGGTGTAAAATCCCTATCACCCGTAGTTTCAATTGGTACAATATCATCGGGATCTGCATAATATCTTCCTGACTTTACAGGCGTTTTAAGCAATATCTTTCTGGCAATATCTCCTGTAAAGCCGCTACCTAGACTTACGGAGGAGCTTAATTGTGGCCATGAGGTGATGCTTTGGTTTAATTCTAACAGAGATGCTTTTAATCGATCACTAATGTTTAGGCCACCAACCAACTTAAGCAAAACTCCAATCCGCTGCTCAGGGCTTAAGCTTTCAAGATCCATCTTATCAATATCAGGCACCAGATCGTGAAATAAGGGCCGATTCGAATTCAAATCAAATCTCTCAATATCCAGCATCCCTCTGTCACTGGTATCCATAAGCACAGGAATCCCCCTGGAGCGCGCCGCTTTCCTTGATTCAATTTTAACCTGAAGATCATCACATTCCTCAATCAAAAGATCTACCGACGGACTGTTATCTAAAAATCGACTGACATTATCACGACGAATACCCTCCTCAAAAATCTCTACCTCGATAAACGGATCAATTTCAGCAATCTCGCGTGCTGCAATGATGGTTTTCGTTAGTCCAAGATTCTTTATTCCGGTTCTGATTCTATTGAGGTTACTAAGTTCAAGTGTATCAAAATCCGCTAGCTTCAAATAACCGCAACTCCTTTCCAGAGCCATGGTCAATGCTACACTTTGACCTACCGAAAGACCAATGATCGCAACACATTTTTGTGAAAGCTCAGCCTGTTCCTTAGCGGTAATCTTATGTTTATTACGTGCCGTTCTCAACTCAATAAACTCACTTTCAGGCAGAACATGCACTACTCTGTTAGACCAAGGATAATATACATACAGACCGTGCTCATTTAGATCATTGGATCTGACCCAGTGCTGATAGAGCTGATCCAACTCCTTCTGATCACTTGCCAAAGCTGGATTGCGAACTTTAATCAAACCCTTTATCTGCCACTCTAACTCATCGTGAAAAACGGGATGACTTTTCTGGAATAGATTACGCAATGCCTCATCTTGATAATTAAATACCAAGGGGCGGTAGGATTTCACATCCGGTTTCACTCCGGTATGGAAAAAATGTTTCTGCTCAGCTCGAGCAGTATCCTGCGTCATATAATGCTATCCTTAAAAAGTCCAAAATACTCAATGAATCAAATAATGATTTATCTTGGTTTGGTCATTTATAAACAAATGGTTGGGGATGGAAAAGAAAATTACATTGCTCTACGTTGACGATGAAGAACACAACCTTAAATCCTTTAAGGCTAGCTTCAGGCGCGACTTTGTGATACATACAGCCTTATCCGGCAAAGAAGGCCTTGAGATTTTGAAGTCGGAAGATATTAACGTGATTCTTACCGATCAACGCATGCCTGAGATGACAGGGATAGAATTTCTCATCGAGGCCAATAAGGTAAATCCCGAGCCTATTAGAATCCTGGTTACCGGCTATTCGGATATAAATGCCGTAATTGACTCCATCAATAAAGGACAAATTTACCGTTATATTAGTAAACCCTGGAAAGAAGAAGAATTGAAACAAACCATACTCAGCGCCTTTGAACTCTTCAGCCTCCGCCGCGAAAACAAAGATCTTATTGGCAAGTTAGAACGCGCCAATGATCAATTAGAATTTTTATTGCGACAGAGATTGTTATCCTAATGAAGAAATACATTTCGGTTTTACTCTTTTTGGTTTTGCTGAATTTTTATGGATTTGGCCAGCAGGTGGATATACAACTTATCAAACCCAGCTTCCAGGTCCAAGAATCCCTGATAGCACTTCAAAGCTCGCTGGACTCCGCCAATAAAATTTCCAGAGTACCACTTTACGCCAAATTTTTTAAGCAGGCATTAGGCCCACAGGATGCCCAGATTGAGCAAAGCAATTACTACTGGAAAATACCGTCTAATGATTTTGCCATCAGGGTGTACTTACGGCCACAAATCCAACCAGCAGACAGCTTGTTTATTTACAATATTGAAGGTGAGCTATTAGAAAAACTAGGCGGTACTCTTGATCATTCCGAATATTGGATTAGCCCACCCAGTGCCAATGGAACCATCCTACACTTTAAAAGCCCCTCTTATCACGAACCAAGAATTAATATGATAGGCTACAGCCTGGAAGCCTTAAATTCTTCTCATAAGGATGCTTTAGACTTTGGAGATTCCGATCCATGCGAAGTGAATATTGCGTGCCCGGAGGGCGACAATTATAGGGATGTAGAAAAAAGTGTAGTGCGCATCAATGTAAAATTAGGCGCATTTGAAGGTTGGTGTACCGGTACGCTAATCAACAACACCGCACAAGACTTTAAGCCATATATCTTAACCAATGAGCATTGTGGAATAATTGGAGGCAGTTTTGTAGACTCCGGTGATTTATCGAAATGGGAGTTTTTTTTCAACTACCAAAGTTTAGGATGCAGTAATCCTTCCTCCGAAAGTGAATTAAACTTTACCCGCATAACCGGATCTGAATTACTGGCAAGATCAGATGATAACGGTGGCGATTTTGGCAGTGATTTCGCCCTACTCAATTTAACTGACACCAGCAGCTTTAAAGCGCTGGCCAACCCTTACTTTGCCGGCTGGAACAGAGCCAACACTGCTCCAGCAAGCGGCGTAAGTATTCACCACCCTGAAGGAGATATTAAAAAGATCTCTACTTTCAGTCGATCAGAATCTTCCGAATTTGGTGGCAGCGTATCCCATACACACTGGAAGGTTTGGTGGGATGCTACCGTAACCAATCACGGTGTAACTGAGCCTGGCTCATCCGGTGGACCTTTATTTGACGCTCAGGGCTTGTTTGTGGGCGGACTTACCGGTGGCAGTGCCAGCTGTAGCAACAATAGCGCACCTGATTGGTATGGGAAATTCAGTTATAGCTGGGATCAGAACGGCTCCACTGAAAATCGCAAACTCGAACCGTGGTTGGACCCTGTGAATAGTGGTGCCTTCGTGTTAGGTGGAGCCTACCGGGGAGATTCCATTATTTCCGGTCCTGACGAAGGAGAAATTGAGTTGGCTCCCAATCCAACTTCAGACGGCCTGGTATTTTTATGGAATATGGGCACCCAGGAAATTGCAGATGTATTTGTTTTTGATTATTCCGGAAAACTAGTCTATAGCAAGCTCAATGTAACCGGATTGCCTATAAACCTTGGAAGGCCAAAATTGGATTTACAGAGGTTAAACAATGGCTTATACATCATTCGAATTGAGCAAGGCGGAAAGGCCAATGAATTTTTTAAATTACGCATTCAAAGGTGAGAAATCTGGTCATTTTCATATTGCTGATTACGGTGTTCGCGTGCAAGTCAAGGCAAAATTTAACGGATGCACCCGTTACGGATGAATCCCTTACCAATACTATGGATAAGGGCATCAGAGAGCCTCATTACTGTGAAGAAATTAGCAATGCTCAAGAATTGGATTTTGAAAGATCCCAGATAGCAGCTACCACCATTCTTGATTATAAGCTGCATGAGGCTTGTATCTGCGTCGTCTATCAATACAGTGGATGTGAAAAAGCCAAATCATTCTTGAGCTGGGATGGTCATTGGCCCAGTGAATTTGAACCGGTAATTTCCATGCAGCTAGGAGTAGTTAATCCGGGCATGTGTGATATGCTCCTTACAGATAGTGCATGTTTTAGCATTAAGAAACTCTCTTTTGGAGGCGATAAAGTCTCGGTTACCCTCAATGAGCCCCAAAACAGGATTGATATAGACTTTACGGAATATTAGAACAGACCTGCTCTCAACATGACCAGCGTGCAGGCTCTTACCGGCTCAATATCCGCTTGCTTCAACATTTCCTCAAATGCCGGGTTTTCGGTGCCAGGATTAAAAATTACTCTGCGAGGTTTTAGCGATAGGATATAATCGTAATACTCTACCTGATTGCCAGGGTTTAAGTAAAGACTTACGGTATCAACATCATTCGCCAGCGGTTTTCCTGCAATAATTTCCCAATCATCGAGTTTTCTAGCTCGTCGACCAACGGCTAAAATTTCATGCTCATATTCCCGTAGCATGTTTACCGCCAGATTGGAATATCTTTCCGGCTTGTGACTTGCACCCAATACCAGTGTTTTCATGTTACACTAACGCTTAGTTTTGCAAATCTACAAGGCATTATGGCAATACAGACCAAAAGCTTAAAATTTACTTACAACACACAAAACTCATTTAGTTTTCCGGATCTTGATTTGAAGCAGACGGAGCAAATGCTGGTTTTGGGAAATTCGGGAAGAGGCAAAACTACCCTGCTGCACTTACTGGGTGGTATTTTGCCTGCATCGGAGGGTGAGATCATCATTCACAACACGGATATCACGAAATTATCGGCGCGAAAAATGGATCATTTTAGAGGTTCGCGGATCGGGATGGTGTTCCAAAAACCATACTTTGTAAAATCTATTTCAGTGCAAGACAACCTACTCCTGGCCCAAAAACTGGGTGGTAAAAAGGAAGACCCTGCTTATGTACATCAGCTCTTAGAGCAATTGGACATTCATGTCAAGCTAAAGGTGTACCCAGCCGAATTGAGTGTAGGTGAACAACAACGCGTTTCAATTGCTCGTGCAATTATTAATCATCCCGATCTTATTCTAGCAGATGAACCAACCAGCGCCCTGGATGATTTAAATACCGAAAGAGTTTCCCAATTGTTGAGAGAATCGACAAAAGCCCAGGGAGCCAATTTAATAGTGGTTACCCATGACAAGCGGTTAAAGGAATCATTTACAAAACAATTGGAGTTATGAATCTGGGGAAAATAAGCGTACAAAACATCCGTCGCAAGCCACTTACCGCTATGCTAAGCATTTTACTGATGGCATTTGGCAGCGGCATTATCATCCTCTTACTCGATGGCTCCCGACTAATTGAGAATCAATTACTAAAGGATGTGCGCAATATCGATATGGTAGTGGGAGCCAAAGGAAGTCCGCTACAATTAATACTCAGCGGGGTGTATCATATTGATGATCCTACCGGAAATATTTCTCTGGTTGAATTGCAAAAGCTAAGCAAGCATCCTATGATTGAAAAGGCTATTCCGCTCGCCTATGGCGATAACTATGCAGGATACCGAATTGTGGGCACAGAAGTGGACTATGCCGAGCATTATCAAGCCCAATTAGCCAGCGGTAAATGGTGGGAAAGTAGCGGTGAAGTGGTGTTAGGGGCCTCCGCCGCGAAGGCATTGGATGAAAAGATTGGCCATCATTTCCACGGCAGTCATGGCCTGGGTCAAAGCATAGATGATCACGACAACTTTGAGTATACCGTGGTAGGAATTTTAGAACCAACGGGCAGCGCTATTGACAAGTTAATCTTGACTACACTTAGCAGTGTCTGGGATGTACACGCCGAATCTCATGGCGAAAATGGGCATACTGAGGAGCAGACACATGAACATGAAGAAGGCCGGCATCAAGAGGAACATTCTCATGAAGCATCACATATTGATACACATCCAACTGAAGAGCGGGAGGTTACTGTTGGTTTAGTGTCCTTTAAAAGTCCCATGGGTATGGTTATGATTCCTAGAATGATTAACGAGAAAACCAATATGCAAGCCGCCTTGCCATCCATTGAAATCAACCGTTTATTCAGCCTTATGGGTTCTGGGATCAAAACTCTGCGTTACCTGGCAATTCTCATTGTTTTAATATCTGCGATAAGTGTTTTTATTTCACTATATCAATCCCTCAAAGAAAGAAAATATGAGATGGTGCTATTGAGGGTGATGGGTGCTGGTAGCGCACAAATCATGGGTATCATTTTGTTGGAAGGGCTATTAATAGCGCTTATGGGTTATATATTGGGTGTAATAATGAGTAAACTAGGATTATGGTTCATCTTAAATATCATTTCCAATTCTTACCAATATAATCTCGACTTCAATTGGTTCGGAAGTAGTGCGGTTTATATGCTGCCAGCAACTCTTGGCCTGGGAATTGCAGCGGCCCTAATACCGGCCTTGATGGCCTATCGATTGAATATCTCTCATGAGCTTTCAAATGCATAAGATTTTATTGTTGGCAAGCTTTGTTTTGTTTTCTGGCCTATTATCGGCTCAGAAGCAATTGGTTTGGCAGTTGTTAGAAATGACAACTTATAAGATCATCAACGAATCAGAGTTTCAATCTACCTATCACCCGGAGTTTCCTGCAATCCTTGAAAGCCAATTTGAAGGGCAGGAAGTAGTGATAACCGGTTACCTAATTCCGATAGATATAGAGGCACAGAAATATGCCTTATCCAAAAACCCCTTCACCTCATGCTTCTTTTGCGGTGGTGCTGGCCCGGAAACGGTTATTGAGCTTAGATTTACAGAGGCCCCCGGACGCTTTGCCACAGATGAATACCTCATGATCAAGGGCAAATTACGCTTAAACCGTACTGGATCTGGATTGTTTTTTATTTTAGAGAATGCTGAAATTCATGGATAGATTAGGGAAATTAGCTATTGGTTTATTGGTCTTGGTATTGAGTACCTCGGCTCTGCTTTCGCAGGATGATGCCTTGTTAATTGATTGGAAGCTCCTGGCCAAGGTTGAATTTAAAGACAAGTATTATAAGGAGTACGAAGCCTGGTACTTATATCCGGAGTTTCCCAAGGAATTACAGGACCTGGACAACCAGCAAGTGATTATTAAGGGCTATATTATTCCTCTGGATGTTGAATCTGGAATCTATGCTCTCTCGGCTTATCCCTTTAGCTCATGTTTTTTTTGTGGCGGTGCGGGACCAGAAAGTGTAATGAGCTTAAAATTTGCAGGTGACCCACCTCGTTATGAAACGGATGATGTAGTGCAAATGACGGGCAGGTTAGAGTTGAATAGCTCCAATGTGGATGAGTTTAATTACATCCTCACTAATGCGTCGGAATTGTAACCTTTGAGGTTGATTCATGTAAGATGTTGATTTTCAGAACAATTTTATTTTAATAAACCCACAACCTTTGAGGTTTAATAAACCTCAAAGGTTCAGGCTAGAAAGTTATCTTTGACCCTTAATGAAGTTCCTGTACCCACAATTCTTATGGGCCCTTCTGGCACTAGCTGTGCCACTCATAATCCATCTTTTCAATTTTCGTCGATTTACCACGCTCTATTTTAGTGATACCACGCTATTAAAGAATCTCGTAAAGCAGTCTCGTGCTATTAATCGATTAAGGCACCTGGTAATTCTCAGCTTGAGAATGCTGGCTTTAGCCTGTCTGGTTTTTGCCTTTGCCTATCCTTACTTGCCCGCGGTAGGGGGAGATTCAGTAGAGCAGAGGTATATAAATATCTATCTCGACAATTCTCCAAGTATGACGAGCGGCGAACTTCAGTCGAGCAAAATTGCCGAGGTGAGAAGCAAGGCCGCTGAATTTATTAAGGCCTTACCCTCAGTATACCGGGTGCAGGTTTTGAGTAATGACTTTTCCGGCAGGCAGATGCAGTATTATGCGCCCAGTGAAGCCCTGAGCTTAATTGATGAAGTAGAAGAAAGCTATAGCACTCGCAACGTTAGCGACATATTTAGCCGCATTGCATCTACCAATAGTGAGAATAGTGTTGAAGGAAGCGAGATATACCTATTCTCTGATTTTCAGGAATTGGCCTTCACTCCTACCCGAGCCAATATTCCACAAAATGAATTGAAGGTCGTATTACCTTCCATCAAGGGACCAGCATCTAATATTGCCATTGACAGTGCCTGGTTTTACGAACCTGTCTTGCAACCGGGCTTTGATCAAACACTGAAGGTAAAACTCAGTTATTCCGGAGATGGTGTGGAAGATGAAGTAACACTTAGTCTGACCATAAACGGTGAAGTACAGGCAGTGCAAAAAGTTTCAATTAAACCGGAATCCAAGACAGAGACTGAGTTTACAATCAGAACTCAAAGTCCCGATAATTATACTGGTACCCTAAAAATTGATGCAGGTGACGATCCCGACTTTGATAATCTGCTCCACTTTAATTTTCAGGTGGCCAAGCCATTCCGAATCCTGTTAACCGGAAGCAATCAAAATCTTGTCACCTATCAAAAACTTTTTAAAGACAGCATATATCAATTAGATTATACACCGGAAAGTGCCATTGACTATGGTAGGTTAAGTGATTATGACCTCATCATTGTCGATTCTCCTGAAAACTTCTCCAGCGGATTCATCTCTGCCGCAAAGGCAAATTTGAGTGAAGGTAAAAACCTGATTCTGATTCCATCCTCAGAGAATGTTGAAGGTATTAATCAACTGCTATCAGGCTTAGGTAAACCGGCCCTGGGGACAAGAAATGATGGTTTAAAGGCCAGATCAATTAGCTGGAATGATCCACATTTTAGTCAAGTTTTTAATAATACCCCCCAAAACCCGGCCTTACCGTCCTGCGATTTTTATTACTCCTACCCGTCCACAGCCGGATATCCGCTGGTTAAACTTGAGAACTCTAAGGCCCTAGTTACGAGAATTCCATCATCCAATGGAAATATTATCCTATTTCTGAGCAGTCTTGATTCTTCAGGTCTTAAAAGACAAGCCCTAATTGTTCCCTTGGTTTTAAACGCAGTGCTGTTTAGCCGAGAAAATCAATCTCTTTACAGCCTGGCAGGCAAATCAAATGGACCCAGTTTTCCCAAACCCAAGAACGCTCAGGTGCTGGCGATAGAATTGCCAGACGGTAATCTGATTCCCAAACAAAGAATTAAAGGCAACCAGGTGGAACTATTTGAGTTATCCACAAGCATTGCTCCTGGCACTTATCACGTATTGGACGGCAGTGATATTGTTGGGATGGTTTCGTTGAACACGGAACCTCAGGAAAGCTACTGGGATTTTCTGACCTTTGATGAATTAAATCAAATATACAAGGGAATACAGCCCATGGTCCTGGAGGCTGATGGAGGAAGTATCGAGGATCTGATAAGGCGCCAATACCAGGGAGTTTCTCTCTGGAAGTGGTTCCTCTTCGCGGCAATATTCTTATTATTACTAGAAACATTCCTGCTTAAAATTTGGAAGTAAAATGAGTCAGGCCAAGTTATTGATCAAACAAGTTAGCGTGGTGGATCCGGGTTCACCACATCACCATGAGGTAGTGGATATATTGTTTGGTGATGACCAAATCCTGGAGATCGGAAAGTCTTTGAATAACAAGGCTGACGAAGTAATTGAGCACAAGAACCTGCATATAAGTCCGGGGTGGTTTGACCTCAGAGCTAACTTTAATGATCCTGGCCACGAAGAAAATGAAGATATTGAGTCAGGGATACGGGCAGCTATAGCCGGCGGTTTTACCGGAGTTGCACTGAGCCCCGAAACGAATCCCGTTATCGACAACAAAGCTGCCGTAGAGTACATCTACCAAAAATCAGAAGTTTTTCCGGTAAATGTGTTCCCCTATGGTTCCATTAGCAAGGGACTTGAAGGAACGGAGCTGAGTGAAATGTACGATATGTATCAGGCAGGAGCGGTGGGCTTTAGTGATGGTAAAAAGCCATTGCGTAACACGGCATTAGCAAAACTAGCCCTTCAATATGCTAGAGAATTCGCTCCCCCTTTGCATTTGTTTTCCAATGAAAGTTCACTCCTGCAAAACGGGCAAATGCATGAGGGTGCTATCAGCACTTACCTTGGCCTGAAGGGGATTCCTTCGTTAACCGAGGAAATAAGCTTACAGCGAGATCTTCATCTTGCTGAATACGCCGAAACAAGCGCTCATTTTTGCGGCATTTCCTCAAAGGAAGCCATACATCAATTGAAGCAAGTTCATAAATCAGGGAAGGCTTTCACAGCTGATGTAAGCATTAACAACCTGGTTTTTACAGACAAAGACCTGGAGTCCTATAACTCAGACTTGAAACTGATGCCCCCGGTTAGAACTGAAGATGACCGACAGGCACTCTTAAGCGCAATAAAAGAAGATTTGATTCAGGCCATTGCGAGTGATCACTACCCCGTGGATATTGAAGGTAAAAAATGTGAATTTGATCATGCCAAATTTGGCGCGATTGGGTTACAGAGCTTGTTTGGTGCCCTGGGCAATTTGCGAGATGAGATCAGTCTGGAGCGCTGTATTGAACTAATTGCCATCAATCCTCGCAAAATACTGAACCTGGACATCCCTACCCTATCCCAGGGAAGCTGGGCAGAATTTACACTGTTTGATCCTGATCTTGAGTGGTCATTTGAAAAAAAACTCATTGAAAGTAAATCAAAAAACAGTCCCTTTATCGGAAGGAGGCTGAAGGGAAAGCCACTCGGTATTCTCAATAAAGGCATCCTGGTTTGGATGGGAGAGCAAGAATGATCATTGGTTTTGAGGCAAAGAGGATTTTCAATAATCGCAGTGGGCTAGGCAATTTTGGCCGAAATTTGGTGCGAGCTTTAGCCTCATCCTTTCCAGAGAATCAATACCTGTTGTTCAACTCGCACCCCGGTAAAATTGAATTTGGTGATTCTTTCTCGCAAGTAGAAGAAGTTCGCCCAAAGTTATCAGCGCCAATTTACCGGGATGTTTGGCGACAGAACCTTATGACCCAGGATGTAAAAAAGCGTGGAGTACAAATTTTTCATGGCTTAAGCATGGAACTTCCCAAAGGTATTGGAGCCAGTAAAATAGCTTCCGTGCTTAGTGTTCACGATCTTATTTTTATAAGGCACCCTGAGCTTTATAAACGGATTGATCGAAATATCTACACCAGAAAACTTCAGCGTTCAATAAATGAAGCTAGTCTGGTGGTGGCCACGAGCAATCAAACCAGGGAAGATCTGATAAACTTAATGAAGATGCCTCCCAAACGAATCAAGGTTCACTATCAGGGAGTGCATCCTAGCTTTTGGCAAAAGCACGCTAAGTCCTTAATTGAAGAAGCATTATCAAGGTTTAAATTACCAAAGCGTTTCGCACTATTTGTAGGGACCCTGGAGGAAAGAAAAGGAGTACGCAGAATGTTACAAGCTCAGGTGAAGGAAGGAATTGAGATGGTTTATATTGGCAGAAAGACTCCATACTGGAAACGCCTCGTAGAGGAAAGTAAATTTAAACCAATAAGGGATATCATTCACACCCCAGAAGTCGATGACACGGAAGATCTCAGTAAGATTTACCAAGCTGCTGAATTCTTTGTTTATCCTTCCATATTTGAAGGTTTTGGAATTCCGGTTGTGGAGGCCTTGGCCAGTGATATACCGGTAATTACTTCCAACATCAGCAGTTTGCCAGAAGTTGCAGGACCAGGATCTCTGTTGATAGATCCGGAAAATACCGAGGAGCTGACGCAGGCCATGAAATCTCTTTGGGACTCGGAAGAACTGCGTGCACAATGCGTGGCAAACAGTCATACCTTTAAAGACCAGTTCAGAGATAAGAATCTGGTAACTGAATGGGATAACACTTATCGCTCACTCTTGCCATAAATGGAGAAACTAAGTGCACTTGTTATAACTTACAACGAGGAGGACAATATGAGAGGTGTACTCGAAACACTCTCATTTGCGGACGAAATTGTGGTTGTTGATTCTGGCTCTACCGATCGCACCAAAGAAATTGCTACCAAGTACTCAACCAGGTTTTTTGAGCGCCCCTTTGAAAGCTACGCCCAACAGAAGAATTGGGGTATAGAACAATGCAATCACAACTGGGTCTTAATCTTGGATGCTGATGAACGCATTCCAGATGAACTGCGAGAAGAAATAACCGAACGATTATATAATCCGAAAGATTATATCGCGTTCAGGATTAAACGTAGAAATCACTTTATGGGCAAGCGGGTGCGCTACAGTGGTTGGCAAAACGATAAGGTATTTCGACTTTTTAATCATCAATATGCCCGCTATAAAGACAGCAAGGTTCACGAGGAAATGGAAGTGCGGGGAAAGTATGAAGACCTTCTGGCGCCCATGGATCATTACACCTATCGCGACTTATCTACCTACCTCGAAAAATCCTGGAAATATGCTACCTTAGGTGCATACGATCGATTTAACAAAGGAAAAAAGGTTACCGCCTATCATCTACTGGTGAAGCCGGTTTGGGGATTCGTGAATAAATATATTATTAGATTGGGCTTTCTAGACGGTCGGGTTGGATTAATAATTTCACTACAACACAGCAGTTATCTTTTCAACAGAGCCTTAAAACTCTGGCGACTTCAGGAGGGAGAAAAAATCCCTATAAAATGAAAGTAATCCATGTTTCTACTGCCGACACCTGGCGAGGTGGTGAGCAGCAAATAATTTATCTATACGAAGAGATTGACGATCAAATAGATCAGTATGTATTCTGTGCGATTGGCAGCAGTATTGAGTTTAATTGCCTGATGTACGACCGAAATGTAGAGTCGGGCCGAAAAAAGTCTTCTCTCTCCCTTGGCTTTAGTCGCAAATTGGCAGAATTTGCGCAACAGGTTTCTGCGGATATCATTCATGCCCATGACTCGCATGCACACAACGCCGTGGTTCTAGCCTCCCTCCTTTTCGGTATGAAGCAACCCATGGTGTTGCATCGCCGCGTTGATTACCCCGTGAGTAACAATTGGTTCTCTCACTTCAAATACAACTTTCCTCAAATTAAGAAGATCATCTGTGTTTCCCACGAAGTAAAACGAATCATTGATAAAAGTATCAAGGATCCCTCCCGGTCAATGGTCATTCACAGCGGAGTTGAATTTGAAAAATTTACAAATCCGGATCAACAGTACCTGCGCAAAGTATTAAGTCTGTTTAGTGATGATATCTTGATCGGCAACGTTGCGGCAGTAACCCAGCAAAAGGATTATTTCACTTTTGTAGATGCCGCGGAAAGAATCTGTGGCCAACGTGATGATGTCCATTTTGTGGTCATCGGTGAAGGAGAACAAAGAGCACAAATTCAGGATATCGTAATCAGCAAAAACTTAAAACCAAAATTCACCTTTCTAGGCTTTAGAGAGGACGTGGCAAGGCTTTTACCCGGTCTGGATGTGTTGTTGTTTTCATCGGAAAAGGAAGGCTTGGGAACCACCATTATTGATGCCTTACTGGCGGAAGTGGCTATCGTAAGCACCAGAGCCGGAGGCATCCCCGAAATTGTGCGAGATAGAAAGGAAGCTTTGTTGGCAGAGGTTAAGGATGCTGAAGGATTAGCCAGGAATGTTATGGAGCTCCTCAATAATCCGGAACTAAAGCAGAAACTTGTAAAAGCAGGTAAAGAAAGAGCTCGTCAGTTTGATAAAGCAGACATGGCTAAAGCCACCCTTGAAGTTTATCGCGAGATACTAGATGACTAAAAGAATAGCTTGCCTATCCACTCGTGAAGGCTACTTTTGCAGATCGGAATTATGGCGGAAATCCTCTTTATACTTATTACCTTTCTTATTCTGATAGCCATCCTATGGATGTTTATTAGAAAAGCAGATCTGCAATTCCGATATCAACGCCGGCTGCAAAGAAAACCATCATCGCCTGGTGATTTTTGGAAGTTCTCCTGGAATGATGGACAAGCGCGGCAGGATCGATGGAAGGCTTTTCTCCTATTTCCTATGCTTTTCCCCATTGCAATGGACGATAAAAAGGAGGAACTCCTGGCCATCAAGAAATCGGTGAAAAGGATCCATATCGGCATTTATTCAATGATGATTTTGCTCGTGATATTGGCGATTTATTCGGAAAAAGTCTTTCCTAATTAAGTTTTGAATGTGAAGCAGCTTATTAACACGGAAATATTCAAATTGATCGGTAAAATTGCTGACGAATTGAATATGCCTGTGTACGTGGTTGGTGGTTATGTGAGAGACTTACTATTGCAGCGAGACAATCCAAAAGACATTGATTTTGTGGCAGTGGGGAGTGGTATCGAGCTAGCCAATCGATTAAAGCAGGAATTGAAAGGCGCCCGTTTAAGTGTATTCAAAAACTTCGGTACTGCACAGGTTAAATACAAGGATCTGGATCTTGAATTTGTTGGGGCGCGTAAAGAATCCTATCGACGGGAAAGCCGCAAGCCAATTGTGGAAAATGGCAGCCTTGATGATGATCAGAGGAGAAGGGATTTCACCATTAATACCATGGCTATTGCCCTTAATGAAGAGAATTTCGGTGAACTTATGGATCCCTTTGGAGGAATTCAGGATTTGCATCATCGTATCATTCGCACTCCGCTCGATCCAAAGATTACCTATTCTGATGATCCGCTTCGCATGATGCGGGCTATTCGTTTTGCTTCTCAACTCAATTTTAAAATTGAAGAATCTAGCCTGTCTGCTATCAGGGAAACCAAGGATCGTATTCGCATCATTAGTATTGAACGGGTAACTGATGAGCTCAACAAAATTATGCTATCCAACAAGCCCTCCGTGGGTCTTGGTCTCTTTTATGAAACCGGGTTAATGGACTATTTTCTACCAGAAATAACCGCCCTTAAGGGAGTAGACGAGATAGAAGGACAGCTGCATAAAGATAATTTCTACCATACCCTTCAGGTAGTGGATAACCTGGCCGAGCGCAGCGATAATTTATGGTTGCGATATGCGGCCCTGTTCCACGATATCGGGAAACCTGTTACCAAGAAGTTTATAAAAGGTACCGGATGGACTTTTCATAATCACGAGTACGTAGGGAGCAAAATGATCTACAAAATTTTTAAGCGCCTAAAGCTAAATCTCGGTTCTGAACTTAAATACGTTCAGAAAATTGTGAGCTTGAGCAGCCGCCCTATCGCGGTGGCAGATAGTCAGGCTACAGCTAGCGCCGCGCGCCGGTTGCTTTTTGACGCAGGTGATGATATGGAAGATTTGATGTTGTTATGTGAATCGGATATAACAACCCGAAACGAACGGAAGAAAAAGAAGTATTTACAAAACTTCCAAATGGTGCGTGCACGACTTAAGGAAGTGGAAGAATCCGACCGAATCAGAAGTTTCCAACCTCCCGTAGGGGGCGAAGAAATCATGGCTGCTTTCGATTTAAAGCCCGGTCCAGAAATTGGTAAGATTAAGGAAGCTATTAAGGAGGCTATCCTTGAAGGTGAAATCAAAAATGATGAACAGGAAGCCCGGGAATTCATGCTCCGTATAGGACATGAAATGGGTCTTAAAAACCGCTCATGACAACAACAAAAGTTTATCTATTAAGATGTGTTTTAGACACCGAGGAGGACGTGATTAGAGATATCGCGCTTCTGCCAAATAGTGATTTAAACCTGCTTCACAGAGCCATTCTAAGAGCTTTTGATTTGGATCAGGGCGAATTGTGCTCATTCTTCAGAAGCAATCAAGAATGGGAACAAGGCGAAGAAATTAGCATGATGGATTTTGATCCGGACACCGGACGAAATGCTCTGGAAGCTAACAATGTAGGTGGCTGTTTTACGGAGGTAGGTGCCAAAATGCTCTATGTTTATGACTTCCTAAAATTGTGGACCTTCTATGTAGAATTGGTGGATTTGCAGGAACCGGATATGGATAAGGTCTATCCTCGATTAGTAGGCAAAGTAGGTGAAAGACCTGCTGAACCTCCTGTGAAAAACATGGAAGCGGAACCTGATTCCGGTGATTCCTTCGGTGAAAGTGAAGATTTTGACAGTTTGGATGAAGATCAATGGTACTAATACTAGTAGCCACCACCAACCCGTTTATGTGTTAAGCTAACTAG
This sequence comes from Owenweeksia sp., assembly GCA_965229445.1. Taxonomy (GTDB): domain Bacteria; phylum Bacteroidota; class Bacteroidia; order Flavobacteriales; family Schleiferiaceae; genus Owenweeksia. The sequence goes on from OZ245876.1 coordinate 2,412,826, forward strand.
GCGATTACAACCGAGTGAATTCTGTTAATGGGAATGCTCCGATTGTTTTTCAGAATGATTCGGTTCTCGGTAAGCGCCCAAATAGTGGTGTTTACCCGCTTTACCCCCTCATTATCCTCGAAGAGTATATTTACCTTATGTTGATCCAGATTTCCCAGGCTGGTGGCGTGGTGAAGCACGGTGATGCGATGCTTTCTCAAATTCTCATCGCCGAGAACTTCCGAAGCCGGAAAGTGAAGCCCAGCAATCTTTTCTTTCTCAACCAAGGGTATTTCTGTGTATGATTTTACCATGCCCTTTTATTGATTGGTGAGTACTAAATGTAGGGAAAAATTGCCTTTACCCCGATTCCTTGTTAATTACAATTAGCATATTGTTGATTATCCTGGACTACTGATCTCTATTTTTGAAGAAATCTCACTTTCGTGAATTACAACAAACCGGCAAAAGATTCTGGCTGGCGCGCTCAGTGGTACGCCATTATTTTCCATTCTCACACCCCGAAGAGCAGGTTATTTGACGTGCTATTACTGATTGCTATTGTGGCCAGTCTCATTACCATAATGCTGGAAAGTGTGCCTGTTTTACTCCAACAGCACAAAGATTTTTTCCGCGCAGCAGAATGGTTTTTCACCATACTCTTTACACTTGAGTATGTTATTCGATTAATGGTAGTGAAGTACAAAGCGAGGTATGCCCTTAGCTTTTATGGCATCATTGATCTAATCTCCATCATTCCTACCTATCTGGCGATATTCATTGTAGGTGCGCAGTATTTTTTAGTCATCCGTAGTTTTAGATTGCTGCGTGTATTCAGGGTACTTAAAATGGTACGCTTTCTTGGAGAAGCTAAGGTTTTAACGGACGCTCTCAAGGCCAGCAGAATAAAAATCACGGTGTTTCTTATTACCGTGGTGTGCATCGTCTTTATTATGGGAACAGCCATGTACATTATAGAAGGTGGAGACCATGGGTTTACGAGTATACCCTCGAGTATCTATTGGTGTATTGTTACGCTTACTACGGTGGGCTATGGGGATATCTCCCCTCAAACTCCCCTTGGAAAAGCCTTCGCGTCACTCATCATGATTATTGGTTATGGCATAATCGCCGTACCTACCGGCATCGTTACAGCCGAAATGGGGGGGGCATACCGGCGGAACAAAGCCAACCAGGCATCCAAGACCTGTAATGAGTGCGGTGAGCATGAACACCATGTCGATGCGCAATACTGCAAGAGTTGTGGTCATGAACTCAGCTAAAACAGCCCTCTTTATTTGCGGCCCTACCGCCGTAGGTAAAACTTCCTTAGCTATTTCCCTCGCTCAATGGCTCAGTACAGAAATCCTGTCCTTCGACTCCAGGCAAATTTATCAGGAACTTAAAATTGGTTCGGCACCTCCTTCTCCCTCAGAACTTGCCGCGGTTAAACACCATTTTGTAGCAAGCCACAGCTTGTCTGATACGATAAATGCGGGTATATATGAAAAGCTTGCATTGAAAGCCATTATGGAATTGTTTCAATCCAGGGATAATCTTGTGCTGGTAGGAGGAAGTGGCCTGTACATGAAGGCTTTGACTGAGGGCTTTGACCAAATTCCTGAAGTTGATCCCGCGATTAGAGAAGAGCTCAATCTTATTCATGCCCAGAGCGGGTTGGTTGTACTGCAGACTGAATTAGCCTCTAAAGATCCTCAATACCACCAGGAGGTCGACCTTCAAAACCCGCAACGGGTGATCCGTGCTTTGGAAGTTATTCGCTCTACAGGAAAACCCTTTTCATCATTTAGAAGGGGCACAAAGCAGACCCGTCCGTTCAAAACAATAAAAATTGGGTTAAACATGGCTCGAGAAGTACTTTATGATAGAATTAATGAACGAGTGGATGCTATGATGGCAGCCGGCCTGGAAGAAGAAGTTCGCGAGCTTAAAAATTACTGGGACAAAGCTGCCCTGAAGACGGTAGGATATGATGAGCTCGTAAATTACATCCGCGGAGATATACCGCTACATCTTGCCATAGAAGAAATTAAAAAGAATACACGGCGATATGCAAAACGTCAGTTAACCTGGTTCAGACGAGATTCTGAAATAAAATGGTTTCAGCCTCATGAAATAGATATGATAAAAGTATACCTCAACAAACAGCTCAACTAGGTTTCAATGGCAGTATGGCGTAAAATACTTTGGCCACTGGTGCCACTTTATGCTTTGGTAACCGCCATTAGAAACAAATTGTTTGATCTCGGATGGCTTAAATCTCATGGCTTTGAAATACCAGTAATCGTAGTAGGCAATATTAGTACGGGAGGAACGGGTAAAACACCTTGTGTCGAATTCTTGATTAGCCAGCTGCCAGATCTTAAAATTGGCTTTGTCAGTCGCGGATACGGGCGTTCTACTAAAGGATTACGTATCATTTCTCCGAGCGACTCACCCAGTGAAATTGGCGATGAGCCCTGGCAAATTATGAACAAGTTTCCGCAGCTTAAAGGGGCTGTATCAGAAAAAAGAGTTCGAGGAATAGAAGCTTTGTTGGAGAGATACCAACTAGATGTAATTATTCTCGACGACGCTTTCCAACACCGCTATGTAAAAGGTGATGTGAATATTTTATTAACTACCTGGTCTGATCCATACTATAAAGACCACCTGCTGCCGGCCGGCAACCTGAGGGAATCGAGAGGGTCAGTCAAAAGAGCAGATATAATCATCATTACTAAATGTCCCACTGATATGGACGATAAACAGAAGCAAAGCTTTCTGAGCAGTCTAAATATTCAATATCAATCTACATACTTCAGCAGTGTACGTTATGGATCGCTGAAAAGTAGTACCGGGAAATTGTGGCATGATCAAGGGGTAGAAGTCGTCTTGCTTACTGGTATCGCTAACCCGCTCTTGTTAAAAGAACAGGTACAGTCACAATTCGTATTAAAATCTCACCTGGCCTACGGCGATCATCATTCATTTTCCCCGAATGATATCAAACAACTGGAAAACAGTAGCTTACCCATCATTACCACCGAAAAGGATTGGGCAAGATTAAAGCCGCTGGTGTCTGATAGTTTGGCGAAACGCATTTATGTATGGCCTATAGAAATGCATATTCTCTTTCACCAAAAAGCAGAATTGGTCACAGAAATAAGATCTAAGATTCATCGCTATATGTCTTGAGATTGACCGCTGAAGATCAGGCTCAATCTACCTTTGTGAGCCGATGTATATTTTGTTTCTTTGCCGCCCGAGATGAAGGATATTTTAGAGAAATACGAACCTGTCATTGGTCTGGAAATTCATGTTCAGCTCAACACCTTAAGTAAGGTTTACAGTTCCGATGCTACGGCATACGGTGCTGCCCCTAATACTCAGACCAACGCTATATCTCTGGGTCATCCGGGAACCTTGCCGCGAATCAATAAAAAAGTTATTGAGTCAGCGGTAAAACTGGGTCTCGCATGCAATTGTACCATCCGGGAGCGCAATGAATTTGCCCGGAAGAATTATTTCTATGCTGACTTGCCAAAAGGCTATCAAATTACGCAACACCTTACGCCTATTTGCAATGGTGGCTATGTGGAAATTGAAGATGCTGATGGCAACAAAAAAACAATTGGTCTTACCCGCATTCATATGGAAGAAGATAGCGGTAAGAGCCTCCATGACATCGATCCATTTGACAGTCTGATCGATCTAAACCGTGCCGGTGTACCCCTTTTGGAGATAGTAAGTGAACCTGATTTCAGATCAGGTGCCGAAGCGTACAATTATCTGTCAGAAATGCGCAAGTTGGTGCGCTATCTGGATATTTCAGATGGCAATATGGAAGAGGGAAGCCTGCGTTGCGACGTGAATATTTCCATTCGACCACGCGGACGAGAAAAATTTGGCACCAAGGTGGAGGTGAAAAACCTCAACTCATTTAGAAATGTTCAAAAGGCTATCGACTATGAGATCAATCGCCAGTTTGAAAAAATAGAATCCGGCGGTATCATTGATCAGGAAACACGAACTTTTGATGCGGCTCGCAGCAAGACAACCGCTATGCGTTCTAAAGAGGAAGCGCATGATTATCGATATTTTAATGAGCCTGATCTGCAACCGGTTTGGGTTAAGCAAGACTATATAGAGTCGGTTAAGGTTAACATGCCTCCATTACCTAATGAACTGTATGCCAAGTACCTTCAGTTAGGCCTGGGTGATTATGACGCCCGTCTTTTGACGGATGATAAGGACATTGCCCTTTATTTCGAAGAAGTTTTAAAACATACGAAGAATTACAAAGCAGCAGCTAACTGGATCATGGGTAGTGTAAAATCATACCTCAATGATCAGGCTGTACACATCACTGAATTCCCGTTAAAACCCAATACCATTGCCCGTCTTATTAGTCTGGTTGACAATGGCGTAGTTAGTAATTCTGCGGCTTCTGGAGAGTTGTTTAAAAGCTTGCTGGAATCACCTGGCATTGATCCTGAGGTAGTCGCAAAAGAAAAGAACCTTATACAGGAAAGCGATCAGGATGCGTTAATGGATTTAGTGCGACAAGCACTGGCATCAAATCCGGCTAAAGTAGCAGAATACAAAGCCGGGAAAAAAGGTTTATTAGGCATGTTTATGGGTGAAGTTATGAAGCTATCCAAAGGGAAAGCTGATCCCAAGCTTGCCAGTAAATTAGTTCAACAAGAATTAGAAAAGTAATACCCCCTATAATGAATATTAAGTCGATTTTTAGCCTATTGGCCCTTGTAGCATTGCTCGTTTCTTGCAACAGTGGTGGCACCAGCATAAGTGGAACCGTAAGTGGTGCCGAAGAAATTACGCTGGTAAAGATCAGTGGTCGCAACAATATGGATACCCTGCAGGTGATACCAGTATCCGGAGCGGAAGGCAAGTTTAACTACGCACCTGACATTGATTCGCTCACTTTTATTTTCGTTTATGTGACGGAACAATTCAATATTCCATTACTGCTAAATCCGGGAGATCAAGCAGAACTGGTGATAGACGCTGGTTCACCAGAATCCAGCTATACGATCAGCGGCAGCTATGAATCACAAGCCATCAAAGAAATCCTGACCGTTACGGAATCGGCAATGAGTGAGGTAGACAGCCTTAGTCAGCTACTAAGCGGTGCACAGGAATCTGAAAATTTCGCGGCGATGCGCGCACAATTGGACATATCCTACAATCAGATCATCCAGTCTTCGGCTCAGACTTTTAAGGATCGTATCGATCAAAACCCTGGAGACATGGCCAATATTTATATCTTCAGTCAGGGTGTAGGCAACAGACCCATTCTTTCGGTTCAGGAAAACTTTGAGTATTTGGAAAAAGTAGCCAATGGCATCAGTGAAACTTATCCCGATCATAGAATCACCAAGAGTTTCAATGAAGATACCGAGCGCATGCGTGCCCAGGTAGCCGAGCAACAAAGGCTGGAAGAAATCAAGAATTCCGTTTCTGCCGGGGCTCAGGTACCTGAAATCAGCCTACCGGATCCCAACGGCAATGTGCGTAATCTATCAGATCTCAGAGGGAAAGTAGTACTAGTGGATTTCTGGGCTGCCTGGTGTAAACCATGCCGCATGGAAAATCCTAATGTGGTGAGAATGTACGAGAAGTACAACCCTAAAGGCTTTGAGGTTTTTAGTGTTTCTCTGGATGGATTACCCAACCAGCAAAATCCGGCGCAACTATGGACAGAAGCCATAGCGCAAGATGGCCTCAGCTGGGAAAACCACGTCAGTGATCTCAAAGGCTGGAAGTCAGAGGCTGTCTCAACATTCGGTTTTCAAGGGATCCCTTATACGGTGCTTGTGGATCGTGATGGCACCATCATTCAGACCAACTTACGAGGAGCGGCTCTGGAGCAGAAACTGGAGGAGCTGTTGGGTTCATAGAGCTCAGTTTGGTTGATTCGTGATACGAAGTTGGAAGACTTATCATGCTTATCTTTATGCAAATGAGAGAAAGTACTTCGCAGCAGGGTCGTGGCTATACTTTCAGACGCTCTCACCTAAAATGGTTTTAGGTGGGCTTTCTAAGGCTTTGAAATTGAATAAGCCTAAGAAATTACCTGCGCCACCAGTGCGATGATCTCCTGTTCAGGGATATCTTCCAAGGAGTGTATCATAATTCCAGCCACCATCTTTCTTCCAGCAGGATCTAGAATTCCAGAAGGATCTTCTAGCTTTTGACCGTCGAGGAACACCAGTTCCACACCACCCGTTCGCTTAGGATTGATATAGCATAACCACTTTTCATCATCGTAAAAGGGCAATCCATATCGCATTTTGGGTTTGAGGCTTAACTTTTCTGTAAAGAGATGATGCAAATAGATCACCACCTCCCTCCTTTCTTCATCCAGAGAAATCACAAATTCTTCAACTGCATTCATTGCTCTTCATTCAAAGACTGAAGTTTTACAAGCAGGTCGGCCAAGCGATGGCTATAGCCCATCTCATTATCATACCAACCTACCACCTTTACCATATTGCCGAGCACCGAGGTAAGACCCTCATCGAAGAGCACGGAGTAAGCGCTACCAATAACGTCTGTTGATACAATTGGATCCGCAGTATAACCCAGATAGTTTTTCCATTGGGGCGATTGAGACGCCTTCTTGAAGGCTTGATTGATTTCATCAACGCCCACAGGCTTACGCACCGTAATAGTCATATCTGTTAAACTGCCATCTGGCACGGGTACGCGGATTCCGGCCCCACCTATCCTGCCCTCTAATTCCGGGAAGATCCTGGTAATAGCTTTTGCTGCCCCGGTGGTGGTTGGCACTATACTTTCGGTTGCCGCTCTCCCTCTTCTAAAATCCCGGTGTGGTGCATCATGTAACTTCTGGTCTGTCGTATAACTGTGCACGGTGGTGATATAGGCATGATCAACTTCGCATAAATCATCTACCACTTTTAACAATGGTGCTACAGAGTTGGTGGTACAAGATGCGTTTGATATCACCTTATCATCCGAAGTTAATTTATGATCATTAGCTCCCAAAACAATGGTCTTGGTATCATCAGTTGGAGGTGCAGTAATGATGAGCTTCCTGGCTCCGCCCGATGTAATATGGGGTAAGGCTAGCTCTGTACTTCTAAACAGACCGGTAGCCTCCAGCACGACATCCACCTTGCAGCTCGACCAGGGAATTTGCTCCACTTCTTTAAAACCAAAAACCCTGACTTCCTGCTCTCCTATCACCAGCGTATCAGCATCTTTTTTTTCTAATTTATCCGGAAATCTTCCGTGTACCGTGTCGTACTTCAACAGGTGAAGCATATTATCAATCGAGGCTGGATCATTGATGGCCACCAGTTCAATAGATGGATACTTTCGAATGACCCGGGTTATAGATCTACCAATTCTACCGAAACCATTAATACCAATTCTGATTTTTTTCATCGCCACAAATTTAAAGCTTGAAATTCAGCCGGAGAATAATAGTTTCGTGAAGAATGGACTGATTAACTTTGGCCACCATCTAAGCTTTGAATTCCGATACTGAAATAAAAGAAGAGATACGCACTATCGAGGGTTTTGAGCGAGTATTCAAGACCCATTATTCGGCTCTTTGCAGGTATGTCTTTGGTTTTCTGCACGAAGAGGAAGCGGCTGAGGAAATTGTGCAGGAACTTTTTTATAAACTATGGCAAAAACGGAATGAAATCGAAATCAAAGGTTCACTCAAGTCATATTTGTTCAAAGCTGTGCGCAATGAGAGCTTAAACCTGGTAAAGCACATTAAAGTAAGGGAAGGCTACAAAAAGCACCATGAACGGGAACGTGCTCTCTTGGAACTCAGCAAGCATGATCACTTAGAATCATCCGAAACGCTGGATCGCATTGCTGCTGCTATAGCCAAGCTGCCAGAACAACGACAATTGATTTTCCGCATGAGTCGCTTTGAGAATATGAAGTACCGAGAGATTGCAGAGAAGCTCAATTTATCCATAAAAACCATCGAAAACCAGATGGGGAAGGCTCTGGCCTCTTTACGCTCGGAGCTGTCAGATTTAATTCCCAGCCTGCTGATAATCATACAAATATTACTGTGGGGATGAGGGTAAAAGCTTATAAGATTGTCTTAACCATGGAATCCTTTAGTTTATGACGGACAACTTGCTTATAAAATATCTGACTAGGGAATGTTCCGAAGAAGAAATTCGGCAAGTAGAATCATGGATAGACGCCTCGGTTGACCACAAAGAACAGTATGAGCGATTAAAAAAACTATGGCAGATCACTGGAGAGGCACCTGAATTTAATGCGGACATTGCCTGGAACAAGTTTTCTGACCGATTGGAAGAGGAAGAAAAACCAAAGCAAGGATTACTTAGAAATATCAATCAGAGATTCGTTTACCTCGCTGCAGCTGCCAGCTTAATTCTTGCCGTATTCTTAGTCACCCGTCAGTTTTTTAGTCCTACGGAAAAGCTCCAGGCTTCGGCGGAAGCCAATATTGAAACCAGGCTGGCTGATGGCTCATTGGTAGTGGTGCAAGCCGGTTCATTCATTAAATACCCGCGTTCTTTTAAGAAGGGAAAACGCATTGTGGAATTAAGCGGACAAGCCTTCTTTGATGTAGAACGCGATCCCTCCAAAGCCTTTTTGGTAAGAACCAGCAAAGGCGAAGTAGAAGTGTTGGGAACCTCATTCAATTTAAGAGAACAAGGTGATAGTCTCTTTTTAACGGTTACGGAAGGCGCAGTGGCTCTAAGAGGCATTGAACAGAGGGATAGCATTGAGGATCAGGAATTTACCGCAGGTCAGCAAGGTGTACTTGACTATAAGTCGGGTAAAATATTCAGAACGGTACATATGACCGAGGATGCCCTGTTCTGGTACAACCAAAGTTTGGACTTTACGCGTACCCCCCTGCCGGAGGTGCTGGAAATTCTGGAGCGAAACTATCAGGTAAAATTTAAATTTAAACCTGAGCAACTCAGTGATTGCTTACTCACCACTAAATTTCAATCCGAGAGCATCGAAGCCATACTCCTGGTTATTGAGAGTACATTCAACATAAGAATCATCGATGATAAAAACTCGTACAAAGTTTTAGCCAATGAGCGCATCTGCAAAGATTCTTAATTATGGCCTGATACTGATTTTTTTGCCGATCGTTGCCCTTGGTCAGACCAATAATCTAAAGAAGAAACTGAGCTACCAGGCCGAGAGTAAGAATTTACAAAGCGTTTTGTCGGAATTGGAAATTTCTGGAGGATTTTACTTCTCCTATGATGCGGAAATACTGGATCCGAACATGCCCATAAGTTGCCATTTTACGAATGAAAGATTGGAAAGCATTCTACAGGAAATTTTACCTCAGAACATTCACTACCGTGCCGTGGGCAGGCATGTCGTGCTGTATGAAGATCCGGATCAACGCGCTCGTGAGCTTACCCTTTCCGGATACGTAACTGATGGCCGCTCTAATCAACCTATTATTTATGCCTCCATCTATAATCCGGAGCACAATATTTTGACGGCTAGCGATGCCTCCGGCTATTATGAGTTGACGCTCAAAGACGGTCAGGGTGGACTTACCCTGGTTATAAGCCGCTCGGGTTATCAAACCAGCATTCTAAAATACGCGGACGATACCAAAGACCAGGTGGATGTTAATCTAAAGCTTATTGAACCATCAATATCCGGTTTGGAAAAAAAAGATCCCGGATTAAGTTCAGTAAATGAAAGAGGTATGGTCCAGGTTTTTGTGCCCGACAAGCTCTTAAGCATGTCGGAGAATGATCCCATTTATGGGGTGGAACCCTATCAGATTTCTCTGATTCCGGGTCTGAGCACCAATGGTTTACGAAATAGCAATAATGTTAATCACTTATCCCTAAATGTTCTAGCGGGATATTCAAAAGCTACCAGCGGTCTGGAAGTAGGAGGTTTGGTGAATGTGGACAGAAGCTATGTGATTGGCCTTCAGATTGCAGGTTTAGCCAATGTTACTGGAGATAGCGTAAAAGGAGCGCAGGTGGCCGGTTTATCTAACTACAATGGACAGGACATGACCGGTATTCAGATGTCGGGCTTTAGCAATGTCAATTGGGGAGACCTTCACGGCTTACAAATTTCCGGTTTTGCCAATACCTTAAATGGTCATATGTATGGTAGTCAGATGGCAGGTTTTGTGAATTTCACGAACCACTCGGTAGACGGATTTCAAATAAGTGGTTTTGCCAATGTTGCCAGGAAGGATGTGGCAATATCGCAGCTTAGTGGCTTTGCTAACTATGCCACTAATAATTCCGGTATACAAGGAGCCGGATTCTTGAACATCATTACTGACAGTGTCAATTTAGGTCAGATTGCCGGTTTTGCGAATTATGCCAAATACAATGGAGGATTGCAACTGGCCGCCTTTTTCAATTACGCCCATCTCAGTGATGGCCTGCAACTGGCATTTATCAATTATGCTGACTCCTCATCCTCAGTTCCCATTGGATTCTTTAGTTATGTGCGTTGGGGATATAATGTTCTGGAGTTATCTGTAGACGAATACTTTCCGGTTAATATAGGGTTCAAAACGGGAGTCGACCCGTTCTACAATATTTTTGAATTGGGAACCAATGGCGAAGATATCAGGGCCAACTATGGCTTAGGTACTCTGGTAAACATGGGTTCAAAATGGCAATTCAATACCGATGTGATTGCTGGGGCTCTGTTCGATATCAATACCATTGATCAGTACGAGCACCGCTACCTATTAAGACTAGAACCTTCTTTTTGTTTCAAGATATCGCCAAAATTCAGCATTGCCGCTGGTCCGGCACTCCGTATTTATGGCGCAGAAATGAAGGATTTAGAGCAGGAAACACGCTTTTCAGACTATTATTTCTATGAAACTACTGTTGACAACTGGTACTTCCAATCCTGGTTGGGGGGAAAGTTCAGTCTGCGCTTTTTTTAATTTTCAAAAGGTAGATAGGGGTATTTGATAATTGGATTGTCTCATTAGAAACCACTTCATAATGAGAACGATCTTAAAATTAATTATTGGTCTATTTATTCTAGGCTGCCCTTCAGTAGCCACAGGTCAGGAAACTACTCAAACCATCAGGGGAAACATTGTGGATACGGATACCCGATCCCCCTTACCTGGCGCAAATGTATTTATCAAAGAACTTGGAATTGGCGCAGTTTCAGATGCTCAGGGCTATTTCAGAATTGAGCATGTACCAGTTGGGAGAGTGAGTTTACAAATCAGTTTCATTGGCTATGAGGACCTTTTTCTAAATCATATTCAGGTAAATTCTGCGCGAGAAACAGTTCTGAGCATAGAAATGACCGAATCAGTAAATACACTAGAGGAGGTACATGTTACCAGCAGAATAGACCCTGGAAAGGTTAATGATGATATGGCCCTGGTCAGTGCCAAATCAATCTCCGTTGAAGAAGCCAAACGATTTGCGGGTGCCATTGATGATCCGTCACGCCTAGTATCTTCCTTTGCCGGGGTCGTAAATGACCCGCAGGGTGATAACAATATTATTGTGAGAGGGAATTCATCGCGGGGCATACTGTGGCGTTTAGAAGGGGTAGAAATCCCTAATCCAAATCACTTTTCTGATGAAGGGGGCACCGGTGGTCCCATTAACGTTCTAAACAGTTCCATGCTGGGTAATTCAGATTTCTACACCGGTGCATTTGCGCCGCAGTATGGCAATGCCCTATCAGCCGTGATGGATATGCAACTGAGAACTGGAAACAATGAAAAGCGCGAGTATTCCATGCAGGCAAGCACTCTGGGCATTGACGCAACCATTGAAGGTCCCTTTAAAAAAGGTTATCGGGGTTCGTACCTGGCAAATTATCGATATTCCTCACTGGCTCTGCTAGATGCTGCCGGCATTGTAGATTTCAATGGTGTTCCCAAATACCAGGACATGTCATTCAAGCTTGATTTACCCATTAATTCCAACCATCGGATTACTGTATTTGGCCTGGGTGGAAGCAGTGGAATTCAGACCGAGGAAACTCCAGAAGATGACGAAACATTGGTACTGGGCAAGGTAGATATGAAAAATCGCATGGGAGCAACCGGAGTAACCCATACCTGGCTTACCGGTAAAAACTCGTATCTCAAATCCAGCATAAGTGCCCATGGAAATATTGCTGAGTTTATTTACGTAGAGCGGGAGGACAGCTTACAGGATTTTCACGAAGACTATTTTGAGGATTTCAGACAAGGAACGCTTTCTGCACGCTCCATTTTCAACTATAAGCTTAGCAAATATGACAAACTGAGGACGGGAGTGATATACAATCACCTGAGCTATAACATGCAAAGCCGCAACCTAAACTATGACAATAATAAATTGGAGACCCTTCTGAGTGATAAGGGGAATGCTGGCAGCCTACAAAGCTTCCTGGAGTGGAAACACCATTTTACCCCCAATGTTTCCATGGTGGCCGGAGCACATTATTTGCAGTTCATGCTAAATAATAAATCCTCTTTTGAACCCCGTGCTGCGGTTAATTGGGAAATAAACGAGAAGCATGCGCTTTCTGCTGGATTTGGCCTTCATAGTAAGATGGAAAGCATTGCCATTTACCTGGCCAAAAATTATGACGCCTCTGGTCAAGTTTCTACACCCAACCGAGATTTAGGTCCAGCCCGGTCGGCTCATTTTGTGCTCGGTTATCAGAATAGGATTATGGCCCACACCATACTGAAGGCAGACCTCTATTATCAACATCTGTATCAGGTACCCATTGAAAATCAACCCAACAGTTATCAGTCTATTCTGAATTACTCAAGCGGTTACACCAATCAAGCATTGGTAAACCGGGGGTCGGGACGCAATTATGGTTTGGAATTATCTGCCGAACGCTACTTTCAACATGGGTTTTATTATCTAAGTACCTTTTCCTTATACCAATCCTTATATACTGCCATGGATAATGTTGAGCGCAACACGGCCTTTGACGGGCGTTATGTGATAAACGCTTTGGGTGGCAAGGAATTTATGCTGGGGCAAAGTCATAAAAATCGTATCTTCTTTGTGAACACTAAACTCGCTATTATCGGTGGCAACCCATATACTCCAATGGATCTGGAAGCATCGCGTCAACAAAATACTACCGTGAGGGATGAATCCAAACCCTTTGGAGCCAGAGGGGATGAGGTAATAAAATGGGATCTGGCATTCGGAATCAGACGCAATCATCGCAAGGTTACTACAGAATGGAAAATTGACGTTCAAAACTTAACCAACAACCAGGCTGTAGTGAACACTTATTGGGAACAATCCACTCAAAGCGTTGGGTATATGTATCAACTCGGATTATTTCCAACATTAAGCTATAGGGTTTCTTTCTAAGTTTAGTCTAAACGTTGCATATTTGGCCTACCCTATAAATTAGTTGGCCCTTGCTCAAAAATAGTCTGATAATCATTCTCCTGTTTCCACTTTTGGCGCTTTGCCAGGAAGACGAAAAGAAAGAACACGGATTTATTTGGCGTTATTTCGACGATGTTTTTAACGAGCGTGGTGACCCTGCAGACTCTAAGTTAATTATCTATCCATCATTGGGTTACGCCCCAGAAACCAGTTGGGATTTTGGATTTTCCACCTTGTATGTTTATTATGCCAACCGAGACACCTCTAACCGACTAAGTGAGGTAAGCGGTTTCGTTTTTTACACCTTAGAAAACCAATACGGAGCATGGTTTGACCATGCTTTCTACAGCGATAAAAACAAATGGTTCTTTCTGGGACAAGTTAAATATCAGAGTTTCCCGTTGCTCTATTATGGCATTGGCCCAGATAGCCCATCAGAATATCAAGCACTGGCACATGGAAACTATTTGATAATTAAGGAAAGGGTGCTGCGGGAATTAGTTCACTCCTTTTATTTGGGATTAGAAATAGATTATCAGGGTTTGTCAAAGGTAGATTTTGAGCAAGCTAATCCGGAAGACCCGGTGGAAATTCCCACCGGAGGTAATGGTTCTTCCAACCTCGGATTTGGACTGGGGGCAGTCTATGATAATCGCCACAATGTCCTTAACGTCAGGCATGGCTTATTTTCTGAACTGGCTTTCTTACGTTATGATGACGCCTGGGGAAGTGACTTCAGTTTTACGTCCATCATAAGTGATAATAGAATATATCGGAAGATCAACAAACGTCAAGTTTTTGCCGCACAGTTGTTCGGGCAATTCACTTTTGGCAATGAAGTTCCTTTCAATCAATTAGCGCTCATGGGAGGAGAATTTCTCATGAGGGGTTACTATCTGGGCCGTTATCGCGACAAGCACCTTATCGCTGGTCAGCTGGAGTATCGTTGGCTTCCCTTCAAGTTTTCCAAGAGGTTTGGTGCCACGGCCTTTGCCAGTTTTGGTGAGGTTTTTAGCGATACCAGTCCCTTTGATGCTAGCCGGATATTACCCACTGCAGGTTTTGGACTGAGACTTCTCATGTTTCCCCAAAAAGATGTGTTTACGCGATTGGATGTTGCTTTTACACAAGAAGGCCCGGGATTCTATTTTCGCATTGGCGAGAGCTTCTAATAGCTAAGCGCAAGACCTCAACTGCCACTTGTCTAAAACTTCTATAAAATAATACCCAATTTATTTATATTGCCACCGGTTTTCATTGCCTTCGTGTGATGTTGGCCTTAACCTAAACCTACATATACCAATTAACCTTAACCATGTTTCCCACCAGGACATCATGATTGGTTTTTTCTCATTAGTAATTCGAGGTGTGCATTCACCTGGGGATAGCTATATGGGTATGGTGTAGGTCAAAACATATTTTAACCTAACACATGAATTGTATGTCCATTTACCCAGATTCTAAGCTGATGAACCAAACCAACTGGTTCTACGGAATTAAAGCCCTGTGCCTGCTTCTCCTTTTCGGAGTGAGTCTAACAGCACAACCGTCATACGAAGTAAATATCAATTGTGGCGGTGCGGCCTACGTCACCACCGGTGGTGTCAGCTATTCTGCTGACAGCCTGTTTGACAATGGTTCAACCTTTAGCTCCAGCGACCCGATTGCTGGCACGACGGATGATGTCCTATATCAATCAGAGCGCTACCACAATACACTCTCCTACAGCTTCCCAGTGCCTGCCTCTGGCAACTATGATGTGACTTTACATTTCGCTGAAGTTTTCAATAAAAACCAGGCGGTCAACAAAAGGGTGTTTGATTTAAATCTTGAAGGCAACCTGGTGCTTGATGATTATGACATTTTCGCTTCGGTTGGCGGATACACTGCAGATGTCAAAACATTTCAGGTAACGGTAACAGATGGTGTCTTAAACCTTACATGTACCAGTGACATAAACAAGGCTAAGTTGTGTGCGATACAGGTGAAATACAACCCTCCAGTCTGTAATAACCCCAATCACGTACCTACCGTTGATACAGTTTCCACTACCATCTGCAATGGAGATTCGGTTCTGGCTCAAGGAGCCTATCAGACCGTAGCCGGGTTTTATACGGACACGCTATTAAATCAAAATGCATGTGATAGTGTGGTAGTTACCCATCTGCAAGTGACTACCTGTACCACACCGGCCTTTGATTTTGGCATTAACTGTGGTGGTGATCACTATACTGCTGTGGATGGATTTTTGTTTCATAAAGACACCTTATCACTTAACGGTCAGGTATTTAGCAACAATAAGACCGTATCCAACACCACAGATCCACAATTGTACAAATCGGAAAGATATGAGGTTGACCTAGCCTATGCCATTCCGGTACCAACTAATGGTGAGTATATGGTTGAACTGCATTTTGCCGAGACCTTTAATAAGAACCACAGCAATGGTAAAAGGGTGTTTGATATGACACTTGAGAATACTCTGGTGCTTGATGACTATGATATTTATGCTGATGTTGGTGCTGATGCGGCAGCGGTAAAAACCTTTCGCATCGATGTTCAGGACGGAGTGCTAAGTCTTTCTTCAACAAGTTCTGCCAACAATGCCAAATTATGTGCCATCAGAATCACTAGTGCGCCGATCGATTGTCAGCTAGGTGCGTGGAGTGTATGGAGTGCCTGCGATGTAAGTTGTGGAGGTGGTCAGCAATTTAGGACCAGACCGGTGCTGGTTGCCGCGGCCAACGGAGGTATTCCTTGTGGTCCCACGATAGAATACCGCAGCTGCAATACTCAAACTTGCCCGACAGATTGCCAGGTAAGCGCCTGGAGCGCCTGGAGCAGTTGTGATACCACTTGCGGTGGTGGACAGCAATTTAGAACCCGTCAGGTAATCGTTCCTGCATCAAATGGCGGGGTGGCTTGTCCGAATCTTATTGAGTTCAGGGCATGCAACACGCAGGTATGCGCCACTGATGGCAATTGCCCCAACGACACCATAGTTAATACTTCGGCCTCCGGATGTTATGCAGAAGTGGTTTATAGCCTAGACCGATCTGGAATAAAAACCAGTCTGAGCAGTGCCAGCTATCAAAATGTTCCACAAAATCTCAATGACAAACCCAAGTACTCTAGCTATGGATTAAGCACTTTAGAATTAACCCCTGGAGGCATTTCAGGAACAGCAACCGGTACCGATGTCAGCCTAGAAAGCGTTTACCTTAAACTGGATCATAAACGTGTTGGTGATTTGGTGATCGACCTGGTGTCTCCTAATGGTACAGTAGTTAGGTTAATTGAACGTCCTGGTAAATACGGCCTTTGGGGAAGTGGCGGCTGTAGCCGAGATGATATAGATGCCTATTTTGTGGTCGGAACAGGAAACTCCGCCGAAAATGATTGCAGTGGAAACAAGCCCGTTCTTTCCGGAAGCTATACGGCTCATAACGGTTATGACCTGGCTAGCATGAATGATGGTAGCGATCCCAATGGAAAATGGAAATTGAAGGTTTACGATCTCGTGAATAAGAAGCAACCTAAACTTCAGGGTTGGTCATTGCAATTCCGCTCCTCCGTGGGTAGCATTATTCAAATAGCTGGTTTACCCAGCGGCGCACAATTTCCACTGGGTGTAACTACCAACACGCTGGTATTTACCGATAGTACCGGAGTATCAGATACCTGCAGCTTTAATGTTACCGTAGAGGATAACACGGCACCTGAATTTGATAATTGCCCTCAGGACGTTACTGTCTGTGGCGATCCCGTAAACTGGAGCATTCCAACAGCTACAGACAATTGTAGTGCGGTTACGGTAACTCAGGTTTCAGGACCTAGCATAGGCAGTAGTCTCGCTGATGGGACTTATGCGGTAAGTTATCAGGCAGTGGATGCCAATGGAAACACCAGCCTTTGCAGCTTCAACCTTATAAAAGGTCCTTTATCTGTAGATGCCGGTAATGATCGTATCATTTACAGTGGTGGCAACGGCGGATGTAAACTCTTATATGGTACTGTACAAGGTGGTCAGGCACCATATACCTACTCGTGGAGCAGCGGCAGTAACAGTGCTTTGGCATTTGTTTGTCCTACCACGACTACCGATTACATACTTACCGTCACTGATGTGAATGGATGCACCGGTTCCGACACGGTCAATGTTGAAGTGATTGATGTTAGTTGTGGCAACAACAAGGTTTTGGTTTGTTATAACGATGTAACCTATTGCGTAAATGCTTGGGTTGCCTGGTACTACACCTCATTCATGGGAGCTACCTATGGATCGTGTTCAAGCAGTACATCTAAGAAACTGGGGAATGCTTCAGATCTAGACTTGATGTCTTGGAGCAATCAATCTGGCAAAGTTGAAATGCTACAAGCCTATCCAAATCCATTCACCAACAGCACCAATATTGGTTGGTTATTTAATGAAGGTGAAACTGTAGATATCGGCTTATACGACCTAACAGGTCGATTGATCAAAGTAATTTATCAAGGTCCGAACCTTGCCGGTGAAAGCAATACGATTGATTTTGATGGAGGAGAATTACCGGACGGAGTTTATCTGATCATTGCCAGGACTGAGTATAGCACTAAGACCTTACGCATACATCACAAGTAATATTTCATTGACATAGTAAATAAAAGAAGCCCCATAATGGGGCTTCTTTATTGAGGTATATCGACTAGTTTTTAGTAAATCTTAGAAACATCTCTAAATCCGGGAATATCTACAAACCACCCTTCAAATTGAATACCGCCCGACATTGCCCAGGGAGCAAAATTCAGATAGGCATCATCTATTGGTTGGTATTCTATAGGATATTCAAAGCCACCGGTAATGTTCAAAGCCCAGGGTAAATTATTAAGGGTTTTGTAATACTTACCTGCTCCGGCATCTGAGTCATCATCCACGGTTCCCAGTACACTCATATCGGCCAAATCTGTTGGAAGGTGATCCGGAAGATGCACCTCACGACCCCGATTCATCTTTATGATGATAAATGGATTGTATGGTGGTAAGCCAAGGTCACCGAGGGCCACGGCACTGTTAAAATTAACAGCTAAACTCAGGGTTTCGGGCTCAACCGTAGCTTCACCAACCACGGTGTTGATAAACTTAGTTCCGGGATTAGGCATCACATTAAATATGTTATCAAACGCAATCACCGTAGCTTGTTGCTGATTCGCTTCAGTGCCATTCGCATTGTTGGTGATATAGCCTTCCTGAAGTACCTGTCCCGTCACAGATTGTACCGCAGAGGGAGAAACATTCTCGAATTGAAATCCAAATCCATTCTTAAATCCGGTGCCAACTGCTCTGAGAATGTAATCCATTTCTAGATCTACCACATCATTATTGGCATCTGATACATGCGTGATGTCATAATCTACAACCAGATCGTTAAAATCATAGTCGCCCTGAGAAGGCCAAAGGTCCTCAAAGGCAAGTGCTCCTTCATAGACGCAAGTGTAAGCTCTGGTCGGATCAGATGGAAATTCATCCACGTCATTGGGAACTCCATCATTATCATCATCCTGAGTGATTGTGATAGGTGGAATATTGTTGATATCGCAGGCCGACCAGGGATTGGCCGTTACATAGAATATGAGATCATTGAAATCATCATCGCTTCCAGAACCAGTTCGCTTCAAATCCTCAAAACCATTTACCAGTAACTGTCGAGCGTTATCTACCAACTGAACACTATGCTGACGCTTATTGGGATCAGATTCAACCGTGTTTAAAGCAGGATTTGAGTAATATACCGGCTTACTAAGATTAAGCGTTCCGTTGCTTTTCCAACCATTTGCCAAAATGGCCCAGCTGATAGTCTTGCCAGCCGGGAATGTTCCAAGCTTAACTTTGTCTCCAGCGTGCAATCCGCCACCAGAACCGCTAAATGATGTGTTCGGAAACACCACAAATAACGAATCAATCTGTCCTGGACTGGTAGGAGGATTGTTGCTATCGAAAACATAATAAGCCAGCACGTTCTTGTAACCCGCACCTTCAGAAACAAAGGTTACCCACACATCACTGGATTGGGTCAGAACCACGTCCAGTTGATTCCCACTTGCCAGGTACTCGGGATTGTTAGCAGGAACAGGTCTACGTTCCGGAAATGAAGAGTTTACATCTCCAAGAAATTCTGTAGAAAGCACGTCGCCCGGCACCTCCAAATAGTCAGGTACGCCTGAGCCGTTGAACGTTCCAATAAAATAAAAATCTCCACCCGCGGATATCGTATCCATTGCGGCCGATGATTTCTTCAGAGCACGTTTGGTGGGCTTGCCCCCAAAATCAATTGAAATATTGGGTTTCACATCCACAGTAGTGCTGTTGGCAAAACCTGGAAATGCCGCCTCAACAAACATGGTGCTTACAAAACTAGGCACCAGAATTTCGGAGTTGGCTACACCATTGCTGGTAATAGCGTTGGCAATAAATTCACCTCCCTGATCAGGATCTGCGGTGTAGAAATTTACCATCACCCCGTTTAAAGGCTTATCAAAAAGATCATTTACCCGAATACTTACGGATACATGATCAGTTGTGTTGTACGAGAAATTGTCTGGAACGGGCATCTCCCTTATGTCGCCGTTATAGGCTTGGGGATTGGTACCACCAGGTTCTTTTTGACATGCAATGACAGATAATGCCACCGCAGCCAGCGCTAGATTTTTGAGTTTCATGACTGATTTAGAGTTGTTTCAGAACCAAATTTGAATTATTCCAACCAGCCCATCCTTATGGCTTTCGATGAAAAGCACTATTTCATCGATGTGTGAATCTTCCTACAAAATGACGGTTTGATGTCAATCGCTTCCTAATTCCCTTTAAAAAACCTAAGCAAACACCTTAACTTTAAAGCTCATTTTAGCGTGAAAACAATTGAGAACATTAGTCGCTGTACTCCTCTGCACTTTGTTAAGTTAGAGCATAATATTTAGAGCTGACCAACTAAGAGTATCTATAAAGCAATCTATTTCACAATAATTAATGATTTTGTAATTCTTGTCCCGTCTGAAAGCTTTTTCAGCTCCAGAAGGTAATATCCATTTGGTAGTTCCAGGACAAGATCCTCTTCAGAGTCAAATTGCCCCAAATTTGTTATTAGTGATCCTCCAGCCTCATAAATACTTACTTCAACTTCTGAATTACCTAAACCGTAAATATTGAAGTGACCAGGGCTTGGATTGGGGTATATTTGGATTTCTTCATGCGTATTTTCTACCAAGCCAACGGCACTAAAATCAAGCTTATGTACTGTATTGCCATCGTAATCTACGTACCATATTTTACCTTCTGGGCCAATCTTAACACCCATGATACCAAATGCTCCAGTATTAATTCTATGCATTTCTACGGCTGGCATGCTGCTGATATCATAAAAAATAATATCCCCAGTCGCATAATCAGACACAATCATCCGGTCTTCAATTACATCAATCCCTGCTGGTTCAATTAAACCAGAATCTACCACCGTTTCCCAGGTATAGTTTACAATATGTACGTATTCTGCCAATGGTTCAAATGGACCAAAACCTGGGGTAGATCCCTTGGTACCAGTTTTTGCATCTAACCTAATCACCCGTTTATTATCATTATCCACAACATAAAGCCAATCTGTTGGCTTGTCATACACCAGATGACTTACCACCTTATTTTGAGCGTCTTTAGACACATTTGACTGACTGTAACGCCATACAATTCCATCTGAATGATCTGCATTACCCGGTCCGTGATCTGCAGCAAAATCATAACGCACTATATCATTGTTATAACCATCAAATACCCAAAATACATTATCAACCTCGTGAGCTATACCCTGGCATTCAGGACTTTGATGTAACATATCTAAATGGCTGCCATTACCTCCGGAAGGCTTGGCATATATATTAGGGTCGCTAGACCATAATGCGGGACCGGTAAAGGGTTGACCACCATTATGATTGGCATCAAAAAC
The DNA here is from genome assembly GCA_965229445.1 of Owenweeksia sp. GTDB lineage: Bacteria > Bacteroidota > Bacteroidia > Flavobacteriales > Schleiferiaceae > Owenweeksia. The sequence goes on from OZ245876.1 coordinate 2,434,166, forward strand.
ACCTGGTGAATTTGCGAAATTCGTGTTCTCACTAAATGCTATGCCGGTGGGTAAACTCATGAAGTGCCATGAATTGCCGTCCACCTTGTGTTGGCTATATTGTGAGCTTGTGCCAGCATCATAAAATGTAACCGTGGAGCCGCCACTATTTTCATTTCGCTTGTTGATTACCCATAGTTCATTGGCACTTAAGGTCGGGTGGAAATCCAGGTCGGTTGGCCCGTTGAGTTGATTTACTGCTGAGCCAATCATATCAGCTCTGGTTCCTGAACTGAGGTAGGTATCAATTATATTGGGTGTTCCGGATCCTACCTCAATAGTTTTAGACAAGGTATCATTTATGGGGTTCATATCAAGGTTACCATTAATCTGATCTATCCAAACCTTAATATCATAGGTACCATTGTTTATGGGTTGCCATGAGCCAGGCAGGCTAATGTGATCCTCATCATAATTGGAAATACTTAGCCCTCCAATATTATTACTTATCACTGGGTCATTATTAACCTGATAACTTATGTCTAGAGAAGAAATGGTATCGCGACCAGCATTGAACATATGAATCTCAATGTTGTGCGAACCAGGTTGAACATAGCCATAGGGTTTGTCAATATCCTCCAGGCTAGCTTCAAATTGCAGCGGTTCAATAGCCGTGATAACAAATGAATTTGATGCACCAGAGCCCTCAAAATGATCAACGATGTAACCATTTATTTTTACATAAAACTCGAATCCTCCATCTCCCCAATCATCGCGATATTCTAGTTCAAATAATCCGCTATCTGCAACGCATATCGTAGTACTTTGGATAATTTGATTATTTCCATACCCACCGCTGTTTACGATTCGCGCCCCTCCTCCATTACATCCCACGGCATTATTACCTCCGGAAATGACTGTGCCAGACCCACAGTTACTTCCTGCAGGGACAACTTCCCAATAACCCTCATACCCATAAGAATCTGTATGAATTTCTATGCTGAGTTCAACCTCGCCAGATTGGCATTGGGCATAAATATTTGCTTGCGACAAGATTGCCAAGGTCGCTGATATTGTAAATGTTATAACACTATTTTTCATGTTGTAAATTGTTTATTGTTTTTATCGTACGAATGTGTGAACGAACCTAAAACCTCTTGTTTTTCTAAGAGTGAAAGGTACGAATGTAAAGTGGTGAGAGATTTATTTGTAGTGGCTTTACCTCTCTGTTTATTATGTTCCAACACTTCGTCTTGAGATGCGAACCGGCCATCATTTAAGGAGGAAGCAGTCAACTCCTCCTTTCTAAACGATAGCAGTTTTGATTTTCCCTTGTCGAAACAATTTTTTGGTAAGGCGCTGGCGCCGTGGATCGGTATTAACTCTATCCAGTCTATTATAGACGAAGCGATAATTTGTAGAACTGAACCCTCCAAGACTTCCACCACATTTTAATCGATCAGAGAAATTCAAATTTACTTCTGGAAAACCCGGTGGAATCTTTAAATCAAACTCCACCGGGTTCTGCACTTCCTCCTTCTTCCTGCACCCAATCATTAGGATTATTCCCGCTATAAGCAGGACAACAGTTGATATGGATTTGGAATTAATCAATTACAAAAAAGGATCACTAAAGTCTGGGTTTGTGATAAGATCCTGGTCCGTTAGGGTTTTCAAGAATGCGATCAGGTCTGCCTTATCTTGAGCAGTTAATTGCAATCCTCCAGAAACACGAGTGTAATCTAAAGCCGGATCTACGGTGGAAGATGCTTGGATACCACTGTTGTAATGATCTACCACTTCCTCAAGGGTCGCAAACCTGCCATCATGCATGTATGGAGCCGTGAGCTCAATATTCCTCAAGGAGGTTACTTTGAATTTGCCAAGGTCAGCAGCATCATTAGTCACCGCTTTACGCCCTTCATCATCAAAATTACCATCGGTATCCAGACCATTGTTCATGTACAGATCATTCTCAAAAGTGCGTCCCGCATGGCAATGCGCACAATCCGCTCCGGAGAGATTGGGAAAACCCGGATTAAATTCATCAAAAAACAAGTTTTTACCTCGTTCTTCGCTTGCCGTAAAGGATTCTTCGCCTCTTAGGTATTGGTCATACCTGCTGTTAGTAGAAACGATAGAATTCATGAATTGCTCCATGGCCAGGGACATCTTCTCGGGATTTATCTCTTCACTACCAAAAGCACGCATGAACTGATCCTTATAATTCTGGTCTGCCGAAAGCTTGGCTACAACATTGGCCAGGGATTCATTCATTTCCAGGGGATCCTGTATAGGTAGTAAAGACTGATCACGGAGCAAATGAGCTCTACCATCCCAGAAGAACTCATTGGTATGCCAGGCGGTGTTAAAGACAGACATCGCCTGACGTTTACCGGGCAATCCTTCCACACCAATTGAAAATTTGGTCGTATCCGTAAAGGCATGTTCCTGTCTATGACAACTGGCACAAGATTGCGAGCCGTCTTTAGACATTCGCTTCTCGTAGAAAAGCATGCGCCCCAGCTTTACCCCTTCAACGGTGAGTGCATTATCTGCTGCGATAATAGGTGCATCAAAATCGCCATAATCCAAACTGTAGGGTGTGTCGTCATACATGACTCCGGTGTCATTGTCATCCTTTTTACAACTATGCAGCAGCATAAAAAACAAAAGGAGTACGCCAACAACTGCACTTATTCTTTTCATGAGCGTAGTTTATTGGATAATGAGCTTGCTGGTGCCAATCAAAATACCATTCTCATAAAGGCTCACCAGATAAATTCCCTGGTAGGCGATGTTGAGCTCCAGGGTGGAATAGGAGTCAAAAGACTTCTTCATAATTAACCTACCGGAAAGATCTCTAACCTCGATGGAGGCATTGTAACTAATGTCCTGTAAAAGCTGCAGGTGTACCAGACCAGAAGAAGGGTTTGGGGTCATCTTCATCAGTTTAAGCAGGTTTTCTTCAAGGCCTACATTGGCACTGCCCTCAGCAAATACCAGGGTTTTAAAGTTGTTCATGATGGTCACGGCCTGACCGTTTTCTCCATGGTAATTCAGGCTGCCGTTGATGGTGATATTATTCATCCCTTGTTCATAGTCAGCATCCAGAGCCACCACCAGATTGTTGCCATCCATGGTTCCCGAGGTGTTTACGGTAGTATAGCCATAATTTGCATCACCCAGGGCATGTAATTGCCAGCTCTGATTCATGCCTGAACCCGACTTACCTTCAATGGCAATAAAGCGATATCCGGCCGCCCATCCCCAATGCATGGAGGGACTTTGGAAGGATAAGGGGTGATTGGGTGGGAAGGTGGTGATATCGGCATGATTTACTGACGGATCTACGCCAATACCAAACTGAACCCCTTCAAGGTTGGTGATATTGAAGCTCCCCAGATAATCATTGGTCTGTTCCTTGGCTTTCACCAGAATATAGTGTCCAGTAACCGGTGTTTGCTGTCCACCATCATGGATAAGCGTGATTTCCGATATATAGTAATCGAGGCGCTCTACCGTAAAATTGTTGCCCAGATTATTGCTTGCAACATGAGATGGATCAAAACTGGCCGCACCTAGTTTATGGTTTATACGGAAGTAAACATCTACCTGTGACCAGGATGTTATCGAAAACCCTAACAAAACTGTTAGGCTGAGTATTATTTTTTTCATTCTTATTTGAATTATAAGTATTAATTAATCTTTGGAATACGTATAAACAACTTATCCCGGTAGCGAGGGGCTATTGGGTAATTTGATCTAAAGGAAAAGCTATATAATAAATACTTGCTTGATAATCAACAAGTCTGACTCAATAAGCGGAGGCTTATAATTGAGATAGTCAGGATTTATATACTCGAAATCCTCAAAAGGAATATCTGATACTGGTACAATAGCCAAAACATCGAACTGAACCATAGCAGTCCATTGGCTATTGTCAGGTATGACCTCAATTTCTAAGATGTTCTGATCGTGATATTCGTCCTCGCAACAGCCTTTGTTAGCATCCTCATCTTCATAGTCCATGTTCCGGTGACAAGGAGGTAGATCCGCCCCGGGTTCATGAGAACCAGCATGAATACAAGGTGTAGCTGAACCGTAGAGAGCTATATCTTTAATTTCTCCTCCACTGCGATGCATATCAATGTCCATACCTAACAAAGAATCAACTATACAAGCTTGAAGCGAAATAGAAATCGAAGCTTTCAAGCTCTAAATATAATTATTTCCAAATTTATTTTTGAATTCACACTACCGCATAACAATCAGTGCTTAATGGATCTCCTTAATAACTGAGCGTTTATGCCTACAACAATGGTACTTAAACTCATAAACACCGCTCCAATTGCCGGCCCGAATACAAAACCAAATGAATAGAACACCCCGGTCGCAAGAGGGATCGCAATTAAATTGTATGCTGTAGCCCATATTAAGTTTGGAATTATCTTCTGATATGTGGCCTTTCCGAACATTATTAGGTTAAGAACATTGTAACCCTCCCTTTTCTCAGACTGGGTTTAAATGTACTTTCTTTTGTTTAAAGGGCACTGGTCTTTCATCAAAGCAAGCTTGCTTTGATGAAAGCTTGGCTTCTGCTTGAACCGGGGTTATACCTCCTAAAGCTTCATGTGGTCTAGAGAAGTTATAATCATATATCCATTGTTCAGCTAAGGCTCTTACTTGATCGATCCCTGAGAATAAGTGGGCATCTAGGACATCTTGTCTAAAGGTTCGGTTAAATCGCTCGATATAGCCGTTTTGCATGGGTTTGCCTGGTTGTATATATTGTAGCTTGACTTGTTGTAATCTACACCATTCACTAAACTCCAATGAGGTAAACTCAGGGCCATTGTCCACTCTTATTTTCTGAGGCTTTCCGTACTCTTCAAAGGATCTTCTTAATACCTGAATCACCTCTATCGCAGGGAAGGTAAACTCTGCTTGGGTAACTATTGCCTTACGGTTAAAGTCATCGATCACATTTAGAACCCTAATTCTTCTGCCATTTTCCAAGGCATCACTCATGAAGTCCATTGACCAAGTTTGGTTGGGTTGTTCCATCTGTACCAAAGGATGCTTAACCCTTGCAGGGATACGCTTCTTGGTCTTTCTACGCAGGTTTAACCCTAGCTTTAGATAGACTCTTCTCACACGCTTTTTATTCCAAGGATATCCTTCTAATCGTAGGCGTTGATACAACTTGTCTTGTCCTTCTCTAGGACGCAAGGAAGCCATCTCCAGAAGCTTGGTCATCACTTCTGAGTCGTCCTTAACGGACTGATAATAATACATGGACTTAGGGAAACGAATAACCCTGCAGGCTCTGGTAATACTTATCTGATAAGAATCTCGCAGATAAGTAGCCACATTTTGACGCTCACCAGTGCCTACCACTTTTTTGATAGAACATCCTTGAGCATCTTATTATCCAAGCTCACATCAGCAAACATCTGCTTAAGCTTTCCATTTTCTTCTTCCAGCTCCTTCAGACGTTTTAACTGTAGGGAGTCCATTCCTGCATACTTCTTACGCCATTGATAAAAGGTGCCTTTGGATATGCCATACTCCCGGCATATGTCTTCTGTCTTACGACCAGACTCCTGCTGCTTAATCGCATGAACAATTTGACTTTCTGTAAATCTCGACTTCTTCATAATTACTGGTTAAATTTAATCGTTTTAACCAGTCCGAGTTTTTGGGAGGGTTACACAATGAGTAGCTAATAATAGATCCAACATGGAAAATATTAAATTTAAAACCAGCATCAAATGTACCGGATGTCTGGACAAAATAACACCCCTGCTTATCGATACCGAAGGTATTGAACACTGGGAAATAGATTTGAAAAATTCTGACAATATATTTACCGTAAACCCCGCTGGTGCCTCAGATAAACATGTGATAAAGGAGGTGAAAAATGCGGGGTTTTAGGTAGAAAAAACAGGATGAGCAATGGGGAGTTGAAGCACCATCCAGCCTCAACTTCTATCAGTGTTTAGAAGCCATTACATGACAAACGTCATTTTGTAACTATAGAAAACATGTTTATATTTGCAGTCAGATGAAAAAAGCACTCTCCATATTCCTTGCCATTCTAATGTTGGCATCGAACATTGGCATTGCTGCCAATACACACTTTTGCGGAGGTGAGGCAGTTGAGTATAGTTTGTCGTTAGGGGCAGAGCATCTGGATTGCGGAATGAATGAAGGCTCGGCAACTTGCTCCTCCAAAAGCGGGCACAATCAGATTAATGCAAAACCATGCTGCGACAATCAGCACGAACTTTTCCAACTGGCTGAGGATGCAACTCTGGCACAGTCATCTTTGGAGATCAATAAAACCTTCGTGGTTGCATTTATCCACAGCTTTGTAGTTCAGATTTTCTCTTTTGACGGGCAATTTTCAATCTTTCCCCATTATTCCCCTCCCCTTCTGCAACAGGACGTTCCGGTTCTGTTTCAGTCCTTCCTGATTTAGAAAGCACAATACAACCGGATTTCTGTTCCGCCATGTACAGGGTGGATTAACAGGCTATTTACGACTCTGAATATTCATTCAGTTCAATTAACGTCCATTGTATTATGCTTAATAAGATTATAAAATATTTTCTGGAGAACAAGTTAGTTACTTCGCTCCTCCTGCTCACCCTCATTATCTGGGGTATTGTAACCGCCCCCTTTGGGTGGCAAATAGGGATGCTGCCCTCCGACCCCGTGCCGGTAGATGCCATACCCGACATTGGCGAAAACCAGCAAATTGTATTTACCGAGTGGCAAGGCCGCTCGCCACAGGATATTGAAGACCAGATATCCTACCCATTAACAACTTATCTCCTTGGTATCCCGGGGGTAAAATCCATTCGGAGCTCTTCCATCTTCGGCTTTTCCAGCATCTTCATCATTTTTGAGGAAGATGTGGAGTTTTACTGGAGCCGCTCCCGCATACTCGAAAAATTAAACTCCCTTCCTTCTGGTTTGCTGCCGGAAGGTGTACAGCCCGCACTGGGGCCGGACGCCACCGCGTTGGGACAGGTGTATTGGTACACCCTCGAAGGCCGCGATAAAGACGGCAATCCCACCGGGGGATGGGATTTGCATGAAATCCGCACCGTACAGGATTTTTATGTGAAGTACTCTTTAAATGCTACAGCAGGTGTTTCAGAGGTAGCTTCAATTGGGGGCTATGTGCAAGAGTACCAGGTGGATGTTGACCCCGATGCCCTGAAGGCTTATGACATACCCCTGCACAAAGTGATGCAGGCCGTGCGAAAATCAAATAAGGACGTAGGTGCCAAAACCATAGAGATCAACCAGGCCGAGTACCTGGTACGTGGGCTGGGCTACATCAAGAAGTTGGAAGACCTTGAAAAAGCAGTAGTGGCTGTGGAAGACAATGTGCCAGTGCGCATTAAAGACATTGGCGTGGTGAGCCTGGGACCCTCTACCCGCAGGGGAATGCTGGATAAAGATGGAGCCGAGGTAGTAGGTGGCGTTGTGGTAGCCCGCTACGGTTCCAACCCCTTGCAAGTCATTAATAATGTAAAGGACAAAATCAAGGAAATCGCGCCCGGCCTTCCCAAAAAAACATTGGACAATGGCGTGGAAAGCCAGTTGACCATTGTGCCCTTCTACGACCGCTCTAAGCTGATACACGAGACCCTGGGCACCCTGGAAGAAGCCCTTTCACTGGAGGTATTGATTACCATCCTGGTGGTGATCGTTTCCGTGTTTAACCTGCGGGCTTCCCTGCTAATTTCCAGCCTGCTGCCCATTTCGGTGCTCATGGTGTTTATTGCCATGCGCTACTTTGGTGTAGATGCCAATATCGTGGCCCTCTCAGGTATTGCCATTGCCATTGGTACCATGATAGACCTAGGGGTTATCCTCTCTGAAAATATTATAAAACACGTGGACGAAGCCCCACCGGACGAGCGGTTGGTGGAGACTATTTTCCGGGGATCTGCCGAAGTGGCCACGGCCATTGTTACTGCGGTATCTACCACCATTGTGAGTTTTATCCCCGTGTTTACCATGCAGGCGGCCGAAGGCAAACTCTTTGGCCCCTTGGCCTTCACCAAAACTTTTGCACTGATAGCGGCACTGATTGTCTCCCTGTTCATACTCCCAGCCCTGGCACACTGGTTTTTTGGCATTCGCGTAAAGCGCGAAAAAACCACCCGTATCCTCAATGCTGGGTTGATAGTTCTGGGCCTAGTGGTTACAATTTTTGAAGAACCCTGGGCGGGAACGGCCTTGATGGCATTCGGCCTATCATGGTTTGTAAAGCGCTACAGCCCCTGGCAAAACTGGTTTACCAACAATCTGAGCATCATTGTGGTGGTTCTTTCGGTAACCTGGCTGCTGGCCAAATTTTGGTTGCCCCTCGGCGCCCAGCAAAGCCAGGTGCTCAACTTTGTGTTTGTGGGGCTTTTGATAAGCCTCATTCTGGGGGCTTTTGGGCTGTTGCAGCGCTACTACCAGCCCATCTTAAAGTGGTGCCTCGATAATAAGGCGAAGTTCTTGACCATTCCCAGCTTCCTTATATTAATGGGTGCGGTCATTTGGATCGGCTTTAACTCCGTGTTTGGCTTTTTGGCCAAAGGGTTTGATGGGCTGGGTTGGAATGTGCGCGAAACTGCCGTTTGGATTGAAATGACCCACGCTTTTCCCGGAGTGGGCGAAGAGTTTATGCCCTCGCTGGATGAAGGGAGCTTTTTGCTGATGCCCACTTCCATGCCACACTCTGGTATTGCTTTTAATAAAAAGGCGGTAGGCCAACTGGACATGCTGCTCACCAACATTCCCGAGGTGGAACTAGCTGTGGGCAAGCTAGGTCGTGTAGAATCGGCCCTGGACCCGGCACCGATTTCCATGTATGAAAATGTCATCAACTACAAAACGGAATACATGGTCAATGAAAAGGGTTTCCGCCAGCGGTATCAGGTAGATGATGACAACAGGTTTATCCTGCAATCGGACGATACCCTGAGCAACCTGGAAGCTTTGGAAGCGGGCATCACCCAGGCCGTATTGATACCGAATGATGACGGCCAGTACTTTAGAAACTGGCGGGACCACATACAATCACCGGATGATATTTGGGATGAAATAGTGAAGGCTACAAAAATACCGGGCGTTACCTCCGCCCCCAAACTGCAACCTATTGAAACGCGGCTGGTGATGCTGCAAACCGGTATGCGGGCACCAATGGGGATAAAAGTGTACGGCCCCGACCTGAAGACCATCGAGGACTTTGGGATGAAGCTGGAGGAAATCCTCAAAAATGTACCTTCAGTAAAAGCAGAGGCCGTTTTTGCCGACAGGATCGTGGGCAAGCCCTACCTTCACCTGAATATTGACCGCGATGAGATTTCGCGCTACGGCCTCAATGTGGAAGATGTGCAGCAGACCATTGAAACGGCCATTGGCGGGATGAAGATCACCTCCACCGTGGAAGGCCGCGAGCGTTTCCCCGTAAGAGTACGTTACCCGCGTGAGTTGCGCGATAACCCCGAAGCTCTGAGCGATATACTTTTGCCCACGCCCACGGGTGCTCAAATTCCCATAGGCCAGGTAGTGGATATTGAGTACGTACGTGGACCGCAGGCAATAAAAAGTGAAGAAACCTTTTTGGTGGGCTACGTCCTATTTGACAAGCTCGACCGCTATGCCGAGGTGGATGTGGTGAATGATGCCCAGAATGCTATTCAGCAACAAATTGATGCCGGCAACCTGGATGTACCTGCGGGCATCAGCTATAAATTTTCGGGCAGCTACGAAAACCAGGTGCGTGCTGAAAAGAGGCTGTCCATAATCGTTCCGCTGGTGTTAGTGATTGTATTCCTCATCCTTTATTTCCAGTTTAACTCGGTCACCACGTCACTGATGGTATTTTCAGGGATAGCCATGGCCTTTACCGGTGGCTTTCTCATGATCTGGCTTTACGGCCAGGGCTGGTTTGCCGATTTCAGTCTGTTTGGCACCAATTTCAGGGATTTGTTCCAAATGCACACCATCAACCTGAGTGTAGCGGTGTGGGTAGGTTTTATAGCCCTGTTTGGAATTGCCACGGATGACGGGGTACTCATCGCTACATATCTCGATCAGAGCTTTAAGCGCAATAAACCTTCGAATCTTAAACAGGTACGGGAGGCAGTAGTTGAGGCCGGACAGCGCAGGATACGGCCCGCGTTGATGACGGTTTCTACCACCATGATCGCCCTTTTGCCGGTGCTTACCTCCACCGGGCGTGGGGCAGACATCATGATCCCCATGGCCATACCCACTTTTGGCGGAATGGCCTTTGCCTTGGTGAGTATATTTATTGTTCCGGTGCTCTATTCCATGCGCGAAGAAAGAAAGATCAAAAAATTAGCGGCAAAAAATTAATGGATATGAAACGGATAAAAAATCTAATCATCATAATATTGGTGGCATCGCCCTTTTTGTGCCTGGGCCAAAGCCTGGAATATTACCAAAAAACAGCGGCTGAAAACAACCCCGGCCTGAAGGCCAGCTTCAATGAATTTAAAGCGGCCATGGAAATGGTTTCCCAGGTCAGCAGCCTGCCGGATCCTACCTTGTCTTTCGGTTATTTTATTTCACCGGTAGAAACCCGCGTGGGGCCGCAGCAAGCTAAATTTTCCTTGAGTCAGATGTTCCCTTGGTTTGGCACCCTTGAAGCCCGCGGAAATGCAGCGGCTCTGATGGCCGAGGCCAAATACCAACGGTTTTTGGATGCGCGCAACGAGTTGTACTACCAGGTAGCAGATGCCTATTATCCCCTCTATGAGTTGGAAGAGCAACTGCGCCTGCAGCGGGAAAACCTCGATATTCTGCAATCGTTTATGACACTGGCCCAAAGGAAGTATGAGAACAACCAGAGTACTATGGTGGATGTACTGCGGGTGGACATTATGATAAACGATGCTGAAACCGACATCAGTATCCTGGTAGATCAACGAATGCCACTTGTTTCCCGGTTTAACCAACAACTAAATCGCGAAGCCACTGACCCGGTGAGTGTAGTGGATACCGTTACCGCTGACCTATTGCCGGAAGGCTATCGCAAAGACAGCCTGCTGGTGGGCCATCCGTTACTCGAAGAGTTGGGGCTTAAGGCAGAAGCCATGGAAGAACAGGAAAAAGCAGCAATCAGGGACGGCCTACCCAGTTTTGGCCTCGGCCTCGATTATGTGTTGGTGGGCGACCGCCCGGCCATAGACATACCGGACAATGGCCAGGACGTGCTCATGCCCATGCTTTCCATGAGCCTGCCCATGTTCAGGGGCAAGTACAAGGCGGCCCGGCAGGAAGCACAGTTTATGCAGGAGGCTTACCGCAACCGGCACCAGGAAACCGCCAACAGGCTCACCAGTGCTTATGAAATGGCCTGGTTTGAACTGGAGAAAAACCGCCAAAACATAGAATTGTACCGGGCACAAATAACAGAAGCCCAGCAGGCACTCGACCTCCTGTTTGCGGCTTACGCCAATAATGGCAACGACTTTGAAGAAGTGCTGCGCATGCAGCAACAACTGTTAAAATATGAAATGCTTCAGGCCACGGCTTTGGCCAAATACCAGGCGGCTGAAGCCCAACTGGATTACATAACGGCTAAAACAAATTGAAATGAAAATTAATATAAAAATCAATAAAAAAACATTTTGGATAAGTATTGTCGCTACACTGATAGTAGGCCTGCTGGCGGGCTGGCTCATTTTTACCGGCAATGAAAAAACCGCTGATGGGGACCATGACCACACCGCAGAAGCCGGGGCCGAAGAAACGGTTTGGACCTGCTCCATGCACCCCCAGATCAGGCAGCCCGATCCGGGCGACTGCCCTATATGCGGGATGGATCTTATTCCACTGGAAGATGATGCCGAAGGGGAAATGAACCCCATGGCCATTTCCATGTCGCCCACCGCCATGCAACTGGCCGATGTGCGCAGCGCCACTGTGGGCAATATGGATCCTGTAAAAAGTGTGCGCCTAAACGGCAAAGTGCAGGAAGATGAGCGCCTGGTTTTTTCACAAACCAGCCACATCCCCGGGCGTATTGAAAAGCTGAACGTCAATTTTACCGGTGAGTTTGTCCGTAAAGGGCAAGTTCTGGCTCACATTTACTCACCGGAATTGGTAACGGCCCAGGAAGAAGTTTTTGAAGCACGGAAAATAAAGGAAAGCCAGCCTGCCCTTTACCGTTCGTCCATTGAAAAACTGCGCAACTGGAAACTTTCGGAATTGCAAATTCAGCAAATAGTGGATGCCGAAGAAACGGTGGAAAACTTCCCCATTGTGGCCGATGTTTCGGGCTATGTCATCAGCAAAAGGATAAACCTGGGCGATTACATCAGGAAAGGCCAGGCTATTTATGAAATTGCCGACCTCAGCAAGGTGTGGGTGCTCTTTGACGTGTACGAATCAGACCTGCCTTGGGTAAGTGAAGGCGATATGGTTAGCTTTTCGGTGAAATCCTTGCCGGGGGAACAGTTTGAAGGCAAGATCAGTTTTCTGGACCCCGTACTCGACCCCAAAACACGGGTGGCAAAGGCGCGGGTAGAAGTGCAGAACCAAAACAATAGGCTAAAACCCGAAATGTTTGCCACGGGGGTGGTAAACGCCCGGTTAGAAAACAAGGAGGATGCCCTGGTCATCCCCAAGTCGGCCGTGATGTGGACCGGTCAGCGTTCGGTAGTGTTTGTAAAAACCAGCTCGGCAAAAGGGGTCAACTTTATGATGAGAGAAGTTGTGCTGGGTCCTGAACTGGGCGAAGGCTTTGTGGTGGAAGAAGGCCTGGAAACGGGTGAGGAAATTGCCGTAAGTGGCACCTTTAGCATTGATGCGGCCGCACAGCTTGCCGGTAAGCCCAGCATGATGAACCCCGAAGGCGGCCCGGCCATGACCGGCCATAACCATGGCGACATGGGCGGTGGCGCACCGGGCGCAGGCAGTGACCAGGCGGCAGATCACTCCACCCATAAAAAGGACATCACGGTGAGCCAAAAAGCCAAAGACGCCCTCCTTCCGGTTATTGAGGCTTACCTGGGTTTGAAAGACGCCCTGGTGAATGATGATGCCGCTGCCGCACAATTTGCTGCGGGAGACTTGAAACAGCAACTCGGTAAGGTGAGCATGGCTCTGTTTACGGGGGAAGCTCACAACGTGTGGATGGAGCACAGCAGCACCCTGGAAAAAGCGGTGAACCAGGCAGCCCGGGCAGAAGATTTAGAACCTTTGCGCAAGCAGTTCATAACCATCTCTGAACAGATGGCCATGATCGTACAGACCTTTAGGCCCAATGCCGAAACCCTGTACCTGCAGTTTTGCCCTATGGCCAATAACAACCAGGGGGCCGACTGGCTGAGCCGGGAAAAGGAAATACGTAACCCCTATTTCGGGGAGGCCATGATAGGCTGTGGGGAAGTGAAATCAACCATAAAATAACGGAATGAAACGGACCCATTCCCAACGAATTAAAACAGTGTCCGAATTTGATAATTTAAATAAACAGAAACCATGAAAAAAGCAGTAATGATGCTAAGCCTGGCCATTTTGAGCCTGGGCGCATTCGCACAACACGACCACTCCAAACATCAGATGAGTGGCGACCACGGGGAGCAGATGGCCCCCGAATTTGAAAATGAAAACCTGGGGCAGGCTTATGCCAACTATATAGCATTGAAGGATGCCCTGGTAGCTTCGGATGCCGGTGTGGCAGAAGCCAAAGCCGCAGAACTGGCCGCCTCACTGAGCAAAGTAGAAAATGCCGATGACGCAATGGCCAGTGCCACCAAGGTAATGAAGGCGGGTTCGCTGGAAGCCCAGCGCAAAGCCTTTGTTACCCTCAGCAATCAAATGACAGAGCTGATAAAATCTGCTGACCTCACTTCAGGAGCAGTGTACGTAGAGTTCTGCCCCATGGCCAATGGTGGCGATGGTGCCCACTGGCTGGCCAACGAAAAGCAGATCAACAACCCCTACTTTGGCGATAAAATGCTGCGGTGTGGCAAAGTGAAAGAAACCATTAAATAACTAAGCCTTGCGGGCATAACATAAATTTTGGTTGATAAAAATTCGTGCTTGTGCCCGCAGACACTAATTACTAAAGACAATGAACAACAATGTATTCAGAATATTGACCGGTGTTTTCTTTTTGATCACCGCCCTAGGCTGCAATAGCCAGCCACAGGAAAACGGGCAGGACCCGGATGTACAACAGCAAGCTGCCGCAATACAAAGCTACCAGGTGGGCGAGCAAGTGCCCAACCAACTGGTGTGCATGGTAAACGATGCCTATATGGGCAAGCCGCAGATTGAGGTTCCCGTAAACGGAAAGACCTACTACGGCTGCTGCCAGATGTGCGTGAAAAAACTCAATGAGCAGGAAAGCGCCCGCACCGCCACCGACCCGCAAAGCGATAAAAAGGTGGACAAGGTAGATGCCTACATCGTTTTGCTGGACGAGCAGGGAACAGTGGGCTACTTTGAATCTGAAGAAAGTTATGAGGCCTATAGCAAGTAATGCAGAAGTAACATTCAGAGCAGCCAAAAAGTGTAGGTTAGGAAAATACACGAAATAATGTAATTATCTCAAAACCTTGACAAATGTCATTGATTCATTTATTTTTATTTTACATCTTTGAAATAACTAATCTCAAATGGAAGCTAAGAGCAACATATCCAGAAAAGTAATGCTTTCGGCCTTTGGCGTGCCCATGCTGGGGGTTTATATGCTTACCATCTGGTGTGGGCTGGGCAATTTCCTGGCCGACTGTTGCATGCATCATCTGGAAACCGAAATCTCCCAACCTACACACGGGCATCACCACAGTGATGATCACCACCATGGGGGGCACGATCATTCCAAACCAGAGCAACAGGACAAAAATGGTAAAGACGACTGTTGCAGCGATGTTACCACCGCTTTCTTTTCGGTATTTCAGCAGCAGGCACAGCCCTACTCGGAAGATTTTCAAATACAAGACGGGCCGTCTCTTGCCTTTATACCCGAGGCTCATTCCGGCCACCGGGGTTTTGATGCCGGATTCCGGCAAATGTGGCTTCCGCCACCTCGACCGACCCCTTCAGGCTTTAGCCTGCGTATCCTTCATCAATCTTTCCTGATTTAGACTTTCATTTTTCGTTTGGGTCTGTGGCTCGGTGTCCGCTATTGTCCGTAAATGGCCCATAGCCGGATGTGGCAGGTCTTATCACCTTTTGCATCCCTGTGTCACCGCAGCCATTATCCCTGCAGGGTCGCCCGACCCATATCCTGATTTTTCTTGATCGCCTGATGCTGCCATCCTTATTAAGGTTGCGCATAAGCAGTCAAAAAATCTAACAGACACAATAATGAAAGATGCACAAACCATAGTAGAAGAGTTCAAGGTAAAAGGCATGATCTGTAGCCGCTGCCTTAAGGTGCTAAATGATGAGCTCCGAAAAACGGGGGCGGAAATCCTGAAAATGGAGCTGGGTCGGGTGGTGATAAAATATGCGCCTGGAAAAATCAGCCACAGCCATATCGAAACGGTGATCAGCGAAAATGAATTCAGCATCATCTGGGACAAACACACCCAACTGGCGGAACGCACCAAACGGTGGGTTATCAACTACATCTGGAACACCGGTTTAGAGCAAAAGCTCTCTGAATTTCTCGCAGAAAAAATGCAGGTTAGTTATGAGGTGTTAAGCCGCAATTTTTCAAAGGTATTTGGTAGCACAATAAAACGCTACAGCTTACTGCTGAAAATTGAAAGGTCGAAAGAACTGGTAGACTACGGGGAAATGAACCTCAGTGAAATTTCCTATAGCCTGGGCTACCAAAACCCCTCGGCTCTGAGCCGGCAGTTTAAAAAAGAAACCGGGATGACCCTGCAGGAATATCATAAACTGGGGGTAAGCAAACGCAAACCACTGGACAGGATATGACAAGTATTAACCTGAATAAGATAAGTATAGCTATATGCATAGGCATATACTTGCATAGTGAAAAATGAACTAAAGTGTATAAACCGGTTCTGCCCAAAAGGGTGAGCCATTAAAAAAGCAAAACTATGTGGTATGACGGACATCATTTTTGGGGAATGCACTGGATCTGGTGGATCCTGTGGGTCATTTTCCTAATATGGATTTTTGCTACGCCCTGGGATATTCCCGGCCAGCGTACCAAAAAAGACACCCCCTTGACATCCTTAAAAATAGGTATGCAGCCGGGGAAATCGACTCCGAAGAATTTGAGGAGCGCAAAAAAGCAATTCTGAAAAATAACCCCTAAAAACTAAGCGAAATGAGTAAGACAGAAGAAAAACAAGTGCGCCAAACTTACCCGGTAAAGGGTATGCAATGCGGTGGTTGTGCAGGCACCGTAGAACGGAAATTGGCAGACCTGCCAGAAGTAACATCTGTAAAGATAAACCTGGAAAAACAGCAGGCAGAGGTTGTATCGGAGGCACCGCTTCCACTGCGTGAGCTGCAAAAGGCTCTGGCCCCAACCATCTATACCATAGCAGAACCCCACACCGGGAACCAAAAATAAAACAGGCAACAATGTAACTGAAGGCCGGGCAACAGCGGAACTGAAGAACCAACTTAAATTTTTAAAACCATGTGGTACACGTATGACGGAGGACACTTCTGGGGAATGCACTGGATCTGGTGGATTCTATGGGTCATTTTCCTGTTCTGGATTTTCGCCCTTCCCTATGACGTTCCTGGACAGAAGAAGCCAAAGAACACTCCCCTCGAAATTCTTAAGAAAAGATTTGCTGCCGGGGAAATCAACTTCGATGAGTTTGAGAAACGGAAAAGCTTACTGGAAAAAAATCCCTAAACCATAAAACCCATTCAAATGAATACAACAGTAAAACATTTATCCGCACTCATGTTGGCAGTTGTGACTTTTGCAAGCTGCTCTCAGCAAAACGGACAAACGCCTGAAGCCATGCTGGCCGATAAGGGAGCTCAGAAAAAAATTCTAAAGGCTATTGCGAATGACCATGATCTGAGCATTAAAATGATTGGGAGCATGATGGAAAACGACCATGCAACAGGTATGATGGCCGATGGACTTATCGATGCGGCCGCAAAAGACAGTGTTCTGGCCGCCACCATCAGTAATAAAATGGCCATGCGCCCTGATCTAATGATGCTAACGGTACATCATTTCATGCCTGTTATCAACGCCAGTGAAGATGCTTGTGAACACTTCAGCGAAGAAACGGTGCAGCAACCGGATATAGCTGAAAGCGTGTGCAAGCGCATGAAAGAGGAGCCTGATCTCAGTTGCCATTAGGGGAATGGAAGGCGCCCGGTACCCCTGGTAAGGGAATATTAATAGGGGTACCGGGTTTTTAAAAAAATGTAACAAAAACAAAATGAAACAGCAAACACCGGATTTTGAAGATCTGACCCAAAAGATGAAGGGCATGGGGCACCCGGTGCGGATGGCCTTGTTTCACTTGCTGTGCAATTGCCCAGAGGGTGGCCTGCGCGTAAAAAGCATGTACCACGGTCTGGGCCTGGATCAGCCTACCACCTCACGCCACCTGGCCGTGATGCGCAACAGTGGCCTGGTAAGCAGACGGGTAATAGCGGGCCAGACTACTTACTGTCTTTGCCTCAACAACCCATTTGTAAGCTGCCTTTCCGCTTGCTTTATCACTAAAAATAAAACCGAAGAATTATGAAAAACCATTGGCTTTGGATGCTGCTGGCCTGCGTGGGCCCCATCCTACTCATTTTTTTACTGCCCTACTTTGGGGTAACATCTGATGTGACCTTCGCCTTGTTCCTGGCGGTATTTTTTATTGCCCACCTCTTTATGATGCGGGGGCATTCGCACGGCCATGGTGGGCACGGGCAGCATCAAGATCACGAGGAAAACAAGTCCAAACATTCACATCACTAAACACAAAGGATTATGCAATATCTCAATATCAAAAAATTAGGACTGGCCTTCGGCCTCACCGGGGCGCTGCTCTACCTGGGCTGTATGATCGTAATGGCCACCGTGGGCCGCGAAGGCACCATCAAGTTCTTTAACAGCCTGCTGCATGGGCTCGATACTTCCGGCATCATCCGCATGGATGTACCGATATGGGAAGCAGGGCTGGGCCTGGTGCAAACTTTCATCCTGGCCTGGCTACTGGGGGCTTGTGTCGCAGGGTTTTACAACGCATCTGTGAGCCGCAAAAAAAGATAGACCAATGACAGGCACCAAAAGGCAAATAAGTAAAAAGCGAAAAATGCTCATCCCATTGCTACATGCGGCAGTGTGCATGCTCTTGTTTTATTTCATCCTCCATCCGCTGGCCATGGCCATATATGCCAGTCACGGGGCAGATGCCCTTACGGATGGCATGGGCAGCCGGGTGCTTTTTCAGTTAAAACATGCCTTTTCGTTTCACATGCTGCCCATGGCCTACGTTTTTATTGGAGCCGGGGCGGTAGTGGGCCTGCTTTCAGGATTTTTTTGGCTGAGCCTGACCCGCAAAAGGCAATCGGGGACAAAGCCCACCGCCCCATTTATCAATAATGCCGAAGAGCTTATAGCCGGGGGCGAAAACCATTTTGTGGAATTCAAATCCTCCATCCGCTATGATTTTCGGCAAAAAACCACGAACCGCGTCCTGGAAGAGGTAATTGCCAAAACCCTGGCGGGATTTATGAATGCAGAAGGCGGACACCTGCTGGTGGGTGTTAAAGACAGCGGTGAGGTAGTGGGGCTTGAAAAAGACTTTAAGACCCTGCGCCAAAAAAACGAGGACGGTTTTGAACGTAGGCTTTTTGACCTGATCACCTCCAGCCTAGGCACAGAGTTCTGCTATTTATGCACCCCATCATTCCACCGCATTGGCGGCAAAACAATCTGTATGGTGCAAATTGAACCATCAACAGAGCCGGTGTACCTGAACGGCACGGATACTACCGCATTTTACGTGCGGGCAGGCAATTCCACCCGCCAGCTTTCGGTAAAAGAAACCGTAAAATACCTGAAAATGAAAGGAAGCGGAAGAACATTCTTAAATGTAGTATGAACATGCAGCACGTTTGGTTTATATGGTCGCTCATCATCCTTGCAATTTGGCTTATGATCTATAGGCTCAAACCTAGGTTCCGGCAGTCTATGCTCAGAATGAGCTTTATTACCATGCCCTTTGGCCTCACTGAACCCCTGTTTGTACCCGGGTACTGGTCGCCCCCATCTCTATTTAAACTGGCCGAAAAAACCGGCTTCGATATCGAAAGCCTAATTTTTTCCTTTGCCATTGGCGGCATTGGCACGGTGCTCTACCGTATCGTTCAGAGGCGTGGCCATATAGAAATTCCCATATCGGAAAGACAGCATGCCCGGCACCGCCTGCACCGATACATGCTTTTGGTACCAGCGCTGGTATTTGGCGGCCTGGCTTATTTCACCGCGCTCAACCATATTTACTGTGGCATTATCGCCATGTTTGCGGGTGCCTTGGCCACCCTCTACTGCCGCCCCGACCTTAAAGGCACAATATGGTTGGGCGGACTTTTGTTTACTCTGCTTTACTTTATCTACTTTGGGAGCATTCTGCCCTTTTACCCCGATTATGTGGAACTGTACTGGAACCTGAATGCATTGACGCATATCCTTGTATTGGGTGTTCCGTTTGAAGAACTGCTATTTGCCTTCAGTTTTGGCATGTTATGGAGCAGCCTGTATGAACACCTGTACTGGCAAAAGCTGGTGCAGGAGCTTAAAACAAAAATACAGCCCTATGGAAGCCTGTAACACCACCCAACAAATATGCCTGCCTGAGAGCAACCTTCCCCGTGTTGTCATCATTGGGGGCGGTTTTGCCGGCATCAGCCTGGCCAAAAAACTGAAAAACGGCCCCTACCAGTTGGTGTTGTTAGACCGCCATAATTTCCACCAGTTTCAGCCCCTGCTTTACCAGGTGGCCACCAGTGGACTGGAGCCAGACAGCATTGTGTTCCCTTTCCGTAAAATGTTTTCCGGCTATAAAAATTTTGTGTACCGCCACGCTGAGGTGCAGGAGATTGAGCCAGTGGAGCAGAAGGTTTTTACCGATAAAGGCTATCTGGGCTATGACTACCTGGTGCTGGCCACTGGCAGCCAAACCAACTTTTTTGGCCTGGACGAGGTGGCCCAAAACAGCACCGGCATGAAAAACATACGGGAGGCACTGAACATCAGGCACCTGATGCTGCAAAACCTGGAGAAAGCCACCATTACCTGCGATGACCGGGAAAAGGATATACTGAGCAACTTCATTATAGTGGGCGGTGGGCCGGCCGGGGTAGAAACGGCCGGTGCCCTGGCTGAATTCCGCAACTACATTCTGCCCAAAGATTACCCGGAACTGGTAGTGGAGGATATGAACATCTATCTGCTGGAAGCGGGCGACCGGTTGTTGAACGGCATGTCGGGCAAAGCATCGGCCAGGGCCCTAAAATACCTGCAAAAGCTGGGGGTGGAAGTAGGGCTCAACACAGCCGTATCCCACTACAATGGAAAAGTGGCGCAAACTCAGGACGGACGGAAAATGGAGGCCGCTACCCTCGTTTGGACAGCCGGGGTAATGGGCAGTTTTCCGAAAGGGATAACGGAGGCCACCCTAATGCGGGCCAACCGGCTTGAAACTGACGAATACCTGCGGGTAAAGGGCTACGTAAACCTTTTTGCCACCGGTGACGTGGCGGCCGTGTATGACCCACAGTACCAGCGGGGGCACCCTATGGTGGCTCAGGTGGCCATGCAGCAGGGCCGCTTACTGGGCGATAACCTCTTGCGGCTGGCCGGTGGCAAAAATTTCAGGCCCTTTCAATACAAAGACAAAGGATCGCTGGCCACCATCGGTAAAAACAGAGCCGTGGCAGATATTGCCAGGTTCAGGTTTGGCGGCTATTTCGCCTGGCTGTTGTGGTCCATAGTCCACCTCATGTCCATCAGTGGTTTTAAAAACAAATTGTTTGTGGGCTTCAATTGGCTTTGGAGCTATTTCAACTATGAAAAAAGCAACCGACTGATCATCAGGAAATATAAAAAAGAGAAAAAACAAGAACCCAAAACGCATGTGGAGCAGGTATAACATACTGTGGATGATAGTGCGCCATTACCGCGCGTACAGGCATTTCCTAAGCCGGGATGAAGCGGCAAGGGAGCAGTCTGCCTCCCCTCAAAAGCTCGTGGCAGACATCCTGCGCCTGGGGCCTACTTACATTAAGCTGGGGCAAATACTCAGTACTCGCCCTGATGTGCTGCCCGCAGCCTACATTCAGGCCCTGGAGCAATTGCAGGAAAGAGTGCCTGAATTTTCGTTTGCACAGGCTCAGGCGCTAATTGAAGGTGAACTTCAAAATACGCTGGCTTCCCTGTTCAGGTCTTTTGACGAAAGGCCCATTGCAGCCGCCTCACTCGCACAGGTGCATTTCGCGGTTTTGCCCACCGGTGTAGAAGTGGCCGTGAAGGTACAACGACCGGGCATAGCAGAAAAGATGCGCCACGACCTGCAAATGCTGGAACGCCTGCTGACCCTGTTTAGGCGGCTCTTTCCTAAAAAAGTTAGGCGCGCCAACCTGGTCAATGGCTTTAAGGAATTTAAGCGCTACACCTTGCAGGAATTGGATTTTGCCCACGAGAGAAGCACCATAAACCGGTTCAGGGAAAATTTTAAGGACTGGGAGGATATTGTTTTTCCCGAAGTGTATGGCAGCTATACCACCGGCAAGCTGCTGACCATGGAGCGGGTGACGGGCCTGCGACTCAACCAGGCCATTAAATCCTTTTCTGCGGAACAGAAGGAAAAATTAAATACCCGCCTGGCCGAAATGGAGCTAAAAATGTTCATTTCCGATGGCCTTTTCCATGCCGACCTCCACCCCGGTAATATTTTCTTCAGGGAAGATGGCAAAATTGCGCTTCTCGATTTCGGCATGTACGGTGAGCTGACCACAAAAGAACGCAACCGTTTTGTGCTCTACTGGTTGGCCGTGGTGCAAAATGATGTGCCACAGGCCTTTTACCACTTCAAGACGCAATGCCGCGAGTTGCCCGGAGCCGATGAAACTGCCTTTTATGGCGTTTTTCAAAAGCTGGCGGAAGATTTTCAAAAAAGCCGGCTACAGGACGTTTCCATCACCAAGGTGTACCTCAATATGATTTCGGCCGGCTACCGCTATGGCTATGTGTTTCCGGAAAATTTACTACTGCATGCCAAGGCCCTCACCACGGCCGAGGCATTGACTTTTAAACTCGCCCCGGATGCCCGCTTTGAAAAAATTACCGAGCCCATCATCATGCGGGAGTTTGTAAAATTAGGCATAAGCGGCCCCACCCTGCTCAACCGGTTACAAAAATCCCTGCCGGCATTTCTGCTGACCGGAGAGTGGGTGCCATCAACCGACACCCAAGAAAGTACAGGCCGTAGGAAAACGGACAGCGTGGGGCCACTGATGCAAGAACTTTTGATCACATTGAAACACTGGCAGGCTAGTGCCGGTCTGTTCCGCTCATTGCTCAACCCTCCCGCCCGAAAAGTACTGGGCCAGCATGGTTTCACGAATCTTCAGGTCAACGCCATACTGCAACACACCTGGCAGGAATACACTAAAATGGAACCTGGCCTGCCGCGCCAACAAAGCCTGGGGGCCACCTTTACGCTGCACCTGGGCGGTGCCACCATTGCCATGTACCGGGCACTGCTACAAGCAGGTTTGTCGCAGGCCGAGGCCACCCAACTGATTTACCGTACCGGCTGGAAAATTTACGCCCGCATGGGCGAGTACCCCATGCTTATTGCCGGGATGTTTTCAGATAATCCTCATAAAAAAATGCAATTGGCCACCCAGGTGTTTCGGAACTTTCCATTCTCCCCACCCGACTATGGTTGGGAAGACGTGGAAGCTGGTAAAAACACGGTGGCCTTTAACTGTACTGGCTGTCAGGTGGCAGAACTTTTTAAATTAGAAGGACTGGCTGAGCTTTGCTATAACACTTGGTGCAAATTGGATTTTCCGCTGGCAGAGCAATGGGGTGGCCACCTGGAGAGAAGCGGCAGCATAGCCGGAGGTGCAGATGTTTGTGACTTCCGCTGGAAAGTAAACCCTGAAAAATCAGAAGTATGAAAAAATGGTCTTTATACGCGGGCAGCTATGCCGGGATAGAAGTCTTCATTCACTGGAGTTTCTGGATCATCATTGCCTGGATTTTTATGCTTCACTTCCAAATGGGCCATGGCTGGAGTGAAGGCTTGCGCGGGGTCGTTTTTATCCTGGCACTTTTTGGCTGCGTGGTGCTGCACGAATTCGGCCATGCCCTTACGGCCAAAAGCTACGGCATACCCACGCATAATATCACCCTTTACCCCATAGGCGGGGTGGCCAGCCTCGATAAAATGCCCGACAAGCCCGGGCAGGAACTGGCTGTGGCCCTGGCCGGGCCTGCGGTAAATGTGGTGATTGCCGGGGGCCTGTACCTCTGGCTGAAGGCTACCGGGGGGCTGATGCCCCTGAGCGAAATGGACCACATGAGTGGGGGCAACTTTTGGTTTAATCTGATGGCCGCCAATGTGATCCTGGCCGCCTTTAACCTTATCCCGGCCTTTCCCATGGATGGTGGCCGGGTATTGCGAGCTTTGCTGGCTTACCGAATGGAAAAGCTCAAGGCCACCAACATTGCTGCACGGGTAGGTCAGTTCATGGCCATCATCTTTGTGTTCCTGGGCTTCTTTACCAATTTCTGGTTGGTCTTCATTGGCTTTTTCATTTATCTGGGTGCCGGTGGCGAAATTGCGCACGAACGGCAAAAGACCAGCCTGCGTGGGTTTAAGGTGAAGGACGTAATGCTCACCCGCCTTCCGGTATTGCCGGGAAGCATGGAAATCAAGGAGGCCCTGGAAATGGCCCTGGCAAGCCAGGAGCGGATATTTATGGTAGAAGTGCAGGGGGAAAATAAAGGAATATTGAACCTCAAGGAGATGGCCACTGCCATAAGTGACGGGCCTTCATCCGAGGCCGGACCGTGCGTACTTGCCGACCTGCTGCCAGAGGCTATGATCAGCCTTAATGCAGAAACAGACCTCAACACCGCTCTGCGCAAACTCATGAACAGCCCGGGAAATATGCTTCCTGTAAAGCAAGCCGGGCAAATAGTGGGAGTGCTCTCCCAAAGTCATGTAAAAGAGCTTTTGGCTTTACAGCAAAAATTAAATAAAACCGTAGCAACATGAAGTGGATAAAAATATATGGCACCACCCTGCTATTAGCTTTTTCGGCAAGCCTGTTTTCACAGAACGCTTACAGCACCACACGGGGCGTAGCCGTAATGGAAAGCACCTGGCGGGGCACGCCTGTAAAAACAGCGGGCTTGAAGGTAGAGGCCCGCGTTAATTACGATAATGCAAGGGTGAGCCTCAGGTTATTGTCGCCAGTGCTGCACACCGGCTTCGATTCGCTGGACCACCGGCTCGACAGCCTGCAACTGGACGACATCCGCTTTGTAGGCAAGCTGAACATTGATATTGTAAAAACCCAGGACCACCCCCTGCAAACCTTTGAAGTAGAAGGCCGGCTGAAAGGCCCGGGCTGGAGCCTGCCCGTGCATGGGGAGGGCAGCCTAAAACATACTTATTATGAAACCTACGCCTGCATGCTCAGCATCAGCCTGCATGCAGATATAGGCAGTATAGACCGTACCGGCCGCTGGGCGGGGCTGGGCGATGATCTGAATATCCGCCTGATACAATCCGTACTTAAAAACGAATAAATAAAAACGAAACTATGAAAGAGATCAACGCATTTTTGCGTCCCTTCATGCTCAATGAAGTAATAGATGGGCTTGAGAAAAACGGCTTTTGCTGTTCTACAGTAACCACAGCCGAGGGCACGGGTAATTACACCGATCCGTAGACGGACTTCCCCTCGCTAAAGCATCCTTTTTCGCATAGTAAAGTGGAAAAACTGGAAATAGTGGCCCGCGATGAAAATGCAGACCGCATCGTGGAGATCATCCACCAACACGGCAAAACCGGCAGGCGAGGCGATGGGCTCGTTTACGTTACCCCGGTACTTAATGCCTACCGCATACGCGACTTTAAACAAGGAAATGAAATTTTGAAACCACAGAAATTAGAATCATGAAAAATATCTTAGTCCCGACAGACTTTTCTCCGCCAGCCAATGCAGCCGGTGAGTATGCCCTGAAACTGGCCAAAAAGGTACATGCGGAAATCCATTTTCTGCATATACAAGCTACCTCGATAGATTGGGTAAAACTGGATAAGGAGAAGGAAAAAAATTACCCTGAAACCCTCAAGCAGATCGGCTATGCCAAACATGAGCTGAACCAATGGGAAAAACGAGCTGAAGACCTGGGTTTGAAAGTACGCACTTTCCTCACCTACGATGCCGGAAGGGAGGAAATCATAAAGCACGTGAGCAATTACCATCACGATTTTGTGGTGATGGGTTCGCATGGCGCCAGTGGTGCACGGGAGACCTTCATCGGCTCCAATGCGCAAAAAATTATCCGCAATGCAGTAGCCCCGGTGCTTGTCATTAAAGAACAACCGCCCCAATTTCCATTGAAGGATATTGTTTTTGCTTCCGGCTTTGAAGAAGACGTGCAGGAGCAATTTAACCAGGTGGTGGCTCTGGCCGATTTGATGGAGGCCAACATCCACCTCCTGTACGTAAACACCATATACAACTTTGAGGAAACCCATAAAAGCGAAGAGAAGATGCAGCGTTTCCTCAAGCACTGCCCGCGCGGAGGCACCTGCTCCATCAACATTTACAACGACCTGAATGAAGAACGGGGCATCCGCGAGTTTACCCAGCGCCGAAATGCCGACCTCATTGCCATTACCACCCACGGCAAAAGCGGCTTTTTGGGAATGCTGTCCAGGAGCATTACCGAAAGCCTGGTAAACCACTCCGAAACCGCGGTGCTAAGCATGAATTTAAAAGCGGATACTTAATCACCTAAAAAATGAAGAGGATAAAAAAGTCAATTTTAGTATTTACAGCCATATCGGTCGTTTTTCTGACGGCCTGTAACCAGCAGCCTTCAACCGAAGCTGTGCTGGAAAATGAAGAACAACGTCAGGAACTGATGGCGGCCATGGCCGAAGACCATGAACTGATGATGGAAATGCACCAGAACATGATGCAGAGCGAACATGGCAAGATGATGATGCAGGGGAATGAAGACATGATGAAAATGGTGATGGGAAACCAGCGCATGATGAAGGACATAATGCAGAAAAACCCTGAAATGCGCCAGCAGATGATGCAAAACATGATGCAGATGATGCAGCAGGACTCCGGCATGCAAGAGCGTATGAGCGGGATGATGTCCAACCACAAGGGCATGATGAAGAGCATGATGAAGAAGATGCACCAAAAAGGCATGATGAGCGAAGATTGTATGCAGAGCTGCATGAAAAACATGGAACGCATGGACATGCAACACTCCAAAGGAATGGATAGCATGAAAGGCGGCCAGGACAAGGACGAAAATACCATGGATGACCAACATTCAGAACATCACTAAAAAAACAGGAATATGAAAACGCTAAATAAAGTACACAGTAAAATGCTCAGCCTGGCCGTAGTGCTGGGCGTATTGCTCATGCAGGCCTCCTGTGCAGGCGGGCGCATGTACTCTACTGCTAACAACCAGTACGTGGACCCGGTCTGCGGCACCACCGTTTCTGCCGATACCCATTTACAGTCCACCTATGAAGGGCGCATCTACTATTTCAGTTCAGAGGAGTGCCTGGCCGTATTTGAAAAAAACCCGGCCCGCTTTACCCAAAACCAAGCTCGGCATGGTGGCCACATGGGCATGGACGGCCTGGGCTGGTGGGGCCCCGTATTAGGGGGCATCATGGTAGTAGGAATGGTTGCAGCCATGGCGATAGGGGTTAATCATTAGACAGGAACATTGATGAAAGGAAGGGTAGCTATTAAAGATTAATGAGTTTTGGACTACGGTTGTGCGGTAGTCTCCTCATTAACGGTTCACATATAGGTTATGTTTGGTTTCGGAAAGACCGGCAGAAGGTTAAATACAGGTCTCTCATTTCCTACACAAATTGTATCGCCAAAATGGAAGAACTGGGATTTTGAAGCATATTTGCGTTTAATTAGACTAATTCTAAATAAACATTTATTACACATGAAATATTTATTGACAAACATCGTAAATATGCTGCTCATGCTTCAGGCCACGGCACAAACCGGGGTCATACAGGGAACTATAACCAATGCTGATAGTGTGACACCTATTGGCCAGGCTTCTGTTTTCTTCGCCAACACCAATTACGGCACGATTACCAACGGAGCTGGAAAATTTATCCTGGATAACATCCCCTCAGGCCATTATCATCTAAAGGTACGATATGTGGGCTACAGTCCCCTATCCCGCCAATTACATATAAAAGCGGGTGATACCCTGCACCTGAATATGGTTATGACCGAATCTATACACACCTTAAACGCGGTGGATATCAATGCCTCCATAACGGGTGGAAACACGGGCGTGAGAGATGTGCCCGGCTCTGCCTATTACCTATCTCCAAAAGAGATTCAAAAATTTAGCTATACCGATATAAACCGCACCTTAAGAACGATTCCCGGCATTAATATTCAGGAAGAAGATGGCTTTGGCCTACGCCCAAATATAGGCTTGCGCGGTACGGGGGTGGAGCGCAGTTCGAATATTACCCTTATGGAAGATGGGATACTAATGGCACCGGCCCCCTACGCGGCCCCGGCAGCCTACTACTTCCCTACCATCGGAAGGATGCAAGCCATTGAAGTGATGAAAGGCAGCAGCCAGATAAAATACGGACCCTATACTACTGGCGGGGCCATTAACCTGATCTCAACCCGGATACCCGATAGGTTTTCAGGAAGAATGCACCTGCTTGGCGGTAGCTATGGCGGCAGAAACCTGCATACCTACGTGGGCAATGCCCATAAAAATGTAGCCTATCTGGTAGAAACTTTCCAGTACCAGTCCGATGGCTTCAAAGTACTGGACGGAGGCGGTAATACCGGTTTTGATAAAAAAGATTACCTAGCTAAACTACGAATTAACACCAATTCCGGTGCAAAAATATACCAGTCCTTGACTTTCAAAATCGGGCAAACCCAGGAAACTTCCAATGAAACCTATCTGGGCTTAACCGAAAGTGATTTTCAGAAAAACCCTTATCGAAGGTATGCCGGTTCGCAAAAGGATGTGATCAACACGGACCAATCCCAATTTTCAGTAACCCATTTGATCAAACTCCCCAAAAACATAGACCTAACAACTACCGCCTACCGCAACGATTTTCACCGCAACTGGTACAAGCTGGATAAGGTAAAGGACAGTACGGGAACAACAACCGGCATAGCCGATTTGCTCGAAAACCCAGGAGTATCGGCCGATGCTTTTAATATCCTTACCGGGGGCAGCAGTGCCAACAGGGATGCGCTGAACCTAAAGGCCAACAACCGTACGTACTACGCCCAGGGCGTACAAACAGTATTGAGACTGCGGTTTAAAACCAAGGCGGTACAACATAAAGTGGATATTGGACTTAGGGTACACCAGGACCAGATTGACCGGTTTCAATGGGTAGATGAATATGCCATGGACAATGAGGTAATGAAACTGACCCGGCCAGGTACGCCTGGCACTGAGAGCAACCGCATTGAAACAGCTAATTCGGTAGCCACCTACATTCAATACCGCCTAAGGTATAATAAGCTTACTGTAACCCCTGGCTTGCGCTATGAGAATATCTCTGTGGAAAGGGAGGATTACGGCAAAAATGACCCTGACCGCACCGGCACTGACCTTAAAAAACGAAGTAACCAAACCGATGTCTTTATTCCCGGTGTTGGTGTAGATTACAGGTTTACAGATTACCTGAGTGTTTTTGGAGGAGTTCACAAAGGGTTTTCACCTCCCGGTTCTAAAGAAGAAACCTTGCCTGAGCAGAGCATAAATTACGAGTTAGGAGCACGTTACAGAAAAAAGGCTTTAAATGGACAGGCCGTTTTATTTTATAGTGATTACGATAATTTATTAGGCACCGACCTGGCCGCTGCCGGTGGCGCGGGCACTAACCAATTGTTCAATGGTGGTGCTGCCGTGGCAAAAGGCCTGGAGCTACAAGCTGGTTACGATCTGTTTGTAAACTATAGTAAATCTTTCAGCTTACCGGTGTCGGTGGTTTACACCTATACGGACGCCACTTTTCTTTCTGGTTTCAAAAGCGATTTTGAAGGATGGGGTGATGTACAAAAAGGGGATGAAATGCCCTATTTGGCACACCATCAATTTACGCTTATGGCAAGCCTGGAACACCAAAAATTCGGCGTAAACCTTAGTGGCAGATACATGGATGAAATGCGCACTGAGCCGGGTCAGGGAGATATCCCGCATGGGCAGGCCACGGATGCTTATTTCGTCACGGATGTCAGTGTCAGCTACCACCCGTATAAATACATTACGCTTTTTGCCAGAGCCACTAACCTTACCGATAGGGTATATATTGTGGCCAGAAGACCTGCCGGATTACGGCCCGGTATGCCCAGGGCATTTATGCTTGGCCTAAAAGCAGATTTTTAATTAATGATGAGATAAACAATCATGAGCTTGTTCAGCCCTAAAGCATTGGTCATTTTTATGGAAAGCCTGAAGGAAAACCGCCAGGTGTGGTCTGGCGTGTCCATATTAATAGCCGTGCTTATAGCTTTAGTGTGGGCCAATGGCCCCTGGCAGGAAGTTTACCACGGCCTGATCCATACCGAAATTGCCCTGCATGTGGGAAATTATTCCTTATCAGAGCCTTTATTGTTGTGGGTTAATGATGGGCTGATGGCTGTATTCTTCCTGTTTGTGGGCCTGGAGCTAAAGCGGGAGTTGCTGGGCGGAAGGCTCTCCAATCCGCGTAAGGCCATATTACCCATTGGTGCCGCCATTGGCGGCATGTTGCTACCTGCCCTGCTCTACTCCTTGTTTAACTTGGGGGGAGACGGCCAGGATGGCTGGGGCATTCCCATGGCTACTGATATCGCTTTTGCCCTGGGCGTACTTACCCTCTTTGGCAAGCGGGTACCAGTGGAACTAAAAGTATTTTTGGTAGCCCTGGCCATAGTAGATGACCTTGGTGCTGTGCTGGTAATCGCCTTTTTTTACACTTCCAACATTGTTGAACTGGACCTTTTAATTGCCCTGGTCTTTTTTGTTGTTTTACTGGGGGGAAATTATTTGGGCATACGCGGTGCCTGGTTCTATGCCCTGATTGGTATTGGGGGCGTTTGGCTAGCCTTCTTCTTTTCAGGGGTACATCCCACCATTGCTGGCATCCTTATCGCCTTTACCATTCCCGGCCGAGTAAGGATAAAGGAAAAGAACTATCTGGACCAGCTGAACCAGTTACACAGGCAGTTTATAGAGGCCAGACATATCCGGGGAAGTTTTATTTCAGAGCATCAACTGGAAATTCTCGAAAATATAAAGAGTAAGACCAACGATGCTGAAACACCCTTGCAAAAAATTGAACATGCTCTTTCGCCTGTCATTGGCTTCTTTATCCTACCCCTGTTTGCACTGGTCAACGCGGGTGTTCACATCCATGGTGATATCTGGTTTATCATGGGTCAGAATATCAGCCTTGGCATACTGGTGGGCCTCATTGCCGGCAAATTTATAGGCATAAGTGGAACAGCCTGGCTTTTGGTAAAGCTGAAAATAGCTCACCTGGGGGATATAACCTGGGGGCAGCTTTGCGCAGTGGCCCTCCTGGCCGGTATCGGTTTTACCATGTCACTATTTGTTACTGATCTGGCCTTTCAGTGCCCTGAAATGCGCTACACGGCCAAACTCAGTATTTTATTAACATCGGCCATTGCCGGTGCCCTGGGTGCCCTGTTGTTGTGGATCAGCTCTAGAAAAACCAGTGTCAACCCCGTTAGTCCGCAGCACAAGCCATGAAAAAACCAGCCTTATATACCAACCTTTTAATTTTACTGGTATGCCTCTTTGTAGTGATGATGGGCTACGGAGTGCTGCTGCCCGTGCTGCCCTTTTTCCTGGAACGGATTATGGGCGTGGCACCAGACAATATTGCCTTTCACTTTGGTATCCTCACCGCCATTTACCCTATTACGCTGGTCTTTACCGCTCCCTTGTGGGGAAGGGTGACGGACCGCATTGGGCCCAAGTGGCCTATTGCGCTGGGTATGGGCGGGTTTATCCTTATGCAGGTGATGATTGCTTTTAGCACCAGCCTTAGCATGCTTTATGTGGCCAGGGTTGTGGGCAGCCTGTTGTCCTCCTTCTTGGTGCCGGTTATCAATGCCTTTATCTCCGGCATTACCAATAAAGACAACCGCACCAAAGCGATGGCCTGGGCCGGAACGGCCGTAAGTGCGGGGGTGGTGACCGGTCCGGGCATCAGCGGCTTGTTGATAAGCAATAACTGGCACCTGCGCTGGGAGCCCACCGTGCACTTGGTGATAGACCGTTTTAGCGTGCCTTTTTTGGTTTTGGGACTGGTGGGGGTAGTTACCCTGCTGGTGGCCTTGCCCTTTTTAAAGAACAGCAAGCCGCCAAAATCCGCAGCACTTCCCGGCAAGCATAGCGGCCACCTCTTTCCCACCGGCAAATGGAAATTGTTCGGGCGGCTGTTAATGCTTTCCCTGGTGCTGCAAGTGGGCATTACCTCTTTTGAAAGCATATTTCCTTTGTTCATAAAGGATTCGGGGCAGTTTTCCGTAGCCTTCATCGGGATGGGGCTGCTCATCTGCGGGCTGGTAATGGCCGTGCTGCAGCCGGTAGTAGCCAAGTATGGAAGCCTTCTAGTGCGCAACCCGGAAAAACAAATCGCCTGGGGCTTTTTGATAACCGGGCTCACCCTGCCGGTATATGTGCTCAGCCAAACGCCCTGGGTCATTCTCATGGCCATTGGTATTTTTGGGTTGGGCTCCTCTTTGGTGGTGCCCAACCTGCTGGCCCTGGTCTCCCTGCGGGAGTCCCAATCTTCGGGCTGGGCTCTAGGCATGCAGTCTTCCTTCAGCGGCATAGGCCAAATGGCGGGGCCGCTGGCCAGTACCGCGCTCTATGCCCTTAACCCCGGCAGCCCATTTTACCTTACCGGGGCACTGTTGGTGGGCACCTCGCTGGTGGGCTTTAAAAAATTAAAAGTTTCTAATGATAAACACACTAAAGTCAATAACAACCGTGAAAAAGTCAGTACAAACAGATTTAATAAAACAGGGAAAACATGAGTGATACCGGGCTTAACTATTTACTTGTGCCCTATCTGAAGAAGATAAGTCCGGCATTGCTACTAGTGGCCGGCATTGCTATGGCCTACGTGTATTTTATGCGCTGGGTTGACCACGACAAACCCTGGGTGCCCTTCCTGGTGGTAGTGCTGGCCATGGTAAAAACCGTCTATTTTTCCTTATTCACCTTTCGCCAGGTCAATAAGTTTATCGGGCAATGCCGTTCCTTCAGCCAGTTGCTGTCGGTATTCGGGGTGTTGGTGGTGCTCATCATCTTTTCTTTTGCGGCAGACTATACCTGCCTGAATGCCGCCAACCCACAGGCTTTTAGTGGCCTCGCCCAAACACCCGGGGGGGGCTACCTGCAAAACCTATTTGAATTGTTCTACTTCAGCGTGGTAACCTTTGCCTCAATAGGCTACGGTGATATTGTCCCCATAAGCACCCCGGCCAAAATTGTAAGCATCACGGAAATAGGGCAAAGCTTTGTGATGGTCATTTTCGGACTTTCGAATATCAATAAAATTCACATAAAATCTAAAAATCAAAACAGATGAAAAAAGTAAAAGTAGCAGTAATCGGTTATGGCGTAATCGGCAAGCGAGTGGCCGGTGCCGTGACTTTACAAGAAGATATGGAACTGACCGGAGTGGCCGATGTCATCAGCGACTGGCGCATACAAGCGGCCGTAGAGAAAGGGTATCCCGTGTATGCCGCTACTGCCGATGCCCGGCAAAAGATGGAGCAGGCCGGCATTGCCATTGCCGGAAATATGGACGAACTGCTGGAGAAAGCCGACATAGCGGTGGACTGTACCCCCAAAAAGGTAGCCGCTAAAAATGTGGAAACCTATAAAAAGCTGGGTTTAAAATTCATCCTGCAAGGAGGCGAAAAGCACGAGGTAACCGGCCATTCCTTTAGTGCCGAAAACAACTATACCTCGGCCCTGAACCGGGACAGCACACGGGTGGTGTCCTGCAACACCACTTCCATTTTGCGAACGCTCACCGCGCTGAAGAGAGCAGGACTGTTGCAGAGTGCCCGAGGCATCTTGCTGCGCAGGGCCACCGACCCCTGGGAAAGCCACCTGGGCGGCATCATGAACACCATGGTACCTGAAAAAGACATCCCCAGCCACCAGGGACCGGATGCCCAAAGTGTGGATCCCGAACTGGATGTGGTGACCATGGCGGTAAAAGTGCCGGAAACGCTGAGCCACCTGCATTACTGGACGGTACGCCTTAGCCGCGAAACCAATAAAAACGAGGTACTACAAGCCCTCAATACCTCCACCCGCCTCAGCTTTATCCAATATTCAGACGGCCTGGTTTCCAACAACACGGTAAAGGAACAATACCTGGACATGGGCCGCCCCTGGGGCGATATGTACGAAGTGGCTCTTTGGGAGGATATGCTGAAAGTGGAAGGTGATGAACTTTACTACGCCTACCTGGTGGACAACCAGGCCATTGTAATCCCCGAAACCATTGATGCCATAAGGGCACTGACTGGCATAGAGGAGAACGCTGAAAAATCCATTCACAAAACCAATGAAAGCCTGGGGATCAACAAATGAGCCTGTTTGACAATGAAATACCGTCCCTGAAATCGCTCAACAGCTACCTGCAAAAGCTGGTGGAAAACCGCCTGTGGCTCAAGGTGATCATTGCCCTTTTCCTGGGGGTGGGCTTTGGCCTTTTGCTAAGTCCGCAAACCGGCTGGGTGGGCAAGGAAACAGCCGATGTGCTGGGCAACTGGCTGGCCCTGCCCGGTATCCTCTTTCTCAAGCTGGTGCAGATGATCATGATCCCGCTGATCGTAGCTTCCATCATCACCGGTATTGTGAGCAATGACAAAGACAACCTGAAAAAGCTGGGGGGTAGCGTGCTGCTTTACTTTGTAGGCACTACTGCTATTTCCGTTATCATTGGTACGGTGCTGGCCACTTTGTTTAGATCGGGCAGCTACCTACACCGGCAAGCGGCAGCAGACCATGCGGAAGAGTTAAACCCCGGCAGTGAAACTTCAGAACTCTCCTTCCGCTTTGATGACGTACCGGAGATGATCACCGACCTGCTTCCCGAAAACCCCCTGGCCTCTATGGTAAGTGGTGAAATGCTCAGCATTGTCATTTTCACCATCATTATTGGCGTGGCCATTTTATCGCTGCCTGATAATTTGCTAAGGCCGGTGAAGCTTTTGCTCAGTGCCATCCAGGAAATTTGCATGGTAGTGGTGAAGTGGGCCATGAAGCTGGTGCCCCTGGCCGTTTTTGGCCTTATGGCACAGCTCACCTCCAGCGTGGGGTTGAGTTCCCTTACCGGCCTGGGCTATTATGTGCTGGTGGTGTTGGCGGGGCTGGCCTTGCTGGTAGGGGTCTATCTTTTGTTGGTTAGCCTGCTCGGCAAAAGCAAGCCCCTGCCATTCTTGCGCAAAATCAGGGATGTGCAGCTTTTGGCCTTTTCCACCACCAGCTCGGCAGCCGTAATGCCGCTGTCACTGCAAACCGCTGAGGAAGACCTCAAGGTGGATAAGTCCATCAGCAACTTTATTATCCCCATCGGGGCTACGGTAAATATGGACGGTACCGCACTGTACCAAACCGTTACCACCATTTTTATAGCCCAGGCCTATGGCCTTGAATTGAGCCTTCTGAACCTGGTGGTGGTAATCGTAACCATAGTGGCGGCCTCCATTGGTACCCCGGCCATTCCGGGAGGTGGCGTGGTGATATTGGCATCGGTGCTCAGCAGCGCGGGCATCCCTGCCGAAGGGGTCATCATTATTATTGGTGTAGAGCGCTTGCTGGGCATGTTCCGCACCGCAGTAAACGTAACGGGCGACCTCACGGCCTGTATGGTTTTTAACCGCCTTTACGGCAAAGCCCCCGCTATTTCTATGAATTCCAATTTAAAAACAACAACAGGATGAAAACAACAAAATCAATTTTAGTGGTAACCGCCATCGCAGCCATTACCCTGCTGGGTGCCTGCAATGGCAATCAACAAAACGAGCATGACGATCACGACCATGAACACCACGAGGAAATGGAGGCCCAAGAAGGGCACGACCATTCTCAGATGGAAGAGCATCAACCTGTGATGGACAGTAAAGTAAGTACTGAAGAAAAGGAAGAGCAGGATAAAATGCATACACAGAGCAATACAGGTAGCTATGCGGTGGGCGATCATGTTCCCACTGAGCAAGTGTGCATGGTAAACGATGCCTATATGGCCAAAGAGCAGATACCCGTACCCGTGAATGGAAAAACCTATTACGGCTGCTGCCAGATGTGCGTAAAAACATTGAACGAACAGGAAGATGCCCGTATAGCCGTTGACCCCTTTTCGGGTAAAAAGGTGGACAAGACCGAAGCCTACATTGTGCTGTTGAAAGATGATGGCACCGTTGGGTACTTTAAATCGGAAGAGAACTATGTAGCCTACAAAGAAATGAAGTAAAAAAATGAAGTATGAACACACTTGAATATTATGAAACGATACTGGGCAAAGTAAGCTTTGACGAGAAGCTGTTAAGAAAAGAGTTGGACAAAGCGGTAAGGAATGTCCGTTGCGGAGATGAACCGGCCCTGCTCGAATGGTGCAAAAAGGAACTCGGCCAAAAATACGCGCGCATCGTGCAAGCGCTGATGCAATCCAAAAATTGCGAATTAGAACAGTAGCCAATTATTAAAACCTAAAGTTATGCACGGAGTTGACACAGGCGGATTTGCCTACGGAATGTGGACAGTAGTACTGTTCAGCATCCTCATTGTATTATTTCTGTTATTCAGTTTTGTAAAGCCCAAGAAGAAATTTGAATGGCGGTCAATGGGGCTGTTTATCGGGTTTATAGCGGCACTTTTTACCGAGATGTACGGTATCCCGCTCACCATCTATTTCCTAACCGGATGGTTGGGCAGCAGCTATCCGGTACTCGATCCTTTTTCCCACTCGAGCGGCCATTTAATCCTCGTGTTCCTGGGCTTGTCCAAGAGTACCCTGGCCATGACCTTACTGCATATCATCACCAACGGTATCATCTTTTTAGGTTTCTATATTATCTATAAAGGCTGGAAGCTGATACACGATGCCAAGGAGGATGAACTGGTAACCCATGGGATTTACGCCCATATCCGCCACCCGCAATACGTGGGGATGTGGCTCATCACCGTGGGCTTTCTCATCCAGTGGCCCACCCTCATTACGCTTGCCATGTGGCCTATTTTGATGATTGTTTATTACCGCTTGTCCATGCGCGAAGAAAGGGATATGGCCAAAAAATTCGAACCGGAATTTAAAGCCTACAAAAACCGGGTGCCGGCATTTATTCCACGCAAGGCAAAGAAAATTGAACAATCGAAATATACCAATACGTAATCAATAAATTTTAGAAAATGGAAAAACATAAACATCACAAAGACCATGGCCATGATGCTCACAACGAGCACCAACATCAAGAACATTCAGCAACAAACAAACACGGCCAGGAAGAACACATGGATCACAGTAAAATGGGTCATTCAAAAATGGACCACAGCAAGATGGATCATGACCACGGCAGTATTCCGATGGGAATGGCCGGTCACGACCATCACAAAATGATGATTGAAGACTTTAAGAAGCGGTTCTGGCTATCCACCTTGCTCACAATTCCCATCCTGATCTTTTCACCCATGATCCAGGATTTCTTTGGGTATGAATGGCTGCTGCCCGGCAACCTCTGGTGGCTTTTTGGCTTATCAAGTATCGTTTATTTTTGGGGAGGCTGGCCTTTCTTAAAAGGTTTCTTTGATGAGATCAAAGCCAAAGGGCCGGCTATGATGACCCTTATTTCATTAGCCATCAGCGTGGCCTATTTCTACAGCTCTGCCACGGTATTCGGTTTGGAAGGAGAAGACTTTTTCTGGGAACTGGCCACTTTGATCGACATTATGCTGCTGGGCCACTGGCTGGAAATGAAATCGGTACTGGGCGCTTCCAAAGCCTTACAGTTGCTGGTGAGCATGATGCCTTCCGAAGCGCACCGCGTGAAAGGTGATACCGTGGAAGATGTGAAACTGGAAGATCTGGAAAAGAATGACGTCATCCTTATAAAGCCGGGCGAAAAAGTGCCAGCTGACGGCATTATTGTAGAAGGCGAAAGCTACCTGAACGAATCCATGCTTACCGGGGAATCCAAACCGGTAAAGAAAGGCAAAGACCAAAAAGTGATTGGCGGCTCCATCAATGGCAACGGTTCCCTGAAGGCCAAAGTGGAGCATACCGGGAAAGACAGCTATCTGAACAAAGTCATAAAGATGGTGGAGGAAGCGCAGAAGACCAAATCCAAGATGCAAAACCTCTCCGACCGTGCCGCCAAGTGGCTCACTTATATTGCCTTGTCAGTAGGCTTTGGAACGCTGGCCGTGTGGCTTATCCTCGGTTTCCCTTTTGTATATGGCCTGGAAAGAATGGTCACGGTGATGGTGATCGCGTGTCCTCATGCGCTGGGGCTTGCCATCCCGCTTGTCGTGGCTATCTCAACGGCAATTTCCGCCCAAAACGGATTGCTGATCCGCAACCGTACTGCTTTTGAGGAATCGCGAAAAATATCAGCCCTTGTTTTTGATAAAACAGGAACGCTCACCAAAGGGGATTTTGGCGTTACCCGTATTGATGTCGTGGGCGATGAACACAGCAAGGAAGAAGTTTTGCGCCTGTCCAGCGCGTTGGAGCAAAGTTCGGAGCACCCCATTGCGGTAGGCATCATTAAAAAAGCCAAAGATGATAAAGTGAAAATACCATCGCCCGAAAACTTCAACGCCATTACCGGCAAAGGGGTGGAAGCCAAAGTAGAAGGTAAGGACGTAAAAGTGGTAAGTCCCGGTTACCTTAAAGACAAAAACATTTCCATTCCCGAAGGTGCTTATAGCAGTGCTGCTGAAACGGTGGTATTTGTCCTTATTGATGATAAACTGGCGGGCTACATTGCCCTGGCTGATGCCATACGCCCCGAAAGCACTAAAGCCATAAAAGTTTTCAAGGAAAATAAAATCAAAGTGATGATGGCTACCGGAGACAATGAAACCGTAGCTAAAGCCGTATCGGAAGAGTTAGGGCTTGACGGTTACTTTTCGGAAGTGCTCCCCCACCAAAAAGTGGACATTGTAAAAGATATGCAAGGTAAGGGCGAGTTTGTAGCCATGACCGGTGATGGCGTAAATGATGCCCCGGCCTTGGCACAAGCTGATGTGGGCATTGCCGTTGGCTCGGGAACAGATGTAGCGGCCGAAACGGCTGACATCATCCTGGTAAACAGCAACCCCCAGGATATTGCCAACCTTATTTTATTCGGGAAAGCCACCTATAGCAAAATGATACAAAACCTGGTGTGGGCCACCGGCTACAACGCCTTTGCCATTCCACTGGCAGCAGGCGTATTGTACTCTTCCGGCTTTGTATTGGGACCTGCCGTTGGGGCCGTTTTTATGTCATTAAGTACCATCATTGTGGCCATCAATGCGCAATTGCTGAAAGGTAAAATGAAGAAAAGCGGTGAAAACAATTAATCAGGAAACTATAAAAGGGTTTTACGCCCATATCCGCCACCCGCAGTACGTGGGGATATGGCTCATCATGGTGGGCTTTCTCATCCAGTGGGTCACCCTCATTGCGCTGGCCATGTGGCTCGTTTTGATGATTGCTTATTACCGCTTGTCCATGTGCGAGGAAAGGGAACTATCCAAAAAATTCGAATCAGAATTTAAAGCGTATAAAAATCGGGTGCCGGCATTTATACCTCATAAGAAAAATAAAAGAGAGAACCCAACTGTAATGTACTGGCCTGACTGATTTAAACTTTAAAACAAATGATTATGAAAAAGACGAAATTAACCCTAATGACCACCGCCATAGCAGCCATAAGCCTGCTGGGCGCCTGTAATGGCAACCAACAAAACGAGCATGGCGATCACGACCATGAACATCACGAGGAAATGGAGGCCCGGGAGGGGCACGACCATTCCCAAATGGAAGAACACCACGATGAAATGGAGCTGGAGGAGAACAGGCACCAGCAACACGAATCCATTCGCGACAATTTTGCCCACCAGGACATCATCATCCTCGATGATCCATACCGAGCCAAGGATGCCGTAAACAGGGAGCTAAAAGAAGTGGTGAACGCCTACCTGGAAATGAAGAATGCCCTGGTACAGGATGACCCCACCGCAGCCGACCAGGCAGCCACTGAGATGGCCGAAAAAGTGGAGGCCGTGGACGGCAGCACACTGAAAGGCGAAGGTGAAAATGCCTGGAGCCAGCACGCCTCCCTCTACAGCGATAAACTGGCCGAGATGCAGCATGTGCAGGGTCTGAAAGAAAAGCGCTCCTACTTCTCCCACATTTCGGAAATCCTGTACTGCACGGTAAAAAGTTTTGGGCTGAAAGACGAAATGGAACTGTACGCCACCTACTGCCCCATGGCCTTTGACGGAAAGGGCGCTTATTGGGTTTCTGAAACCGAAGAAATCAAAAATCCCTACTTCGGGTCGAAGATGATAAACTGTGGCAGTGTGAAAGAAGAGCTGTAATGATGTCGGAAAAAGTCAAAAATATCACCATCACCAAATACTCCGGTGAAACCGCCCCTTTTGACGCGGATAAGCTCAAGCAGTCCTTACAACGCTCCGGGGCCGGTGAGGGGGTGATTGACGAGGTGGTGACCCAAATAGAAGGCATTCTCTACGAAGGCATTTCCACCAAAGAAATCTATAAAAAAGCTTTTTCGCTACTTCGTAAAAAAGCCCGGCCAGCCGCTGCGCGTTACAACCTCAAAAAAGCACTGTTTGAACTTGGCCCCACCGGCTTTCCGTTTGAACGGTTTATGGCCGAACTGCTAAAAGCAAAGGGGTTCACCACGCAAACCGGGCGACTGGTGCAGGGCCATTGCGTGCAACACGAGGTGGATGTGATAGCCATAAAGGATGAAACACATTTTATGGTGGAGTGCAAATTCCACAGCGACCAGGGCCGCCACTGCGATGTGAAAATACCGCTGTACATCCAATCGCGCTTTAAGGATGTAGAGGCTGCCTGGCTCAAGCAGCCCGGGCATAACGTCAATTTTCATCAAGGTTGGGTGGCCACCAATACACGTTTTACCTCCGATGCCATTCAGTACGGAAAATGTGTGGGCCTGTACCTGCTCAGTTGGGACTATCCTTTTAACAATGCCCTGAAAGAATGGGTGAGCGAGACGGGGAGCCACCCCATTACGGCCCTCACCACCCTTACCAAAAAAGAAAAGCAAGAATTATTGGATGCTGGAATTATTCTGTGCCGTGAGATTTATGACCGGCCTGAAAAGATGAAACTTTTAAAGCTATCTGAAAGCCGCAGGCGCAAAGTGCTGGAAGAAGCCAAAGGAGTATGCCATATTCAAAAACCCTAAAATGAATCAATATGAAAACGAAAGAAATGCAAAACGGAAAACCCACAGATTTCGAACCTTTTTACAAGATTATGGAAACCGAGCCTCGCAAACTGGAAGAAGCCTTTGAGGTACTGCTGGAGATGGTGACCTCCGATTCGCAAAGTACCAAAAATGCAGCCCTGATGATAAAAGAAGACTACCCGGAGCTGTACCAAGCCATAGTGGCCTTATCGGTAAAAACCGATGAAAATGACAAAGGCCCTGCCTGCTGTG
This sequence comes from Owenweeksia sp., assembly GCA_965229445.1. GTDB lineage: Bacteria > Bacteroidota > Bacteroidia > Flavobacteriales > Schleiferiaceae > Owenweeksia. The sequence continues at coordinate 2,475,131 of OZ245876.1, forward strand.
GCGGGCATTAAAAAATGTGGCAATGAAGGATATTAAACAACTGATTAGCACCATTGAGCAGGCTCACCAACACCTGCGGGCAGGAGCGGTGAATGCCGTAAACCGGGCATTGACCACGCGCAACTGGCTAATAGGGTATTACATTGTAGAGTATGAGCAAGAAGGGGAAGACAGGGCGCAATATAGCAGCGATTTGCTTGGCGAACTATCAAGGAGCATTAAAATAACTGGACTGTCCGCCCCCGAGCTTTCAAGGTGTCGGCAGTTCTTTCAAAGGTATCCTCAAATTCTTGAGTACTGACCCAAATATTAGCTCAAAATCACCCTACCGGAAAAAACAAACTCAATATTCAGCATTATGAATAATAAAATAAACATCCACTTTCTGGGCGCAGCCGGAACGGTAACCGGCTCCAAGTACCTGATGGAAACCGCTGAAAAGAAAATCCTTATCGATTGCGGCCTCTTCCAAGGGGTGAAAAACCTGCGCAAGCTCAACTGGGATTACCTGCCGGTAGATGCAAGAACCATAGATGCGGTAATCCTCACCCACGGCCACATGGACCACAGCGGTTTTTTGCCGAGGCTGATGAAAATGGGCTACCGTGGCCCGGTGTACGGCACGGCCCCCACGTTAGAAATAGCAGAAGTGATATTGCGGGACAGTGCCAAAATACAGGAAGAACGAGCCGAGCGCGCCAATAAAGAAGGTTTTTCGCGGCACAAGCCGGCCAAATCGCTTTACGATACCGAAGACGTAGAAAAAACTTTGCCGCTCTTTAAGCGAATACCGCTCGACCAATGGACAGAACTGGGCGACAACCTACGCTACCGCCACCGCTACAATGGACACATCCTGGGTTCTACCTTTATTGAATTGGAAGTGGAGGGTAAGCTGCTCGTGTTCTCGGGCGACATTGGCCGCACTGAAGACCCGTTGCTACACCCTCCCCAAAAGCCGGAAAAAGCGGACGTGCTCTTTATCGAATCCACCTACGGCAACCGCAAGCATATCCACGAAGATATCATGCAGTGCCTGGAAGTGCATATTACCGAAACCATTGAAAGCAAGGGCATCCTGCTCATCCCCAGCTTTGCCGTGGAGCGCGCCCAATTACTGATGTACTACCTCTGGCAGTTGAAGAAAAACAAACGCATCCCCGGCATACCGGTGTACCTGGACAGCCCGATGGGTGCCAATGTGCTGGATATACTGCACCACAGCAGTGATTGGCACAAGCTGAGTGCGGCTGACTGTAAAGCAATGTGCAGCGATATAAAAGTGACCGCATCTTATAAAGATACCCTGGAAATTTTACGCGATACCAAGCCTAAAGTGGTGATTGCCGGCAGTGGGATGGTAAATGGGGGGCGCATTCTCAATTACCTGGAACAGTACAGCTATAAAGAAAGTACCACCATATTACTGGCCGGCTACCAGGCCGAGGGTACCAATGGCCGCCACCTGCTGGAGGGTGCCGAAGAGCTGAAAATATATGGCAAGTACTACTGCGTAAAAGCAAAGGTAGATGCCCTGCAAGGGCTTTCCGCACATGCTGACCAGGATGAACTACTGGTCTGGATGAGCCAATTGAAGGGTGACCCTTCGCGGATATTCATTACCCATGGCGAACCACACCCGGCCGATGCCCTGCGGGTAAAAATCAAAGACACCTATGGCTGGGAAGCGGAAGTGCCGCAGCTTTATGAAATCGCCACTATAGAAAACCAAATATGAAAATTATGGACACCTTGAAATCACATCAGGCCCGGCTGAAAAAGGCTAGCCACAACGAAAAGGAGTTTAAGACAGCTTTGGAAAAAACGGTAGCTGCACTCCCCACGAGCGAACATTCTGAACTTATTGACTGGTGCCAGTCTGAATTTGGCACGAAGTGGGAACAGATAGCCATAGCACTGGTGCTGCAGGAAAAATTTAAGCTGAACAAAAACCAAAACCAAAAATAATTCAATGATGAAAAAGTGTATATCCGTACTCCTATTGGTAGCCAGCAGCTTTCCGGTATTTTCTCAAAACAGCCTGCCCTGTTTTTTTGACCAGGTGACCAACATCAGGAAACTGGCAGAAGCCGAAGAAAAAATACAGGCCGCCATTGCAAAGCAATCTAATAGGGCAAACCGCGAATCTATCTCTGACACTATACGCACGATCCCCGTGGTGGTGCACATTATCCATAACGGGGGCATCGAAAATATTTCAGATACCCAGGTGCACAGCCAAATCGAGGTTTTGAATGAAGACTATGGCAAAATGCCCGGCACCAATGGCGATGGTAATGGGGTGGACACCAAGGTACGTTTTTGCCTGGCCAAAATAGACCCTATAGGCCGGTGTACCAATGGCATTGTACGCATCAAGTCTCCACTTACCAACCACCAAAGCTACCAGCGCGCTTTGCTGAAAGAGCTCAGCTTTTGGGACAATGAGCGCTACCTCAACATTTACCTGGTAAAAAGCATCAATGGGAATGTAGGTGGATACTCTTCCTTTCCGGGAGGACCGCCCGATGAAGATGGCGTGGTGGTAAGGCACAATCTCTTTGGAAATACCGGGAGTGCATTTTCCAGCCTTGGCAGGACGACCAGCCATGAACTGGGCCACTGGTTTGGACTGTACCACACCTTTAACAACGGCTGTGGAACCGACACCTGTACCGATGGCGACTACGTGTGCGACACCCCGCCACAGGCATCGCCCAGCTACAACTGCAACACCCAAAACACCTGCTCCAATGATGTGCCCGATGTAAACGACCAAAAAGAAAATTACATGAACTACACGCCCGATGCCTGCAAGGATATGTTCACAAACGGGCAGCACCAGCGTATGCAGGCCACACTGGACACCCTACGCACCCAGATATGGACGAAGGCCAATCTATTGGCCACTGGCTGCGACAGCAATTATGTGCCCCCGGCCAATTGCCCGGTGGTAGCTGATTTTGTAACGCTCACCCCCAATATATGTACGGGCAATGCGGTATATTTTGTGGACAAATCCCTGAACCAACCCACCGGTTGGCAATGGACTTTTCAGGGAGGTGTGCCATCCACCTCTACCAGTCAAAATCCTACGGTAACCTACAGCTCCACCGGCACTTACTCTGTAGAGCTGGTGGTTTCAGACAGTCTCGGCAGCGATACACTGGAAATGACAAATTATATAACGGTATACCCACCCGGTACAGGCGATGCACTTTCTTTTGGTGAAAATTTTGACAGCGGAGTTTACCCACCTTCCGGCCTTACTATCAACAATCTGGATGGCGGCATTACCTGGGAGCTGGATTCCCTGGCCTCGGTTTCGGGTAATTACTCTATTAAAATCAATAATTTGATTAATACTAATTACGGCTCTACCGATGAGCTAGTACTCCCGCACTTTGATTTCGCCACGGCTCACCCTGATTCCTTTTTGTACATGAGCTTTAGTTGGGCCTACGCCAAATCGGATCCCACTTTTTCAGATGAGCTACTTGTGTTGCTCTCTACCGACTGCGGATTAACTTATAAGAGGGTGTTCTATAAAACACAGGGTACATTGGCTACCGGCCCCACCCAAACCACTCCCTTCGTCCCTGATTCCACTCAATGGAAAGATGCTTTTATCTTGTTAAACACTTACCAAAATGAGTCCTATGTACAACTCAAAATCGTGAACGTTACCGATGGCGGCAATAACCTGTATATAGACGATATTTATGTGGGAGACGGCTCTGCCCCTAGAACAGTTGGTATCCCGGAAGTATCCGAAACCATCGGCAAGGTTTCCCTCTTTCCCAATCCCAGCAATGGGCAAAGCACACTTGAGTTTTCGCTGAAGGGGCGGGGCAAAACGGAGATAAACATTTACAGTATTCAGGGCCGACTGGTACAATCAATAAATGAAGAAACAGCAAGCGAAGGACTGCACCGTGTAAGCCTGCCCACCGCCAACCTGTTGCCGGGGGTATATTTTGTACGGCTCCGCATTGGATCCTCTGAAAAAACAACCAAGATGATTATTACGGGAAAATGAAATACGGCAATTTTGAAGAAGTAACTGCCCTAAAGAAAATATTGGTAAATTGAATTTTAAGAGACTATTAATCTTGTCCATTACAGCACTCAGTGCATTTTTAACAGGCCATGCCCAGCAAGGGATAGCGCTTGTTGGCAAACTGCCCATAACAGGTCTGCCCATTCATGATGTATGGGGCTATACCGATACCTCCACCGGTAATGAATATGCGCTGCTATGTGCCAGTACGGCTGGATTGCGGGTAATAGATGTCACCATTCCAACTAGTCCATCTTTGGTAGGGAGCATCAGTGGAAACGGGGTGCGTGCCATTGATGTTAAAACCTGGAAAAACTACGCGTATGTAGTGGCAGAATCGCCATCCATTTCAGGAAAAATCATCGACCAAACTGACCCTACACAACCTGTACTCGCGGGGAATTTTCCCGCTAGCCACAACATCACCATATCCAATAGCGGCTATTTATATCTTTCAGCTCCCGGCCTTCGGATTTTTGACCTCAATGCTGACCCGGTCAACCCCTCTCTGGTCTATACCGTCAATACTTGCAAGGGACATGAAATTTCTATTGTGGGACATTTGCTTTATGATTTTTCGGATAATTGTGGCACCAGGATTTATGACATCAGCCAACCGGACACCTTGGCTCTCTTGGGCACTGTACCTGCTTCCGGCATATTTCACCACAGTGGATGGCCCTCTGCAAATGAAAATTACCTTTTTGTGTGCGATGAACTGGCCGCGCCAAGTGAAAATGATATTACGATATGGGACATTAGCAACTTATCCAACATCACCTTGGTCGATAGTTTTTCCGATCCCAATTCCTTTGTCCACAATATTTATGTGGCTGGCAACTATGCCTTTGTTTCTTACTACAGGGCTGGCTTTAGGGTATTTGATGTTACAATTCCTACCAATATTTTATTGATGGCGGAATACGATACCGATTCCACCTTGAGTGGGCCGGGCTATGCGGGCAACTTTGGGCTGTACACTTTTTGGGGTAATATCAAAATACTGGCCAGTGATGAAGAAAATGGGCTTTATATTTTCGCTTTTAACGGGCCAACCACGGGGCTGGTGAGCCGGAAAATAACAACACCGATAATCTTTCGATTTACCCCAACCCATCTACAGGAATTAGTACTCTGGAATATTCGCTCGATAATCAAAGTACAGTTGAAATAGACCTTTATGACCTCCAAGGGCGAATGGTAAAGTTTTATGATGAAGGCACCAAGAATAAAGGGAAGCATCAACTTATCATTTCAACGAAAGGCTTAAACCAAGGAATTTATTATTTAAGAACTCAAGCTGGAACAGTTGACAAAACCATATGGCTCATAATTATTAACAATTAATAAAACAGCATGAAATACCTGAAAATCATAACGGCAGTAGGTCTGATTCTTTCAGGGTCAATACTGTTGACCGCTCAAAACGTAAATATTGACATTGATGCGCAGAAAGTATATCAAACAATGGACGGGTTTGGCACATCGCTGCGGGTGTTTAACGACCCACACATAATAGGCGGCACCACTTCTGACCCTATAACAACAGGTTTAGTAATAAGTACAACAGAAGAGGACACCCTATTGGATTTACTCTACGATAGATTAGGTCTGACCCGCATACGCCCTGCCACAGGGGAAGATGGTGCCATAGAAAACCCGAATGATAACAACGACCCTGACAGCACGGATTTTTCGAAGTTTGATTTTACCTGGAAAAGAATGGATGCCCACATTGATTACGTATCCAGAGCATTGCCCAGAGGCGTAAACACCTATTTTCCCTCTACCATAAAACTCGAAGACTGGATGACTGCATCCAACCCAGAAGAATATGCCGAATGGGCCTTTGCCATTATCAAAAGATGGAAAGATCAGGGCTATGAATTGCCCTATTATTCTATAATGAACGAACCCGGGTACAGCAGAGGTGGGATTTGGTCGGGCAGCTACATCAGGGATTGTATTAAAATTCTTGGCCCAAAGCTGGATGCTGCTGGCATCAACACAAAAATAGTAGTACCCGATGACCTGAATGCCAACGAAGCCTTTACAAGGTCTCAAGTAATTATGGCTGATTCTGCTGCACGAAAATATGTCGGAGCACTGGCTTATCACCTGTACGGTGGAAACAGCACAAACAAAACCGCTATGATGCAGCTTGGCCAGCAGTACAATGTTCCTGTGTGGATGACGGAATATTCTCGAAGCAATGCTTTTACGTGGGCAAATGATATCCACGATGAGATTGCAAATTATGGTGTTTCTGCGGTAGATAATATGTGGGGATTTTTCGGGCAACAGTCCAATGGTGCCCAGTTAATCAGCCTAAACTATACAGGAACCAATTACTCTGGATACACCATAGAAAAACAATACTACGTGACAGGACAGTATTCCAGATATGTAAAACCGGGCGCACAAAGGATTGAAGCAACGTCTTCTAATTCTAATGTAAAGGCAACTGCTTTTATTGATGGCGCGAATATGACAGTAGTAGTTATCAATAATCACTCTAATACACAGGCAGTAAACTTCACCACTATGGGCTTCAATTTTTTAAATGACCTACAAGTGGTACACACCAGCCAAACCGAAAATTGGGCTGTTCAGCCTTCCATCACAGCGGTGAACGACAGCTTTACAGCAACCCTCGCCCCAAACAGTATCACCACTTTTACCACTGCTTTGCCAGGGCTGGGGCTGTCAAATTATTTGGCAGACAATGGGTCACGCCCTACAATTTACCCAAATCCTACCAGTGATGAAATAACTGTGGACGGACTTGAAGGTGGAAATGATATCCGGCTGGTCACTGTTCTAAATACTAGCGGTCAGGTGCTTTTGAAAGCCAAAAGTCAAAGCAATATCAATGTATCTACGCTTCCTAAAGGGGTTTACTTTTTAAGGCTTGATACCGAAGGCCGTTCTTTTACTTATAAATTCTTGAAAAATTAAATCTACATCATAATGAAAACAAAAATTCTATCACTCGCAGCCCTGACAGGCTTTATGTTTCTGGTGTCTTGCCAAAAAGAAGATCCAATATCAACCAATGATCCGGCACCGCTTTCGGAAGCTGATAAAGCTGCCGTAGCCGCCATGGAAGACAACTTCCGGCTAATGGCCCACTACAATGATTCGCTAGCCCATGCCCAGCACAACAGCCAAAAGCATCATTATGACAGTCTGTTTCACCACCACGATTCGCTGTATTGGCATCATCACCATACCTACTCACATGGCCATGAACATGATGACCACCACCACGACAGCACGAATGTGCACCACCAGGGCGGGCACAATGACCATGGCAGCCATCAGCATGGCGATCATGGGGTGCACCACCACGATTCGCTCCATGTGAACCACGGCCACGGCCAGCACCACCACAACCCGCATGGCGGAAACCACCACAACGATGACGGCCACTTTAATGGGCACGGGGTACATCACCACGATCAGATTGATTCCCTGCACCACGTCCATGTTACCCATCACCCTTAAAAATACCTGAAGCATGAAAAAGTCAATCAGCATACTTTGCTTTTCTCTCTTGGCCACAATATCAGGTTTACAGGCTCAAAACACCTTGAGCGGCAGCCTTACCAACAGCATAGTTCAGCCCGTGGCGGATGCGCGGGTCATGGTTTTTAATGCCGACACCAGCTTTTTTGCAGAAACCCGCAGTTCGGTCAATGGCACTTACAGCCTCGCCAATATCCCTAGTGGCAGTTACACGCTGGGCGTGGCCAAACCGGGCATGGAGTACGTGGACACTACCTTGAATTTGAGTGGCAACCTCAGTAACCTGGACTTTTCCCTGCCGGCAGAAACCCACCCCGGTGAGTGGAACGTGGTGCTCAACTCCCCGCAGTCGTTGGGGGGCACTGACCTTGGCATTCTTTTGCCCGATGGCAAAATTTTTTACTGTCACGACACGGAAGACCCCTTTTTGTTTGACCCCGCTACCAGCCAGGCATCCACGCCCACGGGCTACGATACTACCCAGGGCTGCGTGGGGCCTTTGCTGCTCAATTCCGGTAAGGTGATTTTTATGGGAGGCACCGATCAGCAGGTATATGGCCCCGGTATCCAAAAGGTTAAAACCTACGACCCGGTGGCCGATAACTGGCAACTGATGCCCAATATGCTCGATTACCGCTGGTACCCCACCGTGGCACCCCTGTCCGATGGCCGCATACTGGTAACCGGAGGGGGTGGCCTGCAAAATCCGGTGCGGGTAAATACCACCGAATTATATGACCCCGCCACAGGCCAAACCACCTGGGCAGACACTATCGCCATCGGCAATGAAGTTTCGCCCATTGTGCAGCTTTACAACGGTAAGGTGCTGATGACCCACCGTCCGCCACAGCTTTTTGACCCGGCTACTGACCATTGGAATCCGGCAGCCGACTTTATTCAGGGCAATCGCATGCCCAATGGCGACCACAGCGACCACGAGCTGGTGCTTTTGCCCAATGATGACGGCCGGGCAGTAGCCATTGGCCATATTTCTTTTGTGCCCAACCAATTGGGAAACCTGGTGGAAATTTATGACCCACAAAACGACACCTGGAGTCTGGGAAGCAACTTTGCGCCCATGCGTTCACGCGCTAAAACGGTATTGCTGCCCAACCGGAAAATTATGGTGGCCGGAGGCTATAAAGAAGATCAAAACCACCCCACCCCGGTAAACCAGTGGGGGCAACTTTTCCTGACCGATGAGTACGACCCGGCCACCGACACTTGGCGCAGGCTGGACAGCCTGAACTTTGCCCGCGAATACCACGCTACCACTATTCTGGTGCCCGATGGCCGGGTGATTACCGTGGGGGGTGAAGGCCAGCCCGGCAATGAACCCCCGACCAGTGTGATTGAAGCTTTTTCACCACCCTACCTGTTTAGGGGCGTGCGGCCCGCAATCACTTCGGTAAGCGGCAGTTTAGAACCGGGCGCTTCCATTTCCATAGACGTGGCTTATGCCGATTCGGTTACGGCTGTGCGGCTGATCTCCACCGCCTCGGTTACGCATTTTATGAATTCAGGCAAAAACCGTTTCCTGGAGCTCAGTTTCACCCAATCGGGAAGCAACCTGAACGCACAGTTACCGGCAGATTCCGTGAGCCTCCCGGCAGGATACTACATGCTGTTTGTAATGGTGGACGATGTGCCATCGGTGGCCGAAATGGTACAGGTAACCGGGCAAATTACTGTGGGGCTATCAGAAGTGCCTACCGGACAGCAGCCCTTGAAAGTCTATCCCAATCCGTCAGCCGGAGAGTTTAATATTCAATTTCATGAAGAGCTGGAGAATGAAGCCGTTCTGAAGATTTACAATGCTACTGGTTCTGTACTATTTGAAGACAGGCAGATTGAAGAAGGTAAGGCCTTGCCTGTGAGCTTACCGCATGTGACGCAGGGAACTTATGTAATCGTGCTTTCATCTGGCGGTAAAAAATGGGTTTCAAAATTAGTGGTGAGCAATTAAACCTTAAGAATGATTATGAGCAAAGACAAATCAAAAGAACACAGCCGCTTAAAACTCAAGCCCCTCGGCATTGACACCCGGAACGAGCATACGGTGTACATGCGCAGGGACTGCCCGGTTTGTGTGTCGGAAGGCTTTGAGGCGCTTACGCGGATAATCGTTTCGCAGGGTCAAAAATCGGTGGTGGCTACCCTCAGTATACTGGACAACGATCTGCTGCTGGGCCATGATGAACTCAGCCTCTCCGAGAAGGCCATAGCAGCTTTGGGGGCACAGCCGGGTGACCTTTTAAAACTTTCCCATTTGCCGCCCATCAATTCGATGAGTGCCGTGCGCGCCAAGGTATATGGGCATCGCCTAAAACAAGAGCAGGTAGCGGCTATAGTGGATGATCTGGCGGCCGGCAATTATTCCAATGTGGAAATAGCATCCTTTGTGACCGCTTGCGCGGGAAGAAGGTTGGATATTGATGAGATTATCCATCTGACCAAGGCGATGGTAGATGCCGGGCAAAAACTGAACTGGATCGCTGAAAAGGTATATGACAAGCACTGTATTGGCGGCCTGCCCGGAAACCGCACTACGCCCATTGTCGTGGCCATTGCTGCGGCAGCGGGGCTCACTATTCCCAAAACCTCTTCGCGCGCCATTACATCCCCTGCCGGAACGGCCGATACCATGGAAGTATTGACCCACGTAAATCTTTCATTGCAACAAATGACACAGGTAGTAAACCGGGAAAATGGCTGCCTGGCTTGGGGCGGCTCTATGCAGCTCAGCCCGGCTGACGATATTTTGATACGGGTGGAAAAAGCATTAGACATCGACAGCGAAGGTCAGATGATTGCCTCGGTGCTTTCTAAAAAAGCCGCTGCAGGAAGCACCCACGTGGTGATTGACATTCCGGTAGGCCCTACCGCTAAAGTGCGCACCGCTGACGATGCCGAGGAGCTTACGCGCAGGATGACCCTGGTAGCCGAAGCCATAGGCCTAAGCTTAAAAATTGTAATTTCTGATGGCAGCCAACCGGTGGGACTGGGCATTGGGCCTGCCCTGGAAGCGCGGGATGTCTTAGCTGTATTGCGCAATGAAGCCGAAGCACCACGGGATTTGAAAAACCGTGCCCTCGTGCTTGCTGGCCAACTCTTAGAACTTTCAGGTTTAGAACAACCCGGCAAAGGAATTTTCAAAGCGGAGAAGATTTTGACAACGGGCTTGGCCTACCAAAAATTTAAAGCCATTTGCGAGGCCCAGGGCAGCTTTCGGGAACCGGTAAAAGCGCGCTTTCAATTTCCGGTGAAAGCGGAACAAAGCGGTACTGTAACCCGCATTGACAACCGCAGGCTGGCCAAACTAGCCAAGTTGGCCGGTGCCCCGGAAAATAAAGCCGCAGGGATTGATTTTTTTATGCGAGTAGGCACCTCCGTGAAAACAGGCCAAACGCTTTATGAAATCCATTCTGAATCACAAGGGGAATTAGACTATGCTTTGGAATACGAGCAATCACAAATCAATATCATAGGTATAGAATGAAATCATCGAAAGACAAAATATTGATTATTGGCGGTTACGGTGCCGTGGGTTCGGTCATTTCCACTGACCTTGCCCGTGATTTTCCCCAGAAGGTGATAATTGCAGGAAGAGATTCGTCGAAAGCACAAGAGTTGATAGAGAGAGAAAAATTACAGGCCACCCCGGCGCAGATTGATATTCGATGGCCAAAGATGGCCAAGGTAGATTTCCATAAAATTCACACCGCCATCTGCTGTGTGGAAATACCTGGCCATACTGCTATGCTGGAAATATGTATCGCGGCGCAGGTCAATTATCTTGAAATTGGTACGTCATGGGAAAGCTTTGAAAAGTTTTTCTCTTTTAAAAATCAGATATCCGAAGCAGGGATTTGCGCCATTCCAAATGTGGGTTTGCTCCCCGGCTTGTCCAATGTATTCGCCTATCGGTCACTAGAATATTTTGCCGAAATATATGAAGTGCAAACATACCTGATGCTTGGCCTGGGTGATAAGCACGGATTGGATGCTATTCGCTGGATGCTGGCGTATTCAAATCGAAACTTTATACTCAGGAATCAAAAAGATAACCGTTTGAGAAAATCGCTTTCCGAACCAAAGAAAACTCGATTCCTGCACGAAACCAATACAAGAACATTTTACCTTTTTGACTTCGCTGACCAACATTCCATTCCACTTACTACCGGGGCAAAAAAAGCTGAAACACGACTGGCCTTTGATTCCAGATGGGCCACTCGTTTAATGCACCTATCAAAAGGTATTGGCTTTATGCAACTTGCTGAAAAATGGAATCCTAAAAAAATTAAAAACCTGCTCGATAAGTTCAAAGCCGGCTCAAATGATTTTGCCTTGCAAGTGGAAATAAGCGGACAACACACAAATGGCAAAACAGAGCTAAAACTTCTGGCATATGGCCAAAATGAGGCATACATCACAGGTGTAATAGGGGCATATGCCGTTAGACAAGTGGTTGATGAGAGCGTTAAGTTTGGTTTATGTCCCATTGAAAAATCGTTACCGTTCAAAAAATTAGTCAATGACCTTTCCAATAAAGGCTTGAGTTTTAAAGCAAGTGATCACAACATATTTGAATTTGAATTATGAAAAAAGATACCTATATTTTATTTGCATTACCCGGAAATGAAGAACTAACCCAAAAACTAAGCAAAGCTTTAAAAGCTGAAATTGGCGAAACCACCATCCGTAAATTCCCTGATGGCGAAACCTACGTGTGCATTCACTCTGATGTAAAAGATAAGTGTGTGGTGCTGATGGCCAGCCTGCATCAGCCGGACGAAAAACTTTTGCCCCTCTATTTTTTGAGCAAAACGGCCAAAAGCCTGGGCGCCAAATGCACCTGCCTCACAGCACCTTACCTGGCCTATATGCGGCAGGACAAAGTCTTTAATCCAGGAGAAGGCGTTACCTCTGATTATTTTGGGACACTGGTATCGGGTTTTGCCGATAGCCTGGTAACAGTGGATCCGCACCTGCACCGCAGGAGTTCCCTTTCCGAGGTGTACAACATTCCCTCAGAAGTGGTTCATGCCGCTCATGCTATTTCCAATTGGATCAAGGAGAATGTAAAAAGTCCCGTGCTCGTAGGCCCCGACAGCGAGAGCGAACAATGGGTATCGAAAGTGGCGGCTGATGCCGGGGCACCCTTTATGGTCCTGGAAAAAACCCGCCACGGAGACCGTGATGTGGAAGTTTCCGTGCCGAAGGTGGAAGAATATCAAAGCCACACACCTGTTTTGGTGGATGACATCATCAGCACCGCCCGCACCATGATCGAAACCGTGGGACACCTGCAAAAGGCAGGCATGAAGCCACCGGTTTGCATTGGCGTACATGCCGTATTTGCGGGCAAGGCCTATGAAGACCTGAAAAACGCAGGGGCTGTAGCAGTAACCTGCAACACCATTCCACATGAGAGCAACCGGATAGATTTGAGCAGCATTTTGGCGGCCCGAATATTAGCAAGCATGCAGCATGTTTAAAACCTTGCTTTACATATCAACACTATTAATGGCCTGCGCGGCCCATGGACAAGACATGCTCATCGAGCAGATTGCGGGCCAAGTGGTAGTGCGGAAAGCTTTTGATGAAGAAAAGGTACTTACCTCCAGGCAGGTTTTTGAAGTGGGGTCTTTGCAGACGCATGAAAACCTGTTAAAGGTAGAACTACAGGTAAAACTGTATGATGAAGATGGCAGCCTCTCCGAAACTTATTTAACGCAATATATCTGCGAACCGGATCATTCGGAAGTCCTGCTCAGCGTTTTCCCGTTTGCCCGAAAAGGCGATGCGGAATACGTAATAGATGCTTCGTCCCTGGGGTTTTCAAGTCTCTATGATTTTGAGCCCGGTGATAAAATGATGGAAGACCTCAGCCTTGAAATGTTTATTGAGTCCGGCCTACTTGGTTTTTTTGGTTCCAGAAACAAATTGTCGCTGACCGACCGCAGATTGAGCAACAATCAAGCAGGCTACACGCTGAAGTCAAACCTCACCATAGAAGCCTACCTCTGGGGGCTGAAGATGAAAACTATTCGCTACCGGGTAACCGAAAAGCTGGATGCCGACAAGAAGCTGCTGAGCCAGGTGTTCATGGCAGAAGATGGCAGCTATTTTTTAATGAACTATTAAAACGCAAAAAACATAAAATGGACCGCTTCACAATTTGGGCAAAACCGCTCACCCTAATGCTCTTCTTCTTTTCGGCAACCGCTGCTTTCGCCCATGGCGAGGAAGACCACGACAAGAAAGAGAACCAGGAACAACAGGTAGAGCATGTGCAGGACGAGCACGAGAATCAATTATCGGAAACCCATGAGCACCAGGCCATGATGGATAAACCCGTGCAAGCCGCCTTTGACGACTTCCCCAACCTGCACCCGCTACTGGTGCATTTCCCCATCGTATTGTTGCTGCTGGCCGCCCTGCTGGCCATCGCAAATATTATCTTTCACCAAAAAGAGCTGGATTGGGTGATCACACTCTGCACAGGACTGGGTGCACTAGGGGCTTATGCCGCAGGCCGCTGGTTCCACCCGCACACACATGACCTCACCGACCACATGCAAGCCGTGCTCGACCAACACGACCTCTATGCCGACTGGACCATTTGGCTGAGCATTGCCGCCTTCGTTATGCAACTCATTAGCCAGTTTGTAGTAAAACAAAAAAGGTGGGTCGTTGTCGTAGTAAGCCTGGTATTGGTCGGGGCTGCCTACTCAGTGAGTCAGGCCGGACATTACGGCTCCCAATTGGTACACATTGAAGGTGTCGGGCCACAGGGGTATTATTTGAAAATAGAAGAAGGCCACAGCCATTAAACATTTGAAACCTATCGTTGTAAAACCACAAAAATTCATAACCATGAAGTACTACATAGAAAAAACACTAAAAGGAAAAAGCTTTGATGAGGTAATCGAAACAGTTACGCAAGCATTAATAAAAGAGGGCTTCGGTATTCTTACCGAAATTGACGTGCAGGCCACGCTGAAGAAAAAGCTGGACGAGGATTTCAGGCCCTACCGGATTCTGGGGGCGTGCAACCCTCCTTTAGCCTATAAAGCCCTGCAGGCCGAAGAAAAGATCGGCACCATGCTGCCCTGCAACGTAATCGTACAGCAAAAAAAGGAGGGCGAAGTGGAGGTAGCCGCTGTGGATCCGGAGGCATCAATGCAGGCCGTGGACAACCGGGAGCTGGCCGGCATTGCCGGTGAAATACAGCAAAGGCTACAAAAAGTAATCAATGAACTGTAGCAAAGGGGCATTCCATGCTGGTAGAAACATAAACTGAGCACAATGAAAGATATATAAACTACTCCAATATAATAGGTGTAATGGCCACCATCATGCTAATGGTCGCCACCAACCTGGCTTCCCAAACCGACACTGTGGTTTAGCGCCACACCAGTGACCAGGAAACGGTGAACAAAGCTG
This sequence comes from Owenweeksia sp., assembly GCA_965229445.1. Taxonomy (GTDB): domain Bacteria; phylum Bacteroidota; class Bacteroidia; order Flavobacteriales; family Schleiferiaceae; genus Owenweeksia. Next base: position 2,490,168 of record OZ245876.1, read on the forward strand.
GAAAAGAGGTGACCGGAATGACCATTAATGGCAGCATTCCAGGATACACCCTGCGCTTTACCGAAGGCGACTACGCGGTGATTTAATAAGAGAACAAAATGAACGTGGAAACCTCGGTGCACTGGCACGGCCTGTTGCTGCCCAATTTCTTTGATAGGGTACCCCCTCTCACCACACCCCCCATTGTGCCCGGTGAAACTTTTAAGTACAAGTATACCCTCATACAGTCCGGAACCTACTGGTACCACTCGCATACTTCGCTGCAGGAGCAAAGTGGGGTGTACGGCAGCATTGTGATTGAGCCAAAGAGGAAACATTTGAATACAATGAAGACCTGGTGCTGGTCATTTCGGACTGGACCAATCAAAAACCCATGAACATGCTTCGCAACCTCAAGCGGGAAAATGAATGGTATGGCATTAAAAAAGGTACGGCCACCCGGCGTAGTATGGTCATTGCCTGTGGTGGGTTGGGAGCGCAACTCAACTTTAAGCGGCAGCGCGTGGAAGGTGCTGACATTGCCGATATTTACTACCTGCCTTTTTGATGAATGGCGATCAAACATCAGCCTATCCTCAAATTTAGCCTGGAGAGAAGGTGCGGCTGCGCATTATCAATGCCTCGGCTTCTTTGCAGTACTGGCTCACCTTCGGTGGGCAAGACCCTTTGCTGGTCGCAAATTTGCTCCCTATCAGACTACGGTCACATCATTTGATGGATTTGACGCTGGATTAGTGGGATATTCATAAAGCGAGACGAATAGATTCATAATCGATAAGGTAATTTTTAGTGGCAATAATGTAGGAGTTATTTTAGACAATGTCAATAATGCAATAATTACGCAAAATGTTTTTGATCAAGACAAGAATTTGGGTAATTCTCTATGCCTAACTGGTGGGAATTTTGCGGGATTAATAATATCAAACAGCTCATTTTATACCATAGAGAATAATGACTTTGCATCTGGAGGTCAACCATCAAATAATGCAGAATCCTTTGGATTAGTAATAGCTAATAGTGGCCCATTTATTAATCAAGTCTATAATAATTTATTTGATGGGATATGATCTGGAGAAAACAGGTGATGGAGGTATTCCTATATCTGGGATCAGTACCAACTTTCCACTCGGAACTTTCAGAAAAGGTTTCTTGCTTAAAACGGACTCTATTGGTAATGAACTATGGAGACTTACCTTAAATTATCCGAATGGGATTCTTGGTAATCAGTTGCATATTGAACAAAGATTAGATCGTAATATGATCTATTGTGGTGCACAAAACTTATCTTATGGATTACAGCAGCTTAGATTTGAGGTGATTACTGATACTGGCCAGATTTTAGTGGATACATTGATTGGCAAAGCTGTTGATATTTTTGGGTCAGCATCTTTGGTTAAAACGCTGGACAGCAATTTTGTAATGGCTGGATCAACTTATCATAATCGCGCCCAGGGAATGGCCTATAAATTTGATGAGAACGGTCAATCCTTATTGCAGCGATATTACCATTACGGCGAGCTTGGAGAAACATCAGACATCTATACTGTTCGTGCTATTTCTGATACTGGGGGGATATTTGCCGGAACCTACTATGATCAAATTAATAACCCTTCTCCTACCAAGGTCATCTATCATTGTGTTAATAAAGTAGACAAATATGGGTGTCGGACACCTAACTGTCATAACATGGATATTAGTGAAAGACCAATTAATCCAGATCTAATTGAAATATATCCAAACCCAACCACGGGTCGAGTTAACATCAGATGCGATTTCTGCAATCCTAAGACTATTACCGCTTACTCAATGACCAGGAAGGTTTTGGTTAAACCAAATTTATAATCCCAGTCTTCAACGAATTAAGCCAATGACCAGCAAAGCCCAATTGATGGGGTGGATTTAGGCTTCTGCTAGAAGTCCTTCTTTTTGGCCTTTCTCACAATGCCCCACATCGGCAATGCAGTCCAAAGGATTAGCAGGATTGAAGCCACTGCCATTCCCTTAGCTGTTCCCATAAAACTATTAAATACTGCCCCGGTGTAACCCATCAGGGCGGAGATATCCAACTTCAGCAATATCAGAATCCTTGATAAATCTATGGGATTGATAGCGGTAAGGCTAAGTGCCAAATTATCAAGTGGATACTCTTTAAAGATGATCAGCGACATCAGGAATATGCCATCATAAATAACCGCCATAAACAACCAAAGCAAGACTGCGAATCCGAAACCCTTTATTCTGTTATCATTTCGGAGAGCAATGTTAAACGCCAGTGCAGTAAAGATGAAAGTAAGCGCTGAACCTACCGTGAGCAAGAGTGTAAAATCCCAGATAACATCACTTTTGGTAAGCCCATATATCATAAAAGGAATACCCAGGCCCAGTACCAAACTAATGGACAGGGACAAGGCTACACCAAGATACTGACCCAAAAATATTATCGGTCTGCTAACCGGCTGAGCCATAAGCAACTCAATGAATTCCAGTGAATTATAATAATACATGATGCCAAATATGGTGCTAATCAGGGGTACCAGAATGATAATTACATTCATCATCGTAATCACAGCCTTAGACAGATCATTATTCAAAAAGAGCAATACAAAACCCAGGATTAAGTAGAACAGGAGATAAACATAGCTCAATCGACTGCGCATTAAATCTAAAAAGCTGTATTTGAGAATTTTAAGCATAATAAAATCAGCCCGCTATTGTGGCAATTGCATTTTCAAAATCTGTTTGCTTGGTTTTTGAGAGCAGCTCCTCAACGGTTCCCCGGAAATATATTTTCCCTTCCAGCAAGTAGACCAATTCATCCGACATCTCTTCAACAAACTGCATGATGTGCGAAGTAATTAAAATGGTTTTTCCTTTTGCTTTTTCCTTTAGGATGAGCTCCTTTAAGGTAAGTAGAGCCCGTGGATCAAGGCCAGTCGTAGGTTCATCCAGGATCATTAAATCACCATCAAACATAAAAGTGAGCAGAATATTTACCTTTTGGCGGGTACCGCCTGAGAGCGAGTTGAGTTTCTTATTTAAGGAATCTTCCAGGCCAAACTGCTGGATAAGCTCTTTCTCATTGCCTTCCCCAGAACGAATATCTTTAAGCATATTGATCAGCTCCCTTACCTTCAGGTTTCCCGGAAAACTAGCTATTTGAGGAAGGTATTGAACCTCCCTCCTATACTCTGACTTATTTAAAACCGATTTACCTTTTAATTTGATGCTACCCTTATCGGGCAAGCTCAATCCTAGAATTGATTTTATGAGGGTTGATTTTCCTGATCCATTTGGGCCGAGGATGGTAAATATCCCTTTTGACTGGATATCCAGGTCGAGATCAACCAGAACCTGGTTTTTGCCGAATTTCTTGTGTAGTCCTTTAATTTCTATCACGGGATCAAATACATTGATGGCGAAGGATCCACCAGATTATCCGGCGTAAAAACCGGGGTTACTTTCTCTGAAAAGTCAATAATATCCATAAACAGGCTTCTCAGCAAAATTATAGTTTCAGGGGTACTGTTTACGATATAAGAAAACAACTTTACCGGTCGGTAGGGTATGTCACCCACACCATCCCTGTCCAGGTCATAACCGGTGTAATCACTCCAATAATTTCCTTTGAAATAATTGTCGTTTAACTTGCTGTTATAAGAAACATCAAATGAATTGTGCAGAAAATTGTTGCCAACGAATGAATTGGTGTAACACGCACCCAGCACTCTAACTGCCCAACCGTTACTTTCAAATCTGTTTCCAATATAATCTATGCGGTTAGAGCCTTCTATGTTTACTCCCGTGGTATTGGCCAAAAATGTATTGCCTCTCAATTCCGCATCATTTATTTCTTTCAAGAGCAAGCCATAGGAGGTAGGCCCCCAGTTGTTCTTAAAAGTGTTGTTGATCATTTTTATATTTCTGGAAAACATTACCGCTACCCCGGCACCATTGTCTTCAAAAGTATTGTCTTCGTAATGATCGTGGTTCGAAAACATGAAGTGTAATCCATACCGTAGATTACCATTGCTATAATTGTTTTTAATGCTGATAGTATCAGCAAATTCCAGGTAGATGCCATCGCGAGTTTTCTGAATGATATTCCTCTCTACCTGTACATTATGCGAATACCATAAGTGTATGCCATTGCCCGAATTGTACTCATCCTTGGCATTTCCGATAATCTTGTTGTGATAGATCTTTCCGTAGCTCGCTTTCTGGAGGTATATGCCAAAAAATAGCTTCTCCAGCATTAAGTTTTTTACTTCAAAATAACTACACTCAACCAAGCGCACAGCGGCATAGTCTACCGTGTAACTGGTTCCCACGTTGATAATATGAAATCCATCCACGTTGACGCTATCTGCAAAAATGCTAATGATTTCACCTTTAAGCTCACCATTAATAACCGGGAATTCAACACCTAACAAGGTCAGGGGCTTAGTAATCTGAATATCATGCTCCTTATACTCCCCTTTCATTATCATCAGCGTATCAAAGGCCTGGGCCACTTCAACGGCACCTACAATGGAAGAAAGTTCACAGCCGGCACAAACTTTAAGGCTCCGGCCATAGGTGAGCTGAACCCCAGCCAGCGAAAATATCAGGAGTACGCCAAAATACCTGAGAAACCTATTTTTCATTATTGGGTGCTAAACTCAGCCAGCAAGGTATTCCAATTATAGATTTTTCCACCATGTTCTTGTAAGGCTTTTTCTGCCGAAGCAGAATCTGGGAAGGCCGTAAGGAATGCACCCATAGGGCTGGGCAGGTTCTTGCTGATGAGATATACTGCCTCTGAGGCTGCGATCAACTCTTCAGGATTATCATGGTGATTAACCAGGAGCAGAGCCATATTACCCTGCTCAAAATCTTTGGAATCGTTGATCATGCATTCAATGGCATCATACTTAAAAACTTTACCCTTATCATTCACAATTTCTGCTGCGTGAATCCTGTCCACTACCGTCATGCGACAATAATGACACTCATCCTCACCATAACTTATGGCTTCTGGTTTAGCAGTGCAACTCAACATTAAGAGTGGAAGTAATAATATCGTCATGGCCTTTTGTGGCGTCTTAAGCTTTCTGCCTATCAGGAACGCCAGGAAGGTGAGAAATAAGCCCAGGCCGGTAGTATAACCTCCCAAAGCTGGATAAGAATAAGCGTCAAAATTTAAAAGCTTTCTATGCCCTATCAGAGGCGGCTTGTAGCTCATGGGAGTACCATCCGGATTTTGAAGTTTCAAGATAGCATGTGGATCCAGATTGGTGCCATAGTCAATTAACCATAGATTAAAATCATAAATACCCAAAATACCCAGCACTGACATGAGTAAAAACCAGCCCAGAAACCAATATGAGTTTGCCTTACCGGCAAAGCCCATAATACCGATGAGAACTCCAAGGATTACCATGCCCATGACTATTACAGGAAAGTATTGAAACTCCCACATATCTTCCGGCTTTGGTAGGGTTTTCATACCGATATAATGGTTGAGGCCATCGATATTTTGGATATCAAATTCTTCCTGACCAACCAAACCATTAATGTAAATGTCAATACCCAGTGGTTCAGGATACTGAGGAGCACCGAGTTGAATGTTCCAGAGAGGAAATACAAACAGGCCCAGTAACATCAGTGAGCCCAGGATCATTAAAATGCTTGCCCTTTTCATAGTATGTTTATTAGTAAGGAGAGTCGTCTAATAGACGACTCTCCTACAACCAAAATTCCATTGTGGAATTTCAAAAAATCAATTGCCTAGAGAATAACTAATCTCAAGATTAGATGACGCAGGAGACACGCGGACGTAGCCTTGCATTTCCTGGTGTAGAGCCGAGCAGAAGTCCGTACAATAGAAGGGCCATACACCAACTTTAGTGGGTTCCCATAGGCTCGTTTTAGTTTGACCGGGCATAACGAGAATTTCAGAAGTATTGGCGCCGATCATTGCAAACCCATGAGGAACATCAAAGTCTTGCTCATGGTTGGTAACGTGGAAATACACTTTGTCACCTACTTTAACCCCTTCGATATTGTCTGGCGTAAAGTGACTACGTATGGTTGACATATAAATATGTACTTCATTTCCATTGCGTTCTACTCTAGCTTCAGCGGGAGAATTAATGGCGTATTCATGTTTGTTCTCTTCCAGTCGATAAATCTTCTTGGAGTTTGCGGTCAATAAATCAGCCGCACAACCGGCAGCATAGTGGGGTTCACCATGGGTAGGGAAATCCAGCAATAGCTCCATCTTATCACCAGAGATATCATAAAGTTGAGCGGTGTGCTCCATCTCTGGACCGGTTGGAAGGTAGCGGTCTTTGGTAATTTTGTTCATAGCTACCAGATACTTGCCATAAGGCTTTTGGGAGTTCCCTCCGGGGATCATTAGGTGACCCACTGAGTAATACGTTGGTTTGCGATCTACTACTTCCCAGGTACCGAGTTTCCATTTTACAACTTCAGAAGAAATAAAGAAGGTAGTATATGCATTTCCCTGATCGTCAAACTCCGTATGAAGAGGGCCAAGACCACCACTTTTAACGATTCCGGTCATGACACTCTCAAATTTTAGAATAGGAATGCCATAAGCTTCACCATCAAACTCCTCGTTTTCAATGGTCTTAATCATATTGGTGAATGAATGCACGGTAATATCAGCAGACAATTTACCAGAACCTATAATATACTCACCGGATGGATCAACATCACATCCATGAGGGGATTTAGGAGTAGGCAAGAAATAAACCGCTCCCGGTACATCGGAAGGATTAACGACCAACACCTCATTCATCACGTTGGAAACACCGGTGTGAGTTTCTTCATCATACACGTTGTGCGTGTATTCTGCTGGCATTTTAGTTCCGCCACCATTATTCACATACTCTTCAATCTTCTTCCAATTAACCGCTGCGATAAAGTCTTTATCGTTTTGAGAAGCGGTAACTTCCATCAAAGTGTTAGCCTCTTCTGTATTGTAGGTACTAAAGAAATGCCATCCGTGAGATTTACCACGACCAGGGTGTGAAAGGTCATAGTTAAATCCTGGCATGATGAGCTGAAATTTAATGGCCATATGACCCGTTTCCTGATCTACGGAAATAAAACTCAAGGCCCCTTTAAAATTGCTTTTATACTCACTAATCGGCATATCCTTTTGTGGAACGGGTACCGAAAAACGTGTTCCGGCTATGACATACTCCGTATTTTCCGTAACAAAAGATGAACTGTGATTTCCTGCACTATTGGGAACCTCGATGATTTCTTCTGTCTCAAAGGTTTCCAAGCTGATTCTCGCAATTCTTGGGGTGTTATTGCCATTAACGAAAATCCAACGACCGTCTAGTTCGCCATTGGTTTGCGAAATATCCGGGTGGTGAAGATCATCCCAGGGTACAAAACCATGTGATGTGTTTAACATGGGCTTAGTCTCCTCGGAGTATCCATAACCCGAAGTTGGGAATTGAGAGAAAACTGGAATTTCCTTAAACAGTCTTCCGCTAGGTAATCCGTATACCGTAAGGTTTCCACTATAGCCGCCGGATAAGAAGGCGTAGTACTCATCTTGCTCTCCTGGGGCTACATAAGCTCTTTCCGCCATACTTGAAGATAATGCCCCGTTGGAGGAATTGCTACCTCCTTTCGGCGCACACCCAATAAGCATCAGGAAGCTAGCCCCGATTAGCATACTTAATAGATTAAACTTTTTCATTTCAATTAACATTTTGATTTTTAGGATAGTTATTCTGATGGAGGAAGTATGACAGCGTCAACAACATGCACAATTCCGTTTCCGGCCTTTACACTGGCGATTATTTTGGCACCGCCTACGTACACATCATCCCCTTTCACTTCTACCGGCGCATTGGTATCATCTGCCTGACCGAGTTTGGTGAAATTCTTAAGGAACTCTTTGTCATAGTTTCCCGGAGTAACGTGATGCTTGAGAATTGCCGCCAGGGTTTCTTTGTTTTCAGGCTTTAGCAGATTTTCCACCGTGCCCTCAGGAAGTGCATCGAAAGCAGCATTTACCGGAGCAAAAACCGTTAGTGGGCCGGCATTTACCAAAGCATTCTCCAAATCTGCAGCTTGTACCGCTGCCACTAGCGTGCTGTGATCTTCTGAGCCAATAGCAATCTGAAGTACATTGGGAGTGGATCCGTCGTCCTCAATAAATGCCTGACCGGATTCTTTGCTTTTCTCCGTATTATCATTGGATGTAGACGCTCCAGCGTCTTCTGTGGTGGCTGATTGACAGCCGGCTAAGCCAATTATTATTAGCAGAAGCCAGATATGATTTAGCTTTATCATAGTGGTTGAATTTATAGTTAGAGTGTTCTGTAATATTCCAAAATAGCTCTTGCCTGTTCTACGGTCATATTCTGGTTGGCCATGGCTGCGCCATTGAATTCGACCAGCAGGTCTTTAGCACATTGATCCTGCTCAACCATGAGTTGAGGATCCAGGATCATATTCATAATCCATTCTGGACTTCTGCGTTCAAGTATTCCGGCCGGGGCGGGTCCGATAAATCGATCGTAAGGCTTATGACAAGCTGAACAATTGGTTTTGAACAATTCCTGACCAGCCTTGGCCATTTCCTCATCAATGGTTTCCGGTAATTCCAGCTCTGTGATCTGTCCTACTCCTTTTTCATCCAGGATCACTCTTTCAGATGCGGGAACCTTATCATCGGCCTCCGTATTCTTAGATTCTGTAACCGCTGGTTCCGACTTCTGTTTTGTACTGGAATCTGCTTCCTGACCGCCACAGGCTTGAAAGCTTAGACCAATTGCTGTAAGAATAATGATTGCTTTTAATCGCTTCATGGTGTGCATAGTTTATATTGGGTAAAAGTATTTCGGCATTAAGGGGTGAACAATGACAATAGTCATATTTAAAGACCTAACTGTCTTTTTATATTTGACTTAAATCATATTGAATGATATCCAACTCCCTGGCACATACTTTTAAGGCCATCATTTACATCGCGCTGAACAGTTCTGAGACTAAGCGCGTACGTATTCAAGATCTGAGTGACGAAATTGAAGTACCAAAAGCATATGTCGCTAAGTTACTTCAAAATTTAGTGAGAAATGGAATCCTGCAGTCTGCCAAAGGACCTCATGGTGGGTTTTATTTTACCCAAGAAGATCTGGAAACCCAGTTGATAAAAATAGTGGAGATCATAGAAGGCAAGTCCAAATACCAGACTTGCCTTCTAAGCTTTAAGGAATGTGATACCAGGCACCCTTGCCCCCTGCATCACAATATTGGGACTCTTCGAACCCAACTAACGGAGCGGTTTCAAGAAATAAAAATTAAAGACCTCGTTGAAGATGTGACCCAACAGAGGTCTTTTATTCAGTAGAGTTCCTAGAATTCGAGCTCAAAGTATATTGAGCTTTGGGTTACAGCACCCTCAATTTTCTCACCTTTAACCAGTTTTCCTGCATTGTCAAACACCTGGAGGTTGACCACCCAATAACCAGTCATGGTCAAGGAAAGGCTACCTTCATACAAACCTGTTTGATCGTTATAAATGAAGTCGAGATTATTGGGTGACGAATGATTGCCCATGGCCGGCATGCGTGGGTCTATCTTGATCTCATAGTCTGCAACAGGAGAAAAGCTCATCATATTATCCATGCGATAAAGCACTGCGGTAAAATCATTGACTGCCACTTCCGGTACCATAGGAAGATGAGCCAGGACATAGCGATCGCCGCTTGAATCCTGGAAAACCAGGGTACTGCGATGGTTCTGCGCTTCAGGTTTTACGTCGATTAATAAGGAGGCCGTATACGCAGCACCTTCAATATGATAATCTAACTTAAGTTCCCAGTATTCAGAGGTGTTCCCAGGCATCTGAAAAAGCACAAAGGCTTTATACATATGATCGGTACCCATCGCTGTCAACTCGGAATGAGGGCAGGAATGCATCATACTCGTCATATGCATAATTGGCGTTAAGGCCGATTGATCTAACTCCAAAGCCGTACCTGTAGCCTTATCCTTTATTTGAAAGTAAATTTCATTGTAACCGGCCTTAAGCTCGGCATTAAAACTTTTGAGCAATATTTCATGTCCATTCACCTCGAAGGACTTAATCAATTCCAGCTGCGGCTCCGTAGGATCCGGTTCTGGAGTAGTTGTTTTCTTAGTGCAAGAAGACAGAAGAAAGATGCCAATGCTCAAAAGAGCGATATGTTTAATTTGAAGTTTCATAATAAGTATCAATAAATGTTATAAGATATATTGAGGAACAAGTTTCTCCCCAAACGAGGAATGTTGTTCCAGTCGCTGTAAGTATGATAATAAGTGTCAAGAACATTCTCCATGCCTAGCTTAACCTGAAGAAGCTTATCACCAATTCGAATGTTCTTACCAAAATTGAAATCTAGCAGTGCATAGGCTGGGGTAGCATCCTCAGCAAACTCTGCACTGAAATTATTCTGAGTTATAGCCCCTCTCAGGCTTATACCACCGGAGAGTGATTTTTTGGAATACTTAACAGAAGCGTGGTAGGTCAAAGGACTAATAAAGGGTAGGTTTCTTTGCCTATAATCTAGTCCTCGTGCATAATTTACGCCTCCATCCAGACCCAAATTGTCTGTTAATTGATAACCAGCTTGAAGTCCCACATTCACCAGGTTGGCATAGTCGAGATTCTTATAAATTCTCACCCCCTGTGCACCGATGGTCATGGCACTTAATCCAGGATCCGTTTCACCAATAATATAATCCGGCATGAAATGATTGGAAGCTGAGAGCTTGGCTCTAAGCCTGTTTTTTTCAAACTTCAATTCGGCCTTTGTTTCTATTGATTGCTCATTGCGCAAATGCGGATTTCCGATATAGTCGTGATTGTCATTACTATTATAAAGGTAGAAACCATAAGCTTCGGAAACACTTGGGGTACGGTCACCATACGCCAATCCCGCTACCAGACTTATGAGATGGTGTTGCTCCGCATAGCTCAGTGAAATATTCTTGGTAAATCGCAACTGGCTTGCTGACATTTGCGGGTAAAATATTTGCAAACTATTTAACCCCATTTCACTAGCCACGTACGAATGCTCAGCAGCAGCGCGTAAGGCAACAGAAAGACTCTTATTTTCCCACCGATACTCATCCTTGAGAAAAGCTCCGGTGTTGGTTGTCCTCACATCGGGCCAGGTAAGCATAAACATGGCCAATTGATCTTCATCAGAGGGATACATGGTCATCTCTGCCAAAGAACGATTATAGAAGGCGTCCCACTTAAACATTAAATGATGTTTATTTTTATGCAAATGTGCCTGACTATAAAAGCCATAGGTATCACTCCAGCCGGGCATATCCATGCGAATCGGTACATCCGGGCGCTGAGAATCGTCCATCACGTGAGTAATAGAATTGTAATACAGCTTGGATTGCCAATTAACTAATGAACCTAGATGTTTCTTTTCTAAAGTCACCGAGCCAATCAATCCTCTGGCCAGGGAAACATCCATGGGTAAGGCAGGGTAGCCAATATTGCGCGCCTCATCATAAATAAAGCTCGCACTTAGGACTGCCTCTTCGCTCATCTTATGACCGGCATTAAAGGAGAAATTCATCTTTTCAAACTGTGAATATGGAATTTCCACCCCACCCCCGGCTCGATAATTATCGGCTTTGCGGTAAATGACATCCCCAGAAAAGTAATAAGAATCTGTAGTGCGAGTAACTTCGGTACCCATGATTCGATGCTTATTATTGGATTCATATCCAGCTTCAAACCTGGTTTTCCAAGAAGCTTTTCCGAATGTAGGTTTGGCGATACAAAGGTCAATTCCTCCCCCTACGCAACTACCAAATTCCGCACCTTGCTGAACGTCCCCAATATGTGCTTCTGATAAATTTGAAACATCGACATAGGATGTAATGGGATCCATGCGATCAGTACAGGCACCAAAGATGCGCATACCATCAATAGTCAATACTACCCTTTCGCCCGTCATGCTATTAACGGTGGGTTCCCAGGCATAGGCTCCCCTTCTCACAAAATTTACCTTTTCATGGATTTGGAGATGCTTTTCTACTGAGTTAAGCGGCTTGGCCTGCTGCAAGTGATCCATGGTTTCTGCATTGATCACTACCACCTCATCCAGTTTTAGTGGCTTAAGGCTATCGATAACCATCAGGCTATCTAACTGTGCAGCAAGGCCATATGTAAGTATAGAGAAGACCCACAGAAGAATGAGTCTGTTATTAAATATCATGCTAAAAATATTGCTGATTAAATCAATTGTATGATCCGATCAGCAAGACTTGGGTGGTGGAGAAGGAACCTTATAGAACACCGATGAAATGGTGGTGTTCAGATCACGAAATTCATGTAAAGTTATCGTTGCAGTTTCAAAATTTACATTCATAGCAGACCAATTCTGACAAAAAAGAACTTCCTGAATTCTTTGGTCGGCATTTCTTTCATAAGGGTTTTCCTCCTCCTCTGAAAGAGCTGCTAGTTTTTTGGCCAAAAAACACTTTCCATTACAATTCATCACAGGTTCATCTCGGTTTTCACAGAGTTGATCCACGATGTAATCATAATTAAGTATGTACTCCACTACCGGCCAAACTGGTCTGAACATTAAAAATGCGGCTACTATGACGAGTACAAAACTTTTCACATCGCAAAACTAATGGCTATTAAATATCAGAAACATGACATTCGTCAATATAAAAAGATACAATAGTCTTTAAATCAATGTTACCTATGCTTATTCAATGGAGACTATCATTTAGTGAATATGCTGATGCGATTCGCTTCTCCAATCCTTACATTAAAGATCCATCACCAAATAAAGCGCATGCGCTCATTAGCATTAAGACTGACCTGCTTTGCTTTCTGCTCTATCTGGGGTTTACCAGTAATGTAGAGGCCTCTCATATTATGGGTTCGGATTGTTTATGAATACTTTGGCAACAATACCGGCATTACCCAACCATACAAGATTTCCCTGATATACTATCGAAGCTTACAAGGTAAAACATCGGCGCCTATCAAGTTGTTTAACAAGCAATTTCCTCACGCTCAACCTGGAGGCCACACACCAAAACATACTGGTGGGTCAATTCTCGGGAGGTATTGATATCACCATAGGTATAAGGCTTAGCCCCTATCTATATGAGGGATATTACACTTTTCCCGGGAAATGCCATGATTTTCAAATTTCCTATGAAGCCATGTTGCTCAAACTCTATGAATCCATATGGAAATGTAAATCAGGGAGCAAACATGTTGTATTATACCGAAATGTTGTTAAACAATACTTCTGGAACAAATTAAGCCCGGCCTGAAAGATATCTATCATGTCATCCTCAACTTTTAATATGATAAGAGTACAGTCTAATAAACATTTGAAGCCTAGTTCTTAATAATTAAAGATCTGGTGGTTGAAGTGTGGCTGGATAAATCATTCAATTCCACCAAATAAAAACCCTCCGGTAGATCTAACTCAATCCTTTCGTTAGATTTTACCTGACCTAATGACTGTACCAAAACGCCTCCTGCGGTATAGACACTTACCTCCACATCAGCATTTTCGAGGCCGTGAATGTTAAAATATCCGGAGCCTGGGTTTGGATAAATCTGAATGTCACTCTCTAAGTTCTCCGCAATTCCCACGGCACTAAAATCAAGCTTATGTACTGTATTGCCATCATAGTCCACATACCAAATCTTTCCCTCTGGTCCAATCTTAACACCCATGATACCAAATGCTCCAGTATTAATTCTATGCATTTCTACGGCTGGCATGCTGCTGATATCATAAAAAATAATATCCCCAGTCGCATAATCAGACACAATCATCCTATTCTCAATGATGTCAATGCCAGCTGGCTCGATAAGACCCGAATCTACCACCGTTTCCCAGGTATAGTTTACAATATGTACGTATTCTGCCAATGGTTCAAATGGACCAAAACCTGGGGTAGATCCCTTGGTACCAGTTTTTGCATCTAACCTAATCACCCGTTTATTATCATTATCCACAACATAAAGCCAATCTGTTGGCTTGTCATACACCAGATGACTTACCACCTTATTTTGAGCGTCTTTAGACACATTTGACTGACTGTAACGCCATACAATTCCATCTGAATGATCTGCATTACCCGGTCCGTGATCTGCAGCAAAATCATAACGCACTATATCATTGTTATAACCATCAAATACCCAAAATACATTATCAACCTCGTGAGCTATACCCTGGCATTCAGGACTTTGATGTAACATATCTAAATGGCTGCCATTACCTCCGGAAGGCTTGGCATATATATTAGGGTCGCTAGACCATAATGCGGGACCGGTAAAGGGTTGACCACCATTATGATTGGCATCAAAAACACCTGGTGAATTTGCGAAATTCGTGTTCTCACTAAATGCTATGCCGGTGGGTAAACTCATGAAGTGCCATGAATTGCCGTCCACCTTGTGTTGGCTATATTGTGAGCTTGTGCCAGCATCATAAAATGTAACCGTGGAGCCGCCACTATTTTCATTTCGCTTGTTGATTACCCATAGTTCATTGGCACTTAAGGTCGGGTGGAAATCCAGGTCGGTTGGCCCGTTGAGTTGATTTACTGCTGAGCCAATCATATCAGCTCTGGTTCCTGAACTGAGGTAGGTATCAATTATATTGGGTGTTCCTGATCCTACCTCAATAGTTTTAGACAAGGTATCATTTATGGGGTTCATATCAAGGTTACCATTAATCTGATCTATCCAAACCTTAATATCATAGGTACCATTGTTTATGGGTTGCCATGAGCCAGGCAGGCTAATGTGATCCTCATCATAATTGGAAATACTTAGCCCTCCAATATTATTACTTATCACTGGGTCATTATTAACCTGATAACTTATGTCTAGAGAAGAAATGGTATCGCGACCAGCATTGAACATATGAATCTCAATGTTGTGCGAACCAGGTTGAACATAGCCATAGGGTTTGTCAATATCCTCCAGGCTAGCTTCAAATTGCAGCGGTTCAATAGCCGTGATAACAAATGAATTTGATGCACCAGAGCCCTCAAAATGATCAACGATGTAACCATTTATTTTTACATAAAACTCGAATCCTCCATCTCCCCAATCATCGCGATATTCTAGTTCAAATAATCCGCTATCTGCAACGCATATCGTAGTACTTTGGATAATTTGATTATTTCCATACCCACCGCTGTTTACGATTCGCGCCCCTCCTCCATTACATCCCACGGCGGTGTTGCCACCTGAGAGTAAGGTACCATTACCACAGTTGTTGCCCCCGGGCACAATTTCCCAATAGCCTTCATAACCATAACTATCGGTATGAATTTCTAGGCTCAGCTCTACTTCGCCAGGTTGACATTGAGCTTTTACGTCATGCTGCGCAAGGAGTAAAAGGGTCATAGCCAGCATGGTGGAGTTTAAAATTTTAATCATCTTTAAAGTTTATGTTATTGATAAAAGTCTGGTCCGTTAGCGAACCTAAAAAGTTTATTAAATCTTGTTTTTGTTCTGATGAAAGCCCTAATGACTCAATGATGGGTGATTTATTGGGATGCGCCGCCCCACCCTGGTTATAGTGTTCCACCACATCCTCGAGCGTGCTGAACCGACCATCGTGCATGTAAGGAGCGGTTAAAGCAACATTTCTTAGTGAAGGCACTTTGGCTTTGCCTCTATCTGAAGGATCATTGGTAAAACGCATGCGCAAAGGATCAGCATACAGGCTGTCTAATCCATTATTCTCAAAGCTGTAGTTGGTAAAATTGAAACCGCCGTGACACTTAGAACAATTTAGTTGTTCCGAATAAAACAAGTTCATACCTCTTAACTGTGAAGCTGATAATGCCTTGAGATTTCCCTGATAATTATACTTGTCAAAACTACTGTTGCCGCTGATTAAGCTGCGTTGGAAAACGCCCAGGGCTCTGGTTATTACCCAGGGATCCGGATCCTTACCGTAAGCTCTTTTACTCATATCTATATATTCAGGCAAAAGCTGGAGTTTCTCGGCTATTTCCGGCATGGAATGATCAAATTCGTTGTGCTCCTGCACCGGTACCAATACCTGCATCTCCAAGGTAGGCACACTGCCTTCTCGCAAAAAATAGGGATGGTAACCAATGTTGGCCAGAGATGGGGAATTGCGCACACCGGGTCGGTTGTCCACCCCTGGACTAAATGCCTGGTTATCAGCAAAAGCCAGATCAGCTTTATGGCAGCTACTGCAACTAATACTCCCATCTCGTGAAAGGATAGGATCATAAAAGAGCTTCTTTCCAAGCTCCCAACGTGCAATACTATACTGATTATCTTCCGGGAAGATCATTTCCGGAAAACCCGGTGGAATCTTTAAATCAAACTCCACCGGGTTCTGCACTTCCTCCTTCTTCCTGCACCCAATCATTAGGATTATTCCCGCTATAAGCAGGACAACAGTTGATATGGATTTGGAATTAATCAATTACAAAAAAGGATCACTAAAGTCTGGATTTGTGATAAGATCCTGATCCGTCAGGGTTTTCAGAAAGGCGATCAGGTCGGCCTTATCCTGAGCAGTTAATTGCAGTCCCCCGGAAACACGCGTGTACTCCAATGCCGGATCTACGGTGGAAGATGGTTGAATACCACTGTTGTAATGATCTACCACTTCCTCAAGGGTCGCAAACCTGCCATCATGCATGTATGGAGCCGTGAGCTCAATATTCCTCAAGGAGGTTACTTTGAATTTGCCAAGGTCAGCAGCATCATTAGTCACCGCTTTACGCCCTTCATCATCAAAATTACCATCGGTATCCAGACCATTGTTCATGTACAGATCATTCTCAAAAGTGCGTCCCGCATGGCAATGCGCACAATCCGCTCCGGAGAGATTGGGAAAACCCGGATTAAATTCATCAAAAAACAAGTTTTTACCTCGTTCTTCGCTTGCCGTAAAGGATTCTTCGCCTCTTAGGTATTGGTCATACCTGCTGTTAGTAGAAACGATAGAATTCATGAATTGCTCCATGGCAAGTGACATCTTCTCGGGATTTATCTCTTCACTACCAAAAGCACGCATGAACTGATCCTTATAATTCTGGTCTGCCGAAAGCTTGGCTACAACATTGGCCAGGGATTCATTCATTTCCAGGGGATCCTGTATAGGTAGTAAAGACTGATCACGGAGCAAATGAGCTCTACCATCCCAGAAGAACTCATTGGTATGCCAGGCGGTGTTAAAGACAGACATCGCCTGACGTTTACCGGGCAATCCTTCCACACCAATTGAAAATTTGGTCGTATCCGTAAAGGCATGTTCCTGTCTATGACAACTGGCACAAGATTGCGAGCCGTCTTTAGACATTCGCTTCTCGTAGAAAAGCATGCGCCCCAGCTTTACCCCTTCAACGGTGAGTGCATTATCTGCTGCGATAATAGGTGCATCAAAATCGCCATAATCCAAACTGTAGGGTGTGTCGTCATACATGACTCCGGTGTCATTGTCATCCTTTTTACAGCTATGCAGCAGCATAAAAAACAAAAGGAGTACGCCAACAACTGCACTTATTCTTTTCATGAGCGTAGTTTATTGGATAATGAGCTTGCTGGTGCCAATCAAAATACCATTCTCATAAAGGCTCACCAGATAAATTCCCTGGTGGTTCAGATCCAATTCCATACGAGCATAAGAATCAAATGATTGCTCTGAAATGAGACGCCCCGAAAGATCCCTTAGGCTTACCACAGAATTGTGGTTAATCTCATTAGAGAGTTCCAGAGTTACCTTACCCGATGACGGGTTAGGCGTGATGCTCATTATATTGAGAAGCTTCTCCTCCAAACCTATCCCAGCAGTACCTTCGGTAAACACCAGGGTTTTGAAGTTATTCATGATGGTAACAGCCTGACCGTTCTCTCCATGGTAATTCAGGCTGCCGTTGATGGTAATATTATTCATCCCTTGTTCATAGTCTGCATCCAGGGCTACTACCAGATTATTGCCATCCAAGGTTCCCGAGGTGTTTACGGTAGTATAGCCATAATTTGCATCACCCAGAGCATGTAATTGCCAGCTCTGATTCATGCCTGAACCCGACTTACCTTCAATGGCAATAAAGCGATATCCGGCCGCCCATCCCCAATGCATGGAGGGACTTTGGAAGGATAAGGGGTGATTGGGTGGGAAGGTGGTGATATCGGCATGATTTACTGACGGATCTACGCCAATACCAAACTGAACCCCTTCAAGGTTGGTGATATTGAAGCTCCCCAGATAATCATTGGTCTGTTCCTTGGCTTTCACCAGAATATAGTGTCCAGTAACCGGTGTTTGCTGTCCACCATCATGGATAAGCGTGATTTCCGATATATAGTAATCGAGGCGCTCTACCGTAAAATTGTTGCCCAGATTATTGCTTGCAACATGAGATGGATCAAAACTGGCCGCACCTAGTTTATGGTTTATACGGAAGTAAACATCCACTTGTGACCATGAGGTAAGTGTAATGGCGAACAACAAGCTTAAGCTTAGTAATATTCTTTTCATTTTTTAAATTATTATAGGTTAGTAAGAATTTGAGAGATGTGTAAATAGGAAAGCCCGCTCGGCTTGTGACCGACGGGTAAACTAGCGGAAACTAGTATCTAAATAAGAAATACCTGCTTGAGAATCAGCAAATCCGGCTCTATAAGCGGAGGTTTATAATTGAGATATTCAGAACCAACCAGAAAATAAGGTTTAGATACCTTAATATCTCTGGTCATAATTACCGGAAGTTCAAAATCAATATCAGCTTGCCATTGACTATTGTCTGGGATCACCTCAATCTCAAGAATGTCCTGGTCATTGTAATCATCCTCACAGCATCCCTTAGATTCCCCGCTGTTCTCGGTATCTGCGCTTCTGTGACAAGGAGGTACCTCCTCGTTGGTTTGATGCGCTACGGCATGGTGACAAGGAGTAGCAGAAGAATATAAGGCAAGGCTTACTACTTCGCCACCACATTTATGCACACCTACATCTACGCCCAGGATAGCAATGATAAAACTAACTAAGACTGATATTGAAATGTAATGATTTCAAGGTCTAAAGATAATAAAATCAAAAACAACCTATTATTGCTGATGGGGATATGAGCTCTCTTTTATTCTATACATGATAGTTATCGCAAATGGGTAACTCTTTCTTAATTAATACAGAAGCATGTAGTCTATTAATATTTACCTATCAACCGTAATTTCGTCACACTCATTTATTATTAAATGATTTTTTCAAAAGTTGAGCATTAACGGCAACTACAACGGTACTTATACTCATTAGCACTGCCCCAACCGCAGGTCCAAGAACAAAGCCAGCTGAATACAAGATGCCAGCAGCTAATGGAATGGCTAAGGCATTGTAGGCAGTAGCCCAGATCAGGTTTTGTATCAACTTTCTGTACGTTTCTTTCCCAAAAAGAATAAGCTTTGTGATATCCTGGGGATCACTATTGACCAGAATAATGTCAGCGGTTTCAGCAGCCACATCCGTTCCAGATCCTACGGCAATACCTACATCAGCTTGTGCCAGTGCGGGGGCATCGTTTATACCATCACCGGTCATTGCAATAAACTCACCCTGTTGCTGCAATTCTTTTATCTTTTCCTGTTTTTCATGGGGAAGAACCTCAGATATATACTGATCCATGCCTAACTCATTGGCTACGGCTTTAGCCACCACTTCCACATCACCGGTAAGCAGCAGGGTTTTTATGTTGTTTTCATGTAGCGTTTTGATGGCTCCATAAGAAGACTCCCTGATCTGGTCGGCAAAAGCAATGTAACCGATCATTTCATCATCGGCAAAAACATACACTTTTGTTTCGGCTGCTGAAGCCGTGTCTTCTGGGGCACTGCGGTTGATTTTTTTCAATAAACCTTCACCACCGGCTTCCATTTTTCGGCCCTCTACGGTAGCACGAACGCCTACGCCCGGTTCATACTTAAAGTCATCTGCAGAGGGAAGGATAATACCTTCCTCTTCGGCCTTACGTTGCAGTCCTTTGGAAATATGGTGTTCCAGTGTTGTTCCACCGCAGCAGCCAAACGCAGTAATTCATTCTCATCCAACCCTTCTTTAAGAGGCACAAGGCGTGTTACTTCATGGGAGCCTTTAGTCAGCGTTCCGGTTTTATCAAACACGATCATGCTAATCTTACGGCTGTTCTCAAAGGCGGTACGGTTGCGGATGAGCAAGCCGTTTTGTGCAGAAATAGCTGTGGAGATGGCAACCACCAGTGGTACGGCCAGTCCTAACGCATGGGGGCAGGAAATAACCATGACTGTTACCATACGCTCCAGGGCATATACAAAATCAAAGCCTAATGCAATCCACACTACTAAGGTTCCGAACCCTACCGTTAGGGCGATGTAGGTCAACCATTTGGCTGCACGGTCTGCCAGGTGTTGGGTTTTGCTCTTTGTTTTTTGTGCTTCCTGCACCATTGTAATGACCTTGTTCAGATAGCTGTTTTTGCCGGTTCCCTTCACTTCTATTCGCAATGTGCCATTGCCGTTGATGGCTCCACCGATTACCGTCTCGCCTTCACTTTTTTTCACGGGCTTGGATTCACCAGTGAGCATACTTTCGTTCAGATGACTTTCTCCCTTGATGATGAGGCCGTCAGCTGGTATCTGTGCTCCGGGTTTCACCTGGATATGGTCGCCTTTTCGCAATTCATCAAGTTTGACTTTTTCCACCGAACTATCATCACGAATCCGGTAGGCTTCAGAGGGCAACATACTAATCAGCAACTCCAATGCTTTGGAGGCTCCCAATACAGACTTCATTTCTATCCAGTGGCCAACGAGCATAATGTCGATAAGTGTTACTAACTCCCAGAAGAACATTTTACCTTCCAACCCGAACACTACGGCACTGCTATATACATACGCTACGGTAATGGCCACACTAATGAGAGTCATCATGCCGGGGGCACCTTTTTTTACTTCGTCTTTCAGTCCTTTAAGAAATGGCCAGCCTCCATAAAAGAAAACAAGGGAGGACAGTGAAAACAAGACGTAAATACTTCCGTTAAAGGTGAGTTCAAAACCGAAGAACTCCTGAATCATGGGTGAAAGCGCCAAAACTGGAACGGAGAGTACTAGAGAAACCCAAAAACGTTTATTAAAGTCTTCAATCATCATTTTGTGATGGTCGTGATGTGCATGGCCGTGTGGTGGAGTTCTGGAATGACGATTATGAGAACCATGATGATCGTGTTCCGAATGCTCGTGGTACTGATGTTCCATCTTTTAAAAAACTATGAGTTTAATGACTAATCCTCCGACTAACCATCCGTAACAAATGAAGGCTAACCATTTCAGGAATTTTTCCAATACTGGGCTTTTAGGTGCCATTTCCTTATGATATTCAACCTCTTTCCCTTTGAAGAAGCCCAGGTATATTAAAACACCTGAAATCATCAAGAATCCGATATTCAAAAAAAATGTATAATCAATCTTGAAATGATCACTTTCTGTAATACTTTTTTCTGAGTTGCCTGGAAGCACGTCAAATAGGCTAAAACCATAGTGCAGCAAGAGCGATGTACATATTAAGGAGGCAAAAAGGAGAAATAGAATAAAAAACGACATTTTCCATCCGTAATACTTTGCGTTGATTCGTAAGACAGGAAATACGACCAGATCACTAAATATGAAAGCCATGACTCCGGCAAAACTTACCCCTTTACCAAATAGCAACGCTGCCAAGGGAATATTTCCCATAGAACCGATGAACGTAAGAAATGCTGCTACCGGTCCAACTACCACATGCTCAAGTAGGGTGAAAAAACTATATGAATCTTGACCTTGTCCGGTATTGATGAAAAGCGTTTGAAAAAAAGAATCGGGCACAAAGGCAGAAACTACTCCGGCAATTGTAAAGCCTACCGTTACATCTTTCCATACCATTTTCCACTCCATACCATATTGCTTCCCCACTTTTGCCCAGCTTTCGGAAGACTTGATCTCCTTCTTAAAAGAATCTTGATCTTGTTCACCTTCCTTCACCTTCTCTAAATTCTTTCTCGCTTTATCAATCAATTTTTTAGGGTTGATCAGGCGGATTAAAATCCAACTGCAAAGGATTAACAAAACACCCCCTATATACTCGCCAACAACAAATTGCCAGCCCAGAAAAATGGAAATAATGATACCCAATTCGATAACCAGATTAGTGGAAGCCAGCAAAAAAGCTACTGCAGATGCAAAACTGGCTCCTTTCTGAAAAAGTGATTTTGAAGTGGCTAAAGCGGAAAAACTACAAGAGCTACTTATAAATCCAAAAAATGTACCCAGAAGCATACTTTTACCTCCTGCATCACCCATTGTTTTTTGCATTCTTTTTTCGGTCACAAAAACCTGTATGAAAGAGCTGACTGCATAGCCTAATATGAATGCCCAAAAAGCCATCCAAAAGAAACCTGTACTTGTGTAAGCTGCTTCGCCCCATTGTTTAAGAAAATGATTCATTCTATTTCTTCTTTTACATTTCCACAGTGCAGCATTTTATCACCGAAGTATGGATTATTGACTTGCTTTTCTGTACTCAGCCAGTAAGCCCCTTTGTTATCCATTGCCATCGGGCAGTACTGCCTGTATAGCTTACTGTCATTTGCTCCGGTAGCTTTTACCAGTGCGTAGATATTGTCAGATAGCGTGTTAAAATGATCCCGTTGTTGGCCAGCATCTTTGGATTCGAAAATGTGTTCTGCATCAAAGCGTATTTTTTGGGCCAGTTCGTCCTGATTCTCACCCAATGCCTCTACTAATTTCTCGGCTGCATTGCTTGCTGCTTCACCATCTGTTTTCACTAAAGCATCTTTTATTTCCAGGTAACTGTTCAGCATTTTAGTTGCTTGTTCCTTGCTGATATTGGTTTGTACCCTTGTTTCTGAATTTGCATCGTCCTGGGCGTTACCACAAGACGTAAGGGTGGTTGCTAAACTAATTGCAAGTGCCATTACTAAGGTTGATTTCATTTTTGTACTCATTTTGTTGTTTGTTTTTTTAAGGTATTCGCGAGTCCTCGATATCATCTGTTTAAATTTTAAAGTGAATAATTATTGAATCTTTTGTTTTACCTCCCCACAGGTCAGCATGTCCTGACCGAAGTAGGGGTTTCGTATTTCTTTGTTATCACTGATCCAGTCAGCTCCTTTGTTGCTGTTAGCCATTGGGCAGTGTTGAATGTAAAGTACCTGGTCGAATGGTCCGAAAGTCTTGGCCATCATCACAAACTGGTCGGACAATTCCTTGAACCCTTTTCGTGCCTGTCCAATGTTCTCTGCACCGATGATAACTTTAAGGGCTTTTACCGCCTGGCTGTTGTGCTCCATCCAAACATTGTGTGTTTCTCCTTTGAACACACTCATGTTGACTTTACTCAAATTGCCCTGGAATGTACCGGCAACGGATTTTGCTTTTTCAAAGTCGTCTGCTACCAATGCATCCTTTAACAACAAGTATTCTTCAAATAGTGGAATTAAAGTCTGTTTGGCTTTCTTGCTTATTGCCACCAATTTGGAATGGTTGGAGTGCAATCCCGAAGTATCGAGGGAAGAATCACCATGATTATGCCCTATTGAGGACGGGCCACCTTCCGGATTCATCATACTGGGTTTGCCTGCCAATTGTGCTGCGGCATCAATGCTGAAGGTGCCCTGTGTGGCAATTTCTTCACCTGCTTCCAGTCCTTCTTTTACAATGTAGCTGTCACCCAGGGAAGAGCCGAGCGTAATCTCCCTCATCATAAAACCAATACCTGATGCGTTGCTTTGTTTGACATACACCACCGACCGTTTACCTGTCCACATCACTGCTGATTTTGGAACGACCAGTTCTTCTTTCACCGATTGTATCGGACTTTTGACAATACCCACCGCAAACATATCCGGCTTGAGCTTCATGCCCGGATTGTTCATTTCTATTCTTGCTGTGGCTACCCGTGTTTTGGGGTTGATGACCGGATCCACAAATGTGATGTTGCCTTTAAAGGTCTCTCCGGGTAGGGATTGAAAAGTAAAGACCACCTCGTTGCCTTTTTCTATCCAGGGCATATCGCTTTCATACACGTCAAACAGCACCCAAACCTTTGAAAGGTCTGCAATTTCAAAAAGCTCTTGCCCTTGCTTAATGTAGTCTCCCAGCTTAAGATTCTTCGACAATACAATTCCGGATACATCGGCCAGGATGGGGAACTGTTCTTGAAGTTCATTTAACGCAAGTATTCTATCGATCTGTTTTTGCGTGAGTTTCCAGTTAGGGAGCTTGTCTCTGGCGGCCTGGTACAACTGTGGTTGTTGCGTTCGAATTTTATAAGCAACAAAAAGCTCTTCTTGTGCAGTGACTAATTGCGGTGAATAGACATAAGCCAATACCTGCCCTTTAGAAACCTGCTCACCCGTATAACTGACAATGAGCTTCTCAACCCTTCCGGGAATATGAGATGATTGAGAAAAAATTTTTCGCTCATCAGCTTTTACCTTCCCAGTCATGCGTACCTCTTTTACCAACTTTTGCATAGTGACGACAGAAGTCTGTACATTGGCCAGCTGCATGGCTGTAGGCGACATTTTTATCTCCATCGGGTTGTCATCTTCCGAAGATACGGAGTTTAAGGGAATCAAATCCATGCTACAGATTGGGCATTGACCCGGTTCGGGTTGCCGTATCTGGGGGTGCATGGAACATGTCCAGGTAGTGCTTACTGATTGTTCGTGTTGGTGTTCACTGGTCTTGTTTTCCGGTGTTCCACCAAAGAAAAACCAGCCTAAAAGAAGCCCTAAAACAAGGGTGCCTAATGCAATTTAGATGGTGTTTTTATTTAGGTTCTTCATTTCATTCAATTTTAGCGGTCAGGTAATCGAGCTTGGCTATTGCGGTGTAGTAGTCTTTAAATGCAATGGTCTCCGCCATTTGAAACTGGAGCAGTTGCTGTTGCATCCGAAGGATTTCCTCAAAGTCTTGCCCGGAATTGCTGTATGCCGTGAGTAATAATTCAATCACTTGTTCGGTTTTAGTGATTTGTTCCCTGTACAGCTCAATCAGTTGTAAAGCTCTTTCTAACTCAAACCAGGTCATTTCATAAGAGCTCACCAGATTGTTTTCAAAGTCCTTTTTGGAAGATGCAATAGCTGATTGGGTAAACTGTGCCTCTTTGACTGCTGCCTTGTATTTTCCCCTAAATATGGGCAGGCTCTTTGTTACCATTGGCATCAATACATTTTGGCCGTTGTCTGGCACGTTCATATCCATTCGCTCTCCAACCAATACATAGTCAACACCCACTCCAATACCTGGTAAGCCCATTTTCTTAGCTACTTCTTCCTGTGCCTGTGCTGATTGTATTTTTAAGTCAAGAGCTTTCAGCATTGGGTGTTGGGTAAGTAAACTGTCTTTTCTGTACCCGGTCTCTATTGCATGCAAACCAAAAGAATCCGGCACGGTCACCGTAATGCTATCTGCACGATTGAGTAAGGTATTGAAGCGTGTGAGCAAAGGAAGCCTTCTAGCCTGCAACAACTTGATGTTGGTTTCCGTGTTTTCGATCATTATCCACCCGTATCACATCCACCATACTTCCCTTATTATTCTTAAACCCGGTTGTTGCCAATTAAAGGGTGCTGTTACCAGACCCCAGCCAACTAACAAGACTATTAATATGAGTGTTACCAACTTATTCTCAAGGAAGTAACGGATGATTCTATTGATCATAGCATAGAATTTCCAGAAATAATAACTGTATAGAATTACGAAGAGAAACTTCTAATGAAGCAGAAACTCCAAGAACTTTAGTCCTGGAGGGGAGGTTATCTAAATAAGAAAAGCCTGAATCAGGATAGGTATATCCAGTTTTAGTAGCGGTGGGATGTAGTTTAAATATTCAGCTTTTGGGAAATTTTCAAAAAACTCAACCTCAAGCAAAGTGACCACAAACGCGGTTAAAAAGACAGGGCTTAAGTTGCTCTTCTCGATGGGAGGATTATTGTAACTATCTTGAATTGATAATTGAATCAATTCATTCTGACAACAATTTGACTTGATCAATGGACGCTGACTTTGACTATCACAGCGATCGTCAACTTTTTCCATTCCACAATCAATACT
This sequence comes from Owenweeksia sp., assembly GCA_965229445.1. Taxonomy (GTDB): domain Bacteria; phylum Bacteroidota; class Bacteroidia; order Flavobacteriales; family Schleiferiaceae; genus Owenweeksia. Next base: position 2,516,329 of record OZ245876.1, read on the forward strand.
TCCTTGACCTACAACCACACCAGAATTCACCACCTCTCCACTACAATAATGCGTTGCAAACGTTACCCTCATGTTGGTAATGAGCATTGCGATGGCGAGGAATATGGAAATAGTGTTGCGCATATTTAAGTAACCCTAAATGTAGGACGTTTTATTAATCCATCGGATAGAGCCAGAATAAAGATAACGATATTTATAGGAACTCAATTATTCTGGAATCCAAAAAACTGCAATGATTGGCAATTAAAACGTTTCCAATTTTGAATGGATTTTAAGAAGCCTCACTGTTTTAAAGCAAAATTGAATCACATCATTCTCCTGGTCCGGCAGTAGCTAGTTTTCCGATTTCCTGGTCAATGGTCCATAGTCCCATCCCCTCTTCGCCAATGATATCAAATATTTCAAGCGCGCGACGAGCTTGCAACTCCTCTTCTCTTTGCTCCGTCACATACCATTGCAGGAAATTAAAGGTGCTGTAGTCTTTGGCTTGAAGGCTTTGGTCCACAATATTATGGATGGAAAGCGTGACCTTAATCTCATGTTCCAGCATCAATTCAAAAACCTCCCTCAGTGATTTAAAGCGATGCTGAATATCCGTTACTTCCGGTTGTAAGGCGTGCCCTCCTGCCTCATTGATATACGCAAAAAGTTTCAGCATGTGTTGCCTTTCTTCTTCAGACTGCCCATAAAGAAATGCGGCAGCGTTGGCAAAACCTTCTGTGTCGCACCAGGAAGCCATAGACAGATAGTAGGCTGAGGATTTACCTTCCATGACTATCTGTTGGTTTAACATTTTCTCCATCTGAGTAGATAGGGAACGCTGCTTTCTCTTCTTATTCATAGGTAGGGATATTTGGGTTTTGCACTGCGAAGTTAAGGATTGTAATGAGAGGTAAAGCCCACGGGGGAAATGGGGCACCGGGATCAAAAAACTCCCAAAGAAGTATGCCCTACCACTTCCGCTCCCGTTTGCACCGGCTCGGGTAAACGATCTGCCGGGCAGCGAAAGGGCCGTGGAGGAATACATTAGGCTTGAGAATAAAAGAGAATTCGCCCTGTAAAGCGCATGATTGAGTGGCAAAGCCTTCACTCCTCACTCGGCACTTATTCAAGCCCATCAAGCTCGGTCAAACATCCCTCCTTCCCAGTCCATCCAGCTCCAAATTTTGTATAGTTAGGATTACTAACTATATTTGATGCGGCAATAATGCCAGAACATAAATAATATCATCATGGAAAAATCAACATTCTATCACGCTGGATGTCCGGTCTGTCTCAGTGCCGAGCAAGACATTGTAGAGCTTATAGGTAGGGACAAGGTCAATATTGTTCATCTGGGAGAGCAGCGCAGTGAAATTGCACAAGCAGAAAAGCACGGCGTAAACTCTGTACCAGCTTTACTTACACCCAACGGCAATGTACTACACCTCAACTTCGGCGCCTCCATGGCCGATGTAAAGGGCTAAGCCTTTGTTTTAAGAATCATAAGCCTTCATGGGTTCTATATCCATGGAGGCTTGTATTTTTACCTATATTCCATTGCATGTCTACACCTTTTGATCCATATCATCAAAACCGAAAGCTAGATGCCAAAATTATTGTGGGTTTGGAACGTATCTATGAGGCTTTCCGGGTATTGCTCTGGAAAGAGGCACAGTCAATCGGCATCAGTCCTATACAAATTCAGTTATTGCTTTTTATCCAGCACCATCCCCCGGAGCAGAACACCTTAAGCTACCTGGCTCAGGAATTCAACCTCACCAAAGCCACGCTGAGCGAATCGGTGAAAAATCTGGAGAAAAAGGAATTAATACAAAGAGAATTAAACCCTGAAGACAGCCGAAGCCGCTATTTGACACTATCAGAAAAGGGCCTGGATATAATCCAAGAATCACAGCAGTTTACCGCTGTACTGGAAAAATCATTGCAACAAATGAATCCATCACAACTGCAAAACTTTTGGGATGTCCTGAGTCATTTGCTAACCGATCTTCACGCAAATGAAACCATCAGCCTTCAACGCATGTGTTATAGTTGCAAATGGTTAGATTCAGAGGCGGGTTCACTGCATTGCAAATTATTGGAAATCGATCTTCAACGAGCTGATATACGCATCGACTGTCCGGAGCATGAAAGTGTTTCTTAAATTAATGCAACGGAAGACTGGATTTTGTACGAACCCACCAAATTTATCAAGTGATTAAATCCAAGAAGGAACTGCGCCAGAAAATGCTGACTTTAAGGTCAAAGCAGGAAGAGCATGTGAAGCATACTCAAGACAAGCTGATTAATTTTCAATTACAAGAACTTATAGCTGAACTGCAACCAAAAGTGGTGCATTCTTATCTTCCTATGCCCGGTGAAGTGGACATCAGTGATTTGATTACTAATCTTTTGCGACGAGGAATTAAAGTAGTTTGTCCACAATCTTTACCAAAACGTCAAATGAAGCATCTCGCACTGAATTCGCTGCAGGAGCTGGAAGAAGGAATTTTCGGCACCAAACATCCTACTGGGAAAAGCTATTATGAAGGTAATTACGATCTGATCATTGTCCCTGGATTGGCCTTTGATAAACAGAGAAACCGATTGGGCTATGGTGCCGGGTATTATGACACTTTTCTGAAGCAGCAGGAAAAGGCCTATAAAGTTGGTGTGGCCTACACGTTTCAGGTCCTGGATCAGATACCGGTAGAGGGCCACGATGTTAGGATGGATCGCATCATTTACTAAACCGGCTTAATTTACACACTGCCAAATGGCATATAATATCATCCTAAATAGCTAATTGGATTATGCAGGAGTCAGAAAAGAAAGCAAAGCAAAAAAAAGCATACCCAAAGGGATATTCGCCAGTCTGTTACGAGGATAGTTCAGGACTCCGCGAGGAATTCAAGGAAGAGAATATAGACACACCCGGAGATGGCAGTACGGGATGATATTCCCCTGGTGAGACTTTGTTTAAAGATAGTCGTTGTTAAACGTTTATTATACGGCTATTGAATTCTGTTCGCCTATCTTTTGAATGGGTGGGGGTGGGGAATTCCCAAAAAATACAATTTCATTAAGATTGACCCTGCTTAATATACGTGGTAATGACAAAAAAATGTTAATGCCATTTACTCATGAAATTTGACCCCCAGATGTGCGTTTTCCCAGCAAATGCTACTTACATGAAAACAAACATCTTTCTAATTGTCCTTTCCTTTCTGGCAACAAGCCTATTGGCCCAAGAAGAAACCACGGAATCTCCCTACTTCCAGGTAGAAAATAACTTAAGTGAAGGCTTTGATCCCAATAGCTTTGCCCTGATCAACTCCGATGTAAAGGTTCACATAGCCGGCGTGATAGCTGAAGTTAGCGTCGAGCAGGAATACCTAAACAAGTCAGACATCACCCTCAATGCCAATTATGTATTTCCAGGCTCGAGCAGAGCCGCCATTTACTTTATGGAAATGGAATTAAACGGCCAGGTGGTGAGCGCAAAAATTAAGGAAAAGGCGGAGGCTGCACAGATCTTCGAAACTGCTAAAAAAGAAGGTAAATCTGCCTCTCTCTTAGAACAACATCGACCTAATGTCTTCCAAATGAGTCTGGCCAACATTAAACCAAACAGCAAAGTTTTGGTACGTTTTAAGTACACGGAGTCCCTAATTCCCAGAAAAAAGATCTACGAATTTGTTTTTCCCACATTAGTAGGACCGCGTTACGCAACCCGAGAAATGGCAGATAAGGATCCTTGGGTAAAGAATCCATTTGTAAACAAAGATGCACCCGATTATAAAGGAAATAGTCCACGCTTTTCTTTAAACCTACAGCTCAACGCCGGCATGCCAATCAATCATGCTTCCTGGTTAAGCCATCCCAATGCCCCGGTACACTTCTTGTCCGATGATCAGCTGAATTCCACCATTAATAATTCTGTTAATGACGCAGGTGACTTTATCTTTAGATACCAGCTGGCTGGAGATGAGATTAACTCAGGGATTTTACTCTATGAAGGTGAGGAGGAGAATTTCTTCCTATATACGATGCAGCCTCCATCACGACCTGCACAATCCTTGATTCCACCCCGAGACTATATATTTATTATTGATGTTTCAGGTTCCATGAATGGTTTTCCCCTAGAAGTCTCCAAACAACTTATCACTTCAATTATCAGTGGCTTATCAGATGAGGATCGCTTTAACATATTGCTATTTGCAGGATCCAGCGCTGAATTTGCCCGTGAATTAATACCGGCTTCAAAATCAAACATTAGTAGAGCGAAGAATTTCATCAACACCCAAAATGGATCCGGTGGTACGGAAATTCTACCCGCCCTAAAGCGGGCACTGCAAATGATTGAAAATGATGGGAGGTCGAGCACAGTGGTGATGGCTACAGATGGCTTGGTAACGGTTGAACGGGAGGCTATATCCTTAATAGAAGACAATTTAGGAAAGGCCAACTTTTTCCCCTTTGGCATTGGTACGAGCTCCAACAGATATATTATTGAAGCTTTAGCTCATGCCGGCATGAGTGAGTCTTTTATCTGTACTTCCAAAAAGGAGGCCTTGAGCAAAGCAGCAGAATTCAAGGAAATGCTTACCAATCCCATCCTAACCGATATTGAGGTAAAGTTTAGGGGTATAAAGACTTACGATGTCTTGCCTAAGAACTCCCCAGACCTTTTTGATGACAAGCCTTTGGTAGTCTTCGGTAAGTACAAGACCATCTCCAATGGAAAAATTAAAGTAACAGGACAAAATGCGGCTGGAAAGTTTACCAGTGAATTCAGCCTCACCGACCATGAGCCTTTGCCGGAAAATGAAGCGCTTAAATATTTGTGGGCAAGACAAAAGATCAAGATGTTATCAGACTACAATCGTGCAGAACCCACTGGGAAACTGAAAGATGAAATCATCGCTCTTGGCTTAAATTACAATCTACTTACGGAGTTTACCTCCTTTGTAGCGGTTGACGACAACCAGGAAATAAAGTCTGAAAATAAGCTGTCTCCTCCCCCCTCTTCCAACACATCTGGGGCGGTTCCAGAGCCACATGAATGGACACTCATTCTTCTTGGTTTATTGCTCCTAGGCATCTTAATCACTTCGCGATTGAAGCTTGCTAAATGAAAGTCCTGCAAAAACTGGCCATCGTTCTGGCTTTGCTCAGTGCACCCATTGTTTCATGGTCTGCCGTGCAGGAGTTCGACAAGATTGCCCTATTTGGCTTCTTCTTACTGCCCTTTATTATTAGAATCGACCCACAACAGACGGGATCATACCGGTACGTGATACTTTCTATTGCCTTTTCATTCTTGTACCTGTGGTTAGGACAGTCTTACTGGGCACTGGCTTGCGGATTGTCCATGGTGTTTGCAGTGATAGAATTACGGCTGGGAAAGCTTAATGTTATGGCCTTCTTTGCCCTCTTGTTCTACTTACCGATCACACGTAGTTTTTTCACCTTGTTTGGATTCTACATCCGACTGGAAATTACGGAGTGGGCAGCTAAATTGATTTCCCTCTTCTATTCTGCGGCAAGCTTTGAAGAAACGCAGCTTTTTCATGCCGGAGGACAATTTAGCGTAGATGCAGGATGCATGGGACTTAGACTGGTCATTACCGGTTTTCTGCTCACACTGCTCCTTCTAAACCAAACATCCCTTTCTTATGGTATTAAACTAAAGTCGAGCGTGGTGAGTCTCTTTTTATCCATCAGTTTTATGCTGATTGTACTCGCTAATTTCTTTCGCATTGTCTTTCTAATACTCCTTCAGTCTGCCGAAGGAAGCTTATCGCATGAATTGATCGGCGCGGTAGCTCTCGTACTTTTTCATCTCCTCCCAATGTACTTTATGGCCCGATTTGTTTTGAAAAAGACCTGGGTAATTTATGAGCCTGTTCACATAAACCAAAGACGTATCACACCGGCCATAAGCCTTGGTATGATTGCGGTTTCAATCCTGATGATGTCACAGGTGATTAAAGCTTCAAGCAATAAACCTACCGGTGAAGTAGCTTACACGTTTCCAGGATACATGGCTCACAGATCAATAGATGGAGTCGTGACTTATTCACAAGGCCGTGCGCTATTCACCATAAAACCCATGCACCCCTTGAGCTTTGCCAACCATCACCCCATGATTTGTTGGCGTGGAGACGGATTTGAAATCAGCAATGAAGTGAGAACCCAAATTGGTGAAACGCTCTGTATGCGCGCAAGCTTGAAGTCAAAATCCCAAAACCACCTGAACACGGTTTGGTGGTACACGAACAACAGAGATCACAACACGATCAGCGAGCTGGAATGGCGCTATCGGGCCATCTTCAAACAAGAAGACTACTACATTTTAAATTTCACCAGTGATAATGAAGATGAATTAATATACATGATCAATAGTATTACTCAGGAAATCAAGGGTCAGAATCTTAAGCTTTGAGCATCCTGAAAAGCCAGGATAATTTTTAAATAGATATGAATGATAAATGCATGGCGATACTCAGTTTAAATGTAATTTTCATGAGAATGAGGTAGAATAATTATGGATTTGCGCCCTTTAAACGGGATCTAGCCCTTCGTCAGGCCTGCATTGAACTTACCGAAATACTCAGGACAGGCTCAGTTGGTAGAGTACACGTCTGGGGGCCACGCCAAAGGCGTGGTGGTTCAAGTCATAATTCGATTTAAGTCTTAAATATCTTTAAGTGTTTTCAATTCTCATATTGAGATTATCTTTAGAATCTCGCTCCTTAAACGGGATGTAGCCCTTCGTCAGGCCTGGATTGAGCTTACCGAAATGCTCAGGACAGGCTTCAGTTGGTAGAGCGCACGTCTGGGGGCCACGCCAAAGTCGTGGTGGTTCAAATCCTAATTCAATTTAAGTCTTAAATACCTTTCAGTTTTTCTCAATTTTCATATGGAGACTATCTTTAGATTCTCGCCCCTTAAACGGAATGTAGCCCTTCGTCAGGCCTGCATTCAGCTTACTGAAATACTCAGGACAGGCTTCAGTTGGTAGAGTACACGTCTGGGGGCCACGCCAAGGGCGTGGTGGTTCAAGTCATAATCTGGTTTACCACTAAGCTTTCCCTCTTTTGATCATCAGCTTTATTAATATTATCTTTAGATTTGCGCCCCTTAAACGGGATGTAGCCCTTCGTCAGGCCTGCATTGAGCTTACCGAAATGCTCAGGACAGGCTTCAGTTGGTAGAGTACACGTCTGGGGGCCACGCCAAGGGCGTGGTGGTTCAAGTCATAATCTGGCTTACCACTAAGCTTTCCTTCTTTTGATCATCAGCTTTATTAATATAATCTTTAGATTTGCGCCCCTTAAACGGGATGTAGCTCAGTTGGTAGAGTACACGTCTGGGGGGCGTGAGGCCGCAGGTTCAAGTCCTGTCATCCCGACTTGATTTTAAGGGAGTTGCAGCTAGATTGCTGTTACTCCCTTTTTATTTGCAGAGAAATTGGCAAAAAGCAACGCGAGTTGGGTACCAATCAATAAATATTTGCTTGGTGAGGTAACTCTTTCAACACTATCAATACTTACCTCGTCGGTGTTGAGCTTTCTCAAAGAACGGAAAATTGGCAGGAGGAATCCAATGCTTCTAGCTTATCCAGAGTCGATGTCAAGGTCGATCTTGTGATAGTAATCAGGAATACTAACTCCAATACGTTATACCTTTAGCTACTAGTAGCATGAATTCCGCCTCCCTTCGGATTAAAACACTAAAGCCAGAGCCCCAAAGAATATGACCAAAAAACAATTTTGTTTCCTCAGATAGCCTCTTGCCGTAATGAGTTCATTCACCAAATCAACTACTCATTCTTGCTCGACCTTAATTGTTCGCTCTTTCCTCGAGGCAGTTACCGGGTCAACCGTGTAAAGCTTGCTTGGTGTTTGACTCTTGTAAATGTGTGTCTCTCCAGTCTTGGTGTCGAGAGTAAGGACATAGCCATCTTGACTAGAGAAGGTATATCTGTTCTCTTGACATGCTGAGAGAACTACAATTCCGAGTAAGTATGCGGCCATCCTTTTCATTACTATTATTCTTTAGTGGTCAATTCATCAAGACTCGGCACCACAAACCCCATAGCATCGGTGCTGCCAGGTAAGGTAAAGGTGAAATCATTCTGATTGTTCTGATCTTTGATTCTGACAGATAGTTTGCTACCTGATTTCATCCGATTCAGTAATTCGTATTTAGTCACTGTCTTGCCCTCCTCATCCTTAAAGTTACCGAGGAATATACTCTTGCTGTCAGTCGAACGAAGGGCATCCACTGTTGTCAATAATCCTTTACCATCAACCAGAATTAGAACCGTCACACTCCAAGGGTAATATCCCGTGCTTCCAAGTATAATCTCCGGCTCATTTTCTGACGCAAATTGACGAACGAACAGCCATGGTTCGTTGTAGGGGAATTCAGAACCTGCGCCTCGAACGGCTGCATACTTATAATTGCCATCGAAGTCATTACCTCCTTCCCCAGATTCCCACTGGGCTGAAGTACTAGATATGAAACCTAGAACTAGCACCGCTAAACACATCACTTTTCTCATCGTAGAACTTGTTAGGTTAATGTTGATTTATTCTTGTGTGCGATGAGGATAATGCTCCATGCGCCTATGAGCTCCAGCTCACCGGTGTAAGGCTTCAGCCTAAAGTGGACCGATAGTTCGTAAAGTTAAGTTACACTTTAGTAGCTTCAAAGCATGCTTTGAAGCTACTTCTAATCGGTTTAAAATGGCACGTAAAAAATCAGAGTCCATTATCAAGGACATTAAAAGAAAAACCCGTCGTAAGTTTTCATCTGAAGAGAAGATCCACATTGTTTTAGAGGGTCTCAAAGGAGAAGAGTCTATCACCGCTATCTGCCGCAGAGAAGGCATAGCACCAGCTCTTTATTATCGTTGGAGTAAGGACTTCTTGGAGGCAGGCAAGAAAAGGCTTCAGGGAGATACCCAGCGAGAGGCTAGCACGGTCGAAGTGGATCAATTGCGTAAGGAAAATCACAGCCTCAAGGAGGTGGTTGCAGAGCTCACTCTGGACAATCGGATGCTGAAAACCTGCCTGCCGGCAGGCAGGAAAGCTTGAATGGAACCACGTAAAGTTCAGGCCTTATATGCGTTTTAGTCAGCAAGAGAAATATGAGATCATCCGCATTGTGGAAGAATCGGAGATCGGTGTAAACCGCACTTTGAAAGAGCTGGAAATCAGTAAGAGTACTTTCTATAACTGGTATGGCAGGTATCTTCAGAAAGGTTTTGATGGGCTTGTTTCAAAACAGCGTCATAGTACCTGGAACAAGATCCCTCCTCAGATAAAGGAGATGGTGGTTGAACAAGCACTGGAGCTGGCAGATCTGTCTCCTAGGGAGTTGGCCTGTCATATTACTGATCACATGGGCTACTTTATATCAGAGAGCAGCGTTTATCGAATCCTAAAAGCTCAAGGGCTGGTTACTTCGCCTGCTTATGTGGTGATGAGTGCCTCCAATGAGTTTAAAGACAAGACCAGCAGGCCCAATCAAATGTGGCAGACTGATTTTACCTATCTCAAAGTGGTTGGTTGGGGATGGTACTATCTATCCACTATCCTAGACGATTACAGCCGCTACATCATCTCTTGGGATCTGTGCAAGACCATGAAAGCAGAGGATGTGCAGCAAAGCTTAGATATGGCACTACAGAAGACCGGTTTGCTGGGTAGCCAACAAAAGCCAAGGCTATTATCAGACAACGGTTCCTGCTACATCAGTGGAGAACTGGCGGACTATATGGAGGATCAGGGAATGGATCACGTCAGAGGTCGTCCTAATCATCCACAGACCCAAGGAAAGATCGAACGCTATCATCGATCCATGAAGAATGTAATCAAGCTGGAGAACTACTACAGCACCGAAGAACTGGAGCGTAGGTTATCCGAGTTTATCGCCTTCTACAATCACCGAAGGTACCATGAATCGCTTCAGAACTGTACTCCGGCTGATGTCTATTTTGGAAGGGATCAGGATGTATTAAAAAAGAGAAATCAAGTAAAACAAAACACCATGAATCAAAGAAGAAAGCTGCATTTGTTGCAGCGGTTAAATCTGTGACTTATTTTTAGGTCACCTTAGTCCACTTTCTTTGAAGACTTACACCCCAGGGTACACTACAAATCCAGCTAAGTAATCGCATCCTGTAGGTTTTATATAATATTCTGCTTCACTGCCATCGTCATAGAAATCCACTTTAAGTTTAATTCCAGCTATCCGTTGAGCTATATCTGATGTAAAAAGTACTTCAACATATAGAACAATGATATCATTAAGTTCAACTGTTAGTGCCTGATTGATGAGCTCTTTGACTTGCTGTTTAGTCTTGATGGGATTCACTTACTTAGTACTTCACTATACGCTCACGATGAATTACTCCGTCAACCTCAACCTCAAGAATAAATACCCCATGCCGGCCCGGAGGTATTGTTACCCCAGAATCCAATAATTCTACTTTTACCGCATTACCAACCAAATCATATGCTCTTATAGAATGAATCATTTCACCTGTTTTGATTCTCAACAAACCAGATGTGGGATTTGGATATATCAATATTGGATTTGTCGAAATATGGCCCTCAATTCCAATTCCTGGAGTGCTACATTGTGAATTTGATCCACTGAAATAGTCCCCATCAAAGAATGCTAGGTATCCAACGTTCGTGCCACTGATTGATGATTTGCCAGTGAAAGAAACAAAGAGCGTATCATTGATAACTCCAAAGCTATTTGGTATTCTAGAATAATTAAAACTTGATCCACACCATTGTGTTCCATCCCAAGATGCAAAATACGGAACATGCAAATCTCCGAATTGATGATTGGCTGGGTTTCCGCCATTAATCATCACATAAAGTTGAGATTTATAAATAAACATTTGTGATACAATATCAGTTACCCCTCCCCCAATATCCTCCCATGATGCCCCATTCCATTTGGCAATGAAGTTAGCGGGATCCCCAGGAAAGTTATTCTTTGAGAAGCTGCCACCCATGATCAAACTTCCATTATATACAGCTAGTTGAAATGCTCTGGAGTTCAAACCTGCTAGACCATTACCTAGAGACAACCAACTTGTTCCATTCCAAATAGTTGATCCTGAAAATGGGTTAATACGAGGTGATGAGTTGATGACCGTAAATATTGATCCATCTGATAATCGCTCCAATTCTTTAACTGGACCAAAATCCCCGTAATTAAGGTAGGGATGGATGGTGGAATATGGATATTGATATGAATTGCCGCCATCGTATGAAATAATATGAGGGCCAATCGTATCAACAGCATCTGCATAATTTCCCCACATCAAAACAGTATCACCAAAAACCTCTATATCAAAAGGAAAGTTAACTCTAGGATCTGACCAAATACTGTCTTTATAAACCTTTAACAATCCTGTCATGGGCAGAGCTTGACTAGATGCATCCAATACAATATCCCAAAAACTTCCGCCTATCAACAACGTATCTCCTACTTGCGCAATATCATAAGCAAGGATAAATGGATTACCTGAGAAAGGAATAGGTACCCACGCACCGCCTTCCCTATAAGCAACGCACCGTTTTATGGAGTCTTTATCCCAAAATGATCCATACATCCATGATTTTCCAAATGGTCCGGATGATTTAAATTGAACATTAAAGGCTTCTCCAGGAATCCCAAATTGCTCATCGTGAATGCTCGAAGAATCTTGAACCCAAGACTGCCCGCTGATAATTAATGCGCACAGATTAAAGCTTAACAACAGCTTGACTTTCATATCCATTAATTTTTACAAGATACAATCCTGATGAAAGATGGCTTATGTCCAGATTCAACTTTTTTATTGGTTGTTCAGTGGAATGAAAAAAAACTTTACGACCTGCCAAATTGTAAACCTCTACTTGAGAAATATCGTAGTCAGATTCAACAACCAAAATACCGCTACTAGGATTAGGACATATAGAGTTGCTGAAAGCGTCTAGTTTATACTCTGAAGCTGATAAAGGAGGGCTAAGATTGGTAATATCAAATCTTGTAATTATCATATCTGATACGATCGGTAACACATTTGGGACCGAATTAGCATTCTTACCAACTACCCACGTTAAGGAATTGGTTGGATCTGGATCAGTTACAGGAAAATAATCCTTGCTTGATGAATTAGCACCAAAGATGGTATGTGCATTTCCTAGCACATGTAAGCCTTCAGCCTAAAGTGGACTGATAGTTCGTAAAGTTAAGTTACACTTTAGTAGCTTCAAAGCATGCTTTGAAGCTACTTCTAATCGGTTTAAAAATGGCACGTAAAAAATCAGAGTCCATTATCAAGGACATTAAAAGGAAAACCCGTCGTAAGTTTTCATCTGAAGAGAAGATCCACATTGTTTTAGAGGGTCTCAAAGGAGAAGAGTCTATCACCGCTATCTGCCGCAGAGAAGGCATAGCACCAGCTCTTTATTATCGTTGGAGTAAGGACTTCTTGGAGGCGGGCAAGAAAAGGCTTCAGGGAGATACCCAGCGAGAGGCTAGCACGGTCGAAGTGGATCAATTGCGTAAGGAAATCACAGCCTCAAGGAGGTGGTTGCAGAGCTCACTCTGGACAATCGGGTGCTGAAAACCTGCCTGCCGGCAGGCAGGAAAGCTTGAATGGAACCACGTAAAGTTCAGGCCTTATATGCGTTTTAGTCAGCAAGAGAAATATGAGATCATCCGCATTGTGGAAGAATCGGAGATCGGTGTAAACCGCACTTTGAAAGAGCTGGAAATCAGTAAGAGTACTTTCTATAACTGGTATGGCAGGTATCTTCAGAAAGGTTTTGATGGGCTTGTTTCAAAACAGCGTCATAGTACCTGGAACAAGATCCCTCCTCAGATAAAGGAGATGGTGGTTGAACAAGCACTGGAGCTGGCAGATCTGTCTCCCAGGGAGTTGGCCTGTCATATTACTGATCACATGGGCTACTTTATATCAGAGAGCAGCGTTTATCGAATCCTAAAAGCTCAAGGGCTGGTTACTTCGCCTGCTTATGTGGTGATGAGTGCCTCCAATGAGTTTAAAGACAAGACCAGCAGGCTCAATCAAATGTGGCAGACTGATTTTACCTATCTCAAAGTGGTTGGTTGGGGATGGTACTATCTATCCACTATCCTAGACGATTACAGCCGCTACATCATCTCTTGGGATCTGTGCAAGACCATGAAAGCAGAGGATGTGCAGCAAAGCTTAGATATGGCACTACAGAAGACCGGTTTGCTGGGTAGCCAACAAAAGCCAAGGCTATTATCAGACAACGGTTCCTGCTACATCAGTGGAGAACTGGCGGACTATATGGAGGATCAGGGAATGGATCACGTCAGAGGTCGTCCTAATCATCCACAGACCCAAGGAAAGATCGAACGCTATCATCGATCCATGAAGAATGTGATCAAGCTGGAGAACTACTACAGCACCGAAGAACTGGAGCGTAGGTTATCCGAGTTTATAGCCTACTACAATCACCGGAGGTACCATGAATCGCTTCAGAACTGTACTCCGGCTGATGTCTATTTTGGAAGGGATCAGGATGTATTAAAAAAGAGAAATCAAGTAAAACAAAACACCATGAATCAAAGAAGAAAGCTGCATTTGTTGCAGCGGTTAAATCTGTGACTTATTTTTAGGTCACCTTAGTCCACTTTCTTTGAAGACTTACAAATAGTACATGTCTGGGGGCCACGCCTGAGGCGTGGAGGTTCCCCGCCCGAACGGCTGAAGCCATTCAGTCGGGCGGGAAGTCCTTCCTGTGACGCGCTTTGCGCGGTATCACCCCGACACACAGAAGGAGGTTTAAAACCTCCTTTTTTTGCCGCGCTAAACCTACACTTTGTATGGCTTGATATTCAGGTAACTATCACGAAAATTACATAGTTTTTAATATCGGCTATCTTTTTGGCATTGAGGTATTAAATGCCTGAGTACGAAGGATGAGGTTATGGTGTGCATGGACCTACAATTCTCACCCGACTTATAATGATAGTCACATGCAATAAGATTCATATTCATATAGTCTATCTCAATATATATGTAAGGTATGTTACACTTTATTTTGTAGCTATTAGGTTACCTTTGCCTTCTCTTTAAGAATAGATCATGGAAAAACATAATTGCGTTATTATTGGCACCGGTCCTGCAGGCTATACCGCCGCTATTTACGCAGCGCGCGCTAACCTGAAACCGGTTGTTTATACTGGTTTGGAACCTGGTGGGCAGCTAACGACCACCACCGATGTAGAAAATTTTCCCGGTTATCCGGATGGCATAATGGGTCCGGAAATGATGGAAGATCTTCGCAAGCAGGCGGAGCGTTTTGGTACTGATATCCGGTTTGGTCTGGTGACAAAAGCTGAACTTTCAAAAGTACCCGGCGAATACCATAAACTAAGCATTGACGAAACTACCGAAGTACTGGCCAAGACCGTTATTATTGCTACCGGGGCATCCGCGAAGTACCTGGGTCTGGATTCCGAGAAAAGATTAATGGGTCATGGCGTAAGCGCGTGTGCGATATGTGATGGCTTTTTCTTCAAAGGTCAGGAAGTAGTAGTGGTAGGTGGAGGAGATTCTGCCGCGGAAGAGGCTACCTACCTGGCCAAACTTTGTCCTAAGGTTACGGTGTTGATAAGAAAGGATCATTGGCGGGCTTCTAAGATTATGGCTGACCGGGTTGGGAAAACCAAGAATATTGAAGTGCTTTTCAATACGGATACTTTAGAGGTTATTGGCGATAAAACCGTAGAAGGAGTTAGAGTAAGGAATAATCAAACCGGCGAAGAGCGCGTAATCCCCGCCGAAGGATTCTTTGTGGCCATTGGGCATAAACCCAATACCGACATTTTTAAGGGACAGCTTGAAATGGACGATGTTGGTTATCTTATCACCAAACCCGGTATAACCGCCACTAATTATCCCGGCGTTTTTGCCACCGGTGATGCCACTGATAAAACCTATCGTCAGGCTATTACTGCGGCTGGCTCAGGTTGTAAGGGAGCTTTGGAAGCTGAAAGATATCTTCAGGAATATGAAGAGGAAGTAGAGTCCGTAAGTTCCTAAGAATTATTTATCTATCAAGATTCAACAAAACCCGGGCATGCCCGGGTTTTTTAATTTATCACTTCAAAAAGGCCGTAAAAGACTGCCAGCCAAACCAGACCCTTTACCAGGAAAAAGGTGAACAATAACACGCCAACTTTCCACCCTTCTTCACGGATTAAACCTCTCCATCCATGTTCCTTTAATACCGCTCTGTACCTCTTCAACATTTACCTCAACACTTTAAAATACACAGGCCTGTAAGCCGGATTCTGTACCACGCCGAGGCGTGGCCCTTATCATTTATCTAAGCTGTCTACCCTCCGGGTTCTGAATTTCTTCAGACGAGCGGGTAACTCTTACACCCGGTTTACGTGACATTGCAACCCAGGAGGTTTACCTTGCCTTACTCATCACTGAGCAATACGGTAGGCTCTTACCCTACCCTTTCACCATCACCTGCCTGAGCTTTAACGAAGCTAAGCCTTGTTGACACTCTGGCATCGGCTGTCTAATTTCTGTGGCACTTTCTGGCAATCAGGGTTTGCCCCTAACCGCCTCCGTTTTCACGGAGCCTGGTACCCTATGTTGTCCGGACTTTCCTCCCCACGCCGAAGCATGGAGCGATAAGGCGGCCTGTGAGCCACAAAGATAGGCCATATCAGTAGAATTCCAGCTCGGTAGCACCTCTGCCATACTCCGCCAGTGAGGCATCATAAAACTGTAATTTATCCATGCGCTCCAGCAGCGTATGTATCTCTTCCTTTAACCTACCTTCTCCAACACCGTGAATCAAAATAAGTTTTTTGATTCCTGAAATTTTGCATTTATTGATGGCTTTTCGTGTTTCCGCTAACTGAATCTCTAATTTCTGATGAGCGGTGAAATTCTTGGGGTAGTCCACCAGGGCTTCAAAATGAAGATCTACCACCATTTTGTTCGGTGCATATTTCTTATGCGGATCTACTTTCCTTTTTATATGATCTTTAGATCTTACCTCCCCTACCTGAATACTGCCACGATGTACCAACTCGGAGGAGCGGTACCATTCCGAAAAGCCATTCTCATCTTCTACCAGCAATTGATCTCCCTTCACGTCAATAACCACTCCTTCTCCGGTTGTATTTAAATACGCCACCTTATCTCCTTTGGAAAAAACCATGCTACAAAACTAAAAACCCCCTGGCTTTCACCAGAGGGTTTGCATAAAATAATAGCAAGGAAGTCTACTCTTTAATCACCTTGCGCATTATGGTACCATCTTCACTTTCCAACCTCAGTAAATAGGTGCCATCCGCTAGTTCACTGATATCAAAGCTCTCTTCAAACTTCCCAGTTAGGTTTTTCACTCTGCGGTTGAGAATGATTTTACCAGAAAGATCCATCAAGCTAATATCCACATCTTCAGCACCATCTGTATCAAAATTAATATGGATTATGCCATGACTTGGGTTTGGATAAATCAGCAAGTTATTGGCCAGGCCATAATCTGCAAATCCAATTCCCCTTATTTTAACAGTATCACAGATAGAATCTGTACCACAAGGTCCGGTGACGGTTAAACAAGCATAATAATCTCCATTTGAAGTATAAAGGTGACTGGTATTCTGACCAGATCCGGTATTTCCATCACCAAAGTCCCAACTATAGCTCGTAGCTCCCTGAGAATTACTACCATCAAAGAAAGCATTCAGATTGGAAGGGCCCGGTGTGCCTAAAGTATGCGTAAAGGCTGCGGAAATAGGTCCGGTTGGTGCGGTAAAGCTTGCTGGACCGGCTACCTGACTGGTGTCGGTAGCACAGGTATCAGCCACGTAGAAGTCGTATGCAGATCCCGGGCTTAGTCCTGTAATACTTAGAGGACTGGCACTCCACGCAACCGTGCCTGCACCCGTACCCGGAGCAAAACCTGCCGGACCGTATTCAACCAGTGATTGAGCCGATCCTGAATTTGAGTTCCAGGTAAGATCTACACTGGTACAGGTCAGGTTATTGGTATTAAGCGCTGTGGGTGCCGGACATGGTGCCATGGAATATGGCGCTACACAGAAATCATCTACCCAGTAATTGATACTATAAGTATTACCCGCCAGCACCCCGGAATAGAAGTTCACTCCGTTAAATTGAGGTGTCTGGCCTACGTTCACGGCTGAATAAACAAAACCGAGACCCAATGAAGCACCATTGATTTCGAACCAAATGGTGTCATTCGTGAAATCGATAATAGTGCTCATTTCAAACCACTGACCCTGAGTATAAGAGAAAGTGCCGATTTGAACTCCGGCAGCAGAATGTTGAATTTGCCCGGTACCATTACCAAGAAAATAAATCTCCGCATTCCAGAGGTTGGTACCACCGCCAATGGCGTGGTTCTGCTGGATATTGTAGTAAGCGCCTTCATTCACATTGACGTATTGTTGCCAGCTTAACTCCCAGGCGCCGGAGCTGATCGTTGGGAAAAAGGCTACAATATCTGTCGCTCCTGTTGGCCCCTGATCCGTAATTTTCAAGGATTGAGTACCACTAACAGATTGTGCAGTACTCACTTCGGAATCACCACCGGCACCTCCTAGCCAGGGCACAAACAAAGTGGATTGCGACTCAACCTGGGTACCACTCATGTATTGATCAAAATCTTCCACACAAAGTGTAATGTCTGGACAGACATTAATCGGCCCAATCCAGGCACTGGTATCTGTGGGACTACAATTGGATCGCAAATAGAAATCCTGACAGAGATTGTTAGCCAGACCACTTACCGCAGCACTGGTACTGGAATAAGACATTCTCGTTCCCGTGCCTAGTGCAAAGCCTGTATTTCCATATTCAAGATCAAAATTCGCCGATCCTGTGCCGGTCGTATCCCAGGTTACAGAAACAGAATTTGGTCCTGTTGCCACACCTGCCAGATTGGACGGTGCCGAGCAATTAGGTACAATAACGGTTACTGTATCCGCGTATGTCCCACACGCATTGGAGTAGTTGACAACATACTGGAATGTTCCAGTAGTGGCATAGGGTCCAACCGTGATACAGGGAAGCGTATCAATGATACTGCCCATAAAACTCCAGGTCAACCCGGGTGCGCCAGCTGATTTTGGTGCGGGTACATTAGCATTCACCACATTGGGATCCTGTGCAGAAGTAGCTGAACTTATCCAGCCAGTGCCACTGTTTAAGTCCGGTCCTTCCAAGCGATTTCCGGCAGTACCCCCCGTAGCGGGCACTGTTCCGGACCAATCTGCGGAAGTAACTCCCGCCACCGCAGGCCATGTAAAGGCATTACTTATCACGGCGTCTATAATGGTTCCGTCAGAAGCTCTCAGAATTCTACCACTCTGAGTTGAAGATGACCAG
Source organism: Owenweeksia sp. (assembly GCA_965229445.1). Lineage (GTDB taxonomy): Bacteria > Bacteroidota > Bacteroidia > Flavobacteriales > Schleiferiaceae > Owenweeksia. Next base: position 2,534,768 of record OZ245876.1, read on the forward strand.
AGTCCGGTGTAAGTGCCATTGCCATGATAATAGAAATTAGAGGGGTCAGGCACACTGGCTCCAAGCTGACCAACCGCAATAATAGCCGTGCCATTCGGGCTCAGCAGTGTACCCGTAGGGAAGGTATAGGTACCGGCTAATCCTGTAGTATTATACTGCTCCAGGGTAATACCTCCCAGATCAGCACCTGGAACACCGGTAATTTCTATGTAATCATCCGTAGTGAGATAGGCTGGCCAACCACCGGTGGGTGAACCATTGGTTGTCTTGAACTGGCATTGTTCCGTAATCAGGAACTCTCCTCCCCCGAAGAAAGAAGATTCCACACAAATCTCTACCGAATCTCCAGCACTTGAAAGCGTAACCACCTTCGGATTAACCTGGAATTCAGGTCTTACATCTATGGTTATACCATCAATAGTATCATTACTGGTAATCTGATTGATCGCACTGGTGTCTGTCCATGCTTTCAAATTGTACATACCTACCTGGGAAAGATCAATTCCACCGATAACGACGTTTAGCGTATCATTTACCGCCAACGTACCAGAATTAATAGTTACACTGCCATTCGTGTTGGCCGGACCCGTAACATCATAAGACACGGTAAGTGGATCAGACGCGAAATTAATGGGGTTCACCGTATTGACTATTTGCACGAAAATGGAATCATTGGTTGAGAGACATTCTCCCTTAATGAAGTCGCCATTGACCGTCGCTAAATCTCCGGTTGGAATAACACTATACAGAACATCATCAATATAAATGTCTCGAAGTATAGCGGTACTTGCATGTTCAATAGCAAAGTACTGATCAGTTCCATTATATCCATTCAAGGCCGTAAGATTACAGGCAAACCTTTGATAAGAGGTACTCATCATAAAGGTATCCAGCGGACTGAAGCTTCCAGGATTACCGGGAGAAGTTACTGTACCAACCACTAGCTGATCGGCACCCGCCGCTGCGGCCTTTGCATAAAATGTTACCCACTTGTCTCCCGCAGCCATATCACCAAACAATGGCGATATCATCATCGTTCGTGTGTTGGTATAATTATCCATGAGCACATGGTTTGGTGTTGAGTAAGCACCACCTATATTCGTCACCTCAATAGTGGAGAACTGCGTGGCACCTCCTTCCAGAATTGCCGTATAACAACCTGGAGTAGTGCCTGTGAGCATTCCGTCAAAATTTTCAAAGTATGGCGCATTGAAAGCAGAACAGGGAGTACAGAACTGGATCGGTCCTACCCACATGGATGTATCGCCCGCCGGGCATATGCTCCTGACCAGAATCTCATAACAGGTTTGAGGCATTAATGGAGCCCAGGTAAAAGAGCTGGTTGTCACTATTTGCTTGGTACCTGAGGTAGTCTGCGTACCCTGATAAAACCCTTGTGGACCATACCAGACTTGATGCCCGGTAGCATTTAATGCACCGGCCCAGGTTAAGGTCATCGATGTATCTAATAGACTTGCAATATTTACCGCCGCAGGATCAGGGCAGGCTGGCGCTTCATCTATCGCTACCGAATCAATCGCTGCATCACCACAACATCCCACGCTGGTTTGTAAAAACCTGATCTGAATGGTATCTCCAGCAAATTGTGGCAGGTTAACAAATTCATCCTCCCATGGAGCACCATTGGATGCCTGAAGATTTCCAGAAATGGTATAGACATTAGTCCAGGTAGCTCCGAAATCATTACTTACCTCAACGTCCATCGGTGCAGGAGGTGTAGTAGTTGTATAGAACCTGTGTTGCCAGAAATACAAGGCGGGAGCAGTTAAAGTACTCACATCAATTAAAGGAGAATATAAGTATGCTTGCTGTCCTGCAGTAGCGCCAGAAGCTTCACAATACATGAAGTTACCTCCTGTAAGGTCGGTTAATGGTCCATTACCACTGGTAGGTCCAGTAGAACGAGGAATCCATTTAAATGCCAAAGTAGAACTCACATCAGGAGTTGAGCTCCAGCACGGGTCTAGCATATTGCCATTGTTGTTGCCACTGGCAAACCAGCTCGTCCCATCAAAATCTTCTAGTAAAGGAGCCGCCAGCACATTGCACTTGGTAGTGAACGAAATAGGCCCTACCCAGGGGCTGATATTGCCGCCCGCACAACTATCGGCTATGTAATATTCATAAGTAGTTTGGGCACTTAAACCTCCCATGGTGTACTGATCTACCGTTCCCGGAACCGAATCCAGACCGATATACGAACCCGTACCTGGTGTAAACCCTGGCGTACCCCATTCTATAAAGGTCTCATCACCATCCGATCCGGAACCCCAGGTTGCAGTAGCCGAATTCACACCAACCCCAGACACTCCGAGCGTGGTGATCACCGGTGGGTTACAGCTTGGCTTGGTTTCGTATACAAAATCATCAATCAGGATAGTAATAAAGGTTCCGTCAAGTCCATGTCTTAAGGCAATAAATTCATCGGTACCGTTGTATCCTGCAGCCAAATCTACATCCACTATGTACAGTTGATGGTTTCCACTAGCGATGGTTATGGTATCAATCGGACTAAAGGTCCCAGAAGTATCCGGACTATCCATCGTACCAATATGCAAAGTAGTGGTTAAAGTACTGGAACTATAAGCAAAGAATTGTATCCTCTTATCCCCTGCTGTTAAGTCAGAAAACTGAGGACTGATCAAAATAGCTTCATCCCCATTGGCGGCATTTCCCGAACCGTTATAAATTCTCACATGCATGGGAGCCGTGTTGGGAACAAAGAACTGATAAGCCTCAACAATGGCCTGGGTACCCGTTTGTACTTCAGTAATGCGATTCCAACAAGTTGGCAGGGTGCCACTGGTATTGGCGTCAAAATTATCACTGAAGGGTGCGGTAAATGGAGCACAGGCCGTGCGGAACTCAACCGGGCCTTCCCAAATACTGGTGCCATTACCCGCAGCACTACAATTTGTTCGGACATAGAGATCGTAACATGTATTGGGAGCTAATCCAGTAGCCGTATAAGGATTGCTAGAAGTACTGACAAAACTACCCGTTCCCTGAGTATAACCACAAGGTCCCCACTCAATATCCCAGCTCGTACCAGAAGGATCTACCCAGCTGAAATCTGCGGTGGTTGATGTTACACTTGGAATGGCAATTTGTGTGGGCCAGGGACAAAGTGGTGCTTCATCTACTACTACTGAGTCTATCGCGGCATCACCACAACATCCAACACTGGTTTGAATAAACTTCAGTTGGATGGTATCACCGGTGTAAGCGCCCAGGTTTACAAACACCCTTTCCCAGGGATCTCCTGCCGATGATTGAGTGTTGCCACTAACACTGTATACATTATTCCAGGTAGTTCCGCCATCATTACTGACCTCCACATCCATTGGTGCGGGGGGAACAGTAGCCGTATAATAACGGTGCTGCATAAAGTATAAGGCTGGGGTAGTTAAACCACTAACATCGATTAAAGGCGAGACTAGCTCAGCGATTTGACCGGCAGTTGCACCCGATGCCTCACAATACAGGAAGTTTCCGCCCGTGTAATCACTTAAGGGGCCATTTCCGCTTGTAGGACCGGTACTTCTGGGAATCCATTTAAACACTAAGGTTGAAGAAGTATCTGGATTGGAAGACCAACATGGATTCAATACATTATTGTTGTTGTTGCCACTGGCTATCCAGGTTGGATCATCAAATTTCTCGGTAAATGGGGCGCTGGTAATAGCACAATTCGTGAAGAAGAATTCTGGCCCTATCGTATCACTGTAACCGTTGGTTACCCCACAATTCGCTACGAGATAAGCATCATAGGCCGTAGCAGGGTTTAATCCGGTTAACGTGTGAGGAGATCCGGTTACTGTAACACTGGTACCTGCCGTAGTAGGATCAAAACCAACCGGGCCGTATATAATATCGAAGTCAGTAGCCGAACCGGGGTACATCCAGCTCACATCGGCAGTATTAGCCAGAACATTGGTTACAGCTAGTGTGTTAGGAGGAGCACATAACTTGGTAGTGGTGAATGATTGTGGTCCAGGGAATCCTACCGTATCGCTTCCAGAATTACAATACTCTTCAAAATATACATCATAAGTAGTACTGGCCGAGAGACCGGTTAAAACAACCGGAGGCTGGGCGCCAGGGTAAGATCCAGTTACTACGGTTCCAGAACCCGGGGTGAAACCGGAAGGGCCATACTCTAACTTAAAGGAGGTATTGCCTGTTCCGGGGGTCCAGCTTACGCGTGCTACGGTACCACTGATGCTGTCAATAGCAAAGTTGGTAAAGGGCGTACAATTTCCAGTAACCCCCAATTCATAAATCACCGATCCTACAAAGCGTCGCGGATTAAAGGTGGGAGATGGAACATTACCTCCGTAGGCGATGTTGTCAGTTACATATACAGAACCCACACCATCGGTAAAGGTGGTTTGATCTGCTGCGGTTCCGGTTTGATATCTGGTATTACCATCGATAAAAAAACCAACTCGCGTATTGGATGGAATCGCAATCTTTTGACCGCCAAAGTCTAGCAGTACCCGACTAGTGTTATTTGCGCCAGTAACCGTGCCACTGGTGATGACCTGTGACCAGCCATTTGCTGCCGTAATACTAGGGGAGGTAGCGCCAGGATGTAATACCCCTCCTATGCGCATCCATAAGTTAGCAGATGTGGCGCCGGTGCTGAAGACGTTCTCAATATTAATAATGTTTACAGGCTGATTAGACTCAAATTCAAAAGTGACTCCACCAGAACCATTATTTGGTGTAAGAGGTGGTGAGGTGATAATGGTGTCCGCCTGAGCCCAGATGCTGGAATACAAAAAGGCCAGACCGACTAACAGTAGCAATTTTTTCATCGGTAATGAATTGGTTAATACGTAGGATTAAGATTACCGAAGATGCCAATAAATTATCGCAAATGCAAGGGATTGCAGCTATACTTTGCTGATAACAGGAAGATTACAATAAAAGAAAAACCGCCACGAATTGTTCATGGCGGTTTCAAAGTTTAGTCCTTATGTGCAGAGGAGCAGATTAATAAGTCTTTATTAATTTTCTGGAAGTGATGTATTCTCCATCATCAACTTCCAGGAGATATATTCCTGCTGGTAATTTTGAGACATCAATTTGACGGGAATAACGACCGTTGATGTTTTGCTCATTTTCAGTTAATACTTCCTTGCCGGTCACGTCACTCAATCGTATGTGTGCCTTGCCATCCTTTAAGGTATTAAACTCCAAATTTACCGTAGCTTTCGCCGGATTTGGATATAATTCCAGACTCTTACCTAAGGGTGTTTCAGCTACATCGATGTCCACATTTACCTTTATCCAGGTCGTGTCTGTCCCACAGCCATTCACCGCCACCAACATTACATCATAGGTCTTATTGTAAACAAAGAAGGTCATTACCTCTTCACTGGTAGAGGTTTGCCCGTTATCAAAATCCCAATAATAACTGGTGGCATTGGCAGACTGAGCAGCACTAAACGTAAAATACTTCGCCGAGTGATTTTTTGAGGCAAATATGGAATCCGAGTAATTGATCACCGCTACCGGCTTTGGTGCATGAAGGGTGGTTATTCTATTTAGCCTTTTATAATTACTGGTATCGGTACCACAAATATTAGCTACGGCCACATCATAGTCTGTGGCGGGAGAAAGACCAGATAAAACTACCTGGTTGTTGGTAGCAGCAAGTTGCATTCCCGTGCCCAATACAAATCCCCTGGGACCATATTCAACTACACTCTGACCGGAAGTTGAAAACCAGCTAAGTGCCAAAGTATCGCAGCCTATACTGTTCACCGATACCAGCTGAGGATCAATACAGGCATTGGCTCCGGATTCATCAATCCAAACATCATCTATGGCTATATCACCCTTATAGGAGGCCCCTTTATATGCTTTAAATACTACCCGGTAAGTGCTTAATGGAATACTGGAAAGATCAACTCGCTGCTCCCAGAATGGCATGGATCCTACCAACTGCTTTTGACCTACCACACTATCCACCAAAAAACGACTGCCATTGGTATAGGATTCCAGGTAAACTTCCAGCTTGTTAATGTCCTGTCCATACATATGGAAATGATATACTAATTCAGGATTCTGAAGACCTGTAGCGTTAATCGCGGGTGAAAGAAGTTCCGCATAAGAACCATTTAATGAAGATTCCAGAAACATATAGGTTCCCATAGGTGCCGGATAAATGGTATTATCGAAATAAGGACCGGTACTCACCGTATTATCATCGGTACCGGTGGATACTTCAGATTCCCAACGTAGAGCTTGTGGACTGTAATTATCCCAACAATTTGAAAATGGTGACGACGAAGCTGAACCAATGCCCTCAAAATTAGCATAGTAAGGAGCCATTACCAGGGGCACGCAGTCGGTATAAAAGTACATGGGACCCACCCATTGACTGGTGTCCCCAATTCCACATATCTTTCTTACAAAGAAGCCATACTGTGAGCCACCATCAAGACCATTGAGTGATAATCTGTTGGTAGATACTACACTCAAAGTAGCGCTGGTAAAACTTGCTATCGCTTTTCCGTGTGCCACCTGATAAGTGCCCGCACTTCCGCCCTGCCATACCAGGGTAGCGGAAGAGGCAGTGACTTGCGAGGTATCCAGACCAGTAGGTGCAGGACAGGTGACAGGGTCAGCAATTACAATCTCGTCCAAGGCCAAATCACCGCGAAAGCCGTTCCCTCTGTATGTGCGAAAGCGTATCTGAATTGGTCCGGTGAAACCACTCAAATCCAATAAGGTATCTTTCCAGGGATCGGTGTTGAAGAAATGTTGCGGGCCACCAATTGTGAGTACATCAGTTTGTAAACCGTGAACATCCAACACATCTACATGTAAAGTATCGATGTTGCTACCGTACATATGATAACTAAATCTCAACTCTGGATTACTAAGTGCTGAAAGATCCAATCTTGCCGAATTGAGAATAGCCACATCTCCGTGATCACCTACCGAAGCTTCGGTATAAAGGTATTTCCCGCTACCCGAACTCGCGTCGCCTAAGGGTCCGGTATTTCCTGATGAGGTAGAACCCTGATTCACCTGCCAACCATAAGTGGCACCATCCGGATTACTGGTAGTCCAGCAATCACCAAGATCTCCGGCACTACCTACCTGAATCAAATCAAAGCTTTGAATCATAGGAGCCATACGCGGTGTACACAGGCTGCAGAAAAATTCACTGTTCACCCAGGCAGAGGTGTCACCTACCGCACAAATGGCGCGCACACTTACCTCATAGCACGCTGAAGCAGCCAAGGTGTCTAGCAAGACGGAGGTACTACTGGTAATAAAGCTTGTTCCCATAATTGGAGTACCGTTCACAAAAGAACCAGCTTGACCAATCCATACCTGATATTCCATAGCATCCGCGTTGTTATCCCAGCTGATAACAGCACTAGTATCTGAAGTACCTAAGGCTTGCAAACCGGTAATTGATGCACAGGATGGCGCATCCTTAAAGCTGACCTGATCTATGGCCATATCTCCTGCGCAGCAACCCGCACTAACTGCGGTAAAGCGCAATTGAACCGTATCACCCCAGGCACCCAAACGGGCCATGAAAGAAGAATAAGCATCTATTTCAGCTTGATGAGTTTCGCTGGAAATGCTTATGAGTGAATCCCAACCAGAAGACGGATCACGCACTTCAACCCAAAGATCGGGTAGGTTATTTCCATAACGATGAAAGTAAAACTCTACCGAAGGTCGGCTCAGGTTGCTCATATCTACCCAGGGAGAATACAACCAGGCGGTGTCGCCTATATTACCCGATGACGCCTCCGTATAAAGAAAGTTTCCATTGCCAGAAAAATCACTGGCTGGCCCTGTATTGATGGAGGGGGTGGTAGCGTTAAACACTCCCCACTTATAGTTTCCATCACCGGCAGGAATACGTGACCAACAAGCGGAGATACTATCACCTTCACTTGAGCTAATTCCCGATCGCCAGGCTGATCCATCAAAAGTCTCGAGATGTGGCGCTACGGTAGGGCTACAGTTTGTGGTGAACTTTATCGGCCCTATCCAGGGACTTAATTTATCAAAGTCGCAACTATCGCGTAGGTACACTTCATAAGTGCTGCTTGGATTTAATCCATAAATGGTATAGCTGTTGGCCTGACCACTTACGGATGCTGTACCCAGAGCCTGCCCTGAACCAGGTGTAAACCCAGGCGCAGCCCATTCAACAATACTCAGTTGACCCTGTCCTGCTGCTCCCCACTCCAGACTTGCGCTATTATAGCTTAGGTCGGTCATCTTAAATCCGGAGTTTAGAGGAGGCAGACAGGCGGGTTGAGTTTCATAGAAAAAATCGTCAATGTAAATATTACTAAAGGCTTGATCCTGAGCATGCATGAGGGCTATACGTTGATCCGAACCGTTGTAATTGTTGGCGTTGCTGAGCGATATCACGTGCTGCTGGTAGTGATCGGCCAGTACTATAGTGTCTATCGCCGAAAAGACCTGGGTCACATCGTTCCAGGATCCCACATAAAGCTTTTGGCCAGATACCTGACCTTTGGCACTAAAACGCAATTGCTTGTCGCCGGCAGGTAAATCATAAAATTGGGGAGATACTAGTAAGACTGTATCTGTTGCAGCGCTTCCGGCTGCATTATAAATACGTACATGGTATGGCAAGCTTGAGGGATTGCCAAAATCATATAAATCTGCTGCTCCGCCACCCATAGATGAGCCTGCCAAGCGAACTTTCCAGCAGTTTGGAATCTGTAGAACATTTCCGGTATTAAAATCATTGCTGTAAGGCGCATAGAATCCGGAACAAGCGGTCTTAAAACTAATCTTAATCTTGTTAGACGCGTCGCATTCGTTCCACACATATACATCCATAAGTTTATTACCGGAAAAGCTAGGCACGCAAACGGAATCCAGTCTGTTATGCAGGGTAAATATCCCATTGGTAACGGTAGATTGACATCCCGTACCAGAAGCAAATCCTGCAGCTCCCCATTCTACCGCATAGGCATTAGCGCCACCAATCAGTCTGAAATCTGCAGAAGTATCCGTGGCTGAAACAAAAAATGCGGCTGGTACCAGGCAAGCGGGACCATTCTCAACCACTACTTCATCAATCGCCAAATCTCCGGTGAAGCTAGCTCCCCGGTTACCTACAAATCGAAAGGAGGTGGTGGCAGAAACAAAAGGACTAATATCCACCACCATTTGTTTCCAGGCATCCGCATTTCCCCAGTGCTGCTCACCTTGCAGGTCGGCAATCCTTATCCAAGACTGCCCTCCATTTACGGTAACCTGTAGTTGCAGACTACCCATACTGTTACCAAACATGTGGTACCAGAAAGAGACTACCGGAGTATTCAGCTGGGTAATATCAAACTCTGGCGTATATAAGTAAGATGCCTGTCCAGAAGATGAGGTCTCCAAATACATATAATGCCCGGTGAGGGTATCGGTAGTTTTGTCTACCGAAGGACCGGTACCGGAAGAAGGGGTATTTCCCTTATTAATGTACCAGCTTAGATCATTAGCAGAACTAACCTGCCAGCATTGGGGCACGGAACCCGGCATGTTTGGAAGAGCCGGTTCAAAATCCTGACGATACGGAAAGGCAGTTACGGAGGCACACTGGGTAGTCACACGCAATGGACCGATCGTATCACTTCCCCCTTGTACGGCACCACAATTCGCGGTTAAATAAATATCATACGAAGTAGCTGGTGAAAGCCCGGTGATTACATAACCGTTGGTGCTTGAAGTGCCGGTAAGGCCACCCATAGCTGGATCAAAACCTGTAAAGCCATAAATAATAGAGTGTGAGACCGCACCACTGCTGTTAGACCAGCTAAGCGGTATGCTGGTGGTACTAGCGGCTTGAGATACGAACTGTGTCGGGGTAGGACATAGCCGGGTGGTGGTAAAGCTTACAGGATTAGGTAAGTATGCCGAATCCCCGGCGCCACAAATTTCCCCAAAATATACTTCGTATGCCGTTTTAGCCTGTAAGCCTGCTATGTAATAATTAGATGCCGCGGATGGATAGGTGCCTGTGACCAGGTTTCCCTGCCCGGGAGAAAATCCCTTGGGACCATACTCTAAATAGTATCCTGAGTTTCCGCTTCCGGGTATCCAGCTTACCAGGGCAGCATCGGCTAATACAGTATCGATGCTAAAGTTTGTAAACGGAGGACAGTTTCCCAGAATGTTAAGGTCCTTATTCCAGGTATTTAAAATTTCGGCAGGACTTAACGCACGGCTGTACCAACGAAACTCATCCAATAGTCCATTTAAGCCATCATTGTTTAGATATCCCCCCAGTATTAATCCTGTTCCGGTGACATCAGGAACTGAATCCACTGAAACCTGCGTATTCTGCAAACCATTTACATAGGAAGTATAGGTAGCGCTGGCAGAATCATAAACAATATGAACCATTCTGGCAGCCATACTGGCGGCGCCCTTAATCGGTAAGTCGGGTAGTTCTCCTCCCCTTACCAACCAATTGCCAATTCCGGCCACGCCATTCGTAAAACAACGGAATTCACCGGCTTGCTTATCACCAAAGAGATAATTTAATCTGGTACTAACCGGAATACTCTTGGTCCAAAAGGCCAGTGTAAAACTGCCGTTAATACGGGTATTCCAAGCTGTTTGAATATGGTTGAATGCTGCTTTATTACCATGACCTGTGAGGGCTCTGGAACTCAGAAAACCTCCTGAATTTATAGCCAGGTTTCCCTGAATGGTAGCGGGGTTATTTCCCACTGGATTTATAGCGTGATTATCAACCGTATTTCCGGCACGATTGAACTGATAGTATATGAGCTCTGGCTTTTGCCCATGGGTTACCCCATAAATGCAAAGTGCCAGCAGCACTAGAATTTTCTGCATGACCTGACCGAGTAAGCAATAAATGTTTCGACGCTAAAATAAGTATTCACTCGCCAGACCGGGGTCCAGTATAATGTGAATCAGGGCTTTGTAAGATTAATCTGTCTGAATACTGAGGGTATTTCTCCAATAATTACTAGCTAAATTAAGTGACTATTAGGCAATTAGATTTCAACCTGTGGCATTTTAATAATTCCAGGGACTTTTCAATAATTGTCAATAACCAGCGAGGCATGGAATATGTCACTAGCTGAAGCTTTGAGGTATAACAAAAAAACCGCCACCATGCCTTAACATGATAGCGGTTTCATTAGTTTATTTAAGTAGTGTTAGCGCTTAATCAATCTGCGATTTACCACTACTTCTCCATCACTGATTTGTAGCATGTAGACTCCATCGGATAGTTCCGAAAGATCAATGCGTCCAGAGTAGAAATCTCCGGCATTGTTAATCTCACGCACCATAAGTTCCTTTCCGGAAAGATCCATGAGAACGATGCGAGCTTCTTCACTTACGCGATTGAAACTCAGATTAACCTCAGATTTGGCGGGGTTAGGGAATATCTGCAGAGTCTGATTCAACAAGCTCTCAGGTAAACCAATTCCACCTACTACAACAGTATCCTTAATGGAGTCAACACCACAGGCGCTTCCTACAGTTAAGGTAACTACATAGCTGCCATTAGCTGTGTAGATATTGGAAGTATTCTGACCAGTTCCGGTATTCCCATCGCCAAAATCCCAATCATAAGTTACTGCACCTACAGAGCTACTGCCATCAAAGAAAACAGTGCGACTGGCAGGACCGGCTGATCCGAAGGTGAAAGTAAATCCGGCGGTTACATTAGCACCGGTAGTACTTACTGTAATCGGCCCTACAATCTGACTGGTATCACTACCACAGGTATCGGCTACATAAATGTCATAAGCCGTACCAGGAGTTAAACCTGTAATGGTATACGGACTGGTCACAATACCAGTAGCAGTTCCTGCCGGTGGCATAAATCCTTGAGGTCCGTAAGCCAAATAGGAACCACCTGAAGCTGAAGTCCAGGTAACCGTAATGGAATCACATCCCACAGAACTTGAAGCTAGTCCGCTTGGCAATGGGCAACCACCAAGGTCATATACTGATACTTCATCTATTGCAATATCACCAGTGAATGAAGTGCCACGTATTCCAACAAATACCAGACGATAAATGGATGGTGTTACACCGCTCAATGAAACTGTTCTAGCCAGGAATGGATCAGATCCCGCGGTCATTTGTTGACCCACGATACTATCCAGGAAGGTACGATTGCCCTGAGAATCCTCTGCGTAAACTTCAAGAGAATTAATAGTTGCGCCATACATATGATAGTAATACTCCAATTCAGGACTGGCCAAACTGGTAACATCAATGAAAGGTGAGCGAATCTCATGCTGACCAGTACCGGTAGATGTTTCCAGAACCATATAGGTACCACCGGCAACTCCAGGAGTGGTGGCGTCATAAAATGGTCCGGTATTCAGTGAGCCTTGATTGGCGCCAGTACCAGTCTGAGCCTGCCAGTATGGTCCAGCTACCGTAATACCACTCCAGCAATTCTCCCACTGTGTTATACCAGGACCAGTAGTAATTCCTTCAAAGTTAGTACTATAAGGGGCATTAACTATGGGCTGACACTGCGTATTGAAGCAGAATGAACCGGCCCAATTACTCGTATCACCCACTGCACAAATCTCGCGCACAAAGAAACAGTAGTTGGTAGCAGGTGTTAAACCTGTAAGGCTAGTTGTAGTGCCGGTTACCGTAATTCTGGTTCCGGTACCAATTTGATTAAAGGTCAAACCAACACCATACTCTACTTCAAACTGAGTGTTACCAGGGGTACCGGCTACCCAATTAAGGTCGGCCGTAGAAGCCAGTACATTAGCTGTATCCAGGCCTTGTGGACTTGGGCAGGATGGCACCGGTTCTATAAAGAAGTCATTGATGTAACAGTTCGGTCCAAAGTCCGTGTTACCCCAGAATTGAACCATAATCGTATCACCTGTATAACTAGTATCCAACGGAATCACATCTTCAATTCCGGTTCCCGGCGCGGTGTTAGATGCGGTTGGATCATCGAAGTTGCTCAGGTTAGTTCTTCTCACCATGATGGTATCCCAAACACCTGAACCTACAACCGTAACTCTTACAATGAGCTCATCCTCGGGGTAAGAGATAGTGTTTGCCAGGTGAGACCAGGTGTAACGAACCTGTGGACGAACCCCTGCGATTACCGCCGGTGAATTCATGATCATATTACCGGTACTATTTCCCCAGAAATTAGCATCGGCCCAGCCATCTGTACCTGCCAAATACTGTACCCAAGGCACGGTACCAAGATTTACATCCCAACAAGTAGGTGTCCAGGCATCAAAGCTTTCATAATAAGGCATGCCAACAGGAACGCAAGCTGTATTGAAGCAATCCAGCGGCGTGAATAAGGAAGTATCCGTACCGTTAGAGCAGATTTCAGCCACTCTCCAACAATAGTTCGAGTTAGGCATCAATGAGCTGATCGTAGCAGTATCGTTGGTTACTCCTATAGCTCCTACAAATGTTCCGGTGCCGGATATCCAGTCACCCATACCGTATTCAATTACCCAGTTGGTGGCATTGGTGTCTCCTGGTGTCCAGGTGACATTAGCGGCGTTAGCCCCTGCACCCAATAACATTTCACCGGTAGGACGAGGACAAGCGGGTAGTTGTTCAATATAAAAATCATTGATAAAGCAGCTAGGTCCGAAATCGGCATTGGCCCAGAATTCAACCACTATAAACTGTCCGGTATAGGTAGCGGGATCGAGGTTATACCATTCCTCAATTCCATTACCTGGTGCCGAGTTTGAAGCGGTTGGATCGTTAAAGTTTCCATCACCAGCCCTTTTGTTGGTGAGGGTATCCCAGACACCTGTTCCAGAGATGCTCACTCTTACCGTTAACTCATCGTTAGGGTTGAAAGTAGCAGCTAATTTAGACCAGGTAAATCGTACTCTGGCATCCTGGGTTACCTCCACAATTGGAGATTGCATGATCATATTATTTGGAGCACCATTATTCCAGAAATTTGCGTTGGCCCAGCCATCTGTACCAGCCGTATAACCTACCCACGGTACCGTACCTAAATCAACCGACCAGCAGTTAGGAGGCCAGGTATCAAAACTTTGGAAGTAAGGCATCGTAAACGGACGACATTGCGTGCAGAAGGTAATAGGGCCTATCCAGTTGCTGGTGTCACCAGGACCACATATACCTCTAACCAGAAATTCATAACAAGTAGCATCAGAGATGGTATCCAACAGCAAGCTGTCAACACCAGCTACCGTAACTACGGTACCACCACCAGTTTGTGTTCCCTGGAAGAATCCCTGAGGACCAAACCACACTTCGTGCGTGCCCGCTTGAATAGCACCGACCCACTTTATGGTAGCCGCTGTATCGATGACATTGATCGCCTGAACATTACCAGGATCAGGGCATGATGGAGCTTCTGCAATGGCCACAGAATCTATGGCTGCATCTCCACAACATCCTACACTGGTTTGAACAAACCTGATCTGAATGGTATCACCCACAAACTGTGGCAAGTTTACGATCTCGTCTTCCCACGGTCCGCTGTTTGAAGTCTGAAGATTACCACTGACATTATAAACATTGGTCCAGGTAACTCCATTGTCATTCGTCACTTCAATATCCATCGGAGCCGGTGGGGTGGTTGACGTATAAAACCTATGCTGCCAGAAATATAGCGCCGGTGCTGTTAAGGTACTTACATCAATTAATGGAGAGTACAGATAGGCTACCTGACCAGCAGTTGCCCCTGAAGCTTCACAATACATGAAGTTGCCGCCTGTAAGATCATTTAGTGGGCCATTACCACTGGTGGGTGCCGTAGAACGAGGAATCCACTTAAATACAAGCGCTGAACTAACATCAGGCGAAGAATTCCAACATGGGTCTAGCATATTCCCGTTATTGTTTCCGCTAGCCACCCAGCTGGTACCATCAAAATTATCCAGATATGGCGCAGCAATCACATTACACTGAGTAGTGAATGAGATGGGTCCCACCCAGGGGCTAAAGCCATTGCTCACACAGCTATCTGCTATATAATACTCATAAGTAGTTTGAGCCGATAAGCCGGTGATATTAAACATGTCTTGCGTTCCTGGCACTGAATCTCTACCAATATTAGAACCGGTTCCGGGAGTAAAGCCTGGTGAACCCCATTCAATATGCGTTTCGTCGCCATCAGAACCCGATCCCCAAAATATAGAAGCAGAATTTGTACCGGTTCCACTAACTCCCAGACTGGTAATTAGCGGTGGATTACAAGCAGGAACTATCGTATAGCTGAAATCGTCGATATAGATGGTTTGGAACGTACCGTCCATTCCGTGTTTCAAGCCAATAAATTTATCCGTGCCATTGTAACCAGCAGGTAGATCAACATCTACTATAAAGAACTGGTGTGTATTGGTAGACAACATTACGGTGTCAATAGGACTAAATGTACCTGAGGTGTCAGCTTTGTCCAAAGTTCCTACAATGATAGAGCTGGTACCAAAAGATACATTGGCGAAGAAGGTAACTCTCTTATCCCCTACTGTCATGTCCGAAAACTCAGGACTCACCAGAATAATCTCATCACCAGCGGCTGTGTTTCCAGAGCCATTATACAATCTTATGTGGTTTGGTGGTGAATTGGGAGTGGCAAAGGAATAGGTTTCTACCACACCCGGTGTTCCAACGGCTACATGATTAATCTCATTCCAACAATTGGGTACAATATTAGTCGGATTAGCATCGAAGTTGTCGCTAAAGGGATAGGTGAAAGGTGCACAAGCCGTGCGGAATTCTATCGGTCCGATCCAAATACTGGTACCATTACCTGCGGCGGAGCAATTTGATCGGATATAGAGATCATAACAAGTATTAGGGGCTAAACCAGTGGCAGTGTAAGGGTTGGTAGATGCACTAACAAAGCTACCCGTTCCTTGGGTATATCCACAAGGACCCCATTCAATATCCCAACTTGATCCGGTAGGATCTGACCAGTTGAAATCTGCAGAGGTAGAAGTAAGTCCTGTTACGGCCACATTAGTAGGCCAGGGGCATAATGGTGCTTCGTCCACTACTACGGAGTCTATCGCCGCATCACCACAACATCCTACACTAGTTTGAATAAATTTCAGTTGAATGGTATCACCGATATAGGCTCCCAGGTTCACAAATACCAACTCCCAGGGATCTCCTGATGAATTCTGCGTATTTCCTGAAATGCTGTAAACATTGCTCCAGGTAGTACCACCGTCATTACTCACTTCCACATCCATTGGTGCGGGGGGTGAAGTAGTGGTGTAGTAGCGGTGTTGCATGAAGTATAAAGCTGGCGTATTGAGACCACTCACATCAATAAGTGGAGAAACCAGCTCAGCAATCTGACCGGCTGAAGAACCGGAAGCTTCACAATACAGGAAATTACCGCCGGTGTAATCACTTAAGGGGCCATTACCGCTCGTAGGACCGGTACTTCTGGGAATCCATTTAAAGGCTAATGTTGAGCTGGTATCCGGATTGGATGACCAACAGGGGTTCAGAACATTGTTGTTGTTGTTGCCACTGGAAATCCAGGTTGAGTTATCAAACTTCTCCGTCCAGGGTGCTACCGTGATGGTACAATTGGTAAAGAAAAATGCCGGTCCTCCCCAACTACTAAATGCCCCAGCACCACAATTGGCGCGTACATAGACATCATAACCCGTAGATCCATTTAATCCCGTTATCGTTTGTGGAGAGGAACTGACATTCGATATCAGCGTACCTGCAGAATTTGGATCAAATCCTGCTGGTCCATACTTAATATCATAATTGGTTCCTGCTGCCACATTCCAACTCACATCTGCAGTAGTAGTAAGAACATTGCTCACCGATACTCCTGAAGGGGAATTAACCAAGGCCAGGGTTGCAGTTAGGGTATCATTTAAGTTTGTAGTATCACCAACACCATTAGGTAGGCTGGTCCACGCCTTAAGCGTATAAGTTTGACCAACTGTGAATGTGTAGTTACCCAGAGTAACCGATGCATTTGAAGCTCCAGAACCACCCAAGGTATCCAGGGTATTGGAGTGAGAAACACCCGTTTGTGGCACTCCATCCATCTCCCAGTCTATATTGACAGAAGTGATTTGGTTGGTACCAAAGTTTTGGATGGTTACCGATACTGGATTCGATCCAGGGCAAATAGCCTGAAGCGCTGCTGTACCTGTTACACCAGCGTCATTAGGACCGGTTACCGGAGTATAATTAGCCACAATGTAAATACACTCATCAGGTGCACAAAAACCAGTAGCCGCTGTAAAAACCCCATCAAAAGTAACAATACCATCTGCTGCCCAAGCCGCAAATGAATCTACCGGTACAGTAAATGAAGTCTTTTCATAGGGACCACATTGAGCAACCGTTTTGGCCAGACCAATAAATCCACCATTCTCTGAATAAACATCTACCCATTCGGTGGTGAAATCCAAATCTCCCTTCACCCAAATGTCTAAAGTGACATCCGTGGAAGGAAATAGTGGGTTGATCATAGTGACAGTATTGGTGGCTCCTGCACCACTAGAACATACCGTATCGGAAGACTCTGTATGAGTAGGCTGAGCATACATGCTCTGCAAACCGAAAAACATCATGCTGGCTAGGAGTAACAACTTCTTCATAAACAATTCATTCTGATTTATAACTAAACTCTGGAAACTGGGATTGCAATATTAAGGAATATAGTTAAACACAATATCCGCATTACCTAGATATACGTAACAACTTATCAGATGGTTGGCATCGTAAGATATCTGCATAAAAAAAGCCGCCACCACGCTGGAGCGTGATGGCGGCTAATAGAAATTGCTTCAGTTAAGCTTAGCGTTTAATCAATCTGCGATTAACCACCACTTCACCGTCGCTAATTTGTAACATATATACGCCATCTGATAGTTCTGAAAGATCAATTCTGCCGGAATAAAAATCTCCTGCATTATTTATCTCGCGAACCATCAGTTCCTTACCGGATAAATCCAGTAAGGCAATCCTTGCATTCGCATGAGCTCTATTGAAACTCAGGCTAACTTCAGTCTTAGCAGGATTGGGATAGATCTCCAAAGTTTGATTAAGAATACTCTCCGCCAGACCAATGCCGGCAATAATTACAGTATCCTGTATAGAATCGACGCCGCACGGACCGGTTACCGTTAAGGTAACTATATAAGTACCATTTGCAGTGTATGGATTCATGGCACTTTGACCGGTACCGGTATTGCCATCACCAAAGTCCCAATCATAACTGGTTGCACCTACCGAACTGCTACCATCAAAAGTTACGTTCAAACTAGTTGCACCTGGAGTGCCCAGATTGAAGGTAAATCCGGCAGTTACCGTACCGGTTTTGGTCGTAAAGCTGAATGGTCCGGCAACATTGCTGGTATCCATGGCACAGGTATCTGCTACATAGAAGTCGTAAGTAGTACCGGGCATTAAGCCAGTGACATTATATGGACTAGCAGACCAAACTATGGTTCCCGCACCAGTTAAAGGTGTAAATCCGGCCGGGCCATACTCAATCCAGGATTGACTTGCGCCGGTGTTGCTTGTCCACAGAAGGTCAGCAGAAGAGCAGGTTACATTAGCCGTATCTAAAGCCGTTGGGGCATCACATGATCCACCTAAAACGGTTACCACTACCGTATCAGAAAAGCTACCACAGGCATTACTAAAGCTAGCTATGTAGAGATAAACACCTGCAGAAGCAAAAGGTCCAACGGTAATACAAGGAAGCGTGTCTACTACATTCCCATTCAGCGTCCACTGTAAACCAGGTGCTCCGGCAGATTTAGGAGCAGGTACCAGATTGTTTACCACATTAGGATCCTGAGCAGACGTCGCTGAAGCAATCCAGCCGGTACCGCTATTTAAATCGGGTCCTTCTAATCTGTTACCCGCCGAACCTCCGGTGGCAGGTACTGTGCCTGACCAATCAGCGGCTGTTACGCCTGCCACAGCCGGCCAGGTAAAGGCATTACTAATTACGGCATCTATAATGGTACCGTCTGGCGCCCGGAGAATTCTTCCACTTTGGGTAGAAGATGACCAGAGTCCTGTATATGTTCCATTACCATGATAATAAAAATCACTTGGACTAGGGGTACTGGTGCCTAATTGCCCTACGGCTATAATTGCTGTACCGTTAGGACTGAGGAAGGTACCGGTGGGGAAGGTATGCGTACCTGCCAAACCAGTAGTGTTATACTGTTCCAGCGTAATACCGCCAAGATCCGCACCAGGCACACCGGTGATTTCAATATAATCATCCGTAGTGAGATAAGCTGGCCATCCTCCTACTGGAGAACCACTTGTGGTTTTAAACTGGCACTGCTCCGTGATAAGGAATTCTCCACCTCCAAAGAAGGAAGACTCCACACATATTTCGGTGGAATCCATTATACTTGGTACGGTTACCGATTGTGGATCAGCCAATAAATTCGGGAAAGTTTCAACCGTTATACCATTGATGGTATCCTGCCCCGGAATCTGGTTAATGGCACTGGTATCCATCCAGGCTTTTAGATTATAGACGCCAACCTGAGATAAGTCTATACCTCCGAGTTCAATTCTCAAGGTATCTCCTACCAGCAATTGACCTGAGTTAATTGCCACCGTACCGTTAGTATTTGCAGGACCTGTTACTTCATAGGTAACATTTAAGGTGGTCATACTGAAGTCAACCGGAGTGACGGCATTAAAGATTTCTAGGTAGATAGAATCATTGTTAGACAAGCAAGGACCTTGCATAAATCCACCATTAATCATATCCAGGTCTCCAGTAGGGATATCACTGTACAGGAAGTCATCCAGATAGATATCTCTCAGTATACCAGTGCTGGCATGCTGAATAGCCACAAACTGATCCGTTCCATTATAGCCATTCGCCGCGGTTAAGTCCGTGGTGAGACGTGCAAAACTGGTAGAAAGAATAAAGGTATCCAGGGGTGAGAAGTTAGCCGCACTGGTTGAACTGGGCACAGTACCAACAATTATCTGATCCGAACCTGCTGCACCTTGTTTGGCATAGAAAGCCACCCATTTATCCCCGTCAGTCATATCAGCAAACAAGGGTGATATGAGCATGGTTTCCGTATTGGTGTAATTATCCATCCACACCTGGTTAGGCGCTGAACGCGCACCCCCCTGGGTAGAAACCTGTATAGTGGAGAATTGCGTGGCACTACCCACCAGGATTGCCTCAAAACAAGTCGGTGGTGCTCCGGTTGGCATAGCATCAAAATCTTCAAAATACGGTGCGTTAAAAGCACGGCATGGCGTACAGAACACCACCGGACCAACCCAGTTACTGGTGTCACCGGGTCCACAGATTCCACGTACCAAGAATTCATAACAGGTGGCGTCAGAAATAGTATCGAGTAACAGGCTATTTGCTCCTACAACTGTCACTTTAGTTCCCGTTGTAGTCTGTGTACCCTGGAAAAATCCTTGTGGACCAAACCACACTTCATGAGAACCGGCTTGAATAGCACCTACCCATGACAGAAGTGCGGAGGTATCAATCACGTTCAGCGCTTGTAAACTGCCTGGATCCGGACAACTCGGAGCCTCGTCAATAGCTACAGAATCTATAGCCGCATCACCACAACAGCCTAAACCGGTTTGAATAAATCTTATCTGAATGGTATCACCTACAAACTGAGGTAAATTAACCAATTCATCCACCCATGCTGCTGCTGCAGAGGTTTGAGTATTACCGGTAATATTATAAACATTGGTCCAGGTAGCGCCATTATCATTCGTCACCTCAATATCCATATCAGCGGGAGGAGAAGTGGCCGTATAATAGCGATGCTGCCAGAAATACAATGCTGGTGAAGTTAAAGCACTCACATCAATTAAGGGCGAATACAAATACGCTACATCTCCGGCGGTAGATCCGGAAGCCTCAACGTACATGAAATTACCGCCAGTAAGGTCATTCAATGGTCC
This sequence comes from Owenweeksia sp., assembly GCA_965229445.1. Taxonomy (GTDB): domain Bacteria; phylum Bacteroidota; class Bacteroidia; order Flavobacteriales; family Schleiferiaceae; genus Owenweeksia. The sequence goes on from OZ245876.1 coordinate 2,555,738, forward strand.
ATTACCACTAGTTGGTCCGGTACTGCGCGGAATCCACTTAAATGGCTCAGCCCCTAAACTAACATCAGGTGAAGAAGCCCAACAAGGATCCAGCATATTGCCTGCATTGTTTCCACTGGCAACCCAGGATGTACCATCAAAATCTTCCACAAGGGGTGCAAATAATATATTACACTGTGTGGTAAAAGAAATGGGTCCCACCCAGGGGCTGAAACTACCTCCGGCACAGCTATCCGCAATATAATATTCATAAGTTGTTTGCGGGGAAAGCCCCGTGATATTGAAAGTATCCGTGCTTCCAGCAACAGAATCTAAGCCGAGATAAGACCCGGTTCCGGGAGTAAATCCGGGAGTACCCCATTCTATATGAGTTTCATCACCATCTGAACCGGCTGCCCAATATACGGTGGCACGGTCAACACCAGTCCCTGCCACACCCAAAGAGGTAATTAATGGGGGGTTGCAACTGGGTACAACACCATAAGAAAAATCATCGATCAGGATTGTGCGGAAGGTACCGTCCATGCCGTGTTTAAGCGCTACATACTTATCTGTACCATTATAACCAGACGGAAGATCAACATCTACTATATGGAGGGAATGGGTACCTTGATTCAGCATCACCGTATCAATAGGACTAAATGTTCCCGATGTATCGGGTGCATCTATGGTACCGACAATGATACTGGTGGCGAGAGTAGTGGTAGTATAGGCAAAGAACTGCACTCGCTTATCTCCTACGGTAAGATCAGAGAATTCCGGACTAATTAAGAGCACCTCATCTCCATTGGCGGCATTTCCAGAACCATTATAAAACCTTATATGATTTGGGGGGGAATTAGGTGTGAGGAATGAATAGGTTTCAACCACGGCCTGTGTTCCCGTTTGAACCTCTGTTACCGCACTCCAACAATTAGGAACGATGTTAGTTGGGTTAGCATCAAAATTATCGCTAAATGGCGCGGTAAATGGCGCACAGGCCGTGCGGAATTCTACCGGTCCTATCCAGATACTATTTCCATTACCCGCAGCCGAACAATTTGATCTGATGTAAAGATCATAGCAGGTATTGGGAGCTAAGCCAGTAGCAGTATAAGGGTTGGTAGTGGCACTCACAAAACTTCCCGTGCCCTGAGTATAACCACATGGACCCCACTCAATATCCCAACTTGTACCCGTAGGATCTGACCAACTAAAATCTGCAGTAGTAGAAGTTACACTTGGAATAGCCACATTGGTAGGCCAGGGACAAAGTGGGGCTTCATCCACTACTACAGAATCTATCGCGGCATCGCCACAACATCCTACACTAGTTTGAATAAATTTCAGTTGGATGGTATCACCGATATAGGCTCCCAGGTTCACAAATACCAATTCCCAGGGATCGCTGTTGGAACTCTGGGTATTACCAGTTATACTATACACATTGTTCCAGGTAGTACCAAAGTCGTTGCTTACCTCAACATCCATATCACCGGGAGGAGAGGTAGTAGTGTAAAAGCGATGCTGCATGAAATACAGAGCGGGAGTGGTTAACCCACTTACATCAATTAAGGGAGTAATAATTTCTGCAACATCACCTGCCGTTGACCCTGAGGCTTCACAATAAAGGAAGTTACCCCCGGTGTAATCATTCAAGGGACCATTACCACTAGTAGGGCCGGTACTTCTCGGCATCCACTTCCATGGCTCAGTACCCATGCTCATATCAGGAGTGGCTGTCCAACAAGGGTTAATAGAATTACCTGCATTATTGCCACTAGCTACCCAGGTAGCGTTGTCGAACTTCTCTGTAAACGGTGCGGTAGTAATAGCACAATTGGTAAAGAAAAATTCTGGTCCGATGGTATCGCTATAACCGTTGGTTACCCCACAATTCGCTACCAGATAGGCATCATAGGCAGTGGCCGGGTTAAGACCAGTTAACGTATGGGGAGAGCTGGTTACCGTTACGCTAGTACCGGCAGTAGTGGGGTCAAAGCCTACCGGTCCATAGATAATATCAAAGTCTGTAGCGGAACCTGGGTACATCCAACTCACATCCACTTGGTTGGAAAGAATATTAGTAATGGCCAAAGAGTTTGGCGGCGCACACAACTTAGTGGTGGTGAAAGATTGTGGTCCGGGGAAACCAACCGTGTCGCTTCCTGAATTACAATACTCCTCAAAATAAACATCATAAGTAGTATTGGCCGAAAGACCGGTTAGGATTACTGGCGGTTGAGCACCGGGGTAAGATCCGGATACGGTAGTTCCTGTACCAGGAGTAAAGCCAGCTGGACCATACTCCATACTAAAGGACGTATTACCTGTTCCCGGAGTCCACTTAACACGGGCTACGGTACCACTGATGCTATCAATGGCAAAATTGGTAAAGGGTGTACAATTACCGGTAACCCCCAATTCATAAATAACTGCTCCTACAAAACGGCGGGGATTAAAGGTAGGCGATGGAATACCGCCACCAAAAGCAATATTATCGGTTACATATACACTTCCCACTCCATCGGTAAAGGTAGTTTGGTCAGCGGCGGTTCCCGTTTGATAGCGCGTACTACCAGAAATGAAGAAACCAATTCTAGTATTGGCTGGGATAGCAATCTTTTGGCCGCCGAAATCCATTAATACTCTGTTGGTATTATTTGCACCGGTTACCGTTGCACCGGTAATCACTTGCGACCAACCATTGGCCGTGGTAATATTAGGAGCCGTGGCACCGGGATGAAGTACACCACCAATGCGCATCCATAGATCGGCTGAGCTAGCACCTGTACTAAAGACATTCTCCAGATTAATAATATTCACGGGCTGATTCGATTCAAATTCGAAGGTGACACCCGACTGGCCATTATTAGGGGTTAAGGGAGGCGAAGTAATTATGGTGTCTGCCTGCCCATAAACACCAATGCTTATTAGCATGAATAAGGTTAATTGTAATACTTTCTTCATGTGAATGTTGTCTTTAATGAAACCAGATTTTAGGAAAATAGGGAAACAATGATAAGCAATTATCGTGTGAAATAAAAAAGAACTCTATTAAGAGGATGTAACTTAAGGACAAATAGTTGTGATATAAGGTATGCTACAAATAAAAGAGCCGTTACTACCCTTCAGCAGTAACGGCTCAAAATATTGAGAGTTGTGAATCTAGCGTTTGATCAATCTGCGATTGACCACTACTTCTCCATCACTGATTTGCAACATATATACGCCATCAGAAAGTTCTGAAAGATCAATTCTTCCGGAATAAAATTCTCCGGCATTATTAATCTCACGCACGAATAACTCCTTACCGGAAAGATCCAGCAGGGCGACACGCGCTTTTTCATTTACTCTGCTGAAGCTGATATTCACTTCAGATTTGGCGGGGTTGGGATATAACTCCAAGGTTTGATTTAACAAACTCTCTGGAAGACCAATCCCTCCTACTACCACGGTATCCTTAATGGAATCAACACCACATGCGCTGCTTACGGTAAGCGTCACAATGTAGCTGCCATTGGCAGTATAGATATTCGAAGTATTTTGACCGGTACCTGAATTACCATCACCAAAATCCCAGTCATAGCTGGTGGCACCAACTGAAGCACTTCCGTCGAAGAACACGGTACGACTGGTAGCGCCTGCCGTGCCAAAAGTGTGCGTAAAGCTTGCGGTTACCGCTACACCACTAGTGCTCACTGTTAATGGTCCAACTGGATTACTAGTATCTCCAGAACAGGTATCCACCACATAAATATCATAGGCGGTACCAGAGGTTAAGCCCGTAATGGTATAAGGACTAGTGACGATTCCGGTTACCATACCAGCGGGAGGAGTAAAGCCTTGAGGCCCATAGGCCAGGATGGACCCACCACTAACGGAATTCCAGGTTACCGTAATGGTGTCACAACCCTGAGAACTGGAAGCCAAATTATTTGGAGCAGGACAACCACCTAAATCATATACCGAAACTTCGTCGATGGCAATATCGCTATCAAAAGAGCCACCTCTGATTCCTACAAATACCAATCTGAAGGTAGCTGGTACCCCAGCCAAGGAAACTTGCACGGCAGCAAATGGATCAGAGCCCGCAGTCATTTGCTGACCTACAATACTATCAAGGAAAGTTCTGCTACCCTGAGAATCTTCGGCATAAACTTCCAGCGAACCCATACTTGCCCCATACATGTGGTAGTAATATTCCATCTCAGGATTTGCCAGCGAGCTGATATCAATATAGGGTGAGTACATCTCATGCTGTCCGGTACCGGTTGAGGTTTCCAGGATCATGTACATCCCCCCGGCTGCGGATGGGGTAGTGGCGTCGAAGAATGGACCGGTATTTAGAGAACCTTGATTGGCTCCGGTTGATACTTGTGCCATCCAATAAGGACCATTCACCACGTTTGCCGTCCAGCAATTCTCCCAGGAAGTGATGCCAAATCCGGCTGTTAGACCCTCAAAATTAGTGGAATAGGGAGCTGTCACTACGGGAATACATTCTGTACTAAAGCACATAGGGCCCGCCCACTGGCTGGTATCGCCTACCGCACATATTTCTCTTACAAAGAAGCAGTAACCAGTGGCTGGTGATAATCCTGTGAGATTAGATGTTGTACCCGTTACCGATACTCTGGTTCCGGTACCAATCGTATTAAAGCTTAGGCCTGGACCATACTCTAGTTCAAAATTGGTGTTTCCAGTACTGCCTGCTGTCCAACTTAAGTCTGCCGTGCTGGCACTTACATTAGCCGTATCCAGATTACCTGGTTTAGGACAAGTAGGCACCTTCTCAATGAAAAAATCATTGATATAACAGTTCGGCCCAAAGTCTGTGTTACCCCAGAACTGAATAATAACCTGATTGCCGTTATACTTCGTTGTATCCAGCATAAAGATATCCTCAATCCCCGTCCCCGGATTGGTATTGCCCGCGGTAGGATCATCAAAATTACCGGCACTGGATTTCTTGGTATCCAGCGTATCCCATATACCAGATCCAACCACGGTAGCTCTCACAATTAATTCATCATCTGGATAGGAAATTAAATTAGCCAGGTGTGACCAGGTATATCTCAATTGCGCGGCCTCCGTGATCATTACCGGTGGTGAATTCATGATCATATTACCGGAACTATTGCCCCAGAAATTTGCCTCAGCCCAGCCATCGGTACCTGCCTGATATTGTTGCCAAACTACAGTTCCCAGATCAATAGTCCAACACAGGGGTGCCCAGTTATCAAAACTTTCGTAGTAAGGCATGGTAAAGGGGCGGCAATTGGTACAGAATACGTAGGGACCTACCCAATCTGTAGTATCACCAGGCGCACAAAAGGCCCGCACTAAATACTCATAGCAAGTTGCGGCACGCAAAGTGTCCACATCTAAACTATCCGGTCCTCCCGTTAACACTTTATGACCTGCCATGGTACCCGATCCCTGGTAAAAACCCTGAGGGCCAAACCATACTTCGTAATCTGTATGAGATGAAGATCCCACCCAATTGAAGCTTGCAAAAGTATCTTGCACTGCTGCGGTTAATGATCCAGGCTTGGGGCATTGTGGTGCCGGTTCAACATAGATATCGTTCAGGTAGCAATTCGGACCAAAGTTGGATACTCCAATGAATTCTACCACAATATCATTGCCCGTGTATTTGCTAGGATCAAGTAATACTTCTTCCATCACAAAACTACCCGGAGCCGTATTCTGGGCTGTGATATCGTTAAAATCTGTCTGACCTATAAGGTTCACCACGGTATCCCAGGTGGCTGCACCAGCTACTTGCACCCGCACCAAAAGCTGATCATTGGGATAGAAAGACTGCCATAAATGCGACCAATAAAACCTCAATTGGGCATCTTGTGTAATGGAAATTGGTGGAGATGTTAAATGATAGATGCCGGTACTATTGCTCCAGAAGTCTGCTTCGGCATAATTATCACCACCCGTGCCGGTGTACTTCCTCCAATCAGCGGAACCCTGAGTAGAATCCCAGCATGCAATCGGCCATATATCTAAACTTTCATAAACCGTCATGGGAATGGGGTTGCACTTAGTCTGGAACAATATTGGTCCTACCCATGGGGAAATTGACCCATCGGCACAAGAATCTCTCAAGTACAGTTCATAACTCGTATTGGACGTTAGGCCGCCAATTCCAGCCGTACTATCCGTGGTAGAAATACTATCCACCCCTAGTCCTACACCGGGGGTAAATCCTGGGAATCCTACTTCGAGATTCCATCTCACACCACTTCCGGGCATCCAGGTAGCAGAAACACTATCGTTACTGGCGCCAACCGTGATGTCAGCCAATGAGGTAGGTACGCACTGAGGGGTTGCCTCAACCGCGAAGTTGTTGAGATAACAATTAGGGCCGAAGTCTGAAAAGCCAATAATTCTAACCTTTATAGTATCACCAATATAAGAGGCTGGAAGAAGCGTAATATTCTCAACAAAATTTCCGGGCCCGGTATTGCTGGCTGTGGGGTCATCAAAATTTCCATCAATAGATTTCAAATACAGTATCGTATCCCACATTCCTGTTGTGAGAGATTGAGCCTCTATCAGTAAGGCTTCATCCGGATAGGAAATGATGTTAGCCAGGTGGCTCCAGAAAAAATGAACCTGAGCCTGTTGACTGATAATGATTGGGGAGCTGGTTAAATGATAGACACCACTAGAATTACTCCAGAAATCAGCTTCAGCATAAAGGTCTCCCCCTGCCCCTGAATATGATCTCCAATAGGCATTACCACCAGTAGTATCCCAGCAACTCAGGGGCCAGGTGTTGAAAGACTCCGTGAAGGGCAAGGCCGATGGCAAGCATGTGGTACTTATACTATATGGACCTGACCAGGGGGATACTCCATTAGAGGATCCTGTGCAATTTCTCCTCACATATACGTCATAACAGGTAGATGGTGATAGGCCGGTGGCAACATGCGGGGAAGTAACATTGCTCACAAAGGTTCCTGTACCCTGACCAAATCCGCAAGGACCCCACTCAATATCAAGATTAGATCCCGGCACATTAATCGTGATGCTGGTAGCTCCAGAAGCCAAATTTATTTGATTGTTTAATACCCGTGGGCAAGGAGGTGCTACTTCATATTTAAAGTCATCTATGAAGATGGAGTTAAAGGTAGCATTCAAACTCCTACGGAAAGCAATAAATTCGTCCGTACCATTGTAGCCCGAGGCTGCGTTGAGTAACACGACATACTCATTGGCAGCATTTGCCACACCAAAAGTAATGGTATCTATAGCATTGAAGGTCGCGGAACCTAATTGGGATGAAACAGTACCAACATAAAGCACTTCGCCGGTATTCTGAGTGGCCGCAAAGAAGGATATCTGCTTGTCATTCAAGGTCATTCCGGTAAGTTGAGGCGAAACGGCCATTATGGTGTCTGCAGGAAGGGCTCCAAAACCATTGTTCATTCTTAAACCATTTGGAGGAGAATTGAAGGTACCGAAGTTGGTGACATCCACAATCGAGCCTGGCGCCTGTGTATAGCCAAACCAACAATTGGGTACGAATCCTGTGGGGTCACTATCAAAATCATTAAAATGCGGTGCTGAGAATGGTAAGCACAGGGTTGTAAAACTAATTGGCCCCGAAGTGTCACTTATGCCAGAGGCTGCGCAATCCGAAATCACATACACATCATAATTAGTGGCCCCAGAAAGACCTGTGATTGAGTAGCTTGTACTAACAGTGGTGGCAGAAGTTCCGCCAGTAGCTGGATTAAAACCAGCAGCACCATAAATAATTTCGTAACCGTTGGTTGCCGCTGCTACCGAATTCCAGTTCACATCAGCTGTAGTGCCTGTGAGGTTCGCTATGGTGATCCCTGTAGGCTGAGGACATGCGGGAGCTTCATCAATTTTAAATTCATCGATAGAAATATCTCCTGTAAAAGAAGAGCCTTTGGTTCCAAGAAACTTAACCTGGATAACTCCAGAATATGCAGTAAGACCCACTATTCCTTTGCTCCATGGTGCGGTTTCTGAGCTGTGTTGCTCGCCAACGATAACCAACTCACTTGTCCAAGTTGATCCGTTCCATACCTGCACATCTAAGCTGCCCATGGTAGCTCCATACATGTGATAATAGAAGGTTAACTCGGGGACAGATAAACCGGTTAGGTCAATGGGAGGAGTTATTAGGCCCGCAGTATCACCTAGAGAACCACCGGATACCTCCATATAGACATAGTTCCCAGTTCCGGAAAAATCATTAAGAGGACCCGTGCTGCTCGAGTTCGCAGTACCACTGCTTTCAGTTTCCCAGTTAGGATCTATCGTGGTCGTAGCTGTCCAACAATTACTATACACCCCTATCTGACCAGCAGCGACGGTGTCAAAATTTTCGTAATAGGGAGTGCTCAATGGGTTGGCCGGAGGACATTGCGCATTTATAGTTAGCCCACTAAGTATTAGGGCAAAAAGGAATAATAATCTCTTCATGAGTGCGGATTAATTGATTTGAAAATAGCGACATCAATATTACGTAAAATCTACTGGATGAGTTGGATAAAGTATAGATTTAACGAACAATAGAACGCCTGATGTTGAAGTGATTAATCCTTAAACTCTCAAGCTGATCCTATAGGTTATTAGCTAAAGGATGAATATCCCGGATGAAAAAGGGATCACAATAAGTCTAAGCAAAGGTCAGACTCTCGTTAATCCAAGAGTTAGGGCAGTTTGAAAGCTCATTCAATTAGGGATAAAATAATTAGTCCTTAATGAAGAACCAACTTGCGCTTCACATGGTAATTTCCATCATCCACGATCATAAAATAAACTCCCTTAGACAGATGAGAAACATCCAGCACCAATTCAAATTGGCCCTCTGAAGAACGTAAGTTTCTACTTATCAATTGCTTGCCACTAATGTCGCATATTTTTATTGCCAGATCAGCAGTAGCTGCTGAACCCGAAATCTTAACCAAATCACGGGCTGGATTGGGGTATATGCTAAGCATGCTGATCGATTCCGGTTCTGGTGCTCCTATTTCTCTTACATTCACCGTATCGACAATGGTATCCGATCCACAATTATTACTCACCACCAACTCAACAGGATAGGCTCCGTTGGCGGTATAGTCATTAAATACTGTTAAGCCGACACCGGTGTTACCATCACCAAAATCCCAGTTGTATGCCGATGCACCGCTGGAATTGGAAGCATCAAAAAATACCCTCCGACTGCTAGAAGCAGGTGTCCCGAAATTGTGCACAAATGCGGCGTTCAGTGTGGTTCCAATAGTACTTAAGGATACAGGGCCAAAATCAAGGCTGGTGTCATTCGCACAAACATCTGCCACGTAGAAATCATAGACCGTACCATAGCTTAATCCATGAATGGTATAAGGCGAGCTTACTATTCCTGTACTGGTCCCCGTTCCCGGAATAAAACTGTGATTGCCATAGGTGATTATCGAACTACCGGAGTTGGAACTCCATTGCAAGGTAATACTGTCACATCCGATGAATTGAGCCGACAAGTTAGTAGGAAGCGCACATGGCCCTCCGGTTCCGCCAAGGTCATGAACCTTGATTTTATCGATCGCCATATCGCCCTGGTTACCTGAACTATGAATGCCTTTAAAAACGAGGCGAAACACACTGGCAGAAAGGGCATTCAAAGAGATATTCCGAACATTGAATGCGGCATTTCCCGAAGTCATTTTTTGACCTACCAGGCTGTCTAAAAATGTGCGTGTTCCAGTTAAATCTTCTGCATATACTTCAAGCGTTCCCATATCAGCACCGAACATATGATAGTAATATTCCAATTCAGGATCGGAAAGTCCGGCTATATCAATGTATGGCGAGAACAGTTCATGCTGACCTGAGTTGGTGGAGGTTTCCAATACCATAAAAGTTCCTCCTGGCGTACCTGGACTATCGGCATCATAAATAGGACCTGTTCCCGGGGTCCCCTGGTTCAATCCGGTCGAGGTTTGAGCTTGCCAGTAAGGGCCGGCAATCGTATTCGCACTCCAACAATTCTCCCATGGCAGTGTGTGTAGTCCTGTAGTTAGGTTGTCAAAGCCGGTGGTGTAAGGAGCAATAACCAAAGGAGAGCATGGGGTTGTAAAACAAACCGGTCCTATCCATAAGCTGGTATCACCAGAGCCACAGATTTCCCGGACAAAAGCACAATAAGCCGAAGCAGGATTTAAACTGGTAAGCGTATGCATATTGGCATTGACCACCAGTTTCGTACCCTGATCTACATTGCTCATCGTTAAACCGATGCCATAGGATATTTCAAAATCCAGGTTGCCACTGGTGCCGGGTGTCCAGTTTAGGTCAGTACTGAAGGCGGTAAGATTGGAACTATTAAGACCCGATGGTTCCGGGCAGGTAGGTGCTTCTCTAAAATGAACATCATCAATGGCATTATCCCCATCACAACAACCATTACTCTTGGAACGGAATCGTATTTGAACAATATTGCTACTCGCGTACGGACTGAGGTCTATTATTGTATCATTCCATGGGTCAGATGAAGCCAGCTGGCTTCCCGTCAAGCTTGTATAAGCATGAACACCTCGGTGCCATTGTGTTCCATCATAAACATCTACATAAAGCTCTGCCATGCTTAAACCGTATCTATGGTAGTGGTAAGAAACCTCGGGATTCGTCAGGTTGCTGAGATCTACCAATGGTGAAATCAATAAGCTAGAGTCCGTCGTTCCGGATTGTGAAACATCCGCTGTTATGAATGTTCCACCAAAGGCCGGATATAGGGTATTATCTCGGTCAGGACCTGTTCCTACCGAAGTAACTTGAACGCTATTCCGAACCTCCCAACTATATCCCCCACTTGCGGTGGTGGATGGATTGTTGGATTGAAACTGCCAACAATTATCCTCTCCGTCCCAATGACCAACACTACTGCCACTGAATCCTTCAAAGTATGGCGCCTGGATGATCTGGCAAGTCGTACAAAAACTTACTGGTCCTACCCAATTGCTGGTATCTCCCGGTCCACATATGCCTCGTACCAACCAATCATAGCAGGTATTGGAAGCCAAACTTCCAACCACAAGACTATCAATCGGTGAGGCTACCACATATTTGGTTCCACCGATGGTTTGGGCACCCTGGTAAAAACCGGCTGGCCCTATCCATATTTCGTGACTCAAAGCCTGACTGGCAGAACTCCATGATAATGTAGCCGCCGTGTCAACAATACCTTCGGTGGTTAAACCTCCCAGTCCTAAGCAGCTTGGGGTATTCCGAAAATGCACATCATCAATAGCATTATCACCATCGCAGCAGCCGTTTGATACAGTCCTAAAGCGTATCTGCAAATTGGTAGTTCCTGCATAGGCACTCAGGTCTATGGTGGTGTCTTGCCAATCTGCACTGCTGGAGGTTTGTTCCCCGGTCCAATTGGTAAAGGCGTGTACATTTCGCACCCAGGAGGTACCATCAAAAACATCTACATAAAGGTCCGCCATTCTGAATCCGTAACGGTGGAAATAATACTGTACTTCGGGATTAGTAAGTCCGGAAATATCTACCAAAGGTGAGATAAGCAAGCTGGAATCAGGAAGATTTCCGTTAGATCCAGAAACATCTGCCGTAACAAATTCACCGCCAAAAGCCGGATAAAGCGTATTATCACGATCCGGTCCCGTACCGGAAGATGTACCCTGCATGGTATTCCTCACTTCCCAGCTGTAGCCTCCACTAGAAGTGGTTGAAGGATTATTGGACTGAAATTGCCAACAATTATCTTCTCCAAACCAGTGACCGACCGTATTGTTGCTAAAATCTTCAAAATAAGGAGCTTGCACCAACTGACAAGCTGTACAAAAACTCACTGGCCCCACCCAATTACTCGAATCATTCGGTCCACAAAGGCTTCTAATAAGCACTTCATAACAGGTATTGGCCATCAGAGAGTCTATAAGGACATTTGAACCTGCTCCAAGCGGTATTTTCGTTCCTCCTGTGGTTTGAGGTCCTTGATAAAATCCCTGTGGACCGATCCATAACTCTGTAGATTGCGTATGAATGGAATTAGACCAGCTAATACTGGCAGCCGTATCCAAGACTGAGGAGACCACTAAATTTGTAGGATCCGGACAGGTAGGTCCGTTGACTACAGTCACAGAATCAATGGCGGCATCTCCGCAGCAGCCCTTACTAATTTGCACAAATCTGAGCTGAATGGTATCTCCAAGAAACTGGCCCAAATCCACAAAGACTTCCTGCCATGGATCGGAAGGTGAATTCTGCGTATTCCCCGAAATGGAGTACACAGTTGACCAATTCACACCGTAATCATTGCTCACCTGAACATCCATATCTGCCGGTGGGGATACGGCAGTGTAGTACCTGTGCTGCCAAAAATACAGCGATGGCAGGGTCAAGCCACTAATATCTATTGCCGGTGAAGTAAAAAATGCGGAATCCCCCACCAATGAACCGGAGGCTTCACAGTACATATAATTTCCACCCGTCACATCCGAATAGGGTCCATTGCCACTGGATGGACCAAAGTTGTAGGGTATCCATTTGAAGGCTACGGTATTCTGTGAAACATCAGGAGCACTACTCCAACATGGGCTTATCTGGTTTCCCGCTGTATTGCCGGTTCCAGACCACTGTACCCCATCAAAATCTTCAATAAATGGCGCCGATACAATCCCACATAAGGTTGTAAAGCTGTAGGGACCTGCGAAGGTGCTTAATCCACCCGATGAGCAGCTATCCGCTACATAATATTCATAGGTGGTCTGTGGAGACAAGCCGGAAATGGTATATTGATTCAAAGTACCAGGAACCACCGCTGTTCCCAGAGAGGTTCCCATACCAGGTGAAAATCCAGGTAATCCCCATTCTATCAAGGTAGCCGTAGTTTGGGTGCCTGTTCCCCAGGTAGCTGTGGCCTGATTGATACCGATATTTGAAATGCCCAAGCTGGAAAGATCTGGGGCAAAGCAATCACCATAATAAAAATCGTCGATCAAAATGCTTTGAAATAAACTGGAGGAACCATGCATCAATCCAATATAATGGTCACTTCCATTATAACCGGCCGCCAAATCTACCGGGATAAGATATTCTGCATGGCCGCTGGTTCCCAAAAATACCGTGTCGATAGGGCTAAATATTCCCGTAGAATCCACTTGATTCAAGCTTCCAACAATAATACTGGCACTTGAGCCTGAGGTGGCATACGCCGAAAATTTTATGGATTTATCGCCATCGGGGAAATCAGAAAACTCAGGACTTACTAAGATTACCCGATCTCCATTTGCGATGTTAGCCGTTCCATTGTAAACTAAGGTATGTACTGGTGCCGAAAAGGGAGAATTAAATGAAGTAGTTTCAATAAACGGCGCAGGGGTACTTTGGGCCTCAATAATGCTTTTCCAACAATTCGGTATGATATAACTGGGATTGGCGTCAAAATTGTCAAAAAATGGGGCCGTGAAGGCAGCGCAAGCCGTAGTAAAATTTACCGGCCCAATCCATAAGCTGGTACTATCACCGGTGGCGGTGCAATTGTTTCGAAGGTAAACTTCATAGCATGTGTCGGGAAGCAAGCCCGCAAGGATAAATGGTCTGGTAGTGGTAGAAACCAGCGTTCCGGTTCCCAGGGCAAATCCACACGGACCATATTCCACATCCCAGGTATTGCCAGAAGGATCAGACCAATGTAAATCTACCGATGAAGAGGTGACGCCGGTGGCGTATAAGTCGGTTGGCCAGGGACATAAAGGTGCTTCATCTACGCGCAGGGAATCAATGGCGGCATCGCCACAACAGCCCAAACTGGTTTGAATGAATTTAATCAAAATGGTATCACCCGTATAGGCTGCAAGGTTTACGAATTCGAATGACCAGGCATCAGCGGCTGAGGATTGGATATTTCCGGAAACGGAGTACACATTGCTCCAGGTGGTTCCCCCGTCATTACTCACTTCGATGTCCATGGGGGCTGGAGGCACTGTGTTGGTATTAAACCTGTGCTGCATAAAGTATAAAGCCGGTGTATTCAGCCCTGAAACATCAACCAAGGGTGTAATCAATTCCGCTACATTTCCAGTGCCTGATCCTGAAGCCTCACAATACATGAAATTACCGCCAGTGACATCCTGGTAGGGGCCATTGCCACTGGTAGGGCCTGTAGACCGTGGAATCCATTTGAATGGTGTGGAGTTTGACATGTTTGGATTGGCTGTCCAGCAGGATCCTATGGTATTTCCGAAGTTAGAGCCACTGGCATACCACTCCATGGTATTATCAAAATTTTCTACTATGGGTGCAACCAGCATTCCGCAAGCTGTTTGAAACGAAGACGGACCTGCCCAACTGTTGAACGCACCACTGCCACAATTAGCTCTTACATATACGTCGTAGCTTGTGCTGGGACTCAATCCCGTCAAGTTATATGGAGAAGAAACATTGGGTAGAATGGTTCCTGAAGAGCTGGGATTAAAACCATTGGGGCCATAAATCAAATCATAACTGGTACCGGGAGTAGTGTTCCAACTTACCCTAGCCGAAGTCGCTAAGACATGGGAAACTACCAGTCCTTGTGGCATAGTAAGCAGGGTCAGCATATCCACCAGCGTATCATTGGTATTCAGGGTATCGTTCATACCATTGGGCAAACTGGTCCAGGCCTTGAGGTTATAGTTTTGTCCGGATTGATAGGTATTCATTCCCAGTAAAACCGTATCCGTTTGGCTTCCCAATCCACCGGCAGTATCCAATAACCCCGTATAACTAACAACAGGTTGAGCCATCCCATTTACCTCCCAGTGAACCTGTACCGAGGATATTTGATTGATACCATAATTTTTGATACCTACGGAAACCTGATAAGAACCGGGACATATGGCTGAGTTCGGGATGAGCGCTTCAACACCGGCATCATTAGGTGCATTTGGTGCGTTGTAGATCGCTTCAACAAACATGCATTCGCTGGGTGAACAAAAACCAGTTGATAGTGAAAATACTCCATCAAAAGTTAGGGTACCATCGGCCAGCCAGACGTTGAATGAGTCCATCGGTACCACGAAGCTGGCGTATCCATAAGCTCCACATTGCGGCAGCCCCCCTACGCGACCTATATATCCTCCATTCTCCGAATAGACATCAATGTACTCGTTGGATGAATTTAGATCTCCTCTGGCCCATACCCGTAAGTCTACATCAGAGCCTGCCCTGGGAGGATTGCTTATCGCTACGGTGTTGGTGGCTCCGTTGCCGAAAGAGCAAACGGTGTCTGAATACACGGTCAACTGTGCCTGTGCAAAGCCAAATCGTGTTAGCAAGCACAATAAAACTACCAGAGATGTTCGAATATTAGTGTTCAAAATAATATGTGGTTGTAGGCTAAATCTTACAATGAAGTGCAAGGTATGATTCCAGCAGCCAATTCTAAGTTTATGTTTTCGTTCAGTTATTGCCCGCTACCAATCAATGATTATTAGATCCCATTAATCCATTGAGTAACAGCGGTTCTTTATATGATCCATTGCGTTCAGAGCTTGCGAACAATCGATTAGGATAAGATGAAGCAATTCTCATTAATGATCAGTTTCACGGTGTAAAATTAACATCAAACGAACTCCGGCAAACTCAATGGCGATGAAGAGTCTAAAATAGACCGTAAACGACCCTTTAAGCCATAATTTCCTTCTGACTAGCCCCATCATTTCATTAAAACCGGGGTGCCGAAAAGTGGTGGTTATCATCTAGAAAATCAGCGCTACTAATTTGCTTTTGTTAATGCGAGAATAAAGTTAACTTTGCCGCCCTTAATTGGCAGCGTAGCTCAGTTGCCCGCCCGGATGAACGGATTCATCCGTTCGAACGGGGATACCTGCCTGCCGGCAGGCAGGCAGGGAGCATCTGCCTTGCTTAATTAAGGAATAGGGTAGTTGAAACATATTTGGTCGCGTAGCTCAGCTGGATAGAGCATCTGCCTTCTAAGCAGACGGTCCCAGGTTCGAATCCTGGCGCGATCACTAGGAATCTTTTTCAGCAAATAAGGCTCTACCGGGGTCATTGTATAACCGTTAAAATCAATACGTTATGTCAATGGCCCAAGAAGTGTACAAACAAAGTACTGTCCCAAATATTGTCCCAATGAAAATTGCGGGACAAAGCATAAATTTTAAAGTCAGGCGAAAAACTGACTATGTCCGGAAGGATGGTACCGCTCAGATTTATCTCGACTGTTTCGTAAATAAGGAACGAGTCAGAATTCCTGTGGATGACTTAACAGCCACCGAAAAGGAATGGAATGCAGATGTCGGTAAGTTCCGAGGGCGAAGCCAAAAAGCCCAGGATGCGAACCTGATTATCCAGGAATATGCGAAAAGGGTGCATGAAATCTCCGTTAAGGTGCGTCTGGGAGACGTTACCATTACTAAGGATAGTTTCGTAGATCATGTCCGCAACTTTACGATAAGCACGGATTTTCTAAAATTTTATATATGGAAAATCAATGAGCGATCGCGAGGAGAACTGGCTTCTGGTACCGTAAGGCATCATAAGACCTGTTACAACTCGTTTCGTAAGTTTTGTAAGGGTGAGCTTCCTTTCTATGAGATCAATGATGATTTAATCTTTAGGTATCAACAATACCTTCGCACTATCGGTTTAACGGAATCTACTATTGATAGTAGGATTAAGAACCTACGCACTTACTTTAACTGTGCGCTTCAACAGGGTTTCAAATTTCAATTTCCGAAGCGAGCACTAAAAGGAAGGCACTTTGTGAGTAACAGAGAGGCGCTGAGCTTTGAACAAGTAAGAATGGCTCAAACGCTGTACCACGGAAACATTGTCGATGATCAGGTGCGCAAGCTTCTTCAATACTTCTTATTTGCCTGCTTTACTGGATTGAGATACGGAGATATTAAAAGACTAGGGCGTGAGCACATTATAGGTAATCGGATTGTAATCGTTCCAGAAAAAACTAAAAAGAAAGGGAGAATAATTAGCATTCCTATTCCTGCCCCGGCCTGGCAATACTTAAATAGAGGAGATGGCCCCCTGTTCAACCATGTTTATTGTAACCAGACCACTAACCGGTATTTGAAAACGGTGGCCAGGTTAATAAATGCCAAGATCAAATTAACCTTCCACTGCAGCAGACATACATTTGCTACGCAATTTTTAGAACACGATGGTAAGATTCATGTATTACAGAATCTTCTTGGACATTCGGCTATTAAAGAAACTATGATCTACGCACATGTTACGAATAAAGTAAAGGAAGAACAGATGGATGTGTTTGGAAGTGCATTTTATAAATAATTCTATTTAGAGCTTGTCATTCATGAATGTCTAAAAAAAAGCCTTCGGAAACCGAAGGCTTTTAGGCAATAATCCAATTTCGCAAGATTCATCCTGAATTTAAAAGTGTGAATAAGGATTCTGAGTAATAGTATGTTTTTTCGTACAACTTCCACCAAAACACGCCGTACAAGAGCAATTTCCAGGAGAAGCTTGTGCCTCACATCCAGATGAACACCCGGTTGATTCACAGGTACAAGTCTCACCATCCAATCTATAGCTTGTTCCTACATCGTTCAGTTGATCATAAGCCGTAACTGTCACATTCTCATCATAGGGATAGGTCCAGGTAGTTTTTAAATAGTAATCTCCACCATCTTCGTTAAATTCAGTATCATCAAAATCTATCGTGACGGTATCATCAATATCAAGTACCGAACGCAGCCAGTCTTGATATTCTGACTGAGTTATGTCAACAAAAACGTCCCCTTCATTCAAGTAACCAATTTCATGAGTTTGAAATACGGTTGACTTTTTCATGAGGCGGGCTTGGCTGAGGCTTTCTTCTTTCTGACATGAAATTACTATCATGGTTGAAATAAGAATAGCTGACGTGAATAAGCCTAGAACTTTTTTCATGGTAGTAAAATTTAGGTTAATATTAAAAGCTTACTCAAAGTTATCAAAAAGTACTAAAAAAATTGTCACTAGAACTAGTGATAGCCAATAGCTAGAACTAGTGATATCCAATGGTTAGGACTAACAACAACAGTAATGTCACAGCAAAATATTTAGCATGAAAGTAGGGGCTTACTGGTTTAAAGCTCCCTTACATGGCAAGATTCAGAAACAATTTAAGGATTAGGGTTTAGCAATCAAGTTTTTCTCAAACACATGCCTACTTTTGCTTGCAATTTTTGAATAACTACTCCAAATCGCATCAAAAAAATTATATTCATCACCTTGAGAATCTTTCTCAGAACGATCTAAGCATCTCTGAGAATTCGGGACAAGAGGAGTCTTATAAATTTTAGTGTTTTCCATTTTTTTGAGATTGATGATTATCTGATTTGGTAGTGACCAGCGCTTTTGTGGATTTAGTTGATTTCTTTTTAGATGGCTGTTTATCATCAGATGCTGGCGAAGGTAATTTAAATAGATTAAATGCTTCTCCAACCATTATATCCGAACTTGGATATCTAACAAACTGATATAGAATTTGTTCAATTTCAAATTCATAAGATTCACTCATAGCAATCACGTTCGGGAAAATCTGATGCGCCTCATCTATATCAATTACAAAGCCATGGGATGGATAATGGTGCATTAGGAATTGATATAGCGATTGTTTATCGGTTAATCGTTCACCATAGCGTTCAGCAATTGACACAGCTCGCAAAACTTCACCAAGTTTGATCGGATCAATTTGTGCAGAAATTGGGCTCATAATGCCAACTGATAGGTTTATTGCAAACTCTGCAGCGGTCTTCGTTGTAATATTCCCAGAACTACGTTCTTTAATTGCTAGAAAATTGTGTTCAAAGGCCTGGAACAACTGTTCATTTATTGAAACTAAACTTTGTATGTAGCTTAATCCAGAGGTGTGATGCATTTCATCGTCTTTAGCCAATTGTACATCAAGCGGCCCAAACTCGCCAAGCTCCGACATATATATCTTGTCAGCACCTAATGCCATTAATGTTCCTGTGCTTTTACAATAGCCATAGATATAAAATACAAGTTCTTTGTAATGGCGTTTCAAGCACTTAACTATTCTATAACCTGCATCAGGATCTCCACCAAATGTCGTAAGGATTAAAACACAATTAGCCTGATCGGCCTTACGGTGGCGAACTTGATCAATTAAGGTATCGGCTGCATAATCATTGATAACACCGCTCAAAATATAAACGTCAGCTTGGTGTTTCTCTCTGAGGGAATGAAGATTATCATTCAATGATGATTCCAACATGAAACGTGAATTTGGTTAAGATATACAAAATTAAGAATTATTGCAAAAGCCCCCGAGTGGGCTTTTATTCTTGACTACGCATTAACTCCATCCAGAACAATATATACTGCATAACCAACAAGACAAACAATAGTAACCCAAAAAAAGAACTGAAGATAGGTCTTGATTTGTTTCTGGTAGGTTTTCTGTTGCTCAAGAGACCTAACAAGCAAGTCCGTTTTCACCAAAAGTTCAACCTGGAGTTCCTTTTCGGATAAACTAGCTGCTTTTTCTCTTAAGCCTTCTTCTTCCTTTAAAAATATTCCCATTGCTTTTTGGTAGTAAAATACAAAAAAGCCCCCGAAGGGGCTTTCTAGCCTAAGCCTCCTCTAATGGTCCCAATAAATCCAACATGGTTACAATCACCTTACAGTAAGGATCAATGTCATCAGGATAAGTGAATTCACATAAAAAGGGAATGGCTTGCACCATTTGTGAAACAAGATGAATCTTGTCACCAGGGCCAATAGACTGAAGCACCTCAATTGCCTCAATATCACGCTCGGTCAAATCACCTTGCATACACGCTTGGTAAAGAACACGAGCTCGCTCCTTTTCCAACTCGTCTAACTCCTCGTTTGCATCAAGGATGTTATCAAACAATTGGTCCACGTAAGATTGCTTTTGCTTAAAAGCACTGGGCATAGACTGGCCTTGTCCATCTTCTGTGTGAGTCATGATTACAGAATTTAGATAATAAATGGCCCAGGGTGTGACTCACACAGTGGCAGCGCCAAAGATATGCAGGGCCGTTACCGGTACCCTCACCCTGGGTTTATTTATTGCAGTTGCATTCGTTGGATATGCGCATGCACTATGTGAGTCATTAGCCAAAGTATGAAGATCGATTGACTCTAGCAAAAACACACATAAAAGGACGGTGAAACTACGAACAAAAAATTGCGTATTTCAATTATAAACGCAAATAAATAGCGTTTTTAGTTTGCTAAGGAAAAATTTTCGACTGAATATCAAAAGATTACACCTTTCTTAAAAAATTACAGTTTTACCATCTGCAATTCCACTTTGGCCGTATCATCCATCGCACCAATTTTGAGTTTCATTTTTTCCGCAAGGCAGACAAATTCTGTGATTTTCTGTCGATTATCCAGGCTTAGCGAAGCGAATGTATCAGCATCCATTAATGCTCTCACGCGCAATACTCGAGCCAGCGATAGGGCGTACAACCACTTCTTCCACCACACTTCATATAAACCATTGACTCCTGTTATAAGTAGGGTGTACTGATCTAAGGGGCCAGATTGTGGCACGTAACTCAAATCACTGGCCAGTTGAGGAATTTCAGGAACGTTGGACCATGCCGGAGGCCCATTCTGGTATAAGGATTTACCGCGATAGAACAATAATTGGAGCGGTACCTTATCGTTAAGCGAAAGGGAGCTTACCGGTCGCCACATTTCACCAGGAAACCAATCATTATCATCATCACCCGGATAAGCAGTATGATTCAGGTCAACCTCAGTAAATCCATAACGCATCGGCAGCGTACCAATTCCCAGGTTAATTTGCTGGTGCTTCGTATTCGGTACATAGTTCTGAAAGTTACCGGTCCAATTTTCATCGGCATAGGCCATATCCTGAGAATTAACCGTCATAGTTAATCCAAACCGGCGTTCTTCCTTAAACAAGCTTTGGATCTGGGTTACTTTCCATTGCAACCCATCCTGAGCATAGGAACTAATTTTGGTAGTTCGAGCTTTGAATACAATCAATCCTTGTTTGTCGCTGTAGTTTATTTGCTGGTTAAACAACATGGCTAGTTCTACCAAAAAACTTCTAAGCGTAATATCCGGTACATGGTTTCGGTAATCAATAGTGGTATTTGCGAGAACTTCACCTGGCTCATCATTGATCAGTGGGTTTAATGCCAAAGTGTTAAATAGAACCAGACGCGATATTTCTTCATCTTCAAAGATTTGACCACCTATTGAAATACCGAGTTCACCACAGATATGATCCAATAGGTCTTTGACAAACACCATTGGAACCAGAGGGTTGTAACGTTTAATGTTACCTATGTTCTGCAAGTCCCATGCACTTGGGTTGCCGCCGGGGCTATTTCCAGATCCAGAATTCACATTTTGATTGGCCTTGTAGAATTTCCCCTCAAACTTTACCCACTCTCCGGAAAGATAGCCTATTGATGTTGATGGAATGGCCACCCGGTTGGCATCATACTCATCAGCTTCAAAATGAGTCCAAAATACCGGGAACTGATCCAAGTCACCATCGCTATCAACTACCACACTGTTAATCTGCGCGGGCCACCACACATCCCCGCCTAAAGATGGAAGATCAACCGGAGCAAATACATGAGCATGATCACCTTGAGGGTCGTTGATGGTATCCAGGGCATGACTATACATATCCACTATAGTCATAGTAGGCAGACTAAAATCTGTCAGTTTTTTGTTTTCGATAAGACTTAACAAGATTCCTAATTCACCGGTAAAACTGACGTCCCAATGAGCCGGATCTTCATCCAAAAAATATAGAGGTCCCTTTTTCCACAAGGTTCCGAATAAGTAAATGGATACCGTCACAAACTGCTCCTTTGTATAAGCATCGGGAATCATCTTAAATTCCAGCGATTGCCAATTAGCGAGTGTTTTGGGTAATTTAAACCGCCAGCTTTTTAAATCCGATGCTCGCTCATAATCCGATATTCCGAAGTGTTCTTCAAATTCAATGCGAGTTCCCGCGGCTAAATCCAATGGACCTTTAGAGGATACGATTTCCAACATCGCTAAAGTTTTGTTCCGAGTTCAATATCAAGGTCAAGGTGTAAGCGTGATCTTTCATGTTGTTGGTACTGGTAACTGGATGGTTATCCGGTTTTACAGATACTGGGATCAATACCTCTTCATTTATTAGCCAGATCATATCACTATTAATCAGGTCATTGATAGACTCTGATTCATCCCTTGAAAGATATCCGCTGTGAATAACGAGTTGCCGCTGATATTTTTTATTGAAAACAGCAGGCATACGGGTTTTATTGGGTGTTTCAGGATCATCAATCAACTCAGCAGAATCTTCAAATACCAAAGTGTTCTCGGTTATTTCTCCGCAGAAAAACACCGTTTCAAAACAGCCCCAATGGTTTACATACAACAGGTAGATTTCATCAGGATGTGAATTTCGATCTATGTATAGGTTTATTATATGTCCATCGGGTTCAAGTTCCCCTTGCTCCAACAAAAAGTACCGGATCTGGGTTACTGTATGGCCGTTAAGGTTTACACCATCAATGGCTTTGGAGTAGTTTACTGGAAGTCTCCTCAATCCATTGTTGGGGCAATTAAAACTATACAAGGTTCTCAGATTAAAGCTTTCACCATTTTCCATGAGATCCACTTTCAATTCCCATGCGGAATTTTGAGTGTTATTAAAAAAGGAAAGGTAGTAGGGTTGATTTTCTCTTATCCTTGCGGTCTCTCTAGAAGTTAGGAAGTTGAGGAAACTATCGGCCAGTACCAGATCCTCAAAATCCAATTGATTAAACCCTGCTCTTAATGCCAGTTTAACACTGTCCGCTTTCATTCGTTGCACCACCAAAGGCTCGCCAAAAGCTTCACCATAACGAATGAAGTATTCCAGGATTCGATCATCCTCATTCACTACCACCTGACCCGTCAAATCTGGCACACTATGCTTTTTTAAATTACTCAATACAGATTTAAGGTTAATGAGCGCAACATCTTCGGCCGGCGTTCGCTCCAGTTCTGCCGTTCGCCAGTCCTGTTCACCTAACCATCGATAATTTAATTGTACTAACATTCTAAAGCCCGGGCGTAATTCAGGATCGATGCCCGCTTGGGTTTGCACAAATCCATTATCCCAACCATAGGGGTTGGATTGATAGATCAGGTCGAAATCAGGACTCTTAACACGAGACTCGAAAATGATTTTGTTGATTAGAAAATATATCCTGAAATCACGGTCCAGTAAGTAGTTTTCCTTGAGAGCCGGTATTAAAGTATCCGTTATGTAGTTTGTCAAATTACCACTTCCAGTGGGTAGATCAAGACCAGAGTCACCAACTACATTTCTAAAGGTGAAGGTGAGTGAAATCGCTCCACCGAACCAACTAAGATCAAAAGTATCAAGGTTTGCAGGGAACCCAGTGAGCTCCCAGCTGTGAATTGCCTCATCTCCATTACCCGCATACAAATTGTTAGTGCTTAGTTTATAGATAAGATCATTTTTGGCCAGTGCTACGGCATCTGGGCTAGTGTCAATAGTGATAGACATTACAATTCACTTTTTTCAATTATGAAATCCTGGTACGACCGTTTTTCTTCCAAGTCACGCGCAAAGCGATCATCGGCAATTACCGGCAGGCCATTTTCTCTTAAATCATTTATCACATCCGATAATAAATGTACCGCAGACTTTAGCCCTGAAAGGTCATTTCCAACCTGGTTAGATGGTCTGGCTACAGACTCAGTATTATTAGTACCGGATACCCTGGCAGTACGCGTTTGTTCAATATATCGTACCAATTCAGCAATATCGGGTTGGCGAAGCTCCTCTCTTGCCACTACATATTCATCATCATGTGTGATACCGGCAATTTTTCTTCCAGGCACCGCAGGGTCAGTACCTAAACCGGTACCGGTGTATCCACCGGTGTGAAAGCTTGGAATTAAAGAGGAAAATAAGGCTCCAACAGCTCCTGCAGCTAGTGTCCCGGTTACAGCTCCCAACAATCCTTTGGTGGCAAATTCTTTGGCCAATGCTCCAGCAATAGCCTTGGCAAGTAATGCCTGAATTTCCTGCTTGATAGAATTAAGTAGGGCATTCTTGGCTTCTTCCGCATTGCGCGCCTGTGATGTGGCTAAAAATGCAGATGCGGCCGCTGAATCTCGAATAGAGTCTTCCCTCTTTTCCTCTGCGCCGATCTGCTTCTCCTTTTCTTTCACTATAAGTGCAGTAAGCGCTTTTTCCTCAGCAATAATATCCAGGTTCAAAGCTCTGCGGGCATTCATTACCTCCTGAAGATGACGAATTTCTGCTTGCAGCAACTGGTCATTCATTTGTTCTTCGGAAATTAACTCCTTTCTGAAATTCTCCCAAATCTGGGCTTGCTCATGTTGCCAAAGTTGATTTAGAGAATTCTGCATTAGCTCTATCTTCCTGGCTTGTTCCAGTTCTAATAGCTCCTGGTCATTTTGCATTTTCCAGAGCTGCATTTCCTGCTGATATGCCTGCTCCAATGCTTTTCGGTCAATATTGTATTTTTCGGCCAGAGACAGCATTCTTTCAAATCGTGCTCTAAGTTTGGCTTCTTCATCCTGATTTAGTGAGTCGAGAAACTTTTGAATCTCGGTGGCTGCTCTTATCCGTGCCTCTTTTTCCTTATCCGTTAATTCTACACGAGTCTTTAATCCTTCTTCAAAAACTTCCTGGGTTTCTTTTTCCGTCTCTGCCTGGACAACCATGGACTCCTCAATGTCCTGCAGATTCATGCCTAATCGCTGAATTAGCACATTCTTTTCCTGGAGGAAAGCATTGTTTTGACCCTCCAGATCATTTAAAAGTTCGTAAGAAATCTTTAATTGAGTGATTGCATTACCGAGCCTGGCTTTTGGATCAACCGCCACTCCTCCAAAGGCATTCTTTTCCATTTGATTATGAAGACCTATAGCCTGCTCTAGCAAGGTGCCGTTCTTTTCTAATTCTATACCTTGATTTTCGGATAGTTTGATCAATCGCATCCGTAAACGGTCTTCTTTCTCAATAATTCGCAATCGCTCATTAGCCACCTTCTCATTATGCTCCTGAATCTTTTCATCCTGTTTTTGGAGGATAATCTTATTGATCAGTTGATCGTTAACCTGAGCAATAGCCAGACTTAACTCCTGATTGGTAACTTTCTCGGTGTCCAGGTTGCCTAAATATCCGGGATATCGTTGTTGCAAATCCCTTATTATGGCAAGTCGGTCTTCAGTGCTGGTATTGGTATCATAGAGTTGCAATTCCAATCTACGAAGCTCCATGCGTTCCTGCGCTATTGTTTCACTAAGAGGCACGTCCACCAGCTTTACCATCCAGGTAAATATTTTCTCCAATCCATTCACCACAGCAGGGCTTACAAAGGCTTGGTATAGTCTGCGTTGCACACGATCCATCTTAGCCGCCAGGTTATTGTTTTTTCGGGCATACTCATCAGTAATACTGGTTCCCTTTTCAATCTCACGGTTAGCGAGCATTTGGTTTTCCCGGACCTTATCTACATTTTGGCTTAAGGCTAGAAATACCTGGGAGCCTCTGGATCCGGAGATTCCCAATTCCTCTAACCTTCTTAAAAATTCATCACTCTCCTGATTATTTTCTCGAAGTCTTTTCAAAAAGGCCAAAAACCCTTCGTTCACCCCTTCCCTGCCGATTAACGCACTAAGCTCGCCATTGGCAAAGCCAGCAGCCTGGGCAAAAGCTTCAGTATTCTTGGTGAAATCAATAAAAAAGTTGTTTAAGGCGGTGGAGCTCATTTCCACTTTCAAATTGAGCTCATCAAGGGTAACTCCGTAACCAAGTGTATCACCAGCCAGTATATTCAATTCCTTACTGGTTCCTGCCATCCTACTGCCCCATTCGGTTAAGTAACCGGCATTGGCTTTAGTCGAGTCTGCTAATGCATTAATTCCAGAAGCAATATTTCGAAGCTCCGTGTTATATACATCTGCCATCTTAGACATTTGCAGGGCTGCATCCTCTCCTAAATCATCGCCTAAAGCGGTCTTTAACTCGTTGGCTTGCTCCACATATGCGGCAATACTGGCAACGCCTCTAATCCCCATCTTACCAGCCTCCACTGCTAACTTATGTAGTTCCGACCTGGGTGTACGAGTGTTGAAAGTTTTGTACTTAGCTTCCAAACGTTCAATCTCCTCAATAGACAGATCAGTGGTCTTAATCACATCGGCACGTACATCACTGAGATCATACGCACCCTGCATTTGACTTTTAACGGTAAGAACCATCCCAGAGATTGCGGCTAAACCGGCCGTGGCCAGGGCAAAATATCGATTAAAGCCATCCGCTACACTTTTCCAGGTATTACGTACTCCATACAGGTCTTTCTTATGAGCAGTAATATCTTTCCGCAATCCCTTCCACTCTTTGAGTTTTTGCTTGTACTCTTCAGAATCCCGGGTCATCCCCGCCAACTGGTTGCGTACTTTGCGCGCTCTATTCTCCAGGGATCGTAACGACTGACCCGCTTCCTTTTCATTAATGTAAACATTAGTGCGAACATTTCTAACCTGGTCACTCATGGCGCATTCTTTATTTTAAGTTCTTCGATGGCTCTGATCACGAATCCGGAGAAGGTTTTCTGCAGGTCATCGATAAACCTTGGTAAGCGTTTTTCCAAGGCCGGGTTAAACCAGGGTTTTGGATTTAGTTTCCCTTGTGCTTGAGCTTCAGCACGGGTCAATCCGCCAAAAACACCCATTTCTACAAAAACTCCAAAGCGTGGAAAAACAAAACCAATAGCTTCTAACAAACCGCTGTGATACTTATTTTTCCCTCTAATTCCACCACGTAATCGACCTTTTGTAAATGCTTGCATATCACGTCTGGTTAATGAGCTAAAACCCCTTCCTAGCTTATTTAGAGCCAATACTTCCTGATGGGTTAATTGACTCATTAGCGATAATCAATTTCATTATTCCAATCATTCACATCAAATCGATCCCTAGGCAGGTTGTAATTAAAAGTCATCATCACTCCCACCATGGGACGCCATTCAAAGTGAAGTGGACGAATTTCAAAGGATCCTTCGTCCAGTCCAGGCAAAACATGTTGCACATCTGCGTCGATCCATAGCTTCCGGTCTTTAACCATTTTTGATGCAATTTGCTCCGCAATAATTCGGGAACTCTGAATTAAGGCCTGTCCAGTTTTAAAATCATTCTGGTCTTTTAATCGTTCTAGAATAAATAAACCGCCGGTAACTCTCCATCTAAGATTAGCATGCTGTCCCGCACCTTGATACGTAGGAGACGTAATCGCAAGCACCGGTGTCTTCAACCTGGTAACCAAATCATTTTCCAATTCACCCATTTCTACGTGAACAAAATGTTGTTCTTCATCGGAATGGCCAATTAACTTATGATTACGAGCTACCTGCTCAAAATATTCATTGTATTCAGGATTCATCTGCGCTTTTTGTTTCGTTTAAATCGAGCTTGCTGCCTGCCTTCTTTTTTTACTTCGCTCAGTTCATACAATATGGAGGTGAGCTTCATATTGGCAATCGTTTCAAAATGAATAGGATGTTTAGCTAATTGCCTGAATACTCCCAACCAACCAGTACCGCCATGAGCTACCTTTTGATTGGAATTGCTAAAAACATCCTTTCGGTTCTTTTGCAGCTGCTGACGAAAGCAGTGATACCAAAAAAAGGTGGCATGCTTGAGTTTAGGACTAACACGAGCGAATCGCTTGGCGCGCAATTCAATTTGAAACCGATTAAAGGGTACCCTAACATCTCCACAATAGAAAGCATCCAAAGGGTTGTGGGTATTCTGTACACCAGCTTCACGGTAGATAATACCAAGCATTTTGGTCAATACTTCAAGATTTCGGGATTCTAAGTACTCTGTATAGTAGCGATCCAAAAAATGAAATTCAGAACCGGTAATATTTGAAAAGGACTTAGCCGGTGGGAGATACTTTATTCCTTTATGCCTAATCTCAGACACTGGAGCTCTTAGCCGATCATTGTCGGTGAATACAAAATTGATGATCAATAAAATATCGGCCAACTGGTTTTCATCAACAGAAAAGAGTGCTGCTCTTTTTCTAGAATTCCAACCACTTTTAACACCCAGTAGCTTTAACAGGATTCTTATCCGACAATTTTGCAGATCAACATCAGCCTGCTCAGTTACCCGTGGATTAGGATTGTCAACAGCTTTTACCCATTGTAAGTACTTGGTTCGATATGAAAAAAGCTGAGGGCAAAGCCAGAGTAACACTTCTTCAGGTACTTCATCCCATTGATCCGGAATACTCCATGAATATTCCTTTTTGTGATGCTGAATTCTCAGATTCGTCATATGGCGAAAATGAGCGCATTCCTGCAAAAACTAAAGAACACTATCTACTAAGGCCTAAGAGTGCATTTAAAAAGCGTATTCGGCCTAGGGTCAGAGGATAAAGAATCAAACCTGCTAAGATTAACCACCATGCATGCCTAATAGTCTGAATTATTTTATCGAAAAATGACAGTTTTTTTTCCGAGTTTATCATAGACTCATACAAATACGCTTGTGACCTCCAATACCCTATTGAATCTCTGATCTTAGACATTTCCATTCTATAAGTAGAGTCGCTAGTGGTGGTACTTTTAAATACGCTTTGTTCCGGAGGAATAAAAAAATCATACTCATTGATGAATCCCTGGTAAGAAATATCAATATAAGCGGATCCGCTATAACGCAAAAATCGTTTAACCGGCATTGCGCTATCCTTCTCACCGGTGCCCATCTGCCGGCTAGCCAATTTTTGTAAAAGAAGAGTCTTTTCATTGTGGAGGATCTTCATCGCCAATACCAAACTATCCTGTTTATCCTGGAACAATTCTAAAGTAGTGGAATCGGTTACTGTAACAGTCTTGGTATCACTAAGTATCCTTGTGCTTTGGCATCCAGAAAAGAATATTTGCAAAATCATCATTATCAGAAAAAGCAGACAAAAACGCGCTATCCATTGTACCAAACGATCACTCATAACATTGTTTTAGACATTGAAGCAATACACTTTTGGGTTCTTAGGTTCATCAATCACATCCAAGTGGACCCAGAGGATCAATTTTCCATTCAACCTGCACTCCAATCTTATTTTATACGGTAACTCATCTGCCATTTCTATCAACCATTCACGCACTGCAGAAGCAGTCATGTCTTCAACATCAAAGTCGAATGCCATGCTCAGCGCATGACCAGATAGATAGGTAATATGCTTGCCTTGGACAATAGCAGTAAGGTTATCCCTGAGGCCTCGCTCGTCAAAATCACCGCCCCATAACCAGTCGTTGATCGTAATTTTCTTTCCAAGTTTTTCTCGAGTAAAAACCATGGTTTCCAGCAAGCGGGGATCAAAACGGGAAAGAAAGAAATAGGCACCTTTATGTTTCCAATCTTGGTAACATTGGGGGGAGACAATCTCTTGAATCTTAAAATATCTTAAGAATCGATCATATAAGGTCTTAGTATCCATATACTCTGTTTTTAAATCTTCTGATCTGCAGCACTCGTACGCTCGGAAATGCACACACCTACTTCTCGCTAAAGATGAAATGCAATGGCAATTCAACGTGGACCGGTCATTGCATTAAATGAATTTCTGCTAGGGTCACTAATTACCGCTGAAGTGTCTGGATCCTCATAGTGATCACTTTCAAAATAGCTGCTGTATTTTTCGGAAGAAGCATTTTCATTTAGGTATTTCCTAAGCTTAGTGAGCCACATCTCACCTTTGGATAATAGCTTATCGTAATAGCTTCTCAATTGATTCTCTTTGGCAATCTTCACCTCCTGGCTATTGTCTTCCGTTTTAGCCAAACTCTTTACATACCCCCCATCTGCGGTAAGATCAATATGCATCGTTTCAACGGCGTCTGCCATGGATCGATATGCCACAGCTGGCTCCAAAAATTCTAGAAGCTTTAACTGATCAGCATCAAGATCATCATCCAAGATGTCTGACTTTAACTGCTCGTAAATGGTGGTAGTCAACAAATTCTTGATCAGACTTTCCTCGATATTTCGAATGCTAGGTCGTAACACCACAAGCATTCTGTAACTCTCTCTAATGTTCACCCATTTTTGGAAGGTTTCAACGTCATTGATGAAGTGTCCCTTATCCAGAGCGTATGATGAGCTACTTTCCCAATCCGCAAAATCAGCTTTGTTCTTATTCAGGTAGCGAATAAGCTCATCCAAAGAGAAATAGGCTTTTTCGATGTAACTATTCTTAAGCTCTACTTGTTGCCAGCGAAATGCAGTACGATCTCGATTCGCTACTTGAATACCGGCATCACTCACGGTGGCGTGCCCTTCGCACAGAAAGTCGTAAATCGCCAGAAGTAACAGAGGTTTCTGAACATATGGTAACAGAGCTTTGGCGTGTTCATTGCCTGGGGCATTTAATGTGTCATTGGTGTACAACACTAGTAACTCATCGTAGAGTGAATCTGTCAAAATATTACGTAATTCCTTTTCCGCCCGGCTCTGGATCAAGTAGGGAGTTAAGGTATCAGGACTTAGTGCTACAGAGGCACCGCTAAAGGCCTTTATTTCATCTTCTTGGGTGATAAATTGATTCATACCGGGGTTTCTATTGGGAAATACTGTTTGAAAAAGAACATCTCATCAAGCTGCAGAACTCTTAGCTTGTGATTCCATTTTCTGACAAAACTTTGATATTGGCGTGCAAAATCCCTAAATAGCGAACCATAATCTTCAGTTTTTTCATCAAATAAGCGAGTGAAAAACTCATCCTCCAATTTTTCTGTTTCAGGAAGACCTTTGTTTTTCCAGAGCGATTCTTCCTTTTCCAATCGCCTTCTCGCTTGTCTAGCCAATTGCTCACTCATCCACTGAATTATTACTGGGTTTAGTTTCACTACCCTCATCCAGGCGGGCAATCATATAATTCTTAAACCAAAATCTCAGTCGGGTACCATCCTTCTGAAGGCGTTTAGTCCAGCCATTATACCGGGATACGTAGTTCAGCGGAGCCATAATTAGCATTTGATGGGGCTTTGTGAGGAGTTGATAATTATTCCAGGCTACCCTGGCATTACTGCCGCTTCCCCCTCCACTCAAATCCTTTCCAGCCACATTTCCAAAAAGTGTAGGGTTCACCTGCAGATTTTTGAAAATATGGGCATCCGCTTCCTGAGAATCTTCAATAAACGCTCCCTTATCAATGGTGTTCCCTACATTCTCAATCTTCCAATCTGCATATTTTCTACCCTGAACATCATCACGAGCGGAGACTAATAGGCTCTTTCCTTTTTCCTTTCCAGAGAAAAACTCATCAAAAGCCTTATGTTCCTCATCAATAATTTTGGTTTTCTCCTTATCCGTGAAACCATCCCACTCCTTGTATTTACTTTTCCAATACCAATCAGGTACATGAATAATGTAACGTACTGACAGCTGATTAGCCAGCAATGCCCCCTTATACTCTGGGATGGCCTTGGCGATAGGTAACCAACTTCTTAGTAATCCGTGCCATGGGGCTTCCTGGTAATACCCTCTGCCAGGTGAGGGGAAACCAATGGGGTAGATTAATTCTTTATTGGAAACCGTTTTGATATCTTCAATAGAATGCCTGTATGGATTTATCACCGGTAAAATGTGGGTGTCTTTATGATCCGCGCCATACTGAGCCCAATCCGGAGAGATATAGGCTCGATCAACATACCCTTTAGTATTTCTTCTACCCCACCGTGTATCCGTACTTTCATGACAATGCAGGTAATTGATTCGACTACCATCTACACTTTGTACCAGACCAGGAAAGAAATTGTAGAAATGGTAGAAATTGGCTGGAGCTTCCAGCAAGTACTGCTGAATATTACTTTGCTCACACCAGTCTTCAATTTCCGTATCATGCAAAGGTTCTAGTATTTCCTTGCCTTTCTCTACGCGCTCCAGACCATAAGCTAGTCCACCTCCATATAGTGCCTCTGCCTTAAAGGCCAATACTGGCTTAATTAACGTTGTGTCCTTCAACTGATCCATCACCCATTGTGGATAAAGGTTATCATCACCCCAGGGTTTAAACTTGTCAGATCCTGATTTATCAGGATCCACACTTTGCACTGGCTTCTTCCCCCCTATCATACTTTTAGAAAGGTTTGTGATCAGGACGCTAGAAGGAGTAAAAAATGTTCTAATATTCATTACGGAATCACTGGATGATTATTAAACTCAACGATTAGCTTTTGATGAACACTGTAAGGGTGTGTCTGTCTTAAGGTTGGTCTTATCCCTATCAGATATTTCCTATGTTTATGTTGACCAGGCACCCCGCAGATTTGGGCTTTAGGTATGGAAATCCGTTTGAACTTTCGCTTATCTGGTGTGGTTGGGTAAAAACCCAACTGAAATACCACCGGATTACCATATTCATCCTTCTGCTTCATCAAAGCCAGAGCTTCCTTTAATTTGATAGGCTTGACAGTCATAAGGCTAAAAAAGGTATTCAGTAGAATCTATTAAAGAACAAGGGTTAAAACGTACATTTGCACTAACGTTTTAAAAATTATCATGACCAGAGAGGAAGCATTCAAAAAAATGATCAACATCAGGGCGGTGCACCACAAGCTTAACTGCACCAGCAGTTATGTAAGAGGTCTTCGTAAAAAAATAAATGATGGACATCACGTCACCGAAGACGTGATGAAGGAACTACTAACCAAGTACGGGGCCAAATTAGCTCAGGAAGAAAAGTGGGAATTGTGATTTACAAATTGGATTTAAACTTTTGGGTTGATGTAGCACAAATTATCTCTAGTCTAGCCGCAGCAACAGCTGTATTCATTGCTTTTTTTCAGTTGATCAAAAAAAATAAGGAATTGATAAACATGGCAAGAGTATTAAGTCGCCAAGTCGGCATTTCTCAGAGTCAACTTGGCGCAATCATGGCATCTAAACCCCCAAAATTTACTGTTGGTCTAATCCATCATACTGAAAACCAGCATGTGCTGATCCTGCAAAACATTGGAGGCGATACGGAAATAGTCGCTGTTAGACTGGTTCGTGTTGAAGGAACACCCATAGATTTTACAGAAGCAGCCACTTACAATGTTACCTACCTGGCATCCCGATCAAATCTATTACTTAAGGATTTTTACAAGTTTGGAGATACCGTTGAAGTACGATGGGATAAAAAGAAGAAATTGTTGTTTGAATTGCAAATAAAGATGAGGGATGAATATGGTGGTAATACTTATCTCCAAAAGATTGAGATCAACATTGTGGATTCGAGTGTGATATGCCTTGTGCCTACCAGAGCCGAATACTATTAACTTCAAGCCGGCGCCAATTCTCCAATGAGAGGAATTGGCGCCGGCGCGCATTTTTTTTGAGAGGAATCCCCGCACTTTAGGAGTGCGGGGTAAAAAGCTTATTTCTTCTCGACTTGTAAATTTGAAAAGAGGTAAGCCAGTGGGAAATACTTATAGCTAGTTCCTTCAGGGCTTTCATCATTTGGGGCAACTTCTACTTTTCTTCGTTTCCCCCATACTACAAAGGCGGTGCTTCCTTTTTTCACTTGGTAGCCTCTTTTATTCCACTCGTGCATCAAGTGAAATTCCTCATGGCCATCCTTGCTGTAAAATTCTTCAATGATAATATCATTCAAGTATTCATCGGTGCCATTCTCTTCTCTTATTGCTCTGGCCTTCTGGCTAAGGGCTATAAGCTTTTTTCTCCTAATCTCTCTTCTGGTTGGTTGTACTTCTGTTGCTGTTGTTTCCATTGTTACTGGTTTATTGATTAAAAATTAAAGTTCTCCGCTATCTGCCATTGAATAGTATTGATGATCATCAGGGCTTAATATGATATGATCTAGCACCTTGATTGAAAGCACCTCACCTGCTTCTTTGGCCTGCTTAGTTATGTGTAAATCAGCCTGTGAAGGTTTAAGATTACCTGAGGGGTGGTTATGGCTTAGAATTATACCTGTTGCTAAATGATCTAACGCATACTTGAAAATCAACCTGATATCGGCTACCGTGCCACTTATGCCACCTTCTGAAAGTTTCCTAATTGCCACTACATTGTTGGCTGAATTCATGTATACACAATAGAAAGATTCAAATACCTCAATTTGCCTGTATTGCTTCCTTAGTATCCTTTCCGCATCAGCACTGCTTTTAATATCTAACTGCGTTTCATTACCAGTGCTTAATCGGTGAGTTATATACTCACTTACTATTAAGTCTTTTCCCTTCATGATTCTAGGCATTGTAATAGCTTTCTAAATCTTCAAAATCACACTTTGCAGTAGGATTCATCGCAATAATCTCAGAGGCTAACACATGAGCGTTAGTAGTTTGCGAACCTGTCTCAATAAGATATTGAACATCAGAAGGGTTGAATAGATGGGAATAACCCTGACTGGATAGAATGGATTTTACTAAATTCGTTGTTTTATACATTGTATTACTTTTTTTAAGGTTGGTTGAACATCCCCACTAGTTGGCGCTAGTGGGGATTACCTTTTTTAGGCCAATAACTGTGCGTCTAATTCCTGAATTTTTGCATTGCATTTCTGCACTAGAAAATCTCTTATTTCTGCCACCATTTCAGGATTAGAAATACTCACTAGATTGCTGCGGTCTTTGGAAAAACTAAACTTGGTTTTAGCTGAATATTCCTCAGCAAAAAAACCTGCATCTTCTTCAATCTCCACTTCTTCTAAGTGATCTTTTGATGATTGGAAACGATGGCGCAATTCCACCAACTCAGCTCTTTCCTGGATGTACTTAATACGCTCGGCAACGCTTGGCTTTTGGGTTTGCTTTGCTTCTAATTTGGGTGTTGCATTTTTTTTGTTTGTCATTGCATTATACTTTGATTATCAATTGTTTAACACTATAAATATACAATATTTCGTTGTAATATACTAACGTTTTAGCCTGTTTTTATATAGGTTTTAGCGTCTCATTTTGTATTTTTTTATTCTCTAATTTTCAAGGGAATAGCCAGTTCAAAGAACTTTGAACTGTGCTATGTAATTGAGTGCACTGGTCGGCTGTCCCTGCCGAAATTTTGCAATTGTGTGCGCTCGCCTGATGGATATATGAGAGAGTAGGCCACTAGAGAGCGCCCCCCTAATGCAGAGGGCCTGAGAAGAACAAGAGCTAGGTGATCCAGTTAGGGGCTAACGGATGTGGGCTAAGGCAAGGGAACCCGAGTCTTCTTTGTTTTGTGCGGCTGCATAGAATAATAGATTGTCTGAGGCATCCGTATAATGAGGAGCTGTGCGTTGGTCTTGATCTTTATCCTTCTCAGCACTCTTGTCTTTTTCAAAGCCATTCTTACCTTCACGCACATCACAGTTTCCCATGGCGATTTCCCAAAAAGGTAATCCACTGCGAGAATAACGCACTCGAAGAGCTTCCGGATCTTCCTCACTTAAGAGCGTATTGATCACTTTATACCGAATCCCAGGTGATGCGGTGCGGCCTACGTAACATTCATTAACCGTCCAATCAGCCTTTGTAAGCTCATCGATGACAGTTTGATGATAGGTCTGCTCTGTATTGCCTATTCCAGCAACAGCTGTATGGTCATAGTAATAGTTGACGACCTTTCTTCCATGGTGGGCGTAGTACTTCACAAAGTCTTGTACCACGTTCTGAATGAGGCCCTCACCCTTTGAGCGATGGAAACCACGAAACAAACGATATTCCATTCCTACACGCTGACCAGTCACCAGGCAATTAAACGTGCCATAGTCACAAGCGATGTCAATAGCACTAGAAGGATCTATACCTGCATCCTGACGAGAATCTTCAGTAGGGGCTGTGCGACCAATAAAACTATCCAGGTAATTGTAATCAAACCAATCCGTACCATGATGATCTGGATCAAACTTTGAATAGTATCCTCCTTCAATCTGATTGATACGCTGATTAAGAATGGATGTTTTATAAGCTAAATCGGTTAAGCTCTTCTGCATTCGCTTCAAGTACTGTGGACCCAGCACATCGAGGTTATCCAATGCACTGGCCTCGAGATAAAAAGTGGATATGCGCCGGTTCTCAGACTCGGGGTGCTTCGCGCCAATGCGTAAGTGATTCAGACGTATTTGTATACCTTGAAGCCTGCGTTTTAATGATATTCTTAGATTCTTATCCGCGCTGTGATATTGTTTCTGCAGATGATTGAAAAGAATTTGATTCTCGATGATTTGGCTAATTTGATCCACATCCATTTCTTGGGCTTTCTCCAGAATCCAGCGAGACTTGGCAGTAGTAGGCATATCTGTGGTAAACAGCTGGCCGCCATAACCCACACATGAACCAAAGTGTTGGCGGTCACCACGCAAGGTTGGCATAACTTCCTCATCAAACCTGGCCTTATTTAATAACTTAGCCTCATCACCACTCACATAAGCTAAGGATAGACCATTTGAACTACCTATTCTATCTTGAGAGATCAATACCTGACAACTCCCATTAAACCAGTAAATGGCATGTTTAGAATCCAACGGCATAGTATAAGGTTGTCTATCCTCCCATTTCCACATCTGACGCCAGGAAGACATCTTATTGCTTAAAGGGTCTTGACCTATGATGAAATGAATATTTTGCTGATAACCCATTCTCTTCCACATGGATACAACTGGAGGTAAGGTTCTAACCAATAACTGCTGAAAGGTTGCTCCAACGATGCCACCCATAGAGCGAGGCATTTCCGCTGCTCTACGAATTAACCAGGGAGCGATTACTCCGGAACTCTTCCCTACACCACGACCAGCAACCACATAGGTTTCTGTAGCATCAACCAACATTGTCTTTATCTGCGGAACATTAAAATGAAGAGGGCGTATTTTCATGAAGACACATTTTCTTCAAATTCAACATCTTCAATATCTTGACCTATCCAGTTTTCAAAACGGGTTTCTAGTTCTTGAGGGTCGGGTGGATCAACGCCAACCTGCTCTGGAATTACAGCAACAATTATTGGATGAAATTCAAAGGTGGATAGATCAGGCAACTCGGGATCGTCCTTGTCCAGTTGGTGGAGTAATATGTAATTCTTATCGATAGCGGCCAAACTTCTTGTATCATTACGAGATATCGCCAATTCTTTACTTTTAAGAATCATCTCTTCCGCTATCGCACGTTTCACATCTTTAGAAGCTCTAACAAGGTTTCCTAGAACCTTTTCTGTTAATGAGATGTCTCGATATGCTGTGGCTAGAGAATAACCATGTATTTTTCTTAAAATCTTAACCACTCTAGAATAAGTCTTGTGCTCCATGATCAATGCACGCGTCTCAATAACCCTCTGCAGCATGTCTTCTGCCTTTTGGGATATCTCAGAATCTTGACCATCTAAGTACCGGATTAGCTCATCTGCATCAGAATTTAATCCAATGCGATCGGCTGTAAAACTGTACATCCTACGCTTTCGCGATTTTTTTATAGTCATAGTCCTTAATTAGTTTCTCTACGGCATTTTGAGCGGGGCTACTGAAGCTTGCTGCATAAACATCCGGTCTGCCCGGGGTATGCTCCCGCATACCCCGTAATTAAGTTAGTCAATCATACACTTAACTCCAAGCTCTAACACTTAAATAGGTATTTTGAATTGATGAATGATAAAATACAGGGAATGAGCAAATCAATATTTTTTTTCGTCTTACTCAGAGCTTTTTACCCACCTAACATTAGCCATCTGAGGTGGACTTTAGCCATTTACCGCTAAAACCTGGATCTAAAACCAAATAACTTTAGACTCAACTTAGGTATGCTTCGTCAGCATCCGGTCTGCCCGGGGTATGCTCCCGCATACCCCGTAATTAAGTTAGTCTATTATGCGCTATGCGCCCAATGCTAATATTTGAACAGGTATTTTGACTTGATGAATGATAGAACAATGGAAATGAGTGATCTAAAGCCCTTCTCTACTTCCTGAGACTTTATTTGATTGGTTTTCCAGCAGTTTATTGAAAGTATTTGGCTACAAATCCATTGGGTCTTACCCAGAATTATAGGAAACCAATCTTGGTGGATCTTGTAGAAACCAACCCTTATTCCATTTGGAGTGTCTGCTACTCATAGCTTAATACGCTCCTCTGGTTTCCTTAGGGTAATATCACTTTCTCCTTAAGATAAATGCTATCCAGCGAAAGCTGTGTTTGCTCACCTTTGCAAGTCAACATTAATTTAGCTTTGAGGATGCCGTTTGGAACATTACTGCCCGAATCAAAATGGCGGTAGGCCTGCCACAACCCAGATTCTTGCACCTTCGCAAATGCGATATGTTTATCGTCAAAGAAAATGGAATCCGCTTCACAGTGGTTGGGTAATTGTAAGTTGTAATAGTGAGCCTGCCCCGATTCCGGCCTCCCCCCTACTTCCAGAAGATACCAGACCTCAACCTTATCAAGATCCGCCTGCTTGTTCGAGGTTTGGGAAGACGAGCCACAGGCGGCCAGGTACAGGATGATCCATCCTAGTAAAAAAATTCTTATTGCTTGCATAATTTAATGTAACCAGAACGATCGCCGTTCTCCCACCTCAGAATATAAATACCTGAGGCTAAATGATTCATGTTGATTTCACTCCTTCCCTGATCCTTCAGCAAATAATGCTCCAAATCGTTACCCTGAACATTACTGAGGTACATATTAGTTTCCTGCCAGTTATCCGGTGTTTCTATTTGCAATAGGCCTGAAGTAGGATTAGGGTACACCTTCAGTTCACTTTCTTCATGCTCGACAATGCTTATACCACTGCCAAAAACATGATACATAAAGCGATAAGTTTCCGTCGTATCACCATTACTTCCTACGGCAATAACTTTAAAATAAGTGTCTGAATTACCTGGTGCTTTTATGGGATAGTCCGTTTGCCAGAGGCTGTCTACCAAAGTCATGTTAATGGTGCTATCCAGATTCAAATTGTTGGCAGACCACTTAAGAAAAACACTGGATAAGCTACCGCTGTACTCAATTTTGCATCTCACATTCTGATCATCACCTCCCGAAGGAAATCCGCCACCAAATCCATCCAGCAATGGCCCGATATCAATACTGGTGGTTATAATCCTGGGATGATTTTCACGCCCCACTAAATCGGTTTCCCACAAGCCACGTCCCCAGGTAGCTCCTCTCAAGGTGTTAGTTCCCCACATAATCTCCAGATCACTCATACTACAATTGGGCAGACTTTGATTGTATAAGGTCCAGGTATTTCCATGTAGTGGCATGGTAAACACGCCAATCTCCGCGCCCACATAAATATTGGCATTATGGAGATGATCTACTACCACAGACCGCAATGGCATATCGCCTAAGTTGTAGGTAATATTTTGCCAGGAATTGCCCAGGTCATCAGACCTGTAAATCTTTTGACCATTGTTTTGATAACTACTGAAAGTAACCAGGATAATGCTATCGTTGTTGGGAGCAAAGCATACATCGGTAATAAAACTGTTGGGGAGTCCCGCCCATCTGCTATTAAAAGTGTTACCACCATCCACGCTGATCTTGAGCTGCCTACCATCCGTTACCGCCATAATCTGCGTATTGTTGTAGGCAATATTTGCCCTATCAACCGAACCACTAAAGGGGGCTGACCCTACCTGCGACCAGGAAGATCCAAAATCATCGCTAACATGGGTATTGGCCCCAAATGAATAAACCCGCATTGGGTTAATCGGATCAAAGAACATGGGGGCTTCCCAGGCGGCGCTGTTATGATCCAGTGAACCGGTTAGATTCCATCCTCCATCTGTACTTTTTCTACGGCCACCATACTGATAACTCATGATGAGATAATCCGGATTTAAGGGATGAATAATACCTTCCATACCATCCGCCCCATATATTTCTAACCAACCCTGGCGGTTGAGCACGCTTGAGCCATTATCCTGACTGCCACAAATATTCATATAGTTGTTGCTCTGACTTACCCCCACCATATAGTTTTCTCTAATGCCGGTTCCAGAACTTAATCGGGTCCAGTTTTGGCTGGGATTGAATGTTTTTCCTAAATAACCATCAGTAGCCAGGTAAAAGGTACCATTGATACAACGTGCTCTGCGCAAATCAGCATGGATATACCTGCCACCATTGAAAGGGTTCCTGCCCGTGGTCCAATCCATTTCCAGGAAAAAGGTCCTGCCACCATCATAGCTGGCGTATATTTCCAGCATACCATAAACCATAATACTGGTGTCCACATCACTCACGGCAAACCCGTCGCAGGATTTCGGTGGCGTGGATAAAAAAGTAAAGCTGCTATCACGGTGCAATGCTTTCCAAACACCATTGTTAGAAGCGGCATAAATGCAATCCGGGCAAACCGGACTTACGGAAAGATGCAATTCAGAATTGAGATTGCCATTGAGGGTGGCTGAAGATGAATAAACTCTTCCACCATCTTCACTGATTAAAACATTATTTGCCAATGCCGTGCCGCGATTGTTATAGGCATACACCACTCCCGTATCGGTAGGATGAAAGGCAATTTGGGTAACATCTGATGCATTTAAATAGCGTGAAAAACTTTGGAGATCATCATCAGAAACATACAAGCCGCTGGAAGTTCCGATATACACCCGATGAGGAATTTGTGGATGATAGGCTATTTCATGCACCTGCCCGCTAGAACCCAAGCCCATCCAGCCCAAGTTACTTGGATTAAAGGCCGTAGTATCCCAGGTCAAGCCGCCGTCTACCGAACGATATACGCCGTGGGAAGTACCATTTCTTGCATTCCGAATATTGATAAGAATACTATCTGGATTGGTGGGAGAAACGGCTATGGCATTTACGCCGGAGGCGACCATAAAGTCTGTACTGGAGCTTTGCCAGCTTTGTCCGCCATCGTTGGTGCGCCAAAAGCCACCGCTTCTGCTACCCAGGTAAATCAGGTTTGAATCATTGGGATTGACATAGAACGACTCTACCCTACCCAAGCCAGGATTATAACCTCCCGCTATATTATTGATCTGATATGGACCTAAATCTCGCCATGCCGGAGCGGCCACGCTAGCCGAGTTTTGCGCTAAAAATTGCTGGTACTGCTTTGCGGCAAAATACATATCCCTTTCGCTTCTATTGCCATCGGGATAGTAATTGGGTTCATTCTGAAACTTCCAGCGCTGAAAACCCTTAAATCCACTTCCTTCACCAGTGCCTTCAGATTCAAAATGTTGCTCGGCCTCTTGTACAACTTCATAGAAATTATAAGAGGGATCAAACATTTTTGCTTTATAGTCCTGCGATCGAAGACTATAAGAGAATAGGATGAAGCAGGATAACAGGCCAAGGTTAATTCTCAAGATATTCATAAACAGAATTTTATAGGGAGCCAGATAGGGATACTGACCTTTCAAATATCAGGAAAAAAAACCAGTAATTGAACTATGCAATCAATAGCTCTGGTTGATCAAACCGGTTGCATTTACAAGGGCAGATACTCAAAGCTCACCCCTCCCTTTTGGCCGGCGTTGTTATAAAAGCCAGTAAAATGCAGTCGGTAGGTGATATTGCTATTATCTCGTACAAAATAATTAAGATTACTTCTCACCAGAAAGGTTCCCACATCTAAATCAAAATACTTCCAATCGTGGCCGATCACGTTCTGACGGTCAGATAGTTGATGTTCATCTACATCCTCAATTCTAAGGCTGGTGTAGCTTATTGTACTGTCCTGTGTGCTAATGGTATCTAAATACGCGGTAGTATTGGATGGATTGATCATACATCCGGTTACCGAATAATCCAAGGTATCACTGCCATCAAAAAGTCGTTCCATATACTTGGTAAAATGCAAGTCCCATTCTTTCTTTGGTGGTTCAAGACTCAGGATCTCATCCGGTTTATCAAGCTTAATAAACTGATAATTGTACCGGGGTTCAACTGACAGTCTCACCTCTTTCAATTCGGAATTATCTAGCTTGGCTACTTTGATTAGGTAGGCATCAGACTCCAGGGCAATGAGTTGCACTTTTAAAAAACCTCGCTCCTGATTGGCAAAATCCCGACCCAGGTTTATCAGGTACACTTCCTGCTTTGGTTGTCCATTATCAATATCACCAGACCACCATCCATGATGATAGTACCTCCCGGATCGTTCAAATTCAAATTTGAAATTTGAGGGGTCAAAAGTGGTAGAAAAATCGGTGACTCCCGTACGGGCAATGGATGAACTCATCGCTGGATTAACGAAGAGATTGGGTTGAGTTATATCGCAGCTAAAGGCCAAATCCCAGCTATCCCTCAAGTTCTGGGTCTTTACCTGGCCACTGCTCAAATCAAAGTACAACTGCATTTGATAATCAACACCGCCCTCAGATACCATATCGGCCTGCCCAATCTGGTCCGTCACAAAACGACCCGGTAAAAGATCTTCATCTTTCTGACAAGCCTGTATTATGATTAAAACCAATATTGCAAGAAGATATCTCATTATATGCTCAATTGAAACCTTATGACCAAAGTGCGCCCATAACTCAGCGGAATTGATGAACTGCCCCCGGTATGTGTACCGCCAGTCTCATCAATGGATGAAGACAGATTGGTGATATCAAAGAGGTTTTTAACTCCAGCCGAAACAACAATGTTCTTATAAAATTCTTTACGAAGCATAAAATCTGCCATGGAATATGCTTCAAAAGTATTGAATAGCAAATCTCCTTCTGTGTTGGAAATTAAATCCGTACGTTCTCCGGTATGATTAAAAAATAAGGAAGGTCGCAATCTTAACTTCTCGAAATTATAATACAGGTTTGCCCTGATTTGAGGGTAGAAGTTGAAGCCATCCTGTCCGCTGCCTATGGCCTGTTCGGAAAATGAGATATCGTTCTTAATACCGATGTAGGACAGACCTCCTTCAAACTGCCAGGGACCATGAATATAGGTTAACCTATAGGTGAGACCGCTGGTCATGGTTCGATCAATGTTCTCATTGGTATAAAGGCCCCGTGGATCTTGATCGTCAGGCTCGATCACAGGAATCAGCCGTATTTGATTTCTAATATCATTTACAAAAACTCCCAGGTCAGATTCAACACTCCCTTTATCATAGCGATGAAGATAGTTGACATCAAACTGATAGTTTTGGCTGGTCTCCGCCACCAGATCTTCATTGCCCAGGATATTGTGATTTTCATCGACGAAGAAAAAATAGAGTTCCTTGAGGGTGGGTGCCCTAAATCCCTCACCATAGGAAGCTCTAAATACCCAATCTTTGGCCGGTTCCCATCTCAGAGCCAGCGATTTTATAAGCGGAGCATCGAAGCGACTGTTATAGGCATAACGCAATCCGGGTTGCACGCTAAGTGATTTGAAGGGCAGATAATCTCCGGTAGCAAATATTGCCACGTCCGTAATACTCTGGCTCCCACTCTCAATTCTCTCCCCCTGATTAATCTCATGACTTAAATCATAACCCAATTGATAGTTGAACTTTTCTAACCAATTGTGATTAAAAAATAATCGGGAGGATAAAAAACCAAATACGCTGGTGTCTTGCGCTTCACTTCCCTGCGTGCGTATCTCCTCTCCACTGTTTAAGTTTCTAATAAAGGAACTCTTTTCTCGGCGGAAGTAATTATAAGCCACAAATGCTTTTAGCGTAAGTTTATTGCTTAGATAGTAATCGCCATAAATAGCATTGTTTATTCTGCGGGTATCATAATATTCATCCAGTGCCCTGGGATATTTCCATGCCCCGCTATCAACCACCGTAATGGCACTATCTACACTGCCCGGATCACCGAGGTTAGTAATGCTTTCATCAAAAAAGTCTCCCCGGTAGGATAGCATTAATCGGTTATACCTTCGTCTAAGAGACAGAGAAGTAAAATACTGTTCTTTGGGATTCCACTGCTGATTTCTGCTGTTGTTGGCACTATAACCATCAAAATAGTATCGGCCCAATGAGAGATTGGCCTGTATCTTACCTATAGGGGCGGCAATACTGCCATCAAAATTATATCTCCCTGCTGATTCATAGTAGGCATTGAACTTTCCGGCAGGCTTAGCCGTAGCCTCCTTCTTTGTGATGAGGTTGATGGTGCCAGCCATGGCATCGGTGCCATACTGAATACTCATGGGGCCTTCTACGACCTCTACCCTCTCAATATCGTTGAGATTTATCTGACTCAAATCTATATTGCCATCTAGCCGTCCAATAACAGGGACACCATCAATCAAAATCTTTATACTGTTGCCGCCCAAACCCTGTAAGCTAAGTTGTGAACCCAGGATGCCATCTTGTGATATGCTGAAGTTGAGGTCATTGGTAAGCAGGTCATTCAAATTCACCGCGGCCTGTTGTTCAATCCTGGTCTGGTTTATTACCCGCACCTGTCTCACCGCTTCTTCCGCCAAAATCGGTCTGGCCTGACCGGTAACTACCACTTCCTGAAGTTCTTCGCGCAGCGGTGACAAATAAACCTGGTGAAACCGCC
The DNA here is from genome assembly GCA_965229445.1 of Owenweeksia sp. Taxonomy (GTDB): domain Bacteria; phylum Bacteroidota; class Bacteroidia; order Flavobacteriales; family Schleiferiaceae; genus Owenweeksia. Next base: position 2,600,231 of record OZ245876.1, read on the forward strand.
CACTGGCTTTTAGGCTTTGCCTAACCGGTAGATAGGATAAGTGTCGAATCAACAATTGAGAAGCTTCTGAAGTCACCTCCAAACCTACCATGCCTTTGTCATTGGTTACGGACAAACTGCTATCGGTTGATTTGATCAACCATACATCCGCACCGGGGATGGGAAGATCTGTATGCACGTCATGCACTTTGAGCCACAAGGAATCCTGAGCCGGAAGACTCAAGGCGATGACTACCATTACTATGCTACCAAATAAACGCAACATCCAGTTAAGCGTGGGGTCTGTTACAGATTACTGAAAACTCGTTTGGCACTATGGTTGAACCAGTATTCTGGTAGTAGCCTGATAATTCCCAGCTTTCACATTTAATACAAACACTCCGGCATTCAGTCCTTCGGTATCTATCTTAATTTGCTTGACGCCTGGCTCAATACTTCTACTTTCACTTCTTACTAGTTGACCCTTTGTATTTACAATCTCAATGCTCAGCTCCTCACTCACATCAGATTGCACGGCCAAGTTAAATGAACCTGAACTTGGGTTGGGATAAACCGATAGTAGATTAATTTGCTGATCTGAAATGGAGGCCGTATTCCAATGGGTGATATCAGCCTTGGGGTAAATATAGAGTTCTACTCCATTGGCATCATTTATTCGAACCGGAATGTCGCTGAATCCCGATTGAGCATAAAAGGCCAGATCCCAGTCCTTGTCCTGGTTTACCTGAACCTCCGCTTTACTCTCTGTTGAATAATAAACCTGATCCACATTTCCTGCACCCAGTGCGATAGAATCTGCCTGACCATTTACCATGAAGGTGATTTTTCCCGTGCCACTACCTGTATAATCTGTTAGCTTCAACTCATTGATATTTCCCATCTGATCACGGACATAATAAGTCAGGGTATCAAAAATGACAGTACCTGAAGGACCAGCAGATTTCCAATCATAACCAATGGTAGAAATATCACCGCTGAATGGAAACTGAACCGTATCGTTTATACTAGCTGCTACGCCAGAGTCTTTCTCCACCTGAGACACCATTACGTTGCGATTGTGGAGTACTCCTGAAACCGCATAGCTGCCAAAACCAGGGAAGAAAATAGGATACTTCGTGAACAGGATATCCCAATCGTCCGTCCAGGGTTCCAAATCCTTAATCATTTCAGCATCCAATGAATAGTAAAAGAAATTTTTAGTGGTATAGGTTGAACGATCCAATAGCTTGGTGGTCTTATTGCTACCATCGAGATCACTGTAAGTAATCGTAAAAACACCAGAGGCCAGCTGGTCTATAGAGATTCCCTTATAGTTGCCCTGAACGGTTTTAACAATATAGATGCTATCTCCTCCGATAATGTGTGTAGCCTGATTATAGGCGCCCCAACCAAAATCAGCAGGATTCGACGTGTCTCTACCCGCGTTAAAGGCTCCCACCATCCATGTTTCGTACGAATTGCTAAGTACCGGCCAATTGCTGCTCAGTCCGGTGGTATCAAACAACTGTGCCTGTCCTGAAATGCTTATCATCAAGCCTATCATCAGGAACGCCATTTTAACTCTCAATATGTGCATGATCAATTAATCTTCTATTTAATTCTTAAATTCTAGATTCTCATTACTAGAAGCCCAGGGACTGGGTTCTTCGCTCAAGTATATATCAATTATTTCCTCTATCTGCTCAAGGCCTGATCCCGGGGAATAATACCCTTCTTTCTCCAGTTCATTTTGGAGCGCGAAAATACGATGCCAGAGCCTATAATCCTCGATTTCCCATCTAAGATTAACATATTCCTTTCCGTTAAGTTTATCATGCCACACATTTCTTACATCAACCCAGAAGGAGCGCTGGTTTTGCCACCACATCTGCGCTTGTGCGCAACGCTCATCGTTTACACGTGTATAAATATTCATCCCCTTTTCCCATACCAGGGTACTATCTCCTTCCTCAGATCGTATGATTTTGGCATTATCCAGTTCATGAACATGACCGGTTTCGGTTAGAATATGTTTATTATTTCGGAGCATTAAGTTGTAGTCATCACGCTTGGTGTATTCCCGTCTTGGTAATGGAGCAGCTACCTGCGATTCCCAATAAGTTTTGCCGTCTACCTTTAGCCAGGTAGCATAGCCTTGATATCTTGGACTGTCGTCTACCTCAAACACTTTTTGAGTCCAGGTACCTTTTACTTCCTTCGCATTTACCACAGCATGCTTCCATTCCAAATTCCTCTGGTAGGTCAAAAAATTGGTGTTCTCATAAATCCAATCCTGCCGCCAGTGCTTTATGACCTTTTCATCACTAATAATCAATAAATGCTGCAGTCGTAGCATGTCCTGCGATTCTTCATCAACAAAGATCCATTCCAGTGCTTTGGCTGAATAGTCTTCATGCTTTTGGTATTGATCGGAGCTGGAAAATGTTTCAGCATATTGAAAGCTCACCTCATAGCAACCACACATTTGCTTTATGGCCGATTTATCACTTTCAGGAGCTTGTGCAATAGCGTTTACTTGTGCGGCGATTATTAAAATTAGTAAAGTAATTTTTCTCATTTGTAAGAGAATATTTCAAGGGGTTTTGTTTTGATGGGCGCAAACTTATAACCCAAATCGAATCCCACAAAGTTTATTTAGATTAAATTTAAATAAATTTTTAACCATCTGTATATCTGATATATACAGAGATTAAACTCGGATAGACCTCCCGTCATGAACCTCTATATGTCCGTCTAAGCTTTCATCATCATGAGGCATTGCGAAATATTAAATAGCAGAAAAAAAGCGGTCGATTGACCGCTTTACAAATTATCCTCCGAAATCATCGAAGCTGACATTTTCTGGGGGTACCCCCCAATCGTCACACATTTTTAAGACCGCCGCATTCATCAGGGGTGGTCCGCAAAAATAGAATTCAATTTCTTCCGGTTCCGGATGATGTTTGAGATACTGATCAATTACGGCTTGATGTACAAAGCCTGTAAAACCATCTCCTTCCTCATCATCCATATCTTTCTTAGGGGTCCAGTTATCCTCTGGAAGCGGTTCCGAAAGAACAATGTTGAATTTAAAATTTGGAAACTCCTTTTCAATTTGCTGAAAGTCATCCAAATAAAAGAGCTCCCTTTTTGATCGGCCACCATACCAATAGGTCACTTTACGGCCGGTCTTAAGCGTATGAAACAGATGGAACAAATGAGAGCGCATAGGTGCCATTCCTGCTCCTCCGCCTATGTAAAGCATCTCTGCGTCCGTTTCCTTAATAAAGAACTCACCATAAGGTCCGGAAATGGTTACTTTATCGCCAGGTTTACAACCGAACACATAAGAAGAGCATATCCCTGGATTTACATCCATCCATTTATTTTTGGCCCGATCCCATGGGGGAGTTGCGATACGAATATTGAGCATCACGATGTTACCTTCTGCTGGATGGTTGGCCATCGAGTATGCCCTGAAAATCGTTTCATCGTTCTTCATCTTCAGGTCCCAAAGTCCAAACTTATCCCACTCCGACTTAAAGTCCATGGGGTCACGGCCTAATTTAGGATGAGAAGTAATATCGATATCCTTAAAATCAACTTCCACGGGGGGCACATCAATCTGGATATAACCACCAGCTTCAAAATCCAGTGTTTCGCCTTCCGGCAGCTTTACCACAAACTCCTTAATAAAAGAAGCCACATTGTAGTTTGAGACGACCTCGCACTCCCACTTCTTGATGCCAAATATTTCTTCTGGCACCTTGATTTTCATATCATTCTTAACCTTGACCTGGCATCCTAAGCGCCAGTTCTCCTGAACCTCTTTACGAGTGAAATATCCAACCTCAGTTGGCAGAATCTCTCCCCCCCCTTCTAAAACCTGACATTTACACATCGCACAAGTACCACCTCCCCCGCAGGCGGAAGGCAGAAATATCTTTTGCTCAGACAAGGTCGTTAACAGCGTTTCTCCAGATTCAACTTCCTTTTCCTCTCCATTGATATTGAGAGTTACCGGACCGGAGGGTGCCAATTTTGCTTTGGCGGTGAGCAGTATGCCTACCAGCAAAAAAATTACGATGAAAAACACCACAATACTGGCGATAACAATAGTAGAGGTTGTAAGTAAAACCATGTCTCAGTCTGCTATTAATCAGTTACAACTTAATTCCCATGAAGGCCATGAAGGCAATGCCCATTAGACCAGTAACAATAAAGGTTATTCCCAGCCCACGCAGCGGAGCAGGAATATGAGAATAGCGAATTTTTTCACGAATGGCCGCAATGGCTACAATGGCCAGAAACCATCCAACGCCACTGCCTAAGCCAAATACAGAAGCTTCCGTTATGGAGTTATAGTTCCGTTCCTGCATAAACAAAGAACCACCTAAAATGGAGCAATTAACGGCAATCAGAGGCAAAAATATACCCAGAGCGCCATAAAGAGCGGGAGCAAACTTCTCCACCACCATCTCTACCAATTGCACCATGGATGCAATTACTGCAATAAACATGATGAAGGACAAGAAGCTAAGATCAACACTCGCAAAGAGCATTTCTTCGGGAGTGGTATGACCCATAAGCTTATCCAACCATACCAAAGCTCCTTCTTTTAAGACAAAATTCTCCAATAAATAGTTTACCGGAACCGTGATGCCCAATACAAAAATTACAGCAGCACCCAAGCCTACGCCCGTAGTCACCTTTTTAGACACTGCCAGATAAGAACACATGCCCAGGAAGTAGGCAAAGATCATGTTCTCAACAAAGATGGACTTAACGAATATGTTTACTAATTCCTGCATATCAGATTAGTTTTCTTCGATTAGTTTGGTGTTGCGTGAACGTTGTACCCAAATAATAATTCCCACAGTAATCAGCGCCATTGGCGGTAATAGCATCAAGCCATTATTTGCGTAATAACCTCCATTATCCATATACCAGCTCTCGGGAATAATCTGAAGGCCAAATATTTGTCCCGATCCAAAAAGCTCCCGGAAAAAAGCCACTGCAAGGAGAATCCAGGCATAACCAAAGGCGTTGCCAAGTCCATCAAGGAAAGATTTCCAGGGCCCATTACCCAAGGCAAAAGCTTCAAACCTCCCCATGATAATACAGTTGGTAATAATAAGTCCAACAAATACGGATAGCTCCTTACTAACATCATAGACAAATGCCTTAAGCACCTGATCCACCAGGATCACCAGTGAGGCTACCACCACCAATTGCACGATAATTCGAATGCGGTTAGGGATCATATTTCTGAGCAGTGAAATGATCACATTTCCTACTGCCAAAACAAACAGCACTGAAATAGACATTACCAGAGCCGGGTAAAGCTTCACGGTAATGGCCAGTGCTGAACATATCCCCAGCACTTGCACCGTAATGGGGTTGTCATCGTTTAAGGGATCGCTAATGAGCTTGCGGTTCTTCTTGCTGAAGAGGGGCTCTCTAGGCTTTTTCTCTTGTTCTACAACTGCTGTTTCCGCCATGACTTAATTATTGAATACTAGCTAGTTCTTTTTCTTCAGACAGGTTTTTACCCTGTGCCCTGGAGCTCGTACTTCTCAGGTACTCCAGATAAGGTTTAACCGAATTATCAATCATATCCTGCACGCCAACCGAAGTAATGGTCCCGCCGGAGATGCCGTCTACTTCATGTTCGCCTGAAGCGTCTCCTTTGCGAACCTCTATGCCCACAAATTCTCCGTCGTCCATAATTTTCTTTCCGGGAAACTGATCCATAAAAATTGGGGTGGAAATTTCAGCTCCCAGACCAGGTGTTTCCGTTTTGTGGTCAAATGTGGCTCCAAATACTGTATTCACATCATCCTCCAATGCCATATACCCCCAAATTGGACCCCAGAGACCTTTTCCATACAGAGGGATTATATAAAACTTCTTTCCCTCCTTTTCGGCAATGTACAGAGGAACATTACGCTCAGACGGTGCTTTCACAATCTCCTTTTTTAGCTCAACGTCAAAGGCTACCAGATCATCCACCTCTTCCCCATTGTTTAAAACCAAAGCTTCAGTAATGTACTGGTCATAGGGTTCTTCCGAAGCATCACGAGCCACTTCCACACCTATCGATGCCAGGATGCTCTGCTTCTTTTCCAGCGAGATGTTTTTGTCTTGCATAGGCTTTAGGGATGTGGCGGCAAAGGATAAAATTGCGGCCACCACTACCACCATTACAGCAGCAAATGTGAATGTATATCCATTATTATTTACGTCCATTCTCAAGCAGTTTTAAGAGCAAGGCGCTTCTTGCGTTTCTTGATATTAGCTTCAATTACATAATGATCAATGAGGGGAGCCATCACGTTCATAAATAAGATAGCCATCATAATACCTTCAGGATAGGCCGGATTAAACACCCGGATCATAATCCCTAAAAAGCCGATCAAAAATCCATAAATCCATTTTCCCCGCGCAGTTTGTGATGCGGTGACCGGATCTGTAGCCATAAACACCACTCCAAAGGCGAAACTTCCCATAATCAGATGTTGCCAGTAGGGAACCGCCATAAATGCTTGTTGTTCTGGCGAGATGGCCATATCTGCTACCGCATTAAAAATTAATCCCATAGCAATTCCACCGAGTAAGGCAGAAAACATGATACGCCAACTTCCAATACCGGTATACAGCAAAATTGCTGCTCCAATAAGGATAGCAATAACCGAAGTTTCACCAATAGATCCCGGAATCAATCCGGTCAACATACTGGTTTGGTCATAACTTGTTGTACCCGTAGTAGCGAGCTCGCCTAAGGGTGTGGCGCCAGAGAAGCCATCCACTACTGCCTGCCCTTCCCTGGGAGTTGTGTTGATCCACACCTTATCACCCGACATCCAGGTGGGGTAAGCAAAGAATGCAAACACCCGGGCGGTTAGTGCAGGATTCATAATATTCATTCCTGTGCCCCCAAATACTTCCTTGCCAATTATGACGGCAAAGATTACCGAAAGTGCAAGCATCCAGAGTGGTAAATCCACGGGCATTATTAGTGGTATAAGCATTCCTGAAACCAGGTAACCCTCATTTATCTGATGTTTATTAATGACGCAAAACGCGAATTCAACTCCCAGACCAACAGCATAGGAAACAACCACCATGGGTAACACCTTACCTGCTCCAAAAAGAAAGCGGTCCCAGAAAGTTACTGTATCGCTCATACCAAGAGCATCGTAATGCCAATAACCGACATTCCACATGCCAAAAAGCAGGGCTGGAACCAGCGCAAAAACCACCGTGATCATCGTACGCTTTAAGTCTATGCCGTCACGGATATGAGCTCCTGTATGCGCCGTATGGCCTGGCACAAATAAAAAGGTGGCAAAGCCGTCATAAACAGGATAATACTTCTCAAGCTTTCCGCCTTCCTCAAAATGAGGCTTTACGGAATTTAATATGTTCTTAAAGATTTTCATTCTTTCTCAAAGTATATTAATCTCCTAACTCCTGTAACATTAAATCAAGTCCTTCGCGAACAGTCTCCTGAACCGGAGTTTTTGAAGTGCAAACCACTTCACACAAGGCCAAATCCTCCTCAACTACCTCGTATATACCCAGGTTCTCCATGGCTTCTATATCCTTAACCATGATCGATTTTAAAAGTTGAACAGGATATATGTCAAAGGGAAAAACTTTTTCATACTCCCCGGTAATCACAAAGGCCCGTTCCTCGCCATTCATACTTGCATCAAGCTTATACGCTTTATTTGGCATCATCCAAGAAAACAAGGCTCTGGAAATGGAAAACTTATGGAAGTTTGGGGTGATCCAACCAAAAAACTGATCCTCACCACCTTCTTCAATGACACTCACCCCTTGATCAAAGAATCCGAGGTATCCATCATTGGTGATTTTTGTTCCGGTGAGCACGTTGCCACTAATCACGCGACTATCGTCCTTCAGGTTGTTTAGCAACAGGTTTTTCACCGATGCCCCCATCATCGTTTTGTAATACTTTGGATCCATGACATTGCTGCCGGCCACGGGAATATTGATGCGCGTATCGTATTTGCCCGTTAAAAACAGTCGACCAATGATGGCCACCTGCTGTGGGTTGAGTGTCCAAACATGCTCACCTTTATTAATAGGATCAACACGATTGATTTGCACCCCTACATTCCCGGCAGGATGAGGCCCTTTGAAGCTATGAAACTTCACGCCTTTACAGGCTGTAAACACCGTGGATGGTCTGGTATTGGCATTTAGACCAAGATGAATAGACCCCGAGGTTAATTTACTCAATGCATCAATTCCCGTCTGAAACTCTTTCTCCATACCGTGGAGCGCAAAGTCATAATCAATTCCCAGAGGTGCGGAATCAAAACATGAAATAAAGATGCTCTTAGGCTGGTTATTGGGGTTGGCGAGAATATTATAAGGCCGCTGTTTGATAAATGGCCAGCATCCCGATCCAAGGAGCTTCTTTTTTATCTCTTCCGCATCCAGAGAAGCCGGATCTGCCGCAACAAAGTCCAGATAATCGATTTCCTTGTCGGCAAGAATTCTAATTTCCAGCAACTTGCGTTTTGCTCCGCGTCGAATTTCCGCCACTTCTCCGCTTACAGGGGAGCAAATAACCACCTCCTCTCTATCCTTGCTAAACAAAACAGGAGAACCGGCTTTAACTTCATCGCCCTCGCGCACGGAAAGCTTGAGCTTAGCGCCTGGAAAATCAGTTGGTTTTACCGCGAATGTTTCGGGGAGTTCTGCGTTTGCGTAAACCTGCTCAGCCTTGCCTTGCAGTTTGATGTCAACGCCACGCGTAATCTTGAATGTGTCTGACATTAGCTTAGAATCAAAAAATTCTAACTTATTTTGGCCGCAAAAGTATAAAGTGGCCTTGTTTTAGATAAGTTATCTATATTATTTAGAGCCTGTCTAAACAGCGGGCAAAGTTACTTAATAAAGACATTCATCCTTCGCAGAAGTCAATCAGTTTTAATGAATACTAAATGCTTTCGTCTCATCGCCCTCGTAATTGCCACTTTGAGTGTTGCCACTCAGACCAGTGCACAGTATGCTATAGACCAATATTACAAACAAGGTGAGCTCAAGTATGAGGACCATATTTACAAGCCCGGCATAAGGACCGTCAAACTCCATCCCACGGGCAAACCCATGGAAATGCCCGTGGTGGCACTTCGTGCCGGTCAATCTTTAGAATTGAGTTTTGATGACCTTTTTGCAGACTATATGAACATGAGTTACACGCTTATTCACTGTGATGCGGATTGGGCTCCCTCCAACTTGTTAAAGCAGGAATATATTCCGCGCATTCAGGAGGGATACATTCAAGAATACGCCTACAGCATAAATGCCTTAATTCCTTACACTAATTATAAACTTACCCTTCCCAATAACGACATGACCATTACAAAGTCTGGAAATTATCTGTTGGTGGTTTATGTTTCGGGCGATGAATCAGATTTGGTATTGACCAAGCGGTTTATGGTTTTTGAGGATCGGGTTACCGTGGGTGGTGTTGTAAAAAGAGCCAGTCGGGTGGATCTCATGAACGAGTATCAGGAAGTGGATTTTTTCATCAGCCATCCCAATTACCAATTTCAGGATCCCTTTACCGATTTAAAAGTAAAGCTCCTGCAAAACCAACGTTGGGACAATGCCATACACAACCTGAAGCCTCAGTTTATGCAAAACTCAAAGTTGTTATATCAGTATGATCTTGAAAATACCTTTAAGGGTAATTCAGAATTTAGATTTTTTGACTTAAAAACCACCCAATCACTGGGAATTAATGTGCGTCATATTGAACGCGATACCGCCTTTACGGCTTACCTAAAAAAGGATCAACCCCGAGCTATATCTAAATACACCTACAACGACGATATTAATGGTCAATATATTATTCGCCGGCTCGACGCACGCGATTCGGAGACGGAATCAGATTATGTCTATGTAGATTTCTACCTGGAATATCCCAGTCCATTAAAGGAGAGCGATGTTTATGTTTTTGGCAGGATGACGGACTGGAAATTATTGCCAGAATTTAAGTTGCAGTACAATTACGACCGAAAGGCCTATCAAAATAAAATCTTACTGAAGCAAGGAACCTATAATTATGCCTATGCCCTTTTAGATGGCACTGTGATGAGCGCGGATCTGGCCACCATAGATGGTAGTCATTGGGAAACCGAAAATACCTATCAAATTTTGGTGTACAACAGACAGGTTGGTGAGCGTTATGACAGATTAATAGGATTTGGCGATCTTAGCTCAGCTGATCTATTTTAAACCATCATTAAATAATTGAACAAACAGGTTAAGAAAGCCGACACCTGCCCCAACTGTGGTTATCCGCTTCAGGGGGAGAACTTTTGCCCCCGCTGTGGTCAGAAAAATGATATTCGCCGCATTCGATTCAGGCACTTCATTTGGGAAAGCTTAAGCAATTTCTTCGCCGTAGACGGAAGGTTCATGCACACCCTGTCCGTGCTTTTCACCAAACCCGGCGAGGTGCCAAAAGATTACATAAGCGGTAAAAGACAAAGGTATGTTCATCCCGTAAGGATCTATTTTCTGTCCTCCATCTTATTGCTATTTCTGATTCAGTTTTCTGGAGAATCCAATGAAATAGTCCAAATAACCGAAACTGAACCATCTGAAGACAGCACCGAGGTAGCCACAGATGCTGTAACTCCGGGAGACAGTCTCCTGCTTGAGTTTGCTGAAGCGCCCGAAGCAGTGGATTTGGAAAAGGAAGACCCCGGACGAATTTCAAAAATGATGGATTATTACAAGGAGTTTGGAGAAACAGATGCTGCCAAAGCCTTAAATGAATTAGATCTGGATTATTCTCTGGTGAATCGACTGCTATATACTCAAAGCATTAAAATTGCCGATTTTGATGATCAGGAATTCAGCAAATATTTCGCATCTAAGCTCTTCTGGGTGCTCTTTTTGTTTCTCCCCATTTTGGCCGCCCTGCATCACTTGCTTTACCTAAGGCGAAAGTTTTATTACCCCGAACACCTATTCTTCACTTTTTACAATCAGGCAGCTCTGTTTCTGTTACTTGCCCTTGGGTTTAGTTTAATCCTAATCACCGGCTACGAAGGAGTAATTGTGATATTTATTCTAGGCTTTTTGCTTTATCAATTCATCGCTCTACGAAGGTTTTATGGCCAGGGAACTGGAAAGACTATTTTGAAGTTCATTATTCTCAACCTCATTAGTATTCCACTTTTCGGCATATTCTTTATCATTGCAGCCCTCATTACGTTCATCTTCTTCTAAAATCACTGGAATTTCTAATGGCAGAAATTGGTATCGATATAAACAAGGCAATAAGCATTCTTCAGGATGGCGGTTTGGTAGCCATACCCACTGAAACGGTATATGGCCTTGCGGCAGATGGAACCAACGCCAAATCTGTAGCACGCATTTTTGAAGTAAAAAACCGACCCCACTTTGACCCTTTGATTTTGCACCTATTTGATGACAAGCAGGTGAATGAATACTGTAAAGATATTCCCAAGGGTTTTCATCGACTCTATGAACAGTTTAGCCCAGGGCCCTTAACTTTTATTCTTAAGAAGTCCGATAAAGTTCCTGATCTGGTCACTTCTGGCCAATCTACCGTAGCTATCCGTTTTCCTGAACACGAATTAACCCGTGAGGTTTTGGGTAAATCCGGTATGGCACTGGCTGCACCAAGTGCCAATCCATTTGGTTATATCAGTCCAACCACGGCCGCGCACGTTGAAGAACAATTAGGGCAGTATGTGGATTATATTATTGACGGTGGAGCTTGCAGAATAGGCTTAGAATCTACCATTGTTGATCTCAGTAGTGACATACCTAGAATTCTGCGCATAGGCGAAATCTCTAAAAAGGAGATAGCGGATGTACTGGGAGAAGAAGTCCTGGTAAAAAAGGAACAAGAAAAGGATAGTCCCATCGCTCCGGGAATGATGGTCTCTCATTATGCTCCCGCCAAACCACTCATGTTAGGAAGTGTGGAAGAATTGTTGGAGAAATTCCCACGTAAGAGAGCCGCAATTATCAGTCTTAAAACCATTTATCCGCAAGTACCAGCGCGTCATCAAAGATTACTATCTCCTAAAGGCGATTTAAAGGAAGCGGCTTCCAACTTATTTTCGGTCATGCGCCAACTCGATAAGATTGAAGTAGATCTAATTTTCGCTGAGATTTTCCCTGAAGAAGGCCTTGGCAATGCTATCAATGACCGACTTAAAAGAGCTTCGGCACAGCGGTAAGGGCGCGATTGGCCCCTAAGTTTCCTGGAATTGATGCGTATCATTCAGCCTCGGACAAATGAATCACCTGGCATCATCGACACCCGTCATCCCTAAATCCCGACCAGTCGTTCAAGGGCTTTTAACGAGATTGGTATAATGCTCCCATTGCCACATTAAGCAAATTGGCATATTGACCACATCCGTCACCCGTCATCCTTCACTGGTTCTCCTTCCTTCCTTTTCCATTGATGAAAAGGAAGCAAAAATCTAGGGCATTTTAAGAAACCTTTGCTTCGCAAACCGCAGTCAAAGCTGGGCTTCATGCTCTTTCAGCCTTTGGCTGACGCAATTTCGCCTGCTTTGCCGCTGGTTTTGCAAAATGCCCGGTTTATTCTGAGTTCACCACGTTCCACGTGGTAGGCGCACCACTTCTGTGGTTCAACACGTAGAACCTGAGAAGTCCCCTGAAAGGCGATAAGCAAGACAGAAAATGTCACATTGAGCACATTGCCATATTGGACACCCGTCACCGGTCATCCATCACCCATCACCCAGCACATTGCCACATTAAGCAAATTGGCATATTGACCACATTCAACATCCATCACCTCACCCCCCGCTTTTTCCGGAGCTCAAAGTTTTGTCCCAGGTAGACCTTACGCACTTGCTCATCTTCCGCTAATTCTTCAGCTGTGCCCGACTTAAGGATTCGACCCTCAAACATCAAATAGGTTCGGTCGGTGATGGCAAGCGTTTCCTGGACATTATGGTCTGTAATGAGGATGCCAATATTCTTGTCTTTTAGGGAGGCTACAATTTCCTGAATATCTTCCACAGCGATGGGATCAACTCCGGCAAAAGGTTCATCCAGCAAAATGAATTTTGGGTCTACCGCCAGGGCTCTGGCAATCTCCGTTCTTCGTCGTTCACCTCCAGAAAGCAAATCACCCCTGCTCTTTCTAATGTGCTGCAATCCAAATTCATCCAGTAAAGCTTCCAGCTTACTGCGCTGGTCCTCCTTAGAGAGCGAAGTCATCTCCAAAACTCCTTTGATGTTTTGTTCCACACTGAGTTTTCTAAAAACAGAGGCCTCCTGTGCCAGATAACCAATACCGCTTTGAGCTCGCTTATACATGGGGAACCTGGTGATGTCTTCACTATCCAGAAAAACCTTTCCTTCATTGGGTTTTATCAAGCCCACTACCATATAAAAGGAAGTCGTTTTTCCCGCGCCATTAGGACCCAGCAATCCCACAATTTCACCCTGACTCACTTCAAAGCTCACTCCCTTAACTACCGTGCGGTTGCGGTATCTCTTTACTATGTTGTTGGCTCGTAATTTCATGTGCTCATAGAATCAAAGATAAGGCCAGCTTATGGGGTTTCCAGTTCTTGATTTCGTTTCTCCATATTGCTCACCACCCTGGCGCAAATTTTAATGCTAATTTCATAGAGTACCACTATCGGTAAGGCCACTAAAATCTGACTTGATATATCGGGAGGGGTTATTACTGCCGACAAGATCAGGGTAAGCACAAAGGCATGTCGACGATAGGTACGCATCCATTCGGGAGTAAGTAATCCACTCCTGGCCAGAAAGTACACGATTATTGGCAATTCAAAAATTAATCCCGCGGCCAGCGTGATCGTGGAAACTGTGGAGATGTAAGACATCAGATCGATAAGATTATTGACCTCTGCACTAATGTTGTAGGTTCCCAAAAATTGAATCGACAGGGGTACTATCAAGAAGTAGCCAAAAAGTACACCCATCGCGAATAAAATAGCTGCAAAAAACAATATTACGCGTGAATACTTACGCTCATGTTGATGTAGTCCCGGTTTGATAAATCGCCAAATTTCCCAGAGAATGTAGGGAAAGGCTAGAATGAATCCAGCAATCAGACTCACCCAAATATGGGTACTAAACTGACCGGCCATTTTGGTATTCAGGATTTGAAAGGGCATTTCCTCCATGCAAAAAATCTCCTTTACACCTATAAACCTGCTCGCCTCGCAAAAGAATCTATATGTCGGAAAATCGATTTGCCTCGGACCAAAAATTATTTCGTCGAAGAGAATCCTCTTACCCAAAAAAGCCAATAAAGCAAACAACATGATGGCGATACTAGCTCGCACCAGATGCCAGCGCAGCTCTTCTACGTGCTCCAGAAATGACATTTCTCCCCTTTCCTTATTCTCAGCCATGCCTAAATTTAGATGGCCGCAAAGGTCATGGTTTTTTAAAAACCGAAAAAGTGCAGGAAATATCGAAAAGGAAAGGAGTATTCTCAGTAGGATTTTTTATCTTTTGCTATGCTTTGAAGAGCTTATTTCAACTTTTAGTTGTTCAAATAGTTACCGGTATGGCCTAAGCATCGCTCGAGTTGGTAAATTCCTGGATAAATAGAAGTTTTAATGTTTAGACTCTATATATTTAGAATATTGTTATCATCTTATTCGTTTAGCCTATCTTTAAAAAACACAAGTAGAAATGACGGGATCTCAAACCCAAGATTTGACATCGGCTAAAGAACATCTCAAAAAATATTTTGGTTTCTCTCAGTTCAAGGGAAATCAAGAGGCAGTCATTAATAGTGTACTGGAAGGCAAGGATACTTTCGTGATCATGCCTACCGGTGGCGGTAAATCCCTTTGCTACCAATTACCCGCTATGATGCAGGAAGGTACCGCAATAGTGGTTTCACCACTGATTGCCCTGATGAAAAATCAGGTGGATAGCATGCGGGGTATCTCCGAGGTTTCTGGGATTGCACACGTTCTCAACTCCTCGCTAACCAAGGGTCAGATAGACCAGGTTAAAGAAGACATTACTGCCGGACGTACCAAGCTGTTGTACGTGGCTCCAGAATCTCTCACCAAGGAAGAAAACATCAACTTCCTCAAGGGAACCACCATTTCCTTTTACGCCATAGATGAAGCACATTGTATATCCGAATGGGGGCATGATTTCCGACCAGAATACCGCAATCTCAGGAATATAATGAACGCCATCGGGCGAAAGCCGGTCATTGCCCTTACGGCTACGGCAACACCTAAGGTTCAAAGTGATATTCAAAAGAACCTAGGGATGGAGAATGCCAATGTGTACAAATCCTCCTTTAACAGACCCAATCTCTATTATGAAGTAAGGGCTAAAACCAAGAATGTTGATCGCGATATTATTCGCTTTATTAAGGAACATAGCGGCAAGAGCGGAATTATCTACTGTCTGAGTAGAAAAAAAGTTGAGGAATTGGCTCAGACACTGCAAGTTAACGGAATTAAGGCCTTACCCTATCATGCGGGACTTGATGCCAAGGCGAGAGTGCGGCATCAGGATGATTTCCTCATGGAAGAAGTGGACGTGATTGTAGCCACGATAGCCTTTGGCATGGGCATAGATAAACCGGACGTAAGGTTTGTGATTCACTATGATATGCCAAAGAGCCTGGAAAGCTATTATCAGGAAACGGGTAGAGCGGGTAGAGATGGTGGTGAAGGAAATTGCATAGCCT
Source organism: Owenweeksia sp. (assembly GCA_965229445.1). Lineage (GTDB taxonomy): Bacteria > Bacteroidota > Bacteroidia > Flavobacteriales > Schleiferiaceae > Owenweeksia. The sequence continues at coordinate 2,615,973 of OZ245876.1, forward strand.
TTTACGATTATAAGGACATTGAAAAGCTCGAAAAATTTCTCCATGGTAAACCGGTATCGGAACAGGAAGTAGGTAATCAACTGCTCCAGGAAGTGGTAGCCTATGCAGAAACAGCCATGAACCGGAGGAAATTCATCCTTCATTACTTTGGTGAGGAATTCGACGAACACAATGGTCCGGGTGCGCAAAATGACGACAATTCCCGACATCCAAAAAAACAATTTGAGGCCAAGGAAGAGGTGAAGCTGGTATTGGATACAATTTATGCCACGAAAGAACGCTTTAAAATTCAGCCAATTGCTCATATTCTCACCGGAAAGCTAACCACAATGCTTAAACAGCATAAAGCAGATCAGCTGGAGCAATTTAATGAAGGGGCAGATAAGGATGATCATTTTTGGACCAGCATAATTCGACAGGCAATCGTTTCAGGTCTGTTGCGCAAAGACATAGAAAAGTACGGGGTGCTCAACATCACAAAGGCAGGTCGTGAATTTATGAAAGCGCCCAAAAGCTTTATGATGGCCGAGGACCACGATTATGGTGATGATGCTTCCGGTGATGATATAGTTACCAACACCAAGTCTGGTGGTTCTGCGATGGATGATAAGCTCTTCACTATGCTCAAGGATCTGACGCGCAAGGTAGCCCGTCAAAAGGATGTGCCTCCCTATGCGGTTTTTCAAGAGCCCAGTCTGCAGGAGATGGCGTTCATTTATCCGACCAACGTCGATGAATTAAAAAATATTAGTGGTGTAGGAGAAGGTAAAGCCAAGAAGTTTGGCGGGCCATTCATTGAAATGATAAAACAATACGTTGAGGAAAATGATATTGATAAACCAGATGATTTTGTTGTCAAATCGATCGTCAACAAGTCTGGACTTAAAGTCTATATCATTCAAAGTACCGACAGAAAGCTTCCCCTCGAAGATATAGCCGCCGCCAAAGGTTTGGAAATGGATGCGCTCATTACCGAAATGGAACATATTGTGAATAGTGGTACGAGGGTAAACATTGACTATTACATAGAAAGCATGTTTGATGAAGATCAAATTGAAGAGATTTACGACTATTTCATGGAAGCTGAATCAGCAGACTTAGGCGAAGCATATGATGAATTTGATGGTGATTATGAGGAGGAAGAACTGCGCCTGATGCGTATTAAGTTTATGAGTGAAGTGGCCAACTAAGCTGGAATATTCTTTTAATAATTCTGGTATTAATTCATCGAAGTTTAGGGTTGTTGCGTACCGCTAAGAATTATTTTTGCGGATATGAAAGTGCATGAAACACCCATAGCCGGTTTACTGGAGATAGAACCCATGGTTTTTGGAGATGACAGAGGTTATTTCTACGAAACTTACAACCGCGAGAAGTTCAGGGAAATTGGCATACCGGAGGAATTTGTTCAGGATAATCAATCAATGTCTGCAGCGGGTGTGCTCCGAGGCTTACATTTTCAAAACCCACCCTATGCTCAAGGCAAACTGGTGCGGGTAATTCAGGGAAAGGTTTTGGATGTGGTAGTAGATATCAGAAAAGACAGTCCCACTTATGGCAAGCATCACAAAGTGCTCCTATCCGGAGAAAATAAAAAGATGTTCTGGATTCCCCCGGGATTTGCTCATGGTTTTGCCACTCTGGAAGACGATACCATATTTGCTTATAAGTGCTCAGGACCATACAATAAGGAGAGTGAAGGAAGCGTAAGATGGGATGATCCACACTTAGGAATTGATTGGGAAATTGACAATCCCAGCTTAAGTGAGAAGGATAAAGAGGCACCTATGTTTTCGGAGCTCACCACGCAATTTTAAGCTTAAAGAAATATCATGCAGCAAAAAAAATCAACGCCTTGGGCCAGAGCCGCATTAATGACTCTGGTCATTACACTGAGCCTAAGTGTTCTCACCTATTATACTTATGATGGCGTGAGTGATGATGGCTTCCAATTGGCATTCAATGAAAACTATGGCATCTATGCCCTCAACCTTCCTGAAAGCCTGGATTTCGCGCATGAGCGGGTACCGATTGAAGATCCGGATATCGCTGAAAGATTAGACCGTGAATTGCTGGTGAATACTTATTGGCAAAGTCAAACCATGCTCTTTTTTAAACGATCAAATCGCGCCTTTCAAGTCATTGAGCCCATCCTTAAAAAACACAATGTTCCGGATGATTTTAAGTATTTGGCGGTAATTGAAAGTGGTTTAACCAATGTGGTTTCCCCAGCCGGTGCTGCCGGATATTGGCAAATATTAAAAGGTACGGCAGGAGAATACGGCCTGGAAGTAAATCGAGAGATAGACGAAAGATATCATTTGGAAAAAGCTACTGAAGCGGCTTGCCAATACCTCCTTGATTCCTATAAACAATTTGATAGCTGGACGCTGGCAGCAGCATCCTACAATATGGGACGCGATGGCTTAGCTAAACAATTAAAACGCCAGCAAGGCCATAGTTACTACGACCTGACCTTAAACAGTGAAACCGGCAGATACCTTTTCAGAATTATGGCCGTAAAGCAAATTTTAGAAAACCCTGAAAAGCATGGCTTTCATTTTCGCGAAAAAGATCTGTATCAACCCATTCCTACCAGAACCCTATCCGTGGATACGATCATTGAGGACCTGGGAGCTTTTGCTCAAAAACAAGGTATCAATTACCGAATTTTAAAATATCATAACCCTTGGATAAGAACCGAATATCTCCCTGCCCATCCAGGTAGAACATACCATATCAATATTCCTGAAGCAGGACATTATGAACTTTCTCCGGATGCGCGGGTAAAAGAAGTCGAGAATTCCGAACTTGAGATGACCAAGGATAACTCTGAGGAAAGAATTCCGGAAGGTAGCAGCGGTGAAAAGGAAGTAAGATAGATCCCAGATCAAGCTCAACAGAACAACGACGGCAGCAAAAAAGTAAATGACAAAAAACCAAAGTGTCAGCGAAACCGAGCAAATTGAAGTTTATGGTGCCCGGGTTCACAATTTGAAGAATATTGATGTAGTCATTCCCCGCAACGAGCTGGTAGTGATTACAGGCCTCAGTGGCAGCGGAAAATCTTCCCTTGCTTTTGACACCATCTATGCAGAAGGCCAGCGCCGATACATCGAAACTTTTTCCGCCTATGCCAGACAGTTTCTCGGTAACCTTGAACGCCCGGATGTCGACAAGATTAACGGTCTGAGTCCGGTAATCTCAATAGAGCAAAAAACAACCAGCAAGAATCCCCGATCTACCGTTGGCACTGTGACGGAGATTTATGACTTCCTCAGACTACTCTTTGCCAGGGCTTCCATAGCCTATTCCTATAAGACCGGTGAGCGGATGGTCAGTTACACCGATGAACGCATTAAGGAGTTGATCCTCAGCGATTTTGAAGACCAACAAATCAATATACTGGCACCGGTGATCCGTTCCCGCAAAGGGCATTATCGCGAATTGTTTGAGAGCATGGCCAAGCAAGGTTTTATTAAAGCGCGCATTGACGGAGAAATTGCTGAAATATCGAAAGGCCTGCGCCTCGATCGATATAAAACCCATGACATTGAGTTGGTAATCGATCGACTCAAGGTAAATACAGAAAGTGAAAAGAGATTGAAGGAGTCTATTGCTACGGCCATGCACCACGGACATGGGGTAATGATGGTATCCGACAAAACCGGGGAAAGGATCAAGTTTTACAGTCGAAATTTAATGTGCCCCAGTACCGGTATCTCCTATCCCGAACCGGAACCCAATACTTTTTCATTTAACTCTCCCAAAGGAGCCTGTCCAAAATGTCATGGCCTGGGTTTGGTTTCTGAGGTAGATATGGATAAAATTATTCCCAATGCTGAGAAAAGCATTAGAAAAGGTGGTTTTGCTCCTCTGGGAGAATTTAAGCGTACCTGGATTTTTAACCAACTGGAAATAATTGGTGACCGGTATGGGTTTAATTTGGATACGCCTATTAAAGATATTCCTGAACCAGGAATGGAAGTAATTCTTTATGGAGCGGATGAAGCCTTTGAAGTGGAAAACAAGACCATTGGTGTTACAAGAAAGTACAATATCAATTTCGAAGGGGTCATCAATTTCATCGTCAGTCAGAGTAAGGAGAAAAAGAGTCGCTCCATTCAGAGGTGGGCAGACGGATTTATGAACAAGGTCACTTGTCCTTCATGCCATGGCGACCGACTGCGTATAGAATCAAGAAACTTCAAAATTGACGACCAGAATATTTCTGGTTTAGCGAATATGAGCTTATTGAAGCTCAATCAATGGTTTAATACGGTAGAAGAGCGGATGGAAAACGACCAGCAAATTATTGCTGCCGAGATCCTGAAAGAACTAAGAACCCGTTCTCAATTTTTGTTAGACGTGGGTCTGGATTACCTCAGCCTTAACCGGCCAGCCAGAAGCTTGTCTGGCGGTGAGGCTCAGCGCATTAGACTAGCTACCCAAATAGGGACTCAATTGGTAAATGTGCTCTACATACTGGATGAACCCAGCATAGGCCTCCACCAGCGCGATAACAACAAGCTCATAGACTCTCTGAAAGACTTAAGAGATATCGGAAATTCTGTGATTGTGGTGGAACACGACCGGGATATGATTGAAAGTGCAGATTACATTTTCGACATTGGGCCACACGCCGGAAGAAGAGGTGGCGAAATTGTGGCTCATGGAAAGTTGGACAGCATTCGCCATAGTGATAGCCTCACCGCACAATATCTCCGGAATGAACTCGAAATTCCCATACCTACAAAAAGACGCAAGGGCAATGGCAAGCAAATAAGCTTAAAAGATGCCACCGGTCATAATTTGCAATCGGTAAATCTTAAAATCCCCCTGGGTAAGCTGGTGGTGGTTACAGGAGTTTCTGGCAGTGGCAAGTCATCCTTGATCAATGAAACACTCTACCCGGCAGTTAGCCAGCATTTTTATAATTCGGTGCAAAAGCCATTGCCTTTTAAAAACCTTAGCGGATTAAAAAATATTGACAAGGTCATAGACATCGATCAATCTCCGATAGGGCGCACTCCCCGTTCCAATCCTGCTACATATACCGGCGTACTGTCCGATATCCGTAGTTTATTTGCCAATCTTCCAGAATCTAAGGTTCGAGGTTATAAACCCGGCCGTTTTAGCTTTAATGTTAAAGGCGGCAGATGTGAAACATGCGAAGGGGCAGGCATCAGGGTGATCGAAATGAATTTCTTACCAGATGTATATGTCCCCTGCGAAACTTGTCAGGGCAAAAGGTTTAACCGCGAAACCCTTGAAATAAGATTTAAGAGTAAATCAATTGCGGATGTGTTGGATATGAGCGTAAACGCGGCTACGGACTTTTTTGAGAGCATCCCTAAAATTTACAATCGCCTGAAAACACTGAAAGATGTCGGCCTGGGATACATCACCCTGGGACAGCAATCTACTACCCTATCCGGCGGAGAAGCTCAGCGCGTAAAATTGGCTACTGAACTCAGTAAACGAGATACCGGACAGACCCTTTACATTTTGGATGAACCCACTACTGGTCTTCATTTTGAAGATGTAAAAGTATTGATGGATGTCGTCAACAAATTGGTTGACAAAGGCAATTCGGTGATCATAATTGAACACAATATGGATGTCATTAAACAAGCCGATCACATTATCGATATTGGTCCAGAAGGCGGAGAAGCTGGTGGGCAAATAGTTTTTGAGGGAACTCCGGAGGAGTTGATCACCAAAAACACCTACACGGCAAAGTATCTTGCCGAAGAATTTAACCGGCACAAGGTTAAGTATGCTTGATAAGCATGATATATCCTAAAAGCCTAATTTTAAAAAATGAGTAATCAGGATTATAGATCATCAGATGATCGCATAAAGAGAGCCTTTGAAGCCAAAAATTGGAATGAAATTAAGTCCAATGATAGTTGGGCCACCTTTAAGGTTATGGCTGAATTCGTAAATGGCTATGATAAGCTCGCTAAAATTGGGCCCTGTGTAAGCATTTTTGGTTCGGCCAGAACCAAGCCTGATCACCCGCACTACAAATTAGCTCAGGAAGTGGCCTTCCAACTCACGCAGCATGGATTTGGTATAATTACTGGCGGAGGCCCCGGGATGATGGAAGCTGCCAATAAAGGCGCGCAGGAAGGTGGAGGTACCTCAGTTGGTCTCAATATTGAGCTTCCGATGGAACAGGAACCAAATCCCTTTATTGATCAGGACAAAAATCTCAATTTCGATTATTTCTTTGTTCGCAAGGTGATGTTTGTGAAATATTCTCAAGGTTTTGTAGTAATGCCAGGAGGATTTGGCACCATGGATGAAGTTTTTGAAGCTCTCACACTTATCCAAACCTTTAAGATAGGTCGCTTCCCAATTGTGTTAGTGGGAAGTAAGTTTTGGAGTGGACTAATTGACTGGATCAAAGAAGTGGTGCTAGAAAAAGAAGCCAATATCAGTGAAGAAGATCTCAAGCTTTTTAAGATTGTAGATACTGCTGAAGAAACGGTGAAGGTGATTGAGGAATTCTATACTCGCTATAATCTGAAACCCAACTTCTAGATTACCGCTCTTTTGGCCTTTTCCCAGGTTGATTTCTGCGTACCACGAGACCATCTTACAAAACCGGCGAATACGGCATAATTCATCATGCAGAAATAATAGGGAATAAAGAAAATTTTCACCTTTAACTGGCGGTTCTCCATACTCCAGCCTATTAGAGCCAGGGTATAGAACAGTACCTGAAAGCCCATCATTGCTTCATAAATCCAATGTGCTCCCTGGAGTATCATGAGCAAATTGATAATCAGAATAAAGGGTAAGGCGAAGGCAGCTAACGACCATCTGAGCACGCGGTGAGAAACGTATTGAAAGGTGAGAACAGGGATTTTAAAAGGATTAAGCAAACCTAATAACCTGCTCATAGACTGCCAGCCACCGGCGGCAATGCGTATTTTCCTTTTGAGTTCTTCTCCGACAGATTCACTAGCGGTTTCCATCGCAATTGCTGCTGGTTCATATTTTACCCGGTATCCCTTTTCACAGATGCGCAAGGATTGCATAAAATCATCCAGAATAGTATCCTCTTCAAGATCGGTCATGAGCTCTGCACGGAATGAGATTAATTCACCGGCAGCACCCACCACAGAATATAAATCGCTATCCCATTTCTTTAATTTCGATTCATACTTCCAGTAGAATCCCTCACTAGCGCCAGCATTATCACTTTCCTTGGTTAACACCTTCTTTTCTCCTGCTACTCCGCCCACCTTAGGGTCTTGATAATATTTTACCAATTCACGAATAGCTTCCCGATTTAGCATCGTATTGGCATCACAAAAAACCACAATTGGCGTATCTACCAGGGTCATTGCCCGGTTTTCCGCTGCTGCTTTGCCCGCTCTCCTATCATGATGAGTGACCTCTATGCCCTCAATAGACTCAAGCAACGAAGCCGTTTGATCGGTAGAGCCATCGGTAATAAAGAGAATTCTAAACTTATCCTTGGGATAATCCAATGCGAGACTGTTGATGGCCTTTTCCTCAATAAAATCTGCTTCGTTATAAGCCGGAATAACCAAGGTAACCGGTGGTAAAAAATTAGGGTCAAACTGCTGCGATTTAGATAAGGCCTTTTTAAGCTTCACCAGGCCAAACAGGATAATCCCATAGCCCACGTAAGCATAAAAAACTATGAATACCAATATCCACCAGATGCCTTCCATTCTATCCTGCTTTTCTGGTTGGAGATGATCTATTTACCTTTTCTACCTCCACCGCGGTATGCTCGGTATGGATAAATTCCTTATTGGAACCTTTTACCTGTAGCAGCGCTTTAAGCATAAGCCAAAATGCTTTGGGAAGGCTGAACAATGCCTTAAGTGTAACAAAGTTGTAATACCTTCTGGGTATGGCCAGGAGGAAGGAAAGTATGCCGCCTAGTAGCAAAAGAGTCCATGCCATGACCATCTGCGAACTGGGGTGAAAAATGATGATGGCGCTGCTGATCAACACCAATGCTACGATATAAATGACCCTCGGGGGATGAATCCACTGATAAACCTTATCAAAGTAATTAAGGTTTCCTCGCAAGAGCTGCTTAAAGGCAGGCCCTAAATAAGTCAGAAAGTTTCTGCCTTGAGAAGAAATCCAGCGCCGTCGTTGATTATAAAAAACTTCACTTCGCTGTACCTTCTCATCGTAGACGTAGACATCGTCCAAATATTCTATTACATCCTTTCGCTCAAGAATTCTCAATTCCAATTCCTTATCAAAGCCTCCTACTGCCTCTATCTTAGACATCAAGGACTTAAAGTAATCGTAACGAAAGGCCATTCCTGAACCAATTAATCCGGAAGAAAAGCCCATGACCCGATGACCTTTACGGAAAATATTATTATTGATTTCCTCACTAATGCCGTCGAGAATTGCAAAAGGAGTATTGAGATTTTTGGCCGTTCTATGACATTGCACAGCCACGGTAGCGTTTCCAAATGTTTGGTTGATTCTTTCCAAACAATGCTCATCCATGACATTATCAGCATCCAATATCAGGGCGATATCATAATCACTATCCAGAACGGCCATAGCCCGATTTAGGGCTTTGGACTTCGTGCTCTTGTCAAAACTCACCTCAATTACTTTAATCGGCAGCTTACGCAATGCCGCAAGAGTTTCCTCCGAAAAAGAATCTGCAATGACTATGACGTCGTAATAAATTTGATCGTAAGATTGAGTAAGGGCATCCTTCGCTACACCAAGGATTACCGCATCCTCCTTATATCCCGGAATAAGTACTGCTATCTTATGATTGGTATTGGAATTATTAATTCTCTTTCTTAGTGGAAAAACAGAAGCAATGGAGAATACCAGAAAATAGAAAGTTGTCCCCAATAAGAGAATAAAGAGAACCAGTAAGATGACGTTCAAGACAAGCATAGCAATGCCTTATGGTTTTTGATGGATAACGAAGGTATGATAAGTTGCTAATTCTCTGCTATTTACCGATCCTTTTGACGAGTAAACATGTGGAAGAAGTAGCGCATAGTCACAAAAAATCTCTTCATAAAGTTCTGAAATAGACCACCTTCTACTATTGTTCTACGCATATTGGTATACACCAAAGCCCGTTTATCCCTAACCATCTTTAATTTACCCCGATCCAGGAGTTCGATACCAAGATAGCCGTCAGATCCCCGCTTAACTTGTGTGTTATACCCTCCTATCTCCAGGGCTACATCGCGTCGGAAAGCCATGCTAAAACCTCTGACATTTAAATGCGGGCGTTTATAGGCTTTGATAAAAGAATCAAGCGTTCGGCCCTTTTCATAGAGATACAGACCCAAGGTATAATTATTATTTTCCCGATAAAATCTGGATTTACTGTACGTACAAACTACCTTCTCATCCTTTTCCATGGGCGTGATCATGGGCTTAATCCAATCTTTTGGGTAGAGCGTGTCCGTATCACCGCTTATCACATACTTTCCTACGGCGCTATTGAGACCGGCCTGTCGAGCATTAGCATATCCTTGTTTAGACTCAAAGACAGATCTTACACCAACTCGATCGAGAAATTTCTGCGTACTGTCCGTACTATTGTTATTCACAACAATTATTTCCAGAGGGTAAGTATGATCAAGCTTAGAAAGACTGAGCAGCGTCCCGAAAACATAATCTTCTTCATTGTACGCGATCAGCACTATGGAGACCAATGGATCTGAACTCTGTAAAGTCTTTAAGCCTTCCGCCACTTCGTCGAAGAGGGAATCTTCTATCTGCTCAAATGGTCGATAATTGTATTTGAGGTAGTCTTGTATGTAACGCGGTGGCTTATAATGAAGCATTACTCATCGCTAAAGTAGATCACATTTTAGGTTCCAATTACCCGTCAGAGTATGAAGGGTGGTTTAAAACTTAATGCTAGGTAGTTTTACTAGTGCGAATATATCCAGAATGCACGACCATACCTTGTTCTAAAGCATAAGATTCGATAATAGGATATTAACTGGCGAATATCGGCGGAAAGTGACAATTCTCGGCATACTCAAGCGTCTTGTAGTGTGGTATTTACACACAATTCATAATGAATAATTACCTGCACATTCCGGAATGTCATACATCGAGAATAGTAATTTTACTTTTAAGTCCAGAATAGAAATTGCAATCGAGCCGATACATTAAACGAAGCTGATTTCGCTGCTGGCTTAGGGTGCAGGCATATTGGTTTTTTTATTCATTATCACTTATTTAGCATACATGAAACATGTTTTAATACTCTACCTTTTATCCGGTTTTTTACTGCACGGACAAAGTCGAATTAATGAACCTTTGCCAATCTTCGGACTAAAGCCCGTTAGCAGCCTGAGCAAGGGTCTTACCGGCTGGTCTAAATCGCCTGATGGTCAATGGGTAAGCATGGAGAACACCATTCCTTTGCGCCTCAATGTGCACACCCCTGGAAGCACGCTTAAAGAGGAAAGAAAAATTGGTGAAGACAATATTGCCAAATTGGAATTATATCCCGTAGTTTATGGCACAGACACCTTGGTTCTGTTAGTAAAACACGCGAATAATGGTGCCTTTGAGTTTGCCAAAACTCGTCGTTCCTGGCAAAATTGGACCAGTATCTACTATTTTCTCCTGGATAAAAAGCACTTATCAGATATTAGCAAGGCAGGAATGGAAGGCACTCAAAATCTGAGCATTCCACTCTTAGCTTATGGTCAGGTAGAAAAACTGAGAGCTGATGTTTTTGAAGCTGTATCCGAAAGGGTCAATTTGACCAGAGAATGTGGATACAGCCTCGAGATCAGAGGGGATATTTCCAAAGTGTCCACGGAAGATTCCAAAAAAGAAACCGAATTGAAGCTCTTGCAATTTCAGTTGTACGCTTTTCACCAGGGTTCAAGATCCATAGAAGGCATTATTTCTGAGACCTTGGTAAACGGAAAATCTGTTTATGACAGTAAGAAGATCCTGGATGTTATTTACTATGAGTTGCCCGTAGAAGAATGGCAACAATTCTTCGTATTCAATCCGGCCAATGCTAAATTTCAAAAATCGAAATGAGTACCCTTGCAGGAAGTAGGCTAAGAGTACATCCCATTTGGAAATACTCCACCCTTCTGTTGCTAACTGTAGTAACAGGCATCCTGTACGCCAAAAAAGGACCGCTAATTTACCTGGGGTGGTTTATCATTCCTATTGCCATTATCACCCTGGTGATTCTCTACAGACGTCCCAAGCTCAATCTTTATGTGGTCTTGTTCCTTAGCTTTTTCATGGCTATGCTGGTGCGATATGTTCCGGTAAATATTCCATGGAGTTTGGGGGTTGACGTATTTCTGGTTTTGGCTGTTCTATTACCGGCCATTAAAAACTGGCACAATACAGACTATTACCTGGCCAGCAGATCTTTAACGGCCTTGATGGGATTATGGATGTTATATATCCTCCTTCAGGTTTTTAATCCGGAAGCTGTGAGTTCTATGGCCTGGCTATACGTAATGCGTGGTATTGCACTCTATCCGCTGCTTATCGTGGTATCCACTCTGGTGCTTTTCAATACCAAAAAAGACTTTAAGGTCTTCCTTCATACCTGGATGGTGCTATCCTTACTCGGTGTTTTTTGGGGGATAAAGCAAGACACGATTGGTGTATCGCATACCGAGCAAATGTGGTTGGATGCTGGAGCCAAGGGTACGCATATCCTTTTTGGGCAGCTCAGAGTGTTCTCCTACTATTATGATGCCGGAACTTTTGGTGCGGCCATGGGTCAGATCTCAATAATCTCTCTGATATTATTCCTGGGACCTTTCCGGAAAAAGTTAAAAACTATTTACCTGATTGTAGGTCTGCTCTCCTTTTATGCCTTGATGATCAGCGGTACCAGGGGCGCTCTGGCCGTACCCGCCATGGGAGCCATAGCATACTTGGTAATGGTTCGGAAATTTAAACTGGTATTGCTGGGATTATTTGTGATTGGTTTGAGTTTTGGATTTTTGAAGTATACCAGTATCGGCAGCGGAAACTATACCATCATGAGGTTAAGATCCGCTCTTAATCCGGAAGATGCCTCACTTAATACCCGATTTAGAAACAGACAAGCTTTATCCGAGTATCTTCGGGGTAAGCCATTTGGAGGAGGTGTTGGCTCTAGTGGATATTGGGGAAGGAGGTTTTCCAGAGGCACCTGGCTGTCACAGTTTGAAACAGATGGTTTATACACGATGATCCGGGCAGAGACGGGAATTGTAGGCCGAAACTTATACGTTCTTATTCTGCTCATCATATTCTTTCGAGGAATGGTGATCAGTATGAATTTAAAAGACCCCGAAAATCAGTTCTACTCCATGGCGATACTGGCCGGTTATGCCGGCATTCTCTTGGCTAACTATGGAAACTCCGTAATGACCCAGTTTCCCAACAACTTCATGACCTTTGTTGGTTTAGCTTTCGTTTTTAGCATGAAATGGTGGAATGAAAAGGGTGAAATTGAGTTGCCAGATCGCATGGCTCCCATCGAAGGAGCCAGAACCGCTAAGAGCTCCTGGAGTAAATTAGCTAAATAGCACTCCTGACAATAATGAATAACAAGCCACCAACAATCAAGATTTAAGGAATGCCTGACCACGATGATTTGGTAAGTATCATTACCATAAACTATAACAGCACTCCTGAAACTCTGGAATTTGTCGATAGTCTGCTTGCCTCAGATTACAACAACTGGGAACTTTTCATTGTGGATAATGCTTCGCGAGAGTCATCCAGTGATCAATTGGAAGGCATCGATGATCGAATCAGCTTGATTGAAAGTAAGGTGAACCTCGGTTTTGCCGGTGGTAATAATTTAGCCTTACCTCATTGTTCCGGCTCATTTTACTTCTTCGTAAACAACGACACCATACTCCCTAAAGACACCTTAAGTATCCTTTTAGAAACAAGTAGGCGTCTGGAGTCTGTGGGAGCCATTAGTCCCAAGTTTGAATACTACCACACACCCGGACTGATTGAATATGCAGGTTGCAGCAACATTAATATGTTCACCGCCAGAAACAAAGCACTTGGAAATGGAGAGATGGATAATCCAGCACTCAGTGGCGTTATCGAGACCTATTATATGCACGGCGGAGGCATGTTGGTGCCCAAAGAGGTATTGGATAGTGTTGGCCCCATGGCGGAAGAGTTCTTTCTCTATTATGAGGAGATGGATTGGAGCGAACGCATCAGAAAAGCGGGCTACAAAATTTATTGTCAGCGCGATACGAAGATCTATCACAAAGAATCTGCTTCGATGGGGCGTATGAATCCGCTCAAGACCTACTACATGAACAGAAACAGAGTGCTGTTCATGCTAAGAAATTATCAATCAATGGAGTTAATTCCATTTATGATGTTCTTCACCTTTATTTCGATACCTAAAAACGTATTTACGCATTTAATCAGAGGTGAATTCAAACATTTACAAGCTTTTCTAAAAGGTGTCTTCTACTTTGTCGATAAGCGAATAACCTATAACAACTAATCTATGTGCGGTATTGCGGGATTTTGTGATTATACCAAGTCTCTAAAAGTTGAGGATCTTAAAGCCATGACGGATACCATTCCGCATCGTGGCCCTGATTCTGATGGTGCTGAAATCTTACAACATGAGAATGCTTTGGTAGGCATGGGTCACAGGAGACTCTCCATCCTCGATCTTTCGCCGCTTGGATTTCAACCCATGCATTTTGAGGATCTCACCATCGTTTTTAACGGTGAGGTCTACAACTTTCATGAAGTTAAGGAAGAGCTTGAAGCGCTGGGGCATCAATTCAAATCTCATTCTGATACCGAGGTCATACTCGTGGCTTACAAAGAATGGGGCATGGCATCGCTTGAAAAGTTTATCGGCATGTTTGCTTATGCGCTTTATGATGCAAGTAAAGAAAAGTTGTTTCTAGTAAGAGATAGAGTCGGGGTGAAACCACTTTATGTGTACCAGGATGACCAGGTTTTGATTTTCGGCTCAGAACTAAAGCCATTTCACAAGAATCCTCTGTTTAAAAAGGAGCTGGATCTGGATAGCATGGCTCAGTATCTCAAATTGAGTTATATACCCACCCCATACTGTATTTTCAAGAATACGCAAAAAGTAAAACCAGGTCATTATCTAGAACTTGACCTCCAGCGTAAAAAGCTTTCTGAGCACAAATACTGGGACGTGGTTGATGCTTACAACCAGCCTAAGCTGGATATGCCTTATGAGGAAGCGATAGAAGAAACCAACCGCATACTCACTTCTGCTTTTAACTATCGCATGGTAGCCGATGTTCCGGTCGGCGTATTTCTTAGCGGTGGCTACGACAGTACGGCAGTGGCAGCTCTGATACAGAAGGAAAGAACCGAGAAAGTGAAGACATTTACCATCGGCTTTAAGGAGGCACAGTACAATGAAGCGGAAGATGCGAAACGCATCGCTGATCACATTGGCACGGATCACACCGAGCTTTATTGCACTCCCTCGGAAGCCGAAGATATTCTGGACAGTTTGGCGGACATCTATGACGAGCCTTTCGCAGATAACTCAGTGGTTCCTACCGTATTGGTAAGCAGGCTTGCCAGAAAAACTGTGACCGTTGCTTTGTCTGGCGATGGTGGTGATGAAATTTTTGCAGGCTACAATAAGTTTAAGCAGTCGGTTGATTTTACTGAAAAATACCCACATTTTATTCAGTCTGCCTTGGCAGCTGCTATGTCCGTTTTCAATCCGGAGAAATTACCGGTACTTTCAAATCGCTACAACTTTGCCTCTCGCTACGAAAAGATGATCAATATTTGGCGCACACATAGTCCGTATGTGGCCTTGCGAAATATCAGTAATTACATCACGGATAAAGAGGCAGAAAGGCTAATAAAAAGACCCTGTAAAGATCTGCCGACCTATTTTGATATTGCAGATGAACTCAATGATAGCAATGATGCCCTGAATAAAATGCTGGCCATTGATTACAAGACCTTTCTGATGGACAACAATCTGGTAAAAATTGATCGGGCAGCCATGTCTGTAAGCCTGGAAGGAAGGGAACCCTTTTTGGATCAGCGTGTTATTGAGTTTATTGCACGTCTGCCATCAGATTTCAAGATGCGCAATGGAAGAACCAAAGCTTTGCTGAAAGATGTCGTACACAAATATGTGGATCCCAAACTTATGGACCGTCCAAAAATGCCGTTCATAGCCCCGCTAAAACTGTGGTTCAGAGAAGAGATGCGTACCTTATTGCTCGATCATGTGAATCGTGAAACTCTTGAGCGCCAAGGCGTTTTTAACGCTGATGAAGTAATCAGGATGCGAGACAAATACCTAACTGGAGAAAGTGTGGGTCACCAAAAGATTTGGAACATTCTCCTCTTTCAAATCTGGTACAACAAGTATATGGATTGATGAGCTGATTGAGCCAATTTACTTGGCTGCAGCAGCTTTTTTAGAGGCTCTGGAAAATTTCCTCGACTTGAATTGCATGGTTATCAATCCTTTCAGGAACTTCCGCAAGGCCGATCTGCGTTTTTCAATGTCACCCAGCATCTGATCCATAAAATCTGGAGATACTCCGTTCACCACCAATCTCGGTTCAAATCCAAGGGTATCCATAAACTCTGATAGAGCGTATTTATCGGCTTTATTCCAAATTCTCTTTGCAGAGAGAACGTTAAGTGCCAAATCAAATTTTTCCACCAGCTCAACAGGGAACTGATTGGATAAAATTCCTTTTAATTCCAGCAAGATAAAATCGTAATCGGATTGAATATCGCCTTCCCCAACCAATTCTTCCAACTGATTTATCCCCAGAAACTTTTTGTCCGCTTCATAAGTCTTAAGTGTAACACCTGCTATCTCATCTTCAATATCTGGTGAGATTAACAGAATGCGCTTACCCATGGAAGCCAGTTCTTCAGCCACTAGCTTTCCAATGAAGCTTTTGCCATCATTTTCCCGGGTACTAAAAATTAAGATGCTTTTTGGTCCACGTCCTGTCTTCTCCAGTCGCCGCATTTCCAGTCGCAGGTTTTGAGATATTAAGCCCAGAGACTTGGTGCTCAGCCAATCCATATCTACATTCTTGTATTCCGGACTTAGATTTACATCCGGATAGGCTCCCACCAGTTTTAATCCAGTCATTTCCTCAGCGCGAATGGGACTTTTTACACTGTTGTCGAGGAACTCAAATAACAACACCAAAATCAATGGAATGATGAAGCCCACCACCGCGGCAAGCATTACCAGTAACAGTTGCTTTGATTCCGTTGGCTGAAGGGGAAAAGTAGGCACCGTAGTAACTGTGATACCGCTAGTAGCAATAGTTTCACTTTGTTGGCGCATCAGAGCCCAATTCATACTTTTATTAAGTTCCAGATACTTACTTTCTGCAACTTCCGCCGCTCGCTCGAGCTTGGCTAGCTGAGAACCTAAGGGTGAAATCTCGTTGTAAACATTTTCGTAATATGCTTTATTAGAAGACAGTACTCGTAAACGAGCAACACTCTCATCTAAGGCTAGCGTGGCTGTAAGCCATTCAGATAGGAGGCTTTCATTTGAAACCCCAGATTGATTTCTGCCCTGGTTGTAGACCTGAGCCGCAAGATTGGAAATTTCAACCTCCAGTACTTTGGCTTTCTCCTTGAGCGTATTTACCTTATCTGGATCATTATAATACACCTCAAGTTCAAGGATTCTAGACTTTAGTTCTGCCAATTCTGTACGTTTCTGGAGCAGCTTATCGTACTCCTCACCACGATTATCCGATATCGCTAACTGGGTTTCAAGCTTCTTGAGTTTAGCTTCCGCGGCAGCCTTTACCTGTAGTTCCTTCTGATATTCATCCTCAATGCTATTTTTGGAACTGGTAATAGAGCGGGTTTGCTCTCCATAATCTATAATTCGGTACTTAATTCTAAAATTCGCCAGACTGTCTTCAGCACTCTCGAGTTTCATTCTGGCTTCAGATACTTTGTCTTTAAAATACTGCACTACATCCTCGGTTCTTTCTACTCTCATTTTGAGCAGTCTCTTGCTAAAGACGGAGTTGAGTATTTCCAGGGTATGCTGGCAAATTCCAGGATCGGACCAGTAATAACTGATCTCAATAAGGTCTGAAGAGCCTATGCGCTTCACTTTTGCTCCGCTTATCGACTGATGACTGTAGGGAGATCCTCCCCGTTCAAATATCTGTTGGGCGCGAAAGGTGTTAAAATGTTGAACCCTGAAGTTTTTTACATTTTCAAGAGTCTTTTCAAAGGAGTCCTCCACCCGCAGTGAGTCCCAAAGTTCAGGAGTTACTCTGTTTCGCGACGCTTCCCAGGCCACTTTATCAATACGACCTTCTTGCGGGCCATCCATCATGAGGTGATGCGCCAAAAGTCTTTCGCCAACCTCAATAGCGGTTTGCTTATTGTTGATGATGTTGAACAGGTTGGAGTATTCATTATTGGCTGCTCGGTAATCTTTCTTAGCCCCCTCCACATCTTCTATATCCATGCCACTGGCAATACCGGTGTAAATCTCCGTGATAGACTGATAGGTTTTGGGAAGTCCTCTGGTAAAGAAAAACACAGACACGGCCAATCCCAAAGAGCAGAGAAAGAGGATGTTAAGATTGCGATTTACAACTCTTAATAGCTGAATAAAGTTCATAACTGACTATTTGGGAAATTTACTAAACGGGGTACCTACCAATCTTTCCAAGGCAGTATATACCTCACCAAACTGAGCTCTAAGTTTTTCGTATTCCGAGGCAAAATTAGCCCTCATGTTGGTAGCGCTGCCTAATTCCTCCAATGATATCTGACCATCTCTAAACTTCTCTTCCGCCATTTGATATTGAAGTGTGGCACTCTCTCTGGCTTCCGCCGATATGTTGATTAGACGTTGCAATAGTACTAATTCATTATAGGTTCTTATAACCTGATCTCTAATATCCATTTGGGTGCGCCTGAGTTCTTGCTTACTGATCTCCATCTGGGTCTTCAGTAATTCCATGCGCTCATTCCTGCTAACAAAGTAGTTTAGTGGCAATTGTACACCGGCAAATATTTGGTATCCGGTACGAGGATCTGCAAACTGAACGCCAATATCATCGTTGGTAGTTAGGAATTGACCATAGCCATAACGCGCCCTAAAGCCTATTAAGTCTGCCCAATCTTTACTCCCTTGTCTAATTTCAATCTCACTCTGTTCTAATGAAACTTCTGAAATGGTCATTTCCGGAGAATTGGCCATTGCTGAATCGATCAATAATTGCAATGGCGGTAGCAAGCCTATGAGGTTACTGCCTGCGGCATTAAATCTTGTGGT
Organism: Owenweeksia sp.; assembly: GCA_965229445.1. Taxonomy (GTDB): domain Bacteria; phylum Bacteroidota; class Bacteroidia; order Flavobacteriales; family Schleiferiaceae; genus Owenweeksia. The sequence goes on from OZ245876.1 coordinate 2,634,292, forward strand.
ATCAATCTGACTGGAAGCGGTGGATCCTGTGATTACGATCATCAGAAGGATCAAAAACCGGATATGTATTTTTTGCTTAAACATTCTCTTTTTGAAATAAGGCTGGGATAGTTTTAAGGATCAGTTTGATATCGTTCCACAAACTTACCTTTCTGGCATACGCGTTATCCAGGGCTTTTCGTTCTTCTTCAGACATCGAGCCCTTTCCGCGTTTCATTACCTGCCATAAACCGGTGATACCGGCTGGTGCCAGGAATCTCTCACCCCAATCATCAGAAGTGAGTTGTTCCGCTTCATAAAGTGGAAGAGGTCTGTTACCGACAATAGACATATCTCCCTTCAGCACATTTATTAATTGCGGTAGTTCATCAATGCTGGTGTTTCTTAGAAAGAGGCCCACTTTAGTAATCCTGGGATCGTTCTTGATCTTTACAAATGTTCCGGCCTGCTGTACTTTCTTAATCTTTAAGTACTCTTCCTCCTTCATCATCTCTCCATTCTTGTAGATCAAAGTAGGACCGGCACCTGATTTCACTGGTGCTTCCTCATTATCGGCGTTCTTTTGCGCCTCCATGGCATATTGATTCAGGTGTTTGATATCCTTCATCCGCTGGTCAGCGTCCACATACATGGATCTCAGCTTGTAAAAATCAAAGACCTTATAGCCCGTACCTACCCGCTTTGATACATAGAAAGTAGGTCCCCGACTCTCGATACGCAAGGCAAGTGCAGCGAGGATTATCACTGGGGAAGCTATAATAAGAGCGGCTCCTGCCACAATGATATCAAATAATCGTTTTTCCCAGGGTATCTTATACTCGGGTTGATCCACTGGCAGCTTTGACCGCAATTTGCTTTGCAACATATTTACGAGGAAAGGCACTCTGCCTACCACTAAAGCTGGATCCGTGTTGGTGTCATAAACTTCAAGAATACCCTGTTCGAGCAATGCTAATTTGCGATCGTGATCCAGTTTATTGGCCACGATGCCAAAGGGAATTTCATAGTGATTTAACTCCTCCTTGTACTTTTCGTAAACCCCGGGTCCATCTAAACCACGCAGTTTTAAATCTGCTAACACCATGGAAATCTGTGAGGCATCACCTAAGGCTTCATACAATCCAATTACGTTGGGTAAATGAAGCATACTATAGGTATTCACGGATGAAAGCCTATCTGCAAAAGCCTGATCTTCTCCTATGTATATCAGGCGTTTCACTGTACTAGTCTGAGTAAATTATCAATTCTTAAAGCCAGTTCCTCCGGATTAAAGGGCTTAATCATGTAGTCATTGGCGCCTAGTTTAAGCGACTTAATTCTTTCAGCACTGGATTCTTCACCGGAAAGAACAATAAGTGGGACATCCTGAAAAAAGCCACTTTCTCTTACTTTTTGGATATACTCAAAACCGTCTATTTCAGGCATATTGAGATCGGCAACCACTAAATCGGGAATATTGCCAGAATACATCCATTCCAGGGCTTCCCTACCATTGCTCTTCAGCACCACCTCGTGCCGGTCTTTGATGATCTGCATCAATAGCTTACGCATGATGGGTTCATCATCAATTATTAGAATTTGTTTGCCGCTAACGTCCATGACTATTGCATTTGGTTGAATGATTGACGCAGTATATCCTTGACTCGATTGAGACTGACATTCAATGCCTCATCATTAATTCCTGCTTTTCCTTTTTCTTCTACTACCCTAATATCCTGTGAAATATCATTGATACTGAACAAGTCTATATTGGGTTTAATCTTATGTGCTATACTTCCAACGGTCTGTAAATCACCACTTTCATAGGCAGAAAGCATTTCATCCAACTGTCCCGGCGTGTGCTCCAGGAAAGTTTCAATCATGCTTTGCACAAAATCGTCGCTGCCAGCGGCTAGATCTCTAAGTTGTTGAAGATTATAGAGTTTGTCAGACATTTCCACTTAAATTTTTAATTCTTTGTTTTTAACCATGCGGTATATGGTACTCTTCCCAATGTCCAGCCTTCTGGCTACGTCAACAACATTGCGATCGTATTTATCCAGGAAATGCTGAATAATCCGCTGGTTAAATGATCTTAAGGTCAGTTCTTGATTAATCAGACCGTTAAGACCGTCATCTGTACTATTAAAGGATATATCAGATTCCTGAACTTCAGCATCGTCCGCCATCACTACCGCTAGTTCAATGACCGCTTTAAGTTCACGGACGTTGCCCGGCCAGGGGTAACTGAGGAGTTTTTTCTGAGCCTCTTTATTGATGCCCAATTTTGGGAGGCCATTTTCCTTGGAAAAGGCATCCATAAAATATTTCGCAAGGATGATAATATCGTTGGAACGGTTTCTTAATGGAGGAAGGTCGATAGGCAAGCCCAATAAGCGATAGTATAAATCCTCCCGGAAGTTACCGTTCTTCACCTCATCCGCCAGGTTGCGATTGGTTGCCACCATTATACGGGCGTTGAACTTAGTAGGTGTGTTGCTGCCGATTCGGGTAATCTCCTTTTCTTGTAATACACGCAGCAGCTTTGCCTGTAGGTTCATATCCATCTCCCCTATTTCGTCGAGAAAAATGGTACCGCCGTTTGCCTCTTCAAACTTTCCAATCCGCCTGCCGGCTGCACCGGTAAATGATCCTTTCTCGTGTCCAAATAATTCGCTCTCCAGCAGTTCTTTGGGAATGGCGGGGATATTTACCGCTACCAGCGGCTTCTTTTTAGTGCTCTTGGTATTGTAATGAATAGCCTTGGCCACCAATTCTTTACCGGTTCCCGTTTCACCGCTGATAGAAACGGTAATATTGGTCTGTACCGCCTTCTCAATAAGTCGGAATACCCGTTTTATTGGTGCGCTATTTCCCTTGATGTTCGTGAAATCGTATTTGTGATCTACCTCCTCACGCAAGCGGTCAATCTCATCCCGGAGCATGTAATTCTCCTTGATGTTATTGCAAGCTTTCCACATGCGTTCATGGGCATTCTCATCCTTAACAATGTAGTCATAAGCACCCTCCTTTAAGAGATCAACGGCCGTACTAACATTCTCCTGACCACTAACGATAACCACAGGAATTTCAGGGTTAGACTCCTTAATCTTGCGCAGTACTTCAATACCAGATAAATCCGGTAGAGAATAATCGAGAAAAATTACGTTAGGACGAGAATAGATATTGGCCAGACACTCCTTACCCGTAAAGAACACCTCCACCTCATTATCTGGATTCAGAGACAGGTGGTGGCGACTTGCTTTGGCGTAAAGCTCATTGTCGTCTACAATAAAGACCTTAAAAATGTTCATGGTCCAATATCTGGTGATGTTCAAAAGTAACCTTCTTTCTCAATTCGGGAATTCAATTCCCATGAATGCATTGTAAAATAGCGTAAACCGCCATCGTTTTTGGTGGATAAACACCATCTTAAATATTTAATTATCAATTAATTAGCTTCAATTAATTCTTGTTTTTTCGTCCAATTTTCACCCTCTGCCAGTCCATGACAAAAGTAAAGCCGAAAATCTCTCTTCTCCTGAATTAAACGCGGTTTAAAGCCACGATTAAGCTTAAAGACAGGAAAAGGTTATCATACATCAAAGTGAACTCAAAACCGCTTAAATCAATTCTAGAAGAGCAATATAAAAAATCTGATTTTCAATGATTTAAAAATATTTCACCCCTAAAAGGCTTCCATAATACCATCGATATCAGCATTAAGAATCCTGTAAAAATGCCATGTAGAATAAGCGTTTTCTGAAAGAATCAATTTACATATTGGAAAGCTTCCGGAATAGGGATGGAAAATATGCTCGATCAGAAATTAAGCATTATTCCCAATTTGAATATTGCACCATATTGGGAAAATTATGAAGCGGTGTCCACCTTTGCTTCACGTGGTGCTAACCACTCGGTCATATCTCTATTGAGTAGTTTACCGAGCTCCACAATATCATCATGATAAATTTCGCTGGTAATTCTATTGCGAAGTTCACTATCCATTTTCATGGAAATAATATGCTTATTGCGTGCTTTGTTGAGATACTTGATTACATCTTTGTTGCGCTTAAAGCGATCATGCAACCGCGGGAATATTGCTTTGGTAAGATTCACAAGCATCCCGTTCTGACCAAGCATGATGTTAAAGAGGTCATTCTTACGCTTTCCGGATTTGTTCACGACAATGTCCGTATCAACCAGAACCCGGTCATTAACACCAATAAACTTATAGATCTCTTTTAGGATGGCTTCCGGATCCTTTCTGAACTCATCATACAGAAATACTTTAATGTTTTCTTTAGGGAAATGCTCAAAATACTTTCTAAGATGACGGCAATAAAATCCTTCATTAACCAAATCAGGGCGTTTCCACCAAATGGTACTGCGATCAAACAGTTGGCTCCAATCTTCAGCAGGAACCCGATCTTCTCTGATCATGTGCAAATAGCGTGAAAACAATCGATCGGCGGGCTGTCGCAACAAGGCGACCAGCTTGGCCTCTGGTACGTAATTCTTAATAGCCTTATAAGCTTCGGAACTGTACAGGTACAAATTGGATATTTCCCCGGTCTTTTGTTCGTCTGAGGCACCATCATACAACGCCAGATATTCATCCTTCTTGTAAATGGAATCGAGATGATATTGCCGGGATTCTTCAATTTCATAGCTGTCTATATCCACGTTCTCCAAGCCGAAAAAATTTGGCTCCTTCCTGGTAGACATAAATATCTCAGGATGTTGGTCTAAATACTCATTAAGAGCAGTTGTTCCCGACTTCCCAGCGCCTATTACAATAAAATCTGGCCAACGTGGTGCGTTCATGACGGTAAATCTATGATAATCACTTGGTAGTGATTAAGCCTTGAGGATGTATGACATATAAAACCCAGAAGTAAAGGTGGGTGGCAACACATTTGCTACTGCGCAATCAATTTCCTGCAATTTCCTACTCCTGCGGGTGAAAATTGACAGGGGAAAGATATTGCTCAAGCTGTCGCCCTTGCTGAAATTCTTCAGTTTAAAGCCTCTCTCTTCGTGCAGTTTTACAATTTCCTTTCTGCCAAAAAATTGAATATGTTCCAGATCGGGATTGCTGCTCTGCACTGTACCATGTCCAAAACCAAAAAGCCGTTTAAATTTTACCAGCTTCTCACCTAACTCCTTTTTCTCAAGGTATTGCATAGGCTTGGTCATCAGTACCTCCCTGGGGCCGTAGCCATTGGGAACCGTACTGATAAAGATACCCCCTTTCTTAAGGTAGTTACCGGCATAATCCAGTACCACCGAGGGATCAATCAAATGCTCCAACACCTCGGTACAAACTATAGCGTCGAATTTATCCCCTTCCGTAAGGTTTTCCGCAGGTTCTGCTTTAAACTCCAGATTAGAGTAGGTATTATTGGCTTTGGCCCGGGTAATACTATCAGCGTCAATGTCAACGCCCAGGGTTTGATAACCCATACTAGCAATTCCCATCGAAACATTGCCATTACCACAGCCTATTTCCATGACCTTTTTGGAGGTATCAAAATCCAGATGAGCATTTAGTTCATCTATGATAAATTGTAAGCGCTTTAATTCTTCGGCTCTTTCAAAGCCGGTTGCTTCACTTATCCTCCGCTTGATTTCTTTCTGATCGATTTTCATGACTTTGATTGGATTAAGAGAGATTAGAGTTTTATCGCAGTTTTTTCAAGTACATTCTTATAAAGACTTCCTATTTCATCAGCCATCCGGTCTACCCCAAAAGACTCGTCAATAATCTTTCGAGCATTCTTACCCAGAGTAGTTCTAAGTTCCTCACTTCTTGCAAGTTTTATGATGCACGCTGCCATTTCCTTATGCTGATACTCAGGAAAAAGCATACCGGATACTTCATGAGTTATGACTTCCTTAGTCCCATCCACGGGAGTGGCGACTATGGCTTTTTCCATAGTCATCGCTTCCAGGATGCCGATGGGTAATCCTTCCCACAAAGATGGCAAGCAATACACATCCATGAGTTTTAAGACTTCCGGAACATCCGTCCTAAATTCCTGAAAAGTGATATGAGAGCCCAGTCCTTTCTCAATGGCTTCTTTGTGACACTGTTCTTCGAGATCACCGCCACCAACCACTAGAAAGTGTACATTTTTTTCTTCCTTTATCACCTCCGCCGCAGCGCGTATAAAGGTTAGTGGATCCTTCTGTATAGTTAGCCGCGCTAACATGCCTACAATAATCTTATCTGCCGGAAGATCAAGATCTGCTCGTGTGAGTAGAGGCTCCTTGTAGGGATTAAACTTTTCTGTATTAACACCGTAGTTGATCACGGTAGAATTTGGCATTCCAATTCGTTCAATACCATCGCGGTTGTTGCTTTGTGAAACCGAAATATTGACGTCCGTTCGATTTACCAAAAACTTTTCGCTGTACTCTCGCACATTGCGAACTACGTTTGATTGATCTTGATGAAATGACCAGCCATGGATGGTATATAGTAATGGGATACCCAATTTGTTGGCCGCTCTAAAACTGTTAGAACAGGCACGCGTTCCATGAGCATGAACCAAATCAATTTCACGATCGGCCATAAGCTTCTTCACTTTAGACCATACCGTAAAGTCAAATGGTTTCTCAGTATGGATAACATGACACAACACTCCCCTTTTCTTAAGAGCACTCACCATTTCTCCGGGAGTAAAGGCCAGTACTTCAGAATGGAAGTCATCCGATAAGCTTGCTACGAGATCCAGCACATGTGTTTCACCTCCGCCAATTTTACCCTGACGGATTGTGTGAAGAATCTTGATCTTTTCTGAATCAGATTTCATTGATTGGAATTTGGGCTAAAATAAAACGCATCCTGTCAAAAATCCAGAAAAACTACGATGAAATGCATAGGCTATTTGTTTGATTATCAATCATCTCAATTCATAACTCGTTAATATGCAAGCTGCTATAATCAGGGATTTCCTACAAAAATAATTTGCTTTGGTGTTTCGATGAACTGCATTTAACAACTTGAAGCTCAATTGCGAAGGAGAAATGAATACTGTTCATAGATTTGGCCTTAGCATGCAAAAAAATAATCCAACAAAAACGGTCCGTACCGGTCAGCACTACATCTTTGTAGGGCTGCAGGCTATTGATAGTCCTATCGGCAGTAATTGCGTTAACATAGCCCGGGAGATATCCAAACACAATAAGGTGTTGTATGTCAATTATCCATTGGATCAACACGCACTTTACAAGCAGTTAAGAAAGCCCGAAGAGAACACTCCGATAAGAATGTCGGTCTTGAAGGGCAAAAGTCCTGAGCTGCATCAATTAAGTGATAACCTCTATGCTTTGTATCCGCGCATAGTAATAAACTCCATCAGCAAACTGCCTGATGGTAAACTATACGACCGCTTTAATTACCGCAATAACAAACGCATCGCTAAAAAGATAAAGAAGTACGCAGGGCAACTGGGCTTCAACAATTATTACTTGTTTAATGACAGCGATATGTTTCGCAGCTTTTACCTCAAAGAGTTGCTGCAACCCGATCTGTATGTTTATTATTCCCGCGATAATCTGATCAGCCAACCCTATTTTGCCAAGCATGGTGTCCGGTTAGAGGCAGAGCTTATTGAGAAAGTAGATCTGGCAACGGCCAATTCACTCTACCTGGCCGATTATTGCCGGCAGTTTAATCCACATAGCTACTATGTAGGTCAGGGATGTGAAACTGATTTATTTGATCCACAAATGGACTTTGAGCGTCCTCAGGATTTACCTGCTACTGACAAACCGGTGATCGGATACATTGGAGCACTTTTAAAGAAGAGACTAGACATCGGTTTGCTGGAGTATTTGGCAGAAGCTAAACCCGAATGGGACTTTGTGTATGTCGGACCTGAAGATGAACACTTCAAGAATAGCAAACTGCATCAACAGAAAAACGTTTTGTTTACTGGCCCCAAACAACCGGCAGAACTCCCTCAGTATCTCAAGTTTTTTGACGTAGCCATCAATCCACAGGAGCTAAATCCCTTAACTGTGGGTAACTATCCCCGGAAGATTGATGAATACCTGGCCATGGGAAAACCCAGCGTAGCGACGCAAACCAGAGCCATGGAAATATTTAAGGATCATGTCTATCTGGGAGAAACTCGTGAGGATTATGTGAACCTCATTGCCCAGGCTCTTGCAGAAGATTCAACCGAACTGCAAAAGGCCCGTATTAAGTTTGCGAAACAGCATACCTGGGAAGCCAGTGTAGATGAAATTCACACCGCGATGGAGAAAGTGGTACAAGAAAAGTTTAGCTGAATTACTCGATTCGCATTCTAAATGAACCGGCATCAACACCGTCCTGGCTAATTCTAAAAAGATACATTCCAGCAGGAAGACCTGGCGCAATTTCAGCCGCACCTCCAGACAACAAGAGATTAGTTTTCAAAACTTTAGCTCCTGCAAGACTGTATGCTTCCAGTTGGACTACACCATTACCCATGCCTGGAAATTCTATCGTAAAATTACCCTTGCTTGGATTTGGATAAGCTCTGATTGAATTTAGGGTTGCTTCTTCATCAATGGAAAAGCCAATCGGCAGAAGGGCAATAGTTTTAGCCGCTACTTGTCCGGCTTGCATGTTCACCATTATGGTATCGGTCTGATAGCCAGATTTGGCGACCACCACCTGGTACATGCCACTATCCGCTTGCCCATCGCGGAAGTTTCCAAATATATTAGAGGTACCGATAATGTCAGTATTGAGCATTTCAATCGAAGCATTTACGATAGGACTTCCGGTAACGGAGTCTTTCACGAAGGCCGTAAAAAAGCTAGCTCTAGGGTAATTCGTGCTCAACACAAACAGCCCTTCCTGACGGTCAGTAACCAATATATTCCCACTCGGCAGGTAGGGATAGGCTCCCCAGGCACCATCAAATCCATCTCCGGTTAGTGGTGACGTATCATAATATGCAGTCTCTACCAGTATATCCGGTCTCGAAGCGTCAACGATTTGCAAACCGGAGGTGTAATAAGAGGTTACCAAAAAGTCTCCGTAAACATGTGTGTTATGCGGAATTACTTTGGTAGGATCAAAAATACCGGTTCGGATGCGATCCAGTTCAGTAATATTTGAAAGGTCGCTAACATCATAAGCCACCAGAAATGCTCCGGTTTTTTCGTCTGTAGTAAATACGGTTTGGTTATCATCAGAAAACCAGATGTTGTGGCAAAAAGAATTGGGAGTGCCCTGAGAGGCGATCATTTGGGGATTGACCTTGTTATTTACATCCACCACCTCAAACCGGCCTTTGTAAACCGCTGCACCCCACAAGGTGTCACCTCGGGCAACTCCATCATGGAAGTAACTGCCATTATAAGCTCCCAGATACACCGGACTTGTAGCATTAGAGTCTACATCAAACATCAAGGCTCCTCCTTTGCCCGCATTCGATCCAAAGGCATACATAATTCCATTTTCATCTATATAGAGATTATGCGCTCTGTCCCAGATGTATATGCTGGTATCGATGGAAATGGTCGGGAAGTAATTGCTGTAAGTGATGTTGGCATTATCGATCGTACTTAGGTCTACTATCAATATCCCGTCGGAAGCTCCTCCAGCGTAAGAATCATGAGATACATAAGCGTAGTTTTTCCAGGTCTTAATATCTCTCCAGGTACTATAAGCACCTTGAATAAAATGCTTCTCTACCGGCTGTGATGGATTGGTGACCTCAACAATCGAAAGTCCGGAATTAACACCCACCAGTGCAAATTCGCGACCAGTGCCATCTGACCATCCCCAAACATCATTAAGAATATCAAAATAGGTTTTCTGACCAAGCTTACTTACACCGAGGCTATCCTGACCATACATGCCAATTGCCATCATACCAATTAGTAGGAGTAAAATTTTCTTCATGTCTAATATTTAAAATAGCGAGCCTTGCTCGGCTTCCCCAGATTCCTTACTGGATTTATCTATATCCGGCTCTGGCTCTTCTTCATCTACAGTTTCCTGGATTATCGGGTCCAAGATATTTATTTGCTTCACATCGTAGCGCGTCAATTGATTCCCAAGGGCCTTTTGACCTTTTATCGATATGAACTCACTTAGGTCAAGCGTTTCACTGTCGCGCTGTTTTCCTTTGATCTTTTTGAATACGATTTCTATTTGGGGTTGCCTGTCTGCAGAGACATATTCCAAATAAGATCCTTCAACCTCCCGAATAAACAATTCTTTTTTATCCGAAACCTCTGGTATAAAGCGTTTTACGAAGTAACGTTCTTTTTCACCGTCAAAGTATAAAGCCGTAAGCGGTTTTTTCCGGTCATATTTTTCCAGAATAAGCATATCCTCCTCAAAATGAGTGCTTAAGTCAAAACCCAGCGTGCGATAATGCCCTGAAGCCGTTACTTCTAAAATTCTGTCATCACCCCTAAAGCTTCCCAGTAATTCACCCCTGCCATCGGCATTCAGACGTTTTACCGTCTCATCGAACCAAATTTTCCTGGCTGCCAGGGTGCTTACCCCCTCTTCCTTTAATTCAATCTTCTTCACGGGGTGCTTGGTCACCAAATTACCTTTGGCCCCTCTACCCTTTACGGCTTGCTCAGCGAAATCGAGATCAAATTTTAATCGTCTAATCTTCTGCAGATTGCGAAGAATTACAGTGACCACCTCGGCTTCTCCATTGGGATTGGCGGTAAAGTACAGGACCTCCGAACCTTTGTTTCCAGCCGTCAGGTCATACTCGCGATCTCTGGTTATGCTGGTAACATTAAAGCGTTTCACTAAAGTCCGTCCCCTGGCACCATCGCGGTAAATCATATTATAAATAGTTCGCTTGTCTCCTTTCTTCCAAACGGCCACGTGCATGATATTCTTACCGATATAAGTCTTGTGATCGACTTTGGTCACTACCATTCTTCCACTCTTGGTAAAAACAATGATGTCATCAATATCGGAGCACTCGGTGACAAACTCATCTTTCTTCAAGCCGGTGCCAATAAACCCTTCTTGTCGATTTACAAACAACTTTGTATTGGCGATGGCAACCTTGGTAGCATCAATATCTTCAAAGGCACGAATTTCTGTCTTTCTTTCCCGACCCTCACCGTACTTCTTCTTAATTTCTTTGAAATAGGCTACCGCATAATCTACCAGATTGGCCAGATGGTGTTTCACCTCGTCGATTTGACCTTCAAGATTTAGGATATGCTGATCGGCTTTGTCTTTATCGAACTTGGAAATACGCTTAATGCGAATTTCTGTTAAGCGAACAATATCATCATCTGAAACGTCTCGGATGAGTTGTTTTAGGAAAGGTTTCAGGCCTTTTCTTATAAACTCGATCACCTGTTCCCAGGTTTCCGCTTCTTCAATATCGCGATAGGTCTTTTCTTCAATAAATATTCTTTCCAGGCTGGAGAAATGCCACTGCTCTTCAAGCTCGTGCAGCCTAATTTCCAGTTCTCGCTTTAGAATATTCAGCGTTTTATCGGTAGATCTCCGCAATACCTCTTTGACCCCAAGAAACTGTGGGCGGTCATCTTCAATCACACAGCATAAAGGAGCAATAGACACCTCGCAATCTGTAAAGGCGTAAAGCGCATCAATGCTTTTATCTGGCGAAACTCCCGAAGGTAATTGAATGTTAATTTCCACCTTCTCTGCCGTGTTGTCTTCAATTTTCTTGATCTTGATTTTTCCACGATCATTGGCCTTGATGATGGAGTCTATTAAACTCACGGTGGTGGTGCCATAGGGAATCTCCGTAATGCAGAGATTCTTCTTGGAATCTATGGAAATCTTGGCCCTTACTCGAACTCGTCCACCCCGCAATCCTTCATTGTAATTGCTGAAGTCAGCGATACCACCGGTAGGGAAATCAGGAAATAATTGAAAACTTCTGCCTTTCAGTACTTTGATGGAAGCATCAATTAGTTCATTGAAATTATGCGGTAATATTCGGGTGGATAAGCCTACCGCAATCCCTTCAATACCTTGTGCCAATAAAAGGGGAAATTTAACCGGCAGATGAACTGGTTCTTTAGCACGTCCGTCATAGCTGGCCTGCCATTCTGTAACCTTAGGACTAAATACTACCTCAAGAGCAAATTTTGTTAAACGCGCCTCGATATACCTCGGTGCTGCTGCCCGGTCGCCGGTAAGAATATTTCCCCAGTTACCTTGGGTATCAATCAACAAATCTCTCTGACCCAGCTGCACCAGCGCATCGCCGATGGAGGCGTCTCCGTGAGGGTGAAACCGCATGGTTTGCCCTATGATGTTGGCTACCTTGTGATAGCGTCCATCTTCCATATCGCGCATGGCATGAAGAATCCTCCGGTTTACCGGTTTTAAGCCATCATTTAAAGCAGGAACGGCCCGCTCCAGGATTACGTAAGAGGCATAATCCAGAAAATAGTCCTGATACATTCCAGAAACTCTGGTCACCGTGGCCCCGTCATCTCCAGCTTGCATATTTTCCTCAGGTGCTTCTTGCATGCTTCTTTTTGGCATTATTATGAACCACACGATCCAGCGATCGCTTTAGATCTCGCAATTCCTTTCCCTTTAAATAGCTGAGACTTATGGCCTGACGCACCAGATGATTCTCCTTACTTCGAATGTATAAAATCAACCTGCGCTTGAATGGATAGGTTTTAATTTTATAATGGTCCAACTTGCGTTTTGGAAACTCAATGTGCTTTATAAACCGGCTGCTCAGGGGTCGTAAGTTGGGCTCGCTTACCGTAAAATTTAAGACTTCGCCATCACTGTCATAAACAAACTGTGGCAGGCCACGGTATATAATAAAAAGCATGACCAGCACCGCTAATGGGGATAATTTGATCAGGCCACCCCATGAACCGTCGATATTGAGTACGATGATATCGAACACAATAATAAATAAGCACAAGAGGTAAATAAAACGCAGAATACGGCTGGCTCGGGAAGAATTTAGTCTCATTGGGCTTGTACCTCCTCTTCAGATTCTTCTTCAACCATATCTTTTTCTACCCGCAGGTTTTCAATTATAAATTCCTGCCGCTTCGGAGTGTTTTTACCCATATAAAACTGTAGTATTTCATCAACCGTAGAATCCTTGCTCAGCATCACCGGTTCAAGGCGAATATCTTCCCCAATAAAGTTTTTAAATTCATCTGGAGATATCTCACCAAGACCTTTAAATCTGGTGATTTCCGCCTTGGCACCCAGTTCTAGCAAAGCTGCACGACGCTCCTCTTCACTATAGCAGTATATGGTGCTTTTGCGATTTCTGACTCTAAACAAGGGAGTCTGTAAAATGTATAAGTGTTCCGACTTTACCAGCTCCGGGAAGAATTGGAGAAAAAAGGTGATAAGCAAAAGTCGAATATGCATGCCATCCACATCCGCATCTGTAGCGATAACTACGTTGTTATAGCGCAGATCTTCCAAACCATCTTCAATATTTAGGGCTGCTTGAAGGAGGTTGAATTCCTCATTTTCATAAACTACCTTCTTGGTGAGATTATAGCAATTCAGCGGTTTCCCCTTCAGACTAAATACCGCTTGTGTATTTACGTTTCTGGATTTAGTAATGGATCCCGAAGCTGAGTCACCCTCTGTGATAAAGAGCGTAGTATCTAAACGGCGCTCATCCTTCTGATCGTTATAATGAACGCGGCAATCCCGCAATTTCCGGTTGTGGAGACTGGCCTTTTTAGCTCTTTCGCGTGCTAATTTTTTAATACCGCTCAGTTCCTTCCTCTCCTTTTCGGCACGAAGAATCTTCTTCAATATTACCTCGGCAATCTCATCATTCTTGTGCAAAAAATTATCCAGGGCGGTCTTCATGAAATCATTCACAAAGGTTCTTATCGTAGCCATGTCCGGACCCATATCTGTTGAGCCCAATTTTGTTTTGGTTTGAGATTCAAATACCGGTTCAATGATCTTAATGCTAATCGCCGCAACTACCGACTGACGGATATCTGAGGGATCGAAATTTTTATTATAAAAATCCCTAAAGGTTTTAACCAGCGCTTCTCTGAACGCTGATTGGTGCGTTCCACCCTGCGTGGTGTGCTGGCCATTTACAAAGGAATAGTATTGTTCACTTTGGCTCTTTTCGCTATGTACCAAGGCTACCTCAATATCATCCCCTTTAAGGTGAATGATATCATGCATCACCGGTCCATCTAGATTGTGCTGAAGAAGATCCTTCAATCCATTTTCTGAATGTATCTTTTTTCCGTTGAAGACCAGTGTGAGACCCGGATTGAGGTAGGCATAATTCCAAAGCATCCGCTCTACATACTCCCCGAGGAAACGGTAGTTCTTAAAGATTCCGGTATCTGGCACAAATACAGTTTTGGTGCCTTTTCGCAAGCTGGATTCTTTAATCTCCTCATCCAATACCAACTCGCCCTTGTCGAAAGAGGCGATTTTGGTTTTGCCTTCGCGTATAGACTGTACCGTGAAGTGATCCGATAACGCATTTACCGCTTTGGTTCCTACCCCATTTAATCCAACCGACTTTTTAAATGCCCTGGAGTCATACTTCGCTCCGGTATTAATCTTAGATACACAGTCTATTACTTTTCCTAAGGGGATTCCCCGACCGTAATCTCGTACCGTAACCTGGCCATCCTTGATCGTGATTTCAATGGTTTTTCCGGTTCCCATCACAAACTCGTCCACCGAGTTGTCAATGACCTCTTTTAGTAGAACGTAAATACCATCATCATGCGCAGAACCATCACCAAGCTTACCGATATACATTCCCGGCCGAAGGCGTATGTGTTCCTTCCAATCTAAGGATCTAATATTATCTTCTGTGTAGCTGGTATTTGCCATATAGTTTTAGCGGTTTACACCAAAAGGCTAAAGTTAGAAATTAAGCCTACAGCCCTCTTTACACGCGGCTTTCAGTTATTCACAGGTTATCAAGAACAAGCCACCAACCGAAAATTCAGAATGTGAGTCTGTTAAGTATCAGACATTGAATCGGAAATGCATTACATCGCCATCGTGAACCACATATTCCTTGCCTTCAACGCCAAGTTTCCCAGCTTCCCTAACAGCAGATTCAGATCCAAAATGCACAAAATCATCATAGTGGATCACTTCTGCCCGAATAAATCCTTTCTCAAAATCGGTATGAATAACGCCTGCCGCTTGTGGCGCCGTACTGCCCTTCTTAACAGTCCATGCCCGCACTTCCTTCTCACCGGCAGTAAAATAAGTTTGCAGGTTCAGTAAATGATAAGCAGTGCGAATCAACTTATTGATGCCCGGCTCCTCAAGTCCCAAATCTTCCAGAAACAATGCCCTTTCCTCATAGGTCTCCAACTCCGCGATATCTGCTTCCGTAGCTACCGCCAGGTAAATGACCTCCGCACCTTCAGACTTGGCAATATCCTGAACCTGAGTTACCCATTCATTGCCATCCCGTGCCGAGGCTTCATCCACATTACAAACATATAGGATGGGTTTGTCAGTTAGAAACTGAATTTCGGATAAAAACGCTTCCTGGTCTTCATTTCTTTCAAAGGCTCGCACGCTCTTACCCGCTTCAAGGTGACTTTTTAAACGGGTCAACAAACTTACATTGCCAACCTCATCCTTATTGCCAGTCCTGGCCGCCTTTTGATGTTTTTCCAACCTCTTCTCCAAAGTATCGAGATCCTTTAGCTGCAGCTCAATATCTATGGTTTCTTTGTCGCGAATGGGATCAATGCTGCCATCCACATGCGTAATATTATCGTTCTCAAAACATCGCAAAACATGAATGATGGCATTACACTCTCTAATGTTTCCTAAAAACTGATTGCCCAACCCTTCGCCTTTACTAGCGCCTCTCACTAAACCAGCTATATCTACAATTTCCACTGTGGCCGGAACTACCCTTTGTGGCTGAACTAAATCTTCCAGTTTACTAAGTCTGGGATCGGGAACCGTAACCATGCCAATGTTTGGTTCAATCGTGCAAAATGGAAAATTTGCCGACTGAGCCTTAGCGTTGGAAAGACAGTTAAAAAGAGTTGATTTACCTACATTCGGTAAGCCTACAATACCACACTTCATCACAAAGATTTTAAGGGCGGCAAAGGTAGGTTTTTGGATTCAATTTCATGCCGCAGATCAGCTACAGCCAACATCATTGATATTTATATAAATTTTTCAACAGAAGTTTTCTGAGGGTAGCGGGATACTCTACTTTTGCCTCCCAAATTCTATTTATGACTGGACCAACCAACCCCAAGATGATAGCCTCTCAGATTAGACGCGACATTGTGCGTATGGTACACGCCGTACAGTCCGGTCATCCGGGGGGATCATTGGGATGTACCGAATTTTTCACGGCATTATATTTTGAAATAATGCAGGATATCGATCCCGCAAACTTTAAGATGGACGGATTGGGTGAGGATATTTTCATTCTTTCCAATGGGCATATCAGTCCAGTGTTTTATAGCACCCTCAGTCGAAGAGGTTATTTTAACCTGAAAGAACTCAGTACTTTCAGAAAGTTAAATTCTCGCCTGCAAGGACATCCAACCACTCATGAAGGTCTGCCAGGAGTGCGCATTGCCTCCGGCTCGTTGGGACAGGGAATGTCCGTAGCTATTGGAGCTGCACTATCCAAGAAACTCAATGGCGATAATCACCTGGTATATACCCTGCACGGTGATGGCGAATTGCAAGAAGGACAAATTTGGGAAGCAGCCATGTTTGCTCCCAATAAGAAGGTAGATAATCTGATATGCACCATCGATGCCAACGGTCAACAAATAGATGGTGCCACACAAGATGTTATGCCGCTCGGTGACATTGGAACCAAATTTGAAGCCTTTGGATGGAAAGTGATGTCTATTGAAGATGGAAATGACATGGATCAGGTTATTGCGGGCCTGAAAAAGGCCAAATCCTTAACAGGTAAGGGACAACCGGTTTGTGTGGTAATGACCACAGATATGGGCAGCGGCGTGGATTTCATGGCAGGCACACATAAATGGCACGGTATTGCCCCTAATGATGAGCAGTTGCAAAGTGCCTTGAACCAATTGGAAGAAACACTGGGTGACTATTAAAAACCAGAAATTTGTTCAGAATATTTAAGATCGTCTTTTTACTGGCGTGTTTCGCCGCTTCTACTTTAGGTCATAGCCAAAAACCTAAGGAGGAAGAGAGCTTAACCCGGATACTATTTGTATTTGATGGTTCCCAGAGCATGTATGGACGATGGGAAAGTGGGAGAAAAGTTGACATCGCCCAACGCTTGATGACGGAAATGCTGGACAGCTTGCAAAGCCTGCAGAGCGACCAATTTCAACTCGCACTTCGGGTTTATGGTCATCAAAAGCCAGTACCTCCTCAAGACTGTAATGACACCAAGCTGGAAGTACCTTTTCGCAACAACAACATCGGACAAATAAAATCGCGCCTTAAGAGTATTACTCCTAAAGGCACTACCCCTATTGCACGTTCATTGTTGCGGGCTGGCAACGATTTCCCTCCCTGCGAAAATTGCCGGAATATTATCATTCTTATTACAGATGGTGTAGAAGCTTGTGATGAAGATCCCTGTGCTGCTTCTCGCATGCTTCAGAAAAAAGGCATCATTCTGAAGCCCTTTGTTATTGGGATAGGACTGGATAAGGGATTTCAGGACACCTTTGAGTGCGTAGGGACTTATTTTGATGCTGCAGATGAAGAAACCTTTCAAAATGTACTGGGCGTGGTCATCTCTCAGGCCCTGGATAACACTTCTGCTCAAATCAATTTACTCGATCAATATGATTTACCATCAGAAACTGATGTGGCCATCACCTTTAGAGATGAAGTGAGCAGCAAGGTGAAAAAGCATATCATCCATACTCTGAATTATAAGGGCAATCCAGATACCATATACCTGGATCCATTGGTACGCTATGAAATGACCGTGCATTCTATTCCACCTCAGGTTTTGGAAGATATCATAATTGCCCCCGGAAAGCACAACCAATTTGGCCTTAAAATGCCAAGGGGAAATCTGGAATTAAAAATCAGTACCAGAGCCACTTATGACGACCTTAAGTGTATAGTCCGCCAACATGGTGACGCGGAAATTCTTCATGTCCAAGACTTTAACACCTCAGAAAAATACCTGGCTGGCGAATATGATATTGAAATATTAACCCTGCCCCGTTATGTCCAAAGCAGGTTAAAAATAGAACCGGGTAAAACTACTACGATTGGTATTCCTACTCCTGGCAAAGTAAATTTTAACAGCAGCGCTCCCGGTTACGGCAGTATTCTGGTTGAAAAAGAGAATGAACTGGAGTGGGTGATCGATCTAGATTCCGATGCCTCCCGCCAAAGTATCTCCTTGCAACCCGGAAATTATAAGGTGATTTTTCGAACTAAATCTTCCAAAAAAAGCGAGTATTCCGTAGCCAAAAGGTTTTCCGTAAACTCTGGCGCTACCACCATAGTTAATCTGAATTAAGCAGCTAATGAAATACACTGATAGCGGATCAAAAGACACACGTTCTGGTTTTGGGGCTGGATTGTTAGAGTTGGGTCGTGAGAACCCGAAAGTAGTGGGTCTGTGTGCAGATCTTACCGGTTCCTTAAAGATGAATGCCTTTCAAGATGAATTTCCCGATCGTTTTTATCAGGTAGGCATCGCGGAAGCCAATATGATGGGTATCGCGGCCGGATTAACCATCGGGGGTATGATACCCTTTACCGGCACCTTTGCTAACTTTTCTACCGGGAGGGTTTATGATCAAATTAGACAGTCTATTGCTTATTCAGGCAAGAATGTAAAGATATGTGCCTCTCATGCGGGCTTAACCCTCGGCGAGGACGGTGCTACGCATCAGATTTTGGAGGATATCGGATTAATGAAAATGCTTCCGGGCATGACAGTCATTAATCCTTGTGATTACAATCAAACCAAAGCTGCCACCAAGGCCATTGCCGATCTTAATGGTCCGGTATACCTGCGGTTTGGTCGGCCCAAGGTGCCCAACTTCACTCCAGAAAATCAACAGTTTGAAATCGGTAAAGGCATTCTTTTTCAGGAGGGTACGGACGTGAGTATCATCGCCACCGGACATATGGTATGGAAGGCGCTTGAAGCGGCCGAGCAACTGGCCGGTGAAGGGATAAGCGCCGAAGTCATTAATATCCACACCATAAAGCCCCTTGATGAGGAAATCATCCTTAATTCTATTTCTAAAACCAATTGTGTGGTAACGGCTGAAGAACACCAACGCAATGGCGGACTGGGTGAATCAGTAGCTGGATTATTGGCCGGAACCTCACCTGCTCCCCAGGAGTTTGTGGCGGTGAACGACAGTTTTGGTGAAAGTGGCAAGCCCGAAGAATTACTGGAGAAGTATGGTCTGAGTACTTCAGAAATAGTAAAAGCGGCAAAAAAGGCCAATTCAAGAAAGACCGTATTAAACCATATGTCCTAAATTCCGTCTAAAGTGCAAGCTTAGCGGAATTGGAGGAGAAAATTCTTGACGCATTAGAGCAAGGTGATAATCACCGAGCATTCAATCTCATTGTAGAAACCTACGATCAGAGGCTGTATTGGCATATCCGCCGCATGCTCCACATACATGACGATACCGATGATGTGCTTCAGGAGTGCTTCATAAAGATTTGGAAAAACCTCGATAAGTTTAGAAGAGACTCATCCTTATACACCTGGCTATACCGCATTGCCACGAATGAAGCGCTCAATTTCATAAAGAAACGTAATCGAATGTATAGTTCAAGCTTGGATTCACTGGAGAGCACCGACCTCCAATTGCGCAGTGACAGCTATTTTGATGAAACGAAAGCCAATGCACGCTTTGAATTAGCGATAAGTCGATTGCCAGACAAACAACGTCAGGTATTTAATATGAAGTACTTTGAGGAAATGAAGTATCAGGATATGGCAGAGATACTAGACACCTCGGTGGGAGCTTTAAAGGCCTCGTATCATCATGCCGTGAAAAAATTGAAGGAGATGTTAAGTGATGATTAAACCTATTGGCGTGGGAAGAATCAAAGGATAGAGCTTAGGGGTTAATGATGAGTGATGAATGATTAATGATAAGTGTGAAGTGATGAGTGATAAGTGATAAATTAAGAATTTGAGAATAAGAGAAATAATCTATTTAATTCTGGTTAAGGCCTACTAAAGTGGGTATGAGTAAATAGATAAGGACCACTCGGATATGGAAGATTCAGAATTTGATAAATACAGAAATAAGGTATCTGGCTACGAAGTACCGGAGGGATATTTTGAATCCAAAAGAAAGTCCCTGCGACAGATAGCCGAAGAGGTACCGAAGCAAAAATCCAAAGTGATTCGTTTGCCTTTTGGTTGGATTGCCAGCGGTGTTGCTGCTGCGCTACTGATCGGGCTGTTTATCTGGGGGCCTGATACTTCCGCCCCTACATCGGTTGATTTTGATTTCGAGCAGGAAGAGTTGGCTGACTATGTCTATGAAAACTATAACTATGAGCTGAATGAGCAATTGCTACTGCTTGAATTAAGTGAAGAAGACCTGTTGTTTAATGATTCCACAGGCATCTCTGATGATTACCTGGAGATTTTAATAGATGAGAATTTTGATCAAACATTGAACTATGAATATCTATAAGCTTTTTACGGTGCTGCTTTTGGTAGGACTGTGGCAGGGCGCTCTTGCCCAAAAAGGAGAAGACGAACAGGAAATGCGTGATCGCATGGAAGCCTTTCGGGCACAATTTTTAACGGAGCAGCTGGACCTCACACCAGAGGAGGCTCAGAGGTTTTGGCCGGTATACAATCAGTATCGCAAAGAGTTGGATGCCATTCAGGAAAAACGCATGAAAAGACATGGCAAACACCGCGGTCATGCCAAAGAAGCGCTAAATGAACTGAGTGAGGAGCAGATCTACCAACAACTGGAGGAAGAAATGAAGATGCAACAAAATTTACTGGATCTCCGCCGAAAATATTACGAGCGGTTTGACGAGGTTTTACCTATCAAAAAGGTGGCTTTGCTTTATATGGCAGAAGGAGAATTTCAACGACGATTGATCCGCAGGTTAGGTGAGCGGGGAAAGCCTCCGGGGCATTAAATTTTCTCTCAGGATAACTGAAAGTATTTTATATTTGCAGCCCTGTTTCAGATGCTCATCCGAATCAGATTGAAATGGTGGTTGTAGCTCAGTTGCCCGCCCGGATGAACGGAATCACCGTTCAGACGGGGTTAGAGCGCCGATACCAAAAAGGTATATTCGCGCAAGGAGCACCTGAGGGAGTCAACACCTAAGATAAATGGTGGTTGTAGCTCAGTTGGTTAGAGCGCCTGATTGTGGTTCAGGAGGTCGTGGGTTCGAGACCCATCTTCCACCCAGGATAAAGCTTCGTTATAAGACGAGGCTTTTTTTTTGGACCCAACCGTCGTTTTAAAAAAATGGGGCGAGCCTGCCTACCGCAGGTAGGAAGTTCATCCCGAGCGAGGAACCAGCCGTAGGGTACACCCTGCCTGCCCACCCGTGGAGGGAGCGAGTAACGAGCCGAAGGGAGACCCATCTTCCACCCTAGTACAAAGCTTCGTTGTGAAACGGGGCTTTTTTTTGCTCCTATATTTGGATCCATACAATGGGTCGAGCCTGCCGCGTTCAGCCTCCATACTTTTTTACACTCCATTTGCACTCTTTTACATTCCTTTATAAAAGGTTCTAAACTGGCTCCCTATTTTCACCACAGAAACAATCCAGTAGCCTTACTGGATAATAATTATTTTGAAATGCTTCTAAAAAATCTACTGACAGCTCTATCTAGTTTTTGCCTGATACTTTGCGTCTCTTGCCATCAGAAAGAAACACTGGAAATACCAGAAACAGCCCATCCTGATCAAGAGATTCATGGTGAATCAAAGTATAAAGACGCTCATGCTTATGGCGGCTGGTTTTGTCCGGATAATCTAGGTGGCTTTCCTCCCTTGGATGTTCAGCAAATGGATATGTTGACTGTGGTAGAAGGCCGTTTACCAAGCAGGGAAGAAACTAGAAATGGCAGCTCCTTAATGTACTTTGACCCGGAAGAAACGCCTGACGCCCTTCCACTAGACATAGCTTTACCCAGAATAGCCACCTACTATAATAATTTCAGCAATAGAAATGAATTGGTCATCGTAATTCAAGCAGTAGTGATCGGCGCCGATACCGTTGTAGGCTTCAGATACCTCAACGGTGGGAATGGTTCTTCATGGTATGGGGAGGTCAATTTCCTCTCTGATGAGGAAATAGCAGCAATCGGGCCCACACCCTTCATCTTTATAGAAGAGGAAATAGACGCGTCCAAAGAGCTGGTCTGGCAAATGATTGCTCAATCCAGCTACGGTCGGAAGTTGGGATTACTATTGGGTGAACAGGCCTTTTTCGCATCCGACTGGACTGAAGAATCAGAGCTGCGCATCAACTATGAATCTGACAGAATTAAGGCGACGGGCATGATCGCCAATTTGTTTGGGAATATTTACCTTCAAATCGACTATAGTTCTGATGGCACGCCCTACACGGAAAAGATTCTCCTGATGGAACAAAATGGCAAAACCCAGGTGCAGGTAGTTTCCGGACCGCATGGGGCTGACTTTAATGATGAACAGCTAGACTGGAGCAATTGGTTCCAGGACATTAAAAATCAAAGCGAGGCAGGTTAAAGCCCATACTTCCATAGCTTTGTCAAGACTCGAAATGCTGGGATTAGTTCACTAATTCCATTTCCTGTTTCTAATCCTGGCAAAATGAAGGCATTGGTTTTTGATAAGCGTCTGGCATTAAAGAATGAAGTGCGGGAAGTGCCAATTCCGGTGCTCCGCAAGAATGAAGTGCTGATAAGCCTTAAAGCGGTATCCATCAACGCAGCAGATTATCGCTCCATTAAACTAGGGATGATTCCAAAGCAGAAGATCTTTGGATCAGCAATAGCAGGCATAGTAGAGAAGTCAGGAGGCGAATCTGGAAAGTTTAAAGAGGGTGATGAGGTATTGGCGGATTTAAGTGATGATGGATTTGGTGGCCTGGCGGAGTATGCTGCAGTTCCGGAAAAATTGCTGGTTTCCAAACCGGAAAACCTAAGTTTTCAAGACGCGGTCTGCCTTCCCGTAGCATGCACCACGGCCTATAAGGCCATCGTGAAAGCCAATCACATGAAAGAAGGTAGTGAGGTCTTAATTGTAGGTAGTGCAGGTGGTGTAGGCAGCTTCGCGGTGCAGCTCGCTTCTTTTTACGGGGCAAGGGTAACGGGAGTGTGCAGCACTAAAAACCTATCCCAAACCCAAGCTCTGGGTGCACAGCATGTACTGGACTATACCCAGCAGGATTTCACCAAAATGCCGGAGAAGTATGATGTGATTATGGCCATAAACGGAAGCTATCCCTTGCGAGCTTATGTCAAAGTTTTAAAATCGAATGGAGTATGTGTAGTGGTGGGAGGTGCCTTGAATCAAATCTTAAAAGCCATGATGTTTGGTTGGATACACAATTTACGGGGTAAAAAGTTGAAACTTGTAGCCGCCAAAGCTAATGCCGATGACCTAAGGTATATGGCTCAGTTGATGAGTGAGGGTCAAATTAAATCGGTAATTGAAAAAACATACCCGCTCGCGGAATCAGCACAAGCTATGGAGTATCTCAGTAAAAAACACGCTCAGGGAAAAATAGTGATCAAAATTTAATTTCCCCTTGCATGAGTAGTTGTAAATTGTGTTGACGCAAGCTCATTGCGTATTAGAAGATCAATAGTATCTACTCAACTATTAAATACATAAAATGTACAAAGACATTATAAGTTATGAATTGGCCGAAGGCAAGTCTGAGGAACACCTGTTAAACATTGCCGGAAAAATTGTGGAGAGTTGGATGAAAAATCTACCCGGATTTATAAAGTGGGAAATCAACCGAGGTAAGGGCAATGTTTATACGGACATCGTGTACTGGCAATCTGAAGCGGATGCAAAAAATGCCGAAAAGGAAATGGCCAATATTCCCAATGCCGGAGAGTGGTATGAATGTTATAAGGAAGGATCTATTTCCTTTAAGAATTTGAGCTTGATCAAGGAGTTTTAACTGTACTTGCCCGTTAAATGGGATTTGATTTTATTGAACCAGAGGCACCTTCTATCAACCCAAAAGCTGCTTTCGTCAATAAGTGCTTTCAATCGCTAGTAATTTACCCTATGTTTACTTTCTGCAATGGATGGTAGTTTGAAAATTCTCTTTTTGGCGAGCTGGTATCCAAATCGTCGTGACCCTCGGCTCGGCAATTTTGTACAGCGTCATGCAGAAGCCATTAGTGCCAGGCATGAAGTTTTTGCCGTTTCGGCGATTCCTCATTCCGAACCCTTTATCGATCGCATCCAAAAGGGCAAACTCACAGAGTATGTAGTTCATTATAGAAATGAATTGCCCTTAATTAGCTATTTCTGGTCGATTAGGAAAGGCATAAAAATGGCGAAAAAGCATGCCGGAGAATTTGATATCTGTCACGTCAATGTTGCCTGGCCAGCCGGCCTGGTCGCCATGTTTCTGGGGCTACCCTATATCGTATCGGAGCACTTTTCCGGTTACCTGCCTCAGCGAAAGTATAAATGGTCCCCACCTATAAAGTACTTCACCCGGAAAATCCTTGAAAAGGCTCAGGTGGTGATCCCGGTATCGGAATTCCTGAAAAAAGCCATGGCCGAATTTGCACCGAAGGCCAGGTTCAGCGTCATTCCTAATGTGGTAAACGATAAACTTTTTAAATATCAACCGCCTCCAAAAGATGGGATGTTCACCTTCGTGCACATTTCCAGTTTGGAGAATGAAAGCAAGAATATATCTGGAATGACAGATGCGCTGCGCAAGGTAGTTAGGCGTGGCAGATCGGATTTCATCGTGAAAATCGGTGGTGATGGTAACATGAGGGTGCTGGAGGACCATATCTACGGGAATGCATTACCCACACACCAGTTCATTGCCATTCCTGCTCAAGAACCTCATGAAGTGGCAGAGTTAATTGCCAATAGTCATGCTTTGATTATGTTTAGTCACTATGAAACACAAAGTTGTACTATCCTGGAGGCATTATGTTCAGGACGTCCGGTCGTCACTTCAGCAGTAGGGGGCATACCTGAAATCACAGATGAATCCAATAGTCTTCAAATGGAAGATGATGACCGCATAGAATTCGCCAAATCCATCGAGCGCATGATCGACAATTATCATCGATTCAATACCCGGGAAATTTCTGAAAAAGCGCTGGCCAAGTTCAGCTTCGAGGCCGTAGCAAAGCAATACGACGAAGTTTACTTTAGCGTGTTGAAGAGAGCACCATCAAGTCGTTAATTCCAATATCCTGGGCACTAATAAATGCTTCCCCATAATCGCAACCGATCAATCTTCCCATATCCCTGGCCCGATATTCAATGCTGTCTAAAAAGTTCTTGCCACTGATAACCGTTTCAGGTTCTTTTGATTGAGGATCGTAAAACTGAGAACGATAGGCCCGAATAGCTTTCATTTTATGTTCAATAAAACCGCCAATATTTAGCACTAAGTCTGGCTTAAGGTTTTGAAACTGAATATAATGCAGAACCAATCTGGGTCTGTAAGCCTTTTGCTTATTGCCGTCTAACTCCGTTTCAATTTTTTGTAAGCCTGCCAGAAAAGCCGCTGTTTTCACCAACTCCCCTCCCTTGCCATGATCCGGATGTCGATCTACGGGAGCATTGGCCAACACAATCTCCGGTTGATATTTTCGAATCATTTTGACCACCTCCATTTGATGCGCTTCGTCATCGCGAAAAAAGCCATCTCTAAATCCCAGGTTTTCTCTTACCACCACATTGAGTTCTTCTGCCGCATGCGCGGCTTCCTGCTCCCTGATTTGAACCGTCCCTCTTGTGCCGAGGTCACCACGGGTTAAATCCACGATGCCACAGCGATAACCCAGGGAGGCCTGTAAGGCTAGTGTACCACCGGCACTAATCTCAACATCATCCGGATGAGCACCAAAAGCAAGAATATCTAATTTCATGGAGGAGTGTTTTATGAAATGAGGGAGGCAAAAGTACCTAATGCTACTCAATCCAACTCTAGCTTTAAAAAGTGTAAAGCAATTCAGATTTACTGTAGGGATAATTACTACTTTCGCGCCCGAAAAGTTTAATATTCTAACCCGAAGACAGCTATGTCAAATAAGACTTTCACCATGATTAAGCCCGATGCCGTATCCAGTGGCTATATCGGGGGTATCCTAAATCAGATCAACGAAGCAGGATTTCGCATTTCAGCCATGAAAATGACTCAACTTTCACGTTCTGATGCGGAACAGTTTTATGCTATCCATAAAGATCGACCATTTTTTGGTGAGTTGGTAGAATACATGACTTCGGGACCCATTGTAGCCGCCATCCTGGAAAAAAGCAATGCGGTGGAAGATTTTCGAAAGTTGATTGGGGCTACAGATCCAGCACAAGCAGAAGAGGGTACCATCAGAAAGAAGTATGCGACTTCCATTGCCGCAAATGCAGTTCACGGCAGTGATTCAGATGATAATGCTTTGATTGAGGGTAATTTCTTCTTTCCTACCAGAGAGCGCTACTGATTAGCGAAATTCCAGTCTGGCTAATTTTATTCGGGGCATCAGGCGATGGTTGATGCGCTCCAGCAATTCTGTGCGACGTAAGTTCAATTCATTGCGCAAAACGGATGAACTGAGGTAAACCGTGAGGGTATCTCCTTGTAAGCGCACTTTCTTGGTCTTGAGGTTTATGGCTCTGCCCGCCAATTCCTCCCAGCGACCATATATTTCTGTTTCAATCACTTTCTCCTCCATCCCGGTGGATTTGAGAAAGAGCTTTAGTGCTTCGCCCAAACTTTGTTCATTGTTCTTCTTCACGGTTACTTTCTTCAAAATTAAATACACGAGATTCTTCATCCAGCGCTCTCACCAGTGCCGCTGTACGTTCGGGGTGTGTATCAGTAATGAATATCTGCCCAAAACTTTCATCATGCACTAATTTAACCAGTTCTGCCACGCGACTCTCATCAAGTTTATCGAAGATATCGTCGAGAAGCAGTACCGGTTTTACTCCTTGCTTATGGTGGAGAAATTCGTATTGTGCGAGCTTTAAAGCAATTAAAAAAGACTTTTGCTGGCCTTGAGAACCAAAGCGTTTTACCTTTCTTCCATCCAGCTCAAACTCCAGGTCATCGCGATGAATTCCAGCACCGCTATACTGATTCCGCAAGTCTTGTTGCAAGTAACTCTCAAATAAAGCAGTGAAATTCTGCTCATTCAGGTGAGAACGATACTTTATTTCAGGTAGTTCAGACTTTGAAGCAATGCGATTATAAAAGTACGTCAATTTGGGAGCCAGGTCATGGAGAAAGTCCTTTCTTTTCTCATGAATGCGCAGGCCACGTTCCATCATTTGCCGATCGTAAACTTCAAGACTGGCACGGTCAAATAGTGCGTTTGCGGCAAAATACTTTAGAAGTGCGTTTCGCTGCTGCAGGGCTTTGTTATACTGAACCACATCATCCAGGTATATTGGATCGGATTGACTGATGACGGAATCCATGAATTTCCGTCTAATTTCAGATCCTTCAGTAATTAAATCCCGGTCATAGGGTGAAATGATAACCGATGGGTAACGTCCTATGTGCTCTGCCAGTCGGCTATAAGTCTTCTTGTTTCTACTGAATTGTTTTTTCTCACCGCGCTTTACCCCACAATAAATATGATCTACGGCCTCGTTCCGCACAAAGTCTCCTTCCACCACAAAGAATTCCTTTTCATCCTTAATATTCTGACTATCAATAGAATTAAAATAGCTCTTACAGACAGAAAGGTAGTGAACGGCATCGAGTAGGTTCGTTTTACCAGAGCCGTTAGGGCCTACAAAACAGTTGAGTTTAGGGGAGAAATTAAACTCCCCCTGATCCCAACTTTTGAAGTTTACGATTTGTAAATTATCTAAGTGCATTGACTTCGCAAAAATAACCTAAGTATTGACCTGAGCTTAATACGAGCCATTGGAAAAAAAAGCTAATTTTGCGCCTCTTAAGAAAAGGCTGAAGATTAATGGCTAAGCAAAACAAGAATACTGCTGATGATGAGGTACTGGTTGACGTAACCCAGAGCATTACCAAAGCAGAAAAGTTTTTTGAAGAGAATCGCAAAAGCATCACCGTTATCGCGGTAGCGTTATTTGCTATAGTGGGGGGATACTTCGCTTATCTCTATTTCTATTTACAACCCAGAGAGGAAGAAGCTCAACAGGAGATCTTTTGGGCACAGCAATATTTCGAGCAGGATTCATTGAAGCTGGCTATCAACGGAGACGGGGCACATTACGGCTTTCTGGATATTGCTGCAGACTATTCAGGTACCAAAGCAGGAAACCTGGCGAATTATTACGCAGGTATTTGTTATTTAAATCTGGGGGAATTTGATAATGCCATTGCCCTCCTGGATGAGTTTGATAGCAATGACCCTATTTTAAGCGTGATTGCAGAAGGTGCTATAGGCGATGCTTTTTTAGAGTTAAATCAGCCCAAGGAAGCGCTGGACTATTATAAACGAGCAGTGAGCGGTCAGGATAATGAGTTCATCGTACCATTTTACCTTTTGAAGGCTGGCTTGTTGGCAGAACTCAATGGAGATAATAAGGAGGCTCTAAACTTCTATGAGCGCATAAAAAAGGAGTTTCCCGATTCTAAGGAAGCCTCCGACATCGATAAATACATTGCCCGCGTAGAGATTAAAAATCCTGCCTGATGGCAACCTCTGGTGTAGATTTATCCAAGTTTGACCCGGAAGAGTTTGCGGATGTTGAAGGAATACGCATTGCTCTGGTAGTGGCCGAGTGGAATGCTGAGATCACTTCAGCTCTGGCGGTTGGGGCTATTGAAACCCTTCTGGCGGCAGGTATCAAAGAAGCTAGTATTCACAGACATGATGTACCCGGAAGTTTTGAGCTGGTTTATGGCGCTAAAAAGCTTTGTGAAAAATCCGGTTATGATGCCATCATTGCTATTGGCTGTGTAATTCAGGGGGAAACTAAACACTTCGATTTTGTTTGTCAGGGAGTAACGCATGGCATTCAGGAACTCAACCTCAACTACGATACACCGGTAATTTACTGTGTGTTAACCGATAATCACATAGAGCAATCCAGAGCACGTTCCGGTGGCAAACATGGCAATAAAGGCGTAGAAGCTGCGGTCTCAGCCTTGAAGATGGCATCTTTACGCAGAGCATTCAGTAAGGGCTCACCCGTCAAGGGCTTCCGCAAATAGATCATAGTCCGTAGCTCCCGTTATCTTCACACGGCAGAATTCACCTATTCTAAGATACTCAGCATTAATCAATACTTCGTTATCTACATCCGGGGAATCATACTCACTGCGCGCCACAAAATATTCACCTTCCTTACGATCTATCAATACGCTCATCTCCTGCCCGATCATGGCTTCGTTGAGCTGAGTGGATACTTCCTGTTGTACCGCCATTATTTCTGAGGCGCGTTGTTGCTTCACTTCTGCAGGAACATCATCCTCCAAAGCAAAGGCATGCGTATTCTCTTCATGACTGTATGTGAAACAACCCAAACGCTCGAAGCGCATTTCCCTTACCCACTTCTTCATAAGTTGAAAATCTGCTTCCGTTTCGCCAGGATAGCCAACAATTAGGGTAGTTCTAATGGCGATACCAGGGACCTTATTTCGCATTAAGCGCAGAAGGCGGTCTGTTTTAGCTTTAGAAGTTCCGCGACGCATAGATTTAAGAACCGGGTCTGCAATGTGTTGCAAGGGAATATCAATATAGTTGCAAATCTTAGGTTCCTTTTTTATAACATCCAATACATCTTCGGGGAAACCGGTGGGAAAGAGATAATGTAGGCGAATCCATTCAATGCCCTCCACTTTAACCAACTCAGAAAGCAAATCGGCAAGAGCGCGTTTTTTATAAATATCGAGGCCATAATAGGTAAGATCTTGAGCAATAAGGATCAACTCCTTTACGCCTTTGGCCGCCAAGGCAGAAGCTTCTGTTACTATATCCTCAATTGGCGTGGAGCGATGACCACCGCGCATCAATGGAATAGCACAGAATGAACAAGGCCGGTCACAGCCTTCTGAAATCTTCAGATAGGCATAGTGTGCAGGCGTGGTGGTTAGTCTCTCACCTACCAATTCCTTTTTATAATCAGCGCCCAGAGCTTTGAGCAATCTCGGCAACTCACGCGTGCCGAAATACTGATCAACATTGCTAATCTCCTTTTCCAAATCTGGTTTGTAACGTTCGGATAAACATCCAGTAACAAATACCTGATCTACTTCACCCCTCTCCTTGCGATCAACAAAATCAAGGATGGTATTAACAGATTCTTCCTTGGCATTGTCGATAAACCCACAAGTGTTTATCACCACAATATTGCCTTCTTCTTCGTGGGCCACTTCCTTACCATTGGCCTGTAACTGACCCATTAAGACTTCAGAATCATAGATATTCTTGGAGCAGCCCAGGGTAACAATATTGATCTTATTCTTCTTCCTTGATTTGGTGCGCATTTAATGTTTTATGGGTTTAGTCGTTTGGCCATCATCTTGCGGGAATGATTATCTGAAAATCCAAAAATCAACCTGATTTCCAAGGCATTGCCTGACAGATTCGCATTTATGTGGTTCTGGTAATTAAGGAAACTATATCTCCCCTCCAACCTCACATAATTCTGATAATTATAATAGAATGTATATGCCATGCCCAGATGGAAATTTGGACTGCTTAAATTTTCGGCCTCATACTCTTCTCCTTCATACACATGAAAAGTAATGCCATCATAGGCAATGCCAGCACCTACTGAAATGTCGCTTCGTAAATCCCTGTACAGGGAACGGTAAGCATCTATGCCAATGTTGAATGAAAAAAAATAGTCATCCACAAATATGGAGTCGTCACGCCTTACCATATACTCGTTTGCAGCTTTCAAAAACCTAAAGCTAGCTCCTGCACTGTAGCGCATCTTATTGGTGTAACCTGAAGCCGTGAACCCAACCAGGGGGTGACTTCCCAATCGATTTAATTTTGCATGTGGTATCCACACTCCAGTAAATAAATCGAATGAGAACTCATCTCCATATACGGTTTCCATTAAGACATTGTTGAATTCCTGTTGCGTCAGAGCATCACTGTAATTATCACTTTTCAACTTTTCGAGCAGTGGTAATTCATCTCCCGAATACGCTATTAGAATATCCTTTTGTAGTTGGTTGGTGGGAGGATGTAGCAGCTCCTCTTTCGCCCAGGAATTTAGAAATTCGTAGTATTTGCGGTGTGCCGTAAGCCATGCCAAACGCGTTTGCTCAGGTTGATCCCAGCCGGAGATCCTGGTTGTAGAATTATAGTGGTAATGATTTAAAATGCTTAAGAGCTTAGGATAGTCTGACCTTATAAAATTGCTGGTACTTATGGCATTAAGTAATTCAAAATGCTTGAAATGATCACTCATTTCGCAATGCTGATTGTAATACTCAACCATATACCCCAAGCTGTCCCATTTTTGCTGTTCGTGATACTGCGGTATGAGTCGCATCAGGTTGTAACCGATTGAATAACAATCTGGTATATTCTTTTCCCAGGGACTTTCAATTTTCACAAATTCCTGTCCGGAAAGACCATACCCAAAGCTTGCCATAAATACTACCAGAAGGGCGCCACGCATTATCCTACATTTTTACCTCCAAAAAAGCTGTCCACAAATTCTTCCTTGTTAAATACCTGCAGGTCATCCACTCCTTCTCCCACACCAATGTACTTAACGGGAATTTGGAATTGATCTGAAACACCAATAACCACGCCACCCTTGGCGGTACCATCCAGTTTGGTGAGTGCCAGGGCAGTCACCTCAGTAGCGGCGGTAAACTGCTTGGCCTGTTCAATCGCGTTTTGTCCGGTTGAAGCATCCAAAACCAGTAGTACTTCATGAGGAGCATCTGGGATTTGTTTTTGCATCACTCGCTTAATCTTAGATAGTTCATTCATGAGGTTCACCTTATTGTGCAGGCGACCGGCAGTATCAATTAATACCACATCCGCCTTTTGAGCTACTGCAGTTTGCAGGGTTTCAAAGGCTACCGATGCAGGATCCGCACCCATGCCTTGTGTTACGATCGGTACATCAGTTCTGTCACTCCATATTTTGAGCTGATCCACCGCTGCTGCCCGAAAGGTATCGGCCGCACCAAGCATAACCTTTAATCCCGTTCTTTTAAACTGAGCGGCTAACTTTCCGATGGTGGTAGTTTTACCTACTCCGTTTACCCCTACTACCATAATTACATAGGGGCCTTGCGTAGCTGAAATGCTAAAATCTACCGGGTCTTCATCTCCGGTTTCGGCCAGCAATCCTGCTATCTCTTCACGCAATATCTGATTGAGCTCCTTGGTACCCATATACTTGTCTCTCGAAACCCGCTCCTCAATTCGTTCTATGATCTTAATGGTGGTATTGACCCCAACATCTGAAGTAACCAGTACTTCTTCCAGTTGGTCAAGCACATCTTCATCTACTTTATCCTTTCCGGCAATAGCACGCGAGAGTTTACCGAACATACTCTCCTTGGATTTCTCCAATCCCTGATCAAGTTTCTCCTTTTTGTCTTTTGAAAATAGTTTACCCAGAATTCCCATGCTAAATCTATTTGTTTGATTGCCCAAGGCAGTTGGCCTGAATAAAATTACAGGATTGCCTGTGGACTTCTATAAATGAAAAAGCCGCCACGCTTGGCGTGACGGCTTTGAAAATTATTTATGGTAGGCGCTTAACCTTTAAGGAAGTCGTTGATGTGCTCCTTGTTCACCACTTTCTCCTCAAAGCTGTACGCTCCGCTCTTTGGACTCTTAACCATTTTAATCACCTTAGTGAATTGGGCAGAGTCTCCAGATTTTAGTGTTGCTACTACTTTCTTAGCCATGTCTCAAATACTTTTATTACTTAATTTCTTTGTGAACGGTCATCTTCTTGAGAATGGGGTTGTACTTTTTCAACTCCAAACGATCAGGAGAATTCTTCTTGTTCTTAGTAGTGATATAACGGCTAGTGCCGGGCATGCCAGACTCCTTATGCTCTGTACATTCCATTATCACCTGTACACGGTTTCCTTTCTTAGCCATGTCTCAATTTATTATTTAGTCAGAAATCCTTTGGCGCGTGCTTCTTTAATCACGGCGCTGATTCCCTTCTTATTAATATCCTTAAGAGCCGAGGTTGACACTTTCAACGTAATCCACTTGTCCTCTTCAGGAATGTAAAAACGCTTCTTGGTTAGGTTAACGTTAAATTTTCTTTTGTTCTTCTTGTTTGAGAAAGACACATGGTTTCCGGTAACTGCCTTCTTTCCCGTTAATTCACAAACTCTAGACATATACTCTGCTCTTTTTTGGGTCTGCAAAAATAGTTAAACTTTTTCAGACCAGAGAATTGCTACTCATTTTTTTGAATCTCTCTTCGCAAAAGATTTAAGGCGGTTACTGAAGTTTTCTGAATATTGCGTGTGCGATTACGGCCCATCTTATAAAACCAGGCTTTGGCACGCACAGGACCTGCAATGGCGATCCAAACGCTTCCTACCGGGTATTCCTTTGTTCCGCCGTCTGGTCCGGCTATACCAGTGGTTGATACAGCGTAATCTGCTCCAAATAAAACTCTTGCCTTTTCTGCCATAGCCAGAGCTACCTTCTCTGAAACTACGCCATGCTTGTCGATATCAGCTTTGGGAACCCCTAATACCTCCTGTTTCACCTCAGTGGCATAAGAAACTATACTTCCCAAAAAGTAGGCTGAAGAACCCGGAACCTGCGTGATAAGTTTAGCTATACTGCCCCCGGTGCAGCTTTCGGCTATCGCCAGGGTGGTTTTCTTTTGCTTTAACAATTCACCAATTACCTGTTCAAGGGTTTGAACGTTCTCTCCATAGACAATCTCACCCAGTATCCGTTTCATTTCCTTAATCAGGCTATCTAACTGCTCGGCTTTTTCTTCCGGATTCCCTTCATAGCTGGTTAGTCTTAATTTAACCAAGCCTGGGGAAGGAAGATAGGCTAAGCTAATATCCGAGGGTAAATTTGCTTCAAAATCAAGCAGTTTATCCGCCAATTCACTTTCGGGAACTCCCTGGGTAAGAATGGTGCGATGCACCACCTTGCCTTTCTGGAGATTATCCAATATCCAGGGAATTACTCTATCATGCACCAGATGTTCCGCTTCATAGGGCACACCGGGCATACTGAAGTAATGCGTATCATTCTTTTGAAAGTGCATCCCGGATGCCGTGCCCATATTATTTAGCAACACGCCTGCCGCCCGAGGTAGGTAGGCTTGTTGACGATGCACCTCACTCGGTTGGCGATTATAAGATTTAAAGATTTCTGTGATGTTATGGAACACCTCCTCATGGAACACCAGCTCCGTTTCAAAATACTCCGTAAGGGTCTTTTTGGTAATATCATCATTGGTAGGACCAAGTCCGCCGGTCATCATTACAATATCGGTCTGGGTAGAAACCTTATTCAGCGCGTCGATAATGGCATCTCTTGAATCAGCGATGGTACGTTTTAAGGTAACATTCACCCCTATAGCATTGAGTGCCGCAGCCATATATGCTGCATTAGTATCAATGGTCTGACCAATCAGAATCTCATCGCCAATGGTTATTATCTCTGCCCGCACAACTTTAATTTGGTGCAAAAATAGGTTTATTAGCGCGGCTAGAATTTCAAATCTTAAAATGCACCTTTGTAGGAAATAATAATTCTGCCATGATGCGAAATCTGCTGATATTGGTATTTGTAATTTTGATTAGTAGCTCATGCGATGAGCTTTCAGGATTGATCAGCACGCCTGCGGCTGGTCCGCCTACACAAAGTGAAATAGCCGCCGGTCTCAAGGAAGCATTGATTATTGGCGCCCAAAATAGTGTTCTGAAAACAGCCGTAGAAAATGGATTTTATGGAAATTCCCTAATAAAAATCCCCTTTCCCCCTGAAGCCGACAAAGTAGCTGAGAAAGCCAGGGAGTTTGGGTTCGACAGGCAAGTAGATCAGTTTGTAGAAACTATGAATCATGGAGCTGAAAAAGCTGCCGCGAAGGCCGCTCCAATTTTTACAGATGCTATAAAAGGCATGAGCTTTAATGATGTATATCAGATTTGGCAAGGAGAAGATGATGCGGCTACAGAATATCTGCGAGAGAATACACTCAATGAATTGCAAAACGAATTTCGACCGGTAATAAAAGGTGCCCTGGAAGAAGTAGAGATCACAAAGTACTGGAACCCACTCATCAATACTTATAATCAAATTCCATTCACGGCCAAGCTCAATCCCAATCTTGAAGACTATGTTCTAGAGGAAACCTTAAACGGGCTGTTTTTGGTTCTGGCCCAGGAAGAAGCTCGCATTCGGGAAGATCCTGCCGCCAGAGTTACTGATCTCTTGCAAAGAGTTTTTGGCTATCAAGCTTAGGAGTTTACGGAACTTTCTATCTTTAAAGCTCAAATTAAAATCAAACAATCGGGATGAAAAAAATTCTACTTATTTGCGGCTTTTGTGTCCTGGCATTAACGAGCTACTCACAAGAAGTTGGGGTGCGTTTTGGTGATGCCTTAGGCAACAATGTGGCACTGGACGCGGTATTTGGGACCGGTGCCAGCAGAATCCATGCTGACCTTACGTTTGGCGGTGCCGGTGTTGGCATAGAAGTACTTTGGGATCTAATTTATAATCCCTTGGGTGAAACACCATTAAACTGGTATATCGGAGTTGGACCCAGTGCCTTATTAGGCGATCCCTTCTTACTTGGAGTAGCGGGTGAACTCGGTCTGGAATGGGCCATTGAAGATGTGCCGATCACCATAGGGGCCGATTGGCGTCCGGTATTCATATTAATTGAAGACACCGACTTTAGCGCCGGAGGATTTGGCCTTAATGTCAGATACCGATTTGGAGGTTAATCAGGAAATTCAACAAAAGGGCAACATCGAGTTGTCCTTTTTTTATGATCCCTCCTTATCTTTTCCTTTTCCAAAAAGCCGCTTAAAAAAGCCTGGCGAATCATCCTCCTTCTCATCAATCTTTTCACCTTCCTGATTGCCAAAGAAGCTTCGCACACCATCAAAGAAGGTTTTCTCTCTGAAATCAGGACAATCCAGACTTGCCATTAATTGGTCAGAAACTTCGGGAAAGTCCTTTCGATACACTGTCAGTACCCCATTGCGCTCAATGCTGCGGTAGAATTCTGCCAGCATGGGTAATGCCTGTCTTGATGAACTTCCATATACACCAGAACGAAAACGAATAATGGGATATGCACCACCTACCCAACAAGCCGCTACGATACCAGGGTTATAAGCCACAAACCAGGCATCGCTATAGTCCTGAGATGTGCCGGTTTTTCCTGCCAAATCCATTTTTACACCATACTCTGTTCTCAGTTTACTACCCGTACCTTCATTCACAACCTTTTTCAGCATTTCTGTCATAAGCACGGCATTTTCCTCCGATAGAACCACTTTTATTTCCTCCGCGGGGCGCTCATAAAGAATCTTACCCTCTGCATCCTTAATTCTGGAAACGAAATAGGCCTGCACTGATTGACCACCCGAAGCAAATACAGCATAGGCTTGGGCCATTTCCAGTACGGATACACTTGCTGAGCCCAGCGCCAGACTGGGGTGCTTTGGCAAATCGGATTTGATTCCCATTTCAGACGCCAAGTCTCGCACGTCGTCTACTCCAATCTTAAACAAAGCTTGCACCGCTGCTACATTCACCGAGTTTTTGAGTGCCCCGGCGGTACTATAATATCCACCATATTCATTATCATAGTTTTCAGGGGTCCAATCATCATGCTCAGAATATCGCCGTTTCTCATTCTCCCAGTAAGAACAGGGATCCATACCTTCTTCCAGACCCGCGGCATATACAATAGGTTTAAAAGTAGAAGCGGCTTGCCTCCTGGCCAGTACATGATCGTAAGGCATATAATTGATATCCCGTCCCCCTATCCATGAAAGCACGGCCCCTGACTGAGGGTTTAGAGCCACAAAACCGGAGCGCAACAGCCTTAAATAGTAAGAGATGGAGTCTGCCGGGGATAAGTTAAGTACCGTATCGCCACCCGGGTAATACATCATGGAAGGACTTGGCTGGTGCATGAGATCCTCCATCTCAGATTCAGCTAAACCTCTGGCCTTGGCCGACTTATAGAGTTTTGTCTTCCTGGTTTCAAGTTGATGAATTTCTGAATACTCTTGCCAGGGCACCTTGCTTCCCCAATGCTTGTCAAACACCTGTTGCAAGCTATTCAAGTGCCGATCATATGCCTGCTCAGCTAACTTCTGCAGCTCCAGATCCAAGCCTGTCTCAATTATAAGTCCAGATGATCGGGGATCATATTCTTCAAGCAATTCTCTATCCAATAAGATTTTCTGCACCTCTCTTCGCACCTGCACCAAATAGTAGGCTGCCAATCCTTCTCTGCCTGGATTGTTGTATTCCAGACCCAATGGCAGCTTAGAAAGAGAATCAGCCTGCGCTTCATTTAAATAGTCATACCTGTGCATCTGACCGAGCACTATGTTTCGCCTTGTCAGGGCATGATCAGGATGAAGACGAGGATTGTAATAGGTATTAGCTTTTAACATCCCAATCAGCACAGCAGATCTTTCAATACTCAACTGTGAAATTTCGGTACTAAAAAAGCGTTCTGCAGCCGTTTCAATTCCATATACATTTTCGGAAAACGGCACGGTGTTCAGGTAAAGTTCAATCAATTCTTCCTTGGAGTAGATAGTTTCCAACCTGGTCGCAATAATCATCTCCTTTAATTTGGAGACCGGCATGCTTAACGCACCATGGTCTTCTCTTCCAAAAAGGTTTTTGGCCAACTGTTGACTAATAGTGCTGCCACCACCCGCACTGCGATCCCCCATGATTACGGACTTAACCAGTACCCTCGCAATACTTCTGGCGTCAATACCCTCATGCTCAAAGAACCGAGCATCCTCGGTGGCTATTAAAGCCTGAACCAAATGCTCCGGAAACTCTTTAAAATTGGCAGTTGTTCTGTTCTCATCATATATTCTGCCAATAGGTTCAAAGTTCCGATCCAGGATCACACTAGCCGTAGCATTTTTGATGTTCCTCAAGTCTGATTCATCAGGAATACTCCCAAAGGAACCAGAGTAAACCAGGAAGGTAAACAAGCTGCCCAGGACTACCGGCACCAGAATAATGAATGCAATGAGAATCAGAAGAAACCTGATAAATTTAGGCTTCATACAAAGGAGATCAGATTCGTTTCATTTGCTGCTTGATCATTTTCACCTGATCATTGAGCAAACCTCGTTTATCGAGTTTTTTTACTTCAGACAGCAACACCATAGCTTCTCGCTTACGTCGCTTGGCAATAGCAATACCGGCCAATTGCAGTTTCGCCATCGCCTGGTCGTGTTTCATCCTTAATCCTATAGAAAGTGATTTGCGCAGTAAACTTTCTGCTTTGCCAATTCCACGCTGAGACTCAATCATGCCCTTAAGCATAAACCAATAGGCCTGTTGGCTTTTGATAAGCGCCTTTTCAGGATTCTTGATGCGGTTTAGGCTTTTCTCGGCCTTGTCAAAATTATTCTTCCGCATGTGCCAAAAGCTTATCAGAATATGCTCATTGCGGAAATAGGTGAAGACAATCAATGCGGATATCAGGAGCACCAGAATGCCATTTCCAATTTGTCCATCAATAAAAAGCCAAATGGAAGCTGCCAGCACCAGAGCAGCCAGAACTAACCGAAGGTTTTTGTTCATAACAAGCCGAATTTTCTAAGGCCGGCAAAGGTAAGGATATTAGTAACGGGTAGAAGGGGAATTCCCGGTTACTTACTTGTGGATTGACGATTTTTCCAGCTGAAATAAAGCAATCCTGCTAATATTACGATCAACAATCCCAGACCAATGAGATACATTACTTCATTTTCTAGGGGTAAGGATATGTCCATAAGATTAATCATTTCACTCGTCATAGCCCAATGTAAGAATTATCATTCATATTTAGAGTTAAAATTCTGCAACCAGCTTAAGATTTAGGATTCTGCCGGTTAGATAATTGGGTACCGCATACTGTCTGGCCGTACTAACATCTTTTACCCATAAATAGCTGATCGTGTTTGAGGTTTGCAAGAGATTAAAAACTTCCAGACCGATCCACATGCTGCGGAAAGAATTTAAAGGCTTCCAATCGTAAGTCTTACCCTCAACTTTCAGAATTTTACTAAAACCAATATCTACCCTACGATATGCCGGCAGTCGATAAACTCGATCTTTGGGCTCGGCTTGCGGTGGACCAAATGGTAATCCACTCCCATAGGCCAGCGTCATATTTACCCTGAAAGTAGGATCACCGGGCAGATAATCCTGGAAGAATATCTTAAAATTAAACCGCTGATCGGTTGGCCGAGGAAGGTATCCGGCTCCATCGCCTTCAATATCCTCCTGGATGGTCATAACAGACACACTGGCCCAGCTATCCACTCCCTTCACAAACTCACCATTGATTCTATAATCAATCCCAGCAGCATAACCGGTGGCAGAATTCTCAGCACGATACCTGATTCTCACATTGTCGAGATCATAAGGAATAAGGTTGCTATAACTTTTATAATAGACCTCTGTTACCATCTTAAAAGGCCGGTTCCAAATTTTTAACTGATAATCATTTCCGAGTACCAAATGAATAGATTGTTGCGCACGAATATTCTCATTCACTCCCCCATCGAGATCTCTCATTTCACGGTAGAACGGGGGTTGAAAATACCAGCCACCAGATATCCTGAAAACCATATCCTTATCCCAATTTGGCATCCAACTTAAACTACCTCTGGGGCTTATCACATTCTGTCCATTGAAGGTCCAATAATGTGTACGTACACCTAGATTCAAGTAAAAGTCCTGATCCCATTTTTCAATGAGTTGGGAGCGTTCTACAAAGGCCATCACACGCCATGATTGTACACTGGCTCTACTGTCATAAGATTCAAAAAGGTTCAGCTTATCATCTTTTAGGCTATCCGAAATAAAGATATTCCCACT
Organism: Owenweeksia sp.; assembly: GCA_965229445.1. Classification (GTDB taxonomy): domain Bacteria; phylum Bacteroidota; class Bacteroidia; order Flavobacteriales; family Schleiferiaceae; genus Owenweeksia. The sequence continues at coordinate 2,674,428 of OZ245876.1, forward strand.
CAATACATCGCCATCCACCCCGGTTACCAGCAGCGAATCAATACGCCAGCTATGGTCATGTGGTATACTGTAGCCTGCTGAATCTATACGTTCCCATTCCTTGTATCGGTCAATGATATCTTCATACTGCAATTTCAGACCCCAACGCCAGCTCACCTCGTCCTTATCGTATAAACCGGTATGCCCAACATTGGCCACGATAGCGTCAAGATTATTACGGGCATAGTCCTGAAAGCCTCCGGTACCTCTAACCACTGCAATTTCTCCAAATTCGTCTGAACCAAGATTGGTATTGAGTTCACCAAGACGATAGGCGCCAATCACATCAAAATATTCTTGCTCGCTGGTTTGAAAAGCGGAAATAGTGTAATTGAGTTCCAGGTTTCGATTTGGTCGGTTGGTAGCTTGCAGAGCACCAAATCTGGTCGTGAAATTATAATCTTCCTCACCGTCGAAAAACACCTGAAGCTGAAGCGCCTCCTGAAAGGTGCCAAAGTCGGTGGTACGTGTGTCTGGCACCACTTTGTAAATATTGCGACTATAATTTCCCAGGAAACTAACTTCCCATTCATCGGTAAGGTAATAAGTGAGATAGGCCTGGACATCCGTAAACCGGGGACGGAAATCAGCCCTGGTATCCAAGCTACCCAGCAATATTTGATTGGTGCGATACCTGGCACTGGTAATAATCGACAAGCGATCATCAAAAACACGATCTTCATAAGTAAGTGCTCCTCCCAATAAACTAGCTCGCAGCTTCATACCAAACTCGGTAGGTTGACGGTAGCTAATGTCGAGTACCGAAGACATTTTATCACCATACCGCGCCTCAAAACCGCCGGCAGAAAAACTTATATCATCCACCATATCAGGATTGACGATGCTTAGACCTTCTTGTTGGCCGTTGCGAACCAGGAAGGATCGATACACTTCTATCCCATTGATATACACCAGATTCTCATCAAAATTTCCGCCCCTGACAGAGTACTGCGAACTCAACTCATTGTAACTACTCACACCAGGCATAGTCTTTATAATTCCCTCCACGCCCGATGAAGGCCCCACAAAGGCATCAATATCCTTTTTGTTGATGCTCACATGATTATCAAAGCGCGCTTTTTTATCTACAATCTCAATATTATCCAGAAAATTAGGGAGCAGCTCTATTTTCTTATTCACTTCTTGGGTCTCCCCTTTGTTCAGTGAAATAATAACGGTATCCGGACGATAGCCAAAACTTGTGAAATAAACGATCAGATTCTTGCCATAATTTACCTCCATACGGAAGGTACCATCATCTTTTGTTAGCGTATAAATACTGCCCAGGGTAACCTTCACTCCTTCCAAAGCCTGGTCGGAATTGTCTGTCACCTTTCCAAAAATGACGGTGCTATTTCTACTATCCTGCCCCTGCAAGCGTAAGCTGGTAAATAGCAGAACAATTATTATCAGTGAGACTTGAATCCTTGGCATCAAGGGGAAACTTAGCGTTTTCGAGGGGTTTTAGACTTGAACTCATCGTTTTTCAGAGCTTGAAAAAATCTTGCCCAGGCAAAGGGATCAGTTAGTGAACCCAGCAAGGCAGTCCCTCCGCTCGTGTAGCCAGAATAACGGCCATAATTATATATATTCTGGTTTTGCATTTGTATCATATAATCCTGCATTTCTTCCGGACTATACCCCATTTCATAGGCTCTGGCCCGCAATTCCTGCACCACCAGGTTTCGCATGGCGATATCCTCTTCGGTAGTTGGCACTCTCATATTCAGGATTTCATCCTTCAATCTGTCTGGGGTAGGCCATGGATATAGCGTAACTTCTTCCAACATGGTGGTATCCCTTTGCATTACAATGCGTGCCAGATACTCTCTATGTCTGATGGTATCTGGTAGAATCAGGTTTTCAGCTTTAAATCCCAGACTCGTAAACCTGATGGTATCCCCGGGTAGGGCGGCAAATGAGAAGAACCCTTCCTCATTACTGGTGGTTCCTTGTCTTCTGCCCTTGATCACCGCATGCGCAAAGGGGATAAATTGTGGGATACTATCGGCAGTGATAACGATACCGGATATCTGAACTGGATCCTTGCTCTGGGAAAGTCCACAGTGGTGAAACAAAACAAGAGCTATAAATGAAAACAGGTATCGCATGGTGTGAAAACGCAGTGATGGCAAAAATAGCATACTCAACGCAAGATGAAGTGATAATTGTATCTACTTTCATTACCAACCTCATCTCGCAAGCTTATATCCAGCACGTGTTCGCCATCATCAAGCCCGCTTAATGCAAAATCGTGTAACAACATGTTGTTCTTTGCGTCGTATTCAAACAACTCCCATTTGCCATCAAGCTTCACCTCATAGTAATCTATACCCGATACTTTATCCTTAATGATAATCTTTAATCCAGACTTACGATAAACACTTCCGCCATCGACAAAGTTATTGGGTATAGCGCTTGGTGCAATGGTGTCGAGCATAAGGGCAAACTCACCAAATTGACGGGTTCTCCCCGATACATAGCTGCCATCCCAACTGCTTCCTTCGTAATCGAGCGGTTTTCCATCTTTCATACTCATGATCACCAGCTTTTTCAGATCACCAGTATAGCTTACATCGGGCTTAATTTTAAGCTTGTAATATTTGTGTACCGGAATTTCATCAGAAGCCAGAACATGAACAAAGGAGTAACAATCTGAACAAGGTTCTTTACGCGAGTAGAGAAAATGTATGTTTCGATACAGGGAGCCTTCCGGCAAAACAAATTCTATATTCTCTTTCTTAAAAAAATTGGTCTGATCATGTCTGAAAATAGAAAATGGAAGTTCCATCTCTGGATCTTCTACTCGTGATTCTTGAATATTCTGTTGCAGCTCAAAACTCAATGTACTCTCATTTCCAGCCACATCTTTTACCCGGATAACTACCTCGTAAATACTATCCAATTCCAGTACCGGCAGATTCATAACCGGAGTATTTCCGTAGCCTGAAAACCTATTGTTCGGTTCCAAATACAGTCGGTTTATGGTTCGTCGACAGCATTTCTTCTGACCAAAATCTATATGACTGTTGATGTAGCGAGTTTCTGAGAAGGCAAATCGCTCCATGTCAAAATGATAATAGGGCTTGCCTCCTATTTCCAAATCGATGGAATATATGCCGTTTCGGTTGTTCGCCCCGTTCAATCTATCCGTAGTACGCAAACCAAAAGCCGGTAATTGATTCACGCTAATTAGTGGGTCTCCTGCCAGTGCATACTTCCCTGGCCCAAGGCTAATCAAATCTCGGGAATGCGTCGATACCAATTCATCATCCTTAAATTCATAAACTTCCAGATCATAGAGATCCGGGTGACGCGAATCAGCTACAGAAAAACCAAATAGCAGCGGATTGATGATTTCTTCAGTTCGCGAATCACGAATTTCAAAATGTAGATGTGGCGCACCACTCCCTCCACTGTTGCCGGAAATAGCAATGACTTCTCCCTGGTCAAAAGTAAACTGACCCGAAGGTGGAAATAGCTCAATATCGAAGCTTTGTGCCTCATATTGGCGCTCTTTGACATATTCACTAATGGGAGCAGCAAACTCCTTTAAATGGGCATATACAGTCGTATATCCATTGGGATGTTGCAAATAAATTGCCTTTCCGAAACCAAAGGGTGAAACCTTAATGCGAACCACAGTTCCAGCAGCCGCAGCCCTAACCGGCAAACCTGTGCGTTGTTGTGTTTTGATATCAATTCCGGAATGAAAGTGGTTTGTTCTCAACTCACCGAAGGTTCCCGATAGAATCAGTGGGATATCCAGCGGCGCTTGAAAATAATCCTGAGGATAGGTTTGCGCCTGGGAATCTTCGATAAGAAGAACCGTAACTATTGCCAGAAATATGTTGGTTGAAGCTCTCATTTGAAGGATCAATGTTAACAATAATCGCACAAGGGTTAAAATTGTGATGCTTATATCATAAATAATGCCTTGATAAAGTGACTTACAATATTACCTTTGTGAGAAGTAAGGAAAGTCTCATGTCTGACGTTTATCATGAAGTGGCCCAAATTCAAACTCTCGCGTACCAATTGGTACAACAGTATGAAGAGACCGCTAACGAAAATGATATCTTGAAGGAGAAAATGCAAGCACTTCAAGATACCTTAAACGACAGAAATAAGAGATTGGAATTATTAGAACAGGAGCTGAGGTCGGCTAAAATTGCCAGAAGCATGGTGCATGATGATGAAGATGCAGGCCTGGCAAAGGCCAAAATTGGCTCACTGGTGCGGGAAATAGACCGCTGTATAGCATTGCTCAATGAGTAACACCAGAGAATTCCTTAAGATAAAAGTTGGCATAGCTGATCGGGTATATCCGCTCACTATTAAACCCGACGAAGAAGAAAAGATCAGAGCTGCGGCTAAAACTATTGATAGCATATTGAAAAAGTATGGCGATGGTTACGCGGTAAGAGACAAGCAGGATCTTTTAGCCATGTGTGCTCTGCAATTGGCGGCACGTTTGGAGAAAAACCGCAATAAGGATTTGGTGGATTCTGGCCTTTTGACAGAAAGGTTGCGACATATTGAGCAAGTACTTGAGACCGCTATCAAGCGCTAGGCAGAGACGTTCTTTATATAAATTTTTTTTTCCCGCATCGATTCAAGCAGTGTGCTAAACTCAACACTAACGTAAATGAGAGTTCAGCTCGGGTTTTCTAGATCATGCCTCCGCTGAGTGGAAGGTCGAAATTGTCCGGTGAGCTCTGATCTTGTCTAAATGGAGTTTAGACATAATCTTGAATTGGTGCGGGTTTTTATTTTTAACTCACGAACAATGAATCCATTATATATAGCGGTTGCGCTGGCATCTCTAAGCCTGGGTGCTTTAATCACATACCTCTTCCTTAAGTCCTCCGAAAAGAAGAAAGCTTCGGCCATCATTAAGGAAGCGGAGAAAGAGGCAGATACGATCAAGAAGGATAAAATTCTACAAGCCAAAGAAAAATTCCTGGAATTAAAAGCTGAACACGAAAAAGTAATCGCCCGCCGTGAGAGCAAGATGCAAGATCGTCAGAGCAAGCTCAAAGAACATGAAACAAACAACCGACAACGATTTGAGGAGATTAAACGAAAAGAAAAGGAACTAAAAAACCTGGAAGAAAAGCTACAGCGCAAAACGGAAATCACCGATAAAAAAGAAGCTGAGCTCGAAAAACTTCACCGCAAACAGGTGGAGCAGCTGGAAGTTATTTCTGGCTTGACGCCTGAAGAAGCTAAAAAACAACTAGTGGAAGCTCTGGAGAATGAAGCCCGGGCGGATGCCGCTGCCTTTGTTCAGGAGAGTATCGAAGAGGCCAAACTTACGGCGGGCAATGAGGCTAGAAAAATCATTATTCAGAGTATTCAGCGTGTGGCAACCGAGCAGTCGATTGAAAATGCGGTATCGGTTTTCAATATTGAAAATGATGACATCAAGGGTAGAATTATTGGTCGCGAAGGAAGAAATATCCGGGCACTGGAAGCAGCTACAGGAGTAGAAGTGATCGTGGATGACACACCCGAAGCCATTATCTTATCTTGTTTTGACCCGGTGCGTCGTGAAATTGCCAGATTGGCCTTGCATCGCCTGGTGACAGATGGCCGCATCCATCCCGCAAGGATCGAAGAAGTGGTTGCCAAAACACGCAAAGCGATTGACGAGGAGATTTTTGAAGTTGGAAAACGCACCACCATAGATTTAGGGGTACATGGCCTACACCCCGAGCTGGTTAAGGCGGTAGGGAGAATGAAATATCGCAGCAGCTATGGTCAAAATCTTCTGCAGCACTCCAGAGAAGTAGCCAATATGTGCGGGATCATGGCGGCTGAGCTGGGCTTGAACGCTAAGATTGCCAAACGTGCGGGGCTGCTCCACGATATTGGCAAGGTTCCCAATGAAGAAAGCGAATTACCCCATGCTATACTAGGTATGAAATGGGCTGAAAAATTTGGAGAAAAAACAGAAGTGTGCAATGCGATTGGCGCACATCACGACGAAGTAGAGATGACCAGTCTTATCTCTCCTATTGTGCAGGTTTGTGATGGGATTAGCGGTGCTCGTCCTGGAGCACGTCGCCAAATTGCGGAATCCTATATCCAACGACTTAAAGATCTTGAGCAGCTAGCCATGGATCGGAAAGGGGTTAGCAAGGCCTACGCCGTACAGGCAGGCAGGGAGCTTCGTGTGATGGTGGATTGTGAGAAAGTCAGTGATGCTGAGGCGGCTACAATTTCATATGACATCAGTCAGAAAATTCAGAATGATATGACCTACCCCGGTCAGGTTAAGGTGACGGTCATCCGTGAAATGAGGGCGGTAAACGTGGCGAGATAAGACCCACTCTGCTAATAATTTGTCTGTAGGTCATGGAACTGATGCTTGCTTGAACTTGTAATTTGGCATCAATCCAAACAAATTCTGAATGGATTATTATGCCTCGGTCTGCTTTCTCTCCAAATTTTTCAGCTCAATTTTCGGAGGGATTAGTGCAATCGAGATTAAGGTTAAGCTTAACTTAAATCCAATACCTTGTAGAGATAATTAATCAAAACCCTAATGAAAAAACATTACTTACTGCTAATAGGTAGCCTCATCCTAAGTATGGCAAGCCTCAGCGCACAAAATCTAAAAGGCAGTACCTGGACTGGCAGCCTGCCATTTGCTCCTTCTATCACCATGGAGTTTAATCTTAATGATACCTTATATTTTACGTACCCGAGCGGTAAGTTTGCCTGGGCAACCTATGTAGTAAATGGCAATATGGTGAGCTTCAGAGAACAGGATACGGCCACCGGGGGTTGTGGAGACACTGTGGGAGTGTACAATTACGTCATTCAAGCTGACAGTTTAGTGTTTTCTGCAGTTTCTGAAAGCTGTGCCGGACGTGCCTTCCTCTTGGAAAACTACAAGTGGAAGAATGCTGGAGTTTCCCTTAGTGAGCTAAAACTGGAGACTGCTGTTTATCCCAACCCCTTTAAGCACTCTATTCACCTGAATCTTCCCGAAGCTTCAAAGCTTATGAAGTACAGTCTGACCGACCTGAGTGGTAAGCAGATTCTTAAAGGAGAATTACATCATCAGAATCCAAGTATAGAAACCGGTAGTATTCCTCAGGGAACATATATTCTGCATATACCATCTATAAAGTTTAGTTTCTATTTAGTTAAAAATTAGCTTCATGAATGATGACCCTTTTTCAGGCTCCGAAGCATCGGTGATTCTGGTAGTGAGTGACCTCATGAAAACCAGGGAGTTTTACGTTGATAAACTGGGAGCAGAACTCTTTCGTGAATATGGCGGAACTACGCTGGTATGTCAATTTTTAGGGATGTGGATCGTACTGGTCACCAAGGGCGAGCCTACAGCAGACAAACCTCGTATCTTCTATGATAAGCATACCGATAACAGCATAGTAGATCATTCGTTTACCATTAGGGTAAAAGATTGTGAGGAATCTTACAACTTGCTCAAGCAAAAGGGAGTGGAATTTATTACTCCCCCTTACCGCTGGGAACATGAAATTCGCTGTTTCTTCAGAGATCCTGATGGGCATCTTTTCGAGATCAGTCAAGTGGAGGGCTTGTAAGAACACCGCATCAACTATATTTGACCTAAAGCCAAATTGATGCGAATACTCCTCCTTTCAGTAGCAATTCTCTTTCAGGTCAGTCTCTCTGCTCAAGACTTGGCCGGTACCAGCTGGACAGCCATTAATCCGGAAATGCGAGACACTTTCAGCATAGAGTTTGGCCATAATGACACCATTTATCTGGAAGACTCCATTCACCATGATATTGCTACCGCCACTTACGAAGTGGTAGCTGGCCAATTAAATTTTATCGATTTGGAGGGAACGAGTGAGTGCCATGTTACTCCGGCTACCTACCGAATAGAAATGAGTGCGGACAGTTTGAAGTTTGTGCTGGTAAATGATCTCTGTAAGGCAAGAGCGGATATCCTGACAAGTTATAAATGGGTTCACGCCAAATATGGTTTACACAAACAAGTGCCGAAGGGTTCTGTTTCGCTTTATCCCAGCCGTGAGCAAATGACCTTATTCCTAAACTTACCCGGATGGATTGATCGCAGTGAGTTTAAAATTTTCAAACTAAGTCAACAGCTTATGCTAGCCGGTGAAATAACACGAGAAAATCCACAGATCGACCTTTCCACCGTTCCTCCCGGAAATTACATTCTATTTCTTGCGGCCAACCAGCAAACATACCGTCTGGTAATTGATGCAACCCGAAGATAGAAGGGATCTCAACTTAGAATCAATTGATAAATCACTAGCACGGTAGTGACAAGAACTGAGAAATAAGGTTGAATGGATGCCGAAAACAAGGACCTGATCTTAGCTCTAAAGTCATTAGCTTTTAGCAACAAAATACATATCTATCTTCCCCTTTCCTTTGGCTTCTATCTGGCCCCGGCTGGTAAATTCAAACTGTGGGTCATCTTTTATGAGATCATAGGTAGATTGACTGATGTTGACCATACCCGCTTCGCCTGTATTTTCCAACCTGCTCGCCGTATTTACTGCATCACCCCAAACGTCATATTGAAACTTCTTCACGCCCACAATACCTGCCACTATAGGGCCGGTATGCACCCCAATGCGCATCTCAAAACCCGGTTTTTGTGGATCCCTTTTCATTAAACTCCTTTGTTTAACAACTTCTTGCATCTCCAGAGCTGCCAGCACTGTATTCCTGGTAGAGTCTGAATAAGGGATCGGCAATCCCCCAACCGCCATATAGGAATCACCTATAGTCTTGATTTTTTCAATCTTGTATTTTTCAATGATGGTGTCAAAAGCCCGGAAATAAAAATTCAATTCCTCCAGCAATTCTTCAGAACTGAATTGGGCCACCTCTTTGGTAAAATCAATAAAATCGGTAAACATAATGGTGGCCAAATCATACATCTTTGCATCAGCCTGGCCGGTTGATTTCAATTCTTCTGCTACTTCTGCCGGTAAAATATTCAACAGCAAATTATCCGATCGTTCATGAGCTGTGCTCAATTCTATGTTCTTACTTCTGAGCTCTTTACGATGTTTGTTGGATATATAATAGCGGGTTGCCAAAAAGCCAGCAAGACTGATCAATAGAAATAAGCCGCCGAGCAAACGATTGCGATTCCTCTGAAATCTTGATTCTGCCTGCAGGTTCACAAGTTTCAGGTCCTTTATTTCATTGCTCTTTTTCTCTGCCTCAAACTTTTCCTGCATTTCTGCCAACGCCAAAATCTTTTCCTGGTTTAGCAGAGAATCTTTAAGTACGGATGCATCATAAATTGAGACATACGCATTTTTATAATCCCCTATCATTCTGTAATACAAAGCTTTATTCTCCGTGTATGTATGCAGTTCGTCAAGATCGTTGGTAATCTTGGCATAATAAATTGCGGAATCGATATACATGAGAACCTCCTCGGGGTCGTCGCTTAAGCCAGCCATATTGTTATAAAGTGTTCCCAGATGACTCATCTGCGCCGGATCCGACTTGAACTTGACAGCTTTGGCGAAGTATTCCTTTGCCTTATCAAAATCGCCACTCCAGGCATAAATCGCTCCTTTATTAATAAAGACCTTCTGTTGCATGACCGCATCCTTATTTCTTAAGGCATAATCGTACAAGGTGTCATGGTATTGAAGCGCGATTGAGCTGTCGCAAGACTCGCAACAGGTTGAGAATACGAACCTCATATATGTTGCAGAATCATAGGGATCCTTTCGATACTTTTTAAGCATACCAATAGCAAGATCGCTTCTTCCCTTCGGGTCAATGGTTCCCTCTTTAATGGCCACGCGCGCTTCGTCTATGAAAATTTCAAGTCTTCGGTCGCACTGCGATAGCATTAATAGCTCATGAGCGGATTGTACATTCAACAATGCCTCTTGCTGTCGGGAGGTGGTTGAAAGCTGCATTGCTCGTTCCGATAATACCTGAACCAGCAAGCAGGTGTCGCCAGATTCAAGGCAGGTTGCCGCTGCTTGATCCAAAAGGACCAGCCCTGAATCCAGTGATATCTGGTTAAAGTTAAAATCAGGGCTTAGAATTTTCCTGACCTCTTCAAGGCTAAAGATATCCCTTTGTCCCACCAGCGTAGAACAAAGGGAAAAGATCAAAAAACTAAGGTAATATATTCTCCGAAGGGTCACTGAGTCTGGGCAAACCTTAACACAATTCTTTTCTGATCGCCGCTGGCGGATCTAAATTTCCACTTCTGTTTGGAGGTATCTGAGGCCTCCTCAGATTTTAAATAGATTGTAGCATTTGGTGTAAATTCTTCCACCTGCATATAGACGAGTTCACCCGAAATTATAATAAAATAATCATGATTTTCTTCTCCCGGTTCTCCAACACTGATGGCTTCAAACTGAGTATAGGTAGCTCCATCAGAGGTAACTTCAAGGAAGAATTCATTGTTTTGGCCGGGTACCTGTCCAACCATCAGTGGAACACTTTCGTTTTGAAAGCTACCGGTTTCGGGTCTTACATTTATTCTGAATCCATCCCCATCAACTTCAAGCATGAAGATGGTTCCGTGCTCGGTATCCGAAGTTTCAACTAATCCAATAGAGTACCCATCATTGTCTGAGAGCTTGAGGGCCCATATATTGCCGCTATCATCCGTTAATTCGATAAATACGCGGTCTGAATCATTATCTGACATGGTAAATTGTTTGGTTAATGCCTTCAATTTACAACAAATCCAGACTTGGATAAATGAGGTTCTTTCAGATTCCTGGTACTCTTATCTATGCTCAGGCTTAGAAAGAGCTCATGGCTAACAACTAAACTTAAATTGATGCTTAGTAGAAAATGTCCTTCAGAAAGTACCTGAGGCCAATTATCTTTTCTTTTGGTATCTATAGTTGTGATCAATTTGACATAAAACCTGAGTACAGACCAATATTTTTATTGAGTTTAGAAACAATGATGCTCACTGCACCCGCTTTCATTTCCCTGGCGAAGTCCGCCTCTAATTTTCTCTTATCAGGCGTAAGTTGCCTTTGACATATCCTTAAACCCACCTACCTTATTACTGGGGACAGCGGGTGCTGGACCCCTTGGGTCATCCGACTGCTTTCGTGGTTCTTATTATCAGATAAAACATGACCTTATATGATAAGAGTAGACCAGGTTTGGTTTATTCTTTCCAAATTTTCCCTTGCTTTGTCAAGCAGGCTTATTGATTATCACTCTTTCAATACCCTAAAAACAGGGCACGCACCCTAAAAAGTGGCAAGTTTTTAGTTTTTCACTTTTAATTTTTCACTCTCCCCTATTTTTGCCTGCAAATAAATCACCAAAATCATGGCAGACATCAACTGGACCACGGTAAAGGAATATAAAGACATCACCTATAAAAAATGTGGCGGAGTGGCGCGCATTGCCTTTAACCGACCTGAGGTCAGAAATGCATTCCGACCAAAAACGGTGGCTGAGCTATTTGAAGCCTTTGTGGATGCCAGGGAAGATGTGAATATCGGAGTAGTGTTGTTGAGTGGAGAAGGTCCTTCGTCAAAAGATGGGGGCTGGGCCTTTTGCAGCGGGGGTGATCAACGGGTGAGAGGACATCAGGGATATGTGGACGATGATGGCATGCCAAGGCTAAATATTCTGGAAGTACAGCGGCTCATTCGCTTTATGAGTAAACCGGTCATTGCGGTAATTCCGGGATGGGCTGTAGGAGGAGGGCATAGCTTACACGTGGTTTGCGATTTAAGTTTGGCCAGTAAAGAACATGCCATTTTTAAGCAGACGGACGCTGATGTTACGAGTTTTGACGGTGGCTACGGCTCCGCCTATCTGGCAAAAATGGTTGGCCAGAAGAGAGCACGCGAAATTTTCTTTCTCGGTAGGAACTATTCCGCTCAGGAAGCTTTCGAAATGGGCATGGTAAATGCCGTGGTGCCGCACCAGGAACTGGAAAACACGGCCTTTGCATGGGCGCAGGAAATTCTAGCGAAATCACCTACCTCTATAAAAATGCTAAAATTTGCCTTTAACCTTACGGATGACGGTATGGTAGGTCAGCAAGTATTTGCCGGTGAGGCGACGAGGTTGGCATATATGACAGATGAAGCCAAAGAAGGACGCAATGCCTTTCTCGAAAAAAGGAAACCCGATTTTTCGGATATCAAGAGAATCCCTTAAATTATAGTTCGACAGCAACTTCTAAGGCAGCTCTAATCATTTTGTCAACCGCCGTATCGGGGTCAGTTGAAAACTCACCCGTGTTTCGATTAGCGAGAATAGCCGATAAACTAAGTGCTCGGTGGCCTAATAAGCTAGCCAGCCCATAAATTCCCGAAGTTTCCATTTCCAGGTTGGTTATTTTCCTCTCTTCAAATAAAGATTTGGCCAAGAGTCCGATCAAATCAGGTATTCTCGTTTCTAAATTAACAGACCTTCCCTGTGGCGCGTAAAAACCTGGTGCTGTGACTGTTATCCCCCGAGAATCCACAATATTTCCGAAGTGATTCAACAAATCCAAATCAGCCCTTACTGCATATGGGCGCGGAAGCATCGTCCACCTTTTATCTGATTCTAATAGCTTACATATTTCATTCTCCATTTGGCCCCAGCGGTAGAAATGCAACAAATTATCCATCCCTAAGGCCAGTTCAGTCATCAATAATGAATCTATTGAAACATCCGGCTGGATGGTGCCACTGGTACCTAATCTTATGATGGTGAGTTGCTCAGCATCGTAATATTTTCCGATAGATTGCTCATGAATATAGTGGAGCTCATTGAGAACGATATCCACGTTATCAGTGCCAATGCCGGTAGATATCACCGTTATTCTTCTGCCACCAATCCTTCCGGTATGGGTGAGAAATTCGCGGCAGCTTCGCTCTACTTCTACTTCATCAAAATACCGGCTAACACTTTTTACACGATCAGGGTCTCCAACCGTGATTATTAAGTCACTGATTTCTCCTGATTTAAGGTTTAGATGGTACAAGCTCCCGTCTTGTTTAAGAATTAGCTCCGTTCCTTTCATATCACCGCCGGAAAATGCTCCTATTGTTTTACTTTTGTAGCTCAAAGAAACTAAAATGTCAGACAAAACTCCTATTATTCTTGTCCCAATTGGATTTTCTGAACAGTCTATTAAAGCGCTGGAACAATCCATGATTTTTGCCGAAGCGATGCAGGCAGACATAACACTACTCAGTGTAATCAATGATGATGCACACATCCGGGAAACACTGGGTGTTGGAAAAAAAGAAGAGACCGAATTAAAGAAGCGAGCCAAAGAAGAACTTGAAACGCTGGCTGCAAAATACTCTGCCAAGTCTGGCATAAATATGACCTGTCTGGTAGCTCAAGGCGTTATTTATGAAGAAATAAACCGGGTGGTTGAATTGTTGGACGCGGATATGGTAGTAATGGGCACCAATGGAAAACCCACTAACCTCGCCAAGAGATTTATTGGCAGTAATGCTTACCGCACCGCAACTACGGTTAAGGTGCCGGTGGTTACTATTCAAGGTGTACGGAAGATAGAAAAAGTTGATACCATTATCTTTCCCCTAATTTTAGGTACGCATTCCAAGGAAAAGGTTGGTACCGCTCTGCATTACGCCCGTTTGCTCAACTCCAATATTAAAGTGGTTTCGGTAGTTACCGATAAACAGGAAGAGAAAATGTTGCGTGCCAACCAGAATCAGGTCGTCACGTTTATTAAGGATAAGGGTGTTGAAGCCTCGGCACATCTGATTACAAATCCAGAGCATAAAGGCATTATTAGGAACACCTTGTACTTTGCCTACGAAAATAGTGGAGATCTCATCATGATTACCGAGAATGATTTCGATAGTGATATTACCGAATTTTTCCTCGGCAATGATGTACAGGCCATGATTTATCACTCTGAAATTCCGGTGATGAGCATTACGCCAAGGGACCGTAAATGGGGAGGCGGCTGGTCTGCGCTATAAGGCTCTAGAATATCCTGCCCACCGGATATTTCAGATGACTTTTCTCATAATAAGGACTTCTTTTATAGATAAAATCAAGACTCTTGTAGGCTGATTTAGCCTGTTCGGGATTTCTCTCTTTCCAAAGCTCAAACTCCTTTTTCAAATCGGGATTGTCCTCCAGTAGTTTTACTGCCGTATCCTCAAAAACATAGGCGGAGAAATATTCCTTTTGTTGAAAGATGGCATCGAAGAAATTCCATCTCAGATAGCTATCGACGGCTCTGGGCTCAAGCACCGAGATCAAAAAGCGCCTGGCCTTCTGGTGGGTAGAAATAAGATAGTCTCCCGCCAAAAATTTCTGCTCAATTACAGTATCCTGTGTCTCTACACTTCTAATGGGATGATGCCCTTCATAGTCTCGTTCAATATACTCATGCCTGCTGATATAGCTTATTTGCACGGGAATAGTTGTATCCGATTCAATACTCCTCATCTTTACCTGATTGTACTGCAGAAGCCTCACGATCTCATGCCAGGCCTGAGGAATGACATAGAATTCCGGGATCAGAACAGAATCTATCGACTTATAGGAAGGGTAGTAGGCTACGTCAATTGTCTTTGGTTTTTCTTGCAAATACCGCAACCTGTTGTAATTCCCTATTTCACTGGCTTCATATACATAGTCATAAGCCTCAAACTTCAATTTCTCTACTGTAGTGGTATCTAGTTGCCAATTAATATCCAGATACTTTAATTGTTGTTCATAGGCATAAGCCTGCTCTCGCCGATGATCAATTTCCGCCGCATGTTTTCCATGTATTTAGTGATTATCTTTAGAAAGCTATAGGTAGCATCTACTCGGTCCACATAAGGTTTTAACATATGTGTTTCGGTGATAAAACCAATACAGTTGAACAAGCTTGTATAACCACTGGCAAAGCGTGGGGTTTCCAGAAAAGCCGTAAACCCATCATCAGGCACCCTGCCAAAAACGTTGACATAAGGGGTCATCTTCCAATTCACTTCCGCCATTGAGTTATATAAAAATGGCTCAATATTACGGGTCATATAATCTGCCAATACTGGATTTAACTTATCTTTCTGAGTGGCTATCAAGCTGATAGTGTATTGGTAATCAGCACCGTTCGAAGTATGGGTATCTACAAATATATGTGGCTGCAATGCGTGGAAGATGGCATAAAAAGAACGAGTATTCAGCGCATCGGCCTTAATAAAGTCGCGATTTAGATCCAGGTTTCTGGCATTGCCTCTAAAGCCATGATATTCCGGTCCGTTTTGATTTGCCCGATGATATTTACCTCGCTGTAGCGCACCACCAATATTATAAACGGGAATGATTGCAACGAGCAAATCATGGTTTATACCTTGCTCCAACATATCCTCTGCATATCTGATTGATGCATCAATTCCCGCGCTCTCACCCGGATGAATGCCATTGTTAATAAGCAGTATGGTTTTATCCCTCGCCATATCCTGGATACTTAATTCGGGATTCAGATTCTTGCCCATTAAAAACAAATGCAAAGGTCTCCCGCAATCGGAAATACCCGCTTCAATCAAAACAGCATTGGCGAAGTTGTCTGAAAGATGCTGGTAGGCACTAATTATTTGAGAGTAAGTTGGTGTCTGATTATGTTCCGGGCCTCCCTCACTATGGGATTGGGAAAATAGAAGTTGACTTATCCCAACAAGAATAAGCGTTAAGCCTAGTTTGATGTTTATCATCGGAAAAAGGTATTTCAAACTTTTAGGGTAAATACTGGTTTCTTTGGGTATCAATTATTGGTGAATGTATCGATTTGAACAAGAAAAGATAGTTAGGGCCGAGCTGGACGAAGTTTGGGAATTCTTTAGCAATCCCCAAAATTTGCAGAAAATGATGCCCGCGGACATGGGCTTTAAGGTATTGGATAGGATACCTGAAAGCATGTATCCCGGCTTGCTTCTCCGATATGAGGTATCGCCTCTTATGGGTATAACACTGGCATGGACTTCTCGCATTGAATTTGTTGAAGAGCGAAGGTATTTTATAGATACGCAAGCTGAAGGGCCATTTCGATACTGGCATCATGAGCATCGGTTTGAAGCCGTAGACCAAGGGACCATGATGAAGGATATTCTCTATTACCGCCTTCCACTTGCGCCTATTAGTAAACTTTTTCACCATTCGATTGTAAGAAAAAGGATAAATAACATCTTTAGGGTGCGGAATAAATTAACGGAAACCATATTCTCAGCGTAATAGATTTTTATGAGTGAAAAGGTGCTTTTTGGGGTAAATTATGGGAGCAAGCTCAGTGGAAACACCCTCATTGCTATCTATAAGGATTCCAGCATAGTATTTATGGATGTGGATAAGGGAGTGGATGCAGATGGATTTATTCTCAAAGCTGCTTCACACTTTAACCCATCTTATGTATTTCTAAATGTCCCTCTCTCCTTACCAGGAATATATCACAAGATCGATGGTTGTGATGATTATCACTTCAGAAAAGCTGATAAGGATCTAAATTCCATCTCACCAATGTTCAACGGTGGGTTGGCTGCTCGTGCTATGGAACTTAAAGCTGAGCTAGAAAATATTGGCTCCGAAGTTTTTGAAACTTGTCCGCGCATTTTGGCCAAGCGTTTTGGCTTTCCGGCTAAAGGATATCAAGGAAGCAATCAGGGTTTGAAATGCTGTAGAACTCAACTTACGGAGTGTTTTAAAGATACGATTGCTATTAAGCCCAGCGACATCAAAAGCTGGTATCATTTAGACGCCTTACTCATTCTGATGTCAGCGATGAACTTTGAACAAGGCTGTGCGGATGCATATGGCAATAAAGAGGAAGGATTAATTTTTATTTGATTCAAGTCGGCTAATTACCTTTGTCTTATGCCTAAAGACTCCAACAAAGAGGAATTTAAGAATCCTATTGATAAGGATAAGATCACTGAAAATCCTTCGACTTTGCCATATGCCCACCAGGTGGGAGGCGCAGTGGTTAGGCCAACCAAGCAAGGGGTGATCAGAAGCAAGTCGCTCAATGCCATGGAGCAACAAACCGACATGCAACTTGATCAAATACGGGAACAGATCGAGTTATTGGCAGACCAGGCAAAAAAAATACAGGAGCGTAAAGATCTTTCGGAAATGATCTATGGAGCTAAAATCAGCTTCAAACCTGAGATCAATCATATTTATCACCTCTATGTCAATGCTGATGGTGACTATGTTCTGTCCATGATTGGTCCAGATGAATGGAGCAACAAACCAAAGTTTTCCGATTTCATATATTCCATCAGACTCATGGCAGACCACACCTGGGAGATCGTTTAAGCTTTCCTACCGGCCTAAGTTATCTACCAGCCTGAAACCCTCACTATGGACATTTATGATGGCGACCTGCTCGTCTTTAGACAGATGCTTACGCAACTTAGCTACATACACATCCATGCTTCTACCTGTGAAGTAATTGTCGTCTTTCCAAATCTTTTTTAGTGCTTCAGAGCGACTAACCAATTGATTGCGATTGATTAACAGCAACTTAAGTAGCGCTCCTTCTTTGGGACTTAATCGTACCTGCTCATTGCCAAAACGCAGGTTTCGCATTTCACTATCATAAATGAACTTGCCCAATTGAAACTCCCTTTGCTCCTCTTCACCATCGTCAGCTCCGTTTCTACTGAGAATAGCTCTTATTTTGTACAGCAATACTTCAGAATCAAAGGGCTTGGTGAGGTAGTCATCCGCACCAACTTTATACCCCCTAAGAATATCATCTTTCATAGATTTTGCGGTAAGAAATATCAGGGGTATTTCATTGTCTACCTCACGTATTTCACTGGCTAATGTAAAGCCGTCTTTATAGGGCATCATCACATCGAGGATGCAAAGAGACGGGTCACTACCTCTAAACGCCTGTAGGCCTTGTTGGCCATCTTTGGCCAGGGTTACCTCAAAGTCGTGAAGTTCAAGATAATCTCGCAATACCGCCCCAAAATTGGGGTCGTCCTCTACTAGCAAAATCTGTTTAGTTTCCATGTATTTATGTTAGTTTTCGTTTTCCGAATGCAGCGGGAGATAGACATAAAATTTACTCCCCCGGTTTCTTTCACTCTCCACTTCTATCCTTCCACCATGGGATTCTACTATGCCTCTTGCATAACTCAATCCCAAACCATGTCCTTTAATATTGTGTATGTTTCCAGAACCTACTCTAAAGAATCGATCAAAGATGTGTTTCTGTTCCTCACGAGACATGCCAATACCCTTGTCACTTACGATCAGGATAAACTGATCTCTGGTTTGTTCAGTGGTCAGCTTGACCTCCGGTGATCCGATTGAATACTTCAGGGCATTGTCCAATAAATTAATTACGGTGTTGCTCAGGTGATTGGGATCTCCCATCACTCTGGCATTCTGATCGTGATACCACTGTGTTAATTTGCCACTTCTACTCTCTAGTTTTAAAGAAATATGATCCACACATGATTTAAGCAGATCTTGCATCACAATGGGTTCAAAACTCAATTCCAGCTCTTTTTTATCCATTAAGGCCATGCGCAGAACGCTTTCCACCTGGAGGTTCATACGCTGATTTTCCTGTCTGATGATCTCACTGTAATGCTTTATGCGATCAATATCCCCGATCACCCTGGGGTTTTTAAGAGCATCGATGGCGAGATTTATGGTGGCTATGGGAGTTTTAAATTCATGCGTCATATTGTTGATGAAGTCTGTCTTGACATCACTTATGCGCTTTTGCTGCAGAGAATAGGAAACCGTGCGATAGAAAGTAAAAATGATGGCAGTGGTGAAAATCAAACTAATCATCAGGGTGAGCCACATGGAGCTAAGAAGGTAATTGGCTTTCCCTGGGAAGTTCACCATAAGCGTGCTGTGTCCAAAAAAGTCGCCAGGAAATAATGCCGCTTGATGCACCTGTTCATCAGCTCCGGCCCATCCATCGCTCGTAAGTATTTGCTCACCATCCTCGTTTACACAGTACTCATAATCTAATTTTACACCCTGTGCCTGCAATTCAAAGGCAAGAATGGAATCAAGATGACGACGAGTTAGCTTATGCGCGCCTACCTTGCCGTGCTCAAAAGACTTTAAAATCATCTGATTGAAGACCGCATCCATCTTACGAAACTTTCCCATCAGCATAGATGGATCTTTCATGGCCAACCGATAGTTGGTGTCACTCTTCGTGTAGTACAAACCCGGACTACTCTCACTTTTACTCTCAAACACTTCCAATGAATCATCACCAAAGATGACCTTTACGCGGTAGGCGCCTTCTGCGCTTTCAATCTTTAATGAGGTATCGGGGTTGTTTTCAAAACCTATTAACGGATTTGCTTTGGAACTAAAGAGAGGTTGCAGTTGAATATTATCATAGAGGAAATCAATGGTCTCCAAAGTTTCCAGACGACTGGAAACCCCCTTAAGAGCTTCCGCCACATTTTGATCAAACTTCTCTGCTTCTACGTGATAACTTTTATTCAGCCAATAGGCTTGTATACCGGTAATTCCGGTAAGAGATAGGGTCATCAGCAAAATCAACCAGTTGATCCTTAATTTGCTGTTTGTCAGTTTTAAGCGCATGAGCCAATGCGAATTTAACACTCTGTAAACGGCTTCTCATCAACTTTAACGCCAATTTAACAAGCTTTAGGCAACCATTAACAATGAACTGGCAGTCAATAAGGTACTTTAGATCTGAAAACGAAAACAAACGAATTATGAAAAAACAAAGCACCCTTATTGTGGCCGCTGCATTAATGCTTGCAATGGTCGCACCTGTAAGCCAGGTTAACGCTCAAAGCGGTCCTACCGATCCTCAAAACACAGTTGCTCATAGCCTGGATAAGAAAGACCCAGACGCTGAGCCGAAGAAGGAATTGATCGATGAAAACTATGCTATGCATGAGATTTCCGTCTATCCTAATCCAGCCAGTGATGTCATTCATATCGACTTCGGTTATGCTGGAGAAGGTCGAAGAAGAATTAATCTTTATGATCTGCTTGGAAACAATGTTCTAAGCTTTGAGCACCAGGAATCGGGAGCCAATATATCGATCAAGTCCTTGAAACCCGGAATTTACATTCTTGTTGCTGGCAATCAATCATTTAAAATACAAAAAATTTGATTTACAGGTGGCTAACATCGTCAACAAGTCGAAATTAATGACCGGTTGACGGTGTTTTCTATGGCGCTCTGGAGTAAGTTATATATTTGTTTGCGCCAACAAAAATGCGATGTCGATAAACAAATTGTCCATTGTCATTCCGGCCTACAACGAAGGAGCCACCATTCATAGGATCCTAAATAAGGTCAGAGACGTGAAACTACTCAACAACATTGAAAAGGAAGTTATCCTGGTCAATGATTATTCTACCGATAACACGGAAGAAGCCATTCTTAAGTATAAGGATGAAAATCCTGATTTACCTATTGCGTATTACAAACACGAAAAAAATAAGGGTAAAGGCGCAGCTTTGCATACCGGCATTGCCAAGGCCACTGGAGATTATGTCATTATTCAGGATGCGGATTTAGAATACGATCCGGAAGAATACAATATTTTGCTAAAGCCTGTAATTGATGGAGTGGCCGATGTGGTATATGGTTCCCGATTTATGGGAGGAAATGCACACCGGATTCTGTTTTTCTGGCACTCTTTGGGCAATCAGTTTTTAACATTTCTGTCTAATATGTTCACCAACCTGAACCTGACGGATATGGAAACCTGTTATAAGCTATTCAAAACCAAAACTATTCAGGGTTTAACCTTGAAGGAGAAACGTTTTGGCTTTGAGCCTGAAGTAACGGCTAAGATTTCCCGGGTGAAAGATATCCGTATCTATGAGGTTGGCATCAGCTATTACGGAAGGACCTTTGCTGAAGGGAAGAAGATCAACTGGAAAGATGGCTTTCGCGCTATTTACTGTATCCTGAAATACAATCTCTAGAAAGCATAACTTACGGAAACCGTTGGCATGATAGGTAGTTGATCTACCCTCTTGTTCTCGTTGCGGTCGTAGTAAAAAATATTCTGATAGTTAAGCAAATTGGTAGCACCAGCTGAAATCTCCATTTTTTGGCGATTCTTCAACTCCAGGCTCTTCTTTACCGAAATATCAACCCGGTGATAATTGGGTAATCTTTTGGTATTTAATTCTCCATAGAGCACATCAAGATCCCCGTTGTTTGTGGTGTAATCAAACGAAACAATACCCTGATTGTTTGCATCGAGGAAGTTCTGTTGCCTATAGAATGACCTGGTTGGGGTAAAAGGAAATCCGGTACCGAAGTTATAGCGAATACTGGCTTCCCAGGTGCTTTCCTTGTCTAAGGCATAAGTACCCACGAAATTAAGGTTATGTCTACGATCGAAGTAAGGATGGTAAACCCGTACCCCGTCATCACGAGTAATTTTACCCAGTGAGTAAGCCGTCCACAAGTACAAGCGCTTGCTCTGATATTTAACCAGGAGATCAATCCCTTTTGCCAGACCTCTTTCTACGATGAATTGCGGGTCTGTAATAGTAACCCGGTTGCGGTTAACATTGATGATCTGCTTGAAGTCCTTCACATAGGCTTCGAGGTTAACACTCAGGTTATCCGAAATTTCAACCTCCACTCCGGTAACCAGATGGGCTGCCTTCTGTAGAGAGGTATTTACCGGTTCCCCTCTAAACTCGTCCGGCAATTCGGAAAGACTGATTCCGCTTAAAAAGCCATAGAATAAATTAACCACATCCCGATCTGAATTACTAGCGGTTAGGTTTTGAGAATACAAGCCGGCGGAAGCCTTTAAACGCAACCATTCGTTCACATTGTATTTCGCTCCCAATCGCGGCTCAATAGACAGTTCACCCTGTGTGCTGTAATAGTGAAATCGCAACCCGGGCTCCACTAAGAAGCGCTCACGAGCTAGTTTATACCGGAAGTATGCCCCAAGTTCAGTGGTATTTTCAAAATCATTAATGCGATTTCCAAACTCGTCATACAGGGTCAGCTCCGTGCGATAACCAATCGCTTCCAAACCGTACTGCACCTCATCTGCATCCCCAACAAAGTAGGTAAAATCCAGGCCACCATTAAAACCATTGATGCTACTGGTATTAGGGTTTACCTGCTCTGATGTTAATGCGCTGATTTCATAGCGCGAAAAACTAAAATCCCCACTCAGCAATACCGAAGATGCGGGAGGAACGGCTACAAAGTCAACCCCGCCGCCATAGGCATTCCATCCAATGTCATTTCCCCCACCAAATTTTACGGCATCATCAAATGAAAAACCAAAGAGATTAACCTTAGTTCCGTTATCACTTTGAGCCGTAAACTTGCCATAGATATCGGTGAAGGTAAAAGGCAGACCATCAAATTCTGTATCGATGTAGGGATAGAAAATTTGGCTGGTTTGATCGAGGTAGGATGTTTTGTAGGATAATAACATGGAGGTTGCGGCTCTACCGTTCTTATCTTTTTTACCCATGGGTGTTTCGAGTAGAACCTTGGCACTATAGGTACTGGCTTGTACTTTACCCGACAAGTGTTGCCGGTTTGGGTCTCGGGTTTGAATATCCATCACCGCACTGTTTCTACTGCCATATTGCGCTCCGAATCCACCCGAATAAATATTGGCACTCTCAATAATATCCGCATCAAAAACCGAGAAAAAGCCGATGGAATGAAATGGATTATAGATTATCGCCCCGTCCAACATCACCAAACTTTGTATCGGGGCTCCTCCTCTGATAAACAATTGTCCACCCTGGTCTCCGGTTGTTATAACACCCGGTAGTACCTGAACCGCTTTTATCACATCGGCATCCCCTCCTACTGAGAATTGCTCAATCTTTTTTGGGCTCAGCGTTACCACACCGGTTAGAACCTTGGTTTCTCGTTCCTGGCGTTCAGCATTGACCTCAACATCTTCTAGAAGTTCTGAAGACATGGTGAGGTAAACCTTGAGGTTTACTATGCGACCGGCCCTTACCGTAATCTTTTCTGAATGCTCTTTATAGCCGATAAAAGATACCTTCAATGTGTATTCTCCAGCTGGTACATCATTGAGCACAAAATATCCTTGATCACTGGCTACAGCTCCATAGGAGGTGCCTTCCAACACCACATTGGCAAAGGGAATGGAAAGGTCTGTTTCCTGGTCATTCACAAATCCTCTCACCTTTCCCGTTTGACCCCATACATGGCATGATAACAAGAATAGAACCAGGGAAATAGCAATCGTTAACCTCATCTACAAAAACATTAGGGCTGCCAAATATCAGCTTTTTCTGCTTCTTTAGGCATGCTCAATTTTTACAATTAATTCTTTCAATAATTCGGAGTCGTCTACCGCATTGGTACCACCTACGCCTTTAGAGCGGCGATCGCAATCCCTTAGATAACCGATTATCCTGGCTAACTTTTTCATATTGTAACGCGCTGCCCCGGCCTGGTAATCTTTGACAAAGTATTGGTTAACTCCCAACAAGCTCGAAAGACCCCTGGGCGTTTTATCTTTTGCCTGATGTACAATCATTAACTTACTGAAATAAGCATAAAGAATACTAAGGGTCATTACCAGCGGATTATCCTTAGGATTGGCTTCAAAATATCGCTGTATGCGGATGCACTTTGCATAATCACCGACTGATAAGGCTTTGGTAAGCTCAAAGTTGTTATAGTCTTTACTGATACCAACATTTTCCTCTACCGCCTTGGTATCCACGGTTTTTCCTTCCCCCAGCACTAAACTCAACTTGGTCAGTTCCTGATCTATTCTACCAAGGTCTGTCCCCAGGTATTCCGCCAGCAAGTGTTGTGCTTCAGGGCTAGAGGATAATCCGCGTTCTTTCAAAGATTGACCGATCCAGCTTGGAATTTCATTATCATACAGCTTCTTGGACTCCATTACGGCAAAGCGGTTGCTCAAGGCTTTGTAGAGCTTCTTTCGCTTATCGAGTTTCTTGTATTTGTAACAAATCACCAAAACAGTGCTGTCCAGAGCATCCTCAGCATAGCTCACCAGGTCTTCAATTTGGCGCATACGTTGGGCTTCGCGCACAATTATCACCACTCGATCGGCCATCATAGGGTATCTTTTGGCCTCGGAGATAAGCGTGGAAACATCTATGTCTGAACCATAAAAAACACTTTGATTGAAGCTGCGCTGATCTGGCGGAAGTGCATTTGATTCTATATACTTCGCGATATGGTCAATGAAATAAGGTTCATCCCCCATTAGGAAGTAAATAGGGCGATACTTACCAGCCAGCAGTTCTTTTGTGATTTCTTTATAGGTCATTAGGGAAGCACAAAGAAAACTTATTTAGGTCATAATGACCAGTTAATAATAAAGGAACAGCCACCGAATAGTTTTCATTGCCCGGAACTGGATAACTTTGCAGCATGTACCGAGGCCTTCCCCCCTTAAATCTTCCACAAGCGGCGCTAAAGCTGTCAAAAAGTGGCGAAAAAATCTATGTTTGGGACGATATTCGCAAGAAGAACCTCCTGTTGACCCCAGAGGAATGGGTGAGGCAGCATTTTCTTTATTTCCTCTTGCAATTGGGTTATCCACAAAGTCAGATAGCACTTGAATCAGGATTGTATTTAAATCAGCAGCTACGTCGCACAGATATTTTGGTCTATCGCAATAGAAAACCAGTGTTATTGGTTGAATGCAAGGCCCCTACTATCAAATTAAGTCAGGACACATTTGACCAGGCATCGCGGTATAATCTAAAACTCAAAGTGAATTATATGGTCATTACCAATGGTTTGCAGCATTTTGTAACCGAGGTAAAACCTGGGGGTGGCTTTATGTTCCTGTCTGAACTACCTGATTATGAAAACTTGGGTGAAGGGTCTTAAGTTATGCAGGCTAGTGAGGAAGACAAAATGAAAATAAAAGCAACTTAGGTCTGTTTGTGCCGCAGCTCGTACTTGATTCATGCCACTAGCGGTCAAGTAGGTGAATTGAGTTTTATAAGATGAATGGCCGTTGAAGCTCTATGAAGAGTTGATATTGGGAGTCTTTTCTTCCTACATAATTCTTCGATCTTGATACAATTCATCATCTGTCTTCTGGTTAAAACGGGAAACTTAGTAGTACTTTTGCCGTTCATTTTTGAAAGATGGAAAATCAATTGCTCGCTATATCTCCGGTTGACGGCCGGTATCACCAGGTAACCGCCCGACTGCAATCCTACTTTTCTGAATTTGCTCTCATTCAGTATCGGGTTAGAGTGGAAGTGGAATATTACATCGCGCTATGTGAATTACCTATACCACAGCTCAAAGGCTTTGACAGAAGCAAATTCATTGAGCTACGCGATCTTTACCTGGATTTTGATATCAAAGATGCCATCAGAATCAAAGAAATAGAAAAGGTGACCAACCACGATGTTAAAGCGGTTGAATATTTTATCAAAGAGGCATTGGATGATCTGGGCCTAAGCAAATTCAGAGAATTTGTGCATTTCGGTTTAACTTCTCAGGATATCAATAATACGGCGGTACCCTTATCTCTGAAGGAGTATATGGAATCTGAATACACTCCTCTTATTGGTGAATTAGTGGTAAGTCTCACCCAACTGGCAGAAGAATGGGAAAACGTACCCATGTTAGCCAGAACTCATGGTCAACCTGCATCACCAACCCGTCTTGGCAAGGAAATAATGGTATTTGTGGAACGCATAGACCAACAGCTGAGGCAGTTGCGTCATATTCCCTATTCTGCCAAATTTGGAGGAGCTACCGGTAACTTCAATGCTCACACGGTGGCCTACTCTGATGTTGACTGGCGTGAATTTGCGCAGGATTTTGTGAACGGTAACCTTGGACTGGATCAGAGTTGGCCAACCACGCAAATTGAACATTATGATAACCTGGCCGCGCTGGGTGATTGCATTAAGCGAATTAATAATATCATACTGGATCTAAACCGCGATATGTGGACCTACATCTCTATGGAGTATTTTAAGCAAAGGATTCGCGAAGGAGAAGTTGGTTCTTCGGCCATGCCGCACAAAGTAAACCCCATAGATTTTGAAAACAGCGAAGGCAATTTGGGAATTGCCAATGCTACTCTGGAGCATCTATCTGCTAAACTTCCCGTATCGAGATTACAGCGAGATTTAACGGACAGTACAGTACTTAGAAATATAGGCGTACCCCTGGCCCACACTACCATTGCCATTCAATCCACCATGAAAGGACTGAGTAAATTATTGCTTAACGAAACGAAAATCCATAATGATCTTGAGCAAAACTGGGCAGTAGTGGCTGAGGGAATACAGAATATTCTGAGAAGGGAAGGCTATCCCAATCCCTATGAAGCCCTCAAAGGTCTTACTCGTACCAATGAAGCAATTGACTCAGAATCGATTAGCAATTTTATTGATCAGCTGGATGTTACAGATGAAGTTAAGTCTGAGCTGAAAGCCATCAACCCGCAGAATTATACCGGAATATAGAATTATGATCCCCTAATCGGCACTAGCCATACAGATGCTGGATTTGAGCTTATGGGTTCCCTTCGACAAGCTCCCGCCAGAGGCGGGCAGGCAGGACAAGTTATGGGTTATGGGTTATAGGTTATACGTTAAAAGGTTTATTGGGATAGGGTTTATTGGGATTTCCATGTAGAACGTGGCAGGCGCAAGTGAAATTTGGTTGATTGGGACAGTATAAACTTTACAAGCCAACAACAGAATATGCGACCAAACTTAAATCCCGCTCAGCCTCCTACTTTACCCTAAGACTATAGCGTTTACTCCTGAATTAAGAGTTTAGTGCTGCTTTTGTGACCATTAACATTAGTTTGGAGCATATAACTTCCTGCGGCCAATCCCTGAAGATCAATAGTTTCTGTACGTTCCAGAGTAGAAATGTAGCTCCTCGAAAATGATCTGACCAAACGTCCACTCAGATCAAAAATCTCTACTTCCAAGGTGGAGTTTTCATCTGGAGTTAGGTGAATATTAACCACGTTTTGGGCGGGGTTAGGATATACTTTCAATTCAATATCAGTAGAATACTCATCACTACTCAAATTACCGACCAACATTTCAGTCTCACAACCTGTTATGATTTCATAGCTAGGGGTTTCCAGCAAGTAGGCCACTACGTCCATGTCATGCGGAACCGTAGCGATACCTCCAATATCCGCAGGCACATCATACACAAAACTCATAGTGGCCAAAGACCCGGCAGAAAAATCTACATTATCGCCATAACGAGAAGTGGAGAGCAAATCCCTCAACATATGTGAGTGATTGTAATTACCATTGGGTAGTACTTGTGAAGGGTTTGAGCTTTTTCCCGTTTGAGGGCCTTCTACATTATTTTGCAGCAAGGCCACCACTAGAGACAAACCACCACCAGATGGTATACTGCCAGTCAGATACATCTCAACATCAACATGAATCTTATCCGTATTAATATCGTAGGTGGCATCCATGGCAATATTGACATAGGAAGCTTCTCCCAAAACAATATTACCGGCGCTAGCCCACTGCCCTCTAGACATGGCCGTACCCCCACCTTGGGTATACTGTGCAAAATGTCTCCGGTTAATGGTGCCTGCGGGGTAGCCTACAATACCCGCTGAACCAGCGATGAGGGTACCGTGTATGGTTCTGAAATCAGGATCGTTACCATTAGGTGATGCATAACCTCCAGCATGGATATTTACCAGGATCACATCGTCGGGATTTGCGGCTTTAAACTGATTCGCCAGCCGATGTCCATCCGGACAAAAAGTGCAGTAAATACCGGTGAATTCTTCTAAGACTACATTCTTATTTTCAGGTACCTGACTGACGGGAAGCTGGGCTAAAAGATTGCTCACCCAAAAGAGTGCAATGGCCATGGAAGCGTATCTATATCTCATATCATAGGGGGTTTTAATCTGAATCTGCAATATACCGAGAATTTAATGGCCATTTATGCTTGAATTCTTATTGCCTTGTTTGTGCCAAGCCAAACCGTCATTGCTTCATCATTTTTTCTAGCAGCTTCGGCTTATACGCTCCTAAAGGGTTCCAGCATCATCCTCAGTTGACCAAGCAAGCCGATCCCTAGAACAATCAGGCTAATCCAAAGGTCACGCGCCTCCGCCTCACTCCTGCTCAAACCTAAAATACCCATACCCATGGTAGTGATAATAAGAAAGGTGAACGAAAGCATCCAGAGTTTCAGAAAGGTGGGGTTCTTCTTCATTTTCAAGACCCATTTACCATGGGGGGAAATCTCGGCTAATGACCCAAAACTAAGAGCCAGACCAATCCAAAGCAAACCATGGCTCACAGAATCGAGTGTCGAAATGTTACTGATCCATATTGGTGAGATAAAACTAAACACGGCCATGATGAACATGGGAAACTGAAGAAAACTGAGATAATGAAAAAACCGGATAAACTTCAACATGACAGCAATATAGTTCAGCCGTGGCAACTATCCGGTATTAAAATTTAAGAGCATGCATCATTCCCTTTGAGCACTAAAATCGAAGCTTCGCCATTAATTTCCTCCACAGCAATCAGAGGAACTTGTTAGATTTGAACCTTACAAACATTGATCTATAATGCGAGAATTAAGCAAGAACCTTTTATTCATATTTCTTTTTGCTACTTCCAGCTTGCCGAGCCTGAAGGCACAAAGTGATTTGTCCATGAAGCTAAGCGGTACATGGAAGGTAGAGGGAAAGGAGACTTTTGAAAGCTGGCAGGTTCTTTCTGAAGGATCGCTTAAAGGAATTTCCTATCGTCAAGGTGATGTGGGAGTAGATGTGATGGAGTATTTGGAACTCTCCTTTCATAAAGGATCCTGGACCTACAAAGCTCAGGTAATCGATCAAAATGAGGGAGATGTGGTTCACTTCAAGCAAATCTCCGTGGATTCCGGTTGGTGTTTTGAAAATAAAAAGCACGATTTCCCTCAACGCATTTGTTACTACTTTCTATCCGATGCTAAACTGTTTATCAAGCTGGAAGGCAGTAATCGTGAAGCAATAATGATCAACCTGACAAAAGTTAAGCGTGCAGAACACACTACCACATCAGGAAGCAACCCAAATTATGATGAGGCCTTAGCCAAACAACTGGGAGCAGATGATTATGGCATGAAACCCTATATGCTGGTCATGCTAAAGTCGGGTGAAAATGATACGATAAGTTCGGAAGCCCGTCAGGAGTTGTTTCGCGGCCATATGGACAATATTGGTAGATTGGTTGAAGAGGGTGAGCTAATAGTTGCCGGACCATTAGGGCCCAATCAGTGGGGTTACCGGGGTATATTTATTCTGGATGTTGCAGATCTGGCTGAGGCAGAGATTATTCTACAATCTGATCCCGCCATTTCTGCAGGTTTATTGGCCACCGACCTTTTCCCCTGGTATGGTTCAGCAGCACTGCCCGAATATCTGCCGGCGTCGGATAAAGTTTGGCGAAAACAACCGTGAACAGTTTGAAGCCAAATTACTGGACGTGTTAAAATAAAGCACTTCACGCTGTGCGCGGCGTCTGGTCGTCTGAGCATTTCTATGGCCAGAGATTCTTAAAATCCAACCAGCCTTATAATGCGTAGGTATTTCAATTAAATATTGAATACCATGAAGATTATTAGTCAAAGTCTTGTGCTCGTGTTAAGCATAAGCCTGTTCAGCTCATGTAACGCACAAGTTGATGAAGAACGCATGTCTGATCAACAGATACAGAATACTGAAGTAACCAGTACCTGTAATTTCGAAACCGAAGCTCCTTTTAGCGGAGAGTATTGGAATCATACAGAAACAGGCAGTTATTTATGCAGCAATTGTGGCCACCTGCTCTTTACCAGTGAGGCAAAGTTTGAGAGTGGTACCGGTTGGCCCAGTTTTGATCAACCAGCCGTGAGAGATGGAATCTCCACGCGTCTTGACACCTCCAACAACATGACTAGAACTGAGGTGATATGTTCCAATTGTGAGGCCCACCTTGGTCACCTTTTTGGCGATGGACCAACCAATACCGGAAAACGCTACTGCGTAAATTCCTATGCACTTGAATTTGAGAGCATTGATCAAGAAAAATAATAAACATACCGCTTTGAGAAATCCAAAAAAGAATTTTCAACGTAGGTATGGCATAACATCAAAAATTATATAAGATGAAATCAATTGTAAAAGCAATAAGCACATTAGCTCTAACCGTAGCATTTACCGGAATTATCGGAGCCCAGAAAATGGATAATACCGTGGAAGTAGGTGGTGAAGCGATGTATCCTAAGAAAAACATTGTGGAAAATGCAGTAAATAGTGAAGCCCATACTACCCTGGTAGCAGCTGTAAAAGCAGCTGGTCTGGTGGAGACTTTACAAGGAAAAGGACCATTTACCGTATTTGCCCCCACCAACGACGCCTTTGAAAATTTACCTGCCGGTACGGTTGAGACCTTGCTTAAAAAGGAAAACAAAGGACAGCTAACTACGGTACTGACTTACCATGTCATTGCCGGAAAATATACCGCCAGCAGTCTTATGGAGGCCATAAAAAAAGGCAAAGGAAAGGCGCAGCTAGAAACAGTAAGCGGTGGAACCCTAAGCTTCAAAATGAATGGTGCTAAGAACATTCAGGTAATTGATGAAAACGGAAACGCGGCTAATATCAGCATCTACGATGTGATCCAAAGCAATGGTGTCATTCAGGTAGTTGACGCTGTATTACTGCCAAAAATGTAATACCAGATTCTCTTTTCTAAAAAAAAGGATACCTCGCCGGGTATCCTTTTTTGTTTATGCCAACATCTAAATCATCCAGTAACATAAAAATACCAACCCGCGGCATAGAAGCAACGAAGGATTATTCGCTAATGTTCCGGCTAGTATCACTTGGTGTAGTAAGCAGAACCTTGAGAGGAAAGCCTCGTATTAAAAAGTGGCATCCCGCTATCCTTCGAGAATCCCTTTAGGAAGTTATTGGTAGCCTAGGAGCCTCTTAGCCTCCCCCCCATTTGCTGCCTTGGTCAAATCTTGACTAGCCTTCGCATTGCTCCTTCCAGACTACCGATTACCATCTTTTAAGGATTGACCATATGCCGTTAACCTATGCTCAATCGGCTTTCATCCGATAGTCATTTTTTGATAGCCCGCCTATTTAGTATTTTCGCGCATCACAACTATTAAGCCTCAGAAAAACCAACATCCTATGATATTCGATTTAGATCTGATCAAAGAAGTTTACGCAAAGTTCCCTGAAAGAGTGGCCGCGGCTCGCAAGGCCACTGGAAAGGCGTTAACGCTCTCTGAAAAGATTCTCTACGCCCACTTGTGGGAAGGACAAGCTAGCAAGGCTTACGAAAGAGGTAAATCTTATGTAGATTTTGCACCGGATCGCGTAGCTATGCAGGATGCAACTGCCCAAATGGCCTTATTGCAGTTTATGCAAAGTGGGCGAACCAGGGCCGCTGTACCATCCACTGTGCATTGTGATCACCTCATACAAGCAGAACTTGGAGCACAAAAAGATTTGCAAAATGCCATGAACAAAAGTTCAGAAGTATTCGATTTTCTTCAATCGGTTTCGAATAAGTATGGCATAGGATTCTGGGAGCCCGGAGCAGGTATTATACATCAGGTAGTGCTTGAGAATTATGCCTTTCCTGGAGGAATGATGATAGGTACAGATTCCCATACGGTAAATGCCGGAGGCTTGGGAATGGTAGCCATTGGCGTTGGTGGGGCTGATGCGGTTGATGTTATGGCCGGTATGCCCTGGGAGCTTAAGTTTCCCAAACTAATCGGTGTGAAGCTTACCGGTAAGCTCAGTGGCTGGACCGCTTCCAAAGACATAATCTTAAAAGTTGCCGGTATCCTAACCGTGAAGGGAGGAACCGGAGCCATAGTAGAATATTTTGGCCCCGGAGCACAATCATTAAGCTGCACAGGGAAAGGGACAATTTGCAATATGGGTGCGGAAATTGGAGCAACCACCTCCACCTTTGGGTACGATCCAAAGATGGCAGAATACCTTCGCGGTACCGGACGAGCAGAAATTGCGGAACTTGCTGATGGTATTGCAGAACACCTCACGGGTGATGCTGAAGTGTATGCCCATCCTGAACAATATTTTGACCAGGTGATTGAAATTAATCTGGATGAACTTGAACCCCATATCAATGGTCCGTTTACGCCAGATCGCGCCACCCCTATTTCTGAGTTCGCGCAGGCAGTTAAAGAAAATGGCTGGCCCCAAAAGCTTGAGGTGGGACTGATAGGGTCTTGCACCAATTCATCATATGAAGATCTTACCAGAGCCGCTTCCATTGCCCAACAAGCGGTAGATAAGAATCTCAAGGCTAAATCAGAGTTTACCGTTACTCCAGGATCTGAACAGGTCAGATATACAGCGGAACGAGATGGTCTGTTAGACAAATTTGACGCTATGGGCGGTGTGGTATTGGCCAATGCCTGTGGACCATGCATCGGACAGTGGGCTCGTCACACGGATGACCCCAATCGCAAGAACTCGATTATCACCTCCTTCAACCGAAATTTTGCCAAGAGAAATGATGGCAACCCGAATACACACTCCTTCGTTGCCAGTCCGGAATTGGTAACCGCCATGGCGATTGCCGGTGATCTGGCATTTAATCCCATGACGGATAAACTTGCTAATGAAGCTGGCGAGATGGTAAAACTGGAGGAACCGATGGGAATTGAAATGCCTCCAGCCGGTTTTGCTGTTGAGGATGCTGGCTATCATAAACCTGCGGCGGATGGTAGCGGAGTAGATGTCATTGTGGCGAACGGATCTGAAAGATTGCAACTTCTGGATCCATTTGAGCCCTGGGATGGCAATAACTTCACCGATATGCGCCTCATTATCAAGGCCAAGGGCAAGTGTACTACGGATCACATTTCGATGGCTGGACCCTGGC
This sequence comes from Owenweeksia sp., assembly GCA_965229445.1. Lineage (GTDB taxonomy): Bacteria > Bacteroidota > Bacteroidia > Flavobacteriales > Schleiferiaceae > Owenweeksia. The sequence goes on from OZ245876.1 coordinate 2,707,347, forward strand.
TGCGCTTCCGTGGGCATCTGGATAATATCTCTAATAACACGCTTACCGGAGCGGTAAATGCCTTTAATGACAAGACCGATCATGTAAAAAATCAACTTACCGGTGAATATGGCTCGGTGCCTGCCACGCAAAGGCAATATAAGGCTCAGGGTATCAAAACCGTGGTAGTGGGAGACCATAACTACGGTGAAGGTTCCAGTAGAGAACATGCTGCCATGCAGCCACGTCATTTAGGTATGACAGTAGTCTTAGTTAAATCCTTTGCCAGAATTCATGAGACCAATCTCAAGAAACAGGGTATGCTGGGATTAACTTTCGACATTGAATCTGATTACGACAAAGTACAGGAAGATGATATCATCGAAACTTTGGATCTGGATCAGTTTGCTGAAGGAAAACCGATTCACCTGAAATTCACCCATGGGGATGGAAGCTCAGATGTCATCAAGTGCAATCATACTTATAATGAAGGACAGATTGCCTGGTTCCGCGCTGGGAGTGCGCTTAATCTTATTAAGCAACAGAATAAAGCCTAACGTAGGTATAGAAAAACCTTAATTTCAGTGGCCTCAATTGAGGCCACTTTTTTTATGTCTGAATATTTTAAAGGTGATCATTTTTTGGGAGTGGATTTCTCCACCAGGCCAATAAGTAAAGGTGAATATGAAGATTGTGTCTTCGAGAGCTGTAATCTCTCTGAACAACATCTTTCCAACTTTAACTTTTTGAATTGCAAGTTTATTGCTTGCGACTTCAGCAACACCCGCCTGGGAGGCACAGGGCTAAAGGATGTAGTTTTTGATAGCTGCAAAATGATGGGGGTCAACTTCACGGAGGCCAATCCTTTTCTAATAAAATTATCCTTTCATGACTGTGATCTTAGATTCACCAGTTTCTTCAATATGAATATCCCCAATACGCGCTTCACCAATTGCAAAATGGCGGAAGCGGATTTTACGGATGCTACGCTTAGCGGATCCGATTTTAGCGATGCGGATCTCCATCAAGCTCAATTTAAGAATAGCATTTTAGATCAAGCTGACTTTAGAAATGCACACAACTTCCAAATCGATCCAGAAAAAAATCAATTGGCAAAAACCTTGTTTGCAAGGCGTAATCTAAGTGGATTATTACTGAACTATCCTATTGAAATTAAGGATTGAAGCGGTTGTGTCTGCCTGAAAGGAAGACTTTATTCATTGAAAAAATCTCACTACTTATCAAGTCAAAGCTCCATCTCAACAAATGAAAACAACTTTAGAACGTACCTATTATTAACTTAGCATAAAAGCATTGCCATTCTAAGGATCGAGCTACCACCGGGTATTTTTGGATTGGACCTGATTGACGCCATGGAGCGTGTAGAATTATGGTCGGATCTGTTAATTTCCAGCTACCTGCTCAATCATATTTCTTCTGCTATATTAATCATTTGCGTTCTCTACCTGGCCAGAGATTATTTCCAAAGACGGCCTAGTTTTACGATAGACAGATTTGTTTATCTCTTTGCCGTCCTGCTTTTTCTACTGGCCATTAATCAGGTGCGTAACCTACTGGCAGATTGGTATCTCCACATATTTTTTTACATCATACTAGACTTATCCGTCTTCGGAATCAGCATGTATCTCTTGGTGGAATTATTCATTTTCAGGGAACTGGCACTGGATTACCCCAGTCCTGCAAGAATAGAAAGGATGAAGGAAGTTACCAGTGATGCCGTGTTTAACAGCCAGCAGCATATTCAAAGCAGATGGGTATCGCATCTGGATGAAGATAACACTGCGAAATTCATCACCAGAGAACTCTCCATTCCGAACAATGAAGAGAATATTGGCGAGATCAAACATCGGCTATCCACTTTGGCAGAAATTGGTGAAGGCGAACAATCCGAATTCTATGATTTAAACCTCACGCTTGAAGCGGCTAAAAATGAATTGGCAGAAGCGATTGCCGATCGAGATCTTGAAATACTCAATGAGCACCTACCTACCGTGCATTGTTACCCTGCCCAAATGCAAATGTTGTTTGAAGAAATGATTAGAAATGTGATAAAGCACAACAAAGATGAATGTCCGAGATTAATCGTATTTGAAGAAGAGCAGGAGAACGACTGGATGATCATCTTTGAGGACAATGGAGAAGGAATGTACTTGCGTCATCAAAAACAATTCTTTTACCTGTTTAAGCTAGATGACGAGGGAGCACTAGACAAAACTAAAGGGATGGGCTTGGCATTATGTAGAAAAATAATGAGAAATCACAGAGGTCATATTTGGATGGAGTCTGACTATTACTCGGGGGTGTCTTTATACATTACTATTCCTAAATATCTGGCTCTCAATCCTCGAGACATACCGGAATACACCTATCCGGATTAGTGAATTCACCCCTTGGACTGAGGATATACTTGTATCTTTGCGCTGTCCAATTAGAGTAAATCATGAGCGAAACAACCTTAGAGCCTGCTGGAGTAGAAACTGCCAAAGAATTAGGCCTTCTCGCCGAAGAGTATGACAAAATCGTAGCCATCCTTGGTAGAGAACCGAACTTCAATGAACTGAGTATTTATTCGGTGATGTGGAGCGAACATTGCTCCTATAAGAACTCCATTGTGTGGCTCAAAACCTTGCCCAAAGACGGTCCTCATATGTTGGTGAAGGCCGGCGAAGAAAACGCTGGTTTAGTGGATATTGGTGATGGACTGGCATGTGCTTTTAAGATTGAATCCCACAACCACCCTTCTGCTCTGGAACCCTATCAGGGAGCCGCTACTGGGGTAGGTGGAATTAACCGTGACATCTTTACCATGGGAGCACGCCCAATAGCCCAGTTAAAATCACTTCGCTTTGAAGAACTCAGTAGCGCCGTACCCAGTGGTTACTCAAAGGTGTAGTAAAGAGCACTGTTGATTACTGGTAATTTTAACTCTTTCTCGCACATCAAGAATGGTGTCAATGAACACATCTCCTTGAATGTATATCCTCAAAAGCTCTTATCGTCCTTTCTCAGGTACACATTATGACATCTAACCTTGAAGGGAACTTATTTGGAATAATCACTCCGTAATTAAAAGTTATCTTCAAATTTACTTCAAGGATCCCAAAAGCATTTGTTGATTATAGTGGTATTTATCGCATTGATGTAGATCAAAATGGAAATACATTTATCGGAGGATTAGCACAATCTACTGTCAGGTGGAGTGAGATTATTATCACCAAACTGAACTCTGGATTATTCGTAGTTGCCTCTGCTAAATTAGAGTTTGCTCCAAACACACACGGCCTACTCCCCTATATGGTTTCGGAGGAAGACTTTGCTGAATATTTAAGTAACAAAGAATGGCTACAGGATATTCATGTAGACGGGGCGGATAACGTCCTAATTACAGGAGTAATCCAGGACACTTTTAAGTTCACTCCACCCAATAATAATAGATAAAAATTTTCAGGTTTCGAATAATCATAATAGAGGATATCTTCTAAAAATAAACACCGATTTGAATCCAAGCTGGCACAAGATATTTGGCTCCGACCAGGTAAGTGGTAATGCTACTAATAGTCTCAGCACCGATCCTCAGCATAATATACTGATTGCTGGCTATAATACTTCATTGTCACTTCATCTTTTGCTGAAACAAACAATGAGAGTTTCTTCCACGGTAATCTAAATACAACCAGCCAAACAAATGCGTTTGTCTTTAATCTGAATGATTTAGGTACATCCGCTCAGTTCAGAATTGCAAATCCGTCAAACCATATCTTTGAAAATCAAATGGCTTCATACTCAAACTTATCTTTAATTGATCATTATTTAAAGGAATCAGACCCACCATTGTTTGAGGTTTTTCCAAATCCATCAGCTGGAAATATGCTAATCCGGTTCTATGCTGAATCAAGTTTATATGAAAACTTGTTGGTTCAAATCCTAGATCTTACTGGAAAGAGAGTTTATAAAGAAAGATTAAATTTGAATCAAGGGGAGATAAGGTTGGACTTGTCGCATATTCCAGCAGGGATATACATACTCAATATAAATACGGATAAGGCGTTTTTCGAGAAAAGAATCCAGATTAATAATTACTAATCCCTTGTTTCAGCACAGAATTCATTTTAGAGGTTTCATGCTTATTGCGATCTCGCTCTTTTCTGCCCTTAGTACGACGAATGGTCAACATGTTATAGGCAGCCCAATATATGGTACTTCACCAAATAATGAGTTTGGATCAGCGATAAGTATGCCTGATAGCTTTTGCGTGGCTTCAGGTGACCCTTACAGTTCAGATAGTATTATTCTTGCGGGAAAAGTAAGGGTATTCAAATGGGATGGTTCATTGTGGTCTCAGAAGGGAAGCGCAATCTACGGCCAGCATTTCAATGAGCAATTTGGGTTAAGTGTATCAATGCCTAACCGATCAGTTATTGCCGTTGGTGCTCCTAGAAGTGACTCTGTAGGAATCGATGCCGGAATTGTTAGAATCTATCACTTTAGGCTTGGTAGGTGGCTGCAAAAAGGGCAAACTCTTATTGGAGATTCAGCATTTAGCATGTTTGGCGGTGCAATACATATGCCAGATTCAAATACGATAGCGATCGGTGCAAGCTATTATGGTTATGTCAATAGTCAAAAGCCCGGTTTTGTCAAGGTATTCAAATGGCAAGACTCTTTATGGGTTCAAAAGGGTCCTGATATAATGAGTGATTCGACATATAATTGGTTTGGGAGATCGGTTGTCATGTCAGATTCTAACCACCTTTCGGTTGGTTCTCCAAGAATTTCAAACGGCACAAGTGCTATGACTGGTGGCGTAACAAATTATCGATGGGTCAACGGAACATGGGCATTAATGGGTGGGGTAATCTATGGAGATTCACCAGGAGATGGTTTTGGCTATGATCTATCTTTTCCTGACTCTAACACCCTGGCTATAAGTCCTTTTAGATCAGGATCGAACGGGTTTGCATCAGTAAAGGTATATTCATTTATAAGTGGGCAGTGGATCCAAATAGGAGCAGATATAACAGGAAAGCATCCCTCAGATCTGCAGGAAAGCATAGTTGCGATGTCTGATCCAAATCATCTAGCAGTTGGTTCACCTGGATACATGAATACTGGTGAATTATATAAGTATATTTGGAATGGTAATCAGTGGATTCTTCAATCTACTATAATGGCTCCTCAAATCGGAGAGGATATTGGATATTCAGTTGCGATGCCACATCCAAATTTCATAGGTACTGGATCTCCCAAGTATGACAATGACACTTCTGCCTCCACGGGAAATCATGGCAAGGTCTCAGTTTATCGCTTTTGTGACTCATCTCAATTTTCCTATGGCATTGATTCAATTTTTGCATGCAGCAGCTACCGTTGGATTGACAGTGTTACATACACCGAAAACAATGACACCAGTACTTTCACTCTAACTAACAAAAAGGGATGTGATAGTATAGTGCAACTTAATCTTACTATAGTTAAGGTAGATACCAGTGTACAGGTTAGTTCTCCTACACTGACATCCAATGACTCTGCAGCAAACTATCAATGGTTCTACTGCGATTCTGTCTTTACTCCAATTCCCGGGGGAAATCAGCGTTCCTATACTGCTAACTCTAATGGCCGGTATGCAGTAGTGATTGGGAAAAACTCATGTGTTGATACCTCTGCTTGCCTTCTGATTAATGACATAAATTTGATAGAAGCTAGTAAGAAGAAATTGGATGTATTTCCAAATCCATTCCATGATTATATTCAAATCAACAGTAGAGAGAAAGCATTTTGGTACAAAATATATTCATCAGAAGGTGTTCTGCTGATAATTGGGGGGTCAGCCACAAACAGCCATAGGCTTTCCCTTGATGATTTACCTGCCGGCTTTTACTTTTTAGAAGTAATTCAAAACCAACAACCTGAGCGGCTGCAGATTGTGAAATTAAGATGACTGCCACGCCTAAATAAATAAGCGGCTCTGGGTATTTCTATAATGGTTTTCCTGACCTCATACAACCTTAAACTGAAAACCTAGTGCAAGAAAACAGTGATCGAAAATCAATGACCGCTTTTACTTATTTTTTTAGGGTTTATAAGCAGTTGTATAGTGGTTAATTAGATTTTTTAGCGAATGATGACAGAAGCCTGGACCGAACCAAAGGGTTGGGCTTAGCTCTATGCAGAAACATCGTGGTCATATTTGGAAGGAGCCTGACTACTACTCGGGGGTATCCGTATATATCACCCTTCCTAAATACCTGGTTCTCAACCCTCGGGATATACCGGAATATACCTATCCAGATTAGTGAATTTAGCCCTTGGACTGAGGATATACTTGTATCTTTGCGCTGTCCAATTAGAGTAAATCATGAGCGAAACAACCTTAGAGCCTGCTGGAGTAGAAACTGCTAAAGAATTAGGTCTACTTGCCGAGGAGTATGACAAGATCGTAGCCATCCTTGGTAGAGAACCCAACTTTAATGAACTGAGCATTTATTCGGTGATGTGGAGTGAACATTGCTCCTATAAGAACTCCATTGTGTGGCTCAAAACCTTGCCCAAAGACGGTCCTCATATGTTGGTGAAGGCCGGCGAAGAAAACGCTGGTTTAGTGGATATTGGTGATGGACTGGCCTGTGCTTTTAAGATTGAATCCCACAACCACCCTTCTGCTCTGGAACCCTATCAGGGAGCCGCTACTGGGGTAGGTGGAATTAACCGTGACATCTTTACCATGGGCGCCCGTCCTATCGCTCAGTTAAATTCATTAAGATTTGGCGAACTAAGCAGCGATCGTACTAAATGGTTGCTGAAAGGGGTAGTAAAAGGTATTGGTGACTACGGCAATTCTTTTGGCATTCCTACCGTAGGTGGAGAAGTATATTTTGATAAGTGCTACGAGCAAAATCCCCTGGTTAACGCCTTTTCTGCCGGCATCCTCAATACCAGAGAAAGCAAGATGATTAGTGCTAAAGCTGAAGGCGTAGGAAATCCTGTTTTTATTATTGGCTCCAGAACCGGTAAAGACGGTATAGCCGGAGCTGCATTTGCCTCAAAAGATCTTACCGAAGCTTCTGCTGATGACATACCCAGCGTGCAGGTAGGCGATCCCTTTCAGGAAAAACTATTGCTAGAGGCTACTATGGAATTAGCCCAAACTGGAGCTCTCCGTGGCATGCAGGATATGGGAGCGGCAGGCATAACCTGTTCAACCTCAGAAATGAGTGCCGCGGGCGGCGTGGGTATGAATGTGTATTTAGACAAAGTACCTGTGAGGCAAGATGACATGAAGCCCTGGGAAATTCTCTTGTCTGAAAGTCAGGAGCGCATGTTAGCTGTAGTAGCCAAAGGCCGTGAAGATGAGGTAAAAGCCATATTTGATAAATGGGATATCCACTGCGAGCAAATTGGAGAAGTGGTTGAGGGAGATACCCTAAGTTACTTCTGGCATGGCGAAAAGGTAGCAGAACTTTCTGCGCATAGTTTAGTTTTAGGCGGCGGATGCCCGGTTTACTATCGCGAATATCGCGAACCTGCCTACTACAAAGAATACAAGAACTTCGACATTAACAGCATCACCGTTCCTGACGATCTTCAGGAAGTAGCCAAAAAGCTAATGGCTCATCCCAATATCGCCAGTAAGCGCTTTGTTTATCGTCAATACGACAGTATGGTGGGTACGGTAAATATGAGTACTAATGGTGTCAGCGATGCCGCAATTGTAAACCTAAAAGATACCAATAAGGCCCTGGCCATGACGGTTGATTGCAACTCACGCTATGTGAATGCCGACCCGGAAGTGGGCGCCATGATCGCAGTTGCCGAGGCGGCAAGAAATATTGTGGTGAGCGGTGGCGTTCCCAGTGCCATTACTAATTGCCTAAATTTTGGCAACCCATATAACCCAGAAGTGTACTGGCAGTTTGTGGGAGCCATTAAGGGAATGGGTAAAGCCTGTGAAAAATTTCAAACACCCGTTACCGGTGGCAATGTGAGTTTTTATAATCAGACTGTACTGAAGGATACTACGGAACCAGTATTTCCCACGCCAACCATTGGAATGATTGGTATTGTAGAGGATAAGAAACATATTACCACCCTTGGATTTAAAAATAAAGGCGATCTCATTTTTATGATTGGTGAGAATAGAAATGACATTTCTTCTTCACAGTATCTCGCTCATATTCACGGCGTAGATGCATCTCCGGCACCATTTTTTAGTCTGGAAGAAGAGTATGCCGTGCAGGAACAACTCAAAATGACCATTCGTAAAAACCTGTTGGAGTCTGCCCATGATATATCAGAAGGAGGAATCTTTGTGGCCTTGATGGAGAAAGCCATGGCCGGAAATTTAGGCTTTGATATTACCACTGATGCTGCCATTCGCAGGGATGCCTATCTCTTTGGAGAAAGTCAGAGTAGAGTGATGGTAAGTGTAAGCGCTGCTGCCGAAGATGAATTTATTGATTTGATGATGTTGAATGGGGTAGAATTTGATTTGGTAGGACATGTTACCAAAGGGGCTATACGCATCGATGATATTGACTGGGGTCATGTAGATGATTACAGAGCGATCTATGATAATGCGATAGAAAATCAGCTCCACCACTGAGTTTCAGGGGGCTGATGGCTTAGAAATTCTCAATTCTTATCTTTGCCGCCCAAATGAAAGTAGCCTTATTACTTATTGCCTATATGATCGGTTCCATTCCTACCGCAGTTTGGTTGGGGAGAGCCATGTTCAATATAGATGTCAGAGATTTCGGCAGTGGCAATGCCGGAGCTACCAATACTTTTCGGGTATTGGGCACATGGCCGGGCATTACAGTGTTGTTGATGGATGCTCTCAAGGGCTTCGCGGCGGTTAAGTTGGCTTTTCTGTTACCGCGCTTTGCCGGAGAAATAGATATGATGGTTTTGCTGGGCTTGTGCGCAGTTATTGGTCATATTTTTCCAGTATGGGCAGGCTTCAGGGGTGGCAAGGGAATAGCCACACTCCTGGGAATGATTGTAGCGATACATGCAGGAGCGGCTTTAATGGCCATTGGCACCTTCTTACTGTTTTTCTTGTCTTTTAGAATTGTGTCGCTTAGTTCCATGTTGGCCGCCTTATCCTTTCCATTGTGGTTAATTTTCCGTTATAAAGAGGATTCAACCTTATTGGTAATTTTTAGTTTTGTGTTAGCCTTCCTGGTGATTTTAACCCATCAGAAAAATATAGAGCGGCTATTGAACGGAGAAGAAAGGCGAATAAAAGTTCGTTACCGGAGAAATCGAGGAAATGAGATTTGAAGAAACCAAAACTTTAGAGCAGCCGGAAATTGATCTTCAGACCACGAAGATGCATGAGATTGTATTGTTCAATGATGATGTAAATACCTTTGATTGGGTCATAACCAGCTTAATAGAGGTATGCGAACATTCTGCCGAGCAGGCCGAGCAATGCAGCATTATTGTGCATTATCGCGGTAAGTGCGAAGTTAAAACCGGAAGTTATGAGGAACTCAAGCCCAAATGCACGGCTCTTCTCGACCGTGGATTGAGTGCGGAAATTCTTTAGTAAAAAGGAAATTAGTTTTACATTTGCAGCCCTTTTTTTGAGTTAAGAGTTAAGAGTTAAGAGTTAAGAGTTAAGAGTTAAGAGGTAAGAGGTAAGAGGTAAGAGGTAAGAGGTAAGAGGTAAGAGGTAAGAGTTAAGAGGTAAGAGGTAAGTTTTTAGTTTTTAGTTTTTAGTTTTTCACTTTTATACAAATACACATAATGGCCTTGTAGCTCAATTGGATAGAGCGTCTGACTACGGATCAGAAGGTTGAGGGTTCGACTCCTTCCAAGGTCACTTTAAGTCCGGTTATCATGAGATGATCGGACTTTTTCTGTTTTATGAGATTGATTTCTCTGTCTTCTCTCATAGCTCTTATTGCAAGCTTTGGATCCAAACTCTACTTTTGCGGGCTTTCCAATAAGTACCTTAATGAAGAAGCTTTTTTACGCATTCTTAAAGCACTACATGCAAATGGTATCGCGCCTTTATTTTGGAAAGGTAGAGCTGGTAGGAATTGAACAAATTCCGGTGGGAAAACCCATTATCTACTCCTGCAATCATCAAAACGCCTTTATGGATGCACTTCTGGTAGGTGCATTTTCACCGGTAAAAATTACCTCCCTCACCCGGTCAGATGTTTTTGGTAATCATGCTGGTATGTGGTTCATGAATGCACTGCAAATGCAGCCCATTTATAGAATTCAGGATGGCATCGACAAGCTGGCTTTAAATGAAGGCACATTTGAATTGGTGAGAAACAGATTGAAAGCACATCAGGGAGTGCTCATATTCTCTGAAGGCAACCATGGCAATGAGTACTATCTTCGTCCCCTTTCCAAGGGGAGCTCCAGAATGGCATTGGAATCTCAGGAAAAAATGATGGAGGAAGACCTTCAAGTAGTGCCAGTGGGTTTAAATTACTTTCACCATCAACGTCCGGTGCATAAATTGTCCATTGTTTTTGGGGCGCCAATTGCCGTCAAGGATTTCTGGGACGAATATCAATCTCATCCCGCCAAGGGTACCAACTTGCTTAAGAAGCACATTACAGAAGGTATGCGTAATGCGATGATACTGCCAGACCAAACCGATGATTATGAAGCCAAAAAGACCTTGATCAATTACAAGAATGAAGCATGGTCCTTCCCCGATTTTAAACGAGAACTGACCCAAGGATCTGAAAAACTCATACCTCTCGGAGCAACCAGAACTATCCTTTATAAACTGGGCATAGCTTTGGGAATTTTCAATTTTCTACCCCTTCTGATTCTTCAACAAATCTGCGGTAAGGTCAAGGATATTGTATTTCATGGTTCATTTAAATGGGGAGCAGCACTCTTTCTATTTCCATTATGGTGGTTGGTTGTATTCTTTTGCAGCAGCATCATTTGGAATTTGCAAATTGGGTTAATCGTATTTCTCGTGCAGTTCACCAGTCTGCTAGCCAGGCAGTACCTGATACGTTGGTCTGGGCAGCGGCATTAGGGTGTGGTTCAGCCTTTACAGGTATTAGGTTGGTTGGTTGTATGGATGAGGGATGACGGGTGACGGATGTGGTGAATCGGTTAATGGGGCAATGTGCTGGATGACCGGTGACAGGTGACGAATATGGTCAATGTGGCATTTCCTGTCTTGCCCACCAACTTTCAGGAGACTTCTCAGGTTCTACGTGTTGAATCACAGAAGTGGTGGTAAACTCAGAATAAACCGGGCATTTTTCAAAACCAGCGGCAAAGCAGGCGAAATTGCGTCAGCCAAAGGCTGAAAGAGCATGAAGCCCAGCTTTGACCGCGGTTTGCGAAGCAAAGGTTTCTTAAAATGCCCTAGATTTTTGCTTCCTTTTCATCAATGGAAAAGGAAGGAGAACCGTTGATCAATGACTTACTAATTACATTTTATGTGATGACTGAAGACGGATAACTGCTAACTGGATTCGAATGTGGTCAATGCGATTAATTTGACAATGTGATGGTTAACCGATGACAGGCTTGCTGTATGCTGTGTAATAAGCTTACCTCCTTATGAACAAGGAAATGTCCATTTCGACTATGCTCAATGTGACATTTCCTGGGAGCGAAATCGTGTGTCAGATCGTCTGGGTGCCTGTGGCGTGAGTGACTTGCCATGCCTGTCCGCCTCAGGCGAGTGCATTGTCAATACCATTGTCGGGGCGAGTGAATTCGAGACCCCATTCTAACATTCAACTCCACAAGATTAGTGAACGACCATCATAATGATGAAGGCTATTATCTCAAATTCATCATCCTATTTCAACACTTCATGCCCTTCCAAATTGTTGATGCCCCAATTGTCCAATTCCTCTTTGGTCCATAAATCCGGGAAAAAGATGCGCCTCTGATACCTTGGGTGCATATAACGCCGCCAATCACTGCCACCGGTAGCCTCTGCTTCAGTATCACCACTGGTGAGGTACTTGGCCGCAGCATTGAGATGCGCCATTACCCATAATACATTTACCGTGTGGTCATAATGCCGCATTGCATTTCTCAGGTCTAAATTCTCCTGATCTTCTTTAGGAAGCGATTTAAACTTGGTCCAAAGATTCTTGGTGTTATAGGTTTTCATAAACACGATGAAGTCATCCATATATCGCTCTTCGAACAGCTTAAGCAAGGTGGTCTTTTCACCGGTTTCGTGATTCTTACCTGCTGCTTGCCAGTATAGGTGATCAAATGCGTGACTGAAAGGAGTGTTACGATCTATGGTAGCTCTAAATCGAATGTCAATCAAGTTGATCAACTCCGTAGATGCAAATTCAATCTTTCGATACTGTGCACTTTGAAAACCACTGGCCGGAGTGAGCGTATCTCTGAACTTCATGTACTGTTCCACCTCCATACCATCACCCATAATCGTGAACGACGAAGAAAGCATATCAAAATAACGACTAATCCGATCCAGCCGGTCAGCAAAAAACTTACTGGTTAAATCTTCATGAGTGGCGATCTGCTCAATTTCCCAGAGAATCATTTTAAACAATAACTCGTTTATCTGATGATACATGATAAACACCATTTCATCTGGAAGATTGGTACGTTGAACCTGTAAACTCAACAAGGCATCCGGCTGAATGTAATCCCAGTAGGTCATAGGCTTGGAATGCAACAGTCCATTTAAGTGGGTGTTTACATCCTGACCAATGGCTTCATATTTTGATGCTAGCGCTTCGATTATTTTTTCCTGATTCATATTTCTTCAAGGTGATTTTTGCCTATTTAGGTGCTGATAACAAACTGCTTAATAATAGAAAAATCCGCAAAGGAGCCTGTAAAATTCTACTCACCGGAACGGTATCCAGCTGAGGAATTTCATGAATTTGGTTGTGGTCTAAAGATAGCAGGATTTCATAAAGTGTTCAATGATTTTGAATATCTGTTCCACTGCAAATAGAAACGCTTCAAATCAGACCCTTATGTTCCGAGTCCCTTTGGTAGCTTAGCAATAACAATTGACTTACATCTAGCGCAGAAATTATTATCTTAACCCATGCTAGTTTGTGCAGCCAAAGCAACGCAAATTAAATAGTTCAGCTAGCATCTAAGGCATTTCAATATCTGTAAGAGTATGGCTACCAGGAAGTATGAGGGATTGAAAATAAGCGCGCAGCAATCAGCGAAAACGCTGGATACCTTAACGGTGGAAGAGGCTCTTCAGATAAACATCAACAACAAAGCCTTTACCGTTTCCATGCGTACACCAGGAGACGATATCCCTTTAGTGCGTGGCATATTACATGCTGAAAACATCATTAAAGACATGGACTACTGCCCCGACATTGTAGTTAAAAAGGAAAGTAAGGAAGGGATCATCAAGATCATTAATGTTAGTATTCCAAGCGATAAACTCGGTGAGGGATATAGCAATAGTCGCAGTTTGCTCTCCGTTTCGTCATGTGGTATTTGCGGTAAAACAGAGCTCAGCGACCTCTCATTCATCGGCAAGCACCTCAACGCCGATCAAAAATTAAATGTGGGGGATCTTGCTGGATTGTTTAAGGCCATGCGCCATCGTCAACGATATTTTGAGGAGTCTGGTGGTTGCCATGCCGCTGCGGCCTTTAGTTTGGAAGGTGAAATTTTGAGCTGTAGGGAAGATATTGGTCGCCATAATGCGGTAGATAAAGTGGTTGGCCAATTAATATTGGATAAGGAGCTGAATAAGGCCAAAGTCATGACTGTTAGTGGACGAGTATCCTATGAGATCATCATAAAATGTTTTAAAGCCCGAATCCCAATTTTGGCGGCCGTTTCCGCTCCATCGTCCTTAGCCGTAGACTTTGCCAAAGAACTGGGAATTACCTTATTTGCCTTTAGCAGGAACGAGCGCACCACCTGTTACTCACATCCGGAAAGAATTCTAAATACAACACAGTCTAATTCCAAAGCCAGTTAATATGTCGGATAACCTAAGTGAATTATTAGGCAGAAAAGGTGTGGAGGAAAACCTGTTTGACAAAATGGGTAAACTTGCCCGACCTGAAGGGACACCGGATGAAGACAGCCTCTCGAAGCTGGCGGAAGAGTTCTTAATTGGCAAGGCTAATACTTTTGGTACGGCAAGCTTTTATGATTTCCTAAAACCAGAGAACAAGGGTAAAAAAGTATATGTCTGTAACGGCTCGGCCTGTCTTTGTGCCGGAACTCAAGAGAAGCTGATTGAAGATTTAAAACAAAGCTTTGAGCCGAATGAAATTGGGCATATGACCTGTTTGGGTCGCTGTCATGAAAACTCGGCCTTTCATTTTCAGGGACAAAACTACTCGGGCAAGGCGGCTCATGAACTAAAGAATATTATTACTGGCACAGACACTCTAAATAGAGACAAGTACCATGTCCGGGCCAGCGGTCCCGAAATCTTAACCGCTCCTTTCCAATCGCTAGACACTTACTACGCGCCTTTCGTTGAGGCCTTGAAAAAGGATTCAATGGATTTATTGGAGGAAATCAAAGTTTCAAATTTAAGAGGTAGAGGTGGTGCCGGCTTTCCTATCGGATTGAAACTAGAGTTTTGTAGAAAGGAAGAGAACGAAACCAAGTTCATCATTTGTAATGCTGATGAAGGTGACCCCGGGGCTTACTCAGACCGATACCTTTTAGAGGAGAGACCCCATTCTGTTCTGTTTGGAATGCTCGTTGCTGGATTTGTAGCTAACGCATCCCACGGTATCATTTATATTAGGGCAGAGTATCCGGAAGCGGCGTTAATTATGCAAGAAGCCATTGATCAAATTATGGCGGCCGGACTATGTGGGCAAAATATTAAAGGTAGTGGTTTTGATTTCCAGTTTAAGATCATTCAGGCCCAGGGATCTTATATCTGTGGCGAAGAAACAGCCCTCATTAACTCCATTGAAGGGCAACGTCCCGAAGTGAGAGTGCGTCCTCCATTTCCAGCACAGAAAGGCCTCTTCAACAAACCGACTACGGTAAACAATGTGGAAACTCTGGCTGCTTTGCATTACATCACTTTACATGGAGGTGATGCCTGGAAGAAGATCGGCACCGAACGATCCTCCGGCACCAAATTGGTTTGTTTAGACAGTTTTTTCAATAAACCGGGAATGTATGAAGTGGAAATGGGAACGGCATTGTCGGAGGTGATCCATGAATTGGGTGGTGGATTTAAGTCGCCGGTAAAGGCCATGCAAATTGGTGGACCGCTTGGTGGGATAGTTCCCATCAAGAAAATTGATGATCTCACGGTCGATTTTGAATCTTTTGCCCGTGAAGGATTTCTGCTTGGCCATGCCTCGGTGGTATGTATTCCCGAAGACTTTTCCATGATGAAGTTCATAGAGCATCTCTTTGAATTTGCTGCCTATGAAAGTTGCGGTAAGTGTTTTCCATGCAGATTAGGAACAAAAAGAGGACAGGAAATGGCCACAAAAGCCATTCATTCAGACTATAAAATAGATCGTGTATTATTCAATGATTTGTTGAATACTTTACAAGAGGGCTCACTTTGTGCTCATGGCGGAGGCATTCCCCTCCCTATTAAGAATGCGATGCAGTATTTTGAAGGTGAATTGAAATCATATTTCAAATAGACAGAAGTTGAAAACAGCATATATAGATAATCAGGCTTTTGAGATCCAGGAAGGGGAAACCATGTTGGCTTTCATTAGAAGATACAAGGATAAATCGCTCGTACCTACCCTGTGTGATGCGCCTAATCTCGATCCATTTGGATCGTGCAGGGTGTGTAGCGTAGAGGTGGCTCTGGAAAAAAATGGCCAAACGAAAACCATGGCTTCCTGCCATAGTCCCGTGGCAGAAGGGCAATATTTGTATACCAGCACCCCAGAAATTAAAAACCTGCGCAAGAATATTATTGAGCTGGTGCTTACTGATCACCCCCTTGATTGCCTTACCTGCGAGGTTAATGGCAATTGTGAATTGCAAACCGTTGCGGCACAGGTAGGCATTAGAGACGTAAGATACCCGGAAGGAGAAAATCACCTTGAGAAGAGCAAGGATCTCAGCCATCCTTATATGACTTCAGACCTAAGCAAGTGTATTAATTGTTATCGATGTGTGCGGGCATGCGATGAGGTACAGGGGGAATTTGTTTTGAGTATGGCAGGAAGGGGGTTTGATTCTCATATCATTAAGGGACTGGATCAGAGCTTCATGGAATCTGATTGTGTGAGTTGTGGTGCCTGCTCACAGGCCTGCCCTACTTCGGCCATTTCAGATGTATTTCAATCCAAAGCCATCAGAGCCACCGATAAAACCAGAACCATTTGCACCTACTGTGGCGTAGGTTGCAACCTGGAAGTGTCTTCATCGAATGGTGAAATTCTCAGTATCCGAGCCCCTTATGATGCGGAAGTGAATCAGGGACATACTTGTTTAAAAGGTCGCTATGCCTTTAAGTTTTATGATCATCCCGAGAGGCTTGATTCTCCAATGATTAAGAGAAACGGTGCATTTGAAAAGGTAAGCTGGGATGAAGTTTACGATTACATCACGGAAAAATTCACATTCTACAAAAATGAATTTGGTCCGGATTCGCTGGCTGGGATATCTTCCTCCCGCTGTACCAACGAGGAGAATTATCTGATGCAAAAGTTCTATAGGGCAGTTGTGCAAACCAATAATATTGATGGTTGCGCCAGAGTATGTCATTCCCCTACCGCCCTGGGTATGCAAAGAACGTATGGCACGGGGGCTGCTACTAACTCCATTGAAGACCTGAAACACACCAATTGCATTATGGTGATTGGTGCTAATCCTACCGATGCGCATCCGGTTACCGGCGCCAAGCTGAAACAGTTCGCCATGAAATCGGATCATGTGTCCATCGTGATTGATCCGCGTCGCACGGAACTTGCTAAATATGCCACCTATCACTTAGCCTTAAGACCCGGCACCAACGTGGCCGTACTGAATATGATGATGTATTACATTATCACAGAAGGACTGGTGGATGATGCTTTTGTGGCTAACCGCACTGAGGGTTATGAAGACTTTAAGGCCGAATTGCTGGCCATAGATTTGGACCATCTGGAAAGCGTATCGGGCGTGAATAGAGCCTTGGTGCGTGAAGCCGCGATCGCCTATGCCACGGCCCCAAATGCCATGTCTTTTCACGGTTTAGGGGTCACCGAACATTCGCAAGGCACCTTTACGGTAATGCAGATTGCTGACCTGGCCATGATGACAGGAAATATAGGTCGCAAAGGAGTGGGAGTTAATCCCTTGCGCGGTCAGAATAACGTTCAGGGATCTGCGGATATGGGAGTGCAGCCGCATCAGGGTGCCGGATATCTGGATGTGACGAAGAAGGAAGTTAATCAACGCTACAATGAGTTTTATGGTGTTGAAGTCCCATCGGAGATCGGGTATAAAATTCCCGAGATGTTTGAGGCTGCCCTGGAAGGCAAGTTAAAAGCCATCTGGATAATAGGTGAAGATGTTGTGCAGACAGATCCAAATACCCAAAAAGTGATCAAAGCTTTGGAGGCAACGGATCTGGTGATTGTGCAGGAGCTCTTTATGACCGAAACTGCCAAATATGCCGATGTAATACTACCCGGCGCATCGTTTCTGGAGAAGAGTGGCACCTTTACCAATGGAGAGCGAAGAGTTCAGGCTGTCAATAAGGTCGTGGAGCCTTATCCGGGATCAAAGCCGGACGGTCAAATCATCATTGATATCATGAACCGCATGGGCTACCCACAACCAGATTATACGCCAGATGGTATGCTGGAAGAAATCTCTCAAATTGTACCATTCTTTGCCGGAATACGCTGGGACAGACTTGGGATAAATGGCTTACAATGGCCGGTAGCCCCGGATGGCACCGATACCAAAATATTGCATAGCACAGATTTTAAGCGCGGTAAGGGCTACTTTGAATTTCATGCTTGGGAAGAAACAGAAGAAATAAAGCAGCACGCCAAAACATACCCTTATATCCTTACCACCAACCGTGAGTTGGAGCATTACAACTGTGGTGCCATGACCAGAAGAACCGCAAATGAGCAGATTCTTGGAGACGACTATTTAATGATCCACCCGGAAGATGCAGAGAAACACCTCATCAAGGAAGGAGACTATGTATGTCTCGAATCAGCCCGTGGTAAGGTGGATGTAAAGGCTCGAATTACGGATGAAGTAAATCCAGGTATCTTAAGTACTACCTTTCATTTCCCGGAAATAATGATCAACAATATTACCGGTGATGTGAGTGATTCCGAAGCCATGTGTCCAGAGTATAAAGTGGTAGCAGTACGCATCAGAAAAAGCAAAGGGAAGTTCAAGAAAGGAAATCCAGCTATGGCTTAACCGCCAATAGAAATCATGCTGCGATTTTTAGAATGGAGATTAGGATCCTCAAATTCTTTGGCCGTGGCCATGCCCCCGCGCATCTTACGCTTCGACCATACGGCCGTCTTAATTATAGGCTCAATATCTTGACCCTGGCGCAGGGCCGTGAGTAAATCACTTTCAGAATCCGAGAATAAACAATTCTTAATCCGGCCGTTGGCGGTTAACCTCAAGCGATTACAACTATCGCAAAAAGGATTAGTAACGGTACTGATTATGGCAAAACTTCCCTGATAACCCTTAATGCGATAGTTCTTGGAAGTATCGTTGGGAGCATCCTTAATCCTGAGAATATCTTGTTCAGCAAAATCTTCAGCCAGCTTGTTCATTATACTTTCATAGGTAACCAACTTACTCTTATCCCAACAATTTCCATCAAAGGGCATGAACTCAATGAATCGTACTCCTATAGCTTGATTGCGAGTTAAATTGACAAAGTCAGTAATCTCATCATCGTTAAAAGCCTTTATTAAAACTACATTCAGCTTTAACTGGAAGTCATTCTGCAGGAGGAGCTGAATGTTGTCGCTGACCCTTTTATAACGGTCTCGTAGGGTGATCTGCTTGAATTTTAGAGCATTAAGGGTGTCCAGGCTCACATTTATCTTACAAATGCCATTTTCTTTAAATACCTCCATAAACTCGTGAACACGGACGGCATTTGTGGTAAGGGTCAACTCTACTGGCAAGGAAGAAAGAGCTCTAATAAGCTTATGTACATCCCGGCGCACCAGAGGTTCACCGCCTGTTAGGCGAATTTTAGTGACCCCATGCTTTACAAAAAGACTGGCAAGAGTATAAATCTCATCATAGTTCATGATGTGATCCTTTGGCGAAAGCTTAACCCCTTCTGCAGGCATGCAATAAGTACAGCGTAAATTGCACAACTCGGTCAGCGATATGCGCAGATAGGTATGTTCTCTGCCAAAGCTGTCCTTCAAAATAGAATCCCTGTTACTCATGCGTCGTGGCGTATGCCTTTAAATATTTTAAAGAGATGTAAAACTTGCGGAAATATGGCGTCCATGGATTCCCTGGCACCTTTGGTTGACCCTGGTAAAGCCATCACTAAACTATCTCCCATACTTCCTACCAGACTACGTGAGAGCATGGCGTAAGGCATGCGATCCTGACCGTAACTTCTAATAGTTTCTTCCACACCCGGAATACGTCTGTCCAATAGAGGTTCTAAAGCATCTGGCGTAACATCGCGAGTTGAAAGTCCCGTACCGCCAGTAAAAATGATGAGATCTATACCATGCTCTTTAAAGCCTAGAGCCCTTTCCTGAATCTCACTCTTCTCATCAGGAATAATGACATAATCTTTGACCAGAACTCCACAAGTCTCCAGCTTCTCCACTATCGCCTTTCCGGCTTTGTCTTCCTTTTGTCCGGCCGCAATGGTGTCTGAACATACTACCACGGCCGCCCGGAGCTCTCGGGCTAATTGCTCTTGGTATGAAGACTTACCGCCCTGTTTCTCAAGCAACTTAATACTTTGGATCTCAATGCCTTTATCAATCGGTTTAAGCATATCATACATATTCAGGGCTACCACACTAGCTCCATGCATCGCCTCCACTTCTACCCCGGTTTTATAGATGGTCTTGATGATACATTTCACTTGAATTTCCAGTCCATCAATTTCAAACTCCACACCGGTATATTCGATAGGCAAAGGATGACAATCAGGTAATATGGAAGGTGTTTTCTTTACTGCCAATAATCCTGCAGCTTTACTCATAGCAAAAACATGGCCCTTCGGTACCGTATTGTTTTTTATAGCCTCGATGGTTTCAGGCTTACTCACCTTAACCACCGCCTGGGCAACCGCGCTTCTTAGCGTATTTGATTTATGGGTAATGTCAAGCATAATTTTTCATTCTTTTTAATCTGGATACCTATCTCATCCATTAGGTGTTTACTTTCCATTGGTGTGAATCATCTTCAAATAATTCCTTACCATAGATGGGCAACTCCGATTTGATTTTTTCCACCAAATATTCAAGCGCGTCAAATGCCTGCTTTCTGCGAGGTGAAGAGACAAAAACAAACAAGCATATTTCACCGGAATTTACCTTTCCTAGACTGTGATAAATATGCATGCAACTGAGATCAAAGCGGTTAAACACCTCTTCACGTATTTCATGCGCGCGAATATTGACCATCTCCTCGTGAGCAGTGTATTCGATAGCGCTCACCGTCTTGGTACCAATTTCATCTGCCCTCACCTGTCCGAGAAAAATATCGTGGGCGCCAATACCGGTTTTGCTTTGATGTTTAGCGATGGAATTAGCTATAGATGAAGGAGATATGGAACCCTCAACGAATATGTTTTTAGGTGTTTTGCTTTTCATAAAAATCTTGTTTTAAATAATCATCCAACGCTCTGGCCCCCTGGCTTAAACTATAGCAATTGCTTAAGTGCATTTCACGACATATGGCAAGAGCCTGTTTACTCCTCATGCCCTGTTGGCAGAAGAATACCCAGGTGGAGGAAGGATCTAGCTGATGAATCGAATCTTTTAGCTCGGAAAGCGGTATCTTCTTTACTGACGAGTGTGACAAAACAGGCCTTTCATCCTGTTCTCTAACATCAACCAGGAGGAACTTCTTTAAGTCTGGCAAATTGGAGATGCTAATCTCCATACCGTTAGACAAACAATTATTTGGAAGCTGATATTCGGCTTTAAGGCCCGATTTAAGAACCTGATCTATCTCAACCTGATTTCGCCTAATACTATAAATATCTGTTGTGGAATTCAGGGCATTCAAAGACCAAAGCTTTCCAGACAATGACTCTCCAATTTCCAGGATCAGTTTCAGCACTTCATTGGCCTGTACGCTGCCAACTATACCTGGCAATACCCCTAATACACCGGTTTCCTGGCAGTTTGGAATGTCTTCAGCATGGGGAACTTCAGGGAATAAGCACCGATAGCTAGGTCCATCATTGTGATTAAAGACCGAAACCTGTCCTTCAAATTTGTGAATGGCGCCAAATACCAGCGGTTTATGGGCTAGTAGGCTCGCATCACTTGCCAGGTATCGGGTTTCAAAATTGTCGCTGCAATCAATCAGGACATCATAGCTTGAAATCATACCCAGCGCATTATTAACATCAAAATGCAGAGGATAGGCTTCAATTGTTATTTCAGAATTGAGATCGCCTAATCTTTGTTTGGCGGCTATTGCTTTGTTTCTTCCCAATGAACTCTCTCCAAACAATACCTGTCTTTGTAAATTTGAAATCTCCACTACATCAGAATCCACAATACCAATCGTACCTAGGCCGGCTGCCGTTAGATATTGCAATACCGGACAAGCTAATCCTCCGGCACCAATGACCAGGACCCTGGCTCGGCTTAGCTTCTCCTGACCTGCCATTCCTATCTCATCTAGTGCAATATGTCTGCTATATCTATCCATGTTTATCCTCCCGAAAACGGCGGTAATAAGGCTATTTCATTGCCCGTCACAGGCTCATTTACACGGATAATAGCCTGATCTTGTGCCACCTGAAATGTTTTAGCGCGTAACGCAGGGTATTTTGAGTATAAACTTTCGAGTAGGTCCTTGAGCGACTCACCATTAAACTCAAAGCCTTCCTCCTGGATACGGGTTATGTCGGTAAGCGGTCCGAAATACTTAATTCTGATCTTTCTGCTCATGCTTTGCTAATTGTTCTGGCGTGTTAATATTCTCGATTTGGTATTTCAAGTGTTCGGGAATTGGTATTCTCCTGACATTTAACTGCGAGAGTACATTTAGTAATCGTCTTTCTCCTTCCTCTAAGTTTCTTAAACATGGGTTAAGGCAGCGTTTGTGGTATAAAGCGATCAGTGGCATGACATGATTTTCATCGGCAAGCAGTATCACATCGTCATCCTGAGGATCAGTATCTGTTAGCAATTGAAGTGTCTCTGTGCCAATAAACGGGATATCACAACTCATGACCAAGTTAAAGTCAGTAGAACTATGCTTTAATCCAGCACATAGCCCTGACAAAGGGCCGGCTAAGGGCAATACGTCCTTTATAACTGGAAGCCCAAATTTGCGGTGATTTGGATGCTTACTGACGATGAGCATTTCCTCAACCAGTGGTTTAGCGGCCTTAATTACGTGTTTAATAAAGGCTTGTCCGTGTAAAACTATACTCGCCTTATCGCTACCCATGCGAGAGCTTTTGCCACCGGCTAAAATGATTCCAGTTGTATTTTGCCTTTCTATCATTCCAGGAACAATAATTTTAGTGAAGCTAAAACCAAAACCATAGCCAGCATACCTTTTAGTCGGGAACCACTCAGGAGATTACTCCCATAGTAAGCTCCAAAAAATCCACCGGATAGCGCAATGGCTACCATAAGCACGTATTGAGAAGAAAATTCAAATCCTGATTGGAACTGTCCTGCTAGTCCGGCCGCTGAATTCACCCAAATAAATAATGCGGAGACACAAGCCGCCTCCTTCATTTTTGCCCAATGAAAAAGAAGTATAACAGGAGTAAGGATAATGCCTCCGCCAATACCAATTAGGCCTGAAAAAAAACCAATAATGCCACCCATCAGTAAGGCTAGCCACCAATTTTGCCTGCGCAATGGTACAGCGTCCTTCCCATAAACATTCAACAATCTTAATACCGCAATTATTAGCAATACCCCCAAAATCTTCCGATAGATTAGTGGATCTACAGCAAGGCTTCCCCCGAGAAATGCCAGCGGTATCGAGCTAGCTGCAAATGACCAAAAGAGTGTTTTGTTGAAATAGCCGGCACGATAATATTGAAGAAAGGCGATGCCAGCCACAAAAAGGTTTAGCAATAAAGCAGTAGGCTTCATAACCTCTGGGGTAAATGAAAATAAGGCCATGAGAGCCAAATAACCACTTGCCCCACCATGCCCTACACTAGCATAAAGAAACGAGATAGCGGGGAGGATTAAAAAGAATAAAACTCCGGTCAGGGAATTCTCACTCATAATGCCTTTAATTTTTCTTCTCCTTCGTTCAAATGCTGCCAGCAATCTTTTCTAATACTTTCAAATTGTACCAGCAGCCTCTTGCCATAATCCGTCAATTCAGCTCCACCACCACCCGAGCCTCCCCTTGTTGTGGAATACACGGTCTCTTTTGCATTCTTGTTTACTGAATCGAGTAGCTTCCAGGCCTTTTTATAGGAAATACCGACGCTTCGGGCGGCAGATGAAAGTGAACCCTCATATTCCAGGGCTTTTAACAATCTAAACCTACCTTCACCCATCACTATCTCACCATTATGCTCAATCCACAGTTTACTTTTTATTTTGTAGCTCATAACTTAGTTGGTTGATGGTAATAAGACCAAGCTTAATTCATCTCCAGGCTGCACCGTACTGCAGTCTGCCGGAAGTTGTACCAAGGCATTGGCCTCGGCAAAACTCTTCAGCATAGCGGAGCTCTGTCCCTCCAAAATCTCTACGCCATCATCACTGAAGCATGCTTTCAAAAACTGAACTCTGCCTGGTTTCGTTTGGAAATCAGATCTGGATTTAGCGCTTATTCTTTTTAATGCTTTGAAGGATTTCCCTGATAATTGTGCGAGCGCAGGAAGGACATAAATGTAAAAGCAGGTCAAAGCAGAAGCCGGATTTCCAGGGAGCGCAAATACGGAACGCTCAGCCTTTCTTCCAAAGAACAATGGTTTCCCTGGCTTTTGTCTGACTTTATAAAAAACTTCTGTGACTTGAAGTTCCTGAAGGGCTTTACCTACAAAGTCATAGTCGCCAACGGAGATACCGCCTGAAACCAATACCACATCAAAGGAATTCAGCGCATGATCCAAACATTGCACGGTACCGCGATAATCGTCTTTCACCTTAAAGATTTCAATTTCCGTGTATCCAGATTCCTTTAGGGCATTTTGAAGCATGAGACTGTTGCTCTCATAAATCTTTCCAGACCCTAATGGCTCGCCCGGTACAACCAACTCATTTCCGGTAGCGAGTATGGCAATGGATGGTTTTACAAATACCTTTATTTCCGTAATTCCCAGTCCAGCCAAAAAGCCAATAGTTGCTGGAGTGAGAACAGAGCCTTTCGGAAGGGCCAGGTCTCCTTTCCTCACCTGCTCACCCTTCGGTCGGATATTTTGTTCTAGTGATATTTCACGATCCACTACCAGTGTATCACTAAGGGCTTCAGCATGTTCCTGCATTACCACGGCCTCAGCAGCATCAGGCACCATTGCACCGGTAAATATTCTGACCGCTTGTCCGGGATTCAGTTTAGGGTTGGCGCCGTCACCCGCTTTTATCTCACGCACTATCTCATACGACTTACCATCATAGAGATGTAAGGCATAGCCGTCCATAGCTGATTGCCGGAAAGGAGGCATGGCTATGGGAGAATGTATATCTTCGGCGGCAAGCATTCCCAATGCGTCAGAAAGTGGAACATATCCGTCCTTCGGTTTTGGCAATTCAAGTTCTACAAGTTTTATGGCTTCGTCAACTGAAATCATGGGATGAAAAGCTATAAATTTCTTTCCGTTGTTTCCTATCGAATATAACGTAATTTTAGACTTGTTCTACCGGGCACCATATGGAATTATGGGTGTGGTGTAAACAGATGGCAATTGGATTTCCGGCACATGATCAAAAAAACATTATGTCAATAGATTTAACACAGGATTATATACTCGAAGACCAGGTAGCCAAGTTATACCCGCTTACGTTAGAGGCGTTTGACCTGCTTCTTCCCTTTGCTCAAAATGAACCCGAGCTGTGGCAATACTCGCTATTACCGGCAAATGGTGCTGATAATCTAAGGACCTACATGCAATTTGCCGAGGAACAGCGAGCGGTGAATAAATCATTGCCATTTATTGTATTGGACAAGCGGTCAGAAGAAATTGCTGGATCGACAAGGTTTTATGATTATCAACCCAGACATAAATCTATTCTACTTGGGTACACCTGGTATAGCCAGAAATTCTGGGGCAGCGGTTTAAATAAGCACTGTAAATACCTTATGCTGGAACAAGCTTTTGAGAAATGGGATCTGGAACGCGTTGAGTTTAGAGCGGATAATAAAAACCTTCGCTCAATCGCTGCTATGAAGAGTATTGGTTGTGTAAAGGAAGGAGTATTACGCAGCAATTGTGCTTCACCATCCGGAAGACGCGACAGTATCGTGATGAGCATCCTCAAGGGCGAATGGTACACTCGCGTGAAATCAAATCTAGCAGCAAGACTTGGGTAACATTTCTCATAAGTGCTTTACTTGGCCATGAAATGATCCTCATAGTAGCTAAGGAAAACCCCAAATAATTGGCAGCAAGAAACAGACTAAAGAAGCCTTGATGCTACCACCAAAATAGTTAAACCTAAGATGATCCCTTGCTACCGAAGAGTATAACAATTAAGATGAAGCCAATTCCAGTTAAAGCCGGAGGTAAAATACTCGCGTTATAAGAGATGTAGATCATCACTATGGCAATTACCACCAGTAATATTAAAAGCAACACACGTAAGTTCATTTTTAAAGCTGTTGATGAATTCTAAAGATCTAAATTCTATTTGAAAGGTTAATGTTCCGTATTTAAGAATCTTTCTGAAGCAGGTTAAAACAGCGAAAAAATCCCAATTCTTACAGGAGGTCTATTATCTTATGTAAGTTTAACGAAACATTGAAATCTACATGAAATCAAAAAGCGAAATAATTGATAACTGGCTTCCTCGTTACACCGGACGCGCCATAAAAGACTTCTCTAAGTACATTATTCTGGTAAATTTTGGAGATTATGTTCAGCGCTTTGCTGATTACCACAGCGTTGAGGTAGTTGGTCAGGAAAAAGCTATGCCCAATGCCCGTGCCGATGGAATTACCATTATCAATTTTGGTATGGGAAGTGCCAATGCCGCCACTATCATTGACCTACTGGGAGCCGCCAAGCCTAAAGCTGTCCTATTTCTGGGTAAATGCGGTGGTTTGAAAAGAAAGAATAAGTTAGGAGACTGGATTCTGCCTATCGCGGCGATCCGGGGTGAAGGTACCAGTGATGACTATATGCCGCCGGAAGTTCCCGCCATGCCGGCTTTTGCCTTACAAAAGGCCATTTCTACCACCATTCGTGACTACGATCAGGATTATTGGACCGGGACGGTGTATACAACCAACCGTCGGGTATGGGAACACGATAATGAATTTAAGAAGTACCTGAAGTCAGTCAGAGCCATGGGAATTGATATGGAAACCGCCACTATCTTCACCACCGCTTTTAAGAACCAAATATCTGCCGGGGCCTTGCTGTTGGTTACGGATCAACCTATGATCCCTGAGGGAGTAAAAACTACCCAAAGCGATAAAAAGGTTACTGACAAGTTTGTGGAAATGCACCTAAAACTGGGTATTGCCTCTTTAAAACAGTTGATTAATAACGGCAATACCGTTAAGCACCTCAGATTTTAGTCAGGATAGGTTGATCGCTATTAGAACAAGATCCATCAAAGCTGATGTATATCCGCTAAAAAAGTGATAAGACGTGTACGCTTAAACCTCCAACTGAGACTCTGCAACAGGCAGCACATTCATAAATTTAGAGGTTGAAATAAAAGGACTTACAGGTTTTATTTCTTTTGACCAGGGGTAGAAGGATTCTCTTCAAACAGCAGACTCCTTAGCTTTGATCAACCAGTAACGGGGGATCGACGGAGCTTGGAGGCAGTTTCAAATATTGACATCTTTAATTAGCACTGGAACTTCAGATTTTCCAGGTTCAATAAACAAGAATCATCATAAGCTAAAACACAACACGAAATGCTTTATGTATTTGAAAGAGGGGTTCGCAATTGATACGGGTGGCTCTATCAAATTTCCTTTGACAGAGATGCCCTTAAACCCTAAATTACTACTGGGGAGGGGGCTTGCCCCCGGCGAAATCTATGTATTGACTTTTGAGCCTTAAGATCGGTAATAACTCTTATGCATTCTACTTAAATACTCCATGGTTTGTAGGCTGACATAAAAGATCCTTCACCCGCTTCGAAACACCTATCATACGAGTTCGAGCAAGCCCTTCAATTCCGATTGATAAGTACTAAAAATCCTTTAGAGATGATTGCTTCGTCTTCTCCAAGAGCCTGTAATATCTTTTCTTTTTGGCTTGAGGCTATGCTAGTCGCAAGGTGGGACTTAATTCTGCTGTCAGTAGACTTTCATCTGATCCATACAGATCATGGTGCCACTTGCTGAAATACCCTCCATACTTATCTGCTAAGCCCTTAATCTGAAGGAAATACTTCTGCTTCAAGTATTCGTATACCTCGTCAGGACAATCCACTTCTATGGATTTATGAACCACCTTGGACTCAATCTCTGGAATAGAATCTACCCCAAAAAACTTGGTAATACCGAGTAACAATCCGGAAGGATCCTCAATTATGGCGTCATAGAAACCGATCAGTATTTGTTCTTTGGGAAATACATGTGAATAGTTTTCCAAAGTGCGCATATAATCTGATCTTAAGGACTGATCATCACTCTCAAAAAAATTGATAATATCCTCTGGTGATTCATTCTCAAGCTGAAAATTCTTTTCTGCTCTTTTTGTATGTCGATAATGCGACCATGCTCTATCCACCGGATTTCTAACCATGAGAATGAGCTTAGCATTCGGAGACATGGCGTACATCTTGGCAATGTCCTCTTTCTTCAGCATGGAGTAGCTCGGTGTAATTTCACCGGTAATTCCCTTATACTGATCAAATAATGATAAGTACCACTCGTCGCTATAATTGGAAAAGAACCATTTAAAATAGAACTTAACACTTCTAAAGTCACCTTTTCCTAGTGCCCTGGAAATTGCCCAATATGCCTTCTTTAGATACAGCTTTTTAGTAAGGCGTTCAGACAGCTTTGTTCTGCTCAATCTACTTGGAGAGGGATATTCGGGACTGCGATCGAAGTAGTGTAACTCCTTGAAAGGAGGAATATCAAACTCGGGGATTTTAGACAAATAGTGAAAAAGCCAGGATGTGCCGGCTTTCTGAGCACCAATTCCCCAGAAATGGATAGTAGAGTGTTGTTTCATTTCATTTGATTCTAAGCATTTATGTATTTGTCAATTGACAGCATATAAATTGCCTTGAAATATGGCGTGAAGATAAAGTTTTGCAGGAACTGAAAAATTTGAAGTATAGATGTAAGGTCTTGATATCAAGACATCCCGTATGGATGTGGTTGAAACATTGAAGATTTCTCAAGCCTTACTTATAACCTGAGCTGCATCTGTCAGCTAAATGGCACTTTACCATAGCCTACTTCAATAAATTCGCTGTTGTAACAATGAATTTTAGATTACTACCATCATGTCTAACACCCTGCTAATCAATGATCTGAAATCTGGTAATAATTTTACCTATGGTGAATTGTATCGTAGCTATTACCCCAGCGTCTTACGCTTTATCCGAAGCAATAGTGGCAACATTGCTGACGCGGAAGATACTTTCCAGGAAGCCTTGATTGTGCTAGTACAAAAACTGGAACAGGATGATTTCCAACTTACTGCATCACTAAAAACTTACCTGATGGCAATTACCAAAAACCTCTGGTTTAAAAAATTGAGAAACCGCCATTTTGAATTACAATTGGAACAAATTACCGAGGAAAAGTTTCAGAATGAAATAGCCTTAGCCATAGAGCAAGAAAAAAGCTATTTAGACAAACTCAAGGCTTATATGACCAAAATATCCTCGCATTGCAACAGACTAATAAACGCCATGTTCTTTGATGGCAAGAGCATTGAAGAGGTGCAGAGCGAGTATGGCTACAGCACCAGGCACAATGCCATAAATCAGAAACACAAGTGTATCAATCAGATACGCAAGGTGAAAGAAGCAGATTTAAGTTCAATGTGATTTTTCTTTCACCCACTGGGTGATTATTTGAAATGATTGGTATTAATAGATGTAATCATTAAAACTAATAAAATTATGAAAGCATCAATTTTAAGTCTTACGCTAGGTATGTTCTTAGGCGCTAGCACTTTGGCTCAGGGACAGGAAGCCACCAAATGGAAAATTGACCAGGCGCATACTTCAGTAAACTTTAGTATTAACCACTTCTTCTCTGCGGTACTGGGGCAGTTTGAGGAATTTGATGGGAAAATGCTTTTTGACAAGGATAATTTAGATGCCAGCAGCTTCACATTTAGCATTCAGGTAAGCAGTATAAACACCGATAGCCAAAAACGTGACAATCACTTGCAGTCCAAAGATTTTTTCAATGCCAAAGAATGGCCAGAGATAAAATTCGTGTCTTCAAAAATCACCAAAGTAGCAGGCGATAATTATATGGCCCATGGCAAGCTTACCATAAGAGACGTTACGAAAGAGGTTAAGATCCCTTTTAAAATTACGGGAGAAATGCAGCATCCTATGATGAAAGGGACTTATATAAAGGGTCTGGAATTTGAATACACACTGGATCGCACCGAATATGGTGTGGGAACAGGAGATTGGGCAGCTACGGCTGTGGTAGGTGATGAAGTAAAGATCACTATACCAATGGAACTCAACAGAAAAATAGGTAGTAGCTAGTTTTTTTGAGTCGGAATGGTAGCGTTAATGGTCAGGTGCATTTTGTGCCTGGCCATTTTCATTTTAAATTTTTCCGTTTTGCGCTACCAGATTCCGGCAAATTGGGCCTTGATTAACGCCAGAGCATAAAAAAAGCCTTCCGAGAGAAACGGAAGGCTTAATTTTCTATCGACAAATACTAGTTTTCTGGCACTCTCATCCACACTTCCTGCTTCATGCTAGCTATAACATCTTCCCATTCTTCTAACATATCGTCCCATGCCCCTTTTCCAAATTCTTCATCATATTTTTCCTTCATACTACCATCATCTTCATCAAGATCAGCCCATTTGGCAAAAGGCCAGGAAATAACCACATCACGTCCGTCATCCTGCGTAAACTGGTTATTCCATACATGCATCTCATCTTCTTCGGCTTCAAATACCTTATGAACTTTCTCCATTAGGCTGTTGAATCTATAGTATTCACCTCGTGTAATATCCATAAACCATAAAGTTTGAAATGCTTGAGGCTTACCATCATTGACAGACAACTTACCGTTGTACTTCCACATTTCTACCGGACCATATTCCTCTACATGAGGAGCGACTGACTTTGCCCAATCGTCTCTGTGAGCGCCAGCACCAGGAGCTCCATCCAGGTCGGTATAGGTAAAGCCACCCATAGCCCATACATACCAACCGGCATCATTCCCAGTTCTGATATAAAACAAAGTAGCATCATAAGGACCGTCAGGGTGATACTTGGCGTTGTGCTTTTTGACGGCCTCTACAAACTTCATTTCTGAACCGGGTTTAGCTTTCATGTAGTTTAGTTCCACTACGGCATAGTCCGGACCATCCTCTTCTTCTTGAGCAAAGTTTATAAAGGGGAAACAGAATAACAGAATGAGAATTTTAATCTGATTTTTCATTTGTTTGGTTATTTAATTATGCCCTCAAGTTAGAAAAAATTCGTTGCCTTCATAAGCTATTGACTTTATGAACTTATAAGCAGCTTTCACATTACTCATGAGCTCTCCTATGAATTAAGGGTTTCCTATAAATCATTTAGATCTGATCTTGGTATGAATGTATCACCTACTCCCAAGGGCTTATCCATTATTCCTTCCACTAACTAGCTACATACTAGGCATCGTGATAGACTATCATTACTCCTTCGACCAGGTTAGACCTTTGGTTTGGGTGCTGCTTGTGCTGTTCCTGGGCTTAATCTTAACATTCACGATCAAATCTGGCAAGAAATACTCTCACAGATACCTTTTCGGCATTTCCATCTCAATCGCTTTTCTCGTAATTGGCATAATAAGTCATCAGATTCATTCGATGAATTTATTCACGCTTGATTCAGAATACAGTCCTGCAGTTTTAAAGGTGGAGGAGTATCCCCTAGAAGGGCAGAATACCTATGCTGTAACTACAAGCTGGCTTCAGAAGGAAACCTCTCTGAACCTTGGCAGGCTGCGACTGTATTTTGAGAAGGACCATCGCGTGTCTAAGCTTGTACCGGGTAATCTTATCCTTATAAAGCAGCTCACTCATCCTAAAGATGCAATACTCAATCCAGGTGAGTTCAACTTTAAAAGGTATTTAGAATCTAAAAGAATTCACGGGCACAAGTACGTGAGAGCTACGGAATGGAGGCTTTGGAAATCAAAGGAGGATCATACAATATTCACCAGAGCCTGGGAGATTAGGCTGCGCTTATTAAGGCTCATAACAAACTGGGAAGTAGATGCTGAAACCAAGGCACTTACCACGGCTTTGGTTTTGGGAGATAAGAAAGCAATTGCGAAAGACACTCGCGAGGCCTATTCTTCAGCCGGAGGCATGCATGTGTTGGCAGTAAGTGGCTTACATACTGGTATTTTCTACCTGATTTTGTCGTTGCTTTTCAAGCCAATTAAATCATACCAAGCTGGTAGAATAATCTCAACCATGCTAATTATTACTACCCTATGGATCTATGCTCTGGTAACGGGATTCTCTGCATCGGTTGTAAGAGCGGTGAGTATGTTCAGTTTGCTGGCAATTGGCTCTGGTATGAAACGATCACCTTCCATATATAATACCTTAATAGCCTCCGCCTTTATTCTGTTGCTCTGTCAGCCTGGATTCTTATTTCAAGTGGGGTTCCAATTGAGCTTCGCGGCGTTGCTAGGCATCGTGAGTATTTATCCGATAATCAAACCCTTAGGCCAACCAAAGCAAATAATTTGGCAGAAAGTTTGGGATATTATTTGTGTTTCTGTTGCCGCTCAAATTGGCACACTACCTCTGGTTATCTATTACTTCCACCAATTTCCCACCTTATTCCTACTCACCAACTTATTCGTTATTCCACTAGTAAGCTTGATCATGTACACAGCTTTTGTCTGTTTGCTGCTTTCAGGATTCTCCATTCCGGTACCAATAGCATTTAAAGTTCTGGAGTTTCTGACCAACACGATGAACTCTGGGGTAAAAATGGTGCACCAATCCAATACCACTCTCCAGGGATTAATACTCTCACCTCTGCTATTAATTTTGTTTTACATCATCCTGGTGCTCATATTTAGGTGGTGGGTGAGCGGTCGATTTAAAATTATTCAAATCTGTTTCGTGGTGATGTGTATTTTTTTCAGCATTAGCCTGCTGCACTTGTATCAAAGAAAGAGACCCACCCTAATCGTTTATCACACCAACAAATCCTTTGCAATTGGTGCTTTTAGGGATAGAAAAGGGGTGCTAATTGCCGGTTCTGAGATAATTAAGGATACGGCATTGCAACAGTATAGGTTTGGAAATCACTGGATGATGCTTGGAATTAAGCATCCCCGCCTGATAGAGGGATCTACAAATCGAAAGGATGAAATCTATAAAAGCGACCCTTCTCTCCTGAAATTTGAAAACCAACTTTGCTTCTTGTATTCCGGTCAGGATCTACCCCGGCAGAAAGTACCTCACTGGATTATTATTAAGGACATACCTCCGCCTGAATCATACGCATATAAACCTCAAAAAATCATCCTAACCGCAGCCGTATCAACGAAAATTAAACAGCGGTGGATCATCTGGGCTGGTAATTCTAAGATTTGGGATATCGAGAAACAAGGAGCCTATATATTGGGTCAGGATTGTTGATTCATGCCGGCCTCAGCACGTTCCTTGGCTTTTTCCTTTTTCCACTTACTCCAATTGGCACCCATAATCTTATTGAGCCCTTTATCCACTACAAAGTGGGTAGCCAGGTTTCGGGCTGCACCTAATTTCATTTTCCAATCTGTATAGGCGCGTAAGGCCAAACCAAAACCACCGTCTATATAATCAATATGGTGCCAATAACGACTGGGAATGAACAAGGTTTCACCATGACCAATAATAGTTTTGTAGCCTTTAAGGTGTTTTAAAGCGGGATAGTTTTCATAGTCTGGATTATTGATATCCAGCTGACTCTTAACCGTATAAGGCTCATGATATAAAAACTTGCTTTGCTCGGGTGGAAATAAATAAACCCTTTTTCTGGTTTGAAACTGGGACAGAAACACATGGCTACAATCAATATCATAGTGGAGGTTGACGCTCCCTCCTTCCCCACCAAAGAACATAAAGTAGTACTTGCGATTCCAGCCATCTATAATATCCGGCATGCTAAAATCCTTGATCAATTCTGGCGCATGCTCAAAGATGTTGTATAGAAACATTCGCAGTTCTGTAGGCCCATTTTCAATCATAGTAAGGTACTCCCCAAACTTCATGTGTCGTTTGGCGGTCATGTAATACTTTCCGGCTTCATGAAAATCATTGCCATACAAAGGAACTTCCAGATGACCATAATTCTCTCTAAACCAATCAAAGGTCCATTTGCTTGTTGCCGGCCAATCTTTAATTAAATCGGTGAATACCACCGGCTTTAACGGTAAGAGGTATTCTTCGCGAAATTCCTCAGGAGTTAGGCCACTCCTGCGATCAATATCCTGGTACTGAATGCCCTCTTCAATTGCTGCTGTTGACATAATATGTTGAGTTACTCCATGTTTTCAATACGGTTGAGAAATCTATTCATCCGGCCCTTGGTTCCTACCGTATAGGTGAATGGTGGTTTGCCTTTTACCTCACTCCGGCGTTTATCCAGGTCCTTTTCCTTAATAGCTTCCATCACACTGGTCATTTCAGTATATAATGTAAGTTGGTTTCGCTTATATTCAAAATATAAAAAGTCTTTTTTATCGGGTTCAAGGAATAGATAAATTTCATCTCCTCTTCTTCGTCGCTGGATTTCCAAATAACCATCCATCTTCTTATTCACCACCTGCTTACCAAAACTTCCAATGGCAATTTTTCCTTCGCTAAGGAAGGATATTGCCTCCGGCGTCCATTTAATAGTTACATCCGTAATTAGGATCGTGTTCTGGAGTGCTTTGGGAATATCATCCGGCCCACCGTAATTTTTGATATCACTCAAAAATTCGCGTTTCTCCTTTCCCGAAAGTTCCTGATTCACTGTGGCGGTAAATGCCCTTCTCATCAGCTCAGCCCCCTCAAGATTAGATTTACTGCCAAGCATAGCCGCCAAGTCTTTTTCAATGTCTGTATCGAAATAGAAATTTAGTCCCAGCACCATATCCATCTCCATCTTATCATTATTGAGATTGTAGTCGATGCTACCCCAGGAGTTGATCTCCATCTGACTTTTACCATCTCCCAAGCTCAATTTTCCCTCGCCATACATGGTACACTGCACATTATTAAAGGCCAGATAATTTCCGGGAGCATTCTCATCCGCAATCCGTTCCTCATTGGCAATTACATAACTGCTGATACTTTCATCGTAATAGAGTTTCCCATTGGCAAAGAACATTTGCTTATCAGCCGGTGAAACATTGGTGGATAAAAATGCTGCGTATCCCCCAATGGTATCCGCATTTAAATAAATCCCGTTAGCCAGTTTTTTGGTCTTATCATTGGGATCAATTTCCGGTAAATCGATAAGGATTTTCTGAGGATCTATGATGCTATGAAAACCAAACCAATCTGTTGATACTGAAGGGCAACTGGACTCTATATGGGTATAACCATTAAAATCCAATTCCTTGCGACTGGCCAGCAGGCCAACATTACCATAGAATCCAAAGTAAGGACTCATAAAGAAGAAATCTTCGCGGCTAATTTTTGCCGTTCCGACCGATGTGCCATCTCGGTCAACCTTAATATTCTCAAAACGGATGGGCCAAGGCGTGCCATCCTTATCTTCATACTCATAATCCGCCATAGCCGTATAGCTGTTGCGCGATTGAATATCTACTATCCCACCATAAAACTGGTGATACTTGGTGAATCTATTGGCGGTAATTGCTGAATTCCGCAAGGTATCCATATTGGCATTCCTCTGAATAGACACATATCCCGTATCTGGAAAAATGCTCGCATCCGCTACATTGATATTGGGTACATCAAATGATTCAAGCAGGGTGTTCTCAAGGAAGAATCGGGTACGTCCGGCCTGAAACTGGAGAGAATCTTGTTGGGGATGCACCGAGATCATCAATGAGGAAGAATTTGCACCGGTCTTTCTTACGTCCACAGACTTCTGAGGAATATTCCAGATGGCATAATCCATAAAGCATATATACTTATTGGCGGGAAAGCTGAAAAAGTCTACACTGTCCAATAGTTGAAACTCTCCTTTCTGTCGGTCAAAATTCACCTCTCCTTTAGCCTTGTCCATGCTAAAGCCCCAATCTTCCGCCGGATTGGCTCTTACCCTAAATGCTAATTTCGGAGAATTAAAGCTTCGGTTTCTAAAGGTATAATCCCTGGATCTGGTTTCTGCGTTAAAAAATTCCATCAAGCCCCTGCCTTCCAAACCGGTAGGTCCGTGAGCCAGGGTACCGGTACCGCGCATGCCTACATTATCATACATCGCAAAAGGAGAAGCCTTGGTGCTGGTGGTGTAGAATACATCGTTCTTGGGCTCCCAGTGTACGCGCACGCCCGTTCCTACTACGTGGGGGGTCTCGGATGCAGCTACCTGAGAAGTAATTTCATAATTGGAAGCAAGACCATTGGTACTGTCCGGGAAAAATATAAAGTCCTGAGACAGCGCGTAAGAGTTGAGGTAATCAATCCGACCACTTCCCCGTAATCCCTGATTACTAAGGCGAATGGTATCGGTAAAAGTCCCTTTCCCGTAAGTCGACAATCCTCCGGGAGGGGTAGTGGTGGTAAAACCCAGCGAATAGTCTTCCTGAACTTTTAGAGTTTGATGCAAATCCGGGAATATGCCTGCACTGGTTAAGGTCCCTTCAAAAAATAGTCCCTCCGTAGTGGCATTATCCAGGCTATCTATCTCAAATGGTTCCAATTCGACATAAAACTCAGATCGGTCGTAGACCCCACCAAATATGGAGTTCCTATCATAGTAGATATAGGAGTTTTTGGTACATCTAAAGATTGGATAATCAGAATATTGCTCCCTACCAGACTTATTATTTGGCTCATCGATCAAAAGTTCCCCGGTGAGTTCCTGAAGCACGGTTTTTACATTGACCAATGGCGTTGGACCATAAGGGTTTTTCTCAAAGCTCTGAACTTTAAAACGCATGGAATCAATATTATCCATGTTAATTCTGAACTGATCGTAGTTGAATTTAAACACTTCGCCCCAATAGCTAAATCTCCCGGCTGAAATTCGACCGTCAAAATCAAAGTTCAGGTTTTCGTGTACCGTAATTTTACCACCCCTGGGAAATAAACCTACCTTCTGAGAATCACTCAGGGCAATGGCGTTAACGCCTTCTATCTCCATTTCATAATTGAGCAGACTCAGTTTGGCATTGCTTCCTGAACTAAGGTTAGAAACAAAGCGGATCACATCATAGTCACGTCGCTTCTCAAAGTTGTTGATGTAATCAAAGACCTTTTTATTGATATGGGCCTGTCTGGTATCTACATCATACTCCACAAAACCAAGCACAGACATTTGCAGGAGGAATATATGCGCGTTTTGCATATCCATTCTCATGTATCTCGCTACGGATTCAAGATCAAAATCTCGCACGCCATAGGCCTCAGACATGTTTCTCAATCGATATAATGGATTCTGCGTGTCCAGGCCACTTAAATCTGAAAAACGCTGGCCTCGATAATATTCCTTGGATTCAAACAATACCGGACTTTCTGATCCCAGGTTTAAATTGCTAATGAGCATTTGCGGTTCACTAAGTTTCCAAGACAATATTTCGAAACGCATGTCCAGATTGTGATAGGAATCTGAAAAAGGTGTTTGGCCCAGGCCTTCATTCTCTCGAATAATATTGAGCTGGTCAAATTCTGGTATATATCGCAGAGTTACTTTTGGATGATAAATACTATCCTCATCCAGCATCACTGTAATCTCCGTTTCAGTAGATTCAATCTTATCCGCTCTTAATAGGTATTGTTCTGCCGAAGCTTTCAGCACCTCTTTCCCATCATATTGAAAGTGAAGTGTTGCCTTTTGTTCTCTGGTTCCACTGCCATAAAACCTGGAACCTATCATACTTACGCCTCCCGTGAAATCTGCGCCAGGTAGTACGTTTTTAATGCTAAGGTCTTTGCGATAAGAAACGAATCTTGGAAAGCTTGCATTGCGCCCACCCCGACTGGTTAGTTTTTCCTCAAAATAACCCATCACCGGTTCGGTGAGAAACACCTGGGTAGTAAGCACTACACTGTCTGCTTTAAAATCGGTTTTCTGGACATTTAATTCATAGTTGGATAGCTCCACATAAGCTGAATCCTGACTCAGGCCAGCGCGGGTAAAGTATACCAATCCACCACTTCCCTTGATCAAATATTGTTTGGGGTAAAAAATCCCGCTGGTGGCTTCAATAAAGGTACTGTCATCTTTAAACACACCCCAGAGATCCATATAATCAAAAGTAAAATAGGGTTCTCCTTCAAAATGAAAGACCAGGTCACCGCCAGAAACACGCCAGCGTATACGACCATCATCATAAAAGATGTAATCCATGAAACTCAGGTACATGGTATGTAGATAATCTTGAGATATTCTGGCCGGTTTTTCGGCAATCAAATCTGCTAAATCCTCAAGCCACGGCAGAAGAAGCTCAACTTCACCTTCATTCTCAAAAAATACTATGGTCAGCAGAAAGTCATGCCATCCCTCGAAAGAGGTCATCCGTTTTTTGAGAAAACTATTGCTGATTTTGTATATCACCGCTGCCTCCTTATCATCAATAGCACCACTGGTCCACACATCGCTAAAGCTAAACATCAAGCTTTCCAGAGCATCCTTCTCTTTCACTTTAGATTCTTTAAGGAATTGCTCCAGGTCTTGCAGATAGGCCTGTGGCTCAGGAGTGAATTCCCGCAAGCGCTGAGCGGTAAGCGGAACCATCCATAAAATAGTGAGTGTGAGTATGAGT
Source organism: Owenweeksia sp. (assembly GCA_965229445.1). Taxonomy (GTDB): domain Bacteria; phylum Bacteroidota; class Bacteroidia; order Flavobacteriales; family Schleiferiaceae; genus Owenweeksia. The sequence goes on from OZ245876.1 coordinate 2,745,708, forward strand.
AGTCTTTTCATGAACTTCAGTTTATTAAAAACTGGCAGGCCATCCATCGATCTTCCTTTTCAGTAGAAACCAGTTTTCCTCCTTTGTGTGCTACCTCCTGTTGTATCAGGTCCAAATCGTCTTCAAAGAAGCCACTCAGCAGCAGCAATCCGCCTTTTCCTAACGTCTTTCGATAGAATTTAATATCCTCCAACAACACATTCCGGTTAATATTGGCCACCACCATGTCGTACGAACGCCCGTTCAGTAACAAAGCATCGCCATGCTCGGGATTAATTCGGGTACATCCGTTGAGTGCTGCATTTTCTCGCGTGTTTTCAGCTGCCCATTCAAAATTATCAATGGCATCTACACTGGCAGCTCCCAATTTTTCGCATAATACCGCGAGTATCCCTGTACCGGTTCCCATATCCAAAACCTTCTTTCCCTTCAAATCCAGATTAAGCAATAGCCGGGCCATTAAACGCGTAGTCTGGTGATGACCGGTTCCAAAAGACATCTTGGGAACAATAACCAGTTGAAGAGGATACCCAGAGGCTTTAGGATGAAAGGGTGCCCGGATATACAGCCTGTCATCCACCTCTATTGGGGAATAATTTGTTTCCCACTCCTCATTCCAGTTTTTATTCTCGAGGCGGTCTATGGTATACGAAATGCTGTATTCAGGATGATTGAGCAGATAGAGTTCGTCCAAGTGCTGCTGGCTGAAATCCTTTTCCAGGATATAAGCCTTAAGACCATAATCCGTTTCCTGAAAAGAATCATAACCTTCATTATCCAACATCGCGATGAGCATTTCTACCGCCTCTGGTGGTTGAACTTTAAAATCAATTTCCAGGAATTCTTTCATCACAGCACTTGCGTTCCTATTCTGATCAGTTCATGGAATGAGGAAGCTTTTAGAGATGCCCCTCCTATCAATCCTCCATCTACATCAGACTGGCCAAAGATTTCTTCAGCATTCTCGGGTTTGACAGAACCGCCATAGAGTATACTAACTGAGTCGGCAATGCGATCACTATAGGTACTGCCCAACCAATTTCTAATGAAAGCATGCATCTCTTGAGCCTGAGCAGGACTAGCCGTTTCGCCGGTACCAATAGCCCAAACCGGTTCATAGGCAATTACCAATTTCTCCAAATCCTCATCGCCAATACCCACCAGTGCTTCCTTCAACTGAGTTCTCACTACCTCTTCTTCTTTGCCTGCTTTACGATCTTCCAATACCTCCCCTACACACAGTATTGGCCTTACATTAGTGGCAAAGCACCGTTGGAGTTTGGCGTTTAAAAAATCACCCTGCTCGTGAAAATACTGCCTGCGCTCAGAATGCCCTATAATAGCCCAATGAATACCTGAAGCGGTGAGCATACTGGTGCTGATTTCTCCTGTGTAAGCTCCAGATTCCTTGTCGTGACAGTTCTGCGCGGCAATGTGCACTTCAGTTGAACTTGCAGCTTCCGCAGCTTGAGATAAGTATAGTGTAGGTGGCGCCATTAGAACCAGCGTATCACCGATGTTGTGGTCATTACAATAAGCGTTTACTTCCGCTATCAGTGAGAGACCTTCGCTAGCATTAAGGTTCATTTTCCAATTTCCGGCAACTATTTTCTGGGGCATAAAAAGATGTCTTTAAAGGTTGATCAGACCCTCACGCGAGGGTCGAGTTGAGCATAAATGATATCTACCAAAATATTGATAATCACAAAGGTAAAACCAATTACCAGTACCGCACCCATGACTACTGGTAAATCCAATTGATTTAAGGCTTCCACGATTTGTTTTCCAAGGCCATTCCAGCCAAAGATGTATTCAACAAACACCGCTCCGGCAAGCATGCTGGCAAACCACCCGGAGGCAGCGGTAATCACGGGGTTAAGAGCATTGCGAAGAGCGTGCTTTCTCACAATGTATGACATGGAAAAGCCTTTGGCTCTGGCTGTAGTAATGTAATTCTGACCCAATTCCTCCAACAAGCTACCCCGGGTAAGCTGTATGATAACACCTAAGGGTCTGATTCCAAGAACAATTGCCGGCAAAATGAGGTTTTTAAGTTGAAGATACACCCCTTCTCCAAAATCATCTACCTCATACAAACTACCCGTCATATTTAGTCCGGTGTACGCTGCTAAAACATAGCCAAAAATCCAGGCAAAGAGAATAGCTGAGAAAAATGACGGTAGTGACATGCCAATTGTACCCACAAAGCTTATTAAGCGATCGAGCCAACTATTGCTTACCAGGGCACTAATCATTCCCAAAACCACCCCCAATAGCATCGCAATAAAAATAGAAGCGGTGGCGAGAATGATGGTGTTGGGAAGGGTCTCTCGGATAATACTGATTACCGGCTTTCCCTGGTTCTGAAAAGACTCTCGAAGGTAGGGCCATTTGACGACCAGGGTACTTCCAGAAATTGTAAATAAGGAAAAATAAGTACCCTCGTATTTTGACAGATAGGTGTAACTATTCTCATCACCAGAATGAAACGAGATTGGAGAGATATCATTTAGATAATAAATGTACTGTTTGGCAATAGGCTGATCAAAACCGTACTTCTTTTTAATAGTAGCTAACTGTTCACTGTCCTCCCTTTGGTCCAGCATCATACGGGCAGGATCACCTGGAAGTACGGAGAATAGAAAGAAAACGGCCGTGGCCACTCCAATAAGAACCAGAATGCTATAAGCAATTTTATTTGCGATATATCTTAGCAAACTAAGGCAGAATTTCAGCTAGCTCGGAAAATTCAGGTAAGTCATGGTAATGCCATTTCTTAATCACCCGCCCTTGCTTGAGCATAACTATACCGGGGTTGGCTCTCACCACAGTTTTTAGGGTAGTTTCATCCATAGAGCCAAATGGAAATGGCGTTTGCAATTCATGCCTCAACTTCTCCACCGTGGCTGGCAAGCTCGCAGTTACCCCAATAAACGGGATACCGGCTTTTTCCGCCTGAAGTGCAAATTCATTAATGGACGCATAAGCCTCATGATTGGTCTTTTCCATCTGATAAGATATCAGCATAAAGACTACCGGTGCGCTAAGTATAGAATCTGTAATATCTCGATCTTCTACACTCAAGATAAAATCGTGTACCGGTGGCTCATATCCCTTCTCCAGAACCACGGTTTCTGTCTTATCAGTCAGCATCTCCCATCCTTCCTTCTCATACCATTTATCCGCTACATAGGCATCCGACCCAACTGCAATTTCCTCTCCGGTAGTTTCATTCTTCATCACATAAACGGTACCGTACTTGGTGGGCGTAAGTCCAAGCTCTTCTGCTGATTTCATCCCATCAACTATGCTTAGTCCCTCAGCATAGGGACGGAAATCCCATACGGGAAGATGACGTAATACATGTCTTCCAAAAAAGATACAGAAAATCAGACCCAGAGCCATAATCAACCTCATGGCACCTCGCTTGAATATTGGTTGTATATACTTCTGGTTCACCAGGATAATGAGGATAAGTACGGTAAGAATCAAATCCTTATAAAAAGATTGCCAGGGATTAAGTGGTATGGCATCACCAAAGCAACCACAATCTGTGACCTTGTTGAAGTAAGCGGAATAAAAAGTGAGGAAGGTGAAAAATAGGATGATACCAAATAACAGCCATACCGTAAGTTTTTTCCAGTACCCGAGTAAGAGTGCCAAACCCAGTATTACTTCCAGAATGACCACAAGCAAGGCAAATTGCAGAGCCAGAGGCTGTAAGAAGGGTAGATTCAGAACATCAGGAGCGAAATACTCATCGAGCTTGTAGGAAAAACCAAGCGGATCGTTGAGCTTTATGATGCCAGAGAAGATAAACAATACTCCAACCAATATTCTGGCTAGTTGTGTAATCACTTTCATACTTAGTCCTTTTCGTTCATTTGAATTAAGGCAAAAACCGCATAGTTAATCATGTCAAAATAATTGGCATCCAATCCTTCCGAAACAAGGGTTTTGCCCTGATTATCCTCTATTTGCTTAACGCGTAACAACTTCTGTAAAATCAGATCGGTAAATGAGCTAATACGCATGTCGCGCCAGGCCTCGCCATAATCATGGTTTTTGCGTTCCATTAAGGCTTTGGCTTCCGCCAGATATTTATCAAACAATTCTTGTGCCCTTTCAGCACTGATGTCCACCTGATCAGCCACGCCAAGCTCCAGCTGGATCAAAGCCATTACCGAATAATTCAAAATCCCGATAAATTCCCCGCGTAGATTATCACCAATCATCTGTTTGCCCTTTTCCTCGATGCTGCGAATTCTTTGAGCTTTTATGAAGATCTGATCGGTAAGGGAAGGCAATCTCAGAATCCTCCAGGCGGCACCATAGTCTTTCATTTTTTTAGAATACAGCTGTCTGCATTCTTCGGTAACCTCATTGTACTGTTGGGATGTATCAGCCATTTAATACTTTAGCCGGGCGGGTTTTTCCGCTTTATTTTAGGTGATGAAATGTCGATAAAAAACGGAGTGAAAGATACCATTTTTGAGAGGAACCAACTGCTAAAAATTCGGGGTGAGTTGTACGAGATATCACAAGCCTGGGTAATGGGGATTCTCAACCTCACCACTGATTCATTCTATGACGGTGGACAATATAATCGTTTAGATCAGGCACTGAGGCACACAGAAAATATGCTGTTAGATGGGGCTAAAATTATTGATGTTGGCGCCAGTTCTAGCAGACCGGGAGCACCAATATCAAAGGTGCAGGAAGAAATAACTAGCTTAAGTTCCTATCTCAACCGGGCGCGTGGGGAGTTTCCAGATGCCTTCTTTTCCATCGATACTTACCATGCTGAGGTGGCCAGGGCGGCGGCAGATTTAGGCGCAGATATGATCAACGATATTTCTGGAGGTCAGCTAGATAAGCAAATGGCACCAGTAATGGGAGAGTTAGGTCTTCCCTATATTATGATGCATATGAAGGGTAGCCCAGCTACTATGCAGCGTGAAGCTAATTACGACAATGTTTTTAAAGACCTGAGCTATTACTTTTCCAAACAGATTGAATTGTTTCGTTCCCACAATGTTCACGATTTAATTATTGACCCAGGTTTTGGTTTTGCCAAAAATCTGGAGCACAATTATGAGCTCCTGGGCAAATTATCTGAATTTAAAATGCTGGGATTACCCATTCTAGTAGGTATTAGTCGCAAATCAATGATTCGTAAATTATTGGAAGTAGATTCTGAAGCATCCCTGAACGGCACCACAGTGTTAAATACAATCGCCTTGATGAAAGGAGCCAATATCCTAAGAGTACATGATGTAAAGGAAGCGGTTGAAGCAGTGAAAATCCTTACTTTCATCCAAAATTATACCTGATGTCCTTTCTCGACTTCCGTATTCTTGATGCTCTGGACATCCTCTTTGTAGCATTTCTTTTGTATCAACTCTACCGGTTGATCCGGGGAACCGTGGCCATCAATATTTTCCTCGGTGTAGCAGCTATCTACCTGATATGGAAATTGGTGGAAGCCTTACAGATGGAGCTCCTCACAGAAATTCTGGGAAACTTCATGGGCGTGGGATTTATTGCCCTTGTTATTGTGTTTCAGCAGGAAATTCGCAAATTTTTACTGGTGCTGGGCTCCACCAGTTTCACGCGGCGACGAAGATTTTTACGTCAGTTAAATTGGATAAGAACCGAGGATGATACCGATGTAGGAATCGAAGAAATTGGCATGGCCTGTAGGGATCTCGCGGCCACTAAAACCGGTGCGATCATTGTCATGGAAAGAAAAAGTGGCCTGGGGTCTTATTCTGATACTGGCACTTTAATCAATGCTAAATTATCAGCCCGACTGTTGGAGAGTATCTTTAATAAGAGCTCCCCCTTGCATGATGGCGCGGTAATCGTGAGCAATGGTAAAATAATTGCTGCCGGTTGTATTCTGCCCATTACAGAAAAAACTTCCTTACCCAGAAGATTTGGATTGCGACATAGAGCGGCCATTGGCATAGCAGAAAAAACAGACGCCTTATCCGTGATTGTATCAGAAGAAACGGGAGACATCTCTTTAGCCATAAACGATCACTTTGACAATAAGATCTCACCCAATGAATTGGAAACCGCCATTAAGCAGGCTTTAGCGCGATAAGGATTTAGTTTTTAGCCAGTACCAGGTCAAGCCTTTCGATTGATTCCAACTCTACTCCGGCAAAATAGAAGTCAATAATTTCCCGATAGCTGTAGCCCCTTCTTGCCATTTCCATGGCACCATCCTGAGACAAACCAACACCATGACCATAACCACGGCCCTTAAGTATCAGCTTGCTATTAGGTATCTCGTGAACCTCAAAAAAAGTAGACCGGAGCTTGAAGTGATACCTCACTGTTGTTAACTTCAGCTTCTTCCCTTTATATTCAAAATAGGCTTGTCGGGGAGCATGGTCAATGTTTAGGATGGCTTTTCGGAGGTAAACATCATCCTTCACCCCTAATTTTCTGGCAAAATATCCATAAAACTCATCGGCGTCCATTTCTCTTTCCCAGGTGTAGCTGCCCACTCCAATGCTAAAACTATCTACTCTCGACCTTAGGTATTCCAGAGGCTGAATCCATACATCTTCCGAATTGGTGCACACTCCACCGCTATTCGCGTGAAATACACCCAAAATCGGTTCGCATTCTTCCGTAACCACAATAGTGTCTTCGGTGGCTTTTACAGCCTCCAGTATTGCTGCGGCATGCTGATAACGGGGGCGGGAGAAATACACCTGGCTGGTAACATCATCCTTTAAATTATAACCGTCCTTTTTGTGCTTGTTGTAGTTTTTTAAAGCAAAGGTTCTGGCTAAAACAGCTTGCGCTTTGAAGTACTCTGGATTGTTGAGATGGCCCCCTTCACTTTCTACTACGCCGGCCACATAATTCTCAATATCCACCAAATTAACAACCTGAAGATATCCTTTATGCAAGCGCAACCTAAGGTCGCCGCGGTACACCCTCTGTTTGCCTCCTGCCTTGATGCGAAATTCTTTTCTCTGGTCCCTACTCTTTATCAATATTCCATGGTAATTACCAAGTGCGAAGTCACCGCGCGTAGTTTTGAGTTGGGAGCCGTTTTTCAGAAAGTGAATCACCTTATGACCGGCAGGTTCGTATAATCCGATCACCGTATCAATAGGTTGCAACTGCTTATCCAGGGCAATAAGAAAGTAATCACCGCTATCAGGAATTACGGTAGCCTGACTGAGATTGAGCGTGGAAAACAACCTGATTTGCAATTCCACTCCCCATAGGTTTCCAGCACACAAAAGACATAAAGCAACTAGTGCAACTCTCATCTGTTGATTAGCTCAATTATTAATTCAGCTGCTCGGCCTGAAGCACCCCCACCTCCCAGCTTCACCCTTAAATTGTCATACTCGTTTAACAAGACACTTCGGTTAGATTCCAACTTATTCAACTCTCTGGCCAATGATCTGGTATTGAATTCGGCCTGAATTAATTCCTTGACCAATTCGCGATCAACAATAAGATTAACCAGCGAGATGTACTTTACCTTAACCAATCTTCTGGCAATCCAATAACTCAACCAGTTTCCTTTGTAACAGACCACCTGAGGCACTTTAAACAAAGCGGTTTCGAGGGTGGCAGTGCCAGAGGTTACCATCGCCATATCACTCACTTCCAGCAGATCATAAGTCCTGGAATGAATCATATTCAGAGTGCCCGGGTCAACAACACTGCGGTAAAAATCCTCATCCTGTGAAGGTGCCATGGCCAGGGTAATTTGATGATCCGGAAATTGTTGCGCGGTCTTTAGCATGGTAGGCAGCATGGAGCGGATTTCCTGCTTTCTGCTGCCTGGTAGAAGCGTGAGTACCTTTTTATTAGGATCCAGCCCTAACTCTCGTTTTCTCTCCGAAAGTTCAAAACCTGCCCGATGCGCTATTTCGTCCAGCAAAGGGTGGCCAACATAGTCAACCTCCATATCAAAGCCAGCGTAAAAATCCTTTTCAAAAGGGAGGATACAAATCATTCTGTCCACATCGCGTTTGAGGGCGTGCACACGATTCTGCTTCCAGGCCCAAATCTGAGGAGAGATGTAGTACACCACCTTTATTCCTTGTTCTTTGGCCCATTTAGCAATGCGCATATTAAATCCTGGATAGTCAATTAGAATCAAAACATCCGGTGCATACTCCAGGACATCCTTCTTACAGGTCTTAAGGTTGTTAAGGATGGTTCTTAGGTTAAGCAGTACTTCCAGAAAACCCATAAAAGCCAGCTCGCGATAATGTTTCACCAGGGTAGCCCCCACCGCGCGCATACGATCGCCACCCCAGCAACGAAAGTTAGCCTCCTTATCCCTGCTACTGATCGCTTTAAGAAGATTAGCACCATGGAGATCCCCACTTGCTTCTCCGGCAATTACATAGTACTTCAACTGGTAAATATTGAGTTATAAAACTAAGCTGTCAGGGCAAGCCTGAATTCAAGGCAGGCAAAAGATTATAACAGAAACCTGTAAATAAATATTCCGATGAGATAAAGCACACTCACAAACAAGATTCCCCGACTTAAATCTTCCTTTTGAAAGCGCAGGAAAATAAAAAACAAGGCCGCATTAATAATCATCCCCAAGGTAATTATTTGCACATTGATTTGCTTAATGAGCTCTTCTTCACTTATGTTCTGGATGCCCAGTAATTCAGGCCTGGCCTCCAAAATTAACGCAATACCAAACAAGGGAGTAATAAGACCAATTAGGAGTCCCATCAACCACTGTGGGCTTAGTTTACTGAACATAAGTTGAGAGCTTTGATTTGTTAACGCAGAAAAATCGCGCTTATTGAATTAGAGTTTCCAACTATTAAGTTGATCCATAAGCGCATAAGCAGTAATATCGCTATTTACGGGTACTACGGAAATAAAATAATTGGCCAGGGCCCATTCATCGGTATCTTCCCCTGAATCATAGTTCACAAATTTCCCGGTAAGCCAATAATAATTCCGCCTGCGCGGATCCTGGCGAGCATCAAACTCTTCTTCCCAATTAGCCCTGGCTTGCCTACACACGCGTACTCCTTTATACGGCGCACCCGTGTGTTTTGGAATATTGACATTGAGGCAAGTGCCATGTGGCAGTCCATTCGCCATGACAGATTCTGCAATCTTTTTAATATGAGTGCGGGCCGAGTTAAAATCAGCCTCCCAGCTATAGTCGAGCAATGAAAACCCGATAGAAGGAATCCCTTCCAGGGAACCTTCTACTGCGGCCGACATCGTACCGGAGTAGATAACATTAATAGATGAGTTACTGCCATGGTTAATTCCTGAAACTACCAGGTCTGGCTTTCTGTCCAGCACCACATTTACTGCCAGCTTGACACAATCCACCGGCGTTCCACTCACGCTATATTCGGTTTGTGGACCATCGTCAATTCTAATTTCATCGCATCTTAAAATACCCTCAATGGTGATGGCATGCCCCTTCCCACTTTGCGGTCCATCAGGCGCAACTACCACAACCTCACCGAGTTCATTCATAATAGAAATGAGGCAGCGCAATCCTGGTGCAGTAATTCCATCGTCATTAGAAACCAATATTAAGGGGCGATCTGAGGCCATAGGCGTAGCTTTTCAGCAAAACTATTGTTTACGTTCGGATGGTGGGGCATACATTTTGCTATTTTCGACAAAGGAAACTAATAGAAAAAAATATGCTTTTTATCATTCTAATAGCCTTTATGTTGATTGGGTTTATTGTCCAACAAAGGCTAAAATCGAAGTTTAAGAAATACAGCAAGATTCCGGTGAGCAACGGCATGACAGGGAAAGAGATCGCGGAGAGAATGCTTGCGGAGAACAATATACACGACGTGAAAGTAATTTCTACGCCAGGTAAATTAACGGATCATTACAACCCTGCTAATAAGACCGTGAATCTGAGCGAAGAGGTTTATATGAGTAATTCTGTCGCGGCAGCAGCTGTGGCAGCTCATGAATGTGGTCATGCGGTGCAGCATGCTACGGCCTACTCGTGGTTGCAATTACGGTCTGCCCTGGTACCAGTGGTAAGCTTTAGTTCCAAGGCGATGAGCATCATTTTTATGTTGATGATTTTTGGAGCATTTGTGGTTAATATTTTCCCTTTGTCGACCGTATTATGGACCATGGTCATTCTACAAGGTGCAGTAACACTCTTTACGGTTATAACGCTTCCGGTAGAATATGACGCTAGTGCCAGAGCGCTGGTATGGTTAGATAACTCCGGCTCGATGGGAAGGATACAACACGACCAGGCCAAAGACGCTTTAAACGCTGCGGCCAGTACTTATTTGGTAGCAGCCCTGGCCGCCATTACTCAGTTGGCTTACTATGTAATGTTATTGGCAGGACGGGATTGAGGTAGTGAATTCACTAGTCACCTCAACCAATATATGGATCCTTGAATATTTTGCTAAGTAGTTGTATTTAGATTATCAATGCTATTGCTTATGCCCTTGATTCATCACTTCTTACTGATGACCCAAGAAGACAAGCCGTCTCCACTTTTCACCCCCGTAAAACGGGGCAGGCACCGTAAAACGGGGCAGGTACCGTAGAACGGCACAAGTACCGTAAAACGGCACAAGTACCGTAGAACGGGGTAAACACCGTAGAACGGTGTGAACTTTTAGTTTTTAGTTGTTAGTTTATAGTTTACAAAGTGTATTCTTCACCAGACATTGGTTAAAACACGATCCAGGAAAAGTTGAGACGTGACACGGTGAATGGCTAGGCTTTGACAAGGCGTGGTTTTATCTCTGTTCTTTTCCAGTTGATGAAAAGAACCAAAAATCCTGGACTTTTAAAGGAGCTTTTGGCCTGGCCAAACCGCCGCCTTCCCGGGCTCCATGCCCTGTGCGCTTTTAGCGCACGCAATTGCGCCCTTCAGTCGGCTAGCTCTGCTAAAAGTCCCTTTAGCACGTTTTATTAGTTCTTACCAATATGAGTCAACAGTACTTAGAATATCACAATTTTAATTAAGACTGGAAGGCGCCACAAACCAGCACAAATACCATACAACGGCACAAGCACCGTAAAACGGGGTAAACACCGTAGAACGGTGTGAACTTTTAGTTTTTAGATGTTAGTTTTTAGTTTACAAAGTGTATTCTTCACCAGACATTGGTTAAAACACGATCCAGGAAAAGTTGAGACGTGACACGGTGAATGGCTAGGCTTTGACAAGGCGTGGTTTTATCTCTGTTCTTTTCCAGTTGATGAAAAGAACCAAAAATCCTGGACTTTTAAAGGAGCTTTTGGCCTGGCCAAACCGCCGCCTTCCCGGGCTCCATGCCCTGTGCGCTTTTAGCGCACGCAATTGCGCCCTTCAGTCGGCTAGCTCTGCTAAAAGTCCCTTTAGCACGTTTTATTAGTTCTTACCAATATGAGTCAACAGTACTTAGAATATCACAATTTTAATTAAGACTGGAAGGCGCCACAAACCAGCACAAATACCATACAACGTCACAAGCACCGTAAAACGGGGTAAACACCGTAGAACGGTGTGAACTTTTAGTTTTTAGTTGTTAGTTTTTAGTTTTTAGTTTTTAGTTAAAATATCCGTCTCCCTCATTTGGTATCTTTGGATAACAACAATACGATTAGCACAGGTACATCCTATGGCTAAACGCAATAGAATAACGCTATTGTTGTTAGCAACAAGTTGCAGGCAATTTGAAAAAAACTCAGGCGTTAAGTTTTTGAATGATTAATAATTGCCCTTGAAACCTTTAAAATCTATTCCGCTTTTACTTTTGGGAACATTGGTACTAGTGGCTTGTAAAAAAAAGGAATCGACTACAAACAAGCTTGATTTTTATGTTTCCTCAGCACCATCCTCAAAGTTCACTAACCTGACATTTGATATTGAAAGCCTTCAATTTATTCTTCTTAATTCTGACGGTATTCACTATATTGTTTTAGACGAGCGTGAATCAATTAATATTGATCTTGCTAATCCCTCTCTAAAATATCTTGGTTCATTAGAACGCCCATTCGAAAGTCACCAACGCTCCGATGTAGTAAATGAATATGAGCTAAGAATCTCAAGCTCTGAATTCATTGTATCTACAGACAGTACCTTGTTGATGCTTGAGTATTCTCCAAATGTCAAATTAGCTCAAAATCAAGGGTACGACACGGCGCGGACGTTTCTTAATCTTGCCAACGGGCAGAGCCTTGATATAATTCTAGAAATAGATATTGATGGTTCAATTATTCTAGATTCGGCAGGATCGAATTGGATATCCCCCGAACTGAAAATAATTAAAAAATAAAAACTGCCTGCAACAATGGCTAAAAATCAATACTAAATGCTGTGTAAGTTTCACATTTTGTGTTACTTATGCCGCCCAGGGCCGCTGCTTTATCGGAAAGAATTAAATTAGCTAAAACAGCGGCCTAGGCTCAATTTTACCTAAGTTCAAAACCCGAAACATAAAGCCGTACTGCTTTTAGCCGTGACGTTGTGCGGCATACAAAGAAAGCCAACGCACATTCAAGCACATTTGGTTTTTGCCTACACGCAAAGCCAACGCTGAAAAACCAAAAGAGCCTGTTTTGTTGCCAACGCTCGACAGGAAAATGATAAATTGAAAAACTATAAGAAAGACCAAGAGTAAATGGAGATAAACAAATTGAAACCGAGAAAAGCGCTGAATAAAGCCTTTCTGAAAGTAAAACCCAACAGGACAGAAATCGAAGGTTTCAAAGCCAATCTCATCCAACTACTCGACAGGACAAACGACACCGAATCGGAAGAGTTTTACAAAAATCTTGTCATTGACTTTCTCAAAAAGACCTATTACGACCCAAACCATTTCATCAATACCAAAGGACGAAACGACCTTGTAATACACAACGGAGACAAAGCCAAAAGCACGGTTGGAGTGATCATTGAAGCCAAAAAACCGACCAACAGAAGCGAAATGGTGACGACTGACAAGCTGAATGCAAAGGCTTTTCAAGAATTGGTGCTTTACTACTTACGAGAACGAATCACACAAAACAACCTTGAAACCAAGCATTTGATTATCACAAACATCAATGAATGGTTCATTTTTGACGCAACCACTTTCGACAGACATTTTGCCCAGAACAAAAAACTCGTAAAGCAATTTCAGGACTTTGAAGGCGGACGATTAGCAGACATTAAAACCGACTTTTTCTACAAGCAAATAGCCGAGCCTTTTATTGCTGACATCAAAACCGAGATAGAGTTTACGTACTTCAATTTGCAGGACTACCAAAAGCCCTTGCGAAATGAAGACAAGGCAGATGACAACAAGCTCATCGCTCTTTTCAAACTCTTATCGCCTGAACATCTTTTAAAGCTTCCTTTTACCAACGACAGCAACAGCCTTGACAAACGCTTTTACAGCGAGTTGCTACATATTATCGGTTTGACAGAAACCAAAGAAGGAAGCAAGAAACTCATTGAACGAAACAAGGCAGGCGAAAGACATACAGGAACTATTCTCGAAGATGCTATTATCCAATTAGACAGTTTAGACAAACTGAGCAGATTGGAAAGACCTAGCCAGTTTGGAAGCACCCAACAAGAAAAGCTTTTTAATGTTGCTCTTGAGCTTTCCATAACATGGATCAATAGAATCTTATTCCTGAAATTGTTGGAAGCCCAGTTAATCACTTACCACAAAGGCGACAAATCCTATTCGTTTCTGAACCTTGACAAAATCAAGAACTATGACGACCTGAACAGCTTGTTTTTTCAAGTATTAGCGAGAAAATACGATGAACGAAACGAAGATGTAATCAAAGCTTTTGAGAAAGTCCCCTATCTCAACTCTTCCCTATTTGAGCCAACCGACATTGAACAGGACACGCTTTTCATCAGTAATCTACGAGATGACAAGTCAATTCCGATTATTTCTTCCACAGTACTGAAAGACCAGAACGGTAAAAAGCGAACAGGAAAACTGAACACACTTGAATATCTGTTTGAATTCCTGAATGCTTATGATTTTAGTAGCGAAGGTTCAGAAGAAATTCAGGAAGAGAATAAATCGCTTATTAATGCGTCCGTTCTAGGATTGATATTCGAGAAAATCAACGGCTACAAAGACGGTTCATTCTTCACACCAGGTTTTATCACCATGTACATGTGCCGTGAAACCATTCGCAAAGCGGTGGTTCAGAAATTCAATGAAACCAAGAATTGGAAATGCAAAGACCTTGATGAAGTTTACAACAAAATTGAAGATGCCAAAGAAGCCAACGGGATTGTAAACAGTCTGAAAATTTGTGACCCAGCCGTAGGTTCAGGACACTTTTTAGTTTCTGCCCTCAATGAAATGATTGCCGTTAAAAACGACTTGAAAATTCTGCAAGACCGAGACGGTAAACGCCTGAAAGAATATCAGGTGGAAGTAGTGAATGACGAACTTATTGTAACGGACGAAGAAGGAGAACTTTTTGACTACAATCCCAAAAGCAAAGAAAGCCAACGCATACAGGAAACACTCTTTCACGAAAAGCAAACCATCATTGAAAACTGCCTGTTCGGTGTGGACATCAATCCGAACTCTGTAAAAATTTGCCGTTTGCGTTTATGGATTGAACTTCTGAAAAATGCTTACTACAAAAACGCCACTGAACTTGAAACACTTCCCAATATTGACATCAATATTAAGTGCGGTAACTCTCTTGTCAGCCGTTTCGACATAGATGCTGACTTTAAACAGGCTTTGAAGAAAAGTAAATGGTCGATTGACAGTTACCGTGTAGCGGTTGACACTTATCGAAACGCTCAGAACAAAGAGCAAAAAAGAGAAATGGAACGCCTGATTGACGACATCAAATCCGATTTCAGGAGCGAGATTTCTTTGAACGACCCAAAAGTAAAACGCCTTCGCAAACTTTCAGGTGAACTCTTCCAGCTTACCAATCAAGGACAGCTTTTTGAAATGAGCAAAAAGGAAAAAGCCGCTTGGAACAAGAAAGTGAAAAAGCTCACCGAACAGACTAATAAGCTTGAAGCTGAAATCGAAGAAATCAAAGCCAATAAGATTTTTGAAAACGCTTTTGAATGGCGCTTTGAGTTTCCAGAAGTGCTGAATGATGATGGTGATTTTGTAGGATTTGATGTGGTGATTGGGAATCCGCCTTACATGCTTTTACAAAATCTACCAAAAACAGAAGAATCTTATCTCAAAACAATATTTAAAACCGCCTCATACAAAGGAGACACATTCGGAGTTTTCATCGAACTTGCGAACAACCTAGTTGATGAAGATGGAATTACAAACGTAATTGTTCCATACACATGGATTTCTATACAACAGCACTTTGAGCTCAGAAAACTTGTATTGAGATCATTGGACTACATAATTGATCTTCCTCAAAAAGTTTTTGAACATGCCGATTTGGACACAACAATTGTTCAAATCACCAGAGAGAAAAACCCCAACGATAAGTTCCTTATTGGCAAAGCAGAAAATGATCAAATTTTAACTTACAAAACAGGAAGCAAAGAATTCTGCACCCAAAATGAGTTTTGGCAAATAAATCTGAATATCAGTGAATCTGACACGGCAATTTTAAATAAAATCGAAAAGATTTCATTTCCATTAGAACAGGAGTTTGAAGTTTCTCAAGGCTACATCCCATACCGCAGAAGTGATCTTATCAAAGTATTTGGAGAAATAGAAGGCAATAGAATAGTTGATGAAAGGCTATGGCACTCAAATGAGAAATTAACTCCAGAATTCAAGCAAGAAATACAAGGAAAAGACCTCTCAAGATTCAAATACAGTGAAAGCTTCCAATATGTAAAATACGGCAAGCATTTAGCAGGTTATGTAGATACAAAGTTTTTCACTTCTCCAAGGGTTTTAATTATGGAAGTGACAAGGGGTAACAGGTATAAACTTACTTCCTCATTTGTTGAAAAAGAGCTTTACAATACACCATCAATTATCAACATAATACACCCCAAGAATACTGAAACTGAGCTACTCTTCTTGACAGCGCTAATAAATTCGAGTCTTTTCACTTGGTATCATTTAAAGGTTCACTCTAAAGCTCAGGCTAAAACCTCTATTCCTAAAATCCTTGTTCGAGAAGTCAGAAATCTTCCTTTTCCGAAATCTAACCCTGACTTAAAACTGAAAATTTCTCAATTGTCGCGTAAAGCCATGAATTGTGATAGCGATACTATCATGGATATTAGCTTAGAAATTGACCAATTGGTTTACCAGCTTTACGATTTAACCGAAAAAGAAATTGAAATAATTGAGAGTTCTCTATGATAACCGCAATCATCATATCGGGCATTCTTGTGATCTTCATCATAGGCTTTGTTCAAGTCTATAACAGGCATAACAGAGTTGTCAAGAAAATTGACTTTGCGGGAGAATACAGGAACAAATTCGTGGAGTTCGCCAACAAATATTTCAAAACTCATGACCGTTGGAATCGGTCAGGAGATCTTGATGGTGAGCTTTATATTTGGCTCACTATGAACGTAAGCAAAATTAAAAGCTATGTAGGTTCTTTTGGTGTCATGTCTTACAAACCAGCTTTTCAGAACTACATGATTAACAACTATCAAATCATCATCAATACCATCCCAAAATTCAGAGAAGGTCAGGTTGAGAGTTTTGATGTTGGTTCTGTTGACGATTGTTTGCTTCGATACATTGGACATCTAGAAGAATATCAAAAAGAAACTCAAAGAAACCTGAGAAACCCAATTATTTGGTTTCGAGAAGGTTTTAGAGAGATTTTGAGCATTCCAATTTTTATTCTTAGTTGGTTCGGAATTATAAGCAATCGGACTTTGAACTCAATTAAAGACAGTTTGATTTACAAGGTCATTTCAGGCCTTATTGCTCTTGTAACGCTAGTCAGTGGAATTGTGACAATTATTGTTGGTTACGACCAGACTTTGAAGTTCATTAACAAAATACTAGGAAATGAATAAGCCAACGCTCAACAGCCACACACATTGCCAAGCCGCTCAAAGCAGCCGCACAAGCCAAAGCTTGTCAAAGAGTGTGTCTGAGCCCACGCACGGCAAGAAAAAGAATAAGTACGACCGCACAACATTGTGTCCCATGTAAAGCAGTAATCCCAACCTCAGGTAAGGATATATAAAATTAGTATTTCCTTTTTCTCTATTTCATTTTGTTGTTGTTTTTGACTGTTAAACTGTTGGTAAACGGTAGCTTTTGGCCTGCGGCTCTATACTGCCTTTTTGTTTATCAATAGTTTAATAGTCCCGCTGCTGTTGGTATAGCCAGCGGCTGTTCCCTTATTGCTCAGCATCCCATATGTGATCACTCTTTTTGTTTTGGCCGAGCGTCACCAGCACCGATTTGATTTTAATAAGGTGAAGAAAAGCCACTTGCTATAAGCATGTGGTCTGCTCCCTTTTGGCGTGCAGCCACCCACGATGTTTTGTGGTCTTTTCTGTACTTGCATTTTAGAGCTTGAAGGGTTTATATTCATTTCTGTTTTTTTTAGTGAACCACACCTACCTGGTAGGGGGTTTCGGTTTTTATAACTGCCAGTGTGCGACTGAGTAATTTACGGGCCACCTTTACCAGTATGGCCTTGGTATCTTTACCGGCATGTGTGCGGTAGTAGGCCTGCATTACAGGGTCGTACCGCAGGGCCTGCCAGGTGGCTTCTACAAAATAGCTGCGCATCAATCTATGGCTGCGCGGGTTTAGCCCGCGGCTGCGTACTTTGCTCTCCCCACTTTGGGCCATGCCGGGTATAAGGCCAATGTAAGCAGCCAGTTGTTTAAAGTTGTTGAACCTCCGCAAGTCGCCAATTTCACTTAAAATGCCGCAGGCTACTATGGGGCCAATGCCGGGTATGCTGCGCAGTAGCTTATAATCTCTTTTGTAATGGGTACGGCACCACAACCGCAGTTCGTTGCTGATGTAGCGCAGCTCTTTATCGATAAAGTCAAAGTGCTCCATACGGCTTTCCAGCGAGGCTTCCACTCTAGGGTAGTCAAAGCTCAGGTTGCGGATCCAGTCTCTGAAGCCATGGCTCCAGTTGGAATTATCATACTCTGGCGGCAATTTTACACCAAGGTATAGTAGCTGGCTTTTGATATGACTCTTTATCCTTCGGTAATCTTTCACCAGATCATTACGCCTGCGGAACAAACAGCGCAGGTGCTCTCGTTCCACATCAGGAACAGTAATACCTGATAATCGTCCATCTCGTAGTTCTTTGCAAATAAGTTCGGCATCCAGAACATCTGTCTTTTGATAACGCAACTTACCGGTGCGTGCTAAATCTGCAGGATTAAATACCATACTCTTCCAACCATAGCTGCTAAATGTTCGATGGGCGCTGTAGCCACAACAGCCTGACTCATAGGCCGTGTACACCTGGTAGCCTTTAAAGTTTTTGTCTACATAGGTTTTTAAGGCTTCAGGATCGGCTGGCATAGTGAGGCCCTTACCCATAAACAAATCCGTAGCGGTATGTATGCGCCAGCTCTTCTTGTGGATGTCGATACCAATGAATAGTTTTGATAAGGCAGTGTCTTGAGTTTGCATTGTAAAGGTATTTTGATGTTTACCTAAACTTAGGACACTGCTTTTACATAGGGGCTATAGTGCATACCCTTCGGGATACGCACCATACACTAACCGTTGTATGCCATGCCGTGACGTAGAAGAAACCCACCGCACATTTTAGCACATTTGGTTTTTGCCAACGCACAAACCCCACCCTGAAAAACCAAAAGAGCTAACACTTTCCCACCTACACGGGAGTTTAATTTAGAGCGACACACTTTGGCGTTATCAATATTTTACTTTGTTGAAAAATCAAAGGAATGAATCAAAACATAATACCAAAGTCCACTTTCTTGAATGAGGATGGGTTTAATGAAAACACATCTAAAATGGTTTTATCGGAAATTTATTCGGATAGAACTAACGATATTAATGAGTTCAAACTATATCTAGCTCATTTCAACTACATACCGAACGCCACACACGAGATTAATATCGATTGTCAAAAAGCTCATAATTGGTTTTTAAGTGAATATGAAGGAAGCATAAAGAATTCGTACTTTATCAAGAGGTATTTTAACCAAAGTAAATCAGCCCAATATGATGATATATTCTACTTTATAGATGATGATTTGATAGTGGATTTTGACACTCAGCAATCCATTGTGCGATTTTTATTCAGGAAAACGGATGTCAATAAAGTAGATCAATTATCAAAGAGTATTCGAAGATTCAAAAAAAGAAAGCAAAGGACTAAACCTGAGCTACAAATCTTGATTCGTACTAGAGAAGGTATTGAAACCAAAGATTTAGAAATAACAAGGCAGAAAGTAAGTATAACCGAAAACTATAATGATGACTTTCAGGAAGTACATCAAATCATTCTTAAAAGATTAACACGAAAAAATGACAAAGGGATTGTTTTGCTTCATGGTAAACCCGGTACGGGAAAAACTTCATACATCAGACACTTAATTTCGTCAGTTAAAAAAGACGTAATCTTTCTGCCCCCCAATATGGCAAGCTCAATTACAAACCCAGATTTGATTTCTATTTTAATAGATAATCCAAACTCAATATTTGTAATTGAGGACGCAGAGAACATTGTAGTTGATCGGGAGAGAGAAGGAAATTCTCCTGTTTCTGCTCTATTAAATATTTCTGATGGACTGCTTTCAGATTGCTTAAATATTCAAATTATCTGTTCTTTCAATACCGACCTATCAAAGGTAGATAGCGCATTGATGAGAAAAGGAAGACTCATTGCCAAGTATGAGTTTAAAGAACTAGAGGTTGAAAAAGCATCAAATCTTTCTAAAAAACTAGGATTTAATACAGAAATAAAAGAACCTAAACCTCTAACAGCCATTTATAATCAGGAAGAAAAAGAGTTTGACCAAAGAAAAAAATCAAACCCTATTGGATTTCGACCTGCCGCTGAATCAACAATTCAATGTCAATAGAAATGACCAAGAATTTCACAGCCATAGATTTCGAAACGTCTCAAGGAAAACGTTGGAGTATCTGCCAAATTGGACTGGTGCGGATAGAGTCGGGAATAACGAAAGATAGTTTATCCCTGCTGATCCAGCCACCAGCTAATTACTATTGGTCAAGTTTCACGGACATTCATGGTATTGGCGCTGAGCAAACAGTAGATGCTCCAACGTTCGATATGGTGTGGCCGCAAATTGCGTCATTTATCAACAGTCAAAATGTGGTCGCCCATAATGGATTTGCATTTGATTTTCCAGTTTTGAACCAAACGCTGGAATACTACGGAATGGAAAAACCAGATTTTAGAGGCCATTGTACATACAAGATATTTAAGAATAACTTGGCTAGATTATGCCAGCAATACCACATACCGCTAAACCATCATGATGCATTAAGTGACGCTTTGGCTTGTGCGGAATTATATCAAATTCACCTTAACCAACACTCAATAAAGTAAATGGAAACAGATAAAACATTTACGATTAGTGCAAAAACCTGCACTCTGAAATATAACAACCAAGAGGGAAAAGCTACCATTTTGAATAATGAAGCGAAATATGTCATTCCAATTTATCAGAGGCCTTATTCATGGACTGAGGAACAAGTGAGAAAATTTCTTTCAGATATTTTCACTTCATTTTGGGGTCATGAAGGTAATTCCAATGAAGAGCCGATGTTCATCGGTACAATGCAATTATCAGCTAAGAATGATAATAACGAACAAGACATAATCGATGGACAACAACGGTTAACAACATTTCTCATATTTCTTAAAGTTCTTAAGGTAAAATTTTCAGATTGTGCTGAGTTAAGCACAATCAATTTCAATTGGCTAAGCACTCGGGTAAACAACGGAAAGCAGCAATTATACCTTCAGGAAATCATGGTAGGTGATTTTCCTTTTAGTGATGAGACATTAAATCCGTACTTAAAAAATGCATTTCTCATAAATGAGCTTATTGAGGAACAAACAAAGGATGAAGAAGGACAACCTATCGAATTTGACATTGATAGATTTATTAAGCACCTATTGAGTAATATATATTTTGTTGTAATCGAAACCCGTGCTGGTCTTTCTAAGACTTTGCAAATTTTCAATTCAATCAATACAACTGGATTGGACCTAAATGGAGGTGATATTTTCAAAATAAGAATGTATGAGTATTTAAGAGATAAAGGAGACAAAGACGAGACTGCTTTTGATGAAATCAGCCGCTTATATCAATTGATTGATGAGAAAAACGCGGCTCTTAAATACAATGCAACTGACATCAGAGGAGTTCTTGGAATTTATCAAAATATCTTAATCGCAAAGTACAACCTCCCAGTAACTCTTTACGGTTACGCAACCGATACATTTTTTGAAAGGTTATTCGATACCATTTTTAAAATAAATCAATGGGAACATTTCAAAAACAATGTGAAGAACCTTAGACTATCTATTGAAGACATTGAAAAAATAATTGAGGTTCGTTATGAATGGGAAAATAATAACTACAATACCTGTGAAGATGCATGTGCCATGAATTTTATCTGGTGGTCAAGATATAGCAGATACTGGACTTTGATTTTCGTTTTCTTGTACAAGTTTAAGGACGAAGAAGAGTACTGGCAAAAAATGCTGTCTTTTACAAGACAGCTCAGTAAACTTTATATCATTTACAGTATTCGTTTCCTTAAAGCAGTCAATGAAGTTCATTCATTCACATATGCGCTTATCAAAAGGATAATGGATGGTTCATTTGAAGATGTGATGCTTCACATAAATGGCAAAATTGGGAAGTTAGAGAACCATAAAGGTTGGGGAGATTTTGAAAATGCCTTACTTGGAGATATTACCTATAACTCTAAGATCAAGAATATTCTTTGTCGACTGTCCGCAATGCTGGAAGAGGATTATTTAACAGGAGATCAGGCAAAAATTGAAAAAATAAGAAAAGCACTTTTTGATACTGCTATTGATATTGAACATATCCAATCATACCATGATAGTAACGGAGATAAGAGAGAAGATATTTGGAATGAATGGCAGGAGAACATCAATTCGATAGGTAACCTCATGATCTTGGAGCAGGAAATAAATCGTTCAATAAGCAACAATCCATATAAGTCAAAAATTCTCAGATATCCGGAAAGTGACTTTTCCATTGTAAAAAGACAGCCTGTCGAATACCCTAGCTGGGACTTGGAAAAGTGCTTGCTCAGAAAGAAAACAGAGTCTCAGAAAATTATTGATTATATTTTTAATTAGATGTCCAAACGAGGCTACATTTCTCGGTATCTGCTGATTATCAAAAAGCTCAAAACTAAACCTTATTCCACCTATGAGGAACTTCAGGGCTACATTGATAATCAGTTTGATTACCTGCAAATGCAGGATGATACACTAAACATTGGGTTTTCCAAACGAACACTCCAAAGAGATATTCGGGAAATCAGAAACGTATTCGGGATTGACATTGAATATTCAAAGTCTCAAAAAGGGTACTTCATAAGCCAAAACGAAGCGGAGAACATGAACTTCCAGCGAATGATGGAAGCTTTCGATATGTTCAATTCGCTCAACCTAGCTCAAGATCTCACCCCCTATATTCATTTGGAGCAACGAAGACCGCAAGGAACGGAAAACCTATATGGGCTACTTCATGCTATAAAAAATAGGCTATTACTAAAGTTTGAATACCAGAAGTTTTGGGAAGACAATATAAGCCAACGAGTCGCTGAGCCTTATGCCCTAAAAGAATTCAAGAACCGTTGGTACGTAATGGCTAAAGATAGAAAGGATAGCAACATCAAAAGTTTTGCCCTTGACCGCTTAACAAAGCTTGAGATTACCAACCAGAATTTCGCTTATCCAGACAACTACAGCGTTGAACAAAGCTATCGTTACTGTTTTGGTATTATTGGTTCTAATGATGACAAGCCAACGAGCATAATTCTATCATTTGACCCTTTTCAAGGCAAATACATTAAGACATTACCACTCCATCATACTCAGCAAATTCTCGTTGACAATGAAGACGAACTGAAGATCAAACTGAAACTTTACCTAACACACGACTTTTTGATGGAGCTGCTCTCATTTGGCAGCAACATGAAGGTGATTGAACCCGAATCCTTAGCCAAACAAATAAAAGAAGCACATGAACAAGCTTTTCGGCAATATTGAAAGAGGCCACCCCTCTTGTAGAAGCACATTTGCAATTCACACAACCTTCGCACGACCAAAAATTGCAAAAGAGCTTCTACCGCAACTGCACGGTGGGCAACCGATAGGAATGAGCCAGAAAGAAAAATGCACAGGCATACAACAGACGCTAAAAATCCATAGGCTTACTGAGCTGTTTGCTGAGGTTTGTGAGATAAGATACTATCCCAATATTTACAGATGTCCAGCCTACGGATTTTAGCTGGTCGTTGGCTGTAATACCTACAAATCAGACTCTCGTAATCATTTGATAGCAACTTTACACAGGGAAGCCAAAAACTGCATAGAGTAGGCAAAATTCAAATTATTTAAGATGAAAAAAATAATGACACCTCTTTATTTTGTTGCTGTTTTGCTATTAAATCATAATAGTACTGTCTTCGCTCAAACACCATACGACTCTATTCAAATAAAGGAAACAGTCCTGAATTATCTTGAAGGAATGGAAACTAACAACCCTGAAAGAATTGAAAAAGCCATGCATCCCGATTTGGCAAAAAGGACCATCGAGAAAAATAAAGAAGGCATAGAATACCCGGAAAATATGACCGCAGCAAGTTTAATTGGATACTCTAAAGGATTTGATTTTACTCTGTTCTACAAAGCAGATGTTGACCCTAAAGAGCCGTTAAAATCAGAAGTCATTATTTACGATATCTCAAATGGTATAGCATCTGTAAAAGCGGTAACAAACAAGTTTGAATTTGTCGATTATATCCACCTAGGAAAATTAAATGGAGAGTGGAAGATTATTAACATCCTCTGGGCTATGACCGGTAATACGAATAAACAGTAAACACTACAGCCAATCGAGTAGACGGCTCCGCCCCTAAATAGGCACGGAGTGCGCCTCTCACACCACTGTACCTACGGGTCTCGTATTCAGCGGTTCATTGAGTTGTGGGGAAATTTGCAGTAGTATTCAGTCAGGGATTGATAGCCGCGTTTTATCAGGCGTTTTACCCTAATAGCTGTCCTTAAGATGGGGCTTTGGGCAACCGCCCAGCCACCCCTACGCGTCCGGCTCCAGGCATACGCCCGGCCTTGTGGAACCCCCAGCCGGATCAGGTTTTTCCTTTTCCAGCTCCTATCGCTTACCGCCAGCGGATGAAGAAGTTCTATCCATTGAAGAGAACTTTCAGTCTATTTTTGAAACAAACCGTAATTAAGCATGTACGCATGAAGCCCGGTATCGCAAGTACTTTATTAACCGACATGATATCCCTTTACTACTAAACCTTAATTTAAAGCCATGGTAGAGCATTTATGATCGAGCTGAAGTAAACCCAAAAGACATCTGGGGTAATTGCGGAGTCTCCCGTTAGTAGCAATTTAAATACGCACATTACGTCACTCTTAAAAGAAGTTTGTTTTTAATTTAAGGTCAATTAATTGACCTTATTTTAGTATTTTTGTATCAAATAAGGAAATTTTGATACGAGAAATATCTAAGAAACAGGTTTTAGACAGGATACGATTTGAAAACCCCTGGTGGGTAGACGGTCAAATCGAAGAGGACTTTAATTCCATGCCACGGCGACTTTATTTCGATCTTTTCAAGCCGCTTGTTTACGAGCGCGATATACGACGCGCAGTTGTTTTGATGGGACCAAGACGAGTTGGAAAGACAGTCATGCTACACCACCTGATAAAGGACCTCATAGATAGTTCAATAGATCCCAAGAAGATTATCTTCATCACAATTGAGAATCCGATCTATAACAACATTGGACTCGAACAGCTTTTTGAATTTGCGAGAGAAGCATCTGGCCTTAAGGATAAAAGTGGATGGCATGTAATATTTGATGAAATCCAATACTGCCGAGACTGGGAAGTTCACTTAAAAACACTTGTGGACAGCTATCGTAAGGCTAAATTCATTGTATCAGGGTCCGCAGCTGCTGCGTTGAAATTTGCAAGCACCGAAAGTGGTGCCGGCAGATTCACAGACTTCTTACTACCACCACTAACATTCAATGAATATATCTCGCTCAAAGGTTTAGATCGAATTATTAAACCTATTGAAGTCACCTGGAAAGATCAGCAAACAGACTTTTATACTTCTACTCATCTTGATGAGCTAAACAAACACTTCATCGATTACATCAACTTTGGAGGATTTCCTGAAGTCATTTTCTCTCAGAAAATGCAAGCCAACCCAAGTCGATATATTCGACAAGACATCGTTGACAAAGTTCTACTCAGAGATTTGCCAAGCCTTTATGGGATAAGTGACACAAGAGAGCTAAACTCACTTTTTACTACTATAGCCTACAATAGTGGGAGTGAGTTTTCTCTTGAAACATTGAGTAGACAGTCTCAGGTACCAAAGAATACACTCAAAAAGTACATTGAGTATCTCGAAGCTGCATACTTAATAAAGCAAGTCCGAAGGATTGACCAAAGTGGCAAGAAATTCAAAAGAGACAACTTCTTCAAGATTTACTTGACAAATCCTTCGTTGAGGAGTGCTCTTTTCTCTCCAATTACTTCCGATGATGAGATGATCGGAAATATGGTAGAGACTGCGGTGTTTGCTCAATGGATGCATCGCGATTGGTTCACCCCTTGGTATTCACGTTGGTCTCAAGGAGAAGTCGACATGGTCGGACTAAGTGACTCAACTCTTAAACCCATTTGGGCTTTAGAAATCAAATGGTCCAATAGGTATTTTGAAAAACCTTCTGAATTGAAAAGTCTATACAAGTTCTGTACTGAAAATAATCTAGACAGTCCTATCGTGACTTCTATAAACAAAGAAGGAATTGTGAAGTACAAGGAAAAAACATTTCAGTTCATCCCTGCTTCCGCCTATACTTATACTGTAGGGAAAAGGACTCTAGAAAAGAAAAAAGGGAAATAAAAACTGCTGCTAACGAAGGCTCCCATGATAGCAGTAATCCGAACCTCAGGTACGGAATAATATAGTTAATATTTCTTGATTTTCTATTTCATTTAGTGTTGTTTTTTTTGACTGTTAAACTGTTGGTAAGCGGCAGCTTTTGGCCTGCGGCTCTTTACTGCTCTTTGTGTTTATCAACACTTTAATAGTTCCTCCGCCATTGGTTAGGCAGCGTTTGTCCCTTATGGCTCAGCCCATCATCAAGCTCTGGGCAGGCTAAGCCATATTAAGTCTGCGTATTGATTTGCCCGCAGCGTCAGCGGATGAAGAAGTTCTATCCATTGAAGAAAACTTTCAGACTATTTTTGAAACAAACCGTAATTAAGCATGTACGCATGAAGCCCGGTATCGCAAGTACTTTATTAACCGACATGATATCCCTTTACTACAAAACCTTAATTTAAAGCCATGGTAGAGCATTTATGATCGAGCTGATGTAAACCCAAAAGACATTGGGGCTTTCTGCGGAAGCTCCCGTGGGCCACCAAATGAAAACCGTTGCCTACATAATACTTCTAACCGTGAACTTTGGCTTTCTTCGAGCCCAGACCGAATCAGTTCCATTTGACGTTCCTGGCGACGGAAATGATCCGACTTACAACTATCTCGAAAGGAAATCCTATTCCGTAATTAAGACTGACACTCTAGAATTTAATGATGGTTCTAACGTCTACCGAGTGATCGAAGTCCTACGGAGCAGACCAGACACGACCATGAAAACGGAATCTGCATCCTATTACCTTAAAGCGGACAAACGAACTGAGACCCTAGCCTATCCAGTTTATCCAAAAAAACTTAAGAATCTAAGAATTACAGTAGTTGACACGATTTACGACCCGTCAGACCCTACAAAATATCTAGTGGATAAAATTGATTCAATCGAAGTTGACTTTGCAAAATCCTATCCCTTGAACCCGACCACATTTTTCCAGACTATTCGGAAAATTGAAAGCATGGCAGAATATCAAGGATTGGAAGTTGCGACCATCGTTCCGAACTTCTATGGAGATGAAAAAACGGAAACACCCATTGAACTTGTCGACAGTCAGAACTTTAAAGATGTTGACTTTGTAACAATGATTTTCCTCTTCCGCAAGGGCAATCTAATGATGGACTACCCGATATTATTTGAACAGGAAAAAAAATAAAAATACTGTAACTAACAATTTACTCAATTAATACATCGCTCAGAAAAATCAACAACAAAACAGCAGCGAAATTTGGATAATCCATAAACATTGATATAATAGGGCAAACAAAAAAAATCAAATGCTGCATTCGGTTATTTATAAGCCACAAGACAAACCCAGCCCGGAAGAAAAAGCTGAGGTGATTGATTTTCTCTTTGAGAATCTTGAAGAATACGGAGATCCCAAAAAGGATATTGCCAAGGCTATAGATTATTCCTTACAGGAGTTCAAATCATTCGGAGGGTTTACTGCGATTATTAAGGATGACGAAAAGATTACTGGTGCGGTAGTTATAAATCAAACGGGTATGGGTGGTTACATCCCCGAAAACATCCTGGTATATATAGCTATTCATAAAGATCACCGAGGGGAAGGACTTGGTAGAAAGTTAATGCAAATAGCCATTGATCACAGCGCGGGAGATATTGCCTTGCATGTGGAAGCTAATAATCCCGCAAAATATCTTTATGAGAAAATGGGATTCACCAATCCCTACCTTGAGATGAGATTGAAAAAATAAATATGGGTATTCACATAGTCGATTTATCCATTTTTCTGGCTTATCTCATATTTATGCTGGGTATTGGATTTTACTTTCTGCGGAAGAATAAATCGAAAGAAGATTATTTTGTGGGAGGTCGTGCAATGTCTGCGGGGCATATTGGTTTATCCGTGGTCGCTACTGATGTAGGTGGCGGATTTTCCATTGGTTTGGGAGGATTGGGTTTCGCCATGGGATTGTCTGGCAGTTGGATGCTTTTTACCGGCTTAATTGGGGCGTGGATGAGCGCTGTGCTACTTATCCCAAAGGTATATCCCATAGCCAGCAAACATAAGTTTCTCACCTTTCCGGAAACTCTTTCATTTCACTACAACAAGCAGGTTGCCCTGGTAGCGGGCATCATCTCTTTTATTGGATACATAGGCTTCACCAGCTCACAAATTTTGGCCGGTGCAAAATTGGCTTCGGCCACCTTTCCAGCCATAAACATTACCCATGCTGCCTTAATCATGGGTGTGATTGCCGTAGTTTATACGGTAATTGGGGGCATAAAAGCTGTTATCTACACCGATACCATTCAGTGGATTATACTTATGGTAGGACTGATCTTTATAGGACTGCCACTTGGTTATCATCATATTGGCGGGTGGGAGGCTCTACAAACTCAAATTCCATCAAGCTTTCTTTCATTGGGAAATATTGAATTCACACAATTCTTTAATTGGGTTATTACTATCGTACCTATTTGGTTTGTGGGTATGACTTTATACCAACGCATCTATTCCTGTCGTGATCAGAAAACAGCCATTCGGGCCTGGAGGATAGCGGGATTGTTTGAATGGCCGGTAATGGCATTTATGGGAGTTACGCTTGGCCTGTTTGCCAGGGTAGCTTTTGAACAAGGTCTGTTTACAGACTTTGGCTTTCCAAGTACCAGTGCCATGGATGCTGAGCTGGGCTTACCATTGCTACTCAGTCACATTTTACCGGTAGGCCTGATGGGGTTGATGATGTCCGCATATTTCTCCGCTATAATGTCAACCGCCGACAGTTGTTTGATGGCAGCCAGTGGCAATTTAATTGGTGATGTTTTGGATAGAAATTCCTCTAAAGCAAGTACCCATTCTATTGGGAGATCCCAGTGGATTACACTAGCTATTGGCGCCATAGCAATCGTTCTGGCTACCATGATGCACAGCGTTCTGGACCTAATGCTTTATTCATACGCCTTCATGGTTTCAGGACTGTTAATGCCGGTCGCTGCTACCCTTATTTACAAGAATCCTAAGCCTAAAGCTGCACTTTTCTCAATGATTGCTGGTGGTTCTACCACGCTGATACTAATTTTGGCCGATCTGGATTTACCCTTTAACCTGGATGCCAACTTTTATGGTATAGGTATCTCCGTGTTGGTATTTCTTTTTATTCAAAATACCGGCAAATCAATAATATTGAGCGAGGAGAGTGTCTGAAACCGAATACTATATCTCAGATTAGCATTTTGTAAGTACATGAATTTCAAATATTTAAATTCTAAACCAATAAGTAGTGTTCCAAACCTCCCACATTGAGCTTTCTGAAACGGCTGTCAAAAACAACATTGAGTTTATTCAATCCTTGCTGGGCCCTAATGTAACCTTCTCATCGGTGGTTAAAGGAAACGCCTATGGTCATGGCATTAAGGATTATTGTCCTTTGGCCTATAAAGCAGGAGTGCGACATTTTAGTGTCTTTAGTGCCCATGAAGCCTTAAATGTTACGCGGTCTTTAGTTCCTGATGATTATACGCTAATGATAATGGGGCAAATTGACGCGTCTGAACTGGCCTGGGCGATAGAAAATGATATTGAATTTTATGTTTTTGATGTAGATCGATTGCAGGCCGCGATCAAAACAGCCGCAAAAATTGGCAAACGAGCCTTGATCCATCTGGAATTGGAAACAGGCATGAATCGCACCGGCTTCCCAGCCAAACAACTGGTTTCGGTTTTCAATAAAATTCAAGATTCGTTAGACCATGTAGAAGTGAAAGCCATATGTACTCACTTTGCGGGCGCAGAAAACATTGCCAATTACAAAAGAATTAAAGATCAGTTTAAAAGATTCAAGCGCTACAATGCCAAGATAGCCGAATATCCCTGGTTGCATCCGATTAAGCATTTGGCCAGTTCTGCGGCCACTATTCGTTATCCAAATTCAAGAATGGACTTAGTGAGAATCGGAATCCTGCAATATGGCTATTTTCCCACTCAGGAAATTTTGGTGCACTATCTCACCAAGAACAAACTGAGTATAAGTCCCCTGCAAAGAGTGATCAGCTGGAAAAGCCGCGTAATGGATATTAAGGAGGTGAAGGCAGGTGAATTTGTAGGCTACGGCACCTCTTATTTTACCCATAGACCCAGTAAAATAGCACTGCTACCTGTAGGATACTCCTTCGGATATAGCCGCTCATTAAGCAATCAGGGCAAAGTTTTGATTAATGGGATCAGATTGGATGTAGTGGGTACCGTTAATATGAGCATGCTAGCAGTTGACATTACCGGAGTAGATGGAATTAAAAGGGGAGATGAAGTTGTACTGATTGGAAACCAGGGGGAAGGCGAAATTACGGTATCCTCTTTCAGCGATTTTAGTCACCAGATCAATTACGAATTATTGACGCGTTTGCCTCAAGACATACCCAGAATTGTTACCCATTAAATTATGGCTGAATTAATCATACAGACCGAAAAGATTAAGAATAACATCAAGTATTTAAGCAAATACTTTGATGATCATAAAATTCATTGGAGTCTCATCACCAAAGTGTTTTCCGGTGACCAGGAGTTTTTAAAAAATGTGCTTACTGATGATGTTATCCAAAGCATAGATTCTATTGGTGATTCTCGTTTAACCAGTTTGAAGAACCTGAAAGCGGTTAATAAGAGTATGCGTACCATATACATAAAGCCACCGGCCAAAATTTACGCGGATGAGGTAGTGGAGTATGCAGACATTTCTTTAAACACCTCCTTTACTACCATAAAGGCGCTTAACGAATCGGCTAAAAAAGCTGATAAAATCCATCAAATTATTATTATGATTGAACTCGGTGAACTGCGCGAAGGTGTGCAGCGTACCGACATTATGGAATTTTACGAAAAGGTCTTTACGCTCTCCAATATTGAGGTAATTGGATTAGGCTCAAACCTTGGATGTATGTACGGGGTTGCCCCTACATACGATAAACTTCTTCAACTCACCTTATATAAGGAACTGATCTCAGCCAAGTTCAACAAGGAACTCAATTATATTTCAGGTGGGACCTCTATTACCTTACCCCTGCTGGATAGCGGAACCGTACCCAAGGAGATCAATCATTTTAGAGTTGGTGAAGCGGCCTTTTTTGGCGTTAGTCCATTGGAAAACAAGCGCTTTAAAGAGCTGAACACGGATACCTTTGAATTTACGGCCAACATCATAGAACTGGAGGAGAAAAAGATCGTACCAGAAGGCATTATTAGTGATGCGAATATTGGACATACGGCAGATTACGACGAAGATGAGGTTAGTGAAACCAGCGTGAAAGCAATCCTTGATTTCGGATTACTAGATGTAGATAAAGAGGATATTGAAGCACAGGATCCCGACTTATCATTTGTGGGTGTAACCTCAGATATGCTGGTCATTGACCTGGGTAAAAACCAGACAAAAGAGGGTAGTAAAAAGTACAATATTGGCGATAAGGTTAAATTCACCCCAAACTATATGGCTGTAGCCAGATTATTGAATTCCAAGTTCATAGCCAAACGCTTCGTCTAGAAGGATTTATGTCTCGACTGCCCTTCGACAAGCCTGCATTGAGCTTACCGAAATGCTCAGGATAAGCCGCTTCCGCCTGAGGCCGACTGGCTACATAAATTTGGTCTATAATTCAGTCAAACTAAGACTGGAAATGTCACATTGAGCTTCGTCGAAATGGACATTTCCCAGTTCAGAAAGAGATAAGCTTATTACCTAGCATACCGCAGGCCTGTCACCAGTCACCTATCACATAGAACACATTCGACATCCGACACCGGTCATCCGTCATCCAGCTCATTGCCACATTGATCACATTGCCACATTGGACACCCGTCACCGATCATCCGTCATCCAGCTCATTGCCACATTAATCACATTGCCACATTGACATATTGACCCATTAACCACTTTCAACATCACGTAATATGTTACAAGCCCGTCACCTGTCATTGGTTCTCCTTCCTTTTCCATTGATGAAAAGGAAGCAAAAATCTAGGGCATTCTAAGAAACCTTTGCTGCGCAAACCGCGGTCAAAGCTGGGCTTCATGCTCTTTCAGCCTTCGGCTGACGCAATTTCGCCTGCTTTGCCGCTGGTTTTGAAAAATGCCCGGTTTTACTCTGAGGTTACCACGGAAAACTTGGCTGGCACACGACTCATTTGGTCCAATACTTAGAATGATAGAGGTTCTGTGAAAGGTAATGGGCACTGCAGGAAATGTCACATTGAGCTGCGTCGAAATGGACATTTCCCAGTTCAGAAACAGCTAAGGTCATTACGTAAAACGCGGCAAGCTTTTTACTTTTAGTTCATGATTCCAATCTTCACCCACCAAAATCCCTTTTTTTATTAATATACCTACATTCCAATAGCAGCTTCAAAATCAACGGGATCTTTGGCGCAGATTGCCTTAACCTTTCCGGTGAGTGGCGAAGATTACCTTTGTTATATAGTTGATTATCAATATCTTGATGCTGGGGACAGCGGGTGCTGGCCCCTAGGGGGTGGGGCACTTCAATTTTCCTAATCAATCTTACTTAATGTTGGAAAAGATACAACCCGGATGACTCCCTCAGTTTATACTTCCATAAATCATATTAGCTGGCTAGCTTAAAGCCTTTGCATTATTCACCTCTATGCTCCATATTACCAGGCTTGTAAGGTGGTAGGTGGTTTACCACCTAATACGTGGTAAGCGCACGTAGAACGTGGCAAGCGCATGTAGAACGTGGCAAGCGCACGTAGAACGTGGCAAGCACACCACTTCTGTGGTTCAACACGTAGAACCTGAGAAGTCCCCTGAAAAGTGGTGGACAAGACAGGAAATGGCACATTAACCACATTCACCACCGCGTAGAACGCGGCAAGCCGGTCAACCAGCACCCAGCACAGTACCACATTATTCACATTGGCATATTGAACCATTGACTACATCCGTCACCGGTCACCCATCACCCGTCAATTAGATTATTGGGATCTACACATTACCACATGATCACATTGTCACATTGGACACCCGTCACCCGTCAATTAGGTTATTAGGTTAATTGCGATTATTAGGATCTACACATTACCACATTGATCACATTGTCACATTGGACACCCGTCACCGGTCATCCGTCATCCAGCTCATTGCCACATTGACCCATTGACCCACTACTCCCTCCCCCGATTCACTCCCACAATCCTCCGGTTCACTCCATTTTAGTTCTTAAACGAAGCTTAAGGAAGTAGTTTCGATGAAAATTAATGCCAAAATGATACGCTGGACCATTTATACGATACTCACCTTCCTGGTTGCATCAGCTTCGGCTCAAAGCATCATCACTGGGGTAGTAACGGATTCTGATGGTACTCCTCTCCCAGGTGCTAATGTGTACTTGCAAGGCACCTACGATGGTGGGTCAACCGATGAGAAAGGTGTTTTCAACTTTCAAACCAATGAAACCGACGAACAAATACTCATCGTATCCATGCTGGGATTTTTGGATTACCAACGTGAGGTAATTTGTTCGGGAAGCCAGATTGTAATTGACATAAAAATGGAAGAGGCCTTCAACAAATTGCAAGCGGTGGAGATCACCGCCGGAGCAATGGAGGCCAGTGATGAAAAACGTTCTGTAGTATTTAAACCTTTAGATATTGTTACCACGGCTGGTGCCCTAGGTGATGTGGTCGGCGCCTTAAATACCCTCCCAGGAACCAGCGTAAATACCAATGATGGCAGACTTTTAGTGCGCGGAGGAAATGCCGATGAGACAGCTATTTTCTTTGATGGGCTGAAAGTGAACAACGCCTATGGCAGCACAGTTTCCGGAATCCCTACCCGCACCCGCTTTAGTCCCCAATTATTCAAGGGTACGTTTTTTAGCACCGGAGGTTACTCCGCGGAATACGGACAGGCTCTGTCTTCGGTCCTGGCATTGAATACACTCGATATGCCTATAAGAGACCAGTCTGACCTAAGCTTGATGTCGGTCGGGGGAGCATTTAGTCATACCGAGGTATTGGATAAGGATGCTTTCACGCTGAATGGAAGTTATACCAACCTTGCTCCTTATATGGGCATAGTTCCGCAAAATCTGGGCTGGAAAAAAGCTCCTGAAAGTTATAATCTGGAAGGCCTATACCGTCATCCTCTGGGTAAGCGCTCATTGGTGAAGCTTTATTATACTCATCAAGCATCCCAAATGAAAGTATTCCAAACGCAACCGGGTACTGAAGCCAAGCAACTACAAGGAGTAAAGAACAGGTTTAACTATGCCAATGCCAGTCTGCGTCATTCCTTTAACCATCAATGGCTGCTCAAAGGAGGGGTTTCCTACTCTCATAATTTCGATCGCTTTTCTCTCGACAGTCTGCAAGCTAATCGCAAGGAAACCCTCTTACACCTCAAAGCCCGCCTTAGCTGGTTTGCGACGGAAAGATTGCAATTCCATACCGGAATAGAACAATACCAGCAAAGCTTTAGTGAATCAATGGAAAAGATGGCACGGAACATCGTACTACCACTTACCGCCGGTCATCTGGAATCGCAGTATTTCTTTACAGAAAAGCTTACGCTAAAAGCAGGACTGAGGCTTGAGGCCCAACAAGATCATGTAAAATTAATGCCCCGCTTATCCGGAGCTTATCAGCTATCCAAGCATCAGCAGGTATCTGCGGCTTATGGCAGTTTTCTGCAGAATCAGGAAATTCCTTCTCTCCTGGTAAATCCCACTCTTGATCAATCTCAAAGCACTCATTACCTCCTAAACTATCAATGGTCACAAAACAATCGAACCCTCCGAGCTGAGATCTTCCAAAAAGACTATGATTACTTAATTCGTTATACCGCGTCAGAACCATTGAATACCAGCGGCGAGGGATTTGCCCGCGGGTTCGACCTCTTCTATCGCGATCAGGAAAGTGTGCGAAATCTGGATTTCTGGATCACCTATTCCTTCATTGACAGCAAGAGAGTCTATAAAAGCTATTTCGAACCGGTACAACCTTCCTTTGCTCCAAAACATAACTTCTCCATCGTTGGAAAATACTGGATTGAGCAGCTCAATTCACAGCTCGGCATGAGCTGGCAAGCAAATGATGGTTATAGCTATGACAATCCTAACCTTCCAGGCCAGATGGAATCAAAAACCAAGGCATTTGCTGGCTTAAACCTCAACTGGAGTTATCTGCCAAAGCCCAATCTGATCCTACATTTCGCGGTGAATAATGTTTTGGGTCGTCAAAATGTCTTTGGATATAGTTATGCCGACCAGCCAAATGCCAGTGGACAATATGCCAGCCTGCCAGTAATGGCTCCCGCCGACCGCTTCTTCTTTGTAGGTGTATTTATTACGCTCAGCGAAGACAAAAAAGCTAATCAATTGAATAATCTATAAAAACTAAACAGTATGAAAACGCTTATTAAATTCACATTATTTGCTGCCCTCACACTTTCCACAAGTCTTGCTTCCGCTACCGGAGAAGCCTATATCAAGGCAATGACTTCCGCTCTTGAAAACCTGGATTCCTGTAAAACCGTAGAAGATTACCAGACAGTGGCCAATCAATTCAAACGCATTGCCGATGCAGAAGAAACAGAATGGTTGCCCTACTATTATTCAAGCTTAACCAGAGTATTCATGAGCTTTCAAAAAGGACTTGAAGGAGACCAACGCGACGAGATTCTGGATGAGGCCAAGAAACTGGCCGAAAAGGCGGATGAACTATCACCGGACAACATTGAAATTCTCGTGCTTAATGGCTATATCAATATGGCTAAACTTAGCGTGAACCCCGCCCTTAGAGGAATGTTGCTATCCCCTAAAATCAATGCTCAATTTGGCAAAGCCGTCGAAATGGATCCCAACAATCCCCGGGCAGCTATTATGCTGGCCAGAATGAAGTATGGTACGGCACAATTCTTCAAGTCATCTACGGATGAAAGTTGTGCCCTGGCCGAACGAAGCCTAAAGCTCTATGAATTGGAGAAGGAAGCTAAGCGAGGTATTCAACCCAAATGGGGACGAGGCCTGGCAGAGAGTATGGTCAATACTTGTGCAAAGCAGTAAATTCCTACATTAGAACCGCATGAGCATAAAAATTCAAGGTATTGATCTGGGATTCATGAAGCGCTGGCTTGGTTTTAGTATTGTGGCCGGATTCATGATTCCCTTTTTCTACTATCCTCAAGGATATACCAGCCTGGAGGGTTTGAGCAGAATATGGGATGACATGGTCTATAGCTTCTTAATCTCACTCATGATCAGCGGCTCGGTAGGATTAGTAGAAGTGAACCTCAACCATTATGTACCCTGGATTAAGTCGCCGGTTAAACGATTGATTCTTGAATTTCTAGGAGTTACCCTACTGGGATTCCTATCGGTATTCATCATAACATTTCTCTTTTTATGGGTGTTTGGTAGGTTTACCCTGGATAATATTCCGTGGAGAGAACTAATTGAATATACCAAAGTGCCCATGTACATAGGCTATGGCATAACTGCCTTCTTTTTAAGCAGAGCTTTTCTGAAGGAGTGGCGCAATGCCGCCGTTAACGTCGAAAGGCTTGAAACAGAGAAATATAAAGGTCAGGTTAGACTACTCAAAGATCAGCTCAATCCGCATTTCCTATTTAACTCATTTAATGTTTTGATTGATGTTGTTTATGAAGATCAGGACAAGGCCGCGGCCTATATTAGAGAGCTAAGTAAGTTTTACAGGCATATTCTGGAAGTGCAGGATGAGGACCTTGTGCCCTTATCTGAAGAATTGGAATTCACAAAAAGGTACACTTCGCTTCAGCAAATGCGCTTTGGCAAAGCTTTGGTTCTCACACTCAAAATCAATGCGCAGAAGGAGGAAGAAATTCCGCCTCTGGTATTGCAATTGTTGGTTGAGAATGCCATTAAACACAACCAAGCTGAAAAGGGTAAACCGCTGGTAATTACGATGAGTGTAACGGATGAATACATCCTGGTTGCCAATAACTTAAATCCAAAAGGATCTATTGAAGAAGGTATGGGTATTGGTCTTGAAAATATTCGCAAACGCTATCAGATGCTCACGAATCGCGAGGTAGTCATTAACAAAAACAAGCAGCATTTTATGGTAAAACTACCGCGGTTATTTCCTAAAAGCTTGTCAGAATGAAAATCCTGATCGTAGAAGACGAACGACCAGCCGCAAACAATCTCATCAGGGAGTTGCAGAAACAACTTGATGAGGCGGAAATAATAGGTCCGCTTGAAAGCATAGCAGAGACTAAAAGCTGGTTGAAAAACCATGATTCCCCTGATTTAATTTTTCTAGATATTAACCTTACCGATGGACCTAGCTTTGAGATATTCGATGGAATGGCCATTGACGCACCGGTGATATTCTGTACCGCCTACGATCAGTATGCCCTTAAAGCCTTTAAGCTAAATAGTGTTGATTATTTACTCAAACCCCTTGACCCGGATGATCTTAAAAGAGCCTTAAACAAATACCGGCATTGGGTAGGGAGTGATCCGTCATCAAATATTCAAACTATCCTCAAGGAGTTGGTGAATCCGATTAAAACACACAAACAGCGATTTGTAATCAAGATAGGTGATCAATTGAGGATCGTTAAGTTGGAAGAAGTTTCCTTTTTTGTGAGCTTTGGGAAAGATGCCTTTTTGCAGACCAATGGAGGCAGGCAACTTCCCATCGATGAAAGTCTTGACCGGCTTGAATCCCAGCTACCTGGAGGAGAGTTCTTCCGGATTAATCGAAACTACCTCATCAGATTGGAGGCCATTAGCGATATGAGAAGTTATAGTGGAACGCGACTGAAGCTGGAGCTTCATGATTGTGATGACCAGGATATTTTGGTGAGCCGTGATAAAACTTCCCACTTCAAAAAATGGCTGGCCGGGGAAGCTTAAATTGCTTTGTATCTTCACCACATGAAGTGGTCTCTTTGTCTCTTCCTGCTAATACTATCCGTTGCTTCATGTCAGTCGCAAACCGAACACGAATCAACAGCCCGCGTGGGAGGAGCTTGTGAGGGATGTGAAGCCCTCTTCGAATTTGGAGACAGAACCTTATCCTCATCCGATACCCTGCCTAAATTTCTGGAGACTGAACCTAAAATTAAAATTACGGGTAGCGTCTTTCTAAAGGATGGCAAAACTCCTGCAAGGGATGTGATCCTGTATATTTATCACACCAACCGTGAAGGCATTTATGAAACCACAGGTAAGGAAACTGGTTGGGATAAAAGGCACGGCTTTATCCGAGGATGGGTAAAAACCGGATCGGACGGAAAATACAGC
Organism: Owenweeksia sp.; assembly: GCA_965229445.1. Taxonomy (GTDB): domain Bacteria; phylum Bacteroidota; class Bacteroidia; order Flavobacteriales; family Schleiferiaceae; genus Owenweeksia. The sequence continues at coordinate 2,784,086 of OZ245876.1, forward strand.
TTTTATACCTTCAGACCCGCATCCTATCCCAATCGCAGAGAACCTGAGCACATTCATATTACGGTTAAGGAGCCAGAACTGAATGAATATTATATCGATCCCATTGTTTTTGCTGATGACCCGCTTTTGACTAAACAAGAAATAAACCGCCATCATAATCGAGGGGGTTCGGGAATGGTCTTTCCAAAAATGCGCGATGGAATTCTATTGCTGGAACGAGACATAGTGCTGGGTTTAAATATTCCAGATTATAATTGAATGAATTGCCAGGAACCTCTTTAGGCTAACATGTCACAGGCTATAGCTTAAATACATATATTCAACCACTTAATAGTAATCCATAGATATGAAATCGATTTTAGTATCTTTTAAAAGAAGAGCATTCCATTCAGCAAAAGTCATAGAATACCAAGGTAAATCCTCAACTCAGCTATTCCTTCTGGTAACATCGCTTTTCATAGCAACCACATCAGGATGCAAGCAGGAAGAAGAAGTTTTGAAAGAGATTGAAAAGGAAGTGATGTTAGAGCCGGAAAAGCCTGAATATTTCTTACTAAGGCCTGAGGTGGAAAACGCTTATGGATATTCACATGCCGTGAAAATTGGGAATGAAATAAAGATTTCAGGAGCAGTTAGCATGGACGATGAAGGCAATCCTACGGCTGTAGGAGACTTAGAACAACAAATGAAAAATTGTTATGCTGACCTTGAAAAAATCTTGAAGCATTTCGATTGCAGCTTTAAAGACGTGGTTGTGGAGAATATTTACACCACCAACATGCCATTATTTCTGGAGAAAGCAGGATACCGAAATGAAATCTACGACAATCAGTTTCCCACTGGTACTTGGCTAGGAGTAAAAGAGTTAGCTATTCCAGAGTTTCTGATAGAAGTTGAACTAGAAGTATATAAAGCCGAATAGAACCTTATGCAAGTTTCTAGAAAGACCAAAGAGCTTCTTGCCAAAATAAAGGATGAGGGAACCAAACTTGGTGACTTAAGGAAAATAGCAAAAGAGATTAAGCGTGATCACGCGCGCGCTCTTGAGCTTTGGTCCACTAAAAAATTGCAGGCAAGGCTTCTGGCTATCTTGATCATGGATAAGAAGCGATTAACTCAAGACTTTATCGACGAGTTAGACCGCGATATCCGGGATCATGGAAATGCAGAAAGATTACAATTAATGGATTGGTTAATGGCCAATCAACTAACGAAAGACAAAAATACCCTTGCCTTAATCCATAGCTGGGAAAATAGTGAATCAGCGCTTCAGAGGCGCATGTATTGGTATCACCAGGCACGCCTGCGGTGGGTAGGTCAAACACCCCCGGATAACACAGAAGAATTGCTGGAAAAGATTAATGACAAGATTGAAAATGAGGATCCGGCAGTGCAATGGGCCATGAATTACACCGCTGCCTGGATTGGAGTATTTGAGGAGGCATATCGTCCACAATGCATTGTCCTCGGAGAGAAAACAGGATTATACAAAGATGAAATTGTGGCTCGAAACTGCACGCCCAACTATTTACCTGAATTTATTAGGACAGAAGTGAGAAAGCGCGCTGGTAAATAGCAATGGCTAAATCAATAAAGTATATGTCTAGTATTTGATAATCAATATAGTCTAAAGCGCCATGACAATATCGGGTGAAGAGGAATTAAGAAAATTATACGGCTGGCCGAAAGGACGGGCCGGTATTAAGATTCTAAATGCCCTGGAGAAACATTCTTTAAACTTCATCCAAAACTCCCCTTTCCTTATCATTAGTACTTATGGTAAGAATGGACAGGCCGACGCTTCTCCGCGAGGTGGGCATCCGGGATTTGTAAAGCCTATCTCTGACTCTGTGATTCTAATTCCAGATGCCAAAGGAAATAATCGGGTGGACAGCCTGGTGAATATCGTAGAAACAGGAAAAATAGGATGTCTGTTTTTTATTCCGGGTATCAATGAAACCCTACGCTTAAATGGCAATGCCACAGTCTCTACTGATCCAGATTATCTCAGGCATTTCACTGAAGATAAGACACCTATATCCTGCATATACATTGATATTGAAGAAGTTTTTCTGCATTGTGCAAAGGCCCTCATGCGTTCTGATTTATGGGGTGAATCCTACCGCCTTTCCCGTCCGGGGTTTCCCAGTATGGGTACCATGTTAAATGATCAACTTGGCACGAATCAGCCTGTGGAATCAGAAGAGGATATGATAAAACGTTATAAGAAGGAACTATGATTTACAACAGGGTGGAAATGGTTTTATATAGCGAATGCTGGACTCGCTTCATCATAATCGAGGCCAGCTAAAAAGTACCCTGCGCCTGGAAACAAAAATGTTATTAGCGATAAACACGTCACCCTGTCAGAGCTAACAGCCATCTGACTATTGCTTACCACCAGAAGAAAAAGAACAAGAGTCAGATGCACAGTGGTACTGCTAATCCTGGCTATGCTCCGCGCACTCTGCATTAACATGCTCTACTGGTGACAAAAGGTTTAATACTGAATAAGATGGCTTTCAAGATCAATAGTACTTGACGAATATGTGGATTCAGCTATCTTTAAGGCAGGATTGATAAACTATTTAAATGCAACTAAAGAAAATCCTTATTATTCCATTCTGGATACTGTGGTGCCAAATATCCTTGGCACAGCAAAGTGGCAATAGTGTAATGGGAAATAACTATCACTATAAAAACAATCAACCACAGTTTAACACACAGAAATTATTCTTGAATGATTCTTCCTTTCTCATCCAGGCCAGGGTATTGATTAATCTAATGGCAGACAGTTATGTGGCCACCTTCGGGCTTTCAGAAGCTGCTTCAGCGTTAAAGGAGGCTAACGCCGAGATTAACGGACGTATTAATGCCTTTATAGCTGATTTGCAAAATATGGGTGTAGAACGCAGTGATATTTATGTTGACATGACCACCCAAACTGAAATACTCGATTATAAAGTCACAGCAGATTATGCCGAGCAATTCATCAGTGGGTTTGAACAGAAAAAGAACGTGGTAGTGCGGTTCACAGACATCGCCGATCTCGAGAAAATGATCATAATAGCTGCGGAACATGAAATTCATGACCTGGTAAAAGTTGACTACATCGTGGAGGATATAGAAGCAATCTATGCGCAGCTCTTTGAGGCAGCCGTGCAGATTATAAATTTAAAAAAGAGCAGGTATGTCGCTGCCACTAACATAAAGCTAAAAGAAACCTCCAGCATTTATGGAGAAAGCTTCTACAGCTATTATCCTAAGCAACTGTATCGCAGATATACTCCCAATCAAACAACTGAATTCTACAGTAGCAGTTCATTGGGCAAGAGGAAGGACTTGAGAAAAAGCACCACATATTATTACGACCCAATCAGCTATTCGGGATTTGATAAAACAATTAATCCGATAATCACGGAACCCGCCGTTCAGTTTGTTCTAGAACTTCAGCTAAAGTTTGATATTGAATGACAATAGATTCTTTAGACCCATGTGTAGAGACCTATTCCATACCGGCTTACCTACCTAATTTTTCAATGAATTAGGAATCTCCGTATTTTCGGTATCAGCAATCGCCTATTCATGCCCCAACTTAGAATCGTCTTTATTGTAATTAGTGTCCTGATTTTTGGGGGGTCAATCGCAGCCCAAAATCATTACCATCAATACACCACCGCAGATGGACTTCCACAGAATACAATCAACCATATTCACCAGGACCCAAAAGGTTTCCTTTGGTTAGGAACGCCCGATGGTCTTGCGCGTTTTGATGGTTATGACTATGAAATTTGGCGTGCCAACTTTAAGGACTCTAACGCATTAAAGGGCAATGGGATAACTGGAGTAGTACAAGACACGAGCGACAGAATTTGGATATGCACCGGCACCGGAGCAATTTCCAGATATAACCCTAAAACCGATGAATGGCGCAATTACCAACTTGATAGTGCCCGCAATTCCCCCTATAGCAACTCTGCCTATTTTCCGTTGTTGGTGGGCGACACAGCCTTATGGTACATAGGCGGTTGGGCTCTACAGAAAGTATTGATTACCGAAGATAAACCGGTATTTGAACACTTCTATTTAAATAAAGAACACGAGCATAAAACCAGCTATATACTGCGCAATTTTGTATTTGATGGCGATCAAAGATTATGGATGGCGTCACCAATTGGACTGGTGGCGTTTAATTTAAAAACGGAGAAGTTTGAAGTTGCACCAGGTCAACAGGATTACCCCCTTGACAGTGCGCTTAAAGCATGTGAATTTGATCACAATGGTGATCTATGGCTTGCCTCTTTCACTAAGCCGGCACAGATCGTAAGAAGAAATCGACTTAAACCTGGGGCGATTGGAGAACGCAATCCTTACGTACCCAAAGAAATTGATCAATCCATATTTAGGATAAAAAGAATGCCCAATGGGCAGATGTACCTCATGGGAAACCATGGTCTGTACGCATGTGATTACCAGAATCAAACCGAAACCAATGTAGCCTATGATGAATCTCATCACCTCCACAAACGTCTGGTGTGGGACGCAACCATAGATAAGGATAAGAACTTATGGATTGGCTCAGAAACAGGCCTTTATTGCGACTTTGCCGTGCAAGGTGCATTTGAGGCCATTAAAAACACCTCCCCTAAAAGTCCAAGCAATATTACCTATCGCATTCTCCAAGATTCACAATCCAGACTCTGGTATGGATCCGTAAATGAAATAAACTTATATGATGAGAAGACCGAGGAGTTTTCCACCTTTAATATAAAGTTAGATTCAGTTCCTAATCAGAATGCTGTTATAACCGGAATCCAGGAAGATGCGAATGGTGACATCTGGGTAGCCGCCTATCCTAAACTTATTATCATTGACGGACAATCTCTTGCTATATCTTCTATCGACTTCGAAGTTGAGGGGTTAAAAAGCTATGAAGTATTAACGTCCTTTATTCAAGATCAATCCGGTGTCTTTTGGTTTGGTCGCTTAATGGGTATTAGCACTTATAACCCCAAAACCAAGCGCTGGCGAACCTATTCACATGATCAACGCTCGTACTTCACCTCCCTGGTAGAGGTCAATGATTCTCAAATTGCCGGAGTAAACGCGTATAATCTTTATTTTCTCCACAAAGATTCCCTCTCGGCAGAATTGATTCCTAAAAATCCGGTTAGTAAGGATACACGAAGGCCATATATACATCTGGCTAAGATGATCATAAAGCATGGTGACCGTCTATTCATAGGTGCTAAAAATGGTTTATTGAGTTATGATTTAAAGGAAAAGTGGTGGGAATTGTACACTACAGAAAATGGCTTACCCAGTAATGTAATACGAGCTCTGGCAGCCGACACCCTAGGAAGAATATGGATGAGTACGAATCAGGGTATAGCCTATTTGGATATCAACTCTGGTAAAATTAGTTCCTTCAATCCTCACTACGCCATCGGCTGCTTAGAATTTAAGAGTAGAGCCGTACATGTCGATCCGGATGGTCATATTTACTTTGGTTGCGATGAAGGAGTGTTGCGTTTCAACCCGAGTGATTTTATACCCAGCAAAAAAACTCCACCGGTAGAATTTACAAGCTTCAAAGTATTTAATAAGGAAGTTCCCGTGGGTATTAAGGACAGTTCATCTCACTTCCCTACTTTATCCCGGTCCATTGAATACACTAATTCTCTGGTGTTAAACCACCATCACTCCGTTTTTACCATTGGGTTTACCGCTCTAAACTACTTTGAACCAGAGAAAATAAGCTATCGCCATCGTTTGGTTGGTTTTGAAGACGAATGGCTCGAAGATGGAAACAATCGCAGTTTAACCTATACCAATCTGGATCCTGGTCACTATCTGCTTGAAGTTCAGGCCAGCAATAGTTTTGGCATATGGAGCAATGCCATTTACTCCCTACCGGTAGTAGTGCTACCACCCTGGTATGCCACCTTATGGGCGCGTACGCTCATGCTGCTCCTTGCTGCCTCCTTGGTGTATTTCCTTTTTATGTGGCGTATACGCACGGTAAGGCAGGAAGAAAAAGTAAGGCAACGAATACACGCCGCCCGAATGCAGGAACGAGAGGATTTTAGACGTAAGAGTGCCGCAGATTTCCATGACGAAGCAGGAAATAAAATCACCAAAATAAATTTGTTTACTGAGTTAGCTCACGGAGAAATTAACGAGAACCAAAATCTTGCTACCTATCTAAAGGGTATTGAGCAGAACATCAAGGCTCTATCGGCAGGAATGAGAGATTTCCTATGGGTGATGGATCCTGATAAGGATACCCTATTTGACACTATTTATCGGCTTCAGAGATTTGGTGATAATATGTTTAATGCCACCGAAAGTAAGTTTCATGTTGTAGGAATGGAGAAGCATATGCAGGAAATCAAGCTATCTATGAACGTGAGAAAAGCCATTATTCAAATATTTAAAGAAGGTATACACAACTGCCTGAAACATGCGGATGCCCCATCGGTAACACTGGAAGTGCAAATAGAGGAAAACCAACTCAAAATAAGTTTAGGTGATACCGGTCGGGGATTTGAAACAGAATCAGAAATTAAACCCAATCACTACGGACTAAATATAATGCGCAAAAGAGCGGAAGGGATTGGTGCAGAATTAGACATTAATAGTCAGTTGGGCTCTGGTTGTTGTTTACGCTTTACGGGATCTTTACCCCATTTGGGGTAGGTTGGAGTTAGGGAACATTGCCGTAAATTGCTTTGGTGGAGAATAAGGAAAAGATAAGTGTGATAATTGTTGAGGATGATGCAGAAATCCGTCAGCTACTATATCTTTTAATCAGCAAATCAAACCGGTTTAATTGCATCGGGCAATTCAGCACCTGCGAATCGGCGCTTACTCCTATCTTAGAACTAGTTCCTGATGTGGTATTAATGGATATTGAATTGCCGGGAATCTCGGGAATTGAAGGGGTTACGAAAATCAGAGAAACCACTGAAAATTCGGACTTCATTATGCTCACAATCAGAGACGATGATGAATCCATCTTTGCTTCCTTAAGAGCCGGCGCCACTGGTTATTTACTAAAAGACACGCCTCCCGGAACCTTACTTAACGCCATTGAAGACGTATACAATGGTGGTTCTCCTATCACGCCCAGCATCGCCCGCAGGGTTACTCAATCCTTTCAACCAAATAGTGAGTCGCCTCTTTCGGAAAGAGAAACTCAGGTACTGGCTGAATTATGTGACGGCAAAAGTTATAGTCACATCGCGGAGCAGTTTTTTATAAGTGGCCATACCGTTCGGGCACATATAAAAAACATCTATAAAAAGCTGCATGTAAACTCACGTGCACAAGCGGTTAGCGAGGCTTTGAAAAAACGCATTATTTGAGATTTACCCCATTTGAGTAATTGATCGGCTTTCCCCAAGCCAATACATTTACCACCAAATCAAGGACTTAGCTAAACCAGCATCCTTTGATTCTTCGAGGTTCACTAATACTCAAATAATTAAACAATGAAAAACCTGAATGTTTTACTGTTAATGCTTTTAGCATTTTGTCTTACCCCATCATGTAAAAAAGCGACCACGCCACACGAGGATCCACAATCCGAAATTCCGGATACTTTTTTCGAGGTTATGGTGACTGGCGATCAGACCAAGAACTTTAGTATCACTATTCCTGCCTCTGCTCCCCAGACCGACTTTTCGATTGTAGGGAGTCATACAACCGCGCTTAACTTATTGTCTATCAATGCAAGGGAAGTACCAACTGGTTTTGGTGTAGCGCTTAATGTAACATGCCCATCCATGGAGGAAGATACCTTTCTTTCTAACCAGGCTACTATTGATATTACTTCCTATTCCAGTACTGGTTCAACCACCTTTGTTTATCAATCCACATCCGCATCCGTCACCCTTACCAAGGTGAGCTTCTTTGCAGAAGTATCTGGAATTAAATCCTACTATGTAGATGGTACGTTTACTGCCACTTGTGAAGACCCTAATGATTCTTCCAAAGTGATCAATATGACGGGGAGTTTCAGGGGAATTTTTGTGACGGAGGCCTAATAAGTAATCATTAAAATCTCTATCATGAAGTATCTATATTCACTGTCTATTCTTTGCTTGTGCTATAGTTTTTCCCTTGCACAATGGTCCAACATTTACGACAATCAAAAGGTGCAGTATTTGGATGGCCACGTAACACGACAGATAGTGGTCTCAGATAATGAGGGAGGCTGTTTTGTAATCTGGCAGGATGCCAGAGATCAGATAAACGTAGATCAAGTCTATGCACAACACTTCGATTCTACGGGCACCCCCTCGTGGGCCGAAAATGGCATTGCCCTCTCTCCTACCACCAAGCTGCAAAACCAAATGGTAGCCATCTCTGATGGACAAGGAGGTGTTTTTATTATCTGGAGGGATTTACGAGATACGACCAACAACCCTAACAGCACCGGTCCGGATATTTGGGGGCAACGAATTGATAAAACGGGGACACTCTGGGGCAATGGCATTGGCCTTATCGTGGAACCTGGTGAACAGGGAGCACCATTGATCGTGAGCGATGGTGCGGGAGGATTTATTTTCTCCTTCGAAGATGGCGGGGACTTTATGGCTCCTCGCAGCGAAGGTTACTGGATGCAACGTGTAGATGCGAATGGCGCCCCTCAGTGGGGTGCAGGAGGAAAGCTCGTACACCAACAAAGCAGCACATTTAGCACGTCCATTGATTTGGCCCTGGCACCCGATGGACAAAATGGCGCCGTATTGGTGTATAATGAGGCTGCTTTTAATATGACCACCGGTCATAATATTTATGGTCATCGCATGAACCAGGCCGGTACGCGGATGTGGTCTCCGGTAGCTGATACCATTGCCGGGATAGTGATAGAACGTGGTTATCCTATCTCGGTTGAACCCGGATCTCAAACCAATCCCATAGTTCATCTTGATGAACAAGGAAATGTAATAGTATCTTGGCAAGACAAAAGAAATCCTGCTTGGCAGCACGGAGCTCTTTTTGCTCAACGATTGCAGCCAGATGGCAGTCTACTTTGGAATGCCAATGGAGTTCAAATTTCCCCTTCGGGAATGGGAGCAGCTAACCGCTTTGGCATGATTCCAGACATGAAAGGAGGGGTATATTTTGAATATGCCACTAGCGGTCATCAGGTACATGATTTAATACGCTATAAACTTGATGGTACTCAAGACTGGACCAACCCCATTAATATTGCCAGCAATATGGCGTATAACAGTCCGCTAAAAGTGTCACCCAAAGGTGAAGTGGCTCTGGTTTGGCTGGCTACCAGTGTAAATCAAGGTTCTGAGGACGGTATCATGGCGCAGATCATTGATACCACGGGAGCTGAACTATCTGCAGGTGGAATTTTGATGAGTTCCTACCCGGAAGACAAAGGTCCCGCCGCTATGGATTTGGGAAGTAATGGAGAAATTTTTACTTCCTGGATTGACTGGCGCAGAACTAATGGTCAATCTGGGTCTAATGCCGATGCGGATTTATTTGTTCAAGGTTTAAGCCGTAATTCCATCAGTTTAAATGATGAACTGGTTGTTCATTCCTTCGCTTTTGACTTAATTCAGGGTTCAGATAGAATGACTGTTAATTTTGAGAAGGCCTTAATGGTTGATGCCAATATCCGACTGGTTGATCTGCAAGGAAGAATATTGTGTCGTAGCATAGGGTATTCAGGAGAATCGGAATCTTCCTTCTTTATGCCTCAATTGGCTAGTGGTATTTATTTGGTGGCCGTTGAATATCAAAGTATGTACGCTGCGAAAAAATTCTTTCACCCCTAGGTGAACTAATGAATAAGCCAATACCATAGTTCACCTTAATCACTCTTAAAGAATAACTCTTGGTCCCATACCAAGCACTTTAACCAAGTCTTACATGCCAGTCTAATTTGAGTAACACAAACTGGATTGGAACCTCGGGAGCCTACCCCTATTCATTTAAGGGTAGGCTTTTCCATAAGTTATTCGCGCTCAAGGCAACAGGCCAAACTCGCCATACGGATTGTAAGCCTCAGATATCGGCAAATAAACATATATCGGACAAAAATGTCCGAGAATAAATATTTAATGCTAACTTTGCATGAATAATCAGTTAGACAGTGTTTTCGAAGGCTTGTGAGTATGGAATTAGGGCAGCGATCCACATTGGACAGCAATCCTCTGAAGGTAAGCGAGCAAGCTTAAAAGCCGTAGCCAGTGCAATTGATTCGCCGGAAGCTTTCACGGCAAAAATCTTGCAATCTTTAGCCAAGGCAGACATAATTGAATCGATCATGGGACCTACCGGGGGCTATCAGCTTAGCCCCGAAAAAGGTGAAGCAACTTCCTTGCTAAAAATCGTAAATGCCATCGACGGAGAAAAAGTGTACGAAGGCTGCGGTCTGGGTTTGAAGGAATGCAATGAAGCAAAACCCTGTCCGGTACATTATCAATTTGCCAGTATTAGAAATGCATTGAAAAGCATGCTTGAAACGACTTCCATTCGTGACTTAACGAAAGGAATTCAGGAAGAGATGTTTTTCCTTAAATGATAAAAACAAAAAGAATGGAAATTTCAAAAGACAGTATCGTAGGGCAGGTAGTAGCGAAGGATTATCGGACTGCCTCAGTGTTTAAATCTCATGGTATCGACTTCTGTTGCAGGGGAAACCGAAGTATCCAGGACATCTGCGTAAAGAATCAATTGAATTCCGATAGCATTATCGAAGAATTGAACTCATCTATGCAGAATACTGGAGACAAGGGTGATGACTATGGTTCATGGGATATGGATTTGTTGGCAGACTATATTGAGAAAAAGCATCATCGTTACGTGGAAAAGAAAATTCCCGAACTGCTGGCTTATCTTAAGAAAATTGCCGCAGTCCACGGTATGAACCATCCCGAACTTATGGAAATTGAAGCTCTTTTCAGGGAATCTGCCGCTGAATTGACCAAACACATGAAGAAAGAAGAATTAATCCTCTTTCCATATGTCAGAAAAATAGCAACGAACCAACAAACCGCTAACAGTCCCTTTGGTTCTGTTGAAGACCCAATTAATATGATGATGCATGAGCATGATGTGGAAGGAGAAAGATTTAGGAATATAGCGGAACTCAGCAATAATTATACACCGCCACAGGATGCCTGCACGACCTATCGCGTGGCTTTTGCCATGCTTAAAGAGTTTGAAGATGACCTACATCAGCACATCCATTTAGAAAACAACATCCTATTCCCAAAGGCGCTGGCATCCCAGAAAGTGACAGGGTGAAATTAATTCTAGCTACTCTTTTACAATTCTTCTCATGGCTTCACCTGCATCCGATGAAATGACGAGATAGTATACTCCTTTCGGGAAGGCCCTGAGGTCAAGCATCTTATCATCCGTTTGCAGTAAAAGTCTGGCATTTGCATTATACACTTTAACATCCCTAATGTTAATGCCTGGTGACTGAATGCGCAAATAGTCGGTGGTAGGATTGGGGTAAACATCAATCGTGTTGGACGAAATGAACCCTTGATCATTACTCAAACTTCCTCCACTATTTAGAGGTGCCACTTTAACCACCCAGATGAGCAACTGATATCCCAGAGAAGTTCCACTTAGAATCATACCACCATCTGAAGTTGGTCTTACAAAATCCAGCTTGGCCGTTATTCCTTTTTTTACTTCATCCTTATCGATGTAATGCAACTTAGACAACAAGTTGCCAAACTGATCGTAACGATGAACCCAGGTTGAGTCACCGTTTTTAGTACCCGTCAGCATAAATCCATCATTCGGTAGGACGGAGACATCCTGGGGCGGACTTGGCAGTCTTATATAGGAACTGGATAAGGTGTTCCCCTCGTCATCAAAACTACCTAGTTGTAAAAAATAACTGTCCTCTAGCGAGATGTAATAGTATGTATCGTCAGTTCTTTGTCCCAGACCGGTTTTGAAATGCAAAAATCTATTATAATTTGGGAAAACGGGTGAAAACTTAAGCGTATCTATCTGATTACCCCGGCCATCAAGCATTACAATACAAGGCACACTAGACCAACCATGTGAGAAGTAGCCACTTGCCAGGTAGTTACCATCTGCAGTCGAAAATAAGGAATGGTGTTTTTCATACCCTCCCCAGGAAGAGTTCGGGCCGACATTAATCTTATTGGAATTCTCCCATTTTAGGTTAAGGTTTAAATCAAATTCTGCGATCCACGGGGCAGCAAACGGGGCGAATGATCTATAATTAGTAGAGTGTACATCACCGATTAACAACAAACCATTCTTCGATAACTGGACTGATGATGCCGTTAAACCAGTCAGCGCGGCACTCGGTGAATATGACCAATTATGGATATGCTCTTTCTTCTGCAAAAGTGTGAGTTGGGCATCCATTTTATAAATTCGGATATACTCTGTAGTTGTGAGGCTATCGCCGTGCCTATCATTACTTACGAATACAAATTCGTTGTCTGATAGCTTCGCAATACAATCTAAACACAGCGATTCATTAGAAGAAATACTTAAACTCACCTGCTTTACTATTTGACCCGAATAATTGATCCTGGTTGCGACCAAAGCCTTCACGGCTGGATTATTGGTCTGCGTATTTTCTGAAATAAAAATATAAGACTGATCAAGTTCAAGGATAGCTGTTGCTTTATGGGTTGTCCAATTGGAACTGTTGTGATAGAAGAAATTACTCCATTCAACCTGGTACTGACCCACAAGCAGGCATGAATTGAGCTGAATGAAACAAATAATGCTAATGATTCGAGGTACTATTAAACTCTTCATGTGATTAGAATTTGATTCTATCCAAATGTCACCTAAGCGTGGAATTTTTAAAATAAACTATGATTCATTTAGTATAAACTATGTTGCGTTTTCGGTAAAAAGTACGCTTGATACGCAACTTAGGCTACTCAGTTAAACAAAGAAAGCGGCTAAAGCCCATGCCCATTCCCCTTTTAGCCACGATAAAAAGAGGTCCTAAATAAATTTTAAACTAATTTCTTAGTTCAAACTAAATATTTAGTTATATTAGCCGTATCGAAAGACAGAAAAACCTTAAAATGAAAGAACTTACTAAAGCAGAAGAAGAAATTATGCAACTCCTCTGGCAACAGGGTAAGGCCTTTGTAAAGGATCTGATTGCAGAGATGGACGAGCCCAAGCCGGCCTATAACACCGTTTCCACCATCGTGCGCATTTTACAGGACAAGGGAATGGTGTCTCATGAATCGGTCGGGAAATCTCATTGCTACTACCCTCTTATATCCAAAGAGGAGTATTCCAAGTTTAAGATGGAACACCTCATGAGTGGATATTTTGAAGGATCCCTCAGTAAAATGGTCAGCTTCTTTGTTGACAAGAAGAAAGTCAACACCAAAGAACTGGATGAAATCCTTAAAATAATAGAGAAAAACCAAAAGTAATGGGACTGTTTATTCTCAGATTCATACTCTTTAGCGGACTCTTGTTCTTAAGCTACAAATGGCTCTTCAGTAAAAAGAGTTTCTTTCAGCTGAACCGCAGTATTCTTTTAATCATTCCTGCCGTAAGCTTGCTAATTCCTGCCGTTGGTCCCATGATTAATTCTCCGTTTGAATCGGAGCCAGTGATTAACTCCCTACTACCGGAAATAATCATTACCGGAACTATATATGAACAACCGCTAGATGAAGCAACACAGTTTAATTATTGGTGGCTTTTATATTCCGTTGGAGCAGCCTTAATCCTGACACTTCTGTCCATGAGTTTGGTCAGAGCATGGAGCATATTGCAATCGGCCAGGCATGCCTTTGAAAATGTTTACTTCTCCGACAAAGCCAGTGGGCCTTTTGCTTTCTTTAAATACATTGTGATACCATCACATCTTTCTAAGAGCAAAGAACTTTCCACGCTTTTAGCACACGAAAAAGCTCACGTCAATCAGAATCATGCCTTTGACAACTTCTACTATAACATTCTTTCCGCATTGTTCTGGTTCAATCCTTTTATTCATCTGCTTCAGGTAGAACTCAAGCAAACCCATGAATGCCTCGCCGATGAGGAGGCCTTGAATCAATCAGACCCCGAAAACTATTCGAGGCTACTCCTCAGCACCGTATTTGGCAGCGAAATCAGTTTTGATCCTGCCCATCGATTTTTCAATTCAAGTTTAATTAAAACCCGAATCACTATGATTTACAAAACGAAAACTAAACCAGTTATGAGAGGGCTCTATTTTCTTTTAATACCGTTGATCTCAATTATGAGTATTACCTCATGTCAGAAAACGGAAGCTCAGGCCAGCCCAACTGGGCTTAAGGCCAAAGAACTAACCATAAAAGAAGTAGATCGGGCACCAGTCTTCCCCGGTTGCGATGCTGGACTGGAACAGGAAGCCTTGATGAAATGCTTTACTGAACAGTTGATGGCATTTATTAGTGATAATTATAGTTTTCCTGCCAGCACGAAGGAAGCCGGACTAGAAGGCAAAATTTTAGTAGAATTTAATATCGGCAAAAATGGAGAAACGAAAATTATTGGCTATAAATCTTCATTTGAAGGCTCTGAAGAGTATCCACAGGCTGTTGCTGATGCAGAAAATTTTGCCGTAGATCTTTTGGCCTCACTGCCAAAAATGCAACCGGCCATTCATGAAGGGAAGCCAGTTTCTATAAGCATGGCCTTACCAATAATGCTAAAACTGGAATGAACCAATAATTCAGGTGTGATCATTATTATGTACCAGCATTTTAGCATTGCTGGCATCAAAATCTAACTAAAAAAGCCTCGCGTTTGCGGGGCTTTCTCTATTGAACTAGGTAGGATCTATGAGGTCTTAAGTAGAAAGCTAATCTGGATTTTATTGCCTGTTACTGGAATCTGAGAGTGGATTATTCTCTCAAAAACTAATCATAGAAAGATAGGCGCATTAATAGTGGAACTTAAACTTTGGGCTACAATGCTATCTTAATACATCATACTTAGTACAAAAAAAGACCCCAGCTATCACCAGGGTCTTTTATCTTAAATCTATGATCTAAATTTCTATCTACGCCTGCCCAGTAGGACCGCCGAAGTTTAATGGAATATTGGGCTGTTCAACATCCTGAATATCCCCATGCTGTTGTTCATAGCGAGCCACATTGTCGGTCATAGCTCTCAAAAAACGCTTAGCATGTTGAGGGGTTAACACAATGCGAGATTTTACTCTTGCCTTGGGTACACCCGGCATAATCTTAATGAAATCCAATACAAACTCACTGGGGGAGTGATTGATAATTGCCAGATTGGAATAAATTCCTTCCGCAATCTCTTCACTCAATTCCACATTGAGGTTGCCATCCTGACCGGGAATCTGTGGTTGCTCCACCTTCTTTTCTTCAGCCATTTTCTAATTCTTTACCTCTTCCACTTCTACTTCTTCACTGGCCTTCAATCGCTCATAATCCTCCATCGAGCCAACGATGATATTTCCATAGTCTTTAAGTCCAGTACCGGCAGGAATCTTATGCCCCACGATAACGTTTTCTTTAAGACCTTCTAGTGTATCGCGCTTTCCATTAACCGCTGCCTCATTAAGAACCTTGGTTGTTTCCTGGAAGGAAGCAGCCGAAATAAAGGACTTGGTTTGTAGTGAAGCACGGGTAATACCCTGAAGTACGGGACGAGCCGTGGCTGGTTGAGCGTCGCGCGCTTCTACCAGAGTTTTGTCGGCACGACGAAGAAGAGAATTCTCATCTCTTAAGGTACGAGCGTTAATGATCTGTCCTGCTTTAAGCGTTTCAGAATCTCCTGGCTCCGTAACAATCTTCTTGTCGAAGATCCAATCATTCTCGGTAATGAAATCATTCTTATGTACAAGATTTCCTTCCAGGAAGCTCGTATCACCCGGATCCTGAATTTCAACCTTGCGCATCATTTGACGCACGATTACTTCAAAGTGCTTATCGTTAATTTTCACACCTTGTAAGCGGTATACTTCCTGAACTTCATTTACGAGATACTCCTGAACTCTGTTTGGTCCCTGGATGGCCAAAATATCTGCAGGTGTAATGGCACCATCAGACAGGGGCATGCCAGCGCGCACAAAGTCATTCTCCTGCACCAGAATCTGCTTACTTAAATTAATGAGATACTTCTTGATCTCTCCGGTACGGCTTTCTACGATAATCTCACGATTTCCACGCTTTATTTTTCCGTAAGAAACCACACCATCAATTTCAGAAACCACCGCAGGGTTAGAAGGGTTACGCGCTTCAAAGAGCTCAGTTACCCTTGGCAGACCACCCGTGATATCACCCGCTTTGGCTGACTTACGAGGAATCTTAACCAGAGTTTTACCGGCTTTGATTTTGTCACCTTCTTCTACGATGATGTGGGCACCTACTGGTAAGGTATAATGCTTAAGCTCCTTGCCTTTAGAGTCAACAATGGAGATAGTAGGGATTAGCTTTCTACTTCTGGTTTCAGAGATTACTTTCTCCATGAAGCCCGTCTGCTCATCAATTTCCTCGCGATAGGTTACCCCTCTTTCAATGTCGCTAAACTTAATGTTACCGGCTGTTTCTGAGATAATTACCGCATTATAGGGATCCCATTCACAAATGACATCACCTTTCTTAACCTTGGTTTTATCAGTCACTCTCAGGAAGGATCCATAAGGAACATTGTTGGTGGCAAGCGTAATACCTGTTTGTTCATCAACCAACCTCATTTCTGCAGTACGACCAATTACGATCTCCGCAGTATTTCCATCATTGTCTTCACCTTTAACCGTACGCAGTTCTTCAAACTCAATAGTTCCGTCAAACTTCGCCTTAATAGACGATTCCTCTGCAACGTTGCCGGCAGTACCACCTACGTGGAATGTACGCAGGGTAAGCTGTGTTCCCGGTTCTCCAATTGACTGTGCCGCAATTACTCCTACCGCCTCACCTTGTTGTACGATTTTACCGGTAGAAAGGTTTCTTCCGTAACACTTGCCACAAATTCCGCGAGGAGATTCGCAAGTCAGTGGTGAACGTACTTCAACCATTTCCAGTGGAGAATCTTCAATGCGGTGTGCCATCCTTTCACTGATGAGTTCGCCGCTTCGGGCATATAGCTCGCTAGTAACCGGATCTACCAGATCATGTAAAGAAACACGGCCAAGAATACGATCAAATAGTGGTTCCACTACTTCTTCGTTCTTCTTAAGGGCAGTTACTTCCAGTCCACGTAGGGTACCACAATCTGCTTCATTAATTATTACATCCTGCGCAACATCCACTAAACGACGGGTTAGGTATCCGGCATCCGCTGTCTTAAGGGCGGTATCTGCCAAACCTTTCCGTGCACCGTGAGTGGAAATAAAGTACTCCAGAATAGACAGGCCTTCCTTAAAGTTGGAGATAATCGGGTTTTCGATAATCTCACCACCACTGGAACCAGATTTCTGAGGCTTGGCCATAAGACCACGCATTCCTGAAAGCTGTCTAATCTGCTCTTTGGAACCCCGTGCACCGGAGTCGAGCATCATATAAATAGGATTAAATCCCTGACGGTCGCTAATTAGGTGATGCATAGCACGTTCTGTTAAACGGGCGTTGGTATTGGTCCACACATCAATCACCTGATTATACCGCTCATTATTGGTAATCAGACCCATGTTATAGCTACCCAGGATCTGTTCAATTTGATCTTCGGCATCCTTAATCAAGCTATCTTTTTCCTCTGGAATGATGATATCACCCAAACTAAATGAAAGACCTCCACGGAAGGCATTTCCATAACCTAATTGCTTGATATTATCTAGGAAATCGGAAGTAGTAGGAATGTCCGTTTTCTTCAGGATGTCTGAAATAATCTCGCGTAGGGCCTTTTTGGTTAGCACTTCATTGATGAATGCTACCGTTTCAGGTACAGCCTGGTTAAACAGCACACGGCCTACTGAAGTTTCAATCACTTTATGGATGAGATCACCCTTGCGATCTTCCACTCTGGCACGAACCTTTATCGGGGCGTGTAGATCAACTTTTCCTTCGTTGTAGGCAATTTGTACCTCTTCATCCGAATAAAAAGTCATGCCTTCTCCGCGCATAGGTAACTCCTTAGTACCCTTACGCATTTTGGTCATATAGTATAGACCAAGCACCATATCCTGAGAAGGAACGGTAATTGGCGAACCATTTGCGGGGTTAAGGATATTGTGAGAAGCAAGCATAAGCAGCTGTGCTTCCAATACCGCTGCTGCTCCTAGTGGCAAGTGTACCGCCATTTGGTCACCGTCAAAGTCGGCATTAAATGCGGTACAGGCCAGTGGATGTAGCTGAATTGCTTTGCCTTCAATCATCTTGGGTTGGAAAGCCTGGATACCCAGTCTGTGTAGAGTTGGGGCACGATTCAGCAGAACGGGATGTCCTTTCATCACGTTTTCCAGAATATCCCAAACCACCGGCTCGCGTTTGTCGATGATCTTTTTTGCAGATTTTACCGTCTTTACAATACCTCTTTCAATCAGCTTACGCACGATAAAAGGCTTGTAAAGCTCCGCCGCCATATCTTTTGGAAGACCACATTCGTGCAGTTTCAATTCTGGCCCTACCACGATTACTGAACGAGCAGAATAATCTACCCTTTTACCGAGCAGGTTTTGACGGAAACGACCTTGCTTTCCTTTAAGTGAGTCAGAAAGTGACTTTAGAGCGCGATTGCTGTCAGTCTTAACTGCACTACTCTTACGCGTGTTATCAAACAATGAATCTACCGCTTCCTGAAGCATCCTCTTTTCATTGCGCAGGATTACCTCCGGTGCTTTGATTTCCATCAAACGCTTAAGACGGTTGTTACGGATGATCACACGACGATAGAGATCGTTGAGATCCGAAGTGGCAAAACGTCCACCATCCAAGGGTACCAGCGGACGTAATTCTGGTGGAATTACCGGTACCACCTTAACGATCATCCACTCTGGTCTGTTTTCAATGCGTGTGTTCGCATCACGGAAGGCTTCGACAACTTGAAGACGCTTAAGAGCCTCTTGTTTACGTTGCTGTGATGTTTCCGTGTTAGCCTTGTGGCGAAGATCGTATGACAACTGATCCAGATCCAAGCGAGATAGTAAGGCTATTAGCGCTTCCGCACCCATCTTGGCAATGAACTTATTAGGATCACTTTCATCCAGGTACTGATTCTCCTGAGGCAGGCGATCCATGATTTCCAGATACTCCTCCTCTGTGAGATACTCCATATACTGAAGTTCAGATCCATCGGGCTTGGTAGCCGCACCGGTCTGAATCACAACATATCTCTCGTAATAGATGATCATATCCAACTTCTTGGTAGGAAGTCCAAGGAGATAGCCAATCTTATTAGGCAGAGACTTAAAGTACCAGATATGTGCCACAGGAACCACTAGGTTAATATGACCTACGCGCTCACGGCGTACTTTCTTTTCCGTAACCTCAACCCCACAACGATCACAAACTATACCCTTATAACGGATACGCTTATACTTGCCACAGGCACATTCATAATCCTTTACCGGACCGAAGATGCGCTCGCAGAATAATCCGTCGCGCTCAGGTTTGTGCGTACGGTAGTTGATGGTTTCAGGTTTCAGCACCTCACCATAAGACTTCTCAAGAAGTGATTCAGGTGACGCCAGGCTAATCGTAATGCTCTGGAAGTTGCTGTTGTAGTTGTTCTTATCGTTTTTCCTCAAAGCCATGTATTTGGGAACTTAAATTCTTAATATGATTTACTCCAGGGTTACTTTCAGCCCTAATCCGTTCAATTCGTGTAGTAACACGTTGAACGATTCCGGTATACCCGGTTCTGGCATCGGTTCACCTTTCACAATAGTCTCGTAGGTTTTGGCCCTTCCCATCACGTCATCCGACTTAACCGTCAGGATTTCACGAAGAATATTGGACGCACCAAAAGCTTCCAGAGCCCACACTTCCATCTCACCAAAACGCTGACCACCAAACTGAGCTTTACCACCCAAAGGTTGCTGTGTAATAAGTGAGTAAGGTCCAATGGAACGAGCGTGCATCTTATCGTCAACCATATGGCCGAGTTTAAGCATGTAAATCACACCCACCGTAGCTGCCTGGTCAAATCTCTTTCCGGTTCCGCCATCATACAAGTGCGTATGACCAAACTGAGGAATGCCAGCTTCTTCCGTATACTTATTGATATCGTCTAGTGAAGCACCATCAAATATTGGCGTAGCAAATTTGCGACCCAACTTCAGTCCTGCCCATCCCAGCACGGTTTCATAAATCTGACCGATATTCATCCGTGATGGTACACCCAAAGGATTCAACACGATATCCACCGGAGTTCCATCTTCAAGGAATGGCATATCCTCCTGACGGACAATCTTAGCCACGATACCTTTGTTTCCGTGACGACCAGCCATCTTATCACCAACCTTAAGCTTACGCTTTTTGGCGATGTATACTTTGGCCATCTTCACAATACCTGAAGGGAGTTCATCGCCAATGCTAATGGCAAAGCGCTCACGCTTATACACACCTAGGATATCGTTTACCTTGATCTTATAATTGTGAATAAGGGTTGCAATAAGCTCATTCTTCTGAGCATCGGTGGTCCAGGTACCGCCAGTGGTACGTGTATAATCATCTATGCTGTTAAGAATCTTTTGCGTGAACTTGGTTCCTTTCGGAATTACATCCTCGTTGAGATCGTTCTTAACCCCTTGTGAGGTTTTACCGGCAACCAGAATATTCAACTTTTCAAGGAACTTCTGACGCACCGATTCCACTTTCATATTATAATCCTCTTCCAGCTTGTCAAGGAGATCCTTGTCGGCTAAACGAGTCTTTTTATCCTTTACAGAGCGGGCAAAAAGCTTCTTGTCAATCACCACACCACTTAAGGATGGACTTGCTTTGAGTGAAGCATCTTTAACATCACCTGCTTTGTCACCAAAGATTGCACGCAGAAGTTTTTCCTCCGGCGTAGGATCAGATTCTCCTTTTGGCGTGATCTTACCGATGAGGATATCGCCCGCTTTTACTTCAGCACCGATACGAATTATACCGTTCTCATCCAATTCGCGAGTGGCTTCTTCGCTTACATTAGGAATATCAGCAGTAAGTTCTTCAGCACCTAGTTTGGTGTCGCGCACATCCAGAGAATACTCATCAATGTGGATGGAGGTGAAGATATCATCACGCACCACTTTTTCTGAAATCACGATGGCGTCCTCAAAGTTGTAACCTTTCCAGGGCATGAACGCCACCTTCATGTTACGACCCAGGGCAAGTTCACCGTCTTGAGTAGCATAACCTTCGCACAGTACCTGGCCTTTAGAAACCTTCTGACCAGTATTTACAATCGGCTTAATATTGATACAAGTACCCTGATTGGTCTTTCTGAATTTAACCAGGTCGTAAGTCTTCGAGTCATCCTCAAAGCTTACCAGACGCTCATTGTCAGTACGATCGTATCTGATGGTAATGGTGTTGGCATCAACATACTCCACTACTCCGGTACCTTCCGAGTTAATTAACACTCTTGAATCTGTAGCCACACGGCCTTCAAGACCGGTACCTACGATAGGCGCATCAACACGCAACAAAGGCACTGCCTGGCGCATCATATTAGATCCCATCAATGCACGGTTTGCATCATCATGCTCCAGGAATGGGATAAGGGATGCAGAAATAGATGCAATCTGATTCGGAGAAACGTCCATATAATCGATCTTATCAGGCTCAACCAATGGATAATCTGCTTCTTCACGCACCTTAACACGGTCATTCTCAAACTTTCCGCTGTCGAGTACTGGGGCGTTGGCCTGAGCAATTACCTTTTCTTCTTCTTCCTCCGCACTCAGGTATACAGGATCCTGACCAAAATCAATTTCTCCTCCTTCAACTTTGCGATAAGGAGTTTCGAGGAATCCCATTTTGTTCACCTTGGCATAAACACACATCGAAGAAATCAAACCGATGTTTGGTCCTTCAGGTGTTTCAATAGGACAAAGGCGACCATAATGGGTATAGTGAACGTCTCGTACCTCAAAGCCAGCTCTTTCCCTTGACAGACCACCAGGTCCCAGAGCCGAAAGACGACGCTTGTGCGTAACCTCTGCCAGTGGGTTGGTTTGATCCATGAATTGAGACAACTGGTTGGTACCGAAGAAGGAGTTGATTACCGAAGATAGCGTCTTCGCATTAATCAAATCTATCGGCGTAAACACCTCATTGTCACGTACATTCATGCGTTCGCGAATGGTACGAGCCATTCTGGCCAAACCTACACCGAACTGGTTAGCCATTTGCTCACCCACGGTACGTACACGACGGTTGCTCAGGTGATCGATGTCATCAATCTCCGCCTTGGAGTTAATCAACTCGATCAAATACTTTACAATATTCAGGATATCATCCTTGGTCAACACCTGGGTATCGGCTTCTACATCCAGTCCCAGTTTCTTGTTCAAGCGGTAACGACCCACTTCTCCAAGGTTATAGCGCTGTTCAGAGAAAAACAGCTTATCAATAATACCGCGGGCCGTTTCCTCATCTGGTGGCTCAGCATTTCTAAGCTGGCGATAGATGTGCTCCACGGCTTCTTTTTCAGAGTTTGTGGGGTCTTTTTGCAGGGTATTATGGATGATTGAATACTCGGAAGCTTCAATATCTTCTTTATGCAATAGGATGGTTTGAACGTCTGCGTCGATGATTTCCTCAATGTGATCCTTCTCCAGTACCGTATCACGATCAAGTATCACCTCATTACGTTCAATAGATACCACTTCACCAGTATCCTCATCCACAAAATCTTCAATCCAGGTTTTAAGTACACGAGCCGCCAGTTTGCGTCCCATTACTTTCTTCAAGCCCGACTTTGAAACTTTGATTTCTTCTGCCAGGTCAAATATTTCCAGGATATCCTTATCCCTTTCATATCCGATTGAACGCAAGAGAGTAGTTAAAGGTAACTTCTTCTTACGATCGATATAGGCATACATCACGCTATTGATGTCCGTAGCAAATTCTATCCAACTGCCTTTAAATGGGATAATACGGGCAGAGTATAATTTGGTACCGTTAGCGTGGTAACTCTGTCCAAAGAATACACCAGGTGAACGGTGTAGCTGAGATACAATCACTCTTTCAGCACCATTTACAATAAAGGTACCCCGGGGAGTCATATAAGGAATGGTTCCCAGGTACACGTCTTGTACGATGGTTTCAAAATCTTCGTGCTCCGGGTCGGTACAATATAATTTCAGACGTGCTTTGAGAGGCACGCTAAAGGTAAGACCCCGAGCGATGCATTCTTCCTCGCTATAGCGGGGAGGATCTACAAAGTAGTCCAGAAATTCCAGGACAAACTGGTTTCTGGCATCAGTGATCGGAAAGTTTTCGCTGAAAGTTCTAAAGAGGCCTTCAACGGACCGATCAGAGGGTTTGGTATCAAGTTGGAAAAAATCCTGGAAAGACCGAATCTGAATATCCAGGAAGTCTGGATAATCATAAGCATTCTTGATAGATGCAAAATTGATTCTTTCCTTGTGGATCGGTGTATCTGGATTATTGGACATTGGAGAAACTATAAAGTTAAATCAAACACAAAAGGGTTTAGGCCTATCGAACCGCGTGGGCGGAACGAAGGCCTAAACCGTTATTCTAGGCAGTCGTTGAGATCTTACTTAACCTCAACTTCAGCACCAGCTTCTTCCAATTGAGCTTTTAGTGCTTCTGCTTCGTCTTTTGCAACACCTTCTTTCAAAGGCTTGGGAGCGTTATCAACCAACTCCTTGGCTTCTTTCAGACCTAAACCGGTTAATTCCTTAACCAATTTAACTACAGCAAGTTTAGAACCTCCGGCAGCTTTAAGGATAACGTCAAATTCAGTTTGTTCCTCTCCGCCTCCGGCTTCACCACCAGCAGCTGGTCCGGCTACTGCAACTGCCGCTGCAGCAGGCTCAATTCCATGCTCTTCTTTAAGATAGTCAGCCAGTTCGTTAACTTCCTTTACGGTTAGGTTAACCAACTGATCTCCTAGTTCTTTAATATCCGCCATTTCGGTTTCTTTTTAAAAAAAATTAATAATTACGCATTTATGTGGAAGCAAGAGTGCGTACACATTTGTTAAGCTGCATCTCCTCTTTCTTCGAGGGCCTTAATAAGACCTCCAATAGTGTTTTTGCCGCTTTGCAGCGCAGAAACAACATTTTTCGCAGGAGATTGCAACAAGGCGATAACATCGCCAATCAGTTCGTTTTTAGACTTGAGGTTAGCAAGTAAATCGAGCTGATCATCACCTATATATATCGCCTCTTCAACGTATGCACCTTTCAGGATCGGCTTATCCGCTTTCTTGCGGAAATCCTTCATCATTTTAGCAGGTGCATTTCCCGTTTCGGAAAGCATTATACTGGTGTTACCCTTTAAAGTGTCTACCAATTCTCCGAAATTCTTCTCGGAGCGCTCAATAGCCTTCTTTAAAAGAGTATTCTTTACTACACTGATTTGTATACCATTCTTAAAACAGGTACGACGCAGGTCGCTGGTCTGCTGTGCATTAAGTCCGGCAATATCAGCCACGTACAGGATTTCAGCTTCCTTCAGTACATCAGTCAGCTTATCTATTTCCTGATTTTTTTCTTCTCTTGTCATCTTTGTAACGCTTTAAGGGTTAGATAGACTTAGGATCAATATTTATCCCCGGACTCATAGTACTGCTGAGGCTAATGCTCTTCATATAAGTACCTTTAGACGAGGTTGGCTTCATGCGTACCAAAGTTTTTAGCAGTTCCCCTGCATTCTCTTTGATTTTGTCAGCTTCGAAGGAAACTTTTCCCACTGAAGCATGCACGATACCATAGCGATCAACTTTAAAGTCAATCTTTCCACCTTTAACATCGGATACAGCCTTCGCTACATCCATAGTTACCGTACCGGTTTTCGGGTTAGGCATCAATCCACGGGGACCGAGAATACGACCCAGGGGACCAATCTTACCCATTACGCTAGGCATGGTTACGATTACGTCAACATCGGTCCAACCACCTTTGATCTTATCGATGTATTCATCTAATCCGGCATAATCAGCGCCGGCTGCTTTTGCTTCATCTTCTTTATCAGGAGTCACCAGGGCTAAAACCTTTACCGTTTTTCCTGTTCCATGAGGAAGGGTGACAACGCCACGTACCATTTGATTGGCTTTTCTGGGGTCAACTCCCAAACGAACTGCCAGGTCAATGGAGGCATCAAACTTTGCCGTGCTGATCTCCTTAACCAGATTACTAGCTTCATCCAGCGAATAGACCTTGTTGCGGTCCATTTTTTCAAGGGCACCTTTTCTTTTCTTACTTACTACCGCCATTGCTAATTTCTTTTGAGATTAGAAGGACCTTTACCAGTAACAGTAAGCCCCATACTGCGGGCGGTTCCTGCCACCATCTTCATAGCAGATTCAATGGTAAATGCATTCAGATCCTGCATTTTATCCTCTGCAATAGTTTGAACCTGATCCCAGCTTACCTTTCCAACTTTTTGAAGGTTACTTTGGGGAGAGCCCTTTTTAACTTTAGCCGCTTCCATCAGTTGCACCGCAGCCGGAGGAGTTTTTATGACAAATTCAAAAGATTTGTCCATATAAACTGTAATAATCACCGGCAGCACCTTACCCTGCTTATCCTGAGTACGAGCGTTGAACTGCTTACAGAATTCCATAATGTTCACACCCTTGGCACCCAAAGCAGGTCCTACGGGCGGTGAGGGGTTTGCGGCCCCACCTCGAACCTGAAGCTTGATTAACGCGCTTATTTCTTTAGCCATTTTTCAATTCTTATTAATAATCTAAAACCAGTGCCGGAAATGGAAGCTTTCCGGGCTTTATGAACTCACAAAATTTTTATCCTTCTTTTTCTACTTGCATATAGCTAAGCTCCAGAGGGGTCTTTCTACCAAAAATCTTAACCATCACCTCTAACTTGCGCTTTTCTTCATTGATCTTCTCAATGGTTCCGTTAAAGCCATTAAAAGGACCATCGATAACCTTTACCGTTTCACCCACAATGAATGGAATGTTGATTTTCTCTTCCACTTCTGAAAGTTCATCAACCTTACCGAGCATGCGGTTTACTTCTGACTGACGCAAGGGCACCGGGTCTCCACCTTTGGTTTCGCCCAGAAATCCAATAACGCCGTTAATGTTCTTAATTGCGTGAACCATTTCCCCGGTGAGGTTAGCCTCAATCATGATATATCCGGGAAAATAATTTCTCTCCTTACTAACTTTTTTGCCATTACGGATTTGAAACACTTTCTCAGTAGGTACTAAAACCTGTCCAAAATAGTCTTGTAATCCCTGATACTCTATTTCACTTTCGATGTAGCCCTTTACCTTGTTTTCCTGTCCGGAAATAGCACGTACTACAAACCAATGTTTATCCATCTCACTCATGCTTACTCTGCTAATTATTGGAATAAGTCATAAAAGCCCTCAAGCGCCGTGCTAATAATCTTGTCCATGGCAAAAATGAGCAATGCTATCACTATTGACGCCACCGCCACCAGCACAGTAGTGCGTTGCAGTTCTGCCCAGCTCGGCCAGGATGTCTTATGCATCAGTTCCTGATATGATTCCTGGAAATAAGATTTTACTCTACTCATTTTTCTAATGCTTTGCACGGGTGGTAAGAATCGAACTCACGACCTTCGGTTTTGGAGACCGCTGCTCTACCAGCTGAGCTACACCCGTATTTCCAGAATCCGCTCTATACCTAGGTTTCAGACTGTCTGAAAATCTACCGGTGGCTCTGGATTATTTACTTTCCCTTTTTATGGCAGAAAGGTGATCCCGGAAATCCGGGAACACCTTTTTCTACCTTTATATTAATGTAAGAACTCCGTCTTACTCTACAATCTCAGTTACCTGACCAGCACCAACCGTTCTACCACCTTCACGGATTGCGAAGCGAAGACCTTTGTTGATTGCTACCGGCGCGATAAGGTTCACCGTAATGGAAACATTATCTCCAGGCATTACCATTTCAGTTCCGTCAGGAAGAACAATCTCCCCGGTTACGTCTGTTGTACGCAAGTAGAACTGAGGACGGTAGTTGTTATGGAATGGAGTGTGACGTCCACCTTCTTCTTTCTTAAGGATATAAACCTCAGCCTTAAACTTAGTGTGAGGAGTGATTGATCCTGGCTTGCAGATCACCATACCACGACGGATATCAGTTTTCTCAATACCACGAAGAAGAATTCCTACATTATCACCAGCTTCTCCGCGATCAAGGATCTTACGGAACATCTCAACACCAGTGATAGTGGAGTTTAATTTCTCATCTCCAAAGCCGATGATCTCAACTGGGTCACCAGTGTTGGCAACTCCTGTTTCAATACGACCGGTAGCTACAGTACCACGACCGGTAATAGAGAAAACATCCTCAATAGGCATAAGGAATGGCTTCTCATTGTCGCGCTCTGGCTCTTCGATCCACTCGTCAACATTCTTCATCAAATCCATCACTGTGTCTACCCATTTTTGTTCACCATTAAGTGCGCCAAGAGCAGAACCCTGGATTACAGGAGTGTTGTCACCGTCGTACTCATAGAAAGAAAGAAGCTCACGAATCTCCATTTCTACCAGTTCAAGCAATTCCTCATCATCCACCATATCCACTTTATTCATGAATACAACGATCCGTGGAATACCTACCTGGCGACCAAGAAGGATATGCTCACGAGTTTGAGGCATAGGGCCATCAGTTGCAGCCACTACAAGAATAGCTCCGTCCATTTGGGCAGCACCAGTTACCATGTTTTTTACATAGTCAGCGTGACCTGGACAGTCAACGTGTGCATAGTGACGATTTTCAGTTTCGTACTCTACGTGTGAAGTATTAATAGTAATACCACGCTCTTTCTCTTCTGGAGCGTTGTCGATTGAATCGAATGAACGCAACTCGGAAAGACCGGCGTTGGCCAATACAGTTGTGATGGCGGCCGTCAAAGTGGTCTTACCGTGGTCAACGTGTCCGATTGTACCAATATTCAAGTGTGGCTTGGTACGTTGGAATGTTTCTTTTGCCATGGTTTTAAACTTCTGTTTTAATTAAATCATCTATAAAAGCGAGACCACCGTGGTCTTTCACTTAGAGCCAATGAGGGGATTTGAACCCCTGACCTCTTCCTTACCAAGGAAACGCTCTACCCCTGAGCTACATCGGCAGTTATTCGTTAATCAGTTGATTAGCTAATTGGCAATTTGATGTAAATGCTTAACCATTCAACCAATTCTTAATCAACTAATAACTACCTCTCTTTGAGCGGAATCAGGATTCCAACCCTTTCCTACCAGCAGGCAGGCGCGACCTGGGTCGCTAATTCATGGCTAATAACCATGAGGGATGTCAAATTCCATTCTCCTCTCTTGAGCGGGAAACGGGATTCCAACCCCTGCCTACCGGCAGGCAGGCGCGACCTGGGTCGCTAATTCATGGCTAATAACCATGAGGGATGTCAAATTCCATTCTCCTCTCTTGAGCGGGAAACGGGATTCGAACCCCTGCCTACCGGCAGGCAGGCGCGACCTGGGTCGCTAATTCATGGCTAATAACCATGAGGGATGTCAAATTCCATTCTCCTCTCTTGAGCGGGAAACGGGATTCGAACCCGCGACCCTCAGCTTGGAAGGCTGATGCTCTAGCCAGCTGAGCTACTCCCGCTTTTTTTACCCACCAAAGGCGGATTCTGGCTTTGTCTACCACAACTTTTGGTCATGGCCTACAAAAATGTCCATCTACCCTTCGGTTATGATGAACCAATTGGGAAACCAGGATAAAAACCAACAGATAAATCTGTCTGCACCTGAGCTCCCTTTCAAAGAACTAATGTGGGGAGAGCAGGATTCGAACCTGCGAAGGTAAAAACCAACAGATTTACAGTCTGTCCTCGTTGGCCGCTTGAGTATCTCCCCTATTCAATGCTAATTAAGAACTACTGAAGGAATTCACCTTCGTCAGGACCATTTTCATGGCTAGCCTGATTAAAAAAATGAGCCTTTACAGGAATAAATTCCCGTTAGCTCATCCGAGCCTGTGGAGGGATTCGAACCCCCGACCAGCTGATTACAAATCAGCTGCTCTGGCCAACTGAGCTACACAGGCGAATTTTAGGTACCTATATAAAAAGAACAGCCCGTTTTTTAAACGGACTGCAAATGTATAACAAATTTGAAATGCTACAAACAGGCTAAATAAGATTTTTCAAGAGGCTATCCCCCGTACTTTTTCCTTGTATTTCCTAAGCTGACGCCGAAGGGCTTCAGCAGATAGATCAGTGGCTTCTTCAAAGCTTTTACACTGCTTCTTCACAATAAATTCATGACCCGGAACATGGACCTTTATCTCTGCTATCTTGTTTTGTTTGGTATGATTATTATCAACCTTTAAAAACACCTCTCCATTAATAATCTTGTCGTGATACTGATTCAGTTTTTCTAATCTTCCTTCAATGAAGTTGACTAATTTTTGATCGGCGGTGAAATTGACAGATTGAATTCGCAGATTCATGTGCTATTTTAATTACAGCTTCCCGGCAAGCCTGGTTAGACTTCTATTTAAAGAACTTGACCTAAAACCCGGAAAGATAAAACCCCGGGCAGTTTGATTTTATTGTATCCTGTGAAGCCTTTAACTTATGACAGTAATTCCGTTAGAAGCTTCCTATATTTCCCTGTTTCAGGTCCTCAGTCGAAGGTAACAAATAAGCCATCAAAAGCCAATTGTTTTTATCTATAAGCTGCTATTATTTTCAAAGTCCGTGCGTAGAATGGCTTTACTGATTGCGCGGGTGAAACTTCCCATACACCCGTTTTAACTCATCTATGGAGTTGTGGGTATATATCTGAGTGGCAGCCAGATTAGCATGTCCCAAAATCTCTTTGATTGAATTGAGATCCGCCCCGTGATTCAGCATATGAGTAGCAAAGCTATGACGCAATACATGTGGACTCTTCTTTTCCACCCCTGACACCCGATCCAAAATATCATGGATGGTCTGATAAACTAATTTTGGATACAAGGCCTTTCCCTTTAAACTTACAAATAGTTTCTCCGTATTTTCAATTGGCCAGGAAAGCCGCTGGTTTAAATATTTCTCCAGGCTGCACCTTAATCCCTTCGTGAGGGGAATATATCTTTCCTTGTTGCGCTTTCCTGTTACCTTAAGGCGGGCCTGTTCCAAATCCACATCACTAATGCTCAAACCAATTAACTCTGCCTGACGCATTCCGGTGTGATAGAAAGTCTGGAATATAGTTTGGGAGGTGATTCCCCAACGATCATCATCAAATTTAATCTCATCCATGATCCGGTCTATTTCCTCTTCCGGTACCACTCTTACCAATTTTCTGGCCGCCTTGGGAGCGGTAATTCTCGCAGCTGGGTTGTCACTCACTTCACCCTGACGCAATAAGTACTTGTAAAAGCTTTTAAGGCTTGAAAGTTTACGATTTACCGATTTGGGGGACAATCCCGAATCCATCAGGGCCAAAATCCACTCCCTAATAAAATGATGAGATACCGCGCTCCATCCCTCCGACTCTTCAGGATCTAATTCCTTATCAGAAATTAAATATTGTCGAAAACTTTGCAAATCATTTTCGTACGCCTTCAAGGTATGATCAGAATAGCGTTTCTGATATCTGAGGTGATTTGTAAAGTCAGTTATAGTCATAAAAAAAGCAAGGAGCTGTAAACTTACAACTCCTTGCTTTAAGGAAATATTATCAGGGAAGGTCTATTCTTCGTCCAGCTGCTTCTGCTGAATATAAGCGGCTTTTAACACCTCTTTACGACGTTGAATAGAAGGTTTGATGAACTGCTTACGTCCACGAATCTCACGCATGGTGCCCGTGCGGTCAAACTTACGCTTGTAACGCTTTAATGCACGTTCAATTGATTCTCCTTCCTTAACTGAAACTACCAACATAGGTATCTGTATTAATTTTTTCGGGCTGCAAATTTAAAACTAATGTTTAATAAGTACAACACTATAGATTTTATTTCATGAGATTCTTGGAAATTACCAACTTTTGAATCTCCGAAGTTCCCTCACCAATGGTACACAGCTTTACGTCGCGATAAAACTTTTCTACCGGAAAATCTTTGGTAAATCCGTAACCCCCAAATATTTGCACTGCTTCATTGCAAACTTTTACCGCAACTTCGGAGGCATATAATTTGGCCATGGCCGAAGGATTAGTCACCTCTTCACCTCTATTTTTAAGATTAGCTGCTTTAAAGGTCAGCAACTCCGCGGCCTCAATATCCGTGGCCATATCCGCAATCTTAAATCCAATGGCTTGAAAATTGGCAATGGGTTGACCAAACTGTTGCCTTTCCTTAGAATACTTAACCGCAGCATCCATTGCACCGTAGGCGGTGCCTAGCGATAAAGCCGCAATACTTATCCTTCCCCCATCTAAGACTTTCATCGCCTGAATAAAACCTTCTCCTTCAGAGCCAATCATATTCTCAGCCGGAATGCGACAGTCCTCAAAAATCATTTCTGCCGTTTCCGAAGCACGCATGCCTAACTTATTCTCCTTCTTGCCTCCCGAAAACCCCGATGTTCCTCGTTCCACGATAAAGGCTGAAATACCATGACTATCCAAAAGTTCTCCTGTTCGCGCCAGCACCACGGCCACGTCTCCTGTAATGCCGTGTGTGATCCAATTCTTTGCACCATTCAATACCCAATGCTCACCATCTTTCTTAGCAGTAACCTGCATTCTCATCGCATCTGATCCGGTATTGGCCTCGGTTAAGCCCCATGCTCCTATCCATTCAGCCGAAGCCAACTTAGGTAGGTACTTTTTTTTCTGCTCTTCATTGGCGAACTGTAAAATATGACCCGTACACAATGAATTATGAGCTGCCATGGATAAGCCAATGGAGGGATCCACTCTACTCAATTCTGTAATGGCGGTAACGTATTCGGTATATGAAAGTCCGGCACCGCCATATTCTTCCGGCACCAAAACCCCCATTAATCCAAGTTCTCCCAATCCCTTAAACACATCAATAGGAAATGTTTGCGCTTCATCCCACTCCATAATGTTGGGTGTGATGTGTTGCGCACAGAAATCACGCACCGTCTCAGCAATCATTTTCTGTGTTTCTGTCCTTCCAAAATCCAATCCATTCATGGCTGATGTATCTGTCATTTCTCTTGTATTGGGTTAGCTTACTTTTGGTTTAACTCCTCGACGCAAAGATAGTTTGCAATTTTACTGAATAAAACCTCATCTACTAATTCAAGGTTTTTGAGTTCTTCCAAACTGCTGAATTGACGGTATTCTTCCCGGAATCTAACGATGTTCCTGGCTACAGACCTTCTGATATATGGATGATTTTCAAGCTCTTGTATAGAAGCCTTGTTGATATTAATGCGTTTTACCTGAGAAGCATCCAACTTAAGTTGATGGCGGATATCGAAATAATTTAAGCTGTCAATACCTCTAATTTCCAGCAATTGCTTCATTTCTGCATAAGCTCCCAATTGATTCCGATACTGTATAATCTTTCCGGCCAGGTATGGGCCTACACCTTTTATTGCGAGTAAACCGGTGGAATCAGCATGATTTAAATCCACCACCAGCGGGTTGGCTAAAACTGAATCTTTCCTCCTCTTTCTCAATTTAACATAAGGAATGATCTGTCTCGCCTTCGCTGAATCAAGATTGTAAACTTCCAATAAATCATCTGGAGATTGGAAGGGACGATATCGGTTGCGATAACCCATAATGCCTGTTACTTCCCGTTCCGAGAGCCCTATTTCTGAAAGTTCCTTTTCACTTATCTCATTCAGATCGATTGTATCCCTGAGCTTTAATGCCTGGTTTTGTATTCTTAGATGCCTGCGATCCTCGGAAATCCTTTTCTCAATCGATATATAATCGGCCAGCCGATGGTACAGAAGCGTATCCATTCCGTATATTTTAAGTAAATCTTCAGGCCTGGAAAAAAATCCGCCTTTGAGGCGATAGTTTATAATATTAGCTCTTACTCTGGCATCCAATCCCAGGGCTTCCATACGAGAATCTGACACCGTGTTAGGATCAAAGGAGAATAATGATGCTGGTTGATCGGTTAACCCATTCTCCAGACTATCCAGTTGCTGCCAATCCTCCACAAAGGCCTCATACTCTGACCAATCAATAACTGCTTTTGGATCATAAAAGCGCAGGTATATCTGCGTTGCCAACAACATCAGACAAAGCACAAATAACAGACCTAAGGCCCGTCTTTGCCGCCTGGAGTAATACAGGATTTCCTTGAAACGATTTTTCACAGAGATGCTTTCAGCTCCCCCTCGATATGCTTAAAGCGTGAATAAGTCTATTCATCATCGTCATTCTCATCATAAGAATCTGGCTCCGGTCTTTTAGGAGTGCGTAATACCTTCATAAAGAAATGAATGGTAAAGGCCGCCACCGTTACCTGCGTAATGACCATTAAAATAATTGCGCTGGTATTCATACGGTAGCGAGGTTTTCATTCTTACGTCGACGATAAGCCATGTACACTAAGATACTGATTCCGGCAAAAAGGCCAATTAATAATAATCTAGCAGCATTTACCAGACCCATTTTCTTAACCAAACGTTCCTTAACTGCAGGATCTGAGGCATTGCTTATTTGCTCTCGTATACCGGCATTTTGCAACATTTCTATGATGGAACCATTATCCAGTTGCCATCCTTCACCGCTGGCCAGTGACGCAAAAGCGGCAGCCCAATCCCCACCTTCCGGTAAAAAAAGTGATCCAAGAAATACGACGCTTAGTAACAAGGGAGTGATAGTGAGCATCACAAACCTGAAAAATTGCGGAACCTTGATATCTGCTCCTTCTAGTAATTCCGGCCATCCTTTTTTGAGGCCAAAGATCCAGGAGAATAGTATTGCCTCTGCCAGGGCGAATACCACTAGAGACATGGTGCCGGCCCAGTAATCGTATTCATTAAAAAATATCTGATCTACGATACCAGATTCATCTATCTGATAAATGAAAACGGTGGGTAAGCCAACCGCCAAAATCAATGCGCCAAAAGACCAGGCGGCACTGCCTCGTTTGAAGTTAAACTCATCTTGCATAAAACCCATCCAGGGGGTACCCATAGCCAAAGAGGAGGTGATGCCCGCAAAGAATAGTAGGCCAAACCAAAATAATCCGGCCAGGTTGCTAATTACTGCTCCCCACTGATCAAATAAATAAGGCATGGTTTGAAAGGCCATCCCGAAGCCGGCATTCTCCCGCACCCAATCTATGCCAAGGTAGCCGGCCGCAATAGGAATTACTATTAAACTTCCTAATACCACCTCCACAAATTCATTCATAAATCCTGCGGAAACAGCATTCAATGCAATGTCATCTTTCGCCTTGAGATAGGAGGAATAGCAATGTATGGTTCCCATGCCTACTGATAGGGTAAAGAACATTTGACCAGCTGCTGCCAGCCAAACGGTAGGATTGAATAACGAATCAAATTGTGGAGTCCACAAAAAATTAAGGCCATCCCAGGCACTGGCATCAGGATGTTCGGGAGAGGCACCTGAGGTACCGAGCGTAAGACCTCTAACGGCTAGAATAGCCCCGAATATTAAGAGCAGTGGTACGCCAATTTTGGCTGCTTTTTCCACGCCATGAAGACCGCGTGAAAGAATATAAGTGTTCAGCAACAAGCAGATAACATAGATAATGGCTGCTTCATACGGAATACCGGTAGTTGAGCTGCCGATATGAAGATAATTATTGAAAAAGCTGGCTACCTCGCCCTGACCCATCCCATTGAAGGTGCCAAATACTGAATGAAATACATAAGACAATGTCCAGGATTCTATATAACAGTAGTAGGCCGCCACCGCTACGTTGGTGAAGATGCCAAAAACACCAAAGTACTTCCAGAAACGCGCCTTTCCCATCGTATCTAGGATAAAGGGTGTAGAGTGATTACCGGATCTACCACCGAACCTTCCCATGGTCCATTCCATCCACAGAAGCGGAATCCCCATTAAAAGGAAACACACCAGGTACGGAATAATAAAGGCCCCACCTCCATTTTGCACTGCCTGTACCGGAAATCTCAAGAAATTACCCAATCCAACGGCGTTTCCTGCCATGGCCAAAATTAGGCCAACCCTGGTGCCCCAGGATTCTGTGTTTGTGCTCATATGGAATTATGAAGTTGCTTTATTGCCAGACCAAAATATATAAACTTGTCGGAATGATGTCATTTGCGGCGGGTGAAGAATTTGAATCCTCGCTGATTTTTTTAGATTATTGCAGGCCTGCTCTCAAAACATAAACTTATGCAAAAGTATTTCTATAGCGTCTTGATCCTACTATTTGCCTTCATGCTTAAGGGGCAGGATCCTTTGGAGCTGTCAAGCATTAAACTTGAAAACATAAGTAAGCGCATTAATGATGGCCGCGCTCAGTTGAAAGTATCAGGCGGTGAAAAACCTTATAAGTTTTATTGGAGTGCACAAAAAGTGGATACCAATGCCTCGGTGGCCAATGGATTAACCGAAGGCCCATCCTATACGGTAGCGATTGTTGATGCAGCAGGCCAACGAATTGATACGGCCTTTGTGATAGAGAAACATGCCGTGGCGGAAATCTTCAACGCCACCTTTGTACCAATTGTTGCCGCTTTTAGCAGAGTGATTTTTTGGGATCCGTTTTATGCTATGGGGCTTTATGACAACCGGGTTTATAATGATGATGGCAGTTTGGCACGCCATCCCAACGGGGATGTCAGAACCAAGGCCATTCCTTTTATTGTAATCTGGTTAATATTTGGCGCCCTCTTCTTCACCCTGCGGATGAGATTAATCCAATTTTGGGGTTGGCGACACTCCATAAAGTTAGTACGTGGAGCTTACGATGATGCAAACGCCCCGGGAGAAGTTACTCATTTTCAAGCCCTGGCCACGGCGGTAAGTGCCACGGTAGGACTGGGAAATATTGCCGGAGTGGCAGTGGCTATTTCACTGGGTGGACCCGGTGCTACTTTTTGGCTAATTCTGGCAGGACTGCTAGGTATGGCATCCAAATTTACGGAGTGTACCCTGGGCGTTAAGTACAGAGATATCGGCGATGATGGTGTAGTTGAAGGAGGACCTATGCGATACCTGCGAAAAGGCCTGGCCAAAAGAAATATGAAGGGTTTGGGTAGTGTGCTAGCGGTGATTTTTGCTGTCCTTACCATAGGAGCCAGCTTCGGCGGAGGCAATATGTTCCAATCCAATCAGGCTTTTCAACAGATGGCAGGTGAGTTCACAGTTTTGCAGGGAATGGGACCCTATTTTGGTTTAATTCTGGCCATTTTGGTCGGCGTAGTGATCATTGGAGGCATTCGAAGTATTGCCAGGGTTACAGAAAAGATTGTTCCCTTTATGGCTGGGCTTTATGTGCTTGCCGCGATGGTTATTATCGGTAAGAACATCGGTAATATTGGTGAGGCCTTTGCCCTCATAATCGATGGCGCCTTTAGTCCACGCGCTGCCCTGGGGGGATTTATCGGCGTATTGATCCAGGGGTTCCGCAGGGCCGCATTTTCCAACGAAGCAGGGATTGGATCAGCGGCCATTGCCCATAGTGCCGCTCGCACCCATCACGCTGTTAGCGAAGGATTTGTTGCTCTACTGGAGCCTTTTATTGACACGGTGGTGGTATGTACCCTTACTGCCCTGGTGTTAATCTTTACGGGTTTTTATGATGATGCCGGTTTAGGAGGAGCTACGCTGACCTCGCAGGCATTTGGTAGCGTAATTAGCTGGTTTCCCATGGTGTTGGTGGTAGCCATCTTTCTATTTGCCTTCTCCACCATGATCAGTTGGAGTTACTATGGTTTACGTGCCTGGACCTTCTTATTTGGCCGCAGCAGAACTACCGAATTGGTGTACAAATTTCTTTTCCTTGTATTTATTGTCATCGGTTCATCGGTAAGTTTGGGAGCGGTGCTAGACTTCTCTGATATGATGATTTTGGCGATGGCCCTACCAAATATTATTGGTCTATTGTTGCTCAGTGGAGAGGTGCGAAGTGATCTCAAGGAATATTGGCGTAAACTGAAATCAGGAGAGATCCTGTCCAAATCAAATTCAAACCCCTGATACTCCTTCCGGGCATAAAAGCTTTTCCATTTTGCCAAGGGATGATATTTTCTCAATTTTTCTCAGGCTCTGATCAATCATAACCCCAAATACACCGGAATGCTTAAAAATTTTATCCTGACGACATTATTATTTGGTTACAATTATTGCTTTGGACAAGTGATGCAAAAGGTGATGGTAAGTGAAGATGATCCATATGCCATGTATGTGAACGACGGTGAGTCAACCAGCTTGTTTTACTATCAAATTGTACCTCCGGAACATCCCATTGGCGTATTAACCATACTTCCCAGCGCAGGAGAATCCGTCGAAAATCTCTTAGAACAAATCAACCTACATACCAAGGCGTATCATCACAATATCCTGGTCATTGTTCCTTCATTAAACTGGGGAACCATTCAGCGCACTCCTGATATTTGGTTTCTGGATACCATATTTAAAAGAGTGGTAGACGAACATCAAATAGCCAAAGAGAACTTTATTTTTTGCGGCTTATCGAATGGGGCCATGATTTCCTTGACCTATGGAATTAGTGCGGTTAGAGACAGCAATACCTATTTGGTACCTAAGGGCATCATTGGCTTGGATCCTCCCCTGGACTATGCCCGGTTTTACAGATACTGTGAACGGGAAATTGCCAGAAATTATAACCCTGCTGGGGTATCTGAAGCGCAATGGTTTATAAACACTTACAATCAAGTCTATGGTGGTTCACCCGATAGTTTTCCTCAGAATTATGTGAATGCCTCAATATATAGCTACGGCATAAACGGAGGTGGCAATGCCAGGTATTTATCGGGGATTCCCATTCGAATGCATTCCGATTTAAACCTGGATTTTCTACTCAACCAACGAGGAAGAGATTTGTACGATTGGAATGGTACTGATATCGTGGCCTTTGTAAATCAGCTGAGAAGGAATGGCAATGAAAATGCAGAAGTTATCATTACACAGAACAAAGGTGTACGATTAGATGGAAGCAAACATCCGCACTCATGGTCAATCATGAACACGGATGAAACCATCAAGTGGATTCTGGATGTATTGGAGAAATAAAGAATAGCGATTGGGGCCACCAAGGCCGAGTGGCTACCTGATTCTCCTGGCCCAGGAAGAAGCAATGACAGGGACTTCCAACGAAATCCCAGTCATCCATAAATTTATCGCTTAACCTTCACTTTTTTGGCGTTGGCTCCCTTGGGACCTTGCTCAATTTCAAAACTTACCATATTGTTTTCTACCACCTCTTCCTCACAATCGCTGATGTGGAAGAAAATGCTTTCCTGTGAGTGTTTTTCACGGATAAAGCCGTAGCCTTTGGAATCATTGAAATTGGTAACCACCCCAGTTTTTACCGGATCGTCGTTTTCAAAGTCAGTTTTCTTAGGAACACCCAGTACGATGTCTTCTGCCTTTATCTTCTTTCTCTTCTCTGGTGGAGTATCGTGGAAATTTCCAAACTCATCAACCCAAGTTAAGTTATCTCCCTTATCCTCAGGGTTATTCTTCCTCTCTTCACGCTTTTTGGCTTTCTCCTCCTTGCGCTTTTGTCTCTTCTTTTCTCTTTCTTTCTTACTAAATGATTGTTGCGATTTCGCCATAAATGAATGTTAATTTTATTGAACGAAAGTTAAGGCCTTTCCTTTATTTCCCGCCCTTCCGGTGCGACCAATTCTGTGAATATAGCTATCCATGCTTCCAGGTAGCTGGAAATTAATGACATGCGAGATATCGTTGACGTCCAGCCCACGGGCGGCAACATCGGTGGCAACCAAAACTCTCACGCCTCCTTTTTTAAAACTATTGAGGGCTTTTTGCCGGTAATTCTGGCTTTTATTACCATGAATCTCGTCAGATTGCACCCC
Source organism: Owenweeksia sp. (assembly GCA_965229445.1). Lineage (GTDB taxonomy): Bacteria > Bacteroidota > Bacteroidia > Flavobacteriales > Schleiferiaceae > Owenweeksia. Next base: position 2,823,103 of record OZ245876.1, read on the forward strand.
TGCCTGCTTCAGCTTTTTATTCACCTTGCTTACCCAGCGTTTGGTTTCGGCAAATACCAAAACCTTGCTAAACTCCGGGTCGTCTAGCAGCAATTTTAAGCGGGCAAACTTGTCTTCACCGGGATTGAGCTTTATGATCTCCTGATCAATGTGCTGACCGGTTTGTTGCCCATTGCTCACTTGTACTTCCACAGGCGTTTTAAGCAGCTTGTTGATCTTACTCCGTTGGGTTTCATCCAGCGTGGCTGAAAACAACATAGTATGCTTTCTCCTGGTCATGGCACCAACAATGCGGTCCACATCGCGAGCGAAGCCCATATCCAGCATACGATCAAACTCATCTAACACTAAAACCTCAAAGTCGCTGAGCCGAATAGCCTTCCTTTGATAGAGATCAAGCAGACGACCGGGGGTGGCTACGATTAAGGAAGATTTACGTTTTAGCTGGTGTAGATCACGATTGATATTAGTGCCACCAATCAGGCAGGTGACGTGCATATTAAATCCGTGCACGAGGCTTCTGAATTCCTCCTCCACTTGCACCGCCAGTTCACGCGTAGGCACCAGTACCAGGCTTTGAAAATTGTTCTTCTCACGCAGTAAACGATCGATCATAGGAATTAAGAAAGCCCCCGTTTTTCCAGTTCCAGTCTGGGCTATACCGAGTAGATCCCTTCTTTTCAGTAAAGACTCCAGTGTACGATCTTGAATTTCTGTTGGTTGTTCAAAGCCTTTCTTCTCAATATTTGCCATAAGCCGGGGGTGAAGCGGCATCTCGCCAAAGGTTCTGGTAGGTGAATACTTTTTCACCGCCACCGGTTCAGAGGCTTTTTGCGTCAGTAAATCTGGGTTAACAGAACTTTGTTTACGACGATTATTTGATCTGGATGGCTGAGGCCTGCCAGAATTACGTGATTTATTTCCCTTGTAATGGGATGATTTATTCATGATAAGTTTATTTGGATTATCCCATCGCGGAATTGCCGAGCAGAATACCCTTTATACAGCGGTATCCTTCAGGTACTTTACCTGCCTTGTGTTCTTTTCTTTTTGTGATCTGTCAATTTCAGCTTCCGACGCTTAGCTGAACTTATGGTAGAGATGGGTATCAATTTAGATGATCCCTGCTAAGAATGGGATGGCAAAGGTAAGGCAAATAGTTGGATTAGGTCTCGACTTCGCTCGACTTGACTTTAGTCTCGACTTCGCTCGACCTGACTTTAGTGTCGACTTCGCTCCCGCCAGAGGCGGACAGGCGACCTAACCAACGTATACTTATAATCGGAAGGCAACATGGTGCCACATTGAGAGTAGTCGAAATGGGGCAACGGGATATTGGTCTCGACTTCGCTCGACCTGACTTTAGTCTCGACTTCGCTAAACCTGACAAACGACACCGCTCCCGCCAGAGGCGGACAGGTGACCTGACTTACGACTTCCCGTCATAAAGAACGCAGCAAGTCCAGTCATCCATTACATTGTCAAATTAATTACATTGACGCATTGCCCACATTCGTCACCCGTCACCCGTCATTGGTCAATTAGATCATTAGGTTAATTGGGTTTATTAGGATGTGCACCTTATCACATTAACCACATTCTACACCCGTCATCGGTCATCGGTCAATTAGATCATTAGGTTAATTGGGTTTATTAGGATGTGCACCTTATCACATTAACCACATTCTACACCCGTCACCCGTCATTGGTCAATTAGATCATTAGGTTAATTGGGTTTATTAGGATGTGCACCTTATCACATTAACCACATTCTACACCCGTCATCGGTCATCGGTCATCGGTCAATTAGATCATTAGGTTAATTGGGTTTATTAGGATGTGCACCCCATCAGATGGATCATATTGACACAATAATCACATTCGTCACCAATCATCCATCACATTGCCCACATCTTCAGAGTGAGAGGCATTTCCTCTAGCACCAAAAGTCTTCTTACTTTTGGCCGGTTAAAATTGCACAATGGCGGAGGACAAGAAGCGAGCCAAGCTGAGTAAAGACACTTTCAGAAAATCTCTCAAGCTTTATAAATACATCAAACCTTACCGGGGAGAATTTGCGGTGGGCATGATATTCCTTTTACTTTCCAGCGCGGCAAATCTTGCCTTTCCTAAGTACCTCGGAGAGCTGGTAGATGCTACTAATTCCGAAGCCATTTTTGAAAACATCAAGAGTATCTCCCTGATACTCATGGCCATCCTGGTAGCGCAGGCTATTGTTAGTTTTTTCCGGGTGGTGATTTTTGTAAATGTGACTGAAAAAACCCTGGCCAGTTTAAGACAAGCAACCTATCAGCATCTTATTAAGCTGCCTTTCACCTTTTTTAATCAAAAACGGGTAGGAGAATTAAACAGTAGAATTTCTTCAGATATCTCTCTGCTCCAGGAAACTTTCACCACCACCCTCGCCGAGTTTATTCGTCAATTAGTGATCATCTTTGGCGGTATTGCCATTCTGGTTTACACTTCTCCTAAACTAACCCTGTTTATGCTGGCCATCGTACCGGTGGTGGTATTGGTGGCGGTATTTTTTGGTCGTTTCATTCGGCGCTTTTCCAAGGAAGTACAAAAGGAAGTTGCCGAATCCAACACCATCGTTGAAGAGACCTTACAAGGGATTTTTAATGTAAAAGCCTTTGCCAATGAGTTTCTAGAAATGGCGCGTTACAAGGCAAAAACCGATCAGGCAGCGAAAATTGGCATGAAGGGCGGAAAGTATCGGGGAGCCTTTTCATCCTTTATCATCTTAGGTCTTTTCGGAGCCATTGTGGCCGTAATATGGCAGGGAGTAAACCTTATAGCTGCCGGTGAACTTGCCGTAGGAGAGCTTTTCAGTTTTGTAATTTACTCGGGTTTTATTGGTGGCTCTATTGGTGGTTTTGCGAATGTCTATGCCAGTATTCAAAAGGCCATTGGAGCGACGGAAGAATTGATGGAAATTCTTGAGGAACCCACCGAAGATTTAAGAGAAGAACAGTCGACCACGGTTTTAGATAACTTCAGAGGCAAGCTTGAATTTAAAGAGGTTCATTTTAGCTACCCCAGCCGCCCTGATCTGAAAGTACTGAACGGTGTGAGTTTTCAGGCTATGCCTGGAGAACAAATTGCCTTGGTTGGACCAAGTGGCGCTGGAAAATCGACCCTGGTATCTTTGATTCTTCGCTTTTACGAAGCCTCTGAAGGCACGCTTTACTATGATGATAAGCCGTCGGAAAACTATGGTTTAAGCGAACTCCGAAATCAGATGGCAGTGGTGCCACAGGATGTCTTTCTCTTTGGCGGTTCTATCCGTGAAAATATCGCTTATGGTAAACCATCCAGTTCTGAAGAGGAAATAATCGAAGCCGCCAAAAAAGCCAACGCCTGGGAATTTATTGCAAAGTTTCCGGAAGGCCTGAACACACTGGTTGGCGAACGAGGTGTACAGCTTTCTGGCGGGCAAAGACAGCGAGTAGCTATAGCGCGTGCGGTCTTAAAGAATCCCAGAATATTAATTTTGGATGAAGCCACATCTGCGTTAGATTCGGAATCAGAGAGACTGGTTCAAGATGCTCTGGATAAATTAATGATGGGCAGAACCTCCCTGGTGATTGCTCATCGCCTGGCTACGGTAAGAAAGGCGGATAAGATTCTGGTTATTGACCAGGGTAAAATTGTGGAGTCTGGATCCCATAATCAACTGCTGGAAATAGAAAATGGCGTGTATCGCAACCTAAGCGACCTTCAATTTACGGCTTAAGTGTTCACAGCCCCCTGTTCATAGATAAGCTTCACCATACGGAATGTAAGTTGTAAGTCGTTATAGATTTAGCAGCATGAAAGAGCGTTGGCAAAATCTACAGTCTTACAAATGGTTTCAGGTCCTGACCAACAAGTTTGTAATGGCCACGCTGGGCTTTCTGGTGTGGATGCTCTTCCTCGATATCAACTCCTATATGATGCATCATGAACTAAATAATGAGATCAGCGAATTGAAACAGAGCATCGAATACTATCAAACTGAAATAAGAGCGGATGAATTGAAGTTAGAGGAACTCACCACCGACGATAAAAAACTGGAAAAGTTTGCGCGCGAACAATATTGGATGCACCGTGAAGGCGAGCAAATCTTTATAATAGAACAAGGGAGTCATGAGAGATGATTTGAAAACTCTACTCACTCTACCCTCCCTACTCTTCTTTTTGTTTTTAGCTCTTTTTCCGGGGCTAAACCCAGCGGCTTATGCTCAATCAGATCTGGATGGCATCAAGGATTTGGTGGTCACCAGGAATCAGAATGTGTTTTTGAAAGCCATCTATTACAGTGATAAACGGGTGAGATTTGTGGAAGATTCAGTTATGCATACCGATGGATGGCGGTCTACAGAGCATTTAGCGGCAATAAAGCGGCTGCGGGAAATAGACTCCATGAATACCCTAAAAATTGATCGCTATCTCGATTTCCATGGCTATCCGGAAAAAGATCAATTTGAAGAAGAGGCCCAAATTGCTCCCTGGTTAGTACTCATACATTCTCAAAACCAGGAAATACGAAAGAAACATTTCAACAAACTCTACGAAGCATATAAGGATGAAAATCTGGAAATTCGGCGATTCTTGCTGTTTCTCGAAGATGAGTACCAGGGTGTTTATCATAAGGATTTTCAATCGTACAGTCAGGGGTCACTTCGCGTTGAGGAGTTGATCAAGGAGCTGGAAAGCGACGGCCAGCGAAAGACACCTTTTAAGATGCCCTAAACAGAGCATTGGATTTCACTTAAAGAGCCTTTACCTTCGTCCACTAATACCCCTTTCTTCATGGACCACAGAAAACAAATTATCGAACAAGCATGGAATGACCGCTCTAAACTTAAGGATCCGGAGGTTATTCAGATGATTGAGGGAATCATAGAGGATTTGGACCAGGGAAAAGAAAGGGTGGCAGAAAAAGTTGATGGTTCCTGGGTGGTTAATGAGTGGATTAAGAAAGCGGTGATATTGTACTTCCCTACGCGAAAAATGGAAAAATTGCAGGCGGGACCGCTTGAATTTCACGATAAAATTCCGCTAAAGCAGGATTACGATAAGTTAGGAATCAGGGTAGTTCCCCATGCCATAGCTCGCTACGGCGCGTATGTCTCCAAGGGGGTGATCATGATGCCTTCCTATATAAATATTGGGGCCTATGTAGATGAAGGCACCATGGTAGATACCTGGGCCACGGTAGGCAGTTGCGCGCAGATAGGTAAAAATGTTCATTTAAGTGGCGGAGTAGGTATTGGTGGAGTTCTCGAGCCTGTTCAGGCCGCGCCGGTGATTATTGAAGACAATTGCTTCATAGGCTCTCGCTGCATTGTTGTGGAAGGAATACGCATAGAAAGTGAAGCGGTATTAGGTGCCAATGTGGTATTGACAGCTTCTACTAAGATTTTGGATGTTACCGGCAACAACCCTAGCGAAATCAAGGGTTATATACCCTCTCGTTCCGTAGTGATTCCCGGCAGCTACAGCAAAAACTTTCCGGCAGGTTCCTACAATGTGCCCTGCGCACTAATAATTGGGCAGCGTAAAGAGAGTACCAATAAAAAGACTTCCTTAAATGATGCCCTAAGGGAATATGGCGTTTCAGTCTAGGTAGTGCTACACCACTCGTTTATGAAAGGTGGACGGGGGGTGATAAGTGAAAACTATGAGATTACTTTATTGCTTTTAGAATTCGGGCAAGATGAATGCTCAGTTCCCACCCATCCTCACACCTTAGTTCGCACAGAACTAGTTTCACACCAAACAGTAGAAAATCATTGGCGAATATCACCATAAACATTGCATAGTCTGGCGAACATTGCCTTTGATATATCCTTGGATTTCAATACCTTATTGCTGGGGACAGCGGGAGCTGGCCCCTGGGGAACATATCCGGTTATCCTAGCGGTCATTGATTTCACCCGCCTGGTATTCCATCCCCTCTTAAGAGCCTGGCTTTATATAGGATGGCTGGAAAACTAAAAGAGTTTCCTGCTACCGCTTCCTTACAACTTTAAAAACCAAGGCTGTATTCCCCTTTACTAATAAATGGCTATCCCACCTACGACAAGTAGGTTCTTCCTGATCAATGGCTTGTCTCAATTCTCAATCCATCAAAGGCCAAAGACATATTCTCGGGCAAGGCCACATTAACCTCATCCGCCAATCCCATTTGGTGACTAACATGCGTAAACCAGGTATGCTTAGCGCCGATTACAGCAGCTAATTCCATCGCCTCAGGTAAGCAGAAATGAGAGTGGTGCTTTTCCTTGCGCAACGCATCAAGAACTAAATACTTTACCCCCACTAACTTTGCCAGTTGTGTATCTGAAATAAAATTGGCATCGGTGATGTAGGCGAAATCACCCACTCTAAAACCCAGCACCGGCATATCGGCATGCTTCAGATGTACAGGGGTGATTTCAATATCACCAATCTTAAACCTATCTGTATCAATACGATCAAAGGTGATGCGCGGTACACCCGGATAATCGTTATTCTCAAAAATGTAGAAAAATTTCCTTCTCAAGGCCAGCTCTACTCTCTCCGTGCAATAAACAGGCATAGCCTTATTTTGAATGAAATTTAAGGCTCTCACCTCATCCAGACCGGCAATGTGATCATTGTGCTCATGGGTAATCACAATGCCATCTAAACTATTCACTCCCTCCCTCAACATTTGGTAACGAAAATCCGGTCCAATATCTATGCAAATTGTGGTGCTGGCTGATTCAATTAATAAGGAGGTTCGTAATCTTTGGTCCTGAGGATTAGATGAGTTACATACTTTGCAAGTACAACCAATAATTGGCACGCCTTGTGAAGTACCAGTACCCAGAAGCGTAAATCGCATGAATATTGGGAATTTAGGTTTCAAAATTAAGGCCTAAAATCCTTTATACGTAATTGAACTTGTTACTTTTGTTATCATAATTTACTAAGCAGAAATGGAACGCATAGTACTGACTACCGCTCAGAAAGCCTTAAAAATAAATCTCAACGAGAATATCTATGGCACCTTTGCTGAGATCGGGGCAGGTCAGGAGGTGGTAAGGCATTTTTTTAGGGCAGGAGGAGCTTCCGGCACGGTAGCCAAAACTATGAGTGCATACGACAAAGACTTTTCCGATGCTATATACGGACAGGAACCGGATAACCGATACGTTACCGAGAACCGTCTGCGAAAAATGATTGATCATGAGTACAACCTCATTCAGCAAAGACTGAGTAGGATTAAGTATCCCGACAAATGTTATTTTGCGTTTTCCAATACCATTGCCACCATAAACTTTACGAAGAAGTTTAAGGGGCACGGTTGGATGGGGCTGCGATTTCAGCTCTCTCCCGGGCAAGCCCCTAACGATATCATCTTCCACATTCGCATGCGTGAGGAAGAAGCCTATCTCCAGCAGGAGACTATTGGTATTATGGGGGTGAACCTAATCTACGGCGCTTTTCATATCAAGAACAATCCGGAGGAACTGCTGCGATCTATCTACGATAACATCTCCCATTACAAAGTGGAAATTGATATGATCCACTTTGAAGGACCTGAATTTGAGAAGGTTGACAACAGACTGATGTCGCTGCAGCTGATAAAGAATGGTATGACCGATGCCGTTATTTTTGGTCCTGAGGGTAAGAATATTCTTCCCGCAGCCTTGCTCTATAAAAAGAACATTCTGGCATTAAGGGGCAGTTTCAGGCCGGCAACCAAGGTGAACATAGATATGATCAAAAAAGGTTATGGCTATTTCCTTAAAGAACGAAAGGTTGACCGAGACAAACTAGTGGTGCTTTTTGAAATTACGCTCAACAACTTAAAAGCTGAAGGCGAAATTGACGAGCAGGACTTTCTCGACCGGGCTGAAATTCTTTGTTCCCTCGGACAAACGGTGCTCATTTCAAACTACCAGCAATACTACAAGTTGGTAGAATATTTTTCTCGCTATACAGAGGAACGAATGGGATTGATTATGGGAGTTACCAACCTGATCGATCTGTTTGATGACCGGTATTATCGCGAACTTAAAGGTGGAATTTTGGCGGCCTTTGGAATTTTGTATTCTACAGACATGAAAATGTATGTCTATCCATCGCAGCCCTCTAAAGATGATCCGGTGCAAACCACTAAAAACGTGGCAGCGGCCATTCATCGCAGGTTAAGACCACTTTATGAATACCTGCAATCCAATAAAAGGATTATTGATATTGAAAATTATGACCCGGAAATTCTGCAAATCTTCTCCAGGGATGTACTGAATAAGATTAGAGAAGGTGAGAGCGGATGGGAAAAGGCATTGCCAGCCTATGTAGACAATATCATTCGTGATAACGGCCTCTTCGGTTATAATCCAAACAAATCGGACAAGGGAAAGAAAGAAAAGGTGATCTAATTAAAGTGTCACTTTCGGTATCATCGCTTCTAAGACTTCCAGCACATACTGCAGCTGTTTCTCCGTGTTATCTTTACCAAAAGAGAATCTGGCTATAGGGTAGTTTGCCTCGGATTTGATGGCTTCTATCACATGAGAGCCCTGGTTACTTCCACTGGCACAAGCACTGCCACCACTGAGGGCAATACCCTTCAAATCGAGGTTAAAAAGAAACATGGGATCGTTCTCAAGCATCGGAAATCCAACACTCAGAACTGTGTACAGACTCCGGGCGGGATCAGCGGACAATCCATTTATTTCTATCCCGGCAAAGCGGGACAGCAAGGCATGATAGAATGAATTCTTTAAATTTCTAATATGCGCGGATTCTTCATCCAAATGGGCATAAGCTGCTTCTAATGCTGATTGCATGCCAACAATTCCCAGCAAATTCTCTGTACCTCCGCGGTGACCTCTTTCCTGAGATCCACCGGTTATAAGTGATGAAATCTTGATCCTCTTGTCGATATAGAGGAAACCCACCCCTTTTGGTCCATGAAACTTATGTGCAGAGGCCGTAATGAAATCAACCGGGGTATTGCTCAGGTCAATGGGATAGTGCCCAACGGTTTGTACGGTGTCTGAATGAAAAAAGGCATTAAACCTATGACAGATTTCGCCAACCTCTGCCAGATCAATCAGGTTTCCGATCTCATTGTTGCCATGCATTAATGAAACCAGGCTAGGAACACCATCTGCCAATACGTCTTCAAGTTGTTCAAGATCAGGCTCCCCCTGGCCTGATATATTCAGCAGCACCAGTTCAATGTTATACTCCCTGGCAATTTTCTCGGCCGTATGCAACACCGCATGATGCTCCGTAGGGGATGTTATGATCCGCTTTATTCCCAATTCGCGGACTGGTAAGAGCAGGGCCGCATTGTCTGCTTCGGTACCACCACTAGTGAATATGATCTCTCCGGGAGTACAGTGAAGCGCCTGCGCTATGAACTTGCGGGCCGCTTCAATCATGGTTCGTGACTTTCTGCCAAACTGATGAGTAGAAGAGGGATTTCCGAACGGACCGTCTATCAGCTCCCTTAGTTTATCTTTAACCTCCGACCGTAAAGGCGTAGTGGCCGCATGATCCAGATATATAGGTGCATCAGTCATAAGCATTTAGAGTTCCAATAAACGCTCTGGAATATAGGAATAGGAGGACTCATCCCTTGGCATATATTCATTGTTGGTAGGCTCAAAATAGTACTCTTTGGCCCAAACCTCTCCATATTCTGCTACCTTTCGCACGGCATCCAGGATGAAATCCAATTCTTGATCGGTCATGGTAGGATGAAGAGAAACCCTGACCCATCCCGGCTTACCGGTCATATTTTGTTCATCAATGCCCTTGGTAAGGCGTGAGGAAAACTCTTCATCCATGTCAAAAAGGAAATGACAATACGTGCTGGCACAGGACCAGCCCCCTCGAACCTGAATACCAAAGTAATCATTGAGCAATCGCACGACCAGATTGTAATGCAGCCCATCAATATTAAACGGCAGCGCACCAATTCTGTGCAAACTTAAATCAGTACCACCAACCACTTCAACACCCGGAATTTGAGCCAAGGCTGCGTAGGCCCTCTCCAATAATTCCATCTCTCGCTGGTTCATCAGGGTCGGATCCATTTGCTCCTTAAGCCGAATAGCCAGAGCAGCTTTTATGGCTTGCATAAATCCCGGAGTACCGCCGTCTTCCATCACTTCTACATCAGAAGCATAACCATAATCACCCCTGGGGTTGGTCCACTTTACATTCCCTCCTCCTGGAATACAGGGGGTACCGCCGTGAAGATCCTTTCTGAATGCCAAAACTCCACATCCTCCCGGTCCACCGAGAAACTTATGTGGTGAAAAGCAGATGGCGTCCAGACTTTGACTCGGATTATCGGGATGCATATCGATAGAAACATAAGGGGCGGACGCCGCTAAATCCACTACGCAGATTCCTCCATGCCGATGCATCACTTCCGCCAGTTCGTGATAAGGGGTAATGATCCCCGTAACGTTAGAGCATGCCGTAAAGGCACCGATCTTGTTATTACGATGCGGATACTTTTGCAGTTCCGATTCCAAAATTGCGGGATCCACCAGGTTAGCCTCACCGGGAGGCACCAGCACCACATCTGCGCAAGTCTCTTGCCAGGATACATGATTGGAATGATGCTCCATATGCGTAATAAAAACTATCGGACGATCATTCTCATCTTCATAAACACGATGTTGATCCTTAATCCCTAAGATCTCCTGCAGCCGCATTAAACCACCTGTCATGCCCGAGCCGATGGTTACGAGCGCATCGTACTCATCGGCATTAATGTGCTTTTTTATGATAGCTCTGGCCTCATTGTACACATGCGTAATTTTCTGGCCGGTATAGGAGGAGTAAGAGTGAGGGTTAGAGACAAAGGGACCTATTTCCTTGACCAGTTTATCCTCAATCGGGGCATATAAACGTCCGCTGGCAATCCAATCAGCATAAACCACCTTCTTCTCCTTACCGTCTTTACCAATAAAACTGCTGTCAATCCCAATAATATGCTTTCTGTACTTATCAAAATATGACTCCAGTTTCTCCATCGCTGTTACTTCCATAATCACACTTTTGCCATAGCCGACATTTCGGCTACAAACCTGTTTCCTAATTCATGTGCCGCCTCCGCAGAGCGAGCTTCCGTATAAACTCTTATGATAGGCTCGGTATTCGATTTACGCAAATGCACCCAGGCATCTGCAAAATCAATTTTTAGACCGTCGATATCATTTAGATCTTCATGCTGGTACTTTTCGCGCACATCGGCAATTAAGGCATCCACGTCCATACCCGGCTGCAATTGAATCTTGTTCTTGGCCATATGATACTCCGGGTAGGAAGCCTTTAACTCCGACAGGCCCTTGCCGGATGTAGCCAGGTGAGAAAGCACCATCGCCACGCCAACCAGGGCATCTCTGCCATAATGAAGTTCCGGTAAAATTACTCCGCCATTGCCTTCACCTCCCAACACCGCCGAAACCTCTTTCATCTTCTCAACCACATTCACCTCCCCTACTGCACTGGCGTAATACGCTTGCCCGCGATCATGAGCCAAATCTCTCAGTGCACGACTACTCGATAAATTGCTAACCAACGGCCCTGAATGATGCTGAAGCAGATAATCTGCAGCAGCCACCAGCGTATATTCTTCGCCAAACATCTTACCCTGATCATCAATAAAGGCCAGTCGATCAACATCCGGATCCACCACAATTCCAAGATCACATTTCTTCTCCCGCACCAGGCTCATGATATCCGCGAGATGCTTTTCCAGTGGTTCGGGGTTGTGTGGAAATTGACCTGTGGGCTCGCAGTAAAGCTTATGAATGGTCTTTACTCCCAATTGCTCCAGCAGATAGGGGATTGCCACACCACCGGAAGAATTTACCCCATCAACTGCCACGCTCAGATTTGCTTTGGCTATAGCCTCTTTATTGATGTAATTCAAATCCAATATGGCATCCACATGGTGCTGTAAAGCATCTTCTAACCTGGTGAGTGATCCCAGCTTATCGACCTCGGCATAAATGGTTTCCGTACTTTCAGAAAGCCTTAAAATTTCCTTTCCATCCGCGGCATTTAAGAACTCACCCCTCGCGTTAAGCAATTTTAGTGCGTTCCATTCTACCGGGTTATGCGAAGCCGTTAAAATAATACCGCCATCTGCCTTCTCCTTAACCACCGCCATTTCTATGGTAGGGGTAGTTGTTAAACCAAGATCAATCACATCGATCCCCATCCCCAGCAAGGTGTTCTGAACCAAATCCTGAAGCATGGGACCAGATGGACGTGCATCGCGACCTAAAATAACTTTGGCCGGGCTTGTATTTTGGCGTCCGCCAAGTATAAAACTACCGTAAGCGGATGCAAATTTTACCGCATCTAAGGGAGTAAGATTCTCCCCTGCCATTCCACCAATGGTTCCCCGTATCCCGGAGATAGACTTGATCAATGTCATGCTTAGATTTTTAAAAGCGCGCAAAGATACGAAAGTGGACAGGTTGTCGGGACAGTTCGGCAGCACAATAACCCATGTTGATTAAATTGTGAAAAATGGTGATTCTGGCCTAGGATTTGCCGATGCATTATTGATAGATTTAAAAAACCAATACGCATTTCTATGTATGAAGAGGATGAATCTTCAGATTTGAATCCGCTTATTAGCCGCTTCGAAGACATGCTTAAACAAGGGGATGTCTGGTACTTTGATGTGCAGGAAATTGAAGCTATTTCCGACTACTATTATGATACGGGAAGGTTATCTAAGGCGATACAGGCCGTGCAGGTGGGTAGCGATCAACATCCTTCCAGTCCTAACTTTTTATTGCGAAAGGCGCAACTTTACACTGCGGGGAATCAATTAGAGGAGGCCGAAGCAGCCCTGAATAGTTTGGAAAAAATGCAGCCGGAGAGTGTCAATCTCTATATGGCCAGGGCCGCCTATTTCAGCAAGAGTGATCAACATCAAAAAGCCATCCTGTTTTATAAGAGAGCGATGCGTATTGCTGAATTTCAGGAAGAGATTTGGCCATTGCTGGCGATGGAGTATCAGGTGGTTGGAAACTATGAATTGGCCCAAAAATATTTGCGTTTAACGCTTCAGGAAAACCCTCAGGATGAAATAGCCATCTATAACCTGGCTCTATGTTTTGACCTGCTTGATAATTCTGAAGAAGGCATTCGATATTTCAGCCGCTTTGTGGATAAATTGCCATACAGCGAAGTAGCATGGTACCACCTTGGCATTCTTCAGGCTAAAGAAAAGCTTTACGATGAAGCCCTGGTGTCTATTGACTATGCCATCCTGATTGATGAATACTTCACAGCCGCGTATTACGAAAAAGCCCGCATCCTTGAAAAGACCTATCGCTACAAGGAAGCCATCGAATTATATGATATCAGCATTGAGAATGAAGGTCCTACCGGATATGCATTCTACAAAATAGGTATGTGCCAGATGAACCTCCACAACGAGGAGAAGGCTATTTCCTATTTCACAAAAGCCACGCAGGAAGACCCCGATCTGGATGAGGCCTTTTATGAACTGGCTTTGCTTAAGGATGAAATGAATTCCGGAGCAGAGGCCATGCACCATATTAATCAAGCTATAAAGATCAATCCTGATAATTCGGATTACCTGTACGTGGCAGCAGAAATACATCGCAGGTCAGGTATGCTGAACGAAGCTGAATTGATGTATGAGAAGCTCATCACTCTGGGACATATCGATCCGGATATTTTTATTGATTACGCGGAACTGCTGTTTGACCTCTGTGAGTTTGAACAAGGCATGGAAATACTTTATCAGGGGGTACAGCTAAATCCAGAGTCTGCTGAAATTCACTATAGACTAAGTGGTTATCTGTATACGCTGCAAGAAAGTGATGAGGCCAATATTTATTTCAAAAAGGCGCTTAAAATGGATCCGGACCGCAGGATGTTTTTCTTTCAGCTATTTCCAAATTTGATGAATTACCCTTCGGTAAAGCAGCTCAGCGAGGAATGCCTCAAATAGGGTGTAGTCTGGCACACCGATCTGTCAGGATATAGAAGCTTTAACACCCTTCACAGGACATTAACGGGCTAGCTGTACATTTTTTATTCCTTTGCCCCTCCTAACTGAGTATACTATGAAACGCTTTTTTCTCCTTCTTAAAGGTGTGGCCATGGGAGCTGCGGATGTAGTGCCCGGCGTAAGCGGAGGCACCATTGCCTTTATAACCGGCATTTATCAGGAATTGATTGACTCCTTGAAGTCAATTAATGCCGACGCCCTGCAGAAGCTATTTAAAGAAGGTATTGGCGCAGCCTGGAAACATATAAACGGAAACTTTCTGGTCACCCTCTTCTCGGGAGTTATTATTTCTGTCTTAAGCCTGGCTAAGCTTATCACTCATTTGTTGGAAAATTATCCGGTGCTGGTGTGGTCATTTTTCTTTGGCTTGATCGTAGCAAGTGCCATTCTCATTGGCAGCACGATAAACAAGTGGCGCTGGGACCGCATTCTTGGGCTACTGGTCGGTATTGGCATTGCATATTACATTAGCATTGCCAGTCCGGCAGAAACTACCGAGGCCTATTGGTTTATTTTTCTTTCGGGGTCGCTGGCAATCTGTGCCATGATTCTTCCGGGCATTTCCGGCAGCTTTATCCTGCTTCTGCTCGGTAAGTATCGCTTTATACTTGAATCCTTATCCGAGATGAAAATAGGGGTTATCATCACCTTTATAGCCGGCTGTTTGGTGGGCTTGCTGTCCTTTGCCCGGGTTCTTTCCTGGATGTTCCATCACGCGCGCGAATTAACCATTGCCATTCTCACCGGTTTTATGATTGGATCACTCAACAAGGTATGGCCCTGGAAAAATACCCTACAGTGGATAACCGATCGACATGGAGAACCCAAGGCTTTGGTACAGGAAAGCGTGTTGCCACAGGCTTTTGAAGGAGACCCACAAATGTGGTGGAGTATTGCTATGGCTTTGGTGGGATTTCTGATTATTTGGGTGCTGGAGAAATCCACACCCCGGCAGATGATTGGGGATGATGTAGTGGAGGATTAAGTATGCATTTAGGTCTCATCGGTAAATCTCTGAAACATTCTTTCTCCAAAAATTACTTTGAAAGGAAGTTTACTCACCTATCTCTGCAGGCTTACCAGTACCAAAATTATGAGTTGGAAGAGGTATCTGAGTTTTCATCGCTCATAAAAAGAATACCCAATTTAGCGGGACTTAATGTTACCATACCCTATAAAACGGCGATTATCCCTCATCTGGATCGAATAAGTTCTGAAGCCAAAGAAATTGAAGCGGTGAATACGATTGCGATTCGGAACGGGATCACTTATGGCTTTAATACCGACCATCTCGGCTTTCGCCGCAGCCTGATGCCACTCCTTAAAACAAGAGATTATCAGGCTCTTATCCTTGGTTCAGGAGGCGCTAGCAAAGCGGTACAATACGCGCTTCAGAATCTGGGAATCCCCTTTGTCATGGTTAGCACCAGGTCAAAACCTGATGCCATTTCGTATGAAGAGGCCGGAGAACTTCTAGGACGATATAGCTTGGTGATAAATTGCACCCCCGTGGGTACCTGGCCGCAGGAGCAGGAAATGCCCGCACTTTCCTTGGCTCATGTATCCGAAAATCACTTATTTTATGACTTGATATACAATCCTGAAAAAACGCGTTTACTTCAGGAAGCAGAAATGCGTGGTGCCCGCGTAAAAAATGGCTACGAAATGCTGAAATTACAGGCCGAAGAATCCTGGAAAATATGGCATATGGACTTTAACTAGTAAGTGATGGCAGAGAACGAGAAGAAGGAAAAAGAGCAGGAGCAAAAAACAGATCCGGTAAACGCTGAAGGCAGTACCGAATCTTCCATGATTGAGGAACACACGCATCAGGATCCTGAAATGTTGCTATCCGCAGAGGAAGATACCTCTGAAGACAAGCTGGTATATGAAGAGAAAGCCTCTTTAAAAGAAGGAGGTAAAGAAGCAGACGAACCTGAGGATGGCGTGGATGGCTCAGCCCTGGTAGCTGAATCTGAGAAGAAAAATGCCATTACGCTGGTTAGTGAGGCGGATCTCTCGGATGATGATTTGGAAAAGGAGGATGATACCCAGGAGGTGCATTCAGACGAAGATCATCACGATGAGCATGAAGAGCAGCATGAGGTGATGCCTGATTATGCCGAATTATCTCCTGAAGAATTAGTAGCTGCTGCAGCGAAACTCTTAAAGAGCGAACCCATTCAGGCCCTCAAAAAGCATTTTGAAGGGATCAGAACCAGTATTCTGAAACAGCTGAATGAGGAACGCAAACAAAAGCTGGAACAGTTTATTAAAGAAGGTGGTACCGAAATAGACTTTGAATTTATTCAGCCGGTTCGTGAAAACTTTCGTAAGATATACGGTGAGTATCGCAGCAAACGCCAAAAGCACTTCCAGGAACTTGAAGCTGAACTGAAAAGCAATCTGGTTACCAAACAAGCGCTTATAGAGCAGATTAAGGAGCTGGTCAATAAGGAAGAATCGATTGGGGATACATTCAGGGAGTTCAACAAAATTCAACAGGAATGGAGAAATACCGGACCGGTTCCCAGAAATGAAAGTTCTGATTTGTACCGCACCTACCATCATCATGTAGAGAACTTTTATGAATACATCAAGATCAATAAGGAATTGCGCGATCTTGATTTTAAGAAAAACCGCGAGCAGAAGGAAGCTTTGATTAAGGAAGCGGAAGTATTGCTGGAGAAGAAAGATGTACCGGCGGCATTTAAGGAGTTACAACAACTGCACCGGAAGTGGAAGAATGTGGGTCCGGTAGAACGCGAAAACCGCGAACCGCTGTGGCAAAGCTTTAGTGAGATTACCCACAAGCTTCATGAAAAGCGGGAGGCCTATTATGGCAACCTAAGGGAGAAGGCTGGTGAAATGGTGGAAGCCAAAAAAGGACTCATTGAGGAGCTGAAGCAAATTCCAGCTAACTATGACGCACACCACAAATGGCAAAAAGCCATGAAGCAGGTAGACGAAGTAGCCGGAAAGTTTAGAAAAATAGGGCGCGTAAATCACCCGGAAAACGACAAAGTTTGGGAACAATTCAGACAGGTTATTCGCGACTTCAACCATGCTAAGAATCAGTTCTATAAAGGATTGAAGAAACAGCATCACGAGAACCTGAAGAAGAAACAAGCTCTGGTTGAGATTGCGGAGAATCTTAAGGACAGTGAAGATTGGCAGCAGGCTACCAATGAATTTAAACGCATTCAGGCAGACTGGAAAAGAATTGGGCATGTACCGAAATCAGAGTCTGACAAGATCTGGAAGCAGTTCAGAGCTGCCTGCAATCACTTTTTTGATCGACTCACGGAGCAGAACAAACAACGTGATAAATCGCTGCTGAAGAATCTGGAAGCTAAAAGAAGCCTGCTGGAGAATTTAAAAAACTTAGAGTTGGCAGCGGGTGATCAGAAAAAATCGGTTGCAACTTTGAAAGAGGTAATCAAGGAGTGGAAGGCAGCCGGTCAGGTGCCACGTGGAGAAGCTAAGATCGAAAAGGACTTCAATCAAGTTTTGGATACCAAGTTTAAAGCCATTGATCTGGATAGGAAGGAATCGCAAAAGATTCGCTTTGAGAACAAAATGGATAGCATGAGCAGTCATGGCGGGGTGAGTGAGCTCAACCGTGAGCGTTCACAAGTGCAAAGGCAAATTGACGAAGCCAAAAAGGAGCTGGGTCAGTTGGAAACCAATTTAAGTTTTTTCACCAGCAGCAATCCCAAAAATCCCTTTATTAAGGAGGCGGAAAAGAACATTCAGCGCCAACGTGAGCAGATTGAAATGCTTCAGGAAAAACACAAGATGCTCAATGTGCGTATCCGTGGAATTCGCAAAGCGGAAGAAGAAAGTCAGGCCAAAGATGCATCGCCTGAGGCAGAGGATTAAGGCAGCTAATCACTCATTCACCATCCGATTGCCAAATAAAGCTTTCTAGATAGTACAAACGGGGTGTCGTACTTTCCTGCACCAGGGTTGAGCCCTTTCTTTAAGGCCAATGCACATTTTACTAGTTTTGAATAACGCTATTGCGTTTAGCAACAAGTTACCTGCAAGCTGAAAAAACTGATGAGGGCATATCGTTACTCAGACCAGGCTTTGTTAGAGAGGGGCTAAAGCTTGCTTTAAGTTCCTGAACGACACAAAGCCTGTCTGAAGGTAACTCTTACCGCACTTACTTTCTACTTATACTTGATAAACGGGGCATTTTGACCAATGAAATAGGCGGTTGAATACATCGGCCTCATTTATGAAAGAACGAGTTTCAAAGTCAAGCCTTAGGGAGACCGAGAAGTCCGCCTCAAGCGGAATCACTCGGCCGAACTTGGGCTTGTTAAAGAAAGTCGGGCTTGAAGAAATGCAGCCTTGACCTTTTGGTTCGTTTTGGGTCAAGCCAAAATGAACAAGAAAAAAAGGCCTGCAGGTAACAATGGCTAAGCTCAACCCTACCCTGCTCCTACGCTTAGATAAATCTTTATCTTTAGTTCAAATTTAATCTATACGCACAACTCTTAGCTAAGAAGCCGGGCTGCTGGCTTAGCCTAACGTTGGGCGCAAGCGAATGTATATTGCCAATTAAGGCTCAGCCCAAGGCTTTGAAAAAATATTAGCAGGACGTGAAAACTTCAAAGACTTGGTCTGAGGTGACGTAGTCATTACAACTGCATAGGTTGTTTCCAACTTCAGGCTTTTTAATTGTAGCACGGATAATTAAAACGTAGAAAAAATGAAGCACACAGCGCGGAATAGCACAACGTTGAAAAAAAAAGCCTGCGCCCAACAATGCCTAAAAATCAATGCTAACATCTATCTAAGTAGTTCATTTTTAGATTTTTACCCGCCATGCCCTCAGCCTTAGCAGAAAGAAGTAAATTAGCTAAGGCTTCGGCTTGGGCTAACTTTAAACTTAGACCCAACAAACCGTAAATCTAGCCGCACTGCTTTTAGGCTAACGTTGGCCACAATATGAAACAGACCCTGCTCATAACATTAATCCTCCTTGGACTAACTAAATCCAATTTAGTCGGACAATCTGTTTACGGGGAATTTCCAGTAACTACGCAAAGAAGTCAACCAATATGGACATCGGATCTTCTGGAGGATTTGAAGTGGGAACAATTAATAGCGTTTTGCGACACAACCGAAGGTCAATATGCACGAGTATTGAAGGATAGTTTAATCACAGAGTATCGCTACACAAAACAAGGTGGCACCTCATATTTCCGACTGGAAGACTTCAATGGAAAGGTGCTCTCGTTTGAAAGTGAAAACACTGAAATAAACCGACCCACCCGTACAGAATACTTTGACAAAAACGTTTGGCTTGAATATGCTCATACCTATTTACCAAACCTTTCCGACAGTCTGAAATTGACGGTAGACGTCAGAAAGGACAAACTGACTTCGTACTACAAACTTCTTGGAGTCGGAACAAGAGACGAATATGGATGGATTTGTGAGTATTCAACTGTTGGAACAACTCCAGGGCGTAGAAATGCGGTAATCCAACTGAGATTGGAAAAAGACCTTTTGATTCGACTTTTAAATTACCCAAACGTTCAGACACGAATGTACGCAGCTGACGCACTAATATTTGAAAACTATGCAAACCAACAATCTATGGCACAAGCGAGAGACACGAGTTGGGTTAGTTTTCACAAATCTCAGTTGCTAACACTAAGTGAATGGGAGAAGATATATCAATTAAGAGATGCAAATCTAAAAGTAAGAACCTGTGGAAATGAAGGCTCTTACAAAGTCTTTGAGAGTACGACATCAGAACTGCTCTCTGACGATGCGATTAAAGAGATTCCAAACGAGTATGAACGATTAGCGGAATTGGGCTATCTCAAACTTGGATATAAAAATTAAAAAAATACTGTGGCCAACAACAAATAAACGCAAGTCGGCTTTAATCCCGCTCCGGTAGGGGCTTTGCGGTGGACAGACAAACATTCCGTTTCTTTACAACACCACGGACAAAGCCGCCCTGCGTTTATTCAAACCGTTGTGCCCCATTAAAAAAGATCCAACGCACAAACAGGCACATTTGCTTGCCCCTCCCACAGGCTGACGCTTCGCAAACAAAAGAGCCTGTTTAATCCCTCCCCGCTTTCATGACTCAATAGAATTAATTAGATTTGCCAATATTTGTCAAGTCAATTATAAGCAAATGAAAACGATTGGTCAGACTTTACGAGAATTGAGAGAAAATAAAGGACTACTGCTAAGGGAAGTTGGAGCAGCGTTAGCTCTTGACCCTACAATCTTGAGCAAAATAGAAAGAGATGAGCGAATGCCTACAAGAGATCAGGTAACAGCCCTTTCTCAATTTTATAAAGAACAAGAGAATGAAGTTATAATTGCTTGGCTTAGTGATAAGTTGGTCTATGATGTACAAGGCGAAAAGCTTGGTCTTGATGCAATAAAAGTAGCTGAACAAAAATTAAAATACGGCAAAGGGCAAAACAATGGCAGATAAAAGAACACTCATAGAGTTTTTAGAGGCTTTAGGTTTTACTACCAGAAACAAGAAGCAATATTCAAAGACCTACAAACTTCAGAAATACACAATCAAAGCTGATGTCGAGAAGAACAAAATTTATTACAGGACAAAGGACCAAACAACTGTTGAACGTCAGGAAGATGGGCAAATTCAATTAGGAGATAAAACCACTTCTAATTTTACCCAACCTGAAAATTTTGTTGTCCTAGAATGTGTCAACAGACTTCTTGAAAAGGGATACTTACCTAACGATATACACTTGGAGAGAAGGTATCCTTCAGGTCGTGGTGCAAGTGGTGGTAAATCAGACGTTTGTGTTTATGGAAAGGACGGTAAATCACTTCTTGTTATTGAATGTAAAACTTGGGGAATCGAGTTTGAAAAAGAAAAGAAGAAGATGGAAGAACATGGTGGACAATTGTTCGCCTATCTCGCAAATGACCAAAATGCCAAATTCTTAGTGCTTTACGCCTCTAGGTTAAGCGATTCTACTTTTGATTATGAAAATCTAATTGTCCAGGTTAAGGACAGAGAAGAGGATTTAAAAAAGAACACAAAGCAAATTGAAGAAGAAGGAATTAAGCTTTATCGCGATGCCAACAATAAAGGTGAACTTTATGAAGTTTGGAAAGAATCCTTTAGTCTTTACTTCCACTTTAATGGGATCTTTGATGAAGATGCCAACGCTTATTCTCTTGAATTAAAAGCCTTAAAAAAGAAGAACTTAAAGCCTCTCGATGACTCACAAGGCTTATTCAACAAGTTTGCAGAAATCTTAAGGCACAATAATATTTCTGATAATGCAAATGCATTTAATAAAATACTATCTCTCTTCTTGTGCAAAATTGTTGATGAAGAAAAGAAAGATGAAGATGTATTAGATTTTCAAGTTAAGGAGGATGAAGAATATGAACACTTAATTGACCGCCTTCAAGCCTTGTATCAAAAGGGCATGAAGAAATTAAACGAAGAGATTGTTTACTATTCTGAAAAAGACTTACACCAAATTATAAAGCTTTACCCAAAGCAAACCCCAATAGAGCAAGTTGAAGAAATATTTCGACAATTAAAGTATTACACTAATAATGAGTTCGCATTCAAAGAGGTTCATAACAAGAAACTCTTTATCCAAAATGGTCGTGTGCTAACTGAAATTGTTAAACTCCTGCAAAATTTCCGATTCAGATATAGCAGTCAACAACAAGTGCTTGGAGACTTTTTCGAATTGATGCTGAATCACGGTGTAAAGCAATCAGAAGGTCAGTTTTTTACTCCAACACCTATTGTCCGATACATAATACTTTCCCTAGGCTTTGAAAATATAATTAGTTCAAAACTTAATACTGATGAAGAATTTATTCTGCCAAAAATCTTAGACTATGCATGTGGAGCTGGACACTTTCTGACTGAAAGCATAGAGGAGTTACAGAATATACTCAAGAACATTGACGATTCAGTTTTAAACGAAGAACAAAAGAAAAAAATTAAAGAGTATCGTTTAGATACAACATGGGCTAAGAATTACATTTTCGGTATAGAAAAAGACTACCGTCTTGCTAGAACTTCACAAATCGCATGTTTTCTAAATGGAGATGGGGATGCCAATATAATTTTTGGTGATGGATTAGAGGATCATAACTTGAACCTTGATAAGAAAAAATTTGATCTTGTTATTGCTAACCCTCCATATTCTGTTGAAGCATTTAAAAATTATCTTAATGTAGGTAAAACTCATTTTGACCTCTTTAACTACATTACGGAAAGGGGTAGTCAAATAGAAGCTCTATTCGTTGAAAGAACTAAACAAGTTCTAACCGTAGGAGGCCTCGCAGGTATCGTCCTTCCTTCTCAAATACTTAATGTTTCAGGTGTGTACATAAAAGCTCGAGAAGTCCTTCTCAAATATTTTGAAATCAAGGGTATTACAGAACTTGGAAACAAGACCTTCATTGCAACAGGTCAATCCACTGTAATACTTTTCCTCAAGCGTAGAAGTGATGATTTCGTAAAAGATAGGGAATACTTAATTGACGACTTATTTAATAATACAAAAAGAGCCAAAAAACTGAACTACCTAGATTCCGCAAGGTTACTTAAACTATACACCGACTTTCGAGAATTTAACAATGACGATTACAAACATTTTCTGTCTTCTAGTATCAATAAAGCTCTACAAGAAACTCCCATTTTCATTGAATATAAAGAAGAGTTTCAGCAAAGCTCCGAATTGGATAGCTTAAAAAAGAAAAGCACATTTAAGAAGCTTACAGCCACAGAGCAAAAAGAAGAAATCGGAAAGCTATTAAACAGCTTTTGTAAAATAAGAGAAAAAGAGAAAATGCTTTATTTCTTGTTATGCCTATCTGATGCAAATAAGGACCCAGAGAAAATTGAAGAATATTACAAACCACAAAAAACGGTTATTGTAAAAACAGGCAATGATGTTGCTTCTCAAAAAAAATTCTTAGGCTATGAAATAAAGGGAGGTAAAGGACAAGAGGGTATCAAAATCATAAGTTATGGTGGTTCTTTATTTGATAGCTCAGATTACAACAATAAAACCAAAGCTAATAGTTACATAAGAGCCAATATTATAAATTCCAATATTGTCCCAATTGATTCTACAATTGAAGAAAGTATTAGCCAATACGACTTACTCGACCTAATTGACTTTGATAGGGTTAATTTTGAGAAAATAATCAAAACACATGCTTCGGGAAAGGTTAGTATTTCTACAAAATGGCCCCTATCGAAATTAACCGATATAGTTGAAATAAATAAAGAAACATTCGACCCCAACAATTTTGATGGTGATTCCTTTATTTACGTAGATATTTCTTCTGTTGAGTCTGGTTCTGGTATAGTGAATTTTGACAATGAAATTGATAAGAAAAAAGCACCAAGTCGTGCCAGGCGTGTAATAAATAAGGGAGATATCCTACTATCTACTGTTCGTCCAAACTTGAAGGCTTTTGCCTATTTAAAGAAAATACCGAACAAAAACATTCTAGCTTCGACTGGTTTTGCTGTAATAACAGTTAATAAAGCGAAAGTTGAACCAATCTATTTTTACGAACTTCTATTTGCTGAAATAGTCCAAAAACAAATGTTGGCTGCAATGCCAAAAGGTCTTTATCCAAGCATAAATCAAACTGACATAGCTAATTTTAAAATCCCCATTCCTCCTTTAAATGTTCAAAAAGAAATAGTCAAATCGCTATCCAAAGTTCAGGTAAAGGTTGACCAGTCGAAAACTAAAATTGAAAAGTTAGAAAAGGAGATTGGCAGCATTTACAAAGGAAACTATGCTTCCACTAACCTAACCAAAATTGGCAAAGTTTGCACAGTTCAAAGTGGTGGTACTCCAAAACGAGACAATCCAGATTTTTGGAATGGAAGTATAAATTGGCTACGTTCAGAAGTTTGTCAAAACGTCTTCGTTTCAGAAGACTCCGTTACGGAAAAAATCACAAACGAGGGATTAAATAACTCTTCTGCCAAATTGCTTGAAGCTGACACCGTTCTAATAGCTTTAGTTGGGGCAACTATCGGAAAAGTTGCTTATCTAACATTTAAGTCTACCACCAATCAAAATGTTGCTGGTATCAAACCTATCAATGAGAAGGAACTACTCTCAAAATATTTGTTCTATACCCTTATTAACGATTATGACAAAAACTTTGGTGACCGAAAAGGAAAGTTCACAATGGCAAATCTTACTATGATTAGGAGTCTTGAAATCCCTGTCCCTCCTATTCACAAACAAAAGGAAATAATTAAAGAGATCGACAAGAGGGAAAGTCAAATAAAAAAATTGAAGGACAGTATAGCGAACGTGGAAAAAGAGAAAGAGGAAGTATTAAAAAAGTATTTGGAATAAAGTCACTCATTTCAAGCACATTGCAATCCTCGTTCCTGCGGTTGCAAAGAGCTTTCACTCCAACGCAGACGAAATGAAAAGAAAAAGAAAAACGGGGCACAACAACGCCTCCCATGTAAAGCAGTAATCCCAACCTCAGGTAAGGATATATAAAATTAGTATTTCCTTTTTCTCTATTTCATTTTGTTGTTGTTTTTGACTGTTAAACTGTTGGTAAACGGTAGCTTTTGGCCTGCGGCTCTATACTGCCTTTTTGTTTATCAATAGTTTAATAGTCCCGCTGCTGTTGGTATAGCCAGCGGCTGTTCCCTTATTGCTCAGCCCCTCGTCAAGCTCTGGGCAGGCCAAGCCATATGTAGTCTGCGTTTTGATATGCCCGCATCCACCAGCACCGATTTGATTTTAATAAGGTGAAGAAAAGCCACTTGCTATAAGCATGTGGTCTGCTCCCTTTTGGCGTGCAGCCACCCACGATGTTTTGTGGTCTTTTCTGTACTTGCATTTTAGAGCTTGAAGGGGTTTATATTCATTTCTGTTTTTTTTTAGTGAACCACAGCTACCTGGTAGGGGGTTTCGGTTTTTATAACTGCCAGTGTGCGGCTGAGTAATTTACGGGCCACCTTTACCAGTATGGCCTTGGTATCTTTACCGGCATGTGTGCGGTAGTAGGCCTGCATTACAGGGTCGTACCGCAGCGCCTGCCAGGTGGCTTCTACAAAATAGCTGCGCATCAATCTATGGCTGCGCGGGTTTAGCCCGCGGCTGCGTACTTTGCTCTCCCCACTTTGGGCCATGCCGGGTATAAGGCCAATGTAAGCAGCCAGTTGTTTAAAGTTGTTGTGTAACCCTCCCTTTTCTCAGACTGGGTTTAAATGTACTTTCTTTTGTTTAAAGGGCACTGGTCTTTCATCAAAGCAAGCTTGCTTTGATGAAAGCTTGGCTTCTGCTTGAACCGGGGTTATACCTCCTAAAGCTTCATGTGGTCTAGAGAAGTTATAATCATATATCCATTGTTCAGCTAAGGCTCTTACTTGATCGATCCCTGAGAATAAGTGGGCATCTAGGACATCTTGTCTAAAGGTTCGGTTAAATCGCTCGATATAGCCGTTTTGCATGGGTTTGCCTGGTTGTATATATTGTAGCTTGACTTGTTGTAATCTACACCATTCACTAAACTCCAATGAGGTAAACTCAGGGCCATTGTCCACTCTTATTTTCTGAGGCTTTCCGTTCTCTTCAAAGGATCTTCTTAATACCTGAATCACCTCTATCGCAGGGAAGGTAAACTCTGCTTGGGTAACTATTGCCTTACGGTTAAAGTCATCGATCACATTTAGAACCCTAATTCTTCTGCCATTTTCCAAGGCATCACTCATGAAGTCCATTGACCAAGTTTGGTTGGGTTGTTCCATCTGTACCAAAGGATGCTTAACCCTTGCAGGGATACGCTTCTTGGTCTTTCTACGCAGGTTTAACCCTAGCTTTAGATAGACTCTTCTCACACGCTTTTTATTCCAAGGATATCCTTCTAATCGTAGGCGTTGATACAACTTGTCTTGTCCTTCTCTAGGACGCAAGGAAGCCATCTCCAGAAGCTTGGTCATCACTTCTGAGTCGTCCTTAACGGACTGATAATAATACATGGACTTAGGGAAACGAATAACCCTGCAGGCTCTGGTAATACTTATCTGATAAGAATCTCGCAGATAAGTAGCCACATTTTGACGCTCACCAGTGCCTACCACTTTTTTGATAGGACATCCTTGAGCATCTTATTATCCAAGCTCACATCAGCAAACATCTGCTTAAGCTTTCCATTTTCTTCTTCCAGCTCCTTCAGACGTTTTAACTGTAGGGAGTCCATTCCTGCATACTTCTTACGCCATTGATAAAAGGTGCCTTTGGATATGCCATACTCCCGGCATATGTCTTCTGTCTTACGACCAGACTCCTGCTGCTTAATCGCATGAACAATCTGACTTTCTGTAAATCTCGACTTCTTCATAATTATTGGTTAAATTTAATCGTTTCAACCAGTCCGAGTTTTTGGGAGGGTTACAGTTGAACCTCTGCAAGTCGCCAATTTCACTTAAAATGCCGCAGGCTACTATGGGGCCAATGCCGGGTATGCTGCGCAGTAGCTTATAATCTCTTTTGTAATGGGTACGGCACCACAACCGCAGTTCGTTGCTGATGTAGCGCAGCTCTTTATCGATAAAGTCAAAGTGCTCCATACGGCTTTCCAGCGAGGCTTCCACTGTAGGGTAGTCAAAGCTCAGGTTGCGGATCCAGTCTCTGAAGCCATGGCTCCAGTTGGAATTATCATACTCTGGCGGCAATTTTACACCAAGGTATAGTAGCTGGCTTTTGATATGACTCTTTATCCTTCGGTAATCTTTCACCAGATCATTACGCCTGCGGAACAAACAGCGCAGGTGCTCTCGTTCCACATCAGGAACAGTAATACCTGATAATCGTCCATCTCGTAGTTCTTTGCAAATAAGTTCGGCATCCAGAACATCTGTCTTTTGATAACGCAACTTACCGGTGCGTGCTAAATCTGCAGGATTAAATACCATACTCTTCCAACCATAGCTGCTAAATGTTCGGTGGGCGCTGTAGCCACAACAGCCTGACTCATAGGCCGTGTACACCTGGTAGCCTTTAAAGTTTTTGTCTACATAGGTTTTTAAGGCTTCAGGATCGGCTGGCATAGTGAGGCCCTTACCCATAAACAAATCCGTAGCGGTATGTATGCGCCAGCTCTTCTTGTGGATGTCGATACCAATGAATAGTTTTGATAAGGCAGTGTCTTGAGTTTGCATTGTAAAGGTATTTTGATGTTTACCTAAACTTAGGACACTGCTTTTACATAGGGGCTATAAGCAATAGCGCCCTGCGGGACGCTACTGCTCATAGCCAGACCGTTGGCAACAATAGCCCGCAAGACACTGAAGTTCTCCGTAGACAGTGACGGAGAAAAAATAAAAATAGAAAATGACGACTTGGGACAAACTAAAACTTGACAGACAGACAGAGACACCGTTGACAGTTACGACTGACAGAAAAGAGAATATAAAAGAAGGCCGACCCCTCGGAGGTTTTTTGTTTTCTGCCAACGCACAGCAAGCACATTTGCAGGTCATGCGTTTTTGGCTGTGGAAAAAAATACAACCAAAAGCCGCTTGGCCTTCGGCAAACCTACAAAAGAGCTTGCTTTTGCCAACCCTCTTTAAGCAGCAGATTTAAGAGTAGACAATAATTCTTTTATTTCCGTAATTTCTAAGAATGGTAAGTTTTTTACACCTCCAACCAGGTTTAGTTTAACGATTAGTTCCCTGGTTGAAGCCTCACTATTTTTAATATCGGGATTTTCACTAAGAAATTCTAACACAGCTGTCCTGATGTTTGCATTGCAACCTAAAGCCCTTTCAGTAATACCAACTGCTAAATCCGCTCTGCTTAGCAATATATCCGTTAGTTCCCAGGGGTTCTTCCGGTTTTCATCATAAGTTAAATAACCGTACCACCACAACCGGGATAAGCCGTTACGGGTTAAGGTTTCCAGTTTTAAACTCCGTAAGAAATAACGATCACGAATTCTGTTCAACGGTTTTTTTGCATCACTTAATGGCCAGCGTTTCTTCATGTAGTTCCAATAGGTTACATGAGTGAGATATGTCCAGAGCCGCGGGTCTGATGCTTGTGTCGGTGTTAAAGACCTGAATGCTTCGAAAATAATCTTAGTGTTCTCAAGGTCTTTGAGGTCTCTGCCTTTAGGCATAATCAATTCGACACTATCAGGAATAATAATGTCAGTACCACCCTTTGGATAATCTTCCCTAAAAGGAAAGGCTTCCATTTCATAATTACTTGTGTCCTGTGTTTCCACTAAATCCATATATAGATGCTCTATATACTTTGATGAGAACACCTTTTGTTCTATAGTTTCTGCCTCTTTCATAACCATTTTTTAATCTTCGTATTCGATCATTTTCTGAATGGTGTTAAATGCCCGGTTAACAGGATTATCCAGGATTTTTTGACCAATTTTCAATAAATTTTCCTGTTTGGTTTCATTAACCATTTCCCCTAGTATTCTATACCAGTCCTTGTCAGAAAATTCCCCTGAACCGGACTGTATTTCATTTACCGCATCCATCAATGCGGGTAAAACAACAGCACCATGTACAATATTGGCAACAAACGGATTACTTACGATCTGCTGATATTTCATATAATCATTCTCTGGTAGCCTGATAGTTATTTTGGGACCATCATAAAAATTATATATCGGTCCGTTTTCCTTTTCGTATTTGTCAATATTCATAAATGCTGAAATGGCTTTTAATTCTTCCGGTGTTTTGTTGGCATTAAATATTCCTTTGCCACTGTATGCTAATAATTCTCCTTTTTCAACCGGAAAAGAAAATCCGCTATAATCGGGATGACTTGCACTGTTTGTGTACTTAGGTATATTTTCGTTGGCACAAACGAAAAAATCCACTTCAACCTGCTCCCGTAATTTTGGTGTCGGTATTACAATTGGCTTGGCAACAGAAGCATCTGACTTTATCATTACCCGGAACATAGTAGCCCGGCAGTAAATTTGAGTAACAAACACAGCTTTCCCCTCCTCAATAAGAGAATTTAAATCTTTATTATCCAACTCAAAGACGGGTTCAATTTTTATAGTCTGTTTCCCGGCCTTGACATTCAGATGAGTTTTGAACTCGCCATTTACGGCATCTCCTACTCCCAATACAGGATGAGGGTATTCTCTATTGTTGTAAAGCATAGCCTTCCAATTTTAATGACAGCTTCAGTGGGCTTTTCACCTTGATATTCAATTTAAGCTCTAACCCACTAACCAAGGGAACACCCTGAATCCTATGACCTGTAGCAGCATACCGGTTCCCATGTTGATCTGACACTTCTGTAATTCGCAATTTTTCACTCCCTTCTTCCCCAACTGCACTCAGCTTTAGTTTACACTTACCATCTATCTCACTTTTAATAATTACACAATACTCGGCAATGGAATTATCCTTTTTAGTCAGAAAAGCTCTTGACCTCATTTTTTCGCGCAACAAAGCATCTGCTTTTCCTTCACCGCCTCCTGGCGCTTTTTTACCCTTTTTGACTTTCCTTTTCCCTTTCCTGATAACTTCACCACCATCTCCATGTCCAGATATGGGTTGGTTCATTACCGCTACTTTATAGGGATTTACAGTTACACTTTCTTCAATTCCTTCTGTCAGACCTAATTCCTTGCCGGTTTCTTCATCACCTTCTTTTCCGGTATAATCTACCCCATTGCCACCCGAACCTGAAATGGCCCCTTGTTGATCAAACGGTAAATATTTGTGAAGGCCGGGAATTTCAATAATTCCTCCTTCTTTCACTTTGGCCAGTGACTTTAATACTCCTCTGACAAACTCTTTTAATTCCCAGTCAATTGCTTCACCCTTTTCCTTGTAGCGGTTTTTATCCCATTCATCATGCTGGGGGGATTCCATTTTTCGCAATTCAGCATTACCTTTATCATTGTCGCAAATGAACACCCCTGCATAAGGTGCATGCCACCTAAAATCCCTTGAATAAATCACCATTTTAGATTGCCGGATCATGGCAACCCGATTTAATGGTTCTTCAGTACGTGAAAATTATTACCCCCTAAAAATTGTGTCGAGATGAAATTCCAGAAATTCTTTTCTTGGGAGAAATCGTTCTGGAAGTTGAACTTTGGAACCTTTCAGATAGGAGAAAAATCTGGTATAAAAATCTTTTCCTGAATTATCTGCTAATGATTTTGAAAGTAAGACCTTATGCTTTGTAGAAATTCCTATATAGCCTTTATCATAGGCCTTATCATAAAGAGAAGAAAGGCAAATTCCGTTTTCTGGGTTTAATCGCTCTTTTTCGTTTTTAGACCAAGGAACAATGTGGCTGGCCACCAAGAAATCTGAAATGTCGATTCCGCTAATAGCGCATTTCCCCGAATAGTTTGAAAGAATTATTTGCCGGAAAACATTCTGGTTAACTCTTGTTTTGACCCCCCGGACTTTTGTTTCACCTTTTAAATCAAAAATATCTTGAAGTGATTCCGCATATTTTACTTCCAGGGTTTGATTTTCCAATTCTGCTAAGATTCTCTCACTTTCAAATAACAAGTCTTCTCGATAGGAAGCAAATTCATCCCAGATTGGTTGACATTGTTTTGCCCCTCCTGGTAATCCGGAAACACCTCTGGCTTGATGAAAAGGATCAATGCTTGCAAAATTTGTCAAACGCATTGCTACTGAACTTGGTGTTCTTCCAATCAAATTGGCAAGATGAATAACATCTGGGTTGCTACGGTGCATTTTTCCAAATGGAAGCTTCAAATACAGATTGAATGCTAAGATCAGTTCTTCCTTTGTCCAGTTTTTTCTTGCCATTTGTTTAGTTCATCTCAGGCCTAGTATCCTTTCCCTTAATCCGGCTCATATTGTAGCTTCTTACCTGCCCGACCGGCAGGCGGGTTTCCGGTTCGTGTACATCTGCCATATTGCTACAAAGATAGTAAATTTCATTAAAATTCTTATATTTGTATCTTAATTGTGAGATTTAGGCTCACTTTTGAGATATGAACAAAGGCATTTCATACCGGTCATCAGAGCTTTTAGATGGGCTTATCAGCCGTAAAAAAGAATTCTTTACTCTGAAGGAAGCATTGGAAATTCTTTCTGGCAGGGATAACGCAACTGTACGAAAACTGCTCAGCGATATGACAAAGAGGGGTGTGATTATGCGTATCAAGGAAGGTCTTTACCACCGTATTCCATACGAGCAACAACCAGATCAATACTTACCGAACTGGCATCTCACAGCAGAGGCCATGGTACAGCCCAAGGAATATTATATCGGATTCTACAGTGCCTTAGATATTCATGGCTTGATAACACAGCCATCCATGGTAGAACAAGTTGTTACACATGAACAGGTAAAACCCAAAGTCCAACAAGTAAAGAATGTCCGGTTTGAATTCATCACCTTGAGCGAAAAGCGATTCTTTGGCTACAAAAAGCACTGGATTGACGATTTCCACAAAGTAAATTGCAGCGATCTTGAAAAGACATTTCTGGATTGCCTGTATAAACCCGACTATGCAGGTGGTATCACGGAAATAACCAAGGCATTATACAAATCCAGGGAAAAGTTGCAACCTGTAAAATTTCAGGAATACCTTGAAAAATTAAATACCCAAATCGTATATAAAAGACTTGGTTTTATTATTGGCAGTATTGAGCTTTTTCCGGAACTACAAAAATTCATTGCCGGAAAGACTTCATCATCATACGCTCCATTAGATCCGTCACTTGACAAACATGGGAGTTACAACTCAAAGTGGGGTATTATAGACAATATTGACTTTAAAACAGTTCTTGACTCAATAAAAACATAAACCGTTGATACAACCAGGGGAAATACAATCCATAGCCGGAAAAGAAGGTGTCCGGGACACACAAATTGAAAAAGACTATGTCATTTCCTGGGTGACCTATGGCATTGCAAACAATCCGTTCCTAAAGCAGAACCTGGTTTTCAAAGGCGGTACAGTGCTGAAAAAGGTATATTTCCCGGACTACCGTTTTTCGGAAGACCTTGAATTTACATTCACAGGAAAAGACTTTGATATTGAGGCCATAAAAACTGCTTTCAACGAATTAATCGAATGGGTATATGAAGAATCCCGGATTTCACTCTCAGTTCAGAACGAAACACAACATGATACAGGAAATTACAATTTCTACCTTTCCTATTCTGGACCATTGGGTGGAGCAGGTGCCAATAAAGACATCAAGGTTGACATCAGCCAGGATGAACTGATTTACAATGAACCAGAAGAAAAAAAGATCATTAACACCTATTCAGACCTTGAAGAAAAATATGGCATATTCTGCTACTCACTCGGAGAAGTGGTGGCGGAAAAGATGCGTTCTATTATGCAACGAACTGCTCCCAGAGACATTTACGACCTTTGGTATTTATTTGAAGTAGAGGGACAGGGCATTGAAGATCATGCTTTTGCCTTTCAGGATAAAGCAAAGCACAAAGGGTATGACCCGAACGAATTGATTAAAGTAATTAAACAGAAGGAAATGACCTTTGCAAAACACTGGAAAAAACACCTGGCAAATCAAATGACAGAAATACCGGACTTTAATGATGTATGGCGGGAATTAGGAAAACATTGGAGAAAATTTCAGAAATTCATTGAATAGGCCAACGCTGTTTTGCACATTGCCATCCTCGTTCCTGCGGTGGCAAAGAGCAAAAGGCCAACACACGGCATAGTGCTAACAAGAAAAATGAAAAAAATCAGATAAAAACCTCTCCCTCGCTCGCCAAAAAAGAGGATAGTGCTTCTAAGAAAGTTTGGGGGAAGGGCGGCTACTAAAATACAACAAAACCTAAAAATAACCCTCCGGGTCGCTAACGCTTATTTTTAGCCAGGGCCGTTGTAGTACATTTGAAATGACCCTTCTACATTACATATTCATAGGCATCGGAATCCTCATTGCCATTGGACTGATCGGACAGATTGGGAAATATAAATTGACCAGCCTTTCTGACGAATCAATTGAACTAACTCGACTTTGGTGGGTCAGACCAACTTTACGGCTCGACAACAAATCAATTGAAGAAATCTGGATTTGCACGTTACAAGGACAAACCACTGGTTACGTCATAAACTCGGACCGAGGAAGATTTAAGTTTGGAACGGATCAAATTGATCAAGAAGACCTCAAGCGATTTGCATTCAAGAACAAAATTTCAATGTTTACAGAGGAAGCCTTCCATGGAGGAGGAATCAAAAAAATAAATTAAAAAGTCGAGTAGGTAAAGGGGAATCTCACCCCTAAGCCTCTCACAGAACCGTACGTGATAGTCTCCCATCATACGGCTCTTCAAGACCGAAAACCAAGTGTATCCCAAGGTTTTCGCTGAGTCAAGCAAATCATCCTCTGAAGAGTTGTAAGAATTAACTCATTCTTGGTCTTGCTAACCCCTTTGCTACGTCTAATTTTCAAAAGACATCTCTCAGATACTATTCGCTACTACGGGTTAGTCCGCCACTCCTTTCGTGTATTGGTACTCTTTGGCTTGCCCATTCGGGGTTATGCCGTTCTTCCTTAACACCACAAAAGAAGTTTCTCCTGTTCCGTGATTGAGCCATCTAGTAAAGATCCTGCCCTCTTTATGCCGATTGCCACTTGACCAGTACTTCAGGTTACGCCTGTCAAGTTCTATCTCGCAGGACCGCCCATCCTTTGATTTTGGCAATACCTAAGTTGTTAACAGCCTGCCCTGCACTTGATGCGGGGACACTTCTACAAGGGTTCATTCTCATCTCGTTCAGCTTCTTTACTCCTACCATAGCATTCTGCTTACCTATCCCGAAGCTTCGGGAGCAACAGCGCCTTTAACCTTATCGCTCAAGACCAAGTC
The DNA here is from genome assembly GCA_965229445.1 of Owenweeksia sp. Classification (GTDB taxonomy): domain Bacteria; phylum Bacteroidota; class Bacteroidia; order Flavobacteriales; family Schleiferiaceae; genus Owenweeksia. The sequence continues at coordinate 2,857,042 of OZ245876.1, forward strand.
GTGAAGACTAAGCCCCATAAGGCGGTTTGACTAATATGCCTGTACATCTTAATCGAGAGACCTTCTCTCATCTCAATTACAGTTATGCTGTTCATATTCAAAGAACGAATCCTTAAATTGTATCCTTGAACAGCGCAGGACACACAGCTAATGCCTACAAAACCTATACGCAATGCCCTTCGGGACACTGCGCATAGCCAAACCGTTGGGCAACATGTGAAATATCTCAGCATCTAATTACCTATCTTTGTAAGGATGTTATGAATTTCTATGATTGATTATCGAAATATCATCCAGATAGATCCAGAGAAGCGCTTTGGAAAGCCTTGTATCAGGGAAACCAGAATAACCGTATTTGACATTTTAGGCTGGCTTGCTAGTGGAATGACGTATGAAGATATTCTCGCTGACTTTCCTGAACTGAATATGGATGATATTAAAGCCGCCTTGGCTTATGCCGCTGATCGTGAGCATAAATTGAGGAATGCTTCATGAAACTTCTCTTTGATCAAAACATTTCATATCGGATTATCAAAGGCTTACCTACTGACTTTGAAGGAAGTGTTCATGTTTCAGACGTCGCGCTAAGTGATTCTCGCGATAGACACATCTGGCAATATTCTAAAGAGAATGCCTACACCATCGTTACTTTTGATTCAGACTTCTATGATATTAGCCTAATTAATGGTCATCCCCCAAAAATTATCTGGATTCGTGCAGGCAATTTGAGTACCAATGACCTTATAACTCTGCTAGATCAAAAAAAGGCTCAGATTCAACGGTTTATTTCAACCGATCAGATTGAGTCTTGCCTGGAGCTGGAATAAAAAAAGTCGAGTAGGCAAAGGGGAATCTCACCCCTAAGCCTCTCACAGAACCGTACGTGATAGTCTCCCATCATACGGCTCTTCAAGACCGAAAACCAAGTGTATCCCAAGGTTTTCGCTGAGTCAAACAAATCATCCTCTGAAGAGTTGTAAGAATTAACTCATTATTGGTCTTGCTAACCCCTTTGCTACGTCTAATTTTCAAAAGACATCTCTTAGATACTATTCGCTACTACGGACTAATCCGCCACTAACAAGCAGTATCGCTACTTTCTGCCTTGCCCTTCGGGGTTGTGGCATTTTTGCACTGCTTGTTAGCTTCTTCTGCTCCCTAATTGAGCCGTCTAGTAAAGATCCTGCCCTCTTTATGCCGATTGCCACTTGACCAGTATTTCAGGTTACGCCTGTCAAGTTCTAACTCGCAGGACCGCCCATCCTTTGATTTTGACAATACCTAAGTTGTTAACAGCCTGCCCCGCACTTGATGCGGGGACACTTCTACAAGGGTTCATTCTCATCTCGTTCAGCTTCTTTACTCCTACCATAGCATGCTGCTTACCTATCCCGAAGATTCGGGAGCAACAGCGCCTTTAACCTTATCGCTCAAGACCAAGTCGTGAAGACTAAGCCCCATAAGGCGGTTTGACCAATATGCCTGTACATCTTAGCCGAGAGACCTTCTCTCATCTCAATCACAGTTATGCTGTTCATTTTCAAAGAACTAAACCTTATCTTGTATCCTTGAACAGCGCAGGACACACAGCTGTATCTAACAAACATTAAAATGAATATGCGTATAAAGCCATTAGCTAAGATATTGCGAACCAGAAACCTATGGGCTTCTAGCAATATAGGCGCAAACTCATTTTAGCCGGACCGTTGACAAACATTTAAAATAATTTGATTTGATGCACTTTTGGTGTATTTTTACACCAAACAAGTGTTATGGCTAGACAAAGTATTTCTCTAACAGAACCTAACGATGAATGGCTGAAAAGCCAAATTGATAGTCGCGAATATTCTAGTAAAAGTGAACTTGTCAATGATCTCATTCGTCAAGCTCGAAAGCAACAACAACAAGTCGATTGGCTGCGAATGAAATTAAAGTCCGCAGAGAAAAGTGGATTTAATCAAGATTCTCAAGAAGACATTATGCGCGCTTCAAAAGAGAGCTTGAATGGGTAAATTCTTAATCTCTAATCAAGCTAAAGAGGATTTAATAAGAATTCACCAGTATGGACTGTCCAAATTCGGCGAAATCCAAGCCGACAAATATTTTAATGCATTTTTCATTCAATTTGAAATCATCGCCGAAAGGCCTTTTGCTTTTGAAGCTATTGATCACATAGCACCCGGGTATCGGCGATGTGTTTGTGGGGTGGATAGTATCTTCTACCGAGTCGAGAATAATCAGGTTAAAATCATGGCAATAGTTGGAAGACAAGACATCGATCAAATCTTTAAATAAAAAAACGTTTGCCTACAATGCCTAAAATCAATACTACCATTCTTCATAGTTCATCAAAGCGCTCTTAAAGCCGCCTTGGCCGCTGCTTTATCGGAAAGGATTAAATTAGCTAAACCAGCGGCCTAGGCTAAATTTTACCAACTATCCAAACCCAATTACTAAGCCGTACTGCCATTACACGTGCCGCTCTAACACATGAACATCACTAATCAAGCACTCTAATGAAGAATTCCATGAGAGTTTTCTTTACCATCGCTATCGGAAGTTTATTAGGGTGTCATGTGCCTAAGAACTCAATAAAGAAATTTGAATCTGATAAAGCCGAAACTAAAATGTATAGCAATATTGAGTTCGAATCACAACAGGCAACTTAAAGAGGAAAACTTTATCTACCAGAACACAAGTCTGATAATTGCCCAGTAATAGTCATGGCACATGGATTTACCACTACCATTAACGGGATGACAGCCGACAAATACGCAGAAGAGTTTAGAGAGGCTGGTTTTGCCGTTGCACTATATGACCATCGAAATCTGGGAATTAGTGATAGCGAACCACATCTTGCTTTTGAGGTGGAAAATCTTGATTTACAATTATCAAAAAGAAACTTTGACGTATTGACTGAAGCGAATTCACCCTCTGAGGATGTGAGGGTCGCTATGATTAAACATAACGGAGCTCCGATAGAGTTAATTGAATTTAAAAAACCCAATTGACAACCAAATAGGTTGAATCCAATACCGTAACCGAATTGGTTCTTCAACAAATATTGTCACAGCGAAAAGAAGGGCCTGCCAAGAGCATGGCGAGCACGCGGGAAGAAAAAAATACACCTTCGCGGACCTTAATGTTTCTCAGGGAACAAAAGGGACTAAAATTAAATCGGTAAGCTCTTCTGTCATCGGAGTTTACTAAAAATGCACAAGCACCTTGCTTAATCGCTGAGGTCACCGGGATAGTCCATAATGTTTCATGCACCTTTGACCTGCTTCTCACCAAAAGAATTGCCTATTCAGGCAATCAATTGAGCAAAGGCGGATCTCATGCATAGCTGTCTTATTCAAACAAATTCTTTATTCTAGCATTACATCTGGCAGCTCTCAGAGCGCGATACGATATTTTGTAAATGCAAAAAAGGAAAATTGCCATTATAGGAGTTGGCCCCAGAGGTGGCTATGCTTTGGAAAGGCTAATCATAGCCCTGGCCAATGAAAACCTCCTCAGCAGGATTCATATCTCATTATTTGAGCAAACCGGTGATTTCGGCAACGGACAGGTTTATGGACTACACCAAAATCCATCCAATTGGATAAATATTACTGAAAGAGTGCTGGATTTAAAGGAGCGTGAATTAATTGAAACCGGTGAAGTAAGAATTGTGCCTTTTCCGTCTTATAAAAAATGGGCGTCCAGGGATTTTTCAAGCATTTCTAAGGAAACACCGGATACCTATCCTCCGCGTTCCCAAATAGGGGCATTCCTTTCCGAACGATTTCAATCGCTTATCAAACCCTTAATACAGGAAGGCATGGTCTCACTGTATTCAGAACATGTGAAGGAAATAAATTGGTTAGATAACAACAAGTTAGAAGTAAAGACCGATCAGAACTTTCACCGGGAATTTGATGAGATATTACTGACTATCGGCCATCAGCCAACCGCCCTTTCAGAACAAATTACAGCTTGGGAAAAATTGGCTTCAGACGAGCATAACCTTCGCCTGTTTAAATCCCCCTATCCAATCTCTAACATTTTATCAGACCAAACTTTAAAGGAAAGTAGCAAGATAGGAATCCGCGGGTTTGGATTGTCCATGATCGATGTTTCAAGAGCCATAGCTGAGAGGTTTGGTGAATTTTTACCGCTGGACGAGACAACCAAGCTATGCGAGTATAAGACGAATCTTAGGATTAAAAATTTGCTCATTCCTTTTTCGCTGGATGGCTTACCTCCTGTTCCCAAACCTTTAAATGCGAAAATTGATAGCTGGTTCCAACCTTCTGAAAAACAATTGACAACCTTTGAGGAGCAAATTGGCGATAGACAAATTCAAAAATCTGCCCAAAACCCTCAATTTCTCATCGAGGCCTTTATTCCAATAGCTTCGGTTATTTTTATGGAGCTGCCGTTTACAACCAGAACCAATACGATAAACAGAGGCGAAGTTGAAAACACGATAGAGCGATGGTTATCAGATCAAAACTATGAGCATCCTTTAATTCTTTCCCATAAGCTCTCCGCGGAGAAAAGTATGCAGCGCTTTGTGGGAATGGCCGTTGGAGAACAGCCTATTAGTCTTGATTTCTGCATTGGCCAGGTGTGGCGACACTGTCAACCTTCTATTTACAAGGCCTTATCCTTCAATGCGTGCCCTAATAAAGTCTTTGCTGCAATTATCGAGTTGGATGAATCTACCAAAAGGTATTCCTATGGACCACCCGTTGAGAGTATTCAACAGTTACTGGCTCTTTCAAAACTTGGCATACTTAATTTGGATTTTGTAAACAATCCGGATACTAATCCAAGCCATAAAGGATGGCATTTTACCAGGGGAGTGAAATCTATCTCCGTTAATTGGATGATCGATTCCGTGCTAGACCCGCCTGAAATCAAAAGAGTTCAGTCCAGCCTTGTTAAGCAGTTACTTTCCAATGACTTGATGCAGGCTATTCATGATGATTTGGGTATTGCTACAGATGAAAAGGGATACCTGGTTTCAGGGGATATTGATCGAAAAATTCCCATAGCCTTGCTCGGTAGATTGGCTAAAGGAACTATTATTGGAGTGGACGCTATTTTGGAATGTTTTGGTGCACGGCCGCAAGCATGGGCACGGCAGGCTGCAAAGAATCATAAGGACTGGTTTGATCAAAAAATGAATTTATAGTCATGGAAAAAGTATTTGCTTTTGATGCTGAAGATCTATTGAGGGTGCTGGTTTCTGCGCTTATCGTCTATGTGCTCCTTATTGTTTATATCCGGATACTGGGTAAACGTTCTACTTCTGAACTGAATAATTTTGATTGGATTGTCACCGTATCAGTAGGTTCTATTGTTGCCTCAACGGTAATCTTAAAAGACATTTCAATCATAGAAGGAGGCTTGAGTGTATTAATCCTGATGATGCTTCAATTCGCAGTTACCAAACTGATGTATAAGTCGAAGAAAATTCGTGAAGTGGTTAAATCAACCCCTCAATTGCTACTTTTTGAAGGTGAATTCATAGATGAGAATATGAAGATGGAAAGAATTCTTAAACCCGAAGTGTATGCGGCTATTCGACAAAAAGGGTTAAAATCAGTAAAGCAAGTGTATGCAGTAGTGCTTGAGACAAACTCTAAAATAAGTGTGATTCCAAATGAAAATTCAGATGAAATAGGATTTTCTCTCAGTGATGTTCAGGGACTGCCTAAAGGGCTCAAGGATGAATTAGAGAAACAGGACCGCTAAACAGCATGAAACAAACAAAATAGAATAGCCATATCAGTTGATGATCAACCAAATATCCCTAAGGAAGATATGGCCAACAAGGTACCGGCTTGCTTAGTACCTCTGAGCTTAATCAAGGTTTTTAATCCATTCATCCTGCCAGAACGAGGCATGGCTTAGTCAGCATAGAAAATTCCCAATACCAACTTTAAATTAGGCAATTTATTTGTATGTTATCGCCAATGGCAATCAAGATGCGCCAGAAGTAGAATTTGACAAATTTCCACTATAAAATGAGAACCCCATATTTATACCTGGCTTTATCCATCCTACTCTTAAGCTGCAAGAAAGAGAAAGAAATGAGTTCTATAAATCCTGAGAACTGGTCCAAGCGCACCGTAAGGCTAAATCCTAAAGACTCCCTTGAATATGGTAAGTCTTACCTCTCTATCTACGCACAAGTTTATAGCATAACTGAGCATCGAACACACAACTTAACTTCGATGGTGAGCATGAGAAATACCAGCGACAAGGATACTATTTACCTCTTGCATGCGGAGTACTATGATACGCATGGAGCATCGGTGAGAAATTACTTTGATTCGCCAATTTATTTAGCGCCCATGGAGACCACGGAAATCGTTATTGATGAGATTGACGTGGCCGGTGGTACCGGATCAAATTTTATTTTCGAATGGAAGATTCCTGCTAATTGTCCGCAACCACTATTTGAAGGCATAATGCTTTCAACATTGGGCCAACAAGGTTTGTCATTCACCACCCAGGCAATCCGAATTGAATAGATCAGGATTAATCCAATGGGCAGTGGCCATGTCATCCATTCCTGGAACTTATTGGACCATCCACCACCAGCAAATAAAATGACCCAAAAAGAGTATGGACGGTTTAGTGACCGCACCGCTTCAAGCGAATAGACACCTTAAAGACTTAAACTAGCGAGCTATTTAGCCCATGCATTTACCCTTACTACAAGATATCTTAATTCTACTGGGGTGTTCAGTAGCCATTGTATTTGTACTGCAAAGGCTTAAAATTCCCTCCATAATTGGCTTCTTGCTCACGGGTATCCTTATTGGTCCTTATGGATTCAGTCTTATTACCGCTGCGGAAGAAGTAGAAATTCTTTCTGAAATTGGCGTCATTCTTTTGCTGTTTGTGATCGGGATGGAATTGTCCATTAAACAGCTGATCTCCATTAAGAAGACGGTATTTATTGGCGGTTTTTTGCAGGTAGGAATTACCGTATTGATCACCGGGTTTATCTATTATTTTCTAGGAAACTCATGGAATGAATCTGTTTTTATAGGCTTTCTATTCTCCTTGTCGAGTACAGCCATAGTTTTAAAAACTTTACAAGACAAGCAGGAAATCTCAGCCCCTCATGGCAGAAATGCCCTGGCCATCTTAATCTTTCAAGACATTATTGTGGTACCCATGATGCTGGTTACTCCATTAATTGCCGGAGAATCAAATGACATTGTAGGAAGTGTACTTGCTTTGCTCCTCAAATCCCTGGCCGTTATTGCTATCACCATTGTGAGTGCGCGATATGTCGTTCCCAGACTTATGCATGCAGTAGCCAGGACAAACAGTAAAGAGTTGTTTATTCTGGTGACTATAACTTTGTGTTTTGCGGTTGCCTTTCTAACCTCCGAAGCCGGACTTTCATTAGCGCTGGGTGCTTTTATTGCCGGACTAATAGTTTCGGAATCAGAATATAGTCACCAGGCCACGAGCATCATATTGCCTTTTAGGGAACTGTTCACGAGTTTCTTCTTCGTTTCAGTGGGGATGTTGCTTGATTTGAATTTCTTTATCAGCAACCTTCTGGTGATCCTATTGTTGGTGTTGGCCGTTTTTGTGCTTAAATCCTTCGTTGCCGGATTGGCGGTAGCTATTCTCAACTACCCCCGGAGAACTGTTATTTTAACGGGATTATCCCTCTTCCAGGTGGGAGAATTCGCCTTTATTCTTTCCAAGGTAGGTATAGAAAACAACCTTCTAAGCCTGGAAGCAAATCAATACTTTTTGTCCGTTTCAATTCTCTCAATGATACTCACCCCCTTCATTATTCTCTTCTCTGAAAATATATCCAACCAACTTTTAGGTGCGTCCAAAAAGTTAGGACTGGATGGGGTTTTTAGCAAAGAGCAAGATAACCAGGAACTACCTCCCGATGAACTGGATAATCATTTGGTTATCATAGGTTATGGCATAAATGGCAGCAACCTGGCCAAAGCCGCCGCCGCAAACCAAATTCCATATGTGGTCATTGAGATGAATGCCGAAACTGTACAGCGCGAGAAAGCCAAAGGATTACCCATCATTTTCGGGGATGCAACGCAGGATCATATACTGGAGACGGTAAATCTGGCAAAAGCCCGTGCCGCCGTCATTGCCATTTCCGACGATCTCGCTACGAAGACCATAATTAAGAATATCAGATCACTTTCTGACCAGCTCTATCTGGTAGTTAGAACCAGATTTGTAAAACAAACTTCAGAGATAATTGCACTGGGTGCCGATGAAGTAATTCCTGAAGAGTTCGAAACCTCCATCCAGATCTTTACCAATATTCTGGAAAACTTCCTTGTTCCAAAAGATAATATTGAACAGTTAATTGATAGAGTAAGGGCTGACAATTACCATATGTTTAAAGCTGAATTGAAGGCTCCAAAAACTTTTCGGCCAAACTACATTTCGGACTTCAACATCACCTGCTTAAGAATGACTTCTGATAGCAATAGATTTCTGGGGAAATCTCTTAGAGAGTTAGATTTAAGAGCCAAATATGGCATAACTGTTCTGGGGATAAAACGGGGCGGTGAAATGTTAAATAGCATAATTCCAGAGGAGAATCTAAAACCTGGGGATCTCATTTATGTACAGGGCTCTCCCGGAGACATTGACAATTTCCACAAACTCATTAAGTAGATTCCGTACATATCTTACTCCTTTCGCACTGCACATACCTCAGATTAAGATGCTTACTATCCGCTTACCGCATGATAGGAAGAATAATCTAAATTAGCGCTGCCCGGTAATTGAGAATCCATAGGCTGCTGGAAGAATTGACGTTGATCTTACATCAATGCTAATTGAAGCTGTAATTGAACATGATACACATAAAGATGAAATCTTACTTCCTCCTATTTTTAGGTGTCGCCCTTATAGGTTGTAAGTCAAAAAATAAAAATCCCGAACCAGTTGTCCCCATCCGGGAACATTCTGTGCAATCCGTCCTTTGGCATCAAAAATCCACGGAGTACAAGGCATTGTGTTATCAATCGTTCAACATAGCCCGGCGTTATCTCAATGAGGCGATCAGCAATCAAATAGATTCTGGTAAAACATTGGCAATCATTACGGATATAGATGAGACCGTACTGGATAACAGTCCATTTAATGCCCATATCATTCATGAGGATGTTGAGTACACTAGAGACCTGTGGTTGGATTGGGGGGAGAGAGAAGCGGCGACCAGTGTTCCCGGAGCATTGGAATTTTACAACTATGTTGCATCCAGGAAGGTGGAGATTTTTTATATCTCAAACCGCAATGTACTCCAGAAAGCGGCAACCATCTCCAATCTCACCAAATTAGGCTACCCCTATGCTGACAGCACACACGTTTTATTAAAAGACACGACTAGTAAAAAACAGGCGCGCAGAGATATCGTGCTAAAGGATCACCAGGTCCTTATGTACCTGGGCGATAATTTATCCGACTTTTCATCACTATTTGACGGGGCGGACCGGACTGAAAATCTGGATAGTATTAAAGATAAATTAGGTTTTGAATTCGTCATGCTTCCCAATGTGATGTACGGGAGCTGGGAAACATATGAAATATATGGTGGTACATATGATTGGACCGATCGTCAAAAAGATTCAATAAGAAAAGCTCATTTAAGAGCTTACTAATTGAAAACAACTGGTTCTTGATGTGAAGCACCTGCTAATTTTGAAATAGTGATCACATTAAGCCACTACAGCCCCATGAGATGGTTCACCTTACTGGCATTCGCTCTGCTTGTAACCAATGGCAGCAGCGGTGAAGAGACCGATAATTCTGAAGCGAACAGACGTACCCAAGGTCACGAGTTGAGTGAGGATTCAAAAATCTTTTATGGCAACAGGCTGTTTTCCGAAAAAACCTGTATTACCTGCCACCTGCTGGAAAAAGAAAAGCTAGGCCCCCGGTGTATGAGATCATGGCCGTCTATAAAGAGAAGAATGCAGATATAAAAAAGTTCCTCAGGGGACTGGCAGAACCTATTGTTAATACCACCCCCAGTCAGGTAGCCATTATGCAAGACAAAATAAATGGGTTTTTGAAAGAAGTTACTGATGAGGAATTGGAGGCTATCTCAACCTACATGATGCATGTAGCAGAATTGGAAAGTGACAAGAATGAAGATCGATAAACAATTTGCAAGAGGTTTTAATGGTGCTGACAGGCATTATTCTTCTGGGAGGCTAAAAAGTGGATTAAAATGTTAGGAGGGTTTGGAGCTATAAGAGCTATGCAAGATTCACTAAAGATGAATCGCGCACAAAACAAGCGACACCGGAAAACCGCCAAAGAACTGGCAGAGTCACATCCTGCCAAAAGCTCAGGCCACAAGGCTCACCTCATATCCGATCCGAAAAAGGTGTCAGAGCATAAAAAGTACATCATCGCCAAGAGGAAGAAAGAAAGAACCCTTAGCATCGTGATTCTGGCCACGGTAATTATAATTGGAATCCTAATGATTTCTATTATGTTTATATGAGCTTGGCTCGTTTTGAGGTAATATGATAGCCAAATGACCAAGTGTTTGTGTTGAGGCTATTAGCTTTACGCGATCATAAAATGTACATTCCATAAAATAGAGCTTTCTCACCAAATAAGTAATGCCCAATTAATCCCCTGAGACATGAATAAGCCCGATTTCAGTAAGCTGAGCTGCATATATATCAATTGCACCCTAAAAAAATCTCCCGCCAGGAGCCATACCGCTTCTTTAATAGAAGTTTCCAAGCGTATAATGCGCAAAGAAAATGTTCAAGTTGATGAAATCAGACTAGTAGACCACCAGGTGGCTAGTGGTGTATTTCCAGATATGACTGAACATGGTTGGGAAAATGACGAATGGCCTGAAATCTTTGATAGAATCATAAGTGCGGATATTTTAATTATCGCTAGTCCCATCTGGTTGGGAGAAAAATCTTCCATAGCGCAAAAGCTAATAGAAAGATTATATGCCATGAGCGGCCAAAAAAATGACAAAGGGCAATATCTCTATTATGGCAAAGTTGGAGGCACTATACTCACCGGTAATGAAGATGGAATAAAACACTGTGCTATGGGCATCTTATATGCCATGCAACATATAGGCTACTCTATCCCTCCGCAAGCGGATTGCGGCTGGATTGGCGAAGTTGGTCCTGGCCCTAGCTACGGGGATGTGGAATGGCAAGGTGAAAAACTGGATCATCCGGCCGGCTTTAACAGTGATTTCACCAACAAAAACACTGCCTTCATGACCTATAACCTGCTTCATTTGGCAGCCACCTTAAAAAACCAAAACGGTTACAGTAATTATGGCAACTCAGTAGATCAATGGGAAGACGGTAAGCGTTGGAATTTTGAAAATCCAGAATATCGATAATTCTTCACCTCGCGAAGACCCTTTAACCAAATCCACTACTTTCTCAACCAGACCTGTTTTAACGAAACCGGGATAGCTTAGGCGTTCAAATACATTTCCTTTCAAATCCTAGCCAGGTTTTCTACATCGGTTTGGAAATACTTATTTTTAAGTAACCAAACCAGGAAACCATGAATTATCAAACCACGTATAAAACTGCGGCCAAAGCGGCGCTGCTAGGCGCTGTAAGTATGCTTATTGGTGCCGCCTTATGGGGATCATCGGGTACTGATCTGTGGCATGCCCTGGAAACAGAAACCATTGAAGAATACCTCACATTAGCGGGTGGATTGAAGGGTCAATTAATAACTAATCTCAGTGTATGGATTGTGGGTGTTTTCATATTTGGCCTGGCAGGGGTTATTATGGCTGGCTTAGCTAAAGAGAAATCCTTCTACTCCCTGTTAGCAGATTACACCTATCGGGTTGCGGTGCCTATGGTAATGGTATCCTACTTAATTATGCTGGCTGTCGTTGTACAAATTGCGCCCGATATCTCCCCTACCCATCTTGCTATCACCAAAGTGTTGGGCTGGATTGGTGTACGGATAGATGATATTGCTACCTTTCTTATGCTCGGCTTGGGTCCTCTTTTCATTTCATTTTCTGGAAAATCTCAGTGGGTTCCTCGTTGGCTGAAAATATGGAGTTATTTGGCTGCCATTCTGGGTGTTATCTCTATAGGTGTACTTTATTTCCCGGGACTTGGTAAGTATGGTTTTGTAGTAATCCCGGTAGGTGTTTTATGGATGTTGGCGGCATCGATCGTGCTGTTCAAACTATCACGACAGCAGCCCCGTTAAAATAGCTGGAGCCGAATAATAGGTGCCGGATACATCAATATCACAGCTCAGTATTGCTGGATTAAGTGGATCAGGAATAACATATACTACCTTAGACCACACCAATATCCTTCAATCATGCACCAAACGATTAAGCTTAAGCAGCAAAAAAGTTTTAAGCCCATTGATGGTTTAAAAGGCAAAATTGTGCATCACGATAATCACAGCTATGTCTTTTGGAAGATAAAAAAAGGCACCATCCTACCAGAGCATCAGCACGAGCATAAGCAGATAAGCATAGTAACCAAAGGAAGTTTGAAATTGACCGTAGATGGTAAATCGAGCATTCTGAAAAAGGGCATGATGGCCATCATCCCCTCCAATGCCAAACACTCAGCTGCCGCCCTTACCCATGTAAAGGTGTTGGATATATTTGATCCCATCAGAGAAGATTTTCCCAAATAAACATGTTGAATTCAGTTCATATAAGATCTGCCACCAGGCAGGATCTGCCGGAAATGTTAAAAATCTTCAACTACGAAATTGTGCATACCCCTTATGTCTATATCTATCATGCCTGGACCTTGGAATACTTCACAAACTGGTTTGAAGAGAAGCAACTAAATGGCTTTCCGGTACTTGTGGCCGAAACCAATCACCGTCTGGCCGGATACGCAACCTATGGAAGGTTCAGAAATCGCGAAGCTTACAATACCACAGTGGAATATTCGGTGTACATTCATCTCAACCACCGTAAACAAGGAATAGCTAAAAATCTGGTTCACGAGTTAATAAAAATAGCCAAAGAGCAAGGTCTTCATAGCATGATCGGTGGTTTGGACGCCGAGAACAAAGCAAGCCATGAATTCCATAAAAAAATGGGTTTTAAAGAAGTGGCAAACATAAAATCTGTTGCTAAAAAATTTGACGAGTGGCGTGACCTTGTCTTATTCCAACTGATGCTTTCTAATGACTAACTTGGTCTTAGCATCCGTGTCTCTCATCTCATAGCTTAGCATTACGTGAAAAATAAACTCGACAAAGCCTCAATCCGCCTGAGCATGATTGGCGTCATCATTGGGATTATGATGAGCATCGTATTTTACCGTTCGCCCTTGGTTCTGGCTTTCATTCCAGTGGCCGGTGCTCTCGGTGGCCTCATCGGAACAATCATTGACCGAAGGAAAAAACGATCAAACAAAAGGATTACCACGGAAAAAACCACTTAAGTTTTACCGCAAAAATGAAGGCCATTAGACTGATGTCTCAAATTAAAATGCTCGGGATTCAATCAATACAAGTATGATTAACTTCTTCCGGAAAATTAGAAAAGGATTGCTATCCGATCATCGTTTCGGCAAGTATTTGCTCTATGCTATAGGCGAAATCGCCCTGGTGGTCATTGGAATTCTCATCGCATTGCAACTCAACAATAGGAATGCTCAGCAACAGGAACAAAAACTGGAACAGGAGTACTATTGTAGGTTACTAGAAGATGCTTCATTGGATGAGGAACAAATAACTATACTTCTGGAGTTAGCTCAGGATCGCCTGAAGGCTTCCAATCAGGCAGCCAGATTGTTGCTTGAAGACAATGCAAGCAAGCTGGCCGTAGGAAGTCAAATACACCTGGCGACCCGGGCGGTTTACTCCGATTTTAAGCCAAATAATACGGCCTATGAAGATTTAAAATCCGGAGCTAATCTCAATATCATTCAAGACAAAGCGGTTATTAAAGCACTTAACCAATACTTTAATAAGGTCGAAGAGCTCAAAAGCATCATTATGGTGAATGGCAAGTACGCCGTGGATATTGTTTTTGCTCATAAAGACAATTTTGCCAACGGCAATATTCAATCCTCTCTCAAAAATGGTAGGCTCTCCATTGGTTTGGAACCAGATCTCAGAAATCGCATTGATATTGATGAGCACGAGTTACTGTCTGAAGAAATGAATATCAGGCTTTTTAATGAAGCTCTTGAATATGTTTCTGTAAACACCCGACAAATTGAGCTCTATCAATCTATGCTTGAAGAAATAAGTAGCCTGGAAGCTCTTTTAAAAACCAAATGTCAGCATAACAACTAATGCCCCTCGCCCATGAAACAGCATATTGCACATGTTGCTCTGATGGTTAGAGATTATGATGAGGCCATAGAATTTTATACTGAAAGGCTGAACTTCGACATCGTAGAAGATACCAGAATCAATGATGAGAAAAGATGGGTTATGCTTGCCCCCAAGGGAGCCAAGGAATGTTGTCTCTTACTGGCCAAAGCAAGCAATGATCAGCAAGCAGCCACCGTGGGAAATCAAACCGGTGGCAGAGTAGGTTTCTTTCTGTTCACGGATGACTTTGAGCGAGACTATGCCAACATGACTAGGCAACAGATAAACTTTGTAAGACCGCCTACTAAATTTGAATATGGTATGGTGGCGGTATTTGAAGACTTATATGGCAACCTTTGGGATTTAATTGAACCCAATGAAAACAATCGAGGATTAATGCTTAAATAATCTGGGAATAAAAAATACCCTATAATAATTCGCACAAACTTGAAACGCCTTACCAGCTTCCCAATGCTTGGCTGGTTACTGCTTTTTTCACCGGGAATTACTGCTCAAGTGGCGGTAGCAGATAGTAGTTTGCTGTATCAGGTGGCGCACCAATTCCAGGAGGCCATCCACTATAAGGACAGTATCGCCTTCAATGCCTTGTTCTTCCACCAGAAAGTGCCATTCATTGGTATTATGTCTTCCAAAACAGAATGGTCATTTAAGAAAGATTATGCTGATTTTGAAGGTATTGCGGTCTCCGATCACGAAGCATTTATCAAACAAATTTGTAAAAGCGAGAAGGAACAAGTTGAAAAGCTCTATGATATCAAGATTTCACATAACGGGATCATAGCTTCGATTAGCTTTGATTATGCCTTTTATGCAGGACATAACATGATCCAATGGGGTCATGAGAAATGGAATCTGGTTAAGCTTGACGAAAGCTGGTTAATCACGGATGTCGTGTACTCTATTCACATTCCAAAAATTGAAGCATTTCCATATACTCAGGACTAGTGAAAATTCCTGGGATTGTAGTGATTTAATTGGCGGAAAAAGTTGATTTGAGGCTTTGAAATGATGATATTGAGTCGGAGATTTACCTTCATGAAGTACATCCTATCTTTTGTTTTCATAATGCTTATGCTCACTTCCTGCGAAGTTGATTGCAACTATGGTTATGACGATCAGGTAGGCAAGGGCTGTGGGAACTTTATTCTGTATGACCGCTATGATATTGATGGATATGCCCATACCTATCTTTACCTCAACATAGATGAGGCAGCCCTCAATCTCAATAAGCGCTTTCAATCTTTTAATGTGGTACAATCAAGCGCGATTTCCAGCGCCATAGAAGCCTATAATATGGACGTACCACCCTACTGCAATGATGCCATACCGGTAAAAAGGAAACGCATTCATGTTTGGAAGCTTTCTTCAGGATCAGTGGCCATAAGAACCAAAAAAAAAGGTGAAGACTGCGATTTCTACCTGACGGATGTGATATTGAGCAATGCGTTATTTACCGATGATTCAGGAAACGAAATAAGAGTGGATAACAAAGCTTTTGAGAATGTAATGGTAGGTTGGTATGTTGGTTAGGGCACCTTTCCACTATCCGGGCAGGCGGGAACAGGCCTTCGAGGATCCTCTTATCTGCCATCTCAACAGGAAAAGACCTGAGCCAGTCAACAACACCAATAAATAATAATGCTGAGTAAGCATCGCCAATATACATCGATGCCAATGGCAGTAACAACTTTTCCAACATGGTCACAGGTTTTGAGGAGGCGAAAAGCAAAATCAATTAACCCCATTAGTCTGTTCTAGCGAGAATTACATAGTATGAATCGGATTTTAGTTACCGGAGCCACCGGAAATATCGGCCTTGAAGTGATCTCCAGCCTGGCAAAAATTAAAGAGGGTGTGGTAAGCATCGCAGCGGTCAGAAACATAGAGAAGGCTCGAACTAAACTGGGTGCATTTCCGAAGTTAGAGTTCAGGAAATTTGATTTTGAAGACGGGAATTACTTAAAATCTGTCTTCCGGGAAATTGACATCCTATTTCTGTTACGTCCGCCAAATATTTCAGATGTGGATAAATACTTCAAACCCTTATTGAAGTCAGCGAAGGAAAATGGAGTAGAAAACATCATTTTTCTATCCGTTCAGGGGGCTGAGAAAAGCAAGGTCATTCCGCATAACAAAATTGAAAAGCTAATTACCGAGCTTCACTTCAACTATATCTTTGTCCGCCCCAGCTATTTTATGCAAAATCTTACCACTACCCTTCTTCCTGAAATCAAAGAGTACAAAACAATAACGCTCCCATCAGGAAAAGCAAAATTCAATTGGATTGATGTTCGAAACATTGGCGAAGTGGTTGCCTTGCTTTCTGCCAATTTTGAGTCCTACAGAAATCGGGCTATGGAAATAACCGGTACAGAAAATAAAAACTTTTACGAAGTTTCAGCCCTGTTGTCTGAGCTTACCGAAACCAGCATTAAATTTAACAGTGTTAATCCGTTGAGTTTTTACTTTAAAAAGAAAAGCGAGGGAATCCCAAGCGCATTTGCTATGGTAATGACCATATTGCATTTTATCCCGCGCTTGCAAAAGGAACCTCAAATCTCGGACAACTACAAAATAATAACCGGAAATAATCCCACATGTTTGCGGGAGTTTATACTCAGGGAAATGGAGAAATTTAGAGAAGCACCTGCGGTAAAATTGCCTTAATCCGTCCTTTTATCGTCCAACAAAAAATTAGTGGACATGAATAGCAAAGTGAATCTGTACCTCCAAGATGGCTGTGGCCGCTGTTCACACTATCAAACTCCTCAGTGCAAGGTTCACCTCTGGAAGGAGGAATTGAAGCAATTGCGCCGCATCGCCTTGGAATCCGGGTTGGCAGAGGTATTGAAATGGTCTCAGCCTTGCTACACTTATCAAAACAAAAATATTCTGATCGTTTCGGCATTTAAAGATTATGCATTAATGGCATTCTTCAAGGGGGTCTTGCTCAAAGATGAACTCCATATTTTGGTTGCTGCCGGTAAAAACTCACAGTCTTCGATGCATCTGAGATTCATTACCCCCCAAGAGGTACTAGATCTAGAGCCCATCATCAAAAGCTATATTCAGGAAGCCATCGCATTGGAAAAATCCGGATTAAAGGTGTCTTTCAAAAAGAAGCCAGAGCCCATTCCCGATGAACTTCAGCAAAAGCTGGATGATGATAAGAGTTTCAGGAAGGCTTTTGAATCACTTTCTCCCGTAAGACAACGAGGATATATCATTCATTTTTCGCAACCCAAACAGTCTAAAACCGGGATGGATAGAATTGACAAATGTTTACCAAGTATGCTGAACGGGAAAGGGTTTCATGATCGGTAAAATACTTCTCTAAAACCTAATTAATTCTAATCTGGCCATAATCGTCTCATAAGAAAATTGACAACTTCTATCCCTAATTTACCAATTTGAAGTCTCAATAATTCAAAAAATCTATCTTTAAACTCAACCAAAATATAATTCCATGAATCCAATTGTAAAAAATATTCTCGCGGTAGTGGCCGGTTGGCTAATCGGCAGTATCGTTAATTTCGGCCTAATCATGTTGGGTCATACCCTCATGCCGATTCCCGGTGTAAATCCTATGGATATGGATGCATTAGCGGCTGTAATGCCTGATTTAGAAAGCAAATACTTTATTTTTCCATTTCTCGCTCATGCTCTGGGCACCCTGGTGGGAGCTGCGGTGGCAACCAAAATTGCCGCTAATCGTAAGTTCGTATTCGCCATGCTCATCGGAACAATTTTCTTTGTTGGTGGTATCATGGTTTCGATGGATATTCCTGCCCCAGGCTGGTTTATAGCGCTTGATTTGATTGTAGCCTACATTCCCATGGCCTGGATTGGTTACAAATTAGCGCGTTAAACGGGAAAGCTAAATCACGAAAAGATTAAGGCAGATTCGCGCTTGATTTTAAAATATCATCGTAAAATTGCGATATAATTAGCATTAATGGGAGTTACCAAATCCGACTTATTTTCTGAAAGCCAGAATCAGATTGCCCTGGCCGCCAAGGCGCTGGCTCATCCAGCACGCATAGCTATTATTGACTATTTGCTTAAGGCAAATGCCTGTATCAATTCAGATTTAGTTCAGGAATTGGGCTTGGCTCAGGCTACCATAAGTCAACATTTACGTGAATTGAAGGACATTGGCATCATTGCGGGAACCATTGAAGGTTCCAGCATGAGCTATTGTATAAACCCAAAACGCTGGGAGGAAATTAGAACTCAATTTAACCTTCTATTCGATACTTTTCAGGCTCCCAATGATGAATGTTGCTAAAAAAGACCATATCCAAGGGAAAAGCTATTGCTTAACAAATAAAATATTGCGCCGTATATCTCTTCTGTGAATTCTTCAATTTCGAATATCTTTCCTAATCTGGAAAAAAGGATAAGTCAATTGTCCAGAACTCCCATCTCCACCTCCAGGAAACAAATTCTGTCTGCATTATGTAAGTATGTTCAATATCGGCTTGAGCGGCATGTACCTGTCAATCTAAATTTTATTTGTACGCATAATTCGCGTCGGAGCCAAATGGCACAAATCTGGGCACATCTGGCCGCCTCTCTTCATAGCATACCAGTGAGATGCTTATCGGGTGGCGTAGAGGTTACCGCCTTCAGTAAACAAGCCATAGCAGCTTTGCATAGACAAGGTTTTGTGATTCCTGAGCAATCTGGTACTAACCCTAAATATGCTGTTTCCTTTTCTCCTGAAGAGGATCCTCTAATCGCGTATTCAAAACTTTACCATCATCCTATAAATCAGCACGGAGAATTCGCCGCCGTGATGGTCTGTGCAGATGTAGATGAATCCTGCCCCTTGATTCCGGAGGCTGAAAAAAGGATCCCAATATTTTATGACGATCCCAAAGAATTTGATAATACAGAATGGGAGCAAGCTATGTATGATGAGCGAGCCAATCAGATCGGTTCAGAAATGCTGTATGTATTCTCAAAGATCAGAACAAAAGCGTGACTGGTATAAGTAAAAAGCTAAGCTTCCTCAATCAATATCTCACACTGTGGATCTTTATGGCCATGTTGTCAGGACTCGGAATTGGCTACTTCTTCCCAGCCTCTTCTTCTTATATCGATTCTTTTAGCCAGGGAACCACTAATATTCCCATCGCTATAGGTTTGATATTGATGATGTATCCTCCCCTGGCCAAGATCAACTACAAATTGCTGCCAGAAGTATTTAAGAACATCAAAATCTTGAGTCTGTCCTTATTCCTCAACTGGGTAATCGGACCGGTGTTGATGTTTATACTGGCTCTGATGTTTCTCCATGACTATCCCGAGTATATGGTTGGCCTCATTCTCATAGGGCTGGCCAGATGTATTGCTATGGTGCTGGTGTGGAATGACTTAGCCGAAGGAAGTAGTGAGTATGGAGCGGGACTGGTAGCACTCAATAGTATATTCCAGGTATTTGGGTACAGCTTTTATGCCTGGCTATTCATTACCAAATTACCTCCACTATTTGGTTACGAAGGTGCTATAGTGGATATTTCAATCGGTACCATTGCTCAAAGCGTTGCCATCTACCTTGGTATCCCGTTTCTCGCCGGAATACTTAGCAGAATAGTATTGGTAAAAGCCAAAGGAGAAGAATGGTATCAAAACAAATTTATACCCTCTATTTCGCCACTCACCCTGTTAGCCCTATTGTTTACCGTGGTAATTATGTTCTCCCTCAAAGGTGAAGTAATTGTGGAAATACCTATGGATGTAGTAAAGATTGCCATTCCATTGCTGATCTACTTCACCCTGATGTTCCTTATTGGTTTCTTTATTAGCAGGGCTTTGGGAGCAGATTACGATAAGAATGCGGCTATCTCGTTCACAGCAGCCGGCAATAATTTTGAATTGGCCATAGCTGTTTCTATCGCAGTTTTTGGAATAAACTCGGGTGAGGCATTTACGGGTGTCATAGGCCCCCTGATCGAAGTGCCCGCTTTAATCTTGCTGGTTAGGGTTGCCTTTTGGTTAAGGGGCAAGTATTACAGTACCTGAAGGAAGGTTTAACTAATCAGCGGTAAGGGGGTAAGGTGAAGAATATGACAGGGTGCTGGATGACCGGTGACGAATGTGGTCAATGTGATTAATGTGGCAATGTGATGGCGAACTGGACTTGCTACGTTTGAAGTAGTGACAGGCTTGCCTTATGATATGTAATAAGCCTACTTCATTCTCAACAGAGAAATGTCCATTTCGACTCCGCTCAATGTGACATTTCCTGTGGTGCTCATTACCTTTCACGGAACCTCTCACGTTCTAAGTATTGAACCACATCAGTCGTAGTAAACTCCTTGATTCAGAATAAACCGGGCATTTTGCAAAAGCGGCGGCAAAGCAGGCGGAATTGCGTCAGCCGAAGGCTGAAGGAGCATGAAGCCCAGCTTTGACCGCGGTTTGCGCAGCAAAGCTTTCTTAAAATGCCTAGATTTTTGCTTCCTTTTCATCAATGGAAAAGGAAGGAAGGAGAATCAATGATCAGTGACGGACTTGTCACGTTTTACGTGATGTCGAATGCGGTCAATGGGCCAATGTGATTAATTTGGCAATGTTATGGCTAACTGGACTTGCTACGTTTTACGTAGTGACAGGCTTGCCTTATGATATGTAATAAGCCTATTTCATTCTGAACAGGGAAATGTCCATTTCAACTTCGCTCAATGTGACATTTCCTGTGGTGCTCATTACCTTTCACGGAAGCTCTCACGTTTTTTTGTATTGGATCACATTAGTTGTAGTAAACTCCTTGATTCAGAATAAACCGGGCATTTTGCAAAAGCAGCGGCAAAGCAGGCGGAATTGCGTCAGCCGAAGGCTGAAGGAGCATGAAGCCCAGCTTTGACCGCGGTTTGCGCAGCAAGGCTTTCTTAAAATGCCCTAGATTTTTGCTTCCTTTTCATCAATGGAAAAGGAAGGAAGGAGAATCAATGATGGATGACTGGACTTGCTACGTTCTCCGTAGTGACAGGCTTGCCTTATGATATGTAATAAGCTTACTTCATTCTCAACAGGGAAATGTCCATTATGACTTCGCTCAATGTGACATTTCCTGTGGTGCTCATTACCTTTCACGGAAGCTCTCACGTTCTAAGTATTGGATCACATTAGTTGTAGTAAACTCCTTGATTCAGAATAAACCGGGCATTTTGCAAAAGCAGCGGCAAAGCAGGCGGAATTGCGTCAGCCGAAGGCTGAAGGAGCATGAAGCCCAGCTTTGACCGCGGTTTGCGTAGCAAGGCTTTCTTAAAATGTCCTAGATTTTTGCTTCCTTTTCATCAATGGAAAAGGAAGATGAAATACATAACCTACAGTAGCCGTTCGGACGAGAAAGAGTATTAATCTTTTCCCAATAAACCCCAAACTTCCCCACCTCCTTTATCATCCGTAATTTTGCAGCCCTATGGCCAAAGAATTTAAAATTGTCTCAGAATATAGTCCTACCGGTGATCAGCCGGAAGCCATTCGACAACTGGTGGAGGGCATTAAGCGCAACGACCGTTATCAAACTCTCCTGGGAGTAACTGGATCTGGAAAAACCTTTACTGCTGCGAACGTTATTGAGAAAGTGCAGCGACCAACCCTGGTGCTGAGTCACAATAAAACATTGGCCGCCCAATTGTACGGTGAATTCAAGCAATACTTTCCGGAAAATGCGGTGGAATACTTCGTGTCTTACTACGACTATTATCAACCGGAAGCCTACCTACCTACCAGCGGCACTTACATCGAGAAGGATCTTTCGATCAATGAAGAAATTGAAAAACTGAGACTTAGTACGACGAGCTCCTTGCTTTCGGGAAGACGTGATGTGCTGGTGGTGGCTTCGGTATCCTGTCTCTATGGTATTGGCAACCCGGCAGAATTTGCCAATCAAATTCTCGATCTCAAAGTTGGACAAACTATTCCTCGCAACCAATTACTCCATTTGCTAGTTAGTGCCTTATACAATAGAACCGCAGCTGAATTTACCCGTGGCTCTTTCAGGGTGAAAGGCGATACAGTAGATGTATTCCCAGCCTATTCTGATACAGCTTTTCGGATTCATTTCTGGGGAGATGAAATTGAAGGACTGGAAAGTTTTAATCCGGCGACCCGTGACAAGCTCGAGGAATTTGATCAAATCAGAATTTTCCCGGCCAACATTTTTGTTACCAGCAAAAGCACGCTCAAATCTGCTATCCACCAAGTACAGGATGACTTGATGGATCAGGTGGACTTCTTCAGACAAAATCAGCGACCGCTCGAAGCAAAACGCTTGCAGGAACGCACTGAATTTGACTTGGAAATGATTCGGGAGTTGGGTTATTGCAGTGGCATTGAAAACTACTCCCGATATCTGGATGGTCGGGAGCCTGGTACCCGTCCGTTCTGCTTACTGGATTATTTCCCGGAAGATTATCTAATGGTGATCGATGAAAGTCATGTGACCGTGCCTCAGGTACGAGCTATGTACGGAGGTGATAGATCCAGGAAGGAAAATTTAGTGGAATACGGTTTTCGTCTACCCGCAGCTATGGATAATCGTCCCTTGAAATTTGAGGAGTTTGAAGCCTTGCAAAATCAGGTGATGTATATCAGCGCGACCCCGGCAGATTATGAATTGGAGAAATCGGATGGCGTGGTAGTAGAGCAACTAATCAGACCTACCGGACTATTGGATCCAAGAATTGAAGTGAGACCAGTTGAAAATCAGGTGGATGACCTGATGGAAGAAATAAATAAGCGCGTAGAAATTGATGAAAGGATACTGGTAACCACCCTTACCAAGCGTATGGCCGAGGAGCTCACCAAGTACTTTACCAGATACGGTATTCGCTGTCGCTACATTCATTCCGATGTGGATACTTTGGAGCGGGTTGAGATCATGCGAGATCTTCGACTGGGATTATTTGATGTCTTGATTGGTGTAAACCTCTTACGGGAAGGCCTCGATTTGCCTGAAGTTTCCCTGGTAGCCATTCTCGATGCAGATAAGGAGGGATTTTTAAGGGCAGAACGCTCGTTGGTTCAAACGGTAGGTAGAGCCGCCCGACATTTAAATGGGCTGGCCATCATGTATGCGGAAAAAATTACGGACAGCATGCGCAGAACTATCGATGAAACCGACCGACGTCGACAGGCGCAGCAGGCTTACAATGAGAAACATGGCATAACACCTAAAAGCCTGGTGAAATCAAAAGAATCAATTCTTGCCTCCAGCAGTGCGGCAACTTCATCTTCCTATCTCGATGCCAGTAATCCGTCTATGGCAGCTGAACCGCAAGTGGAATTTACCAGTAAGGACCAAATAAAGAAGGAGATCGAAAAAACCAGAAAACGCATGGAAAATGCTGCGAAAGCCTTGGATTTCATTGATGCCGCCCGACTTAGGGATCTCTTGGGAGAATTGGAAGAACGAATGGCAAAAGAATTTCAATAGCTTACTCAGAAATTTAAGCCAATAAGTTTAGCTAGCTGTATTGTATTCATGCCAAGACCCCAGAGGTTCTTCATGCTGCTGATTACATCCGGCTTTTCCATCCGGGCGTAGAATCAAGTAAAAGGGCTGATACCGGAAGACAAGCATCCGCCTCCACCCGGAAATTGTTAAAGTCAGGAATTGAATAATAAACAGAGATTGAGGTGGTCTTTCAGATGGCGCGTTTGCAAGCTATACGGGTCAAGCTTAATTGATTCCTACCACTTTCATATCAAATATCAACCAGGCATCTGGAGGTATCACCCCTCCTGCCCCACTACTGCCATAGGCGAGTTTGGGAGGAATCACCAGGGTAGCTTCTGTCCCATTCTTCATATGCTGCACACCTTCTTCCCATCCGGGAATTATACGACCCTCACCCACTTTAAACTGAATAGGTTGCCCGCGCTGTTCTGAATCATCAAATACCTGCCCATCAGCAAGCATGCCTTTGTAGTGAATGGAAACACGATCACCTGACCTGACCAGTTCACCTTCTCCTTCAGATTTAATCTTAACTCGTAGGCCCGAATCCGTTTCAGAAAATCCTTCCGTCAATTTGTTAATTTCCTCCATGGAGGCTCGGGAATTTTCCTCCTCTATTTCGTCTAGCCTCGACATTTGTTCCTTGAACACTTTAGCGGCATCAAACTCTTGGGCTTCAGACCCAATTCGCACAATTTCCAGGGATTCAATAATATCATTCTGCTGAATCTGATCCACAATACCTTGGCCTTCAATTACTTTACCAAACACGGTATGCTTCCCATCCAACCAGGGTGTGGCTACGTGGGTTATAAAGAATTGTGACCCATTGGTACCGGGACCGGCATTGGCCATAGAAAGTATACCAGGCACACTGTGCTTGAGTTCAGATCTTATTTCATCCGGAAACTGATAGCCGGGACCACCAACTCCGCTGCCCAAAGGATCGCCTCCCTGAATCATGAAATCATTGATCACGCGGTGAAACTTTAAGCCATCGTAATAAGCTTCACCCTCCTCCTTATGATCATTTTTAATAGCTCCTTCAGCTAAACCAACAAAATTGGCCACCGTAAGTGGTGTTTGCTTAAAGTATAGTTCAGCCACAATTGCGCCCTTGCTGGTATTAAAGTGGGCGTAGATTCCTTCCTGCATGTTTTTCGAAATTATTCTTGTCCCTGAATGGCCACCATTTCTACATCAAAAATGGTCCATGAATTTGGTGGTATAATACCAGAACCACGTGCTCCCCAACCTAAGCTGGGCGGAATAATTAATTTATAGGTGTCACCAACATTCATCATTTCCAGTGCTTCATTCCATCCCTGGATCACACCTGAATTAGGTCCTATTTGCACTGGGAAAGGATCATAAGGCTCTCTTCTGGCGTCATACTTGCCTTCTCTTTCTGCAATATTCTTTCTCGAAGTGTCGAAAAGTGTACCGTCTGGCAGGTAACCTACATAATGCATCAGTACCGTTTGGCCAGGTTCTGGTTTAGCGCCGGTACCTTTATTTAGCACCTGATAATACATGCCTGAAGGAGTAACTTCACTTTGTTCTTTAAGAAGGGCCAATCTTTCTTCCCCCTCCTTAATTTTGGCAGCTGCAGCCTCCTTAATTTTATCTTGCTCGGCTTTAAAAACAGCCGGTGCATCAAATTTCTTGGCACTCCTGCCTTTACGGATGATTACTACTTCTTCCAAAACATCTCCCTGAGCAATTTGATCAACCACGGACTGTCCGGTTACCACCTTGCCAAATACCGTGTGCTTGCCATTCAACCAGGGCGTTTCTTTATGGGTAATAAAAAATTGGCTGCCATTAGTACCAGGGCCGGCATTTGCCATCGACAGGACTCCCGGTCCATCATGGGTAAGATCTGCATTGATTTCATCCGGAAACTGATAACCGGGACCGCCTGAGCCATTGCCCTGTGGATCTCCACCCTGAATCATAAAATCCTTAATTACCCTGTGAAACTTTAGACCGTTGTAGAATGGTTCGCCTTCTGCTTTCGCCTTATTAGGAATGCTGCCCTCGGCTAGTCCCACAAAATTAGCCACGGTCATGGGAGTTTGTTCGTAATACAATTCGAGGAGAATATCTCCCTTAGCTGTTTGCATTTTAGCATAAATACCATCTTCAAGATCAACAGCCTCACCATTCACGGTAACATTATTCTGAGAGTTACAACTGCTTAATGCACCAAACATTAGCAGGGTAAAAACCATCCAGTTTCTCATTCTATTAAGATTTCGATTTTATTATTTTTATGACTTTAAGCTCGTAAACCAGGGGTGTTTTTGGTGGCACTTTATATTGATCACCACCTACCCCAAAAGCGAGGTGCGAAGGTAAAATAAAACGTCCCTTATCACCAAGACCTAATAATTTGAGGGATTCATGCATCCCAAGCTCACCATCTTCCTTATCTACCTTTAGCGTTTTTATCCCATCTTCTGTCCAGGAATAGATCAGCGTACCATTCATCAAATAAATATCATACTCAAAATCCACCAGATCATCTGCTTCCACAAATGTCTCACTATCAGCATCTTCCAAGATCTCATAGTACAGTCCCGTGCCGGTGCGTTCCATTTCCAAATCCCGATCCTTGATATAGGCATGGATAGACTCACGTTCTTTCTCAAGGAAATCTCGCTGAGCCTCAACACTGGTGTGAGTGCTGGTCGCTTTCTTGGGCGACTCCTGCACCTGGTGTGATGAAGAGCATTCGCAACTGGCAAGGGCGATTAGACACAGGAGAGAAATGGCCAGGATTCTCACCCGACTATGATTTATGTAATTGCTCAGCATAATTGGGTAAAACGTTCTTGATCAGCTTAATATTTTCTGCCACACTAGCTTGAGATATTCCTCCGGCGGCATTAATGTGGCCTCCCCCATTAAAATGTTCCCTGGCAAATGAATTTACATCAAAGCTTGTTTTGGAGCGAAAGGACATTTTAACTTTCTCGTGCGAAGGGTATAGGAAAATGCTCAACTCCACCCCCTTAATGCTAAGACCATAATTAACAAAACCTTCGGTATCGCCCTTGGTATAATTTAATTCCTCAAGATCCTTTTCCGTTAAACTCAGGATCACGGTGTTATAGTCTTCCAGAAGTTCCATCCTGCGTAGCATACGGGCCAATAATTGCAATCTTTCCGGACGATTAGCATCATAAACCCTGGAGGCAATAATTTGAGATTGCACCCCTTTCTCCAACAAGATTGAAGCCACCCTATGGGTATCCGGAGTAGTGGAACTAAAGCGAAAACTACCGGTATCTGTAATAATGCCCGTATATAAGGCCTCCGCAATTCCCAGATCAATAAGGTCCAAATAACCCATGGCCTCAGCAAAATGGAATACCATTTCGCAGGTAGAAGACATATCAGAATCAGAATACATCAGGTCGGCAAAGTCTTCCGGTTGTTGGTGATGATCAATCATAATCCGCTTCGCTGAAACCCTGGTCAATAAGTGTTCCAGCGAACCACTGCGCTTGAGGGAATTGTAGTCGAGATGAAATATCAGGTCGGCACGCTCCAAAAGTGTCTCACATTCCTCCACATGCTGTTCATAGTTTAAAACCTCGTCATGGCCTTTTATCCACTTCAAAAAATCAGGATAATCATTGGGCACAATCACCTTTACAGCTTTACCGGAGGCCTGTAAGATTGAGGCCAACCCCAGGGCACTACCCATAGCGTCGCCATCTGGGTTAATGTGATTGGTAATTATAATATTTTGGGAAGAATCTATGAGCGCTTTGGCTCTATCTACAAGGACTTGATCCAGCTTCATTAAGGCAAAGATAAGGGGATAGCATTTATTAGAAGTACCCAAAAAAATAAGTTTCATGTAAGAGGTAGCCACTTGAGTGGCTAAGCCTTCTCAAGCATGATTCCATTCGACGTTCTGGCCGGGCAGTGGATAAGAAAACAACAATCTGTGGTTCATAAATACTCCTAATTATTATTCACAACTCCAGACCGCATAATCAGGGTAAAGATTGAGCTTATTAACAGTGTGAAAATCCCGAATAAGCGAATAGTTGACTTTCGTCAGTTTCATTCATATCCCGGAAAATAATTTTGGAAGTTCATTTAAATAGTTCACTTCCAAGCAAGCTACTATGAGCAACATTCCAGAACCATCAGATGTATCCGAGCCAATAAACTCTCGCTTAAACAATGCAGACCACTACAGTCATGAGGAGGTTCTGCAGGCCACAACTGAATACTTCAAGGGCGATGAGCTAGCCGCCACTGTGTGGATGAACAAATATGCTCTTAAGGGATCAGACGGTAAAATATTTGAACTCAGTCCCGACGATATGCATTGGCGCATGGCCGGTGAAATAGCCAGAATAGAACAAGGATATCCAAACTCACTTTCCAAAGAAGAATTATTTGAAGCCTTTAAAGATTTCAGATACATCATTCCTCAGGGTGGACCAATGACCGGCATCGGCAATGAACTCCAGATTGGTTCGCTTTCAAACTGCTTTGTAATTGGTCCGGAAGGTTCTTGTGATTCATACGGTGCCGTAATGAAAACTGATGAGGAACAGGTTCAGCTCATGAAGAGAAGAGGTGGGGTGGGTCATGATTTATCTCACATTCGTCCCAAAGGTTCTCCGGTAAAAAACAGTGCTCTAACTTCAACTGGTGTGGTTCCTTTCATGGAGAGATTCAGTAATTCCACCAGAGAGGTGGCACAAGACGGACGTCGTGGTGCGCTTATGCTAAGCATTTCCATTGAACATCCGGATGCTGAAAGTTTTATAGATGCCAAGCTGGATGGCACTAAGATCACCGGTGCTAATGTTTCGGTGCGCATCGGAGATGATTTTATGAAGGCTGTGCAGTACAATGCTAGCTATACTCAGCGATATCCAGTCAATTCTGAATCAGCGGCAGATACCAGGGAAATTGAATCTAAAAAGCTCTGGGATAAAATAGTTCACAACGCCTGGAAATCTGCGGAACCGGGAATCCTTTTCTGGGACACTATAATTAAGGAGTCAATTCCTGATTGCTATGCAGACCTTGGCTTTAAAACTGTGTCAACAAATCCCTGTGGTGAAATTCCGCTCTGTCCTTATGACTCATGCCGCCTGTTAGCAATAAACCTCTACAGCTTTGTAGAAAATCCCTTTACGGAGTCCGCAAAATTCAATTTTGAAAAATTAAAAAAGTACACGCGATTGGCTCAGCGTATTGCCGATGACATCATAGATCTGGAACTCGAAAAAATTGATGCTATTCTCAACAAAATAATTAGTGACCCTGAATCGCTAGATATCAAAAGAACTGAAATTGATTTATGGACTAAAATCCGCGAAAAGTGTGTCAATGGCAGACGAACGGGAACCGGGATAACCGGGGAGGGAGATATGTTAGCGGCGCTTGGATTGACATATGGATCGGAAGATTCTTTAGATTTTTGTGAGGAGGTTCACAAGTGCATGGCCATCGAGGCATATCGCAGTTCGGTAGATCTCGCTGCTGAGCGCGGTGCGTTTCCAATTTTTGATGTGGATAGAGAACTGCATAACCCCTTCATCCTGCGACTAAAACAACATGCTCCGGAGGTCTATAAAAAGATGTGCGAGCAGGGACGTCGAAACATCGCTTTACTGACGGTAGCACCTACTGGTACTACCAGTATGATGACCCAGACCACCTCCGGAATCGAACCCGTTTTTATGGTTTCGTATAAACGACGAAAAAAGGTGAACCCCAATGATCAGAACACCCGCGTAGATTTTACGGACGAGGTAGGCGACCATTGGCAGGAATTCCACGTCTTTCATCACAATTTTACGACATGGTTAAAGGCACGTGGCTACGACAGCGAGGAAATATGTTCTTTGCCGCAAGAAGAATTAAACAAAATCATCGCACAATCACCCTATTACGGTGCCACAGCACAAGATGTTGATTGGCTTAAAAAAGTGCAACTACAGGGAAGAGTCCAAAAGTGGATTGATCACTCCATCAGTGTAACCGTGAACGTTCCCAATGATGCCAGTGAAGAATTGGTAGGAAAGATTTATCAAACCGGCTGGGAATCCGGATGCAAAGGAATCACGGTATACCGGGATGGGTCAAGGTCTGGAGTATTGGTGTCTTCGGAAGAATCCCAGTCTGGAGTAACCAGGAAAGATTACTCAGTCCCTCCAAAAAGACCGCCTATTCTGGAAGCGGAAGTGCTGCGATTTAATAATGGATTAGAGCCCTGGATTGCGGTTATTGGCTTGCTAGACCATCAACCTTACGAAGTATTTACCGGAAAGGCTGAAGACAGTTTCCATCTACCATCATTTGTTAGCAAAGGATACGTCCTCAAGGTTAAAACTGATACCGGTAAAAGCAGATACGACTTTAGGTATATAGACAAGGCTGGTTATGAGGTAACCATTGGTGGGCTTTCACGCTCCTTCGATCCGGAATACTGGAATTATGCCAAGCTCATCAGTGGCGTACTGCGTCATGGCATGCCTTTGCCCTACGTGGTGCATATGATTGACAATCTTCACTTAAATGATGAATCTCTCAACACCTGGAAAAGTGGTGTTATTAGAGGACTTAAAAAATATATAAAGCCGGGAACGCTAGCAGTGGATAGCACCTGCCCAAATTGCAAAGAGGATGCTTTGGTTTATGAAGAGGGCTGTTTGAATTGTAAAAGCTGTGGTCATTCAAAATGTTCATAAATCTATATCCATGGAATATTTTGTAATTTAATGTCCGGATAAACCCGGATATTGTGAATTTCAGATACTGGATTGGCCTGGCAGCAATCATGTGTATGTCTTGTCCCACGCAGGCAGGTACAGGATCCGCTCATGATGCCCCTCTTTTAACCTTGGCGATTGTGGTCTTTCTTTTGCTCATCGCCGCTATTCTGCAGGGCGTAGATTACTTGAAGAAGAATGGCTTAGCCATGATTGAACAAGCACAGAAATTCACCTTTAATCTATTTGACAAGCTCAAAAATATTTTCGATCATATCAATTCCCGCTATCTTCAGATTGAGCCAACAAGCATTAGTCGCCCGCATTAACCTTGGCTGATATGAAATTTAATTTCCCTTCCTGCCATGACATTCGGTCCTCAATTAGCTCATTCCCCAGAACAAGCCAATAGCTAAAGCAGCGCAATAGATTTATATTCGCTGCGATGCGTAATCGAAAAACTCAAAATGCCTGGGCCTTTTATGATTGGGCAAACTCGGTTTACTCGCTGGTAATCAGCACTGCGGTATTTCCCATTTACTTTGAAGCGGCTACAGTGGCGGAAGGACGTGAATTGGTTGAAATATTTGGTTTTGAAGCGCGCAACACCGTCATCTATAGTTATAGCCTGTCCGTTTCCTTCTTACTGGTAGCTATCCTCTCACCGCTACTCTCTGGTATTGCTGACTATACCGGTAAAAAGAAAAGATTCTTGCAGTTTTTCTGCTACCTGGGAGCCGCTTCTTGCTCCGCCCTGTTTTTCTTCTATGGACGAAACATCTATTACGGACTGGGATTTAGCATGTTAGCCAGTATTGGATTTTGGGGAAGCCTGGTATTCTACAATGCCTTTCTACCAGAAATTGCAAAACCTAATGAGCAAGATAAACTCAGTGCCAAGGGCTTCGCACTAGGTTATGCCGGTGCGGCCCTACTCTTGATCCTCAATTTATTAATGATTCAGATGCCCGAAAGTTTTGGCCTGGCCGATTCTGGGGAAGCATCCAGATTTAGCTTTTTATTGGTGGGAATCTGGTGGGTAGGATTTGCTCAAATCACGTTCAGAAGCTTACCAGACAATCCCTACAAAAGAAAGCCGGGGAAAAGATGGTTTTTAAAAGGCTACCAGGAACTGGTAAAGGTTGGCAGACAGATGCGCCAATTAAAATCGCTAAGGCGGTTTCTCTATAGCTTCTTTACTTACAGCATTGGTGTACAAACGGTCATGTACCTCGCCAGTTTATTTGGGAAAACTGAATTGGGGCTAGATACATCTACTCTAATCCTGACCATTCTGATCATTCAGTTTGTAGGTATCGCCGGATCAATGATTTTTTCAGGGCTCGCAAAAAAACTGGGCAACTTAATGGCTCTGAAAATCAGCATCGTTATTTGGGCCGGCATTTGCTTTGGGGCCTATACATTATCTAAAGATGATCCCCATGTGGTCTATAAATTTTATGTCATTGGCGGTTTAGTAGGCTTAGTAATGGGTGGCATACAAGCCATTAGCAGAAGTACCTATTCCAAAATGCTACCAAAAACACACTCACATGCCAGCTTCTTCAGCTTCTATGATGTCTCAGAAAAGATTGCCATAGTAGCCGGAACCATGGTCTATGGCTACTTAATTCATGTTACTGGCAGCATGAAAATGAGTGCCCTGACGTTGAGCGTCTTTTTTGCAGTAGCCTTGCTGCTCATGTATCGGGTAAAGAAAACTAAATTCGTGAGGTAAGCGGAGATCGCTATTTCTCAAAATGGCAAAAGTCCATTCTCACTTCTCCAAAAAGTTCATCATACCCAACCACTCTACCTTTGATGTCTACTCTATCTCCAGGCTTTATACCCGCTGTAGATTCCTCTTCATGCATATGACAATAAACGCCGGATACAAGTGTGATGCTTGAAGAATCCACTTCACTTACTTCACCGCCAATCAGAATAACATGATCGAGAAACTTCGCATTGGCTGATTGCTCGGAACTTTGATATAATTTCACCACTTCTGCTGCTTCAATCTCATGCCTGGCATCTTCCTGCGTAATATCGCGATGGGGTTTATTGAAGAGATAAACCACCACACTAACCACAATTAGGATGATAACCGCCCCTCCTATTAATAATATTTTTCTCATTTCTTT
The DNA here is from genome assembly GCA_965229445.1 of Owenweeksia sp. GTDB lineage: Bacteria > Bacteroidota > Bacteroidia > Flavobacteriales > Schleiferiaceae > Owenweeksia. The sequence goes on from OZ245876.1 coordinate 2,889,759, forward strand.
TTGCTCAAATTAGGTTTCCTATCAAATAATATAATGACTTTCAGACTGTTTTATTCTATGCAAAGTATTGTTTTCTACCAAGACAAAGCTTCGTACTCGCTGTGAAATTAAAAATTGCAATATTTACCATCACCAAGCCTTTGCATGAAAAACGACGTAAGTTTTAGAAACGATAACAGGTTAATGGCACATCGAATTTTCTTTATCCTGATGGTAGTCTTAACTACCTTTAGCTGTAAACATGATGCATTTCCTGCTCCTCCGAGATTGGTAAACCCGCAGGATTCCAGCCTGGTAGAGCCGGATGATACTTGTGACCCCAAGGTGGTTTATTTCAATCAGGTGCAGCAGATCTTTAACTCGAACTGCGCCACAGCTGATTGCCACGACATGCCAAACGACACCAACGACCAAATTGGGTTGGGTACCTACAATGATATTGTAACCACGGTCATCGATGATGGTAAGTTTGATGACCTGTTAGAGCTTATTAAATGGGAGGACTGGGATCCTAGCTTTGTAAATAACCCCGGTAAGTGGACCAAGGTGATGCCTCCCTATCCCACAGAAAAACTGCCAGACTCCTTAATTCAGCTTATTGAGACCTGGTATGATCAAGGCTATACAGATAAAACCTGCTTTTCCTGTGACACCTCCAATGTTACCTGGGATTCGAAAGTAGAATCACTGATTCGACTGAATTGTCACACTAGTGGTTGCCACGGACAATTTGACCCACAAGGTGGAACCTTGATTACCAAGGCGGAAGTGATGGCGGCGATGCAAGATTCCAGCACCTATTTTATGGCAAGATTGCGTCATGACCCAGGTTTACCAGCTGGTATAGAATGGATGCCCAAAGGTTCATTAACGCGCATATCTGATTGCAAGATTGCCAGCCTTGAAATTTGGGCGGCCAACAATTATCCATAAACTCCGCAGCAATAAATCCAAAATTACTTTTACCACGTAGGTATAGCATGAAATCAATCGAAACATTATCAGATAGTACCAATTCTCGAATCGGAATAGAATTTGGTATGTTAAAATCAGATACTTCCCATATGCTTGCCTTACATCTATATAAATCAAGCTACGGTTGTGGTATAACTCAAACTAATAATACTGACTCATGATTAGGAAAATCGCACTTCTTTCAATTGCTATTCTCCTGGTCTTTAGTTGTTACCGAGATAATAAGGAGGAAATATATCAGAATTATGAACCCTGTGTCATTGACACAACATTGCAAGTTACCTACACTGCAGATATAGCTCCCCTTCTCGCTACGAACTGTGCGCTGGGCGGATGTCACAACAGTAAATCACGACAGTCAGGATTGGACTTAAGCACCTATGCTGATGCGCGAAAGATTGCCTTAAATGATAAATTAATCAATAGAGTTACCGGATCTGGATCAATCATGCCCCCCAGTGGTTCTCTAAGGCAATGTGATATAGATAAATTACAAATCTGGGTCAACGAAGGGGCACTTAACAATTAAATAAATGGCACAATGAAAAAGCTGATTCTACTTACATTTCTACTTGCAGGACTACAAAGTCTTAATGCTCAGCAATATTTCACAAGAACAGGCACTGTCGAATTCTTTTCTGCCACAGCGGTAGAGAATATTCATGCCGTAAATAAGCAGGTTTCCAGCGTACTTGATTTGGACAAGATGGAATTTGCCTTTCTGGTGCCAATTAAGGCTTTTCGCTTTGAGAAAGCGCTGATGCAAGAGCATTTCAATGAAAATTATATGGAAAGCGGTGAGTTTCCAAACGGTTCGTTTAAGGGTAAAATATCTGGACTGAAAGGAGTGAATTTAAAGGAAGATGGTACCCACCGTATAAAGCTTACGGGTACGATGACCATTCACGGCGTTGAAAAGCAGATTGAGGAGCAGGCCATGCTGACCATCAAGGATGGTAAAATGTCACTTAGCTCTAATTTTATTCTCCGACCTGAAGATTATGCCGTTAAGATACCGGCAGGAAAAAGAGATAATATTTCTGAATCTTTGGATTTGACCGTAAATATGGAATATGCGAAAAAATAAACTGCCCGGATTTCTAGGTTTGATCGCATTATTGTTCTGTACTCAACTGATGTGGGCTCAGGATGACTTGTTGGATCTTCTCGAACAAGAGGAAGGTGAAGATACCGTTTATGCATTCGCAACTTTTAAGGGCACTCGAGTTATTAATCTACAATCGCCAGAGCTCCCCGGAAAAGGAGTGCTGCAGTACATCTTCATGCACCGCTTCGGATCATTTAGCGACGATTATTTCTACAATTTTTTAGGCATGAACGTAGCCGAAGTAGCGCTTCAGCTGGATTATGGCATTACTGATAAGCTAAACTTTGGTCTCGCGTATGGCAGCGCTACGCCACGCACCTATAATGCCTTTCTCAAGTACAAGATTCTTAGACAAAGCTCGGGTGGAAGAACTATGCCTATCACACTCACCGCATACTCTTCGATCTTTTACAATGCGGAAAGATGGAACGATACGCTACCACACAATGAGTCCGATCGTTTGTCCTACGTCAATCAATTGGTAATTGCCCGAAAGTTTAACAAAAACTTTTCCATGGAGATTGTACCGACTCACACGCACTTTAACCTGGTGAGTTTAAAATCGGAATCCAATGATATTTTCTCCCTGGGGGTGGGTTTGAGGCATAAAGTAAGTCCACAAATTGCCGTTACGGCCGAGTATATTTATCAACTTAACCCTTTGGAAACCAATCTGCAATCTTCGGCTTTAGATATTATTCCTCAGGAAAATCAAAACTCCTTGTCTGTAGGAGTTGATATTGAAACCGGTGGTCATGTCTTTCAAATTTTTCTTACCAATTCCCGCGGCGTTTCCGACCCCTATGTCATAGCGCAAACTCCTGGTTCATGGTTAGATGGCGATATACATCTTGGATTTAATATTTCAAGAGTGTTTACCATTGTCAGACCAAAGGAGTATAGCGACTTCTGATGCTTACTTTTACCGAAAATTAAGAACTTGGAAGATCATTTCGACCTTGGAGTAATTGGTGGGGGCATTGTTGGCCTGGCCACAGCTTATAAGTACCAGCTCAAACATCCCGAAAAGAGCATCGCTATATTTGAAAAAGAAGACCGGGTTGCCGCACACCAAACCGGAAGAAATTCGGGAGTGATACACTCCGGAATCTATTACAAACCCGGTTCATACAAAGCCTTAAACTGTGTTGATGGCAGGAAGCAGCTAGTAGAGTTTGCTTCAAAGTATGACATACCCCATGATGTTTGCGGCAAGATTATTCTGGCTACCGCAGAGCAGGAATTGCCAATCTTGGATGCCATCTTCAAGAAGGGAATTGCCAATGAAATCGAGGGGATTCGCAAAATAGGTGTGGCTGAAATAAAGGATCTTGAACCCCACGCCGAAGGAGTTGCGGCAATCCATGTGCCGGTAACAGGAATCATAGATTTTAAGGCAGTTTGTGCCAGACTGTTTGAATTGGTGAAGCAAATAAACCCTGGCAGCGAAATTTTCTACAACACGGCTGTGACCGGTATTCATAATAATGGCGATGAGAGTGGTGTAGAAACCAATCGGGGAAATTTTAAGCTCCGTCACAAAGTATTTTGTGCCGGGCTTCAGGCGGATAGAATGGCCAGATTGGAAGGCATAAAACTAGATATGCGTATCGTTGGCTTCCGCGGAGATTATTATGAGCTTTCAGATGCTGGGAAACACAAAGTGAAAGACCTCATTTATCCGGTGCCGGATCCAAATTTTCCTTTCCTGGGTGTACATTTTACCCGTATGACGGATGGTTCTGTGGAGTGCGGACCGAACGCGGTATTCTCGTTCAAACGTGAAGGTTATTCCCGCACGGCCTTTAATTTGAAAGATAGCTTTGAAGCCCTTAGCTTTAAGGGCACCTGGAAGCTTTTTGCCAAGCATCCTTCCAAGGGTCTGGATGAATACAAACGGGCGTTTTCCAAAAAATTATTTCTCAGAGAACTACAAAAGATGATTCCAGGTTTAGTGGATAGTGATATTGTAGAAGGAAGATCTGGCGTTCGCGCTCAGGCTCTAAAATCCGATGGTAGTTTGGTAGATGACTTTTACCTGGAATACGGACCAAAATCTGTCCATGTCATCAATGCTCCCTCTCCGGCAGCTACCGCCTGCTTATCTATTGCCGATCACATTGTAGAAAAAATAGACGCCTCAGCCCATTCGAACTAATAAACCACCACTTTTTTACTGGCCTCCACACCGGCACTCCGAATTACGGCAACCAATACCCCCTCTGGTAAACCTTCTAAAGGATAGCTTCCGACCTCCGTACTTAACTCCTCCTCTTTGATCAACTTACCTGACAAATCGAAAAAACTTATGCTGGCGACATCACGGTGACCATCAGGAAAGCTATAATCCAAATACTGACCTCTTTGAGCCAATTCTATCACGGGCAACCCCGGCTCATCAACTCCGATAGGTGAGCCAAACCCTGCTCTTATCATAGAATCCGGTACCGTAACATAGGCAAAATCTTTAATAGTTACAGACCGCAAATCCGCAGCCACATCAACCCTAATCCAACCATAATAATTCTCCACTAAGCTATCGAGGTTCCCTAAGAACTTCACGCCCAGAAAACCATCAGAAACACCACCGGTGAACTGACTGTTTGGATATGAAACGCCATCGACAATTAGTCCCAAATAGCCTAGTCTGTCATTCGCGCCTACTCCGTTGAAAGGTTTACCCGGCCCAATAGTATCACCCACATTTAAACGAAAGGGGTAATTATAATTCCCGTAATCCAATCCAAGAACCTGATTTCCCGCCGGTCCGCGAGCCTGAATGGTAACCCCGGTAATATCAAAGTTGGTACTATCAACAATTTGATTTATTCGGAAATCAACCACACCATTCGTATCAAGGTCAATATCAAAACTTTGCCCGTTCTGATCCAAGGTAGTGTCAACCACGGTGAGAATAGTATCTGCCTGGGCTTGGACCCCGCCAGCCGCCAATATAGCAGACACCACCCCTGAGTATCGAAGAAGCACAGACTCTCGTGAACTATCGTTTTTCATGATTCAATATTCGATTAGCAAAAATGACTAAAAACTACTTCTCACCCAATTTTATCCTCTGCCTTTCTGAATTAGGTATTTCCGCCGCAGCTTTTAGTTTCAAATCAATTCCCAAAAATTCCTGCAATTCCACCATTACAGCTTCGGGATCGGAGATACAACGATCCAATTCTACATGAAATTGCTGCATATGCGGTTGTTTATCCAGCCAACGAGTCAGACGCTCCTCCTCTTGCTGAAATTTTAATGCGGTTTCAAAGGGAAAGTGCTTCATCAGCTTTTCACGCTTGTTACCCTTCATTACTCCCTGAGAGACAATCACCTCAGTTAAGGGACGGTGCATCACAATCAGTTTGTAATTCTCCGAAGAGGGTAGATATCGCAGTAATGGCAAAACTACCTTCACGGCTTTTCCCCTCACCTCTGATATCCAACTATTGTTCTTTCCGATCTGCAAGACCTTAGAATGCTCAAAATAGCCATCAGGGTTGTTCGCATCTGGCTGACGTTCCAAATCTACATATACTTCAACCCCCGCTGCTTGCAGCATGTGCATCATCATGCTGGTGCCTGACCTGGGCCATCCACTTACTACAACTATGGCTCTGGGTGCATGGGCTGTATCAACCCCCTTAAGCTTGAGTAAAAGCTTTCTGGCGGCATCATGTTTTGGGGCCTGACCCAGACAAATTTCCAGAGCTTTCATCGCCAGTTTATGATCACCCTTATTAAGGGCCACCTGGGCCAACATATAGTGTGCCCTGGGTTGAAAAAACTGAAGTGATAAACTCGATTCAATTAATTGTGAAGCCCTGACATCATCGCCTCTTTCAAGAAGAGCCTGCGCCTTGCCCGTCATGGCAAATGCGCTGGTAGCATCTAACGCTAGTGACTTGTCAAAGTACTTAATTGCTAAGCGCAAATCACCGGTAACGAGATATGACCTGCCTATCTCATTAAACAATTGTACTGATTCAATACCGCTGGATTCAAGCTCATTGAAATTTCGAATGGCCTCAGCAGCATCACTTCTTGCCAGGGCAAGCATACCCAATTCAAAGGATACTACACCATTACCTGGGTGCCTCCTAGCCATATCGCTAAGCACATCCTCCCAGCGATCGAGATCCTGAAGATTTTGATAGGCCTGTGCCAATAGTAATCCAAATCTCAGCTCTTGATGCAAGCTCCATTCATCTGAAATTTCTTTTACTACTTGCTCATACCGGCCACCCTCTAACAGACTTAGGTTTCGATTATAAAGCAGTTCCCTTCTTATGTATTCCTCCTTATCAGAATGCGGTAAATCCACATAGCCGATTTCTTCCAATTGATGTAAGATATTCTGATCCGCATCTGGCAGATCTTCCAAGAATTCAGGTCTGACCTTTGTGTTCTCCCAGGATGGAATGGCTCCAACTTCCGATGATGTTGGATAAATATCGAGTTGTACCTGACCTTCCATGTCCTCTCCTACTGGCAGACCAAAATGATGAAGAATTGTGGGCGTTATATCCAATAAGGAACTGCCATAAAGTTGAATTCCTTCTTTAAAGGAAGGTCCGGATGCTACAAAAATACCGTACTTTCTATGTTCGAGTGCGGGAGCTGCAGGAATATCTGGCAGATTATCAATTCTCCCGACGCCGGAATGATAACCATGATCCGAAAGCAGAATTACATCACAATCAGGACCAGCGAGCTGCAATAGACGCTCCAACATCATATCATGAAACTGATAGGCAGCACTAACCACATCCTTATACCGCTCAAACTCTTCGGGATCTATCCCCTCCATACGGGGAGGATGAAAACGCATGGCCAAATGGGAAAAGTGATCAATTGCCTCCTGGTACACGGCCATAAAATCCCATTCAGTATGTTCCATTAACCAGGTAGTCACATTATGGATACTGCTACAATGCGCCAGTATTCTCATCACCGCCTTTAGAATAGGATCCTTCTCAGGGTTAAGCTGTGCGGCTTTAGGAATAAATGGAATGAGATGTGTCAGTTGAAGTTCCGCCGGATGCACTCTAAATTCATGCAGCAACTTTTCCAGATTCTCAGGAGAAACCACGGCTTTAGACGCAGGCCACGGTTCTCCGACAGGAGGCGGCTTAAGATGAAATTGGTTGCTCACACAAACTCCGTCAATCTTTTCGGCGGGATGAGAAGGCCACCAATTCACCACATTGGTCTTTAATCCAGCTTCATTTAAAATATTCCAAAGAGCCTTGCACTTTCTGTTAGTACTTCTAACCGGAACTACTCTATCTGTAGTTGCCAGATGTTCTACAAAACCACAAATACCATGATCATAGGCGCGTTTACCGGTGGCAATACTGCTCCATAAGATGGGACTGAGCGTGGGACTTAGACTGGCAATATTGCCACGTACTCCTTGATTGATGAATGACTTCAAAGTAGGCATTTCTCCTGCGGCCAGCAAAGGTTCTATCACTTGCCAGTCTGCCGCATCCCATCCAATCAGTAATAGTTTTCTTTCTTTCATACTCATAGGCCTTCAAGCCTCAACGCTTCGCAAAAATGCAGTTATTATTGATATTTTAGCCCAAGGCAGAAACAAATGAGAATAAGTGTCCTGAGAGAAAATATTCGCATTGCCCTTTCTTCGCTGCGAGGGCAACTATTACGGGCTATTCTAACCGCCCTTATCATCGCTATTGGCATTATGGCCTTAGTGGGGATTCTAACATCTATTGATGCTATAAAGACCTCTTTATCCGGGCAGTTTGCCCTGATGGGTGCCAACACTTTTACCATCCAAAACCGCGGTCCCAACATAAGAATAAACCGCGAAGGACTACGATACAAACCTTTTCCAAATATCAGTTATCGTCAGGCACAAGAATTCAAAGCAAAGTTTAAGGATCCCAGAGCCAGTGTTAGCCTGTCCTATATCGCTTCCGCAATCACACAGGTAAAGTACCAGAATCTGGAAACCGATCCGAACATCACCTTATGGGCGGCAGATGAAAACTATTTAGCCACGGCGGGATATGAAATAGATGAAGGTCGGAACTTTACGGAAATTGAGATAGAGCGTGGCTTTCCTATGGCCCTTATTGGTCAGGAAGTGAAGAAAAAACTCTTTGCCGAAGGTGATGCGGTAGGTAAAAGCATTAAGGTGGGAGGAAACCGGTTAACCGTGATTGGAGTGGTGGCGGAAAAAGGCAATGCTATGGGGTTTGGCGGTGATAAATCGGTGTTTATTCCAATCACCAAAGCGCGTTCAATGTTAGGTCGACCCAATCAAACCTATGCAGTGAATGTCATGGCCAAGGAGGAAGAGGAACTAGATGACATTATTGCTGAAGCCACTTCAACCATGAGGATTGTAAGACATTTAAAGCCTCTCGAGGAAGATAGCTTTTACATCACCAAGAGTGATAACTTATCGCAAACCTTGCTCGAGAATCTGCAGTACGTAACCTTGGCCGCGGTTATTATTGGCATTATCACCATGCTGGGTGCGGCTATCGCCTTGATGAATATCATGTTAGTATCTGTAACAGAACGTACGGCTGAAATAGGAATACGCAAAGCAATAGGTGCCCGGGCGGGTGTTATTCGCAATCAGTTTCTTACCGAAGCGGTTTTAATCTGTCTTTTGGGAGGGATTGCCGGTATGATATTAGGCATAGTGATGGGCAATGTGGTAGCCGGGTTTATAGGTGCCAGCTTCGTCATTCCCTGGATGTGGATGATGATGGCCACCATTCTTTGTTTTTTCACCGGATTGATCTCAGGATACTATCCCGCTTCCAAAGCTTCCTCACTTGATCCAATTGAATCTTTGCGGCACGAGTAGCACCCTGATAAAAGAAAACCCCGAACAAAGTCGGGGTTATTCCTTAGGTTAGGTTTAGAAACTTGATGCCACTTCTATTTCTCGTGGGTAGTTGCTTATTGTAAGATTTATACCACGAATTTACTTTACTGATTAACAGATAATTACTAATTCCAAAACCTACGTATTATTCCCATTTTTGGAATCTAGATGAAATATGGGAATAAAAAAATCCCCACAGAGGGGGATTTTAATCTCGAGAATAAGGTGGGACTTACTTGCCAGCCTCGCCCACTACTTCAAATTCAAAATCTACCATCACTTCACGGTGTAATCTCACCGCGGCGCGGTAAGGACCGGTTGCTTTGATTGTACCCCCTTGAATTTGGATAAATTTGCGATCAATATGATGACCCAGCTTAGCAAATTCCTCAGCCAGGTTAGCATTATTGATGGAGCCAAATAATTTATTGCCCTTTCCAACTTTCGCTACAATTTTCATATCGATCTCATTGATAGCTTCGGCTGTTTTACGAGCATCTTCAATTACTTTCTCTTCCTTGTGAGCTCTTTGACGCAGAGTTTCGTCTAACATCTTTTTAGCTCCAGGGGTAGCCATTTCAGCATATCCGAATGGAATGAGATAATTGCGTCCGTATCCGGGTTTAACCTCAACTACATCGTCAGCATAACCCAGGTGTTCTACGTCTTTCTTCAGTATTACTTCCATGCTGCCTAGATTATTTAAGGTTATCGGTAACGTATGGCATCAATGCCAAATGACGTGCTCTTTTAATAGCAGTGGCCACTTTGCGCTGATACTTCAATGATGTTCCGGTAATGCGACGAGGTAGGATTTTACCTTGCTCATTCACAAATTGCGTAAGGAAATTGGTATCCTTATAGTCTACATACTTGAGTCCATATCGCAAGAAGCGGTCATACTTTTCACGCTTACCGGTGTCAATTTTCAGGGGTTGGAGGTATCGGATTTCCGATTGATTCGCTCCTGTTTCTAATTCTGCCATTTTCTAAATCTTTAAGCGTTTTGCATTTTCTTTCTTCTGGTCTTGGCAAATTCCACGTGATGTTTGTCCATTCTCATGGTTAGGAAACGCATGATGCGCTCATCGCGCTTCATCTCAACTTCCATGGCTTCAATTGCGTCACCGGGAGCCTGAAATTCCATCAAATGGTAGAAACCACTGCGTTTGTGCTGAATTGGGTAAGCAAGCTTGCGCAAGCCCCAATTCTCCTCATGCAGCACTTTGCCTGTCCTCGCTTCGAGGAGGCCTTTGAACTTGTCGACCGTTTCCCTTACCTGTTCCTCAGATAAGACGGGATTCATGATGAAAACGGATTCGTACTGATTCATCTGTTAATGATTTAATTTTTAAATACTTAGATCCTTTTTCGCAAAAGGACGGCAAAAATAAGCATTTTTACGATCACACCATAACGTAGAGCTTAAAGCTTTTAAATGAGCTAAGCTGCTTGTAATCAGTAAGCCGACCGTACTATTTACTTTGGATTATCTAGGACCTGGTCTTTCGTCTATGGACAATTTGGTACCCAAAGCCAAATTCAATCCAGTCAGCCGCCGCACCATTAAGCGTTTTCAAGGCCACCTGGGCATATAATCTATCCCACAAATCATACTTCACACCGGGTCTCATAAATATGGACCCCATGCGGTTTTCTGGAGCGGCAATGTACGTGCCTAGCTGCGCACGAAGCGTAAGTTTCCAGAATCTAAAATCATAACCTAAATGACCGGCTATCATGTTTGGATCATGGCCACCTGGACTTAAACTGCCGTCGTAGAAATAATCCAAACCCACTGTTGCGCCATGTTTATTGCTAAAAAAGTGTTGGAAATCTAAAATACCACTGAAATTAAAGTGATGATTATCCGTACCGGCATCTTCCAAATTTTGGCTGGCACCAAAGCCTACTGTGGCCAGAATATTATTCTCATTAAGTAGCTTTTTACGCCGTTTCACCTTTGAGTAATCGGCTCGCACGGGCAGAAGCTTTTCCGGTCTTATTCCGGGGGCATACTTCTTTTGGCCGGTGTGGAAGTGATATCGAGCTCCAATATTTAACCCAAACATATTCAAGCCGTAATTAGGCTGATAAGTTCTACCGTTGCTAAAGTGGGTGAAGTCTACCCCGTATAGCAAGTCAATTTCCCTATTGAGGGCATAATTAAAGCCAAAATTCAAATTAAAGTAAACGGCCGTCCTGGCACCAATAGCATCATTTGTGGGATTGTTATCCGGATTATAAGGATTTAGTCCATAGGTTAAACCCACGGCCAGTTCAGGATTGAAACTATTGCGCTTATGTTTACCTACGGGCCAGCCAAAAAAGCCATAGAGCGCATTTGGTTGACCAAATACGGAAGGATCTCCAATGGTACCTGTGTACCAACCAAGGCCGAAATACGGAAAGTTGTAATCGTGATGCCATTCCTGACTGCCATTGGTTTGCCATCCCAGCCTGAACTCCAAGGCTCCATAGCCATACTGTAGAGCTTCACTAAGACTTTGACCGGTGTAGAGGTGAGAACCAGAATGAAGTTTTACATCCGTAAACATCAATTTACCCTCTTGTGCAAAAACATTTCCCGCTAACAATAATCCTACGGAAAGCCTAAATAGTAAGGGCATATGCATTCAAATTATTTGGCCAAAGTTACAAAACAACTAAGGCTAGAGTTGCAACAGATCCTTTAGTTTCTGGTACCCACTGCGGCTCACCGGTACTCTTTCCCCATTCTTTAATAAGGCAACATGAGCATTCTTCTCGTAAGGATCTATGCGTTCAATGTGCATGAGGTTTACCAGGTGAGAACGGTGCACCCTCACAAAGTGATCAGCAGACAAGCCCTCTTCAAAGTTTTTTAAAGTTTGCTTCTTCATGAAATTACCTTGCTTTGAAAACACCTTAACGTAATCGTCATCCGCTTCTAATCTCACCACCTCTTCTACCGGAATTATCCTGATTTTGGCACCATCCTTTATGACTACCCGATCCGCTGATTGTGTTTTAGATCTCGAATGATCCGCCACTGCTGCCGCATTTGATTTTTTTTCTTCCGGCCGTTCTAAAAACTTTTGTACCGCTTGATGAAAGCGTGCCTCAGAGTAGGGCTTTAGAAGATAGTCTACCGCGTTCTTTTCAAATGCTTGAATGGCATATTCGTCAAAGGCCGTGGTAAAAATTATGGCGGGTGGATCTTCGAGTAGCTCCAACATTTCAAAGCCAGTTATTTTGGGCATTTGCACATCAAGAAATACCAGATCCGGCTTTTTCTCTGCTATGGCTTTCATGCCCTCAAAGCCATCATGGCAGCGACCTATTACTTCAATGCTTTCAAAATCCTGCAGGTATTCCTGCACCAGATCACAAGCCAAAGGCTCATCATCAATTATCAGCGCTTTGAACATTTGTATTGGGTATTTTAATTTTTACTTTAAAGATATGCTCACTTAGGCTAACTTCCAGGAGATCAGCGCGACCAAAGAGCAAGTACAATCTTCTTTTCACCGAGCTAAGTCCGAAGCCTGTGCCGGTGTTAGATCTCCGATCATCCTCAAATGGATTGCTCACAGACAGAACCAGATACTTGTCTACCTTATGGCAAGTTAATCGTATTACCAAATCCTTTAAGGTGCCGTAAAGCCCATGTTTGATAGCATTTTCCAATAGTGGTTGGAGAATTAAGGGTGGAATTTCCCAATCTTGAAGTGCTTCGTCACAATCTATTTCTACTTTCAATCGATGACCAAAACGGACCTGTTCAATTTCAAGATAAAGCCTTAAGTGCTCCATCTCTTCTCGCAACGAAATAAAACTTTGATCGTCTCGCCTCATTGTACTCCGTAAAAAATCAGACAATTGACTAATCATAGCCCTGGCTTCTTTAGGACGACTGCCGATAAGTGAATTGATGGAGTTAAGGCTGTTGAACAGGAAGTGTGGTTGGAGCTGCTGTCTCAACTTAAATAGCTCCGCCTCTTTGGCCATGCGATCCGTTTCTTGTTGCCTGCGCTCATTTTCCTGTTTTCTGCCCAATTGATACCAAAGCATGCTAAAACCGGTAGCCCCAACCATTAGCAGATAAGAAACACTAAGACGATAAAGGCTACTGGCATCCAGGAATACGTGATAGCCCGGAACCAGAATAAAAAAATTAAGCAGCCATAAAGTAAGTTTATGCAGCAGATAAGCCAGAACTGCAGGTGCCACTATTGTGATAAAAAAGCGGCCTTTTTCGGGTTGATAAAAGGCCAGGGTATTTATGATCCCAAAAGACAAGAGAGCCAGAAGTGTCCAGCTTAAGATAGCATCAATGGCCAGGCCACCTATAGGCAGTCCCAGCCATTCTCGTAATCCCAATATTTGTAAAAGTATGAGGCCTACGGTTACCCCAAAATAGTACACCGAATTAAGACGGTATGTAAGCGGGTTGGTTATCAATGCCGGTCAATGAGCAGCTAATTTAGTAACTCGCGATGTCTATTCCACCAAACACCACCGTTCCGGTAATAATAAAGGTTTTTTCATCGGGTAATACCTGCACCGCTGAGTAGCGTTTATCTTCCACTCCGGCCAGGATACTCGTCACCTCAGTACGCACCTCCCAGTTTTTGGGGACAATTAATTTTAGCCCTCCAAACACTACCGTTACATCCAATACAGCCTCTTTTTCAAAATCCGCCTGAAGCAAGTTGAGTTCAGTTCCACCAAATACCGTAACGGATTCTCCTCCTTTCAGGTTCTTCGACATAATGGTGCGCTTAAGGCCATTGAAAATACTGACTATATCCAAAACATCATCCCGTCCGAAGGTGCCGGTTCCTGAGCCTACTTCAACATTCGGATCTCCATTTCCCGGTGCATCATGTTTTTTTTTACCCCATCGGGATTTCGGTTTAAATATGATTATCAAACCAATGGCAATTACGAGTACCGGCCAGAAGTATTGACGCACTTCATAGGGGATGAAATAGATGTCATTGATGAGAAAAATGGTACCGATACCAATGAGAATCCAGGAAGCAGCATTTTTAAAGCTGTTGCCCACACCAATGCTCACTCCAATGATAATCAGGATCATCTGCCAGCTGAATATCCAACCTGGCAAGTGTACACCAGCCTTGCGTAAGAGCCAAATCACCCCTAGCAGTATTATGAATAAACCCGTATAAAGTGCGCTATTGCCTCTCTTTCGTTTTATTTGCTCAGGTCTCATGTTTTCTCAGTTTTACGTTTCTGACTTCAAAAGTAAACCACACCTGGCTTATAAGAAGCTCCGGTTTTACCAGAAGGCTGAGTGCAGTAGGTAAACAGACATTTAGGGGCGGTAAATGGGGATGGGGCCTTATGTGGGTTGGGGCCTTCGACAAGCTCAGGCCAGGGTTCCTTCGACTAGCTCAGGCCAGGGTTCCTTCGACAAGCTCCCGCCAGAGGCGGACAGGCAGGGCAGGAATGGGTTAAGGGAAATTGGGGTTCCTTCGACAAGCTCCCGCCAGAGGCGGACAGGCTGGATAAGTTATGGAGTTCCCTTCGGTGATGCTCAGGGTAAAGATTAAGTTTATAAAGTTCCTGGAGTTTCCCACGTGAAACCTGGTTGCCAACGTCTTACATACTTAATACATGATACATTTTCACCACGTAAAACTTTTCACCCCCGTAGAACGGGGCGGGCCTCGTAAAACGAGGCGGGCACCGTAGCACGGGGTAAACTTTTAGTTTTTAGTTCTTAGTTTTTGGTTAATACCCGATCCATTCCTTGTCATCCATTATCGGCCCCTTGACTCCTTCAGATATGGAACTAGATTACCCTAGTTCTTCAGCAAGTCTATAATCTGATCCGCCAATTCCAATCCGATTCTATCCTGAGCTTCGAGGGTAGCCGCACCAATATGCGGTGAGAGTGAGGTATAAGGACTCATCAATACCTTCATTGCCGGCGTGGGTTCATTCACAAAAACATCCAGAGCTGCATATCGCAATTTCCCGGAATCCAGGGCGTCCATTAACGCCTCTTCATTTACCACACCTCCACGGGCGGTGTTCACTATGGCTGCGTTATCCTTCATCATTTCAATTTCCTTCTTTCCAATTACAGCTTTTCCTGCACCGGAAATATGAATGGTGATGAAATCAGACTTTTCCAACAATTCTTCAAGCGAGCTTAGAGCCAAGTTAAATTTAATGCTTTGTCCATCGGGAAAGTTCATCTCGATCTGACGTGGCTCATCAGAATGATCATGAGCCATAACATTCATACCCAAGGCGTAAGCCATGCGAGCTACTTCAGTACCGATTCTGCCACAACCTATAATACCCAGAGTTTTTCCCAGCAATTCTGAACCTCCGGAATAACTCTTCTTTAGCTCTTTAAATTTGGTATCCCCT
Source organism: Owenweeksia sp. (assembly GCA_965229445.1). Lineage (GTDB taxonomy): Bacteria > Bacteroidota > Bacteroidia > Flavobacteriales > Schleiferiaceae > Owenweeksia. Next base: position 2,905,100 of record OZ245876.1, read on the forward strand.
TCCAGCGGCATTTTCTGATTGGAATCGAACAGAAATCGCACCATACCAAATAAGTGTGCAAATACCAGTTCCGCCACGGAGCGACTGCTTGCTGCCGGGGTGTTAATGACGTGAATTCCTTTTGCCTTGGCATAATCAACATCAATATTATCCATACCAACACCGCCTCTACCGACCAACTTAAGCTGACCATTAATTTGGTCGAGCAATTCCTTGCGAACAGTAGTGGCACTTCTTACCAGAAGGGCGTTGACATTGTTATTCTTGATGTAATCTGCAAGCTGATCCTGAGCTACTCTGGTGGTATCTACTTCAAATCCGGCTTGCTCTAATCTATCCTTTCCTAAGGGAGAAATCCCATCGTTAGCGAGAACTTTCATGTTTCTGATTTATTGAAACTTGTAATTATTATCCTTTCCGTTTTTCATAGTCGCGCATCACCTCTACCAATACTTCGACGCTTTCCGGCTCCAGGGCATTATACATGCTTGCCCGGTATCCTCCTACACTGCGGTGTCCATTAATGCCACTTACCCCTGCATCCTTCCACATCTTATCAAATTCATTAGTATCCACTTCCGCCGAAGGTAAAAAACAAGCATTCATCATACTGCGATCTTCAACCGCAGCGGTGCCGCTAAACAGGGGATTGCGATCTATTTCATTATAGATCAAATCGGCCTTCTGTTTATTTACTTCATATATATGAGCCACCCCACCCTGTTGTTTAAGCCAGCGCATGGTAAGCATACAAACAAATACTGAAAACACCGGAGGCGTGTTGAACATGGATTCCTTGCTGATATGAGTGTGATAATCGAGGTAAGCCGGAATATCTCTGCCATTCTTACCCAGAATGTCATCCTTTACTATTACCAGGGTGGCTCCTGCCGGACCTATATTCTTTTGAGCCCCCGCATAAATCAGATCAAAATCTGAAATATTCACCTTGCGACTCATAATGTCAGAAGACATATCACAGACCTTCAGACCTGAAAACTTGGGAAACTCCTTAATCTGAGTACCAAAAATGGTATTGTTGGAAGTACAATGGAAATAATCTACCCCCACCGGAATATCAAAATTCTTAGGGATATAGCTGTAATTCTGATCCTTGGATGATGCCACAACATTCACATCGCCAAATCGTGCCGCTTCCTTAATAGCCTTGCTAGCCCAGGTTCCCGTGTCCATGTAGGCAGCAGAACCATCAACTTTTAGTAAATTATAAGGTACTGATACAAACTCCAGACTGGCTCCACCCTGAAGGAATATCACGGAATAATCCTGCGGTACTTCCATCAGCTCCCTTACCAGTTCAACCGCTTCATCCATCACCCTCACAAAATTTTTGCTGCGATGACTGATCTCGATGAGTGATAAATTGAGATCATCAAAGTTGAGTACCGCATCAGCGGCTTGTTCGATTACTGGTGCAGGAAGCACGCATGGTCCGGCGGAGAAGTTGTGTACCTTCATATTGAGGTTAAAATTATAGGGCGCAAAATTAATAAATTCACCTACCTAAACTGATTATTAGCCAGTTAATTCCGGCCAGTTTTCCTGGAGCTTCTTTTCTCTGGCAGATCTAATGGTTTATCCGGTGGTTTAATTTCAATATCCTGTCTTGAATTAAACTTTACCTCTTTATCCAAATACCACCACTTCTTATCCCAGCGTAAGGCGTCATATGACATATCCGGACCATACATACGATATACGCCTTTCAGTTTAATATCCGGGGGCGCCAGGTGATCCATCACTATCAATTCTTCATCTTCCAACCAGCGTACGGAAGCGGCATAATCACCACCATACTTTAAAATCAACCTCATGGGGGGCTGACGAAGTGTTTTATCCATGAACTCATCCACATGAAAGACCTTGGCACCAAAGGAAGGTTTACCGTTCTTATCAATAGTAATCACATCAATAATCTTCTCATTGATTTCTTTACCCGGTGCATAGCCCAGAAGAGTGTAAAACTTTGGCTTCTTCTTTTTCTGAGGAATGGCATCGTAGTAGATGGCTCCATACCATTGCGAAGGTTTTAAGATTCTGAACTGCATGTTCTCTACATCGGTCACTTCTTCCAGATAGGTAATAATCACCGAGTCATCCTGCATTACGGCCACCAAACCAAAGCGCACATAATTAAAGAGCGAGTCTGGCATTTGCCAGGTAAAAATGCGAATGTCATCTCCTAATTCCAGACGCATCATGTTTCCAACTTCAGAAAGAGGATCGTTAAATCCATGCTCATCACTGATAAATGACTTGAGGGTATTGGTAAAGCGCTCATTGGCCTGCTGCCGCTCATTATACTGCGGATGCTCTAAAATCATGCGACCATCATCGTGCAATGATTGCACGACCGATATTTCCTGAGCCTCCATTTCTGGCATCAGCATCAAAAAGCCCACAAAGAGATAAACGAGATGTTTCATAAGACTTTAACGCATCCAGGCAATTACTATTCCAGATGTAGCCAACTCTTTTTCTCTAGTAGTTCAGTTTCGCTTTCCACATGATCTTCATCGGGAACACAGCAATCCACCGGACAAACTTCCGCACATTGAGGTGTTTCATGAAAACCCACACACTCCGTGCATTTATCCGTCACGATAAAATAAACGTCATAATCTACCGGTTCCTGGGCATCATCCGCATCGTACTGCTCTCCTGTTTTAGTCACCACATTCCCATTCAATCCGGTGCCATCACTAAAACGCCATTCCTGAGCGCCCTCGTAGATTGCATTGTTTGGACATTCTGGTTCACAGGCCCCACAATTAATACATTCATCAGTTATCTTGATTGCCATAGCAAGTGCTTACTTTTGCGCCAAATATAACGAACAAATAGGCCTTATGTTTGAACTTCGCGACCGGATTTCTGCCTTTGAAAAGCTAGGCAGATTTATGGGGCAGGTGAAAGAGAAATCCGAAGATCAGGACCTCAAGAAAATTAATCAGTATTTCTTTCCGGGATTACAAGAGTCCATTTTAGAAGCCGGCTTATACAATAACTGGTTTTCTTCAGACAATGTACATTATGCTTTTTTACAGTGGAGTGAGGCTCTCCGTGAGCAAAACCTGAAGAAGTGGATAGCCATGTATCCTTCAGATCATTTTGAGCACCCAGCTACGCGCACCATCGCCACCATAATGGCCGGCAATATTCCACTGGTAGGCTTTCATGACTTCCTCAGTATTTTGCTCAGTGGGCACAAGCTCCTGGTTAAACCATCTTCAGATGACCAAAAGCTCCTACCCTTTATCGCGCAAGTGCTGGTAGCGATTGACGCGCGCTTTGCCGAACGAATAAGCTTTGCGGATGGACAGATTAAGGATTTCGATGCGGTCATTGCCACGGGCAGTGATAACTCATCCAGATATTTTGAATACTACTTTGGCAAATACCCTAACCTCATTAGAAAAAATCGCAGCTCCGTGGCTATCTTAACCGGAGATGAAACGGAGAAGCAATTAAAAAAGTTAGGGGAAGATGTTTTTAGATATTATGGATTGGGATGTCGTAATGTATCAAAGGTCTTTATTCCAAGGGCTTATGATCTCAACAATCTGTTCAGGGCTTTCTTTGAATTCAGCGGAGTAATTGACAATAAGAAGTATGGCAATAATTATGATTATAACCGAGCCATACTGATGATGGAAAGAGAAGATTTTCTTGAAAATGGTTTTATGATTATCAAAGCTTCTGATGCACTGCAGGCTCCGGTGTCTGTTCTATATACGGAAGAGTATCAGGATGAGAAGCTATTGAGAGCGCATCTTGTTGAGCTAAAAGAGCAGATCCAATGTGTGGTATCCCAATCTGGTAAAGCTGGAGATATCCCTTTTGGGAGCACGCAAAAACCGAACCTATGGGATTATGCAGATGGTGTTGACACTATCCGGTTTCTGCGCAGCGTTTAGATTAGTACAAGCACTTATCTTTGACCATCTTTTAGAAAAATCATGAAACTGATCCGTTTTTTTACTACCAAGCTCTTCTGGACCAATATTGTGCTGGTGATTTTGGTGTTGGTGCTTCTGTTTTGGGGATTAACCAGCTGGCTAAAAAGTTACACTCGCCATGGCGAAACGCTAGAGGTACCTGATTTTAGTAGGTTGGCATATGCGGAGGCTCTGGACATTGCAGATGATGCCAACTTAAAGCTCAGCATCCTGGATACGGCAGAATTCACCAGCAGTTTTCCGCGGGGAAGTATCATAGATCAATATCCTGCTCCCGGCTCAAAAGTGAAGCAAGGCAGGGAGATTAAGCTTACGGTTAACCGCTTAAAGCCTAAAAAAATAGAAGTCCCCAATCTTATCGAAAAAACCAGAAGGCGCGCGATTTATGATTTAGAGTCCAAAGGATTTAAAATTGGTGAACTTTCTTATGTACCCTACATTGGTAAGGATGTGGTGGTGAAGGTCAAAGTGAGAAATGAAGAAATTGAACCCGGTATGCGTTTTGAGAAAGGCACCGTGATAGACCTTGTGTTAGGTCAGGGTCTTAGTTCCACAAAAATCATGGTGCCCTATTTGCGATTTCTGGATGAGGAAGCGGCCCGAGACAAAATTCTGGGCGCAAGCCTTAATGTGGGATCGGTAATTTATGACGCGGAAGTTGAGGACAGTAGTGCCGCCAAGGTTTACAGACAAAGTCCGTCGCCAAGCCTTAGACCAATCATTTCCATGGGATCCGAGGTAGATATATGGCTTACACAGGATTATACCAAAATTCCGAACGATTCGTTAGACTTTCTTTATCCTGAATATGCAGATTCACTGGCCCATGACAGCACCCTATAAGAAAGGTCTTCTTCTTATTATTTTATTGATTGGTGGCTTAACAATGACAGCCCAGCCGAAGGATGCCATTTCCGGTGTGCCTGCGTCTCCCAGAAGAATTGATCAGCCTGAAGCGGTTAAAAAATCTGCCACAGTTATAAGTTTACCTTTTTTCGATGATTTCAGTAAAGACAATCCGGTACCAGATGCCAACTTATGGTTAGATAAACAGGTCTATATCAGTCAAACCATGCCAGCCCAACCACCAAGCCTTGGAGCAGCTGTCTTTGATGGCCTGGATGAATTTGGCCTGGCCTATGATATTGACCGTCTGGTTACCGATACCACTGACGTTCTCACATCGAATTATATCGATCTCACTAATCCTACAGATTCTGTATACCTCTCATTCTACTGGCAACCGGCGGGCAATGGAGAGGCGCCGGAGAATAATGATTCCCTTCAACTCCAGTTTTATAATGACTCAACCGATGAGTGGGATTTTGCCTGGAGCACCCTAGGGGATGATTCGAGCGTTTTTCAATTAGAAATGATTCCGGTTCCAACGGGATATTATTCGGATAGCTTTCAATTTCGCTTCAGAAGCTTTGGGGCACAGGCGGGAGCTTTTGATACCTGGCTATTAGATTATGTGCGATTAGATGACAATCGAGATAGATTTGACACGCTACCGCTCCTGAAGGATCCGGCTTTCACCAGGCCCCACCCCTCCCTGATCCAGGGCTATGAGGCTATCCCTTTCTTTCATTACGACAATACCGTGGCCAGCGTGTTGAACAAGCAGCAAATCACCTTTCACTATCAGGAAAACCCAAATACACCGCCCCCCTATTCGCCAGATCCTATACCGCTAAACCTCGGTATTTACAGCATAACTGAAGGGGGAAATACCCTGGCTTCCGACCCCAATGGAAATGACCAGTTAGACAACGGACTGGGCTTTTTCCAGGAGGAAGAATATTCCATAATATACGACCCTTTTGTACCAGCTGGCCTACCCAGGGCCAGTGAATTTGAAATAGAGACCTACCAGACCTATGACGGTACTGCACTTTTGTTTGGATCTAATGATACCCTGGAAAGAAAACAGGTCTTCTCTAATTACTATGCATATGATGACGGGACGGCGGAACGGGCTTATCATGTTAGTGATAATGCAGGAGGCATCATTGTTACGCGCTATGTAATCCAAAGTTTGGCAGACTCACTAAAGGGTCTTTATCTCTACTTCTTTCCGGCAGAATTTGATATAAGTCTCAATGAGTTTAAGTTGGTAGTTTATGAAGAAAATAGCCTGGGTATTCCGGGCAATCTTATTTATGAAAGCGATTCGGTTTATACGCCGGCCTTCTCTCCTACCAACTTCTATCTGCCCTATGCTTTTGACCAGGCTGTTCCGCTTAACCAGACCAATATATATGTAGGTATTCGCCAGATTAAAAATACTAAACTTCCCATAGGATTTGACAGAAATACTCGTGGCAAGAGCAAGGCGTTCTATGGTGATATTGCTGCCGGGCAGCTATTTCAATCCTTTCAGAAAGGAACCTTGATGATGCGGCCCTATTTGCGATATAACCCGGCTGACCTTAGTGTTTCCCATCCTCTTCCCGAACAGTTGCAAGTGAGTGTTTACCCGAATCCAGCTTCTGACCTTATTCACTTTCAGGTTCCTTCAGACTATGAAGATTATGAATTTTGTCTTTATGATATTCAGGGAACACCGGTATGGCAATCTAAAGTACAGCCAGAGCTAAACATTCCAGCTGTCATTAGACCAGGAATCTATGTTTTGCAAATATCCGATGCTCGAGGAAAGAAAACTGCCCAAACTACCAAACTAGTCATCAGTCCCTGATGAAGGAAGAAACAATCAATTCTGAGGAGAATGAGGAGCTATTTGAACATCATCGCCTGGTGGCGGATGAAGGACAAAAACCGCTTCGCGTAGATAAGTTCCTCCATAACTTGCTCTCAAATACCTCCAGAAATAAAATTCAACAAGCCGCAGCTGCTGGCAGTATCCTGGTTAACGGTAAGGAAGTTAGGAGTAACTATAAGGTTAAGCCGAAAGATGTAGTGCAGGTGGTATTGAGCTATCCTCCCCGCGACAATGAGCTCAAGGCTGAGAATATTCCTATTGACATCATTTATGAAGATGACAGTGTGGTCCTGGTCAATAAGACACCCGGCATGGTGGTGCATCCAGGTTATGGGAATTTTAGCGGCACGCTGGTCAACGCCATGTTGTATCACTTTAATAATCTACCGGGTGAAGATAATACCAGGCCGGGTTTGGTCCATCGTTTAGACAAAGATACCAGTGGTATTATGGTTTTGGCCAAAACTGAATTTGCGTTGGCACATCTTGCCAAGCAGTTCTTTGACAGAACCACCAGGCGTTCTTATGTAGCCCTGGTGTGGGGTGATGTTAAGGAAGATGAAGGGGTAGTTACCGGTCATATTGGTCGCAGTCATAAAGATCGTAAGGTATACACCGTATATCCCGAAGGAGAGGAAGGAAAGCATGCAGTTACTCACTACAAGGTACTGCAGAGATTTGGTTATACCACCTTGGTGCAGTGTAGGTTAGAAACAGGACGGACTCACCAAATCAGAGTTCATATGAAGTATCTGGGACATCCCCTCTTTAATGACCGGGACTATGCTGGAAACAAGATCTTGAAGGGTACCACCTTTACCAAGTACAAACAATTTGTTGAAAACTGCTTTGCTGTCTGTCCGCGGCAAGCTCTCCACGCACAAACACTTGGCTTTAAACACCCTGCTACCGGCGAGGAGATGTTTTTTGAATCTGAATTACCCGAAGACATGACGGGCCTGGTCGAAAAATGGACCACCTACGCTAAACATCAGCTTTAGCTTTGCGTTTGTGACAATAGACACTTTATTTGGGTGTAGTTTTTGATACCTTTATAAGATTATGAGGTCAGTTAAGAAAGTCATATTGCTTGGGCTGATATCCAGTGTAGTGATTCTTCAACAATGCACCAAGGATTCCGGCTCTGAGCCACCATGTTCGGATGTAGGTACACCTTACAAACTGGAGGTACCGGATGGCTTTCCAGAGCCATTTATTCCCGCCGACAATCCGATGACGGTTGAGGGTGTAAAGCTAGGAAGGCATCTATTCTTTGAGAAGAAATTATCCGGAGACCTGAGTATGTCGTGCGCTAGTTGTCATCATCAGGGATTTGCCTTCGCTGATACACCAGATAAAATTAAATCTGTGGGCATTGTGGGAGATTCAACCCGTAGGCACGCCATGCCTATTTTTAATTTGGCCTTCAACGAGATTTTTTTCTGGGATGGCCGAGCCATGAGTTTGGAACAACAGGCACTAATGCCCATAGAAGATCCGGTTGAATTAAATGTGGACTTGGCAACCGTGGTAGCCCGACTGCAAGCCGACCCCACCTATCCTGATATGTTTGCGGCGGCTTTTGGTGATGATAATATCACTCCGGAGCGAATTGGTAAAGCCATAGCCCAGTTTGAAAGAACCATGATATCTGCCAATTCCAAATTTGATAGGGTAGTGCGGCTACAAACCGAGTCATTTACCCCAGCGGAACAGAGGGGCTTCGATTTATACAACAATGAAATTGGCGATTGTTTTCACTGTCATGGTCAATTAGAAACACGTTTTTTAATGGGTGCCTTTGGGGTGGACAATACCTTCTTGAATAATGGGAATAAAGCAGATTATTCTCAGGATGAAGGCAGAAAGGAGATCACCGGTGACCCAGGTGATTTAGGCAAGTTTAAAGTGCCCAGCACCCGCAATATCAGCGTTAGCTTTCCATATATGCACGATGGTAGTATTCCTGACCTGGATAGCTTAATAGAATTTTACAATTTTGGAGGCCACCCGGGGCCAGGGAATAATATAGACCCCAATATGAAAGCGGCTGGTGTGGGAAGAAATTGGACTATACAGCAAAAAGAGGATCTGGCTGCATTTCTGCAAACCTTGACAGATTTTGAATTTCTTTCGGATACGGCTTTCTCCGATCCTTTCAAGTAACTGCTATAGTTTGTCACCGGGCAAGTGCACGATCTTCTTGGTTTGATAAAACTCGAGAGGAAATAGTTCAGCTAACTTAAATATCTCGGCAAAGGGATATTCGGTCAATTCTTCAGTAAGATCACCACCCTTCAGGTACCAAATACCACTGTTCTTATTGGCTTTTGTTTTGAGAAGATGCCTGGTCCAATCCACAAACTGAGGCATATTGGTTACCGCTCTGGACACTATGTAATCAAAACTACCCTGAAGATCCTCTACCCTAGTTTGGATGGCCGTTACATTCTCCAGATTTAGCTGACGAGCCACTTCATTAACCACTTTAATCTTCTTGCCGATAGAATCCACCAATGTAAACTGCACCTCAGGAAAAACAATGGCCAGAGGTACACCCGGAAATCCCCCGCCGGTACCAACATCTAACACCGCAGAAGTCACATCGGGCACCAGGTACTTCGCAATAGCCAGGGAGTGCAGTACATGTCGCTCTACAAAATGCCCCATATCCTTACGACTAATAAGGTTAACACGGGCATTCCACCCGGTATAAACATCTTCCAACTGAGCTATTTTGGCAAGCTGGCCGTCGTTTAACTCAGAAAAGTATTGACGTATTAACTCCATGCGGCTTTGCGTGGTTTTAGGTAGTTAAATATATGAATGACCGAAAGCAGGCAAGTGCTTAGGCACTCCCAAAATGGATAAAGCACAATCAAATGCCATTGTTGCAACCGGGTAGCGTTTAATACCAATATGAGAGCATGAAGCATTGCACGGATCACTATTAAATACAATACCCAAAGCGGTGTACCTAACAACAGCAGAGCGGGAATGAGCAGATAGAAAAGTAATTTGGACAAACCATATGTGCCCAGTATAAACTTCACCGTCGGTTTATAATAAGTTGCCGTAGTAAGGTGCCGTCTTTTCTGCGTCCACCATTCTTTCATGGTATAAGCAGGGGCAGAAACCGTACGATGATCCTTAGTGGTTACTATGGCTGTATGACCTGATTTTGCCATAGCTCCGACCATGAGATCATCATCGCCAGAGGCCAGACCGGCATCCTTACCCAGGGTCTGGAATTTTTTAGCCCAGCTCTTGCGATAGGCCAGATTTCTACCTACCCCCATATAAGGCATGCCTACCAGGGCAAATCCGAAGTACAACATAGCCGTTTCAAGGTTATCCCAGCTAGCCACAAAGGATACAATATTTGCCTTGAATCTAAAAGGGCTGTATCCCAGTACTACTTTGCTCGTATGGAAAGGAGCCGTCATACCCTGTATCCACTGTGAGGTAGTGGGTTTGCAATCCGCATCCGTGAGTAAGACTATGTCATGTGAAGCCTTCTCGATACCTAATTGCAGGGCTGCCTTTTTTCCCGGTGAATTTGATGTGGGATCATCCGCGTCTATGCGGATCACTCTCAATCTTAAATGCTTCTCCTGGAATTGATTAAGCAGCTTAGTCGTGCCATCAGAACTATGGTCATCTACCACAAGAACTTCATAGTGAGGATAATCTTGTACTAAAAATGCGGGGAGGTTTTCCAGTAGGTTCTGCTTCTCATTTTTAGCACAAATTATTACCGAAACCGGTTCGGTACAATCTCCCTGAGTGGAAGAGGTGAAGGGAAGTCTAAGAAACAGGTAAAGATCAAAAACGATAAGCACTACTGTTACCAGCACATATATGGGAATTAATATAATCAAGCCTAGAGTTTAAGCCTACAATTCCACCACTCCTTTTCGATGTTGGCTCCTAATCGCTGATAAAAACGCACGGCATCCACATTCCAATCCAGCACTTGCCAATCCAATCTCCCGGCGCCTGAGGTTTTGGCTTCCTTAGCCGTAGCCTCTAATAAGGCTAGTCCAATACCTCGATTTCTAAATTCCGGTTTTACAAACAAATCTTCCAGATAATAGCAACGACCCTTCCATGTAGAGTATCTGGGATAAAATAAACTTATCCCAGCTATAGATCCCTCCCATTCTGCTACCAGAAACTTAAAGGCCTGATGTTTGTCCCAATCCTCAAGCAAAATAGCTTCATCGGTTTCAACCATCTCCGGTGACTTCTCAAACTGAGCCAAATCCCTGATCATTTGCATCAGTACTGCAATATCCTCTCTGCTTCCTTCGCGAATTAGTGTTTTGCTCATAAGTCCACTGCAATTTGAGTCGCCAATATATCATCCATATTTTGTCTTCTGCTAATAAGCTGAGCCTGGCCTTTATGTATAAGCACCTCTGCTGGTTTAAACCGACTATTATAATTGTTGGCCATCTGATAACAGTAGGCTCCGGCATTGTGAAAAGCCAGCACATCTCCCTCCTTTATCTCAGTGATTTGCCTGTCGCTGGCAAAGGTGTCCGTCTCACAAATGTATCCCACTACCGTGTAAACTCGGTTTCTGCCTTTGGGGTGACTGATGTTTTGGATCTTGTGATAAGCATCGTAGAACATAGGGCGAATTAAGTGATTCATCCCTGAATCTACCTGAGCAAAGACCGTGGCCGTGGTTTGCTTCACCACGTTGACCTTACAAAGAAAATAACCTGCCTCGCTCACCAGAAATTTCCCCGGTTCGAATTCAATTTCGAGCTCTCGACCATATTCTTTGGAAAACTCTTTGAAGAGATGCGTCATCTTAGCTCCCAACTCTTCAATATCGGTTTCAATATCTCCTTCTTTATAAGCCACCTTAAAACCACTACCAAAATCCACATAGGTCAGATCCGGAAAATCCATAGCTACTTCCAGCAGCAATCCCGCACCCTTTAAAAAGGTATCTACATCCAGAATATCACTTCCGGTATGCATATGGAGACCCTCCACCCGGATGTTTAAACTTTTCACCAGGCGTTCAAGATGCCTGGTTTGATGGATGCTTATACCAAATTTAGAATCGATATGACCCACGGAAATTTTTACATTGCCACCGGCCATAATATGCGGATTCAGACGGATACACACCGGATATTTATCGCCATAAATACTGCCAAACTGCTCCAGAATACTCAGGTTATCGATGTTGATTCTCACTCCTAAGGATACGGCTTTTTTGATCTCTTCAATAGATACACCATTGGGGGTATAAATGATATCAGAGGGTTTGAACCCGGCTTTCAGGCCTAATTCAACCTCTTGAATTGAAACGGTGTCCAAGCCACTTCCCAGTTGTTGAAAGAAGCGCAATACATTAATATTGCTCAAGGCTTTACAAGCATAGTTGATCTTGTGCTTAACCCCAGAAAATGCATCGGTTAGGCGTTTATACTGAAACCCCATTTTGGATGTGTCATACACGTAAAGCGGGACTCCAAACTCATCACACAAATCGAGGACATCAACCCTGGATATCTCGAACCGGTCATTCACTAGTTGCATCTGCTTGAAATTAATGGGCCGCAAAGATAATAGGAAGAAGGAGGTAAAAAGACCCCCTCCTTTGTTGCAGAAAAAACCGGTGGATTCTAGCAAAAGGGTTTGTAAAACCATTAGTTTCTTCCATTTCAAGAATATACAAGCTCAACAAATTTGACTTGTTTGGTATAGAGCTTAGCGCGAAATTGATTCTGGGGAGGGGGGCGTGCCCCCGGCCACTCCAGTTGAGCATTGCGATGGGCTCCGAAATTGGAGTTTATGGAGTGTAAAGATTGAAAGAACCTGGTAATCTGACATATATGCAGGCTCGCAGAAACAGCATTGCTAAGACTATTCAGATCAGCTTACACAGCGAAAACCAAAGTTTCAAGCCTCTAACATTTCGTTCGACAAACACACAATCTCGTAAATTACTGATTCACAGTATTTTGTATATCCAGGAAATTAAGTCTAGTGGTTTCACGTTCTATAGGCTTCCCCATATACAGCCTAATAATTATGACTTTATATTCAACCAGTACCTTGTCCCCTTCAACTCCCCGGTCTTGGTCAAAATACCCTTATCTACCAGATCCTTCAAATCCCTTGAAGCGGTTGAGGAAGAAGACCGGCTGATGCGTTGATAATTATGTGCACTCAACCCACCGGTAAAACCTTCGTGTCCGGCTTCAAAAACCCTTTTTACAACTTTGTCCTGACGATCATTCATTTGCCCTGAATAGCGATCAAAGAATTTGGCTTTTTCGATTAAGAATTCGATGGTGTGCAGTGTATTATCCAGTGCGTCCAAAACAGTTTGACCAAAGAATACGAGCCATTCTGTCAGATTAAGGCTTTGATTATGAGCCTCCAAAGCCGAATAGTATTGCTTATTATTGTTTTCAATGGCATGAGACAGTGATATCAAAGCAGGACGCTGCAGACTCATCGAGATTGACTTTTCTGACAATGCACGGCCGATGCGCCCATTCCCGTCTTCAAAGGGGTGGATGGTCTCAAAGTAAAAGTGAGCAATACCGGCTCTGGCCAAGGGTAAAACGGCTTTGTCATTTTTATGATGCGTGGCATTGAACCAAGTAACAAAAGCTTCCATTTCCTTAGCCATAAGTTCTGATGGCGGGGCTTCAAAATGCACTTTCTCATTTCCGATGGCACCGGAAACAACCTGCATCGGATCTTCATGGCTTCGATAACGGCCTATACTAAGCAAATCCCTTCTGCCGTTGGTGAGCATCTTATGCCACTGGAACATTTGCTCATCGTTTAAGGGCTGATCAAATGTTTTGTAAAGGTCAACCATCATTTCCGATATACCGAACTCTGCCGGCGGAAGATTGCGTGTTGGAGATGACAATCCAAGGTTCTTCTTGATAGATTCCTGGATACTGTCCCGATCCAAATATTCTCCTTCGATTTCCGAAGTTTTATAGGCTTCATGGGATAGGATATCGACAAGCAGTTGGTCCTTTTCGCTCTCCTTGACATGTTTGTAAACCCCAAAGACGATCCCGCTGCTTTGTAGAAAGTGGCGTTCTAATTCCTCCAGGGCTCCGCTATCGTAGGTAAAATGGGGCCATTCTTTGAGTTTCCAATTCCACATCATGGGTATCCTGGGCTATAATTCTCCTATTTATAGATCAAATATAGCGCAAATTTGGGCTATAAATCAATTATCTATAGCTCCCTTCCCCAGGAGAGAGGCCTGCCTGCCATGCCTTCGGCAGGTAAACCGGCAGGCAGGGATAACCTTCGGTGAACTACTCAGCTATAGCTGCTTGGGTTCGAATTTTGTTTACTCAAATCCATGTCTTGATATTCAATTAGTTACACCTTAAACATACGAATAAAAAGTGGGGATCGTCGCCAGTTTTGCTATTGTGTACACAGTGATACTGAATCCTTAGATAGCTGAATTTCAGGAGACTAAATGAAACACTCAAGTATTCTACAGCCAATAAAAAAAGCTTAGTGCTTCGTTCCAATAAAAAACACTCTTGTGAGTACTATTTGTTCGAACCTCGCACAAATCGTTCGGAAAACACACCTATCCCAAGGCACTGATTAGATGTAAGTTGAAATATGGATTGACTACAAGGAGAGTATTCAGGTATCCGGGTTATCTTCCAGTTCTGAAGCGATTCATGGTACCTTCGGTGATTGTAGCAGGGCTGCAATGAAAAACCCGGTTCTCAAGAACAAGCTTCTGTTAAAGATAAAAATTAATAGCTTGCGGTTACGTTGCTTTTCAGCATATGGAACGCTACTCTCGACCGATTTTAATGGAATCTATTCTACAAAGAATGTAAATTGATATGGAAGCGTATCTTTTCCAATGGTAACTAATCCTTCCACTTTGTTAAGCCCTCTGCTGTAAGCCTCGGTTTCAAAGAAATATGAACCCATATTTATACCAGACCTTTCAATAGTCCATATACTATCCTTCAGACTAATCACCGCTCGCTTTTGTTCTTCATTCTTGTAGGTTCTAACTGGAATAATCTCTGCTTCAAATTTTTCCCCATACCGCAATGAATCTTTCTTTTCAAATACGAAAACAGAGGTTTTATAAGTACTAATAGAATCAATTCTAAGCTTGATTGTCACTAACCTCTCTTCAATCGAATTCTGACTTACCGCTATACCCAACTTTGATTCTATTTCCTTAATATTTGTTATGCTACTGTCCGTTATGCAGTCATTGCTACAGCTATGAGCAACAATAGCACAAGTGAATATTAACATTATCTTCAATTTGTTCATTTTAATATTTTCTGATTTGAATTTAGAGCACCTTTTAAGCTGTCTAATTTTTCCTTTTCAATAGTTACAGGGGTTGTAGCGTTACTTCTTCCTCCCCATTTTACTGTCTGTATATTTATTGTAGTATCATTATTTGCAGGCTGCGGTCTTTCCGGCACGGGAGCCACAGGTGGTGAAGCCGGTGGGGCATCTTGTTGGCCTAGGCTTTGAGAAGGAATTTCATCTTTCGACCCCCAAGAAACCCATTTCCTTAAAAGATTAAGCCCTTTGGCAATTTTTTCACCTATCCCTCCCGAAGCTTTGCCCGAACCAGTCATAGGAAACATTTCCTGTGGATCACCTTTTTTATCGGCATCCGGCCACCTGATGCCTTGCTCATCATTTTCACCCCATTGATCCTCTCCATAATTCTGCTTTTTCTCTTGGGGACATGCACTACAAACTTCTCCTGAAGTGTTCGGATCAATGATCTCAACTTCTAACAATTCAAATCCCGGTTCTGGATCCTCATTCCAACCCTTAAATGTTAAGAAATTTCCAAGTTTTTCAAAAAACATCTTCAATCCAGAACCTTCTCCATCTTGGGCTGATCGACCATCAGGATCTATCATATTGATAGGGTTGTTTTCTGTAAAACTATATGGGGTCAAATGAGGAAAGTTAGCTGCTAAAGGATCCACACTCAACCAAATACTCAAATCCGGATCATAATACCTTGCTCCATAATAGTAACGCCCAGTCTCAGGATCTAGTTCTTTGGCATTGAATAAGTACCTGGAGCTAAAGCCTGCATTATTGGCATGTTCTTCCACAATAGTTTCTCCAAATGGGGCATACCCCCGTATGGGACGAGGCAAGCACCAATACTGATACGCATCGCCATTGGCATCAGACACAATCTCTGTATGATCTAAACCCGTGCTGAGCGCAGCCGAAGCATAATCGGGATGATACCAGTACTGCACGTCATATTCATCACAGTCTATTTCCTGAAGTAAAGCGGCAATGGGATCATATTTACACATGCACTCTGCAATGGCTTCTTCATCCTCTGGATCATAAAACTCTTCGTTGTCGCAAGGTGAAGGGCCATAATAGCTTTCATAGCTAGGTGCGGTGAGTAAATCCTCTAACACAAAATCTTCTTCCTCAACTAGCTCTAGAAAATCTGTCAAGAATAAGTGAAGATCCTTCTCCCCATTGATTAACGGATCATCCATAGTATAGGATACCGATTGTTCGTCAACATCCTGTTTGGTGCTTATACGTTGAGATCCATTGTAATAATGCTTAGAATATTCAAAAGCATCTGAGTAATTGATCTCTATATAATATGGATTTACATATACCGTATAAGGATCAAGAGCCAAAGCAGTCCCCCCTTCTTCTCCGCCACCTTCCTGAACACTCACCTCCAGGATTGAAGACTTCATCACCCTGATGCCATTGTGATCATATAGATAGTGGTGATAGCCATTTTCATTACTCACACCGGTAAGCACTTGATTTTCATCCCATCTAAGTTTTTCAATAGATACAGGGTTAGATCCAGTGATGTCAAATATCTCTTCTACACTTCCAGAGGAATTGTATTCATACTCTCGGTAATCCGTTGATGAACCCGACAACTTCTTCTTAATCTTATCGAGTTAATGACTTTGTGAATCATATTCAAATTCCCATTCAGGAACAAATCCTGGTGCATACTCTGGATTAGAGAGAGAGGCCTGCCTGCCATGCCTTCGGCAGGTAAACCGGCAGGCAGGGATTACCTTCGGTGAGCTACGCAGCTAAAGCTGCTTCGGTTCGAATCTTGACTACTCGATTCCATGTACTCATTTTCAATTAGTTACAGCTCGAATATAAAAAACAAAAGTGGGGAATGTCGCCAGTTTTGCTATTATGTACACAATGGGACTGGTTCATTAGGTAGCTGATTTTCAGGAGACTAAATGAAACACTCAATGATAATTCAGTCAATAATAGAACCTTAGTGCATCGTTCCAATAAAAAACACTCTTGTGAATACTATTTGTTCGAACCTCGAACAAATCGTTCGGAAAACACACCTATTCCAAGGCACTGATTAAATGTAAGTTGAAATAAGGATTACTTCAAAGAGAGTATTCAGGTATCCAGGTGGCCTCCTATCTTCTCCGTGGCTATATCAGTTGGTAAAGAATGGGCCTGGTAAGCATAGCAGGCACTTCTATATACCAGGATTCACTTCTCCTTAGCCCTGCACTACCTCCATAGACCTTGCTGCGTACACTACACCATAATATATGTTTACCACGTCTTACGTGTCGTTTACCAGGCCTCACATGTGGTTCACCACGTCTTACGTGTGGTTTCTCACGTCTCACATGTGGTTTACCACGTCTCACATGTGGTTTACCACGTTTCACGTGGCAGGTTCTTACTTTTAGTCCAGGTGCGACCTATAGATTCAGAATTCCATACATCAATTTACGTCAGTACTCGTATGGTTGTCCTAACCACTACAGGCGAGAATCGCCATGACATAGAGTTGATTTGGCAAATCCTGCCTTTGATATTTTGTTGAATATCAATACCTTGATGATGGGGACAGCGGGTGTGTACGATGTCAGGACATCCTTTACAGTTGTGTCAAGACATCCTTTACACTTTCGAAGGTATGCTTCTCACTTTTTGATTACAATAATACACGTCTTTTTTGTTGCGATTATTTCCATTTCTTAGAGCAATTACCTGCCCTGCTAGTCCTTCTCCGATATAATAGGGTTTGCTTTGATAATGAATGTATCCTTTTCCAGTCACCTTCAAGAGATGATCATTGATTCCATGTATGCGCTCTGGTGGCCGTTTAGGAAAAGTTTTGGAACTGATTTGGAACCGCGCGGCAGGTACTTCAAAGTTGATTCCTTCATGTGGCCGATATAGATTATACTTATCTCTCCACGAGTCAAATTCCTGTTGACAGTGGGCGTAATTTTTAAAACTGTTATAGAGTAAAAGCTCCTGTTTTAGTGTTTTATGAAAGCGCTCACCCTTCCCTTGTGTTTGTGGATGGTAAGGTCTTCCATGGATCATTTTTACCCCCAATTGAATCAACCAACTTTCGAGCTTGGTTATCGTTCTTCTTGGGCGATAATAGTCTACATGGGTAGATCCCCAAGGAGGGCTATTATCACATAGGATTGTATCAGGCAGACCGTACTTCTTAAAGGCGTGCTCTAACCCAAGCTGAACGGTGTTTCCACGTTCATTAGCACAGGCCAACAACAGGATATTAAAGCGACTATAATCATCCGTGATGGTCAAAGGGTGGCACCGTTTTTTGTCTGCTAAAGCAAAGTGTCCTTTAAAGTCCATTTGCCATAATTCATTGGGTCGTAGCCTCTCAAAACGACCCGTCTTTAGCAAAGGTTTATTCTTGCTTTTCTCGGTCAATTGATGCTTGCTGAGAATCCTGTTTATCGTGCTTAAGGAAGGGATTATATCCAACTTATCTTTGTAATCCCGGTGCAGGAGAGCTTGCAGTTTTTTAGCACCCCAATGAGGTTCCTGAGTCTTCAGTTTAATAATCAATTCATGAAGGGAAGGTGCCGTAGCGTTTGGTGATTTTTTGGGTCTACGACTTAGCTCATCTAGCCCAGAGTCTCCATCTTTCTTGTAGTTCTTTAACCACTTGTAACCTGTCGGCCTGGATATCCTAAATCGCTGGCATAATTCAGTGAAGGTCATTCCTCCATTGATGGCCAAATGAACAAATTCTAACTTCTCTTCCATTACAGTTGTTTTTTTAAAAGGCATGGCTCTTTTTGAACCAATATTATCAATCAAAAACTGTAAAGGATGTCCTGACACATGTGTAAACTATGTGTTGAAACCGAACAGGGTGCTGTCCCCCAGGGCGCGCGCTCCATCTTATCACTATTCTCTTCCTGAACTTACCTCATCACCCTGTTCTCATGGTTAAAGGGGCCAACTTTTATTTCCCGCCAAATGCTGCGCATTTGTTCAGACAAGCTATTAGTTGCTAGTTCTTCCTTTTTAGTTGCTCGTTCTTAACTCTCCTCTCTTACCTTTGCCCCTTCAAAATGATTGCTTCAGATGAAGATTTCCCATAACTGGCTCAAAGACTACATTAAAACAGATCTGCAACCAGAAACTATTGCCGAAATTTTAACCGATACCGGACTGGAAGTGGAAGGCCTGGAAAAAATAGAATCCGTCAAAGGAGGACTGCAAGGTGTGGTCATTGGTGAAGTGATCAGTTGTGTCCAGCACCCCAATGCGGATCGATTAAAGCTTACACAGGTGAATGTAGCATCCGAAAGTCCGTTGCAAATTGTGTGCGGCGCACCTAATGTAGCTGCCGGCCAGAAAGTTTTAGTGGCAACAGTCGGAACAACAATCTATACCAACGATGGATCTTTTGAAATAAAGAAGGCTAAACTGAGAGGAGAAACTTCAGAAGGAATGATCTGTGCTGAAGATGAACTAGGATTAGGGAATAGTCATGATGGTATCATGGTATTAGATGCAGAGGCTCAGGTGGGTATGGCCGCATCAGAGTATTTTAAAATTGACACTGACTTTGTTTATGATATCGGGCTCACCCCCAACCGCACCGATGCTATGAGTCATTATGGTGTGGCCAGGGATCTACGAGCGGCACTGATACGACGTGGAGAAAATGGTGTTGATTGTCATTTGCCTTCCATCACATCATTTAGTGTTACCGCAGGCGATCTACCGGTAGAGGTTCGCATTGAAGATGAAAAGGCTTGCCCTCGATACACTGGAGTCTCATTGAAAAATGTAAAGGTTGAAGCATCGCCAAACTGGTTGCAAAATCGCCTTAAGGCAATTGGTCTGAGTCCGATAAACAACGTGGTGGACATCACAAACTATGTGCTTCACGAAACTGGTCATCCTATGCATGCCTTTGATCTGGATGAGATTAGAGGGTCTGAAATTATTGTGAAGAAGCTGCCTGCCGGCACAAAATTCACTACTCTGGATGAGAAGGAAAGGGTTCTGGACAAAGACGACTTGATGATTTGCGACGCGGAAAGAGGCTTGGTTCTGGCCGGAGTGTTTGGTGGAGTGAACTCAGGCGTAACCGAGAACACGTCCAAAGTATTTTTGGAGGCCGCCTATTTCGATGCTGTGGGAATTCGGAAGTCTGCCAAGAGACACGGCTTAAATACTGATTCGTCCTATCGATATGAGCGAGGGGTTGATCCCGAAATGACCCTGTATGCCTTGCAGCGCGCAGCTACTATGATACGAGATATTGCCGGTGGCGAAATTTCCATGCATATCGCAGATGTTCACCCCAAACAAATTCTTCCCCATGAAGTGAAACTGAATTTGGGACGCATGAACCGCCTGATTGGAAAGGAAATTGAAGCCTCTATGGTCAAGAAAATCCTGCATGCCCTCGATTTCCAAATCAAAGCGGAAGGTGGTGATGAGTTGCTGCTCCAGGTGCCAACCTACCGGGTAGATGTTACACGAGAAGCTGACCTCATTGAAGAAGTTCTGCGGATTTATGGTTTCAATAATATTCCACTACCGGAAAAGATGAATATTTCGGTGGCAAAAAGTGAAATTCACTCCTCTGAAAACCTAAGAGAATCCGTAAGTAGGGCATTACGAGCAAGAGGCTTTCAGGAAATTATGAATAATTCTCTCACCAGACCAGAGTATTATAAAGATGAATGGAGCTTATCTTCCGAAACTGCTGTTGAAATTCTAAATCCACTTAGCAAAGATCTGGAAGTGATGCGTCAAACACTACTTTTTGGTGGCCTGGAAAGCATTCAGAGGAATATAAACCGACAGAAACCTGACTTGCGATTTTTTGAATTTGGCAAGGTATATCAGAATATCAATACCTACCATGAAGCCGATCAGCTTGCGCTATGGGTGACCGGAAATTCTGAACCGGAAAGCTGGGGTAGAGTGAGCAGAGAAAGTGATTTTTTCATAGCTAAGTCAGAAGTATCTCAACTGCTGGAAAGTTTTGGAATTTCTGATTGGAGGGAAGAGGAAAGTGATATTAACTTCTTTTCTACCGGCCTCAGTATCAGCAAAAAAGGGAAACATCTGGCAGACCTTGGTAAGGTAAAAGCAGATGTCCTCAAACTTACTGATATCAAACAAGATGTGTTTTATGCTCAGATCAATTGGGCCAACCTGATGGAACTGGCAAAATCCAAAAGAATACTATATCAGGAACTTCCAAAATACCCTCAGGTTCGCAGAGATTTAGCCCTCTTAATCAATTCTGATGTCCGGTATCAGGATCTAAAGGAAACGGCCTTAAAAACTGGCAACAAAATTTTGCGCCAGGTGAATTTATTCGATGTATATGAGGGCAAAAACCTTCCTAGCGGCAAGAAATCCTATGCCTTAAGCTTCATCTTGCAGGATGACAATAAAACTTTAAATGACAATACTGTAGATAAGCTCATGTCTGAATTACTAGCCCAGTTCAAGCAAAAGCATCAGGCTGAGTTGCGTTGACCGGATTTTAAATTTTCGATTAGTTTTTTTGCGCTGTCTCGGGCCTTAGTATGCGCCTGAAGCTCATTCTGATAAATGCCACGCAAGGCATAAATGAGGTTTAGAAAGTAATTGTCTTTTAGGTGAGGATAGTTCTCGGCCGCCATAGTTACATAATTCACTTTTCCCATAAAATAAGGAGCCATATAATCCTTTGAGAAATTATAATGGCGGTTATATTCTTCTTTGACCACGCTGTAGGATTCATAGTGTCGTATGATCATGTTTCGCTTCTCCAAATCATTGATTAGCTGAATATCTCCCGAGTATTTGAGACTTTGCCAGGTGGTGCCATTGGCTCTAAACGCTACCGGATCTATCATTGCGTAAAGTCCGTTTGCCATCTTATCCCTGCCTGGAAGATCACGATGTAAATGAGGCACAAATTCATTCATGAATTTCATCCTTCTTTCAATCTCAGCAATATTGGAATCCAGTGTTACAATATCCTGCTTCAATTCCGCTATTAGATTAGACATATAAGATTGAGATTTCTTCGCATCAGCTTGTTCAGCCGCCCATCGGTTTAGGGTAAACGCCAATGAAATACCAATGGTAATGATGATCAATTCTCCGATAGCATAACGCCAATTTATTCTTCGCATAGGATGAGCTGATAGATAAATCTAAATATATAAATAACTGTAATCCTTTCATGACCGCTATTTTAGGGGCATGTTGAAGATCGCCTTCTCAGACATTTATCATCACCCACTACCTGAAGGTCATCGTTTTCCTATGGAAAAGTACTCTTTGATCCCAGAGCAGCTTGTACATGAGGGTATTTGCAATCCAGAGAATTTTTTTACTCCTTCCCTATTGTCTGATAATCAGGTACTAAGAACGCATGACCCAAACTATTGGGAAAAACTTAAGCACTTAAGGCTATCCAGGGCCGAACAAAGAAGAACCGGGTTTCCGCTTTCAAAATCCTTGGTGCAACGAGAACTTACTATCTGTCAGGGGACTATCGATTGTGCTGTGTATGCCCTTGAAAATGGTGTGGCCCTGAATGTTGCCGGAGGTACTCATCATGCTTTTCGCGATCGCGGGGAAGGCTTTTGCCTCCTCAATGATATTGCCATTGCCTCCCATTGGCTACTCGATAACACGGAAGTGAATAAAATTCTGGTGGTTGACCTGGACGTGCATCAGGGCAATGGTACGGCTAGCATCATGAAAAAGGAAGAAAGAGTATTCACCTTTTCCATGCACGGGACAAATAATTATCCATTAGAAAAAGAGAAATCAGATCTGGATGTACCCTTGGACGATAATACCGATGACAATAGCTACTTAAATAAGTTATCTGAATTTCTACCTTCTCTTATAGAAGATTTCAAACCTGATTTTATCTTTTATCAATCTGGCGTGGATGTACTTAAAACGGACAAGCTGGGTCGTTTAGCCATGACTATTCAAGGCTGTAAAGAGCGTGATAAATTTGTACTTGAGAGCTGCCGCCAGGCTTCTATTCCCCTGGCAATAAGTATGGGTGGCGGATACTCGACAAAATTAGCACACATTGTAGAAGCCCATGTAAATACCTTTAAACTGGCGTATGAGCTGTTCTTTTAATAATCTATGAAAATGCCATTACTTTAGATTAGTTCTATGACTGATCTCACCCTAATTTTGCGGTATGAGAAAATGGTTTCGTCGACTTATTCGTATTGAACTTACGCTGGTATTTCTGGTAATCATTGCAGGTAGTGTAGTGCGCATGACCGGCTCGGGGATGGGCTGTCCGGATTGGCCTAAGTGTTTTGGATACCTCATTCCTCCTACTGAACGCTCTCAACTTGATTGGGATACTGGCAGATACTTTAAAGAAGGTCAAATCATCATTGTAGATGAAGAGTTGCGTGTGGCAAAAAGCAATTTTACGACCGGATCTGAATTCAATCCGGATCATTGGGCACCTTATACCAAACACGATTACGCCTTGTTTAATGCCGCTCACACCTGGACGGAATATATAAACCGATTATTCGGAGCTCTGTCAGGTATTCCAATGATTATGTTGGTGCTTTCGGGACTGTGGTTTATCAGAAAAGACTGGCGTATGTTTGCCCTGGCTCTGATGGGTCTCTTTTTGTTGGGTTTTGAAGCCTGGCTGGGAAAGTTGGTGGTGGATGGAAATCTCATTCCGGGGAGTATCACCATTCACATGGTAGGTGCGCTGAGCATTGTTGCGCTTTTGCTGGTAATGCTAGGCTTAAACAATGAATTCAAAGCAATTTATCATTCACGCAGTTTCAATGCCATATTAATTCTGGCGTTGCTCATGAGTATTGTACAGATCATTGCCGGCACGCAGGTTAGGGAACAAATAGATGTCATCAATGAGACCGGTTTAGCCAGAAGCAATTGGGTTGAATCCCTAGATTGGCAATTCTATTTTCACCGGTCCTTTTCCATCTTAATCTTTGCGACAAACAGCTGGCTATGGTGGCAGAACCGCCGCAAACAGCTGGGTATTCGAGAAATTCCCATCATTATGATTTTGATTCTCATTGAAATTTTTCTGGGTGTGATTTTAAGCTATTTCAGCATGCCCAAATTTGCGCAGCCACTACATTTGGTACTGGGAGCCTTGATGCTGTCTTTACAGATATACGCATTGATTAGAGTAAACATGGCAGACAAAAAGATGAGAATTTCCGTTGATTAACCAACTGTGCGATTAATCCTTGCCATAGCCTACTCTTTATTAGGCCTGGGTCTTCAGGCACAGGATGCCTACTTTCAGCCGGCTAATATATCAGGGTATCAAAACGTAGATATGGATACCCTGGGCACTTTGGAGGAATTAGTTGAAGATTCTATTCCATTTGCTTCCGTGTATAGAGATGGATTAAAGATATATGCGGTAAAAAAGGGTGAAAAGGGTATTGCTGCCTGGTCCTTATCCTACAATGACCATATCACTAAAATTCATAACCATGATTTTAATGGTGGTTGGCCCGAATTGGTGATTCACTGGCAATTTTTAGCAGGTAACAGCAGTTGGGGCGGTGGCATGGCTGAACAATCGGAGTTAGTTGAGGTCTATGATCTTGAAAATGCCAGGGTATTATTGTCATTAGACACCTATATGTTTTTGGAAACCTGGTCAAACCAATTTCTGTACGAAAGAGAAGACACCAACTTACCTGATCCGGATAGCCATATCTATACGACTACCCAAAATTATTGTCAGGAATGGCAGGTGACTTTTCGGGATTCCGTGATAAGCATTATACCGGTACAAGATCAAAGATGTGACGGGATAAAATCTGAGGAGGAATTGGACGCCTTTACTTTGGTATGGAGACGGGATGCCTTTTATCGGAAAGACTGATTAGTCATCGTAAATAACATCCATAGCTTTAAAAGAATCCTTTAGGTTCACCTGCACCTCAACCATAGTAAATGCCGGACCAGGTAAGAGCGTATTCATGTTCTCGTTCCTTAAAAAAACTCTAATTCCCTCAGCTTCTAATCTGGATTTTAAAAGATAGGCCTGATTAACATTGTCAAACTCCGCTATGGTGACTAGTTCTTCCATTTAAGGGTTTCAATGAGATGAATGATCTCATCATGCATATAATCATTCACCGGCTGCAAGGAATCCACATTAGGTTCTGCATAAAAGTAAAGTACTCCCCTAAGGAAATGATGGGTGGAATCAGTCATGAAGAATTGGATATTGGTCGCTGCCTCCCCTTGAACATTGTATAACACTCCATACACCTCGGTATCCGGATTATTGAATACCTTTTCTCCAATGCCTGAAGCCATGGTCGTATGCTCATAGGCCAGCCTTCTACCTTCGTTTAAAAGCACCTCAAGATTCTGGGGATTTACACTCTTGTAAGTAAGCTGCAACCTGCCCTTAATTCCAGGATAATAAACATCCCCCCAGCATTTTTTGCGGGCATCCTGCCATTTAGAACTGGTGTTATACTCGAAAGTATAAGGACAATCAATATTGAGCGACTGATACTCTCTGGGAGGTAATTCAATTCTAAAGTAGCCCTTGGGCTTGGGAGTATAGTCATCTTCATCTCCACTGCAAGAGAAACCGGCAACAGCAACAAGGAGTAATAGAATTTTAAACCACTTCATCATCATTATCCTCATTTTCTGGGAGACTTACTTTTATGCGCTTAATGCGACGTCCGTCCTTGCTCTCTACTTTAAACTTAAATCCCATGAATTCAATGACTTCATTGGTTTCAGGGAATTTGCCCGCAATTTCCAGTAAAAATCCGGCCAGGGTATCCGCATCACCACTGGCGTCTAAAATTTCCTTGTCTTCAACTTCCAGAATCTTGATGAAATCTGTGAGATGAATTTTACCCTCAAAAACGTAAGTTTTATCATCCAGTTTTGAGTAAACCAGCTCTTCATCATCAAATTCATCGCTAATTTCACCCACAATCTCCTCAATCACATCTTCCAACGTAATAATTCCAGAGCTTCCTCCAAATTCATCAACCACAATGGCCATGTGAATCTTTTTGTGCTGAAACTCTTTGAGCAAATCATCAATCTTTTTGTTCTCAGGAACAAAGAAGGGATCCCATAAGAGCTCTTGCCATTTGAAGCCTTTCTCCTGACTGATATGTGGCAATAGATCCTTAATGTACAAGATGCCTTTTATGGTATCAAAATTCTCTTCATAGACCGGAATCCGGCTATAGCCAGAATCCAAAATCACCGACATAATTTTTTCATAATCCCAGGTATAATCAAGGCTTACAACATCCATACGCGGCTTCATGATTTGCCTCACATTCGTACTGCCGAACTTTACGATGCCCTCCAGGATCTTTTGCTCCTCACTGCTGGTAGACTCATCGGTTGTTAACTCCAGGGCTTGACTTAAGTCATCTACCGATAGATTTTGCCCGCTGCCCTTCAGTCGCTTTTCAATAAAACTGGTACTTCGCACCAAAATTCGACTCACCGGAAGGAAGATCGTTCTCAGACTCCGCATCGGGCCACTCATGAAACTTGAGAAGGCCAGGGAATTTCTTGTGGCGTACACCTTGGGCAACACCTCACCAAATAAGAGTATCAGAAAGGTGATAACCACCACCTGAAAAATGAATCCAACCAGCGGTTGCGCAGAGAAATCAAAAAGTTGATTGGTTAAGTAACTTGAGAGGATTACGATTCCAACATTAATAAAATTATTGCTGATGAGAATAGTTGCCAGGAGCGTTTTTGGACGATCCAGCAGATCTGTAAGCTGCCGGTAGCTCTTAGGTTGATCCTGCTGAATCCCTTCAATATCAGCAGACTTAAGTGAAAAGAAGGCAATCTCCGAGCCACTAACCAGAGCAGAGGCGAATAGTAAAATCACCAATATCAAAATTAGGATAGCATAGCTCAGCTCGAATGGCTGTAATATGTCTAGCAGAAAAAATAAACTCGGGGGTTCAGGATCCAAGTTCAGGTAGTTTCGTTAGTACTCAGAATGGAAGATCGTCATCCCCTTCAGCTTTCATATCCACGGCTGGCTCAGACACACGGTCATCCTCTCTTGCAGGACCTTCATTTCTGGATCCCAGCATGGTGAGATTATCGGCATTAATCTCTGTGGTATATCTTTTTTCTCCGCTCTGGTCTTCCCAGCTGCGAGTTTTAATGCGCCCTTCAATAAATACCTTATCACCCTTGTGTAGATATTTCTCGGCCACTTCTGCCAAACCCCTTCTCAGCACGATATTGTGCCACTCCGTAGTAGTAACCTTCTCATTGGTCTGACGACTGGTATAGGTCTCAGAGGTAGCCAGTGGAAAACGCACCAGCATATTCCCTCCTTCAAACGTCTTTACTTCTGGATCTTTACCCAGATTTCCTATAAGCATAACCTTATTTAAGCTGCCGGCCATAATATCTATTTAAAGTGGTGTTCTAACAAATTTAACAAATGTCAATCAAGTCGCAAAGTTAGTTGATTTCTCTCCAGAAAGCTTCTAAGTGGCCTTGGAAAGGCATAAGTTTTCAACTCTTTAGCCCCTACCCACAAGCCACCTGCATTTATAAGCTTCGGGGGTATCTGCTTCACTGCAATCTCCAGGACTGCGATATGCAAAATCTGGTGACTCAATTGATGCGGTTTAAATTTATGCGCCGCAACTAATTTGGCCGGCACATCAATTCCTTGCCTAAACTCACTAAATATTTTTTCAGAGGACAGGGGATAGGAGCTTTCGTTCAACCAAAACTGATATAAATTTTGCCAAATTCCTTTATCCGTGCGTTTTTCGATGTATACCTTATCGTTTGCGAACAATGCGGCATAATTGAGAAATCTTACCTGTTTATGTTTTTTTTTAATCTTCACAGGCAAGGTATCAACTTTACCCAGAGCGAGAGCCTTACAATCTGTCCTTAATATACAACGGTCACAATCTGGTTTGCGCGGAACACATTGCAGTGCACCAAACTCCATCAGAGCCTGGTTAAAAGTACCGGGATCATCTCGATCCAGTACCTCTTCAGCTTTCTGCTTGAATATTTTCTTTCCGACCGTACTGTTTATGGCTTCCTCAATGTTAAACACTCTGGCCAGAACCCGGTAAACATTACCATCCAATACGGCATGCGCTTCGTTGTAAGCAATAGAGCTGATGGCGGCAGCGGTGTAATCACCAACACCCTTAAGGTCGATCAATTCATTATAAGTGTCAGGAAATCTCCCTTTATACTCTTCAACTATTTGTTTAGCAGCAGCATGGAGATTTCTGGCTCTACTGTAGTAACCCAAGCCTTCCCAATCTTTAAGCACGCTGTCTTCTGATGCTGCCGCAAGATTTTCCACTGTGGGATAATGGCTCACAAATTTTTGATAATAAGGCAATCCCTGATCAACTCTAGTTTGTTGCAGGATAACTTCAGACAACCAGATGAAATAAGGATCTTCGGAATGGCGCCAGGGAAGATCTCTCTTATTTCGCTTATACCAGCGCAAAAGAGAGTTTTGAAAGGGACCTTTGAGCAAAATATTTGTAATTGAGATACTTAGAAGGCAAAAGACTTGTAAAAACTCTTTCAAAGAAAGATTTTTTACTCCTATATTTGCACCCCTCAAATTTAATGAGTTTACAATTTAATAACATATACAAATGACAAAAGCAGACCTTGTTACCAGGATTTCAGATAAAACTGGAATGGAAAAGGCTGATGTTCAGGCAACTGTTGAGGCTTTTATGAAAGAAGTAAGAAACTCTCTTGAAAATGGCGATAACGTGTATCTGAGGGGATTCGGCAGCTTTGTGATCAAAGAGCGCGCTGAAAAAACTGGTCGTAACATCTCGAAGAATACCACGATCATTATCCCAGCCCACAATATACCTTCTTTTAAGCCTTCCAAAACTTTTGTTGAGGCCGTAAAAAGAAAGGTTAAAGCCAACTGATCTTGAAGAAAGGTCCTGTCATCCTGATCCTATTTGGATTAGCTCTACTAGCGTTCTTATACTTTTCACCGGTTACTCCTTCCTCTACTGACCCAAACGAGGAAAATACCGATCAGCTTATTTCTGATCAGGAAGATTTAGGGCCGGATTTAAAGGTAGATGAAGCACTACAGGAGCTTCAGGATGGTTCCGTTCCTCCGATGCAAGCCATAATGAAGATTAGGCAGGTAGCTGAGGATCATCCGGAAAACCAAAAGGCCCAATTAACATTGGGTTTGTTGTCATTGCAAACTGCACAATACGCAAATGCGGTGGACAGGTTTAGTAAACTGGTAGCCTTAGATCCCACAAACGGGGAGTCCTTGAGGTTTTTAGCGGAAGCCAGACTTGGAACAGGAGACACGGTTGAAGCAAGAAATGATTTTGAAAAAGCTCTGCTGCTGGTAGACGAAGAAACGAGGGATCGTTTCAAAAAGGAATTACCAGCGCTGGATAGAAATTAAAAGATTAACAATTATGCCAAGCGGAAAGAAACGTAAGCGTCATAAGATGGCAACTCACAAGCGTAAGAAGCGCCTGAGAAAGAACCGTCATAAGAAGAAATAATTCCTGTTAAGACCGATGCAATTTGGTGAGCAGAGTTAACCACTCTGATTCTTGCTGGTTGCTGGTCTTATTTTTCTGTGGATTTTCCGCGGTATTAAAAAACATTACAGGTGAGTACAGAATTAATTATTAATTCCCGTACTGCCGATGAAGTTGGGATCGCCCTACTAAGGGATGGAAAGCTCAATGAACTTCATTATGACAACACCGAAGATTTTGCTGTGGGTGATATTTACCTGGGCAAGATTAAAAAGGTAGTTCCTGGTCTTAATGCAGCCTTTGTAGATGTGGGATATGAGAAAGATGCCTTTCTTCACTACCACGACTTAGGGCCTCAGATAAGATCGTTGAACAAGTTCATTAAGCGTACCCAAACCGGTAAACAGCGATGGTCGTTAACCGACTTTCAGGCTGAACCGGATATCGACAAAAACGGCAGTGTAAAACAAGTATTAAAGCCCGGACAAAATCTTCTTGTGCAAATAGCCAAGGAGCCTATATCCACCAAAGGTCCGAGGATAACCTCCGAATTATCTCTGGCCGGTCGCTTTATTGTACTGGTTCCATTCTCAAAACGCGTGAGCGTAAGCTCTAAGCTGCGCGATAAGGAAGAGAAGGATAGACTAAGAAGGTTGATCAATAGCATCAGGCCCAAAGGCTTCGGAATTATTGTGCGCACCGCAGCCCAGGATTGTTCTGTGGCCGAGTTGGATGCCGATCTTCAGGATCTCCTGAAAAAATGGAAAATCCTTCATCGCAATACACAAAGAGTAAAACCTCCAGGAAGAGTATTACGCGAGTTGAACAGGGTCTCCACCCTTCTTCGTGATATACTAAATGACTCCTTTAACAATATTGTCACAGACGATAAAGAGTTGTACCAGGAAATAAGAGCCTTTCTTAAAAACCTGGAACCGGGTATTGAGGAGATGGTGAAACTCTATGAAGGACGGGTGCCTATTTTTGACCATTTTGGAATTGAGAGACAAATAAAGAGTTCCTTTGGACGCTCGGTTTCCATGGGAAAAGGAGCCTATCTTATTGTGGAACATACGGAAGCTATGCACGTAATAGACGTGAATAGTGGCAACCGAACCAATAGCAAGGAGAACCAGGAATCAAATGCGCTCACCATAAATATGGCTGCGGCCGATGAAATAGCCCGACAACTTGCTCTCAGAGATATGGGAGGCATTATAGTGGTTGATTTCATTGATATGCACCGGGCAGAAAACAGAAAGAAACTGTTTGAACACCTCAAGGAGGTAATGAAGAATGATCGCGCCAAGCACAAGATTCTTCCCGTTAGCAGATTTGGCCTGGTAGAAATCACCAGACAAAGAGTGCGGCCTGAAATGAACATTCAAACCAGGGAAGAAAATCCTGATGGTAAAGGTGAAGTTGAAGCTCCTATTCTTATTATTGATGAGATGGAAAATAAGTTGGAGTTAATTGCTGCTCAAGAAAAGGATAAAACCATCTTTCTGCATGCACACCCGTTCATAGCGGCTTATCTCACTAAAGGATGGCTCAATAGCTTAAGAAGGAAATGGTCGAAGAAACATGGTAAGAACCTTAAAATTATTCCTCGCGATGCTTTCAAATTCCTGGAATACAGGTTTTATAACAGCAAAGACGAGATGTTTGAGTTTAAGTGAGTCAGATATCTGTCCAACAATAAAGACCGCCTTCGGGCGGTCTTTTCTTTTTAGTCATCCTTGTTCGCTAAATTCGCGATTGCCCGGAATTAAAAACCGGACAACTTTTTAAAGTCCAATAGCCAAATAACTCATGGAAATGAAAAAAATAATCACCACAATAATCATCTGTGCCAGCATAGTAGCGCATGCACAGCAACGCATGTCACCAGAATTGCTTTGGGAGTTAGGCAGAGTCAGTCTTGAAGATGTTTCTGATGATGGAAAACAATTCATCTATGGTGTTACTTACTATGATCTGGAAAAGAATGGGTCCAGTAGAGACCTGTATCTCATGTCAACCAAAGGTGGTGATGCTACCCAAATAACTAAAATGGAAGGTAGCGAGCATTCGGCACAGTTCCTTAGAGATGGTGATCTGGTAGGCTTTGTAAACGGCAGCCAATACTATATTCTCAATCTAGAGGGAGGTAAGCCAAATAAGGTTACTGATATTGAATCAGGTATTCACAATGTCAAAGCCTATGATCTTGAGGATGGAAGAATCGCGCTTCTTTGCTCACGCAGCATAAAGATGGAGAAGACTACCGCAGAAATGTATCCTGAACTTACCAAAGCGAATGCTTTAATTATCGATGATTTGATGTACCGACACTGGGATAATTGGAGTGATGCAAGCTATGAGCACGTAGGTATCAGTTATATCCCAAAGGACCTTACTCCTATTTCAACCTGGCAGGATTTGATGGAAGAGGAAAACTTTGATTCGCCGCTCAATCCGTTTGGGGGAAGCGAATCTTTCACCTTAAGTCCTGATGGTATGCAAGTTATTTATGAATGTAAAAAGAAGTCAGGAGTAGATTGGGCCGTTTCAACCAATTCTGATTTGTACAAAGTATATCTACCGGAGATGAAGACTACCAATCTTACCGATGGAATGGTCGGCTATGATAAGAACCCGGTCTTTTCTCCTGATGGCAAGTACATAGCCTGGCTCAGCATGAAAACCGAAGGTTATGAAAGTGACGTGAATGATTTGGTGATTATGGACATGGCCACTGGGGAAAAGATGCACGTGCTGAAGGCTTCCGGAAAATATGATGATTATACCATTAATTCATTTGCATGGGACGGCAATAGTAGTTTGTACGCAGGCATTCCCCTGGATGGCACCAATCAGATATTCAAGATCACTCTTAGTGGGGGTATTGGCAATAGCGGTAAAGCTTCTATCAGTAATGTTATCGCTGGTCAGCACAACTATAACCACTTTGAAACTGCGGGAAAAAATGCATTGCTCGTATCCAGACAGGATATGAATCACGCATCAGAGATTTATCGTGTTGATACCAAGAAGGGTACTGCCACACAACTCACTTCTGTAAACGATGGTATCTATAATAATCTTTCCATGGGTAAGGTGGAAAAAAGAATGGTGAAGACTTCTGACGGTAAGGATATGTTGACCTGGGTTATATATCCGCCAGACTTTGACCCATCAAAGAAGTATCCTACCTTACTATATTGCCAGGGGGGGCCACAGTCTCAGGTATCTCAATTTTACAGCTTTCGCTGGAACTTCCAGTTAATGGCCGCGAATGACTACATCATTGTCGCGCCTAACAGAAGAGGTTTGCCTGGGTTTGGAAGAGAATGGAACGAAGATATTAGTGGGGACTGGGGTGGTCAACCCATGCGTGACTATTTGGCGGCAATAGACAATGTTAGTCAGGAAGATTATGTTGACCGGGAAAATATTGGCTGCATTGGTGCCAGTTATGGAGGCTACTCGGTTTATTGGTTGGCGGGAAATCACGAGGGTAGGTTTAATGCATTCATCTCTCACTGCGGACTTTTTGATCTGGAAAACTGGTACCTAACTACCGAAGAACTCTTCTTTGCTAACCAAGATCTCGGCGGACCTTTTTGGAATGATAAATACAAAGAAGACTACAGTAATTTCGACCCTAAAGACTACGTACAGAATTGGGATACGCCCATTTTAGTGATCCATGGTGGACGTGATTTTAGAGTGCCTGAAGCTCAGGGAATGGCTGCATTTCAAGCTGCGAAACTCAGAGGCGTTCCGGCCAGATTCCTTTATTTTCCAGATGAAGGCCATTGGATTCTGAGCCCACAAAATGGCTTAATCTGGCATGATCAATTCTTCGGCTGGCTCGATAAATGGCTAAAAGACTAGCCGAATACTGATGATATATCCACATTGAGAGAGTTCGAAGCCTTTGAGTTGAGCAATGGTATTAGGGTTGTTCATCGTCAAAACGACCGACCAATTGCACATTGCAGCCTGATGATTAATGCAGGCTCACGCGATGAATTGGAAAATGAGGAGGGGCTCGCACATTTTATTGAACACGTACTCTTTAAGGGTACCAAGAGAAGAAAAGCCTATCATATTCTCAGCCGAATGGAGGACGTTGGTGGAGAACTCAATGCCTACACTGATAAGGAGACCACTGTTATATACTCTTCATTCTTGTTGGCTGATTATGCCCGGGCCATTGACCTGATCTTCGACATCGCCTTGAACTCCACCTTTCCAGTGAAAGAATTAAATCGGGAGAAGGAGGTGATCCTGGATGAGATAAACAGTTATAAGGACTCCCCTTCCGAGCTAATCTTTGATGACTTTGAAGGGCTGCTTTTTCCGAATCACTCCCTTGGTGCCAATATATTGGGCACTCCCAATATGGTAAAATCCTTTCGTCAGAAAGACGTTAAACGATTTATCGATCGAGAGTACGGGACCAACCGCATGGTGTTTGCGAGTGTGGGTAACATCAAGGCTAACAGACTGCAAAAACTGCTGGAAAAACATTTGGAAAACAGCCATTTAACCAATCGACCATTGGCTCGAAGAATTCCGGGAAAATATGAAAGTGTTAATCAGAAGTATCAACGCTCTAACTTCCAATCGCATATCCTAATCGGTAATCGGGCCTATGCAGCAGAACATCCAAAGAGCAGGGTTTTGTTTTTACTCAATAACATTCTTGGTGGACCGGGAATGAATTCGCGCCTCAGTTTAAATATTCGTGAAAGACACGGTTATACCTATAATTTGGAAAGCTACTACACCCCGTATTCCGATTCGGGAGTATTCGGAATTTACGCCGGTACTGATCCTACGAATATGGATAAGACACAGCATTTAATCATGCGTGAGTTGAAGAGTTTGCGCACCAAGCAACTTGGTACACTGCAACTTTCTAAGGCTAAACGTCAATTATTGGGTCAACTCGCTATGGGTCAGGAGAATAATACAGCCTTGATGTTAGCCTTGGGCAAGTCCTTATTGCTATTTGACCGGATAGATAGCTTTGAAGAGATTCAGGCTAAGATAAACGCAATCTCTGCTAAGGATTTATTAGAAGTAGCCAATGAGGTTTTTGATGAATCTGCCTTAAGTATTTTGGTTTATGAACCTACCCATTCAGGCTAAAGAGCTTGTTCCAGGCATATTGATTAGTCCGATTCTTGATTGACCATTCAGGGATGCGCAATTAATAAGGTTTCTTGAGGATCTGGAAAATGTCATTTTGAGGATGGAACCTTGCCCCGGGGACCGCTCCCGCGATCCCCATGTTCAAGTTCGCAAAAGTCCCTCTTAAATCAAAGGTAAATTCTGCCAGGTGGAGAGTATGAATTGGCAAAAAGCGCCACATTTTCTGCTATAATCTCCTGAACGAGTAGATTTCATTCTCCATAAAATAAATTGGAACTTTTTAGAGGTCCCGGTAGCATTCAAATGGAAGGTCGTCAACACCTAGAGGAATTATAGTGCTGTACATGCCATTGTTTTGGATCACTATGGAAACCAAAAATGCTGATTGAATGAAGTATTTCCCCCGGGGGATCGCACCCGCGATCCCCGTATTCAAGATCGGTATTTTCCATTTTAAATCAAAGGCAGAACACGCCAGTTAGGAAGTATGTTTTGGTGAAATTTGCCAGACCTTCAGTGTTCTATCCTGAAAGACCAGGTTCTAAATCCGCAAAATAAGCTGCCGTCCTCCGATTGAAATCCCCCATTCATGGTTGGTCTAAAGGCTAAGATTTAATTAATTATCATCTTACAAGCTCGATGGAATAATAATTTGATTCGATACACAGGTTCAACTAGAATATTCCCCCCGGGGACCGCTCCCGCGATCCCCAATATCAAGTTCGCACAAGTCCCGGTTAAATCAAAGGCAAATTCTGCCACGTCGAGACTTTGAATTGGTAAATTGTACCACTCTACCCACTGATAATTATTACTAACATGGATTTCCTGCCCGAAGAAATAAATCTCTATACTGAAGAACACACTTCCGCCGAATCTAGCTTACTTGCGCGGGTGAACCGCGATACGCAAGCCAAGGTTTTGCAGCCGCGCATGCTCAGTGGACATTTGCAGGGAAGAGTGCTCGCGATATTCAGCTATATGCTGAAACCAAAACGCATTTTGGAAATTGGTACATATACCGGCTATTCAGCCTTATGCATGGCAGAAGGCTTGAGTGCAGATGGTCTGCTACATACCATTGACATCAATGAGGAGCTAGCAGATCGTATAAAGGGCTATTTCTCAGAATCTGCCTTTGCTGACAGAATAAAGCTGCATATCGGAAACGCTCTCGAAATCATACCTACTCTGGATGAAGAATGGGATATGGTATTCATAGATGCAGACAAGGAAAACTACATCAACTATTACAATTTGGCGTTTGATAGGCTCAGGCCAGGAGGATTTATTGTTGCCGACAATGTACTGTGGAGCGGTAAAGTATTGCAGAGTATGGAGTCGCTAGACCTGGACACACGCACCTTGGTCGAATTCAATAATATGGTCCATGAAGATGAAAGAGTGGAGAATGTGTTGTTCCCGGTGAGGGATGGCTTGATGGTGTGCAGAAAACTTTGAGCCAATCGTTAAAAGCTAAAATATCTTCATTGGTGTTCATCCAATTCTAATACCCCTTCGTCCCGTTTTTGAATTCCGATTGCTTTAATAAAAACTTGCGTTATAAGCGAATCTATTGGTTTGCCTATTATACTCTTGCATCACCAAGCGTACGCTACCGCGCATACTATCCATTACAGACGGCCAGGGAGAACTTTCATATTGAGTATATGCTGATCATGCCAGGATACTCCCCTTCAAATATCTACCGATTCCTTAAAGCCTATGTACTAGCCTTTTTTGGCAATAAGGAATCCCTGATAGTGATTCAAAGGATACAAAGCAGATTTGTTTTTGCCTCATTACTAAAGCTACTGGTGCGTTACACGAGATGCAAGTGTATTTATGACCTAGACGATGCAGATTATCTCATCGCACATCCTAAAACCATTTACCACTTTGCAAAATCCTGTGATCAGGTACATGCAGGCAGTGAAGCGATAAAAAATCATCTTTCAGCATTTAACCCAAACACAATTTTCCTTAGTTCCCCCACACCGGATCTCAAAATCCTGACTAGAGTGAGAAACAGTCCTTTCACTATTGGCTGGGTTGGTGAGTTTGGAGGAGGACATAAGTCAGGATTGCACAAATTGGTGTTGCCGGCACTGAAGTCCCTGGATTTTGACTGCCGCTTAATAATGCTCGGCCTAAAATCTAAAAAAGACAAGGAGGATTTACAGAAATACTTTTCCAACAGCCCTAGGTTACAATTAGACCTTCGGTATAAGGTAAACTGGCTAGATGAGGAAGGAATCCAACAAACCATCTCAGAGTTTGACCTAGGCCTTGCCACCTTGATTAATGATCCAATTCAAATTGCCAAGTCCGGCATCAAAGTGAAGCAATACTTTAACAATGGAGTGCCTGCTCTATGCAATAAGCTTCCGGAAAACTCGCGTTTTCTTAAACATGAAGTTAATGGACTTTTCTGTGAGAATGCCGATGAATTTGAAGTGGCAATAAGGCGATTCTACACCATGAGCGATCAGGAATACTGGCGATTTTCAAGAAACGCCAGGGCATCAATCGCAGAATTTAATCACGAAAACTATTTAAATCAGCTGCTGATTTCTAACGCCCCGCATACATCTCCTGATAATACTTCTGATAGTCACCGGAAGTAATATGCTCCAGCCAATCCATATTGCTCAAAT
Organism: Owenweeksia sp.; assembly: GCA_965229445.1. GTDB lineage: Bacteria > Bacteroidota > Bacteroidia > Flavobacteriales > Schleiferiaceae > Owenweeksia. The sequence goes on from OZ245876.1 coordinate 2,942,484, forward strand.
ACCAATCGATAGTTTTGGATAGTCCTTCTTCGAAGGTTACAGAGGGTTTCCAACCTAACTCCTGGTTGATTTTGGTAGCATCAATGGCATAGCGGCGATCATGACCCGGGCGATCGGTGACGTATGAAATGAGCTTTTCAGATTCACCTGCCTCGCGACCCAGCTTTTCATCCATTTGCTTACAAAGTATCTTGATCAGGTCAATATTTTGCCACTCATTGAAGCCACCAATATTATAGGTTTCTCCTTCTTTACCCTGATGAAAGACCAGATCAATGGCGATAGCGTGGTCAATCACATATAACCAGTCTCGAGTGTACTTGCCGTCTCCATACACAGGAAGTGGCTTATTATTCTTGATATTGTGGATGAAAAGTGGAATAAGTTTTTCCGGAAATTGATTTGGTCCGTAATTATTGCTGCAATTCGTGATAACATGAGGCAAGCCATAGGTTTCACCATACGCCCTGACAAAGTGATCAGATCCGGCCTTGGAGGCAGAATATGGAGAATTTGGATCATAGGCCGTGGTTTCCATAAAGAGGCCTGTATCACCCAGGGTACCATACACCTCATCCGTACTAATGTGATAAAACAGCTTACCTTCAAAATTATCCTTCCAGGTATCCCGAAATGAATTTAAGAGATTGACCGTACCAATGATATTGGTTTTAACAAAGGCCAGGGGGTCTGTTATGGATCTATCCACATGACTTTCCGCGGCTAGGTGAAGTACGGCATCGAATCTGAATTCCGAAAAGAGCTGATCCATGCGATCAGCATCCACAATGTCGGCCTTAATAAAGTGATAATTGGATTTACCTTCAACGTCTTTCAGGTTTTCAAGATTTCCCGCATAGGTTAAAGCATCCAGGTTATAGATTTCATACTGTGGATACTTGTTCACAAACAATCGCACCACATGGGAACCAATAAAACCTGCTCCTCCGGTTATAAGTATCTTCCTGTTTCCTGACATCTAATCTTTCTAAAGGTCTATTCTTGTGAACGAATGTATTTCTCCCAGCGCCAGGCGTCAGCCATAGCATCATCCAGGTTCTTTTCAGCTTTCCAGCCTAATCCGTCATTGGCCTTGGTGGTGTCCGCATATGCAGCGGTGACATCACCAGCTCTTCTGGCCACTATTTTATAATTCAGCTTTTCTCCAGTTACTCTTTCGAATGATTGAATCACTTCCAAAACCGTACTTCCGGTGCCCGTTCCAAGATTATAAAACTCAAAGGAATCCTGGTTTTCACCAGAGACCAGCCTTTCAACGGCCACCACGTGTGCTTTGGCTAAATCTACCACATGAATATAATCTCGGATGGCCGTACCATCACGAGTAGGATAATCCTCACCAAAAACTGACAATTGCTCTCTTAAGCCGATGGCTGTTTGAGTAACATACGGCACCAGGTTCAATGGTACGCCCAGAGGCAACTCACCGATTTTCGCAGAAGGATGCGCTCCGATGGGGTTGAAATATCGGAGGGAAATCGCATTAAAGCCATGCGCATTAACGGCGTCTTGAATTATCTCTTCCCCAATTTGTTTGGTGTTACCATAGGGAGATTCAGCTGGTACCACCGGACTGTCTTCGGTTATGGGCAACTTTTCGGCTTGTCCATAAACGGTACAAGAACTACTGAAAATAAAATTGTCCAATTTGCGATCCCTCATTCCCTGAAGGAGATACACGAGTGAACCTAGATTATTCTCGTAATACTCCAGTGGAATACCTACCGACTCTCCTACGGCCTTAAAGGCAGCAAAGTGAATTACACCATCAAGGTCGGGGAAGCGATCAAGAAGAGACTCCACCTGGGATTTTATTTTGAGATCGCATTGCTCAAACACCGGACGAATCCCGGTAATCGATTCAATTCGATCGACTACCTCAGCGGTGGTATTGCTTAAATCATCAACCACGATAGCTTCGTGACCTGCTTCCTGAAGCTCAACTACCGTGTGTGATCCAATAAATCCCAGTCCTCCTGTAACGAGAACCTTAACCATGTGATTCAGAATTTGGTTTGCGAGTATATTCTTCAAAATCCTTATGCTCCTTCTTGTAGAGATCCTCTTCCGGTAAAGACCGGAAGTAGTCATAGGTGATTTTTAAACCATCCGCTCGGTCAACCTTAGGCTCCCATCCCAGTATTTCTCTGGCTTTTGAAATGTCTGGTTGACGTTGTGTGGGATCATCTTTTGGTAAATCCAGATAAGTCACCTTTTGGGTGGTGCCGGTAAGCTTAATGATCTCTTCGGCAAAATCTCCTATACTGATCTCATCAGGATTACCAACATTCACAGGATTGGCATAATCACTGAGCAATAGGCGGTAAATACCTTCAATGAGATCATCCACATAACAGAAAGAACGTGTTTGACTACCGTCTCCAAAAATGGTAAGATCTTCACCACGCAGAGCTTGTCCTATAAAAGCCGGCAGAACCCTGCCATCATTTAGACGCATCCGTGGTCCATAAGTATTGAAAATTCTCACAATTCTGGTTTCCAAACCATGATAGGTATGATAAGCCATAGTCATCGCTTCCTGAAAGCGCTTGGCTTCATCATACACTCCGCGGGGACCTACAGGGTTAACATTACCCCAATATTCTTCAGTTTGGGGGTGAACTGTTGGGTCACCATAAACTTCCGAAGTTGAGGCCACCAGAATTCTGGCGCCCTTGGCCATGGCAAGACCCAAACAATTATGAGTTCCCAGCGAACCCACTTTCAGCGTTTGAATGGGAATTTTAAGATAGTCAATAGGGCTGGCCGGTGAGGCAAAGTGCAGGATATAATCCAGCGGGCCTTCTACATGGATATACTGGGAAACATCATGCCGATAGAACTCAAAATGCTCATTTTTAAATAAATGCTCAATATTTTTGAGATCACCCGTTATGAGGTTATCCATAGCCACAACTTTGTAACCCTCCTTAATGAAGCGATCACAGAGATGTGAACCAAGAAAGCCGGCCGCACCGGTTATCAGGACTCTTTTCATGCAACAACTGTTTTTTCCTGCTCAGATTTAACACCGATACAATGGTATTCGAAACCTAGATTTTTCATCTCCCCTTTATCAAAGATATTACGACCATCAAAGATGATATGGTTCTTCAGCTTTGATTTTAATTCTTTGAAATCAGGTATTCTGAATTCAGACCACTCCGTTACAATCAACAGAGCATCTGCATCATCGAGAGTATCATATTCACTATCAGCATATTCTATGGTGTCACCCAAATCATGTTTGGCTTCTTCAATAGCTACCGGGTCATAAGCACTTACACTGGCACCCTCGGCCAACAACTTATTAATGATAACCACAGAAGGAGCCTCACGCATATCATCCGTATTGGGCTTAAAGGATAGTCCCCAGATGGCGAATTTCATCCCTGAAAGGTCACCAAAACGCTTCTTGACTTTGTCAAATAGAACATTCTTTTGATCTTCGTTTACCTCCTCTACGGATTGAAGGATTCGCATGGCATAACCATTTTCGTTAGCGGTTCTCACCAAGGCTTTTACATCCTTAGGGAAACATGATCCTCCATAACCAATACCGGGATAGATAAATTTGTTTCCTATACGAGGATCCGAACCAATACCTCGGCGTACCAGATTAACGTCTGCTCCCATGATCTCACAAAGGTTTGCGATGTCATTCATGAAGCTAATCTTGGTTGCCAGCATAGCATTTGCCGCATACTTGGTCATTTCCGCGGATGGAATATCCATGAAGATTACCGGGTGACCGTTTAAAGTAAAAGGGTGATATAGCTTGTCCAGAATTTGACGAGCCTTTTCACTTTCAATACCTATAACAATTCTATCGGGCTTCATAAAATCATTTACCGCAGCCCCTTCTTTCAGGAATTCAGGATTTGACGCCACATCATAAGGAATGTTAGCTCCCCGACGATCCAGAGCATCCTGGATTTCCTTTTTCACTTTGGCTGCAGTACCAACCGGCACCGTACTCTTAGTGATGATCACACCGTAATCTTCCATGTTCTCACCAATTTCGCGTGCGACGGCAAGCACATACTGAAGATCCGCACTGCCATCTTCTCCCGGAGGGGTTCCCACGGCAATAAATGCTACATCAGCACCTTTAATACTTTCAGATAGGCTGGTGCTAAAGCTTAAGCGACCTTTCTTGTAATTTTTGTGAACGAGCTTTTCAAGTCCGGGCTCATAAATAGGTAGAATTCCGTTCTTGAGGTTTTCAATTTTTTGGACATCAACGTCAACACATGTAACGTCAACACCAACTTCGGCGAGACAGGTTCCAGTAACCAAACCAACGTAGCCTGTTCCAACGACTGCAATTTTCATAGGTTATCTTATTGATTAATAAACTCTTTAACTGTTTGAGTAATGAAATTAAGTTGATTTTCAGACAGTTCCGTGTGCATAGGTAATGAAATTACCCGATTCACAAGACTTTCTGCGACAGGAAATCGACCAACGACATAACGATCATCCTGATAGGCCTTTTGCATGTGTAAGGCTACGGGATAATAGATCATCGCGGGAACACCTTTTGACTGACAATATTCCTGCATAGCATTGCGATCTACGCCGTCAAGTTTTAATGTGTACTGATGAAAGACATGTGTGCTGTGCTTGCTTCTCAAGGGCGTAATAATTCGCGGTTCGTCTTTAAAAGCCTCATCATAAAAATCAGCCGCGCTGCGTCTTTGGTTACAATACTCATCCAGGTGTGGCAGCTTTCTTCGAAGTACAGCCGCCTGAATACTATCCAGTCGGGAATTAACCCCTATCTTATCATGATAGTATCTCACCTCCATGCCGTGATTAGCAATGATTCTTATCTGCTTGGCCAGCTCATCATCATTGGTGAAAATCGCCCCTCCATCGCCAAAACATCCTAAATTCTTGCTTGGGAAAAAGGATGTAGAACCTACATTTCCTATTGTTCCCGCCTTCTTTCTACTGCCATCCTTAAATATATAATCCGCACCAATGGCCTGGGCAGTATCTTCTATTACAAAGAGATTATGTTCTTCAGCAATAGTCATAATCTCCTCCATATTAGCACACTGGCCAAAAAGGTGAACCGGCACAATGGCTTTGGTCTTTGGCGTAATGGCTGATCTAAGCTCATCCGGATCAATCATAAAGGTGTCCTCGTCCACATCAACCAATACTGGTGTGAGTCCGAGCAGTGCAATTACCTCAGCGGTTGCAACAAAGGTGAAAGTTGCCGTTATCACCTCATCTCCCGGCTTTAAACCCAACCCCATCATTGCTACTTGCAATGCATCTGTGCCATTGGCACATGGAATGACATGCTTTACCGACAAATAAGATTCTAGATCTTTCTGAAATTCTTTTACTTCGGGACCGTTTATGTAAGCAGAGGAGCGAATAACATCGAGAACAGCCTGGTCTACTTCGTCTTGAATTTTTTGATATTGGCCTATCAAGTCGACCATTTGAATTTTCTCCATCAATAAGGACAATAGCTATACTAGCAAATATAGAAAGCGGTGTCATATCGAAACCTTATTTTAGCCCTGTTTTCAAGCGGTTTATGAAAAAGATTTCCACAATAGTTTTAGTGATTGTTTTGTGCAAACTAGCTGTAGGACAGCAGAAGGAGCAAGCCACTCCTGCCTGGCTAATCCAACCTTCAATAGCCTGGCAATCTTCCGACGGTGATATGGCTAGCTACTTTGGTAATAATCTTACCATAGGACTGGGTGCAGCTTATAAGACACAGAAAAATTGGCGCTTCGGAATTGACGGTCAATACCTCTTTAGTGACAATATCAAAAATCCAGAGCTAATTCTGGCTCCCCTGCTTACATCTCGTGGCTATATCCTAAATGGCATTGGCAACTATGCCAGTGTATCCCTCCTGGAGCGTGGATTTTTTGTAACAGGCGAACTGGGCAAGAGTTTCAATTTTTGGCAAGCCAACGCAAATTCCGGACCTGACTTTCAAATTGGTTCCGGATATCTAATGCATTGGATAGAAATAAAAAACGCAGGTAATGACGCTCCCCAGCTACTAGATGAGTACGCTAAAGGATATGATCGCCTATCAGGTGGAATGGTATTGCGGCAGTCTATAGGTTATACCTATCTATCCAGCAGCAGAAGGGTTAATATGAGATTGTCATTAGAAATCATGCAGGCATTCACCAGAAATTATCGTGGATTTGATTTTAGCACCGGCAAAGAGGTGAGTGGTAATCATACGGACTGGTTGTACGGAATTAGATTCCAATGGATGTTGCCCATTTATTCTTCCGGTAGCAATACTTTCTATTACGACTAATGTATCATTGGTTTTACAACCTGGGAATAGGAGCCTATACTACGGCAATTCGCCTGGGTAGCTTTTTTAATGTCAAAGCACGTGCGTGGACGGAAGGCAGGAAGGATATCTGGCAGGAGCTAGCTAAAATCGCAACGAATAAAGATCCTATTGTTTGGTTTCACGCCGCATCGCTTGGTGAAGCGGAACAAGGAATACCTATTATTCGGAAACTAAAAAAGCGATTTCCTGATCACAAGATCTTATTGAGCTTTTTCTCGCCAAGTGGCATGCAAAATTTCCGGCAGCGTTCGCTGGTAGATTACACCTGTTACCTGCCCGCCGACAGTCCTGTCAATGCCGAGAGGTTTGTGGCTCTGCTTAAGCCTCAGTTAGCATTCTTTATTAAGTATGAGATCTGGGCAAACTACTTTCTCGCACTGCAAAAGCGAGGCACGCCTACCATTATTGCCCCCGCCATTTTTAGAGCGAACCACTTCTATTTTAAAAGTCCACACAACAAGTTTTTTATCCCCATTCTGAAACAGGTTAATTACATTCTCACACAGGATGAGAAGAGTGTACAGGTATTGAGAAATAATGGCATATTAAATTGTCAGCATGTAGGCGATAGCAGATTTGAGAAGGTCATAGAAAATACCAGAGAAGAGTTCTCTGATTCGGTTCTGGAGATCTTTGCGAATAATGAGCCGGTAATGGTTTGTGGCAGTACCTGGGAACCAGATGAAAAAATTCTACTGGCCTTAAGCAAGGCCAGTCCTCAACTGAAAATGATCCTGGCTCCCCATAATATCAACAGAAATAATATAGAAAGAGTCCACAAACTATTTGGGAAACAAGCTTCCTTTTTATACAGTGAAGCGCCTGATGATATTTCGGAAAAAAGATTTGCCATAATTGACAATATTGGAATGCTAAGTAAACTTTATCGACTAGGAGAAGTCGCCTATATTGGAGGAGCATTCGGGATTGGTATCCACAACTCACTGGAAGCGGTGGCCTATGGAATTCCCATCTTTTTTGGGTCGAATCACAAGAATTTTATTGAACCCACGGAAATGATTGAACTTGGGTTTGCGCATGAAATTAGCAATGCAAATGAGCTTATTCAGCAAGTAGAAAAGTTGCTGGAAAATACATCCGAGTTAAAAAGGCAATCGGATTTAGCAGCTCGCTATGTTGAAAACGGCACCGGAGCAACGGACAAAATAATGGAGGTGTTATCCAACATGTTGAAATAAACCTCCGGTAATTTAATTTGGCATGATCGGTTTCAGCTCGTATCCTTCTTGCGACAGTAGGGCAATTAACCCCTCTTTACCAGGTAAATGGAGTGCTCCCACCGCGATAAATGCTTCACCCTGCTCCAGAACAGGCACCAACTTTTCTATCCATTTATGATTGCGGTCTTCAAGAAATATGGACATATCTCCATAGGAGTCACCCTGATCTTCCGAAAGTTGATACATCCCCGTTAAATCCTCTGATTTGTATAGCCTTAGTAGGTCAATATTAAGACTTTCCACTGTAGTGTCCTCAACCATTTTGAGAAGCATGGTGGCCTGTTCCTGCAGTGAATCTGAATCATAAAGCAGCCGCATCTGTTCCATCATCGTTTCTAGGGTCACCACAGTTTTACCCCGCTTCTTTGCCTGAGAAGCAAAATATACATCAATTGGTTGACCGGAAAAATCCAGCTCGGAGTCCTGAAGTTCCTGTTGCGCCAAGGAAAGGGAATAGAACATGGCTATCGCAACGGGTTTCATCTGTGTCATAACATTCAAATTCATGCCAGTCTGTTCTTCTATAACCTGATTGATTAATTCAAACTCTGCCGTATCGTAAAAGTCCCAGAGCGTATTTTTGGTCATTAAGCTCATGGAAGCCACCTCCATCAGTTTAGTGGAGTCAATGAGTGTTTCCACTACCGTAATCTCACTCTTTTTATAGGCTTCCGCTACCTGGGGGTGAGCATTCAGGTATTCATTACCTATCAAGTGATAAGTGCCAAAAAGATAAGACACCTCCCCCTGTTTGCTGGTTATTTGCCATAATAAAGAATTTTGCGACCGCCCCTCAGGCATACATGAAAACAATAAACCAAACGCCAGTATTTTTAGTATCATAATCTTTGTGCTCATTCCGAGTTACCTCATTAAGAATTTCAAAATTTGTCTTCTATATATAACCGCAATATCTTTAAATCTGCCGCTAAATTTGATTTGGGCAATAGATAAATGAGTTGCTACCCGATTAGTCACTGACTATTATCATTGATTATGCCAGAGCCAAAAATCACATTTGTGCTGTGAAAAAAGAGCCAGACATTAAGCTAGAATGCTCTCATTGTCATCAACCAGTATTCAATCAGGTACTGAGTGAGGATGGCTTGCGTGCCTATTGTTGTTATGGTTGTAAAGTAGTAGACCAACTCATTCAGGACAACTCTGAATTAATTCCCAGAGAGCGTTTAAATTCTGGCAAATATCTGTTTCTAGACGAACCGAACATCAGAACTAAATTAGTGGATTTTGAGGACGGTGGCTATATCAGAATAGCACTCCATTTACCACAAATTCATTGTTCCAGCTGTATATATCTATTAGAGAATTTACCGGAAGTAGAATCTGCCATTCAGGAGGTAAAAATTAATTTCAGTCGCAAGGAAGCCTACATCAGTTTTTTAAGCGAAAATCTGCCGCTATCTCAATTAGCAGCTATGTTGGATTATGTTGGCTACCCACCAGATTTTCAAACCAAACTAAAGGGGAGAAAAAAGGCTGTCAACCGACTCTTAATACAACTGGGAGTGGCCGGGTTTTTCTTTGGGAACACCATGCTCTTGGCGTTGCCAGAATACCTACACGGCAGCCTGGGTTCTTCAGATGGGCTGAAAGGATTCTTCAGAATTCTTATGATGCTATTCAGTATCCCGGTCGTGGTTTTTTCAGCACGAGATTATTTTGTGAATGCCTTAAAATCCTTACGGGCGGGAAGCTTAAGCATTGATTTACCTATCGCATTGGGTATCTGCGTATTATTTATTAGATCTGTGTTTGAGGTAGTGACTGAAATCGGGGCGGGCTATTTTGATAGTTTAACCGGACTGGTCTTTCTTCTGTTAGTGGGAAAATGGTTTCAACAGAAGACCTACGAGAATTTCACGTTTGACCGAGATTACCGCTCCTTTATTCCTCTGACGGCTAACCTGCTTTTAGTAGATGGGAGAGAAAAACCAGTCTCCATTGATGACCTTGAATCTGACGACCATATTGTGGTGCGGCAGGGAGAAGTACTGCCTGCAGATGCTGTTTTGGAATCCGATTTTGCTGAAGTTGATTACAGCTACATTACCGGTGAGTCTCAAGCCTTGAGAAAACATCAAGGTGAGGTAGTATTTGCCGGTGCCCGCATTCAATCGGGTGCCGTAGAGTTTCGTGTTTCAGATAGTGTTGATCGTTCCTATTTATCCTCTCTCTGGAATAAGGGTGCATTCAAATCCAACAATCAGAAAGAAGGAATTGGCTGGACTGATCGTATTTCACAATATTTCACCCCGGCCATTCTGGCCATAGCCATTGTTTCTGCTTTAGCCTGGTCCTTTATTGATGGTTCGAAAGCAGCAAATGTTTTTACAGCGGTCTTAATTGTTGCCTGTCCATGTGCATTAGCTTTAGCCGAACCTTTTGCATCGGGAACTATGATGCGCTGGTTTGGTCGATCTGGCTTGTTCTTAAAAAATAGTGAAGTGTTGTTGAGAATGGAAAATATCGATAAAATAGTTTTTGATAAAACTGGCACCCTAACTCAACAGCAGGATGTAAAGGTCAAATGGCAAGGTGTTGAACTCTTAGGTGAGGATAAAATAATTATCCATGAAATGGCAAGGAATGCTCAACATCCTTTGGCTAAATCTTTATTGTCACAGCTTCCGCTCGAGGGAAGTGAGCTCAATCGCAAGCTCAAGCTGTTTGAAGAAATTCCCGGCGAAGGGCTAATCGCAGATGATGGCAGGAACTATTGGCGTATTGGACGGGCAGACTTTCTCAAAATCCCTACCGGTAAGGAACAAACCACGTCGGTGTACGTTGAAAAAGACGGGCAAATTCTCGGCTTTTTTGCCTTCTACCATCAAACTCGAGAAAAGGTGAGAAGGGTTCTGGAAGACTTACATAAAGATCACAACTTAGCTCTATTAAGTGGTGATAATGAGAGTGAAAGGCAAAGATTTGATGACTTAATTGGCGATCTGGCCGAGTTGCGATTTAATCACTCACCTCATGAAAAACTGGAGTATTTAAGCGAGATTCAGGATAATGGTGAACGTGTTATGATGATAGGTGACGGATTAAATGATGCTGGAGCATTGCAACAAAGTGAGGTAGGCATTAGCCTTTGTGAACGCAACGTAAACTTCTTTCCGGCGAGCGACGCTTTGCTTACTGCCGAAGCATTCCAAAAGTTACCTGCGTATTTAAAGCTTTCCAGGATGAACAGAAAGGTAATTCACCGGGCGTTTGGAATTTCATTCATGTACAACGCCCTGGGCTTAAGCTTTGCTGTGGCCGGACTACTCAGTCCGGTGGTATGCGCCATTCTTATGCCGGTTAGTTCAATAACTGTGGTAGTATATACCACAATTACCAACAAGATTTTGGCTACCCGGGAAATGGGGAAAATGTAGGATAATCCGGTGTAAGGACGGGAGTATCATCCAACCAATGGAATTATGATATTGGATGAACGCGAATTTCAAGGATTCCAGAATTGCTAAGGATGCGTCCTCTTCTCCAAAGTTCGGTCCAGTGCGGGGGCAAGCCCCCCTCCCCAACTACAATTTAAGCTTTAAATCATAGATAGTCGTTTGTTAAACGACTACATTCGTTTACCAGGTCTAATCCACCACTAAAAGCCCTTAAATCCTACCATTTCCACGCCTACAGGGAAATCCTCATTCCTCGCTAGAATATGCATTCTAATAAAATAGAAACACCTCCCAAGCTTGCTCACTCAGCAATACGATACCCTCAATAAGGTACTAGCGCAGGAAGGGGTAAAACAGAACCTAGTAAGAGACACACTCTTTACACAAGTCTATCTCGTCCTTGCGTGAGGCTTTCATGAGATGCAGATACTCCAACCTTTTCTTGCTTTTATAAATATCGTACAAGGGTGTGTTCAGCACATTACCCACTACACCTTCCGCATTAAGATCGTTACAACAGATAGTTACATCTCCGGTGGGCAGCACCACTAATTGCTTGATTAGCAGATCACAACCTTTCTTATTTACTTCAGCTTTATCCTCAATTTCAATTTTACCACCCCAATCATGCAGTCTTCTAAATTCTACCGAGTCAAGCTCTCTGGCTATAGTTTGAAAGCCCTGCTCCATCCAGGTATCGTTCAGGGAGTATGGGCGTGGAACAATACAAACACCAAATGTTTGCACCTTGGGATCAATCTGATTTCTGAGTTCTACGAAATCTTCCACATTTCTGGCAAATTTCTCCCATTTGGCATTCACCCGCATTTCTTCAAAGGCCTCTGGCGATCCGCCATCAAGGCTAAACCCAACTTCATCCAGAACATGGAGATTTAAAATCTCCCGCGACAAATTTGCCCGAAGCAACATTCCGTTGGTAAGCAAGGTAACTTTTGGAAATGCCTTGCCCTTTACTTTGAACAAACCCTTAAACGCCGCTATACGCTGAAAAAGACGAAGTCTATTGGGATGCATCAATGTTTCACCTCCATTGTGAAGGTTGATCGTGGTAACGCCACTAAAGCGATCATCGTGCAAAAGCTCTCTAAATACTTTATCCAATACCTCAAGACTCATATAAACCTTTGGCTTGGCATGATCGAGAGCACAAAACTTGCATCGCAGGTTGCAGGCACTGCTGAACTCAAGATTTATTTCAGTGGTTGACGCCTTATCAGTACTATATGGTCCATAGAAACGCATGTAGTCGAGATCAAATTTTATCTCCTGGCCCTTCTTAACTGCTTTCCAAAGAAGGGGATGATCAGCGGCGACGCTTTTTATTTTACGGGTTAGCTTTGACATAACACAAACCTAACCAAAGCTTTATATCTATAAAATGATATTCATCAGAGCAATTAAAGCCAGGTTTGACATATATCATCTTTTCTAAGACAATAATCATCTTTTTCAATGAGGGGTGTCATAAGCCGTAAGGCACGCCAGAACTAGTTTTGGCCTGTCAATGGAAGATGTGGCTTGGCAACCTATATGTGAGCTATCAAGACTGGCTCTTTCCTGGCAGATTTGCCCGAAATCCCTTCCATTTTCAGGCTTTTTATTTTAACTATAAATCCAATGATCATGAAAACTAGAGTTCACTTGTGGCTCATTTTGTTCTTAATGTCCACATCGATGGTATTCGCGCAAATAGATCGCAATAGATCTTTATCACAATTCAGATTACCTAATCAGCAAGGAGCTGCTCAATTCGAAGCTCTTGATGATGATGTTGAATTTGACGGTGTAAATGTTAGAGTAGGCGGTGGTTTTGCCGTTCAATTTCAGGCACTTTCTCATGAGTCAGGCGGATTGAACTATGACACTGTGCCTTTGGTAGAATTAGGCAACAACTTCAACCTTCCCACAGCAAACCTTGATCTTGATGTAGCACTGGCCAAAGGTGTTAGAATGCACCTGCGTACTTATCTCTCATCCCGACATCACCCTGAAAGTTGGGTAAAGGGTGGCTACGTTCAAATTTCCAGTCTGGACTTTATTGACGAAGGCTTCCTTGATGGAGTGATGGATCTGGTCACCGTAAAAGTGGGATTAATGGAATTGAACTATGGTGACTATCACTTCCGTCGCACCGATAACGCCCGGGCAATTTATAATCCATTTGTTGGCAATTTAATCATGGATGGCTTTACTACGGAGATGGGAGCTGAAATTTATGTAACTCCGGGTGATTTTATGTTTATGGCTGGTATAACCAATGGAAATCTTAATCAAAGCGTAATTGCTGCAGACCGAACACCGGCAATCCTGGGAAAAGTAGCCTGGGACAAGCAAATCAGTGATGACTTACGCACACGGATTTCTGGCTCTATATATACTTCTGCAGACGGCCAAACCAACTACCTCTACTTTTCCGATCGTGCGGGATCCAGATACTATATGGTAATGGAACCAGAAATCTTTGTAAGTCGCAGCGGACAAGTAACTAACGCTAATCCTACTGATCAATTCAGCAGCGGCCGTTTCAATCCAAGCTTCATCAATAGTGTAACCGCTATCATGATCAACCCTTATGTAAGATGGAAAGGACTTGAATTCATGGGTACCTTTGAAACTAGTAGTGGTCAAATTTCCGCCGAACCTGAGTCTCGTTCCTGGACCCAAATTCACGGCGAGGTTCTGTACTATTTTGGAGAAAGAGAAAACGTTTATATCGGTGGTAAATACAACACGGTTTCCGGTGGTTTGCCAAATTTCAATCCGAATGCTTCCCCTACTGAAGTTTCGATTAATAGAACCGCCCTGGCTGCCGGCTGGTTCATGACTCAGAATGTATTGCTCAAAGCAGAATATGTTATGCAAAATTACAACGACTTCCCAGGTAATGGCATGGGCAGCCCAACACAAAGAGTGCTAAATGATGGTAAATTCAATGGTGTGGTTGTAGAAGCTACCATCAACTTCTAATAGTTTATTGTATAGATTCAGAAAGGGGGTGACACCATTGGTTGAACCCCCTTTTTATTATATTAAGGTCATGAGACAAAAATTACGTGTAGTAAGTAAGGAGGAGGCAGTCGCTCAGATTAAATCCGGAGATAGAGTATTCATTCAGGGTGCAGCCATGACACCCACGGTTCTCATTGAGGCCATGTGTGATCGATACCAGGAATTGGAAGACGTAGAATTGCTTCAGATTCATACCGAAGGCAGGGCCCGCTATACAGAAACTCCCTACTCAGACAGCTTCATGATTAACAGTTTGTTTGTAGGAAAGAATGTGCGTAAAGCAATAAATACGCGACAGGGAGACTACATACCCATTTTTCTAAGTGAAATTCATCAACTTTTTAAGAGGGATATTTTACCTCTCGATGTTGTTTTTGTGCAGGTATCTCCTCCGGACAAACACGGTTATTGTTCCTTGGGATTATCGGTCGATGTGGCACTTCAGGCACTAAAGTCAGCTAAAACGGTAATCGCCCAAATCAACCCAAATGTTCCAAGAGTTTTGGGAGAAGGAATTATTCATGAAAGCATGATTGATTATGCCGTTGAGATAGACCTCCCTTTGTTTGCTCACGAAATGCCACCCACATCTGATGTTGAACGGAGAATAGGAAGGCATATCGCCGGTCTGATAGAAGATGGAGCCACCCTCCAAATGGGCATAGGAGGAATCCCGAATGCTGTGCTTTATGAACTTCAAAATCATAAGGCCCTGGGAATTCATACAGAAATGTTTTCAGATGGAATACTACCCTTGGTAGAACAAGGAATTATTACTGGTGAAGAAAAAACTGTGGACCGTGGAAAAATTGTTAGCTGCTTCATTGCGGGTAGTCAGAAATTATATGATTTTGCAGATGATAACCCTCTCATTCACATGCGAGAGGCTTCTTACACAAATGATACGGCGATAATTCGTAAAAACCCCAAGGTTACTGCTATTAACAGCGCCCTTGAGATTGATCTTACCGGTCAGATTTGTGCAGATACTATTGGCATTTATCAATTTTCAGGGGTGGGAGGCCAGATGGATTTTATTAGAGGTGCTTCACTTTCTGAAGGAGGAAAAGCAATAATAGCGATGCCTTCGATTACCCGTACCGGAGTGAGTAAAATAGTTAGCACCCTAAAGCCCGGAGCCGGAGTAACAACTACCAGGGCGCATGTGCATTTTGTTGTAACCGAGCACGGTGTGGTGGAATTATTCGGTAAAAACCTGAGGCAACGTGCCGAGGCTTTAATTTCAATAGCCCATCCCAGTGCCAAAGAAGATTTAGAACGAGCTGCATTTGAAGTGATGCAGTTTTAAAAACATGTTTATCTTCATCCTGACATTAATCAGTTTTCTGCCTGATATGCATCATGATTCTCTCAATCCTCGCCTTCTAATTTTGACCATAATCTAGATTTTCTATGTCAGTTATTTACGTTCTGATTTCTGTGAGCTTCCTGGTAGCCGTAGGATTTCTTATTGCCTTTATCTGGAGCATCCGCAATGGCCAATATGACGATGACTACTCACCGAGCATCAGAATGCTAAAAGACAGTTCTAAACAACAAAGCGATAAACCCAACTAGACAATGCAACGCGAAACCTTTTACTACGACAACCGTATTGCTAAAAACTTTACGATAGCCACCATCATTTGGGGGCTGATCGCATTTTTAGTGGGGCTGACCATAGCCCTGCAATTGGTTTTCCCGGATCTCAATCTCGATTTGTCATGGTTCACCTTTGGACGAATTAGAGCCTTGCATACCAACGGGGCCATTTTTGCTTTTGTAGGCAATGCCATCTTCGCGGGGGTCTATTATTCTTTGCAGCGCCTGCTCAAAACCCGCATGGCCAGTGATCTCCTGAGTAATCTCCATTTTTGGGGATGGCAACTGATAATTTTATCAGCCGTGGTTACCCTACCTCTGGGTATTTCCTCTTCTAAGGAGTACGCCGAATTGGAATGGCCGATAGATATTTTAATTACCCTGGTGTGGGTGATATTCGGTATCAACATGTTCTGGACCATTTTAAAAAGACGGGAACGGCATCTATATGTAGCCATTTGGTTTTACATAGCCACTTTCGTAACGGTGGCTGTCTTGCATATCGTGAACAACCTTGAGGTACCGGTTAGTTTCTCTAAATCTTATTCCATCTTTGCCGGTGTACAAGACGCTCTTGTTCAGTGGTGGTATGGCCATAACGCCGTTGCGTTCTTCCTCACCACTCCGGTGTTGGGCTTGATGTACTATTTTGTACCTAAAGCGGCTAACCGTCCGGTTTATTCCTATCGGCTTTCGATTATTCACTTCTGGGCTCTGATCTTTATTTATATCTGGGCCGGTCCTCACCACCTTCTTTATACCAGTTTACCAGTGTGGGCTCAGAGTCTGGGAACCGTGTTCTCAATCATGTTAATCTTTCCTTCATGGGGAGGTATGCTCAATGGCTTGCTTACCCTAAGAGGAGCCTGGGATAAAGTACGAGATAGCGCCGTTCTGAAATTCTTTGTTGTAGCCATAACAGCCTACGGTATGGCCACCCTGGAAGGTCCTTTGTTAAGTCTCAAGAACTTTAATGCCATTACGCACTATACCGACTGGATTCCTGCCCACGTACATATCGGTACTCTGGGATGGAACGGATTTATGGTATTCGGCATGGTGTATTTTCTGATGCCAAGATTCTACAAGACCTCTCTATACTCTGAGAAGCTTGCTAACGCGCACTTCTGGATTGGTACTCTGGGAATTATTTTCTGGGCCCTCCCTATGTATGTTGCCGGTTTTACTCAGAGTTTGATGTGGAAAGAGTTCAACCCTGATGGCACCTTAGTATACGGTAATTTTCTGGAAACGGTTACTCAATTAATTCCACTCTATTTGCTGCGCGCTGTAGGCGGAACGCTGTACATTATAGGCATGATACTCCTCATGATTAACGTTTGGAGAACCGTAAAGAGTGGTAGTTTTCAGGCAGAAGAAGAAGATAGTGCCGCTCCCCTTGTAAAAGGTTTTTCTGCTCCCAAAGGAGAATACTGGCACCGGTGGATTGAGAGAAAACCTGTCCAATTGATGATTTTAAGTATCGTGGTAATTCTCATTGGAGGAATAGTGGAAATCATCCCTACTATGATGGTGAAGAGTAATGTACCTACTATCGAAAGCGTAAAGCCCTATACCGCTCTTGAGCTTGAAGGACGAGACATCTATATTCGTGAAGGCTGTAATGCTTGCCACAGTCAAATGATCCGTCCCTTCAGGTCAGAAACCGCGAGATATGGAGAATACTCCAAGGCGGGTGAATTTGTATATGATCATCCATTCTTATGGGGTAGTAAACGGACGGGGCCGGATTTACATAGAATTGGTGGCAAGTATCCCCATAGCTGGCACTATAACCATATGTTGGATCCTACAAGCATGAGTCCAGGATCTATAATGCCGCGCTATCCCTGGTTGTTTACAAACGAACTGGATACAAGCTTAACCAGAGCCAAATTGGAAGCAATGGTTGGCCTGGGCGTGCCATATGAGGAAGAATATGTTGCCAGCGCTACCACTCAGCTTCATAAGCAGGCCAAGCGCATTGCCAATGAATTGGAGCTGCAGCTCGATGATGTCGAAGTGTCACCAAGAGAAGAAATAGTGGCTCTGATAGCCTATCTGCAACGCCTTGGTATCGACATCAAAGCTTCTGCTCCTGATACTGAAATGGCTCAAAACTAAACGCTATGTTGAAATTCATTAAACATACTATGGATACGATCGAGGGAATAGAAATTTACCCTATTCTTTCTTTCCTGATATTTTTCAGCTTCTTCGTCATAGTTACCATTATGGTTATCCGAAAGGATAAAAAGACTATTGACGAAATCAGCCGACTACCACTTGAACAAAACAATTTCAGCGACCATGAAAAAGTATAATCCTTATCTCCTATTTGTAGGCCTTCTGGTTATGTTTGGTGCCATTGGGGTAAATTACCTCAGTAGTGAATCCGTTTTGGGTATGCTATCTAACACAAACTTCTGGATCGCCATTATTGCCGCTTCATTCCTGATTATCAGTTTTATAGCCACATTTCAGGCCTTAGATGCCATGAAGTATATGATCGCTAAAAAAGAAGGTCGTTTACCTGAAGAGGATGACGATATGGATGATGAACCCGGATTTATTGATCAACTTTTACAAAAACTTCAGGACAGCAAACCAATTGAGGCCGAAAGCGAAATTGATCTTGATCACGATTATGATGGCATTCGGGAACTGGATAACAACCTACCGCCCTGGTGGTTATATGGGTTTTACATCACCATTGTATTCTCTGTAATTTACTTGCTGCGCTATCATGTTTTCCATAGTGCACCTCTCCAACTCGAAGAGTACAAAATTGAAATGGCAGAAGCGGAAGAGGCTCGAGAAGCCTATTTAAAGACCGCCGCAAACATGGTTGACGAAAACAGCGTGGTACAGATTACCGAAGGTCCAAGACTTGAAGCTGGTGCCAGCATCTACAAGGCTAATTGCGCCGTGTGCCATGCTGCCGATGGCGGTGGAGGTGTCGGTCCAAATTTTACAGATTCATATTGGATTCACGGCGGCGATATAAAATCTGTATTCAGTGTGGTTAAATATGGTGTACCTTCTAAAGGTATGATAGCCTGGAAGGATCAGTTGAATCCTGAACAAATGCAGAATGTTTCATCTTACATCCTGAGTTTAGTGGGGACTGAAGCCGCTAACCCAAAAGAGCCTCAAGGCGACTTATTCGAGGCTCCATCTGCGAGTGAGACCGATTCAGGAGTAGATGATTCCCCAGCCTCAGAGGAAGCCGCTGCAGGTGAAGAGGCAGAGGCGTCTAACCAAGGATAAATTATCACGCTTTGAACGTATCGGAAGAATTAAGGAGAGAACTAGGGTTGGATGAAAGCTTCCGCGATTCAATTGCAACCGTAAATAAGGAAGGGGAGCGCAATCGTATCTACCCTAAAAAACCAAAGGGAAAGTATACGCGCAGACGACAAAATCTCAGTTACTTCTTGATGGCAATATTTTTTGCCATTCCATTTATTAGGATTGGCGGTGAGCCTGCTTTGATGCTTGATGTTCTCGGTCGGCAATTCGTGATTTTGGGCAAAGTCTTCTGGCCGGCAGATTTCCTGATCTTTGTTTTGGCCATGATTATTGGGGTAATCTTTATCGCAGTATTCACGGTAGCCTATGGGCGTATTTTCTGTGGATGGATCTGTCCACAAACCATTTTTATGGAACATGTGTTTCGAAGAATTGAGTTTTGGATTGAAGGCGATCGTGGCCAGCAACTGAAACTTTCTCGCATGCCCTGGAACGCTGAAAAATTGAAGAAGCGAGGACTAAAAAACTCAATATTCTTTCTCATCAGCTTTATCATTTCTAATTTCTTCCTAATGTATATCATAGGCAGTGAACGCTGGTGGGAAATAGTATCTGATGATCCTTCCAAACACCTTGGTGGTCTTAGTGCCATGTTCATTTTTGCTGCGGTATTCTATTTCGTTTTTGCATGGTTTAGAGAGCAGGTGTGCATCATGGTGTGCCCTTACGGGCGATTACAAGGAGCTTTACTCGATCGAAATTCAGTGGTGATTGCGTATGATTACCTCAGGGGAGAAAAAAGAGGAAAAGCGCGAAAAAATGAAGATCGTGAGGCAGCGGGTAAGGGGGATTGTATAGACTGTAATCAATGTGTTGAAGTATGTCCAACCGGAATTGATATCAGGAACGGAACTCAACTTGAATGTGTCAATTGTACAGCCTGTATTGATGCCTGTGATTCTATTATGAACAGAATTGGTCGTCCCGAGGGTCTGATCAGATATGATAGTGAGAACAATATAGCCACAGGAGATAAAAAAATTATGACGCCCAGAGTTTGGGCTTACACCGGCGTACTCGCCATATTACTAGTTCTTTTTTCCTTTGTTCTGGCTAGCAGAGGTCAGGTAGAGGCAATCATTTTAAGAACTCCCGGTCAAACTTATCAAAAGCTGGAAAACGATACCTACTCGAATATTTACAGTTATAAACTCATTAACAAAACTCCCGAGTCTAGATCTTACGAACTGATCTTGCTGGAACCCAAAGGAGGCAAATTAGAACTAATTGGTGCAGACCGAATTACCACTCCGGGTAGTAAATTGGCTGAAGGTGCATTCCTTGTTTACCTTAGCCGTTCAGACCTTTCAGGAACCAATACTCAAGTTAAATTTGGTATCTACGAAGGTGACAAGCTCATTGAAACCGTAAAAAGCGGGTTTAATGGTCCACTGGTTAAACCAAAAAAATAATCAATGAAATTTACCTGGGGTACAGGCATTGCCATTACACTTATAGCCTTTGTGCTGACCATGTCTTTTGCTGTGTATAAGGTAATGACACAGGATTTTGACCTGGTTACCTCTGATTATTATGAACAGGAGTTGGTCTACCAGGATAAAATTGATCAAAAGGAAAATGCTCTGGCTCTGGGAGAGCCTGCTAAAATGAAGCTTACTGAAGGTGGCTTGGTATTGAGTCTTCCAGCCGTACTAAAAGGTAAATATGGCCATCTGGAATTGCAGATGTATTGCGTAAATAATGAAGATCTGGATTTCATGTTGACCAAGGAAAGATGGCAAGTGGAGGATCTCACGCTTAAACATCAAAATATTGGTTCTGGCAAGTGGATAGCCAAACTCACCTTTAAAGGAGAGGAAAAGACTTTTTATTTCGAACCTGAAATTCACCTCCCGTGATCTGGATGGCCTTTATACTTGGCCTGGTCACCTCCCTTCATTGCACCTTGATGTGTGGCCCTCTACAAGCAGTGGTCATGGGCAAGTGGCTTGGTGGAGGCTCTCTTAGTAAGGTATTGCTCTATCATAGTGGACGAATCCTTACCTATATAGCGATGGGCTTATTAATTGGCTTAATTGGAAACTTCATTGGAATTCAGACTTGGCAGAAGGAGTTTAGTTTAATTGCCGGGTTGAGTCTCTTGCTGGGTTACTTCTCTATTCAATTTCTCAGATGGGATAAGAGAATTAATGGTTTAATCACTCCATGGTTAATGCGTATTCAATCAAAAAATTATCAACGCCAAAGCAAGTTTAAATTCTTTGTTGGCGGCAGCATTAACGGTTTGTTGCCCTGTGGCATGGTATACGCTGCTCTAATTCCGGCTGCGGCTACCGGATATCCAGGCACCGCAGGATTGGCCATGCTGATGTTCGGTTTAGGTACCATACCCCTGCTAGTGGGAATTAACCTCACTAGCAATCGCCTGTTTAATGCTCATCCGCGCTTACTGAACAAGCTGATCCCACTCAGTGTAGTTTTTGTAGCAGCCATTTTAATTTTGAGGGGGATGGAGCTGGGCATTCCATTTCTGAGTCCGGAGCTCCCTATCGACTCTCCCTCTGCAGAAGTATGTGACTAATCAGAAGGTGGTATTTCCCCCATTCCTGGTCTCTACGGCGATATCACCAGGGAGCAGCATTTATACAACAAGGGTACTTCAACGAAAATGAGGTGGTTGATTAAGCCTAAATTATCGGTCGTGAAACACCAGTAAAGGAACCTTGCTGATCATGGCCATTTCTCGGGTACTACTCTGGTGAAACAGCTCGCCAAAGAAACCATATGAATGCGCCACCATCACCAGAAGGTCGGTTCTATGATCATCCATAAAATGGGTGATGCCTTCTATCGGGTCATCCTCAATCACCTGGAATCTTTCAGCGCTACTGGGAGAAGGTACATCACCATTAGAAACGGCCTTGTACACCTGATCCGAATGTGCTGTAGCCTCGTCCTGGACACTGACCAGCGAAACGCTTGCCGCATTCTTCTCAATAATACCTCGCAACATGGGAGGGTAGTGATATTTTGGGAGCTCTTGTGGCTCGAGAGCGATACTTATATTCTTGAGTCCTTGAAAATCAACCGCCCCTGGCACGGCCAGAATGGGTACTTTTACCCGCTTCATTACTGCTGCGGTCGTACTTCCCCACAAAACCTTCATCAATCCTGAACTCCCGGTAGTTCCCATCACGATGAGATCAATCTTCTTGTCACGGTTCAATCGACTTAATACCGTTTCAGGAAATCCATTTACACAGGAAGTCTTGATTTTTTCAGTCAGCTCAGGAAATTGTTGAAGCAACAACTTCTTTTCCTCTTCCAATCCTTCTTCAGACTCCGCCCTAAGGATATCGATTAGGGAAATGAGCATATCTGCACCACTATGCGGCATGGCGTAACAATTCATTAGCGTGTACTCAATATCCTCACTACCAAATAGTTGAACAGCATACGCAGAGGCATTCCTTGCGCTTTCAGAAAAATCAGTCGGTAAAAATATATGCTTCTTCATTCACCACCCGCAATTAGGGAATTCACGATCTTACTTCGCGATAAGGAACAAATGTGGTAAAATACCGCTGCTTTGCTGTTGAGGCTTGTCAACGAGCCTGTTGATTTATATCAGTTTTGAAATCGACCCTGGGATCGGATATTCTAGTGAGTAAATGCCGACACTACTCCCTTAAGACCTTCAAGATTGGAAACTCTAATTTTCGTGCCGCTAGACTCTACATAGCCGGCCTTTTTAAATTCTGAAAGAATTCGAATTAATGATTCTTTGGCGGTTCCCACAATATTGGCCAGGTCTTCACGAGATATCTTCATCCATCCCCCGTCCCCATTCTGAAGGTTTTCGCGATGTTGCAATTCCAGTAAGGCCTCAGCTACACGTTCCCGTACCGGTGTGTAGGCAAGCTGCAACAAACGACGTTCTTTGTCCTGGACGTTATCAGCCAGAATCTTAATAAACCTGTTTGCTACGTCTCGATTTTTGTACAGCAAATCCTGAAACTCCTGGCGAGGAATTACCGACACCTCGGTATCTTCCATGGCAACAGCCGTTTCCCTATGTTCTCCACCATCCATCAAACCCAAATAGCCAAGAAAATTTCCGGGACCATAAATCTCAATTACAAATTCCTTCCCGTACTCATCCATCTTCACGGTTTTCACTTTACCATGATCTACGTAATACAGATAATTGGCATAGTCGCCTTCGCTATATAGCACCTCTTTTTTACGGTACAGCTTTCTTTTTCTATCGAGATGAAGCTCATCTAACTCCTCCAGGCCTCGCGCTTCCTTTACAAAACCTTCCAAACCATTCATGCTCCCCTCAAACTCCTGAGCCCAAATTTGATGCTTCTTCATTCTGGTTTCAATGGCTTCTAATAGCTCATCTTCCTCAAAAGGTTTGGTTATATAGTCATCTGCCCCCAGATTCATGCCTTTGCGCATGTCACTTTTCTCAGTTTTTGCGGTGAGAAAAATAAAGGGAATGCTGGCAGTCTCAGGATTTCTATTCAGAATTCTCAACACGCCATAACCATCCAATTCCGGCATCATGATGTCACAAATAATTAGATCTGGCTGTTTGGCCTTGGCCAATTCCACTCCTGTTTTGCCATTCTCAGCAGTGGATACTTCATAATCTGCAAGCTCAAGTATCTCCGCGATATTCTCTCTTACATCCTTGTTATCTTCAATGAGAAGCAGCTTCTTCATAAACTTGTTAATTCTGGTTTAACCGGCAGACGAATTTTGAAACTGGTGCCTTTGTTTTCTGAGCTTTCAAAATTAATATCGCCTTCCAATAAATCTACATACTTACCAATAATACTTAACCCCAGACCGGTACCCTGAATATTAACTGCATTTCTGGCTCTGAAAAATCGGACAAATAGATGTTTTTGTTCGTCCTTGGGAATTCCAATGCCATTGTCAGTCACCTCTAATGTCCAAGACTCCCCTTCTACCTTGGTCTCTATTTCAATAATACCGTCATCACCTGAATACTTAATGGCATTTGACACTAAATTATTGAATATGTTCTTAAAGACCTGTTGATCACATAAAACTTCGGTGGCACCTGAATGACGATAGGTAATTTTCTGACCCGGTTTGGCGCTCTGCCTAATCTCATCTACCAAAGCTTCCATCTCCTTTGGCACCGGGAATTTCTTAATCTGAATCTGAACCATTCCTTCCTCCAGCTTATCTATAGATAGGAAGTCATTAAGGATATTGGTGAGGTGCCGGATCGAAGAATCAATACGATGGAAATGTTTTCTTTGTTGGTCCTCGGTCCCCTCCTTCTTTACATATTTCTTTAGCAAGCTGAGGGATGACTGCACTGTAGTAAGCGGAGTCCTAAATTCGTGAGAAGCCATAGACACGAATCTCGACTTCATCTCGCTCAACTGTTTTTCTTTTTGCAGGGCTTCCAGGATATCCTGCTCTGCCTTTTTCATTTTGGTAATATTCTGCTCAACCACCAAAATTTGAGTGATCTCTCCATCTTCATCCGGAAGACCTACCGCATTTAACATATAAGTATGCTTGCGATAATTGATTTCTATGGCCGTGTCAATTCCCTTTAATACCTCTTGTAATTTTGATCGGATTTCTTCTCTAACTTCCGGTGCCAATCTTTCCAGGTAGTTGGTCCCAACCAGACGCTTACTGTTTATGCCGAGCTTATACAGTTCTTGACCTTCTACAAACACATAATTTAAATCCCGATCAAATACATTGATAATCCCGTTGGGGAAATTCCTCGCAATTAAACGATAGAGATGCTGACTGTTGCGCAAATCTCTGGTGCGCTCAGACACTTTAAGTTCCAATTCCTGGTTAAGCTGCTTTATCGCTTCGCCAGTCTTTACGCGTTCAGTGATGTCTGAAATTAAGGCCATAAACATGTTTTCTCCCTCAACCTTAAAGTGATTCAGAGATACTTCAACCGGAAAACAATGTCCGGATTTATGCATGGCCTGCAACTCCATTCCCTTGCCCATAGGTCTTTTAGTAGGGTTATGAGCATAGCCCTTGCGATGCTTTCGATGACGCTCCCTCGAGCTATCCGGGATGAGTAATTCAACCTTTTGATCCAGCAATTCCTCTCTGGAATAACCAAACATTTCGGCCGCCCTTGAATTTACAGCCTCTATTAATCCCTGTTTATTGGTTACTACCAAGGCTTCAGCCGCTGACTCAAACAATGCCGCTGCTATATCCTTAATATTAACCTTTCGTTCCTTCTCCATACTCCGTTTGGCATTCAAAGATAATCAATGCCATCCCTGCTTAAGGCTACTAATATCAATATGGTCTTAATTATACTTCCCGGACCATATTTCCACCCCTATTCCCTTCCATTACTGTTAAACTATATTCATCTAACCTACTCATTGTCAGTTTTTTCGTAAATTGAACATATCTAAATCAAAAATCCTGCGCCATGAAAAAACTATTATGCCTATTTCTGGTGGTGTTCTTTGCCACTGATGGTTTCTCAAGAATCAGAACCAAAGAGGTGGATCCTATCAAAGGTGAAATCAAGATTAAGAATGTAGCTGGCTTTGCCTATGACTATAACAACTTTCAGCTGGTCATTAACAACAATGTGTTTAACCTCTCAAATCAAAACATTGCATCGGGAAATTTAAACGCAGGGGTAGATGAAATCATCGTGATCACCAACTTGGTCATACCCCTGGTTGCCAGCATTTCACTCTGGTACCCCAATAGCCTTGGCGCCCCGGGTTCCAACCCAAATTTGGTAGATTTTATGCAATTTGGAGCCGCCGGAAATCCCTATGAAGCCTCTGCTGACAGTGCTGGCTTATGGACCATAGGAGACTTTATTAGTGGTAATCCTCCCTATACTCACACCGGTGGCTCTAATGATGAAGGAGCAACTTTTTGGCAATCCAGTACCGTAAATATTGATGAGTTGCTCGTTCAAAGTACATTGTCCGCTTATCCCAATCCGGCCGTTAATACCGTGAACATTTCAATCTCACCAGACGTAATGAGTCAAAATTTAAACCTGGTACTTCTTGATCTTCAAGGAAAGGTATTGATAAAACGTCCGGCTCAGGAAGCCCTGACTGTATTACCAGTTTCCCATCTTCCTGAGGGTATCTATTTCGCCATTCTCAGAAACAAGGAGGCCATTATAGAGCGACAGAGGGTGGTTGTGAAATAGAAATAGCGTTACGGACAACATTCTGGGTTTGCCTAAGGACAGCGTGATTGTGATCCGCGTCACTGTGAGCAGAAGGGATGGTATTTACTTTTGAGAAAGCCAGAAATCTGGATTCCGGTAATCTTAAAATCATTCCTCATCATGACACTAATCAAGCGTGCCCCTGTCCTTTCAGTAATTTTGTTCTTAATATTTTCATTACTCTGGTCCTGCAAAAAGGAAGAGGACTTACAAAACACTCTACCCGGAGAGGTAAAGGTTCAATTTGAATATGTGTTTGGATCGAATCAAATACCATGGGAAATTGGCCAAACCATGCGACACCCAAAAACGGGAGATACACTCACCTTTACAGAGTTTTCTTTCTATGTATCGAATGTAAAACTGCTGAATTCACAAGGTGAGTACTGGACTGAGACAGATAGTTATCATCTCATCTGCGCAAAATGTAAAGACGCATCTCTATTCACTCTAAAAGACGTTCCAGCTGGAAATTATGTTGCCATCGAGTTCTTACTCGGCGTAGATAGCCTTAGAAATGAAAGCGGAGCCCAAACTGGAGCTCTGTCTCCTACCTATGGTATGTTTTGGGATTGGAACACTGGTTACATTATGCTAAAAGCAGAAGGTTCCTCTCCACAAAGTTCTGATGGAGCATTCACTTTTCATCTGGGAGGTTTCGCAGGTCCCCACAACCTTCTTACACCCCGAAGTTTTCCATTTTTCGGTAAAAGTATAGAGGTTAATGCGGAAGAGTCTCCCGAACTCCTCCTATGGGCAAACCCTGCCAGAATGTGGCACAGCTCCCCGAGCGTGAGCCTGGTCAATGAAATAATACAACCCGGTTCAGAGGCAAAAGATATGGCCACGGACTTTTTCAGCAATATTAGTTTAATGGAAGTCAAAAACTAGTTGGTTCCGGGCGAGACGTGCTCTAATATCAATTCCAGACTTTATGGGCATGTGGAATGGGTTTGGCGTTAAAATCTCATATCTTCCCTATTGATCCTTTTCGGTATTCTAATGTTAAATTGGTCGGAAATTCATGCTGAACTATGACTAAAAACAAGGTATTCGAAGAGAATAAAGAATATAAGCAATCAATTCTGCCTGTTACCGGCATGTCTTGTGCCTCATGTGCCCTGAGCGTAGAGTCTGCACTGCAAGCCTTACCTGAAGTGGCCGAAGCCAATGTGAACTTTGCCTCACAGCATGTCCAGGTAAAACACCGTCTGTCAATCTCCCCTTCAGACCTACAAAAATCCGTGCGAAGCATAGGTTATGACCTAATAATTACCGAAAATTCTTCCGATCAAACTCAGGGCGAAGCGCAGACCAAAAAATACGCGCAACTTCGGAGGAGCTTTATTTGGTCATTAGTATTGACTCTTCCTGTTTTTGTTCTCGCCATGTTTTTTCCTTATTGGGAACCCGGAAATTGGATTTCCCTGGCGCTTAGCATTCCGGTGCTTTTCCTGTTCGGCGCCGGTTATTTCAGCAAGGCCTGGAAACACGCTAAACGTGGTAACATGAATATGGATACGCTGGTAGCCTTAAGTACCGGTATGGCATTTTCCTTTAGTCTCTTCAACACGATATATCCACAATTCTGGACCAGCCGAGGCTATGAAGCACACCTGTATTACGAAACTGCCACGGTTATTATCACCTTTATTTCATTGGGGAAACTTCTGGAAGAGCGAGCCAAAGCTAGCACCAGTTCCGCCCTCAAGAAACTCCTTTCATTAAGCACCAAGCAAGTGAGAATAATAAAGGATAAGGAGGAGGTGATCACTTCCGTTTCTGATATTAAAAATGGTGACCTTATCCGCGTAAAGCCCGGAGAGAAAATAAGTGCGGATGGAGTGGTAGTGAGTGGTGACACTTATGTGGATGAGAGTTTGATTAGCGGGGAGCCCACACCGGTAAGAAAAACCAGGGGTGATAAGGTTTATGCAGGGACTATCAACCAGAAAGGATCCGTAGATGTAGAGTGTATAGAAGTTGGAGACGACACCGTGCTGGCACAAATAATTGATACCGTGAGGCGTGCTCAGGGCAGTAAAGCACCGGTACAAAAACTGGTAGATAGGATTGCAAAAGTATTTGTGCCGGTGGTAATTGTATTATCCATAATCACCTTTATTGCCTGGATGACCCTGGCCGGCGAGGATGCTTTTTTTAAGGCACTTCTTACCTCCATCAGTGTTTTGGTAATTGCTTGTCCTTGTGCCCTGGGTCTTGCTACCCCTACTGCCATTATGGTAGGAATAGGCAAAGGGGCCGAAAACAATATTTTGATCAAGGATGCGGAAAGCCTTGAATTAGCGTATAAGGTTAATGCCCTTGTGATGGATAAGACGGGTACGATCACCAAGGGAAAGCCATATGTTACTGATATTAAATGGCTTGAAGATTTTGAGTCTCGCCAATATCCTTCAATTTTGTTGGCTCTGGAATCGCGATCTGAACACCCACTTGCCACGGCACTGGTGCGCTATTTAAAAGACCATAATACCCCAGGTGGGGAGATCTCAAATTTTAAGAGTATAACCGCACAGGGTATTACCGGAAGAGATGAGGAGCATTTGGAATACTTTGTGGGGAACAAAACTCTGGCTCTCAAAATGGTCAAGGGCATTCCTGACGAACTCCATGCAACTATTGTGGACTGGGAAAACAGGGCAAAAACCGTCGTATATTTTGGAAATAGGGATAACTTATTGGCCATAATAGCCATATCTGATGCCATTAAAGAAGGAGCCCATGAGGCTATTCAGCTCTTACAACAAAATGGGATTGATACCTATATGATTACCGGGGATAACCAGGGTAGTGCCAAAGCGGTTTCCAAGGAAGTAGGGATTGAACACTTTAAAGCAAATATGAAGCCCGGGGATAAGGCGAACTATATTCACCAGCTACGTCAGAACGGAGCGGTAGTGGCCATGGTAGGCGATGGAATAAATGATTCGGAAGCAATGGTTAAAGCAGATGTCAGTATTGCTATGGGACACGGCTCTGATATAGCCATGGATGTGGCAAAAATGACCCTTACCACGTCCGATCTAAGATATATTCCCAAAGCTTTAAAACTATCAAGACGTACAGTTCGGGGCATTAATGAAAACCTCTTTTGGGCCTTTATTTACAATCTCATTGGAATACCAATTGCCGCAGGAGTACTATACCCCATCAATGGATTTCTTCTAGATCCGATGATTGCCGGAGGAGCCATGGCGCTCAGTTCCGTATCTGTAGTTGCGAACAGTTTAAGACTGCGCAGAGTTAAGATCTAAAGGCTTGATTCCTAGAGGATTCCTGAGGAACCAATGAAACTGAAGTTCCGGAAATATGGTGAAGACTATTGCTAAAATGAATCTGGATTTAGGTGTTTCGTTTTAGTTATATCCGATCAAATCCTCTTATTATACCGGTTTTAATAGCAAAACGGGTTATATCCGCTGTATTTCTTCCGTCAATCTTAGTGAGTATCTTCTTGCGATGAGAATCTACGGTATGCACACTAATCGCTAGCTTTTCTGCTATCTCCTTTGTTGCCATACCATTTGCTATTTCCCTGGTCACATCCTTTTCGCGATCTGAAAGCTCTATAGTATGCTTGGTATTGTTATGAAATTGCTCGGTAAATCCCTTTTTAATGATTTCACGACTATAATAAGGCTCGCCTTTGGCAATATCTCGAATGGCTTGTAACAATTCCTTTCTGCCTGAGTTTTTCAGAATATATCCATCCGCTCCGGCACCCACCAATCGTTTGATGAACTCGGTACGGCTATGCATACTTAATATTAAAATCTTAGTTTCAGGATACTCTTTCTTCACGTTTAAGGTCGCCTCGATACCATCCATTTCAGGCATGTTAATATCGAGAATTAATAAATCCGGACGAGGTACAACAGCCATCCGTTCCATCACCTGTTTTCCAGATTGCACGGAGTCGATAACCTTTAGATCTTCCTCCCCTTCCAGCATGGCGTTCAAGCCATCCAATATCACTGCGTGATCATCTGCAAGTAATATTTTTAGTTTATCCATTCTCTTGTTCCAGCTTTACTTTAAAGCAACTACCGGTATGATCAGAATGAACCTCTAATTTAGCTTTTAGAGCTTCCACCCTTCGTTCCACATTCATTAAACCTAAACCATGCCTTACCTGCGCAATATCAAATCCAACACCGTTATCACTAACATTCAAACTTACCATACCCTGCTTCGCAGCCAATGTTATACTGATCTCGTTGGCTCCAGAATGCTTTACCGCGTTATTCACCAATTCCTGAGTAATTCGAAACAACTGCAGTTGTGTATTTCTGCCGAGCTTAGGTTCATTTTCAATCCTCAAATTGATATCGAGCTTGTTGGTCACTTCCAGACTTTCCTTAAAGTCTTCTAGTGCCGCTGCCAGGCCTAATTTAACCAATACTCCGGAAATCAGGTTATGTGATATCTCGCGAGTATCATCAATGGCCTTGTCAATCAGATCTTTGCTCTTGTCTAGAAACTTGTTCTCCGATTCATTCCTTGAGGCAACAGCCTCCATTTGCATTTTTGCTCCAGAAAGAGTACTTCCCAATCTATCATGCAAATCTTCTGCAATCCTTATGCGCTCTTGTTCCTGTCCAACCAACATCGCTCTGGCCATTTCCAGGTTTTTAGTTTGTTCCAATTCACGAAGTTTTTGCTGATGCATATTCTCCTCCTGCTCTCGCAATCTGCGCATCACCTGTCTGCGCCAAACAAAAATTCCTACCGAAATCAGAAATAGCAATCCAAGAGACAAGGAAATTATTTGAAACCGCTGCCGGTCTGAACTTATCTTTTGAAGGGTCAGTTGTTGATGTAGATTCTCCGCTTTTTGTCTTTGAATTTGTTCCTTCTGCCGGGAGCTTTCATACCTGACTTTCAATTCCTCATTTTTAAAGTCAAGACTGAGCATATCATCCTTAATGGATTTATAAATTTTAAGGTGTTTTAAGGCCTTCTTATAATTTCCTTCCCGCTCATATATCGTAAACATATTCTCCTGAATCAAGACCCGGCTGGCGTTGCTTCCGCTTAAGACTGCCAATGAATCGGCCTCCTTTAACAATTTAATAGCCTTAAGGGGGTCATCCGAATACAGACCCGCCAAATTGACTTTTATGGATAGCCAGGATTCGTAATCCGATTCTCTTTCATAGGACTCCGCAGCTTTGGTATAATAAACAAAGGCACTGTCTCTTAATTGTTGTTCCTCAAAGACCAATGCCATATTATTCCATAAATCACCCAATTTATCATACCGCTTAAACTGCAAAAACATGTCTTCCGCAATTCTGAAATATTTAAGTGCCTTTTCGTAATCGTACAGGGAATAATGAGCCAGCCCTATATTGTTATAAGCAGATGATACTTCCGAGCTATCCTGACCCTCCGTAAAATTTTTCAGGGCTCTCACAAAGTTTTTCAAGGCAAGATTATAACTGGCCTCAGCTAACTTTTCTTCCGCTTCCCTTTCATACAGTTGACCTTCATTATGGTAAATAGAGCCCAGGTGATTATAGGATTTACCCAGTTCAACCTCCCAACCATGGGATGCTCGAATTGATATTGCTGAATCCTGGTATGATACCGCCCTGCTCCAATTTCCGGACTTATTCAGGACCAGTGACATAACATCAAATGCCTCTGCTTTGAGATAATCATTCTCAAGAAGCTTAGAGTTTTGAACAGCCGAGTGAACCAGTTCTAATGCAGAATCAACATCGTAAGACCTGATGCTTAAAGATAGTACTAGTTGATTGTAAACCTGGAGAGAATCCATGGTGGGTGCGGACAAAAAATCCTGAGTAGAGGAGGTCTGAGCCTCCAATACCCAGGATAACACACACACAAATAGAATGGTAATCCTCATAACCCCGAAAGATATAAGGAATGTCTATTCAAATAATTACTTTCCTTGCCCGGCGTCGAATATTTCTTGTTTTTGTTCCAGTAGCGGTCTCTTCTGCTACTACTATATCAACAAACTTAGGGTCCTCACCCGGCTCATAATAATTGGTATTTGCAACCACCAATGGATTGTCACCTCCACTATCGCCAAGAACAATAGTTAAATGGTAACTATCTTCATAAACCCAAAACTGTTCCGTTGGCGAATTTCCCAGAGCCACTACTTGAACGTCTGACGGCACGTTGTGCGATGGATCTGTGTAGAGATTCATTCCCTCCGGGTTGTCAACGCTGACTTCTAGCTGATGTGGTTCGCTTTCATTATTAAACTGGACAGAAAGGACTTCAAATTGCGCCATTTAAAGTAAATATTTGTATGTGTGTTGTTTGTGATGACTCAAAGATTACACTCTTTTAGGGATTGGCAATCACTAGAACTAGTGATTTGTACCTACTAGTTTTAGTGATTGGTAGTTTTGAGATTATTAGAACTTCGTAGGGTTCGAACTACAGAATTACACCTTTAACCTGACCTGACCTAGTAGATGACTGAGCAAGATGACCAACAAAATCTGGAGAGCATTCCGCTCCAAACGCATCCAGAATTGTTATTGAACATGGAGAATCCTCTGCCGATGAGTATTTTGAAATTCAAAATACGGCTAGTAGAGGAGCGAATAGCAATAAATGAGAAAAAGAGCCAAAAGCTTGATCTGGATAATCTAGATGAGCTGGTCAACTCTTAAATATCAACTTGAACCGCGAATTGTTCAATACTAAAAAATCGGGTCTCTACTAAGCTCAGACGATGATGATCCGGGGCAGGTGCTCCCTGTTCTCTGCAACCCAACCTAACAGGTGCTGCCCCGGTCATCATTTCTACCGATAGTATGGTTTATTTGATTTAAGCGGAAGCAGCAATAGATGTCACAGCAATTTCTGAAGAGCTAATATTGATTGGATATCGCACCCCAATAGTCAGATACAAGACCATTAGTTGTCTGAGAATTTACTTGATTTGAGGATCATTACCAAGACATCATTTTCCATCATGCCAAACCAGTACATGTCATTATTGGCCGCAGTGCTTATTTGTTGCCTGTCACCAACTCAAAGCTCAGCTCAATGCCTCGATAGTTCTAATGTTTATTCTTTTCAATACAACGGGCATGCTTACGAAGTGGTGAAAGAAAATAAGGGGTGGATAGCAGCCTCCGCATGCGCTGTGGCCAGAAATGGCTACCTCGCAGAAATTGGCGATTCTGCTGAACAACATGCCATCTTTGAAGAATTAAAGAATCATGCAGGAATAGATATTTCCAAAACTCAAAATCAGTTTGGTACGGCCTCTGTATGGATTGGAGGAACAGATGCAGGAACAGAAGGTCAGTGGATCTGGGACGGAGACAATGATGGGGTGGGTCCTCAATTCTGGAGTGGTGGACCGAATGGTAGTCCTGTGGGCGGCAGCTACACCAATTGGGGGATAAGTCCACCTGAACCTGACAATTCCGGAGGTCAGGATCACCTGACCATTATCATTAAACCCAGCGCCATAAATTTTGGTCTTTGGAATGATTTAGTGGCCACGAATCAACTTTATTACCTAATAGAATATGATTCGGGATTGGGCTACCACTCAAAACTGATTCAAGATCAAATCAAGATTTACCCTAATCCATTTGAAGATTACCTGATCATAAGGAAGTCTGAAGGCTTTGAGATTGAGCACATAGAAATCTATCATAGCAATGGCCAGAAGGTGTTTAACCTTGTACCCATGAATTCAGCCGAGGTTGAAATAGACGTTGATCATCTGGAATCGGGCTTGTACCTCATCAAGATTTACGGAGAGAATGCCATGGAAGTGAGTAGAATGCTCATTAAATAAAGGGCTTCCTAAACGGGCTATTTAGGAATTCCAAGAAGCTTCTTTAGTTCCTTCAAATAACTTTGAAATGCCTTTCGACCCGCAGCTGTGAGCTTACAATTGGTATGAGGATAGTTACCTTTAAAGCTCTTTTCAATTTCTATATATCCGGCCTCCTGCAGCTTATTAATTTGCACACTGAGGTTTCCCTTGCTGGCGTCAGTAACCTCCAGCAATTTCTTAAAGTCAGCAGATTCTACATTGCACAAAAAACTTACAATAGATAATCTCAGCTCCTGATGTAATAAACTATTGAGCCTGGACATTTTCTGATTTTCTTAAAATGAAGCCTGGTATTACATAGCCCATGAATAAACTAGCCGCCGAAACAAATCCCTGATACGGCATCTCTACCAAAAAGGTACAGGTAATGGCGCCTATCCACATAATCACTCCCCCAAATACAAAGGGCTTAAACTTGCAAATACCTCCGCTAATAAAAGTGGCCATTCCAGCCAGCAACAGAATCATAGCATGAGGTGCAATGCGATTATAAAGTGAAAACACTATGGCAATTACCATGCTGATCACAAATGCTCCCCAGGTATATGAGGTGATGCGATCTCCAGCAGTGGAAACTCCAGATCGCTTTCCTTCACGCATTCCATAAACTATGGATGCTATGCCACCCATAATCCCGGCAATAGGCCAAACCACCCAGAAATATTCATACTGTATTATAAAGGGTTCTGCCAGACCAATTGGTACCATTAACAAGCCCCATAATATGAAGTAAAACGAATTTCTGTGAAGTGATCGCTTACTCTCTTGCAGCATACGCTCGATAATGTCTAAACTCTGTGTTGTTTCCATGGCTCCGTATTTAATTACAGCAAATATAAACTAGTTTACATAATAAACCAAATAATAATCCTGCTACAACTACATGTTAGTGAAAAGAATTGCCCCTAATCATGCAACCTTTTTCCATATCACTATCTATTCTAACATACTAGCAGTGAGACAAATGATTACTGTGAACATCCGCAATTCTAAACTATAATGAAAACAATCCTCACGGTACTTTTACTTACTATTCACTTCATGTGCTACGCACAGCACAGCGAAATATATGTCTCCGATGCTGGAAATTTTCAAAACCCACCTTGGCAAATTCTCAAGTTCGATGCCCAGGGAGGTAGTCCAAGTGTGTTTATCAGTCAGCATCTTAACTGGCCACAAGACATACTATTCCTGGAAGACTCGAACCTGGTTTTAATTTCCAACCTCGGGAGTGGATGTATTTCCAAGCACGATGCTACAACCGGAGCGTTCCTGGGAAATTTTGCCTGTGGCATTGGTGGTCCTACCAGACTCAAAATAGGTGTAGACAGCCTCATCTATGTCTTGCAATGGAGTGGAAATGGTAAAGTAAGGCGTTATCACCAGGATGGTACTTTCCTGGGCGACTTCACCTCTCAGGGAGTGAATCAAAGCATTGGAATGGATTGGGATGAAAAAGGTAATTTATATGTCTCGTCCTATACGGGAGACCTCGTGCATAAATTTGACACCGCGGGCCTTAGTCAGGGTGTTTTCATCAACACTAATCTGGCTGGCCCTACTAATATTTGGTTCGACTTTAACGGAGACTTGTTGGTAGTAGACTATGATGCCACCTCGGTAAAACGATTTGACAGCACCGGCACTTTCAAAGGAAATTTTATTACGGGTCTTGGCAACGCTGAAGGGGTAGATACCTTTCCCAACGGCAATATTCTTATTGGAAACGGTGCAACCAGCTCTGTAAAAATGTTCAATAGTTCCGGTACTTTTCTGGGTGATTTTGTAGCCCCTGGTGTAGGCAACTTACTTAACCCGAATGCGGTGGTAATAAGAAATTCGAATCAGGTGGCACTACCCGAGAGAGCGGTGAATAGTAAAACTTTCTTATACCCCAGTATCGGCATAAGCTTCCAACTGATGGCGGAATTAACACCACAAGCCGAGTCTATAGAAATATATGACCAATCGGGAAGACAGTTATTGAGGATAGAAAATTTCCTCACCAATCAACTAAATTTTAGCTTATTACAATCGGGAATTTATATAGCTGTTTTAAAAACAAAAGATGCCAAGATCATAAGCCAGCGAATTCAAATTCTGTAACCTAATACTTGGTGAGCATCAGCATTGCACAAATAATCCAACGAATAAAACTGCTTTAAAGCCAATGCATTCCACATTAGTATAAGCTAAAACACCTTATCCAAAGTGCTCGTCAGTTCAGAAATAATTATCCGATTGGAACCGATGATTTAGACCTTTCCTAATTCCAACTCGAACCAAATTACACGATCAGGAAAATGATTCTGTCCTATCGGAATGACAACAATCCCTTAAATAAATTCACATAATCCCGGAGTCTTAAACTAGCTGAATAGTCTAATTTTACAGATCACCTTAGCCATAATCAGACACATCATCCTTCAGAAATCCAGACATGAAAAAATACTCAATCGCAATTCACGGTGGTGCCGGTACCATAGAAAGAAATCTTATGAGTCGAGAGAAGGAAGAAGCCTATCTGTCAACGCTCACAGAAAGTTTGGAATCTGGGTATGAGATATTGGCGTGTGGAGGTAGTGCATTAGAAGCCACCCAGGCATCAGTAAAAGTCATGGAAGATTCCCCTCTTTTCAATGCAGGTAAAGGATCGGTATTCACACATGAAGGCACCCATGAAATGGACGCCTCGATCATGGATGGACGTAACTTGATGGCCGGGGCGGTGGCCGGAATCCATGGCATTAAGAATCCAATCATTCTGGCGCGCCTGGTAATGGAAAAATCGGATCATGTTTTGCTTTGTGGGAACGGCGCAATGGAATTTGCCCGTGAACAGAA
The DNA here is from genome assembly GCA_965229445.1 of Owenweeksia sp. Taxonomy (GTDB): domain Bacteria; phylum Bacteroidota; class Bacteroidia; order Flavobacteriales; family Schleiferiaceae; genus Owenweeksia. The sequence goes on from OZ245876.1 coordinate 2,979,370, forward strand.
TCTAAGCCTCGAATCCGATGATTACTTTTACGATGAACTGCGGTTTCTTCAATATCAGGAAGCTCTTAAAAATAATGTGACGCAACTAGATCACTCTCCTTTAAATGAAAAAAAATTCGGAACGGTGGGAGCTGTGGCATTGGATCAACACGGTAATTTGGCAGCGGCTACCAGTACCGGTGGCATGACTAACAAGAAGTACGGCCGGGTTGGGGATAGTCCGCTGATTGGCTCCGGCAACTATGCCAACAATACCACCTGCGCTGTGTCTTGCACCGGTAGTGGTGAATTCTTTATTCGTAAGGTCGTGGCTTATGATGTAAGCTGCCTAATGGAATTTAAAGGCTTAAGTCTGGAAGATGCCTGCAATCAAGTAATTCATGAAAGATTAGCTGAGATCCATGGCGATGGCGGTTTGATTGCGGTTGATATTAATGGAGATGTCTGCCTTCCCTTCAACACTTCCGGAATGTACAGAGCTGCCAAATCCAGTGCAGGAGTGAATTTTGTAAGGATTTATGAGTAGGCACTTAGATAAAACCCTCCTCTAGTGAGGTGATTTCAATTTTTCGGTTGTCAAGTGTGAAGCCATCGCTGTTGGCCAGGATGTGTACTATCAGATTACTCATACTAATGGGTGTACCGGCTGGGAGTTCACTATGACTGTTATGCGTCAATACACTCGGATCAAAAAGTAAAACCATTCCGGAACCAATCACTCTGAATTCATTTCCTCCTTTTATGATAATTCCGGTGTCTTCCGCTAATCCCAGGCCTAAAAGATTAGGGTGAATTGCCATTGCTTCCGCGATGCGACCAAACCTACCGCGCTTTATAAAGTGAGTATCAATAACCAGTTCGCTAATCAATCCCAGGCCTTTGCGCATCTTAACCGCACCCTTGTACAGAGACTCGTGGCTACTGCTTCCAGCCACCATTTCTGAGGTCATACACATGGCTCCGGCACTAGTTCCGGCAATCACAAAATCCTCATTAATGTAGCGATCGCTTAACAGCTGATGAGCCTTGGTATCCTTAAAGGATTTTACAATTTTATTTTGATCACCACCAGAAAACATGACTACATCAGCCTGTTCCAGCATGGCTAGATTCTGTTTATCCTCAGCTTGCTTTCTCTTTCTAATGTCAAGAACATTTAGATTCGAGCATCCCAGGGTGTCAAACGCCTTAAGGTAGATTTCTGATACCTCAACCGGAATACTACTAGCAGTAGGAATAATAACGATTCTGGCATCAAGCCCCCCTCCTTCTCTCACCACATGACTTAGGATTCCTTCCTCTATATAGTCAACTGAATAACCCTCATTTTCCTCCTGTCCTTTATCCTCATTTCCCCCAATTGGTATCAGGGTTCCACGTATCCTCATAACTAAAAATTTGCACTGATTTCAGAGGTCAGCAAAACTAACTTTTATTTTCCTGTAAATTGTCTATTTTACCAAGGCTTGAATAAGCTAATTTATTACCGACCGAAATATGAAGATTAGATCAATAAACATAATGAGAGGACCAAACTATTGGTCCGTGAGACGCCACAAACTTGTGGTCATGGTTTTAGACCTCGAAGAATTGGAAGAACGACCCACCAATACCATAGAAGGCTTTCTGGATAGACTTAAGACCATGTTTCCTACCATGTACACTCACCGATGTTCGGTAGGAACTGAAGGAGGCTTCTTTCAGCGCGTTGAAGAAGGTACCTGGATGGGTCACGTGGTAGAGCATATTGCCCTTGAAATCCAGACACTTGCGGGAATGGATGTAGGCTTTGGACGCACTCGAGGCTATGGTGAAGAAGGTGTTTATAACGTGGTATTTGCTTACCTCGAAGCCAAGGTGGGACGCTATGCGGCCCAATCTGCAGTGGATATTGCCCAGGCGCTGGTGGATGGCAAAGACTATGATCTGGAATATGACATCAGACGCATGCGTGAAATCCGTGAAGTGGAACGTCTTGGCCCAAGTACCGGTAGCATTGTAGAAGAAGCTGAAAGAAGAGGAATCCCGTGGATCCGCTTAAATAAATATTCTCTCTGTCAGCTGGGATATGGTGCCAATCAAAAAAGAATACAGGCTACAGTAGCGAGTACAACCAGCAATATTGCCGTTGATTTGGCAGGCGACAAAGAAGACACCAAACACCTGTTGGAACAGGCCGAGGTTCCAGTACCAAAAGGGGACATCATAAGAACTGAAGAAGGTCTAAAAGACACGATAAAGTATATCGATTACCCAATAGTTATCAAGCCCATAAACGGCAATCATGGTCGGGGTATTACCGCCAATATTACAAATTGGGAAGACGCTGTTGAGGCCTTTAAAAATGCTAAGGAGGTATCCCGAAGTGTTATCGTGGAGCGCTATATTGTTGGAGAAGATTATCGTTTGTTGGTGATCGACTATAAACTGGTAGCAGCGGCAAAGAGAACCCCGGCACGTGTTATTGGCGACGGCAAACATACCCTGCAAGAGTTAATTGACATGGTAAATAGTGATCCCCGACGCGGTTACGGTCATGAAAAAGTGCTCACACAAATTACCGTCGATAATCTTACTAGAACAATTATTAAGGACAAAGGATTGACTTTGGATAGCGTTTTACCCGAAGGAGAAATTCTGGATCTAAAAGACACGGCCAACCTGAGTACCGGAGGAACCTCTACGGATGTTACGGATATTGTGCATCCTTATAATGTGTTTATGGCTGAACGCATAGCGCGCATCATCGGACTGGATATTTGCGGTATAGATATCATGACGACGGATATCAGCACTCCTCTGCCTGAAACAGGTGGTGCAGTGCTTGAGGTAAATGCCGGCCCTGGATTCAGGATGCATTTGGCTCCTTCAGAAGGCTTGCCGCGCAATGTAGCGGCCAATGTCGTGGATATGATGTACCCTCCCGGAGTTGAAAGCCGTATTCCCATTGTGGCCGTCACGGGAACAAACGGAAAAACTACCACTACCAGACTCATTTCTCACATTATGAGGATGAAGGGATTTAAAGTGGGATATACTACGACGGATGGTGTATATATTCAAAATCGATTGCTCATGAGCGGTGACTGCACCGGTCCGGTTAGTGCCGAATTTGTGCTGAAGGATCCAACGGTAAATTTTGCCGTGCTTGAATGTGCTCGTGGGGGTCTACTGCGAGCAGGATTAGGCTTTAAAAACTGCGACGTGGCCGTGGTAACTAATGTAGCTCCAGACCATCTGGGATTAAAAGGTATCCACACCATTGAGCAGCTCGCAAAGGTGAAAGGGGTAGTACCAGAAACGGTAAGAAGGGATGGGTATGCCATTCTAAATGCTGATGACGATAATGTTTATGCGATGCGCAAGGCCGTTGATGCCAATGTGGCGCTTTTCAGTATGGATGAAGATAATCCACGCATCAAGGCTATTGCCAAGGTTGGCGGACTATCGGCAGTTTATGAAAACGGTTATATCACCATCTGTAGAGGAGAATGGAAAATGCGCGTTATCAAAGCGGTTAATGTGCCGTTGACTTTTGGTGGACGGGCAGCATTTATGATTCAAAATATCTTACCGGCAACTCTTACTGCCTACGTACGCGGAATATCCCTGGAGGATATCCGTGTGGCCTTACAATCATTCATCCCATCTCCTGCTCAAACTCCCGGCAGGTTAAATATGTTTGAATTCAAAAACTTCAACGTATTGCTTGACTATGCGCATAACGCCGCCGGCCTGAGAGCGCTGAACAATATGTTACAATACATGGATGGCAGTCCTAAGGTGGGAATAATAGCAGGTATTGGTGACAGACGTGTTGAAGACAACAATGAAATTGGCAGCATTGCTGCAGAGATGTTTGACGAGATCATTATCCGTCAGGATAAACACCTGAGAGGGCGGTCTGAGAAGGATTTAATTGATATGCTTGAAACGGGAATCAAGAGTGTTGATCCCAATAAAAAGGTGAGTATTATTCCTTCTGAAGAAGAGGCCATTGATTTTGCGATAAAAAATGCGAAGCATGGTTCGATGATAGTCATATGCAGTGACGTTGTTCCAGATGCTTTGGCGCAGGTTACCCGCTATAAAGAAGAGGAAGCCAACAAACTGTATGAATTTGATACCAAAGACATTCCTAACCTTTCTTAAACATATTGGATCTCCTGGGGAAGGCCGTGGTGCGCTATCAAATTTGATGGTAGTAACAGCATCCATTCATCATGCATGAGTTGAAGCAAAACATACTTTCTTGCAAGGTTTGTGAAAGCTATCTGAGTAATGGTGTGCGACCAATATTTGCCGCCAACCCCAAGAGCAAAATTGTTATTATCGGTCAGGCTCCGGGTAGTGTAGTTCACCAGACCGGAATCCCATGGGATGATAAGAGTGGTGACAACCTGCGATCCTGGTTGGGTGTTAGCAAAGCTGAGTTCTACAATGAGGAGCAAATTGTCTTGATACCCATGGGCTTCTGCTACCCGGGAAAAGGCAGATCCGGAGATTTACCACCACGACCAGAATGTGCTCCTTTATGGCACCGGGCACTACTTGAAAAAATGCCTGAAATACAACTTAGCCTATTAATAGGCACTTACGCGCAAAAGTATTACCTGGGTCAGAAGTTGCAGAATACGCTCACCAAAACCGTTCAGAATTACCAGAACTACCTACCCTATTACTTTGTCTTACCTCATCCTTCCCCGAGGAACAATATCTGGCAAGCTAAAAATCCGTGGTTTCAGACCGATGTAATTCCGGAATTATGGAAACTTGTCGGGCAAATTCTTCATGCTTGACTAGGGATCGTAGGTCAAGAGATTTCCACTCCTTAAACTACCAAAACTACCAGCTGGGAAGGATTGCTAATATCCAAAGGCAACCGCGCTGAGAAGAAATATTCCTGAAACTATTGTAAGGAACAGAAACAGAGGCCAGATAAACTTAAACCATTTATCAAATGGTACGCTGGCAATTCCCAGAACCGCCATCAGTTCTCCGTTAGTTGGCACGATTAAATTAGACAAACCATCACCTAACACGTAGGTGAGAACCGAGGTTTGGCGACTGATATTCAGCAAATCGGACAATGGTACCATTAAGGGCATGGAAACTAAAGCCTGACCAGAAGCTGAGGGAATAAAGAAGTTTAGTATCGACTGAAAAACAAACATTCCTTCTACCGACACTAGATGCGGTAATTGTTCAAGAATGGTAGCGGTTTGATGAAGCAATGTATCCACAATTTGTGCTTCGGTAAGTACCACCTGAATACCTCTCGCAAAGCCGATTATCAGAGCTGGCACAATCATAAACTCCAATCCCTTGGTGAAGGCTGACATGGCTTCATCTCCACTGAACTTTCCAAAGAGCATGGCACTAAGACCGACCATAAAAAAACCGCCTGACATCTGAATTAACCCCCAACCAAGCGCCTGTACCCCATATAGAATAGTGCCAAAGAGAATTGTGGAACTAATAATGATATATAAATGCTTGCGCTCAAAAGGCATGTCCTCAACAGGTGCCACATCTTCTAACTCAAACTTATCATCCGGCATGATAGATTTATGAGGTTTTTTCTTAACCAGGCGACCGTACCGCATCAGAAAAAAGAATCCCATTGTAAAAAAGATCAGGAAGAGAATGATTCTTAAGCCCATACCACTTCCAATAGGCAATTCCGCGACCTTCTGTGCTATCTGCACATTGAAGGGATTCGTCAAAGCGCTGGTCCAGCCCACATAAAAGGGAATAAGGTAAAGGGCGATACCAAACATCCGGTCGTAACCGGTCTGTTTCGCGATTATCAGGAATATGGGAATCATGGGTATAAATTCAGTCCCCATTCCCAGCAGTGAAGCTCCCGTGTATATTACAGTATAAATGGAAAAAAACAGGATAAAATGAGCATCCTTGAATTTCTTCATCAGCTTAAACATCACGATACTGATCGTACCCGTCTGCTGAATAACGTTAAATACTGCACCGATAATAAACACAAAGAAAATTAGGGCTGCAGCCTGATTCATACCCTTAGGAATAGAAGTAAAGAGCCCTAAAATACTGGTAGGATTGGCATAACCTGCACGTTCCTTCCCAAGTACTATCCCTTCAAAACTGAACTGTTTGGCTAGTGGAGCGTAACTTCCAGGCACAATCATATTTTGCTCTATTCCATCATGCATGACACTTTCCCGTGCAAATACTCCTGAAGGGATGACGTAGGTTAAGACTGCACAAAAAAGAATAATTCCTGAAAGGAAAATAAAGGCATGAGGAATCTTAATCCTCGATATCCGTGATTTCATGGGCTGCTGGTTCGGTTGAAAATGTCAAACCAAATTTCTGGCTTTGACTGGTAATGATACAAAACTGCTCAGAACCGTCGGAACACAAGGGATCGCATGGGCAATAATTTATACATTGAAAGCAAATGCAGTTGATTTTATGAAATTTAATCTTTCAGACTCATTGGCAATCTTATACAGAACACCCCAGGCTATAGGCTGTCTTTTAGCTGGACTATCTGATAACTGGTTGAAAAACAATGAAGGTAGAGACACCTGGAGTCCATACCAGGTGATAGGTCATTTGATACATGGCGAAAAAACAGATTGGATGATTCGAATAAAGATCATACTCCACGATTCAGATGACAAACAATTCAAGGCGTTCGACAGGTTTGCCCAAATGAAAGAGGAACAATCCAAATCCATCGAATCACTTCTCGAAGAATTCACGAATCTCAGAAACAACAATCTTAAAGACTTGGAACAATTAAATATCCTCGAGAAGGATTTCGATAAAACAGGAATTCATCCTGAATTTGGGGAGGTGAGCTTGTCTCAGCTCATTGCAACCTGGGTAGCCCATGATCTGGGACATATTGTACAAATCTCCCGTACCATGGCGAAACAATACCAAAATGCGGTAGGCCTCTGGGCTAAGTATATCAGAATTTTACATCCTTAAATAGAACTCCACCGAAGAAATAGTAAATATCAAGGTCTCCGTGAAATAAAGCTTATTTTAGCAAGACTTCAGTGACTGCACCTCCAAGCTAAACAGAGTGATTTATATCAAAACCATTTAAGGGACATGAAAAAACTAAGCTTTTACCTTCTAATATTGTTCATCTCGCTTGATGGTTTGGCGCAAAGCACCTATAGCGATATTGCTCCTATACTTTACAAAAACTGTACTTCTTGTCATCGACCAGGTGGTGGAGCCCCATTTTCCATGTTGAGCTATAAGAAGATTTCTCCCTGGACCACCAGCATGATACATATGTTGGTATACAACGAAATGCCACCCTGGGGAGCGGACACATCCTATATGCACTTTGTTAACGAGCGCCCGATATCACAATTGGATAAAAATGCTCTTTTATCCTGGATTTATGATGGTGCCCTGGAAGGTGATACAGCGCTATTGCCTCCACCACCGGCCTATCCAAAGCATATGCTCAATGGAGTACCGGACACAGTGTTTAAAATGACCAGATTTTATAGTAATGCTGGTACAAATGATGCCTATAACACCATCGTAACACCTTTGTTACTTTCCCAGTCCAGATACATACGTGCCATTGAACTAGTTCCAGCGAATCCTAGTCTCATACATCACTCGCTAATCACTGCGGGTCCTCAAGGCCAAATCGCGATTGACACAAGTGGAAACGCCTACACCGTAAATGGTGCTATTCAAATTGGTACCTGGGCCCCTGGGTCGATGCCAATAGTGTATCCAAATTCTCCGGAATTAAAGATGGGTATAGAGTTGCCTGCTAATGGTGAGATTGCCATGCAAATCCACACGCCCAAGGGTACTTTGGGACAAGCTATTGATGTTGAGCTGAGGATCTATTTTTATCCTAAAAATGAATTGGGAATAAGGCCGGTGTACGATTTCGTGCCTTTACAGTATTGGGGCAGTGATTTTTGGATAGGTGCGGGGCAGATTAAAAGTTTTTCGGTTGAAAAATGGTCTGGACCAAAAGAAATTTCAATTTTTTCGGCCTTTCCTCACTCACATCAAATTTGTACCGAAATACTAAATTATGCCTACGATCCATTGGGGACTGATACCATTCGCCTCATTAAAATTGATCGCTGGGATTTTGAACATCAGGAATACTACTACTACAAAAACCTGGTAAAGATCCCACTGGGCTACAAATATCACTCCGATCATACCTTTGACAATACCGCCCAGAACCACCATAACCCTAATGACCCTCCGGTGGTTATTAGTGTGGGTTATAATACCGATGACGAAATGCTGTTTGATGGCTTTCAGTACATTGACTACCAGGCTGGTGATGAAAATATTAATGTGGATAGCATCCTAAAAAACGACCCTTTACTCAATATAATTGGTATTGATGAAAGCATGCTCTCTGAAGGGATTAATTCCTACGTATACCCTAATCCAATGGAAGATAATGCCACCATCCATTTTGGTCACCGAGATAAGAACTGGCAGTCTTATACTTTGGAGGTGGTAGATATGAAGGGACAAAAGGTAAATATGCATGCTCGTCTGGAAAATGGCGCTTTTCAAATAAGCAAAGGCCGGTTAAGTCCTGGTATGTATTTCTATCAGATCTCAAAGGACTACCAAAAGCTTTCGGCTGGGAGAATTCTTGTTAAATAACAGCAATAAAAAGACGACCCAAGCACATTTTGGAGGTGTCATCCATACTAAGTATGGTTCAATTCTTCACGATATAAATAGTGCTATGAAATATCTGCATCTCTGGCAAGAGCGCTTTAGATGTGATGAAAAGCTCCTTTCCCTTTAAACGAAATCAGCTAATAAATGCATTGGAGGCAATCTTTAATGTATTCCTGCTGACTGGGCCGCTTGCCACATTTCCGGTCATCTCCTTACAGAGCTTACTCATCCTCGGGCTTTGGAGAACACACACCGTAAATTGCAGATTTTTAGGTATAAAAAAAGGAGCATCATCTTTCGACAATCCTCCTTTTTGTGTGTGCCCCTGCCTGCGGTAGGCAGGCCGGGCGGGACTTGAATCTACCTGTCGGCAGACAGGCCCGCACTATCTCGCATATTTCTTAAACGTTCCTTCCCTATTCCAGACTTCCAGTACTTCTCCCTTCTACGAGCTTCTGTCCTTGTCATGCACTGCTCTTGATATATCAAGGCAAATGGCCGGTAAGGACGAGTGGTTCTTTCATAGCCCTTGTTGAGTCTGAGAAGGCGGTTGTTCAAATTGGAGCTTAAACCAACATAGATATAGGATCTGGTCATTGAGGATATAGCGTAGACGGTATACATAACAAAAAAGGAGCATCATTGCTGATCCTCCTTTTTTTAGTGTGTGCCCCTGCCTGCGGTAGGCAGGCCGGGCAGGACTTGAATCTACCTGTCGGTAGACAGGCCCGCACTATCTCGCATATTTCTTAAACGTTCCTTCCCTATTCCAGACTTCCAGTACTTCTCCCTTCTACGAGCTTCTGTCCTTGTCATGCACTGCTCTTGATATATCAAGGCAAATGGCCGGTAAGGACGAGTGGTTCTTTCATAGCCCTTGTTGTGTCTGAGAAGGCGGTTGTTCAAATTGGAGCTTAAACCAACATAGATATAGGATCTGGTCATTGAGGATATAGCGTAGACGGTATACAAAATAAAAAAGGAGCATCATTGCTGATCCTCCTTTTTTTAGTGTGTGCCTCTGCCTGCGGTAGGCAGGCCGGGCGGGACTTGAATCTACCTGTCGGCAGACAGGCCCGCACTATCTCGCATATTTCTTAAACGTTCCTTCCCTATTCCAGACTTCCAGTACTTCTCCCTTCTACGAGCTTCTGTCCTTGTCATGCACTGCTCTTGATATATCAAGGCAAATGGCCGATAAGGACGAGTGGTTCTTTCATAGCCCTTGTTGTGTCTGAGAAGGCGGTTGTTCAAATTGGAGCTTAAACCAACATAGATATAGGATCTGGTCATTGAGGATATAGCGTAGACGGTATACATAACAAAAAAGGAGCATCATTGCTGATCCTCCTTTTTTTAGTGTGTGCCCCGGGCGGGACTTGAACCCGCACGACCATTGCTGATCACGGGATTTTAAGTCCCGCGTGTCTACCAATTCCACCACCAGGGCCAATATGTTTTGTTTCAGACTTAACGCTTTAAGTCCTGCGTGCCTGCCTGCCGTATCAGCCAAAGGCTGAGAAGGTAGGTCTACCAATTCCCCGCCCGAATGTACCATTCGGTACGGGTGGGCACCACCAGGGCCAATAAACTATTTACCGACTTAACTTTATAAGTCCTGCGGCCTATCTTCTGATACTCTTAAACCAAAAACCCCTCTTTGGAGGGGTTGGATTTGAGCGAGAAACGGGATTCGAACCCGCGACCTCGACCTTGGCAAGGTCGCGCTCTACCAGCTGAGCTATTCTCGCAATACTTTCAACATTTAACTGAACGACCGTCCTGAAACGGAGGGCAAATTTAACAATAAACCTATTACAAACAAGCAATTTTACTTTGCTCCTAACTTCTTTTTAATACTGTTCAATTTCATCAAGGCTTCAACGGGAGTAAGCACATTGATATCCAAATTCTCTATTTCTTCTCGCATCTCTTCCAGGATCGGATCATCCAGCTTGAAAAAGCTCAATTGCACATCAGATTTTATACTGCCACCATCAGAATTTTCACTCCTGCTCTGCTCCAATTTTTTCAGCACGGTTTCTGCCCTGTTTACTACCAGACCTGGCATTCCAGCCATTCGTGCTACGTGAATCCCAAAACTGTGTTCACTGCCTCCCTCTTTCAATTTCCGAATAAAAATAACCTTGTCTGCCACCTCCTTAACACTCACATTATAATTGCGAATTCTGGGAAAAGACCTAGCCATCTCATTTAACTCATGATAATGTGTGGCGAATAAGGTCTTGGCTTTGGTGGGATGCTCATGTAAAAATTCCGCAATAGACCAGGCGATAGAAATGCCGTCATAAGTGCTGGTACCCCGCCCTATTTCATCCAATATTACCAGGCTGTTATTCGACAAATTGTTGAGTATGGATGCGGTTTCACTCATTTCAACCATAAAGGTTGATTCGCCCTGACTAATGTTATCCGAAGCTCCAACCCTTACAAATATCTTGTCCAATATGCCCAGTTCTGCCTTTGCCGCTGGTACAAAACTGCCAATTTGCCCCAAAATACTGATCAATGCCGTTTGACGTAAGAGCGCAGATTTTCCTGACATATTAGGGCCGGTGATCATCATAATCTGACAATCCTCAGAATCAAGCACCACATCATTGCTCACATAGGCCTCGCCAGGAGGTAATTGCTGTTCAATAACCGGATGACGACCCTCTGCAACGTCTAACTTCATAGTCTCATTCATGCTTGGCCGAACATAATTTTGTTTTCTGGCCAGGAGACTGAACCCTAAGAGGCAGTCAATTTCTGCCAAAACCTGAGCATTCTGTTGAATAACACCGAGATACTCAGCGCATTGCTTACACAGGTCGTTATATAATTCTAGTTCTAACGACTGGATTTTCTCTTCGGCGCCTAATATCTTTTGTTCATATTCTTTCAACTCTTCAGTAATGTAGCGCTCGGCGTTAACCAGGGTTTGTTTTCTGATCCAGCTTTCAGGCACTCTATCCTTATAGGTATTGCGCACCTCCAGGTAATACCCAAATACATTATTAAAGGCAATCTTTAAGCTGTTAATGCCAGTGGAATCAGCCTCCCTCTGTTGTATTTCCAGCAATCTATTCTTGCCTGAAGACTTCAGCTCCCTAAGTTCATCCAGCTCTGCAGAAATATTACTCGCCATCACATCACCCTTGGCCACATGCAATGGTGGTTCATCCGAAAGCGAATCACCAATCAAGGCAATCAAGCGTTCACATGATTCCAGGCGGGAAGCCATTTTATTAAGGCTTGGTTCGGAAGATAAGACCGACCTAATCTTATTGGCATTCTCCAAACTACTTTTTAAGCGCTGAAGCTCTCTGGGGTTTATTTTGGCTGAACTTAGCTTGCTAACCAGCCTTTCGAGGTCAAATATCTCCTGAAGGTACTCTCCTACAGGATCACTGATTGCAGGGGCCAGAAACAGAGCTTCTACCATATCGTGTCTCCAGGCGATGGCAGACTTTTTCATTAAGGGCAATGCCAACCAGCGCTTTAGCAACCTGGCTCCCATAGGAGAATGGGTATGATCCACCACTTCTAATAATGAAACACCATCGGGAGCCGAACTTTGGAAAAGTTCAAGATTTCTGATCGTGAAACGATCCATCCAGACAAATTCCTCGCGTGTGATTCTATTAAGGCTTGTAATATGCTGCAGCTGATCGTGTCTGGTTTCCTTAAGATAATGAAATATCGCTCCTGCAGCAATGATGGCCTGGTCCATCTCCTCTACACCAAAGCCTTTAAGATTCTTGGTGTTAAAGTGCCTGGTTAAGATTTCTCGAGCAAAATCAATCTTAAATATCCATTCATCTAGCGGAAAACTATAATACTCCTTACCCGCACCTTCCATGAAGAAATTGCGTTTTGAGCGCGGATAAAGAATTTCCGCAGGAGAAAAACTCTGCAGCAACTTTTCTACATACTCCTGGTTTCCTTCAGCCACCATAAATTCACCGGTAGAAACATCACAAAAAGCGGCACCTAGCTTTTCTTTTTGAAAGTAAATGGCACATAGAAAATTGTTAGCTCCCGCTTTCAGGACCTGATCATTGGTGGTTACCCCAGGTGTAACCATCTCTGTCACACCTCTCTTAACAATTTTTTTAGTGAGTTTCGGATCCTCAAGCTGATCACAAATTGCTACTCTCAATCCTGCTCTTACCAGCTTGGGCAAGTAGTTATCAAGCGCATGATGAGGAAATCCTGCCAACTCCATATCGGCAGCAGCTCCATTTGATCTTTTGGTTAGGACTATGTCCAGAATTTTACTGGTTTTAATCGCATCCTGACCAAAGGTCTCATAGAAATCTCCTACCCTAAACAGCAGCAATGCATCAGGATACTTTGCCTTGATACTATTATACTGCCGCATCAGTGGTGTTTCTGCGCTTTTTACTGCCAAAATTCCCTCTATTTTTGGAACCCGCTAAGATAAAAAGTGCCCATGAGAAAGCTAAGGATGAGCGAACTCAATCGCCTCACTGTTGAGAACTTTAAACAGGCTTCCAAAATACCCATCGCAATAGTTATGGATAATATCAGAAGTACCTTAAATGTAGGTTCTGTTTTCAGAACTGCCGATGCGTTTTTACTAGACCGCATAGTCTTAACCGGAATTACGGCAACTCCTAGTCGGGAGATGAATAAAACCGCCCTGGGAGCAACAGAAACTGTGGAATGGCAGCATCAGGAGTCTGCGGTTGAAACGGTAAAGCAGCTAATTGATGAAGGGTTTAGCGTTTATGCCGTAGAGCAAACAGACCAATCTATCATGCTTCAAAACTTCCTCTATGAATCGGGAACCAAGATTGCCCTTGTCTTTGGTAATGAAGTAAAAGGGGTTAGCGACGAGGTACTTGCATTATGTACTGGCGCTATAGAAATCCCTCAGCTGGGCACTAAGCACTCCTTGAATATCTCGGTGAGTGCAGGAATTGTTCTCTGGGAACTTGCAAGAACCAATTTTTAGGCGAGAATATCCCATCGACTTTTCAGTCGATGGGATATTAATACTCTTTCCTAAAAGTTCCTTTATTACTTCTTCACGGTTACGTCAACACGACGATTCAGCTTATAATTTGCACTTGGTTTGGCCAAAGGATCAGATTTTCCTACTGACTCAACACTTATACGAGCACCGTCAACGCCAAATACCTTCACCATTTTCTCTTTCACACTTTCAGCACGACGACGAGCCAACTCGTTGTTATACTGCTCAGGACCGCGATTGTCAGCATGTCCAATCAGGTGAAGTTTAAGATCCGGATTATTTTTCATAGCTATTGCTATGGTAGCCAGACGCTCATCATTGGCTGCGGTAACATCAGCAGAATTAAATCCAAAATATACTGAAGGAAGGTAAGCTCCTCCGCCACCGGTGCTCTTATTGATATCTACACCCTGGAAGTTAACCACCGTACCCTTAGGGGTGTTCGGTTCTTTATCATCCATATCTGGAACACCATCTCCATCCGAATCAATGGCACGTCCTTGTGCGTCTACTTGGGCACCTTTCTTGGTAAATGGATCCTCATCCATATAATCCGGAATGCCATCACCGTCTGTATCCATAGGGTTTCCGTGAGAATCAACCGCTATACCTTCAGGAGTAGCATTGTCTTCATCAAAGAAATTACTGACTCCATCACCATCATCATCTGCAGTGAGTTCCTCCATATCATCTTTCACGTCAGCCACATCGAAATACATTTCATCCAATGGATTGCTGTAGATAACTGATTTTCTTTCCTTATCCTCATGTCCGAAGTTAAAAGTCAGACCTACGTGGGGATAGTAAACAATGTCATTAGAAGTTCCGCTGGGTAAAGCATCAATAATATCGGATAAATTATACTTCATCTGCATTCCAGCATCCAAATCCAAAGCAGGTGTCAAACACCACTTGAAAATCAGATCTGCCGGAATAAATACCTCATTAGTCCATTGATTTCCTTCAGGAACCCCCTGCGCATATTTAGCATCCTCCAGCTCATCCACAAATCTGGTTTGCTGTGATTGAGTCATCCCTATACCACCAGATACCAACACACTGAATTTGCGTTCCTTGCGCTTGCCATTCATGGCTAAGGCACTCAGATTCATCACAACACTAGCGTTATAGTCAAAATAAGGTGAGTTCTCTACCCTAATGACCGTCTTTGGAGATGCGGCACCGTTACTGCCAGAAATACTTCCATAGGTAAACTGACCTTTAAAGCCCCAAACACTGCTCATGTATTTCGTAACATGAAGACCAAATGCAAAATCAAATCCGTGATAGAACTCGTCGGATCCAACATTGAATGTGCTTAAGTCCCCGGCCAGGATATTTGAGCCAAGATTAATTCCTACCGCCCAGTCACGATAATTGGATACATGTGCTGCACCAATTTCTTCGGACTTATTGTCTGATTCTTGAGCCGCCGCAGAAAATACGAATAGCGACATCAGGAATAGCAAGCTAACTTTTTTCATAGAAAGAGTAGTTTATGTGTCTATTTTGGGTTGAATATAAAATTGGCTCTTATCTGCTAAAACCGTGACAAAAATATAAATTCAACTAAATGGGAGGCCTTTATTGTTAATACTTTATCAAACTATTTATAGAAATTTATTCCTGAAGGGTATTCTTGATTCAATATACCTTCAAATATTTCAAGATCTGATTCCTTGTAAAGAAAGTCGTACGAGTCTACATCTATGATTACCACAGGAATACGACTCAACTGCTTGAAGAAGTTGATATAGCTTTCTTGCAGTTCCAGTAAATAGGAATCTAATATTCCCTGTTCATAACTTCTAGCTCGAGAGGTGATATTTTGCCTTAAACCAGTGAGAGATCGGTTGAGATAGATTATTATATCAGGCCTTGGTAGCTTACTTGATATGATTTCGAAGAGCTTTTGATAAAGGAATAACTCCTGTCCGCGCAAATTCTGACGGGCAAAAATCCAGCTCTTATATAAGGAGTAATCTGCTAATATCACCGGTTGAAATAAATCCTCCATCCGTACTTCACTTAATTGGTGAAAACGGTCAGCCAAAAAAGACATCTCCAGAGAAAATGCATAACGCTCTGGATTTTCATAAAACAGCGGTAGAAAAGGATTGTCACTGAACTGCTCATAAAGTGATCTCGCCTCTAAGCGTGGTGCTAACCTGTTAACCAGAGTCGTCTTCCCCGCCCCTATATTACCTTCAATAACAATGTAATTATACCTCATCGAGCTCTACCACTAATTTATCCTTACACTCGTCTGCAAGGGTTCTCAAGTCCTTATTAAGCAAAGGATGTACCCAATCTCCGGCAATCTCAACGGCGGGAATTAAAGTAAAGTTCCTCAAATGCATTCGGGGATGAGGTATACTCAAGTGCTCTGTTTCAATGAAATCCTGGTTAAACAACAAAATGTCAATGTCCAAAATCCGCGATTGATACCCAGATACATTATTTCTTACCCGTCCAATTTCATCTTCTATTTTCAAAATAAGGTTTAGTAGCTGAATAGCTTCGAGCTCTGTTTGTATTATCACCGCTTGATTCAAAAAGTCTGGTGCATTTTCCATACCCCAGGCCTCGGAACGATAGATGCCTGACCTGGCTTGAAGCTTAGAATGCTCCAATAAGCTCTGAGTAGCCAAATCAAAGTTAGCTCTCAACTCGCCGAGGTTCCCTCCTAAAAGCAATAAGGACGTATGCATTCTCAACTACAAAGACTAAATTTGCGCTATTCCCTTTTATTAAAGCTGCACCAAGATAAAACTATTATATCCCAAATTATGAAGACATTCCTAAAGATGCTCCTCGCTTCAATTCTCGGAGGCATAATCCTCTTCTTTATCGGATTTATTGTAATAGCATCCTTTATTTCCATGGTGGACAAGCCGCCTAAGATGAAGTCGGATTCGGTATTAAAACTGGATATTAACAATGTTATATATGAAAGGGCGCAAGACAATCCCTTTGAAGCAATTAATCCACTGAGTGGTGAACCTCAATCACCACAGGGATTAAATAAAATATTGGCCAGCATAAAACATGCAGCCGGCGATGATAATATCAAAGGTATTTACATCAAGGGTGGTATCCCCCTTACCGGTAATGCTACCTTAAGAGAAATTCGCAATGCTCTGGAGGATTTCAAAGAGAGTGGGAAATTTGTTTATGCCTACTCAGAAATTATGACACAGAATGGTTATTACCTGGCCTCTGTGGCAGATTCGGTTTTAATGATGCCAGAAGGTTACCTCGAATGGCGCGGTCTCAGCGCTAGCGTCGCCTATCTAAAAGAAGCCGTAAACAAGCTGGGTATGAAACCAGTAGTACTTCGAGCTACAGATAATAAGTATAAAAGTGCGGTAGAACCATTTTTACGCACAGATATGAGCGAGGAAAATCGCATGCAATTAACTGAACTCTTATCATCTATTTGGGGCAACTATACTGAAGTGATCGGAGCTAGTCGAAATTTAGATGCGGCTCACCTGAATATGTTGGCTGATAGTATGGCTCTGAGCTCGCCTAAAACGGCGGCTGAAAATGGGTTAATCGACGCTACCCTTTATCAATCAGATGTTCTGGAGCTTCTCGCTAAAAAAAGTGGGAAAACCGAAGCAGATGATCTGGAGTTGATCAGCGTGAACAAGTATGCAGAGTTAAATAAGCTTACACAGAATAAATATGGCGACAATCGTATAGCGGTGGTTATTGCCCAGGGCGATATTGTAAGCGGTGATGCCGGCGAATACCAAATCGGTTCCGATCGCATTGCCAAAGCCATTCGTGCAGCTCGCAACAACGATAAGGTAAAAGCAATTGTACTCCGTGTGAACAGCCCCGGAGGTAGTGCTATCGCTTCAGAATCTATCTGGCGTGAGGTGAAACTGGCCAGAGAGGTAAAACCCGTGATAGCCTCTATGGGAGATGTTGCGGCAAGCGGCGGCTACTATATAAGTTGCTTTGCCGACACCATTGTAGCACATCCAAATACGGTAACGGGTAGTATCGGAGCCTTTGGGCTCTTCTTCACTGGCCAGGAATTAATGAATGACAAACTTGGAATTAATCTGGAATCAGTAAAAACCAATAAGTACTCGGATCTGGGTATTTTTGACCGAGATATTTCTCCCAGTGAAAAACGCATTCTAATTCATCAGGTTGATGAGGTTTACAGAACCTTTGTAAATAGAGTTGCCGAAGGGCGTGGGATGACTGCCGAGCTTGTAAATGAATTGGGAGGCGGGAGAGTATATACCGGAGAAGATGCCCTGGAGCTTGGCCTCGTTGATGTAATGGGTGGACTGGATGTAGCCATCGCCATTGCAGCGGAGAAGGCTAATTTGGGAGATGATTATGAGATCCAGGAAACACCGCGCCTGGAAGATCCTCTGAAAGAATTGATCAAACAGTTTGGTGGTGATTTTGAGGAGCGTATTCTTCAAAAAAGACTCGGAGAATACTCCAAGTACATAAAAATGTTAGAGTCAGCCAAGGAAATGCAAGGCTTTCAGACTCGTATGGAATTTGATCTGGAAATTGAATAATTCAGTTACACCTGAAACTAAAGTAAAAGGAGGCAGCCAGGCTGCCTTTCTTTTTTTAATTCTGGCAGGCTTATTCATTACCTCCCTGGTTACCTGTAACCTGATTGCCAATAAATTCGTTGCGGTTGACCTTGGTTTTAAAACCTTCCAGGTTTCGGCTGGCATTCTTCCCTATCCTCTCACCTTTCTCATTACCGATATACTTTCGGAAGTATATGGTCGCCAGAAAACCAATGCCGTAGTTATTACCGGTTTCTTCAGTTCTTTATTGGTGTTGTTTATTTTATATCTGGGCCATATGTTCCCTGCACTTGAAAACAGCCCCGTTTCACAAGGAGAATACGCCAGCGTCTTTCGCAATTCTTGGCGAGTTATTTCAGCCTCCATGCTCGCGTACCTGGCGGCTCAATTTATAGATGTTCGAATCTTCCATTTCTGGAAGCGTAAAACCAAGGGCAAACATCTTTGGTTCCGCAATAATTTCTCTACCATCTTTAGTCAGCTCATTGATACCATCCTCGTGACTACAGTAATTTTCATTGGAGTAGCCTCTACAGACTTCATCACCGGTCTCATTCTTGACGGATGGTTGTTTAAAGTTCTCTTCGCCGCAGCAGATACGCTCATCATTTACCCGGTGGTTTATGCGATCCGCAAATACTTCAAACTAAAGTCGGCGGAGGAAATAGCGTTTTAGCATGACCACAACTCGAGGGAAATATTCTCGCGGCATAGAATGGATATTAAAACTTCTCATCCTGGCTGTGGCTATTTATCTAATCGCTGAAAGAATTGATCCTCAATCCTATAAGGGTGTTTTTTCCTTCTCCTGGCACCAGGCCTCACTAATTATTCCCGGCTTTTTCATCCTATGGCTTCTCAACCTAATATTGGATGCCCTCATCTGGAAAAAAGTTCATAGTATGGCACAACCGATTAGTATGCGAGCTGCATTTAAAACAAATTTAGTCTGCTATAGTCTTGCCTTTGTGACTCCTGTCAACAGTGGTGAATTGGCTGGAAGATATCTCATGTTAAACTCTTCTGCATACCGAAAGAAAACGGTGTTTTTAACCTTTTGGTCCCATTTTCCGCGTCTTATAGTGAAGCTAATCATCGGAGGGCTGGCTCTTGGTGTTCTCCTTAGAAACAAATCTGAACCAAGCCTATACTGGATGGTATTTCTGATGATTATGTTGCTCTTATTAGGGTACTTTCTGTTCAGAAATATACAGAGGTGGCTCGCCGAAATGGGCTACAAAGGTTTTAAGCTTAAAGATTACCTTTTGCACGAACGCCCAAAATTTGATGAGAAATTAGAGCTGCTCGCCCTCGCTGCCACCAAATTCTTCACTTACAATACGCAATTTATTCTATTGCTGATCCTCTGGGCTGACCCAATTCTTAATGCTAATTTGATAGCCTCTGTTTTTGCCATGTACGTGTTGGGAGCCTTACTTCCTACGCTGCCGGCCGCAGATTTTCTGGTTAAAGCAGGAATCGCTATAGCTGTGTTCAATCCCAATATGGTCTCTGAAGCTGTGCTGCTCAATGCTGCGCTTACTACCTGGTTATTCAATCTGGCGATCCCGGCTTTGGTGGGATGGATTATCGTTTTAAGAACAGACTTAATTTCGGCTCTTAGAAAGCCAGTTTTACACGATAGCCAGTATGGCTCCTGATATTAAGGACGGCTCCTCCTTCAAAAATCAAGTACTGGCCTCTAATTCCCTGAAGTTTAGCCGATATACCTGGATCTTTATCAAGATTTATTCCTTTTACCTTAGCAGGATAATGTAATACCGGAAATTTTAAGCTGGTCACTTCATCATCTTCGGTAACAAACTTTCGCCATTCCTTGTCCATCTGATCAGCAGCTTCCTTTTTTGCAGCTAAGAGATCAATCTGTGGGTCTTCATTTTTTAACATTTTCTGCCAAACTGTCTTGTCCGACAAATGTTGTTTCAAGCTCACTTCAATCATCCCTGCTTCATAGCGATTGGTAGTAAGAGCCAAAACTACTGCCGCCGAGGCCCCCTGATCTATCCAGCGCGTAATCTTTTGACTTTGACGGGTAACTCCCACCTTTAAACCACCACTATTAGCCAGGTAAACCACATGAGGCTGAAGCTGGTACGACTTCTCGAAGACCAGATCGCGATCCTCAATTCCTTCATGAGCACGACTCAATTCCGGTCGCACAATACTTTCCCCAGCCATAGGACTGCTAAAGAAACACTCTCGACAAAAACCCATACGGAAAAGCTCTTTAAAATGATTTCCACAGGAGGCACATATCTTCTGATCTTGAAAGTTTATGCTTATTTGCTGTCCTAGCAAATAGTCCATTTTAACCAAATCATTATCTGTTTGCAGGAGGTAGTGTACCTCTTCATTGACATATGCTGGCATTTTCGCCAGAGTTGCTAAAAACTCCATGCTCAAGTATTATATTTAGGAACTTCAATTATTACCATGAGACTCGACCTAGTAAACTCATTTATCAGCTGGCGGATGAAGAAACGATTCCACCAGATCGAGCTATTCATGAAGTATCCACATGAAACTCAACGTGAATTACTCTTTGACCTATTGGACTCAGCCAAAAGTACGGAATGGGGTAAGAAATATGGATTTGATGACATTTCAACCTATGAGGAATTTAAATCTCGGGTACCATTAAACTTTTACGAGGGGATACAGAATGATGTTGAGCGTCTGAGAGCTGGTGAACAAAACATTATGTGGCCCACCGAAATAAAGTGGTTCGCCAAATCAAGTGGCACCACCTCCAGCAAAAGTAAATTCATTCCGGTAAGTCAGGAGGCTATTGAAGATTGCCATTTCAAAGCTGGAAAGGATATGTTGAGCATTTACTGCAACAACAAGCCGGAAACGAAAGTGTTTTCGGGCATGGGCCTTCGTTTAGGGGGAAGTACCTACATCAACAATGTTGATAATAAAAGTTATTATGGAGATGTCTCAGCTATACTCATAGAAAACCTACCTCTATGGGTAGAAATGCGTAGCGTTCCTAACAGCAGGATTAGCCTGATGGAAGAATGGGAAGAAAAGCTAGAAGCCATGGCTAACACTACTATTCGTGAGGATGTTAGCAGCCTGGCCGGTGTACCTTCCTGGATGCTGGTGTTAGCGCGAAAAGTGCTGGAAAAGACAGGGAAAGACCATTTGCATGAAGTGTGGCCAAACCTGGAGCTTTACATGCATGGTGGTGTGAATTTCGGCCCCTATCGGCAGCAATTTGAAGAATTGCTTCCAGATTCTATTTTCAGCTTTATGGAAATATATAATGCCTCGGAAGGTTTTTTTGGCATCCAGGACATTAGCAATCGCGACGAGTTGTTGCTGATGCTGGATTACGGAATATTCTATGAGTTTATTCCCATGCAGCATTTTGATGGTGAAAACTCACCTACCATTCCACTGAACGAGGTAAAGGAAAACCAGAGCTATGCAGTGGTTATTTCAACAAATTCTGGCCTCTGGCGATACATTATAGGTGATACCGTACGTTTTACCTCTACAGATCCCTATCGCATTAAAATCACAGGAAGAACAAAACACTTTATAAATGCCTTTGGTGAAGAGTTAATTATTGAGAATGCAGAGACAGCCATTCAAAAGGCTTGTGATGCTACCGGAGCAGAGGTAGACGACTACACTGCCGCTCCTGTGTATATGTCCAATAGCAGCGGTGCACACGAATGGTTGATTGAGTTTGCTCGCTCTCCCGAAGACATTGAAAAATTTACCGAATTGCTGGATCTTAACTTAAAGGAATTAAATAGCGATTATGAAGCCAAAAGGTATAAAAATATGGCTCTTCAGATGCCCATTATAAATGTTGCTCGAAAGAATCTTTTTTATGAATGGCTTAAATCTAAAGGCAAATTAGGCGGACAACACAAGGTGCCCCGCCTTTCTAACAACCGCAAACACCTGGAAGAAATGTTAAGTTTAAACTCGGAGGCCAAAACTCAATGAGATATCTCATTATCATTACTATTCTTCTTAGCTGTTTGAGTCTACATAGCCAGGAGTGGCAATTAATAAAGGAAATAAAAGTCCCAGAATCTGACTTATTTAGCGTTGATCAATTTGGTAATTTATATACCGTAAGCGGCTTTGAAATCAAGAAGTTTAGCAGCGAAGGAGAGGAATTGAATGCGTACGCCAACCCTGTGTTGGGACAGATTTATGAAATCGACGTTTTAAACCCATTGGCGCCCTACTTATTCTTTAAGGATGCCAATCAAATGCTGGTAGTTGATAACCGATTGAATGAAAAAGGAGGATTAAATTTCAACGACTATCATTTCATTGATGTCCAGCTCATTTCATTCTCTGATCAGGAAAACGTCTGGTTCTATGATCAGGCATCGGATAAGCTTTTTCGCTTTAATATTAGGAGAAAGCAAAGCACAAATACATCTTTGACCATTACCCAGATTGTTGGCTCGGAAAACAATCCCACGGGTATGGTGAGTAGCATCGATAAAGTATACCTCAATATACCTACCAAAGGAATATACATCTTTGACGCCACCGGTGCCTTTACGAGTATAATACCGATTAAAGATGCCGAAATCATTGATGTGGAGGGAAAACAACTTATCGCAGTAAATAATAATCAAGTGATTTTCTACAATCTTCGCACCGGTACCTCCAGAAGTTGGGAACCTGAAATAGATGAGATAAAAGATATTCGACTCTTTAACCGCAAATTATTTCTGTTCGACGGGGATGATCTGAAGGTATTTGAGGCGAATGACATTGATTGAGCTTTAGCTCGGGATAAATAGATGAAAATGTTAGCTTTGTTCCGCTTTAGAACCGATGAATATATTCATCTTCACAACTAAGTAATCCAGGGATTTATGCATATCGCAGTATCCGGCAATATTGGTTCCGGCAAAACGACCCTTACTAAATTATTAGCCAAACATTATGGTTGGGATCCTGAGTTTGAACAGGTAGAAAACAATCCGTACCTCGATGATTTCTATCGTGAGATGCAGCGCTGGTCTTTCAACCTGCAAATCTTCTTTCTAAATTCTCGGTTTAGACAGGTTCAGCAGATCCGAACTGAAGGCCGCAAAGTGATTCAGGACCGTACCATCTATGAAGATGCGCACATTTTTGCACCTAATCTACATGCTATGGGTTTGATGCCCAGTCGTGATTTTGAGAATTATTTATCCCTCTTTGGCCTCATGGAAGAGTTTATCCAGCCGCCAGACCTTTTAATATATCTCAGATCTTCTATTCCCACCTTAGTGGATCAAATTCAAAAGCGCGGCCGGGATTATGAGAATAATATTTCTATTGATTATCTAAACCGTCTGAACGAGCGATATGAAGCATGGATCAGCAGTTATGATAAAGGAAAGCTGCTGGTTGTAAATGTTGATGACAATAAATTTCCTGAAGAACCTGAGCACCTGGGTGAGATCATCAATCGTATTGATGCCGAGATAAACGGATTGTTCTAGTAAGATTATTTACAGATTGAAATTAAAAAAGGGCACCCGATGGGTGCCCTTTTTTATTGTGATCAATTATTAGTGCAGCTGATTTATAAGTCTAGCGCAATAATCGCGTTAAATCTTTCTCCATCTAGCAATACAACTCTGGCCGAAGCCGGTATCTTACCGTGTTCTGTATTTAAACTACCAGAACCTTCAAATGAATTTGTTCCCGTACGTTGAAAGCCTCTGCCAATGAAATAGGCAGATTGAAGCCCTTTGGCTGCTCCAGGTTGGATATCAGAAATAGCTCCTGCTACCACATCGGGAATAAAGGTGATCGCTAAATCAGATATGTAATTTGGATCCTTGCCCTGAAATTCAAGATTATCAACCTCCATCAGGGTAATATTGTTACCTACAGCCAACTTTACTTCATTTGTAGCCCCTTCAAAATAGTAGCCCTGATCTGCAATAACCACCTCCTCGATTACTGCATTATCAAAGCCCATATCCTGAGTTCCACCATGACCTCCCTCACCAATATGTGGGGCAATAATTAATGAAACTATGCTCATCAACTTTATAAGAATGTTCATAGACGGGCCTGAAGTATCCTTAAATGGATCACCAACGGTATCGCCGGTAACGGAAGCTTTATGAGCCTCAGAACCTTTATAGGTCATTTCTCCATCAATTTCTACTCCTTTCTCAAAAGACTTTTTAGCGTTATCCCAGGCGCCACCGGCATTGTTCTGAAAGATTCCCATCAACACACCGGATACTGTTACTCCCGCCAAAACTCCACCCAAAACTTCAGGGCCAAATACAAAACCCACCAATATGGGGGTAATAAGCGCAATAGCTCCAGGAGCTATCATCTCACGGATAGAAGCCTTGGTAGAGATATCCACACACTTCTGATATTCTGGAGTAGCCTTGTGTTCCATAATTCCAGGAATCTCACGAAACTGCCTTCTCACCTCATTCACCATGGCCATAGCTGCTCTTCCTACCGCCGCAATGGCCAGTGAAGAAAAGATAAACGGAATCATGGCACCTAAAAACAGACCAGCAAGGACATTCGCTTTATAAATATCTATGGAGTCAATTCCCGCAATACCTACGTAGGCTGCAAATAATGCGAGTGCGGTTAAAGCCGCAGAAGCAATGGCAAATCCTTTTCCGGCCGCGGCGGTGGTGTTCCCTACGGCATCCAAGTTATCCGTACGTCCGCGAACCTCTTCCGGTAAGCCGCTCATTTCTGCTATTCCACCAGCATTATCTGCAATGGGTCCAAAAGCATCAATCGCTAATTGCATGGCGGTAGTCGCCATCATACCGGCAGCTGCGATAGCTACACCATATAAACCAGCAAAGAGGAATGAACCGTAAATACCTGCGCCAAGAACAATGATTGGTAAAACAGTAGACTCCATACCTACTGAGAGACCGGCAATAATATTGGTTGCGTGTCCGGTAGAGGATTGCTTGACAATTGATAAAACCGGGCGACGACCCATGGCAGTATAATACTCTGTGATGATACTCATCAATGCACCAACTATTAATCCTATCACCACTGCACCAAATACACCGTCCGCGGTAAAAGGCATAGAATGAGCACGGCTAAGCACCATTTCTCCTTCAGGCATCATCCATTTAATAAGAGGATATGAAGCTATTGTAGTTAGGATGATGGAAGACCAGTTACCAAGGTTAAGTGCCTTTTGTACGCTGGAGTTTTCCCCTTTCACCCGAACCAACATGGTTCCAACAATTGAGAAGATCAGTCCCATACCAGCTATTACCATGGGTAGAAGAACCGGAGCTATTCCGCCGAAATTATCCGCGGAAACAATCTCGCGTCCTAGCACCATAGTGGCTAAAATAGTCGCGACGTATGATCCAAAAAGGTCTGCACCCATACCGGCAACATCACCCACATTATCACCCACATTGTCTGCAATAGTGGCTGGGTTTCTCACATCATCTTCCGGAATTCCTGCTTCTACCTTACCTACCAAATCTGCACCCACGTCAGCTGCTTTGGTATAAATACCTCCACCGACACGCGCAAACAAAGCAATACTTTCAGCACCTAGAGAAAAACCTGCTAATACTTCCAGGGCTGTTTCCATAGCGGCGCCATTGACATCCCCACCGGTGCCAAGCACGAACATATTATAGAATACGATAAACAAAGATCCTATTCCCAATACTGCTAATCCGGCTACACCCAAACCCATTACTGAACCCCCCGTAAAGGATACCTTTAGTGCCTGAGATAAAGAAGTTCTAGCAGCCTGAGTAGTACGAACATTGGCCTTGGTGGCGATGTTCATACCAATATATCCGGCTAATGCCGACAATACGGCTCCTATCAAGAAGGCAATAGCAATGACGGGACTGGAATTATCTACCAGGGTACCCGACCATGCCAGTAAGATAGCTGCAATGATGGCGAAGTAGGTAAGAATTTTCCATTCCGCTCTGAGAAATGCCATGGCACCGTCAGCGATGTAACCTGCCAATTCCTTCATATTGCTTTCTCCGGCATCCTGGGCAGAAACCCAACGTGATTTTACCAGCATTACCAGTAATCCAACCACTCCCAATGCGGGAATCAGATAGAGTATCCAATCATTCATAGCTTAATATATTGATGTTCAATAATGTTTGTTCGTTCAAGGGGCGCAAAAGTAATTCAAAATCCAAATCAGCCAAACGCCAATCCTAGCAATTCGACAAGGGGTATTTAACAAAGGTTTACCGGAATCCTACCTAAGCTAAAATATAGAGTTTAATTAGTTGATTTATAGATATTTAATTGAAATTCTATTTGCGGTACATCACAGAGTTTACCGCTTCAATAATTTCAGAAACCTGAGGTAAAAATGCTTCTACCAAGGTTGGTGAGTATGCCATAGGTGTATCAGCCGTGGTTAATCTACGGATTGGTGCATCCAAATAATCGAATGCGTATCGCTGCACATGATAGGTTACTTCGGTTGCTATGGCTCCCAGAGGCCATGCTTCTTCTACAAAAACCAATCGATTCGTTTTCTTAACACTTTCCACTACCGATTCATAGTCAATCGGACGTACCGAGCGAAGATCAATCACCTCACATTCTACCCCATCCTTGGCTAATTCTTCAGCTGCCTGCATGGCTACCTTGATAATCTTTCCAAAAGATACGATGGTAACATCTCTTCCTGCACGACGCGTATGCGCCTTGCCTAGTGGAATTAAAAACTCCTCTTCCGGAACTTCTCCCTTATCCCCGTACATCTGTTCACTTTCCATCACCAATACCGGATCGTCATCCCGAATGGCAGTTTTAAGCAATCCTTTTACATCATAAGGCGTTGAGGGCACGCACACCTTTAATCCTGGAGTATTGGCATACCAGCTTTCGAATGCCTGTGAGTGAGTGGCTCCTAATTGACCCGCAGAGGCCGTTGGGCCTCTGAAAACAATTGGAATATTAAATTGTCCACCGCTCATCTGATACATCTTTGCCGCATTGTTGATGATCTGATCAATGGCTACCAGAGAAAAGTTGAACGTCATAAACTCAATGATAGGGCGCAGGCCATTCATAGCTGAACCCACGCCGATACCAGCAAATCCAAGTTCAGATATTGGAGTATCCAGCACTCTTTTTGGTCCAAACTCATCCAACATCCCCTTAGATGCTTTATAAGCACCATTGTACTCCGCAACCTCTTCTCCCATAAGGTAGACACGGTCATCACGACGCATTTCTTCACTCATTGCTTCTGCAACCGCTTCCCTATATTGAATTACTCTGCTCATGCTCTGGTTTATTGAGGACGCCAAAATTAGAAATTATAAACATACCCACAGGAAATAGGTTTTAGTCTTTAATCCCTTTCAGCTTTTTGTTTTGGGGCATTTTGGCTTATTTTCGCGATTCTTTGCACACTATATAATGTAGATTCAACCATATGAAGGTATTAGTTTGTATCAGTCATGTTCCCGATACTACTTCCAAGATTAATTTCACCAACAACAACCAGGAATTTGACAAAAATGGGGTTCAATTTGTAATCAACCCCTATGACGAATTCTGCCTAACCCGTGCTATTTGGCTTCAAGAAAAGCAAGGGGCACAGGTAACGGTGATAACCGTAGGGCGCGCAGAAGTAGAACCCACCATGCGCAAGGCTCTGGCCATCGGTGCCAATGATGCCATTCGCATTGATGCTGACCCTACCGATGCTTATTATGTTGCCAGCCAAATTTCAGCGGTGGCCAAAGAGAATTCCTACGACCTCATTATGGCGGGAAGAGAGTCTATCGACTACAACGGTGGTCAGGTTCCGGGAATGCTGGCGGCGATGTTGAATGTACCATTTATCAATGCCTGTGTTGGTTTGGAGGTAGAAGCAAACACTGCCACGCTCATCAGGGAAATTGATGGAGGCAAAGAAGTCATTGGCGCTTCATTACCTCTGGTGCTTGCAGGTCAGAAAGGGCTGGTGGAGGAAAAAGATCTGAAGATTCCTAATATGAGAGGTATCATGCAGGCTCGTTCTAAACCTTTAACGGTAAGAGAAGCTACTAATGCAGATCACAAGACCAGCGTAGGTAGCTTTGAGAAACCAGCGCCAAAAAGTGAGGTGAAAATGATTGATGCAGAAAATGTAGGTGAACTGGTTCGCCTTCTGCACGAAGAAGCAAAAGTGATTTAATATTTAAAGGAAAAAAATGGCTGTACTCGTATATCTGGAAAATTGGGACGGAAAATTCAAGAAGAACACTTTTGAGGCAGCAAGCTATGCCTCTCGTACGGCAGCGATGTTAAGTACGGATACCATTGGGGTTTGCTTTGGAGATTTATCGGACGATGCTGCCGTAATGGGCAAATATGGAGTAGGTAAGGTCATTCATATGACCGGTGCCGATTATCAACATTTTGACAATTACAAAATTGCCAAGGCCATACACGGTCTAGCCACACAATTGGGAGCCGACACTGTGGTTATCAGTGGTAGTTTCAATGGAAAAGCGGTAGCGCCGGTCCTCTCCGTGATGATGGAGGCCGGATTGATTACCAATGTGATTTCATTGCCCTCTTCTACCAATCCCATGACAGTCAAACGCAGTGTTTTTTCTAGTAAAGGGTATGTAGAATATAGCACTAGCGAAGCCAACAAGTTGATTGTATTCATTCCCAACGCTATTGGTTTGGAAGAAGGCGAAGGTAGTGCAGCTGTTGAATCAGGTAGTGTTGATCTGGGAGAAACTCCGGTTATAGAAGTGAAAGAAGTGGACCGTGTACGCGGAAAAGTATTGCTTCCTGAAGCCGAACGAGTGGTATCTGCGGGTAGAGGCATGAAGGGGCCAGATAACTGGAATATGATAGAGGAGCTTGCCGAGGTACTTGATGCCGCAACCGCTTGCTCCAAACCCGTGAGTGATATGGGTTGGCGTCCGCACTCAGAACACGTAGGTCAAACCGGGATTGCGATTAATCCTGACCTATACGTTGCGGTGGGAATTTCAGGAGCTATCCAACATCTGGCCGGTGTTTCCAGCTCCAAAACCATTGTGGTGGTTAATAATGATGCCGAAGCACCATTCTTCAAGGCGGCAGACTACGGAATTGTAGGTGATGCTTTTGATGTGGTACCCAAGCTCACCGCGGCTATACGTGAGTTTAAAGCAAATAATTAATGGATAAGGTTCGTCTTCACATAAAGGGCTTGTCTTATAGCCAAACCCAATCTGGCGCCTATGCCCTGGTGCTTGGTGAAGATGATGGCGAACGACGCTTACCAATCATTATCGGTGGATTTGAAGCCCAGAGCATTGCTATCGCCCTGGAAAAAGATGTTAACCCTCCCCGACCGCTTACGCATGACCTTTTCAAGAATTTTGCGGATCTTTTTGCTATCGGACTTAAAGAAGTGATAATCCATAAATTACAGGATGGGGTGTTCTTCTCAATTCTGGTTTGTGAGAAAGACGGTATGGAGCAGGTTATAGATGCTCGAACTTCTGATGCAGTGGCACTGGCTATCCGATTTGAGTGCGCGGTCTATACCTACCGGGAGATTCTTGACAAAGCCGGTATTATACTGAGCGAAGGCGAAAGTCAGGAACCGCCGCAAGAAGGTTCATCCAAGCCTAAAGCCAAAAAAACCACGCCAGCCAAAAAAATAGAGATAAAAAACCAATCTGTGGAAGACCTCCATAAGTTGCTGGATCAGGCCGTGAAAAATGAAGATTATGAGCTTGCCGCAAGACTGCGCGATGAAATTGATAAGCGCTCCGCTAATTAAGCTCCTCTCCCGCAAATCTAAATTCGTTAATTTCCTTGGCTCATCCGTCCATATGCGTCAGCCCTTAAGTTTATTGTTGGTATTGATTGGATTCCTTTTGTCGGCGCAGACCAATATTGCCAGCCGCTGGTCATTCCACCAAATCACCGATAGCTCTGGCACCGAATTACTGGCGGTGGACCGATCAGACTATTTTCATCTCAAACCTGACAGTTCATTCATTTATGAGCTCGCATCTAAAAATCATTTGGTAGCCCAGGGCAGCTGGAAACTTCAGCAAAATCAACTGCTGCTGTTTTATAATCTTCCCACTGATACCATTCGTTCGTACCGCATTCAGGAGCTGTCAGACTCTAGCTTGGTCTTTCAGGAGGGCCAGGTCTTCTTTCGTTTCAAACGCACGCCTACAACGATTAAAACCTCTGCGGCAATCCCGATCAATTATGATTATTCTAATACCAGTTTCAACTTTAAATCTCTCCTCCGAGGTGTTTTGGGTCTGACAGTTCTTATTTTTCTCACCTTTCTCATGTCGAGCAAACGCAGAAATGTCAATTGGAGCCTTATCATCAAAGGACTACTCATTCAGTTTGTATTTGCTTTAGCCATCTTAAAAGTACCCCTCATCAGAGTAGCCTTTGATTGGCTAAGCAGAATGTTTGTGAGGCTATTGAGCTTTACATATGAGGGTTCTCAGTTTCTCTTTGGCAACTTAATGGACTCCTCCAACTCCCTGGGATACATTTTTGCCTTTCAGGTACTGCCTACCGTCATATTCTTTTCCGCCCTTACCAGTTTGCTTTTCTACTATGGTATCCTCCAAAAAATCGTATATGCTTTCGCCTGGGTGATGAAGAGAACTATGAAACTTAGCGGTGCAGAAAGCCTGGCCGCAGCCGGCAATGTATTCTTAGGTCAAACAGAGTCTCCCCTACTGGTTAAACCCTATATTAAGAGAATGACCCGCTCAGAATTGATGTGTCTGATGAGTGGAGGCATGGCTACCATCGCCGGAGGTGTTTTAGCGGCTTACATCGGTTTTCTCGGTGGCGAGAGTGACGTACAACAAATCTTCTTTGCCAAACACTTGCTGGCGGCCTCCGTGATGAGTGCACCAGCGGCAGTGGTAGCGGCAAAATTACTATTGCCCGAAACAGAAAAGGTCAATGAGAGCATGCACATTGAAAAGTCTGGTCTAGGATCAAATGCGCTGGAAGCTATCACCAATGGTACTACCGAAGGACTGAAACTGGCGGTGAATGTAGGGGCTATGCTTCTGGTATTCATTGCCTTTATTGCCATGGCAAATTTCATTTTAGAAGACCTTATAGGCTCTTGGTTGGGTCTCAACTCATGGGTCTTGGATATCTCCAATGGACAGTATGATGGCTTCACACTTCAATTTATCCTGGGCTATACTCTGGCACCCATTACCTGGTTGATGGGGGTGAATGGCTCGGATATTGTTTTAGTAGGGCAATTATTGGGTGAAAAAACTATCCTCAACGAGTTTGTAGCCTATGTCTCTTTAGGCGATTTAATGGAGTCTGGAAAATTTGCCAGTGAGAAGTCAATAATAATTGCCACCTACATTCTTTGTGGCTTCTCCAATTTCGCGAGCATCGGCATTCAGATTGGAGGGATTGGGTCGCTGGCTCCCAGTCGCAAGGGTGACCTTAGTAAACTAGGTTTCAGAGCCCTGATCGGTGGCACCATGGCCTCTCTTTTCACGGCCGTTATTGTAGGGATGCTGATATAGATCAGGGAGAAATAGAAAGTAAGTCACTGTACAAGGATTTGGTGTCTGCCTCATTGTTCAGATTCAAATAAATTTCACCTCGATCCGTCTGCATACGGATAAAACCGGCATCATTGTTTTTGATTACCCTTACTTCCATTTCATCATGCGCTCTGATAAAGTTTCCTTTTTTAATTAATCCCAGAGAAAACCCCGGGGTCCCTGCTAAATCTGGCAGCGATGCTACCCATTCCAATTCATGAATTTCTTCCAATTGCAACTCTAAGCCGCCAGGACCGGTAATTTCCAACATGCCATCCTCTAGCACAGCACGATTACTACTAAAGGCCTGACTCAGGAAAAAAAATGAGGGCGTTAACACCAGTAAAAGCAACAATAATTTCTTCCAGTTCTTCATGCTTCAAAGGTATTTTTAAATCGCGGATGTTTAAACAATGTTGGCAATTTGACTAGCAATTTAAGCGCAGAAATCAAAGGTCTGATACCTTTGTAACAAATCCTATTTGATGAAGCAGTATCACGAATTAATGCAACGGGTTCTGGATGAGGGAACAGAGAAATCAGACCGCACTGGTACCGGAACCCTCTCGGTTTTTGGACATCAAATGCGCTTTGATTTACAAGATGGCTTTCCGCTTGTAACCACTAAAAAAGTGCATCTTAAAAGCATTATTCATGAGCTGTTATGGTTCCTTAGAGGCGACACCAATATTCGCTACCTGGTACAAAACAGTGTGAATATTTGGAATGATTGGCCTTATCAGCACTATCTGGAAGCTACTGGTCAGGCGGCTGATTACCCCAAATACAGCGACTCCTGGAAAGCAAAAATGCA
The DNA here is from genome assembly GCA_965229445.1 of Owenweeksia sp. Lineage (GTDB taxonomy): Bacteria > Bacteroidota > Bacteroidia > Flavobacteriales > Schleiferiaceae > Owenweeksia. Next base: position 3,012,001 of record OZ245876.1, read on the forward strand.
GGAGTTTAAGATGCAAATTGTTGAAGACGCAGATTTTGCGAAAAAATGGGGTGAATTAGGCCCGGTTTACGGTCATCAATGGCGCAATTTTGAAGGGGTGGATCAGATGGCGCAATTGATAGAAGACATCCAAAATAAACCCGATTCACGAAGGTTGATTGTGAGTGCCTGGAATCCCAAGGATATTCCGGTGATGGCAAAATCCGGTCTCCCTCCCTGCCACACCCTCTTTCAGTTCTATGTAGCCGATGGTAAATTGAGTTGCCAACTGTATCAGCGCAGTGCCGACATCTTTCTGGGTGTACCATTTAATATAGCTTCCTATGCCTTGCTCACTATGATGATCGCCAGAGTATGCAAGCTGGAGTATGGCGACTTTGTCCACACTTTTGGAGATGCCCATCTATATCTTAACCATCTTGAACAAACCCGCGAACAACTCAGTCGCAAGCCACATAAACTGCCCGAAATGCTTATCAAACGTGACGTTGCCAGCATTTTTGATTATCAATTTGACGATTTTGAGTTGGTCAACTATGATCCCTATCCGGCTATTCGTGCCGTTGTTGCTGTGTAGATAAGCCTCCATTTATTCTTCTCCAATCTTTACTAAATGAACATCAAGCACCTATCGACAATCATTCTATGCAGCTTAGGTTTTACTCAGCTTAATGCTACCAATCCTGTTTTTAAATCCTGTGGATGTGAAATTGAATCAGCTTGTAACCAAGAGAAGCTTGAAACACTTAAACTAGAGCTTAAGGAAACACTGATTAAAAAGAAGGGCTATTACTTTAATGATAGTATAATGCTTGAATTTACCGTTTCTGAAAAAGGCAAACTGGAAATTTCATCCAGCTTTCACCTTTACTCAGACCTGATTCATGAGCATAGTAAAAACTTGTTGGCTGCCTATGGAGATCAGTTTTGCGCCGGTGAGAGATATAGGCTATCGCTGAATTTTGAATTACCCCAGGAAATAGCCTCCTTTGAGGAGGTGGAACAAGTGCGCCGCCCGGTTCCGGTAAAGGGTACCGAGAATTTCAATCTTACGGCCAAAAGAGGAGCCACCCGGTATTTAGCCTATAACGCCAGTAAGTCACTTCTGGAAAATGAAAATCCCCAAGGCGACCATTCCGGCCGAATTTATCTAAGTAAAGGAAATATCGTGGGCATAGAATTCACTAGTCTGAATGAGGAAACCCGGTTTTCAGACCTTATTGCCTATGCATTCTACGAAGAGAATCAAGCGCTCGTTAATTCCTCTGAGGTATCATCAAGTGATAATCAATGGATTGAATTTAATCTTTCTCCAGTTAGAGATAGCACCGGCGAGTACAATTATCAGGCACAGAGGCTTCAGTATCTGGAAAAATTGCAGGATCCTAAACCTTACCTTCAAAAGCTATTTGATTTTTCAGCTAAGTATTATGAGGGGGAACAGAAAACAGAGTTCCTGTTGGCCCAGTTGAGTAGTGCCGGCTATTTACAAACGGACTCCTTCCGGATCCACTCTAAACTCATTCGTATCGACAGTATTGCGAGTTATGAGGTTTCTGAAAAAGAACAAGAGGACAAGGAGGTTTTGAACTTTGCTGAAGTTGAGACCGTGCCCGTTTTTCAAAACTGCAACCCCAAAAGTGACAACGACGAACTTAAATTGTGTTTTCAAAATGGTATCTTAAAATATGTCGCATATAACTTCAAGTTTCCTGAGGAAGCAAGAAAGAGAGGTATCCAGGGCAGAAATTACACCAGCTTTGTCATTGAAAAAGATGGCAGCATTGGCGTAGTGGAAATTGTTAGAGGCACTCACCCCATGCTTGATCTTGAGGCGATAAGGGTAGTTTCAGAAATTCCTAAGGTAACGCCGGCAATGCAACGCGGTAAGCCGGTACGAATGTCATTCACTTTACCCATTAATGCCAAACTCCAATAAAACAGCATAAAAATTATAAGCTTTTCAGCTTGCTGTTGTAACTTTAAGTCAACCATACTCCGTTAACAATGAATCTCACACTAATCGCCGCCATCTCTGAAAACCGGGTCATCGGTCGGGATAATGATCTGGCCTGGCATCTTCCGGATGACCTTAAGAGGTTTAAAGAACTTACCCGTGGACATCACGTAATTATGGGGCGGAAGACTTACGAGAGTATGGGGCGTCCTCTACCAAAAAGAACCAACATAGTAATTACTACGCAGAAAGATTATCAGGCTCCCGGTTGCATAGTAGTACATACTCTTAAAGAAGCTATTCAGAAAGCTGAAAATGACAGTCAGCCATTTATTATTGGCGGAGGAAACATCTATGCTCAAGCATTACCGCTTGCCGATACTATGGAATTAACAGAAATCCATGCGCATGTGGAAGGGGACACTTATTTTCCGGAAGTAGATACGCGCCAATGGCAGGTTATTTTTAAAGAATCCCACCCGGCCGATGACAAGCATGAATATGCCTTTGATTTTTTAACTTATCAGAGAGTTTCGTGATCAAACCTCCTTCTTTATCCTTTCCTAAACCTCTGGGGGGGGTACTTTACTGGTTGATATTCAGCATACTGGCCATCCGCCTAATTCTATTTGTAAATCAGAATGCTGTTGATCTCTTCTTTTACGATCAATGGAGCTACCTCACCACATCCATATATCCACATACAATTCTTGAGGGGTTTCTCACTCCCTTAGGTCCACACCGCATTGGCTTAGGTTACTTCTTCTTCAAGGCTGTTCTTGTACTGTCTGATTATAACAACCGCAGCATCGCATTCTTAGTGGCCGGTTTCATGATAATTAACGCTTTGATATTTACCTATATAAAGAGAAAAACTATAGGTGAAATAAAACTGACCGATGCCTACATCCCTTTGGTGTTCTTTAATTTACATCAGTATGCCATACTTCTTAAAAACCCAAACATCAGCATCCATCAACTGGTGTTTTCAGTACTGCTTCTACTGCTTTTACTCATCAATGACGGTATGAACAAAGTGAAGTTCATAGGCCTGTTGATTTTAGTTCCAATTATAGGATTTACTGGTAATGGATTCTTTGTGGTGCTCAGCTTAATAGCTATGTCCGTTATACTGGCCTGGAAGCAACCGGCATCTAAATATTGGTGGACTTCTATTTCCCTTGTTGGTGTCTTAACAACCGCATGTTATTTACATTCTGCTGATTATAGTGCTCTGGACTGCGGAGTACATCTCAAAGAATCTCCTTACTTCTATTTCATGTTTGTAAGAGGCTTAGTGCTCAATGGCTTGCTAATTAGTGCATCGGCGGGATTTCTTAAAACGGCCATTTTTCTTCTAAGTCTTTTTGCGGCTCTGTGGTTTACAGTGAAAAGCATTTTTAAGTCCAGAGATATACCGCAATTGACACCATTGCTTATCATGAGCTACGTAGTTCTTTTCATAGCCGCAACCTGTATGGGTAGATGGTGCTTTGGATTACCCATTACTGAATCCTCACGCTATGTACCACAAACAGCCTTAGGATTTTTGGCATTACTGCTAATAATAGGTCGAAAACATACGCGAGCCTATTTATTTTGCAGTATCCTCATGACCAGCTTCTTTGTTTATGGTATTCCCAAATACTATCGCTGGAAAGCACCTCAGGTTGAGAAATATGTCCAAAACATGCGAGATTGGAAAAACTGCTATTCAAATTCTGGCAGTGCCAGGATATGCAACGAAAAGTTACATTTTCAACCATACCCCGGAGATATTGGACCGATAAAACTTCAGAATAAGTTAGAAAAACTAGAAGAGCTGAATCCTTCCTTCAAAAGATCTAAGACACCGCCTTCAAGGCCTTAAGTGACATCTTATCAATCTTGTGTGAAGCATAATTCTTATCCACAACCAAAGTATGCTCTTCATCCGAACTGGGCAGATCAAACATGGCGTCAGTAAGAATAGTTTCTATAATAGATCTTAATCCACGCGCACCCAGTTTAAAATCTACCGCTTTTTGAACGATGTAATTCAATGCCTCATCCTTAAACTCCAGCTCAATGCCATCTAATTCAAACAGCTTTGTATATTGTTTTACAATCGCATTCTTGGGTTGGGTAAGGATACTTTTTAAGGTATCTGCATCCAGCGGATTGAGGTGAGTCAACACTGGAATACGACCGATCATTTCAGGGATAAGACCAAAAGCCTTGAGATCCTGAGGCGCCAAATACTTCAACATATTGGAAGACTCCAAAGTTTCACGATCCTTGGTATTGTGAAATCCTACTGATCTGGTATTCAATCTTTTGGCGATATGACGCACGATACCATCAAAGGCTCCACCGGCAATAAAGAGGATATTGGCCGTATCCACCTCGATGAACTTCTGATCCGGATGTTTACGTCCCCCCTGAGGTGGCACATTAACCTTGGTTCCTTCCAGTAATTTCAACAATGCCTGTTGCACCCCTTCACCACTCACATCACGGGTAATGGAAGGATTATCACTCTTGCGGCTGATCTTGTCTATCTCATCAATAAAAATAATACCGCGTTCTGCCGCTTTTAAATCATAATTGGCCGCTTGTAGCAAACGCGTAAGAATGCTTTCAACATCTTCACCCACATAGCCGGCCTCCGTGAGTACCGTGGCATCAACAATGGTAAAGGGAACATTGAGCATTCGGGCAATAGTGCGGGCAAGCAGGGTTTTACCGGTTCCGGTTTCGCCCACCAACATGATGTTGGACTTCTCCAACTCCACATCGTCACTCACCCCACCGTTCATTAAGCGCTTGTAGTGATTGTAAACAGCTACCGACAATACCTTTTTTGCTTCTTCCTGACCAATCACATAATCATCTAAAAAAGCCTTGATCTCTTTGGGCTTAATCAGCTTTAAGGATTTGCTGAGTTCCTTCTTCTCCTTCATGTCCATTTCCTCCACCACAATGCCATGGGCCTGGCGGATACAATGGTCACAAATATGCCCGTTTATTCCCGCGATAAGTACATTGGTATCCTTCTTATCTCGTCCACAAAACGAACAACTGAGATTTTCCTTCTTATTACTCATAAAATAATGTCAGTCTGGCAAAAGTAAGAAATCCCCAAGCTTTTTAATGATTTTGGGGATTTCAGGTAGTTTGCGCTAGTATAACGTATTATTCAGAGGCGCGGTTGGCCAACAGCACTTCGTCGATCATGCCATACTCTTTGGCTTCACCTGCACTCATCCAGTAATCGCGGTCAGCATCACCTTCCACCTTCTCCATCTGCTGTCCGCTATGATTAGCAATGATTTGGTAAAGCTCCTCTTTCATCTTCAAGACTTCCTTTACGGCAATTTCCATATCACTGGCCTGACCTTGCGCACCGCTCATCGGTTGGTGAATCATCACGCGACTATGCTTTAAGGCCGATCTTTTCCCGGCCGCACCGGCACACAACAATACGGCTCCCATAGAAGCTGCCATACCAGTACAAATGGTGGCTACATCCGGATTAACCAATTGCATCGTATCGTATATACCAAGACCAGCATATACGCCCCCTCCAGGACTGTTGAGATAAATTTGAATGTCTTTTTTGGAATCTACAGACTCCAGAAATAATAATTGAGCTTGCACGATATTGGCCACAGAATCATTGATTCCGGTACCTAAAAAGATGATGCGATCCATCATCAGACGAGAAAACACATCCATCTGTGCCACATTGAGTTGGCGTTCTTCAATAATATATGGAGTAAGCGACGCATCTAAGTAGTTTTCTACGTGCATTGAGCTTAAACCATGATGTCCGGTGGCGTATTTTTTAAATTCTTTGCTGAAATCCATGTGAGCTTGTCTTAAAGGAAATTATATGAGATGTAAATAAAACAAAAATGGCTCGACAAGTATCGAGCCATTTCAAAATTCTGACAAAAGAGCAGTGTTGATATTATTTGGTGACCTTCTTTAGAAAGTCGTCAAATGTTACCTCCTTGGTATCCAACTTCACTGTTTCCTTGTAAAAGTCCAGTAACTTTTGACTGGCCAGCTGATCTGAAATGCGTTGCGCCTCTTCCTGATTTTGCAAAACATTAGTTGCAATTCCACCCAAATTCTCCGGGTCAGGCTCCTGGCCATACTGCCGCATTTGGTTGGCAATTAGACCCTTGGTGTATTCAACAACCTCTTCCTGTGAAATCTCAATATTGTTCTCACGCATCACCTTATTCTCAATCAGCTGCCATTTCATAGTGGCTTTAAGCTCCGGATATTCCTCCTCAATTTGTTCTTCGGTAACCGGCTTTTCCTGATTGGTCCGCAGCCACTTCTTCAGGAAATCATCCGGCAAATCAAACTTGCTTTTCGAAAGTACTTTCTCCTTGATGTCTTCCAGGAATTTCCGGTCGCTTTCACCCACAAACATGCCCTCGGCATCCTTTCTAATACGCTCCAAAAATTCCTCTTTTCCATTTACCGCATCAGGCCCAAATACTTTATCGAACAACTCCTGGTTTACCTCTGCTGGAACAAGTTCGCTGATTTCAATAATATCTACCTCAAAATAACCGGTAGAATTCTTCAAGCCTTCTTCGTCTGTACCGAGCAGATTAGCGGAGTTAAATTCCTTTTTAAAAGCCTTATTTATGTTCATCACCACCTTATCTCCCACTTGCTTTTCTAGCAATTCCTTTTTGAGCTTTTTGTCGTCAATACTTTCCACATTAAAGGTTGACTCCTTATTTAAGCCTTCAGATAAGGGGTTTCCATCCTTATCGGTTTCCTGAAATATTCCCTTTACAATGGCCTTTTCATTGACCGTATCGTGGTACTTCATGGACCCGAAGCGCCCGGCATAATCATCCACATAGCGCTCCAGCATCTTATCATCAGCCTTGATCTTATAATACGGCACCTTAAGCTTGTCATTCAGCTTTAGGTCAAAGTCTGGGGTTAAGCCCAATTCAAAGTCAAACTCAAAAGAATCCTGATTGTCCCAATCTATATTGTCATTGGGAACGGGCAGGGGGTTACCTAAAATATCGAGCTTCTCTTCCTGCAAGTGATCATATACTGCATGTTGCAACAGATGATTCACCTCTTCTATCAACACCGACTTGCCATACTGCTTGCGAATGAGTGAGGCAGGAACCTTCCCTGGACGAAAGCCTGGAATATTCGCCTTGCGTCTGTAATCACTCAGGGTTTTTTCTACTTTCTCTTTATAGTCTTCCGGCTTGATCTCAACGCGTAAGATGGCTTTTAATTCACCAGTCTCTTGGGTGGTAACATTCATAAATAAAAGGGTGCTTTTCCTGAAAAAAAATGGAGCGCAAATTTATGTATTTTATCTACCAGAATTAACCCCTTGTTGATTAATTTCTAACATATTGTGGGAATTTTCATACATTGCCTGCCTGTTATTCAGTGTTTAGCAACAATATTTTTATTAAAAATGAAGAATTTTCAACTCTCTCTGTTGCTTTCCCTGGCGTTTTCTGTAAGTGGATTCGCACAGGAAAACCTCTCAGCAAACGTATTCACCGGGATGTTCTTCCCGTTTAACGACTTTACCGCTACTGATTATGAAGGCTATAAACCCAACCTGGGTGTAGGAGCCGGAATTGGATATAACTTCGGCGAAGCATTCAGGTTAAGGGGTGATTTGCTATTTGGTGCTTTTAATGGCAACAATGACAACAACTACTACCAAACCACGGTATTTGAACCTTCTCTGAGTGGTGAACTGGATCTCCTGGCTCTATTCAGTGATGCAGGTGGTGTGAAAGTGAATCTGCAGGGTGGCACAGGGTTCTCCATCTATCAGGCTAACCTTTACGATAGAACTACTGGTGCAAGAGTTATAGAATCTCCGGTAAGAAGCATTAAGGCTCTGTCTCCTAACGCCTTTGTAAGCTATGGACTTAACATTGGAATCCCTTTGACAGACAAACTGGATCTGAATATCGGTTATCTGAATCGCTACATTTTTGATAACGACTGGGTGGATGCTTTTGCTTCAGGAGAAGCTACCGACCAATATGCTTTTGCCAGTATAGGCTTTGTTTATCGCCTTAAATCCGATCGCATTCCGGGTACCGTGGAAGTAGAAGAAAATAAATACAAAAATCTGATTGCGGAATCTGACACCGCCATGGCTCTTCGCGAAAAGCTTCTCAATGAAAAAGAACGCGTGGATCAGCTAGAGATGCAGGAGCAGGAACAAATGATGGTAATTGATGGCTTGAAAAATGAGCTGGACAGCGCTAAAATGATGGCGGCGAGAAATTATGATACGGCCAATGTGGTGAGAAATGTAGTAGCTCCACCGAGTGATGAAGCCGCAGCCAGTATTCTTGGCTCTCCGGCATACAGAATAATAGTAGCCAGCTTGCCTACCAGATTAATGGCGCAACGCTGGATAGATCGTTCTACCCTTGATAAGTCAGAGATGGTTATTGCTTATATCCCTGATCTTAATACACACCGGGTAGTGTATCGCTCCTACGATACCTTTGAGGCTGCACGCAAAGAGCAACAGCGAATTAAAAGAAGCATAGAAGACGCCTGGATCATTAAGTTCTAGGTAGCACGCAGTTTAAGTGTTTGATCTGTGTAATAAATTAAGCTGGCAAAGACCAGGTAAACCATTATCTGGACTAAATATAGTCTAAGGTGGAATGATCTTGCACTAAACGACTTTGTGTTTTCCTTCTATTAATCTTAGGTTGCTTACCATCAATCTTTATTACTTGCCTGCGTATGGTTTTGAGTCCATCTTCAAAAGCACCTTTATAAAGGCTGCACGCTATACTTATTGAAAATAAGATCTCTATGATCTTTAACTAGCTCCTTGATTTTAATTCAATTTAAGCACTTTTACCAGCTGGGTAGGCGCATCCGGGTAGCTCATGGTAAAAATCAACAGACCCTCTAAGCCGGTGGGGAGCACCAATTCTCTTTTTCCAGTTGTTGACAGCACCAGTTGCCCCATTTGGTTGTACACCCGGATACTTTCGGGTACTTCACCAGTGAAATAGACTTTGCCCAGGGTTGGGTTGGGATAAACCACATCGTCTTTAACTGTAAACGGCTGCTCGGCAATATTGATCTGGTGGCAACCGGGCACCACACATCCCAAACTATCGGTTTTAACAACCCAGGTTCGGCTTCTGCGACCTGCCACCAGCGTTCTGGCGTATCCAAAACCTATAAAGCCCCCATCTGAAGTGTGCCTGAAATCATGTAAAAAGTTCTCACCGCCTATACCCGTTTCTATGGCAAGATCCCGGTACCAAACACTATCGAGCTGTGGGTCTAAGCGTAAAAGATAGGCACCATAATAATAATTTATGCCCGGCTTCTTAGGGTTCATCACACCGGGGGCATAAAAGCCTAAAATTGTCAGAAATTCATCATCATGATAGTTAGTCGCTACTACCACATTACCGGGATAATAAGGGCCGAGTGAATCTTTAGTAATTACATTTCCATCCGCTAACGCTCTCCACTCTAAGGTCAAGAATGCATCGAATAAATACTCCTTGACATTTGTGTCAAGTGGTTCAGATTCTGAATAAGCAACAAAAATTGACGTATCATTTATTGTACAAATTACTGCTCTTCGGTCGGAAAATTTACTTCCAAATTGAACATCCCAGACTCTCCCACCAATACTATCTAACCTTATTATGATGTGATCCAAGGAATTCTTCACATTGTCCGCCTGACTCCTAATCCCACTAATTAAATAGCCCCCTTTACCATCAGCAACAATCTGCTCCCCCCATTGCCACATGGGTTTTCCGGCTGGCTCAGGAGAGTTAAAGGATTTTTCCCAAACCTTCTGTCCTGAACTATCAAATTTTGAAACAAATAGTATTCTTCTATAAACGCTATCTCCCTGAGGAAGTAAGAAAGCAATTCCTGTTAACAGAATATTTTGCTTACTATCTACATAAGACCCCATAACAGTGGTGGTCACACTATCATAAAGCTCATATTCAACAGACCAAACAGAGTCAAGGTTTTCATTTAAAACCATGATCCATCCACCATTACCTGAATCACCGGTAATCCAATATTTGGAATTACGGTAATGGATGGAATTGTCAAAACCCGGATAAATGCTGGAATTAGGAAGGCTAAGGGTGTCGGTTTTTAACACCCCTCCTGCACTATCGATTAAAAGCAATCCACAACCTAAAGTACCATTGGATAGCGACACCCTGCTGGCCACTAGAAATGTATTATCCGGCCCCTCACATCCCGCCCCGGTATAATCTACCCGGCTGTATTGCTGGTTAAAATAGGTCTGCGCCTCCAATACATTAACCAAAAGCAGACACTTAAGCAGTAAGCCAATTGTATAGTGTACTTTCACTCTTTAAGCTTTTTAGTCATACCTTGGCATCCATAGGTTACTCTGCCAGACCGACTACCTACCAGACATATCTCTAACCTGGCTTAAGTGTAACTTCTATCCGAAAGACCTTAGTTTGAAATCTAAGTATTGCCGATGGTAGATTTTACTAATGCAAGATAAAAGCTTATTCCTCAAACCCTATATTTGCCGCGTGAAAGTACCGCCAAACATTCGTCCGTACTTAGCTATACTTCTGCTGGGCTTGCAAGTACTGGCCACCGTACCTCCTGGCACCTGGCATCACTGCGAGCACGATACCCATGACACATCCCATTTGGGAGAACCGGTTTTCACAGAAGATCATCAATGTGAACTGTGCGACTTTCATTTTTCGGGATCCTACTTAATTCAATCCGAAACCCGGGGGAGCTCCAGGACTGAGCATTCCTCTGTAACTATCTTATATCAGGCTCCCGAAGCCACAAATCTGCAATCCCCTAGCATTCCCAGGGGTCCACCCTACGCTGTCTAAACCAGACCAGACCTCTTCCAGTACATTTATAGATATTCAATCCCAAAGTAATGCGGATCATAATCGCATTCCTGATGACGCTAGTGTATTACGGCATTAGTGCTCAGGAGAATTGTTCTAATATCCTTAGCGGCAAAATAATTGATGAGCACGATGGCTCGGCATTGGCTTATGCAGAGATCCTAATCGTAGAAACCGGTCAGGGTGCTATTTCAGATAGCCTCGGTGGCTATACGATCAAATCTGTATGCCCTGGCGAATACCTCATCCGCGTTTATCACCTGGGTTGTGAAACCACGGAAAGAAACATCAAGCTTAGCCAGAGCATCTACAATGTTAATTTCTATCTGGAACACCATGAAGAGTTGCTTCAGGAAATAGTATTAGTCAATCAAAAGATTCGACGAAACCCAAAAAAAACTCAGACCCTGGACAGTTTAGAGATGCGAAGCTTACAGACTCTGGGGCTGGAAGCATTGGATCAGTCTATCGCAGGTTACCGAAATCTGAGCTCTGGTAACAACATTCTAAAACCTATGATTCATGGTCTCTACGGCAATAGGGTGGTCACTTCGGTAAACGGTATTCCCCTGGAAGACCAGCAATGGGGTAGAGAACACGGATTAAACATAGACCCCGCCACCGCCGGAGATATTGCGGTTGTTTCTGGCGCCGCCGCGGTTGAGTACGGTCCGGGTGCCCTGGGGGGCGTGCTTCTAATATCACCCGCTCCGCTGCCTACTGATTCTGTACTGCGTGGTGAGCTAAACCTCAGTGGCCAGTCAAATGGCAGAGGTGGTGGTTTAAGACTCAAACTAGAACAGGCTCTGGGCTCTAACTGGAGTGTTCGCACCCAGCTTGGCGTTAAACGCTTTGGCGACCTACAAGCCCCAAAATACATGCTAAGTAACACTGGTTTTGCCGGCTTTAACTACTTGCTGGAAGCTGGATTTAAAAAACAGAAATGGCAAGGGAAATTCAATTACCAGGGAAGCCAGCGCGAGTTGGGAATATTAAGAGCCAGCAGCACGGGAAATATCACGGATTTGGAGGAAGCCATTCAACGTGCCGAACCTCTCTATCAGGATGACTTTAGCTATGAAATTGCCTCTCCGCGACAAGATGTAGGTCATCACAGCCTTAGCACCAACTGGTACTACCGCAGCACCAAAGATCGATTTTGGCATCTGGTTTATGGATTCCAACATAACCGTCGTAAAGAGTATGACTTTCGAAGAGGAATAAGCGATAATATTCCCGCCAATGACCTGCGGTTAATCACACATTCGGGCGACCTTAAATATCATAGCCAACGTGGCCGAAAGTGGATCGCCAAATATGGCATTTCGGGATTGATGCAGGTGAATACTAATATTTCGGGCACCGGCATAAGACCAATCCTGCCCAACTATAATCGCTATCGCATTGGCGCCTACACTTCTCAGCAATGGGAGCTGTCTCGTTGGATAGTTCAAAGCGGCTTGCGCTATGATTATGAACACATCTGGACCCAGAAATACAACCGCCAAAATGAATTGTTAATTCAAGAGTTTCCCTTTCACAATCTCTCCTTAAATGTAGGAACCACTTTTAGAATAACAGAACAGTGGCAGTTTAGTAGCGATTTATCCCTTGCCTCCAGAGCACCGCATGTTATTGAACTGCTTAGCGAAGGTTTGCATCACGGGGCGGCCAGTATTGAATTAGGCGACAGCAGCCTAATGCCAGAGTATTCCCTAAACTGGAGCAATACTATCCGCTGGTCGGCCTCTAACAAACTTAGAACAGAAGTTACTGCCTACATTAATCCTATTCACAACTACATCTTTCAGGTGGCCGATTCCGTGCCGCAGCTTACCATCCGGGGGGCCTTTCCTGTTTGGCGTTATGTACAAACCGAAGCTCTGATAGCGGGAATAGATTTAAACCTTAACTACCATATCCATCCCCGTTTAACGTATAAACTCAATACACAGTACCTACGTGGATACGACCTATCCACCGCAGATGACCTTATTCTAATGCCTCCTTTCAACTTTAATCAGGAATTTCGCTGGCAATTGAGTACGGCTATCGATGTAGGGCTGATGCATCAGTTGGTAGCCCGGCAAGAACATTACCCAGAAGGACTGGATCTGATCCCTCCTCCCGCCGGATACCAGTTACTACATCTGTACGCCGGTTGGACATCTACACAAGGAGATTGGCATTGCTCCTTGCAAGTGAGAAACCTCACCAATACCAGCTTCCGTGACTACCTCGATCGCTTTAGATATTTCGCGGATCGTCCGGGAATCAATCTTTTTATCAATGTTAATTATCAATTCTAAAACCCAGATTTATGAAAATCAAATCCTTTCAATTAATAGTGCTCGCCTTATTTTTTGCTATTAGTTGCACCAAAGAGACCAATACTCCAACACCGGTAAATGAAGAAGAGCTCATTACCAGCGTCTATCTCGACTTTATCAATGTGCAAACTGGTGATACCACCAGGTTTAGCTTTGTTGATTTGGACGGAGACGGCGGAAAAATGCCGGAGATCACCAATGATACCCTGCAAGACAGCAGCAACTACCGGGTATTGATTAGCTTTTTCAATGAAGCTGAGATTCCGGTAGAAGATATAACCCAAGAAGTGATAGACGAGGGGGATGAACATCAGGTATTTTACATGCTAGACAGTAGTTTGGAACTTACAATGAACTATGCCGCCACTACTAGAAATACCCATGTAGATGGTCGTCCGATTGGAATTGAGGCCGATGCCATAAGCTTAAATGCCAGTATGGGAGACTTAAAGATCATCCTGCGTCACGAACCCAATAAAGCGGCGATGGGAGTTTCTAATGGTGATATCAGCAATGCCGGAGGCGAAACCGATATTGAAGTGAGCTTTGACGTGGTGATTGAATGATCTAAAAGAAGAGCCTGGAATAGTTTTTGTAGCTTTGCCGCTATGCGAATGTTCCAGGCTTTTTTCACCATTTTCACGGCCATTGTACTGGTGATGTCGACCGTAGGCTTTAGTGTTAGCCAACACTATTGTTTGGGTATGTTAGCACAGGAAAGCTTTTTTCACCTGGGAAATGAGAGTTGCAGTGCTGATTCCGATGCAGATTGTGGGGCAGAGACCAATGGCATTTCTAAACAATGCTGTGATGATGTGAACCTCAGCATTCCCGGAATTCAGGTTCAGGATCGTAATCCATCTGAGCAGGAATCAGTAGCACTACAAGACGATAGAACTAGTCCATTTAGCTTACCAGATTTCCCCAATTTTGGTGTAGTAGTAAATGATGACACCAATTTTTCCAAAGATCCGCCGCCTTTACATGATTCTACCGGAAAAAGAATATTGATTCACCAACAACGTTTTTTGATTTAGAGAGCTTCCACTTCAGGAACCATGGCTTAGGCCAATCATATTAACTCTCTAAAAAAACAAATTATGTTATTCAATAAAATTTCACTTTTCAGTTTATTCGCTACTCTCCTAATTTCGGCCAGTAGTTATGGTCAAAATATGCAAGACACCACCATGATTGTTAACGGAGTTTGTGGCATGTGTAAAATGACCATAGAAACCGCCGTAGAGGATTTGGATGGTATTGCGAAAGTGGACTGGAACAAAGACACCAAAATTCTGAAGCTTAGTTATGATCAGGACAAGCTGAGTCTTGAGGATATCAATCTGGCCGTGAATAAAGCTGGGTATGATACCGAGTATAGCACCGCAGATGAGGAGGCCTATCAAAAGCTTCACGGCTGCTGCAAGTATCGCGATCCCGAAGTGATTAAGAGTCACTAGAATCACTTTACTATGTACTGGAGAAACCTTCTGGTAGGCCTTTGCAGCTTACCACTGTTCATTTCTGCCCAAATATCAGGTAGCGTTCAAGGTTATTATGGCGATAGTCTGGTTCCGTTGATAGGCGCCAATGTATATTGGGATGGCACTAGTGTTGGTGCCATTACGGATGCAAATGGATACTACACGATCAACCGCACCCCTGAATCCAATAGTCTGGTAGCCAGTTATATTGGATACAACAGTCTAACCAAGGTAATTATATCGCGAAGCGGTACCACTAATTTCATACTCTCCGAATCCGGCAGTAAGCTTACCGAGATAGAAATCATTGCCAGACTGGAAGCCACCAGCGTTGACTTGAAAGCGGCAGACCTTAGCTACAAAGTTACTGGTAAGGAACTTCGAAAGGCGGCATGCTGCAATCTTAGTGAGAGCTTTGAAACCAATGCATCGGTAGATATCAGCTTTACAGATCCGGTTAGCGGTCAAAAACAGATTGAAATGTTGGGACTGGCCGGTAAATACGCGCTTATCCAAAGGGAGAATATTCCATTTGCCCGAGGCTTAAATACCAATTCTGGCCTGGCCTATATCCCGGGTCCTTTTGTAGACGGTCTTCAACTCACTAAAGGTTTAAGCTCCGTACTTAATGGATATGAAAGTATGACCGGCCAGATCAATGTGGAGTTCCATAAACCCGAAACGGCGCCACGCTTACTCCTGAATACTTTTGCTAATCAAGGGGGAAGATTTGAACTTAATGCGCTGGGAGGCTTTGATGTAGGTAAACAGCATTACTCGGCGGTTCTGGCGCACTACAGCAATTCCCCGATCGCCAATGATAGGAATGGGGACGGCTTTGCCGATATGCCCACGGGCAGTCAGGTTAACCTGATGAACCGGTGGAGCTGGCATGCGCCAGAAAGCAATTGGGAAGGACAGGCTGGTGTGGTTGCTATTCGCGATGAACGTCAGGGCGGACAGCTAGATGCCCTGAATGAGGGCATACCTACCGATAGTCTTTGGAAATTTAATTCTCTCGGGGAACGCCTGGAGGTTTATGGGAAAAATGGCTATGTGTTTAAGGATAATAATTTGCACAGCATTGGCCTGATCTATTCGGCCAATATAGATCGCAGAGAGGCTCAATTTGGGGATAAAACCTACCGAGCCGAACAGCGTTCCTTTTACTTCAATAGCATCTATCAAAATCAGTTGGGCAGTGAAAAGCACAGTTACCTGGCCGGAATTTCGTTTCAGATGGATGACATCTCCGAAGCCCTTACAGAGGCGGATATTGATTATTATACTCAGGATCGTCAGGAAATAGTGCCGGGTGCCTATGTAGAATACAACTATGAACCCGGACCATCCTTAACGCTGGTAGCGGGTACGCGTGTTGACTACAATACCTATTTCGACCAACTGTTTGTTACCCCACGTTTTAACCTGCGTTACAGTCTAACTGAAAATACAACCTTCCGCATTGGTGGAGGTAGAGGGCAGCGCACTCCCAATTTGGTTGCGGAGAATTTTAACATCCTTTCCTCAAATCGCACTATTGATTTTGGAAACTGGCGCGGTCCGGAAATATCCTGGAACTCAGGAGCAAGTGTTGTCCAACAACTCGATTTGGGTATGAAAGCATCCAGCTTTACCGTAGATGCTTTTTACACCTGGTTTGAATCTAAGCTGGTCACCGATTTGGATTTTGATCGCTTATCAGCCTACCTTATCAATGGCTCAGGCAGCCGTTCACTTAGTCTGATGGGGCAACTCGACCTTACTCCCGTTGAAAGATTGGACATAAGGTTGGCTTATAAATACCTTAAGGCAGAAGACTTTTATCTAAATGGCTTAAACTCTAGCTATTACATTCCGGAACACCGCGCCTTTACCAATTTTGCCTACGAAACCCAGAACCGTTGGAAGTTTGATCTTACCGTAAATTGGTATGGCGCCAGACGCTTACCCATGAGTGACGGTGCCCCGGAAGAGTTTCAGCGCTTTGAGTGGTCTCCAGACTTCTTTACGGTTAATATCCAGATCAACAAAGTATTTAAAAATGGTATCGAGGTATTTGTTGGTTCCGATAACTTGCTAGATTATAGACAACTAGACCCTATAGTTAGTGCCGATGACCCATCCTCACCCTATTTTGATGCCAACTATGTTTGGGGACCTGTATTTGGGCGCAATATTTATGCGGGATTGTACTACACGCTGGAACGAAAGGAAAAGTAACTAACTCTCTTCGTCGTAATAAAGCTTATAAAATTTGCGGCCATTTTCCTGACCGCGCTCTATTTTATTGCGATCACCATGTACGTAAATATGAAAGTTTTTATCCAACTTTAACACACTCTTAAATACCGTTTGTTTCTTCTTCACCGCTTCTGCTGAAATACTGAAGCTCTCATCTACATCTAGATCGTACTTGTTTTGCTCTTTGGTGTAATCTCTAAAGCGCGAGGCCATGTTCTTGTCCTCGAGTACCGCCTCAGAAAAATGATTCAGGTCAAAATGCTCATTCTCCTTAAAGAATTGCTTGCTATTCTGTAGTACCGCTATGCGCTGGGTGGAATCAGCATGCTCATAGGTACTTAAATCGTGTTCCAGAAAGCTTTTGGTCATATCAATCACGGAAGCTGTTTTAGCGTACTCCGTTGACCTCCTTTCAATTTTAAGAAAGCTGTCAAACCAAAATCTGGCTTCCTCTCCCTTCCCTGAATTATCCGCGGCCAACACCATATATCCATCGCTTTGATCGCTGTTAAAAATGATAGCTGCCTTATCCACCTTACCAGGGTCAATGCCCTGAAAACTATATAGATCTATGTGTCCGTCTTGTGTTTCAGTAAAAAGAAAGGGATGCTTACGCTCCGATTTAAACAAGCCGATGGCTGGGGCATCCTGATCAGCAAACACCAGTCGGGGAAAATAGATCACCAGTAATTCACCTGATTTAACTTGTGGATGTTGAGAAGCGTCAAAAAGCAATTTGGCTAAAGAACAAGAATGGTCAACCAGGCCGTCTGAATCATTGAAAATATTGCGGCAATACTGTAGTACCGGGTTTAGTTCAAGATCAGAAGGATGGGTAAACCGGTGGAAGTCTGGACTTTTAAAGGAACCGGAAATGTACTGCCAAAGAATTCTTCTAGTAGGCTCATCTATACTAGACTCTCGGTCACTTAAAGTAAGATCCTCATCTTTCAATTTATTTCCGACATAGTGTACCACCAATGATTTTGCACGCGACAATTCCAGCTTGAACATACTCCTCAAAATTTGCCGGCAAAGGTAAGTTTTCAGTATTGAGCTGAGTACAAAAAAACCCGACCCGCTCAAGGCGGATCGGGAAACTATAAATCTACACTCCTACTAAATCCTAATAGTATTTAGCGACACTGCGCCATCCACCACCATTCATACCTTCTCCTCCTGCTTTTTTATACATGGATGAAGCCTGTGCGCTTCTTACGCCGGAGGCACAACAAAAAATTACCGGTCTGTTCAGTTTCTTTATCTCGTTCATCTTTCCGGAAATAGACTGTAATGGATAGTTTTTAGATCCCTTCACATGTCCACCGGCAAATTCTCCCGGGGTACGAACATCAATTACCACGGCATTTTTTTCCTTCATGGCGGCGATATTGCTACCCTTTGAAAAAAACGAAAATAAGCCCATATAGTTAGTTTATTAGTGAGTACAAAGATGCTTTAATGTGGTGATTTGAACTGTGATGTAAATCACTTCCCTTATAGCACCTGATCATTATTGGCATAAACTGATGTAGCTAAAGACTACTACCTGGTTAGTTCAGTAAAACTTGCCTAATCAAACCTGACAACTATCTTATTTCTTCCTGTTTCAATCTGGTTGAGATTTTCGAGCTTTTTAAGCAATCTTGATATCACTTCTCTGGAACTGTGCAGATCATCGGCAATTTCCTGGTGGGTAATATTAATTTCAGGGCTACCATTAGCAATGGCCACATCTTTCAAATAAGAAATAAGGCGCTGGTCCAATTGCTGAAAAGCAATACCATCCACCGCCTCCAACAAGGCGTTAAACCTATCCGAATACATCTGAAGAATAAACTGTCGCCAAGAATTGTATTCATTTAACCAACGAGGTATAGCCTCTCTGGAGACAGATATAAACTGTGTGCCTTCTTCCGCCACGGCTTTAACCTGACTAGGCATATCGGAAATACAGCAGTTTAAGGTAAAAGCACAGGTTTGTCCGGGGTACAAATAATACAGAAATATCTCTCCCCCCTCCGGATCTTCTCTTAATACCTTAATAGCGCCACTAGTGACTAAAGGAATAAACTTGACATGTTGATCCAATCTAATAAGAACTCCTTCTTCTGCTATGTCAACCAATTTAGCAGTTTCCACTATTTCCTCAATTAGCCCTTCATCGCTTAGAATGGGGAACTGGAGCTTCAATAATTCTAACATTTCTGTCCATTTATATACTCAATCCGGGCGAAATTTGTTCCATCTCATACCGCTGTTGGTGATGATCTATTGATGGACTTGTGCTTCCTTATCTATACCTGGAAAATCTGTTCGCGTCAGTCACAAATATCAGTGATTTTATTCTTCATAGTGCTATCTGCGGCCATCCAGGAGCCAAAAATATTTGAAGAACCTATTGCTTATCAAGCGGGTAAAATTTCATAACGAATGCGATTAGCCAATAACACGTTCAATGGTTTTGGTTTTTCAGAATCCTGTAACGGAGAGAACCAGGGTTTTAGTAGAGGAAATGCGCCTTTGCTTAGTCCACAATGATGAATGGCAAAGTATACACCTCCCCCTCCCGATAAAATTGCACTAAGTAGGAACCAGTTGATAAATCTTGAATTGGTATTTCAATCAACCTCGTACCACTATGGCCTGAGGTTGAATTCATCAGCTGACCTTGTAAATCGTACACGCCAAGTTTCCAGCTTTCTGCCGGAAAAGGAAGGGAAAGAAAAACAGGATGACCAGACTGAACAGGGTTTGGATACAGGATCAGTGGAAGTCTAATTGACGTTCCGTCCACGCCAAAGGAGGTATTAATCTGAATACTAAACAAATCTGCCTTGAGTAGGCCGGTGCCATCATTGCCTATAGTATCCTTCACCGGAGATGAAGTCACATCAATGTTCAACAGAGTGTTCAGAGCAGAATCAACATCAAAATATGCACGATAGGCTGTGAGGTTTAGCCAACTGCTCTTTACAGGATTAAAACTCAAACTTGTGGATAATGGGTCTTCTACCGGAAAAGCCAGCTGGGGAGAAATACTGGTGTCCATATCTTCGGAGTAATTCACTTCCAGGTAGAATCCCGATGCACCAGCTTGAAAATATGTAATGGTATCTACAGAAGGTATTACGCTAATAGTCATAGGGTTACGTGTGTCAATCGAAAACTGATCGGCAAGAAAAAGGGAGTCTCCCTTATTGGCATACAAATCCTTTAAGTCAGAAAAACTTAAATCAATATCCGTGATGGTGGTGTCGGTGTCAAAAACATCATACGAAAAGCGATAGCGAGATTGACTCAACCAGCCGGTGCTGTCTGTATTTACGACAAGATCATTCAATAAAGGGTTCTCGATAGGAAACTGAAGCTGTGGAATAACAGCCGTATCAAGATCCTCATTAAAATCTGCCAACAGTTCAAAACTGGCAACACCAGCTGCGGTGTCATTGATGTGTCGAGGGCTGATAGTCAGGTTGACCAAATGGGGATTCTCCGTATCGATCATAAAGAGATCTGATACGCTATAAGCCTGTTGATAAGACGCATTCTCATCCAGGGCGCTATCCACTCTAAGGTCAATATCCGGCACATACTCATTACTATCTCGTACCTCGTAAATCGCCAGATAGCTATATACATCTTTCCAGCCACTCAATGTACTATCGAGAATTATGGTATTGCTGGGATCTTCAAGCGGGAAGCTTATTTGGGGAGCACTGGTGGTGTCCATTCGCTCATCGTACTTGAGTGTCATGGAAAAGTTCTTTCCTACCAGGGTATCCGTGACCACATTGGTATTGATTTGGAGGTCAACTAAATCGGCTATGCCATTTTCCCAGTAAGTAACGGCCAAATCAAAGGCCTTCTTCCCAATCTTAATACCGAGAAGGCGGCCGGGAATATCATCCGCCGGTGGGTGAATACCGCCCCATATACGAGAAAGGCTGCACTGATCTGAGGCATCCTGATAGGTTGCCCACTGCAGGACAACGTTGGTACTTGGTCCTTCTTCAAATACCAAAAACTTATTTTTCTCCGCCAGAAATTCACCCATACCACCCGGGAAATAGCGATCTCCGGTCATGAACGTCATCACATCCGCCGCGGCACGAGAAAAAGTTGAATGCCCTGATACAAAACCCGCAAATGGCGGTGTGACAAAAGTAGGACGTTGATACGGCCACCAGTCTTCCGCCAATATCCAATTTACCCCGGCCATATCTGTAGCGGGATTGCTTATGGAGTCTGGTCCGGCCCAGGCCATAAACTTGATCTTTCCAACATTTTTGTAAGCACTATCCGCCAAGGGGTCTAAAGAATCTACCAACTCCACAAAGCCCGAATCCAGTTTAACGCCAAGCGGGTGATAGCTCGGTAAGCTACTGTCTGAACTTTGACCCAGGGACGCCATCCACCTCAGGGCAGAAATTGGGCGCAGATAATCGTGATATCCTTTTAAGCCCCAGGCAGCCACGGCGGCATCATGAACCGTCCCAGCCATTGTAAAATAGGACTTCACATCCCATTCCAAATCTGGAAGTACCGGACCCTGACCACGCCACTTTTTCTCGAACTGGGGGTGATCATTCACATAATTCAGTAAAGTAAACCAGTGACCAGGAGGAGTCTCAGATTCGGGACCATCTGCCCAAAATTCAGCCAGAACCCTGGCATAGTCCCCACGGCGTACCATCTGAGGGGCATAGGGTTGACCGGTAGCGGGATTTACCGACCATCCGGTTCCGATGTCACCGCCATTCTGTTCATCATAGAAGTAAGGCAGGCTGTCCATTGAATTGGGATACCAGGGTACATTGCCAATGGAGCCGGGTGAAATATCTATCATCACGTTGTCTGTTGTATCCAGATGGGAAGACCATTTGGCTACCAATCGAAAGCCCCATTCATAATTGATATTGGACTGCCCTGAAACCAAGGTGTCCATGCGAGGAGGGTCAGGCACATTATGATACACCGGATACTGATGTCCGTTACGAGTAAGGATGGTGCGATCGGCAGTATCTAAGGCGAATGCTGTTACCCATCCCCATTCCGGACTAAGGAATTTAGGGGTACTGATCGGTATGACATTGCCGCTTTGATCAATAAATACATTCAAGGTCAAAGGTTGCCAGCGATTGGGGTCGGTGAGATGTGGATTGCCCGAAGCCACCGGCGCCAGAGTCCCATTTACAGGAGCGTAGTAAAGATTGTCATAATCATTCTGCTCATTGGAACTATCCTGAAAACCAAAGGCGATCATCTCTTGTGCCAGGAAATTTCCCAAAGCAGAAGGAGGACCAGTAGCATAAGCAATACTGGTCAGCGCCGGATCATAACCTAAATGAAGGAATAAAGAATCAATGTAACTGTTAATTTCACTAGACCCCGGGGAATTTTGAAAGCGATGCTTCATCAAGCGATACACGGCATAACTCATGGCCTCCTCCTGGGCTGCGGGAATATTTGACGGAGGGGTAATTCCGGTAAACGGACAATAGAATTCACCTACCGTATCTCCAAGGAAATAATTATCGGCAGCTGGGGTGTAGGCTGCCCAGGTGTCATACATCAATATAGAGGTGTGCCATAGATTTCGCGCATGCACGGTTGGTCGGGCATAGTCATTTCTGATAGCATGTAACAATGCTTCATTCCATTGTCTGGCCACAGAATGCTGCTGTGCCTTAGCTGCGGGAAGAAGACTTATAGCCAGAAAGAGAACAGTGCTAAAGCGAAGGGTAAGTGTTCTGATAATCAATAGAAATGGGTTGATGACAAAATTACGTAAAAAGAGGCGATTTGGTTGGGGACAGGAATGTATGCTGAATTATTTAAGGTGAATAAGAAATAGCATGTACTAAGTCATGAGTATGAATTACTAGAATTGGAAATCATCATGTAACCCTCCCAAAAATTCGGACTGGTTAAAACGATTAAATTTAACCAATAATTATGAAGAAGTCGAGATTTACAGAAAGTCAGATTGTTCATGCGATTAAGCAGCAGGAGTCTGGTCGTAAGACAGAAGACATATGCCGGGAGTATGGCATATCCAAAGGCACCTTTTATCAATGGCGTAAGAAGTATGCAGGAATGGACTCCCTACAGTTAAAACGTCTGAAGGAGCTGGAAGAAGAAAATGGAAAGCTTAAGCAGATGTTTGCTGATGTGAGCTTGGATAATAAGATGCTCAAGGATGTCCTATCAAAAAAGTGGTAGGCACTGGTGAGCGTCAAAATGTGGCTACTTATCTGCGAGATTCTTATCAGATAAGTATTACCAGAGCCTGCAGGGTTATTCGTTTCCCTAAGTCCATGTATTATTATCAGTCCGTTAAGGACGACTCAGAAGTGATGACCAAGCTTCTGGAGATGGCTTCCTTGCGTCCTAGAGAAGGACAAGACAAGCTGTATCAACGCCTACGATTAGAAGGATATCCTTGGAATAAAAAGCGTGTGAGAAGAGTCTATCTAAAGCTAGGGTTAAACCTGCGTAGAAAGACCAAGAAGCGTATCCCTGCAAGGGTTAAGCATCCTTTGGTACAGATGGAACAACCCAACCAAACTTGGTCAATGGACTTCATGAGTGATGCCTTGGAAAATGGCAGAAGAATTAGGGTTCTAAATGTGATCGATGACTTTAACCGTAAGGCAATAGTTACCCAAGCAGAGTTTACCTTCCCTGCGATAGAGGTGATTCAGGTATTAAGAAGATCCTTTGAAGAGTACGGAAAGCCTCAGAAAATAAGAGTGGACAATGGCCCTGAGTTTACCTCATTGGAGTTTAGTGAATGGTGTAGATTACAACAAGTCAAGCTACAATATATACAACCAGGCAAACCCATGCAAAACGGCTATATCGAGCGATTTAACCGAACCTTTAGACAAGATGTCCTAGATGCCCACTTATTCTCAGGGATCGATCAAGTAAGAGCCTTAGCTGAACAATGGATATATGATTATAACTTCTCTAGACCACATGAAGCTTTAGGAGGTATAACCCCGGTTCAAGCAGAAGCCAAGCTTTCATCAAAGCAAGCTTGCTTTGATGAAAGACCAGTGCCCTTTAAACAAAAGAAAGTACATTTAAACCCAGTCTGAGAAAAGGGAGGGTTACAATCAAGCATTAGACTCTAACAAACTACTTTAAAATTGCGAATCCTTCAAAAAACCCAACCATACAGCACACACGGATAGTAATACCAGCCATCCAAATGCTTTCCTGCTGCAGATCGCCGAAGGCCTATAGCTTAAATTTGACCGTACTACGCCAATTCATCTTAAACCTAAAATCCATTCCTACCATCATTCCATAATCGCTTAGCTCTGCCACTTCTTGTTGGCCAGATAATTGCCTTGTCAATTTCACAGCATTAGAAAGGTCAAGGAACCCACCAAGTTGTATTATGGAAATGAACCTTTCATCCTTAAGGAAAGGGACTTCGTTTAACATGGAATCTGATACCTCATACCACTGATTTAAAAAAAGCTAGAATCTGCGACAAATGGCATAGTGGTACTCAGCACCTACAATCCACAAGAGAAGCCTATATCATTATTAAAATGAAAGGCCTAATAGAATTCCAGGGCACCAGATTCCGCAATTTGATTGGAATTCTCAACCCCAATTAATCCATCAACTTCACTTTTCAAACTTAGAGAATCAACCCCTATACCGGCCACGATACCAAATGAAATTCTTTTTGATTCTAAACCCTCTTGACTTAACATCCAGGTGGTTGAGGTCTTTGCTATAATCATGACCCAAACTATCATATTCTAGACAATAAGTTTGAACTTTTTTAACGATATATTTCAGCTAATTAATGCATTTCCATTAGGAAATATGAAAGAAGATCAGGAAGGATCTACATAATTACAGTCCTAGTCAACAAACCTTTAGAATTTTGTGCTTCAATCCATCTGATAGTAATTACCGCAATGATCTGTAAAATTATCTCAATCCTGCTTTAAATCTGCTTGGTTCCATTCATTCATTAGACTCTCAAATTGAATCCAAGCGTTGGGATTTGTTGTTAGCCTTCGATAGCTGATATACTCTTTATAATTTACAAGTACTTTTATCATAGTCATTCTTAAAGCAAGAAGTACATATTGTTCATCATATAGTTTACAATTGACACCCCTGCAAATGCGTTCATACCTATTTAAAACATGGTGGATATCCTCTGGTGTTATACGGCCATCATTTATTGCATCCAGAATTTCAGCCAAAGGAATTGTATTTGGTTCTTGGTCAGTATTAGTTGAAACATATGCCGAAAATTCTGTACTCAACTTCACTGTTCTTTGACTATCTGCTTTATTAGATAGTTCAGCTTCAGTTAAAGTAACACGATTCCAATCTAATGTACGCTGATGTATTATCCTGTTCTGCCTAAGCTGTAATGCTGCATATGCAATAGAACTAATAACTCCAATTAAACCTATCGTATCAATAGCTATACTTGCTATTTCATAATTAGTCATATAATTATACTTTATCACACCTGCCCGTGCGATCTTAGAGGCTAAAAATTCGAGGTGGCTTAAGGCTACTTATTGGTGTAGGCTGATTCATCATTATCCTGCTTCATGAACCAAGTTACATTTCTTGGTTTAATTATCCAGATTTTTGTTTAAATGTATCAGAATACTTGGTAAGTGATCTTTAATCTAATAGATACAGACAAGGCCTGAGTAATCAGCTGCTCTCCTCCCGTTTCCATCTGGTATTTGTTAATCTTGCGGGCGGAGAGACTCCCTTCGACTAGCTCCCACCAAGGGTGGGCAGGCAGGATAAACTTCTCGTCTCTCCTATTATGGATAGTCCTGGTCAAAAAAAAAAAGCCCCTCTTTACCAGAGAAGCTTTTTCCGTTGTGCGGGCGGAGAGACTCGAACTCTCACACCTCGAGGCACTAGATCCTAAATCTAGCGTGTCTACCAATTCCACCACGCCCGCATTATGGCCCTCCAAAGAGGGCGGCAAATATAAAATCTTTATCCGCTCACCGCAACAAAAACCAGCTAAATTATCTCTCTCAACAGGGCTTAAAATCTTACTTTTGCCGACCAAATCTTTCAAGTATGCGCTCCTTAGATCTTTCGGAACTGGATTCTCGCACCAGACATGCCATGTTGCTGGGAGGAATCGGGCCTCGACCCATTGCTCTGGCCAGCACTATGGATAGCCATGGTCGTCCAAATTTGAGCCCATTTAGCTTTTTTAATGTGTTTAGCTCCAATCCTCCTATTCTAATCTTTTCACCGGCCAGAAGGGTAAGGGACAACAGCACTAAACATACTCTTCACAATGCACAATCAACCCGGGAAGTGGTGATCAATGTTGTGAATTATGACTTGGTTCAACAAAGTTCGCTCTCCTCTACGGAGTACCCGGAAGGAGTCAATGAATTTGTAAAAGCCGGTTTAACACCGCTACCATCGGAGAAAGTAAGCCCGTTCAGGGTAAAGGAATCACCGGTTCATTTTGAGTGTAAAGTCAATGATATTGTGCCATTAGGAGACCATGGTGGAGCCGGAAATCTTATTATCTGTGAAGTGGTACATATGCATGTTGACGAAAAAGTATTGGATGCCAATGGCAGAATTGATCAGAATAAGATTGACTTAGTAGGTAGAATGGGGGGCGATTGGTACACCAGGGCTAAGGGTGATTCTATGTTTGAGGTGGAGAAGCCTCTCGCTGTAAAAGGTATTGGAGCTGATCAGGTACCAAAGCGCATTCGCAATAGTATGTATCTCAATGGCAATGATATTGGCAAGCTTGGAAATGTTGAAAGTTTGCCAAGCGATGAGGAACTGGAACATTATGCTCAAAAATCAGCGATCCAGGATATCATGGCTCGTTCAGCAGATGGTATGGAGGCCAGAGAGAAATTGCATCAATATGCCAAGGAGCTATTGGATGCAGATAAGGTAAAAGAAGCCTGGAAGGCTTTGTTATGTGATAAATTAAGCCGAAATTAAAGCTATGGAAATAGAAGGAACAATAAAGAAAATTGAAGAGACACAACAAATTACCAACACCTTTCGCAAACGTGGTGTGGTGGTAACCACCGAAGAACAATATCCACAACATATTATGGTGGAATTTGTCCAGGACAAGGTGGATCTTCTGAATAATTTTACAGAAGGTGAAAAAGTCACAATTGGCATTAATCTTCGCGGCAGAGAATGGACTTCTCCTCAAGGGGAGGTAAAGTATTTTAACACCATCCAGGGTTGGCGGATAGAGAAAAAAGATAACCAAGCTGTTTCTGCTGAAACTGCAGCGGCCATGCCTCCTATGCCCCCTCTTCCAGAGAGTGATGACGACGACCTGCCGTTCTAGTCTGCTTACTATCAGTGCAATATGCAACTGAAAAAGCTAACTTACGGCGCTAAGATGCCATTATGAGCTTTGCCAAGCGATTCGAGAAGGCCTTTCATCTCTTGCTACCCGCTCCATTTACCATTGCGGTGATTCTTACGCTTTTGGTAATGGCGCTAGCTTATCTGTATGGAGATTATCCTGCGGAATCCTCTCGCCTATTTGGTATCCTGGATCAATGGCAAGTGGGTTTATGGAATCCTCCGCTATTGGTATTTGCCATCCAGATGATGCTCATTCTGGTATTGGGTCATGCCCTGGCGTTATCTCCTGCCATCAGCAAATTTATTGACCGGGTTACAGGCTTAACTGAAAATGCTTCTCTGGCCGTTTTTCTGGTCTGTTTCTTCACGCTGCTGGTATCTTTTTTCAATTGGGGGTTGGGTCTGATCTTTGGCGCCATCATAGCCAGAAAAACCGGTGAACATTTTGCTCATCTAGGCAAGAAGATTAACTATCCATTGGTGGGTGCTGCAGGTTATTCGGGCTTAATGGTTTGGCATGGTGGCATTTCTGGCAGTGCACCCATAAAGGTAGCCGAGAGTGGCCATCTAAACCAGTTGATGGGTGGTTTTTGGTCTCCGGAGCAACTCGCTTCTCTTCCGGATGCAATCCCTATGCAAGACACGGTTTTCAGCAGTATGAACCTTTCCGCCTCCCTGCTGCTATTGGTGATACTGCCGTTAATTATGGGTATAGTTGCCAGATTTACCGAGGGTCAGGCAATAGCTGCCTTAGCCAGACCACGGAGAGTGAAAATCGAAGATGAGAATGCTGTTGGTGCGGAAAAACTAGATAGCAGCAAGTGGTTTGGCTCAGCCTTTTCTATGATGATATTGTTTTATTGTATTTATGTGGCATTCAACTCGTTTGGCAGCCTTTCCTTTCTCACCCTCAACTATGTAAACTTATTATTACTCGGACTCGCCATATTGTTTCATGGCAGTTTTAAATATTTTGTTGATGCGATTGACACTGCTATAAAGGGAGCCTCGGGAATTCTCATTCAGTTTCCCTTATACTTTGGCATCATGGGAATCATGGCCTCCAGTGGATTAATAGAACAAATAAGCGACTTCTTCATTTCGATATCTGATCCAACCAGCTTCCCTATATTCACCTTTATGAGTGCAGGTTTGGTCAATATTTTCGTTCCCAGTGGTGGTGGTCAATGGGCCGTGCAGGGTCCCATCATTATTGAAGCGGCCAGTAAGCTGAACCTTGGCTTAGCAAAGTGTATCATGGCTCTCGCCTATGGTGATCAGATAACCAATATGCTTCAACCTTTCTGGGCTCTACCCTTGCTTGGCATTACAGGATTAAAGGCCAGGGAAATACTTCCCTATACCCTGGTTCTATTGCTATTGGGTACGCTTATATTCATCAGCATGCTTCTTATATATTAATGGCCATTTACCGATTAGATAAGCAATTGTGGTTTCCACCCCGCCATGAATATGATGAGCACGGCGTAATTGCCGTAGGTGGTGATCTCAGTGCAGCCAGATTATTATTGGCCTATCGAAATGGTATATTTCCCTGGAATAACCCTGGGGAACCAATCGCCTGGTGGTCACCGGCAGAAAGAATGGTTTTGAGACCTTCTGAAGTGCGCATAACCAAAAGCAGCAGAAACCTGCTCAACCGCAAGAAATTTGAAGTAAAGGCTGATACATGTTTTGTAGAAGTTATCAATATGTGTCAAAAAATTAAACGTCGTGGTCAAGAAGGGTCCACCTGGCTTACGGATGAACTAAAGGAGAATCTCATTGAAATCCACCGCTTGGGATTTGCGCACAGCGTTGAAGTATTTGAGGAAGGAGAGCTGGTAGGAGGCTTATACGGTATATCCATTGGCAAGTTGTTTTTTGGTGACTCCATGTTTTCTCTGGTGAGCAACGCCAGTAAAATTGGCTTTATACACCTGTGTAAGATGATGGAAAAAAATGGCTTTGATTTACTTGATTGCCAGGTGTATAATGAACATCTAGCTAGTCTTGGAGCGTATACTATCCCAAGAGATATTTTTATCAATCTGGTTGAAGCGAATAAGAAGTTACCTAGCCTCCAGGGATCCTGGACAGGGTATTTCTAAGCCCGATGTTATCAAGTGGAAAGTTGAAAGGAGCGACTATCCACTTAAGCCGTACTTTTTACATCAAGGGTATCGCGCAAAGCATTTCCTAGCATCATAAACGCTAGTACCAGCGTCATGATAGCAAGACCAGGAGCAATTGCCAGGTAGGCTTTATCCACGATCAAATAGGCGTAGTGATCCTTAATCATTCCACCCCAACTGGGCATCGGTGGCTGCGCCCCAATTCCCAAGAAACTTAAACCACTTTCAATGAGTATTGCCGCCGCAAAATTGGCCGCAGAGATTACAATCACCGGCGCCAGAACATTGGGTAATATATGACGGAAAATGATTCTGAAGTTGGAGTATCCCAACACATTGGCCGCCTGGACATACTCCTTTTCTTTTACACTAAGTACCTGCCCTCTAACTACTCTGGCTACCTCCACCCACATGGTAAATCCTACCGCAATAAAAACCTGCCAGAATCCTTTACCCAAAGCCAAAGTAATGGCAATAACCATCAACAAAGTAGGTATAGACCAAACCACATTGATGACCCACATGATGACCCTATCCAGCCAACCACCAAAATATCCCGCGAGGGCACCAAGAGGAATGCCAATTAAGAGAGAAATGAAAACTGAAATAAAGCCTACTGAAAAACTAATGCGTGCTCCGAGTAGCAATCTACTTAAAAGATCCCTCCCATAGCGATCTGTACCGAGAATGAACGTACGGTCAAAGACATCTTGCTGATATAGTTTATCGCGCGGAATTTCGATCGCCGCCAACGGACTATCGCTTCCTGAGTATGGATGATATACTACACTTGACTTCTTCCAGTGTACCCTGCTTACAGCCTCTTCCCGATAAGGTAATTCTTCCCCATGGATTAACATATCAAAGAAGCTAGCCTGCTCAATATGCTCTCTTGACAACCTGAGAACGCTTACTCTGAATCCAGGTTTTTTACCCGCTATAGAAACCTGCATCTGATTGGCGTTTGGGGTAGAATCCGGAACAATAAGATAGGCAAAAATGGCCATAAGAAAGGCCAGGAATATGACCAACAGCCCTCCAAGGCCTAAGGGATCTTTTAAGAGGTCTTTAAAAGTTGATCGCTTCAAGGCAATGCTGCTAATTTAAGTCGTGAACTACCGAAACGGCCTCTTGAAGATACAGATCCGTACCAAGATTTTTAAACCACTTATCTCGTTCCTCAGTCTTTTCCTCACTGCTGTCCCACATGATTTCATCCAACTTCAAGGATGCCACCGTGGTTACTTTATCAGATTTACGCATGTTTTTATATTTCTTAGAACGCTCTCTAAACTCATCCTGATCGCGATGATACTTCTCAAAGTTTAAACTAACCTCCGTTACTTCTTGCTGTTCTTTTAGCCATACAGCGTATTCATCAATGAGATCAAACTTGGCACTTTGCGCTACTCTTTTACCACTATTCTTAATAGCATCCTGGTAATTTTCAACGCCTTTATCCCAAACGCTATATTGCGCAGAACCTATTTCATCGTAGGGCAGAGCATAATCCTGTTCTTTCTCTCCAACGTCTATGTAATTGTAATTATCCGGTAATACAATTTCCGGTTCAACACCTCTCAATTGGGGGGTGCCACCGTTAATGCGGTAATATTTTTGAATAGTTAATTTTAATGCTCCTAGAGGCTTCATATCTCCATAAGTCAGATTCACTGCACGATCCATATCCAGCACATTTTGCACCGTACCTTTGCCGAAGGTTGAACGGCTGCCTATGATCAAGCCCCGGTTATAATCCTGAATGGCTGCCGCAAAAATCTCAGAAGCGGAAGCACTAAATTGATTTACCATTACCACCAATGGGCCATCGTAATGAATCTCGCTATCCTTATCTTTAAGAACACGTGGCGCACGATTTGGAGATTTCACCTGCACCACCGGACCATCCTCAATAAACAATCCGACAATATCAATCACCCCTTGCAAGGAACCACCCCCATTATTTCTTAAGTCGAGAATTACGCCGTTCACATTCTCTTGTTTCAGTTTTTGCAATTCCTTTTTAACGTCATCTGCACAATTGCGACCCTTGTCGTTATCGAAGTTCATATAAAACTTGGGGAGCCTTATATAGCCTACCTTATCCTCCCCTTCGCCCAGTATAGCTGACTTGGCAAAAGTGGCTTCAAGTTCAACCACATCACGCACTATTGCAATCTCCATCTTGGTTCCATCCAGTTTTTGCACATTCAGTATTACCTCCGTTCCTTTTGGACCCCTGATATACTTCACCGCCTTTCTGACATTCATGCCTACCAAATTGACTGGTTCATCTTCAGAATCACCCTGGGCTACGGTTAGTATTTTGTCTCCTACTTCCAAATCTCCTTGCTTCCAGCAGGCACTGCCGGTAATTATTTTGGCAATCGTTACATAATCACCTTTCTGACTGAGCTGAGCTCCAATTCCTTCCAGCTGACCTGACATACTGATTTCAAAATCTTCTTGTCGTTGCGGTGGAAAATACTGAGTATGAGGATCATAAATATTGGTGATGGAATTGAGATACATCCCAAGCCAATCAATATGATCCATATCCCTCATATTGTCGAACCACTCTTCATGAATCTCGAGTTCTCTTTCGCGAGCATTTTTTTCCAGTTCTTCAAAGCTCTTCACTGCCACCGTGTCACTCGCAGCATCAACTGAATCTTGCGCAGCCTTTTCCTGGTCATGAAGCTTGTCTTCAACCCTTACTATTACGCGATACTTCAGATACTTCCTCCAACGTTCCTTTAATTCTTCATGGGTAGAGGCAAAAGGCAACTTCTCCTCATCCGTTTCAAAATGCTCATCAATGTCGTAATCAAAGGGTTCTGAGAGAATTCCTACAAAATATCCCTCGGCTTCTGTAAGCCTTTTTTCGTATCGGCCGTATGCCTTTTCAAAAAACTCCAGTGAAGACGCCTTGATCTGATTATCTATCTCATCCCGATAAGGGTTTAGCGCCTCAATATCTTCTTTCAGAAAGAATCTCTTACTGTAATCGAGGCTTTCTATGTAATGGTCAAAGACCTTTTCAGAGAAATCATCATTAATATCCTGAGGTGAGAAATGCGAGGAATTCAGCACATTATAAATCAAATTCAGAATCACCTCATCCTTCTTACTATCCTCAGCAGCAGGCGAATAAAAACCAAAACCCACGGCAAGCACTGCCCCTAAAATGAGATACTTAAACTTATTTATCATCCTGATGACCTTCATTAACTATTATATATTGCGAAAATAACGGACAAGTCTCTTTATATAGCAGAGAATTGTTGTGATATTTACGGCAATTTTCAAGCCAGATAACTCTGCTTCCTAAAATTACTGCTCACAATATAATCTAGTTTCAGTTAATGCGCAGTACAATCATCTGCCTTTTATTAATGTTATGCTCTGTTTCTCAGGGTCAAAAGGCTAGCCTAAGTGGCTATGTAAGAGACGCCAATAATGGTGAAGCCCTTATTGGTGTCAGTGTTATCATACCCGAATTGGGACTAGGTACGTCCACCAATCTATACGGTTTTTACTCTCTCAGTTTACCTGCGGGTGTTTATAAGGTGGAGTATCAATACATAGGATTTGAAACCCTGCAAAGGGAGATACAGCTGGATAAGGATATTAGGCTCGATATTGAGTTGCGTGAGTCTGCCACCCAATTACAGGAAGTGGAGGTGAGCTCGGAGAGGCTTGACAAAAATGTGTCTAGCGTAGAGATGAGCGTGGCCAAACTTGATGTTAAAGAGATAGAAAAGGTTCCACAATTATTAGGGGAAACGGATATAATCCGCACACTTACCCTGCTGCCTGGTGTTACCACGGTGGGAGAAGGATCTAATGGTTTTAACGTACGGGGAGGTGCGGCGGATCAGAACCTCATTCTCCTGGATGAAGCACCAGTTTATAACTCATCTCACCTCTTTGGCTTCTTTTCTATCTTCAACGCAGATGCCGTAAAGGATGTAAAGCTTTATAAAGGCGGCATCCCAGCACAATATGGAGGACGCTTAAGCTCGGTGGTCGATGTGCGGCAAAAAGAAGGAAACAGCAAGAAATTTGGTTTTCAGGGAGGGCTTGGATTATTGAGTAGCCGACTTTTGGTCGAAGGACCAATCGTAAAGGATCACACCTCCTTTATGGTGGCAGCCAGAAGATCATATGCGGATATTTTCCTGGCCTTGAGCAATAATCCTGATATCAACCAAAACATATTGTATTTCTATGATTTGAATCTAAAAGTCAATTCGAGAATTAACGCCAACAATAATCTGTTTTTATCGGGCTATTTTGGCAGGGATGTATTCGGAATTGAGAATTTATTTGGATTTGATTGGGGGAACGGTACCGGTACCTTGAGATGGAATCATCTTTTTAGCGAAAAGCTATTTTCTAATCTATCAATGGTATACAGCGATTATACCTATCGGATTGGCACACCGGAAGATGACGAGGATTTCTTTGAGTTAACTTCAAGAATTCAAGATTATCACCTGAAATATAATCTCAGCTACTATGTTTCGGCAAACAGTACCATTGATTTTGGATTTGAAGGCATCTACTATCGTTTTTCACCTGGGAAGGTGGTGGCCGATGGACTGGATGAACCCATTATTCTTCAGAATGAATATGCCCTGGAGCCAAGCGCGTATGTAAGTCATGAGATTAAACCCACTCCTAAGTGGACCATTAAATACGGACTCCGCTATTCCGCATTTTATAATCTTGGACCTATTACTACCCGGGAATACCAAAACCCGGAATTTCCCGAGCCTGATGAAGTTACAGGTGAGAAATCCTACGCTGATCGCGAAGTGGTGGCCTCCTATGATGGACTTCAGGGTTTTGAGCCGCGTTTAGCCCTAAATTATCTTCTAGATGATGAACGAAGCCTCAAGTTGAGTTACAATCGCACCCGGCAGTATATTCATTTAATCTCCAATACCAATTCCCCCACGCCAATTGACCTTTACCGTCCTGCCGGAACATATATAGAACCAGCCTCCGTACATCAGGTAGCCGGCGGTTATTTTCAGAACTTTAGCGATAATATGTTTGAGTTTTCGATTGAACTCTATTATAAGACATTTGAAAACTTGGTAGATTATCGGCCGGGCGCAGATCTCATTTTTAACGAGTATATAGAAACCGAAATTTTGAGTGGCATAGGTCGGGCTTACGGCGCTGAGTTTTTACTCCGCAAAAGAACCGGAAAGTTAACGGGCTGGGTCAGCTATACCTTATCAAGGTCTGAACGAAAGGTGGTTGGCGATGGCACTCCCCAGAGAAGCATCAATAAAGGAGACTGGTATCTAAGTAACTATGACAAAATTCACGATATTTCAGTAGTAGCCACCTATCAAATCAACTCCAAATGGGATTTGGGAGCTGTTTTTGTCTTTCAGAGTGGCAGACCTTATACTCCTCCGGAAGGCAAATTCATCATTGAAGATATACCGGTCCCCATTTATTCTACCCGCAATAAATATCGGATACCCAGCTACCACCGCCTGGACTTTAGTGCAAATTACAGCCCTGAACGCAACCCAGATAAACGATTCTACAGCTCCTGGTCTTTCGGGATTTACAATGTGTATTCGCGAAGGAATGCCTATTCGATTTACTTTCGGCCAGAAACCAGTGACCCTGACATTCCCGATGCTCAGGCAAACCCACTAAATACGCAGGCCGTGAGACTGTCAATATTTGGTACTATCATACCTTCTGTAACCTGGAATTTTGAATTTTGATGAGAATTGTAAAGTATATAAGTGTTCTTGTACTCATAGTAGTGAATCTTTCCTGTACAGATGTTATAGATCTCGATACGGGAGATACCACCAGAGCTCTAAATGTTTATGGTCATATTAGTGATACTACCGGAACGCAGGTATCGCTTAGTCTTACTACTTCATATTTTGATCAAAATACCAATCCACCGATTAATGATGCCGATGTTTTTCTGTTTGAGGACGGAGTTTCAGTTGGTCAACTCAATCCTTTAGGTGCTGAAGGAAAATACGAGCTGGACTATTCAGGTACCTTGGGAAAATCCTATCACATTGAGATATTGCTCCCCACGCATTATGGTTTACCACAAAATTGGAGTTCGCAGCCGGAGGTATTAAGCCGGGTTTTTAAAGCAGACTCATTCAACACCAGGTTCTTAACTAAAAATAGTGTTCCTTCGGTGTTTGAAGAGGGATATTACAGTCTACTTTATTTTCAGGAGCCAAAAGGTGTAGGTGATAGCTATCGCATCCGCCGCTGGTTAAATGACAGTTTATTTGCACAAGACTTTTTAATATTCGATGATGCCAACTTTGATGGAGCAGATTTTGGAGGCAGTTTTCCCGGGGTGGCGATTTACGGCCCAATGGAAATTGGAGACACCAATAGGATTGAAATTTCTTCCATCTCAAGGCCATATTATGATTACCTCAGTCTGATAGTAGAGCAAGTATTTCAAATTGGTGGACCTTTTGATCCTCCTCCGTCACCCATTGTCGGAAATATTTATAATTCTGATGATCCAAAAGATTACGGCTTTGGTTTCTTTTTTGCTTCCGCGCAGAATTATGCTGAAACAGTAGTAGTACCCTAATTGTATTAAGCTTTTACTTAGCA
This sequence comes from Owenweeksia sp., assembly GCA_965229445.1. GTDB lineage: Bacteria > Bacteroidota > Bacteroidia > Flavobacteriales > Schleiferiaceae > Owenweeksia. Next base: position 3,048,085 of record OZ245876.1, read on the forward strand.
TAGAATAAATTCCATGAATAGTTTCAACCTGAATCATTGGTCTCGAAATTGGCTTGACAAAACAGATTTAAGTCCTTCCGCTATTGATTATTTGACCCTGGGGATTGATATTGTTCTTTTAATTCTGGTTAGCCTCCTGGCCGATTTTGTGGCGCGTCGTATTATTCTTCGGTTTGTGGGCGCTTACGTCAGGAAATCCAAGAATACCTACGATGATATTTTTCTCGAGAAGAAAGTGTTTAGATCCCTGGCACATCTGGTTCCGGCAACAATTATTTGGAATGCTCTACCCATCGTATTTAATGAGGATCAGTTTGACATTAGCTGGCTGAGAAAAGGGATCACTATCTACATGATCATCATGATCATGGTGATGGTAGCCAGGTTTCTAAAGGCCTTAGCATACATCGGCCTACATTCAAAGCGCTTTGAAGGCAAGCCCGTAAACAGCTATATCCAGGTATTTACCCTTGTCAATTATATTTTAGGGACGGTAGCCATATTATCCTTGATAATAGGTAAATCTCCGCTTGCCATTCTTACCGCATTTGGTGCTGCCACCGCCGTTCTGCTGCTTATTTTCAGGGATACTATACTCGGCTTAGTTGCCAGTATTCAAATTTCTGCAAATGATATGGTGCGCCTGGGCGACTGGGTAAGTATGGAAAAATATGGGGCTGATGGCGATGTGATAGAAATCAATCTTACTACGGTAAAAATTAGAAATTTTGATAAAACCATAACCACGGTTCCAACATATGCTTTCATCGCAGACTCCTTTAAGAATTGGCGGGGAATGCAATCACAAGGCGTAAGGAGGATAAAGCGATCTATCCATATTGATATAAACTCCATCCGTTTCGTCGATTCAGAAAAGCGGTTGCAATACGAAGCCTACCAACGCATAACTAACTACTTGAAGGAGCGTCAGTTAGAAATTGAAAATTACAATGCAGAGCATGGCGTTGATACTTCCCAATTGATCAATGGAAGACATATGACCAATATCGGGATTTTCAGAAACTACGCTCTGCAATACTTGTCCAGCCATCCGAAGATTGATCAGAATCAAACGGTTATGGTGCGTCAATTAGAGCCGGGTACGGATGGTGTACCAATTGAAATCTATTGTTTTTCCAACGATATTGAATGGGTGAACTACGAGGGTATTCAGGCGGACATATTTGATCATTTACTGGCTGCTGTGGGTCACTTTGACCTAAGAATATTCCAAAATCCATCGGGTTCAGATTTCAGAAAGCTTAGTCAACCAAAGGCCTGAGTTTCCGGTCTTTCCAACTAATCTGTCCAAAGAGAATCTTAGCCAGGGTAAGGTTAATGTATACCGGATAAAGAAAGATCGCCTTTACAAAATGGGGCATGAGTAATTTCTGTTTGGTCATGGCCGCATATCGATTGAGGAATGGCCAATCACTCAGTGCTTTAATACCTATGCATAACAATAAAACTATCAGAAACCTTGGTTCCAGTAAACTTAGGAACAGCAGCACCAAAAGATTTAAATTATAAATAGCGATCATTAAAGAAAGTAAGCGGGCAGTGAGTGAAGGATAAGCAGGGCTCTTTCCACCCCATCGCGCCCGTTGATTCACTAAGGAACCAAGAGATGATGGACCAAAAGTTTCCACCTGCGCATCAGGATCGGTTACAAAAGTTACCTTTCCCTGCCTGGCAGCCTTTTGAACTAAAAAAGTATCATCGCCACTAAATCTGGTAGCGTTTACATTGTTGGCATTCCAAATAGACTTTCGAAACAACAAATTTGCCGCACTGGCCAGGATAGGCTTATTAAGTTTCACAAAGGCCGCGGATACCGCTTGCAAACTCATGTATTCTAAGGCAGCAAAGCCTCCCCAAGTTCCGGCAGCAGGATTCATTTTTACCGCTCCACAGATCAGTAAGGTATCTTCATCCAACTCAGTCAACATTCTGCGCAGCCATTGCTTGCCAAATCTGCAATCGGCATCAGTTTGAATTATGGTATTACTGCTGGCTTGGTCGATGCCATTGGCTATGGCTGTTTTCTTTCCTTGCCCAGAATTCTGTACCACCACTATTTTATACCGAGAGGTGTCTGCAAAACGCCCGGCAATCTCCAGGGATCCATCATGAGAATGGTCATCGATTAAGATCACTTCCAACAAGTTCTCCGGGTAATTCAAGTTTTCGATGTCCTTAAACAAATCCGGCAAATGCGCTTCTTCATTGCGAAAAGGAATGAGCAGGCTTAATCGGGATAGATTATTACCCGCTACCTTTTCTGTTGCCGGTTTCTTTCCTAAGGCGCTGTAGAGTACCAAAATCAGCAGAAAGTATAACAAGCTCAAAAGAGTTGAAAAAGCTATAATAAAAATCACTCGCCCAAATTATGACATAAAGTTAAACCTCTATTTTCGATGATATGTTGCAAGAAAAGATCATTATGGGCATAGACCCAGGGACTACGGTGATGGGTTATGGCGTAATTAAGATTGTGGGGAGTAAGATTGAAACCCTGGCATTGGGAGTGGTCATGCTAAACAAGCTCAAAGACCACAGCGATAAGCTAAAGAATATATTTGAGAGAACTTCCAGGTTAATTGAGAACTATCTGCCGGATGAAATGGCCGTGGAGGCACCATTCTTTGGTAAGAATGTTCAATCCATGCTCAAATTGGGGCGAGCCCAAGGTGTAGTAATGGCCGCAGGCTTGGCGCGAGACATCCCCATCATTGAATATGCTCCCAGGAAGATCAAACAAGCCATTACAGGCAACGGAAATGCTTCCAAGGAACAAGTTGCCGCCATGTTGGAAAGTACGCTTAAAACCAAAATAGAGGTTAAATACATGGATGCTACGGATGGACTAGCGGTGGCCCTGTGTCACCATTATCAATCTGGCACTGAAAAACTCAAAGGAAACTCCGGCGGTTGGGAGAAATTTATCAAGGCTAACCCTGACCGACTGAGAAGTTAGAGCTTGGCGACAATTCTTTGCCGGACGTTCTCATACTCTTCTGGCGTAAATTGCATTTTGGGTCTACTGAAGTCAATATCATGAACATTGTTAATCGGCACCAGGTGGATATGCGCATGTGCCACCTCCAGGCCAATCACCGCCACCCCTACTCTGGTACAAGGAATAGCCTGCCCGATGGCATGGGCAACTTTCTTGGCAAAAAGCCACAAGGCCTGATACTCCTGATCCTGAACGTCAAAAATATAGTCGGTCTCACGCTTAGGAATTACCAGCGTATGTCCTTCATGTAGTGGATTAATATCTAGAAAGGCAAAGCAGTGGTCATCCTCAGAAATTTTGTAAGAGGGAATTTCACCGGCAATGATCTTTGAAAAGATACTGGACATTAATCAATACTTATTTCAAGAATTTCAAGACTGATTTTACCGGAGGGTACACTTATTTCAGCTTTCTCGCCTACCTTCTTTCCCATTAATCCCTGGCCAATAGGTGAATTGACAGAAATCTTACCCGCTTTTAAATCTGCCTCAGACTCTGACACCAGCTTGTACTGCATTACTGCACCGTTGGCGCTGTTTCGAATCTTAACGTTAGACAGAACCATTACCTTAGAAACATCCATTTGAGAAGAATCCAGGATCCTGGCATTTGCTACCAACTCTTCGAGTTTACTAATTTTAAGTTCCATTAGGCCCTGTGCTTCCTTTGCCGCGTCATACTCGGCATTTTCAGACAGGTCACCCTTATCCCGAGCCTCCGCAATTTGCTCCGAAATCTTTGGTCGCTCCACATTCCTCATTTGCTCTAGCTCGTCTTTAAGCTTTTGCAATCCTTCCTTAGAATAGTAATTTACTGACATCTTATCGCTGTAATTATAATAATGCAAAAAGACCATAATCATGGCCTTTTTTGCATCCTGCGAAAATACAAATTTTATGTGGGTCAGCTACTAAAGCTCGAAGCTAAGTCCAATGGCGTGTACACCATCAAAACGATCCGTATCAGTAAAGGAGTAATCCACGATAAATTTAGATTCACCCATGGGTACCTGAACTGACAATCCAGCTGATAATCCTGAGAAGACTGTGGTAACCCGATCCTCAGAACGATTGTCGTAAAGTGTGTAACCCAATCTAAGCATTGCCATTTCTTTCAGTGCGTATTCAGCACCAAGAATATAGCGATCCTTTTCAAAGGAGTTCGACATGAAACCCGCAGCAACTGTTAAGCGTTGCTCTGTAAAGTTAAAATCATAACTACCAGCAAGAGATAGGGTGGTAGGTAATTCGAAATCTGCACTGCGTTCTTCAAAAGTTCTGGTAAAACCACCGCTTGGAATAACCAAAGAAATTGATTTTCCATCACCGCTGTACGAGGCTGAAGGGCCTACATTCTTAAGGGTAATACCAAATTTCATTTGCTTTTCCGCACCGGTTATATACTGAACACCGGCATCGAAACAAACCGCACTGGCAGTAAGTTCCGGCGAGGCCTGGTTGAATAGCTTGATGTTAACCCCACCAAGAATACTCTCCGTAAATCTCTGAGCATAGCTAATCCCAATCACCACCGTGGTAGGGCTTATGGTTCCCAGGGTTCCATCTGGATTTGCGGTAGTGGTTCTCTCCCACTCACCGTAATCAAAGGCCGTAACATTGGCTCCCAGCACTCCGTTAGCACCCACTTTTTGGTTAAAACCGAATGCGTTTATCGCAATATCCGAACCCACCAACCATTGCGTATTGGTGAAGGCCACATCGGTTCGTTCGGTTTGTGCAGTTCCAGCGATGTTTAAATAACTGGCATTAACACCTCTAACTCCAGCGATGTTTACGCTTCCCCAGCCCGAGCTGCGGGCCCAAGGATTAATTAAAAGTTCTGGGGCGCCAGCTGAACCTGCACGCTGAGGGTTACCTGCCAGCAGGCTTCCGGTCGTAATCAGAAGTGATGCCGCGGCAACACCTATCTTATGTCGTAATCTCATTCTGTAGGCGAAACTTTATTTTAAAATGCGTTAAGGTCGATTGGACGCAGTGCACCCATCCATTTAACTACTTTCTGTCCTCCTTCTCCGGCATCTATATGGATGAGGTAAATTCCACTAGATATCGGCACTCCGAAGTTATTTGTAAGATCCCACTCAAGGTAAGTAAGATCATTGGATTTGTTAATGGTTCTTACCAGCGTTCCGTTAGTCATAAAGATGTTCACAGAACACTCTGCTGGGAGGTTGGTGATCTTCACAATGTTTTCCAACTGGCTATCCTCATATTCAGACCCACCATAGTAAGGATTTGGGACTACGCGAACCAGATCAAGCGCACTCTTGACTAAGTCTGGTGTGAAATCTTCTGGGGCATAACCCTTCGTGCTGAAGCCATAAGCAGGGTTGCCGCCATTCGGATCTGATCCTTTGGTATGTTTAAATGGACGGTCCATTCTGACCTCTATGCGAGCTTCAGTTGGTATATCCGCATAATCAAAATACACATAATCTGGAGAAGAAACCAGCGGGAATCCTGCCCATACCATTGACGAGAATATATCGGATGGATTGTTAAAACGTCCCGCTAAAGGATGGTTAGCGGGGTCATCCATCGTGGCCGGATCATAGGTCAGATCAATTACGCCTGAGAACAGATCCACGCTATCAGCAAACACATACAACATATGCATACCACCTAACCCGTAGGTTCCAAGTTTTCTGAAGATGTTAGGAGATGGATTCCACAACATGTCGCCACCATTCTCGCTCTTTAACCAACTATTCTCTCCAAAAGCCATATGAAGCCTGCGACCCGTTTGCGTATTTACAGCATACCCGGGAAAGTAACTCCAACCCGTATTTCCATTTGGATCCGGCTGAAGCGTATTCCCCACTAGATTAAGAGATGGATCTGATCTAAGCTGAAACTTATCAGTACCGCCTTCGTTGGCATTGGCATCATCACCCAATTCAATAACTGGTACTCTTGTCCATTTAGAAGGATCTTTTGTAATCACAATATCAATGTTGGTCAGATCCGCCACTTTAGGTCGTAAAACAGGTATTAAGCTAGGACTAACACCGTATCCCTGAGTATTTTGAGAACTTACATCACTCAATAATCCCGCTGGTCCGAAGGTGCCGGACAGAATGGATTCCAGAACCCCAAAGGGATCCGGCAAGAAACCTTTTTCACGTTTGGCATTATAGCTTGCCTCAGGTTCATCAGGGTTATCCGCGGTTCCGGCCAAAATCCAATTCGTAGGACTGGTGGTGCCATCATCGGGAACTCCACTCAGCCAGGGTTGACTGGCATCTGTATAACTTACGGTAGCCCCAATAAATCCGTTATTCCTCACTTGATTGGTATCCAGACCTGGTGCAATGACATTTCTGGTAGCGATTGAGATACCGTAATCATCGATAATTTGCTCACCTAGAAATGATAGTCCAAATCTGGATGAATCAATAATCTCACCTGTTTCTTCATTCACCAATATCCATCCACTATTATCATCCGTTCCGTCAAACTGTATAAGATAATCTCCAGGCGTTACGGTTCGTGGGTCAACCACCTTAACGTCAATGGGTCCTGCTCCAGGTTGATAATGTACTTCGTTTACTTTTCCATTAGCCGCTATATCTTCTCGGGATTCATCAGTAAGTCTTTCATAATTACCACTGTTACCACCTCCAGCATAGCGGGTAATTGGTAATCCTTCGCCCCACTCACTATTAGTAACATAACTATTTAGAGCATTGGGAATTCCCAGATACGGCTTTTGATTATTACCAATGTTTCTACCCGCGAGATAAGGCCTCTTCTGAGAATTCTTACCCAGGTCACGGGGATCGGTAGTGATATAGTCGTTTTGAGAATAGGCAATTACATAAAAATAGTATTCCCTGTTATTAACCATGCGCTGGTCTCCTTCAGCGAAGGCATCCTCAGTAACACTAAATGAAAGTTCTATACCTTGATTATTGGCAATAATGGTCATGTCTTGAGGAACAAGCGCATTATTCTCCAATTCAGGATCAACTTCAAAGTTTACCAATTGACCAATATCATTTTGAACATCACACTGGAAAATCAGGCGTGATTGACTTTGATCATACAAGTTTTCAATACCCACATCTGGTCCGGATACCTGGAAGATCTGAAAACCTTCAAATTTGTATGAGAAGTATCCCGCTTTTCTAGCACTATCTATTGATCCAGGACCCCAGTTTGGTTGTGGTGGAATGGCGGGATCGATTTCTTCATATCCAATAGTCTTGTCAGTAAAAGCATTCTTGAGATTCAGTACCAGCTGACGATCCAATTCAATGATCTCCAAATTAGGAGAACGGGGACCATCCAAAACATTAAAGCAGTTATCAAAAAGTTGTTGCGCCTTGTCATCCGCTACAATAACTTCGTTTACTGAGGCAAATAAATCATTGCTGCGGAAATTTCTTGCCCAGACTGCTCCAGTAGTAATGAAATTCAATGCACCTGGCGCCAAACTGAAGGGACCAGCACAGTGAAGGCCACGCTTGTCCGCAAGATTGGAAGGAGATTCCCACCAGTCAACGGGTGCTAAGGGTGGGTAAGCCCCGGTAGTATCATAGGATAATCCAGGGTAGGCAAATAAGGTAGAGGTTCCGGTGTTACTAGCAACATAGCCATCGCCATTGTTGGTATTGCCCTTCCCTGAGGGAGATTCGATAATCAGGTTATTTCCATTTCTCCAACGAGAGCGGAGGTAGTTGTAAAATTCCTGCCCATTATCCGGGTCAGTCATTGCTTGTGGACCGGTAAACCCACTACTGTTGTTGTAGTACATAAAACCGGACATGATAATACGCTCATTGAGACCTGATGCCGGGTTCTCACCCTCACATACACCGGCGTCATTTCTCACACCATCGATACATCCGTCGCGATCATTATCTATACCATCAAAATAATCGGCAAATGGACCCTGAAAGAAATCGAAACCGATGGCCGGCGGATTAAGCCCATAACCACGTGCACCGTCATCATCTGAGTCACCGTTATAGACATACCCCAATCCACGGGCAATATCACTTCCGATTATATCATCGAAGGCATTTCCAAGGTCAGCGTCGAACCAGGTTCCGAAATAGGTATCGGTTAAACGGAAGGTTGACTTGTTAAGAATGCGGTAGTTATTAAAGGTCATATTGTTCACCTCATCATTAGAGGTGAAAGCAAATGCCTGAGCACGAATTTCGAATCCAAGAGCTGCTGCCTGAGTTTCGGTGTGTGTATTCCCTTTGTCATTATATACCCACCAGATCGTTTGGTCACCATATAGGAGATCTGTTTCTTTCAGGCGACAATCTTCGGTTCCGTCGATATCATAACCAGGATAATCATATTCCCATTCATAGATCCCGGGAGTACCCTGATCCGTTTCAAAGTAGGGCGCTAATTTAGTTGGCAGTTCGCCATCAATACCGTTTCCAGGCCATTGACGAATAACTTCAGGTACCGAAGCACCTCCGTACCCAGGAAATCTATCCGCAGTATTGCAATTCGGATCGAGCTTACACTCCACCCACTCTTTATGCAATTCAACATCTTCGCGATAGATAATCCAATGACGGTTATAACGCTCACAAGTTTCTGCGGTAATCGAAGCTGCATTATCCGAAAGCGGTCCAGGCCAATAATCTACCCCATCCTGACGATAGGTCATGGCAGCCAGCCTAAGGTTATCTGCCTCATCTATACCTCCCAACCAGAGTGCACCAGCAAACATGGAATGTTTGTTACTGCCCTTGGGCACTTCATACTGAGCCTGGTTAAGATCCCACCACATATCTCCACTACCAAGAATACGTGCTCGAACATTGTTGATATTCAGATCGGCCTGGGAAGTGGCCGGAGCACAACCTTCAGCAAGGGCGCGCTTGACGGATTTCTTGGACTTGGTTGCCTTGGGTTGCTCGGCAAAACCAAAGGTCACTGCCAGCAACACTACTATTATACTTAATACGGACTTCTTGTTCATAACTCCTCTTCTAATAATTTTCTAAAAGTTGTATGCCAATCCTAGACGAACCCTTCTAGGTAAGCCATAATTAAAAGGATTAATCAAACGACGGTTGTACATGTCAATAAAGGCCTGAGTACTCACCTGTTGCTGCAATCGAGATTGACCCTCGGGGCTTGCCAGGTATCCATCATCATCAGGATCACCTGTATAGGCATATACATTGGTTACGTTGTATGTATTGAATAGGTTGAGAATTTGCAAGTACACTTCAAAGGTTTTGTTTGAGCTACTCTTTCCAACGGCAAATACTTTGTTTACTCTCATATTGAAAGTTACCTGCCAAGGCAGTCGAAGGCCATTAATCTGTCCCTCAACCAGCGCTTCGTTTGAAGCATTAGCCGTTAGCGGGAAGGCCATGTTGCGTTTGGTATATGGAGAACCTGAAATTCCGTTGGCCGTTAAGTTAATTCCAAAGCCTTCCAGAATATTGGCATCGCCCCACTTTGGCCCTTTATACCTTGCTCCCATAGGGTAACGGTAGTCCATGCGAACCAGCACCTGGTGGCGGTTATCAAAATCAAGGGGAAGAATAAACCTCAGGTTCGGTTGACCCGCTTGAGCCAGGTTCACCCCGGTAGTTGAACTTGAACCAGTACCATCCGCAAACTGGAGCGTATAGTTCGCATCAATTTTGAAGTTCTTGGTACGACGCATTTCATATTCAAGGGTGAATCCCTTAACGGTACCAAAGTCGCGGTTACCGTATGCGATATAGGTAATAGGATACGCTTCTGCGTAGTTAACCGTCTGAAGAAGATCACGCATTTCACGATAGTAAGCCGAAATTTTAAGAGCGGACTTCTCTGTAAGAATCTGCTTAAATCCTAATTCATACTCCGTTGTTTTCTGCGGACGTAGATCAGGGTTATTCACCAAACTTCCATTATCACTATTTAAAAGATCTAAATAATCAAAAGGATCCAGGCGGCTAATACCAGTGGTTGGGCGCTGTGCCAAAAGGTCGTAGTGTGCAATAAACAATGCCTGATCGGTAATCGGGAAGTTAAAGGCAATTCGAGGCATCACTACTGTTTGTGGTGTATAATCAACGAATGATTCCTCAGGAAGCGTCTTGGCACCTCCATAAAGCTCTTCAGACTGTTGAGCACGTTCTTCAGGCGTTAAGATGGTAAAGGGCTTAATACCACCACCCGCAGCATCTGACAACAAGCTTGGATCATTCAATGGTTCGCCGGCCGCGTTAAACCAGTTATCTCCATCGCGGTAGCCCACAATCTGTGCATTTGAATAATCGTAGCTACTTACGTAAACAGCGTAATCACTGCCTATTCCGCCAGGAATATTCTCAACACTTCCGGCCAGAGGTGAGTTAGGCAGATCACCCACGGTATAATATGGGAATAACACATAAGGATCTCGCAATACACTTTGGTTGAGGTCAAAACGGTCCACACGCACACCTACATTAAAGGTAAGGTCGTTGAAACTGAATTGGTCTTGAATGTATCCTGCAATATAAATTGGTTGAAAAGCCGCTACGGGTCTGGTAAATCTGCCATTGTCATCACGGGCAAGGAAGAAATCAGATACAGAGGCATTCTCTCTGGCAATATTACCTGTGTAGTCGTAGCCATAATATGATACGTAACGGGTACCATTTGGATTTATGACCTCGTCTGGGGAGAACATACTGATATCAAATACGCTGAGATCCAGGTTATCAATATTAATTTGCTCGGTGCTAAATGGATCCATACCGAGGGCGGAACGAATATTCTCAGCAAATGCACTGGAAGAAACCGGATCGTAGGCATAATTGTAGAGGATGGTATCCTGGTACACCCCGTCTTTGGTAACCAAGATCGGATTGTTCAAATCCAATTCTGAGTTTGGACGATTTTGAAGTAGACGCGCCTGACTCCATAGCGCCGTAGGGGTGAGTGAGTAACCGCGGTCAATACGTTGCTCATACTCAAATCCAAGAATTAAAGAGTGATCTTTAATATCAAAGTTGGTAGATGCTGTTACACGAAACTGACTGTTTCTTGTCTCATTATATCCACCTTGCACTGCTCCAACATTGGTCCAGAGCCCGTTGTATACGCTCAATGGATTTTGACCATTAATTGGTGGTGTTACGGTAGAAAGTAAAGTCTGAAAGTCACTGGTTATCAAGCCCGGGTATTCTTCCGATAGCTCATAGTAGCGTCTCATGTAATTTGTGAGAGATGGATTCACAGTGCCTGGGGTAAAGGCCACGGCGGTATCATCCAATCCCACAAAGCGATAGCCATACACTCCGGCTACGGTATCTAGGCCATATTGGTATCTGGATTGATTTTGAATATCAAACTGTCCGACATGCCCGTAGTTAAAAAAGTCCTTATCGTGGTTGGCATCATAGGTCTTGTTATAATCCCTGCTGTAGTCAACCTGAATATTATAGAAAGCATTTTTAATCAGGCTATTGCTTTCTGGGTCATTGGCAAAAGATTGTTGAAAGCGGGCAAACACACTCCAATCATTGCTAATAAAATCCCTGTTTCCGGAATGATTGAAAATGTGGTTTACATAACTTGGATTCTTGCTGTTATTGTATACCCAGCGACCACCGAAAGAAAGCTGTGACAAACGGCTGGTTTTTATTTGCAAACTTCCGTTCATTCTAATTTCTCTCCTCTGTGAGTTTGGCCGAACCTGTACATTGGTCAAATCCTCTTCCGTTACAAGTTCAGAGCGATAAACGTAGCCCGTTCCGGTACTATCAACCGTGATAGGGTTGTTGTGCAAATCATCGTAATCCTCATCACTCAAGCTCGCATAGGGTACCAAGCCAGGTCTCGGTTCTTCTATGAAAAGGAATTCCGAAGAGAATAAGAATCCCAGTCGGTTGTTCCCCTGATCGTCTTTCCACAAATTTATAGGCCCTCCTACTGTAAAAGCTCCCAGATTATAATTCTGAGCATCAAGACTGTATTTATAGGACTCATCAGACCCTGAACCTTCATAGTAATAAGGATTCTCTTGGTTATACTTGATGAATTGAAAAGGATAAGAGGTTAAAATTTCTGCCGTACCAAAGTAGGTACCGCTTGGTCCGCGAGTGGTAGTTGAGATTACCCCCCCTACAGCATCACCATATTGGGCAGGCAAACCACCGGTTATGACCTCTGTTTGTGCGATAGCGGCCTGTGGAATATTTACCGAGCCCCGCACTTTTACTCCATCAATAAAGTACACTGTACCTTCCGCACGCTGTCCCCGCACATTAGTGTTGCCATTTGCGTCTTGCGTAACACCGGCTGCCTGGGAGGCCACCGAGGTAATATCACGCACGGCCATGTTTACAATATCTTCTGAAGTGGTAACACTGCTGGATTTGGATTTATCAATCAATGGTGCCGTATACTCAATCACCACTTCGGTAAGCATCTCTGACTCTTCTCGCAGCTTAAAATCCTGATAGGTTGGGGAGTTGGGTGCAATGATGATATCGGTAATGGTTACCGTTGCATATCCCGTGAAAGAAGCCTCCACATTATAAGTACCCGGAGAAACCGGATTTATATTATATCGACCATCGATATCACTGGTTCCCCCAGTTATCACGGTTCCTGCATTATCTTTTATAACAATATTCGCAAAGGGAACGGTCTCACCGGTTTTTGCGTCTGTGATTGTACCTCTCAGAGAACCAGGGCGTTGCTGGGCTACAGCAAGCACAGAGGCAAATGACAATATTATAACAAGTAGCTTTCTTCCCATAAAAAATCCATGATTAGAGTTGCACCCCAAAAATTTTGAAGGTCGTAAATATAACATAAAACTCATCTTCTAAACAAAAGCTTAACATTGCAATACGTCGAAAATACGAGACAACTACTTTGTATTTTTGAGTTGATCAACTTATTACTTGAATGATTATTAAAATGCAACATAGCAGACATTACTTAGTTAGGTAGATATGTTTTATTCTCATTTCTCGTTTAAAGGCCTTCTTAATGTATTGACCCTGGCGATGGTATTGGTTGCCTCCGGATGTGGAAAAAGCCGACCAGATAATTTTCCGGACGTAGCATTTGAGACCTATGTTTACTTGAATAATCCATCTAACAATGCTTTGAAACAGCCGGGTGGCTGGGTATATCATGACGGCGGATACCGTGGATTAATTATATATCGCCGACAATTAACCGGTGGACCCGAGGACTTCGGGGTGTATGACAGAGGTTGTCCACAGCATATTACGGATAACTGCGGCTATCTTGAAATCAGTGACGATGATTTATTTGCGGAGTGCCCATGTAGCGGAGAAGAATATTTATTGTTGGATGGGTCCCCGGTTAACAATTCAGAATTTGGATTAAAAATGTATCCAGCATCCTTGAATAGTGGAGTGTTATACATTAGGAATTAACTTCCACTAATGTTTTGGAAGTTGAGGGTATAGGCTGGTTCCAAAGGTTCAATTCTCCTTAATTACATAAATAAAAAGGTCTACTATCCCGTGAAGGATAGTAGACCTTAGATTTATTTAGAAAACGAGGTTTATTCTACCTCGCTGCGCTTCTTATAAACGTCATACGCTTTTTTCCCGCCATAGGCAGCTCCAGCTGCGATCAGCAGGCTTATACCACCATCTATTGGAGCCGGGGCACCGCCAGGGTTACCATCAGCTGGTTGAGCGTATAGTGCAATTCCTGCACAGAAAACTACAATTGTTATTACTAACTTTTTCATGTCTTGGGTTTTTGAGAAGGTCTGTTCGAGTTAATTATTTCATGATCTTTTGAGAGTGGAGTAGCTGACCTTCAGCTACGACTTTGAGCAAGTACACACCTTGTGACTGGTTGGGCAACATGAGCTCATGAACTTCACCACCCGATGCCGTTTTGTTTAGGAGCATCTTGCCTCCCATGTCAAAAATCTGAATTGTTACTTCCTGATTTAAGTTTTCAAGGTTTACCATAAGGAACTCACCCTGCGTATAGGCAAAGATGTTATCATCAAGCTCACCAGACTCATCTATGCCTACCGAACTTTGGCTAAGGTGTAAGATGAAGCGATCAGGATCATTTCCCGCCACGTGACGGAAAGTATAATTCTCCTGACGCAGATCTACTATGTCACCTGATAGCTTGTCTTCGATTTCAATTACCATGTCCTTTCCAAGAGTGTTGAAATCAAGGGCAATGGTCATCTCGTCATCTATATCATGAACTAAGCTCACCGGAATTGACTTCTTAGCAAACTGGTCTCCTATTATATTGTACGTATATTCAACATCGTTCAGTACAGAATACAGACTCGGTACATTTTGACCGTGATTCATTCTTTTAACCCCTTCTATGTATGGATCACGGTTATCTGTAGCTCCAGATTTAAGAGAAACTACCGTGAAATCTGAAAAGGAAGAAGATGATGTATAAACCTTCAGCATTACATTCTTTGGCATTTGCACCTTCAACAAGTCTCTTTCTACCGTCAAATCTATTTGATCCTCTCTAAATGCTAGCGTTGTAGGACTAGTAGTTTGCACAAAGAACGCCTGTCCGGCAGGGATAAATGAGCTATCTACAGAAGGCAAATTAGTGGTGGCGTTGTAGGATCTCCACCATCCATTCTCATCGTCAAGAATATAAAATGTATTCTCCAAAGTACCATTATCAACAATTACTTCCTCCCAGTCAATAGTTGCAGCATAAGGGTTGTTCATGAAATTCCATCCTCCATTATCTGTGCTTATAGCAGGATCAACATCACCTGAGTTAAGGACACCATATGAAGATATGGTTATCGGTAAGGTTCCAAAAGGAGCTCCACCTCCAAGGTAAATAGACCAGCCATTGGCATCAGCAGCAGGAGTTTGATCTGCTGCAACCGTCCAGGTCCCTTCACTAGTACCTCCATTGAGTGTGGTTGGGTCATACCAATAAACATTGGCATTAACCGTAGGGCCGTCAGCATCAGTTCTGATAATTCCTCCTCCAGTCATAGTGATTTTGGACAAGGCTCCATTTACTGGAAAACCCAGATTAAACCAACGGGCGCTGGATGAAGTAATATACGTTTGGAATTCAACATCACCTGTAACTGACCCCTTAACCTGACCTTGACCCGATGCACTCGCTGCGATAAAAACTGAATCCGCCGTTAAGGTGTTAGCCCCAATATCAAGGGTAGCACCAGCATCTACATATACATTGTTATTCGTTTCAGTATTTCCACTGAAAGTTGCTCCTGTACCACCAATTATTATGTCATCGTCGAATGCGGAACCAACTGCACCTGGATTGCTAGGCGTCCAGGTAGAACCATCCCAGAAGTATCCTATCCTGAAATCAGTTTCTTCAAGCGGCCTTACATTACTCGAACCATTTGCCCAGGTCCAATTAGCCGTATCTGCAATTTCCGACTCAAGATCACTCCTTGTGGAATTCTTAACTGCTCCACCTGCAATGGTGTAATCGCCATCCTGATTGGTACCCATATTAATCGCATCTGTGAAGTATGCGGGGAAAGTTCCATAGCTGGCGCCATTTCCCAGGGCGGCTAGGTAGGTAGCACTATCATTCCACGCTCCACTGGTTTGATAAGCAATAATCTTATCACCGTTGTTTCCAAAAACCACCCCGTTGCCGCTGGGATTAGCCGTATCTGAAGCCCAATCACCCGATGGAGTTCCTCCGGGATACTTCACTACGGTACCGGCCTCAATACCACCAGAAGGCACTGTGTAGGTAACGATCGCATCATTAAAACCTGGGTCAGGATGAAGTGAATCACCAGTAGATCCATCACGTTCCTGATCTGTAAATCTAATTACCGTACCTGCATCCAGATCAACTAGCGACACAAAGGTAAATTCGTCCGGTGTTCCCTGACCGCTTATTGACAGAATCCATAAATCCCCAGAGCTTAAGACAGTCTGGGCATTGGATACGAAAGCAAATAATAGAATACCAGTAATAGATAGGAGTAGTTTCTTCAAGCGCATAGGGCGTCGTTTTTGAATTGGTAGTAGTTTCTTAGTCTGTGAGCTAATTAAGATTTCTCTTTTTCAGCGTTTTACGTGGCTAATTTAGTAATAGAATTCGAACATCCATATACATTATACATTAGTTTCTTACAACTGGATATGGTTGACTAACTGAATTTTACCACTCAAAACCCCTGTTAATCAGTAAGTTAATTCTTACATTCTAAATTTTTATCACTTATTAACAATAGAATCTTACTTCTTCAACGACCTAACTCACTGATTAATTGAATAAATACCCTCTAGATTTTACAGTATTTTCCGAAGGATGTTTATTTAGTCGACACCTCTTTTTACAACATTATTTTTTTGCTCCACAATAAACCTTCCCTGGTATCCAGAATTGAGATAATGTACATCCCACGATTACAACTCCCCAGGCTAATTTCCATATCGCGATTGCCAGGTATCAATTTAAACCTGGAGATTATTCGACCGGTAATATCACTGACATACATTATATCTGCAATCTCAGGAAGACGATCTTCAAACACTAGCTGGCCCTGATGAAATACTAACAAGCTCCTGGAAGCAATGCTATTGATATCCACTACCTGTCTATTAATATGAAGGATAAATTTTCGAAGCCCACTAATGGCCAAATGATTGATATTCAAAGATCCTGATCGTAGATCATGTCTTAGTCCCGAGGACAAGTCTTCTAATTCCAGAGACCAGGAGGGGTCAATATTCAGCAGTTCAAAATCTAAGGTTAAAAAGGTTGAAACCGACAGGTCAATTTCAAAATGAATACTCTTCTTGCTATTAACATCCTCGATAAAATTATACATATACTTTTCATCATTGACAACAGAATAAATACTGGGGGTTAATCTGGCATAATTCATTCTCTTTATGGCATCTAGTTCGCGATCAAGGGTATCGGTGGCGAACGGTAAAAAGCCCAGATAGGTCTGATCATGTCGATGTTGTCCTGTGGTAAGCTTCATGAGAATTCCGGGTGGACTCACACTACGAAACAAATTGGTATGCCCTGAAATTTTCTGCGCATCAAGCTCCACATCTAGCTGGTTACGACCATTGGCATTAATAAAAAAGGCCTGACCAGGCGAGATTAGATTAGTTGCGCTTCCCGTGATAGTGCCAGACAGTGAATTGTAAGCAACCCAGACACTGTCCGGTCCATCATCATAAACAAAGTAAGTTTTTCCTAATCCTGGATTATCGGCAACCACTTCATCCCAATCCAAAAGACTCGGGAATGGGTTTCCTACAAAATTATAGCTCACCGCTCCAGACAGGTTATCCAATGGAATACCTACATTTTGATGAGCCACTTCCCCTACAGCTTGGATGCGTTGAGGTAAAACTCCAAAATGAGGCGCGCCAGCGTAGAGGCTAAATCCTGTTCCCAGTGTATTGACTTGTTTATTAGAAACAGGCAGCCAGGTTCCTTCGCCGGTTTGATTATTTAATAAGCTAGCATCGTAACGCCAAATGTTGACCATCCCGGTATCATTAGCCACATCATTTAGAGTGTTTAATACTCCTCCCATGGTGAATTGAAGGCTATCTAGCTTAGTGATAAGAGGGATAGAAACATTAAACCATCGAGCGGGCACTCCAGATTTTAGGTGAGACTGCCAACAAACTCTTCCTTCTATTTCACCCATTAGTCTAGAAGATCCCGTACTATCGGATAATAGAAATAAGGTGTCAGTGATTTCCAATTTATTCTGGCCCGTTTCCATTCCTGCAAGTGGTTCGATCGTCAACTCATTCAACTTCGCATCCTGCCCTAGCAACAGCATCTCCCCGCTTCGCACCAGCGCGTGGCGGTGGCCTGTGGAAGAATCCGGTTCTTCGCTCCAGGCACCATCCACGAACACCAAATGATCAACAACTTGACTAAATCCTTCAGTTCCAGGTGATCCATAATCACCGGAAATACCGACGAATCCTGCTTCCCGTTTAGTGGCGGCGGCCCATAACATCAGGTTATTGTTGTCCTGCCTTGCAGAACCCCTGAATGTTATGGCCGCCCCACCTAACCAAACCGAACCACCATTATACTCCACCTTATCTATTGTATCCAAATTTGAGTTAAGCAGATACACTTCATCATTGAGATTACTCAGCGTAAATCCAGTATACTGGTAATCAGATTGGAATCCACCATTCAATGCACTTATACTATCCTTTGACAAGATTATAAACTGCCTTGGCTTCATAATTATACTGGACCCAATCACTGCGCTGTCATGGCCAGAGTCCGCAATAATTAATCCCTGGAGATCGAAGTATTCTTTGGATGAGTTGTATAATTCTACATACTCTCCCCGTGAATCGCTTACGGCTGAAGGATTAATCATTAGCTCGGTGATAATGATATCGCCATTCTGTGGCATGGCTAATGGATCAATAATCTGTATTCGAAAAGTTTCTGAGCTATCAAACAAGGCGGGTGTTGCACCATCCATGGCAATGACTTTAAAGTAAATCCAGCTGCTATCTGGCTGACCAGGAATAGAACCAGAGGTGATAAATGAATCAGCACTAAGGGCTTGCATTGAAATTTGCGACGAGAGAATAAGGGAATCATTACCCCAAATAACATAGGCTGAATCAACATGCTGATCATCCTGAATGATACCTATAATATTAAGCTGCTGGTATGAACCTGGGTTCAACGGATTTAAAAAGGCAGATTGGATATTTGGTGGTTGATTGATGGGCGGGAGAAATTTTAACTCAATATCATCCAGGGCCAGTTCATCCCGTGAACCATAGCCGCCAAAGTCATTACTATACCACTTAAGATATAAGGTATCACCAGGCAAAAGTGTTGCAGGTATCTGAAAACTACGTGAGCTCTGTCGCCACTGAGGTGATACTTCAGCGGTATCAGGAGAAAAAAAATCCAGATGAGAAATATGATTTACCGCCATCGGGCTATGACCCCAATAAAATTCAATCTTACCTGAACGATTCTGATCATTATAGGTATAGATTTGATAAGATATATCCACAAGCCCCACGGTATCTCCAGTCATATTAATTGATCTGAGAAGATGAAAACCAGGAGTAAAATCAGAACCCCCGGGTTGCACAGCCAGAGCGTAGTTGGGTACAGAGCCCAGAGAAACATCGGCGGCATAAATTCCTCCGGTTGAAACACCACCTATGGTTAATCCTCTTCCGTAATCTCCTCCAATCGCAGAATCCCCAAATGATAAATCACCGGAACTCAATCCATGAACAATCCATGCGTCAGAGTCCAGGCTGCCTGACAGAGCCGTAGGAGAATAGCCTACGCCGGCATATACGCCAGAGTTTACACCTGCCAGGGTTGAATCAAAATTGATTTTATATGGCACGGACATTTGATAAATCTGCCATTGAGCAGACAGCTCCGTTCCAGAAATGATGAGCAGAAGTAAAAAGCTAATACTCTGTTTTTGAAAATGCTTCATGAAAAATTGAATTGGTTAATGTTTTCAGCCAAATCAACTTTTCCCCTATGCGATACCCTAAGTTAGTCTGTTGGGCGTAATAAATATTACGCAAATTGATAAACACAAAAAGCCCGTCCATGGGACGGGCTTTTGACTTTATAAAGGCTTATTTTTTTACTCAGCGAGAAGGATCACTTTATTATTCTGCACCTCTACCACTCCACCGGTAATTGACAGATAAAGCACTCGATCATTTGCGGAATCGCTCTCAATCTTATCACTGAGAGAATCCATTTTTGACGAAGAAATCGGGATATCGATTTTAACTTTACCTTCGGCAAGCGTACTAATGATGGGGGCATGATCATTTAAAATCTGAAAAAGACCATCTTTTCCAGGCAGTTGAACAGCATCGGCCTCGCCCTCAAAAATCTTGCTATCTGGAGTTATTATTTCTAAGTTCATAATGAAGGAAATTATGCTTCTTCAGCTTCAGCCAGCATTTTTTCACCGGCTTCAATCGCTTCTTCAATATTACCTTTCAGGTTAAATGCCGCTTCAGGATACTTATCGAGTTCACCGTCCATAATCATGGTGAAACCTTTAATCGTATCTTCAATAGTTACGAAGGCACCCGGGATACCGGTAAATTGCTCAGCTACGTGGAAAGGCTGCGATAAAAATCTTTGTACCCTACGGGCACGGTGAACCACTAGTTTGTCATCTTCAGATAATTCATCCATCCCCAAGATGGCAATGATATCCTGAAGTTCCTTATAACGCTGAAGAATCTCTTTCACTCTTTGTGCACAGTCGTAGTGCTCATCCCCTACAACCTCTGGCGCAAGAATTCTAGAGGTAGAATCCAATGGATCAACCGCTGGATAGATACCCAGGGCAGCTAGCTTACGACTTAGTACGGTAGTAGCATCCAGGTGAGCAAAGGTTGTTGCCGGAGCCGGATCGGTCAAGTCATCTGCAGGCACATAAACCGCTTGAACGGAAGTAATAGACCCACTCTTTGTTGAAGTGATTCGTTCCTGCATGGCACCCATCTCTGTTGCCAGAGTTGGTTGGTATCCTACCGCAGAAGGCATCCTACCCAGAAGGGCTGACACCTCTGAACCAGCTTGTGTAAAACGGAAAATATTATCTACGAAAAACAGGATGTCTTTACCAGCCCCACCGCTCTCACCTTCTCCATCACGGTAGTACTCCGCAAGGGTAAGTCCAGAAAGGGCAACACGTGCACGTGCACCGGGAGGCTCATTCATCTGACCGAAAACAAATGAAGCCTTTGACTCCTTAATTTCGTTCATATCAACTTTCGAAAGGTCCCAACCCCCTTCTTCCATGTTCTTCATGAAGTCTTCGCCATAGCGAATAATGCCTGATTCAAGCATCTCACGGAGAAGATCATTTCCCTCACGAGTACGCTCTCCAACACCCGCAAATACTGACAACCCACCATGTCCTTTAGCAATGTTGTTAATCAGCTCCTGGATAAGTACAGTTTTACCAACTCCTGCACCGCCAAACAGACCAATCTTACCACCTTTGGAATAAGGCTCAATAAGGTCAATTACCTTAATTCCTGTAAAAAGAACTTCTGATGAAGTAGATAGATCCTCAAACCTGGGGGCTTCACGGTGAATAGGAAGACCTTTACCGGTATTAACCTCACCAATGCCATCAATAGAATCGCCGATAACATTGAACAATCTACCTCTTACTTCATCCCCAATGGGCATTTCAATAGGAGTTCCGGTAGCTACAACTTCCTGACCTCTGGTCAGACCATCAGTGGAGTCCATTGCGATTGCACGAACTGTGTCTTCACCTATGTGCTGTTGAGTTTCCAGCACTACCACCGCACCGTCAGGACGGGTAACTTCAAGTGAGTCATAAATCTTTGGGAGATCATTATTGGTAGTGTCAAAGTAAACGTCCACCACCGGACCGATTACCTGAGATACCTTACCTGCTACTTTAGACATTGTGGCTATGTTATTTAGTGGGTTATGTCTTTAAATTCGGCCGCAAAAATAGTGACTTTTCCTGAAAAAACTGAGCGTGAAATGCTTTTTAAAATTTTCTACTTTTGAACAAGTCATTCACAGCGCATATCTATTTCAAACGATTGATTTTCAATTTATTAAATCCATCCCCACTTGAAGGTATATTACTCCCTTGAGGATTTTACCAGTCTTCAAAATGCAGTTGTTACAACGGGTACCTTTGACGGCGTCCATATTGGTCATAAAAAAATTCTGACCCAACTTTCAAAAACTGCCAAGGATTGTGGGGGTGAGTCGGTGCTTTTAACCTTTCATCCACACCCGAGAATTGTATTGCAGCCCGACATTAATCTGAAACTCCTAAACTCACAACAGGAAAAGATAGAACTGCTTAAGGAAACAGGCCTGGAACATTTAATCATACACCCATTTACCCAAGAATTCAGTCGTACCAAATCCTTAAACTTTGTGAGGGATTACCTGGTAAACCAGATTGGAGCAAAGAAACTGGTCATAGGTTACGACCATCATTTTGGCAGAAACAGAGAGGGAAGCTTTGATCACCTCAAAGAGTTTGGACCCCTATATGGATTTGAAGTGGAAGAAATTGCCGCGGAAGATGTTGATCATATTACAGTCAGTAGTACCAAGATTAGAAATGCACTCACGGATGGTGATATCCATACAGCAAATGAGTATTTAGGGTATCTGTATTCCCTCTCTGGCAAGGTGGTTACAGGTGATCAAATAGGGGCTGAATTAGGATTTCCCACCGCAAACCTGCTAATAGAAGACACCCTAAAGCTTGTACCAGCCCATGGTATTTATGCAGTGGATGTCGTATTTCCTGCCCATCCAGATATGGTTCATCACGGCTTATGCAACATCGGTATGAGACCAACTTTCAGTGGTAAGTTAAAAACCATTGAAACCTACATCTTAGACTTTGACCGCAAGATTTATGGTGAGCGAATGACCATCAGGTTTAGGAAATACATGCGAGCGGAAGCAAAGTTTGCCGGACGCACAGAACTTATTAAACAGATGCAGCAGGATGAAGTGGAAGCCCGGCATTACTTTAACAGTCATTAGTATAGTTCTGGTATCCTGCTCCTTACAAGCTCAGGTGTTCAAGGAATTAAACAAGGCGCTTAACGACCCGTTGCTAGTAACTGAATTAAAGTTGCAAAGGAAGAAGTTAAATCAATTCCCAGAAGAATTGAGGCAGTTTCCTAATCTACAATCGCTGGACCTAAGTAAAAATCAGATCTCTGAAATTCCCAGCTGGATAGCGGAATTGAGCAAACTGAAGACTTTAAAACTCAGCAGAAATCAGCTGCAATCATTTCCGGTGGCATTGTCCAGTTTACCGAACTTACAGATCTTAATAATGGACCGAAATCCGATAGACAGCATACCTGGCGAGATTGCAAGGTTTGTAAACTTGGAACATCTGGATCTCTGGGATTCTAACGTGGAATATGTTGATCCTTCCATAACTCAATTGACCAATCTCAAGTTTCTGGATCTGAGAAACACCTACTTAACCACCAAAGAGTTGAGTTGGATTCTAAAAGATCTACCCGACTTGGAATTAGAAAGTTCCTTTGGTTGCAATTGCGATTGATCTTATCGCTTGTACCCCCATTTTTTAAGCCAATTCTCATCCTTGCGCCAATCCTTTCGAACCTTTACAAAAAGATCGAGAAAAACTTTCTTGTTAAAAAAATCTTCCATCTTCTTCCGGGCTTCAGTGCCGGTTTTTCTAATCATCTTTCCTCCGTGACCAATGATGATGCCCTTCTGGGTATCCCTCTCTACAAAAATATTAGCTCGAATACGAATAATCTTTTCGACTTCCTTAAACTCCTCCACATCAACCTCCACGGCATAAGGAATCTCCTTATCGTAGTTATTGAGTATTGCCTCACGGATCATTTCCGAGACGAAAAAGCGCTCACTTCTGTCACTTAGCTCCTCTTTAGGAAAGTACGGCGGGGATTCTGGTAATAACTCCAGGATGCGATCAAGAATTCTATCCGTATTAAACTGGTGTAAGGCACTAACAGGTAAAATTTCAGCATTCGGCAATCGGATTTTCCAGAAATCCACCAATTCTTCCAACTTCTTCTGATCTAGCTGGTCTATCTTATTAATGAGCAGCAGCAATGGTACCTCAACATTCTTGAGTTTATCCAGAAATGCAGGATCCTTCAGTTCCTTCATTTCAGGTTCAGCCATGAGAATGAAGATGTCTGCATCTTCAAAAGTGGTACTGACAGCCTCCATCATTCCCTCCTGCATAGCATAGGCTGGTTGGATGATGCCCGGTGTATCTGAAAAGACCACTTGATAATCATCATGATTAAGTAATCCCATGATGCGATGACGGGTAGTTTGCGCTTTGGGGGTGGTGATAGACAACTGTTCTCCTAGCAAGGCATTCATGAGAGTTGACTTCCCAACGTTTGGGTTTCCGATAATGTTTACGTATCCGGCTTTATGCATTCGGCAAAGGTAGGGAGGTAACTAATAGTTAAAAACTAATAACGAATAGTTGAAAACTCTGGTGGTTTAAATATCATTGAATTTCTACCTCAGATTCTGAACTCACTCCTTTCTTATCCAGGATCGCCCTTGCCCAGATTTTAATGCTTTCTCTCGTTTGAGTGCTATTGAACGAGATTCGAAAAATTCTACATGTACCACTATCCAAGATCTATATTGAGTAGTATAGCCCGTATTTGCCAATTTATTGTGGAATGAAAACGTGAGATTAGGTCAATAGTCTCACCTATGTACAGTCGGTTAGTCTTCGGGAATAGAGAACCTAAACCACATGTTTTCTTATATGCATAAAAAAAAGGTCCTGATGTGTGATCAGAACCTTTCCTCCTGGTAGCGGGGGCAGGACTTACCGCGACTCGTGCCTCGCTCCCGCCTTCGTCGGGCAGGCGGTAAGAACTTCTCGTCCTGCCGATAACAATAAAAAAAGGCCGGTAAAAACCGGCCTATAACTAGTAGCGGGGGCAGGACTCGAACCTGCGGCCTTTGGGTTATGAGCCCAACGAGCTACCAACTGCTCCACCCCGCGATAATTTTTTCCTTCTAACAGGTTTGAACCTGCGTCCGCCTTAGGCGGATATGAGCCCAACGAGCTATCAGCTTTTCGCTGACTCCACGCTGCGATCATAGTGGAGGGCAAATATAAGGCATCTCATACCATTGACAAAACCTTAATGCCGTTAATTATATAGAGGAATAATACCAGTCTAAATACCTGATATCGATAAAAATGTGTAGGATAACCCCTACAAATCGACTATTGGCAAGAACATTGCGTTAATTCGATAATAGAAACACGAAACGTTATGAAAACCAAGAACTTGTACAAAACCCTTGCAGAATTATTTGTATATGCCCTCCTATGGATGGTTATGATTGTGAGTTTCTTAAACCTGGCGCTATAGTTCGCCGTCTACATAAGTTTCAATTATAAACTGAATATTATTGTAGATAAGGGGTTTGGTTATAAATCCCTTCACCACGGAAAACTCATTGGCCCGGGTTTGATCTTCCTTGCTTAAAGAGTTACTCATGGCAAAAATGCTGGAGTGTTTATGACTGAATTTTTCAGTATAGTGCTCCAGAAATTCAAAACCATTCATAATGGGCATGTAGATATCAAGCAAGATTACATGCGGAAAAGGCTGATCTTCAGCATTCCGGACTTCCAAATTCTTTAAGGCATCGGCACCATCAGGAAATAAAGAAATATCCGCCTCACTGTAGTTGCGGGTAATAATATTCTTTAAGACAAAGCTGTTGACCTGGTCGTTGTCAACAATCATTATGGTTAGAGCCATATCAGGTTTCTGAAGTTTTTGATGGAGCTATACCATACTTCTCTTTATACGCCTTGCCAAAGTAACTCATGCTCTTAAAGCCCAGGGCATAGGAAACTTCAAAAATGCTCATATCACCTTTTTCAAGCATGCTCTTCGCTTTAGACAAGCGAAAATCGTTGAGGTACTTGATCGGAGTAAGACCCGTGAGACGCTTAACTTCTCTTTCTAGCTTAGAGGGAGTCATATTCATCAGCTCGGCAATCTCTGGAATGGTAAAGTTCTTGAACTTGAAGTGATTTACCAGTAAGGCCTCCATATGAGAAAGCAGCGGATCTTTAACACCAAACTCATGATGAATAGGTGCTCCTTTATCATAGACCTTTCGCAACTCATCTCTGCTCTTCAGCAAATTCTTTATTCTCGAGAGCAGCACATCAAACTTAAAGGGCTTTACGATGTAATCATCTGCTCCAAAGTTATAGCCTTCAATTACCTTCTCATCTTCTCCCAGCGCCGTGAGAAGAATGATAGGAATATGCCTGGTTTTGTCATTCTCTTTCAGCTCATCCACCAACTCATAACCATTGGTATCAGGCATCATAATATCACTAACTACCAGGTCTGGCATTTCAAGGCGCGCCTTATTAATGCCTTCGCGACCGTCAGCCGCTTCAAAAACCGTAAAATGATCCTCTAGTAGAGTCATCATTGTTTCACGGAGCTTTTCGTTGTCTTCAACGATGAGAACTTTCTTGCTCATGTGCTTCTAGAATATGGGAGTTCAACATAAAATGTAGTGCCTTCTCCGGCGGTACTTTCGAAGTAAATCTTTCCCTTGTGTAAATCTACAAATTCCTTCACGATGGAAAGCCCCACTCCGGTACCATGAATATTGCTCACGTTTCCGGCACGGAAAAAGGAAGTAAAAATGGATGGTTTGTCTTCTTCGGGAATACCAATGCCAAAGTCTTGTACGGAAACCTGAATACCCTCTTCGCGAAAATCCAGGTTTACAATTATTTTAGGCTTCTTATCAGAATATTTACAGGCATTGGTAAGCAGATTACTGATGACATACCGTGTTAAGGAGTAGTCGGCCATAACTTCTTGCTCCTTTCCTTTAAGCTCAAAGCTTTTCTCTATTTCCGGATAAGGCTTAGCAAGATCCTTTTCAATAACCTCATTTATCATGGCCGCGATATCAACTTTCTCCAAACGCAAACTGGTTTTTCCAGTGGTGAGCTTTCGCAGTTCCAGCATGTCTGCAATCATTGTATTCAAACGGTCTATCTCCTCCTCCATGGAAATCAATGCATTCTCAAGTAATTTTTCAGATTTCTTGATCTTCAGCATCTCAATATTGGCCATAATCACGGCTAAAGGAGTCTTAAATTCGTGACTCGTGACAGAATACAAGTTGGCTTTAAACTGTGAGAACTTCTGCTCACTTGCTAGCGCAGCCATGAGATCGTCTGTAAGGTGGACACTTTCTGTAATATCCCTGGTGCTACTTAGCAAACTCCATTTTTCATTGGCTTCATCAAGATGTACAAAGGTAGATTCCAGCCAACGCAAGCGGTTTTCTTTATGCTTAATTTGGTATCTCAATCTTGTGCCTGGATTCTCAAAGAAACGCCGAAGCGTTGAAAAGTCCATCTCACTAATGAATTCCGGAGCTAAAAAATCCGTCAATTTCTTGCCTACGATCTCTTGGGATTCATAACCAAGAATCTGCTTACTGGAATCCGTGGCGAAGCGAATAGTGTTCTCGGCATCGTGCACGCAGACCAGGTCAGTAGTGTGTTGGGCAATTAATTTATGGACCCTGTCAGTAGCCACCATCAAAAAAGATAGAGTAGATATTCAATTGAATACCAAATAAAAGAGAAAGGTGCCCTCCCTTAGCGGAAAGACACCTCTCTTTATTAACAAATACCTATGAACTAGACCTAGTAGCGGTAGTATTCCGGCTTAAATGGTCCTTGAGGATCAACCCCAATGTAAACTGCTTGTTCTGCAGATAGTTCTTCTAGTTCCACACCAATCTTTGCCAGATGCAATGCCGCCACCTTTTCATCGAGATGTTTTGGTAGCATATAGACCTTGTTCTCATAATTCGCTGAATTGTTCCACAATTCTATTTGAGCCAAAGTTTGATTGGTAAATGAGTTAGACATCACAAAACTTGGGTGACCCGTGGCGCATCCCAGGTTAACCAGGCGACCTTCAGCCAAAAGCAAGATATCTTTTCCATCAATCGTGTACTTATCAACTTGCGGTTTAATTTCCACGTGTGTATCACCACAGTTGTCTTTCAGCCATGCAACATCAATCTCATTGTCAAAATGGCCAATATTACATACGATAGTCTTGTCTTTCATGGCCTTAAAGTGCTCCCCACGAATAATATCTTTATTCCCCGTAGCGGTAACAATAATGTCGGCCTCAGGAATTGCAGTTGACATTTTCTTCACTTCAAATCCGTCCATCGCGGCTTGTAAGGCACAAATAGGATCGATTTCAGTTACAATGACCCGGGCACCAGCACCAGCAAGAGAAGCAGCCGTACCTTTACCTACATCACCATACCCCCCAACAACAGCCACCTTTCCGGCCATCATCACATCAGTGGCACGACGAATAGCATCTACTGCAGATTCCTTACAACCATATTTGTTGTCAAATTTTGACTTGGTCACCGAATCATTGATGTTAATCGCAGGAATAGGCAGCGTACCATTATTCATCCTTTCATAAAGGCGGTGAACCCCAGTGGTCGTTTCTTCAGACAAACCTCTGATATCCTTCGTCAATTCCGGGTAGCGATCCAAAACCATATTGGTAAGATCTCCACCATCATCAAGAATCATATTTAGGGCTTGTCGCTCCTCACCAAAAAACAAGGTTTGCTCAATACACCAATCAAATTCTTCTTCCGTCATACCTTTCCAGGCATAAACCGGTACACCGGCGGCAGCAATAGCTGCAGCGGCATGATCTTGTGTAGAGAAAATATTGCAGGATGACCAGGTAACCTCAGCGCCCAATTCTACCAGGGTCTCAATTAATACGGCGGTTTGAATTGTCATATGAAGGCATCCGGCAATGCGGGCTCCCTTAAGTGGCTTTTCCTGGCCATATTCCTCGCGTAGAGCCATAAGTCCGGGCATTTCGGCCTCAGCCAGTTCTATTTCCCGACGTCCCCATTCAGCCAGGGATATATCCTTAACTTTGTAGGGCACATACTTTTGTGCAGTTTCACTCATTGTAAATCTTTTAGAATCAGTTTTATATCCGGCAAATATACCTCGGTTTATATTCAATAAAAAAATAGTTCGATAACCTGTCTATGTCCCTATTGAAATCATTGAATTTTGGTCCTACCGCCAAGCTTTACATCTGGAAGCTAGAAGAAACATTGACAGAGTTGAGATCGAGGGTTATCCTCCACAAGTCTGATTTAGAAAGATATAGCAAGATAAGTCACCCTGAAAAGCAAGGAGAATTTCTAGCCCTAAGATGTTGTTTACGTGAACACTTTGGCACTAATCCGGAGGTTTTTTATCACCAGACAGGCAAGCCATACCTCGATAGATCCGAAAAAATTTCATTCTCACATACGCATGGTTATTCGGCAGCCCTCATTAGTGAAGAGTTAGAGGTGGGGTTGGATTTAGAACTATACCGGCCAGGAATTAAGAAGGTAGCCAGAAAATACATGAGAGCGGATGAGATAAAAAGCCTGGACGACACTTCAGAGGTAGAACATTTGCTTTATTACTGGGGCGCCAAAGAAGTCATGGTTAAAATTACGGGCAACCGGAGATTGGACTTTAAGAAACAACTGCGTGTAAGACCTTTCTCCTATAAGGATTTCCAAAATTCAAGCGGTGGAATTTATGACGCTGAGCATCCTATACCGGTTCGTATATTCTTCTGTAAAATAGATGCGCTTTATATTTCGTTGGGGTGGGAATGGTCCTGGTAAATGCAGGAAAAAATCTACCGAGCCGTCAGGAGAGATTGCAGAGAAGAACTAGATGCGGATTAAGATTTTCATATTGACCAAGGGTGGATCCGGGTTTGTTGCTTTGAAAAAAACCGCTTTTATGGGTAAGTGGAAAGCATTAAGCTCGTGAATTTAACCTATCTGTTTGCTACAAAAGAGATCGCCCCCGGTGGGGCCTGCACCCGCAGGCCCCACAATGAAGTTGCACAATATTCTTGAATTATCCTTTCGATTCTTGATGGCAAGGGCTACCAATACAATGAAGCTTACTATTTAATTTGTAAGATATTATTCTGCCTAAATGTCCAGACATACTCCTTTACCTGGATTCTTATCAAGTAATGCCTTTTGAGTTTAGATACATAGAAACCAATAACCGCTTACACTTTCAGCATCATATTAAATCTTCCGTTTGACGAGCATCGACATCGAGAATTCTTATATTCTTTCATAGGTTTGCTATCCTTATTCTATGGGTGTGATCGTAGACCAACTATATGAGGCCCGCAACCAAGGGCGAAAGCAGCTGGCAGTCTTAATTGATCCGGATAAACCGGATAAAAAAGACTTACTCCAGCTCGTGCAAGAGGTTGCCATGGGTGGAGCTGATCTGATTTTTCTTGGTGGTAGCCTATTGGTACGGGATAACATCGAGGAGTACATCCAAATTATTAGAGAGAACACCCGGATTCCAATTATTCTATTCCCAGGAAGTGTACTACAAGTTAATGCCAAGGCTGATGCTATTCTCTTTCTTTCGCTCATCAGCGGTAGAAACCCTGAATTATTAATTGGATCTCACGTGATTGCCGCACCCCTAATTAGGCAATCTGGCTTAGAAACCCTCGCTACCGGATATATGTTAGTGGATTGTGGTAAAGCTACTACCGCCTCCTATATGAGTGGCACCCATCCCATTCCGTATGACAAACCAGAAATTGCAGCTTGCACAGCTTTGGCCGGTGAAATGCTAGGGCTGAAACTGATGTATCTGGATGGAGGTTCAGGAGCTCAGCAACCGGTGTCGACAAACATGGTTTCTGAGGTACGTAAATCAGTAGAGACGCCTATAATAGTTGGTGGAGGAATAAAATCTGCTGAACAGGCTAAAGCTATTTGTAAGGCCGGAGCTGATATTGTGGTTGTTGGAAATGCCACCGAAGAAAATCCTTTTATTATTAAGGAGATTGCTCAATCTATACACCGACTGTCAAACTATGAACATTTCCCTTGAAATTTCCATGTATCCAATGGAAAAAGATTTCAGCCCAATTATCGACCAATTTCTTCTTCAACTCCATAAGATTCCCAACCTTAAGGTTCAAACCAATAATATGAGCACTCAGGTTTTTGGAAAAGCGGAGGTACTGTTCCCCACTATTCAAGAGTTAATAATGGATACTTACAAGAATATTGAGCAATGTCCATTTGTAATAAAGGTTCTTAAAACAGATGTTTCAGAAAAAAACATCCCGAATTACTAAATGAACCTGATAAAACGAATTGAGTTAATTGCAGTTGCGTTTAGTCTCCTGTTTACAATTCTTTTTACCTATGGATATATCATTTGCTATCTCTTTGCCTTCTTATCCGCCAGTATTTATTTAATCCTTTGCTTTAATAAAAGGATATATGCCGAATCCTTATTGCAGCTCTTTTATATTTTTACTGCCTTCTACGGCTTTCTTCACTGGTCGGATACCGGAGGTGAAATCTCACCAAGCCTTTCCACAGCTTACCATGCCAGCATTTTGGGATCGGGACTGATCCTCACTGCACTAAGTGGCGCATTGCTCAAGCGCCTCACGAATGCTGAGCGACCATTTGTGGATAGCTTCACAACGGTCTTCAGCATTTTTGCTACCTTATTGATGATCAATCTAATCCCTGAAAATTGGTGGTACTGGATAGTGATTGATCTTGTGTCCATTTGGCTGTATTATAAGCGTGGTTTATACTTCACAGCTGTATTGTTCTTCTTATACGCTATACTCGCGATTAATGGACTATTTGAATGGCAGATGTTTTAAAAATCGTGTTATCCGGTCCAGAATCCACTGGCAAATCTGTTACAGCCCAATTTCTGGCCAGGCAATTCAATCTTACCTATGTTCCTGAGTTTGCCAGAGAATTTCTGGAGGTCAACGGACCGGAATACGACTTTCAATTGGTCTGCAAAATGGCCCGCAGACATTATCAGATTCAACAGGAACAAATTCATGAAACGGAAGGAATAATTATTCTCGATACCGATCTCATCAATTATTTGGTGTGGCAGAAAACGGTATTCAAACAGGTGGACCCGTGGCTTATTAACACCCTGGAAAGCCAATCTGATCACCGATACCTCATTTGCAAGCCAGATATTCCCTGGGAACCCGATCCACTGCGGGAAAACCCCTCAAACCGACAATCTCTCTTTGAACAGCATCTCCTAGAGATAAAATCGCGTGGCCGAAGGTATAAGGTGCTCTCCGGTCATTACGATGTAAGGCTAACCAATGCCACTAAGCTCTTTACTGAACTTACCAGGAAGGATTAGAACCTGAGATTCAGTGAGGCAAAAAAATGTCTGGGCGGCTGCACAAAATAGGCAGGATCAGTGCCATTACTTCCCGGTGCACCATAAGTGTAGTATAGCTCATCGGTAATATTGTTCAATTGGATTCGAAATTCGTGCTCTTTCCAAAACTGCCAACGCACACCAAGATTAACAATAGATGAAGATGGCACTTTAAGTTCAGGTTGATTGGTAAGCTCTACAAAGGATGAACTCAAGTAACGATAATCTGCTATCAGATTCAGCTTTTTAAAAAGCTCATAGTTCATTTCAATTCTCGTATTTAACTCCGGACTGAGAATTGGCGTCACGTTTTGAAATATTTCCTTACTGTTTTCAGGTTGGTAGCTGGATATTCGTGCGTACAGATACGCTCCCTGGATGTTTAGTTGCAGTCGATCAAAAACAAGCCAGGATAGTTCCAGCTCTGCACCGGTACGGAAACTACTTTCCTGATTTTTGTAAATCTGAACGAAGGCTTCCGGAATAAACTCACCAATGGGAGCGATCTCGTTTTCAAATGCCATAAAAAATACATTTCCATGTATGATGATCTGATCACTAATGTATCGGGTACCAACTTCAATATCATTTACAAATTCAGGATCTATGCTATTTACATTCTGCGCATTATCAAGATTTGAAAGATTAATTTGAGTTGAGCCTAAAATGTCAAATCGCGTGGGCTCCCTTCCTGAGCGACCAAAGGATGCATAAGCTTGCAGATTAGAATTAAGCTGATAACTTATACCCAGCTTCGGATTCAGGAAGACATAATTGCGATTGGGAATGCTAGTAGCTGTGTTTAGATAAGCATCATCAGGGGACAGACTTAAAACCACCGTCCTGACTTGAAGATCTGCCATAAATTTCCAGGCTCCATACTGTTTGTTCCACTTACCAAATACCGAAACTTCATCCTTCTGAGATCGATCATCATAATAAGGCGTATTTCGGTTTGGAATAACATACTCTACATTTCTGCGCCGAAAGGAATAAGCATGTAAGCCAAAATCTAGCTTAGACTGCTTCTGAGAATGAATCAGATTGACATTGCTTATCACACCTAGGTGATGGTTATACAAAGGATAATTAATCTGCACAAAGCCCGTACTGTCGGTATATCCCGCTGGGAAATCACCCCCGGCACCACCATAATAAAGCGTGGTATTTAAAAAGCCTTGCTCAGAAAATCTCCAGGTATGTTGAAATTGGGTTAGCCACTGTCCAAAATCATCCACATCATTCTCAGATACATAATTGGTTCTCGGATCATTTCTGATATCTGATATGTCCACGGGAATGTATCCTAAGCCGTTCTGTGACTTACCGGCTACGCCTGTAAACTTAAAAGAGTGTTTCTGGCGATAGTAGCCACCGGAAAAAAACATGCTGTTTGCATTGGTACTGGTGTGATAGCGATAGCCATCGGACTGGATATGACTTAATCGTGCATAAAATGAGGTGCCATTACGCTGCAAACCTGTTGACACTTCAGCACTTGCCTTAAAGGAGTTAAATGAACCAACGGTGAGCCCTATAGCACTTGATGAGTTGGTATTTAGGAGTGATGGCGATTCAAAATTTACCGAACCGGCATAGGAAGCCACACCATTGGTACTGGTTCCCACTCCCCTCTGCACCTGCACGGATTCTAAACTGTTGCCAAAGTCAATGATGTTGGAAAAGAACACACCCTGATCGATCATATCATTTAGTGGCACACCATTTAGGGTGATATTAATGCGGGTCTGATCTATCCCTCGTAAGCGCATCTGGCCGTAATTACTAAGGCTTGTTCCTGATTCTGAATAAGTAACAATGGAAGGTGATAATTTCTCCAGCAAGAATGCGCCATCCTGACCATTAAATTTTTGCTCTATAACTTCTTTATAAGCAGTAGTTGCCGTAACGGGATCATCCTCTGCGGAGCGAACAGATCGGACGCTAATCTCATCGAGTTGAAAAGAAGATGTATCAGGCTGAGTATTGGATTGAGATGACAGGATAAGCGGGATTTGCAATAACCCACCGAAGGCAATCTGCACTATTAATTTATTCATGATCTCCGTTTTTACAACGAGATCGGGGTACGCTCAGTTGTTCATGTTTAAACCACCCTTGGTTTCTATTTCCCTACGCCAGCATTACCTGGATCAGGTTTGACCCGCAAGATTGGGTCTGGGTATAATCTCAGCCTTGAATAATTCAAAGCACCCCGTGAGAAGGCTCAAAGGTATAAACAGAATTGAGATGTGCAAATGAGTATTTTAAGCTAGTCTTGTATTCTACTAACGAAGCTTTTCATTTCCATGATGACGATCGTGATCACGTTTACTCTTCTTTTCCATGCGTTGTTCAAATGCTGCTTGTAAATCGGTATTGGTTTGATTGGCCAGGCAGAGCACGACAAACAACACATCAGCCAGTTCTTCCCCTAGATCTTTGAACTTATCGCTTTCCTTTTCAGATTGCTCTCCGTATCGTCGGGCAATAATTCGGGCAACTTCCCCCACCTCTTCCGTGAGTTGTGCCATGTTTGTCAATTCATTAAAATATCGTACCCCGTGCTCATTGATCCACTGATCAACGATCATCTGTAATTCCTGAATCCCTTTCGACATATCTATTCTCGGATTTTACTGTCAATTAATATGGTTACGGGTTCGTCATTCACCAATTCTATCTTCATATGAGCTCCAAACTCACCAGTTAGCACCTCACCTGGAGCATCTTTCCTAATTCCTGTGATAAAAGATTGGTATAGGGGTATTGCATGAATTGGTTTAGCAGCCCTCATATAACTCGGTCGGTTACCTTTTCTGGTAGATGCATGCAGTGTAAACTGACTGATTATCATAACACTACCATTAATATCTTTCAATGAATCGTTCATTTTACCGGCCTCATCGCTAAATACTCGCAGCCCCAACACTTTATTAGAAAGCCAATCAACGTCATCCTGATTGTCTTCATGTTCAATCCCAAGTAAAACCACCAAACCCATACCCATCAATTTGGCGGCGTTTCCATTCATGCTAACACTGGCTTTACTCACTCTTTGCACTACCGCACGCATAGGCTAAAAATCAATTTCAAATGATCTATTCCGTATCATATCCTACTCCCCTATAGGGTTCATTCTCATCATCCCCTTTCAGAAAAGACAAATAACTCTCATATCGGGTAAATGGAATTTGATGACTTTCCAGAGCCTGTTTAACGGCACAACCCGGTTCTTCCAGGTGTTTACAATTGCTAAATCTACAGTTTTGCTTAAGCCTGAAAATCTCCGGAAAGTAATCACCCAGCTCTTCCTTGCTCATATCCACCAGACCAAAACCGCGTATGCCAGGTGTATCTACAATAAAGCCACCCATTTTTAATTCAAACATCTCCGCAAAAGTTGTGGTATGCTGACCTTGCTGATGGGTTTCAGAGATCTCATTGGTTTTGAGTTTCAACTCCGGCTCAATCATGTTAATAAGTGTAGATTTACCCACTCCAGAATGCCCACTTAACAAACTGGTTTTATCGCATAAGAGATCCTTAAAGTCCTCTAAGCCAATATTTTCTTTAGCCGATGTGTGGAGAACTTGATAACCTGCATCCAGGTATACCTGAGTGAAGAAGGCAAGATCTGCCAAAGCCTGCTCATCATAAAGGTCCACCTTGTTAAAAACCACAACGGCGGGAATATCATAGGCCTCTGCGGTCACCAAAAATCGATCAATGAACCTGGGATAAGTAACCGGATAAGCCAGGGTTACCACCAAAATAGCCTGATCAAGATTTGCAGCGATAACCTGGGTTTGCTTGGAGAGGTTTACCGACTTCCTAATGATGTAGTTGGTACGATCTTCAACTCCGGTAATTAAGCCTTCTTCCTCCTGATGTCTATCAATCTCCACATAGTCGCCTACGGCAACTGGGTTAGTGCTTTTGCTGCCGGCAAGTCGCAACTTTCCTTTAATCCGGCACATTAATTTTTCTCCGGAATCTGTTTGAATATGATACCAACTACCGGTAGATTTAAATACTCGACCCCTCATTGTTTGCAAAGTTAACATTACGCGGATTGAAGCCTTTACTTATCTCATAAATCAGCATTTAGTTTAGTTTAGCACGGAATATTTGAATATGTCCATAGAGGTAATCAATGTAAGCAAGGTATACGGTGAGCAAAAGGCGCTCAACTCAGTAAATTTCAAAATACAGACAGGAGAGATTGTAGGTTTTCTAGGACCCAACGGCGCGGGGAAATCTACTATGATGAAGATTCTTACGTGCTATCTACCTCAAACAGAGGGTGATGCAAAAATTTGTGGTTTGGACGTAACGGAAAACAGTATGGCGGTACGCCGGAAAGTTGGCTACCTCCCTGAGCACAATCCCTTGTATTTGGATATGTATGTAAAAGAATGGTTGAGTTTTACAGCTGGAGTTTATGGTGTTTCCAAAAAGAAAGTATCGGATATTATAACTAAAGTTGGTCTCACCCCGGAAGCCCATAAAAAATTAGGGCAACTCTCCAAGGGTTATCGCCAGAGGGCCGGACTGGCAGCGGCTCTGTTGCACGACCCGGAAGTATTGATATTGGATGAGCCTACCACGGGATTAGATCCAAATCAATTGGTAGAGATTAGAAATCTGATCAAAGATATCGGCAAGGAAAAAACCGTGATGCTCTCTACCCATATTATGCAAGAAGTGGAGTTGCTCTGCGACCGGGTAATTATCATTAATAAAGGTCAAGTGGTAGCAGACAGGCCGACCAGTGAAATAAAGTCATTACAAAATTTTCAAAGTCTTAAGGTAGAATTTGATACGGATTTCTCTGTTAAACAGCTCACCGGAATACCTGGAGTGAAGGAAGCGCGGATTATTAATGGACGTGAATGGCGGCTAGAAGCCATGCCCGGAGAAAAGGATATTCGCAGTGAGGTATTTCAATTTGCTGTAGCCAATGAGGCTCAGGTGTTGGGTATTCAGCTGGAAGAGCAAAAATTGGAAGAGGTATTTCAGAAACTGACTCGGAAATCTTAATTATTTCTTTCTAAAATAGATCTGAATAGGCACTCCGGTAAAATCAAAGTTCTCGCGGAGTCTGTTTTCAATAAATCTCTTGTAGGGCTCCTTAACATACTGTGGCAAATTGGCAAAAAAGGCAAAGGATGGCGTGCGAGTAGGTAGCTGGGTGCAAAACTTGATCTTCACGTACTTGCCCTTGATCGCGGGAGGTGGTTGATTTTGAATGATTGGCAACATCAAATCATTGAGTTTGCTGGTCGATATACGGGTTTTTCGTCGCTCGAAAACTGCTGTTGCCTCTTCGATTGCTTTATGAATTCTTTGTTTTTCTAGTACGGATACGAATATGATTGGTACATCTGTGAAGGGTTCCAGTTTTTGGAGAATTTGATTCTTGAAATTCTCTGAGGTACGGGTATCTTTCTCAACCAGATCCCACTTATTAACCAGAATTACCACTCCTTTTTTATTCTTCACCGCCAAACTAAAGATCGACATGTCTTGAGATTCAAAACCTCTTTCCGCATCAATCATTAAGATGCATACATCACTATTCTCAATAGATCTTATGGATCTCAAGACCGAATAAAACTCAAGATTTTCATGCACCTTAGTTTTCTTTCTAAGTCCGGCTGTATCTACCAGCAGAAAATCTTTGTTAAACAAGCGATAGCGAGTATTGATGGAATCACGGGTAGTACCGGCAATATCCGTCACAATATTCCTCTCTGTGCCAGTGATCATATTTATGAAAGAAGACTTTCCCACATTTGGCCTGCCAATCACCGCGATTTTGGGTAAATCCAGTTCTTCTTCAGGCATTTCCTGCGGCAGAAGTTTCACTAAATCATCCAGCAGTTCACCCGTCCCAGAGCCATTGTTGGCACTGATATTATAAACCTCACCCAATCCCAATCCATAGAATTCAGCACTCATGGTTTGTCGCATGGCGTTATCCACCTTATTGGCAACCAGCATTACGGGCTTTTGGGCCTGACGGAGCATTTGGGCTACCTCCTCGTCCATACCAGTAGTTCCCTCCTCTGCGTCCACTACAAACAATATGAGGTTGGCTTCATCAATAGCCAATTCAACCTGCCTCCTTATTTCCGATTCAAAAACATCGTCCGATCCAATAATGTAACCACCGGTATCAATCACCGAGAATTCCCGGCCTGTCCAGTCACATTTACCATAGAGACGGTCACGGGTTACACCGGCCACAGAATCAACTATCGCTTCGCGCGATTCGGTTAGTCGGTTAAACAGAGTGGATTTGCCGACGTTAGGTCGACCTACGATAGCGACAATACTTGCCAAGGGCTGGAATTTTGAGCAAAGTTAGACAATGAAAAAGGAGTGAGAATCGCCGAAGAGAATTATTATCCGGGCTGCATGATCTCGGGATAGTTTTTAGAGAAGTTAATCAGGTCAACCACCGTCTTCCCACCAATTTTATTGAGCAACCTAAACTTGTAGGTGCTTACCGTTTTATCACTGATATTCAGCTCTTCTGAAATATCCTTGTTGCTCTTGCCATTAGACAAAAGTTTAAGAACCTGCATTTCTCTCTTGCTGAGTTTGATAGGTTTCTGACTAACAGATTTCTTTTTTAGTGATTCGTCGAACACCTCTTCGCCCCTAAATACTGCCTGCATACTCTCTATGAGAATTTTTGGCTCACTATTCTTAGAAACATACCCATTGGCCCCCAGCTGACGCGCAGTCTTGCCATACAGTTGCTGAGGGTGCATGCTCAATACAATAACTTTGAGATCGGGCGCCGCCTTCTTAATTTGTTTAATGGCTGATAAGCCATTACCACGAGGCATATCCAAATCAAGTAACAGGACGTCTGCAGGTTGCTGGCGAATGAGCTTCATCAGGCCTTCGCCATTGGAGGCTTCACCAACAAGTTCGAATCCGGGTTCATGATCAATAATAAGTTCAAGACCCTTTCTAACAACCGCATGGTCATCAGCTAGTATAACTCTTATCATTGGATGACAAGTTACTCCGTCGGAGATTTTGGTTGAAGAGGTTTGGCAGTTGGTTGCGACGGAATTTCAACCTACTTGTCTCAAAGATAGGCATTTCTGGTCATTATCTAAGATGATCAGGTATTCGGCACACGGGAATGGGCTCCATTTTATGCTTATTTGCCTGGTGGAGCCTGGTATATATTTCAAATACTTCCCGCTCTCTACCTTCAAACTCGCTGGCGGTTTTCCCTTGATCATGCATGGCCATTGCCCACTCTAATTCAGGATAGGAGGCGCCCAATTGATCTTCATCCGTTCTGTCATCTCCCCATAAGCCATCCGTAGGCGGAGCGACAATAATCTCTTCAATTACATTCAGATGATTTGCCAACCTATAGACTTCAGATTTAGTTAGATCCGCTATCGGACTAATGTCTACCCCACCATCACCGTACTTGGTGTAAAAGCCTACACCAAAATCCTCAACCTTATTACCGGTACCAACCACTAAATAATTGTGTAAGCCAGCGAAGTAATAAAGGGTAGTCATACGCAAGCGGGCACGCACATTAACCAATGAATGTTGATGCTTCTCAAAGTCATCGGCATCTGGCAGCTCTCCCATGAAAGTATCGAAGACCCCTGAGAGATCCAAAGTGATGGAACGCACGTTGTGATGTTCCGATTCGAGCTTTGCAATGTGCTTCCTGGCGCGTAATACCTGAGATTTACTTTGATTGATCGGCATCTCAACACAGAGGAGTGATTTACCGGTAAGAGCCGCCAGGTTTGAAGTAAGCGCAGAATCAATGCCACCAGAAACTCCCACCACAAAGCCTCCACTCCCTGAACCTTCCAGATAGGAATTGAGCCAACCCGTAATATGATCAATAGTAGCTTGCAAAAGATTCACTTAGAATAACACTCCTACCTGCAAGCTGATATAATCAAAGCGATAGACCCTATCGTCTTCGATATTGATAAGCGGGTAAACTGGGTCCTTCGACAGGTTATTTATAAGACTTTGATTGTAGTAGATTCCTGCAACTAAGCTGGTATTACCTCCAAGGTTATATTCCATACCGGCTCCGATAGTAAACATGGCATTAAAAAATTGAACATAGGAATCGATTTCGGTTGCCGGTTTAGGATTTAAGGAAGTCTCCTCGCTCAAGCGCAAATCAATGCTTCCACCAAAAGTTGCAAAGAAGGTACTGTAACCAAACTCTCTGGTACTCATGCGCAATTGAATAGGAATTTGTAGATATTGGCTAGAGTAATCACCAGTTAAGTTAAGCGTATCACCCAGCATTCTATTCATTTCTCCGCCTTTACTTACGATGTTGATACCGCTTGATACAGCATAGTTATCGGCAAAGTTGAAAATAGCTATCAATCCAAATCCAAACTTTACATTTGCAGGCGTTTTCATCCCTTCTGCCTTAGTACTTATGTAACTAATATTTGGGGAAGCGTGGATTCCAAATCTAAAATTTGTCGTCTTTCCCACACTGTTGGTGGAAATCGATTCTGTTGGTGCTTCTTCATCCTGAGCTATGCTTACGAGGGGAGCGCAGAATAGAAGCATTATGAAAACCCGGATTGCAGAAGAATTTATGCGGAAGAATTTATCGAACTTCATTACGTTATCAGCTTGAATTTTTGATATGCGCAATTTATTACTCTTAGTCGGATTCTCGTTCATGATTTCTTGTCAGAATGATTTAAAAGAAGTTGACCTTGATTCCGTGGATAAATCTGCAAGTTTTGAAAGGTTTGATGAAGCCTTTTTTCTAGCCGATACTTCCAATTTTGAGACTAAGCTTGCTGAATTATCCCAAAGGTTTCCCGAATTCTTTGCTGGTGGTATGAATCCTGTTTTCTGGAAAGCCCAGCGAATGGATCCACTGCAATTAGAATTATTTCGCAAATCGCAGCAGGTCTTTTCCGATTTTGAATCACTCAATGAAAACCTCAACTTTTCTGCCAAGCACTTCTATTACTACTTTCCTGAAACTCCGGAAATAAGGTTTTATACCTATATATCCAATCTAGATTTTGAATTTCCCGTGCTATTTTCCGATACAGTGTGTTTTGTAGCCCTGGATATGTATCTCGGTCCGCAGCAGTCCTACTACCAAAATCTGCCAGAATACATTTCATTTTTCAGGCAACCCGCCTTCCTGATTCGCGATGTAATGTATGAGCTGGCAAAAACAAGGGTGAAACCCGTAAATGCCGGAGCCAGTCTACTGGAAACGATGATCTATCACGGTAAGTTACTCTACACCGTGCAACAGCTGATGCCACAGTCAGACGAAAATCTCATGGTTCAGTATGCTCCTGAAGATATTGCCTTTTGCTATGAAAATGAGCGCAGCATGTGGGCTTACTTTATAGAAAACAATTACTTATTCAGTACCAGTAGGGATTTAAAGAATCGGTTTATTGAATTAGCTCCATTTTCAAAATTCAGAATGCAGTTTGATCGTGAGACCCCGGGTATGGTTGGAAGATGGCTTGGCCTGCAAATTGTGAAGTCCTATGCTGCCAACAATCCCGAGCTTTCGCTGCAAGATATTCTTGCCGAGAATGACGCAAGAAAGATTTTAAAACTCAGTGCATATAAACCATAATCATATTATGTCACATCATACATCGGAGATAAAAATACTAGTTGGCCTTGATGAAAACAAAGTTCCTGAAAGCATTGAATGGAGCGCCAGCGATGGAGGTATTAATCACTCTGCATCCAAGGGAATGTTGTTGTCTGTTTGGGATAAGAAGCAGGGGGACACCCTAAAGATTGACCTTTGGACTAAGGATATGCTAGCAGATGAGATGAAGCAAATGGTACATCAGAGCTTGCTTGGTTTGAGCGATACTTTGGAAAGAGCAACAGATGATAAGTCATCCGCTAATGAGATCAGGCGATTTGCGCAAGAATTAGGGGAAAAAATGAACCTGTTTAAAAAGTAATATGTTGCTTTAATTTTCTCTTATTCAACAGCTTATTCGTTATTGATGGTTCCGCGCCCCCCTGTTGGGGCCTGCACCCGCAGGCCCCAATCTGAAGTTCGTCATTTATCACCTTTCTGCCAAGGTCAAATTAATCAGGCAAGTTGATTTGCAAATGAACAGGCACCTTCAATTCATAAGATAGGAAACGATCAAAATAACCCAGGTTAAGGAAAACTTAATCCCTACTTAATCAACTGAGAATTTAACTTCTCAATATATCGGTGAAGCTCTTCCATACCCTTTCCAGTTTCTGCAGAGGTCATAAAATACACCGGTACTTCTTCCCACTGCTCAAGCATTTTCTCGAGATAAGCATCCACATTGGTTTTCACTTTAGTAGGAGTTTTAAGCTTGTCAATTTTGGTAAACACCATGCTGAACGGAATGCCACATTCTCCTAACCACTCCATAAACTCCAAATCAATTTGTTGTGGCTCATGTCGGCTATCTATGAGTACAAACAGATTTACCAGATTGGATCGTTTTAAGATGTAATCCTCTATCAGTTTTTGAAATTTTTCTCGGTCAGACTTACTCACCTTGGCATAACCGTAGCCCGGAAGATCTGTGAGGTACCAGGATTTATCTATTAAGAAATGGTTGATTAGCTGAGTTTTACCAGGTCTGCCGGAGGTTTTAGCCAGATGTTTTCTTTTTGTGAGTGCATTGATCAGACTACTTTTCCCCACGTTGCTACGTCCAATAAAAGCATACTCTGGTTTATTTGGTTCCGGACATTTTTCAATATCGGTGTTGCTACATAAAAACTCTGCGTGTTTCACTGCCATGGGGCGAATTTAGGGATTCTTTGAGCGCAGTATGCCTGATAATTTTTGGTCAATGAGATGCAAACTCTTTTAAATCTACAGGATCAGCCCAATTCTCTCCCACTTTGACCCACTCTTATCCCACATTTCCAAAAGTCACTGCTAGCAAAGGTTTCAGAGCGATGCACAATATTTTTCAACCATGAACAGTTTAAAAAGTGGCAAAACTTATCAACAAAGTGGAGTTTTGTGGGCTAATGTGGGTAGATAATTATATTTTTGGATCAT
Source organism: Owenweeksia sp. (assembly GCA_965229445.1). GTDB lineage: Bacteria > Bacteroidota > Bacteroidia > Flavobacteriales > Schleiferiaceae > Owenweeksia. The sequence continues at coordinate 3,091,059 of OZ245876.1, forward strand.
TCATCACTGAAAGCGCAAAATGCTGAACCTGATAGGAGTACATGAGTGTAAAATGGATGCAAAGGGCAGGGTTGCCATTCCCTCTAGCCTAAAGAAGCAGCTATTGCCTGTGATGGATAAGGGTTTTGTTTTAAAACGAAGCGTCTTTCAGAATTGTCTGGAGTTGTTCCCAATGCAGGAATGGGAAAAGACCATGACTAAGGTGAACAAGTTAAATCGCTTCGTAAAGAAGAATAACGATTTCATAAGGCTTTATACCGCTGGTGTAAAGCTTTTGGAAGTGGATGGTAGTAACAGACTGAATATTCCTAAGGATCTGATGCTCTACGCTGATCTCAAAAATGAGATCGTATTGTCATCGGCGGTAGGGATGATTGAAATCTGGGACAAGGCCACATATGAGAAATCATTGCAGAGTATGGTAAGCGATTTTGGCCAATTGGCCGAAGACGTTATGGGCAGCTTAAATGAGCCCGATGAATTATCATAAGCCCGTTCTTTTACATCAATGTATTGAGCTGTTAAACATCAATCCTGCGGGTATTTATGTGGACGTAACCTTTGGTGGTGGCGGTCACAGTCAGGAACTTCTTAAGCATCTGGAGACAGGCCATCTCTATGCCTTTGATCAAGATCCAGATGCCGAAACAAACGCTCCCGAAGATGATCATTTCACCCTTATCAAGGCCAACTTCAGGTATTTAAAGAAAATGCTGAGAATTCACGGGGTTTCCAAAATCAACGGATTACTAGCGGACTTCGGCATCTCTTCCCATCAAATAGACCAACCAGAGCGCGGTTTTAGTCTAAGGCATGAAGGCCCTCTCGATATGAGAATGAACCCTTCATTAGAATTAACCGCGGCTAAAGTGGTAAATGAATATAGCATCCAGCAACTAAGCCAGATCTTCCATGACTTTGGAGAATTGCGGCAAGCGCATCGGCTGGCTTCGGAAATAGAGAGAGGACGTCCCATCCACAGCACAGCAGAACTCAGAGAAGTGCTGGCTTCACATGCCCCCAAACAAAAACCTGCACGTTTTTGGGCCCAGGTATTTCAGGCCATCAGAATTGAAGTGAATCAAGAGCTCGAGGTCATCCATGAGCTTCTGGAACAAACAGCAGATTTGCTGGTGCCAGGAGGCAGAATGGTTTGTCTCAGTTATCATTCCCTGGAAGACCGACCGGTAAAGAACTTCTTCCGATATGGTAATGTAGAAGGAAAGCCTCAGAAGGATTTCTACGGCAACCTCCTTCGCCCCCTGACACCCATTACCAAGAAGCCAATTACAGCCAATGCAGAAGAACTAAAAGACAATTCACGCGCTCGCAGCGCGAAACTGCGAGTTGCGGAAAAGATTGAAGAAACAGAGTGAGCAGAGAGAAAAGGAACACAGTGAAGTCTAAAGTAATAGACCCTATAAAGGGAGTAGTGACCGGGCAATTTTTGGTCAGTGAAAAGTGGTCTAAAAACTGGCCATTCATCATCTACATCAGCTTTTTAGCCCTCATCATGATTGCCAGTAGTCACAGCGCTGAAAAAAAGGTGCATCAAATTTCTCGTTTACGCACCGAAATGAAGGAGCTCAACTCCAAACATATTGACCTCCGCTCACAGCTTATGATCGAAAGTATGGAGTACAAAGTGGTGGAGAGGGCACAGGAACTCGGACTCCAGATATCTGAAGAACCTCCAATAGTAATAAGGGAAATAGACAAAGACTAAGCTTGGAAGATCGCAAACAAATACTCAACCGACTTTACATTACCAGCATTCCATTTTTCCTGGTGCCTGCTTTCGTATTGATCAAGGTGTTTGCCATTCAGTTTATTGAAGGGCCGGAGTTGAGGGCTCGGTCTCAGGAGGAAGCCATTCGCGAAATAAATATTCAGGCTGAAAGAGGAAATATTTTTAGTGCAGATGGCAAGCTTTTGGCTACTTCTATGCCCGTATACGACCTCTATTTTGATCCGGTGACAGTTAGAGAAGAGGACTTCCTTAAAGAAGTTGAGAATCTAGGCTCGAAGCTGGCTCAAATATTTCCAGACAAGAATGCTTCACAGTGGACTGACTACCTAAGGAACAGCCGCATACAAGGAAGGCGATATGTAAAATTAGGGGAAGACGTCTCCTTTTCAGAGCTTCAAAAAATCAAGGACTTTCCGGTTTTTAACCTTGGTCGCTATAAAGGGGGACTTATTTATGAGCAGGAGAATTTTCGCAAAATGCCCCTGGGTAAAATCGCCGAACGTACGATCGGTTATGATCAAAATCATGGACGTACTGGCATAGAGGGAGCTTATGCTCATTATCTCCAAGGAAGAGATGGTAAGCGTCTTAAACAAAAGGTGAGTAATGGACACTGGAAACCGGTAACCGGTTCTTATGAGATTCAACCGGAAGATGGTTTGGATATCATAACCACCCTGGACACTGAGATACAAGACATCGTTCATCATGAACTACTAAAAACCCTGGAAAGGTTTGAAGCCGATCATGGGTGTGCCGTGGTGATGGATGTGAAGACTGGAGCCATAAGGGGAATTGCCAATCTGGGGAGAACGGAAGAAGGGACGTACTACGAGAAACGCAATTATGCTATTTGGGAGAGTACAGAACCTGGCTCAACCTTTAAGCTGGCCTCCGTGATGGTTGCTCTGGAAGATGGCATAGCGGATACCAATACGATAGTAGATACCGAGAATGGAGTCTACACTATTTACGGCAGAAAGGTGCGGGATTCCAACTACAAGAATGGTAAAGGAGGCTATGGCAAGGTAAGCCTAAAAAGAGCTTTTGAAGTATCCTCCAATGTGGGTATTGTGAAGCTGATATATGATGAGTATCGCGATAATCCTGAGCGATATGTGGATCGGCTTTACAAAATTGGACTTCATGAATCATTAGAACTTCCCATAAAAGGAGAAGGGTCACCCAGTATTCCAAAACCTGGAGACAAGCATTGGAGTGGTTTGAGTTTGCCCTGGATGGCTTTTGGATATCAGGTAAGCTTTACACCACTACAGCTTCTTACCTTTTACAATGCCGTGGCCAATGATGGTGTGATGGTGAAGCCCCGCTTCGTAGAGCGGATTCAAAAGCATGGACGCACAGTAGAAAAAGAGGAAGTGGAAGTTCTCAACCCCGCCATTTGCTCAGAAGAAACGCTACGTAAAATGCAGGCCTTGCTTAAAGGTGTAGTTGAAACTGGAACTGCCACTAGTCTTCAAAACGAGCTGGTGAGTATCGCCGGCAAAACCGGCACTTGCCAATTGAACTATTGGAAAAAAGCTACCCATGACTATCAGGCTTCATTTGCCGGTTATTTCCCGGCTGAAAACCCTCGTTACTCCTGCATTGTAGTAGTAAATAAGCCAAATTATTATCGAGGTTACTACGGAGCCAGTGTAGCCGGACCGGTTTTTAAAGCCATCGCCGAAAACATATACATGGATACTCCAAAGGAACTGGAAATTCTCCCGGAGGAATCAATAAGGGAGCATCAAATCGCACAGGAAATTCCCGCAGACTGGAGCAGAGATAAACTCCCTGACCTACGCGGTATGTCCGCGCCAGAGGCTCTAAGTATGCTTGAAAACAGAGGCTTTAAAGTATTCACAAGAGGGAATGGGCGCGTAAAAGGTCAGTATCCACCGCCAGGATCGAATGTAAGTAACACCACACGCATAGAATTGAAGTTAGGCTGAGAATGAAATTACTAAAAGACATACTCTACCGCACCCCTGTAATAGACTCTATTGGCACGACCAATGTGGCTGTGCAGAAGGTGGTTTTTGATTCTCGGGAAGTAATCCGGGAGTGCCTATTTGTGGCTATAAAGGGAACTAAAGTTGATGGTCATCAATATATTGAGCAAGCTATAAAAGATGGTGCCAGGTCGGTAATATGTGAAGATCTTCCAGATAATTTAAAAGAATCTGTCACCTACATCCAGGTGAAAAATGCCCACCAAACTTTGGGCATCGTAGCCAGCAATTTTTTTGACAATCCATCTGAGCAACTCAAGCTTATCGGTATTACCGGCACCAATGGCAAAACTACGGTTGCCACCCTGAGCTTTCGTCTCTTCATGAGCCTGGGTCACAAATCAGGCTTGCTATCTACAGTGAAGGTGATGATTGGAAATAAGGAATTTCCAGCCACCCATACTACCCCGGATCCTATCAAAATCAACGAATATCTGAGGAAAATGGTGGATGCGGGGTGCCGGCATTGCTTCATGGAGGCCAGCAGTCATGGTATTGAACAAGGGCGTATTTCGGGATTAAAATTTACAGGAGCTGTATTCACGAATATCTCCAGAGATCACCTTGACTACCACAAAACCTTCGACAATTACATTTTGGTAAAGAAGAAGCTCTTTGATGACCTCCCTTCTAATGCCTGGGCTTTGGTCAATCGAGATGATCGCCATGGTCAAACTATGCTTCTACACAGCAAGGCAAAACATTTTGGGTTTGCGCTCAGAACAGATGCTGACTTTAAGGTTAAGATTTTGGAGCACCAGCTGGATGGCATGTTGCTGCAGATAGGCACTCATGAAATGTGGTGTAAGCTGATCGGAAATTTCAATGCGCTAAATCTGATTGCTGTGTACGGTATTGCCAATTTGCTGGATCAGGACAATCTGCAGATCATAACTGCCCTCAGTAACCTGGCGCCGGTAGAAGGGCGCTTTCAATACATCCGTTCCGACAGCGGTATAACCGTGATTGTAGACTACGCCCATACCCCAGACGCACTTAAAAATGTACTGGAAACCATAGCTAAAATAAGAACCGGCACGGAGCAAGTTATCTCAGTGGTTGGTTGCGGGGGGAATAGAGACAAGGGAAAAAGGCCAGAAATGGCCAATATCTCCACCCAACTCAGCGACCAGGTAATCTTTACTTCAGATAACCCAAGAGATGAAGATCCTGAAGCTATTATCAGCGAAATGACTAGCGGAGTTCAGACTCACCTTAGCCGAAAATATCTAAGTATAGTAAATAGAAAAGAGGCCATAAGAACCGCTATCAAACTGGCTCAGCCCGGAGACATCATTCTAATAGCAGGCAAAGGGCATGAAAAGTATCAGGAAATAAAAGGCGAGAAATACCCCTTTGACGATTTGGCCATCGCCCATGAATCACTTAATCCAGCTATCAGCTAATGCTTTACTACCTGTTCACATATCTGGAAGAAACCTATCAGTTACCCGGTGCGGGGGTATTTCAATACATCACTTTCAGAGCGGCGATGTCAGTCATATTCAGTTTGCTTATCTGCCTGGTATTTGGTAAACGACTGATTAACATGCTGTTAAAAAGGCAAGTTGGCGAGAGTATCCGCGATCTTGGCTTAGAAGGACAAACTGAGAAAGCGGGGACTCCCACCATGGGTGGACTAATCATTCTTATGGGCATTTTGGTGCCGGTCCTTCTTTTCGCCAGGTTGGATAATATCTACATCATTCTTCTGCTTATTACCACTGTCTGGATGGGATTAATCGGATTTCTGGATGATTACATCAAAGTTTTTAAGAAGGATAAGAAGGGACTCGCCGGGCACTTTAAGGTAGCTGGCCAATTAGTGTTGGGCCTGATTGTGGGCGCCATCCTTTTCCTCAACCCCGATGTAACCATCAAAGAAAAAGTTACTGATCCGGCCGTGGTGACCGCTGTGCAAGCAGAACGGGGTAATTTTCTACCCGTTTTTGGTGAGGAAGAAAAGTCATTAAAAACTACCATTCCGTTTTTCAAGAATAATGAATTAGACTACACCGGTCTGGTAAGCTGGATTACGGATGATGCCGCCAATTATGCCTGGGTAATCTTCATACCCATTGTGATCTTCATAATTACAGCAGTTTCCAATGGCGCAAATCTGACCGATGGTATAGATGGCCTGGCAACTGGTACCTCAGCGATAATTGGAGTTACTCTCGGCATTCTGGCCTATGTATCGGGCAGCATCATATTCGCAGACTACCTCAACATAATGTACATCCCGGAGACGGGTGAAATGGTTGTGTTTATTGCCGCCTTTGTGGGGGCATGTATTGGCTTCCTCTGGTACAACACTTATCCAGCGCAAGTCTTTATGGGCGATACGGGTAGTTTAGCCATAGGCGGTATCATAGCCGTCTATGCCATCGCTATTCGTAAAGAACTCCTCATTCCCATTGTCTGTGGAATTTTTCTGGTGGAAAATCTTTCGGTGGTATTACAGGTCAGCTATTTCAAGTATACCCGTAAAAAGTATGGCGAAGGCAGGAGGATATTCCTGATGTCTCCACTTCATCACCACTATCAGAAAAAAGGATACCACGAAAGCAAAATTGTTACACGCTTTTGGATTATTGGAATCTTTCTCGCCGTGCTAACCTTCGTAACCCTCAAACTCAGATAGAATGGTCATTACTCCTGACATAGCCATTCTGGGGGCAGCCGAAAGCGGTGTGGGTGCTGCGCTACTTGCGCAGAAAAACGGCCTTAACGTTTGGGTGTCAGATAATGCCACTATATCACCCAAGTATCGACAAGCTTTGTCTCAGGCGGGTATCCAATTTGAAGAGAAGACACACACCGAAGAAATCATCTTCAAGGCCAAAACCGTAGTTAAAAGTCCCGGTATTCCCAACCACATTGAGATTGTTCAGAAAATTAAAAGCCGTGGAATTGAGCTTATATCTGAAATTGAATTTGCCAGCAGGTACTTTGACGGCACCATTGTAGCGGTTACCGGAAGCAATGGAAAAACCACTGTTACCAGCCTCACCTATGAAATAATTAAGGCGGCCGGAATGAACGTGGGTCTCGCCGGAAATATCGGCACCAGTTTCGCCGCTAGTCTCACTTCAGAAAAACGCGACATATATGTCCTGGAAGTGTCCAGCTTTCAATTGGATGACATTGTTGGTTTTAGACCACACATTGCCATCCTAACCAATATCACACCTGACCATCTAGACCGATACAATCACAGTCTGGAGCGCTATGCGGCCAGTAAAATGAATATTACGTGCAATCAGAAAAAGAGTGACTTCTTCATCTATTGCATAGACGATCCCGTAAGTACCCAATCTATCCAACTCAAAACCAGCAAAGCCACCAACTACTCCTTCAGCATGAATAAGCAACTTGATGAAGGAGCATGGTTGAATGAGCAAAATCAAATTCAGATTAAAATCAAAAATCAGGAAATCATGAGCATCGAAAAACTCGCACTTCAAGGAAAACACAACACCTACAACGGTATGGCCAGTGGTCTCGCCGCAAGATTATTGGGCATACGCAAAGAAGTAATACGCGAGGTAATGTCTGGCTTCGACAGCATTGAGCACCGTTTAGAGCCCGTCTTACAGATTTACGGAATGAATTTTATCAATGACAGTAAAGCTACCAACGTGAACTCCACCTGGTATGCGCTGGAGAGTATATCTACAGATGTTATCTGGCTAGCCGGTGGTATAGATAAGGGAAATGACTATTCCGCACTTGATGAAATGGTGAAGCACAAAGTAAAAGCCATCATTTGTATTGGGGAGAATAATGAAAAGCTTCACGAAAACTTCGAAGACAAAGTACCGCTTGTAATTGATTCAGCCGATATGGACGAAGCTGTGAGAATGGCTTATAAGCTGGGGGAAAAAGGTGACACTGTACTACTTAGTCCCGCTTGCGCCAGCTTTGACTTTTATGAAAATTATGAAGACCGGGGCAGACAATTTAAAGAAGCAGTAAGGAGGCTGTAAACGCGAATGGGAAGTATCCTGCAAAATATTAGTGGCGATAAAACGCTATGGGTCATTGCTATTGTACTGGCTTTATTCAGCTTGCTTCCTGTTTACAGCGCTAGCAGCAACATTGCCTTTCTATATGGCAGTGGAAACACCTTTAGCATGCTGGCCAAGCATGGCATTCACCTTATCCTGGGGGTAATTCTTATGTATGCCGCGCATAAACTGAATTACAGGCTCTATGGACCTATCGCCCTAATTCTGTTGCCCGTGGCGGTGATTCTTTTATTTTATACCCTGATTCAGGGTCATGAAGTGGCCAATGCTTCTCGCTGGATAAAGATCCCTTTTCTGGGCTGGACCTTTCAGACATCGGCTTTTGCAAGCATTGTGCTCATGCTTTATCTGGCTCGTTACCTCGCCAAAACCCCCATAGAAAAAATCAAAGATTTTAAGGGCTCCTTTCTACCTCTCCTGGGGCCAATATTCCTGGTTTGCGGACTGATTTTACCAGCTAATTTCAGTACCGCAGCCCTGGTTTTTTCTATTGCCATGTTGGTGTTGTTTATCGGGGGATATCCAATAAAGAACCTGGCCATTATTGGTGGGGGCGGTGTAATTCTATTGAGTGTTTTTATTCTAATAGTGATGGCTTTTCCCAATATCAACAATCGCGTGTCTACCTGGGAGAACCGCATTGAAGCTTTCTGGTCTGGGGAGAGTGAAGAAAACTATCAGGTCACCAAAGCCAAAATGGCTATTGCCGAAGGGCAAATCATCGGCAAAGGCCCGGGTAAGAGTATCCAGAAGAATTTCCTACCTCAATCTAATTCTGATTTTATCTATGCCGTTATCGTAGAAGAGTTTGGTTTGATAGGCGGGCTTTCCGTAATCTTTTTTTACGTGCTATTCCTTATACGGATTCTCACCATCGCTACCCGTGCACGAACAAAATTTGCTACTCTGGTGGTGGTTGGCACTGGCTTTGGCATCTTAATTCAGGCCTTTGTGAACCTTGGAGTGGCTGTAAACCTGCTTCCTGTTACGGGTCAGACATTGCCCCTGATTAGCGCTGGTGGTTCAAGTATTTGGATGACCTGCATTGGCATTGGTATAATACTCAGCGTAAGCCGGAGCCTTGAAGTAGGGTCTGATACTGCAGATCAACATACAAATCATGTAGCGCATGCCTGAATACCGATTTATGTTGAGTGGTGGTGGAACTGGCGGACATATATTCCCTGCCTTAGCGATTGCAGATAAGCTAAAACAGATGCTACCGGATGCAAAATTTTTGTTCGTCGGCGCGCGAGACCGCATGGAGATGGAACGCGTACCTGCAGCGGGCTATGAAATTGAAGGCCTTTGGATCAGTGGCATCCAACGTTCACTTAGTGCGAAAAACCTCAGTTTTCCCCTTAAACTAATTCGTAGCATCTCACGTAGCAAGCAGTTAATTAAAGAATTTAAACCACATGCAGTCATTGGTACAGGTGGCTTTGCCAGTGGACCTTTACTCTATGCTGCTACAGGCAAAAAAATACCATGCCTCATTCAAGAACAGAATTCTTACCCGGGCATCACTAATAAACTTCTGGCCAAAAGGGTCAATAAAATTGCAGTGGCCTATGAAGGAATGGAACGATTCTTCCCTGCCGACAGAATACTGATCACGGGGAATCCCATACGGGAAAACCTAAAGACACCTCCTGCCAATAGAGCGGGGAATTTAGAGAGCTTCCTTTTAGATCCATCGCGAAAAACCCTATTGGTGTTAGGTGGTAGTTTGGGTGCGCGAAGGATTAATGAGCTCATGACAGACCATTTAGAAATGTTGCTGGATATGGGTTTAAACATTCTATGGCAAACCGGCAAACTCTACATAGAGGATATAAAAAAGCAGTTCAACGATATGGAAGACGAGCACTTTCAGATTGTACCTTTTATACGGGATATGCACAAGGCCCTCAGTGCCGACCTGGTGATTTCAAGAGCCGGGGCGGGCACGATTTCTGAACTGGCAGCCACCCATAAAGCGGTGTTATTGATCCCCTCCCCTAATGTCGCCGAAGATCATCAAACGAAAAATGCCATGGCCTTAGTAGATCAAAACGCGGCGCTCATTTACAGGGAAACCCAGCCGGAGAAAGATTTCATCATAGCTGTTGAAAAGTTAATGCGCACACACACTTCTCTAGCAGAAAACATAAAGAAATTCGCATTGCCAGACGCTTCAGACAGGATCGCTAAAGAAGTCCTTAACATGCTCAATATCAATGCCTGAGAAAAACAACATATTCTTAATCGGTATCGGAGGAATCGGAATGAGTGCTCTGGCGAGATACTTTTTGAATGCCGGGAAGATGGTTTCAGGATATGACCGTGTTAAAAACCCTAATTGCTTGGCTCTTGAAAGCCTGGGGATAGATATTATTTATGACGATGCCCCAGAATTAATCCCCTCTGCATACAGGAATCGTGAAAATACTGAAGTAATTTATACTCCGGCCATCCCGAAGGATCAAAAGCTGCTTTTGTACTTCCAGAATAACTCGTTCAGCCTAAGTAAGCGTGCCCAATGTCTGGGTCATGTAAGTCAAAGTCACCAATGTTTGGCTGTGGCAGGAACCCATGGCAAAACCACCACTTCCAGTCTGCTGGCCCACCTGTTTGAAGAAGCGAATGAAAATCCAACAGCCTTCTTAGGCGGGATTTCTGTGAATTACCAAAGTAACTTTCTCGGTGGTGATGCTGCTGGAGTAATGATTGCGGAAGCCGATGAATATGACCGTAGTTTTCTGGAGCTTTCTGTAAAGGGAGCGATTATCACTTCTACTGATTCTGATCACCTTGATGTCTATGGAGATAGTGGCAACATCAAACAGGCCTTTCATTCCTTTGCCCAAGCTGTAGAAGGACCTTTATTAGTACACACCAGCACTGGCATAAACGGATTAACCTATGCCATTGATGAAGTAGCTGATTATCAGGCACAGAATGTAAGAGTGGATGAACATCGATTTGTATTTGACCTCGTTTCCAAGGACCATACCATTGAAGGCATCCGTTCTAACCTGCCGGGCCGCCACAATGTAGAGAACAGCATTGCCGCTGCAGCTCTGGCGCTAGAGTATGGTCTGAAAGAAGAACAGGTAAAAAGAGGAATTGACTCATTCCGCGGTGTTAAGAGAAGGTTTGAATATCACATTTCCAGGGATGATTTGATTTATATTGATGACTATGCCCATCATCCGGTAGAAATTAAGGCTTTAATATCAGCCGTAAGAGAGCTTTATCCCAGCTTGAAGATTACCGGGATATTTCAACCCCATCTTTACAGCCGTACCAGGGATTTTGCCGAAGAGTTTGCAGAGGAGCTGGCCGCGTTGGATGCATTGATATTGATGGATATCTATCCTGCAAGGGAGCGACCAATACCAGGAATTAATTCAAACAGCTTGCTGCAACGCATAGACCTCGAAAATAAAGAACTACTAAACCCGCAACAAATTCTGGATAAATTTTCCAGACAAAAACCTCAGGTAATATTAACCATTGGTGCAGGAGACATTGACCGTCTTGTTCAACCTTTAAAGATGGCTCTGTTGCAATGAAAAATTTTTGGAACATATTGAGCTGGATTGCTGGTATTGGATTGATAATCAGTCTATATGCTTTCAGTGGAGACTGTCAACAAGAAACCAGAATTAAAAGCATTCAAGTAGAAATTGAAGGCGTGGCAGACTATCCGTTTATTACGCAAAACGAGGTGATGGAAATTCTTTATTCAGAATATCCATTTTTAGATAGTTTGTATTGTAGAGAAATCAACAAGAGCCTGTTAGAAGAAAGCCTTGATAATCACCCCTCTATACATAAAGCGGAGGTATATTCGACCTTGACAGGTATCCTTTGGATCAATATAAGTCAAAAAAGGCCAGTGTTTCGAGTTCAACATTCCGACAGAGCCTATTACGTAGACGCATATGGAAGCGTCATGCCCCTCTCACCCCATTACTCAGCTGAAGTACCTCTCGTTACCGGGCATATAACTCCTCAGATGGAGCATTTGATCTATGAATTTTTTACGGACTTAGAAGGAGACGAGTTTTTTGATGGTTTCTTTCACGGGGTGGATGTTGCTGAAGATGGCACCTGGACCTTATATCCTGAGCTGGGAAATCATCAGGTGTTGCTGGGTGAACCTAAGGATGTTGAGGACAAGCTTAGTCGCTTGCAAACGTTTTATATGAGAACCAGGGATACACCCTTGCTAGATGAATTCAAATCACTAAACCTGATGCAAAGTGGTCAGGTGGTGGGAAGTAAAAGATAAAGAATGAGCGATGAGCAAATTGCCGTTGGGCTTGATATAGGTACCACCAAAATTGTGGCTATGATAGGGCGTGCCAATGAATTTGGCAAGGTAGAGATCATTGGTATGGGCAAAGCCAAAAGCATGGGCGTTCACCGTGGGGTGGTCACCAATATTACTCAAACCATCGAATCAATAAAACAAGGCGTACGCGAAGCTGAAAATTCTTCGGGCCTTAATATACATTCGGTAGTGGTGGGAATTGCTGGTCAGCATATTCGCAGCCTGCAACATAGCGACTATATCATTCGTCAGAATGCAGATGACGTTATTGAAAATAAGGACATTGATAATTTAATCGACAATGTTCACAATCTGGTGATGCTACCCGGCGAGGAGATTATTCATGTCTTGCCTCAAGAATACAAAGTTGACGGCCAGGCAGAAATTCGTGAGCCCAGAGGAATGTACGGCAGCAGGTTGGAGGCCAATTTTCACATTGTAGTTGGCCAGATCAGTTCCATAAAAAACATTGGTCGCTGTGTTAAGAGTAGTGATTTGCAGGTGGCAGACATAACGCTGGAGCCACTCGCATCCGCAGAGGCTGTATTATCTCAGGAGGAAAAAGAAGCGGGTGTAGTATTGGTTGATATTGGCGGTGGCACCACAGATCTGGCCATTTTTAAAGATGGTATTATCCGTCATACAGCTGTTATTCCCTTTGGTGGAAACGTAATTACGGAAGACATTAAAGAAGGCTGTTCTATCATCGAAAAGCAAGCTGAGCTGCTAAAAATAAAGTTTGGATCTGCATGGCCGGGAGAAAACAAAGAGAATGAGATTGTAAGCATTCCCGGATTGCGAGGCAGAGAGCCAAAGGAAATCTCGTTAAAAAACCTAAGCAAGATTATTCACGCCAGAGTAGTTGAAATAATTGAGCAGGTGTACCTGGAAATTAAGAACTATGGGTACGACGAAAACAAGAAAAAATTAATTGCTGGGATTGTATTAACCGGGGGTGGAAGTCAGCTGAAACACATTAAACAGTTGGTGGAGTTTGTAACCGGTATGGATACCCGAATCGGTTATCCCAATGAACACCTGGCGAGCGAATCCGATGATGAATACAGTTCACCGGTATATGCTACCGCAGTAGGTTTGGTACTTAAAGGACTTTCCAACGAAAGTGGTAGAGGCGTTTCTGTAATGGATCCTGAAGAAGAAAAGCCTCGATTGATGCAGCGAGAAGATGGGGAGACAGAGACTATTCCACCACAAGCCAAAGAAGATCCAGAGGAAGCAATAGAATCAGCGAAAAAGAAAAACGTATTTGAAAACTGGGCTGAGAAGTTCAGGAATTTTTTAAACGACGACCTATAATAGAATTATTCAGCAGCAATTATGAGTGATCAGAATTCAATTGAAGACATTTCATTTGACTTACCAAAGAATCAATCGTCCGTGATTAAGGTCATCGGCGTGGGCGGTGGTGGCAGCAATGCCATTAATCACATGTACGGAATGGGAATCAAGGGTGTAGACTTTGTGGTATGCAACACCGATTCGCAGGCCTTGGAAAACAGCACGGTACCAAACAAGATTCAACTGGGAGTAACCCTAACTGAGGGACTGGGAGCCGGAGCTAATCCTGATGTAGGTCAGGAAGCCGCAATGGAAAATATTGATGAAATTAAATCTCTACTCGAGACCAATACCAAAATGGTATTCATCACGGCAGGAATGGGAGGCGGTACAGGAACAGGTGCCGCCCCTGTTATTGCCCGTGCGGCAAAAGAAGCGGGTATTCTAACTGTTGGTATTTGTACCATCCCGTTTCAGTTTGAAGGCAGTATGCGGAAGCAACAGGCCGAAAAGGGGGTTGAAGCATTGCGAAATAACGTAGACTCGCTGGTCGTAATCAATAACAATAAGTTAAGAGAGGTTTACGGCAATCTCGGTTTTAAAGCCGGTTTTGCCAAAGCTGACGAAGTTCTGGCAACAGCGGCCAGGGGAATAGCAGAAGTTATCACACATCACTATACCACCAATATTGACCTCAGAGATGCTCGAACGGTGTTGGCTGATTCTGGAACCGCCATCATGGGATCATCTACCGCATCTGGTGAACAGCGCGCCGCACTGGCAATATCACGTGCTCTTGACTCTCCTCTATTGAACGACAACCATATTAGAGGCGCCAAAAATGTGCTGTTACTTATTGTGAGTGGACAGCAGGAAATCACTATTGATGAGATCGGTGAGATCAACGATCACATACAAGTTGAAGCAGGAGGTAGCGCCAACATTATAATGGGTATTGGTGAAGATGAAAATCTCAAAGATGATATCGCGGTAACGATTATTGCTACGGGATTTGCAATAGATCAGCAGGTGCAAGTAATTGGTAAGGAACCACAGAAGGTAGTTCACACTTTAGAGGATGATCAGGAACTATCAAATACTGTATTTGAAAGGCCTCTGGCTAAGAACGACGAGGATGAAAATGACATCATTGATGCGGAATTAGCAAGGGTGAATCTGGAAGAAGAGAACCAGAAAGCATCGGTTCAGCCTAACCTATTTGACCTACAGGAGGCTACGGAAACAACTAAGGCAGAAAATGTGCCTCTGAATCAGGAGAGGTTGCCAGAATCAGATGCCACAGATGATCCGACCCAGTTTGCATCGAAACCAGTCGAGAAAGAAGGAACTGACAATCCTGAAGACGAAATCAGTTTCAATGAGCTTGAAGCATCATCGATCGCCAGTATTGAGGAAACCACCAGTGAATTGGAGATTATGGCTATAGACGAGGCTGTCCATAATGAAGCTTCGCAAATAGCTGAGGAAAAGCAAGAACTTAGTGAACCCATCTTTGAAATAGATCAAGACAGTGCCGAAAGTGATGAGCGCACCATTTTCTTTCTGGAAGATGATGAGGATGAAGCTTCTGCAGCTGAGGCCGTGGATAATGAGTCGAAGGAATTACAAGCAGATGATCAATCCATAACCGAACCCAGCAGAACTGATAGCACGGTTAGATACAGTCTTGATGATTACACCGAGCTGGAAACCAAGCTACGCAGCGCCAAACCGGATTCAACTCCAGTTGAGCAGGCAGCTAGAGTCAAGGAAACTGAATTGACGGCAGAAGAAGAGGATGAGGCGCTAAAATTTGAGGTTCACCAGGTGGAAAACCGAACTGGAGGAGACTCAGATGGCGAGCCACTACCCATGGATCATACCATAGAAGAAAGCATGCGTATGCGGGTTGAAGAGCGCAAAGCAGAGCTCAAAGCATTTAACTACCGGTTTAAGAATCATCCCTATGCTATTGATGAAGCCTCCAATGAACCGGCATATAAGAGACAAGGCGTCAAAATTGAAGATACCAAGTATAGTGAAGACTCAAAGGCCGGACGCTTCACGATTGAAGATGGCGATGGCGGTAGTGATATAAAAACCAACAACACATTTCTTCACGACAACGTAGATTGAGCCTGCCAGAAGGCGTAAATTTGCCTTATGAGTTTATCTACCAAGATTGCCGATGAAATAAAATCGGCTATGAAAGCACGAGACAAAGATCGCCTTGAAGCCCTTCGCAGTATTAAGTCGGCTGTAATGTTGGCCCAAACTGAAAAGGCCAAAGGATCTGAACTTTCGGATGAAGAGGAATTAAAGATTCTACAGCGCTTACAAAAACAGCGCAAGGACGCACTAGAAATTTATGAGCAGCAAAACCGGGAAGACCTGGCTACTGAAGAACGCTCACAACTAGCCGTAATCGAGACCTTTTTACCCAAGCAAATGACGCGTGAGGAACTCAGCAGCTATCTAAGTGAATTAATCACGAAGGTCGGAGCACACTCGCCGCAAGATATGGGGAAAGTAATGGGTGTTGCCTCCAAGGAATTAGCGGGAAAAGCAGATGGTAAGACCATCTCCGGTGTAGTAAGAGAATTGCTTACGGGTTCTTAGCACCCGCAGTTATTCAGGCCAGCAGAGAAACCTAGAGTAAAAGCTTAGCAGAGAGTTGAGGCTTAAGGGGATTCATTCGTCCCAATGGGAACAGCACCTGTTCGGTTTCAAAATCGTAAAAACCTAAACCACTTCAAAGGCCAGAAGCGCCAATATTTAAATCGTGTTTGGCAAAATAAGCCAACATTCTTTCCCTGTAACGGATTGGCTTTGGCCTGACCGTTCGCCATTATTCATTGAGATCTAAACCGCGTTAAGCTATTTCAAAAGCAATCAGCAATATCCATGTATTTTTAACTTGCCAAGAAACGTCCTAAAAAAACTTGATCCTTTGGCGATTCTCAAATCCCCTATACCTCAAAAGCTGTTAATATTTATACAAAAATCGCTTACTATAACCTGTATGGTAGTCTATGAGGTAAAACTCTAGTGATGATTTTAGTGAATCCTGAAGGGAATTCAACTCATATGATGCAGTGCCTGAAATCGAAGCTTCACAATTATCTCCATTGGCCTCATGCACAAATTGCAAGGTCAGCGGTGGCTGCGGTGGGGTTCCGCAAAAAAGTGGCAATTCTCTCAGTCTGAAATCGTGGTTCTCACATCCACCCATGTATCGATAACTCAGATGAAGACAATCATTGATAATCTCTGCATGTGTGATCCAAACCTCATCAGTATAACCTACCCAATCTATTACCGGGTCTGTTAAACTTTGACATCGGTTATCAGGGTTACAAGCTCCAGGTGTGTAGTGTGTGATGCCATTAAAGTACTTGGCAACACAGGCATTTGAATATGTTTTACCATCGCAACCGCATACCGGATTATAATCCATAGTACATGCTATGTCATTCCTAATCAAACTAGTATCTACACAGCCATCCAAATCCTTCTTACTGCAAGAAATCAATACCAAACTGGAACA
This sequence comes from Owenweeksia sp., assembly GCA_965229445.1. Lineage (GTDB taxonomy): Bacteria > Bacteroidota > Bacteroidia > Flavobacteriales > Schleiferiaceae > Owenweeksia. Next base: position 3,108,025 of record OZ245876.1, read on the forward strand.
TAGAACTATCAGGAGCTTTTTCATTTTAATGCTTTCTCCTTAGATGCAAAGCATCCGATAATAGTTGCGTAGAATCGCTTCGATACGATTTTTAATAAAAGTCGCTAATCCTCGGGAAGGTATTCCGCGATGAAATCTGCCCGCGTTTCATAAAAGTCCTCCACTCTTCCCTCGTGACGATCTACGAAGCGCTGCAAATCCTTTTGTGCGTTTTGGTAGTCTTTTTCGTCTAAGTATTTATTCTGCAGTTGCTCTACCAACGGTATTAGATTGAAATTGACCTCTTCAAGCATATCGCCCAGGTAATCTTCCAATTCCTCAATTAAGTCATCTTCACCTTCAAAATCAGAATATTCTTTTAGATCCTCACCGGATTGTCCGATGGCTTCTTTTATACTTACAATATCTGCCTCCAGACTATCCAACTCATCGTCCTTAATGTGATCCATCATTTTCTGCACTTTGTATTCCACCCTGAAAAATGCCAGGGTCATGTCTCTGGAATGTAAACTGGCTTCATCAATCATGTCGAACCTATTCACGATCTCCTGATCTCTTTCAAAATCCAGGTAGTTCGTATTTATAAAGTGATCCTCTGCTGCCTCAATTTTATAACTTGCCTCATACATATGGTCTTCAGCCTCCGTAACCAAAGCATAATATTGCTTCAGATTATCATAAGAATCATCCATGCTGTCCCGCAGGTCCTCGGCTCTTTTGAAATCCTTTTCGAAGACTTTCACCAACATCTCAAAGCCGGCTACATACTCTCTCTGTAATACATCATCTCCTTTGTACGCCCCAATGCGCTCCAACTCTCGTTTGCTGTCCTTCATCTGTTCCAAAACGATCTCTTGATACTTCTTAACTCTTCTGGGATCTTCTGCCTTAAGACTCGCTTCCAGATACATCAAAGTCTTTATATCCGCCTTGCGCTTCTGGTTGTTAAATTGACGGAGATATTGAGAAGGATTGCGATAGCGCTGTGCTTCCATACTCCCCATTCCCATCAAAATAATCAGCGAACTGATGAGCAACCTGTTCATGCTTGAAATAGCCATAAAATGATAATTTTAAATACGCATGCTGCAAAATAGCAAAGATCATGCAGCATTTTGAATAAAAAACCCCGGTACCAACAAATGTCAATACCGGGGTGAAATATAGAGACAGTATGAAATTACATCATACCGGGCATACCACCGCCCATACCACCTGCAGCAGCCATGGCAGCCGCAGCAGCATCGTCGTCTTTTGGAATTTCAGTAATGGTTGCTTCGGTAGTCAGAAGCATGCCTGCCACAGAGGAAGCATTCTCCAGGGCTACACGCGTAACTTTGGTAGGGTCGATAATTCCCTGTGCCAGCATGTTGCCAAATTCTTCTGTTTTGGCATTGTAACCGAAGTCATCCTTACCTTCAATAACCTTATTTACAATTACTGATCCTTCCTGACCAGCATTGATCGCAATCTGACGTAAAGGTTCTTCAATGGCACGAGTAACTATTGCTACACCAGTGGTTTCATCGTCATTATCCACTTTTAACTTCTCGAGCACCTTAGCTGCTCTTACAAGCGCCACACCTCCGCCAGGTACAATTCCTTCCTCGATAGCAGCTCTGGTTGCGGCTAATGCGTCATCTACACGATCCTTTTTCTCTTTCATCTCCACTTCGGAAGCCGCTCCTACATACAGAACTGCCACGCCACCAGCCAGTTTAGCTAAACGTTCTTGCAACTTCTCACGATCATAATCGGAAGTGGTGCTTTCTATTTGTGCTTTAATTTGATTGACACGTGCTTTGATGTCATCAGCATTACCGGCTCCATTAACAATAGTTGTATTGTCTTTGTCAATGGTTACCTTCTCAGCAGTGCCAAGCATATCAACGTTAGCATTCTCTAGCTTGAATCCGCGTTCTTCTGAAATTACGGTTCCACCGGTAAGAATGGCAATATCCTCTAGCATAGCTTTGCGACGATCACCAAATCCTGGTGCTTTAACCGCAGCTACTTTCAAGCTTCCACGAATCTTATTTACTACCAATGTTGCTAGCGCTTCTCCATCAAGGTCTTCCGCAATAATTAACAGAGGCTTGCCACTTTGAGCAACTGGCTCAAGCACTGGTAAAAGCTCCTTCATATTGCTGATCTTCTTGTCATAAATCAGAATATATGGGCTCTCCATATCGGCGATCATCTTTTCACTGTCCGTCACGAAGTAGGGTGATAAGTATCCGCGGTCAAACTGCATACCCTCCACAACGTCTACATGAGTTTCAGTACCCTTCGCTTCCTCCACAGTGATTACACCTTCTTTGGAAACTTTCTGCATCGCTTCCGCTATAAGCTTACCTATGGCACTATCGTTATTGGCAGAGATGGAAGCAACCTGCTCGATCTTGTCATAGCTGGTGCCAACTTCCTGAGACATCTTTTGCAAACTACCAACGATGGCTTCAACCGCTTTATCCATACCTCGCTTGAGGTCCATTGGAGAGGCACCGGCTGCCACATTCTTCATACCCTGATTGTAAATTGCCTGAGCCAAAACCGTTGCGGTCGTAGTTCCGTCACCTGCCACATCAGCGGTTTTAGAAGCCACTTCCTTCACCATCTGTGCACCCAGATTCTCAATTTTATCTTCCAGTTCAATTTCCTTGGCCACCGTAACACCGTCTTTAGTGACGGAAGGAGAACCAAATGATTTCTCAATTACTACGTTGCGACCTTTTGGTCCCAGGGTTACCTTTACTGCATTTGCAAGCTTATCTACCCCTTTCTTGAGGCCATCACGCGCCTCTACGTTAAATCTTATGTCTTTAGCCATTGCTATTTATGTTTTTGATTAGTTAGAATTGAATGAATCAACCAATGATGGCAAAAATGTCGGACTCACGCATGATGAGGTAGTCTTTACCTTCATGCTTTATTTCCGTTCCACCGTACTTTCCATAAAGGACTTTATCACCCTTCTTTACAGTCATTGGTTCATCTTTTTTACCGCTTCCGGCAGCCACCACCATACCCTGTTGAGGCTTTTCCTGAGCTGTATCCGGAATGATAATTCCTGAGGCAGTAGTAGTCTCTGCGGCCATCGGCTCAACTAAAACTCTATCCCCTAATGGTTGAAGATTAATATCAGCCATTTCTATTTTTGATTTAAGGTTAAACTTCTTTGTGAAATATTATGATGTTGCGGCTAAGGACACAAAGTATGCCAACACTTATAACTGACAGTTCCGACATAAAAAATGCCAGCCCTGTCTGACAGGCTGGCATCGTTAATGACACTTGGATAGGGGAAAAAAGGCTTCCTAGTGATTTGGAACTGCCATAATCTGATAACCTGCAGTAGATATCTCGTTTCCAGTATTGAGATTTACTTCCGTTACTTTTAGAACTACCTTTTCATCGGTATCCTTTCCATTAGGCCAGGCCGTCATCATCATTAAAAAACCCTCCGGGATCTCTTGGCTTAGATTATTCTCCTGTCGGTTAATTGCCGAAAGTGCATCGTAGAAATTGGGGAGATCAATTTCATCAGTTAGCCAAATCAAGGTATAAAACTCACCGTCTGTCGATTCATACTCAATACAGGTATAGCCGAGCATTTCCATGGTGTTCCCGGTTTTGCGAGTCTTTACCTCTTTGGTATTATCCTTCGTCCCCGCGGGCAACTCTTGATTGGTATTCATCTTCATACCCATCTTCATACCACCCTGGTCAATAAGGGCAATAACATACTCCTGGTTGATATCAAAAACAGCCTTGGTCTTCATGGTAACCCCTGCTTGCGACATATCACCGATCATACCTACGTAACCGCCTTCATCCGGGAATAAAAAAGCATAGTCATAACTACCTTCAGGCACATCCGTGCCTTCCATGGTCATTTCAGCTTTAATTTCATGATCAAAACTGTAAGTTTCCTGCTGTGCCAGGAAGCTTCCACTAAATATGAAAACGAGGGCCAAACTTAGGATGATAGATTTCATAGCAAATTATTTGACCTAAAGATATGAAAACAAAAAATCCCACTTTCTTGTCGAGAATGGGGTGGGAATCTTATTCTTCTACCGACTCCGGTAAGTCACCCTCCGGAATAATTGGTGCCTGATTCTGGGCAGGGATTTGAGGAGAGGCATTCAGTTCATCGGAAATTTGAGATTCTTGAATGGCTTCCTCAGATGAGGTAGGAGTAATCATGACATTCATTGCTAGCACCAAAACCACAAGTACAATGGCCAAAGTCCAGGTACCTCGATCTAAGAAGTCAGTGGTCTTCTTAACTCCGCCAAAAAGTTGAGTACCGCCACCGCCAAAAGATGAACTTAAGCCACCACCTTTAGGGTTCTGCACCAAAATGATGATGATCAGAAGAATGCTGGCAATTATTATCAGGGCTGTTAGTAATAGGGTCATGGAATCTCTTGTTAACTGTTTCTCAGTTTTTTGATCTCAAAAATTCGGTCGGCAAAGAAACCACTTTTTTCGGGATATTTCAACCTTAGAATTTCATAGGCCTTGATGGCTTTATCAAAGTGTTTTTGCTTCACATAGACCTTAGCCAGGGTTTCTGTAACCAAAGAATTCTCCTCTTCCGTGAGATCATCCCCCTCGGGTTCCCTTCGATAAATGGCCTCTGGTCTTTTCTTTTTTAACTCGGGTAACTTCTCCACAAATGATTCGAAAAGTTCAAATTTTGAGGAAACTTTAGCTTCACCCGGTTCAGGGGTGTCATCAGCATAAGGCTCCTCTTCTTCCTGTTCTGAGGCGGCATCGACATTCTCAAGTGCAGATTCCTCCATCTGTTCTTCCTCTTCACCTGGCTCAGACAATCTCTGTAACCAACCAACAAATGAGTGTTCCTCCGCAGCGACCTCCTCAATACTCTGAGTGACGATGTCATCATCAATTGTGAAGACCGGTTCCGATTCCCCGGTTTCCGCTAAATCCAAATCTTCAGCTGCAATATTGGCCGCTAATTCCTCTGGCACTTCTGGCTCCTCAATGGCGTGCTTCTCATCTATCAAGGCAAAGGCATCAGCACTGTATTCTTCCTCTGATTCAAATGTTTTCTGAATGGATTCGGAATTCCTCTCTTCATCAGCACCAGCTATCGGAACAATTTTCGATTCGTCAGCTTTAGTTTTACTGTCTGAGACCCCCAACTCACCGTGCTTCTCCTTGATCTTACTCAACTTTTCCCGAATACCCGATATACGCTCATCAATAGCGGTTTTATGTTCCGAACCCCCTTCATACTTCTCTCTAAGTCGGCGGTTCTCCTCAAGAATAGCTTGCACCTTGTCTTTCAAACTTACCTGATCATCCAGTGCCTTGCCCTCTATACCTGTATCGGTTGTTTCTCTCTTCTCAGGCTCTATCTCTTGCTTTTCTGGATTCACTACTGACTGCTCCAATCGGAATTCATCTTTTTCGTCCAAAAGCTCCTTGGGTTCTCGCTTTACAGGCTCAGGTTCAGGCGGTGAATGAGGTTCTAACGGGGCATCTTCTGCGTGAGTTGATATCTGGCTTACGGGCTTTGCCGCTACCACAGTTTCCTCTTCCCTTTCGAATAAGTCAAATAATATAGACCTGTCATGCGTGAGTACAGAAGTTTTACCCAACTGACGATTGAATAGATACTCACTACTCTGGCTTAGTCTGATGGTATAAAGTAGTTGTACCGGTTGGCTATACGGAAATTCAAGAGACAACTTTTTCAGTTCCTCAACGCTTTTATTCTTCACCAAATCATGATTGGTTAAGAGCTTTATGAATTCCTCTGCTTCCAATTTTACCAGTTACCTATTGCGGCATTTAATATATTCTCAGATAATTCCTGGGTAATTTGTTCCACCAACTGCTCTTCTACCTGAGAAAGATCAACACTAGAATCGAAATCAGCAAAACGAGTAAACCTTCGCTCAAAGCTTTTTTTGGGATATATTCGATTGGTGTAAATTACGTTTACCCCAATAGTTAATCTGCTCTGCGCTACATTTCCTCCCAGCACATCATTACCATTGGCCTGCGCATTAATAGGAGTAATCACATAATCTGTGATGGATCCCTGAAAGAGCAAATCACCACCACTGGGCGTCAGACTTAAAGGTGTTTGCTGAACAAAATTGTCACGTAATTTTTCAGTAAAGTTCTGACTCAGTTGCGGGTTAACCAGATCAGCATTATTTGGGAATAAATCAATGGTCACAGTTTTGGCTTCCCCAACATCAGCACCGGTAAAGGAGTAACCTCCACCACAGGCGGTGAGACTAGCTAAGGCTAATATAGATAGGAAGTGCCTCACAGATTGTATTGTTTAATCTTTCGATAGAGAGTTCGTTCAGAAATTCCCAGTTCCTTCGCTGCATCTTTTCGTTTCCCCTGATTTCGCTCGAGGGCTTTATGTATCAATTCAAGCTCCTTTTCTTGTAGTGAAAGATTCTCTTCTTCCACGGTTTCATGTTCCGTATCATAGGTGTCTGAATGAAGTTCCGTATCACCCTCCTTATAAATAGGCAGATACTTTTGCTCCAAAGCTTCAGGTTCCATCTCTTGTTTAATCAGCTCACTCTCATTTTCCTCACCATAGATTTTATGAATCAACTGGGAGTTATCCTCTTCAAAGTTTTCATTTCCTCCCTCTTTCATCAATGCCATTGTGAGTTTCTTAAGATCCTGAATATCACCCCGCATATCAAATAAAATCTTGTACAGGATTTCTCGCTCACTGGCAAAGTCAGATTGCCCGGCAGCATTATTTTTAACGGGCACCGGTAAATCTGATTTTCCAATTCCCGGAAGGTAGGTCATTAAAGTATCGGCCGTCACTTCCCTTTCACGCTCTACTACGGATAATTGTTCAGCCAGATTTCTCAGCTGACGAATATTCCCGGGCCAGCGATAATTGATCAGCATTTGCACGGCATCGGGCGTAAGCCTGATAGGTGGCAAATGATACTTATCGCTAAAATCTGAAACAAACTTTCTGAATATAAGGTGAATATCCTCCTTTCTATCTCGCAATGGTGGCAAGTGAATTTCCACCGTATTGAGCCGATAAAAAAGATCTTCCCTAAATCTATTCTTACTAATGGCTTCCATCAAATCCACATTGGTAGCGGCAACAATACGAACGTCGGTTTTCTGTGCTTTAGAGGATCCCACCTTAATAAATTCCCCGGTTTCCAAAACCCTCAGCAATCTCACTTGCGTAGAAAGCGGCAGCTCCCCAACTTCATCCAGAAAAATAGTTCCGCCATCAGCTTCTTCAAAATATCCCTTACGCGCCCCAGTAGCACCGGTGAAAGCACCCTTCTCATGACCGAAAAGTTCACTGTCTATCGTGCCTTCGGGAATGGCACCGCAGTTAACCGCGATGTATGGTGCATGCTTGCGGTGTGATTGGCTATGGATAATTCGGGGGATGGATTCTTTACCTACCCCGCTTTCTCCGGTTACCATCACAGAAATATCAGTAGAGGCAACCTGCAAGGCCTTATCGATGGCTCTATCCAGCAAAGGCGAAGAACCAATTAATCCAAGGCGTTGTTTTACAGTTTGTGCGTTACTCATCGCTGAGTATATATTTTGTTTCAATGGGTTGATCCTGATAAATCCGATCACCATTCATTCGATTTGTGACAAAAGGCTTAAAAGCCGTGAAGATTATCCAGGCAGCATCCGGCATCGGTTGGGGGAAAACTAACATTTCCTCTCTACCAGCAGTTTTTCCGGCCCATATTTCCTTTCCCTGATCATCATAAACCCTGATCACAAAACCACTGATGAGATTGGCAATACAATTTCCGGTAGTATCTGAAATGCATATCTCCATCATGCCTCGAGTATGCACTTTCTCGCTCACCACCATAAATTGAAGGTTATTGTCCACCAATCTGTTATTGGCATCTCTAACGGGTTGAGCATTAGCAGTGTTTGCAAACAACGACAGCAGTACGATAGCTAGTAGAGCAGAGTTTATCTTCATTTAGGCCGTTTTCTTTTTCCCGAGCAAAGTAGCTGTCGTGCAATCATGAATCTTCACTTGTACCAGATCTCCAGGTTTTTCATTCCCTTTGGGAAATACCACTACCGTGTTGTGAGTAGTGCGTCCGTACCAGTCATCTTCTGAACGTTTCGAAGTTCCCTCGATCAATACTTCAAAACTTTGACCTAACCTGCTTTGATTTCTTTCTAGTGAGTGTTGCTGTTGCAAATTGATGATCTCCGTCAGCCTGCGTTTTTTAATTTTTTCAGGGATATCGTCCTCCATTTTTCGTGCCGCAAAGGTGTTCGGCCTTTCAGAATAGAAAAACATGTATCCAAAATCATATTTAACCAGATCCATCAGACTTAATGTCTGTTGGTGATCTTCTTCTGTTTCGGTAGGGAAACCGGTTATCATATCGTGACTAATTCCACAATCAGGGATGATATTTCGAATTCGATCAATCAAATCGAGGTATTCCTGACGATTGTGCCCCCTATTCATTAATTCCAGGATCCTGCTACTTCCCGATTGAACCGGAAGGTGAATATAATTACAGACATTCTTATGACGCGCAATGGCGTGTAACACATCCTCGGTCATGTCCTGTGGATTGGAGGTAGAGAATCGGATTCTCATCTCTGGAACTGCCTGTGCTACCATATCCAATAAACTGGCAAAACCTACTGATGATGCTTTGGCAGCCTCAGAAGCCTTGTCAAAATCTTTTTTTAATCCGCCACCGTACCATAAGTAAGAATCCACGTTTTGACCCAGAAGGGTAATTTCGCGATAACCTCTTTGCCATAAATCCCTGGCTTCTTCAATTATACTCTGTGGATTTCTACTGCGTTCCCTACCCCTGGTAAAGGGCACTACACAAAAAGTGCACATATTATCACAGCCTCGGGTAATGGAAATAAAGGCGGTAACTCCGTTAGAAGCCAATCGCACCGGACTAACATCTGCATAAGTTTCTTCCTTGCTCAGAATAACGTTTACCGCCTTTCTTCCTTCATCCAGTTCTTTTACGAGGTTAGGTAAATCGCGATAAGCGTCAGGCCCTACCACCATATCTACCAGTTTCTCTTCATCCAACAATTTTGTTTTCAGGCGTTCCGCCATACAGCCGAGCACGCCTACCTTCATACCGGGACGATCATGCTTGACCTTATTAATGTTGGTAAGCCTTTTACGAACAGTTTGCTCAGCCTTATCCCTGATTGAACAGGTATTGAGCAATACCAGGTCCGCCTCATCTACATTTCGCGTGGTGGAATATCCCTCACCTGATAAGATGCTGGCCACTATTTCGCTATCGGAAAAATTCATCTGGCACCCATAACTCTCGATGTAAAGCTTCTTTCCTCCTTCACGATCATCCAGCAATAAGGCTTCACCTTGTCGCCCATCTTCTATGTATTTCTCCTCTTGCATGCTCAATTTTCTGACTTTTCGACCTTGATAGATAACACGGCAAAATTACAAATTGTATTCGTGACGTGCCAACTTGTCAGCCCTATTTACCACATTAATAATAAGGGCTGGTTTTATCCTCACAGAACTATTCCGTTATTTTGGCCGTTCTAAGCAACCATTAATAAGCAGCAGAATGCCTAAAAACTTAGTCATCGTAGAGTCACCCGCCAAAGCTAAAACCATTGAAAAGTACCTGGGTAAGGAGTTTCAGGTAGAATCTAGTTACGGGCATATTCGCGATCTGGTGAATAAGGATTTGGGTATTGACATTGAACAAAATTATGAGCCTAAGTACGTTGTACCCAAAGACAAGAAGGAGATAGTCAAGAAACTTAAGGAGCTGGTAAAGAAAACCGAAACGGTATGGTTGGCGTCGGATGAGGATCGAGAGGGAGAGGCTATTGCCTGGCACCTGGCTGAAACTTTAGGATTAAATCCAAGCACCACCAACCGGATTGTATTCCATGAGATTACTAAATCCGCTATCGAAAGAGCCATTGAAAATCCGCGCAAGATCAATCAACAATTGGTGGACGCGCAACAAGCCAGAAGAATTCTTGATCGGATAGTAGGTTATGAACTTTCCCCGGTACTTTGGAAGAAAGTACAAAGGGGGTTATCTGCGGGTAGAGTGCAGAGTGTAGCCGTGAGACTGATTGTTGAAAGGGAACGTGAAATTCAAAACTTTGAAGCCAAAGACTATTTTAGAGTTGTAGCTGTTTTCAACAATGCCGCGGGCAAGAGCTTTAAGGCAGAACTCAATCAACGTTTTGATACCGAAGAAGAAGCTCAGTCCTTTCTTAATAATTGTATCAGCCACAACTTCAAGGTTGATGAAGTGGAGACCAAACCCGCTAAGAAGTCCCCTTCCGCCCCATTTACAACCTCCACGCTCCAGCAGGAAGCCGCACGGAAACTGTATTTCAGCGTTGGCCAAACCATGTCTGTAGCACAACGCCTATACGAAGCTGGGCATATAACTTATATGAGGACAGACTCGGTGAATCTGTCTGATGAGGCGTTGAAGATGGCGGGTGATGAGATTTTAAAGAGCTATGGCGAGAACTACAGTCAGGCTCGTAAATTTTCCACAAAAAGCAAGGGAGCGCAGGAAGCTCATGAAGCTATACGTCCTACCAACCTTGGTGTACATAGCGCCGGTGCAGATGGCCAGCAGAAGAAGTTGTATGAACTAATCTGGAAGCGAACTATTGCCTCACAAATGGCGGATGCTCAATTGGAAAGAACCAGACTTCAGATTGGTACTCCTGACGATAAGCTGGATTTTGTTGCTCGTGGTGAGGTCATCAAGTTTGATGGTTTTTTGAAGGTATATATGGAGAGTACGGATGATGAAGATGTGGAGGAGCAAGAAGGAATGTTACCCGCCGTTGGGAAGGATGAAAATCTTAGCGCCCAATCGATCACCGCTACCCAAAGGTTTACCAAACACCCGCCCAGATACACCGAAGCGAGCCTGGTTAAAAAACTGGAAGAATTGGGTATAGGCCGTCCTTCAACTTACGCCCCTACCATCAGCACTATTCAGAAGCGTCAGTATGTCGAGAAATCTGAACTTGAAGGCACCAAACGCAAATACGCCCAACTTACTCTTGGCGATGGGCAGATTAACAAGGAAGTGCTTTCGGAAACCACGGGAGCTGATAAAGGAAAATTGATGCCTACCGATATAGGTGCGGTGGTGAATGATTTTCTGGTAGAGCATTTCAAGAAGGTTTTGGATTACAATTTTACGGCCAAGGTTGAAGAACAATTTGATGAGATAGCGGATGGAAATGAGAAGTGGGAAAAGATGATCGATGATTTTTATTCTGATTTTCATCCACATCTCAAAGAAGTTGAAGAAAACTCTGAGCGCGCTAAAGGTGAACGCTTGTTAGGAACAGATCCCGAATCAGGCAAACCCGTTTTTGCCCGAATTGGACGCTATGGGCCTATGGTTCAGATTGGGGAGGCAGAGGATGAAGAGAAACCGCGTTTCGCCAGTTTACAGAAGGGTCAACATATAGCTAGTATCAGCATGGAAGAGGCCATGAAGCTTTTTGATTTACCAAGAAAGTTAGGCAGCTATGAGGATTTGGAGGTTGAAGCTAATATTGGCCGGTTTGGTCCGTATGTTAGACATGGAAAGAGCTTTGTATCCTTAAAGCCCAAGGAGGGAGATGATCCCTATAGCGTCACTTTAGAGCGGGCCATCGAGCTGATAGAAGCGAAAAAAGAGGAGGACAAGAACAAGTTCATCGCAGTATTTGACAAGGAAGAGCCCGAAATTCAAGTGTTGAGAGGCCGTTACGGCCCCTATATAAAGTCGGGAAGGAAGAATTATAAAATTCCTAAAGGCACCGAGCCAGAATCCCTCACCCGCGAAGATTGTCTGCAAATTATTAGCGAAGCTCCCACCACCACCAAAAAGCGTAAAAGCAAGAAATGACATTGGCAGACTTTTTAGCTCCTGTGGGAGATAGTATCATCAACCCAGAAGGCGTAGAATGGAACAGTCAGCATCTGGCGTCTCAATTTCTCATTCACAGTGAAATGGACGGAATGCCGGATCTGGATAATATTCAAATAGCCTTAATCGGCGTAGCGGAAGACCGGGGTAATCCTGAAAATAAAGGATCGCGAGGTGCTGCGGATGCCCTCAGACATTATCTATATCGTTTAAGTGCCGGCAAGTGGCAAGCGCGGATAGCGGATCTGGGCAATATGTATCCCGGAGAGTCTTTTCGAGATACCCAGGAAGGCCTTAAAGAGGTAATCCGCGAATTGTTGAATCGGAATATTCTACCCTTAATTATTGGTGGCAGCCAGGATCTAACCTACGCGAATTACCGGGCGTATGATCAACTAGGACAAACAGTAAACCTGGTGAGCGTGGATGCCAGGTTCAACCTGGGTCGCAACAACGAACAGCTCAATGCCGATAATTACCTGAGTCATGTGGTGCTCAAAAAACCCTATATCCTATTCAATTTCAGCAATATAGGCTACCAGACCTACTTCGTAAACCAGGATGAAATAGATTTAATGGAGCGCATGTATTTCGATATACATCGCCTGGGAAGTTTTAGAAACCGCATACACGAATGTGAACCCATCTTAAGAGATGCGGACATTATAAGCTTCGATACCGCGGCTATACGACAAAGTGATGCGCCGGCGAATGCTCTGGGATCACCCAACGGGTTTTCTGGTGAAGAGGCATGTGCCATTTGTCGCTATGCAGGCTTAAGCGATAAGGTGAGTTCATTTGGTATATATGAGAACAATCCAGAGCTAGACCACAACGGACGCTCCAGTCACCTGGTGGCACAAATGATCTGGTACTTTATTGAAGGATACAATCAAAGGAAGGGAGATTATCCCCAAACCAATCAGAAAGACTATCAAAAATTTACCGTACTAATTGAGGAAGGGGAGCACGAACTAATTTTTTACAAAAGCCATCTCAGCGAAAGGTGGTGGATTGAAGTACCGGTTAAGTCATCTGAGATTCTGAAGAACGAAAGACACAGTTTAATTCCATGTTCACATGAGGATTACCAAAAGGCCTGTCAGGATGAAATTCCGGTTAGATGGTGGCAAGCCATGAAAAAAAGTATCTGATTACCAATCGTTAATTCGTTAAGATTAATTTATCTATAATTGGCAAAATTTTATCTTTGGAGCTTTTGGCAACATATAAAAAGCTTCAAATAGAGGGATTCATTATGAAGAAAATTGGCCTCCTAGTGCTTGTGTGCACTTCATATCTTGCTGTAGCTCAGCAAGATCTGCAGTTTACACAGTACATGTTTAATCGCATTTACTACAATCCAGGAGTTGCTGGAAGTGGGGATGCAATTTGTATAAATGCAGTCCATAGAAGTCAATGGGTTGGCTTTGACGGAGCCCCAACCTCGCAAAATTTGAATGCTAACATCCCTATTAATATGTTAAAAGGCGGTCTAAGTTTGAAAATCGCCAATGATCAAATCGGCTTTTTTCAGAATTTAAATGCTGCCCTGGGTTATGCATACCAGCATCAATTGAGTAATGGGACTTTGGGAATCGGTATTTCCGGTGAATTGTTTACCAAGTCTGTAGATAATGCCGATTGGGTGCCACCAGATGGATTGGGTTCCCTTACACCAGGTCCCGGTTTGGATGGAGCGATCCCTCAGCCAAATTCAAGTGGTACCGCATTCGACATAAACTTTGGCGCCTATTATCAGTCTGAAAGAATCTGGGCAGGTATTTCGGCTAACAGACTGTTGGGATCAGGCACCAACCTGGATGCTTATGACAATGGTGTGACCAAGTATTATAACAATCGACACTTCTATGTAATGGGTGGTTATAACTATCCTTTACCCAACAGTAACATTGAATTACGCCCTAGTTTTTTGCTTAAGACAGACCTCGCTGCCTCACCACAAGTTGACGTTAACGTGATGGGAGTGTACAATAACAAATTCTGGGGCGGCGTTACCTATAGGCTCCAGGAGGCTATTGGAGTGAATATTGGATACCAGTTTACTGAAAGTCTGATGGCGGGGTACTCTTATGACGTTCCCATCTCAGAAGTGGCGCAAGCTGGAGGAGGCAGTCACGAGATATTTGTAAAGTACTGTTTTCGGGTTGAAATACCACCCAGAGAGCGCGGAAGTAATAAGAATCCAAGATTTTTGTAATATAGCATAGGTGATTGAAACTGTTTGAAAATCAACTACTAATTAACTCTGTAGGACATGAAAAAATTGATAATCATAGCTTTAGGTTCGCTCTTTTTAGGAGCCTGTAGCAGCAATGATCACGGTGAACTCGTAGGGGTTCAGGACCGTCCGACATGGTATCCGAGTGAACCATACGGTATGGTTTACATCCCTCAGGGGTCATATAACATGGGAAATGCTGATCAGGACGTACCTTACAGCCTAATTTCTCCTACTAAAACTGTCTCAGTTCCAAGCTTTTGGATTGACCAGACAGAAATAACCAATAATGAATACCGTCAATTTGTACACTGGGTACGAGACTCTATACTTCGCTTCCGCCTCGCTGAGGACGGGCTGGTTGAAGGCTACGAGTTTATTGATGCGGCCAATATGGAGGATCCTACTTTCTTCGAAGAGTATGTCGCGCTGAACTACCCTGATTCTATGCAGCGTCGTTTAGACTGGATGCCATGGCTGGAATGGGAGACTTATCGTTATCCCAGTCCTGAGTACACGGAAATCATTCAGAGTATGTACCTGCCACCAGAGGAAATGTTTTTGGGACGTCGTATGCTTGATGCACGCCAACTCAACTATACCTTCTTTACAATTAATAAGCAGAAGGCTGCGCAGAAGGCAAACCGTGTGATATATGATCACAATGATGCCGATAATGACGGTGAATATTTCTCCTATCGGGATTACATCAAAGATAACCAGGAGTATTCTGACCGTAGTTCATTCTTTGAAGGAGGAACGATCAATATTTATCCTGATACACTTTCCTGGGTACATAACTTTACCTACAGTTACAATGATCCGATGCACGATAAGTATTTCTGGCATCCTGCTTACGACGATTACCCGGTGATCGGAGTGAACTGGAAACAGGCTACGGCATTTTGTAACTGGAGAACCAAGTATCGCAACGACTTCCTTTTTGCGGATGGCGACTATCCAGAACAAGATTTCCGTCTTCCCACGGAATCAGAATGGGAATATGCCGCTCGCGGTGGCCAAAATAATATGACTTACCCCTGGGGTGGACCATATGCCTTAAACAGCTCAGGTTGTTACTTAGGTAACTTTAAGCCTCAGCGTGGTAACCTGGTGGCCGATGGTGGCTTCTACCCGGTTAAGGTAACGGCTTATGCTCCCAATGAATTCAACTTATACAATATGGCAGGTAATGTGTCGGAATGGACAAGTACTGCTTTTGACGCTGCCTCTTATTACTATGTTTCAGACATCAGTCCCAACTTTGAGTACAACTCGGTTGACAGCGATGACGAAACGCTTAAGAGAAAAGTTATTCGTGGTGGAAGTTGGAAAGATGTTGCCTACTATATGCAGGTTAGCACCCGCGACTACGAATATCAGGATACAGCTAAATGTTATATAGGCTTCCGTACGGTTCAAAGTTTTATGGGCCGTGATTTTGCAGACTTCTAAAACAATTTTATTAACCCTCACTGACTCTATAATAATCCTAAACTTTCAAAAAAGATGGCACTAATTGATGTAAACGGAAAAAGATTTAAAACATTCATGTCTAGGCTCTACGGATGGGGAGCCTCCATCGTTATCCTCGGAGCGATGTTCAAGATCCTTCACTGGACCGGCGCAGATTTAATGCTTGTGGTTGGTCTTACTACAGAAGCAGTAATCTTCTTCTTCTCTGCCTTTGAGAAACCCAATGAAGAATATGACTGGTCACTTGTATATCCAGAACTGGCGGGAATGGATGACCCGGATGAGCAATATGAGAATCGACTGTCTCCTACTCAAGAGCTGGATAATATGCTGGAAGAGGCAAAAATTGACGGTGCGCTTATTGAAAGTCTGGGAAGTGGCCTACGTAAATTTGGCGATGCTGCAACCAGATTGAATGAAACGGTTGATGCTGCTGCTGCTACTAAGGAATATGGCGAGCAAATGAATCTTGCCACAAGAAATATGGAGAGCCTCAATGCACTTTACGCGGTGCAGCTTGAAAGTTCTGCTAACCATATGGAGGCCCAAAACAGCTTGATGGAGAAACTCAGTTCTTCTATACAGGATTCTGAGAAACTATCTACTGAAGTAAGCTCTTTGGTGAATAATATGACCAAGCTTAATGGCGTTTACGGTGGAATGCTTTCTGCCATGAACATTAATACTAACAGCTAGGCTGCACAAGCAACTCAACTGTTAATTTCGAAATACTCCATTCTAAACCATACAAATAATGGCTAGCGGAAAATTATCACCCAGGCAGAAGATGATCAACATGATGTATCTCGTGTTGACCGCACTTCTTGCTTTGAATATCTCCAAGGACATTTTGGAGGCTCTAACGCGTTTGAATTCAAGCTTGAACCAAACCGTGGAGACGGTTCACAAGCAAAACGCTAGTGTTTATGCAGCGTTTGACCGAGCGGTTGCCAATGACCCAAAAAAGGCAAGTGAATGGCGCGATAAAGCTTACGATGTAAAAGATGAATCAAGTGATTTGGTAAACTTCATTGAACAATTGAAGACGGAACTTGTGGCTTTAACCGGTGGCACCGATGAGGAAACAGGCTTACCAATTGGCTTGGATAAACGTGAAGATGTGGCAAATTACCTCTTAAACCAAGGTAACGCTGAGGCACTTAAAGCCAAGTTGGAAACCTATCGTGAGAGCCTAAAAAGTGAGGTTTCGGATAACGAACAACTGATGGCCAACCTCGATGAGGTATTTTATACCGGAAAGGTTAAGGTTGGTGAAGATGGTGTGGAAACGGATTGGGAAAGCGCCAATTTTGAGCACTTCCCGCTGGCAGCTGTCTTGCCGTTTTTAACTGATATCCAAGCCAAAGTACGTAATGCCGAATCAGATGTCATTGGGGAGTTACAAAGAAATATAGGTAAAGATGATGTTACCTTCACTGGTGTAAAGGCAATGGTTCAGCCTAAATCAAACTATGTTGTCCAAGGGGATGAATTTGAGGCTGAAGTATTTTTAGCTGCTTTTGATGATACCCAAGAGCCAAAGATTACTGTAAATGGTGAGTCTCTTCCTGCTGAAATGATTTCAGGTGGGGTAGGTAAAGTAAAGATCCCTACAAGTGGTATAGGTGAGCAAAAGTGGGGTGGAATAATTGAAATCAAACAAGTAGGTAGTGGTACAAAAACTTACGAATTTTCTGGATCATACACCGTTGCTCCTCCTACCGCGGTTATTTCACCGACTAAGATGAATGTGCTGTATCGTGGCGTAGATAACCCATTGGAAATTGGAGTGCCCGGAGTTGACCCGAGCAATATCCAGGTAAGTGGTGCAGGTGTTTCTGGATCTAATGGCAATTATGTGGCCAATGTGACCAACGTTCGCGCCAATGAAATCAGCATTGGAGTATCCGTGGTAGAAACAGATGAAGACGGTAAAAAAACCTCCCGCAGTGTTGGTCAGAAAAAATTCCGTCTAAAGGATCTTCCTCCGGCGCTTGGCACCCTGTATAAACGTGATGGCGGTCAGCTCAGTAAAGGATTGATCAAAAACGGAACCGTAGAAGCTACTTATCGCGATTTCCCATTTGACCTGGCTTTGGTTGTAACCGGATTTGAAATTGTAATTCCAGGGTTCCCACCTGAGAAGGTTAGTGGAAACAAGATGCCATCTAACGTTAAAACTCGTATTGATAAAATCAAGCCAGGCGAATCGATAACCATTCGTGACATTCGCGCTAAAGGACCGAAGGGAGTTCGCATTCCGAAGGTGGCTGCGATTTCCATCGATGTTAACTAAAAGTCAGGAACATGAAAAAGATAATTTTTGGACTCATACTGGGAATAGGTCTCTCAAGCTTAGGCTTAGAGGCTTCGGCTCAGGTACTCACGCCGCAAGACGACGGAGTTATTCCAGATCCCCCAAAGCATTACCATCACAATATGGTTTTTCCTTACCCTTATTTAAGGGAAGCGGATATGTTGTGGAGTACGCGTCATTGGGAACGCATAGACTTGCGTGAGAAGATCAATCATCACCTCTACTACCCGGTAGTACCCATTCCAGACCGTAAGAGTCTGTATGATGTACTGGTTGATGGGATCCTCAATGAAGGGACCATCGTGGAGGTATTTGCAGACGACCGCTTTGAAATTCCCTTGACGCCCGAACAGGTGCAAGGTTATGTTCAGCGCCTGGATACGATTCGTGACCCGGATAACTACACGGTAGTTCTGGCTATTGACACCAACCGTATTTACGCCAAGGATGTAATCGCCTGGGAAATTAAGTCGGATTGGTTTTTTGACAAGCAACGCGGTGAAATGAAAAACCGAATTATTGGTATTTCACCAAAAGTGCGCGATCCAAAAGATCAGAACGTATATAATTTGTTCTGGGTTTGGTTCCCGGATGCGCGTTATGCCCTGGCTACACACGTAGCCTTCAACAATCATAACAACGCGGCCAGGCTTACCTATGACCAGGTATTTCATATTCGCTACTTCAATTCGGTGATATACAAAGAAGACAATGTATATGACCGAGCGATAGCAGAGTATAAACTCAACGCTCCTATGGAGCAGCTATTGGAATCGCAGAGGATAAAGGAAAACCTGCGAAACTTTGAACACGATCTCTGGGAATATTAATCTCAGATAAATGATATTAACCCCGCACTTGCTGCGGGGTTTTTTATTGGTATGCACAAAGGCAAATTCTTACTTCTGGGGCGAGGGATATCCGGTGCAGTGCTTTCACTAAAGCTGATTGAGCGAGGGATTCCCCATGATATCATTGATCAGCCAGGCCTCTCACAATCATCGCGTGTGGCAGCAGGTTTACTTAATCCAATTGTGTTAAAGAGAATGCGACTGGTGAAGGATGCTGAAATATTCATGACCACAGCGCCAGACTTCTACCAGGCATCTGAAACCAGATGGCATTCCTCCTTCTACTACCCCACTCCCATTCATCACAATTTAGCTGACCATGCAGAAGCTAACCTGTGGTATGAGAAAAGTACCCTACCCCTCTTCAACCATCTATTGGGTGAAATACGAAGTGAGCGATCGGAATTATTACCTGCACCATTCGGATATGGTGTTTTGCATTCCTGTGGCTGGTTAAACACCCCCCAATTTCTGGCCGCCCACAAAAAGATTCATACGGAATATGGCAATCTAATTCCCGAGAAAGTAAGTCTCCAGGATCTGGATGAGCTAAGTTCAGACTATGATGGCATTATCATTTGCAGCGGACATTTGATGCGGGAGATGTTTACCGACCTGGATCTGTTCAGACCTACACGCGGAGAAGTGCTGACAATCAAAAGCTCTGCGTTACCTGAGGATGCCATCATTCATGGCAAAATATTCATCATGCCCCTCGGTCATCAACTGTTTAAGGTTGGTGCAAGCTATCACTGGGATGATTTGAGAGACGTAACGACTGAGGAAGGCCTGCTGGAGTTGAAAAATGGCCTTGAAAGTCTATTTAAAGGCTCCTACGAGATCATTGATCATCAAGCAGGGGTGAGACCTAATGTACGAGATCGAAAGCCCTTACTTGGCTCCTTTTATGGCGAGAAGTATTTCTCGTTCAATGGTATGGGCTCACGCGCCGTGTTAATGACCCCTCATCTTGCCGATATTTTGCTAAACCACATTCTGGAGGACGCCAAGATTCCTGAATTATATGATATTTCAAGATTCCTGAAATGAATTGCCCCGACCAAAGGCCAGGGCAAATTCAATTTGTCTAGTATTTAATGGTTCTTTAATTCACGATCAAACGTTTGGTCAGGATTTCTTCTCCCGTTCCAACTCTGATCAGATATATTCCCTTCGGAGCTGAGCTCATATCCAGGTTATAAATCTGTAGTCCATCTTCCACATTAGAAGGATACAGCGTAGCAATCACTTTTCCTGATACATCTGAGATGATTACAGGCTGATCAGTATTGGCATTCTCCAGACTGATAGTAGTCACACCCTCAGTTGGGTTAGGGAATACTTTTAGCACCATGTTGATGCCAATAATATTGCCATTGTGTCCAATTGATCCCTCTCGGTTAGCTACTCCATCAGGATTACCATTGTTTGGATCACCGCTTCTAGGAGCAACACCTGCCACTACATGGAAAGTTACCGTTTCTGCAATACCCGCCATTCCTTTACCATTCTTACCGGCGTAAGGCGTTGCTACCACCGTATGCGTACCTAGTGGAGGCATAAATGCAATCGGGCTTGAGAAGCTACCACCCATAATATCATAGGGGAATTGGTTCTCTTTCTTGAAGAAGCTGCCATTCAAATCGAATAGAACACTTCCTACGGATACATCACAGGTATTAGCTCTAATGGTGAAGCTGCTTATACTGCCAAGGTAAATTGTGTCACCATCATTCAATGGTTTCATCGCATGTCCGCTGGCGGTACTTACCAGATCGAAGCTGATCACCTCAAGACTGGAACAGCCAGTTGCACAGGGTGTTTTGCCCGTTGTGCCACCCACACATACGCCACATGAGTCCAGATATGCGCTACCGCCTAGATCTCCGTTACAATCTACTGTAGGCGGTACACCTTTAATATGAACCGTTACGCTATATGCGGTTCCCATGGTTCCGTTGCCGTTTGACATAGAGTAAGGCGTAGCCGTCACTACATAGGTTCCAGGAATTGGATCCCAGGCATGGTAGTTCGTCGCATTACCGCCCTTAATAGCATAGGGCCATAAGTTCTCTCTTGAGAATGGAACTCCATTCACGGAGAATACGATGCTTCCAAATGGAGTACCACAAGTATCTGCTCTCACGCTAAACATCGGCCACACTCCCTTGTCAATGGTATCACCATCAACCAGAGCTTTCACCACCATTGCGTTGCTGGCATCAATTAAGGAAATTGACTTCACTTCATTTGGTGTACATCCCGGAACGCAGGGTAACAAGCCGGTATTACCTCCTACACATGTTCCGCAAGCGTCATAATAAGCCGTACCATTTAAATCACCATTACAGTCGTATGTACAACCGGTGCTGTCTAAACTAAGGTCAGTACAGATGATACTGTCGCATCCTGCTGGATTTGAAACGGTATCAATATAAAGGCCTGCCATGGTTCTCCAGGCTCCACCCAGGTACATAGAATCTCCGGGACACATACTAGCCATAACAGTATCTTTAGGCCACGGAAGAACGCTGAGATTAGTAATGCATATACTGTCGCAACCATACATATTGGTGAGCGTATCATAATAGATGCCACTCATCGTGCGCCAGCTACCTCCTATCCACAGACTATCTCCATAACAGATGCTATCGGCCTTGTTCACCATATCAACTGGAAGAATTGTGAGGTTGGTACAACAAATACTATCACAACCATACATATTGGTGAGTGTATCGTAATACATTCCCGGTTGGTTCACCCACATGCCAGACAGCCAAATGCTGTCATTGGCACAGATGCTGTCGGTTTTATAAACACTATCCGTTGGGAGTACTGTTAGATCTGTACAAAATACGCCCATACATCCGTTGGGTGAAGTGATGGAATCACAATAGATTCCCGAGGTGAACCTCCAGGCTCCTGCCAGATAAATACTGTCACCGTCACAAATGCTGTCATTGGTATAAACTACCGAGCCGTTAAGAACACTCAACAGAACACAATGGATACTATCGCATCCATTTGAGGCGGTTAGAGTATCGCAATAATTGCCAGCGGTTGTCTGCCAGGCACCGCCCAGGAAGATGCTGTCTCCGTCACATATGTCATCAGTAGATGTGGTGCTATAGGATGGCAGAATACTCAAGGTCGTGCAGCATATACTATCGCATCCATTTGATGCGGTTAGGGTATCACAATAGACACCTGCCATGCTGCGGTACATTCCAGCAATCATAACACTATCTCCCTGACATATCGAATCTGTTTTCTGAACAGTCGAAGTTGGTTTTACCACAAGTGTTACAGTAAAAGTACTGTCGCAATTATAGATTGTGCTATAAGTCTTGGAGTAGATTCCGGCCATGGTTTCATAAGAACCATTTATGAGAGCGCTATCACCAGCACATATCGTGTCAGAGGCACTTAAGTTATAGGTGGGGAATACCGTAAGCACCGTAGTGACTATACTATCACAACCGTTTGATGCCGGGTAAACATCCACGTATGAGCCGCTTATCTTCTGCCATGCCCCTCCCAGGAATATGCTATCACCATCACAGATAGATGCGTCCGCGGTGAAATAGATATGTGGTTTAACCAACAGGTTTATTACACAAACACTGTCACAACCATTGCTCAGAGTGTAAGACTCATAATAAGTACCTGAAGTCTTTTCATAAATACCGTTGATCCATACACTATCACCGTCACAAATCTCTATCGATTTTGGTACCGAATCTATCATCATGACCATTAGGTCAATAATGCAAACACTATCACATCCATTGGATGCCTGATATATCTCAGTATAAACGCCAGGGGTATAAACCCAACTACCACCAATCATCGTGCTATCTCCTTCACAGATACTATCTTGTTTATTCACAAAGATGGTAGGAATCACGAATAGATCCGTGTATACCAAACTATCACATCCGAACCTGTTGGTGTACATATCCAGATACAATCCGGAAGTATTTTGCCAGGCTCCGCCAACCATCATGCTATCACCCTGACAAATCTGCGCTTGCTGATAAACACTGTCTTCTGGGCAGAATGTGCAATAGCTGTTAAATAGAACGAGCGTATCTCCCTGACCTGATCCACTGGTAGGAGGATAGTATCCCATAGGTACGCCTAAAGAGTTTCTTACACTGATACCAACCTCAGATGGGAAGCTACCAGCATTGGTGAGCACAATCATGCTGGGTACACTATCGCATAGCAACACAGTATCAGGCCCGAAGTTAGTGCCAGTATTGAAGCTTCCTCCTAACACCGCTACTGGTATACCATTTTGATATACTGTTACCAGGGCACCGTTCCAGCCATCGCCAAATCCATCTTCCAGATCAAAATAAAATTCACACTTATCGATACTATCACATAGGTCTGTAGCGAAGGCTACTGGACCTACCCAGCAGCTATAACTACCAAACCCACAGTTCGTGCGAACATAATATTCATAAGCAGTTCCCGGCATTAAGCCAGTTAGAGTTGTAGAACTACTATTTACATTGAGGATGGTTCCAGCTCCCTGGGCGAAACCGGCTGGGCCGTACTCTACCTCCCAAGCGGTTGAGGATCCACCCTGCCAGGATATATCCGCAGTGGTTGTACCTACATTGCTTACCATAAGTGATGATGGTAACGGACATGAAATACAGGTTTCTACTTGTACCAGGTCAATAGCCATGTCTGTGGTAAAGGCAGTTCCTAGCCTTCGTATGCGGAATTCGAGGTAGATTACCTGACCTAGATAAGACGTAAGGTCAACCCCCACTTGCTGATAGGGATCTGCATTTCCTGTTTGTAAGGTTCCACCAGGATAGTTAAATACATCGGTGTATGGTCCTCCTGGTGCGGTAGCTACTCTCACATCCAAAGCACCCATTCCTGCACCATAAGCGTGCATCCAGAAAGACAATTCTGCTGCACCGGTGGCACAGGTAAGATCGATGGGGCCGGTGAAAATAGACGCTGTATCTAGGCCACCAGTAGAACCTTCGAAATAAATATAATTACTGCCACTATGGGGACCGGATGGACCGGTACCACTAGATCCGGTACCGCCACTATTGAATCTCCAAACTCCATTACCACTACCCGCAATATCGCCAGACCATATATTGGGATCATCAAATTCATCAGAGAATACAAATCCAGGGTTACCCGCGCTACAACTCACTCCTAATGGACCTTGTAGCTGGGTGTTAAAAGTAGCTGGGCCTGCCAGGGCGGTGGAACCACCGCAATCATCCTCAACATAGAAATCATAGGCCGTGAGAGGCGATAATCCGGTAATGTTTTGTGGATTACTAGCTCCGGTAATTACAGTACCTGAACCAGGTGCAAAGCCTGCTGGTCCATATTCAAGGTTAAAACTGGAACCGCCACCTGGAGTCCAGGACAAATCAGCGCTGGTACCCGTAACATTAGACGCAGTTAAGCCAGTAGAATTTACACATGCAGGAGCTTCAATGACCATAAGGTCATCAATACTCATATCGCTAGCAAAACCCGTACCTCTAATACCAATAAAGCGTATGCGCGTGATGCTCCCAGTAAGTGTTGGCAAGGCTCCCCCAAACTCAAGCCAGGGGTCGCTACCCGCGCTTTGCTGAGGTCCAGTAATACTTGTTATGTTCACCCATGCCGTGCCATCCCAAACTTCTACCTCCAAAGTGCCCATATCGGCACCATACATATGATAAGAGAATTTCAAGAAAGGATTGGTGAGCGAGGATACATCGATTTCATCAGAAGTGAGTGTATCTGAAGTATTTGTAGTACCTGAGGTTTCCAGGAAGATGTAATGTCCACCGGCAGTGCCAAAATTTGTGTTATCATAAAATGGACCTGTATTTGAAGAATTCTCATTAGCTCCTGTAGCATCTTCCACTTCCCACCTGGAAGTGGAAGTATTAGTGGCATTAAAACAAGGGTTTATGGCCGGTCCAAAACTGCCCGGTGCAAATCCTGTTTCAAAATCTTGTGAATAAGGTGCCGTTGCTGGGGCACAAAGAGTTGTAAATACTCCTGGTCCCACGAAACTTGAGGTTCCCGATGTACCACAGTCATCTTGAACGTAAAAATCATAGGTAGTGTTTCCCATCAGACCAGAAACGGAATAAGGGTTTGAGACTCCCGAAACCAATGTTCCACTTCCTGGAGTAAAACCAGCAGGGCCGTATTCTACATTAAAGGTGGTTCCTCCACCAGAGGTCCATGACAAATCAGCAGAGGTGCTGGTTATGTTCACCGCCATTAAAGCAGAGGATGGAACACAAGCGGGTGCTTCGGTTACAAAAACATCATCAATTGCCATATCACTGGTCAGGCTCGTTCCTCTAATGCCAATGAATCGCAATTGTATCACATTAGTGGAAAGAGTAGGAAGGTTAGCGGCAAAATCAGTCCAGGGATCACCACCAGCGGTTTGTACCTGACCGGTAATGGTGGTAATATTAACCCAATTTGCTCCATCCCATACTTCCACTTCAAGGCTACCCATGGTTGCACCATACATATGATAGGAAAATCCGAAGTAAGGTGTGGTTAAACCAGAAACGTCTATTTGATCTGAGGTAAGCGTATCGGAAGTATTGGCACTCCCTGAGGTTTCCAGGTAGAGATAATGTCCACCCACCGTACCAAAATTGGTGCGGTCGTAAAATGGTCCGGTGCCAGTGGAATTTTCATTCCCACCGGTGGCATCCTCAACTTCCCATCTGGATTGAACTGTATTGATGGAATTAAAGCAAGCATTAATATTAGGACCGAAGTTTCCTGCCGTGAATCCAGTTTCAAAATCCTGAAAATATGGAGTGCTAATGGCCGCGCATAAGGTGGTAAATGAATGTGCTCCGGCCCAGCCGCTAGTATCTCCCTTACCACAAATAGCTCTCACGTACCAATCGTAGGTTGTATTAGGAGCAAGACCAGTTGCGGAATAGGACATATTGGTGACTATTGCCTGCGTGCCTGTTCCCGGGGTAAAACCAGAGGGGCCGTAACTCACCTGCCAACTGGTAGCAGTACCATTTTCCACCCAAGCAAGGTCAGTTGAAGAAGACGTGAGGTTAGAATTGCTTTGATTTCCAGGAATAGCGCAACTAAGGCAGGTAGAAACTTCAACCAGGTCAATGGACATGTCGCCAGTAAAACCTACTCCAGAGTGTGTATGAGCAAACATGAGATAAATGCTTTGACCAAGGTAAGCACTGAGGTCTGCGCCTACATTTGCCCAGGGATCTGCACCACTGGTTTGCAGTTGGCCCGACCAGGTAAAAACAGTATCAAAAGGACCGGCGAGGCTAGTAGAAACTCCTACTACCAGGGTACCCATATCAGCTCCGTAAGCATGCATCCAAAAGGAAAGTTCAGCGTCATTAGAGCCTTGGGTGAGATCTATAAGTGGAGAATACAAGAAGCCAGTTTGGCTACCTGCACCCGAGGCTTCATAGTTTGCAAATCCGCCTGCTGCTCCGCTATGTTCGTTGTTTGGGCCAGTACCGGAAGAGCCTGGAGCACCTGGAATCTCCCAATCACCACCTGAAGAACCCAAGTCTCCGGTCCAGCCATTGACCGCATCAAATTCCTCCGTAAATACTACACTAGGATTGCCCGAAGTACAATTTAGCGGGGTAGGGCCTTGAATCAAAGTCATAATACTTATTGGTCCAACGGTATCACTATTCCCGTTGGGGATACCGCAAGCTGCGGCAAGGTAAATATCGTAAGAGGTAACCGGACTCAGTCCTGTTAATGTCGTCGGTGAAGACAGGGCCGCAGTGGTGGTTCCAGAGGTTGCAGGATCAAAGCCTGATGGTCCGTGAATAATATTGAAGGCAGGAGCGCCACCGGCATGATTCCAGCTTAAATCAACACTGTTAGAAGTGATATTGGATGCCATGAAAGCTGTAGGTGGCGGACAAAGTCTTGTGGTAGTAAATGATTGGGGACTGGGGAATTTTGCCGTATCGGCTCCAGAATTACAAATTTCACCGAAGTAGATATCGTAAGTAGTTTGCGGACTTAAGCCAGTTAAGAGTACCGGAGGTTGGGCTCCGGGATGAGTTCCGGTGATGGATGTGCCCGTGCCTGGAGTAAAGCCTGATGGGCCATACTCCATATAAAAGGACGTATTTCCAGATCCCGGCGTCCAGGAAACATCTGCAGAGGTTCCGGTAACATTATTTATCGCAAAGTTTGTAAATGGCGTACAATTACCGGTTACAGCTAGCTCATACACTACCGCACCACAAAATCTTCTGGGATTAAATGTGGGATTAATTTGCCCTCCGTAGGAGGCATAATCCGATACATCAACCGTAGCAACACCATCGGTATGGATAAGCTGATCGCCAGCAGAACCAGTGAGATACCTAATACCGGAAGTTCCGACGGGAATATTTACATAAAAACCCACTCGTGTATTGGCGGGAAGACTAATTTTCGTGGTGCCAAAGTCCATATAAGCCACATCCGCGGTGTTAGCGCCAGTCACCGGAGCGCCTGTAATGACCTTGGTCCAACCATTGGCCGCATCTATTGTAGGAGGTCCGTTTACCCCGCCGGTT
Source organism: Owenweeksia sp. (assembly GCA_965229445.1). Classification (GTDB taxonomy): domain Bacteria; phylum Bacteroidota; class Bacteroidia; order Flavobacteriales; family Schleiferiaceae; genus Owenweeksia. The sequence goes on from OZ245876.1 coordinate 3,135,447, forward strand.
CTCATCCAAAGGTCAGCCGAAGTAATTCCGGTATTAAAAACTGCTCCAAACCCAGTGATATCTACAGGCTGGTTTGCGATAAATTCCAGTGTGACTCCTGCCTGGCCGTTATTGGCTACAAAGGGTGGCACGGTAGAAACTGTATCTGCATTTGGGCCAACGGCAAGTACACCAATCTGGCCACCGCCAGCACCAGGATCCGTGCCTTTTAGCACGCCTTTAACGCCAGCATCGAATTCTGCATCTGGTGAGGTGCGGACAAATGCATTCTCTGAAGAAACACCTTGAGCGTTCACTTGCCCGATAGTAATCAGCAGAGCAAGAAGAATGGTAGAAAATAATCTAAATGAAAATACAGAAACGGCTTCTGAAGCCGTCTCCATCCTTGGATAGGTTAGCTTTTGCATAATTAGGTTTGGTTTATTTCTCTGCAATCATCCCGTGTAAAAGTAACAACAGAATGCACTGAAAAACAGTGAATCACGAATCTAACTGCTTAATTTTGGAATGTCAATACCTAAAAATGGGTATATTTGGGTAACCAAACCTTAATTACCATGTCTAACCTTAACCCAGAGGGGGATTTTCTTCCCTTATCTCTGCTTATCATGCCCTCAGATGAGCAGTCAGGAGATTCTTATACCAAGATCAATCAACTAAGTGCGCGGGAACTGGATATCTGTTATCTTTTATCACAAGGTCTTAATTCCAAAGAAATTGCCCACCAGCTAAACCTCTCTGAACACACCGTATCCACCCATCGGAAAAAAATAATCAAGAAAACCAATTGCCGCAACACGGTGCATTTGATTGCCCTTTGCCTAAGACAGGGAATCATTTAAAGGAAGCCTGACTTCTTGAAGCCAGATTGGAGTCACTTAAACATTCTTACAGGAAGGTGAAGGGTCAGCAATAAAGCTTAAGAATCGGGCCTACAATTAACCTTAGCCGTGCCAACAAAACTCAAGCACACTTTACTAGCATCCTAATACTCATACCTAAGCACTTGCTGGTCAGAATATTAAACACAACAAGCTTTCATTTAATCTTAAGCTAAATAAAAAAAGCCGCCTCAATAAGAGACGGCTTTTTTGGTTCATCTATTGTTTAATTAATCGTTGATCAAGGAGTTGGTCGCCCGCAGTGAGCCTTAGCAGGTAAATGCCATCCGGAAGCTCAGAAATGTCAAGCTTAAACCTCAGCAATCCTGGGGTCATTAAAGCGGGATCATTGATTACCCTAATCACTTTACCGGTGTTATCTAACAGCACCAGCTCTTCATCGCCCGTATCATGATTGAGTAGATCTACATTCACATGGGCTTGAGTTGGGTTTGGATAAACCTTCATCAGCACTTGCTCAATACTGGGGTTATCCGCCAGGCTGTTTGCGGCATGGTCTGCTCCATCTCCTTCACCGGTTTGACCATTATCAACTGTGCCGTTGATATCTCCACCAGTTCTGGGGTTAGAAGGATCAATGACGGTGAACATAACCGTTTCAGCTATGCCGGCTGTGCCATTGCCGTTTGCGTTAGAATATGGCGTAGCCACCAGGGTATGCGTACCCAAGGGAGCCATCCAGGGTTTAGGAACGCTTACTGGTCCACCATTAATGTCATAGGGCATGGAATTTTCCTTCTTAACCTTCAGGCCATTGAGATGGAATAAAACGCTTCCCACCGGTCCGTTGCAGGTTTCTGCACGGATACTAAAGGGTCCTATATTACTACGATTTATGGTATCGCCGTTGTTTAATTGCCCAATCAGAGTGCCATTTGTGGCATCGATTAACTTAAATGAAGTAACCTCAAGGGTTTGACAGGATGGCAAACATGGTGTAAGGCCAGTGTTTCCTCCAACACATACTCCACATGAATCAATGTAGGCATTACCACCCGCGTCACCGTTACAATCTGGTACGGATGAACCATCAACTATTACCAGGTTCAGTTGTTCTGGGATACCGGCTATGCCCTTTCCATTCTTGGATGAATATGGCGTGGCCTTAACATGATAAGAGCCAGGACCAGCATTCCAGGGAGTGTAAGTGGTTTTGGAACCACCCATTATCGCATATGGCGGCATATTTTCTCGTGTGAGAAATGCACCATTCACGTCAAAAATAACACTGCCTACAGGCACACCAGGCAATTGTACCGTTCCGTTTCCACTGGTTTGCGGAGTTTCGATACACAGGTTATCAATGGCACCTGATCCACCGAAGTGTACGGTCATTCTAGATACGCCAGCCACCGGCCCAAAGTTAATATTGGCCACTCCGTTGTTGCCAACTGTATTCAAAGAAATAGTACTAAACAACAGGCCGGCAGAATTATAAAATCTTACCATCGGGGGACCTTCTTTACCTTCAATGTCCACTATGGTCAGAGAGTGCACTATGACCGGTCCTACCGTCGCAAAATCAAACTCGAGAATACCCATACCTCTTAGGTCATTGGCGTCAGTGGTATCCAAATCTTCACTTACCACTAACAGGTTATTCAGAGCCAGGTTGTTTTGATAAGTAGAACCTTGAGAACCACCGGATCCAATACCCGGACCGCCAAAATCGGTATTTGGCGTACCCAGATCAAAATCACCCCCGGTTGGAGCGGATGAATTAAATATCATGGCCGCGTTTGTACCAGGGAATCCTGGATTATAACCATACACGCCGATGGGTCCGGTACCCAGAGTGGTTACCACACTCGAAGGAATATTACCTGCCGTCAAACCACCGTTATCAAAGGTGATACATTCTACCTGACCAGGAATAATTGAGTCGCCACAGGTGTTTGCTCTCAGGCTAAAGCTTGGGATCAATCTCCTGTCGATGGTATCACCGTCATATAGATTTCGAACATCAAGTCCGGAAGCAGCATCAACCAGTGTAAATGAAACGACTTCCAGGCTTACACAGCCAGAAGAACAGGGTTGTTTACCTGTATTGCCACCTACACATACCCCACAAGAATCCAGATATGCAGCGCCACCAATATCCCCATTACAATCAACATTGCAGCCTGTTGTTCTCATTATCAAGGATGAGGTATGAGTACTATCGCAGCCATTCGCAGCTTGATAGATATTCACGTAGTCACCTGGGACATGTTGCCACATTCCACCAATTAATGCGCTATCTCCTGCACAGATATAGGTGGTGTCTTGAGAACTCACATTTGGCAAAATAGATAGCTGGGTATAATGCATACTATCACAGCCGGAAACCGAAACAAACAGATCCATATAATTGCCTGCAGCAGATTGCCACGCGCCTCCCAGATAGATACTATCGACATCGCAGATGCTAGCTTGCGCATTGCTGGTGTACACCGGCAAAATGCTTAGATCCGTAACTCGAATGCTATCGCAGCCACTAGTTGTGCTTATGGTATCATAATATAATCCGGCCATGTTTTGCCATGCGCCTCCCAGGTAAACACTATCACCCTGACAAATGCTGTCCAATACAGAGTATACAACTCCCATACCTACGTTTAGGTTGGTCGTAATCACGCTGTCGCAGCCATGGGTAGATTGAAGGGTATCGTAATAATTACCATTCATCGTTTGCCATGCGCCACCCAGATAAATGCTGTCACCGTTACAAATGCTTGCCTGGGCATTGTAGTTAAAAACAGGCCACAAGCTGAGATCCGTAATCTTGATACTATCACAACCACTGGCTGTACTCATGGTGTCATAGTACAATCCAGCCATAGTTTGCCATGTGCCGCCAGCCCAAATGCTATCTCCCTGACATATGCTGGCCAGCACGGTATAGGTAATTCCAGAACCCACGTTTAAATCGGTAGTAATAATACTGTCACATCCGGCAGGTGTCTGTAACGTATCTATGTAGATGCCACTCATGGTCTGCCAACTTCCCGCCAGATATACACTATCGCCCTGACAGATGAATGCTGCTTGATTCGTGCTGTAGGCTGGATTAAATTGCAACTGAATCGCCAAAACGCTATCACATCCTGCACTTCCCAGTAGGGAATCGTAGTACACTCCCGCAGTAGATTGCCACTGCCCAAAAATCATGATGCTATCTCCATGACAAATACTTTGAGGAGCCAGGTTCGTGAAGTAAGGATTAACTACGTTCAGGTTAACCGTTACTATACTATCGCATCCATTAGCAGACTGCAGGGTGTCGTAATATACCCCAGGAGTGTTTTCGTACATACCAGCTATCAGGATACTATCACCCTGACATATTTCCATATTCAAGGTACCTGCTGATGCAGGCATATAGTTGATATAGGTAGTATGAATGCTATCACAGCCGTTCACAGCCACCAGAGTATCTATCTGTACCACCTGCATACTCAGGGTATCGCACATGGTAATACTTTCACTGGTATAGAATGCTGGTTTCAGATTAAGCTGTTGCTTCAGAATGGAATCGCAACCCGATTGAGCGCTCAGCGTGTCGTAAAAGACACCGGCCTGATGGCGCCATTCTCCGAAAATCATCATGCTATCACCCTGGCACATCATGGCCATCGCCAACTCAGTAAGGCTACCAGGAATCGTATCAATAGAGCCGTAAGCCCTTACACTAACGCCGTCAGCATCGGTAATATCAACATAATAGTCTCCGGGGCCACCACTGATGGAGTCACCGGTTCCTCCATTGCTCCAGCTATAGTTAAATGGTGCCAGCCCACCCATAGGCGTCGCTTTAATCCATCCGTTGGGAGTGCTAAAGCAAGAAGGTGCAGACGTAATCATAACACCATATACGCCAAGGCTGTCATAAGCTACATTGTCATCGTACGTCCATTCCAGGGTATTTGTATTTATAATTTCTCCGACGAGGGTAGTATTATTATCGGCTACCACCCAAGGCATGCTCATAAGGCCAGTACTATCTTGTTTAAGAACGCTAATCGGTATGGTACCAATGGTAATTGTATCCAAGAAATCATTGACGTAGGAAATCCTCACGTCCGCCATCGCATCAACATCACCATTATTACCTATGTTGAAATCTATATCAATCGTATCTCCCAACGACGGTGAAGAATCATCTGCCATGAAATGGGCAAAAAACAGGTTAGCCGCTTCCCCTACTACAATGGCTCTGGTAGCTTCATTATTTAGTTCATTAATCTCGCTCAATTCATCGTCAGAATCAATAATGGCTCTAATTATGTGAGCACCAGGAATATTAGAGAACCAGGAGGCGGGAATACTAAAAGTGGTATTGTCTCCGGTAACTAATCCCGGAACAGGCTTAATGCTGTCCAATGGAATATTATCCACTGTAACTTTCAGTTCCATCTGAGAATTTACATTGGATACTCCGATATTCTCATACGTAACATCAATAGTGATACTCTCCCCAACATCAGGATTGAGTTTTGAAGGATTAATGAATTGAGAAAGCACTCTCATATCCGGAGCATCGTAGGCCTCCACGTTTACTACTAATACATTATTCGCTTCATTGCACTCGGAGTAAACATTATTAGGATCTACTGTGAAGGTGAAGGTGTAAATACCCGGTTGAGCAAATATGAATCCATTGGGCAAGGATGTAACTCTGGGACAGCCACAATCCTTCTTAACATCAGGAACAGCAAATGTTCCCAGGTTCATCGTGCCTGAAATTCCAGGGCCGCTTACCTCGTACTTCATATCCACTGACGAAGCTTCATAGAGATGAAGGGTTTTTAAAGCCACTGAAACATTGATAAGAGTATTAATTCTATGACTCCTATTCCAAAATCCTCCACCACATGGAGCAACAGGTTGAAACTCCCAGCATAAGCTGTCCATCTGAGAATTGTTATTCTCACTGAATTCATCGATTAAATCTGAGGGGTCCGCAATGGCCTTAAGCACAGCTGTTCCAGGGGCTACTGAAGCTACAGTTACGCTTGCCAAACTACTCTGACCTGGGGCTAAGTCAGTTAAGATCTGTGTACTATGTGTCAATCCCGGCATCACCATGAAGGCCACGTCTATTGGTGCCTTGGCCGTATCATTTCCAGCATTGTGCACAGTAGCCTGATAGGTTACCGCTCCAGGATGTGCGGGGTCTACAGGAGATACTTTGAGGTTGCGGCACCCCTTAATAACCAAGTCTGGTTTACAAGGAATTAGACGCCGGTTAAATAATCCATAGTTATTAGACTCACTAAATTCTGCCACCTGGCCGCCGTTGGTGATGTTGGTGTCCACCAACACTTCAAAAGCATAGTTCCCTGTATCGCTGTAGATAAATGGGAAACTAAAGGATGCACTGCTATTAGCCCCCAGGCTGGCAAATGAATGATAGGCTGAATCAACCAATACGCCATGCTGATAGACTCTTACTTTGGTAACAAATGGACCACTGGCGATGGTACCTCCATTGCGTACGGAAATGGTTGGGTTCCTTAGGTTTCCACATATATAGCCTACACCGGATGGAGCCCCTGTAGGATAAAGGTCAATGGTAGGTGCAAGTACACGCACCAATATACATTCGGAATTGTTGGATTCATTTAGTTCCTGAATGATATAACCACCATCCGCCGTTGCACAAATGCTGTACACACCTGGAGTATTGAACACTATGTTATTGATATGATAATTGAATGTATCACCAACATTTAGCATCGGCACGTTTGTGTTCGGTACTACCGGAATGCCGCCGTTTTGGGTCATGCTGAGAAGATTTAACGGAGCGGCCGCGCAACCGATATTCTTGACCGAGAACATGCCGGAAATACTATCTCCCTGGAATATTGTTATGCTTCTCGGGATAGCATTGGTGGCCAAATCAGGTAGTGTGCATGGACAGTCTTGAATGCTGAAGCTGGTGGTAAAATTACCTGTTAGGGTGAAATCCGTAACCGTGCCGTTGACCACATAAACATTCTGGATAAGGGGTGCGGGTACAGATAGTGAAAAGTAACCGTTTGAATTGGTTGTAGTGCTGTACTGGGCACCATTGGTGCTAAAGTTCACCTCCGCTCCTGCTACACTGGAATCTGACAACTGAACCGCGGTATTGGTATAGTAGGCAAATCCACTGACCGTTACAAACTTACCAGGTTCAGCGCACACACTCAGCGGACTGACATTGGCCGCAACCACAATATTACCCTGTACATTGTAATTACCATTGATAAAAGGTCTTACGGCATTGTTATCCAACTCATTGGTTTCCATAATCACATCGGTATAATCCACAAATACCTGCATGGGATTCCACGAGGGATCAGGGGGAATAGTGATATTCCATTGTACTGTGGTGGATGAGTTTGCGCCCAGGTTTGGAATCGTAATATCCGGGAACACAGCGGCGGTATCGTTTTGATTTCTCAAATGCACCACAAAATTCTGCGCCGGCAAATCGCTAACATTGGTAATCTTAGCTGAGATAGTAAGTGGTGATGATACTGCGGGATTATTATTACTAAAGGTAATATCATTCGCAAATATCTGTAAATCAGGCTCTACAAGAATGTCAGGACTGTCAAATGGTCCGAGAATAATGTTATCCGCACCAGCGATCACCTGTGCCAGTACCTCCCAGTTCTTACCCAAAGGCAAGGCATTTATTGAACCGATGTACAACTTACCATCGGAAGCATCCAGATCATTTACGTCTGCCTCTTGCAAGAGAACAAAGCGATCATTTGGATTAGTATATACACCATTGCCTTCATAATCCAGTATTATCCTGGGAAAACCAAAGGGTGGTAAGGATCCGGATGAATCTGTATAAACTACCTCAAAGTTGAAAGTGTTGTAGGGTGTTCCCTGCAAAGGACTAATCAGCGAGCTAGTAAAATTGGTATTGCTGCTGAAGCTAAGCGACCGGGCAGGCGAAGCAAGAATCAGTGTGGTAACTACAATACTGTCACAATTCTTAGTCGTCGTTAAAGTATCAATGTAATCTCCTGCTGAAGACAACCATCTCCCATTAACCATGACACTATCGCCCTGAAGAATGCGAATAGTATCATTCGCCATATAATTAGGATTCACAATCAAAGTAGTGGTAACCGTGCTATCACAGAGTTTGGAAGAAGTAAAAACATCGGTGTAGATTCCGCCAACGGTTTGCCATGCACCTTCAAGAAACAGACTGTCGCCATCACAAATTTCAAGCGTCTGACTGGTCATAAGAACCGGATTGACCTGCAAGTAATGATTTATAGTACTGTCACATCCGAGAGCACTGGTAAAAGATTCAGGATACACACCGGTCATGGTTCGATATGCTCCGGCAAGCATGATACTATCGCCTTCACAAATGATGTTGGTATCTGAATCCGTATAATTAGGATTCACGATTAAGCTTTGACAAAGGATACTATCACAACCATTAGAGCCGATCATAGTTTGATTGTACAGACCCGCGGTGTGCCTCCAGGCTCCAAAAATCAAGGCGCTGTCGCCATCACAAATCGCAATATCTGTCAAGATGTTTTTGTAAGATGGATCCAATAGTAGTTGTTGCACAATGACACTGTCGCATCCGGCCACACTGACCAGTGTATCGTAGTAATAGCCTGCAGTATTTTGATAAGAACCAAAAATTAAGGCACTATCATTGTCACAGATTCTAATGGGAGAAAGTGTATCGTGGCTGGGGGGTGCGTACAAAATAGTGGTAGTAACTATGCTATCACAACCACCTCGGTTTGTTAAGGTGACTGTTTCTACGCCTACCATGGAAGTATCACAGGTATAGGTTGTTAAGAATACCTGATCGGTAGAATCAGATACGGTGACCGTGGTGGTGTCATAAGCTACACAGCCATTGGCATCAGTAACTCTTACCCAGTAGGTAGTTGTAAAGGTGGGCGCGACAAATATTGAGGCGCCGGTTAGACTGTTAGACCAGAGGTAAGAAACCCCACCGCTAGCCATTAGGTTGATCACATTGCCCTTACAAATCGCTGAATCGGGAGTAATGCCGATTACCGGTGGTGGGAAATTGCTGATGCTGGTAACCAGGGTGTCATTATCTCGGTAGATATCATCTAGCAGATTCGTCCAGGTTTTTACCGCATATGCTTTATAGGCAGCCAAATTAAATGTAGCGGTGAAAGTGTATTGGGTAAACTGTCTGGATGGGAAATTAAGGGCACCCACATTTTCAGTAACCGAAACACCATCAATCACCATCGTGATATCAAACCCTGTTTGATCATCATTTCCAGCATTGAAAACTTCCACTGTTACCGTGGCTGTATTAGACAGGCCACATTCATTGGCCGGACTGATCAGGGCATTCATCTTAAGATCATCAGGGAAGAAAAGCACTTCGTCTGCACCAATATCCGGTTTCAATGTATCTCTGGTTTGACAGTCGTAATCAAGTGTAAACCCGGCGATTACCATAGCAGCACTATCGAGTAGGGGTTGACGCATATGCAGATCATTGGGTGCCACGAAATCTGGATTGGCGGATACCGAATTGGCATCCTGAGAACTAGCAGACTGCCATCCCGCTAAATCCGTCTGATTTGCGCCCAAATAATGCGTTAGGTTGGTGCCAGTTGCAAAGAAATCATTGAAGTCACTCAGAAATCCTACCACCCCGGATGAAAGGTATACTGAATATCCCGCACCGGAATTGGAAACCACATTATTCTTGAGTTCCACATTGTCATTGCCTGATAGTAGTAAGGATTCACTGTTAGCATGTGGAGAAACACTATGAATACTGTTATAATACAGTTTTACATGGCTACAGAAATACAGGTATACTCCTTGAACATCATAATTGACGTTGGCAGAGTCTGCAACAATGACAAAGTTGTTGTCAACTATGAGTTCATTACCAAGAGTTCCGTCACAGCTGCTGAGTAGAATGCCATCCCCTCTAAATGGTGCATTGATATAGTTTTTACTAATTACAACATCTGCATTACAATCTAAAAGATAAATTCCAATGTATGCCGTAGATGCGGTTTGATCATTTCTCATCCAATTTCTATAGATGTGTACATTATCAAAATCAGATACTTCAATACCGCGATAATTCTGATTTAAAAACCTGTTTTGCATGATGCTTAAGCCCGTGCTATGCGCCCCTCCGCCAAACTCATAAATGCCGTAGCTACCTCTGGTAAACTGAGAATAGGCTACGGAGATATCCGTATTTAAAGCATTGGAATTAACTATCAAGAGGCCTGAACCACTCGTAGATACCGAACGGTCAAATGCACAATTCATAAAACGAATATGATGACTACCCATATCGAGGGTAACCACATCCCCATAACTCACATGATCTCCTCTGAATCCAATTCCCTTAAAAGTCAAATAGGAAGTGCCTTCTAGCCGCAGCGTGTGCCTGTCGGTTGAATTTGCGCTAAAGCTCAACACCACGGTAGAACTGTCACCAGTTTCTGGCATAAAGCAAATGGTATCCGTTGCAGATAATCCTAAAATATCCTTGATCGTTATTTGCTCGGCATACACCCCATCACGCACATTGAATTTTACCGGACCAAGAATTCCTCCCTTGTGAAGTGCTGCAACGGCGCTGGTAAAGTCAGGAAAGTCAGGACTGACCCCACCAATGGTATAGGTTCCAATTAAGGCAGGTAGCAGTTCTGAGATTTCGGCTGAATCATTTAAAGCCAAAATATCTGTATTGCCATTTGGCAAGCTGGTCCACGCTTTAATGCTGTAGCAGGAATCCACCAGGAAGGTATTACTTCCAATCATGACAGAATCCAGTATGGCACCGGGAGCAATGCTTCCAGACCAGGCGAAAGGAGTCTGAAGAACACCATCAATACTCCAGTTGATCGTCACTGTTTTTAAGGTATCAGCACCATTGTTTAGCACGGATACTTTTACAGGGTTAACCCCCGCTGGGAATGGAACATTAGGATATTGAATAGCTACTACCCCGGCATCATCTGAATTGGTTGCAAACTCATCTGCACCAATATCGGGATTGGTGGGGTTTCTGGGCTCCTTGTCAAAATCCTCTGTTACTTGCGGAACCGGCATTCCGGAGCCATCGAGGTTAACATTGGCCGCATGAAGGTCTGTGGTATCCGTAAACTGTGGATCCTCACTCAGTGAATTACTATCCAGGGAGGTTGCCGTCACGAAAAGTGGCAAGGTGGCATAGTCGGAATTCCAATCTTGAATTAAGCGTGCCGCCGAAACATAATAGTTGTTAAAATCTGAGGTGAGGTTAGTCGCAGAGGATGTACGCCGCATGGCGGTACCCGCATTCATATTAACAAATATGTTGTTGTAAGAGCGGACGGAATAGTTAAAGTTTACCTGAAATGCCGTGGTATTGGCGTGTGTATTGGTAACGTTCACAGAATTATGAGCCACCAATAAATTGGTGCTCGCATAGACCTGCAGAGCCCATCCTTCAATGCTGCCGTCAAGATGAATAAAATTGTTTGAGATCACGAAGGGGTCCATCATGCTTAGTCCGTCAGCCACACTGAAATAAGCTCCGAAGCGGTTTATATTGTAGATATGATTACAACTCACGGCACCTTTAGAAGTGCTGTAAACGTCGAGCGCACGGTAGGAGGTAGATTCCAGACTGGAGGTAATTACGTTTCTGAGAATCTGAAGATTATACATATAATAGGTATAGATTCCTCTGTAATATTGATCAATGAATCTGCAGTGTTCAAATCTTATATTGGTATCCCTATTGCTATTGTTTATTCCCTCCCAGAAAACGCCATAAGAAGCACCGGTGAACTGGCAACCATAAAAGCTAATGTTGCTGTTTGGCACACGAGCATCCACAAATACCAATGCAGCGATACTAGAATTCAGGAGTGTGGTAGACTCTGTCCCAAAATCGCAATGTTTAAAACTGTTATAGTGTGAGGCACTGTCTATAACAACACATCGGCTGTAGGGATTGTATCCACTATGCGTGACGCCAACTTTGAAGTCAATATGTTTAAAGCTTATGTACTTAGCGTGGTATAAGGCCAGGACAAAGTTGCTCTGTGATGTATTGATGTGACGCAGTACCACCGCTGATAAGCTATCGTTCTCACCCATAAAGCAGATGGTGTCTACGGAATCCGCCCCACAGATTTCATTAATGGTAATTTGCTCATTAAAAACGCTATCACGAACATTAAATTTAACCCAACCTGTTACGCCACCATGGTGTAAAGCGGCTACCGCTGAGGTGAAATCGGGATAGTCGGGATTTACACCACCAATGGTGTAGATACCGGAAAGCCCTGCGTAAATCTCACATTTCTCCGTAGTATCATTGTTGGATTGAGCATCAGAATTGCCATTCGGCAGGCTAGTCCAGGCTTTAATACAATAAGCACTATCCGCAGCAAAAATGAAATTGCCCAGGAGTACGTTTGGTAAAGTTGCACCGGAAGCCAGGCTGCCGGTCCACGCTATCGGTGTTTGTGCGACACCATTTACCTCCCAGTTAATGGTGACTGAATTGAGGCTTACCGCCCCATTATTGAGCAAGCTGACTTCAACCGCCTGTGATCCCGGAGCAAAGGGTTTCATCGGACCATCGATACTTACAATACCAGCGTCGTCCGCGGCCAATCCAAACTCATCTGCTCCGATATCAGGATTCACAGGATCCCTTCCTTCTTTATCAATGTCCATTGTCACGGAACTCACGGGCATAGCTGCAGCGTTTAGATTACTCGCCGCAACATGCAGGTCATTGGTATCTGTGAACTGGGCGTCAATGGAAATGGAATTACTATCGAGACCAGTAGTACTCACCCACGCGGCTAAGTTTGTGATATTGGCACCAGCCCACCTGCCGATATTGGGCCCGGTAGTAAACAGGTTGTTGTAATCGGAATGAGTGAGGGTGTAGTTTTGATCTGTGGAAATGGCATATCCCCCGGCGTTATGTTGGAAAATATTATTCTGAAATCTGACATTGGTGTTAAATTCAAAGTCCATTGCCGGGGCAAAGCTTTGATTATTGAAAGAACTGATCGAGTTGAAAAAGAAATCCAAATCATTACAACTTCCTAACCTTACAGTTGATGTATTGTTGGTCATCCCACCTGCCTGTAAGAAGTTATTTGCCACGAGAAAAGGGGTAGCCAGTGAGCCGTCAACATCATTAAGATACATGGCACCAGGATATTCACCTGCAAATATTTGATTACTCATTATTTGCCCATGATCAGCATTCAATACATACATACCAATGTAGTAGATGTATGCAGGATTGCCCGGGGTAATCGTGTTGTAAGAAACATTGATACTATTGTGACCGCGGAGATAAATTCCGTAGTAATAATTACCCTTGAAGCGGCAATTCATAATCGTATATCCATCACTTAAGGTGGTCCAGCTGTAGTCATAAATTCCGTACGATCCACCTTCAAAATGGCAGTAGGAAAAACTAGTGTTCATCCTCGTGGATGAAGCGTAATGATATACCAGGGCCCTACTTGTACTGGTGGAGTTAGACGAATAATTTCCGTTGAATAAGACATTGGTAAAGCTATTGTTGGATGCATCACCTGAAATCAAAAGCAGCCTGGTGTAGAAGCTGGTAGGCACCTCCAGACCCAACATTTTGAATCTTACCCAACTAGTTCCGTTTAAATGGACAATATAGTTGTTGGCTGAACCGGGGTTAAAACTGAGCTTGGTATCCGAGCTGTCTCCGGACTCGGACATAAAGCAGACGGTTTTTACTGAATCTGCACCTTTAATCACCTCCAGCTCAAGCTGCTCGGTATAAGTACCTACCCTAACATTGATTTTAACGCTATCATAGACCCCTGCATTATTTAACCACAGCGCAGCATCGGCGAAGGTGGCGAAATCCGGTGAAGCGCCTCCAAGCGTATAAGTACCCCCCAGAGCCGGGCGCACATCCATTACGGAGCTGGTATCGTTTGGAGCATACGCATCGCTACCTGCGTTTGGACTACTACTATAAACTTTAAAACTATAATTAGTAAGACCCATAAAATTCACATTCGCAAGGAGTACCTTAATGGTATCCCCGCTGGCAAGGCTACCCGTCCAATTCACTGAAGTTTGAGCCACACCACTTATTTCCCAATTTATGGTTACTGAGGTGAGGGTGGTGGATCCATAATTTTTTAAAACGGCGTATACCGGCAAGGAACCTGGTCCAAATGGACATTCCGGCACCAACAGTTCATCAACTCCCGCATCCACCGGTGGGGGAGAAAATTCATCTGCACCCATATCAGGCATAGACAGAGATCGGTTCTCCATTTCGATATCCATGCTAACCTCCGGCAGTGGCATGGCACTATTGTTAAGGCTAATTTGTGCTACTTTAAAGCTGGTATCAGCCAAAAAGAATGGATCCTCAGATATGCTATTCGAATCCTTGCTTGTGGCACTCTGCATCGCGGCGAGATCCGTATGATTTCCCGCCCAGTAAGTTAGTGGAGGGTTCTCATTAAAGAAGTTGTTGTAATCCGACTCCGGTACATTAAAGGAGCTGCCCACATAATAGGCTACTCCCTGATCTCCACGGAGGTTGTTGTTGTATGATTTATTGTTGCTACCTCCAGATATGAAAAGGCTTCTTGAGCCGGTGTGGGTATTGTCATGTACGTTTACCGTGTTGTGAAAAGCATTGTAATAGCTACAACTGGCGAAATTTATTCCATAGCAGGCATAAATACTTCCCCCCATGCTTATAAAATTATTCGCAACCAATGCCGGAGTAGCCATATCGGCCGCTTGATTGATGTAAATGCCATACCCTCCAATGGATCCTATAATGCTATTTCCAGTGACCGTAGCGGTTTGCAACCCACTTGTCAGACGAATACCATAAAAATTGGAGTACAGATTGGATGCATAAATCATATTCTTACTAATCAAGGCATTGTCTGCTCTAATTGCTTCAATACCCATATAATATGGATTTACAAAGTGGTTGCTTATCACCTTTAAACCGTCGGATGCATCTACGGAATGGTAGTCAATTCCAAAACTTCCATTCTCAAATCTGTTATTTCTATACTCGTGAAATTCAGGGTAAACATTTACGGTTTCGTAGTAGATTATTGATCGGAATGTGCTGGTAGAGCCAGTCTGTCCAATAAACCGACAGTTGTTAAATTTAACATGCATGGTTGGGCCTTGCATATACACAACTCGGGCATAGCTGATATTCTCTGCCCTAAAAGTCATGTTACGAAAGGTGATATAGGAAGTACTATCTAACCCAAGCGTATATCTCATGGAGGATGTTCCGTTATGGGTTAACATCACATCCGAACTATCTCCACTTTCACTCTGGAATATGACCCATGCGGAGGCATTACTTCCAGGTATGGAGCCAATATTTATATGCTCGATATAGGTATTGCTACGAACATTAAAGATAACGGAATCACAGATGCCCTTAGTTTTAAGATCATTAATTGCTGCTGTAAAACTGGCATAGTCAGGTGATGCACCCCCTATTGTAAAGCTGCCGCTCAGGCCGGATTTGATAGTTCTGGTAAGCGTATCATTTGAATTGACGGTATCCACCCCACCATTGGGTGCACTAGTCCACACTTTCACCACGTAAGTATTGCCTGCCACAAAAGAAAATGAACCCAGGCTGACCACCTGAGTGTAACTACCGGCTCCCTGGATAGTATCTAGCGTGCCCGTAATGGATGCTGCCGTTTGAGCAACTCCATTTACTGACCAGTTTACGGCTAAGCTACCAATCTGATTGATACCAACATTGGCTACGGTTGCGTTTAGCATTTGACTCCCAGAACACACAAAACCAGATCCTTCATTTATGCCCAAGGTTGCCGCATCATTGGCAGCATCAGCTTTAGTGTATTGTGCTACAACGTACACACAATTGGTAATGCAAAAAGTCCCTACCGCAGAGGATGCATCCAGAGTGAAGCTAATACTACCATCGGCACCCCATTCTCTAAAAGAGTCAACTGGTACGGTGATCTCGGTTGAGTCGTAGGGTGCACAATCGCTAACGGAGGTAACCACTCCCAGAAGGCTGCCATTCTCAGAATACACGTCATAATACTCTGATAAGGAAGCAAGATCCCCTGCGGTCCAGAAAATGAGTTTTACATCTGTGCCGGCTGTTGGAGGATTAACTAAGGTATTTACTGCAATGCCACCCGTGGTGGTAATACAAGCTGTATCAGAAATAACACTCACTTGCGCTGCAGAATTTGTCCAAAGTGTCAGGCTGATTACTATCAGGCCAAGCTGGCGAAGGAGTAATTCAGGTTTATGACTCCTATATTTAAAAC
Source organism: Owenweeksia sp. (assembly GCA_965229445.1). Taxonomy (GTDB): domain Bacteria; phylum Bacteroidota; class Bacteroidia; order Flavobacteriales; family Schleiferiaceae; genus Owenweeksia. Next base: position 3,151,687 of record OZ245876.1, read on the forward strand.
GAGGTTGGCTGCCGAATCTGATAGTTGACGAAGCACGAAGCGAGAGTTTTTGATACAGGCAAATAGCCCAGCATCTAAGGGAATCTAGATACATGGTGGTTAAGGTTTTGGTTTGTGTTAAAGGAAAATCAGTTTCTTTAACCTTACCGAAGCTAAGAAAAATAATCCAGCTTACCAAGCTATTTACCTACTAACCAAAAGATTACATTAAATCTAAATAATGCAATCTATTTGAAGTTTTCACCCCTTTTATCGGGTTGATACTTGATGAAGAGGTTTAACCAGGTGATTCTGGACAATCTGAAGATCAGGGGTGACCCTAAGATTAGAATGATAGATAAAGAAGTTACTATGTCCCAAATACCTGGATTGTAAAATAAGCTCATCAGGAGGTAGGTGGCCACAAATATGGCCACGGCATAACCATAACTTACATACATCGCTCCATAAAATACCCCGGGTTCAAACTCATAGCGTAAGCCACAATGAGAGCAAGTATCATGCATTTGAAACATACGGCTCATTTTGTACGGATTGGGATCTTTGAATACCTCCCCTTCCTGACAGCGTGGACACTTAATTCGGGTTATACTATATAGTTTGGTTCCTTTTCCAAGAATGTTCATGATGCTAGGCTTACTTTTGCAAAAGTATGTTAGGAATAAACAATATCAGTCTTCAATATAACGATCGCAAGATCTTTAATAGCATTAGCTTTTTAATTAATCCTGGTGATAAGGCTGGATTAGTGGGGGCTAATGGTGCGGGCAAATCTACCTTGCTAAAGATCATCCATGGGGAAGTAAGTGCGGATGAAGGTAATATCAGTCGCCCTAAGGATTTTAAAATAGGATACCTACCACAGGAATTACCGCTTTATGATGGCAGAACCGTAATAGAAGAAGCAGAATCTGCCTTCAGTGAGATACAAGGTATTAGCAAGAAAATAGATGAGATCAATCAACAACTGGCGGAGCGCACAGATTACGAGAGTAATTCTTATATGCAGCTGATTGAGGAATTAAATAAGCAGACCGAGAGGTTTAACCTTATTGGAGGATACACCTACCATTCAGAATTGGAACGTATTCTTATTGGTCTGGGTTTTAAGCAAGAAGACTTTGACCGGCAAACCACCGAGTTTAGTGGCGGTTGGCGCATGAGAATAGAATTGGCCAAATTATTATTGGCAAAAAATGATCTTCTCCTTCTGGATGAACCCACCAACCATCTCGATATCAACTCCATACTCTGGCTGGAAGACTTTCTCAAGAACTTTGAGGGTGCCATTTTTATGGTTTCCCATGACCGAGCTTTTCTAGACAATATCACGGATCGCACCATCGAAGTAGTAAAGGGGCAAGTATTTGATTACCCGGTAGCTTATTCCCGTTTTACGGAGCTAAGAGCGGAGCGAATTCACTTGCAGCGACAAGAACTGAAAAATCAGGAGAAGGAGATAAAGCATACCCAGGAATTAATAGAGAAATTTAGATACAAGGCTTCTAAAGCAGCTTTTGCCCAAAACTTGATCCGTAAGCTGGATAAGATGGAGCGTATTGAAATTGATGATGAGGACACCAGTAAAATTAGTTTTAAGTTCCCTCCGGCTCCTCGTTCTGGTAAAGTAGTGGTGAAGGCTGACAAGGTGGGTAAAATCTATGATAAGAAACAAGTATTTCGAGATGTTTCATTAGAAATAGAACGGCAGGAAAAGGTGGCTTTTGTAGGGCAAAATGGACAGGGAAAATCAACTCTGGTAAAGATTATTGCAGAGAACCTTGATCATGAAGGTAGCCTAAACCTGGGACATAATGTGGTTGTTGGTTATTATGCTCAGGAGCAATCCAAAACCATGGACGGGGATAAAACTGTATTGGCCACTATAGAAGATGCGGCACCTGAAGAACTTCGTAAAAGAGCCCGCGATTTCTTAGGGTCTTTTTTATTCTCAGGTGAAGACGTGGAGAAAAAGGTGAAGGTGCTGAGCGGAGGGGAAAAAGGACGGCTAGCCTTGTGCAAGTTATTACTGCGTCCATATAACTTGCTAGTAATGGACGAACCTACCAATCACCTGGACATGCGCAGCAAAGAGATGCTCAAGAATGCTCTGCAGAAATATGACGGGAGTATTATCCTGGTTTCACACGATCGCTACTTTCTTGAACAGCTAACGGACAAGATTTATGAGTTTAGAGATGGCAAGGTGAGCGAGTTTCTAGGAGGCATTGAGGAATATCTGGAAGCCAGAAAATTCGATGATTTCCGTCAGGTTGAAAAACAGGCTGAGGCAAAGTTGGAAACAAAAAAGTCAGCTTCTCAAAACGGATCTTATCAAGAGCGCAAACAAGTAGATAAGCATATCCGAAAAGCTAGTAATCAAATCAATAAACTGGAAACGGAAATTGAAGCATTAGAATCCAATATTAGCAGCTTAGATGAGCAGCTACAAGATCCGGAGACATTTAAGGAGATTAGTAAAGATCCCGACTTTTACAGCAAGTATGAAGCCCAAAAAGATCAGCTCAAAACGTTGATGAGCCAGTGGGAAAAATGGCATAGTGAATTACAAAAAGCGGAGCGGGCTAAGGCGGAATTAGAAAGTGGCTAGGTTAGTTTTTATGGATTTTTATCGGTAGGAAGTTCTCAACCACAATCAAATAAACACCTCTTGACCAGGAGGACATGTTCAAGTCTCCAAATTCATTGAGCTTACCATCAAATAACAATCTACCCTTGCTGGAATAGGCCAGAACTCGCTTCCCTTCTGCTCCTTTAATTCTCACATGATGGGATGCAGGCTGAGGATATACTTCGAGCAGTTGAGCTTGGTGTTCCGACAGACTCACGGGTGAACATGAAGTACTCAGGAGTTTAAAGTGATCCAGAGCCCCTTGCAAGGAGGGTATAAAGCAACCGCCATGGTTAAACGCACCTTTATTAACGGCAATCACATTCGCGCCATTAGCCTGCATGGCTGCTTCAGCATCCAGAGCATTTTGATAATCAACTTGTTCATCCTGCGTGCAATAATATAGTTCCATTGGAAAAGCAGGATTCCAATCATAATTGTCATTTGCCATCAAAGCCAATCGAATAGGGTGACGCATGGTTAATGAATCTGCTATTAGATTATCCAAAACGCTATCCTGAATGAAGTCTCTGACTTTGTTGGGCAATACCGCATTTACCGCAGTCATATTGTATGTGCCGTCAAAAAGAGGAGGCACGATAGTGTCATACGGGCTATCCAAAATATCTGAGTACGATTGATAGATGTTTCCATACACTCTTTGCATGGCAAAGAGTAAATAGGTCACATAGCCGGGATTGGAATACGGAAGATTTGACAGCAATAAAGGAAGCATGGTTGAACTTAGGTTATAGGGACCTGAGGCCGGGCCGGCGCCAATTAAGTTAAACTCAGAGAGGAGATTATTGTCTTGCGTGTATTTTACTGTAGCCATAGCTGCATGTCCACCCTGGGAATAACCAGTTATGTACACTTCTCCATTCAGGGCCTGGTTTAAACTGTCGCGAATAAATTCTCGCGAAGCTCGCATCAGATCTATCGTGGCGGTTGCTTCAGACTGAGCATGCAGATACGGATGCAAGCCAGGATTATCCCCCAGGCCAAGGTAATCGGGTGCCACGGCAACTGCTCCTGCGGATGCCAACACCTTAGCCACTATAGCCTCAAAGTTGTCGCGCGAAGGAACATTCTCTTTCTCCAGCACAGTGCCGTGATGATAGACTGTCAATGGAAATGAATCACAGGCATTGGTGGAGGGAATGACCAGAGCTCCACTAGCTATAGTCTGCGTGCCATCAATGTCGGTGGTAAAATATCTGATTTTATATGTCTTTACCTCATATTTCACATCAGGCGAAAATCCGGACAACAGGCTAACCGGGGTAGTAGATAAAAATATTGCATCCTCAAGAGACTGCGCCTGAATCTGATATGGTGCAATTAACAAGACTATTAGATACCCAAACAGAAAATGGAGTGATTTAATCATACAGGCAAAATAATACTTTGAGCTTCAGGCACATTTCAGACGCCAAGGCTTTTTGCATAAAGGGGTGTTAGTTAGATTTCAGGGTGTCGCAATATTACTAACTTTGCCGACCGGAAAATGTGGGTAAGAGGCAAGAGGTTGAGCAATGTTTCAGCATAACTCTGGCTCATTACAGCTTACTCAGAATCTGAAACCACTACCGCCCCGTAGTACAATGGATAGTATATAGCCTGCCTGACATGCCTTCGGTAGGTAAACCGGCAGGCAGGGATTCCGGTTCCTAAGATGCAGGTTCCCCGCCTACCGGCAGGCAGGGATTCCACCGGGGCTACTTTTGGTTGATCGCGTTTTGTTGGTGTGAATAGATGGTTCATTATTTTTAGACTGACAACAGATGCCTTTTTTAGGCCCCGTAGTACAATGGATAGTATGTAGCCTGCCTGCCGGCAGGCAGGGATTCCAACGGGGCTACTTTTGGTTGATCGCGTTTTGTTGGTGTGAATAGATGGTTCATTATTTTTAGCCTGACAACAGATGCCTTTTTTAGGCCCCGTAGTACAATGGATAGTATGTAGGATTCCGGTTCCTAAGATGCAGGTTCGATTCCTGCCGGGGCTACAAAGTAGACACGGCTGCACTGTGGCAGCAGTGGCCAGGCACTTTAGTGACTGGAGAATCGAGGTTCATCCCGAGCTTCGCGATAGCGATGTCGAGGGAATTCCTGCCGGGGCTACAAAGTAGACACGGCTGCACTGTGGCAGCAGTGGCCAGGCACTTTAGTGACTGGAGAATCGAGGTTCATCCCGAGCTTCGCGATAGCGATGTCGAGGGAATTCCTGCCGGGGCTACAAAGTAGACACGGCTGCACTGTGGCAGCAGTGGCCAGGCACTTTAGTGACTGGAGAATCGAGGTTCATCCCGAGCTTCGCGATAGCGATGTCGAGGGTATTCCTGCCGGGGCTACAAAGTAGACACGGCTGCACTGTGGCAGCAGTGGCCAGGCACTTTAGTGACTGGAGAATCGAGGTTCATCCCGAGCTTCGCGATAGCGATGTCGAGGGTATTCCTGCCGGGGCTACAAAGTAGACACGGTTGCACTGCGACAGCAGTGGCCAGGCACTATAGTGACTGGAGAATCGAGGTTCATCCCGAGCTTCGCGATAGCGATGTCGAGGGTATTCCTGCCGGGGCTACAAAGTAGACACGGCTGCACTGTGGCAGCAGTGGCCAGGCACTTTAGTGACTGGAGAATCGAGGTTCATCCCGAGCTTCGCGATAGCGATGTCGAGGGTATTCCTGCCGGGGCTACAATTCAATACAAGTTGTTTTCCGTAAGTTATTGTTTAATAAAGATTTACGGAATAATTATTGTCAGCTTTTTGATCTTATCTCACATTTATCTCCCAAAAGATGCGAGTTTTTCTGAATTAATCTATCTTAATGCATCTTGACTTTAAAAAGCTAAACAAACGACTTCAACACCTTATTCAACGTATCTAGGCTCCATCAGGTGTTCATCATTAGTCAGAAATTTGGATTTGACAAGTAATAAAGCATGATTAGCCCATTACGCATCCACTGGATGCTTACGATTAGTTTATTCTTACTATGTCCCTATCCTCATTGGGGTCAACTATCAGGGAAGATAGTTGACTCCATAAGCAACGCACCGGTGCCGTTTACCAATGTCTGGATCAAGCATAAAAACATAGGGGCAACTTCAGATTCAAACGGCTCTTTTACCATTTCTGAAGTACATCCAGATGATACGCTAATAGTTTCCGCGATTGGCTATAGGAAGTTCAAATTACCCGTTTCAAATTTTTCAGGCATTCTATCAATTGTACCCGTAGACCAAAAACTTAATGTTGTTGCTGTTGATGCTGCAAGAAATGATGACCCATTGGTGCTGGGCAAATTCAAAAAATCTAAAGCTCGAGGGGGCTACGGCTGTACTACAACTCCTTGGATTCTGGCAAAATATTTTGATGGGGGATCCTATGCAAACCAACCAGCGTATATACAGGAAATAAGAATACTAGGTAGTGGTTATGTCAAGGGTGCAACAATGGCTTTGCGATTCTTTTTCAAGGATAGCACAGGTATGCCTGGTGAGTCTTTCCACCATGAAAAAATAATAATCAACATCAGAAAAGGAACGTCCATAAATAGGGTAGACTTGAGTGCTCATAACATACAGGTACCAAAAAATGGGTTCTTTATTGGGTTGGAGTGGATGTGCATTGAATCAAATAGAATTATTACCGAATACAAGAACAAGGAGACAGGTGAGAAAAATTCCTTCATTCGACATGCGCCGTCAATTTCAATGCAATTGACGACTCCTGAATATACATACCAGTATGTACTTGGTGAATGGTCATCTTTCCACATACGCCCGAGAATACCTAAAGACCGTTTAAAAGGAGTGCCTTGCATCGAGGTAGATTTGGTCAGCTCACAGGTGCGCAAAGAGTATTGAATTGAATTCATAGTATAACTGATTAAAAAAGGCCTAATGTAATTTAGCAATAGTCTTAGCAACGGTGGATCTATTTAATTCGGATAATCTAAATGTGGTAAGATTGAAATATAAATCGCGAACCATTACAAGACCCTTTAGAAGTCCTATCACCTGAAATAGTCAAATTTCTTGGACCCAAATAGCTACTCTGTATTATCTAATAAATAAGCACTTGCCATGAAAGAGTTAAGTGGAGGAAAACCTAGGACTGCAACCAAAGGTCAGCTTGCTAGTGCCGATGGTGTGCACCTCTCCACTTTCAACAAATGGATTTCTTTAGTACCGGGTTTAAATCTATCTCCAGGTCAACGCGTATTAACTCCTAAACAGGTGATGACAATCATGGAGCACCTGGGTTAACCCTGATATTTATAACACCAATAAATGGGTAAACCATTTGGTTTACTGAGGGTAACCGTGGCTAATTCTGATTAGCTCTGATTAACAAAGCTTAACTCCATGGACAAGATAGGACATGTGTTTCTTTATATGAAGAGGAATATTATGAGAAAAGTAACGGTAGGTTTTAAGTGTCACCCCGAACTAAATCATAGGCTTCTGGATAAGGCACAGACTGCTGGAGTCTCACTAAGTGAGTATGTTGAAACCCTTTGTGAAAACGCTGAATTGCAGATTGCTAATAACCATGAAAAATTGGATCCACAGGTAGGTTCTTTAGAGGAAGAGTTGCTAGACGTTAAAACAGAGCTCTACTATTATGAGACTGAAATGCTTGGTCCTTTATTTGAAAGGTATCAAGATGATAAACTGGAAATCAAGCTGTCCAATGGTGACGTATCGTACCTGCATATCAACTCTCCAAAAGACGTCCTAAAGGCAATGTTACACGCCTTAGAAATAGCCTAATGAAAAAGATTCAATTTACGTACCATCCGTTTGACACAGCACCTACATCACCAAAACCCTTTATCCAAGGGGCAAAATGGGTGCTAGTGGCACTAGGTATAATCCTTGTAGTATATTACGGTTATATGTACTTCATAGAATCTCAGCCGGAGCCTAAAAACAACCTTGGAGACTCTAAGGATAGTTGTTGAACGTTATTGTAACCTTAAGAGATCAATCCAATGCAGAGTTTACCCGGGATTCTAGTTTGGACATAGGCATTTACCTTCCCCAACGAGCTGATCGAAATTAGGATAAGCCTTTTTATGTCAAATACAAAAATGGCCTAAAAATTAGCTTTTTTTTGGGGGGCTGTTACCGCTACGATTGATGGTAACCATTTTTACCTATTCTTTATCACCACACCTCTTGCTGTAAATTCTTCACATTGTATTTCAATCACCACTATGCCTTTGTATTCTGATGGAATTTGAATAGATGATCCCTGAGTTGGTTCCACTAAAATACTCCCTATGGTTGTATAAGCCGTAATGGTCTTAGGTGCGCAGCGATCCGATCGGATATGAACTTTACCACTTGTGGGATTAGGATATAATTCAACAGAAAATTCTTCGAATGGGATTTCAGGTATATAAATGTTATGACAGTTTGGAGTCTGACAGCCATGTTTATCTACTTTTTTGATCCAGTGATAAATCACCTTGGTAGGAGAAGGATTATTAATTTGATCATAGTAAGTTCCGGCAAATATCACCCCAGTATCAGAAGTAGCACGAACAGTATAGATTTCTGATGTTTCTCCAAGCTCGCCATAATGGTAATATCGCTGCCAGAGGGATTGACCGTTCTCATCAAATTTATAGGCCATTCCTTGAGCACGCTTATGGTAGGTTGAACCAGCTATTACAAAATTGCTGTCCAGCGTTTTAACTAAAGATGCTGATCCAAAAATATCAACCGCTTTGCCAATCAATGTATCCACTAAAACCTGGCCACTATCAGTAATCACCCCAAATCGAAGCTGCTGTAATCCATTAGATAAGTTTTGTGCTCCACAATAGATCATATTACCATCAGATCTTTGTTCAATATGCAACTGATTACCAAGAACCCCATTCGGATAGTTTAAGGTAAGTCTCCATTGTTCATTACCAATAGAGTCCGTTTTAAGCAAGAAACCTTTTCTGAATGTTCCTAATGGAAAGTTAGTGCTGATGCCAGAAATCAGAATACCTCCATCAATTGTTTTCTCCAGATCATAACCCCAATAACCACCACTAAGTGGATTTCTAATGAACTTTCTCTCCCAAATCAAATTAAACGAAGTATCCATACAGCCAAGGAGAAGATGATACTGATTAGGATCTATATAGACATACCCAGTGAAATAAAGTAGGTCATCTATGAGCTGCAATTCAAAAATCTCTGTTGTCAGTGTATCATCATAATTATAGTACCTGCTTTTAATAGTATCAAGATTTGTGTTTAATTCAAGAAATTGTACTTGAGCATCCTGCAGACTATAATACAACGTATGAGCATAGTACATGGATTTTGTATTATTAGACACTAGACATTCACCACAATTCTGGATAACCGCACCCAAATCAACAATATTACTATCCACAACATTACCTGAAAAATCCACCTCCCAGATTTGTAATTCTGAGGTATTAACCCCACGAACCATTGTAACATAAGAACTATCCAATTCTAGGATTTCTGCTTGATTACCACCGCTATACAAAATGGTATCCCACCGAGCAAGCACTTGTGCTGTCAAAGTGAAATGCCATGTGATGAGAATTATTACGAAATATATCTGGCTTTTCAATTCTCTCCTATCATTAGTTTATTCTCGTAAAGAGTCTTCCCTTCAGATCTAATAGTTATCAAGTAAGCACCTAGGTTCAATGATGATAAATCAACAACCGAGGTATTTGCCATATAATCGCTTTGCGTAGTCCTAAAAACCGTTTTACCATTAAGGTCGTAGATTGTAATTTCCATCTCTTTCTGTATCCCTTCCTTAAACCAATCCCATTGTACTATAAGCTTTTCTACAACTGGGTTGGGATATGTCTTAAATGTTGATCGTGTTAATTTTGGTCTGTTATCAACTTGTCCAATGCTGCTTTTTGGTTCTGGACTAGGCCAGTAAACGGGGTATTGGTGAGATGGAGCTGCATTATTCATCGCTAATATTGAGTATCCCATGGTGCCTGCCAAGCTGCTATCATTAGCGGAAATGTTGTAAAGCTGATTCAAGGATGCTGAATCTACTTCCTTAATAGAGTTTCCTGAAGCAATCTGATTAATTAATAGCTGGTGTATAGGGACTGCAGCATTATGTACGTCCAACAAATAATCATTTAATTCAAGTTCCAACGAAATATTATCTAACGATTGTTGTGCAGCAACATCATTGTTTAAAGTCAGGTATATATTAATAAGGTCGTATCTCCGCGTTAACTCATCAGAATTCTTGAGTAATGAGATAATTGAATCACTTGATGCTAATTCTGAAGTATCCGCATACAAGATTAGGAGTGCATTTAAAACCTCTGACTTAGTCCGCTCAACATCAAGTATTCTAGCTTTTAAAAAGTCCAAGGTAGTCAAGGTCATCGATCCATTTTCGATGTCTAATAAGGTTTGTGATGAATATGGTGGCTCGTGATTATAAAGTGCATATTCAACTTCGGGATCCCTTGCTCCTTCAGGATTTGCTATCATTATATTCCTCATTGGTAATTCGGGAAAGCTATCCAATTCAAGAACATTTATTAAATTCTCCACAGACACATATGGTGCTATCTCCATGAGCTCAACATATAGCTCCTGATATTGTGGCTCATGTGATAGTAGTATTTGGGCTTCAAGTGATGAGGTGCTTCCTTCATCAACTAGTTGTTCAAGAATTGTGTACTCAGTTAATAGCTCTTGTTGTAGCAATTGATAGTTGCCATAAACCATACCTGGAGACTGCCCTGTTAAGCCGTAATTTGCTGCACAGTCTGTCACAGGATTAAATGACTTCTGCACAGGGTTTAAATTCAAGTTAATAGGGTTAAGAGGCTCCAGTCTTAAGTTGCTATTTAGTGTAGGGTCTGGATAGTAGTAGTTGGGTATGAAAGTATTCTCATTATAGTAGTCACTCAAATTACGGCTGAAATAATTATTTGCTAATTGCGCTGCTCCACTTGCGTTGGGGTCATTATGGCCTTGATGTCCTGCAATTCCATCATCAGATTGAGCTGGATATCCAGCATAAGTATAAACATCGTAGAAATTCGAGGTTGAATTTCCGAAATCATTACATCTTAGAACTAGACCCTTAATATTCGCGATTTGTTTATTGTTTCCGATTGCTTGAATTGCACTCGAATGCCCATCAAATGAATTATTATAAACTTGATTTATATAAGGTCCGCTATTCGATATTACCAATCCGAACGATTCAGCATTATTTGATGGCTGACCTCCTGAAGTAAAGTCATTTTCCTCAATGATATAATTTGAGCTGTTTGATATTATTAACCCTGCGGAATTTCCTCCAGTAAGCCATAGAGAGTTTCCTAAGTTTTTATCTTGGTCAAAGAGATTCTTTATAATTATTGCATTGTTGACATTATCTAAAGCAACTCCAACGTTATTGTTACTAAAGCTTACCTTATCAATTTTGAATCTATTTATCTCGCTATATGAATATCCCACTATTCCAGCGTCGAATCCATCAAATGATGTGATGCTAGTCTGATAAGGAGCAAATATTGCAGCAGCAAAAGTCAAATATACTGCTGCCCCAGTATTTGCATTCGATCCAGACTTAGTATTTTTAAATGTACACCCTAAAAACTTTAAGCCATCTATCTGTTCAGCCCAAACTCTACGAATAGAGCTGGAGATGTCATTATCATTTGTTTCAAACGTGCATTTCACCATTGTGGTGTTATGTGGTATCCTGTAAAATGGATTGATGGTCGAAAAACTAGCATATGGAAATAACCGAAGGTCAATCTCATTATTTACAAAATTAGTCGAATGGGCAAATATCTCTCCCCCTGTGGTATTTGAGTGAGATGCTTTAAATCCATCATGTCCATCTTCTTGGTTTACTATTGCAATTTCTGCGAATTCAATTGTAGCATTATAAAGCTCAACACGTCCTCTTGTAGGTGTCCCATTCACTGCATTAGCTTCACCTCGTAATTCAATCCCTTGCCAGAGCTCATTAAAACAATAATTGGATAACGTCGCTCCATCTACTATTAGTAATGCGCCTTCATGAACGATTAGTTTTCCTTCCTTCTTAAATTTAGTATCCGCATCAATTTCTAAGGTTCCATAAATGTTGACTGAGCCGTTAATGATTTTGGGCTTATCCCAGGTTATGTTTCCATACAAATTAAGCTCCGATGCTTCAGGACCAGAAGTTATTTGGAGTTGAGATAGATCCGCCTCATATAACCCTCTACCAAAGGTTGAGATATACAGTTTATCCAAACACCTGTCGTATTCTAGGTTCGTAACTTTAACTGGTGGTAAACCATTGTTAAAACTCTCCCATTGGCCTCCTGAACCAGAATATCTATAAACCCCTAAGTTTGTTCCTGCAAAAAGCACCTCATCAGTCCCTTCTTGAAACAGAATTTTGTTTACTGGAAATGGTGGCAATCCTGACGATATATCTGACCAGGTCTGTCCTCCGTCTTGAGATTTAATTACTCGATACTTTCCAGAGCAACCGAATATGTTAGGATTGTTGTCATCATCTTGAAATTGTTCAAGCGCCAAGTAAACAACGTTATTGTTGTATGGAGATACTAGAATATCTGAGATACTTAAGTATCTCAGAATTGGATAATTGTTTATTCTGACATTGTCGGTCAAATCAATCGCACTTTGCCAATAGTCAGTGGTTTTAAGGAATTTGCCGTAGTTCAATGTTGCATCCCAGTATGGCTGATCTACAGCTACAAACTGAAGGTTTTCGTCTGATTTTGGACTTGTCCATGCCTGAATCAAACCTTGAGTCTTCGCTGGTGAATTTGATTCATTACCATTATCCCAAACTAAATTCCAATTATCTGGATTACAATCATTTAGAACGTAATCATCTTTTAACACATTCAAGTATTTTCTTGGATAGTATATTCTACCACTTTCCGGATGTTGGTAAATTTTCTGTTTAAGCCACCAACCAAACGGCCGTTCCGCTCTAGGCATATTAATAACATCTTCACATCCAAATTGAACAGTCCTGTAATAGTTTTGTAATTGATAAATGGTCTGATTAGTAAAAACGTACGATAAACTTGGGTTAAAATCATCAACAATCGTCCAGCCGCCATCTCCTCCTAACACATGTTCTGATATTTGATTGTCCACTTTCAATGTGCCATTATCCTGAGTACCTCCTATTGTCGTTTCATTTGATCCATCTCTAGGAATGTCAAATCCATAATATTGTGTAATTGCCAAATTAGAACCGTTTAGATTGGCCCAATTAACGCCGTTGTTTGACGATTTTGTCACTCCTCCATCTGTACCGACGAACAATATATCATTACCATTTCCATCAGAAAACATTCTTATATCACGGACGTCATCATGAAAATTTGTTTTGATTCCCCTAGAGGGTCCATATGCCTTAGATGCTCCTCCATCTGTTGATACCAATAAGACCACTGCGCCAACATACATGCGATCAGAATCCTCATCTGAAATTTCAAACTGACCTTTTGTATGGTCATAATAATAGTCAGTTTCTTTCAGCGTATTATGTATTTGTGTCCAATTTTGCCCTTGGTTGGTAGATTTATATATCAGATACCTACGATCAGAGTGATCACTTCGATCTACAGAGAGTAGGTAAGTAGAACCTGGGTCATCTTCTGATAAAGCAATAGACATTCGCGGGCCTAAATTCGAAGTAGGCACTGTGGGAGTAATGTTGGTCCAGTTCAGACCTTGATCAGCAGAAACAAAAACTTCTGGATCAACTGACTCTGCAGCATTTGAAAAAGAAGATAAATACAACTCCTTCGTGATTCCGTTATTTGAATAAATATCTATATCATAGAATGTAATGTCCGAAGTGGTTACTATAACTTGTGATTGCCAAGTTGCCCCAGCGTCATTTGACTTATAAAATTTAGCTCCCCCTACCGCATAGAGAATAGAGCTGTTATTTGGATCTATCTTAATGTCTTGAATATTATAGTCGGGACTTGGAGTAGAGTTCAAATTAGACAGGTGTACCCATGTTACCCCACCATTAGTAGATTTCAATATACCAAATCCAAAATCCTGGATACCAAAAGACCTGTTTAATGTACTCACATAAAGCGTGTTGGAATTATTTGGATCTATTTCAATTGAATTAATCCCCAGCGAGGGTAGACCCAGATAATCGGTAAGATTAATCCAATTGTTACCACCGTCTTCAGTCTTCCACAGTCCACTGGTATTAGAACCCGCATAGATAACGTCGTGGTCGTTTGGGTCAACATCAATGGCAGTCACTATTCCCATCATAAGTTTTGGCGCACTCCTTGGGCCAGTTAATTCCCATGTAGGGTAATTAGAATTAGTGATTCCTCTTTGGCAAGTACCTGCAAAATACGCATGCTTATATCCTATTGATGCACCAAAATCACCTCCGTTTTGTATCCCTTCCGTTGAGACTTGTCCCGACCAATGATAATTCCATCGTTCTAGAAACTTAGATGACTTTAGGGCCATTTCATTTGAAGAATCTATTGCAATCACAGAATCTAAGAATGATCTTGAATCATTATATATCTGCACGTATGAATGATTTGGCCCGGGAATGGTATTTAAGTATTGCTGAGCACCTGCATGCTTGACGCTTAAAAATATAGTAATTAGCAATGCTCCGTAATAGATGTTCAACTAGGTCATAATAGGCGATTTTGATTTCATATGAATGTACTAAGATAGCAGCATGTCATACTAACCTAGATTTATATAAAGGTAGTAATTTCCATATTAGAAGTTCTTAATCATAAAATGTAGAATGATTGTATCCAGCCCAAATTCATCTCGTTAAATTCCAAGTCACCTCTTCCTTCCTGTTGAAGAAAAGACTCTAGCTTCTTAAAGACCACCCTGTACTTCTGTCTCGTCCCATGCCTAGTGCTAAGAATTGGAGAATTGAGATGTTCTTCAAAAAACGCCATAAACGACAGCTTCCCATTGGAACTACGTTTTGGAGAGTTTTCTTCAGTCCTTAATGAGTCTATGTACTCGCTAATTTTCCTATTATAGAATGGCTCATCAATACCATCGTATGCCAGAACTCTTCCTGATTTCTAATTCCATGCCGACCTTGGAAGTGGAGGTAGTCCAAGGCTTCTTCTGTAAACTGTAACTTGGTCTTTAATTTTGCAATAGATGTAGCCCTTGTATCTTTGGCGTGTTTCTTTTGAAAGTAAAATTTCACGTTCATTACAGGTGTGACTAAAAGTGTGATAGAAATAAAGATAAAAAACAGATTTCTATCATCTTAATTTACTGATTTACAAAGCCCCGTAGTTCAACGGATAGAATACCTGCCTGCCGGCAGGCAGGGAAGTTTCCAGAAACCAGGGCAATGTGATTGGCATTATTTCTTTGAAAAATTGGTGGTGAAAACTATAATGGCCCCGTAGTTCAACGGATAGAATAGAAGTTTCCTAAACTTTAGATAGCAGTTCGATTCTGCTCGGGGCTACCAAAGTAGACACGGCTGCACTGTGGCAGCAGTGGCCAGGCACTTTAGTGACTGGAGAATCGAGGTTCATCCCGAGCTTCGCGATAGCGATGTCGAGGGTATTCCTGCCGGGGCTACAATTCAATACAAGTTGTTTTCCGTAAGTTATTGTTTAATAAAGATTTACGGAATAATTATTGTCAGCTTTTTGATCTTATCTCACATTTATCTCCCAAAAGATGCGAGTTTTTCTGAATTAATCTATCTTAATGCATCTTGACTTTAAAAAGCTAAACAAACGACTTCAACACCTTATTCAACGCATCTAGGCTCCATCAGGTGTTCATCATTAGTCAGAAATTTGGATTTGACAAGTAATAAAGCATGATTAGCCCATTACGCATCCACTGGATGCTTACGATTAGTTTATTCTTACTATGTCCCTATCCTCATTGGGGTCAACTATCAGGGAAGATAGTTGACTCCATAAGCAACGCACCGGTGCCGTTTACCAATGTCTGGATCAAGCATAAAAACATAGGGGCAACTTCAGATTCAAACGGCTCTTTTACCATTTCTGAAGTACATCCAGATGATACGCTAATAGTTTCCGCGATTGGCTATAGGAAGTTCAAATTACCCGTTTCAAATTTTTCAGGCATTCTATCAATTGTACCCGTAGACCAAAAACTTAATGTTGTTGCTGTTGATGCTGCAAGAAATGATGACCCATTGGTGCTGGGCAAATTCAAAAAATCTAAAGCTCGAGGGGGCTACGGCTGTACTACAACTCCTTGGATTCTGGCAAAATATTTTGATGGGGGATCCTATGCAAACCAACCAGCGTATATACAGGAAATAAGAATACTAGGTAGTGGTTATGTCAAGGGTGCAACAATGGCTTTGCGATTCTTTTTCAAGGATAGCACAGGTATGCCTGGTGAGTCTTTCCACCATGAAAAAATAATAATCAACATCAGAAAAGGAACGTCCATAAATAGGGTAGACTTGAGTGCTCATAACATACAGGTACCAAAAAATGGGTTCTTTATTGGGTTGGAGTGGATGTGCATTGAATCAAATAGAATTATTACCGAATACAAGAACAAGGAGACAGGTGAGAAAAATTCCTTCATTCGACATGCGCCGTCAATTTCAATGCAATTGACGACTCCTGAATATACATACCAGTATGTACTTGGTGAATGGTCATCTTTCCACATACGCCCGAGAATACCTAAAGACCGTTTAAAAGGAGTGCCTTGCATCGAGGTAGATTTGGTCAGCTCACAGGTGCGCAAAGAGTATTGAATTGAATTCATAGTATAACTGATTAAAAAAGGCCTAATGTAATTTAGCAATAGTCTTAGCAACGGTGGATCTATTTAATTCGGATAATCTAAATGTAGAATGATTTAAACATGAATAACGAACCATTACAAGACCTAACAACCAATAATGCGGCAGCAATGGCTAAAGACTACCAGAATGACTTTGAGTTCGATAGTTTCAATCGCCTTAAAAAGGTTATCACTTCCTACAACGGTTCTGCATCGGCTGTCGCTTTAAGTATGAGTTATTTGGCAGATGGGTCAATCAGCAAAAAATATCAGACAGATAACGTTAATAGTCCAGCACTTCATTCCTATAAGCAAGATTATAATTACGGTAACTCACATTTTGGACAGGCAATTCCGGTAAAAGATCATCAACTGGATTTCACCACCATAGTAAATGGGCCAACTTGTTTTTATAGTTATAATGACCAAGGAAGCATGATTGGGAAATATGCTAATAATGAAGGTGTTATAACCTATGATGTGCAGTATGCCTGGGATGAGGAGCAGAAATTACAAGGTGCTTAAAATAGTTCTGGTACGCATCATTACACCTATGACGCTGCCGGGGATAGAGTGCTTAAAGGAAGTATGCTAATAAGCAGTGCAACGATAGTCGGTGAAACTCCTAATCAAGCTATTAGCTCTATGGATCCTTACTTGGTTTATGTTAGTCCCTACTATGTAGCAGAGCCTACAACCAATAGAGTAGAGGTGTCTAAACACTATTTCATGGGATCTCAAAAAGTAGCCACGAGACTAGAGTCTTTGGGATATACAGCAGAGAACAGCTCATCTACTCCCGGTGCCCTTGAGGATCTAAAGGACCTCATTAAAGTCTTTGAACCTAATGCCACTACCTCACAGATTAATCAGGCCGTAAATGGCGCCAATGTGCAGGAAGTGTATACACAAGCTATGTACGTCAGCGATAAAGACCTCTGTGAAGGTGAAGAGTCTTATGACCCTGAATGTCTCTGTAATCTTAGTATTTATTGGGCTGAACTACTAGACCAAATAGACTGTGAAGAATACACCCTAATGTATTGGTACCATCCGGACTATGCTTCGACATTGCTCAGCACAAGTCTGGGTAACAATGAATTTATCAGCAACATCAACGGTGATCCTCATCAGTATTTCTTTTACTCTGCATTTGGCGAAGCACTTTATTCAGAACACTCAAACTTTGGTACCTACTCTTCGCCTTACCGCTTTAACGGGAAGGAGTTTGATCCTGAGACTGGGAATTACTACTATGGGGCTAGGTATTATGATCCGAAAACATCGGTCTGGTTATCAGTCGATCCGATGAGCGCAGCGGCTCCTGGTTGGACGCCTTACCGTTTTTGTTTCAACAATCCGGTGAACATAGTTGATCCTACTGGTATGTTGGAAGATGACTACAAACTGGACAAGAAGACAGGGGAAATTTCATTGATAAGAGAAACAGACGATGATTTTGACGTACTATATGCCACAGATGATGAGGCCAATGTTGATGAAAATAAATCTGTAAAAGTTAATGATAGGTCTGTTTTACCCTCTCTATCAAAAAAAGATGCTGAGAATTACACTACGAGAACCTTATGGGGAGATAAAGTTGGTAGCTGGGCAAAAACTAACAGCAGTTCTGATGCTTACGGGGTATTCAAATTTGCAAGTGATAATAGTGATGTAGAATGGGGGCTACAGCAGTATTCTGGTAATAGGTTTGTCCTTGGAACAAGCCATTTCTCTGAATCTGTAGGTGGGTTAAATGGAGTGAGCGGATATGACATTCTTGATCTTCAAATAGATTACCATAGCCATCCTGGTAGTGGTGCGCCAGTCGATGATGTGGCATCTGGGATGATGGGTGATCAAGGCTATGCATCTGGAATTGTCCGAACCTTCCTGAAGAACGGTGTAGATTATAAAAATCATCCACAGTTTAGAATATACCGTCCGCATGTTGCAAAGCCTTACAGGTTTAACTACTCACCATGGAAAACAAAGTTTAATTCTATTGCGGTGGGTTCTTATTTTGATTTGCGATGAGATTTATAGCCTTAATGATAACAACTGTTTTGGCTTTGCCCGTGAAAGGATGCTCAGATATAATTCTTTCAGATAGCACAAGGTATCTGGTGATTGACTTCTTTCCAGCAACTGGAGAGAATGGAACTGTGTTTATTGACTTGTCTTCGAGTATGGTAATAATCAGTGGTGCTAACCTAAAGACGATAGAGAAAAGACCGCCTGCACCACCTGAAGAGGAAATTGAAGGTCAACAAAATGAGAAATCTAATATCTCCGCCAAAACGGAAGTTTTAAAACTTACTGTGGCTCAGGTAAATGAGATAAGACAAACCCTCACCGATTTTGAAGAAGGAGATTATGATAACCAGTTAAACAACGATGTCTTGGATGGTGCGGCAGTCTCTATAATGCACGTGAATGCTGAAAATCAATTTTTCAAAACAGATCTTGTGAACCAGATGACAGATAATCAGCGTCAGTTAATAGATGTGGTTTTAAATGCTCTGGTGGCTCAAGGCTCAAAGAATAAGGAATATCTAAACTACTTTAGAAGTAATCAATGATCTAAGCCAGCTGCTGCACATTAGCTTTAAAGACGAAGCTGTCCAGGAACTCCAAGAGGACAGCTTTTTTGTTTTCGGGCAATCGCTCTATTTTGCGGAAGTGCTGCAAGAGGCGTTCATCGGTGATGCTGGCACTGGCCTTGTCCTCCAAGGTGCCGTTGATCAGGAAATCCGGGGAAAGCTCCAGGGCCTGGGCAATGCGGTTGAGCACTTCGGCCCCTGGTGAGGCTTCGCCCCTTTCGTACTTCCCTAAGTTGGTGTAATGCACATCGGCCAGCTTGGCCAGTGCCTGTTGAGACAAACCTTTGTTTTTACGCCCTTCTTTCAATCTTTCCGCAAGTGAACCCATTGTACTGTAATTAATTTATCAACACTACAAATCTACTGAATACGTGAGTCATCTAATTGTTTAACAAAGCGCTCAAGGGTTATTAACATTCTTCTCTTGGTACCTCCATGTACATCCCAATCATACCTGTTCCAAGCTCCATTCTCCACTCTAACTTCTCCAGACGAATTCAATGTAGTCAACTTTGTCTTACCCAGTGCATAAGTTGTTGCTACCGAACTGAGGTCTAGAATATTAGCATAGCTTAGAAGGTTTACTTTCGTGGGCTGACCTATTTTGATAAAATCCTCAGTTGATAAACTGCCGAAGTCCATCTTGCTTGCATCCAGATAAGTTTATTCGATGGATTTCCATCAAAATTTGGATGGGCTTTTGCCCATGCAACACCCTCATTTACATCCACTACGCCATCGTAGTCTGGTCTGCTTTTTAGGCCATTATAATGTGATTACATCTTAAGGTACAGGCCTAATAAAATTGGACCTTAACCTATCACCAAAGTTGTCTTTTCCTATCATATTTGATAGGTTTACACTTAACTTATGATAGGATTAAATTAGAGTAATGAAACTTTCATCACGTCAGGAGGCAATTCTAGACATAGTTCAAGCCAAAGAACAAATTGCAATTTCACAGATTAAAGATCTGTTGGGTGAGGAGCTTAGTTTGCCCCAACTCAACCGAGAGCTAGCACAGCTGGTTAAGAATCGGAGCCTAAAAAGGGTTGGAGCAGGACGATCCACAGCCTATGTTCTAAGCTCTTACTATAAGATTTTTGCCCCGATTGATCAGGAGGGTTATTTTGAACTTGATCCTGATCATCGGGGAGCTAATACAGCCTATAACTTTGATCTAACTCCTTTATTAAGAGGATTAGAACTGTTTGACCCTGACCAGAGCCACTTGCTTAAAAGTCTAAAAAAAGAGTATCAGAGCAATATTGCAGATTTACCCAACGCCATATTTCAGAAAGAAATGGAGCGTTTAACCATTGAATTAAGTTGGAAGTCATCGCAAATTGAGGGAAATACCTATTCCCTGCTGGAAACGGAAAGGTTGTTCAAGGAAAAAATAGAGGCCGAAAACAAAACAAAAGAAGAGGCCATTATGCTATTGAATCATAAGGATGCCATTAATTACCTGATGGAAAATAAGGACATCGGGAAGACCATCGATGTTCGATTTTTGGAAGAGATCCACTCTTTCATCATAAAGGGATTAAAGGTTTCGCGAAATATTCGCTCACGGGCAGTTGGAATTACCGGAACAGCCTATAGCCCGCTTGACAATGAACATCAGATACGTGAAGCACTGAAACAAATGTGTGAAGTTGTGAATATGCGAAAAACCGGATTTGAAAAAGCTCTTCTGGCCGTGACCCTTATTTCATATATCCAACCCTTTGAAGATGGTAATAAACGTACAGGCAGGATGATAGGTAATGCCTTGCTTATTGCTGATGACTGCTGTCCGTTGTCCTACCGAAGTGTGGATGCCCTAGACTATAAAAAGGCCATGTTGTTGTTCTATGAGAAAAACAATTTATCGGCATTTCGGGAAATATTCATTGAGCAGAATGAGTTTGGCGTAAAGAACTACTTTAGGTAGTTCTCTACACTTTCTTTGAAGACTTACAACTGAATGTATGATCAAGTCTAATGACAAGTTTTAGTATCCATAGCTTAATGCACACAAACCATTTCCTCCCTGGCTTATTTTCTTGGTAGGGTTTTCGTTTACCCTATCAGCCCAGCAATTCATATTCGGAACCGGAGGTGATGGCAATGATGTTGGGTTGTCTGTAGATGTTGCTACTGATGGATCTGTATATTGTGCTGGCACCTTGGATTGGCCAGCAATATACGACGGTGTGAATCTCGGAAATGTAAGCGGGTTTTTAGCAAGGCATAGTAACATTGGAAATGTTATTTGGTCGAAGGGGTTGTATTCTATGCAACCTATTCATGTTGAAAGTGACGATTCAAACAACGTGTATGTTGCTGGAGCATTTATTGGCACATTAGTATTTCCAGGTGGCGATACCATTGTCAGCAATTCCTATTGGGATATTGTGGTTATCAAATATGATGCTGGAGGTACATATTTATGGGCTTCTTCGTGGGGATCTAGTTCCTTAAATGAAATTGACCGTCCAAATTCCATAAGGGTTACAGGGAACGGACTCTTCGTTTGTGGTGAGAATTTTGGTCAATGCTTCGCGGCCAAGCTAAATTTTCAGGGCACCATGAAATGGATGGATCAGGGTGTCTCAAATTTACGCAGTCGCGGGTATTCAATTGCTATTGATTCTATTGGAAATTATTGGACCGCTGGCTATGTTTCCAGTTATCTGGAGCTTAATGATGATACACTTTATTCACAAGGAAGTAAGAGTGCATTTATCTGCCAGTATGATCCCACAGGCACATTGATTAATCCTGTAATCCTTTCCCATTCAACAGGATTCTATCAAGCCTTGAATATTAAAACCCTTGTTGCTGAGTCAAATGTTTTGGGCACAGTGAGTGGATTATCCGGCAAAAGCGTGATCCTCAGTAGACTTGATCCAGGACTAAATCCTATCTGGACTTCCAAGATCAGAGATACAGCTACTGAGGAATATCCTTATTCACTTGCGATAGATAAGAATCGAGCTTACATAACCGGGCTTTGGGGGCGAAGCTAGTCTCTGGTGTGGGTATAGTCAATCGTCAGATCTTCATTGCTACCATTGGCTTAAAGGATGGTAGCCTAATTAATAACTACCTTTTTGGAGACAGGTTGGCTTCTCCATTAGGCTATGATCAGAAGGGATATGGCATCTCCGTCGATGACAATTATGTATATGCTACAGGAACGTTCAAAGGAACTCTTAGCACGGTTGCTGGACAAATTCCCACAACCGGTTTTGGAGATATGTACCTGTGCAAATTCAATAAGTCCAATATTCTAAATCTAGCTCAGGAAACTGATCTAAAACCTATAAAGATCTTTCCTAATCCATGTCGAGGGAAAATAAGGATTCAGGCTCCATTCATACCTGATAAAATGACCTTGGTTGATCCTGCCGGTAAGAACATAAATCAGGTTAGTTTTGTCTCTTCGATGGATATAGCTGATCAAGTATCTGGTTGAGCCAAACTCTTGATTGAAAGCAAAGGCATAGTCTACAGTCAAAAAGTAATATGCTTACCAAAATAGATATGTGATCAGATTGGTCGAGGAACGGATCCACTGGAGTTTACTATAAGAAGCCTATCTTTTTAAGGTGGGGAGTATTTGGTTCAGAGAATCCTTGACTTTTCGTACCATCCGAAAGAGAGGGATTCGAATCGCAGTTTTCCAAAGATATATATTGATGTACAGTTAGTTACACCTCAACCTTACAATAAATAAGTGGGGATTGTCGCCAGTTTAATTCCTACCAACTTCTTAAAATCACTAGTTGTAGTGATACCTTGACCACCCTGATTCGGTAGCAATAGGCTGAGTCAACGCATTAAAAGAAAAACAAAGTCCACCAAGGGATTTAGGCCTTGGATACTGGTGTACAGCCAAAGCATGGAGTCTCGAACTCAAGCAAGGACAAAAGAAAAGTACCTTAAATCTGGTATTGGAAAAGAGTTTTTAAAATCTTTGCATCCCTAAACTAGGCCCCGTAGTTCAACGGATAGAATACCTGCCTGCCGGCAGGCAGGGAAGTTTCCAGAAACTAGGGCGATGTGATTGGCATTATTTCTTTGAAAAATTGGTAGTGAAAACCATAACAGCCCCGTGGTTCAACGGATAGAATACCTGCCTGCCGGCAGGCAGGGAAGTTTCCAATAACCAGGGCGATGTTATCGGTATTATTTCTTTGATAAATTGGTGGTGAAAACCATAACAGCCCCGTGGTTCATCGGATAGAATACCTGCCTGCCGGCAGGCAGGGAAGTTTCTAGTAACCAGGGCGATGTTATCGGTATTATTTCTTTGATAAATTAGTGGTGAAAACCATAATGGCCCCGTAGTTCAACGGATAGAATACCTGCCTGCCGGCAGGCAGGGAAGTTTCCAATAACCAGGGCGATGTTATCGGTATTATTTCTTTGATAAATTGGTGGTGAAAACTATAATGGCCCCGTAGTTCAACGGATAGAATAGAAGTTTCCTAAACTTTAGATAGCAGTTCGATTCTGCTCGGGGCTACCAAAGTGGGTTCCCTGCCTACCGGCAGGGATTCCCGCCGGGGCTGCATTTTAGTGGAAGGTTTTGGATAAAGGGTAAGAGGTTTTTAGTTGAACGTGTACCTACCACGCATAACTCATTTCTACTTTATCCTTTACTACAACGGCCGAATAGATTAATAAACAAAATTCTAATTTCAAGCTAAACACTTCAGATTCTTGTAATATTGTCAGCACTCAAACCTGAGAAACTAAGCGTCCTATAGAGGCATTTTTCATGAATCATCCGTACTACAGAACACCTTATCTGTTTCTGATTACTCTGATTATTTATATTCTGATCATACCACTATTCATGCAGGGAATGTTTCTGGATGGCCAGCAATATGCTGTAGTGGCCATGAACTACGCCGATGGAAAAGGAACATTCTGGCACCCTTTTCTCAGTGAAACCTGGGGCTATTTTGGTGAAAATTCATTTTTAGAACACCCGGCGCTGGGTTATCACTTGCAATCCTTGTCATTCATGGTATTAGGACATTCCTACCTGGCCGAACGAGTTTTCAATCTTATCCTCTTTCTTATCACCATTCTTAGCCTAGTGCAGCTTTGGAGATACATACAATCTCAAATAACTGACAAAATTTCACAATCCACCTGGTTGGTATTAATACTCTTCCTATTGATTGAAACTAATACCTGGGTATTTCGCAACAACGTACTGGAAGCACAAATGGCTTTGTTTGATTTACTGGCCGTTATAGCAATGCTACAGGCGTTTCATAGCCATTCCAGAGTGAAACTGGTGCTGTATTCAATCTTAAGTGGAGCGGTAATTACCACAGCAGTATTGATAAAAGGGGTTCCGGGTTTGTTTCCACTGGCAGTACCCCTGGGTCTTTATATCCTAAAATCACGGCCACGAAATATTCTAATCTTTCTGGTTTCAAGCCTCAGTATGGCATCAATTCTGGCTCTAATCTACTTTGGATCTAAGGATGCCCAAACTGCGTTTGACTTTTATGTCAACAAACGCCTTTTAACCAGAATTAACAGTGACGCCACGGTAAACAGTCGGTTTCATATTTTCATTGACCTTCTTTCTCAGCTAGTTCCAGTTCTGGTTTTATCGGGTGTAGCGCTTATACTAAACCGAAGACAATTTAAGATCGACAAACAGCGTAGAAACTATGCTTTATTCTTTCTGTTTGTGGGACTGGTAGCTTCCGCACCTCTGGCATTAACTAAGGTGCAAAGGGGATTTTATTTATATCCCAGTTACTTCTATTATACCATTGCCTTTGCGTTGCTGACCCAGCACTCATGGATAACTCTATTGAAGAAAATTAAACCAAGAATACACCGCTCTCTTCAGACTGGATTTATAATTCTTTCGCTAGTAGGAATTGGATTGACATTTTACTTTTCCGGTAAACCATCCAGGGATGTTGAACTGCTAAATGATGTAGAGCTATTGAGTACTAGCTTACCTGATAGTACTCGAATTTATTATCATGTTTCTGGAAATGAAGATGAATTTAATTGGGGGTGGTATATGTATATGCTCCGCTTTACCAATCACGTTCCCAGCCCGATCAAAGCCGATCAAAATCTTGAATATTGCATTCAAAATAAGGGAGATAGGCCAAGGGCTAATTATGAACTTTTAGATTTAGACTTAACCCATTTTGATCTGTATCAAAAAAAATAATCCCCTAAATTCTTTACAAGAGGCCACAACAGTAGCGGTTAACAATAAAGTACTGGCAAAAGAATTTGTACCGCGATAATGATTTAGGTCTCACATTCAGTGCTGTTCATACCAATAGGCCTGGCTATAAAAACACAGCTAGTTGTTCAATTACAGGGCTAACTAATCCCTGATCCATTGCTCACCGGATCAGCACTATGAACCAGACTGAGTTTCCCGTCAGCTCCCTCCGCCATCAAAATCATACCCTTAGATTCTACTCCTCTGATCTTTCTTGGCGCCAAATTGACCAACACAGAAACAGTTTTTCCCGGTAAATCTTCTGCCTTGAAGTATTCAGCAATCCCTGACACAATGGTGCGTTGTTCAAAACCTATATCTACCAACAACTTCATCAATTTATCCGTCTTTGGAACCTTCTCAGCCTCTATAATGGTGCCGGTTCGGATATCCATTTTCATGAAGTCATCATAACTTATTTCAGGTTTAATCGGCTCCATATTCCCATCTATTTCCGGTGTTCTGGTATGCTCAAGTTTTTGCAGCTGCTGCGCAATCTGCTCGTCATCAATCTTTCTGAATAATAAATCGCCTTTTTCAATCTTGGTTCCAGGACTAATTAATTCTCGCACCGCACAGTCATCCCATTCCAAAAAACCCATATGCAGGTATGATCTTAACTTTTGACAAGAAAATGGCATAAAGGGCTGACCAAGTTGTGCCAGTTGACCACAAACCTGAGCTGCTACATAGAGGATGGTTTTTGTTCGAGCAGGATCAGTTTTCACTTTCTTCCAGGGCTCTTCATCGGCCAGGTATTTATTACCCGTCCGGGCAATACTCATATAGTGATTGAGTGCTTCTCTAAACCGATACTTTGAAATGGAGGTTCCTACCTTCTCTGGTGCCATGTGAAGTTGTTGCAGGACTTCCTGATCCACATCATTCAACTTGCCAGGCTCTGGAATTACGCCATCGTAATACTTGTTCATTAGCACCAATACCCGGTTCACAAAATTCCCAAATACCGCTACTAATTCATTGTTATTTCTGGCCTGAAAATCACTCCAGGTAAAATCATTATCCTTGGTTTCTGGCGCGGTGGCACAGAGGACATAACGTAAGGTATCCTGCTGATCCTTAAAATCTTCCAAATACTCATGCAGCCAAACTGCCCAATTGCGACTGGTTGAAATTTTCTTTCCCTCCAAGTTCAGGAACTCATTAGCTGGCACCTGATCCGCCAGAATAAAATCACCATGCTCCATCAGCATGGCCGGAAATATGATGCAGTGAAAAACGATATTATCCTTACCGATAAAATGAACCAGAGAGGTGTCCTTATCCTTCCAATATAGCTCCCAGTCATCACCAAGTAATTCCTTGGTAGCAGATATATATCCGATAGGTGCATCAAACCAAACGTAGAGCACCTTTCCTTTTCCATCTTCCAACGGCACTTGCACTCCCCAGTCCAGATCTCTGGTCATGGAACGAGCTTGCAAGCCTTCTGCATCATTTAACCAACTCATACATTGGCCATAAACATTCGGCTTCCAGTCTTGATGTGATTCTAGATATTCCCTGATCTTACCGGATAAATGATCCAATTGCAAAAACCAATGCGCCGTCTCCTTTCTCATGGGTTTGGCACCGCTAAGCTTAGAACGAGGCTCAATCAATTCGTTTGGACTCAGAGATGTGCCGCAGTTTTCACACTGATCACCATAGGCATGGTCATAAGAGCAATTTGGACAGGTTCCCACGATGTACCGATCTGCAAGAAATTGCTGAGCTTCAGGATCATAGTATTGTTCCGTAACTCTTTTTTCCAGACTTCCCTTCTCGTACAGGCGGGTAAAAAACTCCCGGGCTGTCTTATGATGAATGGGATCAGAAGTACGTCCGTAAATATCAAAACTGATCCCCAAATCCTTAAAGGATTGCTTCATTATATTGTGGTACCTATCCACAATTTCACGCGGAGTAAGCCCTTCCTCTTTAGCCTTCAACATTATCGCCACCCCATGTTCATCACTACCACAAATAAATTTTACGTCTTTACCCTTCTGCCGGAGATAGCGCGTATAGATATCGCTGGGGATAAAACAGCCGGCGAGATGACCAATGTGAACCGGGCCATTGGCGTAGGGAAGTGCAGCAGTTACAGTATATCTCTTGGGATCACTCATGTGTACTCAGGTCTAGGCGTACAAAAGTAGCGAATGATCCGTGCATGACTAGCGATAAGCAAGAACAAATATGTCATACTATTTAATGATATTCGATCATTAAAAATGAACTATTCTCTTTGTTCCTTTGCACAAATTTCTAAAGCGTGAAATTATTTTCAAAGATCTTGGGAGAAGGCGAAGCGCTGATCATTCTTCATGGTGTTTTTGGCATGAGTGACAACTGGCAAACGCTCGGAAAAACATGGTCCCAGCACTACCAGGTGCATTTATTGGATATGCGCAATCACGGTAGATCTCCTCATTCAGATGAGTTCAACTATGCGGTAATGAGTGATGATTTGTTAGAATACATGGATGATCACAACCTGAAATCAGCCCATATTCTTGGTCACAGTATGGGCGGAAAGATTGCCATGTTGTTTGCTGTTTTGAACGAAGAGCGAGTGCGAAAGCTCATCATAGCCGATATAGCACCCAAACTCTACCCTCCTCATCATCAAGATATCCTCGAAGCTCTACATGCCTTGCCGGTGCATGAATTCTCCAGTCGCTCTGAAGCGGCAAAGTCTTTTTCTATATCAGATGAAGGTACCCGACAGTTTCTTCTTAAAAATTTATACTGGAAAGAAAAAAATATGCTCGACTGGCGATTCAACCTTGAGGTAATCTCCAGAGAAATTAATGAGGTAGGGGAACAGCTGCCGGCACAAGCCATATTTCATGGGCCCTGTTTGTTTATAAGAGGAGGTCAATCCGGCTATGTAACCGATGAAGATATTGATGAGATCGAATCTCATTTTCCTCATGCCAAAATTGAAACCCTGGCCAATGCAGGTCACTGGTTACATGCGGATCAACCCAAGGAATTCCTTGAGAAGGTAAGTGAGTTTCTCATGAGCTGAGAACGGTGCTTAACCAATGACATAACTTGTGGTAGAGTCAAACGGGTATGTGGTCAATAAGTGTGAAGTGTGAAATTAAATGGTGCAGTGTGAGATCTTGCTTTGGTCGTTTACAACTTAGGTTGTGTCACCAAATAGAATAATGGCTTTGTGGCTAAATGGTCCTTATCCATCTATTATCACTTGACTGGTAAAATAAAAAACCCGACTTTGATTCTGGGGCGGAGGAAGGAGGCCCCCTGCGCTAAGCCTGTGTCCTGAACTTGGGAGACTATCGTCATGTTCTATCGCAATCCCCTTTGCTCACGGCCGCCAAATATTTAATTCTTCCAGGCTAATTTCATGACCAAAAAACATCCGTGCCGTGCGACTAAAGTTTTCGGTTTTCTCAGATATGATAAACTGATCTACAGCTGCTTCACCCTCATTGAGCATAGCCTGCTTCTTTAGTTCTAGCTTGAGATGGTGGGCCACTAGCTCTGGAGAGTCTACCACCTCAGACCGACCACCATAATAGTTTTCAATCTCCTTCTGCAGGAGTGGAAAATGTGTGCAACCCAAAATTAAGCTACTGATATCGGAGAACTTCTTATTGCCCAGATAGGTTTCTATGGCTCCTTTACTCACCGAAGTATTGGTAAAACCCTCCTCCACAATTCCTACTAATAATGGAGTTGGTGAAGTGACCACATGAAGGTGCGGGTTCAAGCGTCTAAGTCTTTTCCTATAAACACCTGATTTAATAGTCGCTCTTGTACCAATAATTCCCACCTTACTGTTGATATTTCGCCCAACATAATTTACCACCGGATCAATCACATTCTCTATCAGCAAATTTGGGTAGGTATCCATTAGTGGTTTATAGGCCAGCGCAGAGGCTGTATTACAAGCAATCACTACCGCCTTACAACCTTGTTTCAACAAAAACTCTGTAATCCCCTCTGAATAGCGAATGATGGTTTCTTCGGATTTATCTCCGTATGGTGAATGAATTGTATCACCAAAGTACACTAGGCTCTCATTGGGCATGAGCCGCTTGATTGCAGATGCAACGGTCAAGCCTCCTACTCCGGAGTCGAATATCCCAATGGGTGCGTTCAAGGTGGTGAAAATAAAAAACCCGGTACGCCATAGGCGAATACCGGGTTGCTAAAATAGTCTTTTTAGAAGCGCTTATTGGATTCCCAACTCTGCCTTTACCAAGTCTAGAATATCAATGCCATTCTCTGCAAAAATAACTACCGCCTTACTCTCAGAGCTGTCAAGGATGTAAGTAAAGCCATTGTCCTTGGCTACTTTTTGTACAGCAGCAGAAGCTTTTTCAATAATTGGGGTTAACAATTCCTCCTGCTTGGCAGAAAAATCTTCCTGAGCCTTCATACTATACTCCTGGATTCTTTGCTGGATGTCCTGAATCTCTTTGGTCTTTGTCTCACGACTAAGAGTAGTCATCATCTTTTCGTTTTCCCGGAAGGATTGAATCTTAGTCTGCAGTTCTGTTTCCATCACCGTGAGGTCATTCTCAAGCTGAGCACGATAGGTTTCAATTGCCGCCTGCGCTTCCTTGGTCTCAGGCATCATTTGCAGCAACTGATCCGCATTTATATGTCCAATTTTAGTGGGTTGTTCTTGTCCAAAGGCGGTAAAACCCAACATCATAATAGCCGCCAACACGAAAGAAGTTAATTGTTTGTTCATCATCTGAAATTTGTTCATTCTTATTCTAATAACCTAACTTTTCTATCACCTCATCGCTAATGTCAACTTTATCGCTAACATAAAGGGTGATAAGATCACTGCTCTTATCAAAAACCACATCCAGGTTTCGCCTTCTGGCAATATCCTGTACTGCGTTGTACACCTGATCCTGAATGGGACGCATAAGCTCTTGTCTTTTTTTAAAAACATCGCCATCAGGACCAAAATACTTGCGTTGCAAAGCTCTTGCTTCCTGCTCTTTAGCATCAAGCTCAGCCAGCTTTTCCTGCCTTTTTTCCTCCGTCATGATTACCTTCTCAGCTTCATAGGCAGTTCTAAGAGCACTAATCTCAGAGCGAAGGGCTTCAACCTCACCAGACCACTGCGCAGAAAACTGATCAAGTTGCTGTTGAGCCTGGGCATAAGACGGTATCTTAGTTAAAATATACTCGCTGTCCACGATGGCAAATCGCTGCCCGTAAACACTTATTCCAAAAACCAGACCAAAGGCCAAAAACAGGGCTCCTCTCATAAGGCGTGCGAAATTATTGATTTTAGAATTGTTGACCAATTGTAAAGTGGGTTTGAAAGCCACTCCGAGTTCCGGGGAAGTTAGGTGTAGCATCATATCCATAACCAAAATCAACCCCCAGCAAACCAAACATGGGCATAAATACCCTTACCCCAAAGCCAGACGAGCGCTTCATTTGGAAGGGTTGGAAATCATCAAATTCATTTGAGACCGTTCCGGCCTCCAGGAATCCTAACATGAATATCTGTGCACTTGGGTTTTCTGTTAAGAGGTAACGTAATTCCAGGGTGAATTTAGTATAAACCGTACCCCCTAATCCATTTTGACCACCTAAGATTAAACTATTGTTAGGATATCCTCTCAAACCAACAATCTCCCGTCCATCAAATTGAAAGTTCTGTAACCCATCACCACCAAGAAAATAACGTTCAAAAGGTGGTGCTCCCAGACTCTTGTTATAAGCACCAAGAAATCCGAATTCACCAGCGGTTTTTATGACCATTTTGGGCAACACCTCCGTAAACCAACTGCTGTTTACTTTCCATTTGTAATATTCCAAATAGCGATATTTCTCCTGATCAGTTAATTCCGAGTAATCCTTGTTATTGAGTAAGGAGTAGGGTAAGGTGACATCCAATTGTATACTAAAGAGGTTTCCTCTTCTAGGGTAAATGGGATAATCCGTACTATTTCGACCCAAGATGTTTCGCAGTACTATATTATTTACGGCTCCATCTGTAAACTGAATACCGGCCAATGGGTAATTTCTCAAATCATAAACCTGAAGATCCAAGGCATGATAGAGGGTAAAATAATCATCCGGCCAACGCAAACGGCGCCCTAAACCAACCGTCACACCGGTTGTACTCAGTGAAATCCGATTGGGATTGCTAGTTGGTAAACCGTTCCTATTCTGAATGTTATAATACAGCGAAACGGTGAGTGAGTTTGGTTTACGGCCACCTAGCCATGGCTCAGTGAAAGAGGCGCTATATGATTGGAAAAAGGTACCATTACTTTGTGCTCTCAAGCTGATAGTTTGCCCATCACCAGCAGGTAAAGGGGTCCAGGCTGATCCATTAAATAAATTGCGCGCCGAGAAATTATTGAAATTTAGACCTAGGGTGCCCACCAACCTTCCAGCTCCCCAACCACCTTGCAACTCAAGCTGACTTGTGGATCGCTCAACCAGCGTATATTCTATATCTACCGTCCCGGTTTCTGCATTGGGTTTAGGATTTACACCCAGCTCCGTAGGTTCAAAATATCCAAGCTGTTGTAGTTCACGCATACTTCGCTGAATATCCGATCTCCGAAACAATTCTCCCGGTCGGGTACGCAATTCACGCATCACCACATGATCATTGGTACGATCATTACCGCTAATGGTAACCTTGCGAATCGTGGCCTGACGTCCCTCACTGATTCTCATTTCCAGGTCTATGGAATCATTCTCAACCAGCACCTCTACCGGATTGAGGTTAAAGAAAAGATAACCATTATCGAGATATAGTGAACTTACGTCCCCCCCCTGAGGATCACTGAATAAACGTTCTTGCAGGTAAGAGGCATCATAAACATCCCCTTTTTTAATTTGAAGTACTTCACTCAACACCTCACTGTTATACTTGGTGTTTCCAAGCCAACTTATGTCTCTGAAATAATACTTTTCACCCTCTTCAATGGTAATAGCAAGTTTTATTCTCGATTCTGAAACTGGTATGATGCTATCTGCTACAATTCTGGCATCGCGATAACCCAGCTCGTTGTATTTCTGAATGATCAGTTTCTTGTCTGCCTTATAGTCTTCCTCCTTAAACTTAGATCCTTTAAAGATGTTAAAAAAGGCCTTTCTTTTGGTCTCTTTCATGGCCTTATACAGATCCTGATCTGACATACCCTCCGTATTGCCAAACCAGTCAAAAAAGCCATCTTTAGGAAGCTTGGTCACCGTGTTGCCATAGAACTCTATTTCACTGATTTTTACCTTTTCACCTTTATCGATATTCAATTCAATAATTACCGAGTTCGCCCGTGTAGTATCTGGTCTGCGCAACACCTCCACTTCGGTATTCAAATAACCCTTTTCAACAAAGTATTTTTTTACGGTGTTCTTGGTGTTTACGATAAGATTTTCAGTAACAATAGCTCCGGCGCTCAAATCAATTTCTTCCCTGAGGCTGCTTCTTTCAGACTTTGAAAGACCCCGAATGCCATACTTGCTGAGCTTGGGAAGTTCCGTTAACCGAATTTCTAAAAAGGCGGTGTTGCCGCGTATTTCAGTTACATATATGCCAATGTCGTCAAACAATCGCTGACGCCATAAATTTTTCAGGGCTTCGGTAGTTTCTTCGCCCGGTAAGCGAATTTTATCTCCTACTGAAATTCCGCTTATTAGAGAAATTACTTGTGGATCCAGGTTCTCCGAGCCGGTAACAATGATTCCCCCAATTTCATACTCACGCGTGGAGCTGGCAAGTTCGCCTATCTTTTTATCAGAGGATATCTGCGATATCAGATCAGTTTGGGCAAAGAGTAAGAGGAGGACAATCGCAAAAATTCTATACATTCTCCAATCAGGAATTTATTTGTTCACTGATTTTACCGAATCTACGTTCGCGCTCCTGATAGCTAAGGATAGCATCATTCAAATCCTCTTCATCAAAATCCGGCCATAATTTTGGTGTAAAATACAATTCTGAATAGGCTATTTGCCACAGAAGATAATTGCTGATACGTTGTTCCCCACCGGTACGAATCAAGAGATCCGGATCCGGCATCCCCGCGGTGTACAAGTGTTCCTGAATTGAAGTCTCGCTAATATCCCCAGGTGTTATTGTTCCATCGGCTACTGCTACCGCTATTTTCTTCATCGCCTCCGTAATCTCTTCTTTTGAGCCATAGCTCAATGCCAGGGTTAGGGTCATTCTTTGGTTTCCGCTTGTTTTGTGAATCACCTCCGTTAACTCACGCTGACACTTCCCTGGAAGGTTTTCCAAAGTGCCAATAGATTCTAACCGGATTTCGTTCTCTGTAAGGGTTTTGAGCTCTTTTTTAAGACTGGAAACCAACAAGCTCATTAAGGCATTCACTTCTGACTTTGGCCGATTCCAATTTTCGCTTGAAAAGGCGTAGACAGTAAGATACTTTATGCCTAATCGCGCGGAAGCCGTAGCAATACCGCGAAGCGCATCCACGCCGTTCTTATGACCGATAGACCTAAGGTACCCCTTCTTTTTAGCCCATCGTCCGTTGCCATCCATTATAATGGCGACATGTTCTGGCAATTTATCGGGATCTATTTGCTGCTTCAAACTCATTGACCTACAAAACTCGCACATTTTTCATACAGCTCACCAAACTTAAACTGAAGCGTTATGCCGGTAAATATATACCAGTCTTTAGTTTGAGGGTTGCCCCGATAGTGTCCTGTCTTTTCACTATTGCTGATACTTCTATCGCTGAGTGCAGCGGCCACCGCACCTCTGGATTCCTCAATCACCACAGGATCTGCATATAATCCACTTACATCGTCCAGGTAATCCGTATTGGTTCTTCTAAAAGTACTCTCTACCCCTATGGCTATAAAATCTGCTACAGACCATTTATAACCTATCCCAAAAATTAAAAAAGTACTGCCGTTGGCATAAAATCCGGTATTAGTTTCTGAGGTATTCTGACCCTCCGTCCCGAGTTCGCGCAAAGCATAGGATTGACCCTGATAATCAGCAACCGGATCAAACTTAAACGCCCCGAAACCGCCCATGATATAGGGTGTATGAGCATTTCTGCGACCTGTTTCATACTCTAGGAAGTTAAACTCTACCATTAGACTGGCTTCAAGGATATCCGACTCAAAGCTCAGATTGCGATCTATCCTATTTTCAAAACTACTTAGGCTGTCCGCATTCCTCACGCGTCCTAGATTAACCTGAGCTCTGATGGACCAATGACGGTTAAAATTATATCGGTAGAATCCACCATAGGCATAATCCTTGGGTAAATGCAGACCATAATCTCCTACATCGCCAATAAAATTGCTGCCTCCACCAAAGAATCCAATCTCGGAATACTGACCCCATGTGTTGAAGCTAAGGAGTAGAGCTACTATTTTGAAAATGAATGACTTATACATTCCTTTGGAAAATGTGCGCAAATATAACCAAATAGCGAGAGGAGATGAAAATCAGTTGCGTCTGTCTAGCCCCCAAAGCAACTTATTTCTTAGGGTTTCTGCAAAGTCCTGAATTTCAGTCTTCACCATCTTAATCTTAAAATTTTGGAGATTGACGGTAACTTCGGAACCTGACTCCAAGGCATAGATTCTTGAATCCAGAGATACGAGAAACTGTCTTTCACGTCCTTCCACCTTTAGTTTTATTTCCATGTTATTGGGAATAACGAAAGGACGAACATTCAAATTGTGCGGTGCGATAGGCGTGATAACGAAACTTTCAGATCCAGGCATAATAATTGGCCCGCCACAACTCAACGAATATCCGGTACTTCCCGTTGGTGTTGCGATGATCAGACCATCTGCCCAGTACGAATTCAGATAATGACCATTTATCCAGGTGTGTATGGTAACCATGGCCGTAGTATCTTTACGACTGACCGTCACTTCATTTAAAGCAAAGTTGAGGTCGAGATCCAGATCTTCACACTGCAAATCCAGCAAGTTCCTGTTATCTATGATATAGTCTCCATTCACCAGGGCATGCACCGCTTCTTTAATATTCTCCTTGCTCACATTCGAGAGAAAGCCCAATCTGCCCGTATTAATGCCCAAAATAGGGATTCCCGAATCTCGAATAAATGTGACGGCGTCAAGGATCGTTCCGTCACCACCCATGGTGATTAAAAAATCAGGACTGAAGCTGATGAGCTCCTCGTGAGAGGCAAAGGTATCCAGGGAAATAGTGAGGTCGCAATGCTCGGCTATAAAACGTTCCAAGCGTTTGTATACGACAATTTCTACCTGGGCTTCCAACAACTCCTGATGCAGGTCTTGAATATAAGACTTGGATTCGGCAGTGATAGATTTACCAAATACAGCTATTCTCATGCTCTCAGGTGTTGAGATACTTCATGAAAGCCTGAAATCTATCTTGCAGGCCATCGTCAAAGAGACTCTGGTGAAACACCTCGGATACCATATAATTGTATCTTTCGAAAGAGCCTAGAATTCTTGACAGGTCTATCTGGTTAATCTTTAAGGTAACTAAAAGTTTATCAGAGTTAGGATCAGCCGTCATATGCAGGCCAATTATTCTGGCGTCTTCAGATTCAACGATCTGAGCAATCTGGGCCAAATGATAGTCGAGTGAAGGTATTTTAAGAATAATTATGCTCCCTGGTTCTGTAAATGTGATCTCTCTGCCAAGATCCTGAACAATATCCACCGCAGGAATATATCCGCGATACCTATTCTGATCATTGACTACCGGCAACAAACTCAAATTTCCTTCTCCAATAATTGCTATCGCATTAAAGAGATTGCTTCCTTCCGCAATAGAATAAGGCTTCACTATTCTTAAAAAACGGCTGATCTCCTGGTTAGCAGCCTCAATTTCCAACAAATCATCTTCGCATACCAATCCAATATACTGCCTTTGGTCATCAACTAAAGGCAGGTGAGTATACTTGAATTCCTGCATCACATCAAGCAAATTTTGAACTGTTTCAGACAGCACAAAAGGCTTAATATCATTGAGCATATGAGTACTTACCTTCATCATGGCAAAACTAAGGTTTTTATCTTTGCGGCTTATGACCAGACTTAGTGTTAACATCAATAAGGTTGCCACTTTAAGGAATGCTCGCGGGGGCCATGTTCCCGACCTCCTTAAAGCAGCGCAACAATGTGAAATTTTCGGTGCCCAGGGCATCACAGTTCATCCTCGTTCAGACGAGCGACATATCCGATATCAGGATGTGCGAGACCTCAGTGAAATCCTAACCACCGAGTTCAATGTTGAAGGCTATCCATCAGAATCTTTTATGGACCTCATATTTGAAACCCGACCACAACAAGTAACGCTGGTTCCTGACGGACCAGATGTTTTAACCTCCAATGCCGGGTGGGATACTGTCACTCATTTCAATTTCCTTGAGGGGATTATTTCGAAACTCAAAGATGAAAATATTCGAGTGTCGGTATTTATGGAATGTAATGAAGATTGGATTAAGGCAGCTGCAGAATTAAAATCAGACAGAATTGAATTGTACACCGAAGACTATGCTTTAGGATACATCAAAGACCCTGAAAATGCGGTGGCACCCTATATCCATGCTGCAGAAGTTGCGCTCGATGCAGGCCTTGGTGTGAATGCCGGTCACGATTTAAATCTGGATAATCTTGAATTTTTTGTAGAATCTGTTCCTGGATTAGCTGAAGTCTCCATTGGACATGCTCTTATATCGGATGCCTTGTACATGGGTCTGGAGAACAGCATTCAGATGTATCGAAGGAAAATAGAAAACGCCCACCACCTTGATTAGTCCGCCTAAGCTCAAACCGGGAGACCGTATCGGCATAGTTTCCACGGCCAGGAGCATAAATCCTGCAGAACTTGCCCCTGCCCTTAAGCTCATTGAAGAATGGGGCTTCACGCCGGTTACTTCGAAAAACCTGTTTGCAATTTCACATCAATTTGCCGGTACTGATGATCAAAGACTAGCAGATATCCAAAACTTTCTGGACGATGAGAGCATCTCGGCCATATTATGTGCCAGAGGCGGGTATGGCACGGTTCGAATAATTGACCAAATAGATTTTAGCCATTTCATTAAACATCCGAAATGGGTAGGAGGCTATAGCGATGTTACAGTGCTACTCAATCACATCAACAACTCAGGCATAGAGGCACTGCATTGCAGCATGCCAATCAATTTTGCTCGCAATACTCCTGCCTCTTTAAACAGTATCGTGAAGGCCTTAAAGGGTGAACGACTGGAATATCAATTTTATCCTCATCGGTTTAACAATCCTGGTACTGTTGAAGGGGAATTAACTGGCGGTAACCTATCTATGCTCTACAGCCAAACTGGCTCACCAACCGCGATTAAGACGGATGGCAAAATTCTTTTTATCGAAGATCTTGATGAGTATTTGTACCATGTTGATCGCATGATGTACAATCTCAGCAGAAATGACTACCTTAATAATGCCGCGGCCGTATTGGTAGGTAGTATGAGTGAGATGAACGATAATGCTGTCCCTTTCGGCTTCACCGCTCAGGAGATAATAAGAGATCATCTAATGAGAATGAATTTAACATCGGTATTTGATTTTCCCGCAGGACATCAAAATGATAATAATTGCCTCATCTTTGGCCGAAATGCTGTTTTGGAAGCTGGGAAGACCTGCAAACTGGTATTTGATGAACCATCTTGACCTTGGCCACCAGGGAGAAGAAATGGCCCTGGATCATTTGCGCAAAGAAGGATATGAAATACTTTGTACCAATTGGAGATTTCGCAAATATGAGGTGGATATTATCGGTCGATTTAAGGATGAAGTAATATTTTTTGAAGTCAAGTTACGCTCTGGAAATACCTACGGAGAACCCCATGTATTTGTAGGGAAAAAGAAACAAAAAAACCTCATAAATGCAGCCGATGCTTACGCTCAAAAGTATGAGATAGATCAAAATATTCGGTTCGATATTATTGGTATTACTTTAAACCATAAACCGGAGATAAATCACATTACAGACGCTTTTCACACATAGAATCAGACCCACAAGAGAATTTATATAATGAACAATCCAAGGAAAAAGCCCTATAAAAAACACACACCGAAAACCAAACCCAAAGCCGGTGCAGCGCGCCCTGGAATAAGGCTAAATAAATATTTGGCCGATGCTGGTATCGCCTCCCGCAGGGAAGCTGATAACCTCATCAAAGCAGGCTTGGTAGAAGTTAATGGCAAGGTAGTTACCGAAATGGGCTATAAAGTCCTGGGAGAGGATTCAGTAAACTTTAATGGGAGCACTCTGAGCCCTGAAAAAAAGGTGTATCTGGTTTTAAATAAACCGAAGGGATTTATCACTACGGTGAGTGATCCAAAAGCCAGGAAAACCGTAATGGAATTAGTGGCGAATGCAGGTCCTGAACGCATATACCCCGTTGGCCGGCTTGACCGTCAAACCACCGGAGTATTGCTTTTTACCAATGATGGTGATCTCGCCAAAAAATTAACCCACCCCAGTCATGGCGCCAAAAAAATCTACGATGTATCTCTCGACAAAAGGCTTTCTCAAACCGACTTTCACAAAATTGAAGATGGTTTGGAATTAGAAGATGGACCCATAAAAGTTGATGAAATCTCATTTGTGGATGACAAAAGCAAAAATAACGTGGGAATTGTGCTTCATAGTGGCAAAAACAGAATAGTACGAAGGATATTTGAACACCTTGGTTACACGGTTACCAAACTAGATAGAGTATGGTTTGCGGGAATCACTAAAAAGGGACTGTCACGAGGCCACTGGCGAAAGCTAAATCAGAAGGAAATAAACTTCTTAAAGGTGAATGCCTGATAATCATATATGTAAATGATTTATTTGATACTTTAGCTGCTTAACACACACATAAATTTATTCTAATATGGCAAAAGGAAAAGTTACTCCTGGAGTTTTGATTAACACCATTCGTCAAAATCAGAACAACAACAAGACTCTGAAAGCACTATTTGCCAATCAATTTCTTGGAAAGTTTTCCATGGACGAACTCGAAGGATTAAAGAGGGGGATTGACAAGGAAATCAATCGCAGATCAGAGGCGGTTATTAACGAAAAGATTGAGTGGCTGGAGAAGCACGGTTACAAAGTCAATAAGAAAAAATAAAGATTTATCTCATTGCTTTTCAACCCTCTTGCTTTAATAAGTAAGAGGGTTTTTGGTTTCAGACAGACTTAAGCTGCCTAGCTTTACGTTTCATTTCTGGCGATCACGCCTATTGACAATGAAAAAGAAGGCTCTGCGGTTTATAATATGGGTGTCAGGAAGCTTCCTGGTTTTGCTCCTGACATTTGTGCTGGTTCTTTATGCCAATAAAGATCGGGTGATTAACCGCGTCGTGAGTGAAGCCAATAAAATACTTACGGAACCGGTAGATTTATCCTCCCTGGACATCTCCATTGACCAGTTCCCATCCGCTTCCATTTTACTTACTGATGTGTATTGCAAGGGGATCAGTAACAATCCCACAGATACTTTAATCTATGCCGAGCATCTGTATCTGGAGTTTCATCTTTGGAAACTGGTATTGGGCGACTGGAGTATTGAGGGAATTACCCTTGAAAATGGTAAGCTCATGCTGAATTTCCCGGAGAATGGAACACCAAACTATCGCATTTGGAACAATAGCAAGGAGGGAACCAGTACTAGCGTTTTCAACCTGGAGAAGGTACATTTAAAGGATATCCTTTTTAAGCTGGCAGTTGAAAAACAAAAGATTGATCTTTCTGCACAAGTGAATAGCGGCATATTGGCCGGGATCTTTGAAAATGGCCACTACGAACTAGAATCTGAAGCCGACTTTCTTCTAACTGAATTGATCTATCAGGAGAACGAAATCCTGCAACCTGAAAATCTAAAGGCAAAGCTTAAGATTAATGGCACTGAGGAGCTCATTCAATTACAGAATGGCTTAATAGAACTTTCAGGAATCAATGTTTCATTTACCGGAGAGCACCACCCGAATCAATTAGTGCTGCATGCCTCCGGAAGCAAAGTCGATATTACGGATTTACAGCAGTTGTATCAGAAACAAAGGTGGTCTGACAAACCAATAGACGCCAACCTTAAGGGTAAGTTAGGGTTCGAATTTGCCGGTCTGTTTCCCTACTCCGAAGAATCACCCCAGTATCAAATTAAGTTTGACATCAATAAGGGCAGCATTACAGAGGCATCAGTAAAGCTCACCTCTATCAACATCCAGGGTAGTTACAAACGGGGGCACCGTGAAGACAAGATCGTTTTAGAGGCTTTTAAAGGCAATGGAAGAACCGGACAGATTGCCGGTTCAATGAGCATTTCAGACCTGAGCTCTCCCGCTGTGAACCTCAAATTAATTGGTGATTTAGAGCTCGCAGAATGGATGCTCCTACTACCGCTCGACACGCTCACCGATACGCGTGGAAGAATGGCGGTAAATCTTAATCTTTCCAACAATTTCAACACATTGACTGAGGTGTCAGCCGAAGAATTGCGAAAAACTCAAGCACATGGCCAAATTGAATTAATGAAAGTGGGTTTTGGTTTTGTGAAGTCTGATAAAATCATTAGAAATTTAAACGCTTCCTTAAACTTTGGCCAGGACCAGTTGGATATTGACAATTTCTATTTCCAAACTGGAGAAAGTGATGTGTATCTGAGTGGCCATTTTAGCAATGTGCTCGGTTACCTGTTCTTTGAGAAAGAGAAGCTGAAACTTGATACCCGCGTACGCTCTCAGGAACTGCATGTGGAAGACTTTCTCCTTTCTGGACGGAGCCGCGATGGTGAATATAGCCTTGAATTTGCCCGCTCTATTGAAATGGACTTAGTGGTAGAGGTAGATCAATTTTACTTTGATAGCTTTTATGCGGAAGATGTTGAAGGCAATCTTGCGATTAGAAATAACATGATCACGGGTAACAAACTCATGTTTGAAGCTGATGAAGGAATATTTAAAGGCAACTTCAGCATCAATATGAAGGAGCTTGATAACTATCGGCTCATGGCAAACTTAACCGCTTCTAACGCTGATCTACACGAGCTGTTTGTCAGCTTTAACGACTTTGGACAGAAGGAGTTAGTGGCGGATAATATTTATGGCAGGGCCGATATGAATCTCCGCATGACGTCTACACTAGAACCCAATCTCGTTATTCCGCCAGAAT
This sequence comes from Owenweeksia sp., assembly GCA_965229445.1. GTDB lineage: Bacteria > Bacteroidota > Bacteroidia > Flavobacteriales > Schleiferiaceae > Owenweeksia. The sequence continues at coordinate 3,193,181 of OZ245876.1, forward strand.
CAGTCTTCCTCAAAGCAGATCTCAATATTAAGCATGGGGTATTAAAGAATTACCAGCCAATGCTTGCCCTATCGGATTACGCTGACATCGACGAACTCTCGGAGGTAAAGTTCAGTCAACTAACAAACCAAATTAGCATTGAAGAATCTGTAATTTATATTCCAGAAATGCTCATTGCAAGCAATGTTCTCAACTTGCAGCTTAGTGGCCAACATCATTTTGATAATAGTATCGATTATACCATGCGTCTCCGGTTGGCGGATGTGCTTTTTAAAAATCGCAAGAAAAAGAATCAGGGCTCTGAATTTGATGAGCATTTAATAGAAATGGAAAAAACGGATGATCCAAATATTTATGTCAGCATGACCGGCACTGCGTCCTATCCAATAATTTCGCTCGATAAGGACGAGATGAATCGGTCGATAAAAGAGGACTTAAAGCAGCAGGGTCAAGAGCTGAAGCAGATATTCACCAAAAAGGATCCTGGCAAATCGGATAAGAAATCTTCAGGTATCGAGTACACACTTTTTGAGGATGAAGAAGAGGGTGCCGAGAAATAACTTTAGCTTAATACTCCAGCTTACTCTATTATGAATATTAGCTAAGTATATTTGCCTCTTCAAAGTGGAGGATTGCATGAGGTTTTTTTATTTCCTGGGAGCTGTCTTGGTTTCTGGTCTGCTGGCTGCGCAGTCGGTTGACTTCAAGGTTATGAGTTATAACCTTCTGTTTTACAAAGATTTAAGTGCACCTTGCACCTCCAGCATTTCCTTTGCACAAAAAGATCAAGCCTTTAAAACTGTTTTCAAAGCAGTTAATCCGGATATCATGTGCGTCAATGAATTGGTAGGTTTCCCAGACAACTCTGGAGCAAATTCCATTCTTACCAATGTGATAAATACCGACGGTGAAGTAAATTTTACCAGTGCTGGCTACAGCAATAACAGCTTTAGCACAATTACCAATATGCTTTTTTATGACAGCACCATGTTCGGTTTGGTTGGTCAGGATTATATAACCCACACCCTCAACAATCAATCACTGGTAAGAGTCATAGATTTCTATCGCCTTTTTTACAAGGATCCCTCTTTACAATTTGGTGCAGATACTGTTTTTCTGACCGTGGTAGCTGCTCATCTCAAAGCAGGAAACACAGTGACGGACCGCAATAAGCGTGAAGATGCCATACAGGCAGCAATGGCTTATCTGACCAACAACGTCAGCGATGATAATATAATTTTTACAGGCGATTTAAATTTATACAGCAGCACGGAAGCTGCCTATCAGGAATTAGTCAATTACAGTGTAGCCACAGAGAGCTTTGTAGATCCAGGAGTTGCAGGATCCTGGAATAACAACTCTACCTATGCGATCTTACATACCCAAAGTACACATTCCTCTAGTTCTGGATGCTACTCTGGGGGTGGACTTGATGATCGTTTCGACTTTATCCTTAACTCACAGGCCATTACCGATGGTACCGACGGTATTTCATACAAGCTGAATAGCATGACAGCAATTGGAAATGACGGTGCACATTTTAATCAAAGTATTAACTCGGGAACCAATTCTGCCGTAGGTTCTGTTGTAGCTGATGCCTTATATGATTTTAGTGATCACCTACCGGTCCTTGCGGAGTATTCCGTGAGCTTATCTGACATCAGATTAAGGGAAAGTGTATTATCCAAATTGAACGTCCTAAACCCTTTTGGGGAGCAGCTACTGATTGCTTTCCCTACCAAGGTGGAAGAATTGCATATTGAGCTTTATGACCTCTCAGGGAGAAGAATGCTGAAAGACTATCTGATGCATCATCAGGGAGAGCTAATTTTAAATACGACAAGCCTTGCTCCGGGTGCTTACCTGTTACGCATAGCAGATAGTAAGGGGGATCAAGTGATAGAAAAGGTATTGAAGTATGAATAAAACAATCATACATAGCATCCTCCTATTATTGCTAAATGTGGGGCTCTACGGACAGGGCGATTTTAACATTTTACAGACCTCTGCCTGCAATGCCCGCATGAGCATATCCAATTTTGGCACCTTTGGTAATTCCTTCGACGGATATCGGGACGGATCAGGCACTCCAAGCTGTGAATATCCGGCAGGCTCTGGAATTGAACACATTTTTGAAGGTGGAATATGGGTAGGTGGGAGGCAAAATGGCTCTCAGGTGAGGGTAACCACCAGCTCCTTGGACAATCCTACTGGTTATGTGGCAGGAGCTGGAGGCTTTGAGACTTATTCCTTTGATCCCATGGAGATCAGGTCCTCTTTATTTGACAGCAGATATTTTAATGCTAACGCGGTGTCGCACGAAGATTTTATTGCGTCAATCTCTGATACCGTTCGATTCTATCCCGGTACCCAAATTGAGATTGGCGGAGGTAATCATGAACCGATGGGTCTTCAAATTACCATGAGCACCTATAACTGGAACTATCTCTTTTCCGATTTTGTAATCTTCGTAAACCTGGAAATTGAAAATGTGGGTGATGATTATTATGACGATCTATATGTTGGCTTATGGAATAATACGGTAGTGAGAAATGTTAATGTTACCCCAGCTGGCAGTGGAGGGGCGGATTTCTATAATAAAGGCGGCAACGGGTATATGGATGATTATCAATTGGCTTATTGCTTCGATGCTGCCGGTGATGTAGGATTTACCGATAGTTATATCGGTCAAAAATTTATGGGGGCGGAAGACAAAGAAGGCTTTCACCACCCCGATATTGACTCTAACTTTAATCCTATCACGGGTCAATGGGAAGAGGATGACTTTGAAGCGACCTATAACGCCTGGGTGTTTAACGATTTCACCGCACAGTTTGCCGCACCAGCCAACGAGTTGGCCAGATATAATAAGCTCAGTGATGGCCTGAATGAAAGCCCATGCTGGACAGATCCCAGTGACCCAAACTGCCCGGGTAACCTCGATTTTCAGGCTTTACTAAATGCAGCTGGCAATAGATCTGACCTGATTGCGTCCGGTCCCTTTGCCAGCTTTGAACCGGGGGATAAAATTACCATCAGTCTGGCCTATATAATGGCTCGAAAAAATGAAGATGGCAATCCCAATTCTGAAAATAACCTCACGCAGCGGCAAAACCTCATCAACAACGCCTTATTTGCCCAGGAGACTTACAATGGAGAGGATTTAAACTTTAATGGTGTGCTGGATGAAGGTGAAGATATCGATGGCGATGGAAAGATTACACGCTATGTACTGCCCACACCTCCAGAAGTTCCCCGTACCCGGGTAGAGGCAGTGGATGGAGGTATGGATATTTACTGGTCCAACAACTCCGTCAACAGTCTTGATCCTATCAGCAATAAATACGACTTTGAGGGATTTAGAGTGTACCTAAGCACTTTGGGATTTGATGTTCAGGGCGCTTCTAATCTGCAGGAAAATTTCAACGTCATTGCCGAGTATGACAGTTCCGGAAACGGCATTTTTTACGATACCGGTTTTGATGATATTCAATTGGATCAACCCGTTAAGTTCGCTGGCGATAGCACCACCTACCATTTCAGATATAGAATTGAAAACCTAAACAATGCCTGGCAATATGCTGTGGCGGTAACAGCCTTTGATCAAGGTGATGTGGAACGCGTTATTCAGTCATTGGAGTCTAGTTTTCTTGCTAATGATTTCCGAGTCTTTACAGGAACCCCGCCGGTTGAAGATACCGATCAGCATCAACCTTTTGTGTATCCTAATCCATACTATTATGGCGCAGCCTGGGAGGGGCAATCCAACTTTCAGGAAGAATCTCGCAAGCTGATATTTGCCAATCTACCGGAGCGATGTATCATTCGAATTTATACCCTAGGCGGAGACTTCATTGATGAAATCAATCACGACCCGTCGTATAATGGTAGTGACATCAGGTGGTACCAAACCTTTGGCTCAGAAAATCCTGATGACAATATATTCTCAGGCGGTGAACATGCCTGGGATTTGTTAACCTCAGAAAGTCAGATTATCGCCCGTGGACTTTATATGTTTTCGGTCGAAGATCTCGACAATGGTACTAGTTACACCGGAAAGTTTCTAATAATTAAATAACCCTCAAACCCATGAGAAACCTTTACACACTTATAATTCTTGCGACCATGAGCCTTGGGCTTAACGCGCAATATCCCTACCTTCAGGTAACAGATCTACTGGATGTTACTCCTGCAGATCTAGCCAACTGTGATGACACCTCAAGTTATTACCTTGATACAGTAACCATCGTGTGTTACGTAGTTACGGATGGCAACCTCTGTGAAGTAGCTTCCAGTTCTATTAATGGTGCCAATGGCATTCGCCCCTTCATTTGGGTCAATGATACCGCCAATGGTGGTGCAGTAGGACCTAATACCGGCCTTCAGGTAATGGGTGTAAACTGGAATACCAGTCAGGCCACATCTGGCTTTACCTCCCTCATTGCGGGAGATTTAATTGAAATCACCGGGGTTGCGGGAATGTATAACAACAACACGCAATTCCAACCTCTCGACAACAATTCGGTTACTATCCTCACCAGTACCTTCCCTACCATTAATCCGATAAAACGGACGGTGAGTGATTTCAATGACGCTAACCAGGTGAACAATATGGCAACCGGAGAACCTTATGCCGGTGCATACGTGAAAATAGACTCAGTAACCGTTACCGCTATTAGTCAGTTTGGCAGCGGCACAGGAGCGCGTTTTAGCTTTACTGTTGCCGACAAAGATGGCAGTCAGATGGACATATCTGATATTTTTGTGGCTCAACGGCTTTCTTCCTGGACGGCACTTAATCCAAATACCCCTTACACAAACGGTCTGTTTACCAATCCACCTTCAGTGGGTACCTTCTTTGAATCAATTAGTGGAGTGGTTGAACATTCTGGTAATGGATGTACGGGTGGAACTGGATTTGGCTATCGCATCCATCCTTTTGATACCAGCCACTATGTGGTAGGTTCTGCTGTACCGGCTATCTCTAATGTAACCATCAGCCCCCGTGTGCCTTCCAGCAGCGATCCTATCATGATTAGCGCGGACATAGTTGACCCAGATGGAACCGTTGATACGGCAGAGATTTATTGGAGCAATGACACTTCTTTGGCAGTATCTGCTTATACCAAGGCGAATATGACCATTACCTCAGGCGCCACCTATAGCTACACTATTCCGGCGCAAGCCAATAATGCGATCGTAAGTTTTTACATCAGATCTGTAGATAATGAAGGTGGTGAAGTCTTCTACCCTTCTCCGGTGGGAGGCACTCAAATTGTATCTAGAATTTATGTTCGTGATAGCGGATTAACTATTATGGATGTACAAACTCCGATCGGTGGTGGAGACCGATCTCCTTTTGACGGTCAATCAGTTACCCTACGAGGTTATGTTACCGCGGCTAGTAGAGACTGCGATTTGGGTTATATCTATATTCAGGATCCCAATGCTACAGAATACGCCGGGATTGCTCTCCGCGGATCATTGAACCTGGCAAACTTGTATCGCAATGAATATGTAGAAGCCAGTGGTGTAGTACAAGAATCTTTTGGCTTTACCCAATTGTTGATAGATAGCATCAAAAGCCTGGGTTCCGCCATGGAGATAACACCAGTAGATCTTGATCCGGGTACAACAGCTAATCCCTCGGAACAGGAAAAATATGAAAGTATGCTTGTGCGTTACGTTGAGCCGGGTGGAGGCCCTATTTATGTCACAAACCCTGATCTGGGATTTGGTGAATATGCTATTTCTTCAAATCAAAATCCTGGCAGTAATGCTGAAGAGAGAAGAGTATTGGCGGGGCGTCAATCTGGTACCTCAGCTCAATCGTCCTTGTATGTTCAGTTAGTATCGGATACCATTTATGGATCTCAAAACGGTGTCATGTTTTATCCTCCTATTGCTACTGTAGCTGGGATGACGATGGACGCTATGACCGGAATCCTGTATTATTCATTCAGCAATTTTAAGCTTACCCCAAGGAACAATTTTGACATCGAAAACCTCAGTGTTACCTTGGATACATCCAATTGCAATCCCCCTTCCTTTAGCATAGTAGAAATGAATGGGCATGCTCATTTTGATATCTATCCCAACCCCGCGCGCGACATTATCAATATTGCAGGCAGTGGCGAGGAAATTAAGGTTCAGGTATTTAATTTGAACGGCGTTTTGGTTTTAGAGAAAAATCACAATGAAGCTGGAGTGTTACAGCTTTCGATAAATGATCTAAAGCCGGGCATGTACTTAATAAACATTACAGAAGGTAACTGGGGAACTGCCAGTTATAAAGTGATGATCAGCAAATAAGATTCATTGGGGGCGATTTGCATGCAAATCGCCCCCATGTTTGACGATGTTCAAAGCTTCAAATATCAAAGCGTTCCTAAGTCTTGTGCTGCTAATTGCGGTGTTGTCTTCTTGCGAGAAGGGAAGCCTTAAGCAGAACCAGCCACCGGATACACAAATTAGTATCAAGGAAATAAATCTATCCGGAGATCAAAGGTTGAATTCAACCGTGAGGCTTAACTGGTTTGGTACTGACGCAGATGGCTATGTTGATCGCTTTGAAATTTCACTCGATAACGCCACCTGGACCACAACTTACAAAAGAGATTCGGTGTTCATATTCAGTATTCCGGCCGGATCCGACACTGCAGATGTCGACTTTTACGTAAGGGCAATCGACAATAGTGGCGAGCGCGACCCCTCTCCTGCCTATCTATCCATTCCCTTAAAAAACACTCCTCCGGAAATAAGCTTTAATACGGATGCTGGACCAAACGATACTGTGTTACTGGTCAGTACTTTCAACTGGGATGTAAGTGACAAGGATGGTGACCTTACCGTGACAGAGGTTGAGATCAAGGTGAACAATGGCTCATGGACAGATTTAAGCTTGGGGCAAAAACTAATTTCTTTTGTGCTCGATCCCAACGCCTCGGCAGGGGCTGCTACGGCAGACCTGTATTATGGAACAGACCGGGTACCGGTAAAAACTGATATTGATGGCTTTATTGCTGATGGAGAAAACACCTTATACCTAAGGGCGAGGGATATTGCAGGAGGTGTTAGTAAAGTTGATACTTCAAACCGCTTCTATCTTAGAGCTAAATCACCAGGTGCGAACATCCTTTGGGTTTCCGGTCAATCTTCTGCGATAACCGCCAAATATCAAAGTCTGCTAAATGCGATCAGCGCACCCTACGATCTGGTTAACTATGGTAAAGATATTTCCGGCGGCACAGCCTTGCCAAAATATTGGGATCCGACATTTTCACTATTGGCTGCTAACTACCCCAAACTATTTATCAATTCCGGCCAGGAAACATTTGTCAATGCCATTAATGGTCAAATAAAAACGATCCTCGAATTCATGGGTCCCTCTATGGTAGAATACAACATTAATGGAGGTAAATCCTTCATCACTACCAGTTTTAAAAAGGAACAAGACCTCAGCGAACTAACCGGTGCCTATCCGGTAGATTCATTAATTACTCCCGCTGGTCAGGCAAGGATTGTTCCTGATTCAGCTCTTAGCCCTCTCTTGTCAGGGAATTATCCGCCTATTAGTCCCACCAATGTACAGTCTGGCATTGTACCTATATCAGTTACTCCAGATGCGGATGAATTTTATAGAGCTGAATTGCTCAAGCTGCAGGGTTGGAATGGCTCTGATGTGGTTGCTGCAGTTCGCCGACCAGATAACATCTGGAAACAAGTATTCTTTGCCCTTGAATTACATTATTACGATAAGAACAGACAAAACCTTGAAGATCTCCTTGAAGAGGTCCTGATCAATGAATTTTAGGCTGATCCTCATATTAGCATTTCTACTAAACCTGGGCAGCGCCAGTGGCCAGGAACTGGCAAGCTTAAACGGCACAGTTACCGAGGCTGGTACAGGCGAGCCTTTGCTAGGAGCCTCAGTTATTTTAGTAGGTACCTATTCTGGCGGAACAGTTGATATAAACGGAAACTACTTTATCTCTAAAATCAAACCCGGCGATTATGATATTAAGGTTCAGTTCATCGGCTTTGAAACCAAACTTTTTACAGGAATTAGCTTTGCCGAGGGCGAAAGCAAGGAACTAAATGTAGTTCTCAAAGAGCAATCACAATCACTCAATGAAATTACGGTAGTAGGTCGCAAGAGTCAGATAAATCTGGAAATGGCGGCCTCCGAAGTACAAATTAGTCAGGAAGACATTGCTTCCATGAACGTACGCGATGTTCAGGAAGTGCTGGAATTACAGGCGGGAGTAACAAAAACCCAGGATGGACTTCAGATTAGAGGAGCCAGAGTATATGAGACTGAGTATATTGTTGATGGTATAAGTGCCCAGGATCCCCTGGCCGGAACAGGATTTGGACTGGAAGTTTCTAGCGGTTCTATTCAAAGTATTGACCTTATCACAGGGGGCGCAGGAGCGGAATATGGCGGAGGCAGTTCCGGGGTAGTAAACACGGTAATACGCGAAGGTGGTGAGAAGCTGGAAATGTCGGGCAGTTGGCAAAGGGATTACCTGTTTAATTCAGATATCGCTACCTCTTTTAATACTGACCGGGTTGAACTGAATATCAGTACTCCCCTCCCCTTTACTAAAAAGAAACTCACCCTGTTTGCCAGTGGTATGGTGTATCTTACGGATGAGTACTTTGGTGCTGTAGCGAACCAGCTGCAGAGTTCTTTATTCCCTGATAACCCCACTTATTGGGCACCCCGACAAACCAATTCCTTTACCAACACCATTAAGTTGGGATACCAAATTGCGTCTGGAACCAAATTGACTCTCACCAACCAGCATTCTCTTAATATCAATCAAAACACGCGCACTTTACAAATCGTAGGTTTTGACGCTATCCTTACCCCGGGCTTTCAATACAACCGGAGTCTAAATCTGGATAATGCCACTACTTATACGCATCAATCCAACCTAACGGCGATCAATCTAAACCACCTCATCACCCAAAGCTGGGGCATCAGTCTATCCGCCGGACGGCTATTCACTAACTTACGTGCAGATGCCAATGGCAGACCCTTTCGCACAGAAAGCGTTGATCAAATCCTGCAAGAAGATAACATCATCACCTACCCCATTGATCTGTTTAATGGCAGTGATCAGAACCTGGGAATTTACTATGTAAATACTAGCGACGGAGGACTGATTAATAACAATGGTATTTCGCCGGTATGGCATGATCACTATGTGGAGGAATATACCCTGAACCTCAAAGCTACCTACATTCCCAACAAATCCAATGAATTCAGCTTCGGTGTTCAAAACACCTTCACCGAGTACCAATGGGTGGATGTTAGTTCGCCATGGGTGGGTGCTCCTATCATCATTGGTCCGGGCGATACCACCCAAAACCTCAGCATTGGCAGTAGCAACGATATCTGGAGAGTAAATCCAGCTGAGGTGGGCTTCTTTATTCAGGATAAGATCACGTATAAAGGCATCATTGCTACTTTGGGATTACGCCTCAATACCTGGGCCCCCGGCAGGTTTGTGGATGAAGCGGTAAACAATCCTGAGGCTCCGGTGATTGATCAGGTACGCCAGGATTATATGAACAACACCTATGGTCTTTTTGGCTTGCGCTGGAAAGCTCGCCTGCTGCCAAGAATCAATGTGTCCTTTCCCGTGACCGAAAATAATGTGCTGTACTTCAACTATGGCCATAGTATGAGGCTCCCCCATCCTCGTTTTGTATATGCCGGACTAGATCCCACTTACCAGGATCGTTCTTTCCTATCGAATTTGGGTAACCCCGATCTTAACCCGGAAGTCAATGTTTCCTATGAGATTGGGTTTAAATCTAAGATCACCAAAGACCTTGCCTTAACCATCGGCGCATATAACAATAATCGCTTCGACTATATAGTCTCGCGTTCCGTGATTGTGCGAGATCAATCTGGTAGAAATACCACCAAAACTTTCTTTATCAACCAGGATTACGCCAATATTTACGGTGTAGAAACCAGCCTGCAGTATCGACTAAATAAATACTTAAAGAGTTTTGGCAACCTGGCCTATCAGGTGGCTAAAGGCAAGAGTAACTCCGCCCGCGAGTCGGCTCTGCAAATTGCGCAAAACGGTGAGGTTTCTACTACCAAAGCACAATTTCTGGCATTTGACAGACCCTGGAATCTCAATATCGGAATCATATTTGAACCCGACAGTACTTTGCCTATCGCCGGCTTGGATTTAACCGGACTTAACATATTTCTTTCTTATCAATTTACATCGGGCTATCGCTATACCCCTTATAATAAAACAACCAACAATGAATTAGGACGACCCTTATACGAGATTGATTTAAGTCGCTATTTGGAAGAAACAGGTGCAAACTGGCACGATGTAAATCTAAAAGTAGGATACCTCATTCCTATCGGTAAGCGAAATCAGGGAATTTCTCTTTCCGTAGAAGTGCGTAATCTACTCAATGCCAAGAATTCTCAAATATTGAATCCCGTTACCGGTCGTGCTTACGAGTATGGCGATGATGTGCCGAGTTCGTGGAGGGATCCGCGTTTTAACAGCCCACAGGAAAGTGGTACTGACCCGCGAAACCCGGCAAGATACCTGGCCCCAACGCAAATATTATACGGACTGGCTTTTCGCTTTTAAATGAGAAACTACCTCCTCATAGCACTTGTTTTATCGGTTTTTGCAACCGAAGCACAGATTTTGCCCATCTATGGCGGTGAGCGTGCGGGAATTTCAACCCTGAGCTTCTTAAAGAATGATTTGAGTGTTTCTTCCGTGGGACTGGGTGGGGCTAGCCTTGCGGCGGATGGTGATGCCTTTTCTATAATCAGCAACCCCGCCGCTCTTACGCAGCTCAATCACAACAGCTATGCACTCAGTCACTTGTTTATCGGTGCAGGCATTAATCAGTCCTTTTTTGGTGGCACCTATGGCTTAAAAGATCAGGTAAGTAAAATGGCCTTTAGTATAAATTCACTTAATTCCGGTGCCATGGACGAGCGCACAGAGTTTCAACCGGAGGGAACCGGACGAAAGGTTTATGTAACCAATATGGCCTTTGGTCTTACCTATAGTCGAAAGCTGTCTGAAGTATTCAGAGCCGGTGTTACGCTAAAATATATCTACGAAAACATGGCTGGATTCACCAATCACAATGCCTGTGTGGATTTAGCTTTTATTTATGAAACCGATGTAAAGGATTTACAGTTTGCGGTGATGGTGCAAAACTTTGGAGGTAATTCCAGTTTAAGTAATGACGATCAGGAATTGCCAGTGCTGTTCAATCGCAATACAGAAGTCAGTCTGGATAACAACACCGTTCCAACGATTTTCAAGTTGGGCGCAAGCTTTAAACCCCTACAAACTGATCAACATAGCCTCCTTCTCTCCGTACAGCTTAACCATCCCAATGATAATGCAGAAAACTATGGCCTGGGTGCCCTTTACGAAATTAAAAAGATGCTCTACTTCAGAGCCGGCTATAAAATTAACGTGCGGGATCAAAACTTTCCAACCTTCGGCTTCAGCTATCGGGTAAATATTGGGGCTCATCCTCTGTACATCGATTATGGTGCTAACCCAACCAACCATATGGGACTGCAAAACACATTCGGTTTAAGAATCGGTATAAATAAAGATTCCCGCTGATAATGAGCAGAATAGCCTACATACTCATGTTCCTATCGCTGCTTATCATTACCAGTGGCTGCGAGAACTTTTTTGGTAAAAAGACCGATCTCGATTTCATTGAGGTGCCGGATTATGACGCGGTTAGACAATTGGCCTACGTCCCCATTCTACCCGTGTTAGACATGTTTGATCGCCCAACCGATGTATGTGCCGGATTTGATGAATTGATCTACGTGGTAGATGCTGGCAGGCAGGAGGTGGTTGCCCTGGATCAGGCTGGCCGTGAGGTAGGTAGAAAATTTGTACCTGGAGCCAAAGCCGTAGCGCAGGATCGCGCTTTTGATCTTCTGGTGATAGGAACTTTTGATACCACCCTGATAGACGGTGGTAACCCTCGCAACTATACTTTCTCCACAATTTATAGGCTTAATCAGTTTGGCGGTGGTGGTTATAATCTGAATCAGGCTGAAATCGTTAAAAAGGTGATTCATCCATTTTATACCGGCAGAAGAGGTACGGTCTCAGATGAAGTCAATACGGTACAGTTCAATAAAATTGCCGTGGTGGCCGATAATTCAGATCCTGAGCTTAACAACAGATATTATGTAACACGATCAGGTCCCGGCAACAGTGGTGCGTTCATTCCAAACGATGCGGTACTTTATTTCACGAACGATGATGAATTTATTACCACCATTAACGTGAGTACATCTACCGGGGTGTTTAATGACTATTTTCAGTCTCCTTCAGGTATTGCAACCCTGGCTCAGCCACCACAGATCACCGTGCGTGGTGGCCGCGAGTTTCTGTTCACTTCCATGGAGCCTACTACTACCTTGAAGGTGCAGTTTATTGACTTCTTTGAAACCGAGTTTTCTGCCTTTTACAGACCGAGGCTCTTAGCAAGCAGCGATACCTCACAGGCAGACGGTTTTATCAACGAACCCAATAAATTTAAAAGCCCTACTGCTGTTACCGTAACCGGAGATGGCACAGAATTCATCTTTGTGGTTGATGCCAAAACTGATTCGCTCTATCAATTTACCTCTACCGGCTTTGAAGGAGTTTTACCCCCCGCCGCCAGTGGAATTGACCGCTATCAAAAGGTGAGTTTTGGCGGAACAGGAACCGGTGCAAACCAGTTCAACCGACCGATGGGCGTGGCATATTTCAATAAAATCGTCTATGTTGCTGATAGTGAGAATGGTAGAGTCTTAAGATTCCAACTGACCACAGATTTCCGATAATCGCTTATTCAATGAACCGTATCCTTTACTAAGCAATAGGCCAGATGGCCTGTCATTACTGGCTTTCATCGGGCTAATTCTATATATTTGTGAGTCTATGCTATCCAGAAGCTTCCATAAAGGACTTATTCTGCTCACATTTTTTGTGATGAGTATGGGTCTTTCTGCTCAAACGCAAAGCACCATCAACAACGGAGTTTCGGCGATTGGATGCCCATTTTATATACCCAATGCTTTTACCCCGAACGGAGATAATATCAACGAAAGATTCGTGGTGGCTGAGGGTGAGAACTGCGAAGTAGTAGAATTCAATATTAAGATTTTCGATCGCTGGGGTCGTCTGGTATTTGAATCATCATCCCCCTTACCACAGGATGCCTGGGATGGCACTTATGAAGGTCAGGAATTGGCCAAAGGAGTGTACATCTACAATGTTACCGCTAAGCTTGAATCGGCCAATTTTACCAGCGAACCTGATCACATCTCCCGTCAGGGTACCGTCGTCCTAATTCGCTGATAAGTCTATCTATGCAAAAAGTTTTTTTTGCTTTTTCCCTCATGGCTTATGCTTCCCTCCTTACTTCTATCAAAGCTCAGGATTCTTATAGTTTAACAATAAGCTTCACCAATGTCAGTGCGGTAGGAGACAGTAAGCTATACATTCAAGTTTTGGATGAATCGCAAGAGTTCACCTCCAATCATATTATTGACGCGACTAAAGGAACAACTCTAAAGGTGCCTGATTTAAAAAAGGGCCGCTACTTTGTCCGTGTTTTTCAGGACTTGAACAATGATGGAGAATTGAGTACGAATTATATCGGTATACCCAATGAGCCCTATGGCTTCAGTAATAATGTACGCCCCATGTTTGGCCCTCCCAAAACCAAAGACATGCTATTTCTCCTTGATAAAGACATGGAGATGACTATTGAGCTTAAGTAGACTATATCTCCGTATATCAGTTCAAATCATTGTGGCTAGTCCGCCAGCGTTAATAAGATTGGTTGTAACTAATAGCCTAAATTTTTCATTCTGCCATGAGTTAGTTAACTTTTGTTATTCAAAAGAGGAGATGCAGCATGGGCAGAACTATCATTGTTTCCAATCGTCTTCCGGTTAATATCCTGAGAGGCTCAGATGGAAAGCTGACCTATCGTGCCAGTGCGGGTGGCCTGGCCACGGGCTTAAGCTCCATCTACAGTCAGGAGAATAACCTTTGGATAGGCTGGCCCGGCACTCACCTGAGCTCTGAAGCTGATCGTGAGCAAACCACAGAAGAATTGGGCTTACACAATATGCTGCCAGTCTTCCTGACACCGCAAGAAATTCATGACTATTACGAGGGATTTAGCAATGAAACCCTGTGGCCTACCTTCCATTACTTCATTGAATATACTATGTACAATGAAGATCACTGGAATACCTATTGTGAAGTCAATCAGAAGTTTTGTGAAAAGCTAGTAGAAGTTGCCGGTCCGGAAGATACTATTTGGGTGCACGATTATCACTTATTGCTGTTGCCGGAAATGCTGCGTAAGAAACTACCCAATGCCAGTATAGGTCTCTTTTTACACATTCCCTTTCCTTCATTTGAAGTTTTCCGCTTATTACCCTGGCGCCAGCAATTATTGGACGGCATGCTAGGTAGCGACCTGATTGGTCTGCATACGTATGACGATATGCGTCACTTTCTTAGTGCCGTAAACCGCCTGAGTTTTTTGGGCAACAAACGTGGAGAAATTCTCAAAGGAACCAGAAGTATTACCGTCGATTCCTTTCCCATGGGAATCGACTATGATAAATATGCTGCCGCGGCCGCTTCGCCAGATACCTTGAGCAGAGAAGTAAAATACCGCACCTCGCTGGGTGAAGTTAAAATAATGATCTCCATCGATCGTCTGGATTATTCCAAGGGCATTCCGGCCCGCTTAAAATGCTTTGACTCTTTTTTAAATCAGCATCCGGAATATCAGGGCAAGGTCTCATTTCTCATGGTGGTGGTACCATCGCGCGACAGCGTGGATAAATACAGACACTTAAAAGAGGAGGTGGATCTTCTGGTAGGGAGAATTAACGGAAAATATGGAACGGTAAACTGGACCCCAATCCACTATTTCTATCGCAGTTTTAGCCTGGCAGACCTATCTGCCTTTTATCGCATGGCAGACGTAGCTCTGGTAACGCCCATGCGCGATGGTATGAATTTGGTAGCCAAAGAATATGTTGCCAGCAGGTTGGATAAGAAAGGCGTCCTGATCTTAAGTGAAATGGCTGGAGCCTCCAAAGAACTGTCAGAGGCCATTATTGTCAATCCAAACGACAAGCAGCAAATGGTAGAAGCTATATACCAGGCCCTTACCATGCCGGAAGAACAGCAACAGAAGAGCATGGAGCTGATGCAGACCACGCTTCAACATTATAATATAAATCATTGGGTTAGTCTTTTTCTTACCCGCTTATCAGAAATTAAGAATCACCAAAAAGCCCTAGCCACAAGAATGCTGAACGAAGAAGGAATAGCAAGATTGGTAGATGACTATCAGTCCAGTGATAAACGACTATTATTTTTGGACTACGACGGAACCCTGACCAATTTCAACAAAGATCCTGAGAAGGCAAAGCCGGATCAGGAACTATTGGATTTGCTGCGATATTTAGCGGATGACGAAGCCAATGAAGTGGTGGTAATTAGTGGTAGAGACCGGGATAGTCTCGAAAATTGGCTCGGTCATTTGAATGTACATCTTATTTGCGAGCATGGTGTATTCACGAGGAAAATCGGCCAGGATTGGGAGATAGAAAAGATTGACAGTAGCTGGAAAAAAGAAATTAGAGACAACCTTGAAGTTTACGTAAACCGCACTCCCGGCTCTTTTATTGAAGAGAAACAATACTCCCTGGCCTGGCATTTCAGAAGAGTAGAAGCAGGTTTAGGGGAATTGCGTAGCCGAGAGATTATCAGTCACTTGCGTTATCTTACCGACGACCGGGATCTTCAGGTGCTGGATGGGAACAAGGTGGTTGAAATAAAGAACATGCAAGTGAACAAAGGCACTGCAGCAAGTGAATTTGTAGATGACTTTCCAGCCGACTTCATTATGGCCATCGGCGATGATCATACTGATGAAGATACTTTTAGAGCAATGCCGAGTGATGCTTATACCATAAAAGTAGGCACGCTGCGCTCCGAGGCACTGTATAGTGTTCCAAATGTGGAGACTGTCCGTGATATGCTCGGTAGGATGGTGCGGGTGAAACGCAGTTCTTCAAGCAAGGTCTAGTTTAATCCTTTAGCCAGCCTGAATACATCACGTAATTATTGGCAATACGGTCTATCTCTCCAGTGATTAGCTCCGCGCTGATATCTTTAACTTTTTTGGCCGGTACTCCTGCATAAATGCTGCCGGATTCTATGTGTGTGCCTTGTAAAACTACCGCCCCAGCAGCCACAATAGAATTGCTCTCTACTACACAGTCATCCATTACGATAGCACCCATACCAATGAGTACATTGTCTTTGATGGTGCAACCATGCACCACGGCATTATGACCAATTGATACCTTGTTCCCAATATTTAGCGGAGATTTTTGATAGGTGCAGTGAAGCGTGGCGTTATCCTGAACATTAACCCGATCACCAATTTTGACATAATGTACGTCGCCCCTGATTACTGCATTATACCAAAAGCTGCACTCATCACCGGTTTCTACCTCCCCGATAATGGTGGCATTTTCAGCAATAAAGCAATTATTACCAAATCTGGGATGCTTTCCGTTTACCTCTCGAATAAGGGCCATAATAGAGATTCTTGATGATTGTAAATTCAAAGGTAATCAACATGGCTCATCCTTTTCGCGTGCGTTATCTTTGCCAAAAATGACAATACCATGACGGATCAAAAAGTTCCCGTAAGCGTGTATGCCGAAATGACCCCCAATCCGGCGGTCTTGAAGTTTGTGGCCAATCAACGACTGGTAGATCAGGATTCTGTGGAGCTTAGAAATATTGAGGAGGCTCAGGTATCTCCCCTCGCCACGAAACTCTTTCATTACCCCTTTGTAAAAGAAGTCTTTATCTCGGGTAATTTTGTTGCTGTCACCAAATACGACATTGTTGAGTGGGAGGAAGTGACGCTTGAAATTCGTGAAATGCTGAGGGACTTTTTGGCTGATGGTGGAAAGGTATTGCAAGCCACTCCATCAGAAAATACAGCGGAAGCGGAGCAAAAGCTAAGCCTTGAAGAATATCCTGAACTCAAGGATCCGGCCGATTGGGAAGAAATAGAAAAGAAAATTGCGTCCATTCTGGATGAATTTGTAAAACCAGCGGTGGAGCAAGACGGCGGAAATATCAAATTCCTGCAACTGGAAGGTGAAACTGTAAAAGTATTGCTGCAAGGTGCATGTTCTGGATGTCCCTCTTCCACCCAAACTCTTCGTCAGGGTATACAAAACCTTCTAGATCAAATGTTACCCGGTCAGATAAAAAATGTCGAAGCCGTTAACGGTTAGGCCATAGACGGAACCGGCTGGGCCATATTGGAAAGGTGCCGTACATGTGCTGCCAGGGCATCTCTCATTCTTTGATACTCAAAATATGGCAGATTATACTCTGCCGCGGTTTCTCGCACTATTTTAGATATCTGAGGATAATGTATATGACAGATATTGGGAAATAGATGATGTTCTATTTGAAAGTTTAAACCGCCCACAAACCAACTTACCAATTTATTCTTACGTGCGAAATTGGCCGTTGTCCTCAACTGATGTGCCATGAACTCCTCACTAATTTCACCTTCTTCCGGTTTGTCCATATTTTCAACATCCTCAACCATATGCGCTAACTGAAATACATAGCTCAATATACATCCGGCAATTAGATGCATTACGACAAATCCCAAAATCAACCAGTACCAGGCTACTGGTACCAGGAGTAAAGGCAATGCTATAAAAAGAGTGAAATACAGCGCCTTGGTAAAAATTAGCACGATCCACTCCCGCCGAATATCCTTGCGGCTAAAACCGCTTATTCCTGATCGATAATAACGAAGTAGCTGCTTAAAATCTTTGGAAATCACCCAGTTAATAGTTAAAAGTCCATAAACTAGCGGACTATAAAACTTCTGGAATCTGTGCATTTTTTTCCATTCCTGTGAAGGATGTAATCTGATGAGCCCTGATGTCTCCATATCCTCATCCATACCTTCAATATTGGTATAGGTATGATGCAAAACATTGTGCTGAATCTTCCAGGTGGCCAGGTTACCACTAATAACGTAAATGGAAAAACTAACCAGGCGATTAATAATGCGGTTGCTGTGATATGCTCCGTGCGCTGCATCATGCATTACACCCATACCTATGCCGCTCATCCCTAATCCCATAATGGCAAAAAAGCTGAGCGTAAGGATCACTCCCGGCTGAATCGTAAGCATTAAAATATAGGGTACAAAGTAGAGACTCAACATGCCTATGGTCTTCCATAGCATGCGCACATCTCCTTTACTGGAGAGCTTGTTATCTTTGAAATATTCCCTTACGCGATTGGCGAGAACCTTACTAAAGGAGTCTTTCGCAGGGCGAGGAAAGCGTACTTGTGTGAGGGTATTTTCCATACTGTTCATTAAAATCTAATCAATTCTAAACTTACACTTCGGGTGTAAGATTGGTTCCAATTAATTTTGGCGAAAATAGTTTAAACTATGTTACCAAAGCTTAATCCAACCCAAACTCAAGCCTGGAAGAGCCTAACCGATCATTTTAACTCTTCCAAACACTCCCATCTTCGGGATATGTTTAAAGCTGATTCTGAGCGATTCACAAAGTTTTCTACCGTATTTGAAGGAATTATTTGGGACTTTTCAAAAAATCGCATCGATAATAAAACGCTGGATTTACTAGAGCAATTGTTTAATGAATGTGGCGTAGCTGAAGCTGTGGATGCGCAGTTCACTGGTCAGGTAATTAATGAAACCGAAAAGAGAGCCGTACTCCACACCGCCTTGCGCAATTTCTCGAATCGGCCGGTAATGCTTGACGGTGAAGACGTGATGCCTGCGGTAAAGGCTGAGTTAAAGAAAATGAAGTTATTCAGTCAAAAGCTTCAGGCTGGAGATTGGAAAGGCTATACCGGAAAATCGATCACTGATATCGTAAATATAGGCATCGGTGGATCAGACTTGGGTCCCGCCATGATGTATGAGGCCTTAAAACCCTATCATCTGAGCAGGCTGAACTGCCACTTCGTTTCAAATATCGACGAAGCTCACATCCGTGAAACCTTAAAAAATCTGGATACGGAGACGACTTTATTTATAATTGCCTCCAAAACTTTTACCACTCAGGAAACCATGACCAACGCCATGACGGCACGCAAATGGTTTCTTGAAAAGGCTCCTGAGCAAGCCATAGCCCAACATTTTGTCGCCGTGAGTACCAATGAAGAAAAGGTCAGTGAGTTTGGTATCGACACCAGGAATATGTTTGTGTTTTGGGATTGGGTTGGTGGTCGATATTCCGTTTGGTCTACCATCGGTTTGAGTTTGTGCTGCGGTATCGGCTATGAAAATTTCGAAGCCATTCTGCAGGGTGCGTTCAGTATGGACGAGCATTTTAGAACCGAATCATTTCGTAAAAACATTCCTATGCTCATGGCGGCCATTGGCATTTGGTATGTTAACTTTTGTGGAGCTGAATCTGAGGCTATTATTCCCTATCAGCAAAACCTCCATCGATTCGCCGCCTACTTTCAGCAGGGAAATATGGAAAGTAATGGCAAAAGTGTTGATCGCAATGGCCGTCCGGTAACTTATAACACCGGGCCAATTGTTTGGGGAGAGCCCGGCACAAATGGGCAACATGCATTTTTTCAGTTAATTCATCAGGGCACCAGACTAATCCCTTGTGATTTCATTGGCTTTGTTAATTCACATTATCCCGATGCGGATCATCAAAATAAATTAATGGCCAACTTTTTTGCGCAAACCGAAGCGCTGATGAAAGGTTGCAGTTTCGAAGAGGTGAGCCAGGGAGTTGAGGACGACAGCCTGGAAGCCAGACAAGTACCCTACAGAATTTTTGAAGGAAATAAACCCACCACCAGTATCTTAGGGAATATCCTGGATCCATTCACTTTGGGAATACTGGTGGCCGCTTATGAGCACAAGATCTTTGTTCAGGGGGTAGTTTGGAATATCTACTCCTATGATCAGTGGGGAGTGGAACTAGGTAAAAAGCTAGCTAATCAAATATTACCAGAACTCCAACAGGCCAAGTCTGTAGATGCTCATGACGTCTCAACGAATGCCTTGATAAATTTTTACCTTCAAAACAGAAACTAGTTAAGTGTAGTTGATTTCCACATTATGTTGGCGGAATACTCATTAACTTAGCCTCCACACAGTAATTTCAGTGAACTTACTTAAACTCATCTATCTGATTATCTGTGCTTAACAACAGATTATTGCGAATTAGTTCTACCGAGTATAAAATGGGTTTCAGAATTGCTTTACTTCAATTGTCAAAATCAAAATTCCTAAAACCATGAGAAAAGTGTTTTTAATCGGGTTGTTGATCCCGCTCCTTATCGCCTGCAATCAGGAAATAAAGGAAGAAAATCAGCGATTGAATACGGAAAACGAAGAGTTAATGCGGGAGAATCAGGAAAAGGATTCCCTAATCAATGATTTCGTGACCTCCTTTACTCGCATCCAGGAAAATCTGGCTACTATTCGGGAGAAAGAAGAACGAATTCAGGCAGCCAAGGAAGGTAACCTGGAAACTTCACTAGACCAACGTGAGGAGATTATCCGCGATGTGGAAGCCATTAATGAGCTGCTATCTGAGAACCGTCAGAGTATTGCTGGTTTGCAAGACAAGCTAAAGCGCTACAAGTATGAAAACTCGAAGTTTAAAAGAATGGTGAGTGACCTCAGTAAGCAAGTTGAGGTGAAAGATTCACAAGTGGTATTTCTAAAAGAAAACCTGGCCACCATGAACTTTGAGATGGAGGATCTGAACAATAAATATGTCATGTCTGAAGAGCAACGCATGCAGCAGGAACAGATGCTTAAAGCTCAAGAGGAAGCCTTAAACACTGCATACTACGCGGTGGGAACGTCTAAGGAACTCAACGAGAACAACGTGGTAGATAAAAAAGGCGGTTTTATCGGTATTGGCAAAACCAAATCTGTTGCCGAAGATTTTAACCGTGATTATTTCACCAAAATTGATATATCCAAGACTACTCTTATCCCTATGAATCTGGAAGATGATGATGTTAAAATTATTAGCAATCACCCTACTGAATCATGGAAATGGGTGATGGAAGAAAATAAAGTAAAGAGTCTTGAGATTGTTGATGCAGAAAAATTCTGGTCAGCTACAAAGTATCTCGTGGTTTTGGTTGATTAAGTACTAATGATACCAAAGCTCTGGCCCTCCCCAAAAAGGAGGGCTTTTTTTATGGTTATTGGCAGGAAATGATGGATTTTTGTAACTTAAGAGAAACTTCTAAAACTGTCCCAAAGCATTCACTATTCCCCTATGCTGAACAATCGAAATGCCATTCTTATTTTTAGAGCATTGATGATCTCGCTTTTATGCATAATTGTGCTAGATCTTTTGTTCTCACAATTATCCGGAAGCATTAAAGACTTTGCCGCAGGCCACAGACCTGCTGTTATCAGCGGAATTACTGCCTTGCTTTTAACCGTTCTCAACCCTCGATATTTTAGCTTTGTGGACGACCACGAACTAATACACATACAATCCAGCTCTGGACTATGGTCGATTTTTGAACATGCTTCAGAAGTAAATTACACGCTTCCCAAAAGCTACATAAAGGACTATGAGGTAACGGGAAAGGGTTTGAAAAGAAAGTTAACCTTGGCGCTCATAACTCCTTACAGGGGGTCATATCAGTATTCCTTTAAAATGGCTTTACTCAATTCTAAACAGGTGGCTCAGATTGAAAGTGCATTGGACAAGATTTTAAAAAGCACTTCTAAACACCAGAAAAGCGACCTGGCAAATGTGGTCTAATGTCTAACTTTGCCCCTTATTCAATCACCTTATGTACACTGGAATAAAACACCTTCATTCTTTTCTGCCTTATATCTTATTACTACTACTGGGCGTTGGTTTTTTGGTATTTCTGATCAAACGCTTCCGGGGTGGTGATTTTACGTCAGGAAATCGACAATTGGCTCTTTTTACTCTGATAGCTGCACATACGCAACTTGTTGTGGGTCTGATCTTGTATGCGATTAGCCCGGTAATCAAAGCTGCTTATGCCTCTGGAGAGTTAATGAGTGATGCTACGCAGCGTTTTTATGCCATCGAACATTTGGGCGCAATGGTCATTGCGGTTGTCCTTATTACCATAGGTTATTCAAAATCCAAGCGCCAGAAAGAGGACGCCGGCAAATTTCGTGTCTTAAGCCTGTTTTACGGCCTGGCGTTAATTCTAATTCTTGCCCGTATTCCCTGGGACATATGGCCAGCCATATAGCCGATGATTGAATCTAAAACCAGTATCAACCCCAATATCAGGGAGTCTGCCGTAGTAATTGGTGTAATCAGTCCTTTTCAACCTGAAGAGCAGCTTGCGGAATACTTGGATGAGCTTGAATTTCTAGCGGATACTGCCGGAGCAGATGTCGACAAAAGATTTACGCAAAAGCTTGAAAAACCTCATCCAAAAACCTTTTTAGGCACCGGGAAAATCAACGAAATAGCCGGGTTTATCAAAGAAAATAAAATAGACCTCGCCATTTTCGATGATGAACTGAGCCCCTCTCAATTAAAAAATGTTGAGAAGATCCTGGACTGTAAGGTATTGGATCGCACCAATCTCATTCTCGACATTTTTGCCAAAAGAGCGCAGACTTCTTATGCCCGTACTCAGGTGGAGCTGGCTCAATATGAATACCTGTTGCCACGTCTCACTAACTTATGGACTCACCTAAGTAAGCAAAAGGGTGGCATTGGGATGAAAGGTCCTGGGGAACGTGAAATTGAAACTGACCGGCGGATTATCCGGGACAAAATCACCCTGCTCAAGAAGAAACTTGAGAAGATTGATAAGCAAATGGCCGTGCAAAGAGGAAACAGAGGATCCCTTATTCGAGTGGCCCTGGTGGGTTACACGAATGTGGGTAAATCCACCTTAATGAACCTCCTCAGCAAATCAGAGGTTTTTGCAGAAAATAAACTCTTTGCCACCTTAGATACCACCGTTAGGAAGGTGGTTATAAAAAACCTGCCCTTTCTATTAACAGACACCGTAGGATTTATCAGAAAACTGCCCACGCAATTGGTGGAATCATTTAAGTCTACGCTGGATGAAGTAAGAGAAGCCGACCTGCTGGTGCATGTCGTAGATATTTCACACCCCAATTTTGAAGAACACATAGATACGGTAAATCGAACCATTGCTGACATTGGTGTAAAGGATAAACCCACCCTGATGGTATTCAACAAAATTGACCTATACACGCATGAAGAAAAGCAAGAGGATGACCTCTCTCCTAAGCAAAAAAAACATCTGAATCTGGAAGACTGGAAAAAAACCTGGTTCGCTAAATATGCCAATAACGTAGTTTTCATCTCGGCTCGAAATCATGAAAACACGGATGAACTCAAAAATCGTTTGTATGAGTCCGTTGCAGAAATGCATGCTGAGAGGTTTCCCTATAATAATTTTTTGTACTAACCTATCAGGGTGCAAGGAGCGTTGAACGGAGGGAATAATGCTATCTTAAAAAACTTTGTATCATATCGCAATTATCAAATAGGCATGGCATTAAATGACCACAAGAATGAATATTCAATATTGGTATTAGCGCAACATGATCTACTAAATCTAACACTATGAGGTCTTTGTTTAGACTCCTTTCAATTCTGCTTATCCTCACAGGTTCCCGTATGTCTGCTCAGGCTTATGAATCCTTATTTGGCTCGATTTCCACTTCCTGGGATATAGCAATTGGGTACTGTGATGCGGTAACCACGGAGAGTGGTTTTGTTATAGGTGACACGATTATTAATGCTAAAACCTATAAGATTTTAGGTGGATTCCAAGGTTTTTCAGGCTTTGCCGGATACATAAGGGAAGATACCCTACAAGGTAAAGCCTGGTTTTACAATGAATATCAAAAGCAGGAGTATCTGGCAATGGATCTAAACTTATCCGTAGGTGATACCTTTAACATCTACGATTATGGAAACACGGCTCACCCATATCTGGTTGACAGCGTTTATAGTTTAAATAATCGCAAACATGTACGCCTAAACGTGTCAATATCCATATGCACGAGCATTGAACAAATTACATTTATTGAAGGCGTTGGCACAAATGCCGGTCTGTTCTTTCAGGGCAATTATTTTGATCCTATCCCCAATTACATGCTATGTCAACATAAAAATGGCAGTCAGGTAGCCAGCAATCTACTTTATCCAGACACCTGTTTCCTTCATGTAGTCCATCTTCCGGAGCTAAAGTTTAGTGATAACAAGCTCCAAGTATTCCCGAATCCAGCACATGAAGAATTAAATATTGAACTGAATATGGTCATTGGTAGTTCAACCAGACTGAGCGTTTACAATGAGCTGGGTGAAAGAATTTTTTCAACTGCTGTTTCACAAAAAAGACTAAAAATTGACATCGCCCGGTTGCCATCTGGAATCTACACTATTGTGATAGGCGATAGCTATAGTTTCGTGTCTGGTATGTTCATCAAACAATAGTGGACGCCAGGGGTTTTTATATCTAATGTCATTAAACCAGAACCAACTTGCGTGACATGGGCATATAGTCTGGCCATGAGCCCTATGAAGGAATAAAATAAATGAGATTAACACTGTTTTTAGCATCCATATAAATTGGAAATATGGTTACTTTAGCATTAGTTGATGCCCGAGCCAAATAATCTAACTGATCCTTAATAATGCGAGTATTACTGCCAACCGACTTTTCTGAAAACGCCACCTTAGCAACCATGTTTGCCTTGGATATCGCCAAGCGCACGAACGGTCACATCTTAGCGCTTCATGCCTACGATGTACCGCACTATGAGCGAAGCATGACCACCTCTCTGCTCCTCGAAATGAAAAAGTCTGCCGAACAAAATATGGCTGAGTTTGAGATGGAATATCTCACGAATGCCGGGGTGAGTTACGAATGTCATGTAATGATTGGCAACCCCATCAGACTTAGTAAAGAGATGGTGGTAAACCACGATTTGGATATGTTGGTCATGGGCACAAAGGGTGCCAGTGGGATAGAAGAATTCCTGATCGGGTCTAATGCCGCTTCGGTCATACACAATGTTGAGGTGCCTGTGTTGGTGGTCCCCCCGAGTTCAAAAGTGAAACCAATCAAAAAAATAGTTTTAGCTACTGACCTGGCATTTAAATCAAAGAAACCACCCCTGATGAGATTGGCAAAATTTGCCAAAGTTTACGATTCTGAAGTTTTTCTACTCCATATTCAGGCAGATACGGGTATTCCGGAAGGATCCAGGGAATTGGTTGCAGAAGCTATGGGTGATGTGAAGCACAGCTATCACATCAATTCCAAAACTGATGACATTGAAAAAGCCATTCTGGATTTTTGTGAAGAAAAGGAAACAGATGTCGTTTGCGCCATAAGTAAGCGATATGGATTTTGGCAGGGTTTATTCCACAAGAGTCTGACTTCCAAACTAGCTTATCACAGCAAGATTCCATTACTTGCTTTACATGAACCAAAGTAATCTCTGAATGAAGGATGAGGCCGCAAACTGGCCGGCATGGATGAAAGCAGGTAATGATCCCTATTTAATAGCGGGTCCATGCAGCGTTGAAGGTGAGAATCAGATCATGCTTACCGCAGAACAGATCGCAAAAACCGGTCTTGCCTCTGCCCTGCGTGGCGGCGTATGGAAACCTCGTACCAGTCCCGGAAAATTTGAAGGATCAGGTACTCCCGCATTAGCCTGGCTCAAGCAAGCTGGTGATGCGTATCAGCTACCAGTAATTACCGAAGTAGCCAACGCCCGACACGTTGAAGAAGCCCTTAAGGCCGGTATTGATATGCTTTGGATTGGGGCGAGAACCACGGTGAACCCTTTTTACGTGCAAGAAATTGCTGATGCTCTAAGAGGAGTTGACATACCCGTCATGGTTAAAAATCCCATCCATCCCGAAATCAAGCTTTGGCTGGGTGCAATCGAAAGGATAAAGAATTCTGGTATTGATAAAGTAGCCGCTATTCACCGCGGGTTTTATAGTTACCAAAGCCGGGTGTTCCGCAATGAACCTAAATGGGAGCTCTACTTTGAATTGCGCAGATTGGATCCGGATATCCCACTAATTTGTGATCCTAGCCACATTGCAGGAAAACGCGATCTGCTGAAAGAAATCTGCCAGAGTGCCTTAGATCTTGGTATCGGCGGATTTATGATAGAAACGCATTTAGATCCCGATCATGCTTTAAGCGACCCTGAACAGCAGATCACACCCAATGAATTGCAGGAATTGATAGATGGTTTGGAAACCCGAACCGATATGATCAATGATGATGAACTTATTCACCAACTGGAGTATCTGCGAAATCAGATTGACACGGTGGATGAAGAGCTGTTAGCTACCCTTCAAAAGAGAATTCATATTGTTGAGGAAATAGGTGAGGTCAAGAATGAGAACCAGGTTACAATATTCCAAATGAAAAGGTGGATGAACATTCTGCACAACCGCAAAGAGTTGGCCTTAAAGTTAAACCTGGACCCTCAAATTGTGCACGAATTGTTTCAGTCCATTCACAAATATTCAATTGACGTTCAAATCAAAGCAAAAGCGGTAGAAAAGTCTTAACTTAAATAGACTTACTTAATACGATGGAATACCGCTGGATACAAAAACCAACTCCGGATCGCAATCTGGTTTTAAAGCTTCACCAGGCACTAAATATTGACCCCCTACTCTGTACCTTGCTGGTGCATAGAGAGGTAACAGACTTCGAGTCCGCTAAATCATTCTTTCGACCCTCGCTAAATCAACTTCATTATCCTTTTCAGATGAGGGATATGGACCGCGCCGTGGCAAGAATTAATCAAGCCATACGCGAAAACGAATCGATTCTTATCTATGGAGATTATGATGTGGATGGCACCACCTCAGTAGCTTTGATGTATTCCTTCTTGAGCCGGCATTACGAGATGTTAGACACCTATATTCCCGATAGATACAAAGAAGGCTACGGTGTTTCATTTGCAGGAATAAATTACGCGGAAGACAACGGAATTAAACTAATTATTGCCCTGGACTGCGGTATTAAAGCTCATAAGCAAGTGGAGTATGCACACAGCAAAGGAATTGATTTTATCATTTGCGATCACCACCAACCGGGTAACACTTTGCCCCCAGCTACCGCAGTGCTGGATCCCAAGCGTCAGGATTGTTTATATCCTTACGATGAACTAAGTGGCTGTGGCGTAGGATTTAAGCTGGTTCAGGCACTCTGCAAAGATTGGAACTTAGAGGATAATGAATGGTATGGTCTGCTGGATTTACTAGCGATCAGCATTGGTGCAGATATCGTCCCTATTACCGGTGAAAACAGAATTCTGGCATACTACGGACTTAAAATCATAAACGAACACCCACGCCGAAGCATAAGACATTTAAAAAAGCTTGCAGGACAAGAAGGAAAAGAGTTGAGTATTACGGATGTGGTCTTTATGATCGCACCGCGAATTAATGCAGCGGGACGGATATCACACGGTCAGGAGGCAGTGTCATTATTGATTAGCAATGATGAAGAGGAATTGAAAAAACTGGCAACTGAAATAGACAACCACAACGTCCAGCGAAAGCAACTCGATAAGGAAATTACGGAGGCGGCCCTAAAAATGATTGAAAGGGAAGAGATGCTTCACAGCACGGTTGTATTTAACCCTGAATGGCACAAGGGAGTGATAGGAATAGTTGCGTCCAGGCTGATTGAGAATCACTACCGGCCCACAATAGTGTTTACGGAGAGTAACGGCATTCTGGCTGGCTCTGCACGATCCGTGCAGGGTTTTGATATCTACACAGCCCTGAGTGCCTGTGATGATATTCTGGAGCAATTTGGAGGCCATAAATACGCCGCAGGGATGACTCTGAAGCCCGAACGGCTGAATGACTTTAAACTTCGCTTTGAAAGCGTAGTTGCGGATTCCATTCTTAGTGATCAAAAGATTCCAAGTCTGGCGATTGACGCTCAGTTAAGCTTTTCTGATATCAACCAGCGATTGTATAAGATCCTCAAGCGCTTTGCCCCTCACGGTCCGGGTAACCTGGCGCCCATATTTCAAACTGATAACCTCAGAGACTGCGGAAGTAGATTGGTAGGAAAGGATAAATCCCATCTCAAATTGAAAGTAATGGATCCTTCATCAGGAAAAGAACTAGCAGGAATAGCTTTTGGTATGTCGGAGAAGTTAGCGCTTTTACAAAGTGGTGAGGCCGTGTCGCTAGCCTATCACCTGGTGGAGAATAGTTTTAATGGCTTTACCTCACTAGAGTTAATGGTGAAAGACATTAAGCCAACCGAGCAAACGGCCTGACTTATTTAAACTTTATTATCCGGCTGGTCGTTTGAAACAATAAAGTTTCCTGCTTTATCTGGATCATTTATTTCAATGGCATCCAATCTCCTTTTTAGCACTTCCATTTTCCGTATATATTCTTCTCTATATTCAGGCTTGATGGGATCTGCTTCAGGAAGTTCTTGTTTATAGGGATCCTTCTGTACTCCGTTTACCCAAAACCGGTAGCACACATGTGGACCGGTAGCCAAACCGGTACTACCCACGTAACCAATCACATCTCCCTGCTTCACCACTTTCCCTGATTTTATCCCCTTGGCAAACTTGCTCATATGAAGATACTGGGTAGTATAGGTTGAATTGTGACGAATCTTGACGTAGTTTCCATTTCCTCGGGTATAAGAAGCGGCGATCACTTGTCCATCCGCGGTTGCCATAATTGGAGTACCTCGTGGGGCGGCATAATCTGTTCCCAGGTGCGATTTATAGCGTTTAAGTACGGGGTGAAATCTCTTTGGGCTGTAGCGACTGGAAATCCTGCTAAACTTTAGAGGAGCCTTTAAGAAGGCTTTACGCAGTGTATTGCCCTTCTCATCAAAATAATCCCAATAGTTTTCTCCTTTCTCAAAAAAGAAGGAATAAAAATCACGATCACCATGATTAAAATTTGCAGCAATAATCTCACCCATACCCACATAGGTGGTGTCATCTATAAATCTTTGCTCATAAATAACCCGGTAGTTATCGCCCTTTTGGATGCGAAAGAAATCGATACTCCAGGCATACATGGTTGATAACTCAACTACCAATTGCGGTGAAGCTCCATTCTCTATCAAACTCTCATAAAGGCTCGAATTGATAACACCACTGGTTTCTACTACTCGTACACTAACATCTTTATGACCCTCTTCAACTTTTATCGAATCAGAAAGGTCGAATATGTAGTAATCAATTTCAGAGGGCTGATACACCATATAGCGAGCGGTTTTGGTAGAATCACCTGCCTCGCAAAAAATGGAATAAGGTCTGCCTGACCTGATATACCGCACATCAAAAATATCTTTGAAATCAACGGCTATGCGATGTATTACCGAGTAATCGACTCCATAATTTAACAGGATATTCCCGAAGCTTTCGCCTCTCTCCACCACAGATTCCACTACCTCAAAAGAATCGACAGGAATTCCAAATTTGTATACCGGATCTCTTTCGGGAAGATCTTCATGGGAGGAAATAATAGCTTCATTATCAGGATCGTCAACTTCAACTTTGTTGTTGATCTGAAAAGCTATGACTACCAACAAAACGGCGGCCACAGCCAAGGAAAGAAGAGCGAGTCTTTTCTTCATAAGTACTGCTGCTGTATCAAATGATTCTATAAGAAACCTTACTCTACAAAGATAGAGGAATGACTAGCCTGCAAATGCTGGTAGTAAGCAAGAGGTTTTCAGCCTACAGTTGTTGAAGACTTTTTAACATTTATTCCTCTATACTTTAACATTCTAAGGGCAAAAATTAACGATCCGCCACTATAAAGACCAAGGGATGAAGATTACTTTTGAGCACCGCTGCCTTACCCCATCTGCTTTTAGTGAGCTATTGTTTAACGAATTAAGGAGTAAAATAATACATGAAAACCTTGATATATTTAAGCCTGTTAATTTCAATCTTCCTTCTTAGTGCCTGTAAAAAGGCAAATCCGTTTTCCCAATATGAGGGTAGCTGGTCTGGTCAATATTCAGGAGATGACTTCGGCAATTGGAATGCTACCATAGACAATGATGGGGTCGTAACCGGTTCAGCAGTCTCAGACTCATTTCCCACAATTTCATTTAGCCTTACGGGAAATATAACAGCATCTGGTGACTTTAACGCTAAGGCGGATTTATTTATTCAATCCATTGATTTTGAAGGTCAGATAAGTAACTCCGCGGTAAGCGGAACCTGGAAAAATGAAGATGGCCATCAAGGAGATTGGAGCGGTATCAAGGATTAAAGAGCAGGCGAATTTTAAGCGGTACTTTTTAACAAGCTTAGTCTGCAAATCCGGGTTGAACTTTTAAGGGATAGAACCACCACCTCAAGTATGGAGAAGCTTTATTCTTCTTTATTGAAACTTAATGGGATGGCGAAGATTTTCATACTCCACCAAATCCATCTTGATTTTTCCTACCAATAGTTCAGCCTCCAGGCGAATTGGCACTTTGTTCTCATCATCAGTAACCCAAAGGGTTAAACCTTCCTTATCACTAAACACCCGACCTTCCTGAACCACGGGAATCAGCTTTTTGCAACGAACTTTTCCCCAATTGGTTTTTATGGTTTCCACGCCCATCAATTTCAGACGAAAGGAAAAATCTTCATAATCAAGAAACATATTAACCGGCAAAAAATCTCCTGGTTTAAGCTCATCTGTATTTACACATCTGGCATAGTACAAGGCACTGAGCATATCCTGTGAGTACGGGATAATAGAATAGGTTTTCTCAGGTTTATCAATGGTTTCGGTGACCTTACTGCTGTAATGATCGAATTTTAAATGTCGCTTGATGATAAATCCGTCTTCATCCACATCACGGATAAATTCCCAGGGTAGAATTGCTTTCGTATCAATGTATGATTCATAACGATCTCGGGTCGGAAAGAACCATTCCGCCATACCTACCGACCTACCTTCGCCAATCATATGATAAACCGGCCGGTCATTCCTATGCGAAATTTCTTTTACCCGAAGCTCGGCAATGCCAGCATTTATTATTCCATAATGTATGCGGTATTTTAAATACTCGCCTACCTTAAAGGCATTATTCTCCAGGGCACGCAGCCCGGTATCTGCTTCCGTATTCTCTTGATTTACAGAAATACTTTGGCCGCCAACCAGCGGAGACAGGCAAAGTGCGATAAAGAAAAGATAAGCTTTCATGGGTCGTTATTTCCCAAAAAAGTACAAAACCGATGCCAATCTTACTTCAGATCTTTTGCGTCTTTGGTGATACCACCTCTCACAGAACCGTAAACTTCTTCAAAGTTACTGTCGTAACCGGGAATCAAATCAATATTGTAATACCGCTTGATTTCCATGAGGGTTAACACCAGAATCACTAGCCAGGTTAAGATGCCGGCCGTTTTAAGTAAGATTTGAAAGTTTTCTTTAACCACTGCCCACCTTTCCTCTTTGGTGGCAGGCCAGTTATCACGGAATACGCGTTTTATGCGGTTAAAGCTGAGGATCATAGTTATTGGTTAAGGAGTTTCGAAGATAATAATATTCAATGCAGACCAGTTTACTTTTCGCTAAAAAGCTCACTCAGGGTTTTTTGAATTGAAAAATTACTCTTGAACCAGCCACCTCATCATACTACGATATTCACAATTTTTCCTGGCACCACAATGACCTTTCGCGGTTCCTTGGCATCGAGATATTTTTCTGTTTTTTCCATGGCAAGCACCGCCTCGGTGATCTGTTCTTTACTCATTTCCAAGGATAGCTCTGCTTTAAAACGCATCTTACCATTAAAAGCAACCGGATAGGCAAAACTGGTTTCAACCAGATAATCTTCATTGGCCTCAGGAAATGGAGTGGTGGTAAGATTCGCTTCTCCCAAAACCAACCATAATTCTTCCGCAATGTGTGGGGCAAATGGTGATAAGCACACGATCAAAGGTTTAAGCACCTCCCTTTTATGACACTTCAGCTCAGTAAGTTCATTCACACAGATCATAAAGGCACTCACAGAAGTATTAAAACTGTAATTATTGATATCCTCATTTACCTTCTTTATCAAGGTATGAAGGGATTTCAATTCTTCCTTGGTAGCAGAATCTGAATTGACAATCAGCTCATTATCCCTATAAAAAAGTCGCCAAAACTTCTTTAAGAAATTAAATACCCCACTAATGCCGGCGGTATTCCAGGGTTTGGATTGTTCTAGTGGCCCGAGGAACATCTCATACATGCGCAGTGTATCCGCGCCATACTGCTCGACAATATCATCCGGGCTAACCACATTAAACTTGGATTTTGACATTTTCTCTACTTCCCGACTCACCTTCATTTTGCCGTTCTCCAAAATGAAATCGGTATCGTGCAGATCATCTCGCCAGGCACGAAAAGCATCAATATCCAATTCATCAGAAGCATTTACCATACTCACATCGGCGTGTATAGGACTGCTATTATGCGAAGTATGTAAGCCATCGGAAACAAAGGTGTCTTTTCCTTCCACCCGATGTACAAAGGCCGAATTACCGAGAATCATTCCCTGGTTGATCAACTTTTTGAAGGGTTCTTCGCGGCTTATCCAAGCCCTGTCTTTCAAAAATTTATGCCAAAACCTGGTGTACAACAAGTGGCCGGTGGCATGCTCACTGCCTCCAATATAAAGATCCACATCTTGCCAATATGCGTCCTCTTTCAGACTGACAAACTCTTTTGAGTTGTGGGGATCCATATAACGAAGGTCATACCAACTGGAGCCCGCCCATCCAGGCATGGTGGTGAGTTCCAGAGGATATCCCTCCGTGTTATGTACTACTCCCTTATCCGGGTGGTAATGCCAGTCGGTACTTCTCGCTAAAGGAGGTTCCCCATCCTCGGTAGGTAAATAGGCATCGATTTGCGGTAAGCACAGCGGTAGATGCTCTTCTTTTACCTTTTTTGGAATACCATTCTCATAATAAATGGGAATAGGCTCTCCCCAGTATCGTTGCCTGCCAAAAATCGCATCACGCAGGCGAAAGTTCGTTTTGCGATGACCTATTCCTCTCTTTTCAACTTCCCTTATAGCTTTTTCAATCGCTTCAGACACCTCCAGGTCATTTAGAAAATCTGAGTTAATGACCTTGCCCTCCTTAACATCATAAGCCTCTTTCTCAATATCACCACCCTTAATTACCGGAGGAATTGGCAGTGAAAAGTTGCGGGCAAAGGCCCAATCGCGTGAATCATGTGCTGGCACCGCCATTACTGCACCGGTGCCGTAAGAAGCGAGGACATAATCTCCGATCCAAATGGGAAGCTTAGCGCTGGAAAAAGGATGAATGGCGTATGCTCCCGTAAACTGACCACTAATCTCTTTCACATCTGCAAGGCGATCTCTCTCTGATTTTCGCGCCGCTTGTTCCTGGTATTTCTTTACAGAATGAGCATAATTAGAATCTACTATTTGATTTACGAGGGGGTTTTCAGGCGCCAGGACCATGAAGCTTACGCCAAATATGGTGTCAGGGCGGGTCGTAAAGACCTCGATATGATCTTCATGCCCCTCCAGAGCAAAGCGAATGCTGGCTCCCTCCGA
This sequence comes from Owenweeksia sp., assembly GCA_965229445.1. Taxonomy (GTDB): domain Bacteria; phylum Bacteroidota; class Bacteroidia; order Flavobacteriales; family Schleiferiaceae; genus Owenweeksia. Next base: position 3,226,924 of record OZ245876.1, read on the forward strand.
TTTTCCAATCCAGTTTCTCTGAGATTCCTTCAATGCGTCCGGCCAATCAATCCTGTCCAAACCAGCAAGTAAGCGCTCAGCATAGGCAGTAATCCTTAGGCTCCATTGCATCATTTTCTTTTGCACCACCGGGTGGCCTCCCCTTTCGCTCAGGCCGTCTTTCACCTCATCATTTGCCAATACCGTACCTAGCGCCGGACACCAATTGACGCTGCTCTCTGCCCGGTATGCCAATCGATACTGACTTAAATAAACTTCTTTTTGTGCTTCATCAGCAGCATGCCATTCTTCTGCAGAAAAACCATCCTCCATGCTGGTAGCTGCGTTTACTTCCCGGTTTCCCGACCTGGCAAACTCAGTCACCAGGCTTTCAATGGGTTCCGCTTTAGAGGTATCCAGGTTGTACCAACTATCAAATAATTGCAGAAATATCCATTGCGTCCAGCGGTAGAATGAAGGATCAGAGGTTCTTACCTCTCTGGACCAGTCAAATGAAAAGCCCAACTTATCCATTTGAGACCGGTAGCGTTTAATATTTTCTTTGGTGGTGGTTTCTGGATGAGTCCCTGTTTGGATCGCGTATTGTTCTGCCGGTAGGCCAAAGGAATCATACCCCATGGGATGCAGCACATTAAATCCTTGATGGCGCTTGTAACGTGAAACAATATCTGAGGCAATATACCCTAAGGGGTGACCAACATGCAGACCGGCACCAGAAGGATAAGGAAACATATCCAGTACATAATACTTCGGCAAGTTTGATCCACTTTCGGCTTTAAAGCTTTGATTCTTCGCCCAGAAGGCTTGCCATTTGGACTCAATTTCTCTAAAATTATATTCCATGGAATAGGGTAGACTCTTTGTGGTGCGAAGTTAGCAAGTTGAAAAAATAAAAGTTCAATACTCAGGCTGCTACTTTCCAGTATAAATAATTCGCCAAATTCTTCCCTGGGATGAATCACAAACATATAGTGACCCATCAGGCCCAAACGCAAGTCCACACGGGCGATACTCAGCTTCTCCGGGATAACTTATCGGTGAACCATCACCAGCAAACTCGGTAGCAAAATCCTCATATTCTCCAGTAGGTTTGCCTTCCTGGAAGGGTACAAAAACAACCTTATATCCCTCTTGAGGGAATGGTGCGCGATTCCAACTACCATGAAAAGCTATAAACGCTCCACTGTGATACTTCTCAGGGAAATTATGGCCGCGATAAAACTTAAGTGAATTTGGTGCCCAATGACCTGGAAAAGCCACGCTTGGATTTTTGAAATCCCGGCACCTGCCCACACTGATTCCTTCCCCTCCGTACTCTGGCGCTAAAAGTTTCTTGCCCTGAAGATGATCATAATAGCAATAGGGCCAACCAAAATTATCACCTGGCAGAATTTCAAGCATTTCTTCGGAAGGAAGTTCAGAGCTCTGTTCCTCGGTGTAATATTCCGGCCAAAGCTGTGCCAGCTGATCTCTACCATGTTGCATAGCATACAACCTATTGAGGTCACCATTCCAGTCCATGCCCACAATATGTCTGATGCCAGTGGCATATCGTGTACCATCTTCCAATGTTTGTTCCAATGCAGAAGCGCTAAATTGCCACACTCCTCCGGAATAGTCGAGTAAAGGACAAGGATCCATGCCGGGCACCCCAGCGGTACGGTCGGGGTCCTGACAAGCATTGGAAGGTGCTCCGATTCCAACATACATATTTCCATTAGCATCCAATGCAATGGCCTTGGCAGCATGTTGAGGTTGAGAAGCCAGGCTTAACAGCAGTTCTGGCTCACCGCTAGGAATTAGACTATTGTCTGAAAGTGATTGCCGAAAAATCTTGCTGTTGGTGGAAAAATACAAGTATTTGTCCTTAATTAAGGCTGCAGTACCAACACCAGCGCCAAAGTACTGCTGGATATCGGCTATTCCATTGCCTGAAGTGTCACGTAAAGCTACCAAGCCCTTTCCGTTTTGTTCCGCTCCCAGATTTACATAAATATCACCGTTCTGGTTAACGCATAAATGTCTAGCCGTTCCTAAATTATCTGCTACCAACACTACTTCGAAGCCCTTCGGAACTTTGATACTTCCATATTCAGAATCAAACTCAAATTGCCCGTCTCCGGAGCTGGCTTGGACTGACGCCGAATTCTGAGAACAACCATAGTTCAATAAGATACAGACAGAAAGTATCACGAAAGGCAAGAGTTTCATAGGATCATCAAATTGGTAGAGCCATGAAATTACAACAAGAAGGTGAATTGGTAACTAGTCAATGATTAAGTCGGGAGCATACTTGGCCAGCATTCCTTTGAATTCTTGTGGACGAACAGGTTTGGTTAGAAAATCATCCATACCGGCTTCAAGGGCGCGCGTACGATCCTCCACAAAAGCATTGGCAGTGACTGCAATGATGGGCGTAGATCGATTTTTATACTTATCCGAAGCCTGAATCACCGACGTCGCTTCCAGGCCATCCATTTCAGGCATCTGAAGGTCCATCAGTACCAGATCAAAATCATGAGTCTCATAACTATCAACTGCTTCCAGACCGTTGTTGGCAATAACTACTTCTGCACCAATTTGACGTAGCATCAGAACCATTACCTTCTGGTTTACCGGATTGTCTTCAGCCAGCAATACCCTAATTTTGGCTTGAAGCTTTTCTGAGCTGCTATTTAACTTGACCGGCTCCTTCTTGTGCTTTAGCTTTTCACCGATACCAAACTCCACTGTAAAAGAAAACTTTGCACCCTTATTTTTCTTGCTTTCCAGTTCAATACGACCACCCATCATTTGCACCAGTTGGTTTGAAATTGCTAGTCCAAGGCCCGTGCCGCCGTATTGCCGCGTCGTTGAGCCATCTAGCTGCTCAAAGGCTTTAAATAGACGATCCTGGTTGGCCTTGGAAATACCAATACCGGTATCATTCACCACGAACCTCACCTTTTGACGTTCCTCATTGCGTTCAACTTCTTCAAGGTGTAAACAAACTCTCCCTTCTTCAGTGAACTTAACGGCGTTGTTCAGAAGATTCATCAGTACTTGTTGTACCCTCAGGGAGTCACCAATTACCTTGTGGTCAAAATTTCCTTGAATACTAAATTTTAGGTTCAGCCCTTTTTCTTTGGTCTTAAATTCAAAAATCTTAACCAACTTAGCCATGTCACCTGCCAGATCGAACTCTATTTCTTCGAGTTGCATTTTCTGAGCATTGAGCTTTGAATGATCCAGGATCATGTTTACCAAATCCAGTAAGTGATTGGCAGAATACTCTACCACGTCCATATACTGTTTTTGTTTCTGACTCAGGCGTGTGCCTTGCATCATGTGCAACATCCCAATGACTCCATTCAAGGGTGTGCGTATCTCATGACTCATATTGGCGAGAAACAAGGACTTGTATTCGGCCGTCTTTTCCGCACGCTTCTTCGCTTCCTCCATACGGCTCAGAGTATTTCGGAGCCTGGATGTAAGCTCGTCAAAACTGCGGTTGAGGTTAATTATTTCAGTATTTCTCGGTCGGAAGTCGAGATGCTTTATGGATTTAAAATCAGATCTGATAAAGGAGTAAACCTTTCTGCTCAAGGTGCGCACATCGCTTGTGAGGTCACCAGATAAATAGACGCTTACAATTAAAAGGATCACAATCATGATGGCGGAAACAATCCAGAGTTGCCTACGATAGGTGGAATACAAGTTTTCGGAGCTAGATTTTATGGTATCCACCATGTATTCGTAGTAGCTCTGTAACTCAAGCATTTCTGATTGCACGGTTGCGTAGGCACCATCGTTGGAATTGATTCCAATTCTTGCATCAAGAGCTACCATTTCATTAAAAAGCTCCTGATAATCCAGTAGCAGCTGTTCATCTTTACGACTTAACCGACCCTTAGACTGAATCTCTTCTATCAGTTGATTGAATTCTTCGGCCTTGATTTTTTGCCCTGTTCTCAGGAACTCCTGTCCCAATTTGCGCAGTTGTATGTTTTCTGATCTTCTAATTCTTGCAGATTCCTGTAATTGGCTTCCCAAAGAATGAAGCTCTCCCTCCAGGCCGGAGTTTAAATATCCCCTTTCATACATCAGGGTTTTCAAATACTCAATAGAACGAATGAAGCGGGTATTGAGAACAAAAATCGAGTCGATTTCCGTCTCGATATCAAGATTATCATCTGCGAATTCGAACTTTAGTTTTCTAAGAGAATTTTGCAGTTGCAGTTGGGTGCTTAGAAATTCGTTGATATTGGGTTCACCAGCCTTTTCGTAGAATTCAGGATTGCGATAGCCCCGCAAAAGGAAGGCATCCAACTTTGATTTATTATCGAGGAACCTGTTTTCAATATTCTCAAGTTTACGCACTTTGGATATCAAGCCATCTCGCCGATGGTCTATAGAAAGATATACCCGAGTCCAGATCACGAAAATGACCATCAAGGGCACGTAACTCAATAATACCTGAACCTGAAAGGAAGACAAAAGGCGCCGCCATCGAAGTCGGTTAATCCTATTCGAAAAAACATTCCTGATCCCAAGAATTTTCATCTTCATTAAGTCCCTCAATCCCATAGTCTTATTCGCACATTAATACAATGTACTACCGGTAATTAGCGCATTGTGCTAAGACCTTCCCAATTAGGAAGCCAATTGAGAAGCAACCGTTCTTTGCTCACCTAAGATAGGCTTATAATGGGGAGGAAGATCAAAATCCATTTCTAGCGGAGTAATCTCAAAGTCGTGCGCATAATACTTACAGCAAGATTTAAAAAATCCCTCGTGATCCGTGTGTATATAAAGCACGGCATTGGGTTGCTTGCGTTCGTAATTTCCAGCTTCGTAGCAAACTACCTCATACCCCTGTTCCCGAAGGTGTGAGTATATTGCAAAGTGCGTATGGAGAATGATGTACCTGCTTCGCATACATTGATCATCCTTCAGTTGCAATTTGAGCCATTTTGTTCTTTTTGTCATCGTGGCAGAATCTTAAGTAGAGTTTCAAGACCTTGAAGATGATATAATTAGAGAATAGACCTTGTGTTTTGTTAGATAAAAGGATGAGTAATATCGATAAGTGGAGCCAGCCTAACTACTCCTGGCTAGTTGGTTTTAGCGAATTGAGCATAAGATGAAAGAGGTCTTAAAGTCTAGTCAATACCGAAAAAACTTCCTCTCAGCTTCACCCATTAGTAATTTTCTGTAAGCATAATCCTACTTCATTAGATAACAGGTCGTTTTTCTTCGACAACAAACAGCTATGGCTTAGCCCTCTACAATTTAACCGCTGGATTAATTTATACTTTTACATCACTCAACAATTTAGCGGTCCAATTAACCACAATTTGTTGCTTAGCCCTCTATTGTTTTAACCCAGCAGAGGACACACCAAACCTAAAAACTCGGTCAGCAATTTGAAGACTCTTACTCAGATGTAAGAATTGTATTGACCAAACCTTAACCTATGACTCCTGATCTGCCCATTTTGGCGGTTCCAGCAGACATGCCATTTGTAATGGCATATTTATCTGTTGGTATTCTGGTTGCGGTAATCCAATTCGTTTTAGCACTTAAACCCCGATTTGTTTCTCTTCACTGCGGAGCGAATGCGATGCCAAAAGTTGTTTCAATGGCATCCGGATTTATCGCTCGATCACTTGAAGGGGATTTCAAATTTCATTTACAGCTTTTTCTGGATAGGGTATTTGCCTCCAGAAAACTGATTGCACCTACCTATAACCCTAGTTAACAATGATTTTAAAGTTACCTGTTATCCCAAACCAAATAATATCCCTCGCAGCCAGACCTATATTAGCCGGGTTATTTTATTGCCTATTGGTAATCACTCCCACCCAATCCAGCGCTCAGGGTGGTTTACCATGTTACAGGCAGTATATTGATGCCGGGGCTACCACTGCGACGGTCGCAAGCAATGGCAGGACATTTCTGGCAGACCAAGACTACCTCGGAGGAAACACCTCTAACAACTCAAAAACCATTGCCGGTACTGCTGATCAATTCATTTATCATTCAGAGAGGTGGAATGATACCTTAATTTACAATATACCTGTTCCTGGACCAGATACTTTTAAGATCACTTTATATTTTGCTGAAACCTATCACAAAGCATATGTAGCTGGCTATCGCATATTTGATATGTATCTGGAAGACAGTCTGGTGCTTGATTCTTTTGATATTTTCTCAAGCGTTGGTGCAAATACGGCTTATAGTGTGAGCTTCGATATCTATGCCGATGATACCATAAACCTCGTTGGTATAGCCTGGGCCAACAATGCCAAAGTAAATGGAATAGGCATAGAATCAAGCGGATGTGCCATAGCCTGTGTTCCCGTCTTCGACACCCTACCATCAGCCATATGCCAGAACGATTCAATCCTGGTAGGCGGTGGATATCAAAACACGGCCGGCCTTTACTGCGACACCTTGGTTGGACCATATGGATGTGATAGTATTGTATGCACCAACCTCAGTGTATTGCCGGTAGATTACGATACGGTAAGCATTAGCATATGTTCATCAGACTCCATTCTCATTGCTGGCAGCTATGTAAACACTCCGGGCAATTATGATGAAATTCTGGTTGCCGCAAACGGCTGTGATCAGATTCGAACCTATATATTGACGGTAGTACCGGATGGACCATTGTTTGAATTAGATATTAATGCCGGTGGTGGCAACTACCTCACGGCCGGTGGCATCCAGTATCTGGCTGATCAATTCTTTGTAAATGGAAATAATTCCACGAAAAATGTGGCCATCGCCGGAACGGTGGATGACCCTCTGTATCAAAAAGAACGCTATGCCACTGATTTAGCCTACAGTATTCCCGTAGGCATTTCCGATTTTTATGAAGTGACCTTGCACTTTGCCGAGACTTATGCTCAGGATACAGGGGTAAGGGTATTTGACATGTGGCTGGAAGACAGCCTCGTGCTTGATGATTTTGACATATACGCTGAAGCCGGTGAAGATTCTGCTATACAGAGAACCTTCATTATTCAGGTGACAGACGATACCTTAAATCTCACTTCTTTGGCCTCGGTGAATAACGCCAAGCTAAATGCCATAAATGTTAGGTCATTATCCGTAAGCGCCGTTTGTACCGATTCCTGTACACCCTATTCAGATACTGCAACTCAAACTATCTGTGCTAATGATTCGCTTTGGCTAGCCGGTAGCTGGAGATCGATAGAAGGAGTGTACTGCGATTCATTATTAAATACGGGGGGTTGTGACAGTCTGGTTTGTACAAATTTAATGATTGCCCCTATCGGAGCTTCTCAAAACAGCCTTAGCATTTGTCCTGGAGACTCAACCTTCGCAGGTGGATCATGGCAAACATCATCGGGAAATTATTACGATACACTTTCAACTAGCTCCGGATGTGACAGTATCATAACCACCGTGCTAACTGTCCTTTCTGCAACCCATGCATCCTGTGATACCAGCATCATTCCTGGTCAAATTAACTTTAATGCAAGTAATCTGGCCGGAGAGAATCTTACCGATCCCACTTCGTTGGATTTTGGTCCGGATGGCCGGCTGTACGTAAGCGAGCAATTTGGAGATATTTATGCCTATAGCATCGTAAGGAATGGCCCAAATGATTACGAGGTTACCGCCACGGAGCACATCACACTCATCAAGAACATTCAGAATTTCAATGATGATGGCACGCTTCATAATCCGGGCACCCCTAAACGTGAAGTCACAGGTATTCTTGCTGTTGGCACACCTACCAATCCCGTATTGTACATTACATCGAGTGATTACCGGATTGGCGGCAGTGGCGGAGGCGCAGACAAGGGGTTGTGCACCAACTCAGGGATCATTTCAAGGCTGACCTGGACCGGTACCCAATGGGAAAAAATTGACCTGGTTAGAGGGTTACCCCGATCGGAGGAAAATCATGCCTCTAACGGCATGCAACTGGACGAGGTAAACAATATTCTTTACCTGGCTCAAGGTGGCAATACCAATGCAGGTGCTCCTTCTAACAACTTCGCCTTTACGACTGAGTATGCACTGGCAGCTGCCTTGCTATCCATTGATCTGAATGCAATTGAGGCCATGTCTCCCAGCTTTGATGCTGTGACCAATTCTACGTATCTCTATAACCTTCCCACCGTTGACGATCCTACAAGACTCAATGCCAACGGAATAGACGATCCTTTAGCAGTTGGGTATGATGGTGTGGATATCAATGATCCCTTCGGTGGAAACGATGGTTTGAATCAGGCGAAATGGGTAGTAGGTGGACCCGTGCAGGTGTACAGTCCAGGCTACAGAAATATCTATGACGTCGTATTAACTCAGGCCGGTAGGCTATATACCTGGGATAACGGTCCGAACGGCAATTGGGGAGGACATCCCGATAATGAAGGCCTTCCTACCGTTACCAATAATTGGGTGCCCGGAGAGCCAGGATCCAACGGTCCGGGGCCTAATGACGCCAAAGTAAATAACAAGGATGGTTTACACTTTATCAACGGACCAGGCTACTATGGAGGACATCCAAATCCTATAAGGGCTAATCCTTCCGGTGCTGGATTATTCACCCATGATCACGCTGATGGTGCAGGAGGGGAGAATGGTGTATTTCGCACCGCTTATAATGCCGGCGATGCTTCAGTTTCTCTTCCATATGACTGGCCACCGGTAGATCCCTCACTAGCCAACCCAATCGAAGCGGATTTCCAGAATCCTGGGGTGGATGATCAGTCATTGTGGACGGTAACCGCCTCTACCAACGGGATGTGTGAGTACACGGCCACCAATTTCGGCGGTGCCATGCAAGGTGATTTGCTTGCGGTATCCTGGAACGAAAATCTGTATCGGGTTGATCTAAATGCTTCCGGTTCTATCAACAATCAAAACGACGTTAGTTCTTTAGGGCAAAACTTCGGAAATGACCCATTAGACGTAACAGCACAGGGAGATAGCGCTGTATTTCCTGGAACCATCTGGGTGGTATCCTACGGAAGTAATAACATTTCAGTTCTTGAACCCCAAGACTTTACACCTTGTAGTGCTGTTGACAGCCTGGTAGATGAGGACTTTGATGGCTTTTCCAATAGTGATGAACTGGACAATATTACGGATCCGTGTAATGGTATTAGCCTACCTCCGGATTTTGATGGTACCTTGATCGGAGGATTTAAAGTTTCCAACCTCAATGATCCAGACGATGATGATGACGGCATAAGCGATAGCACAGACTTTTATGTCTGGGATGCAGACAATGGCACCAACCTCAACCTACCGTTTAATTATTCTCTTCTTAACGGTGATCCAGGAACAGGATTTTTTGGTCTTGGATTCACGGGTCTTATGTCTAACGGACACACCGACTACCTCGATTTAATTCAGGATGAAGACAACAGTTCCGTAGAAATTATTGCCGGTGGAGCCGTGGGTCTTCTAACTTTCAATGGTCTTTCCGTGGGTCATCCATTCGGTAATAGAAATGACCTTAAAAATGCCTATCAATTTGGCATGATGGTAGACAGCTCTACCGCAGGATTCCGAATTGACGTGAAACTGGTTGGACCCATTTTCCAGGGCAATCCTCAGGGAGATCAGTTTCATGGATTTTACATTGGAAAGGGAGATCAGGACAACTTCCTGATGATGGCTCTCGATGCCAATGGTGGCAGTCCGCTGTTAAAATTTACAGAAGAATTGAACGGAGTAGATTCTATCTGGTCGGTGAACATTCCGGGACTAATTAATTCTGCTGAGATTAATATGCAGATGATAGTTGATCCTTCACTGGGAGAGATTCAGGCTAGGATAGATACGGGTACCGGAGCATTCAATGTCGGGCCTGTAATTAGCTTAAGAGGTAATCTTCTGACATGTGTCAGATCCTCCGATCCTGTTGCCCTTGGGGTAGCAGCGGGGAGAAGTGATGCTACACCAAGCTTTAATGCTACCTGGGACTTTATCAAAGTGGAGTATCTCGTAAATCCCTTTGGAACCTGGAGTTACATTCACAACGGTGCCTCATGCAATCCATTGGGAAGCGCAGGAAGTTGCGCCGAAGGGCGTCATGAAGCCTCTTATGTTCAGGTAGGCGACAAATTTGTACTGCTTGGTGGCCGGGAGCATGGCTCAAGAGTAAATATCTATGATCCAACCACGGGAATATGGACGGCCGGATCAGGACCTGGATTCGATATTCACCACTTTCAGGCTGTGGAGAATGAGGGTTTGATTTATATGTTCTCAGCCTTTAACGGGTCTTATCCCAACGAAGTTGCCCTATCCAATGTCTGGATCTATGACATTTCCAGTGACCAGTGGATAGAGGGACCACCAATGCCCGCCGGCAGAGCACGAGGAAGTGCCGGAGTGGTAGTTCACAACAATAAATTTTATGTCGTGGCGGGTATTGTCAATGGTCATGTTAACGGTTGGGTACCATGGACCGATGTGTTTGATCCGGCTACAAACAGCTGGACAACTTTAGCAGATGCACCTCGATCCAGAGACCATTTTCACGCCGCCCTGCTAAATGGGAAAATCTATTGCACTGCTGGTCGCAGAACAGGTAACGGGAGCGTATTTCTGGATACCGAAGCAAATGTTGATGTTTACGACATCGCAACTAACACATGGTCTACCTTGCCAAATCAAATTCCGACTGAGCGCGCAGGTGCTGGTGTAGCGGTTATTGGTGATGATATCCTGGTAATTGGTGGCGAACGTGAAGCGGGATCGGCAAAAGACGAGACCGAAGCTTTAAATACTGTTACAGGAAATTGGCGAACCCTCACCCCTCTCAATGATGGTCGACATGGAACCCAGGCCATTACCAACAATGGTGGAGTTTATGTAGTGGCTGGCTCTCCTAACCGTGGTGGTGGACAACAGGCAAGCCATGAAGTGTTCTTTTTTGGTGCTTCTCAATCACCCATTCTAAACCCGATAATTCCAGGTACCCTGGTGGCTTCCAAGAATTTACTTAAGTTTCCTGTGACCAATGCCGGGGATTCTACGGTGCGGGTTCTCACCTTTACGAACACCGGAGGAAATCAAGCTATCCTGCTCGATAACATTCAGCTTGACGTGGGCACTGGTCTTACCGTAGTTCCAGAGTTTACGCTACCCTATCACCTCAGTCCCGGGCAATCTTTTGACCTGACCATAACGTACAAGCCGGGAGTCACTGGCATACCCAACGATGTCCTAACCTTTAATCACAGCGGCGCTTCACCATTCACTCAGGTGCTGATCAGTGATCCAGCTTGTCCTTCGGTAAACCTGGGACCTGATATTTCCGTTTGTTCCGGTGATCAAGTGCAATTCAGTGCAGGAACCTTTGTTGATTCTGCAGTATGGTACGTCAACGATGTCATGGTACTGGCTGGATCTCACCTCTACAACCACACATCCTCAGGGAATGAAACGGTGCGGGTGGTTGTTTATCCTGATTCCGTTGGATGCCCAATTGTCTTTGACACCGTAAAAGTGAAGCATAACCTGGTGGAAATTGTTAATACTTCAGGGGTATCCCTGGATGAGTTAACCGAGGGTTATGTAATTGACAAAAGTGCTTTGGGTGATTTTAGTTTGATAGTTAATCCCTGTCCTTCTACCACCAAAAGTGTGATTTTCTATTTGGACACCGGAGATATCAAGACTGAAAATGTTGCGCCATATGCTATTAATGGTGATAATAACAATGGTGAAATATACGCGTGGCCGGTTGCCACTGGTCCACACACCCTAATTGTCAAAACCTTCTCAAAGTTTAATGGTAATGGAGACGCCTATCCTCCTGACACGATCAACTTTGTAGTGGTTGATTCTATTTTGGTTCCGGTAGTAGATTGCCATGGCGACTCTAACGGCACAGCTTCCGTAGACCTATGCGGAATTTGTACTGGTGGAAATACAGGTTTAACTCCCAACGCATCCTGTACAGATTGTAATGGCGACATTAACGGAACAGCGGCTATGGATACTTGTGGCATTTGTGCTGGAGGTAACACAGGAATTATACCCGACGCATCATGCTTAGATTGTAATGGGGTATTGAATGGAACGGCCAGTATAGATAGTTGTGGTATCTGCACCGGTGGCACTACCGGGTTAACGCCCAATGCCACTTGCACCGATTGTTTTGGGGATATCAATGGTACGGCCGTGGTAGATTCTTGCGGACAATGTGTGCTTGGTAATACCGGTCTGGCCTTCAACAACAGTTGTAATATTGATTGCAACGGGGATGTGGATGGCACGGCCTTCCTGGATAACTGTGGTGTTTGTGCCGGTGGAAATACTGGGGTCACGCCCGATTTAAGTTGCACCGATTGTAACGGAGTAGTCAATGGTACCGCGAATGTTGATAGCTGCGGTGTCTGTTCCGGAGGTACTACCGGACTGGTAGTCAATGCCACTTGTACCGATTGCAACGGAACAGTAAATGGGACGGCCTCGGTAGACACTTGTGGCGTGTGCTCGGGAGGGTCAACCGGCATCATTCCCAATAGTACTTGCGGTGGTGGTTGTGTTCCCAATCAGGTAGTATCGCTGGTTCTGGTAGAGTCAGGTTTTGGAGGAGCTGTGCTGGGAACTATCAACAATGGGGATGTCATTATCAAATCCGTAGTAGGATCATTTAGTGTTGACGCCCAGGTTTGTGCGGATTCAGCCGTTGAAAGTGTTGTCTTCAACCTCGACGGTAATGATATCCGAACGGAAAGCTCCCCTCCCTACGCGGTCAACGGAGATAATGCCAATGTTGGGTTTAAACCCTGGAATCTGGCGGCTGGAACCTACACCCTTATGGCAACTCCATACTCCGCCAATAGTGGCAATGGCACCATGGGCATTCCCAAGGTGGTAAGCTTTACCGTGCTGGATCAAGCGCCGGTAGTAGATTGCCATGGCGATACCAATGGAACCGCTACCATTGATCTTTGTGGAGTATGTTCCGGAGGCAACACTGGTCTGGTTCCCAACGCATCCTGTACAGATTGTAATGGCGACATTAACGGAACAGCGGCAATGGATACTTGTGGCATTTGTGCTGGAGGTAACACAGGAATTATACCTGACGCATCATGCGTAGATTGTAATGGGGTATTGAATGGAACGGCCAGTATAGATAGTTGTGGTATCTGCACCGGTGGCACTACCGGGTTAACGCCCAATGCCACTTGCACCGATTGTTTTGGGGATATCAATGGTACGGCCGTGGTAGATTCTTGCGGACAATGTGTGCTTGGTAATACCGGTCTGGCCTTCAACAACAGTTGTAATATTGATTGCAATGGGGATGTGGATGGCACGGCCTTCCTGGATAACTGTGGTGTTTGTGCCGGTGGAAATACTGGGGTCACGCCCGATTTAAGTTGCACCGATTGTAACGGAGTAGTCAATGGTACCGCGAATGTTGATAGCTGCGGTGTCTGTTCCGGAGGTACTACCGGACTGGTAGTCAATGCCACTTGTACCGATTGCAATGGAACAGTAAATGGGACGGCCTCGGTAGACACTTGTGGCGTGTGCTCGGGAGGGTCAACCGGCATCATTCCCAATAGTACTTGCGGTGGTGGTTGTGTTCCCAATCAGGTAGTATCGCTGGTTCTGGTAGAGTCAGGTTTTGGAGGAGCTGTGCTGGGAACTATCAACAATGGGGATGTCATTATCAAATCCGTAGTAGGATCATTTAGTGTTGACGCCCAGGTTTGTGCGGATTCAGCCGTTGAAAGTGTTGTCTTCAACCTCGACGGTAATGATATCCGAACGGAAAGCTCCCCTCCTTACGCGGTCAACGGAGATAATGCCAATGTTGGGTTTAAACCCTGGAATCTGGCTGCTGGAACCTACACCCTTATGGCAACTCCATACTCCGCCAATAGTGGCAATGGCACCATGGGCATTCCCAAGGTGGTAAGCTTTACCGTGCTGGATCAAGCGCCGGTAGTAGATTGCCATGGCGATACCAATGGAACCGCTACCATTGATCTTTGTGGAGTATGTTCCGGAGGCAACACTGGTCTGGTTCCCAACGCATCCTGTACAGATTGTAATGGCGACATTAACGGAACAGCGGCTATGGATACTTGTGGCATTTGTGCTGGAGGTAACACAGGAATTATACCCGACGCATCATGCGTAGATTGTAATGGGGTATTGAATGGAACGGCCAGTATAGATAGTTGTGGTATCTGCACCGGTGGCACTACCGGGTTAACGCCCAATGCCACTTGCACCGATTGTTTTGGGGATATCAATGGTACGGCCGTGGTAGATTCTTGCGGACAATGTGTGCTTGGTAATACCGGTCTGGCCTTCAACAACAGTTGTAATATTGATTGCAACGGGGATGTGGATGGCACGGCCTTCCTGGATAACTGTGGTGTTTGTGCCGGTGGAAATACTGGGGTCACGCCCGATTTAAGTTGCACCGATTGTAACGGAGTAGTCAATGGTACCGCGAATGTTGATAGCTGCGGTGTCTGTTCCGGAGGTACTACCGGACTGGTAGTCAATGCCACTTGTACCGATTGCAACGGAACAGTAAATGGGACGGCCTCGGTAGACACTTGTGGCGTGTGCTCGGGAGGGTCAACCGGCATCATTCCCAATAGTACTTGTGGAAGCTGTCAACCGAATGAAGTAATTGCACTGATGCTCATCGACGCAAGCTCTAACAATGACCTATCCCCTATTGTTGACGGGGATACTATTGACAAGAGTGTTCTTCCCATGTTTAGCGTAAGGGCAGACGTTTGTTCAGATCCAGATGTAGAAAGTGTAGAGTTTGTATTGGGAACCAATTCTATTCGCACGGAGAATGTGGCTCCATATTCCGTTAACGGGGATAACGGTGGAAATTATTCACCCTGGAATCTCGCACCAGGATTTTACACCCTCACGGCTACACCATACAGTGGAAATAACACATCGGGTACGGTAGGGGTTTCTAAAACAATTAGCTTTTATGTTAGTGATGGACCTCCACCTCCTCCACCAGTTGATTGCAATGGTGATACAAACGGTACCGCTTTTACTGATGGGTGCGGAAATTGTGTAGGAGGAAATACCGGTGATACGGCTTGTGTTCCTACGGCCAGTTGCGGAGAGTTTATAGAAATTAACGGATTGGTAGTAGCCGAAGTAGAATCCGTGGTAGCCACTAACAGCAATTGGTATCAAGGAAACGGTCCGGTAAGCGGCATAAATGTTCCTGCGCCAAGTGGTAGTTACTATATGTGGAAGGAAAACTGCGTCAGCGGATCCGATCCAAATTATGATTACAGCAGTTGCGGAGGTACTAATGGTGGAAACTCCGGTGGGGCAATTACTTATCTAATTAATATTAATAGTGCCGGTCGTTACAGATTTCAATTAAGGAGCTGGCAGCCGGATATTAAACTTGGTACACATGCTGCGTCCACTGAGAATAATGATTGCTGGCTACAGCTACCAGATGGAGGTGGTATCAAGAAGAAAGGGAATACTGAAATAAACATTGGTTCTAGTGAGTGGGTTAAGGTCTATCAGAACAACACCAACGGCTGGACTTGGAAAACCAGCACCGTTGATAACAGCCCTCACGAAATCTTCGTTGATTTCCCATCTGCCGGAACATACACGCTTAAGCTCGCCGGACGATCCAAGTTGTTCGTACTTGACCGCTTTGTTCTGTATCGATCCGGCAATGTCAGCAACAATGTGAGTACGGCAATTGCAACCACGGACATGCCACCCGAATCACCTCGCGGCGCATGCGGTGGAGCAAAGGATTTAACCGGATCTGGTCAAACTACCGGTGGTCAGCATAATCAAACCGAATTAGATATCTCCAATCCAGATGGATCAACTTCATTGGTTGTAACTGCCTATCCAAATCCAACCACTGGTATCCTGAATTTAGATATTCTACCAGCAGATGCGGATGCAACTATTGAATTATACGATGCTACGGGCAAGCTTTTACTCGAGTTATTACAACGAGGAGATCAGAATAGCATTGATCTATCTCCTTTCGCCAATGGCTTGTATTGGATTAAAGTACAGTCTGGTGAGGCAATAAAAATGCAAAGAGTTTACAAAGAATAAGGTTTTCAATACACACCTTAGATCGAGGATACTACCGCACGGGAAACCGTGTGGTAGTATTTTTTAGTGAGGAGACGGAATGTCAATGGATTTCCTTCTAACAATGTAAAACAACCTTTGAGGTTTAGGAAACCTTTGAGGTTGATTTAGTATTGCCAAAAGAAAAAATTCTTACCTGAAGTTTCACTTATTATCTAATTATATGGGTTCATCAATTCCAAGCTACTCTTAACAAATTGCCATTATTATTTTTAAATCCACCATCATATCTTTGAAATCGATGTGTACAATCGGTGTAGCATACTATATGTATGTTTCTAGAATTGAAATTTTTAGATTCTGATAATCAGTTAGTTAGGCTAAAGAATTTCAACCTTTGAGGTTTACTAAACCTCAAAGGTTGAAAATGCTGATTACAAGGATAATTTCAATTGATGTAAACAAAAATAGCCGCTTAAAAAGCGGCTATTTTTTCCAAACTGTTGCCCCACAAGGACTCGAACCTTGACTGACGGTACCAAAAACCGCTGTCCTGCCAATTAGACGATGGGGCATCACCTGAAACAGGGCTGCAAAAATACATTGTCAAATGGAGATAGAAAAACTTTTTTTCACTCTCTGTCAAAAGTGAAATTCTCGTTAAATTTTTACGACTTTCTAACTTCCCTTACCAATTAACAATTCTTTCAGATTTCCTCAAACCATATTTTCATAAATTCGCCACCACACTAAAATTCTGTTATGCAGGCTAACTACAAAAGGCTGAATAATATTATTGGTTGGCTGGTTTTTGCCATCGCTGCCTTTACCTATTTCTCAACTATTGAACCCACCGTAAGCTTTTGGGATTGTGGTGAATACATTGCCACCTCCGTAAAACTACAAGTAGGGCATCCTCCAGGAGCACCCTTCTTTCAACTTATGGGTGCTGCCATAGCACAATTTGCATTTGGAGATGTATCCAAACATGCGCTTATGGTAAACTCTCTATCTGCCCTAAGTAGTGCATTTACTATTCTGTTCTTATTCTGGACCATTACTGCTATGGGTAAAAAATTATCTCGCCGTTATGGTGAGATTTCGCAGGCCCGTATGATAAGCATCTTTTCCGCTGGTGTAGTTGGTGCCCTTGCCTACACCTTTAGTGACAGCTTCTGGTTTAGTGCAACTGAAGGTGAGGTGTACGCCATGTCTTCATTCTTTACTGCTCTGGCATTTTGGGCCATCCTTAAGTGGGAGCATGAAGTAGAACATAGTGGACGAGCGCATCGCTGGCTGGTATTTATCGGCTATATGATGGGTCTGGCAATTGGCGTGCACATTCTGGTATTCCTAACTATTCCAGCTATTGTGATGGTATACTTCTTTAAATTAAAAAAGGATATTACCAACAAGACCTTTATAATGTATAATGCCATCGCGGTATTGGTACTGGGAATCGTATTTGCCGCCATAATACCCTTCATACTGAACATGTTCGGCAAGCTTGAAATATTCTTTGTCAATACCATCGGTATGCCTTTCAACAGCGGAACCATTTTTGCCTTGCTGCTTTTGATTGCGGGTTCTGCTTTTGCTCTTATTTATACCAGAAAGAAAGAATTGCCTCTGGCAAACACCCTAATTCTAAGTGTGCTCTTTGTAGTTCTCGGATACTCGACCTTCATTACGCTTGCTATTCGCTCCAATGCCAATACTCCGATTGATGAAAATAACCCCGAGGATGCCTTGTCTTTGTTAGCCTACTATAATCGTGACCAATATGGTGACTGGCCTGTGGGTTATGGTCAATACTTCAACGCGCCATTAGACCAGCAAAGGCCATTTGTGGATGGAGATCCTATCTACGAAAAAGATGAAGAAAAGGGTAAATATGTCGTTTCAGATGATCGCAAAGCAAGTATCAGAAACTTTGCCGACAGCCATAAAGGCTTCTTTCCCAGAATGTGGAGTGACGATCCAAATCATGTAAAAAACTACATCAAAATTGCCGGGATACGAGATAAGGAAGCCCGCCCTTCTTTTGGTAAAAACCTGTACTTTTTCTTCAATTATCAACTGGGCCATATGTGGTGGCGATACTTCATGTGGAACTTCGCAGGACGTCAAAATGATGAACAGCATCGTTATGAGGTCACCAAAGGAAACTGGATTTCCGGCATATCCTTTTTGGATAAAGCAAGATTGGGGCCGCAGGAGGATTTACCTTATCATATGAAAACCAACCCGGCCAGGAATACCTATTATATGCTACCCTTGATTCTCGGTTTAATCGGCCTCTATTTTCAGTTCAAGAAAGACTGGAAAGACGGTTGGGTAATCTTGTTGTTCTTCCTGCTAACCGGAATTGCTGTGGTTATCTATACCAACCACAAACCTTTTGAACCACGAGAACGCGATTATGCCTTTGTCGGTTCCTTCTATGTTTTTGCAATTTGGATTGGACTGGGAGTTCTGGCACTTTTTGAGCTGCTAAAAGATAAGTGGCGAACCAATTTGATTGCCGCAGGAATAGGGGTATTATCTCTCATTTTAGTACCTGGTATTATGATGGCCGAGAATTGGGATGACCATGATCGCTCAAATAGATATGTAGCCAGGGATGTAGCCAGAGCGTATTTGGATTCTTGTGCTCCCAATGCCATCCTTTTCACCAATGGCGATAACGATACCTTCCCATTGTGGTATATCCAGGAGGTGGAAGGCTATCGTACGGATGTTCGCATTGTAAACCTCAGCCTCTTAAATACAGATTGGTATATCGATCAAATGAAACGGGCTACTTATGACGCCAAACCAGTACCGTTCTCATTTACTCACGACCAATACAAGCAGGGAACCCGTGATGTAATTTACTATCGTGAAGATCCTCGTGTTAAAGGTCGCTGGAAGGTTGAGGATTTGATCAAGTGGATAAAGAGTGATGACCCTAGTACCAGCTTTACTTATGGCGATAAGTCGCTGCAATATTTCCCTAACAAAAAAGTGCGCGTACAAATAGACCGGAACGCCGTACTTAATAACAAGGTGGTAGACCAAGATGATGCCTCCAAAATTGTTCCCTACATTGATTGGGATCTCAAAACCAACCTTTTGAGTAAGCGTGATATGATGGTTGTAGATCTTATTGCCAATAACGACTGGACGCGGCCTATTTACTTCAGCGTTACGGTTGGAAATAACAGCAAGTCATACTTCTGGCTAGACGATTACTTCCGCCTTGAAGGCCTCGCGTATCGTTTTGTTCCTATCAGCAATCCAACTCCGAAAGGAAGTGTAGATTTTGGGGAGGTTGATGCTGACATTATGTATACCAACATGATGGAGAAGTTCTCTTATGGAAATATGGAAGACCCTGATGTATATCTGGATGAGACCAACCGCAGGGTATCTTACAACCTGAGAAACTGCTTTGGACGTATGGCGGTAAAATTTGCTGAAGAAGGACAAAATGAAAAGGCTATTGAGGCTCTTGATTTTTGCATGAAGGTAATGCCTGAAGAAAAGTTTCAGTTCAATTATTTCATCTTTGGAGTGATTGAAGGCTACTTTAAGGCGGGTGCTTCAGAAAAAGCGGATGAATTAGTACAACTATTTTCAACTCGCCTCGATGAAGAACTTGGTTATTACCTAAACTTTCGAGGTGATAAACGGAAGAACATCAACAACGAAATTCAGGCGGCAGTGCAGTATTACCAAATGCTTTTGCGTCTGGATCAGCAATACAATGGCACCGGACAAAACTTGCAGGAAAGTGAACTGTTTCAACGATATCAACAAGCGGTGCAACCATTTGGCATGGGCTAAAGTTTATGCTTAGGCCGCTTTATTGGATCAAAACGCCATGGCTTTTCCGGCAACTATTTCATCCCGATTTAGAATGGCATGCTGCTGCAAATGACCATACAGTATACCTGAGTTTTGATGATGGTCCTCACCCGGAGATTACACCCTGGGTGCTGGAACAGTTGGATGAGTATGATTTTAAGGCGAGCTTTTTTCTGATTGGAGATAATATTCAGAAATACCCTGAAACCTTCAATCAGCTTCAAAGCAGTGATCATTCACTGGGTAGCCATACGATGCAACACCTCAATGGCTGGCATACCAATACGAATACCTATGTACAATCATTTCATGAAGCCTCAAATCTGATTTCTTCCAATCTGTTCAGGCCACCTTATGGTCGCATAACCCGATCTCAGGCAAAGGAAATAATCAAGACGCATCGGGTAATTATGTGGGATGTCTTAAGTGGTGACTTTGATACCCGCATCTCCGCCCATAAATGTGCGGAAAACGTGAAGAAACACGTTAAACCTGGTTCAATTGTCGTTTTTCACGACAGTGAAAAGGCATGGCCCAGGCTGAAGCAAGCACTTCCTGATGTACTGAAGCATTTGGCTGAAAAAGGCCTGGTCTCCAAAGGACTATAATTCACTAAATATATTGATTGATTTTCTGAACGAGGTCCGATGCCGGAACCACTCCGCTCTGGCGCCACTTTAACTCCCCAGATTTATAAAGCATTAAGGTGGGTACACCCTGAACCTGCAGCGAGGATGCAAGCTGTGGATTTCGATCTACATCAATTTTAATAATCTTTGCCTTGTCACCCATTTCCTTTTTCACTTGCTTAATATGCGGCGCCAGAGCCTTACACGGCCCACACCATTCCGCATGAAAATCAATTAACACAGGGATGTCCGAAGCTACTATTTCCTTAAAAGATGCCATATCACCTTACCGTTTCCAGAGAATTTGATCGCCAGGCAGAAATACCACCCTCCATATTATGCACTTCTATAAAGTTTAGTTCTTTCATAATCTGTACAGCCTTACCACTGCGATTGCCAGAAGCACAGTAAACCAGATAATTGGCATCACGAGGTAGCTCTGCAATCTTTTCCTTAAAATTATCGCTGAAAAAATTCAATTGGCGAGCACCTTCAATATGGCCCTCATTGAATTCATCATCCGTTCTCACATCCAGTATAATCACCTCTCCTGATGCTATCATATTTTGAGCTTCTTGAACGCTCACATCGCCATGAGGATCCGTTCTATCCTGAATTGAAGTAGGATTTTCGGCTTGTTTCTCGGCCTCCGTATCGCTATGGTTCTGTGCCTGACAACCTAATAATAGAAGGCTCACCATTATGCTTAAAAATAATTTCATCATGCTTACATCAGTTGAAGTTTAATATCTGCTACACCGCCTCCATTGATGACATTGGGTATGCCATTCTGGATCAGGTATTGCTTTACGCTTTCACTACGAGCTCCTGAACGACAGAATACTACGATATCACCTTGCATATCCCGAAATTCATTCAGTCTTGAAGGCACCTCATCCATAGGAATATTCACGGCGTTGTCAATGGCCATTTCGTACAATTCTGCAGGACTACGCACATCAATTAAATGCGTGGAGGGATCTTTAATAATCTCACTTGTTACTTTCATTGCTTCAAATTTCAGGCAAAATTAACAAGTTGTCAAACCTGAAATGTAATCTTGATCACAAACTAAGCCGATTGAATAATTCAACCGCATTGAAAATAAGGCTTTTAATAAGTTTATCGCATCCAGATCACGCTTAAGGTTGAGAGCGATTGAGTTTAAGCTCAGAAATGGACCTATGGTTAAGGTCTTAAGTCTAATCAATTAATAATTCAGCATACCATATTATCTACCATCCTATTACATTGAGATCAATTATTCACGCCTTTAAACTCCTTACCATGAAAAAATTATACCTGAGCCTGCTGATGACACTTATTGGTCTTCAGGCATCCGCTACCCATCTGATGGGTGGAGAAATCCTCCTTCATGATCTCAACAATGGTCAGCATGTGATTACCCTATTGGTTTATCGAGATACTATAGGTATCCCCATGGATCTCACCGCAACCTTCAATTTCAGCGGCCCTAATGGCCAAAGTTTTTCTACCTCCACTCAGTATGATTCAATAATCTCGGGCAACCTGTTACCTATGTATCCGTATGGCGTGGAAATCTATCTCTTCATTGATACGGTTACGCTTCCATCACCGGGACTATGGGAGGTGTATTGGCAAGATTGCTGCAGAAATGCAGCCATTCAGAATCTAAATAACCCCCTGGGGGACAATATGATTCTTAAAACCTCTCTTCTGGTGGATTCTGTGGCACCAAACTCCACTCCCTTCTTTATCGTGCCCGCCGCTATCTTCTTACCTCTGCAAACTCCCTGGCAATACAATCCACTGCCTTTTGATGTTGATGGAGATTCACTTCACTGGCGAATCGACACACCACTTACGCGAGTGAACCAATACTGTGCAGGATACACAGATCCCTCCTCTGATCCCAGCAATCCTTTTAGCATTGACCCTGTGACAGGAACTATTTCTTGGACAGCTAATAATATGGGGAATTATGTAGCCTCAATCCTGGTGGATCAATACCGAAACGGACAGTGGGTGGGTCACATTCGCCGAGATATGCAGTTTATTGTAGTCAATCCAGGACAGGGCTTCCCTGAATGGTCTGGCCTTGGCAACTTCAATAAAGATTCTCTAGGGCATTTTTCATTAGACCTTGTGGCAGGTGAAAGCTTTACGCTTGATTTATGGGGCAATCACTCGGACGCATCACGTATTACTGATTTGGAAATGGGAGCTTTCTCAGAAATCTTTCTTGATCCTTCCCACCAAGCTGAGTTTAAGGTGTATCGCAATAGATTGGTTAAAAAAATTCACGGTGTTTTCAGTTGGAATCCTTCAGTGATGGATATCCGAGAGAATCCCTACTTGGTTACTTTCCGGATCAGTGATGGTTTTTTTACGGATGATAAAACCTTTAAACTCAATGTTAATACTGCTGTCGGACAGAGTGAACTTGATACTAGGCACAGTTTCAACGTTTATCCAAGTCCGGCCAATGATTTGCTCGTTATAGAAATTACCGGTCAAGAATCCGGCGAAACGGCATTATCCCTATACGATATGACCGGACGTAAAGTGATGCCCGATAAAAGCTGGCAAATAAAAGTGGGAGATAATAAACTCATCCTGGAAACGAACAGGCTTCCATCAGGTGTGTATATATTAAACCTGGTTGACTCCAGGGGTTTGAGTACCTCACGGAGTATAATGATAGAACATTAAATCTTAACAGCCGCCATGCTTATTTGTATGGCGGCTTTGTTTTATTGATTTATCCAAACTTTTCGCATCCTTAATTGAAGCTCTGAGGGCTCTGGGACAGCTTGCATGAGATGATATTCCGTGTATTCAGCAGTGCGGGCTTTAGCTTTCAGCTTTTTCTCCTTGAAGTTATCCTCACCATCAGGACGAGCTACCAAGACCTCCACTTTATCACCAATCTGCGTGTTTGAGTAAAAGTCGCTAATTACATCTCCGATGGTATATAGATCAACCTCAATGCCATTAAATTCAATAATTTCATCTCCTACCTTCCAACCCATATCCTTACCAAAGTCATCCAGATCATCCGTACTCGCTACTTTTATTCGGCCGGTTCCAAAATTATAGCCGAACTCAATATTTCCTACTGTAAATCTTTGAACCTTGGCCTCCGCCTGATAATTCACCCCCACCATAGCCATCAATTCTTCAAAAGGAAAGGGCTCCGTACCTTCAAAATGTCTGGCAAAAAACTCCCTCATCTCGGGATAAGTTAATTCTGTTATAATATCAAATAACTCTTCATCAACAAAAAAGGTATCGCTGCCGTACACGGCTCCTAACTCTGCCAAGAGATCTACCAGGCGATACTTTCCTTCAGACAGTTGAATTAGTTTCAAATCCAGCGCCATTCCCGCCAGATGACCTTTCTGATAAAAATTGTAATACTGGTCTTTTAAGAAAGTTAGCGTGTGCGTACTGGCAACAGTTAAGGGAATATGCCGGTCATAATCATCCCCGGTCAGAAGCTTATCCTCCGTAACATCCAGGAATTGGTTTAAATCATAAATACCTGAACGTATTTGAACCAGGTGAGAGTTATACTCTGTGACTCCTTCGTATAACCAAATATGCTGCGACATTTTAGGATTGATAAAATCAAAATCAGCGATCATCTCCGAATGAATATTCAAGGGAGTGATGATATGAAAGAATTCATGTGAAGTGATGTCACGCACCCCGTTGTAAAACTCCTCTCCTGCCATCTCAGGCATATACAAAACCGTGGATCGGTGATGTTCTAAGGCTCCATAACTGGAACCCATCATTCCCATAGGCACCGTATAAATTAGTACGGCATACTTATCAACCGGCATCTCCCCACCCAAATACTTCTCGGCAGCATCTAAAACCGCGGATATTTCTTCCATACACTGGGTGGCATTTACTAATTTACCCGGACTGTAAACAGACACCAGTACACGTGTATTTCCAACCATCTTGGAAACTGTATCCGGCAAACAATAAAGCATGGGATTATCATGAAGCTCAAAGTAATCCTCTATTAAGTAGCGATCTGAATCTTTACCAATATCCCCTACCAGCGCTGTACTGCCATAGAAACCTTTGGGTTTACGAACTTCCAGATCGTACTTTATCTTCTGATAGTCATTGAGATAACCTACAAATGCAAAGTTGTTTAACAGGAAAACACTATCATTCATTCCTGAACCCGCCGGTTCAAAAATACCGGTGTTCTCTGCGTAGTCATAGGTGTCATCCACCCAATAGGTAATTTTGTATAAGCTTGAGGCATCCTTTATCAACCAGCGATTAAGATCCAGTTTTTCCATAGCCAGCGTATCCCCACTGCTACTGAGAGCGACAATTTTTGATAGAAATCGACCGTAATTATGCACATCATAGGTACCGGGAATGATACGGGCCATATGGAATTCGACACTGTCAACATCCAATATGGGCACTACAATCTCTACCGGAATCTTATCATCTTGAAGGGCTGTTAAGTCAATCAATACCTGATATTGATCATCACGTTGAAAAGGCTCATACTGAGCGTGTAGAAATATGCTTAGTAAAACGAAAAGGAGGGTATAGGTCCCTTTACATCCCGGAAATAGCTCTCTCATTCAGTCTTCTTATACTTTAAATTTACAGCTGGCGAAGATACACATTCGTTAAGGCCAATCAGGCAGTGGGAGACGCTCATTCATGCTTCAAAATATCAACAGGTTTATAACGCGCCACTTTTAGTGAATGGTAACTCACAATCATATACGCCAGTAATACGGCAGATAAGGCAGACATTACAAATACAAAAGGATCGAGATTGGCCGCATATGCAAAGTTGGCCAACCAACCTTTGATCAGCATAAAAGCCAAAGGCAGGGCAAGGAGAACCGAAATTACCACCAGAGATAGCATATCCTTAAAAACAAGGTTGAGCATTTGCCGCAAATCGGCCCCCATAATTTTTCTAATCCCTATTTCACGGGTTCGTTGGCCCGTAGTAAAGGATGCCATACCGGTTAAACCGAGAAAAGACAAGGATATTGCCAAATAGGTCAATAAAAGCACCACCATGCTTTGTCTTCGCTCCTCCTGGTACAAACTCATTAAACGACCATTGAGAAAACTAAACCTAAAGGGAATACCACCGATCTCATCTCCCCAGGCTTTTTCCAAATTATTCAGGGCGGCTACCAAATGTTCACTATCCACTCTAACTTGCATGCTTCCTACATTGTCGCTTTGTAAAAACAATACGGTTGGTCTTACTTTCTCATGCAGAGAATGGGTATTGAAATTCTCCACTACGCCCACTACCTTTCCGTTATAGAGTGGTTCCCCGGTATCATCAAAACCCCATTGCACCTGCTTACCCAATGGGTCTTTCCAACGCATAAAGATCACCATCTCCCGGTTTACAATAAGTACGGATTCATTCGTGTCCAAATCTTTATCCTCAAAATCTCTACCGGCCAATAAGTCAATTTCCATAGTTTCCAAATATCCGGTACCAACGTACATCAGATCAACCACTTCACGCTGAAAGGAGCCACCAGATGGTTCTTCTAAACTCAAGAGGGTTCGATCGAGATTATTGCCAGGAACAGACCAGGCCACACTTGAAGAAAGCACATATGGCGTTTCTGCCAACGCCTTGCGTAGCCTGGGTAGTCTATGCGAGGTAAGGCTATCCTGAATGGGCACCAGCACCACATCTTCTTTATTGAATCCCAAATCTTTCTTACTCACAAAATCCATTTGCTTGTACATAAGCAGGGCTGTTATAACCACAGCTACTGAAATACAAAACTGGAATCCAACTAAAAACCTGCGCAAACTAGTGCTGCGCGAACTAAGGGCATACCCACCTCTTACCGCGGAGACGGCAGGAACATTACTGAGTATAATGGCCGGATACCACCCGCTGAGAATCCCAACCAATACCGCCAATGCCAGCGGCACAATCCAGAGCAATGGATAGGCCATGAAATCAAGTGAGAGATCTTTACCCAACACCTGATTAAAACTGGTTAACTCCAATATGACTTCCACCAAACTAAAGGCAAAAAACAGCGATACCAGACTAAGTATTACCGATTCAGAGAGTACCAATCTCTGAATTTGCCTGGGTGTGCTGCCAAAAATCTTGCGCAGACCAGCCTCTTTAGCTCTTCCCATACCACGTGCGGTAGCCATGTTCACATAGTTAATGCCGGCCAGAATCAGAATCAATAATCCAATGGCCCCAAAAGCATACAGGTAAACCCTTTTACCGGTGGGCCGGTCAAACTGATAGTCCTTATCATAATGGATCTTATCCAACCGGACCAGGTCAATATCATAGTAGCCTCCTAGATTTTGACCAGCTTCTTCCATATATCGTTTATAGAAATTATGAAAGTCCGCTTCCAGGCGATCAGCCAAATCTTGGCTTTCAAACTTTAAGAAGGTGTATACCGTGGCCTCCCAAAGTGACTTGGTGAGCTGGTCCAGAGGAAGCGTCTCATGAAAAGCGCTGATAACTGCCTCGAAAGAATGATGGGTATTGCCGGGTAAATCTTCAATTACACCTGTTACGCGATAGTCAAAATTATTGGTGCTGATGTATTTTCCTAAAGCCGGTTCAGTACCAAAATATCGTTTAGCGAAGCTGCTGGTGATGACGATGGTTCTGGGTTCCCTTAAGGAGGAGGATGGAGAACCTTCCAGAAAGTTCATTTCAAAAACCTTAAAGAAATTACTATCCGCAACTGCTATATTGTTCTCAAAATGTTCATTGCCTCCATACTTAAACATCACGTTATAATTGTAATGAAGAAAGCGTGTGAAATTTTGGATATACGAATAATCCTGTGCAAGCAGTGGTCCTAAACTTAGACTTGTACCCGCTACCTGTTCTCTCTGTTTATCCAGCTCAAACTGAGCATTAATGCGATAGATATTCTTGTAATCTGTGAGGTGTTCATCGTAGTTCATTTCATCCTGAACATACAGATAAACAATAATGCTCACTGCCAAACCAATTGCCAATCCAGCCAGGTTTAGAATGGTATAATTCCTGCTTCTAAGAAGAGACCTTAAGGTAAATTTTAAATGCAAATCACGCATGCAGAAGCGCCTTCTGTGATACCAATTGTCCGTCCATCAGCTTAATTACACGGTTACTATAAGAAGCATCATTCATGCTGTGCGTAACCATAATTATAGTGGTGCCTGTTTCGTTAAGACTATTAAGGGCTTCCATGATTTCATTTCCCTGCACGGAATCCAGATTACCAGTTGGTTCATCTGCCAGCAGAAGCCTGGGATTGCTTGAAATTGCTCTGCCGATGGCTACCTTCTGCTGTTGACCTCCCGATAGCTGATAGGGGAAATATTTTCTCCGATGACCCAAATCAATCTGATCCAACACGCGTTCTACCCTCTTATTCCGCTCATTGGCTGGCAAACCCAAATACACCAGGGGTAATTCTATATTCTCAGAAACGGTTAGCTCATCAAGGAGGTTAAAATTTTGAAAAATAAAGCCGATGTTTTCCTTGCGAATCTTAACACGATCTTTCTCAGATAATTTACCTACATCCATATCATCAAAGATGTACAGACCCTTATCGAAATCATCGAGCAAACCTATGATGTTAATTAAGGTAGTCTTTCCACAACCTGATGGTCCCATTACAGAAATAAATTCCCCTTCCTTAGCCTGGAAACTTATATCACTGAGCGCACGGGTCTCTATCGAGGTAGATCTGTAGGTTTTGGTAATATGATGTAAGCTGATCATGGTATTAAATAAAAAACCCTGTCCAAATTAGGGTATATCACAACAAGTTGTTGCTTTGAGTTTCCCAGTTTGAACAGGATTTTCATATTAAGATTTTAAAAATCCCGGAAAATTTGTTGGAGGATAACCGATTAACCCTAAAATTCTGCTACTTGAACTTGAAATTAAACAACCAATTTATTTCCAACTTTTAATAAAGAACTTTGCTAATTCACAGCTTATCCGGGATTTTTAAACCATTGCATCATTGCTGATGCAGTTTCATTTTTATGTTTTCAGGAATTGATATGGCATAGGACGTGCCAAATAGTCTATTCATTGATTATCAGATATATACAATATACCGGGTGTAAACAGATGTTCATTAACGAACACTAATTTGTTCACATTCGTACACCGCCGTAAACCATCCTCCTCTGGATAAATCTGAACCTTGAAAACTTTGGGAGGTGAATTAAGACTAAACCGCCTGCAAGGCATTTCAAACCAGTAGAAGTATATTGCTGTTCGTTTTCGGACAGTTGGTTGCACGCCAGCGAACAGTTCTAACTATTTTCGATTTCTGGATGGATCCTTACCGCATACTTATAATCGATGATGACGATGATGTACTGACCAGTGCACGTCTGCTCCTGAAGAGGCATTATCGCCATGTAGACACCCTGTCTAATCCTGGTGAACTAAACCAGGTTCTGGGCAGTAGTAATCCTGATGTGATCTTGCTGGATATGAATTTCAGGAAAGGCGTAAATGATGGGAAGGAAGGCTTATACTGGCTCAAGCACATCAAGGAGGTTAGCCCTGAAACACAAGTAGTGTTAATGACGGCATATGGTGAGGTGGAGTTGGCCGTTATGGCCATTAAGGAAGGTGCCTTCGACTTTGTTTTAAAACCCTGGAACAATGAGAAGCTTATTACAACTATACAGACCGCATTGCGGTTTGGTAGGGAACGCAAGAAGGTACAGCAACTGCAGAGCACCAAGAAAAACCTGGAAGAGACGCTGGGTTTGCCAGGAGATGATTTTGTCGCACGCTCTGACGCGATGAAAAGCCTCATGGCTGATTTAAACAAGGTAGCCGCCACGGATGCCAATGTTTTACTCCTTGGTGAGAATGGCACCGGGAAAAGTGTGCTTGCCATGCGCTTACATCAATTGTCCCTGCGTAGCGATGCAAACTTCATCACGGTTGACCTGGGTACGGTAAGCCACTCCTTATTTGAAAGTGAATTGTTCGGTCATAAAAAAGGCTCCTTTACAGATGCTCAGGAAGATAAACCCGGAAGATTTGAAACCGCCCATGAAGGAACGCTATTTCTTGATGAAATTGGCAACCTGGCGGCAGACCTGCAAGCTAAACTGCTAACAGTGCTGCAAAACAGAAAGGTGAAAAGAATTGGCGAAAACCAGGAAAGATCAATTAATGTGAGACTAATTTCTGCCACCAATACTCCCATTCATCAGAAAGTTCAGGAAGGCTTGTTCAGGCAGGATCTACTTTACCGCATAAACACCGTGGAATTGGTGATCCCGCCCCTCCGAGAAAGGAGAGAAGATATTCCTATCCTGGCTTCACGCTTTTTAGAACGATTTAAGAGAAAGTATCGTAAAGAACAGCATCGTCTCACGGAGTCGGCCCTGGATATGATCTGTAATTATCATTGGCCTGGCAATATCCGTGAATTGGAACACAGCATTGAAAGGGCAGTAATCCTTACAGAAGACAGTTATATTAAACCTGAAGACCTACAGTTGGAGCCAACGCAAGGCAAACCAGACGGTCTTAACTTACAGGAAATGGAAATACATATGGTAAGAACAGCATTGGATCAGTACAAGGGAAATGTATCTCGAGCTGCCAAAGAACTTGGACTTACCCGAGCCGCACTTTACAGAAGAATGGAAAAATATGGCCTCTAGGCGCTTTACAAACTTGGTGGTGTTTAGAGTGATTCTGATGACAGTCAGTCTCAGTTTGACTTGCTGGTTACTTATACGCTATGATTTAGTCTTTATCCCTATACTTCTGTTAGCCACAGTAGGAGGCCAGATTTGGGAGTTGATTTGGTTTGTCAACCGCACCAACCGGGAATTAAAAAAATTTTTTGACGCCATGCGTTTTGGCGACTACTCCGTCAATTTTAGCAGTCCTAAGCTAAATGCCTCATTTCAGGAATTAGGACAATCTTTCAATGAGATATCTGAGATGCTGAAACAAGCTCGGGCCGAAAAGCAAAGTCAATATGAATTGTTGAGATTGGCGCTGGAAAACATCAATCTCGGACTGATCATTCTCGATCGGCATGAAAGTATAGTCCTCATGAACCTGGCGGCCCAAAACATTTTGGAAATCCCTCAGTTTCAAAATTGGAAACTACTCAGTAAAAAGAAACCTGAATTTACGGATCAGCTCGGAAATCTGGAATCTGAAGGAAGGCGGTTGATTGAAATAGATGGCGGCGGAGAAAAAAAAGAATGTTATCTGGATCTCACCAGGATTAAATTACAAGGACAAGAATATCGTCTTATTGCCTTTTCAGATTTGAAAAAGGAAATTGAACAAAAAGAGATAGAAGCCTGGCATAAATTGATCCGCATCCTGGCTCACGAGGTAATGAACTCCGTAACACCGGTAACCAGCCTCTCAGAAACCATTAGGGATATGCTAACAGATGAGCGAGGAAAGGCGATAGAGGCTTCTGTTCTGGATGAACAACAGATAGATGACATAGTGCTCGCGCTGGATACGATTATCCGGCGCAGTAAAGGCATGCTCAATTTTGTAGAAGATTACCGAAAACTTACCCGTCTGCCTGCCCCAAAATTTGAAGTGATTGGCGTAAAGGACTTACTTGATGAAGTAGCCACATTAATGCGGGCTCAGATCTCTGACAACAAGATCAACATCAAGGTAGACATGCCTAATAATCGCATTGCGGTGCGCGCTGACCGAAAAATGCTGGAACAGAATCTTATAAACCTCATCTCAAATGCCATTCACGCTCTGAAAGCTCAGAGCGACGGTGAAATTGTGCTTAGCACCAGGCTGACCGAATCTTCCATTGTTATTGGCGTTGCCGATAACGGACCGGGGATTGATGATGAGATCATTTCATCCATATTCATTCCCTTTTTCTCAACCAAAAAGGACGGCACTGGCATAGGGCTAACCCTGGCAAAAAATATCATGCGCCTCCATCGAGGCAGCATTAATGTCATTTCCAAACCGGGTGAAGGCAGCCTATTTGAATTGATGTTCAACATTTAGCCGTCGCGATTGGCTAACTTTGCTTCATGATAGATTCCCGGAAGGATATCAGGGCCCTGACCCGAGATGACATAAAGGCTTACTTCAAAGAAATAGGTGAATCCAATTTCAGGGCAAACCAGGTGTACGAGTGGCTCTGGCAAAAAGGAGTAAAAGATTTTGAGAGTATGACCAACCTCAGCCTTGAACTTCGAAACAAATTAGCCGAGGATTTTGTCATTAACCACATTCGCGTAGATGAGATACAACGCAGCTCGGACGGTACGATCAAAAATGCGGTGCGACTCTACGATGGAAATGTGGTAGAATCTGTACTTATCCCTACCGAGAAAAGAATCACGGCCTGCATATCGTCTCAGGTTGGTTGTAGCCTCGATTGTCATTTCTGTGCTACTGGTCAGATGAAGCGCATGCGAAATCTTAATCCCGATGAAATTTACGATCAGGTGGTGGCAATTCACAATGAAGCACAAGAGCTTTTTGGCAGACCGCTTACCAATATCGTTTTAATGGGTATGGGAGAACCTCTGATGAACTACAAGAATGTGCTCTCTGCCATTGAAAAGATTACATCTCCTGAAGGTCTGGGAATGTCTCCCCGCAGAATCACCTTGAGTACGGTTGGTTTATCTAAGATGATTAGAAAATTAGCGGATGAGAAGGTTAAATTTAATTTGGCACTCTCTCTTCACTCAGCCAGGGACGAGGTGCGCGATAATATCATGCCCATCAACAAACTTAATCCGGTTAACGACCTGCTTTCATCCTTACAATACTGGTATGATAAAACCCGTAGTAAAGTGACCTTAGAATATGTGGTTTGGGAAGGTATAAATGACACATCCAAAGATATTGCTGCTCTGGTAGATTTTGCCAAACGCGTACCCTGTAAGGTTAATCTTATTGAGTACAACCCCACTGATGATGAGCGATTTCAGCAAGCAGCCGGTAATATTGTAGAGGCCTACACTCACGCTTTGGCCCAAATTGGGGTGGTTGCCAAGGTTAGACGCAGCAGAGGGAAGGATATTGATGCAGCTTGTGGGCAACTTGCCAATAAGAACGAAGTAAGCGAGCCAGGTTAATCAGCCTGCAATTGATCCACGATATCATTCAGGTACCTATGCACCCAAAGGCTGTGCATTTCAGCTGAAAAGTGCAAGCCATCCTTTGCTACATAGTATCTGTTTTGGGCAGCCTTACGGCTGATATCCGTGATATTGTAATAAGCCACACCCATAGAATCAGAAATCTCTTGATTTACTTTATTAAACCGGTTGATTTCTTCCGCAATGAGACCGGCGTTGACACCTCCAACTGGTGTAACTCCCCAATCGGGCATGCTAAAAACGAAAACCCTGGCGCTATCGCTATCGGCCAGAGATACCGCCCATTCCAATATTATACGAAACTGAGCGCGGTACTCCTTGATCGGCCGCCCTTGAAACTGATTATTGGTTCCTATCAATAAGCTCACGAGATGATACCCGGAATCTGGCTTAGCCTGGGCTAAAGCACCGAGCAAGTCTCCTGTGGTCCACCCTCCTCTTGCCATAATATCAAGATCTACGGATTGCCCATTCATTTTCTTACTTAAGCTGTCTGCCAGCTGCCTGGGATATGCCCACTTAGAAGCCATGGCCGTACCAATGGTGTAACTATCACCAAGGGCCAAATACCGAAAATTTGAAAGCTTTCTCTCTGGATCAATCATTCCTGATAGCTTCCCCTCCTGATAACAGGAAACTATTAATAAGGAAAGACTTAATACACCTATCATCCTTAAAACATTTCGGGGCTTACCAGGTTTTGAAAGAAACAACATGAAACGCATATTGAAGAGCTTAGAGCAACTAAGATAACAGATGACTTTTAGTTCATATCACAAGCCTTACCTTTGGCCGTGCAAATGACTTCGCTAGAGCAGATACAGCAGCCTGTTAGAGAAGAAATGGAGGCTTTCGAGCCCAAATTCCGGACCTATATGTCCAGCAAAGTTGCCTTGCTGGACCGAATAACATACTTCATTTATAAGAGAAAAGGCAAGCAGCTAAGGCCTATGCTGGTTTTCTTATCGGCTAAGTTGTTTGGAGAAATAAGTGAGAGCACCTATCGAGGGGCTGCTTTGGTAGAGCTTATGCATACGGCCACGCTGGTGCACGATGACGTGGTTGATGATTCTGACATGCGGCGAGGGTTCTTTTCACTCAATGCACTTTGGAAAAATAAAATTGCGGTGCTGGTAGGTGACTATTTACTGAGTCGCGTACTCTTATTGGCGGTCGATAATGAAGAACATCGTCTCCTGAAAATTGTAAGTACAGCGGTACGGGAAATGAGTGAGGGAGAACTTCTGCAAATAGAAAAGGCCAGAAGACTGGATATCAATGAGGATATTTACTTTGAAATCATTAGACAAAAGACGGCCTCCCTGATTGCTTCTTGTTGTGGGGTTGGCGCAGCCTCGGTTAGTGAGGATGAAGCTAAAATCAGTACCATGCTCGAATTTGGAGAAAAGTTGGGCATAGCATTCCAGATAAAAGACGACTTGTTTGATTTTGAGTCATCCCGGAAAACCGGCAAGCCCAGCGGTATTGACATAAAGGAGCAAAAGATGACCTTACCCCTAATCTACACCTTGCAACAGGCTAACCGAAAGGATAAGTCCTTTATCATTAATGTCGTAAAGCGACATAACACCAATAAATCCAAAGTAGCACAGGTGATAAAATTGGTCCACGATTACGGCGGCTTAGAATATGCCGAAAAGAGAATGAATGAATACTATCGAGCGGCTCAGGATATTCTGGTAGAGCTGCCCGCTCATGAAGCCAAAGAATCACTTTCTGCTTTGTGCGAGTATGTAATTGAAAGAAATAAATAATTTTGCACCCTTAAATTAATCCCAAGTCTTAGCAGTAATGGAAAATTTCGACAAGTATTTTGAGCAGGTTTCAGATCTGATAATTGTTTATGGAGGTAAGATTGTGCTTGCCATTCTGGTTTTAATAATTGGTTCCTATTTGATTGGCCGTTTAAAGAAGGTCGTGGGAAAGATGCTTGATCGCCGTGGAGTAGATCCATCTTTAAAACCATTTTTACAGTCGGTAATTGGTGCCTTATTAAAAGTGATGCTGTTTATCTCGGTAGCCAGCATGCTGGGAGTGGAAATGACTTCCTTTATAGCCATCTTGGGTGCTGCAGGTTTAGCAGTTGGTTTAGCTTTACAGGGAAGCTTAAGTAATTTTGCCGGAGGCGTTTTAATCTTATTGTTAAAACCCTTCAAGGTGGGTGATTTCATTGAAGGTGCCGGGTATTCTGGTACGGTAAGAGAAATTCAGGTCTTCTATACATACCTTACCACTCCTTCAAATCAGGAGATAATTATCCCTAATGCACAACTTTCCAACAACTCAGTTCAGAATTACTCCTTTCACGACAAGCGACGGGTAGATATGACCTTTGGCATTGGATATGAAGATAGTATTGACAAGGCTAAAAGTATTTTGGAGAAGCTCATCAGTGAAGAAGAAGGTGTTTTATCAGATCCGGGGCATGACATCTACATAGAAGCGCTGGCAGACAGTTCAGTAAATTTCAAAGTAAGGTGTTGGAGCAAGAACGAAGATTATTGGACAATTATCAACGGCTTTTCCGAAAAAGTAAAAAAGGCGTTTGACGCTGAAGGAATTAGCATACCCTTCCCACAAACGGATGTGCACCTGCACAATAACTAGGGAAAGAGGTTAAATACAGGCTGGTTACGTCTCGGACATCCAATTTGAAGCATAGGGAACATTCTGTGCCATAATGCAGAGAGAGATGTATGGGTTGTGTAGATTTGCAGGAAGCTGAATTTCATGATTTCCAAAGCCACTATTGACAGGATTTTTGAGACCTCCAGAATTGAGGAGGTGATAGGAGATTTTGTGGTACTTAAAAAGTCTGGCAGTAATCTAAAAGGATTGAGTCCCTTCTCCAATGAAAAGACTCCTTCCTTTATGGTCTCTCCAGCCAAGCAAATCTTCAAGGATTTTAGCAGTGGCAAAGGAGGAACCGTAGTGAGTTTCTTAATGGAACACGAACACTACACCTACCCTGAAGCGCTGCGTTATCTGGCAAGGAAATACGGAATTGAGATAGAGGAAACCGAGCAGTCGGAAGAGGCAAAAGAAAAACGCTCTGAGCGTGAAAGTCTGTTTCTGGTAAATGACTTTGCCAATAAATGGTTTGGCGATCAATTACTAGATACAGAAGAGGGGATAAAGATTGGTCTATCTTATTTCAAAGAACGAGGATTCAGCGATCAAAGCATTAAGGAATTCCAATTGGGCTATAGCCCCGAGGATTGGGAAGGCATATCCAAAGCGGCCCGTGAAGCTTCCTACAGCAAAGAATATCTGTTAAAGACCGGACTTTGTATTGAAAAGGGAGAAAGGCTGATTGACCGATTCCGTGGTCGGGTAATGTTTCCCATCCTCAGTCATACCGGCAGGGTACTCGGGTTTGGAGGGCGCACTTTGCAAAGTGGCGCCAAAATGGCCAAGTACCTCAACAGCCCGGAGAGTGAAATCTATCACAAGAGCAAAATTCTGTATGGCATCTATCAAGCCAAAACAGAACTGGGAAAGTTGGACGAGTGTCTGCTGGTAGAAGGCTACACAGATGTGATTAGTTTACATCAGGCAGGAGTTAAAAATGTAGTGGCTTCATCAGGCACGGCCCTAACCCGTGACCAAATAAATCTGATTAAGCGCTTTACCCGTAACATCACCATCTTATACGACGGTGATGCAGCCGGAATTAAAGCTTCCTTAAGAGGTATTGACCTCATCCTTGAAGAAGGTATGAATGTCAAGGTGTTGCTCTTCCCGGAAGGTGATGACCCAGACTCCTATGCCAAGAAAGTCAGTAAATCGGAACTGGTAGATTACATTAAAGATGAAAGCAGAGATTTTGTAAAGTTTAAAGCCGGACTCTTATTGGGGGAAGCCAATGATAGCCCGTTGGAAAAATCTAAGGCCGCCAGGGAAATTGTGACCAGCATTGCCAAAATACCGGACGCGCTGCTCCGTACTGCCTACATTCAGGAATGTGCTCAACTCATGCAAATGGATGAAAGAGTGCTCTCTACCGAACTTGCCCAAATAACTAAAAACGAGGAGAGAAAAGAAGCGCGAGACAAGCGATTAAAAGAACAAAAAGAAGCACGCCTTCAGGTCGTTGAAAAAGATGATGACCATAATGTTGCGCAAGAGTCAGACCGGCCCATCACCAGTACCAAACACTATGAGCAAGAGAAAGCCATTGTATGGCTTTTGCTCAATTATGGAGATAAGGAATTTGACTTTAGCGATGGCACTGAAGAAGAAGCTTCGGAAAGCTTACAGGAGAAAATCGCAGAGTATATCATTGCTGAGTTGGAATTGGATAAGTTGGAGTTGAACCATCCGGTTTATGCCGCGATACTGAATCATTTCACGAATGAGTTGGATCGTACAGGAGAGGTGCTGGATCCGATGAAGTTAATCCGCTCCGAAGAAAGAGCTATTGTAAATGAGGTGGTTAGCCTGGTAAGCGATAAGCATCAGCTGCACGACTGGTCTCGCAAAAATATTATGCTTCCTGGTCGAGAAGACTTTCTACGCACCTACACCATTGAGTGTATTCTTCGCTACAAAGAGAAGCGCACGCGGGATCTGATTCATGAAATTCAGGAAAAACTAAAGTCTGATACCGTCAGGGATCAACAATATGAAGCACGCCTAAAACGCTTGCAAAAGCTTGATGTTTTGAGAATCCAATTGAACAGCAAGTTGAATAGGGTGCTTTAATGCCGTTTCGGCTCTTAGGCTTTTGCCAAGCTTAGAACTTATTGGTGAACTCTAGAGCAGATGTAAAATTTAGCTCAGTACCTTTCAAGCGCAGAATTTTCTTGCGGAATAATGAAGAACACGCCATAGAAAAAGCTGAAAAATAGCACCCCCGCCTGCCGCTGCAGCATACTTTCCGTCAAGAAGCTTATTCCACAAACCAGAAGGAACACTATGGCTTCTGCATCGGGCTTAGCCTTGTAGAAGGGCAGGTAAAAAAGCAACAGGAGTAAAACCAGGCCCACAATACCGTTAGACGCCCAGTGTTGCAGATAGGCATTGTGATAATTATAATTTGTTTCAGCCAAAGTATAGGTATCCTGTCCATTCCAGAAAACCGCTTGCTCCTCGGAAAGGTATTGGTGCAATGCCGCATCTTCCGCTCCTGTACCGGTGCCAAATATCAGATGTTGACGAATGACCTTCATGCCATCACGCCATAAAAATTTACGCGGGTTGGTTTGCTTATTGTTTACCATTTCTCGGAAGGAAACCAGTTCATTAAAACTATCCATAATGCGGTTTCGGGGACCTGGAAGGATGGCCAAACCGAGAAGGAGAGCCAGCACCGGCATAGCGATTAACTGCCAGTTACGAGTCTTCTGCCATTGTTTCCAACTTATGGCTACCACAGTCAGGTTCACCATCAAAAACACGATAAACTGAATTCTTACGGCGAGCAGGATTATCATTACCAATATTATAGCCAGACCCAGGACAGAGATCCATGCACGTTTGAACAAGTATCTCTGTCTGACAAACCAGAGTAAAAGCATCCCATAAGCAAAGTTTAGATACATACCGAAATAGTGCGGTGGCACATTGAAATACCTCAACAATTTGAAGCTTTCAAAATTGCTGATGGCTGAACCAGTTAAGCTATGCCAACAAGCTTGAAGCAAAGCAAGGAGGCAAGCTACCATGAGCGCATATATAAAGAGTGTTGATACCTTGGCCGATATTGAGTCTTTCTTGAGTCCGGAGGTACCCAGCAGAATGGCCCAGGCACCAAAAGGAACTTTTAAGACCAGGATGCGCTCGGCAGTGACAGTTTCTTCCGAATACAGCAGACCAATTGCGGTCCAGAGAAAATAGAACAAGCCTACCAAAGCGGGTGCATTGTGCTTTAATCGACCCAACTTCGCTTTGAATCTTAAAGTCACCAACCAAATTAAGCTGAATAACATCAGCCCCAGGGTTAGGGGCAGACTTTTAAATTGAAATGGAAGCAAGACCGCAAAAAACAAAAGGCTATAGAGATATAGCCTTTCGAAATAAATTGAAGTCTTTTTTACATTAGTTTGCTGCAAGGCTTAAGATGCTTTGATAATCAGCTTCACTTTTTAGTACTTCCACCGCACTTGCCACCTCGGGGTCATGCTTTAGTGAATTGGCGATTCGACCATGGTCATAATAATATCTACCAACAATTTCCTCAGCTAAAAATTGACGAATCTCCTGAGAGTAATCGATCAAATCAGAATTTTCCTCCATGGCGTATTGTTGCTGAATCATCTTTAATTCCTTGTCCAAAGATTCTGAATAACCTTCCTTTTCAGCGGCCTTGATCAGCAGTTCGAGGCGTCGCTCCGTTTCTGTTTGATAATCAAATTCACGCCCATCCAACCAGGCTAGAAATTCTTCATACTCTTCATCAGACAAGCTAAAGCCTTCCGGATCAGCGATGGTTTCATGAGTTCTGGCATAGTGAGTAGCGTAATCGAAAATAAGCATTTCGCGAAAAAGACTTCGAATTACAGGACTCAAATCATATTCATCAAGAGCTACATCAGGATCAATGCCTCCACCATCATAAACTGGTCGGCCTGCTTCTGTCTCAAACTTCGTGCGCAAAGAATCAGGTAATTTTACCACGCTACCGTCTTCCGCCCTCTGGGCATAATTAATAGCCTGAATACATCTACCGCTAGGGGTATAGTACTTAGCAATAGTCACTTTTAACTGAGCACCATAAGATAGCTTGCGCGTTTGTTGCACCAGACCTTTTCCAAAACTTCTTTGGCCAACGATCACTGCTCGGTCATAGTCTTGCAAAGTACCGGCCACTATTTCCGAAGCGGAGGCACTACCTCTGTTGATTAAAACCGCGACCGGCGTTTCCACATCAATAGGCTGATTTAAAGTCTTATAGGTCTTCTCCCATTCTTCCAATTTCCCCTTGGTTTTAACCACTTCCAGGTTTTTATCCAAAAAGATATTGCTAACGTTAACGGCTTCTGTCAATAATCCACCGGGGTTTCCTCT
Source organism: Owenweeksia sp. (assembly GCA_965229445.1). GTDB lineage: Bacteria > Bacteroidota > Bacteroidia > Flavobacteriales > Schleiferiaceae > Owenweeksia. Next base: position 3,266,646 of record OZ245876.1, read on the forward strand.
CAGGTCGAGAATTATACCTTCCACCTCGTGATTCTCTTCTAATTCAGAAAGTGCCTTTTTAATGTCTTTACTGGCTTTATCTGTAAAACTGCTCAAGGAGATATACGCAATATTATCCTCCAGCATGCCGTAGTATGGAACGCTCTTCACCTGAACATCATCTCTCTCAATGGTTTTATTAAAAACCTCCTCACCTCTCTTCAACTTCACTTCTACCTTTGTGCCCGGCGCCCCTTTGAGTATTTTACTGATATCATCTGTACTCTTTCCCGCCAGGGATTTTCCATCGATGCTGAGAATAATATCACCTGCCTTAAGGCCTGCTTTATCCGCAGCAAAACCTTCATAAGCGTTGGTAATAAACAATACATCATCTTTCAATTGAATGGTGGCGCCGATTCCGCCGTAATGGCCGGTGGTTTGAATCTTGTAATCCTCCACCATTTCCTCTGGGATATAATTAGTGTAGGGATCAAGAGATTGAAGCATAGATTCGATGGCCTCATCCATTAACTCACCCGGCTGGGTTTCATCTACATAGTAGAGGTTTACCTCTTTAAAAATAGTGGTGAAAATGTCTATCTGTTTACTAATTTCAAAGTAATCAGGCACATAGGCTACAGATAGGCTAAGTACAATTCCTGCAAACGCAGCAACAAAAATCTTGGTAATAGGTTTCATGGGTCCGATAATTAACTTACTTCAGAAAGTTCTAGTGCAGGTAGGCATGGACGAATGTACTGAAAACGTGAAAATCTGCTTAGAATTGTTCGATATCCTGTTCATTTGACTCTTCTATCTTTAAAAGCAATTTGCTGATCGCCTTCTCCAATACATGAAAATCCTGAATTTTTCTATCCACATAGATCAACATAAGTGCCAAACCGGAGTTTCGATTAATCAGGCCTTTGCTTAGAGCCACCCGACTAGCCTCTCTCATCCTGCGCTTTATGAGATTTCTGTCTACCGCCGACGCAAACTTTTTCTTGGAAACACTGTAGCCAATTTTGGTGGGAGCGCCTGGCTCATAAACTCTCAGTACGCCAATCACCGGATAAGCTTTAACGGACTTTCCATCCTTAAAAAGCCTTTCGATCAACTTTCGACTCTTGAGCCTATGTTCATCTCCAAAGCTTAAATTCATAAGGTAAAGTAACGAAAAGGCCGAAGCCTAAGACAATTTACTTGCTATTCTTGATATACTGTTCAATAGCCATGGTCATAGAAGGTGCCTTCGGGGTCGGTGCCTTAATGTCTAACCTCAAGCCAGCCTCTTCTACTGCTTTGTGTGTACTGCTTCCAAATCCGGCGATTAGGGTTTTGTTCTGCCTGAATTCAGGGAAGTTTTCCATGAGCGACTTAATTCCCGAGGGACTAAAGAATACCAGGATATCATAGTAAACATCTGCCAGGTCGGTGAGATCACTTGAAACGGTGTTATACAGAATGGCTCTGGTATAATTAATTTTTGCCTCTTTCAACAGTTTCGGGATCTCCGCTTTTAAAACATCGGAAGATGGTAGCAGGAAAGACTCCGTTTTATGCTTTTTCAGCAATGGAATAAGATCCTTAAAACTGTTATTGGCAAAGTAAATTTTTCTCTTGCGATACACTACATACTTCTGAAGATAGTAGGCAATGGCTTCTGAAGTACAGAAATACTTCATCTCATTCGGTACGCTAAATCGAAGTTCCTCTGCAATACGGAAAAAGTGATCCACCCCATTTCTGCTGGTGAGAATAATTGCAGAATGACTGGGAATATTGACCTTCTGACGGCGCACATCAGCTACATCCACACCCTCAACATGTATAAATGGTCTGAAATCAACCTTTACTTTATTCTTTTCCGCCAGATCAAAATATGGAGAATTCTCAGTTTGAGGTGCTGGTTGAGAAACGAGAATAGTTTTTACCTTCAAAGTTGATCGATTTGGGTTAGTATCTACTCAATCCCTTACTAGTTAAGGCTTTTAAGCCATCCTGCCAGAAATACCAAGGGGGCAATTTCCAGCGTGCAAAGGTAAAAAATTTTATAGTATGAAGAAGCCCCTATTTTCCAAAGTTGAAGGAAGGAGAAATACAAGCTGAGCGCCACTCCCAGCAAGATTACCGATAGGGTGAGCCAAATCCACAACTCGGGGTAGCTCGTATTGTAAACTGATAATACGACCAACGGCAGCAATACAATAGTCATCCAAGCCCTATGTGCTAACTGAGCATTCTGACTACGAGCGATATCATCTGTTCTGTCGAATACCCAACCCACCAATAAACCGGCTAAATTCTTAATCAGGTAGAACAATACCAGGATGATTAAAATCCTAAAAAACAAAGCCGGTTTAGAAAGGTCAGGCCCGGCTCCCACCCCATTCTGTAACCAGATATAAATGCCGGTAGACAAAACCAGATAGCTCATCACGCTGAGGCTAACATCAAATAACCCCCTGGCCACCACAGGGTTGAATGCCAATTCCATCTCCGTGCGTTTCACGTGAAAGGGCAAGGCAAAAAATATCCTGAAGCGTTCCGGGTTATACAACCTGGCGGCAAGTATTAAGCCCACACAGAGCAAAAGCACAATGAGCACCCAGTCTGAGTGATGGGGAGGCATTTCCATAGCACGCAAAAATAAACTTTTACCCGCCTCAAACTCTTTCCTATGGGTAATTTGAGTATGCGATATAAAGCCCTTAAACCTCCATATACCATAGTGGCTCATCCACACCGATTATTCGGATCCTAATACATCATGCGAGAATCACTTACTATCCGCACTACGGGGTACAAAGGCTTGTAAAAAAGTGGTTGATATGAATTGTTTATTGCTAGAAAATCTTGAGCTTCATTAAGTACATTTGCCTCCAAACTGATAAAATATGGCTGAGGATTTATTTCAGGCTCCCGATTACTATTTGATGGATGAATTGCTCAGTGATGAGCATAAGATGGTACGTGACGCCACCAGAGATTGGGTGAAGCGAGATGTGAGTCCTGTAATTGAAGAATACGCCCAGAAGGCAGAGTTCCCAAAGCATTTGGTAAAAGGTTTGGCAGAAGTTGGAGCCTTTGGTCCTTATATTCCTGAAGAATACGGTGGTGCCGGGCTGGATCAAATATCTTATGGATTAATGATGCAGGAAATTGAGCGCGGTGATTCCGGTATCAGATCCACCTGCTCTGTACAATCTTCGCTGGTGATGTATCCCATTTATCAATATGGCAATGAGGAACAGCGAAAAAAATACCTCCCCAAACTAGCTTCCGGTGAATTTTTGGGATCCTTTGGTCTAACCGAGCCAAACTTTGGTTCCAATCCGGGTGGTATGATCACCAACTACAAGGATATGGGTGATCATCTTTTATTAAATGGAGCTAAGCTATGGATCTCCAATGCTCCCTTTTGTGATGTTGCGGTGGTTTGGGCGAAAAATGAAGAAGGAAGAATACACGGCCTCATCGTTGAACGGGGAATGGAAGGATTTACCACGCCAGAAACGCACAACAAATGGAGTTTAAGAGCCAGTGCAACCGGAGAGTTAGTCTTTGACAATGTGAAAGTTCCCAAAGAAAACCTGCTGCCAAATAAAAGTGGGTTAGGGGCGCCTTTAGGCTGTTTGGACAGCGCAAGGTATGGTATTGCCTGGGGTGCTATTGGTGCTGCGATGGACTGCTATGATACGGCTTTGAGGTATTCAAAAGAGAGAATACAATTTGACCGTCCCATAGGCGGCTTCCAGTTGCAACAGAAAAAACTGGCCGAAATGATTACCGAAATTACCAAGGCACAAACCCTAACCTGGCGCCTGGGGGTATTGAAAAATGAAAATCGTGCGACCTCTGCTCAAATTTCCATGGCAAAGCGAAACAATGTGGATATGGCCATAAAAATTGCTCGAGAAGCCAGACAAATGTTAGGCGGTATGGGAATTACCGGCGATTACCCCATCATGCGGCATATGATGAACCTCGAATCAGTTATTACCTATGAAGGTACACATGATATTCACCTTCTCATTACCGGATTTGACGTTACAGGTCTAAATGCCTTTAAATGATCCCTTCAAAAATGAGATGCCTGGCGATATTTTTGGGATTCCTTTTTCTCGCCTCAAATAATTTAGATGGACAATCCCTATCGGGTAAGGTCGTTGATGCCTTGTCATTAAATCCTTTGGCTGGAGCGAACATTTCTCTGACACCTGGTGACTTTGGGCTCGTATCCGATAGTGCCGGTGAGTTTGAGTATACTGGCTTAGAACCCGGATATTACAAGATGACGGTTAGTTTCATGGGCTATGAAATAGCTGTAATTCCGAATATATGGATTCGTCATGGTCACCCTATAAGTGAGGAAATTCGTCTTAATCGCCAATTTTCACAACTCTCAGAGGTGGTGGTCCGGGATCAACAAAATCCTCTTGAACTGGGAAGACTGAGCATCAATGAGGAGCAAATTAACCGATTTGCGGCCACCTACTATGATCCCGCACGCCTGATCACCAATTCACCGGATGTGGCCATCACCAACGATCAAAACAATCGGGTTTCAGTGAGAGGAATCTCCCCCAATTACAATGTGTGGCGCTTACATGGTGTGGAGATAGTGAATCCCAACCATCTGACCAACGCCGGAACATTTAGTGATGAACCCATTGCTACAGGCGGTAGCGTAAACATTATCAGTGCTCAGATGATGGGCAATTCTGATTTCCGCTATGGTGCTTTTCAGCCGGAGTTCGGTAACAGCATTGGAGGCATCTTTGATATGAATTTACGCAAGGGCAATAATCGCAAAAGGCACCATACTGTTCAGGCTTCGTTAATTGGTATTGATTTGGCTTCTGAAGGGCCATTTAAACAGGGTGGCAAAGCTACCTATGCCATAAATTACCGGTACTCATTCACGGGTTTGCTCACCAATTTAGGAGTAGACTTTGGCGGAGAATTTATTGGTTTCCAAGATCTTGCCTTTAACCTGAGCCTGCCCTTAAAAAATGGTAGTGAATTCAGTGTTTTTGCGCTAGGTGGGTTAAACTTTAACAATTTTGATGCCCGCAGTCTGGAGGAGTCTGAGATCGCTAAAGATCGCTCCGACATATATTTGGATGGTAAGATGGGGGGCTCCGGTGTTAGTTATCGCCACAAGTTAGGTAAGGGTTTCGCTGAGCACAGTATGGCTATTTCCGCCTCGGAAAACATCAGGGAACAAAATTATTACGATAGCAGTCAAACCCAAATTGGTAATCAGCTAACCACCCAGCTCAACCAAATTATCTCTTGGCACTCAAGACTTACCACTCCTCTCGAAGGTGGTTCACTGAATTATGGCATTATGGGTAACTATTATCTTTATGATGGCAGTGGTAGCCTCAACACATACGAGGTAAAACAATTTCTGATAAATCCTTACGTGAATTTTAATTACTTAATTTTCAATCGTTTAAATTCAGAATTCGGCATTAACTACCTCACCGACAACAAAGGTAATCAGGCTATTGATCCCCGATTAGGTTTTACTTATTATCTCAACAATGCGATAGATCTTTATATAAAGACCGGTCTCTATTCACAGCTGCTAAATCCTTTTAACTACTATTTCATTTATGGCAGCAATGGAGGAGATTACCTGGCTACTAATCAGAACTATGGTATTCAACAGTCTCAAAGAATCAGCGTTGGAGCACGAAAAACCTGGGCTAGATGGGAGCTAAGTAGTGAAGTTTTTCATTACCAAATTTCAGACATCAACGTATGGGATGGCAAGATGGATGGCATTAGTGACGCTCGTACCACCGGGGTCTCAATGACTGCAAATAGAAACTATTCTGAAAACTGGTATATCAATGGTGGTGGAAGTGTGTACAATTCCACCTGGGGTGAGAATTCAGAAATTAACAATCGCTACAACACGAAATACAACCTGAATCTGAACGGGGGTCGGGAATGGATCAAGAATAAGGAATTCAAGATTCGCATTTTTTCGGTGAATGCCCGCTTGATGTATCAGGGTGGACTTAAAGATCCTTTTTTCCAGGACGAAGACCTGACCATGCCAATCCCTCCCACAACAGTGGTCACGAGCAATAATGATTTTTTCAGATTGGATTTAAGGATGCAATGGACCTGGAACAAGAAGGGCAGATCTACCTCTTTATCCATTGACCTTCAGAATGTTACCGGCAACCAGAATGAAGCTTATACTTACTTCGACAGCTTCACTCAACAGGTTGAGGTTCAGTATCAACTAGGCTTGATTCCCATCTTGACCTATCGTTACGAATTTTAATAAAATTGTGAACATTCTAATGCCTATCCTGGCTGCGGATCATTAGTCTTTAACTAACTTCACTCTATCAATCATCCGTATTATGAAAGCTCGTATAATCAGTCTTGTTCTTCTTCTTGTCTTCGGAATGTTTGCTTATTGGCAAGCTAACGACAATGATCCGGTATTATGGGTCACCATTTATGGCCTCGTGGCTCTAATTTCTTTGCTTAGGTTGTTCAATATTTACAGCCGCCCGATCACGACTTTGATCATGATCGCCTGCTTGGTGTATTCCTTTTGGTACATCGGGGGACTGTTTGAATGGTTAGGCAGCTCAGATAAGGGAGCGGTGTTTGGAACCATGAAACCCGACAAACCCTATGTTGAAGAGACCAGGGAATTCTTGGGTCTAATTCTGGCTTTTGTGGGCTTATTGCTTCATGTCCGCACCAAGTGAATTCTCTACTCAGTCAGCGTATAAAGAACCATATTGAAGAGGTCATGGATTTTCCCAAACCGGGAATTTCCTTCAAGGACATAACACCCATATTACAAAATCCGGGCTTATGTGCAGAGATTTTGGATCAAATGATGGTCCATTGCCAAGCGCTTGAACCCGATGTAATTATTGGATTGGAATCTCGTGGCTTCATGTTTGGATTTGCGCTGGCGCAGAGATTGGGTATAGGATTTATTCCGGTAAGGAAACCGGGAAAGTTACCTCGTGATGTGTATTCAGAGCGTTATGAGCTTGAATATGGCTCTGCCATACTAGAATTGCATCGTGAAGATATTCTACCTGATTCCAAGGTCTTAATTCACGATGATTTATTGGCAACCGGAGGTACTGCTGCCGCGGCGGCGAGTTTGGTAAACAAGGTTGGGGCTCGCCTCGTAGGATACGATTTTCTGGTAGAACTTAAATTTCTGAATGGTAAGCATTTGTTGCCTGCAAATGTTCCGGTTCACAGTATGGTGGAGTACAACTGATATCTTTTGCCACATCCTGAGGACGATGCTCTCCAAGAATCTGAATTGCCTTCTTGTTGGCTGATTTTAAGCTACTGACTTACAATGAGTAGAATTCTCCAAAGATCCTGAGCATTCATGGCAGGAACTTAGCAAGTACCAGCCTGGTATTTGCACACACAAATGGGTTTAGAAGCTTATGCTTGTTGTGATTCATTTAAGAGACAGGTACTCTATTCCATAAGGCCCTTCGGGGGCTTAATTTTTGGTATAAACGTAGTTGCCGTTTCTATAGCCAGCATGTTCAACATGCCAGTCTTTACGACTTACTCCTCCAGATTGAGCCCAGATATCAAAGTACTCATAACCTTCAACAATGTCCGTTTTCTCAAGAGGATGAGCAAATTCTCCGACCACATTTAACGCCCAGGGCTGGTTCGTTTCAGTTACATAAAACTTACCCGTAGCAGGGTCTGAACGATCTGCAGCACTACCAAAAAAGCTGAGGTTCATCAAATCTGTGGGTTCCTGATCTAAAAGATGAAGCTCCTTACCCCGATCATCTTTAATATAAATGAAGGGGTTAAATGGTAGGTCGCCTAATTCATCCATTCGCTTCGGCACACTAAGAACGATCACCAGGCTCACCGTATCACTTGAAGCATGCGATACATCTTTGGTGGTGTTAATAAACGGTCCGCTTGGTTTATCGGGAATCAGTTCAAAAACATCATCAAATGCCATAATAACCGCCTTTGATTGACCATTCTCTGTTCCATTGGGTGCAATAGACAACAACTGCTTAGAGAACCTTTGGCCAGATACAGATTCAATATCAGAAGGCGAAATATTGAACTGAAAGCCAAGTCCCTTGTCAAAACCACTCCCTACCGCAGTGATGTATAGCTCCGTTTCAATCCTAGTGACCAAATTACTAGCATTTATTACCAGATTATGTCGATAACGGAGCACCAAATCATTAAAATCATAATCTCCTTTATTGGGCCAAAGATCCTCAAAGGCTAAAGTAGCATAAGCATCATGGGACGGGTATGATACCAATCCGCTTACTGAAGGTTCCAGAGGGTATCTGTCTAGTAAATCCTTCACACCGTCATTATCTGTGTCTGCGTAGTTAGACTGACCATTACCCTCTGGGTTACACGCAGAGCGAGGAATAAAAGTGCCACATGATAAAGTAGCTCCAGCCAATAGCTGACCATTCATTACTTCAATGCCATTGTGATCACAAAAATCGAGATTACCGCCAATTTGTGCACCTGTATTGATAATTGATTGTTGATTCACTTTTATCATAGACCGGTCGCCATCGCCGGTAAACTGTCCATCCACTGTAATATTGCTGGTGCGAAGCATCGAAGCCTCATGAGTTGAGACCAAAGCCTTACTTCCCACAAATAGGTTGCCGCTATTGCCTAAATAACCGCGTGTCATATTGAGCTTTCCATCTAATTTCACCTGTCCACTCACTCCCAAACGACAGTTATTGTTTAGCACACCGCTCGGAAACACATGCAGGTCTTGATTAATCTGAAGTTGATGATAGTTGCTCATTTGGTACTGAACCTCCAGATTTTCATCTATGGTAAATTCACCATAATTCTGCACGGCTGAAAGACCACGCACGGCCAATGAACCGGAAATCAATAGCTTACCATAGTTGAAGAGGCTGCCATGGGGCGTAAAATCCCCCGCTACTTCTAGCTCGGCATTGTAAATCTTTATCTCTCCTTCGGGTGAATTCAATTGAAGATCGGCAATCTTAACGATGGCTCCTTCAGCAATCTCCATATCGGCACCATTATTTAATACTACCGACTGCAAGTCCGCATTACCGCAGATTCTCACTACCGATTCAGGATGATTAGCGGTTATGGTACCAGAGATATTTCCCGTAAAGCAATATACGCCAGCCTTGTCTGAAGTCTTTATAACGGAATTTCCACTATGCCCTGGCAATGATAGCTCACAACCAGCATCACAATCAGGGCTAGTTGGCATGGCTGCCTTTTTGCCAATTTTCGGATTACTGAATTGGCAAGAAAAAGAATTGCCATTGATATCCACCTCAATTTGTTCACTGTTGCCATCTGGTGTAGTGAGTTCAACAAACACTCTGTTCAGACCAGCGCCTAACTCCAAGGATCCGTTCACCTCACCAAATCCATCTGCAAAACCAGAGAAAAGTAGTTCTCCCTTGGCGGAAGGAGGCATATCGTAAATATCCACACGGACTTTCTCCTTGCCCCAAATTGTATTGGTATAGACCTTAAAACTGACCTCATCGGTAGTTTTAAAATCAAATCCCGCCGGAACCAGCATATCATCAGAACTGGAGACATGTTGGATACCAGGGGTGGTATCATCTTTTCTGCAAGCTGAAAAGCTAACTATCAGAATGAGAGTAAATAGCGATATCGCACTTCGTTTCATGACCAAGTGTTGAGTAGAGTTTCAGGACCTAAAGTACATTATTTCATCTAGTTAGACTGCAATTTCGGCAACTGAATCAAAATTGTCGATTATCGGTTCAGGCTATTCCTATGCTGTTAAAACTTCTCCTTCCCGGTAAGTAAATGCCAAAATAAGATGAAATCTGAGGCCAGGCTATAAGCTGGATATTGAAAAGTGGCTGGTTTGTTCTTTTCAAAAAAGAAATGACCGATCCAGGCAAAGCCATAACCGAGAAAGGGAATAATTAGGAGGAAATACCAATTAAAAGTTATCCAAAAGGCAATAAAACTGGCTATTACTAAGCCCGTGCCAATGAAATGCAACCATCTGGTCAAAGGCAGCTTGTGCTGACTCAAGTAAAATGGATAGAATTCCTGGAGTGATTGAAACCTTTTATCCGTCATGATGATTCTTTTCCTAAATATACTATAAGCTACCAATATGCCTGCGGATAGCTCACCTTAGGGGAGAACCAGGCAATAGCACAGGTGCAGATCGAATAGATATTCGGGGAATAGACTTCGCAGGTATGATTATAGCATTAGGCCGGGAACGTATTATACCAATCAAGCTAACTACCTTAGGCTAGCTGGTAAGGTATAATGCGGCTATGACTATAAGCGATATTAGAAGTACTACGCCTACGATTTGACCGTAAACGGGCAGACTGTTATCGTTACTAGATTTTTCCATGAGTCCAATTTGCACATTAAACGCAAAATAGCGATGAAAAATGACCCAGAACCTCGGTAATGTGCAGATTACCAGATACTTGTTCACAGCAATTTGTTGATTATGTCAGAGTGTATCTGTAAGAACCACAGCGGTAATAAGTATCCCAAGTATGATTAAAATCACCAATGTATACTGCAGATACTCTTTGGTGGTAGATTTAGGCTTGCTTGCCTTTTTTATTTGTCTGGCTCTGCGCCGAACCACTCGTTTGTCGTGTGCCATATAGATTGATTGTGGTCGTCCGGAGGTTCTGCGGAGGAAGTTAAAAAAAATTGTGGAACAGCATTATGTGGTATTGGGGCTCTCTACACGAACAATTGTTAACATCTTGAGATTTTGAAAACACCTTAAATTCCGACAGACCAACTTAAGGTAAACCTTGCATGAGCTTCCTATCTGAATAGGCATTGTTGTCCGCAGGCTTCTAAAGGGAATAAAAAAAGTATCGATCGATGAATTTCACGATTCACCGGATATTGAGATCATCCATTATTCCTGTTGGGGAGTATGAATAAAAAACACCTTTATCCCTCCCATCTCCAAGCCTAGGTAGTTCTTATCCAAGCCGATGATCCTCCATTCATCCCGAATAATTCCTGATTCTTGATCGACTAGAAGGATCTTCTCCTCATCCTCAATGCGATAATAGGACTTCACTTCTACACCATACTCATTAAAACTTTCGGGATTGATTAGTTTAATGATGACTACACTATCCATGAAATTATAATAGTCAGGCACCGCCTGCTGCAAATCTGATACCTGAAGCATGCTGTCAGATTCCAGGTAGGCCAGAGATTCCCAGGCCAGGGATTGTAACATTTGCCGGGCACCTTCAATAGCATGAGGTTTCTGGGTAAGAAATTCAAACACCTGCTTTTGCATGTCCGCGGATGCTTTATCATCCTGTGCCAATGATAAAAATGGGAGTACACTCCAAATCAAACCAATAATGCACTGTCTAATCACTGGGGGAATGTAATAAGAAAAGCCACTACACAGGGCGTGTAATGGCTCTTCGTCATGAAACTACTCTACTCTGTAGGACCAGAAGCGATGATCATGCCAAAATGCTGGCTATGATCCGCAAGCTTCGCAGTCATCCGGATTATCGATGCTGCATGCTATGGTCTCTTCAGCACTAAAACCTGCCACACTCTGAGCCATCTCCATTACGCGATCCTGCCCGATCTGTGCTGCTTTTGTCAAGTCCTGACTAGCTTGAATGGCCTCTGTCTGAGCACTCTCAGTTACAGGTTCCAATTCACCCTTCGATTGCTTCTGTACAGTAAATTTAATGGCATCAGAAGCAGCCTTGGTCCTTAGATAATACATTCCAGTTTTGAGCCCTTTTTCCCATGCGTAGAAATGCATGGAGGTAAGCTTGCCAATATTTGCGTTCTCCATAAAGAGATTTAGCGACTGAGATTGGTCGATAAAGTATCCACGATCAGCAGACATGTCAATGATGTCCTTCATGCTCATTTCCCATACGGTCTTATAGATCTCTTTAAGATTATCCGGAATTACATCGATATGCTGGATGGAACCATTGGCCCGGATGATTTCTTGTTTGAGATCCTCATTCCACAGGCCGAGATCTACCAAATCCACCAATAAATGCTTATTAACTACTATAAATTCTCCACTGAGTACCCGTCGGGTATAAATGTTGGAGGTATATGGCTCAAAACACTCATTATTGCCCAGAATCTGAGAAGTGGATGCGGTTGGCATAGGCGCCAGAAGCAGCGAATTACGCACACCGTGTTCCTTAATCTCAGCTCTCAAGCTGTTCCAATCCCAACGACCACTTAAGCTTTCTTCTTTCACTCCCCACATATCAAACTGGAAAATACCTTCGCTAATGGGTGATCCCTGATAAGTTTCGTAGGGTCCGTCCGCTATAGATTCATCCTTTGATGCCGTCAGTGAGGCGTAGTAAATGGTTTCAAAGATGTCTTTGTTCAGCTCTTTGGCTTCTTCAGAAGTAAAGGCCAATCTCAACTTAATAAATGTATCTGCCAAGCCCTGCACGCCTAATCCAATCGGACGATGGCGCATATTGCTGTTGCGTGCTTCAGGAACCGGATAATAATTGCGATCAATGATGCGATTCAGGTTTTTAGTCACCTTATAGGTAACCTCAAACAACTTAGCGTGATCAAACTTGCCATCTTCCACAAACATGGGCAAAGCCAATGATGCCAAATTGCATACGGCAACCTCATCGGGAGCCGTATACTCGATAATTTCCGTGCATAAGTTTGAGGAGCGGATGGTGCCCAGATTCTTCTGGTTGCTCTTGGAGTTAGCAGCATCCTTATACAACATGTATGGGGTACCGGTTTCAATCTGCGATTCAGTAATCTTACCCCAAAGATCACGGGCTTTTACGGTTTTTCTACCTTTTCCCTGCTCTTCGTAGCTGGTATAAAGTTTTTCAAACTCTTCGCCATAAGAATCTGCCAGTCCCGGGCATTCATGCGGACACATCAAAGTCCATTCAGCATCTTCCTTCACTCTTTTCATGAATAGGTCCGGAGTCCACATGGCATAGAATAAATCGCGGGCACGCATTTCTTCTTTACCATGATTCTTCTTAAGATCCAGAAAATCAAAGATATCTGCATGCCAGGGCTCCATATAAACTGCGAAGGAACCTTTGCGTTTACCACCACCCTGATCTACATAGCGGGCTGTATCATTGTAAACGCGAAGCATCGGCACGATGCCATTTGAGGTGCCATTGGTGCCACGGATATAGGATCCGGTAGCCCTTACATTGTGAATGCTCAATCCAATACCTCCTGCAGATTGAGAAATTTTAGCACATTGCTTGAGGGTGTCATAAATACCATCAATGCTATCGTCTTTCATGGTAAGCAGAAAACAGCTCGACATTTGAGGTTTTGGTGTACCCGCGTTAAACAAGGTTGGCGTAGCATGGGTAAAGTACTTTTTAGACATCAGCTGATAGGTCTCAATAGCACTTTCAATATCTTCTTTGTGAATACCCAGCGCAACACGCATGATCATATGTTGTGGACGCTCCGCAATTTTGCCATCTAAGCGGAGTAAATAAGAACGTTCCAGGGTTTTAAACCCGAAATAATCATAGCTAAAATCACGATCGTAAATAAGTGTCGAATCCAGGGTTGCGGCATGCTCCTGAATTAAGGCATATACATCATCTGCAATGAGCGGAGAAGACTGGCCTGTTTTAGGGTTGATATATTCGTAAAGCAACTTCATGGTTTCGCTGAAGGACTTACGGGTATTCTTATGCAGGTTGGATACAGCAATTCTCGCGGCCAGTTGAGCGTAATCAGGATGACGGGTGGTCATACTTGCGGCTACCTCTGCGGCCAGGCTATCCAATTCAGAGGTGGTAACCCCTTCGTAAATCCCTTCAATAACCTTCATGGCTACCGTAGTGGGATCAACTAATTCACTTAATCCGTAACACAATTTTTGGATACGGCCGGTTATCTTATCAAATTTTACTGACTCTTTTCTACCATCCCTTTTTAATACGTACATGCTCCCTTTGTTTATAATATGGTTGTCTACTCTGTTTTATCCGTATCTAACTTCGCATTACTATCTATGCGTTTAACGGACTGCTAATGTTAGTTGCTAAATATTGATTGTTCAGAAGTCCTCGTCAAAGGCAATCTGCTGCGAATCAGAACCTTGAACTACGCCACTCTTCTGGTACTCTGCTACTCTTTTCTCGAAGAAATTGGTCTTACCCTGCAGGCTGATCATGTCCATAAAATCGAACGGATTCTCCACATTGAAGACCTTTTCACACTCCAGTTCAACCAGTAATCGGTCCGTCACAAATTCAAGGTACTGGGTCATCAGTTTAGAGTTCATGCCAATAAGACTTACCGGCAGGGCTTCTGTTATAAACTCGCGCTCGATGTCCAGCGCTTCAATGATAATTTGACGAATGCGATCTTTAGGCACCTTGTTTACCAGGTGTTTATTGTGAAGGTGGCAGGCAAAGTCACAGTGCATACCTTCATCACGTGAGATCAATTCATTGCTAAAAGTTAAACCGGGCATGAGGCCGCGCTTTTTGAGCCAAAAAATGGAACAAAATGATCCACTAAAGAAAATTCCTTCAACGGCGGCAAAAGCGACCAGACGCTCGGCAAATGAATCAGATTCAATCCAGCGGATAGCCCATTCCGCCTTTTTCTTGATGGCTTCAAAATTCTCGATAGCACGAAACAGTTTAAGGCTATCCTCCTTGTCTTTAATATAGGTGTCAATGAGTAGAGAATAAGTTTCGCTGTGGATGTTCTCCATCATGATCTGAAAGCCGTAAAAGAACTTAGCTTCTGTGTATTGCACCTCATTCACAAAGTTTTCTGCCAGGTTCTCATTAACGATTCCATCACTAGCCGCAAAAAAGGCAAGAATATGTTTTATGAAATGGCGTTCATCGTCATTGAGTTTATTTTCCCAATCGGTTAAGTCCTGATGCAAATCAATTTCTTCGGCCGTCCAGAAACTCGCTTCCTGTTTTTTATACCACTCCCAAATGTCATGATGCTCAATTGGAAATAATACAAATCGATTCTTGTTTTCTTCTAAAATGGGTTCCTGGGGCGTGCTCATGTTCAATCTCTTTAAATAATTCTATTTGCTTCCGGTTCATTTACTGACAGTTAGCCTTGTAATCAATTTGTAAATCATTGATTATCAATAACGTAACCGACAAAGGTTAAGTGGATAACAAGCCATTATATAAGCTTGCAATTCAAATTTTAGGAATATGAACTGCCCATCCAATGGCTAGTTTTTAACATTCGGGGGCTTTTATTAACAGGGGCTTAAAAGCAAAATGCTCCGTAATTCAATGAGTCAGGGGGATGCCAAAAAAACCAAATGTATCACGTGAAGTTTTCCAATAAATAATTCACACTGATTGTTAAAAACAGAAAGGCAAAATTGAACGATGCGCTGATTTTTTAATATGACACTTAGGTAGATCACTTATGTGCACGATAAAGTTTCGCAACTTCCTCGAGTTCCTCAAACCAATCTATACCATATTTTCTTATCAGAGCGTCGCGAGCAAACTGATAAACAGGCACTTTCAGTGATTTTCCCAACTCACATGCCGCACTACATATTTGCCACTGATGATAGTTTACCGCATCGTACTTTTCATAGCCTTGAATTCGAATAGGATATAAATGACAAGAAATTGGTTTGCGGAAATTTGTAGCCCCTTCTTCCCAGGCTTTTTCGATCCCGCACTTGGTAACGCCTTTGTCATCATAAACCACATAGGCGCACTCCGCGTCATTGACCAACGGGGTTACCCTTTCTCCATCTGAAGGATCAATAACTGAAGTACCCAACAACTCGACAGACTGAGCACCTTCATTTCTGAGAAAGGGCTTTATATTGAGGTACTCCTTCTCTAGAATTTCAACTTCATCTTCTGTAAGAGGCGCTCCGGCATCACCTTCCACACAGCATGCTCCTTTACATACGGAAAGGTTACATACAAATTCTTCTTCGAGAAGCTCCCGGGAAACCAAACTATCACCAATAGATATCACTCTGAAAATTTTCGTGGTAAATATAATTGTTGATTTTGCATGCCCGGGAAAAACATTTGTCGCCTCCTCATCCTTCAGGGTCAAATGTTACTTTTGCCGCCATGAATCAAGAAGACCTCTTTAAAAAGATAATTGCTCACGCCAAGGAATATGGATTCATCTTTCCTTCAAGTGAGATTTATGACGGTTTGTCTGCCGTATATGACTATGGTCAAAACGGAGCAGAACTCAAGAAGAACATAAGGGAATACTGGTGGCGCAGTATGGTAAATCTGCATGAGAATATTGTAGGGCTTGATGCCGCTATCATGATGCAGCCACAGGTGTGGAAGGCAAGTGGTCATGTGGACGCCTTTAACGATCCTTTGATCGACAATAAGGACAGCAAGAAGAGATATCGCGCGGATGTTCTGCTAGAGGATTACGCCGAGAAACAGAGGCAAAAAGCACAGAAAGAAGTTGATAAAGCCAGAAAACGATTTGGTGAGGAATTCGATGAAGACATGTTTCGGCAGACCAATCCCCGGGTTAAGAAATATACGGATGAGGCAGACTCCACCTTAAAAAGAATGGCTGCCAGTCTGGATAGCGAGGATTTGGCAGCTGTTAAACATTTAATTGAGGAGAAAGGTATCGCCGACCCGGTTTCGGGATCTAGAAATTGGACAGACGTAAGGCAATTCAACCTGATGTTTGGCACTCAGTTGGGATCCGTTGCCGGAGATTCAGGGACTTTATACCTCCGTCCGGAAACAGCACAGGGAATATTCGTGAATTACCTCAATGTGCAAAAAACCGGAAGAATGCGTATCCCATTCGGTATAGCGCAAACGGGTAAAGCTTTCCGCAATGAAATTGTGGCGCGACAGTTCATATTTCGAATGCGGGAATTTGAGCAAATGGAAATGCAGTTCTTTGTTCGTCCCGGAGAGGAGATGAGGTGGTATGAACACTGGAAAGAGTTGCGTATGAAGTGGCATTTGGCTCTGGGAATTCCCGAAGAATACTATCGTTTTCACGATCACGATAAGTTGGCACATTATGCCAATGCTGCGGCGGATATAGAATTTAAGTTTCCGTTTGGATTCAAAGAACTGGAAGGCATTCACAGTCGTACAGACTTTGACCTTAAAGCCCATGAGGAATTTAGCGGCAAGAAACTGCAGTACTTTGATCCTGAACTCAACGAGAGTTATGTGCCCTATGTGGTAGAAACTTCCATTGGTCTTGATCGAATGTTTCTGGCTGTATTAAGTTCCGCATTTTTGGAAGAGCAGCTTGATGATGGTAGTGTGAGAAGCGTGCTTAAATTACCTATGGCTTTGGCTCCGGTGAAGGTTGCGGTGTTGCCTCTGGTTAAGAAAGATGGCTTACCTGAAATTGCCAGGGAAATTATTAATGATTTAAAACTGGACTACAACTGCCAGTACGATGAAAAAGATGCGATTGGGAAACGCTACAGAAGGCAGGATGCCATTGGCACGCCATTGTGTGTTACCGTTGATCATCAGACCAAAGAGGATGGGACGGTAACCATAAGGTATAGAGATAGTATGAATCAGGATCGCGTATCGATTAATGAGCTCGCCGCACATCTAAATGACTTGGTTGGACTCAAAGCGCTGTTAAAGAGCTTATTCTAATCAATATTCTCCTAGTTATTGCGGAAATTATTTTATTTTCGCCGACTAACAACCATAATTCTGTTAAGTGATGAAAAAGATCAATCTGTTCGCATTAGCTCTATTATTTGTAGGAGCAATGGCCTGTCAAAATGCTGATTCTGCGGAAGACGCAATGGAAGATGCTGCTGAAAATGTAGAAGAAGCTGCTGATGAAGTTTCTGATGATATTGAAGAGGCGGTAGATGACGCTACTGATGAAGCTGAGGAAGCTCTTGAAGATGGTGGCGATGCCATGGAAGAAGCAGCTGAAGATGGTGGAGACGCTATGGAAGAAGCAGCCGAGACGCACAGCGAGGAGAAAATGTAAAAGTTCTCTGATCCAAAATAAAAAACCCTGATTGGCCTGGCGCTAATCAGGGTTTTTTAATGCTTCCAAATCCGATTCGTACAAAGCCGCTATAGCCGTACTGAGGTATGGGTCGTGTGCGGCATAAATTTGCTGAAATGCAGCACTCCCATAAAGGTTGTAAGCCATAAATGCTTTAATCCGGTCCTTGATCAATATCTGAGTGGAAACAGATTGATTTTGGATGGTTTCCGTGTGAATTCCAAAGAAGAAACTCAGCAAATCATCAGTTATCTCAAAATCTTCAATAAACTGATCTTCTGACCATTGACTTAGGTCGTTACGATGTTGATCGATATAGGAAAAGGCCTTTTCATCAAAATTTGCGATCAATCCCAAATGATATATAAAGGTGCGTGCATTTCCAGAGTCTCTCAGCACCTGTCTGTCTGGAAGTATCCCTCCCCCGCCATATACTTTTCTTCCTCCCAGGGTATAAAACACCTGATTACCTACATCGGCGGATGATTGAAAGGATCCATCTCCACCCAGGAAAGCATTACCATCATAAGATTCATACTCATTGAATGGTTTCTGAATACTTCTACCGCTGGGAGTAAAATACTTCTGCGTGGTTAATCGTAAACGGGAACCATCCTTAAGGCTAATCTCTTCTTGAACCAAGCCTTTGCCAAAGGATCGTTTGCCAACTACCCATCCCCGATCGTTATCCTGAATGGCTCCGGCCACAATCTCACTGGCAGAAGCTGAATTTTCATTTATCAGAATTGCCAGGGCGCCATCTTCCCAATTACCGCGGGCACTAGACTTATACTTTTGTAATTCCCCGTCGCGGTCACGGGTGAACACTATTAAGCGATCATCTTCTAAAAATTCATCCGCTATCTCCTTGGCAGCTTGCATCAAGCCACCCGGATTGTCACGCAGATCTAAAACCAATTTCTCTGCACCCTGCTGCTTTAAAGACTTTATCGAACTTCTTATCTCGGCACTTGATGTTTGGGCAAAGCGCAGTAATTTGATATATCCTATTTGGTCATCAAGCATAAAAGCCATGGGTACACTTTTAATAGGAATGGCATCCCGCTCCACTTCGAAGCTCATCATCAGGCCTGTAGAAGGTCTGAATACACTGAGATTCACCGCACTACCCGACTCACCTTTCAGGGTATTAATCACGTGATTGCTGGTGATGTCTGACCCGAAGAGGACATCCTCCCCTGCCATGATGATACGGTCTCCTTTCTCAATGCCCGACTTATAGGAAGGTCCGCCCTCAATGGCGTGAATCACCGTTAAGGTATCTTTGAAAATTTTGAATTCAATCCCTATCCCCTCAAAACTGCCTCGCATACTCTCTTCGCTCCTCGAGGCCAGGTCACTGGATAGATAAGTACTGTGAGGATCTAATTTTTTGAGAAGATCTTCAATGGTTAAATCCAGAAGGCTATCAGTATTCACCTCGTCGACATACTCATAATTTATGTAATCAATGATTTGCCGCAGCTTGGTCTCGCGTTCATTGCTCTCCACCAATGCAATAGGCTTTACCGGGAAATTTAAAAAGCTCCCTATCAAGATTCCACCTACCAGGGCTAAACCTAGGAATATCGGTATGAGAATATTGTTAGTTTTCATGATATACTTCTTCTATCTGGACAATCTCCACGCCCGCTCTACTTAGAAATTGAAGTCCACTATCATCTTTATAACGCTCTTTGTACACCAATCGTTTAATGCCAGCCTGATGAATTAGTTTGCTGCAATTCTGGCAAGGAGACATAGTAAGGTACAAGGTGGCATCTTTACAACTATGAGTTGAACCAGCTACTTTGAGAATTGCATTCGCTTCGGCGTGCAGAACATACCACTTGGTGTATCCCTCATCATCTTCACAAATATTCTCAAAACCACTGGGGGTTCCATTATAGCCATCAGAAATAATCATGCGGTCCTTCACAATTAAGGAACCAACCTGCCTGCGCTGACAATAAGAGAGTTTTGCCCATTCAATAGCCATTCTCAAGTAGGCTATATCATATTTACGCTGCTTTACATCCATACTATACAAAGATGATGAATTAGCCGCTAAGATGTGTGCCATCGCTAAAGGCTAATAGTTAAATATATGTTAGTCTTTGTTATTGGTTGCATTCATGCGGATCAAGCTTCAGTTTTTAGGGTTAAATCAAAAATTTCACCGCGAAGAGTTCAATAATAAATCTTTTATCGTAATATTGCGATATTATAATGATAATTCATATCAGGTTTATTTTCACTAACTTAATAGTACGATACCATGAAGACCGAAAAAGAATTAAAAGACCTCGTCAGAGAAAAGTATTCCGCCATTGCCACACAGGATAAAGCCGTGAACTTGGCTTCCTGCTGCGGTGCTACGGATCCATCTTCTGAAGTGTATAATATCATGACAGATGATTACTCTGATGTTGCAGGACATATCAAAGAGGCTGATTTGGGGTTAGGTTGTGGATTGCCCACTTCATTTGCACAGATTTCTAAAGGTGACACAGTAATTGATCTGGGATCCGGAGCGGGCAACGATTGTTTTATAGCTCGGCATGAAACTGGACCAGAGGGAAAAGTAATCGGAATAGATTTCACCCCTTCCATGAATGAGAGAGCCAGGATCAATGCAGAAATGCTGGGCTTTAACAATGTTGAATTTCGCGAAGGAGATATTGAGCAAATGCCCGTCAGCAATGGTATAGCTGATGTTGTGGTAAGCAACTGCGTCCTCAATCTTGTACCCAACAAAACTGCGGTCTTCCATGAAATTATGCGTGTACTTAAACCGGGTGGGCACTTTAGCATTTCGGACATAGTGCTGGAAGGTCAGCTGCCAGAAGCATTACAAAAGGATGCGGAAATGTACGCTGGGTGTGTGTCTGGAGCCATACAAAAAACCGATTACCTGCACTTCATTGCCGACACCGGATTTCAGAATGTAACTATTCAAAAACAGAACGCCATTCATATTCCTGAAGATATCCTTTCTAAATACTTATCAGACGAAGAATTGGAAGCTTTCAATCAAGGTGAAACTGGCATATACAGTATTACGGTTTATGCCGAAAAACCAGGCGGTTCAGCTAAAAAAGCCCATTCCAAAAAAGAGGATATGAAAGTTTCGGAATGCTGTCCGGATGGCAGCTGCTGTTAATCCTTTTCAGAGCAATCAATAAATAGGTCGGATGCCAGGGACAAATACTACGGTCCCTGGCCACTATGGTTTCGAAATCAAAACCTGAAGCCTACCTGAACCACCATGCGATAGCCAATAGAATTGAATTTAAAATCTCCGTTGGTGGACAACTCTTTTTTTTCTAAGAGGCTACCCAAAGCAGGAAATATGGAGCTGATCGCATCAAAGGCACCTTGCACGTATTCTTCATCTCCCGTAATTTGAACATCTGAATGCAGTATTACGGAACCTCCATAAAACCCCATTCCGGGACCAATGAGCACCAAATCTAAGGTCCAACGATCCCAAAAGACAAATTGATACCCCAATTGCACTCCGGCATGTAGCATGTTAAAATAAGTCTGTAATTCCGCTGATCCCTCAATATTATTCCCGTCTTTCAACTCAACCCTTGACTTATTATCCATGTAGTAATACGCTGCATACGGACCCCAGTACAGGCCATCCGGAGCCTGATATCGGTTCCTCTTAAAATAGAATCTGTAATCACCGGCGATAATAAAACCGGTATTTCTTAAATTATTTTTCCATTCCACCGGAGAATCTGCTCCTGTTCTAATGATATCAGGAAGCTTCAGGTGGCCTAGATTCACAGAAAAACTTTGATGACTACCCACTACCCGTTCATACCCGAAGGTGGCGCTTTCGACCTTAGTGGTGAGGAGAACCGGTGTAATATTTAACCTAATCGTATTCTTAAAAGCCTTATCCGGATAGGCGTCCTGAGCTTTCATCTCACGGCTTATGAACAATAACAAACATGATAATACCAGGGTAATTCTCATAACTTAGATACTAGACCATGCTAAGGTAGATAATTGAACAAATGGGACGATGTGACTTATTCCTTTTCAATCCCATGACCGGAGAGGTTGGGGTTAATCTAAAGCCAGTTTACTAAAACCTCTTTTATCACATATGATCGAGCTGGTTATTATATCCTTGTGTAACCGGCATTCCGGTTCGACTTTTCTTGTTGTAGACAGAGTAAATGCAAGGGAAAGTAAGTCGCGCAAAATACTGTCATCCAGGCTCGTTCCAACATAGACTCAGTGAGCATACAGAGCAAAAAGAAGGCCCAGGTCGCCAAAAAGACATAGTCCCTGGATTGAAGGGCAATCTTAAAATAATTCAGGATCCAGATCAAAAAGAAAAACAAGCCAACCAACCCGGTTGCGATGCTTATTTCCAGATACTGATTGTGTGCGTTAAACTTATTTTCTAACCCAACATAAAATTTATTGCGACGATAGGATTCTTGCAGAGCCAAACGATTATCTCCCACCCCTACACCGAAGATGGTTTTATCCTTAATAACATCTAAGGCACACGACCACTCCGCCAACCTATAAGTTGCACTGTTAAATGATTCTGCATCTGCAGAAATGTCATAATTGAAATCCGGTATTTGCAAATACCTGGCTTTAGTAACCTCAGACCCTCTCAAAAACACTACAGCAAGCAGTATGAGGGCGAAAAATGGTATTAATAACCACCTGGTGGCTCCCGCCTGAATCGCATAAACCAATGCACCAACAGCCAGAACAATAATGAGAGCCAGAACATTCATTCTTCCATTTAGCATGAAAATAGAAAAGCACAGAAAGATCAGCGCCATAATCCAGCCTAACTTCCTCTTTCCCCTTGCCCTAAATAATTGAGCTATGACGAGGAGTAGCGCCACCCCAACAAAGGTGGCCAAGTAGCCAGGATGCATGAAAGGCGCGGCGAGCATTTTATACTTTAAAAAATGGGAACCAGCCTCACCACTGGGCGTTATCATATACCAACTGCCGGCTAACCACGCCTTATTGGCAGCAATGATAAACGCCAGTAACATCACCAAAACACTACCTGCAACAAAACAAAACTGCCAGTTTTTGAAAGCCTTTTGGCTTATGAACCGCTGGGAAGCTCCCAGGATTAATGGTGCGAGAAGGATGGTTGATTTGGTTTGCACTTGGGCAAAACCATCCTCCAGGTGTTCAGACCAAAACAGAGAGGCAGCAAAATACGCCATAAACAAGGCAGGCCAATAAAAAACCGGGTTTACCAATGCCGCTTTCCAATCTGCGGGCTTAAGCGAAATGAATGCATTTAATAGGATGGCCAGCAGGATAAAATTAGTAATCGCAAATTGCCCCAACGGAATGGTAAGCAGCAGCAGGCCGATTAGAATTTCGAAACGCTTATCAGGCCTAGATACTAGATTTAACAGCTTTGTAAGTTCCACGCTTTTTTTGTCGTTGCTTAATGGCAAAGGGAATTTGAGCTAAACCAATAGCCAACAAAGATATAAGTAACAACAAGTACTTGGCTCTGAGAAAATCATTGAGGAAATAGGTAAGCAGAATAAAAAAGATATTCGTAGCCACCAGGATGCCAGTAGCTTGAACATGAGACAAACCTATATCCAACAGAACGTGATGAATATGGTTGCGATCAGCTTTCAATGGTGAGCGCTTAAGAATAAACACCCTCACTATGATAATGCGGAAAGTGTCCATGATCGGGATGATCAGAACCGCCAAACTAAACACCATCGCATCAATATGCCGAAGCAACATCTCATCTGCGCGTTCGTTGGCTTGCAGGTAATAGATGGTTAGCAAACCTGCAAAGAAACCCATAATCATGCTGCCGCTATCCCCCATAAATATTTTCGCATCCACCAGGTTATAAAACAAAAATGCCAATTGCGATCCCGCAATAGACAAAGCGAGAATTAGAAAAAGGTCTTCACCCAAATACCAAAACCACACAGCATAGGTAAGGCTTATCACCAGGCCTACCCCAGAGCTCAAGCCATTTATACCATCAATGAAGTTGTATGAATTGATGATCCCCAAAAAGAAGAGCATGCTCATAAGCGTGCTCAACCAGAAATCAATTTCATGCACTCCCATCAAACCATAAAAGCTCTCCAGCCTGATGTCGCCATGGAAGACAATCACACCCACGGCAATGATCTGACCCAATAATTTCTTATAGCTGGAAAGGGGATAGAGATCATCCTTGAGACCAGTGATGAACAATACAAAGAGGGCCACCAATACGGAGTTTAATGTAGGATTGGCCAGGTGTGAAGAGAAGAATACGAAGGAAATGATCAGTCCGCCAAAAATTGCCATTCCTCCCAGTGAGGAAATTCGATGAGCATGGGTTTTTCGCTCATCCGGCACATCATAAAGCTTCTTCACCAAACTTAACCGGATAATTGCGGGAATAGAAAAGTACGTGATGCCGAAGGCCAGCAAGGGGGCCAAATACACAGCATACGACTGAAGAAAATCACGCATTAGTCAAAATTACTTTTTTAGCACCCCTTGCTCCTCTAATGATCTGAATATCCGGAAATCAAACTCGGAGAATATTCCAAAGGCACTAATTTCATCCACCATCACATAACTCATTACCCCGGCATTAATCTTACCATGCTTTTTGAAGCTTTCTATAGTTGAGGCCATCACACCACCAGCGGCCCGGTATAGGGCTTCACGCTCTAATTTGGTGAATTTCTCCTGATCCAAAATGGGTTCGAGGGTATGCCCCGTATGTCGATAATACATTTTATTATCCGGACGCAAGCTGAGAACAGAATCTGATTTAAACAATTCGATGGTATTCACGGTGTCATCGAGAATTTCTGAACCCACGAACGGAAAGTCTACTGCGGCGGTCATAACATATTGAAACGACAGACCTCTCTCTTCTGCATCATTTACGGCCAATTGTACCGTAGCGCCAAGAGTTTGGTTGGGGCCCGCCAATTTAGCGGGTCGTTCTAAAATTTGCACTCGGGGTTCCTCCGCATACTGTTCTCTTGCATAACTGAGTATATCCTGATCTTCGGTTACAATGCACACCTGAGCTATAGTTTTTGCCTGTAGACCGGCCTTTGCTTTTTTGGTGAGAAGGCTATCCCCATTACTCCCGTAAAGTGGAACGGACTGCCCTTTAATTCTGGTATTTCTTGCAGGAATGACCATAAGGCAGGAATTCTCCACACTGTGTAAGTCGAGGAAGGTTTTCTTTATGGCACGCCTGGTTTCAAGAATGCGTTCTTCATTGGTAGTGAGGTTAGATCCATGCCGGCGATAGTAGAACAAGGGCTTGGTTACATTTCTCACGGAGTAGTGGGTAATGAACTTCAACCACAGGTCATATCCATCCTGACAGGTAAAACTCTCGTTATATCCGCCAATCTTTTTCAGAAAACTTAGGCGAATCATGGTACAGGCACCATGTGCCGGCTGATCATATAGAGACACTTCCTTTTGAAAGTCGTGTCGCTTTTCCTCACCCGTGATATTTCCTTCGGCATCTACATAATAATAATCGGGAAATACCAGGCCAAGACCCTGATCCGCTTCCAATACCTCAACCATGCTCTCCAAGGCCGTTTCAACCAGGTAATCATCAGCATCAAGTCGAATTAAGTACTTGCCCTGTGCCACTCGCATGGCCACATTGTTCGTGATATTTAGCCCTTTATTCTTTTGATAGATTATGGTAATAGCATCCCTGTCACGGTATTCTTCAATTATATCACGGCTGCCATCGGTAGAACCGTCATCGATGATGATCAACTCCCAATTTTGAAGACTCTGTGCCAATACGCTCTCTATGGACTGGCGAATAAAGCGCTCATAATTATAATTGGTGATGTAAACCGAAACCAATGGACTATCCATACTCATCCTCTTACTTTTATCTCACGTGCGGGAATGCCACCTATTACTTTGAAAGCATCAACCGACTGATTTACCACGGCATTGCTGCCCACTACTACGCCCTGACTGAGCTCAACCCCTGGCAAAATCACCACATGTGTTCCCAGCCAGCAATCTGTACCCAGCGTTATCGGTGCGTGTCTGTAGCCTTGCTTTTGCACTTCAAGCTTTGGATCCTCAAATCGGTGCATGCTGGTTTGGAGATATACAAAGCCCGAGATTAGGCTCCCGGCTCCCACTCGTATTGAATCGCCACCATTAAAAACGGAATAAAGCCCTACCCTCACAGCCTTCTCCAGAATTAATTCAGCATGATTACTGGCCAGTAATCGCACACCTCGATCGATTCGAACCTTGTCACCGATGAACACACTGGCATTCTGGTGCACTCGAATTTCCACATTCCTTCTCAGCTCCACACCCACACCAATATGTAATGATGCATCCTTATCAATCATTATCCGAGGAATGCCATCACAGCGAAATCCCTTGCCAATTTTGACCTTGCTTCCGGCATATAGAAGCCTGGTAAGTATAGCGAGCATCTTAGGGCGAAACTGCCTGATATAGTACTGCGTGATCCTCATTCAAATAAATCCCACTCTAATTTTTGGTGAGCAATGACATTCCTTTTTAATTTCTTGCCAATCAGCTTATCATACTCCCGGGCATCAATACCGTGGTTGGGTCGGAGAACGCTTAACATATCTTCTTCGATAATGGTACCTGCTGATAGTGCTTTTATGGGATATACTGCTCGACGAAAAGATACGTCATGATCGTGATCCAACTCAATCCTGGTCGGAATCTTAACCGGGCTACCTTGTATTGATTGAATCAGTTTTATTTCATGAATCAAAGCCTTCACCTCATCCGGAGTCAAAGAAACTTTATGATCACGAAAGCTCTTCCCGGCACGCTCATCCGTAAAATGAAATTCTAATACTTCCGCACCCATGGCTACCGCATAGTGCAAAGCTTTGCTTCCTTCTGTATGATCGGAATAACCAACTGTTAGTCCAGTTAATTCTTTATACCGCTGCATGACCGCCAGGTGTGCATCACTCTGAGCGATGGGATACATGGAAGTGCACTGCAGCACGGCCAGCATTTCGGGCTGTTTATAAACCGAGTTACAGGATTGAACAAAAGCTATGGCCTCTAAAACTTCTTTCTCAGTAGCCAGACCGGTAGAAATAATCATAGGTTTACCAATAGCTGCTGTGGCCCTCAAAACAGGGTATGCGGTAAGGTCGCCACTGCCAATTTTATAAATCGGAATGTATGGATCAATCCATGACATGGCAGACAAATCCCAAACTGAGGCAGTATACATCAGGCCAGCCTCCTGCACCATCTTTGCCAGTTCAACATGTTGTTCCTGGGTGAGCTCAAATTTTTTAAAATGAGTATTTCTTACCGGGCTTTCTTCTCTGGATACCAGGCTATCACCTGTATAAATTTGAAACTTCACCAAATCCACATCAGTACTGATAGCCAATCTGCATAGCTCCTTCGCATATTCAAAATCGCCTTCATGATTTCCCCCTATCTCAGCAATGAGTAGTGGACCGTGCTTACCGGCTAAGAGATTTTTCATAGCGTTGATAGTACTCAAAGGTTGTTTTTAAATCAAATTTTCCATCGGGCATAGCCTGTAACATCCATAAGCTCCGATTCCAATCTTCTGGCGTATCCAAAGCCAGCTGAATGGCCGCAGCTTCAGGAAGGTCTAAGTTCTTTAAATAGTAATGATCAGCGGGGGCAGGATCTTTATATAAACAAACCATCACATGTTCATTACAATATGGGTCGTCTTTTATTTGCTCCAGGTGTTCCCGGTAGTAATTAAGGTTTACAATTTCTACACTCATTCCTTTTGGAAAAGTGCGACCCTTAACATTGCTAAGAAAGTTATACCTGCCTTTTCTAGCTTCAATAAGCATTGCCTCTAATATTTCCGGAGCAAGAAATAGGTTATCGCCATTAATTCTGCAGGCATAATCCATATTCATTTGGTTGGCGGCGGCGTAAAATCTTTCGCCTACCCTATTCAAAGAGCCTCGATAACAGGAAATTCCTTCCTTAATTGCAAATTCTTCCAATGGGTCATCTTCGGGAAGATCACTAGTGGCTAGCATAACTGAAGATCTTGACACCACTTTGTCTAGTCGAAGTAGTATATGAGCCAGCGTCTCTCGGCCTTCAATTACTTTGAGGGCTTTGCCTGGCAAGCGACTTGATGACAGACGTGCCAATATTATCACCGCTACCGATTTAGACACGTTCTCCTATCTTTTTAGCAGGACTACCGCCCCATATTTCATTGGGCCCAATATTCTGATTCACGACAGAGTTTGCGGCAACGACAGCGCCATCCGCAATACTTACACCTTTGAGAATGGTTACATTACTGGCAATCCAAACATCACATCCAATATTAACCGGTTCAGCAATATTTGCTTGCGAGTTTATTTTCTGCCCTTTCACAATACCGTGATCGCTGTCAACGATGTAAACAAAAGGAGCTATCAAGCAGTCAGCCCCAATACTAATTTGGGAGGAAGCAAAAAAGAAATTGTGATACCCAATAGTGGTTCGGGCACCGATACTGATCTTGGCCTGAGGGTTACAGGCGCAAATTTTCGCCCCTTCTTTAATCACCACATCATCACCAATACTGATATTTGCCGGGTATCGCATCAATTCCACCCTCTTGTCGATCCAGACTCTTGTGCCAAGAAAATCCAGGCGCGATCTCTGATACCATAAACGCAACTTATGGCGCCATGTAAAGCGAAGATGTTTACGTAGTTGACTCATGCTACAGGCAACGAAGGTACAATTTGCTGTTTAGGTAGAGTCTGGGATAACAATCACTATTTTGCGGCTAAATTCAGGCATGTCCCTCAAAGATCGTCTAAAGAGATCCATCATTAAATACCCCCTGCTTGACCAGGCGATGTATGCATTTTACCGCATGCGCAACGGGCGAAGAGGGGAAGAGGAAATTGAGAGACGCAAGCATTTGAGCCTCTTCAATTATCAGGAGCTGAGCGCTGAAATGCGGTATACCCCAGAGGAGCGAGTAATTGATAACAATCTTTATGGATACGCCCACTACTTAAAGCAATTCACCGGCATCAGCAGCGATCTCAAAGCCTATATGGAGCACGGTTTGTTTTTGGGTCGCATTGTGCATGAGGATCAGCTACACTGGCATTTTGACAAGGTAATTACGATGAGCAAAGGCAGGCAGGACATTCTGAAAGAGAAACTACCTCATAAAAAAAGCATAGCAATAGGTCCTTATATCCATTATGCTCCAAGCCTTCTAACTGCAGAAGAGATGGCAAGCCTTAAGAAAGACTTAGGCCGAACGCTGTTAGTTTATCCCTTTCATAGCATGAAGAATGTTAAGGTGGGATTCAATGACCAAGATCTGATTGAGGAAATAAAAAGGGTAGCCCAAGCTTTTGATACGGTTCTGATATCTCTGTACTACCTCGATGCAAGGGATCAAGCTAAATGTGATGCTTATCTCAGTGAAGGATTTAAATTGGTGACGGCAGGACATCGGTACGACCGTCATTTTGTAGCCCGACAAAGAACCCATATAGAGTTGGCTGATCTAACCATGAGTAACGGTATGGGTACCCAGACAGGATTCTGTGTGTATTTGAAAAAACCTCATTATATCTACAGACAGGATATTGATCAACACGCCATTAGTAAGGCAGAGCACAAACGCTTTCAGTCAAGCTCTGGAGGAGATGAACGAGATCTGGTAGTATTTCAGCGTGACTTTTTTACCCGCTTATATAGTGAATTGCGCGAGGACATCAGTGACAGTCAATATGAAGCAACCGCAAGATTTTGGGGCTTTGATGACATTAAAAGTAAAGATGAAATTCGGTCGTTTCTAGGCTAGGCGTTGCGCTTGGCCCACTGTTTTTGAAAGAACCACAGGGCTGTAATGGCAAGAATTGCCTCCACACTTAGTTTTGCCCAGGCTGCTCCTTCCATTCCCATGGCTTTAATTAAGTAGTAATTTAGAAAGAGGGAAGCTACACCACCTATGAATACTACCCGTAAGTTATCTCCATCTGCCTTCAACACCATTAAACCCTGCTTCATGCCAAAGTGACTGATGGTTGTAAGTAGCAAAACCGGAGCCATTAAAGCGAGAATTGGGGCCACCTCCAGGTAATCCATTCCAAAGACCAACTGAACAAAGAAGTTAGGCATAAGCATAATCACCGCTGTTACCACTCCTGTAATACCTAGCATTGACCATTGAAAACGACGTCGCTGACTGTAGTATTCCTCGCTACTGCGTTTGGCCAGTTGAGCCAGATAAGGGTACAAAGCTCCACCCATCGGCATAAAGAGAAAACTTTGACCAACTACTATTAATTTCATGGCGGCGGCAAATAGCCCCAATTCTCTATCAGGCAGTAGAAATCCTAAAAAGAGGATCGTTCCGAAAGTGTAAATTCTCGTGAGAAAATGGGAGGCAAAAATGTAAAACCCACTTTGCAAATAAGCCTTAATAAGGCGCAATGGCTGCCAACTCCAGGTTAATCTTGGGTACCTGCGATGGCCATAGGCCAGGGCAATCAAGGAAGCGAGGATTTGGGTGAAGGAATTTATACCACAAATCAGATAATAGTCTCCTTGTTGATTAATTAATACAAAAATAAGAACCGCACCAACAGACTTTATACCCAGGTTAACACTCGCTACCACTCCAAGCTTTTGTCTTCCCTGAAAAAGGAAGTCAGGATAAAGCCCCCAACCTATAACCATAGGAAATGCAAATAGCATCAACTTTAACTCCGCTTTGTACTCAGGTATCAGGATCAATAACAGAGCAAACAATACACTGCTCAGCAGGATCAGTAAAAGCTTGGACTGCATCACTGCAGAATACACGGTAGAAATACGCGACCAATTATCACCCAATTCTGCAATTTTACGAGTAGCAGTGAAGGTGAAACCATAGGTAACAATAGCTGAAAAGTAGAGCACGCTTACCGTAGCAAATTCCACGAGACCATAATTCTCTGGTCCGATAACCCGCGTGATATAGGGCAAAGTAACCAGCGGCAACAGGTAGTTAGCTGCCTGTGACAGCGTTAAATAACCAATGTTCTTACCTAAGCGTTTAGACATCAACTGGTTTTACGAATCCCTTTATATATCAATTTTACCATCCATGCAGGAGATAATCTCACAATAGCTTTTACCGTAAAATGAAAGGCATAATGCCATGGTTTCAGTAATCCACAACGGTAGAGGTCGTTAATTTCCTTTAGTTCATTCCTAAAGTACTTCATCCCTCGTCTACGCTTTTTATAGAAGTCATGTCCCGTGCGAGCCTTTACTAAACTTTTCTGGATGTTTGCGCTTTTGTAGCCATTGACCAAAAATCTGGCCCACAGTTCGTAATCGTCTCCTACGGCACCGTAATCTTTATACATTCCAAGTTGCTGTACGGCAGACTTTCTGTACATCACCGTCATATGATTAAATGGGCACCGCCAACGCGCATACTTTAGTATTTCTGCATGAGTTTCCGGCAATTTACGTATGGCGATTGACTCGCTCATATTTTCATCGTATTCCGTAATCCAACTGCCGAGTATTGCTAGGCCAGGCATGCGGCCAATTAGGTCTATTTGTGCTTGAAATCGATTGCTTTCGCAGATATCATCTGCATCCATTCTGGCCAACCACTCATGCTTCGCTACAGCAATTCCTGCATTTAGAGCAGCGGATAAGCCTTGATTCTCCTCAAGGACAAGCTGTTTGATTTCCGGCATTTTGGCTATCCACCTATCCAACACCTCAAGCAAAGGGGCCCTTACTGGTCCATCCTGTATTAGTACGATCTCGTCCGCCCTAAGTGACTGCTGATATAAACTAGCCAATGCATCATTAAAATGCTTCGCATCGTCTCCGTGATAAAAGGGCATAATAACACTGAATGCCGTTTGGCTCATAATGTTATGGGATGGATTTCATGGGCACAAAGAACGAAATTATCGGGTTTAAGTAGAACAAACCGATCAAAGGCGACTTCATCCGAATTTAACCAACAACCAATCAGCATGGAGCGGAATTGATATTATCTGAAATGGCTCTATCAACCAAAACCTACTGCTCATTGCTGAATAGATAGTGTTCAACAATAATCGCTACGCCACCCGGCCTGGGCGTTGTATTTTCATGTTGTAGTTCTTAAAGCAAGACTACGTTAACTTTTCCTCCTGATGTGTGTGATGGAAGCCGGGTGGCCTTTGATGGTCAACCGGCTTTCTTCGTCTCTCAGCATCCCTATGTTGGATCTGATCGCTAGAACTAGCTAATCTGTATCACTAGAACTAGTGACTTTCCTACCAGATTTTTCACGGAACTTTATGAAGAATTACAGGAGCATCCGCTTTGCGGTGACTAAACTTGTACTTCAAATGTGAGTGATGGAAAGCTGGACCTCGTTTTCGAGGCCAGCTTTCTTTCGTTAATCCTCGCTCACAAAACGTGGGTCAGCCTCCATTACGGTACCACATTTCTTGCAGGTTCGAAGCTCCTTAGAAGCATAATACTCCTTAAACCTGGGAAGGAAGTCGGTTTCAATATTATGGAGCGGGAAATATGTTTCGTGCAATTTATGATTGCAATTATCGCAGAACCACAACAGTCCATCCTTATGTTCAGGTTTCCGAACTCTTTCTATGACCAAGCCAATGCTATTAGCTTCCCGTCCAGGCGAATGCGGAACTTTTGCTGGGTGAAGATACATGTCTCCGGGGCCAAGATTAATGTCTCTGGCCACACCATCCTCCTGGATTTTTACTGTGATATTGCCTTCAAGTTGGTAAAAGAGTTCCTCCGTTTCGTTATAGTGATAATCTTTCCTCGCATTTGGACCAGCGACAATCATCACGATATAGTCTTCCCCTGCCGGGTATAAGTTTTTGTTTCCCACAGGAGGTTTTAGTTTCTCCCGATTATCTTCAATCCACTGATTTAGGTTGAAAGGTTCTGCTATGGCCATATCTTAAGCATTTGCAACGAAATTAATAAAACCATGCGGGTCAATCATTTTTTTGCTTACTACCTTGCAGAAAGCCGAAAATTTGTTGGCGCATATACTTAAAACTGTTCATGAAAAGGGATTGACGGAGCGGATTAAAAATATCAAAACAGACCCTTTAGCTCCTGCCAGAGATTGGTTCAAAAAAATTGGGTGGGAACCTGCAGGCTTTCAAGAAGAGGCCTGGCAAGCTTATCTAAATGGGAAGAGCGGCATTGTGAACGCCCCAACGGGAAGTGGTAAAACCTATTCTCTTATGTTGGCATTGTTCACAACCTCTAATATTAATAGGAAAGGCTTAAAGTTTATCTGGATCACCCCGATAAGAGCTCTCGCCAAGGAGATTACGCAGTCGGCCGAACGAGCCAATGAAGGCCTAGGTCTAAATTTGACCATCGGTGTAAGAACCGGAGATACCAGCAACTCGGAAAGGCTGAGACAGAAGAAAAGCATGCCGGATCTTCTGATTACGACTCCGGAAAGTCTGCACTTGCTCCTAGCCACGAAGGCTTACCCTAAAACCTTTCAAAACCTGGTGACGGTGGTAGTTGATGAGTGGCACGAACTTATGGGGAGCAAGAGAGCGGTGCTGATGGAGCTGGCATTGTCTCGACTACGAGGAATGAACAGGGATCTTCTTACTTGGGGAATCTCTGCCACAATTGGCAATATGGATGAGGCTAAACAAGTGCTTCTCGGGCCGAACTACCCCGCAGAAAAGTTTAAACTGGTCAAAGCGAATATTAAGAAGAATATTGAGGTAGTATCGGTTTTACCTGATAAAGTTGAAACACTTCCCTGGGCAGGGCATCTAGGAATAAAGATGCTGGAAAAGGTAGTACCCGTCATAGACGAAAGCTTAAGTTCTTTAATCTTTACCAATACAAGATCACAGGCAGAAATCTGGTACCAGCGTCTGCTTGAGGTAGCGCCAGAACTTGCCGGGGCCATTGCTATGCATCATGGCAGTATTAGCAGGGAAATTAGATGGTGGGTGGAAGACGCACTTTACACCGGTCAACTACAGGCCGTAGTTTGCACCTCCAGCCTGGATCTGGGAGTTGATTTTAGACCGGTGGAAACAATTATTCAGGTAGGATCTCCCAAAGGAGTGGCACGATTCATACAGAGAGCCGGCAGAAGCGGACATCAACCTGGCGCCACGAGCAGAATACACTTTGTTCCCACACACAGCCTGGAATTGGTAGAAGCAGCAGCTTTACGAGAGGCAATCAAACAAGAAATTGTTGAAGACCGAGTGCCATACGTACGCTCTTTCGATGTCTTGGTACAATACCTCATTACCCTGGCAGTATCAGAAGGGTTTTATCCGGAGGAAGTATTTCATGAAATTAAAGGAACCTTTAGCTATAATTCAATTTCACAGGAAGAATGGCAATGGTGTCTGGAGTTTATTAGCTCCGGTGGAGCATCACTTAGCGGCTATGATGAGTTTCACAAGGTTGAGATTTTAGATGATGGGAGATACCTTGTAACCAATAGAAGAACTGCTCAGCGACATCGCATGAGTATTGGCACCATTGTCAGCGATGCCATGATTCGGATTAAGTTTCAAAACGGATCATACTTGGGCACCATTGAGGAATACTTTATTTCCCGTTTGAAGCCAGGAGATACATTTTGGTTTTCGGGTAAGAGCCTGGAACTAGTTAGAGTGAATGGTATGGAAGCTCAGGTACGATTGTCAAAATCACGCGCGGGATTAGTGCCTAGCTGGCAAGGTGGCAGAATGCCGCTATCGGCCCAAATGGGGGCTATGCTTAGATATAAAATTCAACAAGGCTTTACGCCGGAAGACTGCGATCCCGAGATGAAGCTCATTCGACCTTTATGGGATACTCAACGAGATCGGTCTCATATACCAGGAGAAAATGAATTTCTTATTGAGAAATTTCGAAGTGAAGAAGGCTATCACGTATTCTTCTATCCCTTTGAAGGAAGGTTTGTGCATGAGGGAATTGCCTCGCTGCTTGCTTATCGCATCAGTTTGTTTAAGCCTATCAGTTTTTCTATTGCCATGAATGATTATGGCTTTGAGTTACTGGCCAACCAGCGAATTCCAATCGAAGAAGCCTTGGATTCAGATATCTTCACCAGCCGAGACCTGAGAGAGGATATTATGCAAAGTGTGAACGCTGTGGAGATGGCACGCAGGAGATTTAGAGATATTGCCAGTATTGCAGGCTTGGTATTTAAGGGTTACCCCGGACATCCGGTAAAGGACAAACACCTACAGAGTTCTTCACAGCTTATCTTTGAAGTATTTGCAGACTACGAACCGGATAATCTATTGATGCAACAAGCTTACGAAGAAGCATTACATTTTCAACTTGAAGAATCGAGAATGAGATTGGCTTTGGAGCGGATTGAAGCCCAGGAAATCATCGTTAAGACATTAGATAAACCGTCTCCATTTTGCTTTCCCATTATGGTTGATCGCCTAAATCGTGAACGTCTCACATCAGAATCAATGGAAGATCGCGTTAAAAAGATGAAATTGCAGCTAGAGCGTTAAGAATATATAGCATGAGATATTTAAAATTTATTCTACCACTTATCATTCTTCCTGTTTGTATGTCTGCCCAAAAGGCTATCATGGACATACACGCTATGATGGTTGGTTCTGGGGATGAGGATATTTATAAAAAGGCAACCAGCTTTGGCGGGGGTATTGGCTATGATTTCTACGTCAATGATATTATAAGTCTTGGACTGGAGGGAGACTATCTAGGGTTTCGCTATTTGGAAGGAGATTCTTCAGTAAATATTATTCCGGTTCAGGCAATGCTTAATGGTCATTGGAATGTTACTGAAAACTTTGACCTTTATGCAGGTTCGGGAATTGGCTTTTTCTGGGAACGTTACAAAAATGGCTTCAGCCTGGCACAATCTACCCTTGTATGGGGAATTTCGCCAAGACTAGGATTGAATTATGAATTTACCGAGAATGTGTTCCTTACTTCTTCTTTGAAATACACCTATGTCTTTTCTGAATCCGTGGCCAATGATGCATCCGGATTGCTAATGTTTAGCATAGGCTTGGGTTATAATATCAATGCAGAGTTTTAATTCCCAGCATCCATAAACTCCTTTTTCAGCAGCTTATAATCCGCTATTAATCGGTCTACGTCTTTTTCTGAGGTTCCGTCGTAAAAGCCTCTAATTCGCCTTTGTGGATCTATG
Source organism: Owenweeksia sp. (assembly GCA_965229445.1). Lineage (GTDB taxonomy): Bacteria > Bacteroidota > Bacteroidia > Flavobacteriales > Schleiferiaceae > Owenweeksia. The sequence continues at coordinate 3,302,935 of OZ245876.1, forward strand.
AGCACAAAGTTTTCAGTGTGAATGAAGTCGGCCTCATCACCATTACCACCTTCATCCAGCACAGCAAAATAGGATTCCCTGGCCAGCTTATAGATCTCCCGCTTAGGACCAGTTAACAAGTGCCAGCGACCTTTTTTAGCGCCGTGCAAGTTTCCATACTCCAGCATGACAGGTACCGAATCCTGAACAGGAGTAACAGAATGCGATAATTGAACAAACATATCCTCCTTTATCATTATTTCTTGCAAGCGTCTTTTTTGCACGGCCATATCCTTGCATATCCCAGGGCAGGTAGTGAAAAAGAAGTCTGCGACAGCTATCTTCCCTTTGATATCCACCTGTGTGATGGTATCTCCAAATTGATTGACCAGTCTAAAATCAAGCACCCGATGATTTCTACCTTTATTCTGTAAAGGAGCAGCAACTAAACGTCGATCAAGCTCAGCAGGATTATATACTGGCAGCACTTTCCTGGGCTTAAGAATTTGGTAGCTAATGCTTAGGCCAATCACAAATATTATAAGTACGGTGGCAATTTTTAACCAATCTGAAGGATGAAGTTTCATGCGGCAAATTTCGTTGAATCTTCGGTATTATTCATGACAAAGGATGCTGTACATTTGAGAAAATTTCAATAAGATGATACAGCGATTTCTACTCATTTGTTTGATTGCGTGCATCGGTACGGCTTGTAACAGCGGATCCACAACAGAAGATGCCAATAAACCTGAGAATGATATGACATCCCTTAAAAAGGATGTTATAGCAGTGCATGATACAGCGATGGCAAGAATGAACCATATTGGAAAACTTCAAAAAAAGCTTCAACAAGAAATTACGCAGGCCGATTCCGTTGAAACTGTGAATGCCTACGAGGAATTACAGGCAGCCCGTGAAGCGATGATGACCTGGATGCGCGAATTTGATGTGCCATCAGAAGCGTCGGAGGCGGAGAAAATGGAATACCTGAAAGGTGAGTACGTTAAAATCAATAGCGTAGATGAGGCCATGCTAAAAGCCATCAACAAAGCGGAAAAATTACTGGAACATAAGGCGCAAAATTAATTTCGCTTCTTGTACACGGGCACAGTGCTGCAAGCTTCTCCATACATAAGGCTCTTCACAAGAGGTTTTAGTTTTTGTGTTAGACTGAGAAATGCATGCGGCGGAATATTTTTATCTCCACAACCTTTTATGATCACCCGTTGATCCTTGAATTCCGTGAAATCCGTTTCTGACAGACGTATTTCATATAACAGAGACTCCAATTGTTCCCTGGTACCAAAAGTGAAGGTTTTCGCAATACCGGTAAGTTCTGATCCAACCAACATATAAGCCCATTGCGGAATAATGGCATCTGCCGAGCAGTTTACCCACACAAAAGCATTTTTATATTGCTCCCAATTATGGTCTTTGATATGAGCCCTGAACTCTTTTTCCTTTAGGATTAATCCCTCAAATAACCAATCCGCCATGTCGATATGAACACGATCACCATCCGAATAATAATCCTCGGGTGAAATTGTAATCAAGCCACTACTGGCCACCTTGTTTGGAATTAATTCTTCCTTCATAATCAGACCTACAAAAATCCAAGTTCTAACATCGCTTCCTCGCTCATCATATCTTTCGTCCAGGGTGGATCAAAGGTGATCTCTACCTCCACTTCCCTCACATCATTTATAGACCGGGTTCTCTCTTTAACCTCCTCCGGCAGCGACTCAGCCACGGGACAATTTGGTGAAGTTAAGGTCATCAAAATGTGAACATCCCCATTGGAACTTACCTGCACATCATAGATCAAACCCAATTCATATATATCCACAGGGATCTCAGGATCGTAAATGGAGCGCAACACCTCTACTACCTGCTCTCCGATTGCTTGCATTTCAGCTTCTGTATATCCAGTACTCATAATTATCTCAATTCTGCCTCGCCTGCAAGGCAAGGGCATAATACTTCATTTGTTTCACCATGGCATTCAGCCCATTGGCTCTGGTAGGGCTAAGATGTTCTTTCAACCCAATTTGATCCAGATAATCCATCTTTGCCTTTGCAATTTCTTGAGCCGGCTGATCACTAAGGGACCTGATTACCAGAGCAATAAGACCCTTGGTGAGAATAGCATCACTATCTGCGGTATACTTAATCTTTCCTTTCTGGTTTTCCGCATGAAGCCACACCCGGCTTTGACAGCCTTTAATCAAATTCTCATCCTTTTTATGAGCCTCATCAATCAGTGGTAAACTCTTACCCAATTCTATGAGATGCTCATATTTATCCATCCAATCCTCAAAAAAGGCAAATTCTTCAACTATCTCCGCCTGAATTTCACTAATAGTACTCATTGGATAAATTATATCACTTAATTATAAACTAGGTTTTCTTGTGGCTCACTTACCCTCACTGTTTTGCTGCTAACTAAATGCGTATGACTTATCGCCAATTCGTCCACCGAGTAATTTTCTGAAAAGTCAGTATGCAGCTTTTCATGCAAAAGGCTTTCCATATCTCCCTGCCTGTCTATTTCATCCAACAAAGTGATACCAAGGCTGTCGTACATCCTCAGGTAATCCTTCTTGCGCAAACGATTTTGAGGTTGCACCGAATTATCGATCACGGACCACATGGATGAAGAATATCGCAAGAAATTATAAATGCTAATTGATGAATCCAGATGTGCAAAATGGTCTGACATATCTATAAAATGACTACTTACCCCACCCGGCTTCAGAAGCCTTTGCAACTCCTTCATAATATCTTTTAAGATGTTTGGGTATATGTGTTCATAGGTATTGTTGCTGCAAACTAGGTCAAATGAATCGTCGGCCAAACCAGTGCTTCTGGCATCACATACCAGCAGCTTAAGCCTTAGTCGTTCACAGAGCTCATCCAGGGTATACTCGGTTCCTTCCAATTCAACCAACTCCTGCCAACGTTTAGCATCAACATAGTCCTCCAGCTTACCTAATCTCCCCTCTTTTTCCCAAGTGATATATTTTTGAATACAGCTGAGCATGGCATCTCTATTCATGAGCGGGCTAATGTCAATACTTACCGTCTCTTCAACTCCGTTGAGAAATAGAGCAATTGGTACTACCGGATACCATCCGCTTCCAAGTTCCAGCGCATGAAATGCTTTTTTGTCACAGTGCTCCCGATAATATTTAAGATGGTCAATGGCATGAGTCAATTTGTCTTGAAAGTGCTGGTCACTCAATACCACCCCCTTGGTTATATTCTTTTGAAACCAGAAATTAACTTTCTGACTGTTCGGGAGCCAGGAAATCACCTTTTGCACAACTGCTTTTAAAATCCACTTCATGAATACTCGGTCATGGGTTGAAGGCTTATTAGCCTAGCATTCTTATCGCTTTGAGAAGTGCCTCTATCATTTTATCTATCTCCTCTTTCGTATTGTAGAATGAAAATGATGCTCTTAGGGTGCCGGGAATCCCGAAGCTTTCCATAACGGGCTGCGTGCAGTGATGACCGGTTCGCAGGGCAACTCCCTGTTTGTCTAGAATCATACCAATATCATAAGGATGATGATCACCGATCAGAAATGAAATCACACTGGCTTTTGCTTGAGCTTCTCCAACTATCCTAATACCGTCAATGCTCAAGAGTCTTTTGGTAGCATATTCGAGTAAGCTAGCTTCCTGCTTCTGGATATTGGGCAAGCCAAGCTCATTAAGGTAATCTAGAGCAGCTCCAAGCCCTATTGCTCCGGCAATATTCGGAGTTCCCGCTTCAAACTTGTAGGGAAGGTCTGCATAGGTGGTTTTCCCAAAGCTCACGCTACTGATCATTTCACCCCCTCCTTGATATGGTGGAAGCGACTGAAGCAGCGCTTCTTTACCAAATAACACCCCTATTCCCGTGGGCCCATAACATTTATGCCCACTAAAAGCATAAAAATCAGCACCTAATTCCTGCAGATCTACTTTCATATGCGGAATAGCCTGTGCTCCATCTAACATGACCAGTGCTCCCATTCCCTGCGCACGTGAGATGAGATCCTTCACTGGGTTGATGGTACCTAAGCTATTTGAAACATGAGCCACAGACACTATGTAGGTGTTCTCATCCAGAAGTTTATCGATCGTGGATAGATCAAGCTCCCCTTTATCCGTAATTGGAATAACCCGCAATTCTGCACCGGTTCTTTCGCATAGTAGTTGCCAGGGTACAATATTGCTGTGATGTTCCAGACCTGAGATAAGTATATTGTGATGCTCACTTACCAGCTGACCCAGCGTTGAGGCGACGAGATTTATACTTTCGGTTGTACCTCGGGTGAAAATGATTTCCCGACTACTGTTCGCATTAATATGTTGGCGAACCTTTTCTCGTGCCTTCTCAAACTCATCTGTGGCCAGTTGACTCAAATGATGAACCCCGCGATGCACATTGCTGTTTTGTTCAGAATAGTATTTCCGGATAGTGTTGATAACAACAGCAGGCTTTTGAGAAGTGGCCGCATTATCAAAATAGATCAGCGGTTGGCCATTAATTTTGGTATTCAGAATTGGGAAGTCACCTCTAATCTGTTCTAAATTAAATTTTCTTGCGCTCACCTGAATATGCATGGTCTAAAGTTCAAATTCAAGATTCACACCCAGCTTGTTGGCAATTATTTTGTTCAATCTTTTCCTCAGCTCAGGGATTTTAACATTTCTAAGTCCATCCGCTGCAAATGCCTGTAACAGTAATGCTCTCGATTCTCTCATCGGAATACCCCTGCTTCTAAAATAAAATAGGGCATTTTCATCCAATTGGCCAATAGTACAGCCATGAGAGCACTTCACGTCATCCGCATATATTTCGAGTTGCGGCTTGGTATCAACAGATGATTTATCCGTGAGTAAGATATTGTTGTTCTCTTGAAAGGCATTAGTCTTCTGAGCGTGTGGGTGAACCATTACCTTGCCATTGAAAACCCCGTGCGACTGATCATCGTAGATGCCCTTGTAAAGTTCACTGCTGTGGCAATTTGGAATTTTGTGATCCACCAGTGTATGATGATCTATATGCTGTTTTCCAGAGCCAATGGTGATGCCATCCAGAATTGATTCCGTATGCTCTTCCTGCAAATAGAAGTTTAGGTTATTTCTAACCAGCTTGCCGCCGAATGAAAAGGTGCCTATAGTAACTGAACTTCCCTGATACTGAAACACGGAGGTGTGATCAATGATGGAGGCGTTAAGTCGATCATTTTGAATCTTATACAGTTTTAACCTTGCATTCCGTTCCGCAAATATTTCGGTTACTGAATTTGTTAATACATCCTTATCACTTAAGGATTGATGCCGTTCAACAATCTCAACCTCCGCATTTTCTTCCACCACAATGAGATTCCTGGGTTGAATTAATGCTTCTTGATCTTGAGATGAGGTGAAGTTTAATATTTCTACCGGCTTATCTACCAGTTGATTTTTCTTTATCCTGATAAATGCGCCCTCTTTGGCAAATGCGGTATTAATGGATGCCAGAGAATCGTCTTTGGGAACGGCTCTATTGAAATACTTACGGGTCACCTCAGGATATTTCTTCAACATGCTGCTAAAAGTGCAGATATCAAATCCGTCGTGCGTTGTTTGACTGAGCCACGAACTGAAGACACCGTCGATAAACACTAATTTATAGGTATCAACATCACTAATGAAATAGCTCTTGACATGCTTAAACTCTACATTGCCTTCATTGCGGTGAAATATTCTGTAGTCATGTTTGAGAATAGGACGCAGGTTGGTGTATTTCCACTCCTCATCTTTTTTGGTGGGGAATCCCATCTCTTCAAACTGTCGGAACGCCTCCTGACGAATCTTGTGAACCGGTGAACGCGAAGCGCCATTGAGTTCATTTTCAAAAACGATGAAGGAAGATTCTATTTTATCCTTTAGTGCTTCCACTGATATTCCTTTTTATACTCCTGATTCTTCCAAAACCCAATCATACCCCTCATCTTCCAGCTTAAGGGCCAGGCTCTTGTCGCCTGATTTTACAATTTTTCCGCCACTGAGCACATGGACAAAATCCGGCTTGATGTAATTCAACAAACGCTGATAATGCGTGATAAGAATCACCGCATTATCTGGAGTGCGAAGTTTATTTACGCCCTGGGCTACCACCTTAAGAGCATCTATATCCAAGCCTGAATCCGTTTCATCAAGAATAGCCAATTTCGGCTCCAGCATTGCCATTTGGAAGATTTCATTTCTCTTCTTCTCCCCACCGGAAAAGCCCTCGTTTAATGATCGACTGAGGAAACCCTTATCCATGTTCAAAAGCGCCATGCGTTCTCTCATCTTCTTCAGCATCTCATTGGCTGGCATTGGCTCCAGACCCTTTGCTTTCCTAACTTCGTTAATGGCTGTTTTGAGGAAGTTTGTGACCGTTACCCCTGGAATTTCAATCGGGTATTGAAAACTTAGAAAGATACCCTTGTGAGCCCGATCTTCCGGATCAAGATCCATTAATTCTTCCCCTTCAAAATCAATATGACCCTCGGTGATATCATAATCATCTCTTCCGGCAATTACGGATGATAAGGTTGATTTACCAGAACCATTAGGCCCCATAATTGCGTGAACCTCACCAGCTTTCACCTCCAAATCAATCCCTTTCAGGATTTCCGCTCCATCTATTCCGGCATGAAGATTTGTAATCTTTAACATTTGCATTGAAAGTTTAATCGGGATGAAAATCCCTGAGTAATATGTTAACCTACGCTGCCTTCAAGACTGATGGCCAGGAGTTTTTGCGCTTCCACAGCAAACTCCATAGGTAGTTTATTGAGAACTTCTTTACAGTATCCATTTACGATGAGGGCGATCGCTTCTTCTTCACCAATCCCTCTTTGCTTACAATAAAATATTTGATCCTCACCAATTTTGGAAGTGGTAGCCTCATGTTCAATTTTAGCCGTATCATTCTTGACTTCGATGTAGGGAAAGGTATGAGAGCCACAACTACTCCCCATCAAAAGAGAATCGCATTGGGAAAAATTTCTGGCATTTTCTGCTCTGGGGCCAATTCTTACTAAACCACGGTAGCTCCCATTGCTTTGGCCAGCACAAATCCCTTTACTGATAATGGTGCTCCGGGTATTTTTGCCCAGATGGAGCATTTTGGTGCCAGTATCTGCCTGCTGATGGTTGTTGGTTACGGCCACAGAATAGAATTCACCGACGGAATTTTCTCCTTTCAAAATGCAGGATGGGTACTTCCAGGTCACTGCCGATCCCGTTTCTACCTGTGTCCAGCTAATTTTGGAATTTTTCTCGCAAAGACCTCGTTTAGTCACAAAATTGAACACACCCCCTTTGCCGTTCTTATCGCCGGGGTACCAGTTCTGCACCGTAGAATACTTTATTTCAGCATCGTCCATAGCAATCAATTCAACCACAGCGGCGTGCAATTGATTTTCATCTCTCATGGGAGCAGTACATCCCTCCAAATAGCTAACAAAACTACCTTCATCTGCTATGACCAGCGTTCTCTCAAATTGCCCGGTTCCCGCTTCATTGATGCGGAAATAGGTAGATAGTTCCATAGGACAACGCACCCCCTTTGGTATGTAACAAAAAGACCCGTCGGTGAAAACCGCTGAGTTGAGGGCTGCATAATAGTTGTCAGACTTTGGCACCACTCTTCCCAGGTACTTTTTCACCAGGTCTGGATGCTCCTGTATAGCCTCTGAGATGGAACAAAAAATAATGCCCAGTTCTCCCAAAGTTTCTTTAAACGTGGTTTTTACCGAAACCGAATCCACCACCACGTCCATAGCTACACCGGTAAGCCTTTTTTGCTCATCGAGTGAAATTCCAAGTTTTTCAAAGGTGCGAAGGAGCTCGGGATCAACCTCATCCAAACTATCCAGACTTTTCTTTTTCTTGGGCGCAGAATAATATGATATATCCTGTAATTGTGGTTTAGTATAGCTAACATTAGCCCACTCCGGCTCCGTCATGGAACTAAACTTCCTGAAGGCATCCAGTCGCCACTCAGTCATCCATTCCGGTTCATTTTTCTTGGCTGAGATCAGTCGAATAACATCCTCATTGAGCCCCGGAGATATCTTGTCAGATTCAATATCCGTGTAAAACCCATATTTGTATTCTGCACCGGTTAATTCCTCAAGTACCTTTTCTTCGTTTTTGCTCATATGGTCTTGTGATCTTTAAACTGCAAAGCTTTCGCCACAGCCGCAAGTTCTTGAAGCATTAGGATTGTTGAAGCTAAATCCCTTTCCATTTAGCCCACCTTCATATTCCAGGGTTGTACCCGCCAGATATAGAAAGCTCTTTTTCTCTACTATTATCTTCACCCCTCGATCCTCAAAAACCTTGTCGCTTTCCTGGAGATTCGTATCTATTTTCAGCTGATAGGATAAGCCGCTACAACCTCCACTTTCAACGCCTACCCGGATAAACGAATCTTTCAAATCATGCCCTTCCTGAGTAAGTAAAATCTCAAGCTGTTTACGTGCTGATTCAGAAACCTTTATCATCCTAATTTAGATTTAAATCAAATTAACGCAAAAGTACGAAACAATGCGGCATTCCCACCAGTTTGACAGAGCTTCTTAATATCGGTCATTACCATTGTCTATCAACACCATTTATTCCATCACACCAGACGCTATCTAATAGAAGAAACGGCCGTACCGGCCCAATTTCAACAATTTCAGGTCTCAACTTACTCATATACCGATTTATACGACATAAATATATCTATAAAACACTCAAAATAAGTACCTTAAACCATACTTAGCCCGGCCTGAATACAACTAACAGTAAAGCTTTCAGGTATGTTTGTAGAGCTTGATGAATTCCCTACTCTAACCCTATAAATCAAGCTTGGTCATGAAATTGAAAGGCAAACTCTGCTTTAGCCTGATGCTGGCTGCTATGCTGGTTTTCGGAAGGCTCGCTGCCTGTGTTCCTCAGATAAACTGGGGAGCATCAATCAGTTTCTGTCAGGGTAACAGCTTTACTCTCAGTGCATTTAACAACAATAGCACCTATATCTGGAGCACTGGTGCTACCGGGTCATCCATCGTCATTACCAGCTCTGGAACATACTGGGTTCAGGTAACGAATGCCTGCGGTTCCGCCAGTGACACCATAGTAGTAAGCGTCGATCAGCCCATGAACATTAATCTTGGGGCAGACAGAAATATTTGTACCTCTTCACCAACGGTTTTGAAAGCACCGATAAGTGCCGGTGCTACCTATCTCTGGAGTACAGGCGCTACATCAGACAGTATTAGTGTAAACCAAAGTGGCACCTACTGGGTAGAGGCTACCAATGCATGCGGAACCTACTCTGATACCGTGGTACTCAACGCTCATAATGTTCCCTCAATCATGCTGGGTCCGGATCTTAATCCCTGTACACCTGGTCCGGTAAACCTCGCCCTGCCGGCCGGCATTTCTGGATCATTCTTATGGAGTGATGGATCAACGGGAAGCAATATTACAGTGAATCAATCCGGTTCCTATTGGGTTAGAATTGCCAATGCCTGTGGAATATTTCATGATACGATCACGGTAACCTACCTCATTCAAGGTCAAATATTTCCATCAGACACAATCTCACTTTGTACCGGTGGTACACTTACACTTAGCACAGGCGTAAATGCTACGGCTTATTTATGGAGCAACGGCTCTACCAATTCAAGCATTCAGCTGGCCAGTGCAGGCCAGGTTTGGGTCAGACTAAACACCTCCTGCGGGCAAATATTTGATACGGTTCACATCATCTCATCGGCAATAGCCAGTGTAAATCTGGGGCCGGACACGAGCATTTGTGCCAGCCAACCGTTAAACCTCGATGCGGGAAACCCCGGCAGTATATTTGCCTGGAGCACCGGGGAAAGCACTCAAAGCATTAAGGTATCCACCTCGGGTTCATATTGGGTAGGCGTGGATAATGGTTGTGGTTTTGTATATGACACCATCAACATTATAGCCAATCCACAACCGGTTCTTAGCATCAAAGACAATATTTATGTCTGTAATGGATCCAATAGCCCTGTACAAGATGCGGGTTTTTGGGGCCCTAACACTCAGTATCTATGGAGTAATGGGACTACTACGCGATTAGGGGGTTCTTTTCCACCAGGCAGCCATTGGGTTCAGGTTATTAATTCTTGCGACACCGTGCTTAAGAACTTTCAAGTCATAAGTGTAGGGCCGCCTGTTATCGATCTTGGACCGGATACAGTTTCATGTCTAGCCAGTATTGTACTGGATCCTGGCATTAATGATCCGGGATTATCCTATTTATGGTCGAACGGTTCTAATTCAAAACTGACCTCGGTAAACTACTCCGGACTTCATTGGGTTGTTGTCAGTGGACCTTGTGGGAGCTTTTCAGACAGCATAATCGTCATCCTCAATTCTCTTCCGGCGCCGGTACAGGATGATGTGGTTAAGAAATGTTACAATTCTTCCAAACTGATACAGATCGGATTTGTTCCTGGCACGCATTATCAATGGAATACTGGTGATACTACCAATTATACGCTGGCTACATCGCCTGGAACATATTGGGTAAGTGCCTGGCATGATTGTGATACCATTGTTGACTCCGTAGTAGTTATAGACGAATTTCCACTCAATATAGACCTAGGTCCTGATACGCTGATTTGTAGTCCCTCAATGCTGACTTATAATTTTACCTCATTAAATGCCGATAGTATAATTTGGGATGGAAGTATTCGTTTACCCGTTTTCAATGCTACGTCAACTGGCCTGCATTGGGTAGAGGTGTATAACTCCTGTGGAGTTTTTAGGGATTCCATCATGGTAACAGTTGATCAACCACCACAAAAAGTACTTCGGGATACAGCTTATTGTTACAATGCTTCCGTTTCCTTAAATGCATATCAATCCCATGTAGATAGTTACCTCTGGAATACTGGCGACACTGCTTCCAGCATTGTTGTTAATCAAACCGGATGGTACTACGTAGATATGCAAAATCAATGCGGTAGCAATCGGGATTCAGCTTTTGTAAGAATCGACTATAACCTGCCACGAATAGATCTTGGGCCGGACACCTTATTCTGTGCCGGCACTTTAACTCTTGATCCTGGAGTAATTACTGGTGCCTATTACTTATGGCATAATGGCGATACCAGCAGGTCAATTGACGTTTCGAGTACAGGAACTTACTATGTGCAGGTCTACAATGCTTGCAATAGTGTATGGGACACTATCAACGTAGTGGTTACTGGTCCACCAACCGTTAATCTAGGAAATAATGTGAGTTTTTGTCGCGGAAGTGCCTTTACTTTAAATGCTCAGAACCCAGGATGCACCTACCTTTGGAATAACGGAGATTCTACGCAATCTATCACCATTTATGACCCGGGGGTTTATTGGGTAGACATTACGAATGATTGTGGTTCCGTTACGGATAGTATCAACGTAATTGTTGAGGATCCTCTCAACACTTTAAACCTGGGACAGGATACCAATATTTGTCGTGGGGATTCAATTCTTCTAGACACTAAGTTATCCGGTGTGAGTACCAAATGGCACAACGGCTCCAGCACGAATAGTATTTATGTGAAAGAAACCGGGAGCTACTGGGTGGAGGTAACCAATACCTGTGGTACCTGGGATGATACAATTTTTGTTACGGTTCTTGATACACCGGTTTTTGATTTAGGCATGGATCCGGCTCTATGTAGCACGGGTAATGGAATTACCATCAATGGTCCTACAGGAATGCACCGCTACCTTTGGAGCACCGGTGATACCACCGCAGATTTAACCGTACAATCACCTGGAATATATTGGTTATCTGCCAGCAATGAATGCTTTACACATACTGATACAGTGCGAGTTACAGAGGATTTTCCTTTGACTATTGACCTGGGGAACGATACTACCTTATGTGAAGGCGAAGTATTGAGCTTCTCTTTAAATCTTACCGGAACTCCTTATATAATCTGGAGTGATGGCAGTACAGGCACAGACTTTAGCGTAACTACTACCGGGGTTTACTTTGTTACGGCAGAAAATGCCTGTGGCTTATTCTCTGATACTATCGATGTGGTATTTGATGAATATCTCAATCCTGATCCAGTAGATCTGGTGGTCTGTCGAGATGATAGTCTTCCGGTTGACCTGCGCCACTTTGATGAAGATTTTATCTGGTCAGATGGCTCAACAGAGAAGTTCCGCTATTTTAGTGAAGAAGGCGTTTATTCCATCTTTATTTCAAATCGATGTGGAACCTTCACCAAAGACTACAATGTGGAGCTTTCGAATTGTGAATGTCCATTCTATACGGCCAATGCCTTCACGCCTAATGATGATGGATTGAACGACAATTTTGTGGTAACCCATAGTTGTGACCTAACCGACTTTAAAATCCAGATTTTTAATCGCTGGGGTAAGATGGTCTATGAAGGCAGCGATGACCTGCAAGGTTGGGACGGAACTTATCAGGGTGAGCCTATGCCTGCCGGCATCTACACCTATAGCCTCAGCTACTATTGGGAGGTTTATGGCGATAGACATATGCGCTATAAAACCGGTACTTTAACCTTGGTGCGATAAGCACAAATGCCTTTTGTAATTTTGCCGGATGGCAGAAAATCAGGAAGAACAATTTACCTCCTTGGAAAAGCTGGGTGAATTCGGCTTAATAGATCACCTAACCTCCAATTTTCCTTTGAGAAATGCTTCCAGCATCAAGGGTGTGGGAGACGATAGTGCAGTACTTGAAAACTTAGTATCCCAAACACTTGTTACTTCCGATTTATTGATCGAAGGGGTGCATTTTGACCTCACTTATATGCCACCACGGCATTTGGGTTATAAGGCTGTTATGGTCAATCTCTCGGATATCTATGCCATGAATGGCACCCCAAAACAAATTTTGGTCAATCTGGCTGTTTCCAATCGTTTTGGAGTGGAGTTTCTCGAGGAAATTTATGAAGGAATTCGCACTGCCTGTAATGCATATGATGTTGATATGGTTGGCGGGGACACCAGTTCATCTTATTCGGGTTTAATGATCAGTATTACGGCTATTGGGGAGGCGGCAGAAGAAGATATAGTATATAGAAACGGAGCAAAAGTTACCGATCTGGTAGTGGTTAGTGGTGATTTAGGAGGAGCGTATTTGGGTCTCCAACTGCTCGAAAGGGAGAAGGCCATCTTTAAAACCAACCCTGATATTCAACCAAAACTCGATGGGCATGATTATGTGCTGGGGCGTCAACTAAAACCAGAAGCTCGTAAAGACATTATAGACTTACTAAATGCCCTGGAAATCAAGCCCACTTCAATGATTGATATTTCTGATGGCTTGAGTTCTGAGATTATTCATATATGCAAAGCCTCACAGGTAGGTGTGCGTTTATACGAAGAAAAAATTCCGATTGATCCTACGGTTTACCATTTGTGTGATGAATTCAGTTTAACGACCACCACTATAGCCCTGAATGGAGGAGAGGATTATGAGTTGCTGTTTACCATGGATGTAAAGGAGCATGAAAAGGTGAAGGCCAATCCGAATTTAACCATAATTGGACATATTACTGAAGAGAGTGATGGGATGAACTTGATGACGCGTGATGAAAAGTTGCTACCTCTCACCGCTCAGGGTTGGGATGCCACCCAGAAACTTCATCGGTAAGCACTAATGAATTTCCTTATTGCCGGGACCACTATTTCCGGATCTTCTATATGCCCCATATGACCGTTGGGACATGACACAAATTCAACCTGGCGAGCCTCTCCAAATGTTTTAAGCTGCTCATAATCCAAAACGGGATCAGATTCGCCGGCAATGAGCAAGACTTTATAGGGAGCAAAATGAAGCAAGACTTCTCGGTCAGGTCGTATCTTCATTCCCTCAATGGACGCCACCACTCCCTGTGCAGTTGTTTTTAAGGCCTGAGCCTTCACTTCATTTATCTGCTTGCGCATACCACGACGGTGTTTGGGCCGAAAAAGCATGGGTATGGTGTGACGTATGAAAGCTTGAGGATCTCGCTTGGCCGTAATGATGGCCTTCTCTCTGTTCTTCTTTTTCTCAGCACTATCCGCCTTGGCCGTGCTGTTCATAAGGATCAGTGCCTTGATGTAATCAGGGTGCTTTTCAGCGAAGGCCAGAGCAACATACCCACCCATCGAATGGCCACAAAGTATAAACCTTTTTAAACGTTTGAGCATCACCAGTTCCTCCACCACCTCAGCCATTTCCTCCATGGTATGAATATATCCCAGATTGGCAGAATCGCCATGACCCGGAAGGTCTATCGTGATATAACGCATTGATTTAGGAAGCTGCTTTAGTACGGAATTCCACATGTATCGATTCTCCAAATGACCATGCAGAAATATTACGGTAGGGCCTTTGCCAGATTCCGAGTAATGAAACTCAACTCCTTTAAAAATAAAGCTAGGCATGGAATAGAAATAATCAGCTATTCATGAAATCCTCAATCTCATCAACCTCCTTAGGAATGCCAGAGGTCATATTTAAGTTGTCTTTTTCTCCAATTACAATGTCGTCCTCTATTCGTATTCCTAGTCCTTCCTCCGGAATGTACAGTCCAGGTTCACAAGTGAAGCAATTACCAACCTCCATTTTTTCCGTCCATAAACCAGCATCATGTACATCCAGACCCATATAATGAGAGGTGCCATGCATAAAATACTTCTTATAGGCGGGCCAGTTGGGATCCTGGTTTTTAACGTCGGTTTTATCTATTAAACCGAGTTGCAACAACTCGGAGGTCATCAAATCACCAACTTCTTTATGATAATCATGTAGTTGATTTCCAGGCCTTAATAGTTCCAAAGCGCTTTTTTGAACGCTCAGTACGGCTTCGTAGACCTGCTTTTGTCTATCAGAAAATCTCCCGTTCACTGGAAATACCCGGGTAACATCCGATGCATAATTATTGTACCAACAGCCGCAATCAAATAAAACTGTTTCGCCAACATGGCATACATCCTTGTTATCAATGTAATGGAGTACACAAGCATTGGCTCCGCTGGCAATAATAGGTTCATACGAGAATCCTGTAGAACCATTACTTACAAATTCATGTAAAAACTCGGCTTCTAGTTCATACTCTTTTATACCGGGTTTCATAATCTTCATCACCCGCAGAAATGCCTTCGTATTCAGGTCAGAAGCTTTCTGTAATTGTTCTACTTCCAGCGGAGATTTTATGGCGCGTAAGCGATGCATAATGGGTTGAGAACGTCTGTATTGATGTAATGGATAGTTCTCCATACACCACTTGCGAAACCGATCTTCCCTGGTTTCTACCGTCTCAGTTGCCCGTAAATGCTCATTCGTATTCAGATAAACCTCCTTTGCCTGACTCATCAAGTCGCGAAAAATCTTCTCAAAATCGCTTAACCAATGAATATTTGAGACACCTGAAACCTCGGTAGCTTGAGACTTTGAAAGCTTTTCCCCTTCCCACCTGGCAATGTTTTCATCAGTCTCCTTGAGAAATAAAATTTCTCGATGGGCGTCCATAAATGCATCGGGGAAAATTACCAGAATACTTTCTTCCTGATCCACTCCGGAGAGGTAAAAGAAATCCTTGTTTTGGATAAACTTTATAGTGCCGTCTGCACTTGAGGGCAGGATATCGTTGGAATTAAAAACCGCAAGGGCTCCTTGAGGCAATTGTTGAATATATCTTTTCCTATTCTCTGTAAACAGATCACTGTTGATCCTTGTTAATCTCATCATCTATGCTTTTATCCTGCTAAAGTAAAAGATAACGGCAGGCTTTGACATGCTAGAATGCATGTATTAGTCTAAAATCATTCTAAATAGCTTATGTTTTTGATGTAAACTTAAACTGCGCGTACTTTAGCATGTTATTTAACCAGACGCAACAATAATTATGGCAACATCAGCTGGGATCTTTGGTACTTCTGTGGCTAAGAAATTTTGGATGGCTCTTACCGGCCTTTTTCTGATCTTGTTTCTGCTGATTCATCTGGCGGGGAATCTTCAGTTAATGGATTTATCAGAGGATGGGAGACTAGCCTTCAATGAATATACCTTATTTATGACCACCTTTCCTGTAGTCAAGGTAGTTTCCTATGTTCTGTACTTTTCCATTCTTTTTCACGCCATTGAAGGTATATGGCTTAGCATTCAAAACCAAAAGGCCCGGGGTTCACGATACAAGAACTACAAACCAGGCAGAACCAGTGGGTGGGCATCTCGGCAGATGAGCTTATTGGGAACCGTCATTTTAGCCTTCATTATTATGCATATGGGGCAATTTTGGTTCAGCTATAAATTTGGTGAAATACCGCTGGATGCCGTTGGTAATAAAGATATGGCTCAAGTGGTTATCACCACTTTTTCGGAAGGCAACACGGCTCTGCTATTTGTGATCTTATACCTTGTTGCCCAAGCCGCCGTGGGTTTTCACTTATGGCATGGATTTGAAAGTACTTTTCAATCCTTAGGAATTACCTCCAAAACACACAAAGTGTTGCAGTTTGTTGGACGAACTTACGCTCTGGTAGTGAGTATTCTGTTTGCCGTGATTCCCGTTTACATTTACCTTAACGCTTAAAAGAGACTATATGACGCTCGATTCCAAAATACCAGAAGGACCGCTGGCCGATAAGTGGACCAATCACAAGAGCAATATCAGATTGGTAAATCCTGCCAATAAGCGACATATTGATATTATCGTGATAGGAACAGGTCTGGCAGGAGCTTCTGCCGCTTCGTCGCTGGCAGAAATGGGCTATAATGTGAAAGCATTTTGTTTTCAGGACTCCCCCAGAAGAGCGCACTCTATTGCTGCTCAAGGCGGCATAAATGCCGCTAAGAACTATCAGAATGATGGAGATTCTATACACCGCCTTTTTTACGACACCATAAAAGGTGGAGATTACCGCTCAAGAGAAGCCAACGTATATCGACTGGCCGAGGTGTCTGCAAATATTATTGATCAGGCCGTAGCTCAGGGAGTGCCTTTTGCGCGAGATTATGGGGGGCAGTTAGATAACCGTTCCTTTGGAGGCGTACAGGTTAGTCGCACCTTTTATGCTAAGGGTCAAACCGGGCAGCAACTGTTGTTAGGTGCCTATTCTGCCCTGAGCCGCCAGATTTCTAAAGGCAAAGTAAAAATGTATAACCGCCATGAGCTGATGGAGGTGGTGGTGGTAGATGGAAAATGTCGCGGTATTATCGCCCGGGATCTGGTTACAGGAGAGTTGGAAAGACACGGCGCACATGCTGTATTGCTATGCACAGGTGGCTATGGAAATGTATTTTTCCTCTCTACCAATGCCATGGGATCTAATGGCTCAGCTGCGTGGAGAGTACACAAAAAGGGAGCCTATTTTGCCAACCCTTGTTATACTCAAATCCATCCTACCTGCATCCCGGTATCAGGAGATCATCAATCCAAACTTACCCTCATGTCTGAATCATTGAGAAATGATGGTAGGATATGGGTACCTAAAAAGAAAGAAGATGCCGAAGCAGTAAGAGCCGGCAAACTCAAACCAACGGCCATTAAGGAAGAAGACCGTGACTATTATCTGGAAAGAAGGTATCCTTCCTTCGGTAATCTGGTTCCTCGCGATGTTGCTAGTAGGGCGGCAAAAGAACGATGTGACGCCGGCTTCGGGGTTAATCAGACCGGGGAAGCGGTGTTCCTTGATTTTGCTGATGCTATTATGCGTTACGGCCGCACGGAGGCCAATATAAAAGGTATCGAAAACCCATCAGAAGATGAAGTTCGTGCCTTGGGCACCAAGGTGGTTGAAACCAAGTATGGCAACTTGTTCGAGATGTATGAAAAGATTGTAGATGATAATCCTTATCAAACTCCGATGATGATTTACCCTGCGGTACACTATACCATGGGAGGTATATGGGTGGATTATAATTTACAGACAAGCTTGCCCGGCTTATTTGCCCTGGGAGAAGCAAACTTCTCTGATCATGGAGCCAACCGACTGGGAGCCTCTGCATTAATGCAAGGATTAGCCGACGGATATTTTGTGATTCCATACACAGTGGGAGATTATTTGGCAGATGATATCAGAACCGGTGCAATTGATACCAATACGCCGGAGTTTGAGAAAACCGAGAATGAGGTAAGAGCTTTCTTAAACAAACTGGCAAATACCAAGGGCAAAAAACATTCTGTAGATTATTATCACAAGAAGTTGGGTAAAATAATGTGGAATGAGTGTGGTATGTCCAGAAATGCCGAGGGTTTAAAAAAAGCCATGCAAGAAATTCGTGAGCTGAGAGAAGAGTTCTGGGAGAATGTAAAAGTCCCCGGTAAGGTGGACGCTATGAATCCAGAACTGGATAAAGCCGGAAGAGTAGCAGATTTCATGGAATTAGGAGAGTTGATGTGTAAGGATGCCCTGGACAGGGAAGAAAGTGCAGGTGGACATTTCCGAGAGGAGTATCAAACGCCTGAAGGTGAAGCTCTGCGAAGGGATGAAGAATTTGCCTACGTCTCTGCCTGGAAATTTAATGGTGACCCTGGTACAGCAGAACTTGTGAAAGAAGAGCTGGTATTTGAGAACGTGGAATTGAAGACAAGATCATACAAATAAGTTGCCTTTTACAGGCTATAAAACGTTTCAACTATGAAACTGAAATTACGAGTTTGGCGTCAGGCCAATTCAGAGTCGAGAGGAAAAATGGAAGTTTACAACGCCGATGATGTAAGCCCAGATATGTCATTCCTAGAGATGCTGGATGAATTGAATGAGAAACTAATCAATGAGGACCAGGAACCCATTGCCTTTGATCATGACTGTAGAGAGGGCATTTGTGGTGCTTGTTCTATGATGATCAACGGTGAGGCACATGGGCCTCAAAAATCCACTACCGCTTGTCAGTTGCATATGCGTCAGTTTTCTGATGGTGATACCATCGACATTGAGCCTTGGCGTGCTGCGGCATTTCCGGTTATAAAGGATCTGGTTGTGGATAGATCTTCCTTTGACCGTGTGGTCATGTCTGGGGGTTACGTTTCTGTGAATACTTCCGGAAACACCCTCGATGCCAATGCCATTCCGGTAAATAAACAACATGCAGATGAAGCCTTTGCGGCAGCTGCATGTATTGGCTGCGGAGCTTGCGTTGCTGCCTGTCCTAATGCTTCAGCCATGTTATTTGTGGGGGCCCAGGTTTCTAGGTACGCCCTGTTACCTCAGGGAGAAGTTGAAGCGAAAGACAGGGTACAGAACATGATTCATCAAATGGATATTGAGGGATTTGGTAATTGCTCTAATGTGGGTGCCTGTGCAGAGTCCTGTCCAAAAGATATTTCTCTGGAGAATATTGCCAGAATGAATAGAGAATATTTGCTGGCCAAGGTCACCAGAGATTAAATACCTCCTATGAAATTACTTAACCCGGTTCTACCTCTGGTATAGCCGGGTTTTTTTTGTACTCACAAAAAAAAAGCGCCCCAATCAATGAGGCGCTCGTTTTCTTAACGAAGGTTGGTCTTTGTAGATTACTAACCCTATTTCCCTATAAATGAAGAACCCTGTTAAGTGATTCCAAGATAGTTAAAAAAAATTTATGACCAAATTGAAATAAAAAAACCGTCCAGGTACCCCTGGACGGTTTTCACGAAAACTAAAACATAAAAATGAAAAAACTTTATAAGCTCTTCACGTCAAAGATAAGGATTTATACTTTTTACAGCAAAAAATTGAGGTGAATGGATTGGGTCAAGAATTTAAATGGATTCAATCAGGTTGGTTCTATCGCCATGACTTGAAGAAATGTTTCTGATTATGTGCTTTCAACCGGGCTTTGCTACTTTTGTTAAATCATGAATGAGCTAAATCTCTGTTTAATACAAACTCATCTACATTGGCAGGATAAAAATGCCAATCTGCATCATTTTGAGTCAATCATCAAACACATCCATCAATCTGATCTTATTGTGTTACCGGAAATGTTCTCCACCGGCTTTAGCATGGACGCAGAAAGACTTTGGGATGAGCCTAAAGGTCAAACCCTGGAATGGATGTGTACCATGGCTGAGCAAGCTGGTGCGGCCATAACGGGTAGTTTTATCGTCAGAGAGAACAATCAGTATTTCAATCGACTATTCTTCGTTTTTCCCAATGGTCAATTTAAAACTTACGATAAGCGCCACCTGTTTACTCTGGCTGGAGAAGAAAAAGTTTTTTCAGCGGGTAGCGAGAGGTTGATTGTAGAATTCCGGGGTTGGAAAATAATGCCTCTAATATGCTATGATCTTCGGTTTCCAGTGTGGTGTAGAAACAATGAAGATGTTGATCTGCAAATCTTTGTTGCCAATTGGCCCGAACGAAGAGCTATGCCGTGGTCTGCCTTGCTGAAGGCACGTGCCATCGAAAATATGTGTTATGTAGCTGGCTTAAATCGTGTAGGAGAAGACGGAAATGGCGTGGCTCATAGTGGCCACTCTGCGGTATATGACGAACTGGGAAATGAGCTCTTGCAACTGGAACTGTCCGTTCAGGATGTTCAATCAATTACTCTAAATCGCGATCAGATGCTACAATCCCGCAAGAAATTTAGTTTTCTGAATGACCGCGATCAGTTTGAAATAAAGTAAATTAAAACTTCGGGAGCTCAGCCTCCCAAAGTAATTCCAAATCCCAGTTTGCTCTCACTTCAATTTGATCTTGATATTTTATAACTTTCTCAGCCGGCCTCCGGGTAAGATAATTTCCTGTAGTCCACTCACCGTCCCCATCTTTATCCACAATTAGTTCGGCCTGGTAGACCCCAGGATTTAAGTTCTTAATTTCTACCCTCAACTTCTTGGTAAATGGCTCCCGCCTTATGGGCATACCGGCATCATTGATAATGAGTAAAATCAGCGCACCTTCATACTCTGTCTCCACGCTAAAAACGACATTTCCCAGCTCATTTTTACGAAGTGTTTTTAAGGGGAGGGAAAGGGAATCATTGCCTGACCCATCATAGGTAGTTATGGCACCCTCCATGAAGTAACAAGTTAATTGTGCAGGTCTTTTCTTTGGTATTATTTGGATGATTCTACTGCTTTCCAAAAATGCCGTATCGGGATGGAGACTGTCTTTGCTGGCATAAATCCAGATCTTTTTGGGGTCCATGGTACTTAAGGGTTGATCCATCTTCATCCGTAAGGGTTCACTAAAGGAATACTCTGCTTTTGAAGCGAATACCTCCAGCGGTTTTTTCTTAAACGGACGTAAATAAACCGTAGAGGTATCTATCAACCCCTCATTTGTGGCTACAATCAGTACAATAGAATCTTTCTTTTCCTGATTGAACCAATAAGAAATTGTATCTTTTTCCTCTTCCCATGTTAAATAAGGACTATTTCCTTCCCCTAAACCCGGTTCAAAGACTTGCAAGCTATCAGGCTCATAGTTGAATGCCAACTCGATCTGGCCATAAGCCACATGTTTGGCACCATAATATCGATCTTCAGCCTTAGGTGGAAAGGTTTCTATAGTCAAACTCCCGGTGGAATCAGTCAAAGCCAGGCTATCCGTCATGAATCCAATCTTTTCGGCTCCAGAATTCAAACGAAAATTTCCACGCCTGTCCTCAAAACCGATAATATGAAAGACATCTTGTCTTAAATTCTCCAATCTAAACTCACCCTCATCATTGGTAAAGGTGTAATAGGAAGGCATTTGTTTAAAAGCCACAGAATCATCAAGCTTAACCTGTTTATAATCATACAAGGCAACCACGAATTGTTTTTCCGGAGAGCCTGTACGTCCATCCAACACCTTCCCGGTTAACGCTAAACTGTCTAAATAGGAACCGGTAGAAAAAACAATTTTAAGCTGATCATTAATATTTCCTTCTGTATAATCTCTAATGGCCTCACCAAATGAGATGGTATAAGTTGTGTTGGCTTTCAAGGTATCCTTCCAAAGAATGGTCAACTCTTTCCCTTTCAAGGTAAACTCAGGACTAAAATTGAGTGGTGGGGAAAAACTAATCTGCTGGTTTGGATTTTTGAGGCTTATGTATTCATTAAATATTAGGCGTAGCTCATTACCCCTAAATCGCAAACTTCCGTTGGCCGGAAAGGAAGTGTGCACTATGGGAGCCGTTGTGTCTCGTGGTCCTCCAGACGGCGTGGTTCGGGTTGCACAACCACTGAGCATGAAATCACTTAATATTAGTAAGAGGAAAAAGCCGATTCCCAAAAAGGCTAAGATTCTTCGCATATATCTTTCAAGGCGTAGGAATGCCCAATTTGATGACCAATTTAGAACTTTCGCGATTCAGGGAGCAAAAGCCATGCAAAAAACAGAAATCCTCACACCCGAAACACTCATCATGGCCTGAGCACAAGACTCTATAGTAGAACCAGTGGTAATCACATCATCAATTATGAGCAAATGCTTATCCCTAATGGCTTCATAATCAATAATCTGGAAAATATCACAGACGTTTTCCCAACGCGCATATCTTGCTTTTTTAGTTTGGGAAGGAGTATGGATCTTTCTTTCAATGACATCGTTTCTCACTTCAATTCCCGTCGATTTGCTGATGCCTTGTGCAATAAGTTCACTTTGGTTATAGCCTCTGGCAAGCTGCTTTTGCTCATGCAAGGGTATAGGAAGCAGATAATCGATCCCAGAGAGGAACTTTGATTCATAAAGATCGGCTCCGGCTATTTCCCCCAAAAGGAGTCCAACAGCTTCATGCTTATGATACTTCAGTTCATGCAACAATTTCTGAGTTAATCCATGTTTCTCAAAGTACAGGAAAGCCGTAGCCGCAGAGATCGGGATTCGCCCGGTAAAAATCTTGGAGATGGTATTGTGCTTAAAATGATGAAACCCGGTTCTGGGGAGCTTATTAATGCAATGCATACAAACACCATGGTCATCAGCCGCCTGATGTTGTTTACAGCAGATACAAAGTCTCGGGTAAACCAATTCTAAGAGGTCATCAAGAACTTGAGGAAGTCTCATAGTATAAATGCTTCCCTTTAAGATACCACTTTGCTAGAAAAACGCTTTAACCTCAATATTGCCGGTGTGAATCGGGCGGCTGTCACCACTTACCCTTCCGCTGTAATTAACACTAATTAAGATATTCTTGAGGATGGTGCGTTGCAGAATCAATGACCAGGTTCCATTATTTCCTGGTTTTAATTCCTTTAGCATTTCAAAACCTACTGCAGAATTAGATACTCCCTCGAAATCATTATTGATTATACTCACAGACACCTGCGCATTGAATTCACTGCCCATATTGTAGTTGATATCAATACCCGTAGTTTGGGCCAATAGCGTATTCTCAATATCTCCGCCACTTATCTGGCTATCCCAGCTATAGCGGCCTGTTAGTACAAGTTTGGCACCAGCCTGATACGATAAGGAATAATTATTTCGCAGCTGGTCAATCAGGTAATTCCTTCCGGCGAAATTTTCGGAAGAATTTTGTTTGTCGAGAATGGCCAGCTGGGCTTTTATGAGCCAAAAACTAAACACCTGATGTCTGAGGTCCAAACTATTTTCCACAATAGATCTTTCCTCAATGCCAAAACTTAAGAGGTTATTACTGGAGGTTTGCCTAAAGGTATAGCTCAAACCGTATTTATTTCTACTTCGATTAAAGAAAATAGTACTTCTTAGGTTGTTGTTTCTCGATACCAATAAACTATCATCTTCCACCTGGTAAAAGGGGTTAATATTATTTCTGCGCTCGGTAAGAAGCGTTTTCTGATCGATTTGAAAATTCAGCAGGGCTGAAAAACGCGCAAGAGAAGATCGGATGTCTTCACTTCCTGCCCATGTTCCCGGCGCACTTAAGTTCAAGGTTTGACTAAACCTCACTATACTTGTCCTCAGAAACTCATTGCTGGGAGTAAACACTCGAACATAGGTCGCTAAATCAGGTGTGGGAGCAAGTTCAAATTCTCCTAGCTCCTTAATACCATTGTTATTGTAGTCGGTGTGCGTATGGGTGCCTGTGCCGGCCGGAACCTGGACATAACTAAAGGTCCTTCGGGGTTCTGTTCCTCCACCGGTTTCATAAAAGGTATTGCTAATTATGGAGTTCTTAAATAAACGTTGAATGTAGTTTAATCGGGTGGTTATAGTCCTTGCCAGCGGCATACTGGTAGGCTGATATATTTTAAGATCCCTTAGGTTGAAACTCGCATTGAGAATTCCGTTGAAATCAGATCGTAAACTGGTGTTTATTCCGTAGGTGTTCACCTTTGAAAACTGAACAAAATCCCCACCCCTGGCCGTATCATCCCAGCGTTCCAGAAAGAATACTTCTGCAAAGTTTTTGGAGGTATCACCAAAACCGGAAAATAATCGATACTCAAAGAAATTATAGCTGGCCGGATTGATAGTATCGGCATCTATTTGCTGAAGCCGGTTCCATTCGCCTATGCTGGCCGCGCCTACCCACCACTTTGTCTTCAAATAATTAGTAAGCTTAAATGATTCACGAATAAACCTGGTAGATCTGGCGCTATCTGAACTATTTAAAATACTGGCTCTGAGATACCCCATCCTTTGACTATTGCGAAACTGCACATCAAGTTGATTTTTTAGCCCTTTTAAGTCATCGATATTTAATAGATCAGCACTGAAATTGAATTGAACTGAATCCTCTACATAGTTTAAGTTAAGACCACCCAACTGCATACCGGCGTTGTAGTTCAGGGGCAAATTCCAGTCGCGTGCAAATTCCACTCTTCGTATTCTCTCAATGGTAGCAAACTCATCCTGATTAAATTCATAAGTAATTCCGGCCTGAAGCTCCCCTTTAAAAACTTTTTGGCTTCGCGAATAGGCCATCTTTCCGGCAAAGCCCACATCATCAGTTTCATCAAAATCAGAGAAAAGATTTAAGTCATTTCTGCTCGCTGCCAGATCTACTTCAACCCCATTTTTCCCGAATTCTGAACGATGTTTCAGGTTGAGAATTTGAAGTTTGTTAGGGGGTATGAGCTGCCTAACTGGCTCATAGCTACCTTGTGGCTCCCCATTCACGGGCATTACCCAACGAAAAACCCTACCATTGGCATCGCTTTGAGCCAACTCATAGTTGCCCTTATTGCTTCCTAGAAAGGTAAAGCTAGCGCTGTAAAGGGCCGCTGTAGAGTCGGAGGAAACCACTAAGACTGAATCAAAACCCAGACTGTCTCTAAGCTCATACAATACCAAATCTGGCTCATACGGAGATGGTGTTATGGAACTTATCACAGCTTTACTCAAATCATCCCCCGCTTCACTTAATATTTGCTTTTCTTCATCGGTAAGCTCTCGGATCAGAGATTGATTTTTACTGTCTTGTTCTGAGTAGAAACTAATGGAGGTTTGGCTTTGATCTGAACGGTATCCGGTACTGCCATAAAATACCGATCGTATGTAGTTCTGTTGCGTGTACTGAAATTCCACCACTATTCTACTCTCCTTGGTAATAGGTTGGAGAGTGGTAAAACTTATTTCCCCAGCGTTGTAGTCGATTACGTAATCATATTGCTGACCGCGAGTCAAGGGCTTTCCATTCAGGTAAACCCTTTCCGAGCCTGAAATAATAATAATAAACTGCTCGCCATTGGCACCGGTGAGCTTATAAGGCCCCAGGTTGCCTTCCTGTGCCTGAAATCTGTTTCGAGCAAATCTTCCCCTGGCCAAGCCACCTTGTAATTCTATAGGAAGCATGCCTGATGTGGTTTTAACACCTGAAAAGATACCCGCACCACTGATGCGCTTATCGAAACGCATAAAATAACTGTCGGGATTAAGCATATTATAATCCCCTGCTCTCAAGGTACCGAAGTCTTGATTTTCCAGTTCAATATAGACCCTGTCAAACTCTCTCAATGTTTGAGTATAACCATCTGCCTGAACCGGTAAACTATTATCTGTAATACTGGCTCTGATATTTGATTTAGGACCTATGCTGCCATTTAGTTGAAGGTTAAGATTACTATTAAGTACCGCATCCTGGTTGTTGCCCACAGATATACCTCGACTAATACTTCCGGATGAATTTAGACCCTGAAAAGGTTTAAAAGACTTTTGACTACTACCCAAATCATATAAATTTTCCTCTACGTTGTTCGTGAAATCAGGTAGAATAAGACTAGTATCTTTATGGTAGTAGGTGCGGTTAATAAAGAATGGTAGAGATTGATAGGATAACTGATAATCCGATTTAAGCGGCTCCTCAAAAAGGATATAGGAGGCCGGTTGCTGAATGAGTCTATATTTGGGGGCGGGCAGATTCTCAGATAGGAATAGAATGCTGGAAGGCAGGACTGGAAGGCTATCAAGATATACAGAATCTGTGCCGGCAGGAAGCATTACTTGCTGTTCCGGCGACCATAGGGTACTGTCTTTTTGGGCGCTTAGGCTCCAGGATAACAGTACCAACAAGATAAAGCTGTGAACGCCTGGCCTCAAATGCAGAAATCTTTTACAATAGGATTCACAATGTATAACTTCGGTGCGGAAACGGGTAACAAGGTCAATCTATTAACGCCGGGGAATCCGGTTAATTTCACATCAGCTTAAACATCATCTTATATTTCAGCATGAAAGTTATTTCTTACAATGTTAACGGAATTAGAGCCGCTATTCGCAAAGGACTAATCGACTGGCTTAAGGTTGCAGATCCCGATGTTTTGCTGATCCAGGAAACCAAAGCACTAAAAGAACAGGTTGATCCTGAAATACTTAAGGCATCAGGTTATCACACCTATTTTCATAGCGCAGAGAAAAAAGGATACAGTGGCGTCGCAATTTTTTCCAAGCAGGTGCCAGACAAAATTGTTTATGGAAGCGGTATTGATTATGCCGACAAAGAAGGTCGCGTAATGCGCGCAGATTTTGGCGATGTCAGCGTAATTAGCATGTATGTTCCTAAAGGAGAAGTAGGAAGCCCTCGATTGGACTTTAAAATGAATTTTTTACGGGATTTTCAGCTAAAAATGCGGGAATTACTCATGGAACGACCGAAACTGATCATAGGGGGCGACTACAACATATGTCATAAGGAGATTGATATTCATGCACCAAAAAGACTTTCAACGGTATCGGGTTTTTTACCGATGGAACGCGAATGGGTAAGTGGATTTCTCGAGGAAGGGTTTATAGATTCATTCCGAAATTTTAATCAGGAACCCCATCACTATTCATGGTGGAGTTATCGAGGGAACGCTCGAGCTAATAACAAAGGCTGGAGACTCGACTATAATATGGTTTCACAAGATCTAAAAGACGCGATGACCAGAGCCACCATACTGCCTGAAGCTCGACATTCAGACCATTGTCCGGTGCTGGTAGAAATTAAGTCATAGTACTTTTCAATAAGCAGGTATTCATAATTTATATCTGGAAGTATGTGCTGGTGCATACTTCCGGCCTTACTTTGTGGTTTTAGAAAGAAAGCCCTCATGAGATATCTAATTCCCATATTTTCCATTGTGCTGTTAACTAGTTCCTGCGTTTCCAGCCGTATTCACCAGGAATTGCAAACAAAGTACAAAGACCTGGAAGGACAGAACGAATCCTTAATGGCTGAGAATGACAAGCTACAAACACAATTAGGAGAGGCCAACAGCACTATAAGGTCACTGAAAAATCAATTGGTAGAGACCAAGAAACAAGCAGAGGAGGCTACTGAGCGCTATCAAAGTTTATTAGATAAGTATCAGCAACTTAATAAAAACTACGAGTTTCTCTTGGAGAGCAATAATGCGCTGTTGTCGAGCAACCAGGCAGAGAATCGTAAACTGATGGAAAAGCTTAGCAATCTGCAGATGGAGTTGAGCGCCAAGGAAGACTCCTTGAGATCGGAGCAAGATCAGATGGATTATCTAAGCGCGGAGTTACAGAAACGGGAAGCCAGGGTAAATGAGTTGGAAAACCTCATTGCCCAACAAAAATTGCAAGTAGACGAAGTTAGAAAAACGCTCAAGGAAGCACTTTTCAACTTTGATGGAAAAGGATTAAGCGTAGAGCAAAGAGACGGGAAAATTTATGTGTCTTTGGAGAACAGTTTGTTATTCCCCAGTGGTAGTTGGAGCGTAAATAAAAAGGGACGCGAAGCTTTGGATCAGCTGGCAACGGTTCTCGCCCAAAACCCCGACTTAAATGTAATGGTAGAAGGGCATACGGATAGTGATCCTTTCAACAGTTCAAGTGCCGTTAAAGACAATTGGGATTTATCGGTCATGAGAGCTACGGCTATTGTTAAAATTTTGACAGAAACGAGTGGTGTCAACCCTAAAAAGATTACTGCTGCCGGCAGATCTGAATTTGTACCCATTGCCCCCAATACTAATAAATCAGGGAAGGCAAAAAACCGACGCACAGAAATCATAATCACGCCGGATCTTGGGGAAATTATGAAAGTGTTGGGTGAAGTTAATTCTGAAGCAAACTAGCCAAACAGGCTCTGAAATACCTCCTCAATTTTGCCACACCGATTGAGTTTTATGGCCAGGGACTGTTCACTTATTTTAGCATGTGAGCTGATATAAATTTCTTCGAATCCCATTTTTTCTGCTTCACTAATTCGCTGATCAGCTCTAGAAACGGGCCTTAATTCGCCAGATAGGCCGATTTCCGCGGCAAAGCATACCTTGGGAGGTACAGGAATGTCTTCACTCGAGGATAAAATAGCCACAGCCACAGCCAAATCAATTGCCGGATCATCAACTCGGATACCACCTGTAATATTTAGAAAAACATCCTTACTGCCCAACCGAAAGCCACATCGTTTCTCCAATACCGCCAACAACATATTCAACCTCCTCACGTCAAATCCGGTTGTGCTTCTCTGCGGTGTTCCATACACAGCGCTGCTCACCAATGATTGAATTTCAATTAGCATCGGTCTAATCCCCTCCAGGGTTGAAGCAACCGCATTTCCGCTCAGGTCGTCATCCTTGCGTGAAAGTAAAATTTCACTGGGATTGGTTACCTCCCTTAAACCTTCTCCGTACATTTCAAAGATGCCGAGTTCAGCCGTAGATCCATATCTGTTTTTTCCTGATCTCAACAAACGATAGACATGATGCCGATCTCCTTCAAATTGTAGGACAACATCTACCATATGTTCCAAAATCTTAGGCCCCGCAATCTGCCCTTCTTTGGTGATGTGACCGATTAAAAATACCGGGGTATTGGTAACCTTGGCATATTGGATCAGCTCCGAGGCTGATTGTCTTATTTGCGAAACCGTGCCCGGTGCAGAATCTAATAAATCAGAGTGAAGTGTTTGAATAGAATCCACAATAAGAATTCCAGGTCTCGTTTCTTCTATTTGTCTAAAAATCTCTTGAGTTGAGGTGGTGGTAAGAAGAAGGCAATCCTTATTGTTGATGCCAATTCGTTTAGCTCGCAATTGAATTTGGTGTTCACTTTCCTCACCACTAACGTAAAGACAAACCTTATCTAAACCCAAAGCCATTTGTAGCAGCAGGGTACTCTTGCCAATACCGGGCTCTCCACCTAAAAGAATAAGCGATCCCGGAACAATCCCTCCGCCCAGCACACGATCCAGTTCGTTGTTCCGACTTGAGATTCGCTTAAGGTCTTCACTTTGAATCTTGGTTACGGACTGTGCTTTAACGGTTCTGTTGTCAGATTTACGAGATTGCTGCCAACTCACAGAACTGGAGGCTGACTTTGCCACTACTTCCTCAACGATGGTGTTCCATTCATGACATCGGCTGCATTGACCCATCCATTGGGTATGCTGTGCGCCACAACTTTGGCAATAAAAAGTAGTTTTAGTTTTGGTTTTAGCCATAAGAAGCAGTTATTTCACTTGGAAGCTTCTACAGGTTCCTGGGGTGTCCCGGTCGCATGATCACGCTGAGATCGCGCTCTGGCAAGAACGCTTATAGCAATTATTCCGGCAATGATGGTCATAACGAGTTGACCGGTGTGTACCAGGGTTGCAAAGCTCACTCCATCATCATTTGAAACTCCCAAAACTCCTAGTCCCAGCATTACCAGGTAATGATAGGCTCCTATGCCGCCGGGTGTTGGCACTACCATTCCCAGACCAGCAACTATCACAATGAAGAGTCCGTCACTTGCCGACAAATGATCCGTGGCATCCATAGCAAAGAAGCAGATATATACCATGAGGTAATACATCGACCAAATAAAAACAGTGTGAAGGATAAATGGCCATTTAGACTTTAGCTTGGAGATAGACTTCAAGCCATCCTTTATGCCCCACCAAAATTCACGCACCTTATGATATATAGGAAGGTGTGAAAATCTTGCCCGCATTAAATAGATAAGAAATAATACCACAAGAACGGCGCCGCCAACAATCACCTTCAATAAGGTTCCAGAAGAACCATCTGTTTCTTCCTGACTAACCAGAGCCGTGTCAAAAAAGCTCATGAGTTCATCAAACTTCATCACCAGCGTGAGTAATATGAGAAGGATAAGCATGATGAAATCCACTACCCGTTCAAGGATTACCGTACCAAACAAGCGATTTACCGGAATTTTGTCCACTCGGTTCAAAGCTGTACATCGCGCTAATTCTCCCGCTCTAGGCACCAGCAAATTAGAAAAGTATCCAATGCTAACGGAGTGAATGCTATGCCAGGTTCCGGGAGCTTTGCCTAGAGGTGCAAGGAGCATGGTCCATCGGATACCACGACTCACAAATGCCAGAAAACCCATGCCCATGGAGGCAAGAATATACCAGTAGTTAGCTTTTCGAAAGTCTTCGAGGAGTTTTTCAAACTCCGTATTCCTGAATGCCAGGTAAAACAATACCCCTCCAATTCCCAGGAACAGAATGTATTTAAGAGTACTTTTTAGACGAGAATTCAAATTCAATTTAGTCTGTTGGAGTTTTCATCAGGAAAAATCACAGTAGGGTTAAAGCTCTTGGCTTCTTCAAAGTCCATCGAAGCATAAGCAATAATTATTATGATATCTCCTTTTTGTACACGTCTTGCCGCAGGGCCATTCATAGTAACCTCCCCACTTCCTCGTTGTCCGGTAATAAGGTAAGTATCGAGCCTTTCACCATTATTCACATTCACTATGGTAACCTTCTCTCCTTCTATAAGATTGGCCGCATCCATAAGATCCTCATCAACCGTGATGCTACCTATGTAATTAAGGTCTGCTCCGGTAATTTTTACTCGATGAATTTTAGACTTTAAGACCTCTATAAACATGCGGCAAAAATACTTAAAATAATGATAGATTATCGATGAGGCGAACCCCAGAAACCTGAGCTGCAATAAAGGCTCTTGCGCGTTTTGCAGACTTCCAGTTTTGGATAGGTTTGAGATTTTCGGGATCGGCTACTTCCACATATTCCAGGTACAGTTTTGAGTGAGCAAACTCTTGCTTTACTGCCGCCTTTAACTCCTGAGGAGAATAAGACTTGTAATTATCTTGCATCCAGCGTAAGCTATTGATTATCAACAAAGCATTTGCCAGATCTTGTTTGCTGAGCAACAAATTTCTACTACTTAATGCCAGTCCTTCAGCACTGCGAACAGTAGGATATCCAATAATTTTCACCGGAAGCTTAAGAACGGATACCATACGATTTATTACTGCCAACTGCTGATAATCCTTTTCACCAAAATAAGCGCGTGTTGGTTGGATAATTTCGAAGAATCTTCGCACTACAGTGGCCACACCATCAAAATGCCCTGGCCTGTAACTCCCTTCCATTCCCTTATCTACTCCTCCTAAATCTATCTGATCTGTTTCTTCACCATCAGGATAAATATGTTTTACCATTGGCAGGAACACAATATCACAATCAGTTTGATCGGCCAATCTTTCAATATCCTTCTCAGGCTCACGTGGGTAGGCCTTCAAATCTGAAACTTTGTTAAACTGCGTAGGGTTCACAAAAATACTCACCAAGGCCAGGTCATTCTCTTCAGAAGCACGCCTAACCAAATTGAGATGACCAGCGTGCAGAGCCCCCATAGTGGGAACGAATCCAAGGCTTTTTTCGGCCAGGCTTGGTTCGCTAAGGTGTTTTTTTAACGCGGAAGGATCTTGGAAAACATGCATGGAAACGCCCATTAGATGCGGCAAAGCTATAATACTAAGTTGATAAAGAGACAGAAAAATAGTACTTTTGCAATCTGTTAATTAATAGCTATAATTTCTGATGGAGAGTAAGAGAATATTGTATGTGAGCCAGGAAATCCACCCCTACCTACCTGAAAATGAAATTTCAAAACCATCTTTGGAGCTCCCGCGTAAGATGAATGAAAAAGGTCATCAGGTAAGGGTTTTCATGCCCAGGTATGGGTTAATTAATGAACGTAGACATCAGCTTCACGAGGTTATCAGGCTTAGTGGGATCAACATCATTGTCAATGATATGGATCAACCCTTAATTATTAAGGTGGCCTCCGTTCCCCAAGCACGCATGCAAGTATATTTCATCGATAATGAAGAGTATTTCAAACGCAAAGCCACTTTTCACAATGAAGATGGTGAGTTTTTTGCAGATAACGATCAGAGGGCCATATTTTTCTGTAGGGGAGTAATTGAAACCGTAAAAAAGCTGGGGTGGTCTCCCGATATAATTCATTGTCATGGCTGGATGGCCAGTTTTCTCCCTCTGTACTTAAAGAAGTTTCATTATGATGATCCTTTGTTTGCGGAGAGTAAATTGGTGCTTTCCGTTTATAACTCCAAGGATTTAAAGATGCCAGCCACTCTTATTGAAAATCTACAATTTGATGGCATTAACGGGCAGGATATTGTCAAGTACGAGGATGCAGATCTTAAAACAATCTATGAAGCTTCCGCTACTTACTGTGACGCTACAGTAATCGGTGCTGAAAATGTTGAGGACTCGGTAAAAGAAAACCTCAAAAATTCCGTTGATAATTATCTCGATTTCAAAGGAGAAGAATATGTGGAAGCAGTACATTCCCTTTATGAAACGATTTGTGTAGAAGAATCGGTAGCCTAGGAAAACATCAATGAAAATATTCGATCTTGGGATTTCAAAACGAGCCATTTTACTAATGGCTCCTTTTGTTTTATTGGCATGTGAGAAACCAAATAATGAAATTGGTTTGGAGCAGGTCATAGGTGAACAAGCTACGCTGGCAGATACCAGCTTGGATGTGTTAACCTACACCATAAGCATAGATAGCACCTTGGTAGCATTACCCTATGAGACCCAGAAGTTAATTGGCGGTTATCAGGGTAGTCGTTTAGTCGGCGCCTATGTAGATCCCAACTTTGGCCGAGCCAGCTCGGCCCTCACCGCTCAAATGCTACTTACCACGGTCAATATTGATTTTGGCACCAACCCTGTGGTTGATTCTGCGGGCTTGTACTTACGCTATGCAGGAGCTTATGGAGACACCACCATGCCCATGAGTTTTGAGGTTCATCAAATTGAGGAGGATTTAAGTCGCGACACTACTTTCTACTCAAGCTATAGAACCGCTACTGATCAATTAATTAGCCTTCCTAACTCTATTGTTCCAAAACCCAATACCAATGTTCTGATAGGAGGGATCTTAACAACCCCAACGCTCTCAGTCCCTCTAGACCCTGTATTTTTTCAGCAAAATTTTGCTGATTTGGGAGATGGGAGCTTTACGGGATTCAGTTCGCAGGAAGAGTTTATTGATTACTTCAAGGGGATTAAGCTTAGTACAACTACTGAAAGTGGGGCTATTTTATATTTCGATTTAAACAGCAGCAACTCCGTTATCAGGATATTCTATCACAACGATGAGGAAGACAGTTTGCAGGTTAGCCTCAACTTTT
This sequence comes from Owenweeksia sp., assembly GCA_965229445.1. Lineage (GTDB taxonomy): Bacteria > Bacteroidota > Bacteroidia > Flavobacteriales > Schleiferiaceae > Owenweeksia. The sequence goes on from OZ245876.1 coordinate 3,336,723, forward strand.
CGCAAACCGGAGATGTAATTCCTATGCACTTCAGTGAGTTTTCACATGATTTCAACTCTTACCCCACCGGTTTTGACCTGAGTAATATCGATAGTGTATCGGGCGAAGAAATGGTTTATCTTCAATCAATGGGAGGAGTAGTTACAATATTAGAGATTCCGGGCTTGGAAAGCCTTACTAATCAAGGGTTTTTGATAAATCAGGCTAGTATTGAAATGACCAAGCAAGCTGGCGTTGGCAGTGCCACCCCTCCGCCAAACAGATTGGAGCTTCGTACCATCTCCGATGTTGGAGGTCCTGGTTCTTTAATCAAAGATTTCCAATTGAACCTGGCGGAAGGTGATGGTAGCTTTAGATCTGAATCTCTGAAACAAGGCAAATATCGTTTTATGTTAACACGATACATCTTTGAAGTTGCCAATGGTGGTCAGAACAATAAACTAATGCTTCTACCGGCCGTAAAGAGTACGGCCGCAAACCGAGTGGTGTTGAGTGGAGGAACTGTACCCAACAGTGATTTAAAATTGAAAATTTACTATACAAAGCCTTAGGATATGTGTGGAATAGTTGGCTATCTCGGAAATCGAAATGCAGTTCCGATTATCATAGAAGGACTTAAAAGATTAGAGTACCGGGGCTATGATAGCGCTGGCATTGCGGTGACCAATAGTTCTGAACTGAGCGTGATTAAATGTCAGGGGAAGGTCTCTGATCTTGAGGCCAAGATAAATGGTCAGCTGGCAGATTCAAGCATTGGTATCGGTCATACCCGTTGGGCTACTCACGGAGTTCCCAATGATACTAACGCTCACCCGCACTTAAGCAATTCAGGTAACATTGTTCTTATCCATAATGGGATAATTGAAAATTATGCGGCTATAAAAGAGGCGTTATTAAAACGTGATGTAGAATTTCATAGCGATACTGATACCGAGGTTTTAGTGAATCTGATAGAAGATGTCAGAAATTCTGAAGATTTGGACCTTGGAAGAGCGGTTAGAGTGGCCCTTAACCAGGTGGTTGGTGCATATGCCATCTGCGTATTTGATCGCAGTAACCCAGATCAGATCATAGTTGCCAAGAAAGGCAGTCCTCTGGTAGTAGGAGTGGGCGATGGAGAGTTCTTTATAGCTAGTGATGCCACACCCTTTATTCAGTACACGAAGAATGCGGTGTATCTGGAGGATGATGAAATGGCCACCATTCAGCGTGGAAAAGATATAGAAGTTCGCTCCATTGAAACCAACCGTCCGATCGATGCTTACATCCAGGAATTACAATTGGACATTGCCGCCATTGAAAAAGGGGGATATGACCACTTTATGCTGAAAGAAATATTTGAGCAACCCAAGTCTATTAGAGACACCCTACGTGGTCGTTTGCTGCCAGATCAGGGATTGATAAAGATGGGTGGTGTCTTTGAATACAAAGAGAAAATCCTCAACGCCGATCGGATTATTATTATAGGTTGTGGTACATCCTGGCATGCAGGACTGGTAGCTGAATACTTGTTTGAGGACTTAGCGCGCGTACCGGTGGAAGTAGAATATGCGTCTGAGTTCAGATATCGAAATCCAGTGATTACGGAGAAGGATGTGGTTATTGCCATTAGTCAATCAGGGGAAACGGCAGATACCCTGGCGGCTATCAAGCTGGCCAAGGAAAAAGGCGCCATGATCTTCGGTATATGCAATGTGGTAGGATCCTCTATTGCGCGTGAAACAGATGCCGGTGCTTATACGCATGCCGGTCCGGAGATTGGTGTGGCTTCCACAAAGGCTTTTACCGCTCAGGTGGCCGTATTGAGTATGATGGCCATCTATATTGCTCATGAGAAAGGACTTCTGAAGCAATCCTATTACTATCAACTTCTCAATGAATTAAATAGCATTCCCGAGAAGATAGAAAATATGTTACATAGCGATGCTCAGACAAAGTACATTTCAGACTTGTTCAAAGAGGCTCACAATTTCCTATATCTGGGTAGAGGTTATAATTTCCCTGTAGCCTTAGAAGGAGCCTTGAAGCTGAAGGAGATCAGTTATATTCATGCTGAAGGATACCCGGCGGCAGAAATGAAGCACGGACCTATCGCTCTGATCGATGAGAACATGCCGGTAGTGGTGGTAGCTCCTAAGAATGGGCAATATGAAAAAATTGTCAGCAATATACAGGAGGTGAAAGCTCGTAATGGTAAAATTATCGCCATTGTTAGTCAAGGTGACACCGAGATAAAGGCTATGGCTGATCATGTTATTGAGATCGATGACACGATAGAATGCTTTAGCCCCCTTGTTACCACCGTGCCTCTACAATTACTATCCTATCACATTGCCGTGATGAGAGGTTGTAATGTGGATCAACCAAGAAACCTGGCTAAGTCTGTTACGGTAGAATAATAATTCCTTAAGTAAGATCACTTAGACAATACGAAATCTGCAATAGCAGTCAGATTCTAAGCCCCACACACTGCGATTAAAGAAATCCCGCTGATTGGGGAACTAAGGTTCAATCAAGATTTGTTGTAAGCGTTCATCGCGTGATTTGGCCCTGCCAGGACAAAAGTCTTGATAGCTTCAGTGGCTTTTTCTATCCAGACGTCAAGTGCTTTTAATTCCGTCTCACTCCAGGGTGATAGCACAAAATTCACTTGTTGCCCTTTAGGAAAATCATTCCCAATGCCAAACCTCAGTCGAGAATACTGAGAAGTAGCGAGTACCTCTTGCACACTTTTTAAACCATTATGCCCCCCATCACTGCCTTTGGTTTTGATGCGAATTGCACCAAAGGGAAGGGCGAGTTCATCTACAACGACCAATAAGTTTTCCAGGGGAATTCTTTCGTGCTGAAGCCAATAGTTTATGGCCTTGCCACTTAAGTTCATATAGGTAGTTGGTTTAATTAAGACCAACTCCTTATTCTTAAGTTTCATTTTGGCAACATCAGCGTAACGACCGGGGCTAAAAGAAGTATTGGACGTCCTGGCCAGGACGTCCAATATCTTGAATCCAATATTATGTCGGGTTTGGGCGTACTCCTCACCAATATTGCCTAATCCGGCTATGAGGTACTTCTTCACCGATCAAGAATTTAGAAGGATTATCCTTCAGCTGGAGCTTCTTCAGCTGCAGCTTCACCTTCAGCACCAGCTTCTGCTGTTGCTCCTTCCTCATCTCCCTCTTCGCCTTCTTCATCCTCTTCTACCTCCTCAACTACGTTACGAGCAGTTTGGATGAGGCAAATAGCACGAGTTGGCTCATGGTCAATTACAAAGTCTTCAACGGAAACATCTTCAACACGAATGGTTTCACCAATTTTCAAGTTGGTAATGTCTATTTCAATTTGACCGGGAAGTCCGCTAGGTACAGCTTTGACACGCAGGCGTCTCAAGTTTACCTTTAGGCGACCACCATTACGCACTCCGCGTGCATTTCCTTTCAGCACCACAGGTACTCTGATCATTACTTCTTTGGATGGAAGTAATTCAAGGAAATCAACATGCTCAACCTGATCTGTTACAGGATGGTACTGTGCCTGACGAATTACACAGCTATACTTTTTCCCGTCGATTGTAATCTCTGAGTTAAATACCTCAGGGGTGTAAAGCAACTCCTTGAAACTCTTTTCACTAGTATAAAAATGGATGTTTTCATCACCTCCATATATTACACAAGGAACCTGTCCTTCTCTTCGAAGTTGTTTGGCTGAACTGCCTCCCAGGTTTTCTCTCAGGTTGCCTTCAATGGCAATAGTCTTCATCTTAGCGGGTTTTAATTCTCTAAAAAGTGTGAACTTATTGATTCGTGGTGGTGAACCTTATGCATGATATTGGCAAAAAGTTCAGCCACTGATACTACCCTAATTTTCTCAGGCAGTGTTTTATGAGGAACCGTATCCGTTATTACCATTTCGAGTAAGGAGGAGTTGGCAATACGCTCTTTTGCCCTTCCGGATAGGACTCCGTGTGTACAAAAAGCTCTAACGCTAAGCGCACCTTCCTCCATCAGCATGTCTGCTGCTTTGGTAATCGTTCCAGCGGTATCAATCATGTCGTCAATCAGAATCACATTCCGATCTTTAACACTCCCGATAACCGTCATTTTATCTATAACATTTGCTTTCTTACGCTGTTTGTAGCAAATAACAACCTCACTCTCCAACCATTTTGCGTAATTGTTAGCTCTTTTAGAGCCACCCATGTCAGGAGAAGCGATCGTCAAGTCTTCCAGGCCAAGCCTTTTGATTTGTGGAACAAAAAGCGAAGAAGCGAACACATGATCTACCGGCACCTCAAAAAAGCCTTGAATTTGATCGGCGTGCAAATCCATGGTCATGATCCGCGTAGCTCCGGCTGCCGTTAGAAGGTTAGCTACCATTTTTGCCCCGATGGGTACTCTGGGCTTGTCCTTCCTATCCTGACGTGCCCAGCCAAAGTAGGGCATTATCGCGGTGATGTGCTTAGCAGAAGCGCGTTTTGCGGCGTCAATCATCAGCAACATTTCCATGAGATTGTCTGTAGGTGGTTGGGTGCTTCCAATTAGGAATACCCTACCTCCTCTTACGGTCTCTTCAAACGAAGGTTGAAATTCTCCATCGCTAAACTCGGTGAGTTCAATATTGCCCAGGGGCTGGCCATAGGCTTCCGCGATGCGTTCTGCAAGTTTATAAGAGCCGCGAACGGCGAATATTTTTGCGTGTGGACCCAATTGGTTAATCCTTTGGAATTGTTGCGTTTAAAGGCCTTTTTAAAAGGGCTGCAAATGTAAATAATTATTCCAGAAGTACACAGGAATTAATGGTTCATAAATAAATATTGCCTTGAGAAATACAAAAAGCCGCTATGATTATATAATTTTGCACCCGCTGTTAGGATTTCTGGTCAATATTCGTTGGTGACCTAAGCGGAATTACCTGAAAAGCAGGTGCAACTATAGAAATTGATTAATAACGAAGGTGCCCAGGTGGCCCCGCAGTGCGGGATAAACTCCACCGCCTGTGCAGCGAAACAAAATTATGCCCAGGTGGCGGAATTGGTAGACGCGTTGGTCTCAAACACCAATATCTTCGGATGTGCCGGTTCGAGCCCGGCCCTGGGTACAGATGAAAGCCTCAATCCTACGGATTGAGGCTTCTTTTATTAAACAAATCTAGGTAGCAAGATTACCCAATCAACCTCAAGGAGAGGTGGGATACCTGGGGGTGGTGTATGGGATATAAAATGTCCACTGTGTATTCATATCATTCTATCAAGATGGACTCTACAAGATGGTCCCGAGACTCCTAGAACTTTAATTCTGCTCAATATGAGGTCTTTATACCACCTTTAATTATGACACAACTCCTAAAAGAAGTTTAATGGAATTGATCAACGTCAAGTAAAACAGACAACGAAATCCTTCCTCTGCATATTAAAATGACCTAAGTTCATTGGTGTATAAAAATTCAAAAAATTGAGCGCACGACTATCTGATGCTAAAAAGATGCTTGATTTCTGATCATTTCTAGCAGTTTTTTCTTGTACACATATGAGGATGTAACCCGCTTTCCAGAAGTCAAATGCAATGTTATACATTTCGCCCTATCATATTTTACAATGTGTCTAACATTCACAATATACTTTCTATGAATCCGACAAAATATCTGATCATCCAAAGCCTTCTCATAGTGACCTAATATCTTAGATGCTACTTTCTTGTTACCATCAATAATATGTACTTCAGTATAACTACCCTCCGCTGAAAGATACTCAATATCGGAAAAGTCAATTAGCTCAGTTGATTGAGATGATGTAAACGCTAACTTGTTTGGTAAAGCCGCATTATATCTAGGTATTTGTTCGTGCAACCTATTAGTGTAAATAGTATTTAAAACACGCTGCAAGACGAGAACCAATTTATCTTCTTCTATAGGTTTTAGTAAAAACTGAGGAGAAGGATAATCGAATGCTCTAAGTGCGTTCTCTTCGTACGCAGTAGTGAATATAACTTCAAAATTTATACGATTAAACATGTGTAAAAGGTCAAATCCATTCTCATTCCCGAGTTTAACGTCCAAAAAAACGATATCTGGCCTATTCTTGACAATAAACTCAAAAGCCATTTCAACAGAATCTATAATCGCCAGAATCCTCAATCGACTAAAATTCTGATTTATGATCTTTTTTAACACGCTTGCAGCTCTTTCTTCATCTTCAATGATAATGCATGAGATATTATCCATAAATATTTATTATTGAGGAATGATCAATTTCACAGAAAACCCTTGATCCCTTATTGATTCTACAACAATTTTGTACCGCTTTCTATTAAGTATACTCAAAGCTTTCAATCTAGATTCTATATTTTTCAACGCAGATGGTGCATGCCCAGGTACCATAGCGTGTGACTTGTTCATACCCGAACCGTTATCCTGAATTTTGATCTCCAAGTTATTACTTTTTCTCAAAAGTGAAATGCTGATTACGCCTCCTTCCGTCATATTCCTAAATCCATGCCAGATACTGTTTTCCACTAATGGCTGTAGCATCATCGGTGGAATCACAAACTCATTCGCAGAAAATCCCTTTTCATAATTGATATAATATTTAAACAAATTTGGTTGTCTAAGCTTTTCCAACTCTAGGTAAGATACTAATCTTTTCATTTCCCTCTCAAAATTAACTAAACTCTTATCAGATGACTCCAATATTTCTCTCATCAGGTTCGAGACAGCAGTTAAATATGCCATGGCACGGGTGACGCTATCACTCTTCAATAGCAATTTTAAGGCATTTAATGAATTAAATAGAAAATGTGGGTTCATTTTCAACCCGTTCAAAATAATCTCTAAATGATAAACTTTATTACTTCTAAAAAAACTATTTTTAATCCCTTTTATACTATAAAAAAACAATCCAATAGTGATTATCATCATTGTTAAATATATGTAATACGAATTAATCTTTCGATTGCGCTTTATATTCAATTCAACCAGCATCTCATCGCCTTCGGATAAACCATATGTATTCACGTTCTTAATCTCCAAACTATATTTACCATGTGTAAGGCCACTTATCCAAATTTGATTTCTGTCTGCATTCCTCCATATTGTATCATACATTGACAGTCTATACATATATTTCTGTAACCTATTCCTCATTAAATTATTCAATCTTGGAATAATCAACACACTCTGGCCTTCATAAATTACAGCATTGTCTATTCTGTTATGGGGCCTATATGTTCCATCTATAGCAAAACTTCTTATGCCAATTTTATCTTTGCGTATATGTCCTAATTCAGATATTCTAAGATGCACTATCTTCATGCCGGACCTTATAAATACAGACCCTTCATGATCTGGAAATACCTGATCAACAGGCATTCTTAGTGCTTTATACCCAGTAATTTGTTGATTCTTATCAAAGAGACCTAGTATAAGGTTTAAATGAACATTAGTGCCTACCCATATGGAGTCTCGCTTTACCGCTATAGATCTTACAGATTCAGCTTCACTGAATTGGAAACGAACATTGTAGATCAAACCAGAATTAACCTTAGACCAAAATAATCCATCCGTGTCCGTGCCATACAATATTGTGTCTCCTAAGAAGTAGCATGTTGTTACATTTCTAACTGGATGTTTTCTTAATGATTCAATTGTCCCCGTTAGGGTGTCTAGATAGAAAATATGAGCGCTGTCATTAGTTGAAACAACTAATCTACTTCCTTCTAAATAAAAGAGTTTTGACAAACTACTAGCAAACCCTTTCACACTTAATACTTTACCTGAAAAGCTTTTTAGCAGAATTTGACGCTCTCCCTTTGCAACAAACATATTACTGCCTATTCCAGCGCACTGACTTATATAAGATCCGACTTCATTAATAGGCTGAATTGACCAAGTGTTACTTCGACCATTCATTAAAAGCCTTGCATAGCTTAAAAACGCATCCGAATCTTCGTGCCAATGGATATGATTAGACATTGCATGACTGCTTAAGGAAGCGCCGCCAACACACTTCTTAGACTCCAATCCAAGAGATGCGGTGTTGTATTGATAAATATATCCGTTAGCATAAACTGAAATCACGTCTGAGTCAAATTTAACTGGTAGAGATATTCTGTTCAAATCCATATCAGAACCTAAATCGTAGAGATTGAAACTTTTTACCAAAACAATATAAAAGCCATTATCTAATGTCGAAAATGCGAACTCCCTGTTCCTATTATAATCCAAACTAGTAATCATGTTATAGTTGATTGAAGCTCCTTCATTCTCAATCCAGAAACTTGCCCTGTTTGAATAAGTATCTGACGAACCCCCCTGATCAAACAAATATGTATCAATTGTTAAATGAACCTTATCCAACAATATTTGATCGGTCAAATTCATATTTCTATCGTATCTTAATATAACATCTCTGATCATCAGATAACTGGAATAATCTTTGACCTTAATATCATATTGATTTGTTCCAGATTTTAGTATACTATTTGAATATGATACTACCGTATTATTTCCTAAGGAATATTCATATACTGAATCTATACAATTTGATTGCCAGTTTGATTTCAATAATCCGAAGATAAAGTTCACTGAATCAATTTTATATTGAAACAACTGTTCATTACAACCACTCCTTATTTCGTCAGGAAACTCAATAAAACTTACTTCACCTTCTATCAATTTAAATATGCCAATATTTGGCGCAACTGTTGATGCGTAAACTACGCCATTGTCACCAATCGTTAGATCTTTTAATAATGAATAATTCTGATGGGTGGTGAGAGTGACATTAAATTTTGGAGTGAATATTGAATCTCCCTTTAATATTGATATCCCTCCACTGGTGATTAACCATACTTTACCCAGTTTGTCCTTTACCCCTTTGAAAACTGCTTTACCATTCAAACCATCTTTCTGTGTAAAAACCTTGATATTCTCACCATCAAACCTCGCCAAACCTTCATCAGTACAAATCCATATATTTCCTTCCTCGGTTCTGAAACTGGAATAGGTCTCATTGCTGGGCAAGCCATTTTCTACGGTTAAGTGGTGCAGCACCTCATAACTCTGACCCAAGAGATTATGGAGAAAACCAATAGCCAGGAATATAAACAGCTGAATTCTATATGGGATATTCATCGTACTTGAAAATACTAAGTTTTAGTTGATGAACACCACAATATTTGGTGAACAGTACCTTTTTAAGCTTGAAGTAGCACTTTCACCCAATAAAGCTATACCCAACCATGCTTGAGGTATTAATTATATTTACCGGATGCTGAAAATTGATATGCACACCCACATCCTGCCTAGCAGGCTGCCCAACTTTGCCGACAAGTTTGGGTACGGAGATTTTATTCATCTTAAACCCAATGACAATGGCAGCGCGGATATGATGCAGGGCAACCAGTACTTCCGCACCATTCAGCCCAATTGCTGGGATCCCCAAGTCCGCATCGAGGAGTACCAAGAATATCAAACGCAGGTACAAGTTGTGTGCACTATACCGGTGATGTTTTCCTATTGGGCCCAGCCAAAAGATTGTGCCGAACTTTCCCGCTACCTCAATGACAACCTGGCGCAGCTTTGTGCCGATTATCCTCAAAACTATCTGGGCCTCGGAACTATTCCCATGCAAGATGCTGAGGAAGCCATAAAAGAATTGGAACGATGCAAGGAAATCGGTTTACTGGGAGTACAAATCGGTTCTAACATCAACGACAAAAATCTCAACGAACCCGAGTTCTTTCCCATTTTCAGGGCTGCACAGGAATTGGATATGGCCATTATGGTGCACCCCTGGAATATGATGGGCATGGAACAAATGCGCAAATACTGGTTGCCATGGCTGGTGGGCATGCCGGCAGAAACTTCGCGGGCGGTATGCTCCATGATATTTGGGGGTGTATTTGAACGCCTCCCTAAGCTGAGGGTGTGCTTTAGTCATGCCGGAGGTAGCTTTTTACCGACTATTGGCCGTGTGGAGCATGGTTTTAATTGTCGGCCGGACCTGGTAGCGATAGACAATCCCCACAATCCACGAAACTATTTGGGCAAGTTTTGGGTAGACTGTATAACGCATGACCCCATGGCCCTGAAATACATCCTGAAATTACAAGGCTCCAAACGGGTTACCCTGGGTTCTGATTATCCCTTTCCCCTCGGTGATTTGGAAATCGGTAAATTCATTACCGAAATGGATTTATCACCGGAAGTGGTAGAAGATATCTTCTGTAATGCCACGCTTGAATGGTTAAACATCGATAAGAGTCGCTTTAAGCTTTCAAACGGCGAATAAGCATTCGGAGCTCCGCGAAAAGCCGTAAATTTGCTGCTCAGGACAAGCTGCTATGAGTGATGCAATAAAACACGAGTGTGGAATAGCCTTTATCAGGCTGAAGAAGCCTCTCGAATACTACCATCAGAAATACGGTACGGCTCTCTATGGCCTTAACAAGATGTATCTTCTGATGGAGAAACAGCATAACCGTGGACAGGATGGTGCCGGACTAGCCAGTGTTAAACTTGATGTGGCTCCCGGTAAAAGGTATATCAGTCGCTATCGCTCCAATGATAAGGTGCCTATTCAAGATCTTTTTGGCAAAGTAACCACCAGAATAAATGAAGGGCTGAAAGGGAATAATGCGTTACTCAATGACCCACATTGGATGAAGGACAATCTCCCCTTTGTGGGTGAACTTTACCTGGGTCACCTTCGCTACGGTACCTACGGTGGCAATTCCATAGAGCAATGTCATCCTTTCTTGCGCCAAAACAACTGGGTTACCCGCAATCTGATATTGGCCGGTAATTTCAATATGACCAATGTTAACGAGCTGTTTAACAATCTGGTAGATCTAGGCCAACATCCTAAAGAAATGGCCGATACGGTTACCATCCTCGAGAAAATTGGCCATTTCCTGGATGAACAGAATGAGAAGCTTTACCGCAGATTCAAAAAGGCCGGCTTCTCCAAACGAGAGGCCAGTGACCTGATTGCCAAAGAGCTAAATATTACTCGCATCCTGCGAAAAAGTGCAAAAAAGTGGGATGGAGGTTACGCCATGGGCGGACTTTTCGGCCATGGTGATGCCTTCATTCTTAGAGACCCCTCCGGCATTAGACCGGCCTTTTATTATGATGATGATGAAATTGCAGTGGCGGCATCTGAGCGCCCGGTAATTCAAACTGCCTTTAACGTACCTTTTGGAGAAATTAAGGAAGTTCCCCCGGGGCATGCCTTTATCGTAAAAAACGATGGCTCCACAGACCTAAGCGAAATTCGCAAGCCCCTGGAGCGAAATGCCTGCTCCTTTGAACGTATTTACTTTTCACGTGGAAATGATGCCGATATATACCGCGAAAGAATAGAATTGGGAAGGAAGATTTGTCCCGCCATATTAAACGAGGTGGATTACGACTTGAAAAACACGGTTTTCTCCTTTATTCCCAATACCGCTGAGATCAGTTTCTATGGTATGATTAAGGGCATGGAAGATTACCTCAACAAGGTGAAGAGGGATAAGATCCTGAAATTTGAAGGTGATCTAGATGGAGATAAGCTAGACGACCTGCTTTCTATTCGACCCAGGGTAGAAAAGATAGCCTGGAAGGATGTTAAGATGCGCACTTTCATCACGGAAGATAGCAGTCGTGATGATCTGGTTTCACATGTCTATGATATCACTTACGAAACGGTAAAAGAGAACGATAATCTGGTGGTCATTGATGACAGTATAGTTAGAGGCACCACCTTGAAGCAAAGCATATTAAAAATTCTGGATAGGCTAAACCCCAGGAAAATTGTGGTAGTTTCTTCAGCGCCCCAAATTCGGTATCCCGATTGTTATGGTATTGACATGGCTAAACTGGGTGATTTCGTGGCCTTTAGAGCGGCAATAGCCTTGCTTAAGGAAACGGGATTGGATAGCGTCATAGATCAGGTTTATGAAAAGTGTTTGGCGCAGGCCAACCTACCGGATAGTGAGGTTCAAAATTTTGTAAGAGACATATATGCCCCTTTTACTCCTGAGCAGATTTCGGATAAAATTGCAGAACTCCTCACCCCCAAAGAGGTAAAAGCGGAGGTGAAAATTATTTACCAGCGTATTGGCGATCTTCATAAAGCCTGTCCCAATAATACTGGCGATTGGTATTTTACCGGAAACTTTCCAACCCCGGGGGGAATGCGGGTTGTAAACCGTGCATTTTTAAACTATTATGAGGGTAAAAACGTGCGGGCCTATTAAGCTTGGTTCGTATCCCCATGATCAGCGGCCATAATCTCCCTCACATTGCCTTTTATCATTGCGGCTAACTGATCTGTGGGCAGATCATCGGCATCCTTGCCGAATGGATCTTCAATGGTTTCTGCGATCATTTCCAGACTGGCAAATGCATAGAATACCAACAAGGTTATCCCAACGGATGGATACCCCAGGTCCTCAAAGGCAAAAGGCATGGTAATGATATAAACAAAGATGAATTTCTTGATGAAAATGTTGTAGGTATAGGGTATGGGCGTGTTCTTAATGCGTTCACAACCACCACAAATATCCGTAAAGGCATTGAGGTCGTTCAGCATGGCCAGATAGGAGGCTTCCGATAACTCTTTATTGTGAAACATCTTAAGCAGCTCTGCTTGCATGGCATTGGCCACATGATTAGGGATGTGGTTAGACGGATCAGGGATGGAAGATTTAAAAAAATCAGGCACATACTGCATCAATTCTTCACGCCTGCTATTTCTTAAGTGTTCCTTGAGAATGCCGGAGTAACTTCCGGCCAACTGAGCTAGTTTTTCTCTGCGCTCTGCCTGAGAGATGGGAATAAAAGCATTTACTTTCAGCGTGAAGTTTCGGCTGACATTTACCAAGGATCCCCACAGTTTTCTTCCCTCCCACCAACGGTCATAAGCCGTATTGGTTCTAAAAACCAATAAGAGAGATAGCACTAATCCCAATAAAGGGTGAAGCATCGGTTGGGGATTGCGCAGCTCGGGAAAATATTTCTCGGAAACGAAAACCACCGCCAGATTAAGCAATGCCAACAGCAACATTACCCAAATCAACTTGCGAAATGTATCGGCTTTATGAAATTGAAAAATCAGACCAAACCAATCTCTTGGATTATAAATGACCATTATAGCTGTTGTTTTCTCAAATATACTCAGCTTAAGCACATTCCGTTAACACTTATACGTATCCAATATGGGTGAAACAACTGTGAATCAACACTTTCACATACCTATGTTACCTTATTGTTAACTAAATGTAAAAATAGACGTATCTTTGTGTTCATGTCACGGAAGATCTACAAAGAGAAACAGCGGTATTTACCAAAGACCAGTTTTATAAGAATTCTACTAGCGTTAGCTTTTATCACTCTTATAATAGTGGTTCGTGTCTCCTTTAATCCCTATTATACTTTCAATATCAACGAAATCATGATGGGGTTTGGTGCTGTGGGCACCCTGGTATTGCTCCTGGTGTTCTTTCATAATTTAAAAATAAAGCTAGCTCTTACCGATCAGGGCCTGGAGTATAAAATGACACCTTTTCACCGAAGCAAACGTCTTCTACCCTGGAGCAGCATAAAACACATCCGGATCATAGAAACGCAATCCTATGATGTTTGGCTTAAAGACTACAACAATTATCTACTCCAAGATAAGTATACCATTACAGGCAGAAATGGCATCAGTATAGAAACCAGTTCTGGCCGACTTCTATTTATTGGGTCCTCAAATATCAGTCAGTTGGAAAAAGCCCTCTCACGCGCGTGTCGCAAGTTAGATCTGTCTGCCGAAATTCGCCGGGCGTAAACCCTTAATAGAAGGTAATCGTCACACATCCGCAACTTTCGGTTAGCCTCCGTTTCATGAAAGCTTAAACTGCAGGTAGTATTCAATCCTACCAAAGAGGTTCCAACTTCTCATACTCTCCAAATTCTTTTGCTATTCTCGCACGACTCTGCACACCCAGCTTAGAGTTTCCATGGTCGGGAAAGGCTTTTCATACCCTAAATTCCCTTAGCACATCTTTTCTTATTTTGGCGCCCCATTAAAACACATAATATGCGATATCTAATTCTTCTGGTAGTTCTAAGTCTTTCAAATGCCATTTCAGCTCAGGAATATGAATTGAAAGACGACGAAGTGAAGGGTCACATCATTACAAAAAAAGGGGTAGTGCTTAAGGGCTATATAAAACTGAATGGTGATGAAATGAATCCCTGGAAAAATCAGTCTAGTGTAGAATTCTTCACGGAAGATGCCCTATCTGATGGTAAGGTTAAAGGAAAAGAACGTGAAAAATACAAAGCAAAGGATATTCAGGCATACATAGCTGGAGACAGGCATTTCGAAGCCATGAAAATATCGGTGGCCAAACTGGATATAGGCATGGGTATTGACAGCTGGAAGTTTGTAGAAAGAGTAATAGACGGACAATTGGCCATTTATCGTCTGTACGAAACTCCGGATCCGGTATCCGTTACTACCAGCGAGGAGGAAAGAGTAGCGCTGGAACAAGAGATGGAAAGAATGCGTTCTGAACCAAGAATTGTGTTGATAAAGGAAGGTGATAAGCCCACCTTAATTCAGAAGGTAGATTTTGGCGAGTATTTAGCTGAATGCCCGGAAGTTCAAGAAAAATATCAATCAGGCGGTTATGGTATTGAGCCCTGGAATCCTGATGCGGAGTCAAAATTAGGTAAGTGGCTGGCGCAACAAGTAGATGCGGAACAAATAAAGGCTGTTATAAAAGAGATTGTAGAGGACTACAACGCGTGTACTGATCTATAAGAAACCCCATGAATAAGTATATAGCTGCATTATCGCTGCTGTCAATGTTGGCAGGCACAGTCACCGGACAGAAAATTGATCGGGAAAAACTCGGATATTTTAATTATGTCCAGCCTCCGGCATCCACTGAATTAGCCGAAGCCGAATACTATTTAATGAAGGTAGTACTTGATGATAAGGATGCTTACCGAAGAGAGATCGCTCAACAAAACTTCGACGGTGGCCAGTTTAAACTTGCGGATGCTGATGACGAACCTGATTTTACTATTGAAATCAGAGAGGGCGCCTACAGCTACGGTAGTCCTGAAAAGAAATCTTATGATAATGAAGGTGAGCGATGGTATTACTATATGGGAAGCGTGAAATATCACTTCACGTTAGAAGTGACGAACGCTGCAGGCGAAGAGATTTTTCGAGACGATGTTCGGGGCTCCGAGAAGATGAGAGCTGACGCCTCGGGATCCTTAAGTGTTGCCAATGATTACTATGTGAAGAAAAAAACCCAGGTGAGACAAGACATCATGGTGAAGCAGGTAAAAGAGCTGGAAGAGCTTTTTCACGACCACTTTTCCAATGTAGATAAAACTATTCACCTCAACCACGTTCTCATCAAAGAAAAAAAATACGAGTATCCAGAATTTAATGACGCTGCGAATAATTTGATCCGGATTTATGACATATTGAAGGTATCGGGAAAACCCACCGATGAAAGCGCTGAGATCCTGAACAGCAGTATTAGTTTCTTTCAAGAATACCTTAAGGATGCCACACCTGATGAGGAAAAGTCAATGAAAAATGCTGATGTTACAGCGGCAGCTTATTACAATTTAGGTATCGCCAATTTTTTTGCCGGCAATTATGCAGATGCTAAAGTGGCCCTTGAAAAAGCAGCCTCTTATAACGATAAAATCATGTATGATGTAAAGCATCTTACCAAGGTATGTGGGGATCTGGCTGCCAGAACAGGATTACAATATTTTAACTAGAGATCGGAAAGCATAAAATATAGTGTTCGAATTCGCGCACTTCTAGCGATAAAATTGCGCTATCCTCTTATCTTTGACGAACTTAACAAGACACGGAGGACCTTTCCTCCTATAATTTGCTTCTTTTATTAATCTAAATAGTTTACGATGAGAAAACTGGTTACAATGGCCTTAGCCTTGTTTATGGCTGTGCCAGCCTGGGCCAATGAAGGGATGTGGCTCCCAATGTTATTGGGACGCAGTTATGAAGATATGAAGGCCAACGGCCTGCAGTTAACTCCTGAAGAAATCTATTCTATCAATCAGGCTAGTCTTAAAGACGCCATAGTTTCCTTTGGTGGCTTCTGTACGGGAGAAATAATTTCCTCCAACGGGTTAATCCTCACTAACCACCACTGTGGATTTGGAGCTATCCAGTCACATTCAACTACCGATCACAACTACCTGGATGATGGTTTTTGGGCCGCATCATACGAGGAAGAAAAACCCAATGAGGGGCTCTTCGTGCGTTTCCTGGTCCGGATGGAAGACGTTACAGACCGCGTAAATGCTGCTTTAACGGTTGATATGTCGGAAGCCGATCGGGATGCCAAGATTTCGGAAATCAGCAGCGAAATTGCGGAAGAAATCACCAAGGATAGCGACTATGAAGCCAACGTAAAAAGCTTCTATCACGGTAATGAATTCTATCTTTTCGTTTATGAGGTCTTTAACGACGTGCGTCTGGTAGGTGCCCCTCCCAGTTCGATAGGAAAATTTGGTGGCGACACAGACAACTGGATGTGGCCACGCCATACGGGTGATTTTAGCCTGTTCCGGGTTTATACCGCTCCGGATGGATCTCCAGCGGAATATGCCGAAGACAATGTTCCCATGAAGCCAAAACATCATTTGCCAGTGTCTATGGACGGTGTGCAGGAAGGTGATTTCACCATGGTTTTTGGATATCCGGGAAGCACTGATCGCTACTTAAGCAGTTATGGTGTTGAACAGGCGATTAACTTATATAATCCATCGGTTGTTGAAGTTCGCGATCGCAAGCTGGAAATTATGAAGAAGTATATGAGTGTTGACGATACAACGCGCATTCAATATGCCTCAAAGTATGCTCGTGTTTCAAACTACTGGAAGTATTATATCGGTCAGACCGAGCAGCTTAAAAACAACCATGTAAAGGCCAAGAAAAAAGCAATCGAAGATAACTTCACCAAATGGGCAGAATCCAATGGAGAGCGCAAAGCACAGTATGCTTTGGCACTTCCAATGTTGAAAGAGGCCTATGATGCCACTGATCCTTTCATAAAGGGTAATGTTTACGTATTGGAGGCAGGACTAACCGGTTCTGATCTAGCCCTGGTAGGCTTCCGTACTGGGCGCTTTATGAATGCCTATTTTACGGCGGAAGAAGAATTGGCCGCCAAACTAAAAGAAGCTGACACGGATGAAGAAAAGACCGAGCTGAAAGAAAAATATGAAGCTCGTATGGCCAGCATTATTTCGCGCATAAGTGAACAGGCAGACGATCACTTTAAGAATTACAATGCCGAGCTTGATCGCGAGCTTTTTGCAGAATTATTCAAAATGTACAACGCAAATATTCCCGAAGATCAGCAGCCAGCCTTCTTTGCAACCGTAAATAAAAAGTACAAAGGAGATTGGGATAAATTTGCAGACAAAGTTTACGAAAGCTCAATTGTAGCCAATGAAGAACGGGCCAGGGAATTTCTGGAAGACCCTAGCAAGAAGACTCTTGACAAGGACTGGGCAGTAATTATTGGGAGTGAGTTGTACGACATGTATCGCAATGCGGCTCAAATGAATGCCGATGCAGACGCCAAAATGCAAAAAGGCTATCGCTTATTTACCGCAGGCTTACGCGAGATGAACCCCGATAAGATGTACTACCCTGATGCCAACAGCACCATGCGATTAACCTACGGTACGGTAGGAAGCTACGATGCCAGGGATGCAGTTTACTACGATTATTATACCACCGCTGAAGGAATTCTTCAGAAAAAGGACAATAGCAACCCGGAATTTGTAGTTCCCGAGAAGCTGGAGCAGCTTATAGAGGACAAGGAATATGGAGAATATGCCAATAGCGATGGCGAGCTTCCTGTTTGCTTTATCCACAATACCGATATCACAGGAGGTAATTCTGGAAGCCCGGTTATAAATGGTAAGGGTGAACTTATTGGATGTGCATTTGATGGCAACTGGGAAGCTATGAGTGGTGATATCTTCTTTGAAGACAGATTGCAGCGTACTATATCGGTTGATGCTCGTTATATTTTATTTGTTATCGACAAATATGCTGATGCTCAGAATATTATTGATGAACTCACGTTAGTGAAATCAAGTGATGAACCAGCCGTAATAAATGACGGCGAAAAACCTGAAAAACCGGTTGAATCCAGTGGCGTAATGAATTGATTGCAACGAATTAGCAAACTAAAACCCCGTCCGCCGCAGGTGGCCGGGGTTTTATATTTTTGAAACAATGCATATCCTGATTCCTATTCTGGTCATATTACTCGGCAGCAGCGCCGCAGAATACAACAGGCCCCCAGCCGGCACCATGGGTATACCCGGTATGCGGAATGTGTTTCTAGATAAAACGGAGGTAACCAATCGGGAGTATCGATTCTACCTTAATCAGCTCAAAGAACTTAAGGACTCTGCAAGTTTAGAATCTGCCTTGCCAGACACCGCTGTTTGGCATTTATCCTACCCGGACAACTTTTGGGATGAGCATAATTATGCAGATTATCCAGTAGTGGGTGTCAACTTTCAACAAGCCCTGAAGTATTGTGAATGGCGCTCGGAATACGTTACTCACCGAGAAAAAAGAACAGTGATCTATCGACTTCCTGAAATAAAAGCTTACCGATTAACGCAAGCCGGACAAAGCAGTAACAGCGTAGCGGAAGGTTTGTATTCAACCGAACTCGGTTTTAGAACTTTTTTGGGACTTTGTGATAATGCCGCGGAAATGACCAATATTGAAGGCCAGGCCATCAGAGGATTTCAAAGAGAGGAATGCCTTGAAATTTACGAATACCACGTGCCAGGTCATCGTCTGGGATTTCGCTGTATGGCAGGATTTAATTAGTTGGACTTATTCTCCAGTACCACAAAAGGAATTCCCTGGTTGATCCAGTTACTCTCTAAATCAGGCTGTGGTGGTACTGTTTCAAAAGCCATACTTCCCAGTACAAGATCCATATCACCATCCTTATCATAATCTGCCATGTCCATACTAATCCATCTGCCATACCTAAGATTATCCAGAGTTTTACCTTGATAAGCGCCATTGGTATACTCAAAAAACATAAATCCTTCATTCGGCTGGTCTGCATAATCCGGAAAGAAGCTTATAGATGCAATATCAATATCGCCATCGCCATCAAAATCTGCTGGAATAGCCTTGTATGCGCCATTTTGGGGCAGGAATTCGGACTGCGAAAAATTATAGCGACCATCATTGAGGTAGATGTACACACCATGGTAAGGCTTTAGGATAGGTAAATAATCTGCATTATCTCCGGAGGTGTAAACGATGTCTTCATCACCATCTCCATCCATATCATAAAGACAAAAATGACTGGAACCAAAGGTTGGTTCCAATTCAATTTTGGTTTCACGGGTGAAGTTGCCATTGCCATCATTAATAAAGGCTTCTATGGCTTCCACTCCCTGGCCAAATAAAGCAATAATATCCGGGGCACCATCACCATTGAGGTCTCTACTTTCAGCCTTTCTGGCCCCAGAGCGGTTCTCAATTATGACCTTCTGATAGTCTCCTTCACCCTTATTTACAAACAGTGACAAATTACCAGTCCACTTGCCGAATTCTGACACTAGGATATCTTCTCTACCATCGCCATTAAAATCATCAAACAGCGCATCAACTGGTCGCTGTAATTCTTCCAGCACTATTTCGGGTTCTGAGGAGCCATCTTTTGGCAATCGCACAATTAGCCCACTTGCATCATCGCTAGGTGCGAATGTACCCAGGACGGTAACCCACCAATCGTTCTCCGTAACATGCACGTCTACCGCTCCCTCTCTCACATGTGCCGTCTTATCCAATTCAAAGTTCTCATTCATGATATAAACCGATGCAGAATTCACATCTCCCAGCATTAGCTTACCATCGGGCGTGAACTTCACCAGGGTACTACTAGGTGGTGATAAAGTGAAATCCGGAGTCTGTAACTCAAAAATATCCGCGGTTCCGCTATAATCTCGTTGCTGCACATCCATTTTCTCCAGTGAATTGCGCAAATAATATTGGGATATTCGATACCAGGTAAGGCTATCAACTTGTCTCTCTTCAGGAAACAAACCAGCTGCTAATATTGCCTCGCGTCCAGAGCCATCGCCCAGCAACTTTTCGCGTTCCTCCTTATTCTTGTATATACCGTAAAAGTGCCCCATGGCCGGTAAAACATAGGAGCGCCAGGTTTCCTTATCCAGAAATTCCGGCTCGGGAAAACGATGGCAACCGGTACAATTCTGGAGCGCCAATTCCCGATAGGCTGCATCCACCTTTTCCATGTCGAGATCCTCTTGCTCTGATCTATTACAAGAGACGGACACCAACAGCACGAGAAAAAGTAGATATTTAGCTTTCATGTGATAATAATTTTTGCTCTCAGCAGGCCTACTAATTTATAATTTTACATCATCTAAATACTCCACAATCAATTTATGCTTATTCATGAATTGCTCGGTGAGCAATTACATCTTCTTTCTGAAAAGGCTATTTACTGGCCTTCTGAAAAAACCATACTTATTGCCGATAGTCATTTAGGGAAGATTCAACACTTTCGCAAGTCTGGCATTGCTGTCCCCGGGAGGGCCGATTTAGAAAACATTCTTAGACTGGAAGCTCTCATTCTGAAGTACAAACCAGAGCAAGTTATATTTCTGGGTGACTTATTTCATAGTGATATGAATTACGAGTGGCTAGAGTTCAAGTCCTTTGTAAAAAAATACCGTGAAGTGCGTTTTGTACTTATCCAGGGAAATCACGACATCCTCCACCTGGGCAGCTATAAAATGTTTGAATTGCATCAGGAGCCGCTCAGATACGGACCCTTTATTCTAAGTCATGAACCGCTGGATGGCTCAAACTTGTACAATTTATGTGGGCACATTCATCCCGGAGTGAGGATGACGGGACTGGGAAGGCAATCCATGCGGCTTCCATGCTACTACTTCACTAAAAATCAAGGGGTTCTGCCAGCGTTTGGTGTTTTCACCGGACTGCACATGTTGAAACCTTCTAAGCAAGATTCCATCTTTATTATTGCCGGGTCTGAGGTAATTTCGACTTCCTAGATATACTTCTTGAGCTTATTTTTAATGCTGCCTAAATAGGATGCACCAAAAAGGTTAAGGTGTACCAACAGAGGATAAATATTGTGCAGGTCAATGCGGTCTTCCCAACCGGTTTCCAGGGGATAATAAGCATTATAATGCCTAAAAACCTCGGTGGAAAATCCTCCAAATAGGTGCATCATCGAGATATCCATTTCACGATGACCATAATACACAGCCGGATCTATCAGAACAGGTTCACCATCCTCCTTAGTTAAGTAATTCCCTCCCCAGAGGTCCCCATGCAGCAAGGCCGGAGGCTCAGCAGGAATCAGCTTCTCCAACCTGTAGAATAGCCTCTGAAATGCGTCGCGCTCTGAGGCTGTAAAGTAGCGCTCAGCTAAACGCAATTGTGGTTCGATTCGCATCTCCACAAAGAAATCAGACCAACTTGTACGATAATCATTGATTTGATCCAAGCTACCAATGTAGTTGTCCTTAGAGTAGCCAAACTCGACATGAGTTTGTTTATGCATCCGAGCCAACCGCTGACCAAATTCTGACCAGTAGTTTTCCGGCTTTTGCCCTTCGCGAATAAACTCCATTACCAACATCGCCCGGTCATCATCATAAAACAGGTTTACAATATTGGGAGTACTAATGGTATTAGTTGATTGTATGACCTCCAAACCATCCATTTCAAGCTCAAACATGTTGGGATAGCGACTTCTGGAATTCATTTTTACAAAAAATCCAAAGTGCCCAATATCGAGCTGAAAGCTCTGATTAATACTTCCCCCCGCTACTGATCTTACGGTGGGTTCGCTGGTAAAACTCCCGAATTTCGCCTCTAGCTGATTAAGAAGAAAGTTTAATGGAATCTCCTCCCGTTTCACTTAAATACTTTTTCATTCCCTGCCACTTGATAATGGCTAACTTAAGCTCTTCCTGTTGCACAGGCTTATGAAGGAAATCATTCATTCCCGCTTCAAAGCACTTAGGCTTATCAACTTCCGCCAGATTGGCCGTAACCGCAATAATTATGGGCCTGGGACCAGAATTTTCAACTATTTTTCTGGTAGCCTCAATACCATCCATCTCCGGCATTTGAATATCCATGAAAATGATGTTGTAATAGTTTTTAGAGGCCATCTCAGCCGCTTCAATACCATTCTCCGCAACGTCAATGTCAAATCCAAGGTTGGCGAGCATCATCTGAATAAGTTTCTGATTTACGGGATTGTCTTCGGCATATAAAATGGACAAACTGGTATCGACTTTGTTTTTCTCAAAGATGGTATGTATCTCCGTGGCGGCTTCTTCATTGTAACGGTCCATCCAAATATTAAACTGAACCCGCGTTCCCTGGTTTTTCTTACTATTCACTTTAAGTTCACCTCCCATCATGTGGACCAGGTTATTCACAACAGATAGACCAATGCCGGCGCCACCATACTTCCTGGCGTTTCCAATATCTCCCTGCTGAAATATATCAAGATACTTTCCACTAATAGACTTGTTCATTCCCGCTCCAGAATCGGCCACTGAAAATCCCAGGTTCACTTTATCAGGTCGCTCATCCAATAGTCTAACTTTTAGTCTCACCTCTCCTTCCTCGGTGTACTTAAAGGCATTACTCAGGAGGTGCATCAAAATTTGTTTCAATCTAGAATTGTCACCCATCAACATATCTGGGATAGGTGTATCAACCTTTACACGCAGCTTTACTTTGTCCTTGTTTTGATGCTGGCTCGATAAACTTATTGCAGATTCAACACAACTGACCAGATCAAGAGGTTGATTCTTTAATTGAAGTTTCCCTGAACCCACTTCTGAAATGGAGAGGATGTCTGTGATTAAAGACAATAAAGTTTCTGCACTATTTCTTATAGAATGTAATTTTTCTTTTTGCTGGTCAGAAAGGTTAGAACGCTCCAGGAAAGCTGTCATGCCCAGGATGGCATTCATAGGCGTTTTCAACTCATGACTCATAGTATTCAGAAATTCGTCTCTGGTTTTAGCCGCAGCTAAGGCCGCAACTGAACTCTCGCGATAGGTTCTCCCGAAACGGACAGCAAGAGCCAAAGCCTGGGTAAATACAAAGACCGTACTCCCCACTATATTGACCATGGGGTTGGCATTAATTAACTGAAACCCTGCCAATACATGATTCGTTAATACCGTCATTATCGCCAGCGCACCCAGAATATTAATCCAAGCCAGTTTGTGGTACATATTGATGTGCTCGAAGGCTATCAGACTAAACAGCAAGAAGGAAAGAGCCAAAAACATAAAATAGAGCGGCAGCAATCGGGTGAACCACGCCACATCCGTCGTACCTGCGATCACAATCATTAACACACTCACACCTGCCACCAGATGATAAAGCTTGGGAGGTACCAATGAGTCTGAGATAAGCTTTATGAAATATGCATAAAACATGGCGGCGAGCGCAAGAGAAATATATTGCAACCTAACCAGTCCTTGCCACGCCACATCACCAAACAAACTGTAGGCAAAATGAAATTCAGCACTTATTACCCAATGGGAAAAGGCGATGGCAAAACCCATGAATAACAAGCTCGACTTGTCATTTGGACGAAACCAAAAAAGGCCTAAGGCAAAAATGGCGGCAATGGCTAAACAACCGGTAAGAAAGAGAAGACTGCCTATCTGAAAGTTTCTGGTAAATAATATTTCATCTTCAGAACCCATCTTTATGCTCCCGGAGGGACCACCCATATGATGATGATAATTGGAACTTAGTAATAACAATTCATTGTCCCCCGAAACAAGTTCAATCGTTCTGGTAGTATGCTGCCATCCGGGTATTGAGTTTCCCTTGTTCGTACCGACCTTGCCACACTTATCGATTAGTTTGCCATTGAGATATAGCTCATAGGCAGTATTGAGATATGGCAGGGACAAAGCCATGCCTGGCATTAATTCCGGTGAATAAATATTCAGACGATAGGTTCCATGTCCGAATTGATGCGGCGATTCAGATTCAGGCCAAATCTGACTCCACTTGGTATCGAAATCAATATATCTGGGCTCTAAACTTGCTGCTGAGGAGCCACCAGGGCGAATTAGCTGGTCGGGGTAGAATTCCCAGTCACCGCTCAAGACTAATGCCTCCTCGTTCGAAAAATCGATTTCGGAAAGGTCAAATACTCCCTGGTCTGCCTTCCATTGACCCATTACGAACAGGGGCATTGAAAACAGAATAGCAATAAGGATAAGTTTCAGACTGCCTTTCATGTTAATAGTTGCGTGCGAGAGAGCAATTTCCAACCCAAATTGCTAATACAATAATAATCAAAAGATTAGCTCCATACACTAAAATAGGAATAATTCCACTGGGTGGAATAAATCCTAATATAGGAAGAGTAGACAATTTGTAAACTAGTTCTGACAGTAGATCTGGACGGAAATATTTAAAATTTTAACAAGGCTTTAACTACAAGAATCTAATAAAGCATTCAATTTTGCGTAAAGCTACTTTAACGAATAATCAACACTAACTTTGTTCCGTTAAACAACCTACTTATATGGAAACTACGCGTTCTCATTCAGACATTCAGGAACTGAATGAAAGGATAAAGGAAGAGAGTGCCTTTGTGGATCTCATCATGATGGAAGTAAACAAGTCCATCATTGGTCAAAAGACAATGCTCAACCGCTTAATGATAGCCTTATTAGGTAACGGTCACATTCTATTAGAAGGAGTACCGGGATTAGCAAAAACCCTGGCCATTCGATCCCTCGCAAGCGCCATTCACGCAGACTTCAGTCGCATTCAATTTACGCCAGACCTCCTACCGTCAGACGTGGTAGGAACACAGATATACAACATTCAGAAGAATGAATTTGCGATTAAAAAAGGACCAGTTTTTGCCAATTTTGTCTTGGCCGACGAGATCAACCGGGCCCCGGCAAAAGTTCAATCCGCCCTGCTTGAAGCTATGCAGGAAAGGCAGGTTACCATAAGTGATAGTACATTTCAATTACCGGAACCTTTCTTGGTACTGGCTACCCAAAACCCTGTAGAACAAGAAGGTACTTACCCCTTACCGGAAGCGCAAAGTGATCGATTTATGCTTAAAACGGTGATTACCTACCCGAATCAGGAGGAAGAAAGGGAAATTATGCGCCAAAACCTTAGGGGTGGTGCAGAGCAAATAAAACCCGTGGTGGAGTTAAAAACCATTCTCAATGCTCGTGAAAGGGTAAAGGATGTTTATATGGACGAGAAACTGGAAAAATATATTCTCGACATCGTCTTCGCCACGCGTGAACCTGAGGCCTACCGATTACCCGCTATAAAACCACTCATTGGCTTTGGAGCATCGCCCAGAGGCAGTATTGCTTTGGCCAATGCATCAAGAGTACATGCCTTCATTAAACGTCGGGGATATGTTATTCCTGAAGACGTTCGTGCAGTAGCGCATGATGTACTTCGTCACCGCATTGGAATAACCTATGAAGCAGAAGCTGAAAACGTGACTAGTGAAGATATTATAGATCAGATTCTTGACCGGGTAGAAGTACCATAGCCTTAAAAAGTTTCATTAACCTCTACATATACAATCTCTGATGGACACCAAAGAAGTCCTTAAGAAAGTACGCCGTATTGAGATTAAAAGCCGCAGGCTCTCCAATCACCTGTTTACCGGGGAGTATCACAGTAGCTTTAAGGGTAGAGGTATGGTGTTTAGTGAAGTAAGGAAGTATGAGTTTGGTGATGATATCCGCAATATAGATTGGAATGTGACGGCACGCCTTAACGAGCCCTATGTCAAGGTATTTGAAGAGGAACGCGAGCTTACCTTGATGCTTCTGGTGGATGTGAGCGGTTCAGAATCCTTCGGTTCCAGGCATCAACTGAAAAGGGAAATGATTACCGAAATATGCGCCACCCTTGCCTTCTCGGCGATTCAAAACAATGATAAAGTGGGTGTGATTTTCTTTAGTGACCAAATTGAATTATACATTCCCCCCAAAAAAGGCCGGTCTCATACCTTGAGAATTATTCGGGAATTAATTGAGTTACAACCCAAGAGTAAAAAAACTAATCTGTCAGAAGCTCTGCGATTCTTCAGCAGTATCCAAAAGAAGCATGCCATCAGTTTTGTCCTTTCTGATTTTCAAGATGATAATTATCGGGATCCACTACGTATCCTCTGTCAGCGTCATGATGTAACCGGGATTAGAGTATACGACCCCCGAGAAGCCAAATTACCAGACCTGGGCGTGGTGCCAATGACAGATCCTGAAACTGGAAAATTACATTGGATCAATTCCTCTTCAAAAAAACTGAGAAATACCGTTCAACGAAGATTTAGAGAGAGAGAATCTTATTTCCGTGATTCCTTTCTGAAAAGTGGTGCGGGTCAAATATCCATCAGAATTGATGAATCCTATCCAGCTAAATTACTGACCTACTTTAAGCAAAAAGCTTCATGATGATGAAGTATATGATAAATATCGCTTTGTTCCTGATGACGCTGGGTGGGGTGGCTGCACAGAACAGCTTTAATGTTCAGGCCGACACCAATCGCATTCTTATTGGGGGTCAAATAAAACTACAATTGAAAGCGGAGATCCCGGTTACAGCAGAAATAAAGTGGCCGTCACTCGCAGATAGTTTGGCCAGTTTTGAAATCGTGAATAAATCAGACATCAAAGAAAAGATCAAGGGTGATATAAAAACGGTCATTCAGGACGTGTGGATCACCAGTTTTGATAGCGGCTATGCTTTTATACCCGCAATAAATGCCCAGGTAGGCGAGCAGCTAATGGAATCTCAGGCCATTGGTGTGTTGGTAGGAATGCCGCAGTTGGAGGAGAGTACTGAATATTACGACATTAAAGATCCGATTGATCCACCCTTAAATTGGTGGTTGATACTGGGGGTAGCCCATTTACTTTTGGCGATTGGTACCTTAATTTATTACCTCCGATATCGCGCTGCCAGATCCAAACCCCATGAGGTTCGGACCATGGAGTCTGCGATCAGCCCTTATGATCGGGCCCTTAATGAACTAGCACTCTTACAACGAGAAAAAATTTGGCAAGAAGGTCGAGTGAAGGAGTATTACTCACGAGTCACACAAGTATTAAGACAATATCTTGAGCATCAAATGGGGAAACCCGCCATGGAATCTACTGCGGATGAGGTGACCGAGATTATCCGAAACTTAAATCCCTCTAAAGAACTACTAGAAGACTGTCATTATTTGATGTCGCTAAGTGTTGGGGTTAAGTTTGCCAAGTTAACTCCCACCGAAGCAGACCATGAAAAGGCTATCGATACGCTCGAAAAATTTCTTGAGGCCTATAAACCAATTGAAGAAAAAGTAGAAGATGTTTCAATATCAGTTTGAAAATCCCGAATTCTTCTGGCTGTTATTGCTTTTACCGGCAATTGGAGCATGGTATTGGTATCAACGTCATCGCCAGTCGCCTGAAATAACTTATCCTGATGCGGATTTTCTGGCTCATGTTAGCGGCAACTGGCTGGCCAAATTAAGGCCACTGATTTATGTGTTGAGAATACTTGCCATCGGCTTGGTAATTACCGCCATGGCCAGGCCCCAAACAACTGAAGAATCATCCAAGACGAGGGCTGCGGAAGGAATTGACATCGTTATGGCCGTTGACGTTTCGGCGAGCATGCTGGCCAAAGATCTGCGTCCGCATCGACTTGAAGCAACTAAAGAGGTAGCGTCTATTTTTATTAGTCAAAGACCTAATGACAGAATAGGCCTGGTAGTATACGCCGGAGAAAGCTATACCCAAACACCGCTTACGAGCGATCATAAGATCGTACAGAATGCGCTTAAGGATCTAAAGTATGGGCTAATTCAGGATGGAACTGCTATTGGGATGGGATTAGCCACAGGAGTCAATCGCTTAAAGGAAAGTAAAGCCAAAAGCAAGGTGATTATTCTATTAACGGATGGCGAAAACAACACGGGCGAAATTGATCCGCTAACCGCTACTCAGCTGGCCAAGGAATTTAACATTAGGGTATACACCATTGGTGTAGGTACCAAGGGTACTGCACCCACTCCGGCAGCCTATGACGTGCGTGGCAATTTTATCTATCGGAATCTGCCGGTTAATATTGATGAAGAGCTCCTGCAGCAAATAGCAAAAGAAACCGGTGGCACCTATTTTAGAGCAACCGACAATGAAAAGCTTCAAGAAATATATGCGGAGATCGATAAACTGGAAAAGACCAAGCTCAAGGAACTCAAGTTTTATTCCTACGATGAGAAGTTCGAAATTTTTGCCTTGTGGGCCTTGATTTGTTTCGCACTTGAATTGCTGTTGAGATTCACGGTTTATAGAAGTTTTATCTGATGTACGAAATAGAAAATCCATATTACTTCTATTTGCTACTAACGCTTCCAGTTCTTGGGATAGCGTATTTCACCCTTTGGATCTGGAAAAGGCGCAAGCGAAAAGAATTTGGTGAGACCCGTATGCTAAATAGAATGGCACCAGAACAGAGTACCAGTAAACCTGTCCTCAAGTTGGTTTTCTGGATGCTGATTTTGGCCTCTCTAAGCGTAGCCCTGGTAAACCCACTTGTGGGCACTCGCCTTGAAACCGTTAAACGTGAAGGAATTGATATTGTATTTGCCATTGATGTGAGCAAGAGCATGCTTGCTACGGACATTCGGCCAAATCGTCTGCTGAAAGCCAGACAAATTATTTCCAGAACCTTGGATGAGCTGGTTAGCGACCGTATCGGAATTATCATCTATGCAGGAAGAGCTTATCCCCAATTACCCATCACCACCGATTATAGTGCGGCGAGGATGTTTCTCAATGGCATTAGTACTGATCTGGTTCCTTCGCAGGGAACAGCCATTGCTGAAGCAATAGAGTTGGCCAATAAGTATTTTGATGATGAGGATCAAAAAAACCGGGTACTGGTCTTGCTCACCGATGGCGAAGATCACGAAGATGGTTATGTAAAGGCCGCAGAAGAAGCCAAAGCGAGGGGAATAAGAATCATAACCGTGGGGATAGGCACCAGCAGAGGCGCACCGGTTCCGGATATTAGAAATGGCAGAAATGTAGGATATAAGAAGGATCGCAATGGTGAAGTTGTGATTAGCTCTCTGAGCCCTGATGTTCTCAAAAATATTGCCCTTACAACCAATGGAAAATATATTAATGGTGCCATAACAAAGAACACAGTAGAAGAAATTCTGAGCGCGGTGGATGAGCTGGAAAAGAAGGAATTTGAAGCGCAACTCTATGCAGACTACGAAGATCAGTTTCAGTGGTTCCTGGGTCTTGCTCTAATTATTTTGATACTAGACAGTTTGGTACTGAGCAGAAAAACACAGTGGTTCAAAAGATTGGGATTGTTTAATGACAAATTGAATTCGACATGAATCTTCGCCTCACCATCTTAATTTTTATGCTTGCTATTGGTGCTGGAGCACAGATTTTGGATAACCCTATCAGCAAGGGCAACCGACTTTATGATGAAAAAAAGTATGATGAAGCTGAAGTACAATACCGGCGTGATAAGGCTGAAAAAAACGCGGCTATAAAACGCTTTAACCTGGGTGATGCCCTGTACAAACAAGAGCGTTATGAGGAAGCTTCAAAAGAATTTAATGATCTGGCCAATTCGCCCGTTGAGAAAGAGCTAAGAGCCAAGGCCTATCACAATTTAGGAAACTCACTAATTAAGGAAAATAAACTAAATCAAGGAATTGAGGCTTATAAAAACTCCTTGCGCCTGAATCCTGGAGACGATGAGACTCGATCAAATCTAGTTAAGGCCCTGCAACAGTTGCAGCAGCAGCAACAACAACAGCAACAGCAACAACAAAAGGGGGAGGATCAGGAAGATCAAAACCAGGACCAGCAACCACAACAGTCGCAAGATCAGCAAGATCAATCTCAGGATGATCAGCAAGAGCCTCGCAATAACCAAAATCCAAATGAAAATCAGCAAAATCAAAAGCCACGCGAAGGTCAGATTAGTAGAGAGGATGCGGAAAGGCTTCTTGAAGCTTTGAGCAAGGCAGAGGAAAAAGTTCAGCAAAAAGTGAACAAGGAAAAGGTTAAGGGTAAAAAAGTTAGAACGGAGAAGGATTGGTAAATGAGGTCATTTTTTAACCATATCATATGCTTCTTGTTTCTTCTATCAGGTGCCAATTTGATGGCACAAATAGAATTCAATGCAACGATTAACCGTCCAGAAATAGGCAAATCAGAAAGATTCCAAATTTCCTTTACCGTAAATGCTGATGGAAGCAATTTTGAACCACCCTCTCTCAATGATTTCAAGGTATTGAGTGGCCCGAATAAATCCACCTCCATGCGGATTGTGAACTTTGAACGATCCGTGGAAAACACCTACAGCTATGTGCTGATGCCAAGAAAATCGGGGTATTTTACCATTGGATCGGCCAGTATTAAAGTTAAGGGAAAGACCTATTTTACTGAACCCGTACAAATTAAGGTTACTGAACAAAGCCCCAGAAGCTCGGATCCAAATGATCCCTACGCCAAAGCAGAGAAAAAGGCATTTTTCCGTGTTTTAAGTTCAAAGACTAGCGTTTATCAAGGGGAGCCATTTGTAGCATCCTACAAACTCTATTTCTCTACGGGAGTATCGCGACCAGAAGTGGTGAACGAACCGTCATTTACCGGTTTTTATAAAAGCCCCTTGGATATTAACCGCATTACCACCAGGCAGGAAGCCTATAAAGGAAGAAATTATAACACCGGCATCATCAGGCAACTGGTTTTGATACCTCAACAATCTGGCACCATTGAACCAGGTAGTATTGATCTGAGGATTCCTACGGAGATACCAACTAATCAGCGCGACATTTTTGGCAGACGCATAAGTCGTACCGTCGTACAATCAGCCAGTCAGAACTTTCCAAAAATTAAAGTAATTCCCCTACCCGAAAGAGGCAAGCCAAGCAGTTTTAATGGGGCCGTAGGTCAATATGATTTATCCGTTTCCGTTAGCCGAAATGAGCTTTCAGCAGATGAGTCATTAACCCTGAAGTTAACCTTGAGCGGTAAGGGTAATATTAAACTCATTGAAGCACCTGAACCTGAAATACCATCCGCCTTTGAAGCATATGACCCAAAATATTCGGAAAATGTAAAGGTCAATGCTTCGGGCATGTCGGGAAGTAAAACCTATGAGTATCTGTTAATCCCCCGGTATGGAGGGGACTATAAGATTCCTGCCATCGATTTCAGCTATTTCGACCCCAACCGCAAGCGCTATGTTAGCACCCGCTCTAAGCCTATTGAAATTAGCGTCACTGGCGGAAGGGCACAGTCTGAAACTGAATCAAAAGGAGGAGGAATAAATTATGCCGGTAAGGAAACGGTAAATTTCATTAACGATGACATTCTTTTCATAAAAACTGACCCTTCAGGAATCGAGAAAATTGGTGGTAAATTTCTAGGGAGCAAAAAGTTTTATGCCTGGTTAGTCGGATTGATATTCATTTGGATTGGTCTTATCAGCTTTTATCTGATTAGAAAGAAACAACATGCAGATCAGGTAGGATTAAAAAGCAGACGTGCCGGCAAGAAGGCCAAAAAGCATTTATCTCAGGCCAGGAGAGCCCTTGGTAGCAATGACAGGGAAAAATTTTATGAAGCCCTCTCCTCCGCCTTATGGGGGTATTTCTCAGATAAATTTCATATCCCAATGAGTAAGATGAGTAAGGATGTGATTCTTGATAAGCTAAAAACCAAGGCATTGGATGACGATATCCGCGAAGGGATAAAAGAAATAATGAATCGTGCGGAAATGGCACGCTACACAGATATTGGCCATACCAGTCCTGAGGAGGATTATGAACTAGCGGCCAAGTTAATCACCGAAGTAGAAAACAGCTTATGAAGTTGGGCTTTCTGATAATCGCATACTTAGGCATCCTAACCGGAGGGGCAATAGCTCAATCGCCCGCAGTTCATTTTGAAGCGGCAAACGGGTTTTATAAAGAAGGGGCTTATGAGGAGGCCGCAAAAAGATATGACACAATCCTGAAGCTTGGGTATGAGAGTGCTGAAGTATATTACAACCTGGGTAATTGCTATTTCAAATCAAATCAGCTTGGGTTGGCTATCTTAAACTACAAAAGAGCCGAACAGCTTGATCCGTTTGATGATGAGATTAGGCGCAATCTTTCGCTGGCTCAAAAAGCCGCCATCGATGATTTTGAGATCATGCCTCTCCCCTTGTTTAGGTCTGCCTATCTAAAGTTTCTACTCCTCTTAAGTGCGGATACCTGGGCAATACTAGGTCTAATTGGCTTATCGCTGCTGATTATCGGAAGCTTCTTGTATTTGTTTTCTGACCTTGGCAGATTGGGTTTCATATTGGGGTCAGTTGGTCTGATTGGTGCCTTACTCTTTACCAGTTTGGCCGTAGCGAATCGCAATCATTTAAAGAAGAATGTTCCTGCCATCGTAATGTCTGCCAGCAGCTATGCCAAAAGTGGGCCTGGAGACAAGGCCGAGGATGTATTTATTCTTCATGAAGGAGCGGAAGTAAAAGTCATCGAATCCTATGAAGGCTGGCGCAAGATCAAGCTACCGGATGGCAAGGTAGGTTGGATTCTTGGGGAAGATATTGAAGTGATTTAACTGATTAAATTGACGGTACTGAGATACCTCTTAAATTTCTGTAAAGCTCAAGGGCATAGTTATCTGTCATTCCTGAAGCAAAATCCAAGATCGACATTATTTTTTCATAGTCATTATCCTGATCCGAAATCATAAATTGCACGGGTATTAGGGCAAGCAATTTCTTATGACGGTTTTGCTGTCTTGCGCCAGAACTGAGTGCTGCCTCTACCAGGTCTTCAATCAGACCAGACATGATCTTAAATCCAGCCAGCTCAATTTTCAGAACACTCTCATGATTATAGATTCTCGAGACCGATTTTTCACCTATGACGGCTAAGGCTTCCTGAGCATCATTTACCTTACTGATTAGCGACCCTTTAAACTCACCTTTGAGTATCGAATCATGATGCTTTATAAATACCTCAGCGCACGCAATTACCATGTAGTTAATTGCCTTGGCTCTTAGGTAGGCTACAGACTCATTCTTATCCCGATCCAAACCCTCCAGGACAGCGTTCAATTTTGAAAGCTTTTCTCCACCCGCTTCAATGAGTCTCAAGAGGTCTTCCCTCACCTCCTCAAAGCTGAGGATTCCCAAACGATGCGCGTCTTCATAATCTACGATGCTGTAGCAGATATCGTCTGCTGCCTCCACCAGATACACGAAGGGGTGGCGATGATAGGACAAGGGCTTATCCTGATCGAGTTTTAAATGTAGCCGGGTCACAATATCTAAAAAGGCCTCTTTGTCAGATTGAAAGAAGCCATATTTAGACCGGTGTTTACCCTGCTTTTTATCCGTGGCCGTCGATTCACACGGATACTTTAAAATACTGGCCAAAGTAGGATATGTGAGTCTGAAACCGCCTTCCAGCCTTCCGTGAAACTTTCGAGTTAAGACCCTCAAAGCATTAGCATTTCCTTCAAACCGGATTAAATCCTGCCATTGAGCTTGAGTAAATCTATCTTCAAAGGACGACTGATGATCTTTAAAAAACTTCGATATAGCTTCTTCTCCTGAGTGTCCAAAAGCCGGGTTTCCAAGATCATGCGCCAGGCAGGCGGCAGAGATCACATTCTTAAGTTGGTTTCTGTAGAAGTCGTGTGCTTGCTCATTCTGATTAATTTCTGGCATCTCTGCCAGGCGTTCACCAACTATTTGACCCAAAGATCTCCCTACACTAACCGTTTCGAGCGAGTGCGTCAAGCGATTGTGCACGAACACATGTTCCGGCAAAGGGAAAACCTGTGTTTTATTCTGCAATCTTCTAAAAGCTGAAGAAAATACGATTCGATCGTAGTCCCTTTCATATCCAGAACGGATATTTTTGGTTTCACGCTCCATGCCATATCGATCCGGAGTGAAGCAGTTAAGCCAGGTCATGTTCATGACCCAAAAATAGACAAGGAGTTCCAAGTTTTGACAGGATGTAATGAGTAAAACCACTAATTTTAAATAAATCAACCTGCCATGAACAGATATACTTTTAGTTGGATTCTCCGATTTGTTGTTGCAATAATTCTATTACAAACACTCTTTTTTAAGTTTACCGCCGCACCGGAAAGTGTGTACATTTTTGAACAGGTTCATTTGGAACCTTTGGGTAGGATTGGCGTTGGAGTGGCCGAACTCATCGCAGCCATTCTAATTCTCTACCCGAGAACCGTGAGGATTGGAGCGGCGATGGCCAT
Source organism: Owenweeksia sp. (assembly GCA_965229445.1). Classification (GTDB taxonomy): domain Bacteria; phylum Bacteroidota; class Bacteroidia; order Flavobacteriales; family Schleiferiaceae; genus Owenweeksia. Next base: position 3,371,154 of record OZ245876.1, read on the forward strand.
CATGCTGATGGTGGGAGCACTCTATTTTCACTTAAGCATTCTCGGCATTGAAGTGCAGGGTGACGGGGGAAAATTATTTATTATGGCTTTAGTCGTATTCCTGGCTTCGATCGCGGTATTTTTTATGCCTCACCGCAAGCAGCATAAATCCCTAATTGATCCATAGAATGGTTCATTAGATTTGAATAGGTATTCTTTTATCATTCAAGTTAAAGGATTGTTTAATCTTAAATCCAAAACTTCACATCCTCATCTCATTATTTAGCTGACGGAGAGGTCAGCATAATAAAACCTAGTTGGTAGAGGATGCTCATGAGTTGGTGACTGGTATGCTTTGGTGGTTAAACGAACCCCAAGGGGACTTGCTACCCGCAAGCCCCACAATTAAGTTAGTTGAAATTACAATTCACCACAAATCAAAATTGGTGGCCATGTTATCGGAGTACACAAAATAGATAACCTACACAATGAGTTGTGTTCTGGAGTAAGTACTACTTTCCTTATGGAATGTTAAATCTATTTCATGAACAATACAGGAAGTTCAGGCACGGAATGGGTCTTGAAATCAATCAAATAAAACATAGGGGTTCGAGTATTAAGAATCAGTTCACCGTTGAGCTCCTATGAATGGCGAGTAGGGTTATTTTAGCCTAGAGTGACTACTAGGTTCCCTATACCGGAAATACTGCTTTTCCTTCTTAGCAAGTCAACCTACCTATTCCCCAAAAGGAAATTCTAATGTGCAATATAGTTTTAAACTCGTTTCACTTTTGATGAATTCAAAATCCAATTATTAATTCACAATTACTTTTTGCAACCCAGTAGCCAGTTTGACCAATTTGACCTAATATCTTCCTTTAGTAAAGATTATGCGAGTGATGGGAAATAAAAAACCCGATACATCATAAACGTACCGGGTTACCTCGTGGAGCATATCGGAGTCGAACCGATGACCTCTTGCATGCCATGCAAACGCTCTAGCCAGCTGAGCTAATGCCCCAATAAGGGCGGCAAATATAATACATCCCGCCTAATGTCTAATCATCATTCTTTGATAAAACGATGCGCCTCCGAAAACTCCTTTCCGAAAAGTTTAAGGGTATAAATGCCCCTGTTCAAATCATTAAGTCCTATGGCGTTTTCCCCACCATTTAGCTTTCCCGTGATCAGCAGTTTACCACTAGCATCAATCACTCTGTATTCCATTCCGGTTAAATCTATCGAGCTGCTAATGTTCAATTCATCTTTAGCCGGTATCGGATAAACCTGAATACGCTTAAGTTCATTTTCCACCAGTACCATCGGATCTTGAGTTCCTTGAAATATGGAAATATTATCCAGAAATAAGTCGTTACCATTGCGGTTTATCCCTTCAAAAACCACCAGGATATCCTGTCCGGCATACCCGCTGATATCTATTGAATCTCTGCGCCAATCACTTCTATCCTGAGGGATAAACCCCGGGCCACTACCCCCACTGGTATTAAGATCTGGGCCAAACTTCTTATACACTTCCTGCAGCGTAGCGCCACAATCGGTACTTACTAAAACCTTTAAGGTATCATAAAGGATGTTCACCGGAACGTATTCCTGATAAGCTAAGTCGAACTTAATGCTGACCGGACCGCCGGTAGGAATACTCAACTGGGGAGTCCACAACTGATCCTTCTGATTGGCTCTTGGCTTATAGTCGAGAAAATTCATGTAGGCGGCTAACTTTTGCGTCCCTCCGTCTGGCACGCGCACTGTATCCCAGGTCTGGGCGTTGTCAATATTCTTCACATGCCACCGATTGGCCACAATACCTCCTTCAAAATTCTCCATAAAGGGCAATTGCTGTCTGGCTCGATAATTAAAGCGCAGCATTCTTCTATTATTTATTGGATACTGATCCAGATTGAATGGATCTAGCAATACAATTGCGATCTCATCGTCGCCACTAATGGCTGCATTCTGAACTGGAATGAAGTATCCTGTTTGAACGCTGAAATCTGGCGGCATACCACCGCCTACTGAAGTGATAGGTGTTATCGGAATGCCGTTGCGCTCAAGCCGGGTTGAGCGTTGGTAAATTGTGGTGTCGCTGTTGTTTCGAATCACGAAATCTACCTGTACGATACTGTCGCAGCTTAGGCCCTGATGCAGCTTAAGCTGTACTGAATCGATAGCCAAATCATACTGGATATTGTTTGGGTTAATTGAAGAATATCGTTGACTGAGAGATTGAAAAGCGGCATACACGTCAATTATCCCATTGCCATAAGTGTTGTCCTCTCCTGCACTTCCTAAATCAACCGCGGTTTCATACAAGGCATAGAGCAAGGTATCGCCACTCAACTGGGGAAAAGCTTCTTTCAACAACAATACGGCGCCTGATACATGAGGAGAAGCCATACTCGTGCCAGAAATTGTGTTGTAACCATCCATCCCCCAGGCCGATCTCACGTTCTGACCGGGAGCAACCACTTCTGGGTGGATATGCAAACTACCGGTACCACCACATTGCGTGGGTCCCCGGGTAGAAAAGTTGCTAATAGGATACGGAAAGTTGACATTAGCGTTTACGCTCCCCACGGTAAAGGTATTTACCTCGGAAGTATTTATTCTCTGTGGGGAATTCACCCCATTATTATTCGGGCCAGTATTCCCTCCACTAAAGACATTAGCTATTCCTGCTGCTTCTATGGCGTTCATCAAATCCACAATAAAACCACCACAGTGCACGGTATCAATAATATCGCGCCAACGCCAGCTATTGTTTATCACATCCGGCACATCATTGCTGGTACTGGTATCACCATCGGGATTAAGGGCCCACTCAAAACCTTTCACCATTTCTGCCAGCGGTGGTAAATCCGCCGCGATCGATGCGTTGCCAATGAGATCATTGGCGATCCAATAAGCACCAAATGCTACACCAATAGTATCACCGCTCTGTTCGTTTAAGCCGGCTATGGTGCCTAAAACATGCGTACCGTGATCTCCCGTTGCTCCGGTAGGCAAGGGATTATAGTACCCATACCAGGCCTGACTCATAGGGGCATAATTGGCCAGAAAGCGTCCGCTATATGCGGGATGGCTTGGCCATACTCCCGTATCATAATCATAAGCAATCCCACCTTTGCCTGTGTAACCCATCTTCCACATTGGCTCCGCATTTATGGCCGAAAGTCCTGGTTCCATGCCTATTGTGCTTGAGGACTCCACCGTGCCGATAAGCTCCGGTTCTATTAATTCCCACTTTTCATTGGCAAGATCGATGTAGTTTACTTCTGGCAGTGCATAGAGTTTATAAATCAGGGCTGGCCTGGCTTCAAGAATCATCATATTGACGATATAAAACGACTCAACATTTCTAAAGGCTGACTGATCACATAGCTCTAATAGCTTCTTAGCTGATGTTTGGGATCTTGCTGCCTCTTTCATCAAGCTTCTGTTTACCAGCTGGGGCCAACGATCTACCGGAATACCTTTCATTTGCCACTTCCCTCTCTCTTCCAGAATTGAGGTGTTTGATTCAAAAAGCACCTTCACCCTGATAAATTCCTTGTCACCCTGGCTCATCATTTCTTTCAAGGGAGCCGAAATTTGTGCCATCATACCTAAGGAAACCGATACAATCAGCAAGCTTAATTTTAATCTTTTCATCATCATTTATGAATGTTTTCAGGATTCAAACTCTCTTCTTATCTCAGCGCTGGTTTTTCTGCTGCCATCGTGGCTCCAGCCCGGTGGGCCAAATAAGTATTGAAAGCTATATTTGGGATAGGACCAGATGTCTTTGAATATGCTTCCCCATTCGTGAGTTGCAATGACCAGGGGGTTAAAGGTGCGGATATTCTTCGTTAATCCATACTTAGGCGGCACTTCTTCTTTTTTGAAAGTGCCAAACATTCTGTCCCATATGATGAGTATACCAGCATGGTTCCGATCTAAATATTGGGGCATATTGCTGTGATGCACCCTGTGGTGAGATGGGGTATTAAACAGAAATTCATACCATGATGGCAACCGATTGATTACCTCGGTGTGAATCCAAAATTGATAGAGTAAACTGACACTCTGCAGAAAGACAATCATTATAGGTTCAAAACCCAAAAGAGGCATCCACAGCCAGAACAAAAAGGTACCCGTAAAATTACCCGTCCATGTTTGACGGAGGGCAGTACTCAAATTATAAAACTGAGAAGAGTGATGTACCACGTGACTCGCCCAAAAAAAGCGGATCTTATGACTGCATCTGTGGAACCAATAATAACTAAAATCATCCCCAAAAAAAGCCAATATCCACACCCACCATTGAAACTGAAGATCAAGAAGCGCATATTGATGGACAAAACTAAATGCGGCAAATACAATCACCTTACTTACGATACCGGTAATCACGTTGCCTATTCCCATGGCAATGCTGCTCAGAGCATCCTTGCTTTCATACAGCGATCTCTTTTGAATAGCAGAAATAAGTATCTCCAACAAAATGAAGATTACAAAAAATGGAATTGCCCAGTGAATAAGGTTTGGAAACATCAGAAACGAAAAATACTAAAGAAATAGGATTGTGAGTCTTAAAACTTTAGGTAGAGTCTATAAAGGCCAGTAGCTTTGCAAAAAAATGCCCCCTGTGGAAATACTAAAGGAAATTTTAAGTCATAGCATCTCTATTTTCACCATAATGAACCCCTTGGCCGCAGGGGCAATTATGCTAACCCTTTGCGATGAGGGAGTCACTCACAGAGAAATAAGAAATGTGGCGATAGGTTCTAGCAAAGCCATTTTTATTTCCATGTTGATACTGTTTGCCGGAGGGGTTTACATATTTAACTTTTTTGGGATCTCACCCGATGGTCTAAGAATCTTTGGTGGAATTATTCTATTAACCATGGGCTACAATATGGTGCAGGGCCATGGCAAGCGAGTAAATCACCTTCCCAGGGAACACGAAGCCGCAAAAAAGCGGGAAGACATTAGTATTGTGCCTTTAGCCATTCCGATTATGGTAGGACCAGGGCTAGCTACCACCTTAATTTCGATGAGTATTGGGGTAAATCGATGGGAGGACTACCTGGTTGGATTTCTTTCAATATTAATAAGTTCTCTGGCAACTTTGGTAATTCTTATAAGAATGCCCTACATTAGAAAAAGACTCGGTGAAAATGGTTTGAAAGTATTTAACCGTCTTATGGGTCTCATTGTTGGATCATTGGCCGTGCAAATGATTCTAAATGGCGTTCAGGGTCTCATTAACTAACAATATTATTCATTGGCTACATCAATTGTGCTTATAACCGTCTTGCTCGCATTATTATTCGGGGGAGCGCTTTCATGGATCCTTTTAGGCATTAGAAATCGGAAAAAATCGGTTAAACTTGATCAGCAGGTGGCGCGGATGACTAGTGAAGTAAGTCAGTTAAGATTTGAACGAGACCGGGCGATTGAGGAAAAAACCCTACAGAAAACTCAATTGGAATCCTACCAACAAGAAGTTATTCTGCTCAATAGACAGCTCGCAGAATCGCAAACCTCTAACAGAGATTTAGAGCGCAGATTAGGGGAACAAAAAGAGGAACTGGAGAAATTAAATGACAAGCTAAAAACAGAATTTCAAAACCTGGCCAACAAGATTTTTGAAGAAAAATCTCAAAAGTTTACCGATCAGAATAAGAAAAAGCTTGATGAAGTTCTAAATCCCTTACGAGACAGGATATTGGAATTTCAAAAAAAGGTTGAGGACACGCATACCGCGGGTGAAAAACGCGGAGCTGCTTTGGGTGAGCAGTTAAAACACTTACGTGAGCTAAATCAGCAAATTACCACCGAGGCCAAAAGTTTAACTATGGCGCTAAGAGGTGACAGCAAAGCTCAGGGAAATTGGGGTGAAATGCAGCTTGAATCAATTCTGCAAAAAGCAGGCCTACAAAAAGATATTCATTACACTCGTGAAGATAATTTTAAAACGGAAGAGGGTAAAAATCAACGGCTGGATTTTATTATAAACCTTCCAGATGGCAAGCACCTGATCCTGGACTCCAAAGTATCCTTAAGTGCCTACAGCCGATATTTCGATACGGAAGATGAGAATGAGAAGCAGCAACACGTAAAAAATCATATGGCTAGCTTGTATGCGCATATGAAGCAATTGGGTGAGAAAAATTATCAGAACCTCTATGGCATCAACCCGCCAGATTATGTAATGATGTTCATTGCAAACGAGCCAGCGTTAACCATAGCCTTAAGTGAAGATCGAGGTATTTTTGACAAGGCCCTGGAGAAGAATCTGGTCATAGTAACCCCCAGCACATTAATGGCTACCCTGCGAACTGTAGCTATGATTTGGAGTCAGGACCTGCAAAACAAGAATGCCGAAGAAATCGCCAGGCAGGCTGGAGCACTCTACGACAAGTTTGTCAATTTTACGGATGATCTTACCAAGATTGGCAACCAACTTCAAACCGTATCCAATACCTACACGGAGTCCATGAAAAAACTCGTTGAAGGACGTGGAAACCTGGTAAGACGAGCCGAGCAACTAAGGGAATTGGGGGCAAAAACGACAAAGGCTCAAAACACCAAATTCCTTGATCGGGCAGACTAAGATTCTATTTATCTACCTCAACAATTAATGGGTTTTCTTTAGACCAGGTATCAATGCGCTCGCCCACTACCTGCCAGCTAATCTTCACATTTGGTTCATTAGTGCGAATGGTGAAGCTGTTTGATGATCTATTTATCTCTTCCCAAACCACGGCTCTGGCAAAACTTTGCCCTACTACCGTTAACTGATATCTAAAATCAGCATTTAGTTGGGTCATATATTCCGGTAATTCAACTATCGCAAAACCATCCTGATCGGTAATGACATTTCCACTGTAGATGTTCACTCGCTCGTTGCTTTCAACGGAGTTGTGATACAGATACTTATTTTCAGGATCCAACGGATGGTCAATTCTGAAGGCCTTGGCCGGTGCCGTTATGCTTGTAGTCACAAATAAACTGGCAATGGTGGCGCTGGGCACGGATAAGTCTGTAGACACGGTGAGGTCTCCCAGAATATCTACCTCTCCGCCAAATACGGCTGCTTTATCTGTGATTCCAGGAGTGGTTACCCGCAGGGCGGCATGCAATGCACTAATGGCATTGGTAGAAATCAAAACTGCTTCGGTACTAGTGGTAGTGGCTAATTGAGAATCAAAATGTGCGGCCGCGGCATCAGCAAATATTTCAACAGATAAAGCATCTGCAGATAGTACACCTGAAGTGGAATTAATATGTAGCGCATGACCTGTTCCTGCATTTTCTATATCCACTATATTTTCGGTGTTTAAGGGTTCTGTAGCTCTAAAATACCCTACCCCTCCCAAGCCCTTGTGCTCAACATAAAGACTTGGTTCGTCGTTAAAATCGATAAGCGATGAATTAATCGTTTGTACGTTTAGTGCGGCTCCCAATCCATCATTCACGATTTCTACTGTGGGGCTAAAGTTTACCTTGCTTCCAATGGGGTTATCCTCAGTAATAAACACTCCTGCTTTGCCACCTGCTCGGTTGCGAACCAGCATAGTTTCTGTCATGTTCGCGTCATTATCATCAGTCTCAAAATAGGCCACGGTACCTAAACCTGTATGGGTTCCATAAATGGCGAAATCCGTATTTAAGGGATTATAATTGCCTATGTTCAGAGCTTTTGAAAAACCGGCATTGTCTACATTAATACCTATCCCTCCACCATGCATTAGGTTAATCGCGTTACCCATACCAACAAAAGTTATTTCGAGAGCATCCTCAGATGTAAATCCACTGGCAATACTTAAAGCATCCCCTGCCCCTTGATTCCCAATTCTCATGCCAGTTGAATCGCCAAGATTCTCCAGGTTTAGACCAATTCCATCACCATCATTAATTAACTCCATTCCCGAGCCATCCCCCAGATTATGAAGTCTCACGGCACTACTATCGCCATCATGGGAAATGTTCACAGACTGGTGAGCCGTAGGTAAATTGGAAATATCCAGACCAATTCCAGTACCGTCATTTTCTATAAGAATAGCCGGCCCAGAATTCGCATTCTCTATCTTCAATCCTTTTCCAGTACCATCATTATCAATTAACAAACCTTCACCTGTAGCAGTGTTGTGCAGGTATATACCCGATCCAAACCCCCCGTGTGCCACCGAAACAGCTCTGCCATTTAAGGAAGAAGTTGCCATAAGGCCTGCCTTTCCTGCAGCGGTAGAATTTAAAATTTCAATACCGTGATTGGTTGGATCCGGATCAACTTCCAGGGCGGTATAACCCATGCCCAGGATTTCCACTGCTCCAGTATCTGCAGTAATTATGCGACCCATTCCAGCACCACCCTGATCATAGGCGGCATCAAGAGTATTTCCTCCAGAATTGGGAGGTAAAAGAATAAACCCCCCGTTGGTTAAAAAGATGGTATCACCCTTTCGGGAGAGAGTCTGAAACTCATTAGTCGGATCCGCATCGGCATCAACGACACTGTCATTTGCCGTATTCTCTGCATAAAGTGCGTATGGAACACTTTGAAGGCTACTGATGCCCAGAGAGGTGTAGCTGGAACCTCCATTCGGGTCTAATTCAACCTCCATATCGAAACTATCTGCTCCCCAGTCAATAGTAGAGAATGAACCAGAAACCAGGCTTCCAGCTCCTATCGACAGGCTTACGAGACCACGACTATTGGTAGTTACTGAATGCGTTTCGGTGAATACGCTTACTCCTGATCCATCAAGGATTGAGATTCGAAAGCTAACATTGCTATTGGCTAAGAGGTTTCCGGAGCCATCCCGCACTACGGCCTGGTATTTAAACATCTGAGGTGTCTGAGCCAACATTAATCCTGATAGAACCAGGATGAAAAGGGTAAATATTGATTTCATTTTACTGGGCTTTAATGATAGGATATATGGATTGATGATCGTCACTGTTAATTTGCAAGAGGTAGGAACCTTTAGGAAGATCGGACCAGGTGAATTGTATGGATTGCTGGCTCAGTATTCTAGTGTATTTCAATACCTTACCATCAGGTTGAAGCAACACAATACTTGTGGTCCCGCTTGGAATTTGTTCGATGCTAATTTTATCTACGAAGGGATTTGGAAAAAGTATGGGTGTTGCAGGATCTTCATTCTCGGTAATATTAATCACATCTGCCAACGCCTGTTGAAATCCCTGATCAAGCTGCGTTTGAGCCACAGAGAATGTTTCAGCCATCACTTCACCAAGAGTGTAGGCTACCTGAAAATTAGCATTCTGAAAGTACTCACCGGAAGTAGAGATTACATCCCGTTCCAGGGATTGAGCTTGTGCCGAAGCTGAAAAAACGAGAATAAAGCTTGTAGTAAAAATCTGATGGAAGGCTCTCATATCTGATAATATTCTTATCAAGATACGGATTTTGAGGGGTTTAAGCCATTAAGTGGTTATATTTTAACGCTTATAAACTCGCATCTGGTAGCCTGATCTTGGATCGCGAAGGAGGTATATTCCGGCAGGTAAAAATCCAATATTAAGGGATCTTCCATCCAAACTTAGGCGCAAAACCTTTCCATCTACACTTATTATCTCCAGCTCATCGCCCCATTTGTCAGAGAGATGAATAATTCCTTTGGTAGGGTTAGGATAAGCCTGCAGAGACTCCTCCAGCGCAACTTCTTCCTGATCTATCTGATTACAGACCAGGTTCATAATTAATTCCCATAACTCGACGTCAAAAGACGAAAGTGCCGGCAAGGAGGAGTATGCTGCATCACCTTGGCGCACCACCACCAAGTCCAAAGATGGCACCACATAAATGCGCTGATCATTCTTTCCGGCCGCCATGTATAAATCCGATGGGGCTGTAGGGATTATCTCACCCGGGAAAACAATGTCAAATCCCGGCTGCTTAAAACTAGTTCCTCCGTTTAACCACCATAGATAACCATAGGCCTCATTCAGATTTTGAGATTTCGTAACCATGTCTCTGAAGTAAGAGGTATCACTTAGAACATTTTTGTTGTTCCACTTTCCTTCGTTTAAACAAAGTATTCCAAACCGAGCCATATCCCGAGCTCTGCTGAAAAACACATAATTAAACCAAAGACCTGCTATCCCGGTGGTATTGGTTAGAGACTGAAGGGTATATAGATTTAGGTTAGTCCCCGAAGCTGCCTCCAGCACATCTTGGGTTAAGCGATAAGGAGCATTATAGTAGTACCAATGAGTTCCTGCGTCATGCAGGAAATCGAGGCAGGTATCTGTCAAACAATTTTGATTAGGCGCATTGTGATCCAAACCCGAGGTCATGCTCAGCTGATGTCTTATTTCTATCAGATCCTCCTTTGCTCGGGGTGCGGAAGTCCAGCCCGTATCCAGATATTGAGATGTTTTATCGGTAATACTCAATAAGCCATCTTCCTGGGCTATGCCAATTAAGAAGGCCATCAAACTCTTACCGGCTGAAGCCCAATACCAGATACTATCCAGGCCAAAACCATTCATGTATTCCTCCACCACTATTCTTCCCTTATGAAGAATGAGAAATGCCTTAGAATTGCGCGATTCCAAATATTTAACAAGCGTATCCTGCTCCGAAGTACACCATCCTATTGATGCTGCAGATACTGTGTCCCATTGATTTCCAGTGGTGGGCGGAAAATATACTTGTCCTGATAGTGATAGTCCAAGAAACAGCGCAAATATTGATAGACTTAGCTTCATGTAATGCATTTACTATTAGACTGGAAATGAGGAAAAGTTTAATGGCCATGGCTAATCCATGAAGTACTCCATGCTTATTGCTAATATAGCATGCAAACATTTTTTGCTTCGGTGAAAAAATTCAGGGCTTCATATCCTCCTTCACGGCCCACCCCGCTAGACTTTACCCCACCAAAGGGCGTCCGTAAATCCCGCACCAACCAACAATTAATCCATGCTATGCCGCATTTTAACTCTTTAGCTACGCGATGTGCACGTTTCAGGTTGCTGGTCCATATCATGCCCGCTAAACCATACTCGGTAGAATTAGCCATCATCACAGCCTCTTGCTCTGACTTAAAAGGGGTTAAGGTAACTACTGGCCCAAATATTTCTTCCTGATTTGTTCGGCATTGGTAATCCAGCCCTTCTATTACTGTGGGTTGCAAGTAGTAGCCTCCCTTAAATTCTCCATCCAACTCTACTCGCTCTCCGCCCGCTAAAATCCTACCCCCTTCGGTTTTAGCCAATTCAATATACGACATCACCTTTTTAAGATGATCCTCGGACACCAAGGCACCAAATCTGGAGCCTTCCTCCATAGGCGGTCCAATGTGCAGACCTTTTACCCGCTGAACGAAGGCCTTCTTAAATTCTTCATAGATCGATTGCTCAATAAAAATCCGGCTGCCACAAAGACATATTTGTCCCTGGTTGGCAAAAGCTCCCCGAACCGATGTTTTAACAGCATCCTCCAAATCACAATCGGCGAAAACGAGATTGGGGTTTTTACCACCCAATTCCAATGACAACTTCTTAAACATGGGTGCGGCAGTGCGGGCGAGATGCTCGCCGGTGGTAGTTCCGCCGGTAAAGGATATTGCCTTAATCTTAGGATGTTCAACAATCGCCTGACCGGCAGATGGTCCGGAGCCATGTACAATATTCAATACTCCATCGGGCATACCGGCTTCCGTACAAATCTCGCTCAATAAAAAAGCAGTCATAGGAGTAACTTCAGAAGGCTTGGCTATCACACAGTTCCCGGCGGCTAAAGCCGGAGCAATCTTCCAGGTAAAGAGGTAGAGGGGTAAATTCCAGGGCGAAATACATCCTACAATACCAATTGGTTGTCGCAGTGTGTAGTTAAATCCACGCTCACCCATATCGTGGAAATGAGAATCTTCGTGAAGAATTGCCGTTGCAAAAAAGGCAAAGTTATCTCTGGCTCTGGGAATATCGACACTCTGTGCTAATTTCAATGGTTTCCCATTGTCAAGGCTTTCCGCCCTGGCCAAATCTGTAAGCTTGTCATCAATTAATTCCGATACCCGCAGCATGACCTTTGAACGCTCTTTCGCAGACATACCACTCCATTCCGGAAATGCTTTTTCAGCCGCCTGTACGGCCAGTTCGATGTCGGCTTTAGTAGAATTTGGAATCTGAGAATAAACCTCACCACGCGATGGATCTATATTTTCCAGCCATTGGTCACTCAAAGGTTCATGCCATTTTCCACCGATATAGTTGAGTATCTTCTTCATGTGTTACAGGTTTGGGGTTCTTCCTCCGTCAACCGGCAGGTTCACGCCACTGATATAAGAAGCGGCCGGACTGGACAAGAAGGCTATGGCATTGGCTACCTCCTCAGGTTTAGCAAATCTACTTAGGGGTACCGCATTGGTCATCATCTTAGCTACTTCCACCTCACTTTTACCGGTTTTGCTAGCTTTATTGCTGATAATGGAGTGCAAGCGACCCGTTTCGGTAGCACCTGGCAAAACATTATTAACCGTAATAGAATACTGTCCTAATTCATTGGACAAAGTCTTGCTCCAATTAGCCACCGCCCCTCGTATCGTGTTACTGACTCCCAAATTGGGCAAAGGAGCTTTCACACTGGTGCTAATAACATTTATTATCCTCCCATAACCCGATTTCTGCATTCCTGGCAACACTAACTTTACTAATGTCTGATTACATAAAAGGTGTTGCCTGAAAGCTGTGACATACTCTTCTAGAGGTGCAGCATGAGCTGGTCCTGCCGGAGGACCACCGGTATTATTGATCAAAATGTTAATGTCGCGGCCCTTATTGAGAAATTCCGAGACAGTATTCCCCAAGCCATCGGGATCATTAAAGTCTGCCACTAAGTAGTCATGATCCTGATCATCAGATGCGTTAAGATCTTTGAGTACTTGCCGAAGCTTAGCTGCATTTCTGGCCAGCAGAATTACCCGCGCTCCCAGCTGAGCCAACACCTTGGCGGTTGCTTTCCCAATCCCATCACTAGCACCACAAACCAAGGCTGTTTTTCCAGTTAAATTTAAATCCATGTTAGCAATTTACGAAACTTGTGAAGCCAGCGTATCCGATTCCACCACGCCATCTCTTAGGCGAATTACTCTTTCAGCCTGCGCTGCAATATCTTCCTCATGCGTGACTAAAATAACCGTATTTCCATCGGCATGAATATCCTTAATGAGTTTCATAATCTCCATAGAAGTTTTGGTATCCAGGTTACCGGTAGGTTCATCCGCCAAAATGATTGATGGCTTGTTTATTAAAGCCCGGGCTACTGCTACACGCTGACGCTGACCGCCCGACAATTGATTAGGACGGTGATCCATACGATCAGCCAGGCCCACTTGCTCCAACACCAATTCTGCCCTTTTTTTCCTTTCTGTTGAACTGAATCCAGCGTATACCAGGGGCAGACTTACATTTTCGAGGGCAGTAGAACGTGGAAGGAGGTTAAAAGTTTGAAATATGAAACCAATTTCCTTGTTGCGTATATCTGCAAGATCATTATCCGAAAGTTCACTAACATCTCTTCCATTTAATAGATACTTGCCTGAAGTAGGGGTGTCTAAGCAACCCAGCAGGTTCATTAAAGTTGATTTTCCACTTCCAGAAGGACCCATCAGAGCTACGTATTCATTCCGATCAATATTGAGAGAAATATTCTTTAACACCTTGACCACCTGCTGACCCAGGAAGAAATTCCGTACGATATTCTCAAGCTGAATGAGACTTTCCATTTATTAAGATTTGCATTCGCAAGGTATTATGCTCCTGTCAATACTCCTAATTGACCAGAACGATGGACGATTAAGCCCGAGATTTTCTATAAATTGAGTTGAAACTATGAGCTTTAAAACTATTGAAAAACCATACTGGATCATAGATTTTTAGGCCACTTAGTCTATTGTACTAATTGGTTTCATACTCGCTCAGTACCAGCCACCTCATCTCTTTACTTTCCAGATTCTTATTGTTGTGTTCAAGCTCAGTCGAAAGCTTCTCTATTTCCTCCACCTCCAGATTAGCATCTTCAAAAAGCCTTAGAATCTCGTTCTTTCTTTGCTCAAGTTTACGAATTTCCAGTTCCAGCTGTTCCATTTCCAATCTCTCACCATAGGTCAACCTGGTTTTCTCCTGGGGAGACGAAGCTTGCTTCGGCTTTACCAGGCTTTTCTCTTTTCGCTTCACAAGATCTTCTTCAGCTTGAACTGTAATCTTATACTCGCTATAATTCCCTGGAAAATCACGCACTTCTCCATTTCCCTGAAACACAAAAAGGTGGTCTGTCAATTTATCCATGAAGTATCGGTCGTGCGTTACAATAACTAAACAGCCTTCGAACTCCAATAAAAAGTCTTCCAGCACATTGAGGCTTACAATATCAAGATCGTTGGTAGGTTCATCGAGAATAAGAAAGTTGGGGTTATCCATAAGAATAGTTAATAGAAACAACCTTCTTTTTTCACCACCACTTAGTTTTGAAACGTATGTATATTGCTGATCGCCGTCAAATAAGAATCGCTCCAACATTTGCGAGGCTGTGATATCCCCACCTTTTCTGCCAACAGGAATAACTTCTGCTATCTCCTTTACGACATCAATAACACGTTTGTCTTCCGCTAGCTTCATTCCCGACTGCGTATAATAGCCGAATCGCACCGTCTCGCCGGTAACTATCTTGCCTCCGTCGGGATCAATATTTCCTGTGAGCAAGCGTAAGAAAGTGGTCTTACCCACTCCATTCGGACCTATAATCCCAATTCTTTCCCTACGCTTAAACGTGTACTCAAAGCCATTCAGAATAGCTTTGCTACCATAGGCCTTTCTCAATTTATGTAGCTCCAGGATCTTACTGCCTAACCTGGTCATTTTTATGTCGAGGTTGAGCTGTTTCTCACCCAGGTTGCGTGAAGCTTCAGACTTTATTTTATCAAATGCATCTATTCTAGCCTTTGACTTCGTGCCACGAGCCTTTGGTTGCCTTCTGATCCATTCCAACTCTTTACGCATCAGGTTTCGGGCTTTTCCAACATTCGTGGCCTCTACCTCCTGTCTTTCGGCTTTTCTCTCCAAAAACTTCGAATAGTTACCTGGATGTTGATACAACTGGCCATCTTCCATTTCCAAAATACTGTCACAAACCCTCTCCATAAAATATCGGTCGTGTGTAACCATAAATATCGTTAAGGAAGTTTGTTTTAAATACTGTTCCAGCCACTCAATCATGGCTACATCCAAGTGGTTGGTGGGTTCATCCAGAATCAATAAATCAGGCTTGGAAATCAAAGTCTTAGCCAGGGCAACACGCTTCTGTTGACCACCACTTAGCGAGGACACCATTTCGGTGGTATCGTGCAGACCCAGTACTCCTAAAACTTGTTTAACCTGTGCCTCGATGTCCCAGGCTGCATGCTGTTCCATGGCATCAAGCGCCTTCTGAAATTGATCTGCTTTTTCAGGGTTTTGGAGAGCATGTTGGTAATTACGAAGAGCATCTGTTGCGGCATTCTGCACGGTTAGTACATTGTCCAGAATTGACTTGGTGCTGTCTAATTCAGGCTCTTGGGGCAAAAAGCCCACGCTCAGACCTTTGCGGTAAGTTACACGACCTGTATCTGAAGCGTCTCGTCCGGCTAGAATGTTTAGCAGGGTGGTTTTACCAGTACCATTCCGAGCAATTAGAGCCATTTTCTGACCTTCAGAGAGACCAAAGTTTAAACCGGTGAACAGTACGCGTTCACCAAATGACTTGCCAATATTTTCTACTGAAAGGTAATTCATGTGTGGTGACAAAGCTAGCAATGATTACGAGAGTAATGAGGGCAGATAATAAGGCTTTGAAGCTTTATTAAGATCGGTACAAGTTGACTGCTTATCAATTCCAGATTGGAGTATATTGGATTCTTACCTATATTAACGTTAGGGGAGGGGGGTTCCCCCCAGAAATAGTTTTCACGCCTACCCCAACCCATATCCAATAAAGCAATTTTAGAATATCTGCGCTTCTCTATCGTACTATCAAAAACAGAAGCTATCTTCGAATCAAACTCCACCTATGTCCCTCATTAAATCCAAGCTTCCCCATACCGGCACCACGATTTTTACGGTTATGTCGGCCCTGGCTTCCGAACATCAAGCGCTAAACCTCAGTCAGGGATTTCCCGATTTTCCTACAGATCCGGAATTGATTGCGCTGGTACATCAATTTATGAGAGAAGGATATAATCAATATTCTCCGCTCAATGGTGTTCCAAGTCTTCGCCATATATTAAGTGACATTGTTTTTGAAGAACATGGTCACCGTTATGATCCGGAGGATGAAATAACCATAACTCACGGAGCAACCCAAGCCATAGCATCGGCCTTAACTTGCGCAATTCGGGAAGGTGATGAAGTGATCATTTTTACCCCTGCTTATGATTGCTATGCACCCATGGTTGAGCTTAACGGGGGGGTGCCGATTTTTATTCAACTGCCTCACCCCGATTACAAAATAGATTGGGATTCTGTTAAAAACCGGATCAACCATCGAACTCGAATGATCATTATTAATACTCCTCACAATCCCACCTCCATGGTATGGAGTGAGCATGATTTGCACATGCTTGAGGAGATTACCACAGATAGCAACATACTAATTCTAGCCGATGAAGTTTATGAACATATAGTATTCACTCCCGGTCAGCACCATTCGGTGGCAAAGAGCTCATCGCTCGCAGAAAGGAGTTTTAAGATTGGTTCTCTGGGCAAAGTTCTTCACGTAACCGGCTGGAAAATAGGTTATTGCATGGCTCCAGCAGCCTTATCGCATGAATTTCGCAAAGTACATCAGTACCACATATTCAGTGCTAACACGCCCATGCAGATGGCCATGGGAGAATACTTAAAAGACGCCAAAAACAGGGATATTTCCTCCATGCTCGAACAAAAGCGAAATTTCTTTAGAGAGGCGATTAAAGACAGTGGTTTTAAAGCTCTGCCTTCGGAAGGCTCCTATTTTCAGCTTCTGGAATACTCAGGAATAAGTAAGATGCCGGATACGGAATTTGCGAAAGAGCTCACAATCAAACACAAGGTAGCGTCTATTCCTATTAGCGTGTTTTATCACATTCCTACGGATCACAAGGTGCTGCGGTTTTGCTTTGCTAAGAATAACGACACCCTTAAAAAAGCGGGTGAAATATTGAGTCGAATCAATTGAGCTTAACCTGTAGCTTAAGGTTAACTCCTACTGAATATGGAATTACCTGAAAGGGGTAATCCTCAGAATAAATCGTATTAGTGAAGTACATCATGGTTGGCTCCAAACCAAAATTCAGCTTGTCTGAAATATAGTAGCAGAGCCCTACCTTCATATGAAGTGAAGCAATGCTGTTATTATACTTTCTTTCCGCAATGTCTATAACCCCTAAACTTTGATAATCTATAGCCTGACCTCTGGCTCCAAGAAAATACATAAAGCTTCCGCCTGCTTCAATATTAAGCCTGATATGATCGGTAGCCCAGGGTTGATGCGATATACTCAATGGGAAATTCAAATAATGATAAACGTTGTTTCCGGAGAAGCTTATTTGTTCTGGTTCATCTAGGAGAGAATAACTTTCGATCCGGTTGGTTATCGGATTGATATTAGCCTCTCGATAATTGTAGAAATTGTACTCCGCATTAGCTTTATAGTTGATATACTCGAGCCCACCATTGAGATAAGTAATTCGACCAATTCTTCTACTTACCACAAATCCAACATTGAGACTGAACCCACCTTTCTCCGCTTCTTGGGTAGCATCAATAAAATCCCGATGAATTAGATTAAGCTTCTCCTTGTCCACCTTAAATTTCCTAAAAGTAAAGTTCGGATAGACCGATACGGAATAACTCCAGGGATTCTCAGCCTGCATAGGGCTGACATATGGACCTCGTTTTTGAAAAGTCAAGGGCATTAAAGGGTCTCGTAAGGTTAAGTCAGAGTTTCGATTATCTGAAGCTTTGATAAATTCTTGAAAATCATCATGATCCAAAGAATTTATGGTCACAGGTAGCTGTTCTGGGAATGATTGGTTCAGTGTACTAAAATCATTTTCCCCAGCAAGCAGGAGCGCTTCCGTTGAATTAGCATCATTCGACGGTTTAAGTGTACCTGTTATATATTTAGGCGTTCTAAATGTCAGCTGCGGTTCTGCCGGGACAATGGAAGCAAGAAGTGATTCCGTAATCGCTCTGGCCTCTAAATGCAGCTTTTCACTTGGCTGCGTATCAGAGGTATGGTGCAATGGCCGAGCTTCATCTTTAGGATCAACCAGCAATGTCGATTGAGAAGCAGGCTCATTATTTGGCTGAATACTAAGCTTAGAAGATGGTAATTGATTGGA
The DNA here is from genome assembly GCA_965229445.1 of Owenweeksia sp. GTDB lineage: Bacteria > Bacteroidota > Bacteroidia > Flavobacteriales > Schleiferiaceae > Owenweeksia. Next base: position 3,389,525 of record OZ245876.1, read on the forward strand.
CCCTTCAATACTCTCAACAGGTCTGTTTCTCATGCGCAAAGCATGTAAGACCGGAGCCCGGGATCTTAGCTTATACAATATAGACGACTGGTTAGAAGCTGATTCTTGAGCATTAGAGGGGTTTAGCAAACCATTTCCTCCTGCTATACCTAAGGTAATCAGTATTAAGGCTACGCCAATTAATGCACCCACCTTCATGCGATAAAACAGAATTGCTCGGTCGAGCTTGGCTTCAAATTGAGACCAATCATTCTGGTACCCAGCATCGAGGCCATCAAGCTTTTCCTTGAGGAATTCTTCAATATTTCGTTTATCCCCTTTCACTGATATTTTTCCTTGAGCATTTTTGCCAACAAGCGTTTAGCTTTTGCCAATTGACTTTTTGAGGTTCCTTCGGATATCCCAAGTTGTCCTGCTATTTCTTTATGTGTAAATCCATCCAATACATACAGAGATAATACCGTACGATACCCTAAGGGTAAATCATCTAGTGTATCAAAGACATTTCGAGCGCTGATAGGTTGCTTGCTTTCTAGCTCAAAATCAAAACTTTGGCTATCCTTTAAGTTGGCATCCTCAATCTTAACTTTTATGCCTTTCCTTATCTCTTTCTTTATAGCGGAAATGCTATTGTTAATCATAATCCTGGTAATCCAGGTCTCCAAAGCCGCTTCTCCTCTGAACTTGGAGATATTCATAAAAACCTTGATAAAACCATCGTGCATGAAATCTCTGGCTTGTTCGGTATCTCTAGCGTATCGCCTGCAGACATTGAGCATTTTTGGAGCAAATAACTCGTAGATTCTTTTTTGTGCAACCCGTTTTCCCGCCTTGCAGGCTGCTAATAATTCATGCTCAGAATTTGCCAACAACACTTCTTTGGGAGGAAGCATTGGTGCTAAATCTTCAAGGCGTATGATATGTTCGGGTTTTGAACTCAAGCGGTTATTCCTTACTTACATAGACGTCACAATAAATAATAGTTGCCTGACTCCAAAATACTAATTATCAGGCAACAAAAATTTAACCGATTATTTAAAGCTAATCAAAGAGGATTAATCGAAATACCAATCCTCACCAATTCAGGAGCCTATTGCTTCAGGCTGCCATCAGAACGATCGCTTTTGAAGCCGCTTTGGAACAAGAATTTTGACTCCAACAAAGTGTTTGGCGCCGGCAATTTACCAGAACCAATCCCTGACAAATGAAAGTATAGTGGATTAATCCACGATCATCCATTGCTTGGAAGACACCAATGGTTGAGCTTTCTTAAACTTTATTTCCTTTTTCTCGCCGGTAGACAGATTTTGCACCGTCACTAAATCATTGCGGCCATAAGACTTCTCACTCACCACAGGCTGTGGTTTAGGACGCTGACCTTGCTGTTGCTCAGCGGATCCGCCTCCTGACGTAACCAATTCTGGGTGAGATGTTTGCATCTCTTCATAATTGGTTCTCTGCGGGGCTTTCGCCTGACGTACTTCCGCATCCTGCCCCGGCAACTGGCCTTTAAACAAGAAACTCACAATTTCCTTGTTGCTCTTGTCTATCATCTCTTCGAAGAGATTAAAAGCTTCAAACTTGTATATCAACAAAGGATCTTTCTGTTCATACTGTGCCGTCCTCACACTTTGACGCAGGTCGTCCATATCTCTCAAATGGTCTTTCCAAGAATCGTCGATCATGGCCAGCACAATGTTCTTTTCAAAATCTCGTATGAGTTGCCGACCTTCAGAATCATTGGCCTTTTCCAGGTTGGTTACCACTTGAATCGCTTTCTGACCATCCGTGAAGGGCACTACGATATTCTCAAACTTATCCGACTGATTTTTAAACACATTGGTGATCACCGGCATGGCCATCTTGGCAATACGCTTGTTCTTGTCAGCGTAGGATTTTAATACCGCATCGTAAAGCTGGTCAATCAATTCTGTATTTGATCCCCGTTCAAAGTCTTCCTTACTCACCGGGCTTTCCATCGTAAAGATTCTGGCCAACTCCAGCTGAAAAGAGTCATAATCCTTTAACTCCTGATACTCATTAACTAGACTTTGGCAGGTATCATAAAACATATTCGCAATATCCACCTGCATCCGCTCACCACCTAGTGCATGACGGCGACGCTTGTAAATCACCTCACGCTGCGAATTCATAACATTGTCGTACTCCAATAAGTGCTTCCGTACACCAAAGTTGTTTTCTTCCAACTTTTTTTGAGCACGTTCTATGGATTTTGAAACCATCGAATGTTGAATCACTTCACCTTCCTTTAGACCCATGCGATCCATCAGTTTCGCTACTCTTTCAGAGTTGAACAAGCGCATGAGGTCATCCTCCAGTGACACAAAGAACTGAGAGCTACCGGGATCACCCTGACGGCCGGCTCGTCCGCGAAGTTGTCGGTCAACTCGACGTGAATCATGTCTTTCCGTGCCGACAATAGCTAAACCTCCTGCTGCTTTACTCTCCGGAGTGAGCTTAATATCGGTTCCTCTACCCGCCATATTGGTGGCAATGGTTACCGTTCCAGGCACGCCAGCTTCGGCTACAATATCTGCTTCTTTCTGATGAAGTTTCGCATTTAGTACATTGTGCTTAACCTTGCGGATTTTCAGGGCTCTACTGAGTAATTCAGAAATTTCTACCGAGGTAGTTCCCACCAGTACCGGGCGTCCCTGATCAACCAGAGTATTAATTTCTTCGATAACCGCAGCAAACTTTTCGCGTTTCGTCTTGTAAACCAAATCTTCACGATCATCTCTGGCTATAGGCCGGTTAGTTGGTATTACCGTTACTTCCAACTTATAAATGTCAAAGAACTCACCTGCTTCCGTCTCAGCCGTACCGGTCATACCACTAAGCTTATTATACATCCTGAAGTAGTTCTGTAAGGTTACCGTGGCATAAGTTTGTGTTGAGGCCTCTATCTTCACGTTCTCCTTCGCTTCAATGGCTTGATGCAACCCGTCGGAATAGCGTCGCCCTTCCATGATACGACCGGTTTGTTCGTCCACAATCTTCACCTTGTTCTCCATCACCACATACTCTACATCTTTCTCAAAAAGTGCGTATGCTTTTAAAAGCTGATTCATAGAGTGAACCCGTTCACTTTTAATGGAGAAATCTCTCATTAACTCCTCCTTTTTTAGGGCCTTTTCTTGCCCTTCCAGGTCGGATTTATCTAGCGCTGACAGCTCTGTCGAAATATCCGGAAGAATGAAGAAATCACGCTCTGTACCTTGAGATAGCAGATCAATTCCCTTATCCGTAAGATCTATTTGGTTGTTTTTCTCATCGATGGTGAAATACAGATCATCATCAATAAGATGCATATTTTTCATTTGTTCCTGCAGGTAGAAATTCTCTGTTTTCTGCAACAGGGTTTTCATTCCATCCTGACTTAAAAACTTAATCAATGCCTTGGTTCTGGGCAATCCGCGATATGCTCTGAGAAGTTTATTAGCACCTTCCTCTCTCTCTTTCTTATCCTCGCTGCTGATCAGGCTTTTTGCTTCTTTCAACTCCTTGGTTACCAGCGCTCTCTGAGCATCTACCAGCTTAACTACATGCGGTTTAAGTTCATTAAACTCATGCCGATCCCCTTTTGGCGTAGGTCCTGAAATAATTAATGGCGTACGGGCATCGTCGATCAGCACCGAGTCGACCTCATCCACGATGGCATAGTTGTGCTTGCGCTGCACCAAATCTTCGGGATTTCGCGCCATATTGTCGCGCAGGTAATCAAACCCAAATTCATTATTGGTGCCATAAGTTATATCGGCCAGGTAAGCCTGCCTCCGCTCCTCTGAATTCGGGCGGTGAAGGTCTATACAATCAATGCTTAAACCATGAAACTGAAACAGCGGCGCCATCCATTCCGCATCACGACGAGCGAGATAATCGTTCACTGTTACCAGGTGCACCCCTTTTCCTGGCAAGGCGTTAAGGTAAATGGGTAAAGTAGCCACCAGAGTTTTACCTTCTCCAGTAGCCATTTCTGCAATCGCTCCTTTGTGTAAAACTGCCCCACCGATTAACTGCACATCGTAGTGCACCATCTCCCAGGTAATCTCGTTGCCTGCTGCCGTCCAGGTATTGGACCAAACAGCTTCCTCGCCTTCAATTTTTACCGCATCAGATTTTGCCGCAACTCTTCTATCATTCTCATCAGCTGGTACCCGAATCTCTCCATCTTCGCTAAATCTTCGCGCCGTTTCCTTCATTACGGCAAAAGCTTCAGGTTCTATCTCTTTGAGAATCTCCTCAATCTTAGTTGTTGCACTTTCTTCAAGTGCATCAACTTCCTGATAAAGGCTTTCCTTTCTTTCAATATCCTCCTCAGACTCTATTTGCTGCTTTATTTCCGCTACGGCATTAGTTTCTTCTGCTATATAGTCTGCAATTTTTGCTTTAAAGTCAATGGTTTTTTGCCTGAGTTCTTGCGAGGTTAGACCAGATAAAGAGGGGTAAATTTCATTTACCTTGTCCACAATCGGTCGAATCTCCTTTATATCTCTTCCGCTTTTAGATCCAAAAACGGATTCCAGAATTTTTCCAAACATAAGATCCAGTAATAGGGGCTGATAAAGTTAGATATTATTCAATGCTTCAAGGGCTAAAAGTGTGCCTTAGTTCTGGTAATGACAAATTGTCGAACCGTTCATGTAATTAAGCCTTGGCAAGAAATAAAAAACCCGGCATATTTGCCGGGCATAATTTATACAGATTGTCAATATTCATCCTCGTTCCAGAGGAAATCTTCTTCCGAGGGATAATCCGGCCAAATATCTTCTATCGACTCATAAATCTCATCTTCCTCATCTTCGATAGCCTGTAAATTTTCCACTACTTCCAGAGGTGCGCCCGTTCTAATTGCGAAGTCGATTAATTCGTCCTTTGTTGCAGGCCAGGGTGCATCACTTAAATAGCTGGCTAACTCTAAGGTCCAGTACATATTAAACGTCGATTAATTTTTTTGCAAATGTAATTTTTTAACCCACTTTTCCAAGTAGTCTTTAAAATTTGTGATTAGCGTGGTTTCCAGAGGGTTTCTTCTCCCCCTTGTTCCTTGGTTAAAAATCTCGCCAACACAAATAGGTAATCACTCAATCTGTTCAGATATTGAATGATAATTTCATCCATCTCCATTATATCACCTAAACTCACCACGCGTCTTTCCGCCCGGCGACAAACGCATCTGCTTAAGTGACAAAAGGATGCGGCAGGGTTTCCTCCCGGTAGTATAAAGTTTCGCAACTCAGGCAGCTCGCCATCCATACGATCCATTTCTGATTCCAGAAATTTGATATCATTCTCCTTCAGCTCTGGCAACAATAATTTCGAATCCCCATTAGACGCTAATATTGAACCAATACTAAACAGTTGGTGCTGCACTTGGACCAGCACAGTGTCAATCCTTTCGTTACCAGCCTTGTCGCGGATCAGTCCGATACAGGAATTTAGTTCATCTACCGTTCCGTAAGCTTCTATTTGAGCGCTTGCCTTGCTCACTCTTGTACCACCCAACAAAGATGTTTCACCCTTGTCCCCCTTCTTCGTGTAGATCTTCATTAGTATGCGTTTACCACCCCATTAATACAGTTTAATATCAAATGTTCAAAATAAATGATGAAATTTCTTTTAAGAAGGCCTCAGGATTTTTTATCCAATTGGTGATTTTGCGATATATTCACAGGCAAAGTATACCCGGGGATGGAAGGAATGATAGAATTAGCCAGTATCTTGATCATTAGTGTTTTGGCACAATGGTTTGCCTGGAAAGTGAAGGTTCCTGCCATCTTACCCCTGATTGTCACGGGCCTGTTGTTAGGTCCAGTTTCCACATTTCTTACACCTGATGGCAGCAAGTTACTAGACGGGGATCAAATCTTTTCTGGTGATTTGCTCTTTGCATTTGTCTCAATCTCCGTAGGGGTAATTCTTTTTGAAGGAGGGCTTACCTTAAAGCTAAAAGAGATGCGCCATCAGGCGGGGGTAGTGCGGAACTTGCTGATTGTAGGTCCAATCATCACGCTTATTGGTGGCGGTGTAGCCTCCCATTATTTACTTGGCTCAGATTACCGCCTGGCTTTTTTGTTTGGCGCGTTAATCATTGTTTCAGGTCCGACCGTAGTGATACCAATTCTCCGCAATGTCAGGCCTAATGAAAGAATTAATAATGTGCTTAAATGGGAAGGTATTCTCATTGACCCTCTCGGTGCGCTCATGGCTGTCCTGGTTTATGAATTCATTCAATCGGCCCAGATAGAAAATGCTGAAACCATTGAAGTCTTAAAAGCTTTCTTCATTACGGTAGCTAGCGGCATCTTCGTGGGAGCAGTAGCCGCACTATTTCTTAGATGGATATTGCAGCGTAATCGAATTCCCTCCTATCTGCATAATATAGTTGCTCTGGGCCTGGTCGTATTCGCCTTCACCTTTGCAGAGTTCATCTCTCATGAGGCAGGACTGATGTCTACCACCTTCATGGGTATCATTCTCGCCAATACCAAGGTTGAAGAATTCAAGAAAATTCTATCCTTCAAAGAAGATGTAAGCATTATCCTTATTTCGGTACTATTTATTCTGCTCTCTAGCCGCATTGAGGTGGTACAAATTGAAAAACTCGGCGTCAACGCAGTAATTCTCTTTTGTGTAGTAATATTCATCATTAGGCCGCTCATAGTGTGGATCAGCACTTTGGGAAGCAAATTCAATATGCGGGAGAAAATATTCATGTCGTGGATTGGCCCGAAGGGTATTGTAGCTGCTGCCGTAGCTTCACTTTTTTCGCTTCAGCTCACCTCGGGTGCCGGCACCAATATCGATCCGGCACAAGCAGAATTAATCCTACCCATGACCTTTCTGGTAATAGTTGGCACGGTAATCTTACAGGGTAGTACAGCCAAGCCCATCGCCAAACTCCTCAAAGTAGAAAGAGACGACCCTCAAGGATTTCTCATTGCCGGAGCCAATGAAAATGCGCGGTTTATTGGTGATTTTCTTCGCAATCAAGGAGTGACCGTATTACTAGCTGATACTTCTAAAACCAGCATTCGTGAAGCACAGAATCAGGGTTTTGAGATTTATGAAGGCAATATTCTGGGGGATTCGGTGTACGATGAAATGGACCTAACCCGGATTGGAAAACTTCTGGCTATTACCAGTAGTGCTGAGGTCAATAACCTGGCCTTAAAGTATTTTGAAAGTGAGTTTTCCGAAGACCATTTGTTCAGAATAACCAGTAAGAACGAACTGGAAATGAAGGATATAGACCTTCCCAGAAATGTGGTATTTAATGGAAAGGTAGATTATCTAAACCTGGCCCAGGCCGTGCGAAAAAATGAAAAAATGCTGGTGGAGAATTGCGAGGATAGCGAAGAATATCTTGAATTAAAGAAAAGGAATAAAGGCAAGATAATACCCATGTTTGTACTGGATGAAGAGGGGGGTATATCCATTATTACTCGAGATCAGCCAACTTTTAGTAAAGGTGATAAACTGGCCTATTTGCCGATTATCGAATAGGTAAAACCTTTAGGGCATTCGGTTTGTAATGGCTTTTAGCTCGCCAATTGGACTACTAAAGCGTGAAAAACCCTTTGTTCCGCCTGTTAATTAATTAAATGCAAAAGCATGAGTAAAGCTCCCAAACCGGTCGGTTCTTATCCATTAGCCAGAAAAGCAGGCAATTTGTTATTCCTAAGCGGCGTTGGTCCCAGGGTAGCTGGCAGTGATCAACATGATTCTGGAGTGCCCGGATTGGTGTTGGATCATAACGGGAATTTTGAAGAATTTGACTTTGAGGATCAGGTACATTCTGTCTTCCAGAATGTGCTCCACATTCTGGAAGAGCATGGATCGAGTTGGGAGAAGCTTATCGACATTCAAGTATTCTTGGTTGATATGAAAAGGGATTTTAAAACCTTTAACCGCCTGTATGCGGAGTACTTTAAGGATGTTGAGCTGAAGCCCTGCCGGACTACCATAGCCATTAATGCCCTACCTACCCCAATCGCCATTGAATTGAAATGCGTTGCCTCTCTGGATTAATTCATATTCCTTCTCATAGCTCATAAATTCCGCACTTAACCGATTGTTGGTAACATTCAACGAACGCGTTACGCAGAGTGCGGATTATTGAATATTTTTGAGTCACATCCACTCAGTTTTAGGGAAATGATAGAAAGAACAGAGGAATTTGAGCAGTTGTTTGATGCGGTTGTGGCACGCAATAACATCCAACTTACTGCGGAATCTGGCATGGGTAAGTCACACATTGTCAACAGCTTAATTGATAAGCTTTCCGGACGAAGGTTCTGTTTTGAAGTTAACTTACGAGGCATTCAATCCAGCCATGAGTTACTATATAAGTTGCTGCAAAATATCAACGAAGCCGCCGAGGATAGTTACAATTTAAAATATCAACTGAAGAGAATACTGGAAGAGCGGCCGGTACCCCTTCATATTGATGAAACTAGTTTTGGCAGTTGGATAAAAGATTTACTCATAGGACTTCAAAATGTGTCATTAGATTTCCTGTTCGTCTTTGAAGATATTGATCAGTGGGAATCCAAAGACTCTCTGAAAAATGCGTTGAATCACTTTTCCGGCGCCAGAAATAGTCAGGCGTTGATTTCAGCGGTGGCACCGGTAGAAGGTTTAAGCTCCTATAAGCAGCTAAGGCTGGGACCTCTAACCATTGCTCACCTAAGCAACCAGCTCTTGGAGAAGTACGAACTGCCAGTCCTGGAGGAAGTATTGGAACTATCGGGAGGCAACACTTCCTTTTTTATGGAAATAATGTCATTCGCGGAAACTACATCTCCCCGAAGGGCAGTGAAGCTTGTATTGGAGCGCTACCACCCCATATTTTACAATTTCAGGCGTCGGTTTACACCACTGCAATGGAAGCTGCTTTTGGCCATAGCCTGTGAAGGCTGTGTTTCTCATCCACATGCCTTTGAGTTTTTAATTAATTATCGGCTCGGAGCAGCGAGCAGCGTGGAACGAGCCCTCAGAAATCTATCCGACACCGGAATAATCCGACGGACCGAAGGAGGTTGGAAAACCTCGGACATTCGATTTAGAAGATGGCTGGTAAATCTTTATCCTCAGGTGGACAGCCTGAGTCAAAACTAATAGCTCAGTTTGTAAGCCGATACTTTGTTGCTAAAGAAGCGAGGTACCAGTACCATTTTTGCTTCCGGGATATACCCAATATCTGCAGTTTGCATGTCGCCTTTACTATCCAATAGTTTGGTAGCAGTGCCATCTTCAATAATCCATATTTCCCCTTGCCAGCGTGAAGCAAGGAATACGCCATCCTCTAAAATGATTAATCCATCACCTCCAGTGACCTCCGTATTTATTGTGCTGATGCTGCCATCTTCGCTACGCACTTGCAAACCGGAATTATTCAGCATGTACAACTTACGGGTTTCATCGTTATAGGCCAGTCCGTTGAGATTGTCCAGACCTTCTGCTATAGTTAACACTTCACCGTCTACCAGGGCGTGAAGCTTGCCGGTGGTCATATCAGAAAAGTAAACCACTCCTTGACCAATGCTCACATCATTTAAAAATTTTGCTCCATCCACCGCATATCGATTTTTGATGATTCCTTCTGCAATATCTACCTCCACCAGCTCATCGATATTGGTGACATAAAGAGTGCCATTTGAAATGGCCATGCCCTTGGGAGCATCTAATCCTGTTACCCACTCCTGAACTTCTATGGCACCATCAATATCCAACAAGCTTAAATAGCCATTTCCATCCTGATCCGTGGGCTTCCCATTAATATTACTCACCAGGATCTGCCCCTTTTCGGGATAGTACAAAACAGATTCATTCGTGATTAAACTGGTATCGGTCTCCCAAATTAACTCCAGAGATGCCTCAACATCTTCTGGAGGCAACTGATCCTTAGATTCTTCGGAACTCTCTGGCGTTGCCACTTCAACCGGTTCTCCTGAACAAGCTATCATCAAAAAGATGACAAACACACTAATGGTTGGCTTAATTTTCATAGTCTCCTTTAATTTTTAGGGTTACAGATCTTCATATAATTTAAGCTTTACATTCCACGTTCCGGAAAGAAGCACCTTTACAATGAATGGATCAAGTTGATTTTTAAGTGGACTTCCCTTAGGATAGGTGAAACAATAGTAATCTCTCTTCAAATTATTATTGCTTAGCTCGAGATCGCGATAGTGTCCCTGTCTTAGGTAATGTGTAAGAATGGGACGATCATACACTACCACATCCATATCTCCACTTTGTACTGCCTCGAGCGCCTTGTCTAAATTGGGATATCCGGTGCTGGTAATTTTGAAAATTCGAAGATAATTTTCAGTACTGCTACCGGAGACCGTGGCAACTTTGTACACTCTGAGATCTCCTACACTTTCAATACTATCGGTGCTGTTGGTGTTGGTTAAACTTGAGGTGATATAAGCCGTTAGACCCGAAACCAGGACGATGGCTACAAACATCCAGAAAAAACCTAATATTCTACCAACTTTTGTACGAGGCGCCTTGTCACCATACCCGACAGTGGTCATGGTCACCGCACTCCACCAAATACCATCTCCAATACCCTGTGGTCCCGGATGAAACATACCTCTATTGCGCCTCCTTTCCAAAATCCACATAATTACACCCACAATGCCGATAATTATTAAAAACGAGGATACCGCGTAGAGAAAGTCGAAGGAGAAAATCACCCTGAGCATCATAATAATGGGTTTGGTTTGCTGAGTAACCATGGCCGTCCCGGATATAAAAAAGGGTTGTGAGAAGTCGATATAGCCTAATCTCTCCTGCGTAACCGTAATAGGGTTAATGGAAAGGTCAATTTCACCATTCTCTAGGCCGGAAAGGAGAGTGGGAAGATCCTCATACACTCTAAAACTAAAATTGGTTTGGGCTGACTCCTGAATCTGATTCCAGAACTCAATACTTAAACCTTCCGGATCAAATCCTTCACGCATGGAAACAAATGGTGGTGCAGCCTTAATGCCAACTCTTATAGTCGAATCTAGTGTCGAGGCATGTTCCTGTGCTCTGAGCGTACAACTAAGACAAACCAATACCCATAAAAGCAAGCTTTTCATTCTCTTTTTCTAATGCGTCGCCAAGTTAGTAATCATTCCATGCAAAAATAGTCGCCCAGATTATTGAATGGCAAACCCGATCATCTGCTCAGGCTGACTATTAATTCATAACTTTGCCCGCTTTAAAAATCACAGCCCGAAATGCAGTCCAAGTACCCGGAATTCAAGCAGTTAAATCTACCTGAGATAAATAAAGCCATCCTAAAGTACTGGAATAAGAATGATATTTTCGACAAAAGTGTTTCCACACGAGAAAATGGCGAAAATTTCACATTCTATGAAGGGCCACCTTCTGCCAACGGAATGCCCGGCATTCACCATGTAATGGGCCGCACTATTAAGGATCTTTTTTGCCGGTATAAAACGCTGGAAGGCTTCCAGGTGAGACGCAAAGCCGGTTGGGATACACACGGTCTTCCAGTAGAGCTTGGTGTTGAAAAAGAACTGGGAATTACCAAAGAAGATATCGGCAAGAGCATCTCGGTTGAGGATTACAATAAAGCCTGTAAAAAGGCGGTGATGAAATACACGGATGTATGGAATGACCTCACCGAGAAAATGGGCTATTGGGTAGATATGAATGAGCCTTATGTCACTTATCGTCCAAAGTACATGGAAACCGTGTGGTGGTTATTGCAACAACTTTGGGACAATGACCTAATCTATAAGGGCTACACCATCCAGCCATATTCTCCCAAAGCCGGTACCGGACTGAGTTCTCATGAGCTCAATATGCCTGGATCTTATCGCGATGTTAAGGATACATCGATGATTGCTCAGTTCCCTCTCATCAGGGATGAGAAAGCCCAGGCTGTTTTTGGTGAATTAATGAAAAGTGAGATCCCCATCTATCTTCTGGCATGGACCACCACACCTTGGACCTTACCCTCTAATACCGCGCTTACAGTAGGAAAGAAAATAGAGTATGTGATGGTGGAGAGCTTCAATCGCTATACCCATTCACTTCAGCGAGTAGTTCTTGCTAAACCTCTTCTAACCAAGCATTTTGATGCCGGACTGGAAAATGCTGGTTTTGAGACTTATGCTTCAGATGGCAAGCATATTCCATGGAAAATTATCTGGTCTGGAAGCGGAAAAGAGCTCTTAGAGTTGAAGTATGAACAGCTTCTAAATTACACACTTCCGTACCAAAATCCTGAAAATGCTTTTCGGGTCATTGCGGGAGATTTTGTTACTACGGAAGATGGTACTGGAATTGTACACACCGCACCTACATTTGGTGTAGATGATGCCAGGGTAGCCCGTGAAGCTACACCCGAAGTACCGCCTATGTTGGTGCTTGATGAGGAAGGAAACCCGGTGCCACTGGTTGATTTACAAGGAAGATTCCGCCCTGAAATGGGTGATTTGGCAGGCAAATACGTTAAGAACGAATATTATCAGAGTGGGGAAGCACCCGATCGCTCTGTGGATGTGGAAATTGCGATTCGGCTAAAAGAAGAAAACAAGGCCTTTCTGGTAGAAAAGTACGTACACAGTTATCCGCACTGTTGGCGCACGGATAAACCAGTTCTCTATTACCCTTTAGATTCATGGTTTATTAAGGTTACGGCGAAAAAAAACTCCCTGGTTGACCTCAACAAAACGATCAACTGGAAACCTCGCTCCACCGGGGAAGGTCGCTTTGGCAACTGGCTTGAAAATGCCAATGACTGGAACCTGAGTCGCTCCAGATATTGGGGAATACCGCTGCCTATCTGGAGTACAGAAGATGGCAAAGAGCGTAAAATTTTCGGCAGCATTGCTGACCTTAAAGAGGCTTGTGAAGCATCGGTGGCAGCCGGCCTAATGGATCGCCATCCTTTAGAGGAATTTGAACCAGGCAATATGTCTGACGAAAATTATGAAAGCGTTGATCTGCATCGTCATATTGTGGATGAAATAGTATTGGCATCCGCGGATGGCAAACCCATGTATCGTGAATCTGACTTAATTGATGTCTGGTTTGATTCAGGCAGTATGCCCTTTGCCCAATGGCACTATCCTTTTGAAAATCAAGACGTTTTTAAAGAGAGTTTTCCGGCTGACTTTATCGCTGAAGGAGTGGATCAAACACGCGGTTGGTTTTATACCCTGCACGCCATAGCAGGCATGGTGACCAACAGCATAGCCTATAAAAATGTAGTGAGTAATGGGCTGGTACTGGATAAAAATGGCAATAAAATGTCTAAGCGCCTTGGCAATGCAGTGGATCCCTTTGAGACCATTGAGAAGTATGGCTCAGATGCAGTGCGCTGGTATTTGATTAGCAATGCTCAGCCATGGGATAACCTCAAGTTTGATTTAGAAGGGGTTGCAGAAGTGCAGCGCAAGTTCTTTGGCACCCTGTATAACACCTATTCCTTTTATGCACTTTACGCCAATATTGACGAATTTGTTTGGCAGGAAGATCAGCTTACGCCGGTAAATGACCGCCCCGAAATTGACCGGTGGATACTCTCAAGACTACAAGTAGTAGAGAAAACAGTACGAGAGAACTTTGCTGATTATGAGCCTACTAAAGCTTGCCGAGCCCTCATGGAATTTGTAGATGAAGAGCTGAGCAACTGGTATGTGCGGTTGTGCAGACGGCGCTTCTGGAAGGGTGAGATGAGTACAGATAAGCAAATGGCCTATGAAACACTTTTTGAGTGTCTATCGAGCCTAAGCAAGCTAATTAGCCCGGTGGCTCCCTTCTTTGCAGACTGGCTCTACCAAAATCTAACCGCTCCCCTGGATAGTGATCAAAAGGAAGAGTCCGTCCACCTCAGCTTCTTTGGTAAATTAAAACAAGACCGGGTTGACCAAGAGCTAAACGATCGTATGAAGCTGGCTCAGCAATTGAGTTCCATGGTGCTCGCACTTAGAAAAAAGGAGTCTATTAAGGTGCGTCAGCCGCTCAACAAGATGATGGTTCCAGCTCTCATGCCTGAATTAGCGCGTCGCATTGAAAGCGTGAAAGATATTGTATTAGCAGAGGTAAATGTTAAACAGTTAGAGATTCTGGAAGACGTATCCGGAGTCTTGGTAAAGAAGATAAAACCGGATTTCAAAAAACTAGGACCGAAAGTTGGTAAACATATGAAGCAGGTGGCTGCTGCAATCAATGCCTTAAGTCCAGAAGAGATTGAAGAAATGGAGAGCTCGGGTCATCTGGTTTTGGATGTTGAAGGAGCACAGATTAACCTGGGACTCGAAGACGTGGTAATCACAACTGAAGACATTCCGGGCTGGTTGATTACTACGGAGAATAACATCACCGTAGCACTGGACATTGGCATAGATGAAGAATTGAAATATGAAGGAATTGCCAGAGAGCTGGTCAACCGCATTCAAAACCTGCGAAAAGATTCTGGATTGCAGGTGACCGATCACATAAATCTGAAGTTGGAAAACAATGAATTGGTCAATGAAACCTTAAAACGCAATCAAAACTATATTACCCAGGAAACTTTAACCTCTGAGCTTCAGGTAATGGATAAGCTGGAGGCCGGAATGGATGTGGAATTTGACGGTATTTCCACTCGGATATATTTAGAGAAAGTCTAATCGATTAATTTCTATATTTGGCTTTCGCCCGGATTTCCGGGCATCTTTTTATTTGTTATTAGAAAACTATTGAAGTATGGCCGAACAAGATAAGGTTCGCTACTCTGACGAGGAACTCCAGGAGTTCAAACACATCATTGAAGAGAAGATAAACAAGGCCGAGCACGACCTTAGTCTACTCAAAGAAACTTTTGTTAATGATAAGAGCAACAGTACTGATGATACCTCTCCTACCTTCAAAGCTTTTGAGGAAGGTAGCGACACCATGAGCAAGGAGGCGAACAGCCAATTGGCAAGTCGTCAGGAAAAATTTATACGCGATTTAAAGAATGCCCTGGTTAGAATTGAGAATAAAACCTACGGCATTTGCCGCGTTACCGGTAAGTTAATTGACAAAGAGCGATTGAAATTGGTTCCACATGCCACCTTGAGCATTGAGGCCAAGAATCGCCAAAGCTAACTCCTTACATTTCTGTCCTTGAAGAGAGCATTCCTGATCATCTTTCTGGTTTTGCTGGCCGATCAGGTCCTGAAGATCTGGATTAAAACTCATATGTATCTCGGTCAGGAGTATCGCTTTGCGGACTGGTTTATCATTCATTTTACGGAAAATCCGGGCATGGCCTTCGGCTTTGAATTTGGTGGAGACTATGGCAAACCCTTACTCACCATATTTAGAATATTTGTGGTGGCCGGAATACTCTACTGGCTCAGAACCTTAATCAAGAGCGGTGTAAAAACGGTTGGGATAGTAGCGGTTTCCCTCATTTTTGCGGGAGCTCTGGGCAACATTATTGATTCTTTGTTTTATGGAATGTTTTTTGGTTCCAGCTATGGGCAGGTAGCTGAATTTTTGCCCGAAACCGGTGGATACGCTGGATTTCTTCATGGCAAGGTGGTAGATATGTTCTACTTTCCTTTGTTTAAGGGCTACCTTCCGGAGTGGTTGCCCTTTTGGGGTGGGGATTACTTTATTTTCTTCCGACCAATATTTAATATTGCCGATACATCAATCTCCGTAGGGGTGGGGCTATTACTTTTGTTTCAGAAAGCCGTGTTTAAAAGTTCTGAAGATTAGCCCTGAGCCAATGCGGTTCACCGATACCTTGCCTAAGCAGTAAAAAGTAAGCTCTAGTTTTGACCCTCAAAGCAAATCATCATTGAAACAGCTCATTACAAACTTTCCTGATCACCTTTCAGAGGCGCTTGAGAATATTGCAAAAAGCAGCTTCAGCCCTGCTACCGGAGAAATTCAGAACGTATTGATTACCGGCTTGGGAGGTTCAGGTATTGGTGGAACTATTGTGGCAGAACTGGTGGCTCCATACGCTACCGTGCCTATTGTAGTCAATAAAGATTACCTGATTCCTGCATTTGTAAATGATAAAACCCTGGTCATTGCCTGTTCTTACAGCGGCGATACAGAAGAAACTCTCATGGCCACACATCAGGCCTTGAAAAATGGAGCGCAGGTAGCCTGTATCACCTCCGGAGGACAGTTAAAGGCCAAGGCGGAAGCATTGAAGTTGAATTACCTAAGCATGACCGGGGGCAATCCTCCCAGAAGTATGTTTGGCTACAGCTTCTCCTACCTCTTGTTTATTCTGGAATTCTATGGCCTTTCCAGTATTAATACCGCCAGTTCGATTTCCGATGCGGTTAATTTGCTTCAATTAGAATCAGAAAAGCTAAAAGCGGAAGCTAAATCCCTGGCGGAAAAACTGGAGAATACCATTCCCATAATTTATTCGGTTAGCGGCGGCTTAGGGATAGCTTCACGCTGGCGCCAGCAGCTCAATGAAAATGCAAAAATGCTTTCATGGGAAGCGGAAATACCAGAAATGAATCATAACGAACTAGTTGGTTGGGAAGGTGGAGACCAAAAGTTTTTTCCTGTCTATCTGCGAAACCAGCAGGATTTTAGCAGAAACCAGCATCGCATTGAAATCATAAAAGAGATTATCGCCAATAAAACGCCCCACCAATACGAAGTATGGAGCAAGGGCAAATCTTCTGTTGAGAACGCCTTGTACCTGATTCAGTTTGGAGATTGGGTCTCCTACTATCTATCGGAAATTAATCAGGTTGATATTATGGATATTAAATCTATTGATCGATTAAAGTCGGAGCTATCAAAAATTCCTTTGTAAAAACTTCGGTCAAGCTGATCGACCTTGGTGAGGTCGATTATAAGCAAGCCTGGGATTACCAGGAAATGCTTTTTGACGAAACCATCAATATCAAGTTTGAAAACAGGAAACTTGCAGAAGATCGACAAATTTTACCTAAGAATTACCTGCTCTTATGTGAGCATCCACATGTCTATACTCTAGGTAAAAGCGGTTCCGATGAAAACCTTCTCATGGACCCATCCGAGCTGTCTGCCATAAATGCCAGTTATTATAAAATAAACCGTGGAGGTGATATTACCTATCACGGACCCGGACAATTAGTAGGGTACCCCATTCTCGATCTCGATCAGTTTTTTACCGATGTTCATAAATACCTCCGATATCTGGAGGAAGTTTTTATCAAGCTGATGGCCGATTATGGACTAAAAGGGGGGCGCTCAGCGGGTGAAACCGGGGTTTGGCTGGATGCGGGAAAGCCGTCTGCCAGAAAGATCCTCGCCCTGGGTGTGAGGGCCAGTCGCTGGGTTACCATGCATGGCTGGGCTTTTAATGTGAATACTAACCTGGATTATTTTGAGCACATTATTCCATGTGGCATCAATGATAAGGCAGTGACCTCCATGGCAAAGGAAATTGGTGATGAAATATCAATGAAGGAGATAAAATTAAAGACGCAGCATTATTTTGAGGAAATCTTTGATGTAACTTTAAACTAAGTTAGTCGGCAAGAATTTTGCACCTTATTATTTCCGGGCTGAAACTCACAGTATGCGATTATTACGATTCTTTTTATGGTTGTCGGCAGTGTTTGCCATTCTAGTGGCATTGCTCTATATCACCGATACGGACTATTTGCTCAAGGGGATCAGGGCTACCTACCTCAATGGGACTAAAACCGCCAGTATCGATGATGCCAAATACTTTGATCTAAACCTCGTAAAAGCGACTAATCCAGAAGCTTGGTCCATAGCCGAGGATTATAACCAAATTGAGCTAAGCGACAAGCTTATGAACAGTTTGGAGGAAACCGGTACGGTAGCCTTTCTGGTCGTGAAAAATGATCAGATCCTCTATGAAAAGTATTGGAGTGGATACACCGACAGCTCCAGGAGTAATATTTTCAGCATGGCTAAGAGCATTACTACTTTGCTGGTCCAGAAGGCCATCCAGGAATCCTATATTGACAGTTGGGATGACAAAGTCACCAAATACCTACCGGAATTACAGGGTGCTTACAGCAAAGATCTTACGCTGAGGGACTTGAGCATGATGACTGCCGGCTTAGACTGGAATGAGCATTACACCAACCCCTTTGATATTACGGCACAAACCTATTATGGCAATGACCTGCAAAAAACCATGTTTCAAAAAGTACATGTAGTCATAGAACCTGGCAGCGAATTTGAATACCAAAGCGGAGCTACCCAATATTTAGGTTTTATTATTAGCCGGGCCACGGGGATGTCAGTGAGCGATTATGCCTCCAAAACACTCTGGCATGAACTGGGTGCCGAACATTCAGCCACCTGGCATTTGGATGCAGAGGATGGGGATGAATTGAGTTACTGTTGCTTTAACTCAAATGCACGCGATTTATCGAGGTTCGGCAAATTGATATTGAATCATGGGCGATGGAATGGCGAGGAAGTTATTGACTCTTCCTTTCTGGCCAAAGCTACTGTGCCGGGCGCATCGGATTATTATGGATGGTCATTCTGGATACTGCAAGATCACCTAGAGAATGTTTTTTATATGCGGGGACATCTGGGTCAATATGTGATTATGATCCCATCTCGTGATCTCGTAGTGGTCAGACTAGGCAAAAAATCGGACGAGCAGACGAATCACCACCACAATGAGTTTAGACTAATTGTAAAAGAGGTGCTAAGCACGTTCTAACATATTACTTAGACGCTGGTTCCCTCTCGGAAACCTCAGCAATCTCAAGCTCTCCTTCGTGATAGGTAAGGTGAAATAATCTAGCTCCCACTCTGAAATAAACCTCAAGATTAAAGGCGCGTGCAGGATCATCTGTAGGAAACCAACTTTTCTCAGCTGAATCAACCAGAATTAAGAGACCTTCGTCATTTCCGGCGGCACAAAATGTGTTGCTCACGCAATCGAATTTCTCTATGCCCGTGGCATGATTTATCGCTTTAAAAGCGCTACTTACTTCAAACACCGGAATTCCTACCTCGCTAATACTTATGAAAGCTTCTTCATTAAATGAGCCGAGCTTATCATCATTAAAGCGCTTTCGTCCTATGAATTCAACCACATTTCCCGCCGGATCCAGAAAAAAAATAGCTCTTGCCTCCCAGGCATTAAATTCCTGAATTGCCTGATTCTCATAATGAATCACTTCTACCTTCTTATGCGCCCACTTTAAAGCTTTGTTAACCGAACTATAAGGTATATTGATGGCGAAATGGTAGTATGATTTGTGAATTCGGTTCTCCTCAAAGCTCAAGAGGGAGTTACCAACCTTCAAAGTTAAACAGTCTCCTGCATCTTCAACAATAGGAAAGTTGAACTTCTTGGTATAGAAAAACCTGAGTTCATCAAGATTTGCACAGTATAATTTGAGATGTTCAACCTTCATGGATCACTTCAATTGGTTCAGGATAACTCTGTCTGCTGCGAGAAGGTCTAATTGTTCCAGTTCCTTGAAACTAAACCATCCATAATTGTGGTGCTCCCGCAAACGAATATCGCTTAAACGAAGTTCACAAATAATAGGTATTAAACCAACCTTTTTGCCCGGATATTCCCATTCTAAAGCAGATAGTTGCGCCATCGGTAGCACATCCAGATTCAACTCTTCCTTCACTTCCCTCTTAATCGCCTCATTAGGAGACTCTCCCACTTCTAATTTCCCACCCGGAAACTCCCATTGAAGTGGATGTGCCATATGCTCAGCACGCTGGACCAGTAAATATTTGCCCTCCTCATTACGCATTATGGCACAAGCTACCATGATCATACTCACACAATGATAAACTATTTTTGTGTCATGTCAGAAGATAAGATCCGCAACATTCTTAAGACTTTGCCCTCCAAACCAGGAGTGTATCAACATTTAGATGATGAGGGTAAGGTTCTCTATATCGGCAAAGCCAAAAATCTTAAAAAGCGGGTAGCTTCTTACTTCAATAAGACTCCTGACAGTGCAAGATTGCACATGTTGGTTAAAAAGGTACGTGACATTAAAACCATCATTACCGAAACCGAGTTTGATGCCCTCATATTGGAGAATAACCTGATCAAAGAGTACCAACCCCGCTACAATATCAACCTTAAAGATGACAAGACCTATCCATGGATTTGCATAAAAAATGAGCCGTTCCCGAGAATATTTCCTACACGAAATCCGGTAGAAGACGGGTCTGAGTATTATGGCCCATATGCCTCGGTTAAAGTTATGAAAACCATGCTCGAATTGATTAGAAAACTCTATCACATCCGGACTTGCAAACTAAACCTCACGGAGGAAAATATAGATAGTGGAAAGTTTCGCGTTTGTTTGGAGTACCATATTGGAAACTGTTTAGGCCCTTGTGAAGGAAAGCAATCAGAGCAAGAGTATGACCGGGATGTAAGAGCTGCCAGGGAACTGATAAAGGGAAACCTGAATGGGGTGAAGCAAATGCTAAAGGAAGAAATGCAGCGTCAGGCGGAAAATCTCCACTTTGAGGATGCTCAAAAAAGCAAGGAGAAAATGGATATGGTGGATCGCTATCAGGTCAAGTCTACCGTGGTGCACTCCAAAATTACCGATGTAGATGTATTTTCGATACTGACCGATGCGGAATATGCTTACGTAAATTACTTTAAAATAATAGATGGTGCCATACTGCAATCTCACACTATAGAGCTGAAGAAAAAGCTAGACGAAGCACCGGCAGAGTTGTTGGAAATGGCTATCCCGGAAATCCGCAGCTTATTTAAGTCTACCTCCAAAGAAATCTATCTTTCTCATGAGATAAACGTGGAGTTTCCCAATTTAAACGTTCATGTACCTCAAAGGGGTGATAAGAAGCATTTGGTTGATTTATCACTAAAAAATGCTCGCTACTTTAGAATGGAGAAGCTTAAAAACATTCAAATTGTAGATCCTGACAGGCACGTGAAGCGCATCATGAATCAGATGAAGGAGGACTTGCGATTGCCCAGTGAGCCAAGACATATTGAATGTTTTGACAATTCCAATATTCAAGGTAGCAACCCGGTGGCGGCATGTGTAGTTTTCAGAGATGGCAAACCAAGTAAGAAGGAATACCGTCACTTCAATATAAAGACGGTGGAAGGTCCGGATGATTTTGCCAGTATGGAAGAAGTTGTTTATAGAAGATACCGACGATTGCAAGAAGAAGGAGAGGCTTTGCCGCAACTCATAGTTATTGATGGTGGAAAGGGTCAACTCAATGCAGGCCTGAAAGCGCTTGAAAAATTGGGATTGCGCGGTGAAATTGCCATTCTTGGAATAGCTAAGCGATTGGAAGAGCTTTACTTTCCGGATGACCCCTACCCACTTTACCTGGATAAACGCTCAGAAACTCTGAAGGTTATCCAACGACTGAGGGATGAAGCTCATCGTTTTGGCATCACCCACCATAGAAACCGACGCAGCAAGAGTGGTTTGAAATCAGAGCTTGAAGCCATTCCGGGAATAGGTTCTTCCAGCATTAAGCTATTGTTCAATAAATTTAAGTCTGTGAAAAAAATAAAGGATGCTTCTCCTGCAGATCTCAAAGAGGTGGTCGGTGAATCTCGGGCGAACAAGATTATCCGCTATTTTGCAGATGAAAACTAAAACTAGAGGCTTGCGCTTAAGGTGTCTTTCTATTCTACTCTGTACCCTGTGGCTGTCATCTTCTCATGCGCAGGCCACTCCCGATTCTGAGAATTTGCGGATTGGATTAGTATTTAGCGGTGGTGGAGCCAAATGTCTTTCTCAAATTGGTGTGCTTCAGATCATGGATTCTCTTGGCATTCAAGTAGATTATATATCTGGAACCAGCATGGGAGCTATTATTGGCGGTATGTACGCCCTTGGTTATACCGGAAAAGAAATAGAAGCTTACTTCCGTAGAACTGATTGGGATGCCCTGCTTACTAATGATATTCCGAGAAATAGATTGGGTTATTTTGATCGCAAGGCCTCTGACCGATACCTGCTAAATTTTGATATCTATGATGGGAAGCCACATTTGCCACAGGCCTTGAACTACTCGCAATATATCTTAAAACAACTCAGTTTTCTAACGGTTCAGAGTTACCAATATGAACAATTTTCCGATTTCCCAATCCCGTTCTTATGTGTTGCTACCAACCTTGAGACAGGAGATTTAAAGGTGTTTGAAGACGGTAGGTTGCTGGATGCTTTACGCGCCAGCTCAGCCTTTCCCTCCCTCTTCACTCCTTACGAGTTAGACAGTCAACTATACGTTGATGGCGGTATTATCAACAACTACCCCGTGCGACCATTGATTTCCAGAGGATTAAATTACATAATAGGCATTGATGTGCAGGATGTGCTGTACAAAAAGGATGAGTTGACTTCAATGGTTCAGATTCTGGAGCAAACTTCTTCCTTCATCAAGGCCGAAGCCAGTGAAAAGCAACTAAAGGCTACAGATCTGGTCATACAACCAGATATTGTGAACATTGGTATGACCAGCTTTGAACAATTCGACTACATCATTGAAACAGGCCGGCAAGTTGCCCGAAAGCATATCGATGAACTATTGGCCATTAAAAAACCCAACGATAAGCTCACCCCTGGAGCTGCTTCTACACTACACGCGGCCTTGCCAATGCGCCATATCTATGTGGATAGCGTGGTAGTGATGGGCACGGATAAAACAACCAGGAGTTTTGTTGTGGGTAAAATGCGAATACGCGACCGGCACCAAATCACCATGGAACAACTGGATAAAGCCATGGATAGACTTTATGGTTCAAAATACTTCCAAAACATTGACTACTCCATAAGTCCCGCTGATACAGGCTTTAACCTGCTTGTCAATGTCAAAGAAACCAAAGCACTTTCCCAATTCAGAATCGGCTTAAATTACAACGATGACTTTGATGCAGCCCTCTTATTGAATTACACAAAACGCAATCTATTTTTCAGGAATTCTCTGCTCACCTTTGATTTTGCAGCCAGTCAAAACCCACGAATAAAACTTAACTATTTTGTTGACCGTGGCTTCATCCCGACCCTTGGCATCAAGTTCAGAGCCAATAGATTTGATCTAAGAATTTATCAGGATCTCAAGGCACTAACCGAGCTTAATTACACGGATTTTTCCTTAAATCTCTATTTTCAATCCACTATTCGGGATGCCCTGGCCGTTGGAGGTGGTGTACAAATTGAAGGCGTTGATATCTCTGAGTCACTGGATATTATTGGTTTGTCCAACACTTATCAAAACTATTTTAACTACTACGGCTTTCTGGATTTCGATTCTTTTGACGACGGAAACTATCCTAAGTCTGGAAGCAGATTTAGCTTAAAGGGAAGAGTGATTAGTCGCCTTGAGCAAATCAACGAGGAATATGAACCTAGTTCAGTATTTGATGCAACATTTAGCCAGGCCTTTCACCTGGGAAACCGGTTTTCTGCAAATGCCACCCTTTCCGGTGCCGGTACGGTTGGCCCGGGGTTTAATAATGACTTTGCCTATAATATCTATTTGGGAAGTGCAGGACAATCTTACATTAACTATAGCTACCCTTTCATCGGTTATCGATTTATGGAGTTGGTAGGTAGAAATGCGCTAACCGCCCGAGTTGACTTGTACTACGAGTTCATCAAACATCACTATGTAATATTCAAGGGAAATGTCGGCAAGTTGCAGCCGAGTTTTGGCGAACTTTTCAGTTCAGAATTGTTGTTGGATGGGTATGGTGTGGCCTATAGTTTTGATAGTCCGGCAGGTCCATTGGAATTTACGGTAATGGGTAGTTCAAACCACGGCAATGTATACACCTACCTATCACTGGGATTTTGGTTCTGATTGGAGTATAGGAAGGATGAGATTAACTTGATAGAGACGAGGCTATGCAGGATAAAATATGGACCCTTGAAGATGTAAACCTGTTTAACGTGATGTGCCCTCACAAACTGGAAGAGTTTGGCCAAGGCGGTGAACATTTCAGAACGTATAAGAAGGGAGAAACTATTTACTTCACCGATGATCCTGCCACCACCATGTACCTTATTGCCAAAGGAAAGGTGCGATTGATTAATTACTCGGAAGATGGTGAAGAGGTAATTCGGTCGATTTTAAGTCGTGGCGAAATGTTTGGTGAATTGGCCATACTCGGTGAAGAAAATCGCTCTGAAATTGCGGAAGCTATGGATGAAGAAACCATCGTTTGCCCGGTAAGAACCGATCAGGTATATGACCTCATGAAGGATAACAAGGAATTTACCTTTAAGATTTACAAATGGATCGGCATGAGGATGAAAAAAATGGAGCGTCGTATAGATAATTTGATCTTTAAAGATGTGCGTGGTCGTTTGATGGACTTTATCCGGGATCTGGCCATAGAAAAAGGAGAAAAGAAGGGTTCGGAAGTACATATTAAGCATCACTACACGCATAAGAATATTGCTCATCTCATTGGCACTTCAAGGCAAACGGTCACCACCACACTCAATGAGCTCCGTGCTGAAGGACTGATTGATTTTGATCGCAATCAAATTCAAATAAAGCAGTTAAGCGAGTTTTAGAAGAAAGTTTTCGCCGTGAATTTTGGCAGAATACAAACGATCTCGTATTTTTGACTGACCGTTTAGTCAACACATGTCACCACGCACTAAAGAACAGAACCAACAAATTCAGGAAAAGACGCGTCGTCAGATACTCATGGCGGCACTTGAGGCTTTCGCCAATCGCGGTTATACCCACACCAGTGTGAGTTACCTGGCACAACAGGCCGGTATATCCAAGGGCTTGATTTACCATTATTTTGCCAGTAAGGAAGACGTATTACTCGGTATCTTCAATATGTTAATTGAGGAAGGCCAGCACATCATAGATGATTCCAACAGCACTGATGCCAGGGATCAGTTGCGAAATACCATAGACCAATCCATTTCATTCATTGAGCAACAAACCGATATAATGCGATTTATGTACTCCCTGGCGCTACAACCCGAGGTGCTTAGCAGTTTGGAGGATGTGATGGAACGCGAACGAAAGAAAGCCATCGCACGCTTCAATAAAATCTTTGCCGCTCTGGGATATGAAGATCCTGAAAAGGAAGCATTTTTTGCTGGCGCCATATTAGACGGTGCAGGCTTTGGCTTTATGGGTATGAAGAATTACCCCATGTCCCTGATTCGCGACAGGCTCTACGAATATTACAAACTATGAAAACTTCAAGCTTACTGTTCATTCTTCTCTTCCCGCTTATGCTCATCAGCCAATCGGCCAAAGAGATTGTAAAAAAATCCCACGAAAAACTTCAAGGTGCTAATACTACCGGAGAAATGACCATGAGTATTATTCGCCCTTCCTGGTCCAGAGACATCCGTATGAAAAACTGGAGCAAGGGTAGCGATTATTCCATGATTTATATCACTCAGCCCGCGCGGGATAAGGGTACCGTATTTCTAAAACGCCAAAAGGAAATATACAACTGGGTTCCCAGTATTGAGCGTACAATTAAACTTCCACCAAGCATGATGATGCAAAGCTGGATGGGTTCAGATTTCACGAATGATGATCTGGTGCAGGAATCTTCTATAGTGACGGACTATACCCACCAATTAGATGGCGTGGAAATTATTGAAGGTCGTAAATGTTGGAAGATCATTCTCACGCCCAAGCCTGAAGCTGCCGTGGTTTGGGGCAAGTTGATAAGCTATATCAGTCAGGAAGAATATCTACAACTACGCACTGAGTTTTACGATGAGGATGGTGAATTGATCAATATAATGAAAGGTATGGAGGTAAAAGAAATTGGTGGTAGGATCCTGCCAACACGCTTAGAAATGATTCCGGTTAATGAAGAGGGACATAAAACCGTACTTCTTTATCACAGTCTGGAGTTTGAAGTGAACACACCTGAAAGCTTCTTCACCACCCAAAATATGAAAAGACTTCGCTAATATGACGATCCGACTGGCCTGGAGAAATATTTGGCGCAACAAGCGTCGCAGTCTAATCACGGCAGCCTCGGTAAGCTTTGCGCTCTTCTTCGCGATTATCATGAGATCCATGCAGGAAGGCACTTATGACAATGTGTATGACAATGTCATCGGCAGCAGTACGGGTTATATTCAAATACATAAAAAAGGATATTGGGATGATCCCACTTTGGAGAATTCTATGGTTCTTGATGTAGACAGTTTAAAGAAGACCATGGGTGTGGAGGGAATTGATGCTCTGGTGCCCAGATTGGAAAGTTTTAGTTTGCTCTCCAATGGGCCAAAAACCAAAGGCGCCCTGATCATGGGTGTGAATCCCATGTTGGAAAGCAAATATTTCAGACTACGGGAAAACCTGATAGATGGAAGCTTATTTCAACAGGGTGAGGCTAGCCTGATCCTCACCTCGGGATTGGCTGATTACTTTAAACTAGGCGTTGGGGATACCATGGTGATGATCGGAAGCGGCTATCATGGCGTGAGCGCCAATGCCAAATACCTGGTTTCCGGAATTGTAAAGCTCAATTCTCCAGAATTAAACAAAAGACTAGCTTATTTGCCGATTCAAGAAGCACAGTATCTTTTTGGCGCTTACGGGCGGATCTCCTCCGTGTTGGTTGTGCCTGATGAAAGCGATGAATTTCCTGAAATAGCGATGGCCCTAAAAGATGAGCTAGATACCGGTGAAATCTTTGAGGTGATGACCTGGCGGGAAATGTTGCCGGAATTAATTCAGGCCATGGAAGCTGATAGTGCCGGAGGAATCGTAATTCTATTTATCCTTTACCTGGTAATTGGCTTTGGTGTATTTGGCACCATACTGATGCTGATCGCAGAAAGAGTGCCCGAATTTGGCATTCTGATTTCCATCGGTATGAACCGTGGCAAAATTGCCTTTATAACTTTCATGGAGATACTATTCCTGGGTATCCTGGGCGTATTGGCCGGATGGCTGTTGTCCTTACCCTTCACCTATTATTTCTACCAAAATCCCATTCGCCTCACCGGACGTATGGATGAAACCATGCAGGAATATGGTTTGGAGCCTCTTATGCCCTTTAGTATAGATCCAGGGATACCGCTGTCACATGGCATTGGGGTATTGATACTAACTGTGGTTCTCAGTAGCTACGCCATCTGGAAAATTTTCCAACTAAATCCTGTTGAAGCAGTTAGAACATGATGACATTAATCAAAATAGCCTGGCGAAACATCTGGCGCAACAGGATGCGAAGCATGGTCGTGATTGGCTCCATCATTATCGGTATCTGGGCCGGGATTTATGTGAGTGGCTTTAGTTATGGGTTGAATGTGCAACGAACAGAAACTGCAATCAATGAGAATTTGTCTCATATACAAATACATGCCTTAGCATGGAATCAGGATCCAAATATTGAGAATTGGCTACCAAAGGCCAGGCAAATAACGGCAGTTCTAAGCCAACATCGTGGAGTTAAAACATTTAGCACCCGCATACTTCTCAATGGCATGGTGGCTTCCGCTCATTATACCAGTGGTGTACAAATTTTGGGTATTGAACCTGATACCGAACAATCGCTTACCGGCTTGGGAGATAAGGTGGACACTGGAAACTACTTTGAAGGGAAGTCTCGCAATTCGGTAATGATTGGCCAGGCCTTGGCGGAGAAGCTAAAAGTGCGACTTGGTTCGAAGGTAGTGCTCACCTTCACCAATGAAGCAGGCGATATTATTGCCGGAGCTTTCAAAGTAAAAAGCATTTACAGCACCCTTTCTTCTCAGCAAGAAAAAATGCAACTCTATGTGCAGCAGGAGGACCTTCTGAACCTCATCGGAAAAGAGGAAGGAGTGCATGAAGTGGCCATGCTTCTGAATGAGGATGTTGAGCTGGACAGCGTGGCGACAGCCTTACAATCGCAATTTCCGAATACCAAGGTAGAAACCTGGCGCGACCTTTCTCCAGAGTTGAGTTTTGCAGATGAATTGCTCACTAAAATGTTGTATATCATCATCGGCATTATTATGCTGGCCCTATGCTTCGGAATAATCAATACCATGATGATGGCAGTGCTGGAAAGGAGAAAAGAACTGGGGATGCTTATGGGAGTTGGCATGAGTAAAACACGTCTCTTCTTTATGATTCTAATAGAAACCTTGATGCTGGCCTTATGCGGCGGTCCGTTGGGAATTCTCCTGGGATACCTGAGCATCACTCTCACCCAGGAAACCGGTCTGGATTTAAGTATTTACGCTGATGGACTGCGATCATATGGCATAGATACAGTGATCTATCCCGCCGTAGATTCAAGCTTCTACTTCGGTACGGGTATGATGGTAATGGGAGTAACGCTTATTGCCGCAATCTGGCCTGCCAGAAGAGCCCTGAAGTTAAATCCTGTGGAAACGATCAGAACTATTTAAAACAATACTATGGCGGTTATTAAAACCAACAATCTGGAAAGAGCTTATCAGGATGGAGACAACCTCATTATGGCGGTAAATGGTATCAGCCTGGAAATTGGTAAAGGTGAGTTTACGGCCATTGTAGGGCCTTCCGGGTCTGGAAAGACCACCTTGCTTAATATGATCGGGGGCCTGGACAAGCCTACTCGCGGAGAGGTGATTATAGATGGGCAACACATTCAGGAACTTTCTGATAATGAGATGATCAACTTTCGTTTACGCCATATCGGGTTTGTTTTTCAAGCTTATAATTTGATTCCCGTGCTGACAGCTTATGAGAATGTTGAGTTTATTATGCTCTTGCAAGGGCGGGATAAAAACGAAAGAAATTCACGAACCAGGCAGTTACTCAAGGCAGTAGGATTGGAAGATCAAATGCATAAAAGGCCCAGTCATCTCAGCGGTGGTCAGCAGCAACGAGTGGCCGTGGCCAGGGCCTTGGCCTCCAGACCTGCCTTTATTCTGGCGGATGAACCTACGGCAAATTTAGATAGTAGCTCTACGGCTAACCTGCTGGATATTATGTACCGCCTGAACCAGGAAGAGAACATGACCTTCGTTTTTGCGACCCACGATCAGAGGGTTATTGACCGTGCTCGAAGAATCATTACCGTGGAAGATGGTAAGATCAAAAGTGATGAGCTAATTGGTAACTCAGCCGTTTCTTAAAATTGAAAACCAGGTTTTACATCCTACTTGCTTCCCTCTGGCTGGCCATAGGTAGTGTAGCGCAGGAAAATAAGTTTCAAGTTTCTGGCTACGCCAAGTTTCTCGGAACCTTTAATTTTTTCAATACCGATTACCTCCCTCCTAATATTCCTCCTACGCTGGCAATCCCTAAAAGTTATCAGGACTATCAGATTCATAACCGCTTTGATTTCAGATACTACGCCAATGAACATTGGAGCTTTGGCGCAGGCATGCGCAATCGTCTGTTATGGGGATACCAGGTAAGCAATTTTCCGGGTTACACACAATTGCTAGAATTTGACCCGGGCTTGGTTGATATGTCCTTCTTTTGGTGGGATCAGGGAGATGTACTTCTTCATACCATTTTTGACCGTGCCTGGGGACAGTGGGAAAACGACAAGTGGATTGTAAGGATGGGGAGACAGCGCATAAATTGGGGGGTTAACACAGTGTGGAACCCCAATGATATCTTTAACCAGTACAACTACCTGGACTTTGATTATGAGGAACGCCCCGGATCAGATGCGTTAAGGATACAATTTTTTCCAAATTATTCTGAGAGCTTCGAACTGGGATTTTCTCCTTCAGATACGCTGGCGAACTCGGTAGCTGCTCTGCTTTACAAATTTAACCGGTGGAACTACGACTTTCAGGTACTAGGGGGTTATTACCGCAGTGATGCCATCATCGGTGGTGCCTGGGCGGGAAACATTTACGGGGCAGGATTTAAGGGAGAGCTTAGTTATTATAAAGCCACCAAAAACTCCCGCCAGGATAATCTCACCTTCTCAACGACCCTTGATTACCAATTTAAGAGCGGGTTATACCTCATGCTCTCTTATCTGTATAACGGATTGGGAGAGAACAGGATCACTCTGAGTGGCCTGGTACAAACAAATTCAAACCTGCTGGACGCCAAAAACCTGTTCTTTTTCAGAAACACCATCTTCAACTCGGTTCAATTTAATATTACACCCCTGTTCAATGCTAACCTGGCCTTGATGTACACTCCAGATCTTAAAAATTTGATCTTCTTTCCTACCCTGAGCTATTCTATTATGGAAAACCTGGACGCATTACTAGCCGTGCAGCATTTTGTATCGACCAACCCTTACGAAAACAACAATGTGGAATGGATGAGTGCCTTGATTTTTGTGAGGCTTAAATATTCCTTTTAGATTCGAACAAGAAGCTATTTCTTCGCTAACCAGGGCAGTGGATCCAGCACCTGAGTTTCTTTCCAGAGTTCAAAATGTAAAACGGTATTGCCGTCCGTTTCATTGGTAAGAATCCTACCCAATTCCTGCTTGGCTTTAACCTCATCTCCTTTCTTCACGTATAACTCAGACAAGTTCTTGTAGATGGTAAAGTAATTCCCATGTTTCACGAATATCACAAAGCCCTCAGCCGGTATTCTCAAAATACTGGTCACCTCCCCGTCAAAAGAAGCCAAAGCTTTACTCCCTTGCTCCGTAGCAATGTCAATACCATTGTTATTGAGTACCACACTCTTGGCTACCGGATGTCTTTGTGGTCCAAAATTGGCCACTACAATGCCGCGCTCTACTGGCCATGGCAACAGGCTTCGGTTCGCTGTAAAATTCGCCGCCAATTTTGTGGCCTCTGGTGTGAGGTCGTATGTTGGACTGGTCTTCGTTTCAGCCACAGGCTTGTTGGCTTCCCTTAAAGCTTTCTTCTTTTTCTCTATCAGCGACTTAAGATCTCTGTTGTTGGTTCGGTTGGTATAGTCTTTACCCGCAATTAAGCCCACACGCTGAGCTTCTTCTTCAATATTCTGCCTTATGGCCTTGTCCTTAGCCCGACGAATTTCTGCCGCAATAATGCGCTGAATCTCATTTTCCAGTTTGTTGGCTCTTGCTTGCTTTTCTTTAAGCTCCGTGGCTATCTCTTTTTCCCTATCCTGTAACTCACTGATCGTTTTTTCTTGATCCTTCTTCTCTGCCAGTAATTTCTTGCGCTCTTGTTCAAGTTGGTTTCGCAATTGTTCTTTTTTGGATTTCTGTTCGCTCAACTCTGATATCTTGGCGTTCAATTCCAGCTCCGTTTTCTTAATCTCATCAACCTGTCTCCTTCTAAATTCACTGTATTGCTTCAGGTATTCCATCCTCTTTACAGCCTGATTAAAGGATTCTGAAGAAAGGAGAAACATCAGGCGACTTTGTTTGCTTCTACTCTTGTACGCCTGACGAATCATTTCAGCATAATCTGCTTTTAACTGCGCTATCTGCCTGGTCATGGTGTCTATATCGTTCTGAAGCTGATCCATTTCTTCCGTGATAAGTTCCGTCTCCCTATCCAGGGTGCGGACGAGGTTTTGTCTCAAACGCAACTTCTGTTCTACGGTTTCAATATTCCCCAATGAAGATGCTCTGCTTTCTCTGGTTTCCTCGAGGATTTTATTGGCGAGTTCAATTTCATCCAATAAGCGCACCTTCTGCTGTTCCAATTCCGTCTTTCTTTCTGTTTGCCCCAACACAAACAGAGGAAGGCTCAGGCTCAGAATAACCAATATGATTTTACCGCATTTCGACATAGCCCTTGGGAATGTTAAATGGATATCTAAGTTGCGCCTGGTCCTGATCTATTTTCTTCACCGCTATTCTCAACTTATTCTCACCCGCGGCACCGTAAATCAATTCAATTATCTGCGGATATATCATTCCGCCAGGAGTATTTTCAAAGGATTGATAGACCAATTGGTATTCTTCACTCCTAACCGGGTCAAACTGAATCTGCTTTTTGGCTTTATATTCCACCGGGTCTATAAAGAGTTGTCTAATGATAGTAGTGTCGGTATGCTCAACATCCTTTTCTAAGCGTTGAGGATCCGCCGTAGATAATAGGTAAGACCCAGGAACATAGTAGAGCTTATAAGAGCGATCTGTCGGCTCAACCAGATTACCGGATAAAGCATTCTGCAGTTCCTTAAAACCGTAATTCACCCCAAAATTCTCTTGTAAGTCGCCGATATCCCCTTTATAATACTCCCGGTCAATGCGATTAATCATAAATAAACTATCGCGGGTAATCAACCCCCGGGCCAGTTTGAGACCTAGCACGGGATCGGCTAGTTCCACCCAGATTATACTGTCTTTAAGTATGCGGTACTCCAATCTGAAATTCTGAGTTTGACCATCAGTAGTCAAATTGCCGGTGGCTCTTGCTCTAATGTTTTTGAAGTTCGCCCCAGCTTGTTCAATTTTTTGAAGAAGCTCTTTTTGCTTGATTACTACTGGCGCACCTTCAGGCAATGATTTCTTAGCCTTGCAACTTATGAGAACAATCGAGAGGAATCCGTATAAGTACCACCTACTTAAGACCAATTGCGTCAATCTTTTTTTCAAGTTCTTCCTTCTTCCCTCCGTGTTGAATGGCTTGTTGATAGACCTTTGCCGCCTCCTCGTTTCTACCATTCTTTATCAATATATCAGCATAGTGTTCCAAAATTTCGGGGCTTTGTTCCACCCCGGCAGCAATTGCTTCCTCAATCTTTTCCAGCGCTTCAGCATATTTCTCCTGTTGATACAAAATCCAGGCCCAGGTATCAATAAAGGTGGCGTTACCGGGAGATAACTGATTGCTTTTAATACTCATTTGAAGCGCTTTGTCAAGATTCTCAGATCTCACAGACAAATAGTAGGCGTAGTTATTTAGAGCATTGGCATTATTGCGGTTTAAGGCCAGGGTTTTTTCAAAATAAGCATCACTTTTTTCATCTTCACCCAGCTCATGGAAAGCGGAGGCCAACTGGGCATAAAACTGCTCTTTCAATCTGTTATTTCCAATCACGTAATTTAAGCCGTCCTCGAAATAGCCGACTGATTGATAAGCGTCATGATTGAAGAGATGAGCGATACCAGCAAATAAGTAGGGTACAGGTTGGTTGGGGAATAATTCAACCACTTGTGGGGCATCCAGAAGCAAGCTGTCGTATAACTGGTTTTGCACCTCAATCAACAATATTTGCTCCCATATCTGAAATTTACTTCCTCCTTCCAGAGACACTGCCTTTTTGTAGGCTTTGAGGGCTTTCATGTCCAAACCATCACGATTAAGAAAGTCACCATACAGTGCATAGGCTTTAGGGTCATTTCCGTTCTGAGCCACCACCGTCTTTAACATTTCGTAGGCCTCGTTTCGCAGATTGGTGTCATTAGCCGAGAGGTCAAAAAGTGAGAGTAATACCGGGACCTTTTGATCAATATCCAACTCCGGGCTTTCTACCGCCCGTCGCAGGTGCACCAATGAGCTGTCGTACTGATTATAGTCGCGATAGTACTGGGCTAAATTCAGGTGTAAGCGAGGATCATCCTTATCAATCCGCAACATCTCGGTGTAGATGGTGAATGCCTCCTCATCCAGACCATTGGCACGATACAGCTGCGCCAGGGCACCATAATAATTCATATTTCTAGGAAAGGCCTCGATGAGCTTCTCTATTTCAATCGCTGCATTCTCCAGCTCCCCCAGTTCAAGATAAATGGCTTTCTTTTGATCAGAGATTACTTCGTTTATGCCGATTTTTTTCTCAAGTTCATCCAACTCCGCAATCGTCATCCTGGGTTCACCCTTGTGCAGATAGGCTAAGGCAAGTTCATAATGATAGTCTGGATTATTGGTGTCGAGTGCTACGAGTTTCTTAAGCGCTACAACATGCTGATCAGGCATATTAAAGCCTCCATAAACCTGAGCCAGCAGCAATAAGTACCATTCATTCTCCGGATTACCGTCAACTGCTTTTTCAGCAAAATATACCGCCTCATCCCTATTCTCCAATTGGGCATATATTCTGCCTAATTCATAACAAACGGTGGCATTAGCCTCGTCTAAATTATGCAGCCGCAGATACAGCTCCAAGGCTTCTTCATTGTTGCCGAGACTCCGTTGTTTCTCCGCTTCAAAAAAGAGTTCGTTGAATGCTCTCCGGTCCTTTTCCTTAAGGGGATCTTTTAATTCCTGGGCCAGATGAAAGGCCGGGAACATGCCAATCAGCAGAATCAGGATGGGGAGTAATTTACTACTCAACCTGGCTGTAGTCTCCGATGCTGACTGATTTATGTTTGCCATTAAACAAAGCTTTATTGCCGATCATAGAGTTGGTGAGGTCGGCATTTATCACCTTACTCTCCTCCTGTATGATCGTATTATCCAGACGACTATTCTCAATCTGCGTCTGGGCACCAACACTTACTTTTGGTCCTATCTTGCTATCCTTAATTACCGCTCCAGGACCGATGTAACATGGTTCAATGATTTCCGAATTTTCAATTACGGCCTTGTCACTAACCAACTGCTCTTCATTACTTACGTATTCAAGGATCTTGCCATTGGTTTCTACGGTAACATCACGGTTACCACAGTCCATCCATTCATTAACTGTACCAGAGGTGAATTTCTTGCCTTTGGCAGTCATATTAGCCAGGGCATTCGTAATTTGATACTCCCCTTTATCCTTGATATCATTATCGATCAGATATTGCATTTCGTCTCTCAGGTTGGCTCCATCCTTGAAATAGTAAATGCCGATGATGGCTTCATCTGAGACGAAGGTCTCAGGCTTTTCAACAAAGTCTGTAATAAACCCTTCTTCGTTCTTTTTAACCACTCCAAAAGCACGCGGATCCTCTACTTTCTTGGTCCAGATTACTCCATCAGCTTCATTGTCCAGGGTAAAGTCAGCTCTGAACAAAGTATCTGCAAATGCTACTACCATATTTCCTTCCAGGGAGGGAGCAGCGCATAGAATGGCATGTGCTGTACCCAAAGGTTGGTCTTGATAATAAATGGAACCCTTAGCCCCAAGTCCTTCTGCTATGCTCTTGAGATGATTTTCCGCTTCATCACCAAAATCCCCTATAATAAAAGCTATTTCATCTACTTCCTGATGGCAGACACCCACAATATCTTCTACCAGTCGCTGAACAATGGGCTTCCCAGCGATGGGAATTAAAGGTTTAGGAATGGTAAGAGTGTGTGGGCGCAATCTGCTTCCGCGTCCGGCCATAGGTACAATTATCTTCATAAAGGATATTTATTTGGTGTTTGAGCGATGGGGCAAAAATAGTCTGAGTGCTTGAAATACAAAGTAATTCGGTAATTATTAATGATGTCCTGTACTTCCAAATCCTCCGGACCCTCTTTCTGTTGATTCCAATACTTCCACTTCACGAATCTTTGCCTTGGCATATTTGGAAATTACCATTTGGGCAACCCGGTCTCCTTTCTGCACTACAAATTCTTCGGTTCCGTGGTTAATCAATATGACACCAAGCTCGCCGCGATAGTCTGCATCGATAGTGCCTGGTGAGTTTAATACAGCAACACCCTTCTTAAGGGCCAGACCGCTGCGCGAGCGAATCTGTGCCTCATAACCTGGTGGTAGTTGCATATACAAGCCGGTGGGAATTAAGCCTCGAGCTCCGGGTTTCAGGCAAATTTCCTCCGCAGAAGCCGAACGCAAATCCATCCCTGCCGATTGATTCGTTTCATACTCCGGCATTGCCAAACCAGATTTATTGATGAGTTTAATGATGGGTTGATCATCCATTTCGTAGAGCCGTTAGAATTTTTTTGCCGTCTATATACCACATCAAAGCTACGAACAGAATAAAAATAAAGCTGGTGTAAAGCAGATTATAATCCAACACATAAGCTGCCACTGCCGCAAGCACGGTGCTTGTAATGATATAGAAGAAAATTGCTCGTACCGGATAAGCCGTCTTGTCGTGCTTCTGATTGAGATAATAAGAATAACCCGTCATGGCGGCATAGCTTATTAAAGTGGCCCAGGCAGCACCGAAATAACTGTACTTAGGCACCAGAATGAGATTAAAAAGAATGGTAAAAAAGAGCCCAACAAAGGTGATGTATGCTCCCATTCTGGTTTTGTTCTTCAGCTTATACCAAATGTTTAGGTTAAAGTTTATGCCCAGGAGGAGATTGGCAAACAATAGTATCGGAACAATATCGATGCCCTGCCAAAACTTTTCATCTATGAAGTGCGTCCATTTTATGAGATCCATAAAACAAACCAATCCAAGAAAGATAATGGACTGCACGATCACAAAATAGCGCATCACTTTTGCCATTTTCAGCTTAAAATCACCCTGACCCGAGAAAAAGAAGGGTTCGGCTGCAAAGCGAAAGGCCTGTATAAAGAGTACCATGAAAGTGGCGATCTTCACATTGGCTCCAAAGATGCCCATGGCTTCAAAATTCACTCCTTCGGGAAGCAAATACTTCATAAACTGCCGGTTGGCCATTTCATTCGCAATACCGGCCAGTCCGGCTATCACAAGAGGCGATGAATAAAGCAACAACTGTTTGACCAGTTTCTTACTCACGATACGGAATCTTATTTGCAGGAGATCCGGTAAGAATAGTAGCATCATAATGCCATTGCCAATGAGGTTGGCCACGAAGATGTAAGCCACACCCCACTCCGGTTTGTATAAAGCATTTAGAAAATCTGGCAGTTGGCCTTGCTGCTGCAACCAGGGTAAGGTTAAAAAGAAGAATAGGTTGAGCAATACGATAATTGCGATGGTTCCCATCCTGATCCACACAAATCTATAGGCGCGGTTCTCCGCCCTCAACTTAGCATAAGGTACGGCGGCCAGGGCATCAGAACTCACAATTAACATCATCCAGATAACAAACTGGGGAGCATCATCATATTTTAATAGATGCGCCAATGGAGTAAGGAACGCCAAGCTCAGAAGAATGAAAACGATACAGAGGCTTAAGACAACCGAAATGCTGGATGAGAATACAGCGCGTTTATCGTATTTACCATCATTGAAAAACCTGAAAAACCCGGTTTCCATGCCGAAGGTCAGGATTACCATCAAAAAGGCAATCATGGAATATACATCCGTATTAATGCCGTATTCCCCCTTCTCCAGAAACCTGGTATGCAAAGGTGTAAGGGCAAAGTTGAGCAACCTCCCCAGAATACTGCTAATTCCATAAATGGCCGTTTGTGAGGCCAGCGACTTTAATGAAGCCAAATGATCAAATTAATTGGTAAAAATAGAAAGCCCTGAACGCTTATGGGTTAGGGCGCAATGATACTTCTTAACGGAATAATCAAACATATGCTTGCCTGACCTTAGTATATTTGGCAGCCAAAATGGAGAGAAAATGAAGAGAACACTATTGTTGGGAGCCCTTATTGGTTTAGGAACCAGCCTGGCCGCACAAGTAAATTGCCAACCCCTTATTCAGGGTGCAAAGGATCGTATATATCAAGATATTAGTTATTTGGCCTCGGATGATTTGCAAGGCAGGAAGCCTGGAGGAGAAGGAATCGAGCTTGCTGCTGCCTACATCGCCAACCGATTTGAGGAAATCGGTTTGCAGCCTATGATGGAAGATGGGTATTTCCAGGATTTCACCATTCCCGATTGGGTAAGCTTCAGCGACAAGAATAAGTTTGTTTTTAAGGGAACTGAATATCGCCTGGTGGAAGACTATTTCCCCGCGCCCTGGAATGAGAATGGCAGTGTAACCGGAAAGTTAGTGGACGTAGGCTTTGGTATTTCAGCTCCGGATTTGGCGTATGATGACTATGCAGGAAAAGCTGAAAAACAACTGGTGGGAAAGATCTTCCTGATTGACATCTCATCACCGGATGGGATACATCCACACTCTAAATACCTCAAATACCACGATCTCGGTGACCGCATAAACTTAGCCTTGGAAAAAGGTGCGGTGGGAGTAGTTCTGGTCAATAGAAAAGGCATGGCCAGTGATTTGGAAGCAAGATTTCGCAAAATACACAGCCGCAGATTACCGGTGGTGTATGTTTCAAACGCTGATCTGGCCTTAAGCCTTAAAAACAAGAAAAAGGTGGAATTCGTTACCAGCGCCAAAGAAAATAGGATTCTGACCAAAAATATTTTGGGCCTGATTAATAACAATGCAAATTCCACCGTCATAATTGGAGCTCACTATGATCACCTGGGATTAGGTGGCCAGAACTCACTCTATGCTGGAGACGAGCCTGCCATTCACAACGGCGCTGATGACAACGCCAGTGGAGTTGCCGGCATCCTGGAACTGGCCACAAACCTGGTTGCAGACACTACTTCAGGGGCGAAGCCTAACTATCTCATCTTAGCATTTTCCGGTGAAGAAATAGGTTTACTGGGATCTTCCTTTTTTACCGAAAGTATGGTAGATCTTGAAATTGAACCACGCTATATGATTAACCTTGATATGATAGGGCGTTTGGAACAAAGTATGGTTGCGGTTAGCGGTGTTGGCACCTCGCCAATATGGAAAGATTTAGTACGAGAAAGGGCTTGTAATGAGTTGAAACTAAAGACCTCAGAAAGCGGCGTCGGTCCTTCAGATCATACCAGCTTTTATTATCAGGAAATTCCCGCACTACATTTTTTCACGGGTGCCCATGCCGATTATCACAAGCCAACAGACGATATAGAAAAGATTAACTTTGAGGGTGAGGCGCAAATTTTGGGATACATTCTGGGACTACTTTATGATACACGAGATCTCGAAAATGTTCCTTTCACGGCCACCAAGGATGAATCGA
The DNA here is from genome assembly GCA_965229445.1 of Owenweeksia sp. Taxonomy (GTDB): domain Bacteria; phylum Bacteroidota; class Bacteroidia; order Flavobacteriales; family Schleiferiaceae; genus Owenweeksia. The sequence continues at coordinate 3,428,195 of OZ245876.1, forward strand.
CCAAGGCACCAAAGTTTAGTGTAACCCTGGGGGTGATGCCTGACTATATGTTTGATGGCGAAGGCATGCGCCTGGATGGTGTTACTACTGGTAAGTCAGCACAATTAGCCGGCCTTCAGAAAGGTGATGTCATCACTAAAATGGGCGATGTAAAAATTGTGGATATGACAAGTTACATGAAAGCTTTAGGCCAGTTTAAAAAGGGAGATGTAACAGAAGTGCTCTATATACGAAATGGCAAAGAGGAGAGCGCAAGGGTTGAATTCTAAAGCAACCAAAACAAGCTAAGATGAAAATTGCAGTGATTGGTGGTGGAAGTTGGGCAACCGCTCTGGTGAAAATTCTGAGTGAGAATTCTGAGTATGTAGGATGGTGGCTTAGGAACGAAAAGAGCGCCGCTCATATAAAACGGTATCATCATAACCCAAAATATCTCACTGGTGTAGAACTGCCGACCAAGCGTCTAGATCTTAGCACAGATATCAATCACGTAGTTGAAAAAGCGGACACCCTCATATTTGCAGTACCATCAGCATTTCTTAAGGATGCCTTATCTAATCTAAAACATCCGCTAAAGGATAAAACAATCTATAGTGCCATTAAGGGTATTGTTCCCGATGAAAACCTTATTGTTGGTGAGTTCTTCTTCGATAAATACCATGTTCCCTTAGATCAAATCGGCATAATTACCGGGCCATGTCACGCAGAGGAGGTAGCCCTTGAAAGGCTTTCCTATATCACTATTGCTGGAAACAACACCAAGCGTATTGAGAATCTTGCCGAACGCATGAATTGCGATTATATCATCACCACCTTGTCAGATGATATATACGGTACGGAATACGCTGCGGTACTAAAGAATATTTACGCCCTGGCTGCCGGAATATATCACGGTTTAGGCTATGGAGATAATTTTCAGGCAGTACTGGTTAGCAATGCTATTCGGGAAATGAAAAGATTTATGAAGGCAGTACATCCTTTAAAACGAGACATCAACGACTCTGCCTACCTGGGCGACCTGCTGGTGACGGCTTATAGTCAGTTCAGCAGAAACCGAATGTTCGGTAATATGATTGGCAAGGGGTATACCATCAGGTCTGCCATGCTGGAGCTGAATATGATCGCGGAAGGTTACTATGCTTCGAGATTAATTCGTGAATTAAGGAAAGATCACGACATTAAAATGCCCATTGCCAATGCGGTTTATAAGGTGCTTTACAAAGAGCGAAATCCACGAGAAGTAATGAAGAAGCTCACCGAAAAACTAGATTAATTCCACATCACTGAGAAGATCCTTATGAAATTTATCCCCTACCAAAGACCGGTTAAGAAATCTTCAGAATTGATAGGGCTTAGTGAGGAGTTTTATAAGCATATGGATCAGCGACGATCATGTCGTGATTTTAGTGACACCCCGGTACCCAAGGCTGTAATTGAAAATATAATCAAAACCGCTGCCACGGCACCCAGTGGAGCACACAAACAACCCTGGTTCTTTGTGGCGGTTCAAGATGCAGCTGTCAAGTCAAAAATCCGAGCTGCAGCGGAGGCAGAAGAAAAAGAATTTTATGAAAACCGGGCTACGGAAGAGTGGCTTCGCGATCTGGCACCCTTAGGTACCGACTGGCATAAACCCTTCCTGGAAATTGCCCCCTGGTTAATCATCGCATTTCGACGAACCTATGACCTGGAAGGAACGGAAAGAAGCAAAAATTACTACGTTCAGGAATCTGTGGGGATTGCTTGTGGGATGCTAATTACCGCCATTCATCAAGCGGGTTTGGTTACCCTAACCCATACTCCCAGCCCCATGAATTTTTTAAGTGAAATACTGAACAGGCCTGCCAATGAAAAGCCTTATCTCCTTCTCCCGGTAGGATACCCTGCCAATGACGCAATGGTTCCTGATCTCAAAAGAAAAGCTCTGGAAGAGGTTAGCCTATTTGTTTAGCTAGTAGCAAATGGACATCACACTAAATTGTAGCATTTTAATAACTCAATCATCCTTTGGATTGGATAAGATCATAATAGATGAAAGACTTTGAGATTAACGTAAAAATGAAACTCGCCGCATTGTGGATCGCTGCAACTTTCTGCTATCTATACGGAGATTATTTTGAATTATATACCCCCGAAAAGGTTGAGAGTTTGATTAGTGGTGATCACGTTTTAAATTCTCCAATGATACTCTTTATAGCCTCCCTAATAATGGTTATCCCTCCATTAATGGTGGTCGCTTCACTATTTTTAAAACCGAAACCAAATAAATGGCTTAACCTTGTTTTTGGAAGTATTTTTACGATTATGATGCTGCTCATTGCATTCGGGAGTTTGACCCCTTGGTATAGTTTTTATGTCTTTCTAGCTATAATAGAATCAATATTGACTGCGCTAATTGTGTGGAATGCATTCAAATGGCCAAAAGAAAATGTATAAAACCAGCTACCAACAATTTACTTGAAATCATAACACCCTTCGGGATGTTACACTTCATATACTAAAGGTTTCATACTAGATTAGATATGGCGTACTTTCAGCTTTAATTTACCAACAACGTGTCAAAAAAGTCCCTTGATCTCCCGGTTCTCATTGCCTTGATTTTAATAGGTATAGCCTCTCTGATCGGAATTAATCAATATCACTTTGGGATGTGGAACCAGTTCATTGCCCTACCCTGGTTGTATGATTTAATGGATCCTACTCTCTATCCCAATGATCCACTCATTGCTCAACGAGTGAATTCCCCGAGCTTTTACAATATGGCATTAGCCAAAATTGCCGGAATCTTAGGCAATGATGTAGCGATCACGCATTTCATCATTTATGTAATGGTACTCATACTCACCCTGCTTAGTTTCTACCAGCTGAGCTGGCAGATCTTTAAGAACAAAAATGCTGCACTATTCACCGTGGTATTACTCACCTTCAGCTTTCCGGTGATTGGCACAATCGCGGTGTGGGATTCGGTTTTGATGGAACGCACCATTACGTTGCCTATTCTTCTGTTTTCTGTGGTTTTTATGCTGCAGAAGAGGTGGTTGTGGACCGTCCTAATCCAAGCTTTGGCTTTCAATATTCACCCCTTATCATCGCTATACTTAATCGTATGTAGCTGGATTGGGGTGATTTTTTGGATGCAGCTAAAGGGACGCTATTATCTGTACTGGCCATTGTTTCTAATCCTGGTAATTCCCGTGCTTTATTTAAGACATTTACATCCATCAGACAGCAGTGCCATTGTTGTGAGTGAGCTATGGATGAAGATAATGCATTTGCGAAATGCCCATCATTCGTTTCCCAGCACCTTTTCTCTAAAGCTGATTATCAATTCTATCCTGATAGCCCTGGTATACATTGGTATCCTTTGGCGATCCGACCTTGACAGCAAGCTCAAAAAGTTTTTTTCGGGTTTTGGTGTCGGTATTCTCATGCTGCTCATCATCGGTACCATTTTCACAGAAATTATTCCGGTGCGGATTATTATTCAACTGCAGTTCTTCCGAAGTTTTATCTTCCTGGTACTGTTTACTATCATTTTGTGGTCAGGCCTAATAATTCGAAAACCACAAGTATGGCTAATGATCTTAGGTATTGGTGTAATAATCCAATACTTCTACGGAGTACCTTCCAAAAGTTTTGCATTTCTGGCCGTAGCCGTAGCTAGTTTTTTTCTAATCAGAAAAACCGCCGCTTCCAGATGGCTTCAATCCCTCGGTACAGCGGCAATTATTCTGGTGGTTGGTATTGCTGGTTACTGGCAAAGAGACGGTTTAAAAATTAGGCAGGGCAGACAGAAGCAAAGCTGGTACGACTTACAGCATTGGTCGCGGGAAAACACGGCCAGGGACGTGGTCTTTATTGAACCCCCTTCTCAGGCCGGGTTTCGGGTAGAGTCTTTGCGGTCTAGCTACGGTACATGGCACGATGGCACGAAGGCCTTTTTTAGTGAAGCGTACGGTGAGTTGTGGTGGGCCAGGATGAGCAGTCTGGGGTGTACAGATCCCGATAGTTTAGTGGAGAACTACAAAGCCAATAAGGCTTCTGACTTCCAGGCCATTTGGGAAAATCTGGATGATCAATATTCCGAAGCTTACGTAATATGCTTTGATGACATGGCTCTACCTGAATTTGACCTGGTGTACTCCAATGAGGATTTTAAAGTTTATCGGCTCTGATTTCTCTCCTTTCTGATACTCTTGTGGCACTACCTAGATGCTGGTATTATTCATACCTTTGGGGCTCTAAAATTTAGCATGATGAATCTTGCGTTTGTAATGATGGGTTGGGTTGGCCCTTGGCAGGTTGTACTGATCGTATTAGTAGTACTGCTCCTGTTTGGTGGCCGTAAAATCCCGGAATTGATGAGAGGTCTTGGCGGTGGTGTAAAGGAATTCAAGAAAGCGGTGAAGGATGATGAGGACGAGGCTCAAACTACGGAGACCAAGTAATCAGATTTTTTGAAATCCCTACATTTTGATGAGTTTCAACAAATTTTCTGAAATTCAGCTTGCTTTGCAGAAAGGAGAGCTAAGCTGTGTAAGTCTGGTTGAAGAATATTTAAAGCGAATTGAGGAAAACAAGCACCTCAATGCCTTTCTGGAAGTATATGCCTCTGAAGCTAGAGGCAGGGCCACGGTAATAGACGAAAAACTGAAGCGTGGTAATGCTGGTAAGCTAGCCGGTATGGTAGTTGGCTTAAAGGATAATATTTGCGTAAACGGACATGGCGTAAGTGCCGGTTCACACATTCTTGAATCATTTGAATCTCTGTATGATGCTACGGCTGTTGAGCGCCTCTTGGCAGAGGATGCGATCATTATTGGTCGGCTCAATTGCGATGAATTTGCCATGGGTTCATCCAATGAACATTCCTATTATGGTCCGGTAAAAAACCCACATGATAGTTCTAAAGTTCCCGGTGGATCCTCTGGTGGCAGTGCCGCGGCGGTGGCGGCCGGATTATGTCATGCCGCGCTGGGAACGGATACTGGTGGTAGCATAAGGCAACCTGCGAGTTTTTGTGGCATTGTAGGCTTTAAACCCACTTACGGCAGAGTTTCACGCCACGGCCTAATCGCCTATTCATCTTCATTTGATCAGATTGGTCCTTTGACCAAGAGTGTGGAAGATGCCGCAATAATTTATGAAGTTATTGCCGGAAAAGATGAGTATGATAGCACCCTTTCTAGGAGGGAGGTAGAAAACGCCACTTTTGATGCAAGTGCGAAAAACTACAAAAAAATTGGTTACATAAAAGATGCCCTGGAGCATCCAAGTATCGATCCTGAAGTACGTGAAGGCACAATGGCTCTCATTGACAAATTACGTGCGGCAGGCCATGAAGTGGAAGCGGTTGATTTCCCCCATTTGGATCACATGGTGCCCGTGTATTACATCCTTACCACCGCCGAAGCATCATCGAATCTAGCCAGATATGATGGCATCCATATGGGCTACAGAAGTGAAAATGCCCATGATTTAGAGAGTACGTACAAGCTGTCCAGGACTGAGGGATTTGGCACGGAAGTGAAGCGGCGTATTCTACTCGGCACCTATGTTTTAAGTAGCGGTTATTATGATGCCTATTACCTGAAAGCACAGAAAGCGCGAAGATTGATTCAGGATGAAACCAATCGCATGTTTGAGCGGTATGATTTTCTCCTATCTCCAACTTCACCTCATACCGCATTTCCTATAGGCGCTGAACACAGCGATCCTACTGTGATGTATCTCGAAGACATATTTACGGTACAGGCCAATATATCTGGCGCTCCCGCCGTTTCTTTACCAATGGGTAATCACAGTAACGGTCTTCCTTTCGGCATACAATTAATGTCCCCATCATTCTCTGAAAAGTCATTGCTAGAGTTTGCTCAACAACTTATGCAGAATAAATAGTTGATAAATAGAGGGTTAGCATTTTTGAGAAATTCTGTTATCTTTCCCTCGAAAAGATCGTAATATTTATTGGTCTTTAGGTATGATGGTAATTTACCGTTCTGATTATCAAGTTGGTACAATGGTAAATTTTAATGCGCTGCTTTATGAAACTCTGGAAAACTCTCTTCTTTGCACTCTCGATTAGTCCTGTTTTTGCTGGTATGCATCAGCATAATGACACAGACACCACAAAAAAACTACAACCTGTTGACCTTGAGGCTATTGATCTAAAAGATGATCCCTACGTCGCTCAGCTCGACAGCCTGTTGAAGTTTACCTTCTTTAATGACCCGCAGGGTTTAACTGCAACAGAGGAATTTCTTCCTGAAATTTCCACCGATGCACCATCGGTGGTACCTGAATTCAATGATTCTATTTACAAGATTCGTCTGGCGGAGTTGGATGGTAGAACCCCATTCAACTTGGATTACAACAATTATGTAAAGAGGTACATTGATGTTTACAGCAAGAAAAGACGTGAGCAAGTTGGTCGCATGATGGGCTTATCCAATTATTACTTTCCCATGTTTGAAGAGGCATTAGACAGGCACGGACTTCCGCTGGAACTGAAATATCTGGCGATAGTAGAATCCGCCTTAAATCCCCTCGCAAGAAGCAGAGTGGGCGCCACCGGTTTATGGCAATTCATGTATTCTACCGGACGCTTGCAAGGTTTATCCGTTTCATCCTACGTTGATGAACGCAGTGATCCTTTAAAATCTACGGAAGCGGCTTGCCTGTACCTTAAGAAGCTCTATAGTATTTTTGGCGACTGGAATCTGGCGCTCGCTGCCTATAATTCTGGTCCGGGAAATGTAAATAAGGCTATTCGACGTTCGGGAGGCAAGCGCAATTACTGGGAAATTCGTCCATACTTACCCCGCGAAACTGCCGGGTATGTCCCTGCTTTTATAGCCGTAAACTATATCATGAATTATGCGGAGGAGCATCTGTTGTACCCACAGGAAATTCAACTTTCCTATTTCCAAACAGACACCGTATGGGTGAAAGAACGCATTAGTTTTGAGCAGATCAGCAAACTGATTGATATCTCAGAGGAGGAATTGAGATTTCTTAATCCGGCTTACCGACATAAAATTGTTCCCAAGCGTTCTGAAAAGCCCTATACACTGGTGTTGCCATCAGAAAAGGTCGGGGCTTTCATCAATAATGAAGATTCCATATACACCCTGGCCACCAAGGATTTTGAACAAAAGAAGCAGAGTCAACCCGCTTATGTTGAAATGGATGAACGCATAAAACATACAGTGCAGCGCGGGGAAGTTCTCGGATTGATTGCCGAACGTTATGGCGTGTCTGTCAGCAGTATTCGTCGTTGGAACGGCATGCGAAGTAATACGATCCGCGTGGGGCAGCGACTGACCATTTACCCACGAAAAATACCGGCCAACTATGCGAGTCAAACGGCAAAGGCTTCTACCTCGGTCAAAAAAACCTCAAGCGGTAGTGAGTATGTGGCATACCGGGTTCGTACCGGCGAAACCTTCTATAGTATTGCCAGAAAATACCCCGGGGTCAGCGCACAGAACATAATGAGTTGGAATAAAATTTCTGATGCTCGTAAATTGAAGCCTGGAATGACGCTTAAAATATACCCTAACAGCTAATGAAAAAATACCTGTCCCTTCTGATCACAGCTCTAGTCATAGCATCTTGTGGCCAGGAAGACGGCCAGCAAATTTTTTCTGATACCTTACCCTCGAGCAATGGTGGCACATTAGATATTTTAGTTGTTGCACCGGATGCGGTTTGGCAAGATCAGGCAGGAGAAATCTTACGCAAGTACATTACTGAGGCCCAATATGGACTGCCGCAACCCGAGCCCAAATTTACGGTGAGGCAGGTAAATCATAAGGAGTTTAATAGCCTATTGCATCGAACTCGAAACCTAATTATTCTGGATCTGGATTCTACGAAATTCCAGTCACAAGCCAACCTGTACGCCAAACCACAACTCGTATATAAGTTTACTGCTCCTAACCAAAATGAACTGGGAAAGCTCATTATAAAGCACCAGCATGAAATGGTGGAGGAACTGAGACAAAGTGAAATTGACCATTTGCAAAAACGTCTCTTATCTCAGCATCAACCGCAGCACAAAACAATGTTGGCTCATCATGTTTCCATGAAAATACCCTTAGACTACGATCTGGAACAGAGCGCAGAAAAATTGCTGGTATTTTGGAAAAAAGGCCTTAAGTCTGACCAGGGGATCATGATCTATTTTGAACCCTTACAAACAAGTAGCGGCGTGCTGGGTGAAAGAATTATTCCTTTACGAGATAGTCTTACACAAATTCATTTCCAGGGAGAGAAGGAAGGATCCTATATGGTGGTTGAAGACATTTTACCAGCCAAAATGATAAATCGGGAATTAGATAGTCAGTTTGCTTTTGAAACCCGGGGTTTGTGGCGCACCAAAGGTGATTTTATGGGCGGGGCATTTGTGAACTACACCATTTTTGATGAGAACAACAATCAGCGTATCATGCTGGATGGGTTTGTTTATGCTCCCGATCAAAGCAAACGCAATCTGCTCTTGGAATTGGAGGCCATCTTACAAAGTATTGAGATCACTAACTAAGCACTTCCGATAAAACCTCGAGTGATTTGAGTTTGCCAAAGTCCTTTACATGCAAACGGTAGTATAAAATTAAATTTGACAGCACTTGCCTTCGCTCCTCAAGGCTAAATTTACTCGCCACACCAGGATTTTCCGAGATTTCATGAAGTGCCACCCATTGAGCAAAAGAAGTTCCGTGTAGAAATTGGGCATGCATCGGCTCATCACCCTCGAATACTCCATTGATCAGGTCAAAAAACCTGGCCTTTGCTTGAGGGGCCTCCGGCTGGAAGCCCAAAAACGTGGTGAGCTTGTAAAGAAACACCAGGTGATAAGAGCCCATGGCTTCTTGCAAATTGTCCAGTTCATAAACGGTATTTCTCAAAAACCTGTACAAGCCTGGGTTAGGCTCTTCCTCGTGTATAACATGTTGGAGGATTTCCGCAAACAGCATGGCCAGACCGCTCTTGATCGGATCATAAAACACTTCCTGAAGGGGATGGGGCACAGAAACTTCCTTAATTCTCTTCAATTCGCCTTTTGCCTTATCGTAAAATACAATTTGTAAAACGGAGAGAACCTGAATCATGGCTGGTCTTATTGCCCCCTTTTTGCTGTGAATACCACCGGCGATGAAAGAGATCAGTCCGTACTCTTCACTGTAGGTCCGAAGAATAACACTGTTGTCTCCGTACTTGACGGAACCTAACACTATCGCCTCCGTTTTTACCAACATCAGTTCTGGATCAGAATCTTGGTAACCGTAGTCTGACTTCCCAGATCATTGGTAACATAGGCCAGGTATACTCCAGAGCTAGCTCTTCTCCCATCAAAACTACGGCCATCCCAAACCGCCTGACCACCTTCTGCTACGGTTTCAAAAATGAGATTGCCCTCAATATCCGTAATCTTTACTTGTGCATTTGTCACCAATCCCCTAATCAGGATTGGACCATCATATCCGGGTTCCACCGGATTTGGATATGCAAACACGTCTCGATGAGTTTCTACACCGGCGGTAGCGCTTCCCTGAAAGGACACGATTCCCTGATCGGTACCAAAATACACCATGCCCGTTACGTCATCTATCTCAATATCCAATACATTATTGCTGGGCAGCGGACTATTATCTGTGTTGAAGTTATAGATCTGTTCACGGGCGTTTTCAGAAGTATAAAACACCCCTTGCGTAGCAGTAGCAAACCACTTTTTATTGCTGCCGTCAACCTCTATATCATTTATGCGTTCCGACCCGAGCACCCGCTCGCCATTGCCATCACCATCCTCATCAATTACTATGATCTGCGCATCGTAATTGCGGTTGGGTTCAAAAATATTTTGTGGACTAAAAAGCACGGCCATTCCTTCATCAGTTCCAATCCAAATCTCACCGTCCAGATCCTCCGCAAATGCCAGGACCGTTTCGGTTGGAAGGTTGCCGTTTCCTTCTGTAGCTGTCAACCTTCTGGTTCTCAGAATACCTTCTTCAAAATAGGCCACCACGGCCCCACCCGTTCTGGTTTGCATCCAAATCTGGTCTTGTGAGGTGTAGAGAATATCTTTTATCGCGGTAGAGCTACTTGCTGCGGAACCCAGCGAATAAACCTCAATGCTCCCATCCGGTCTCATCACCCCTAATGGGGTATTGGTTAAACTATTGGTGAACCAGATATTACCCTCAAAGTCAGCAGAAAATCCACCAATTCTATGCTCTCCGGTGCTGGTGGGAGGTATTGGGCTGTTGCTGGAGTTAATTATCCTTACGAATTTATCATCCTGAAATTCCAGAATTCCATTGCCATAAGAAGAGGCAAAGTAGTGATCGGGATCGGCCGGATCAGTGATATGAGCTACGATATCCTTATAGTCATTAAAATCTGTAGAGGGAATATTATTCCAGCTATACGCGGTGAGCGTAAAAAAACCATCATTGTTAAATTGAGGGGCCCACACATCATTAATTTCTCCCGGTGCTACATACATCCGCTCTCCGTCATGAGTCATTTTAAGCACCTTTTGTGTTCGGGGTGAATTAGGTTTGTGATTAAAAATGAAAAAGCCATTCCCCGAGTCATAGCCCTGGTACAAACCATCACCATCTGCTACCCAAAAATTTCTGAATAAGGATCCGATGGCAGAAGCCTGACCGTTAAAAAAGGGATTGCCCGTACCGGCAGCCTGAATATTAAATTCCAGCTCAAAGCCCGGTTTATAGGCCGTGGCACTAAATCCATTTCCCACGATCAAATACCCCTTATCTTCGCGCAAATCCAACACATTGCTCATAAAAAGAAGCTCGGTGGCATATACCCAGTCACCACCATCACGGTAAAAAACCGAATCCTGGTTGGGAGGCGTAGGTTTATTGACCACCAGCATATTGTCAAAGTAGGCAACATGATTTATGGGTTTTCCCACCCCGGTATTGCGCGTCCAGTTCTGAAAATCAATCAATTGATCCTGAACATTAGCTTCCAATAATCCCTGGGAAGTTGCCGCATGTATGCTGTCGTCTGAAAATGTAAGACTCTCTACCGCTACCGGATCGCCATTTGAGCCAATAATGAATGTTTCCTGTACTATTCGGCGATTGAGATCATATTCTACAATGCCGAAGTTGGTGCAGATATAGGCATAATCGCCGCGCGTTTGAATTTCATTGATGCGTTTTAGGCCACTATAATTTCCGGAAAGTAGAATTTCCGGTGCATTGACCACTTCGGAACCAATGAGTAAATCCAGATTGCCGTTGCTGTATCCAATCAAGAGTATATCATACTTGTCTGACCAGGCCAGACTGGTAAGTCCAACGTCGCTGAGACCATTTATCTTCGATAATCTTTGTATGGTCTTCTCGATATTGTCGTAGATAAATAAACCCTGTTCCGTAGCACAATAAACCATGCGCTCGTGCTCTACCACATCCAAACCATCATTGTAGGGCAGGTGATCCAACCAAACGCCAATATCGGTAGAGGTTTGTGCCTCAATGTTTACGGAGCCGAGAGCAAGAAAGGCCAGGAAAAGTATGTTGCGCATTAATCTCAAATAAAATGTACCCACCTTCAAACGTATAATCCTTAATAAATGATATGAATGTAGGTCAGTCTTCGTTATTGTATATTGATATCTTTGTTCAAATCCTTAAGTAAGGATCGCACAAAAATAAGCATACAGGACATGGGATGTACTGATTGTACTAGCACAGGTCTTCCCAAGGGATGTAAGAACAATGGTGCGTGTGGTGTAAACGGTTGTAATAAGAGGAGCGTATTTGACTGGTTGGCCAATATGGACCAACCTTCAGATCAGAAATTTGATATTCTGGAAGTGCGCTTTAAGAACGGTAGGAAAGATTTTTACCGCAATACAAAAGGGCTGGCCTTGCAGATTAACGATGCTGTGGCGGTCGAAGGCTCTCCCGGACATGATATTGGAACAGTGTCAATGTCTGGTCAGTTGGTAAAATTACAAATGAGGCAGAAGGGGGTTAGTCCCAAGAGTGAGGGTATTCTAAAGATTTTTCGCAAAGCCACACAGCGCGATATTGACATCTGGCATAAGACCCGAAATAAGGAATGGGAGACCATGATTCGCTCTCGCAAAATTATCCAGCAGCTAAATCTGGAAATGAAATTGAGCGATGTTGAATATCAGGGAGATGGTCACAAAGCCACCTTCTACTATACGGCAGAAGGCAGAGTTGACTTCCGTGAGCTGATCAAAAAATTAGCCGCAGAATTTCGCATTCGCGTAGAAATGAAGCAGATAGGGTCTCGGCAAGAAGCAGCCCGTGTAGGCGGTATCGGTTCTTGCGGGCGAGAGCTGTGTTGTTCTACCTGGCTTTCAGACTTTCGCTCCGTAAATACGGCTGCCGCCCGATATCAACAATTGGCGCTTAATCCGCAAAAATTAGCTGGTCAATGTGGCAAGTTAAAATGCTGTCTCAACTTTGAGCTTGACTCCTATATTGAAGCACTCAAGAAATTCCCCAAGACCGATACTGTTCTCAGGACCCGGAAGGGTGAAGCGGTCTATATGAAGATGGATATATTCAAAGCTACCATGTGGTTCGGTTATAAGGATCACGCTGTAGAATGGATTCCCCTGGCAGTAGAAAATGTCAACGAGATTATCAAATTGAATGAGGGCGGAAAGTTGCCGGAATCATTAGAGGAATTTGGCTTGATAGAAAGCAGTATTAACCAGGAATTTGAAGTTGGCGCAGATCAGGATAATATTAATCGATTTGACGACAAATTAAAATCAAAGCGACGTTCTAAACGCAGAAAACCACGGTCAAAAAATGCGAAGAAGAGTAGGAAACCATAGGCGCTTATGCCTGACTTTACTGAGCCTGATGATGATCCTTGTAAGTTCCTGCGGGCGTGAGGCTGTGTACGAAGAGCATCATGATATTCCAGAGGCCGGCTGGAATAAGGACAGTGCTGTGAGCTTCGCAGTAGAGATTTTGGATACCACCGCGAGTTATGAAGTTTACCTCTATTTGCGCAACAACCATGCTTATCCATACCGTAACATCTACTTCTTTCGCAGTGTAGACTCTGAAAGGGGAACGGAGTTTGCCGATACGGCAGAGTATACCATGGCGGATCCCTACGGAAAGTGGTTGGGAAAAGGTGCCGGATCCATCAAGACTCACGAGTGGCCATTTCGCACTTCGAGAGTACAATTTAATCAATCCGGAACCTATATCTTTAATATTCAGCATGCCATGCGTACGGATCAACTATTGGGATTGGAGAGTGTGGGCCTGGGTGTGTATAAAGCAGAAAATACGGAAGAGAAATAATGGCTAAGAAAAAGCAGGCTATTGGATACAGTAGATATCTGAAAGTAATTTGGGGACTGGCTGGTTTAATGGTGCTGGTGGTGATCTTATGCGTGGGCTTAGCGGCAGCTGGGGCATTTGGCAAACTCCCTCCCATTGAGTTGCTGGAGAATCCGCGCAGTAAACTGGCTAGTGAGATTATCACATCAGACGGCAAAATCCTGGGCAAATTCTATCAGGAGAACCGAACCCACACAGAATACAAAGACCTTTCGCCACACCTGGTGAATGCGTTGGTCGCCACAGAAGATGAACGTTTCCATCAACACAGCGGCGTGGATTTCAAAGCCCTGGCCCGGGCGGTAGTAAATCTAGGCAGTGATGGGGGTGGGAGCACCATTACCCAGCAGCTGGCCAAACAACTTTTCCACAAACCGGCCAGAACCATTCCTGAACGGATCAAGCAAAAATTTAAGGAATGGGTTATTGCTGCCCGCCTGGAAAGACTTTACACTAAGGAGGACATTATTGCGATGTACTTTAATCAGTTTGACTTTCTGTACCAGGCTGTCGGTATTAATTCCGCGGCTAAGATCTATTTCAATTCCAGTCCGGATAGCTTAAGCATTGAACAATCGGCAATCCTGGTGGGAATGGCTAAAAACCCATCTCTATATAATCCTATGCGAGATTCCGTGCTCATGAAGCAACGGAGAAACACGGTGTATTATCAAATGTTACGCAATGACATGATCACGCGAGAACAATTTGACACCCTTAAATTAAGGCCTTTGAGCATTGATTTCACGAGAGAAAGTCATCTGGAAGGCTTGGCTCCATACTTTAGAGAATACTTGAGAAAGTACATGTCTGATTGGATTAAAAAAAGAAAGGAAGAAACGGGTGAGGAGTACAGCTTATACACTGATGGTCTGAAGATATACACCACTATTGATTCTCGCATGCAAACTTATGCTGAAGAAGCCATGAGAGAGCATATGAGCAATTTGCAGCGCGTATTCTTCCTCAAAGAAAAAAATAGGAAGCAGGCACCTTTTCACAACCTGAGTAAGGATCAGATAGAGGGAATTCTAAAGCAGGCCATGAAAAGAACTCCACGCTACAGGTCATTACAAAAAGCTGGTGTTTCCATGGATTCGATTAATCTCGTGTTTAACACCCCCAGGCCCATGAGCATATTTTCATGGGAAGGGGATATTGACACTGTCCTAAGTCCGATGGATTCCATCCGCTACTACAAACATTTCTATCAAAGTGGATTAATTTCGGTGGAGCCTCAAACGGGTTTTGTAAAAGCCTGGGTAGGTGGCATAGACTTCAAACACTTCAAGTACGATCATGTAAAACAAGGGAGGCGTCAGGTGGGTTCTACCTTTAAACCCTTTGTTTATGCTACGGCCATCAAACAAAAGCGATACTCACCTTGTATGCAGGTCCCCAATGTTAAAACTTGTATTGAAAAGGGTCAATATGGCCTGTTGGAAGATTGGTGTCCTAAAAACTCAACGGATGAGTATGGTGGCGTTTTTACTCTAAAGCGAGCGTTGGCAAAAAGTATCAATACCGTAACCACCTATCTCATGAAAGAGGTGGGTCCGGATCCGGTAATCCGCATGTGTAAGGAAATGGGCATTGAGGCGGAAATTCCCAGCCAACCCTCCATCGCTCTGGGAACCGTTGATTTATCGATTTATGAGATGGCCGGTTCTTATACGGCATTGGCCAACAAAGGGGTTTATACACAGCCTATCATGATCACTCGCATTGAAACCAAAGATGGGGTGGTATTGGAAGACTTTACCCCTCGCACCAATGAAGTGATGAGTGAGCAAGATGCCTATATCATTTTAGACTTAATGAAAGGGGTGACTATGGGAGGAAGTGGCATTCGTCTCCGGACTACCGGAGCCTGGTATCCGAATGATGTGGTGACCGGATATCCTTACGATTTCCAGAATCCTATCGCCGGTAAAACGGGCACTACCCAAAACCAAAGTGATGGTTGGTTTATTGGCATGGTGCCCAACCTCATCACCGGAGTATGGGGAGGATGTGAGGATCGTTCCGCACATTTTGGCAGTATCACTTTTGGTCAGGGAGCAACCGTTTCACTACCAGTGTGGGCACTTTTTATGAAGAAGTGTTATGCCGATCCTCAACTAAATATCAGTACCTCTGATTTTATGAAGCCCGATCAGGCCTTGGATGTAGAATTGGATTGTGATAAATACCAGGGATCAGGCAATACAGAATTTGAGGAAGACAATATTCCCGATCAATTCGAGCTTTAAGCCCTTCTGCTCTTGAGGCGATTTCCATAACTTGCTAGCATAATTCTGAAGAACGATTCCATGATTAGAAAGACCGTTGGTAATGCCCGCGAAGCGGTGGCAGGATTGGCAGACAATATGACTTTAATGCTGGGGGGCTTTGGCCTGTCGGGCATTCCGGAAAATGCCATTGCCGCCATACGTGAAACCGGTGCAAAAGGCTTAACCTGTATTAGCAATAATGCAGGGGTGGATGATTTCGGCCTGGGACTACTCTTACAAACGAGACAAGTTAAAAAGATGATCTCGTCCTATGTTGGTGAGAATGATCTATTTGAATCACTGATGCTTAGCGGTGAATTGGAAGTTGATCTCATACCCCAGGGCACATTAGCCGAACGATGTCGTGCTGCCGGAGCCGGCATACCGGCGTTTTTTACGCCTGCCGGATATGGAACGGAAGTAGCAGAAGGAAAAGAGGTGCGGGAGTTTAACGGTAAACCCCATATTCTCGAACGTGCCTTTCACGCAGATTTTGCTTTTGTTAAAGCCTGGAAGGGAGATGAAGCAGGCAATCTTATATTTAAAGGAACCGCGCGTAATTTCAATCCGCTTATGGCCATGGCTGGAAAAATTACCGTTGCCGAAGTAGAAGAATTAGTGCCGGCCGGCGAACTTGATCCAAACCAAATACACACACCGGGCATTTTTGTTCAGCGCATCTTTCAGGGTGAGAAATTTGAGAAACGCATTGAGCAGAGAACGGTGAGGGAGAAGTAAGGAAATGTTAGGTGACCGATGTCCGATGACCGGTGAAGAGTATTGAGGAAAGTTAAGGTACCATTATCCCGATTAAGATAATTAGACTTGGAATAAAATCTACCAGGAATCCACGTATTGGCTGATGAATTTTGAATCATAGGCCATTTGGCATTAAGAAATATAAACACACGTCTTTTGAGGATAAACCTTTAAGACATGAATAAATTTAAATTTGAGAAGCTTGAGGTGTGGAACCTATCCATGGAATTGGCAGAGCGTATCGTGGAAGATTTGGTAAGTTTTCCCGAACGTGAGAAATTCAATATTTCGTCACAAATGCAGAGAGCAGTTGATTCAATTGCTTTAAACATTGCTGAAGGAAGTATTGGTCAATCAAACCCAGAGTTCAAACGCTTTTTGTCGTATTCAATAAGATCCACTGCAGAGACGGCGACTTGTCTTATAAAAGCGGTAAGAAGAGAATACATATCAATCGAAACATTTGAAAAACGCTATTCTTCATGCTATGAAATTATTAATAAATTGATCGCACTCAAAAGAAGTATATAAATTGAGTAAGTACATCGGTCATCCGTCACCATACATCCTTCCCCCGTCATACATCCTAAAAAACAAACCCTATGCTAGATAAAAACGGAATTGCAAAACGCATCGCACAGGAACTGGTAGATGGCTATTATGTTAACCTGGGTATTGGCATTCCCACCCTGGTGGCCAATTACATTCCCGAAGGCATTTCGGTTGAATTTCAATCAGAGAATGGCGTTCTGGGCATGGGGCCGTTCCCTTATGAAGATGAGGTAGATGCGGACCTGATCAATGCTGGTAAACAAACAATCACTACCCTACCGGGAGCCGCCTTTTTTGACTCGGCTATGAGCTTTGGCATGATCAGGGGCCAACATGTGGACATGACGGTACTAGGTGCTATGGAAGTATCAGAAACCGGAGATATCGCCAACTGGAAGATACCCGGAAAAATGGTGAAAGGCATGGGTGGTGCTATGGATTTAGTGGCTTCCGCCGATAATATTATAGTGGCCATGATGCACACCAACCGTGCCGGTGAATCTAAACTGCTGCCAGAGTGCGGCTTACCGCTTACGGGAGTTGGTTGTGTAAAAAAGGTGGTGACTAACCTTTGTGTCATGGAAATTACCGAGCGGGGATTTGAACTACGCGAGCTAGCTCCTGGGGTTACAGTAGAGGAAGTACAGCAGAAAACCGCCGGAAAACTAATAGTGGAAGGAGACATCAAGGTGATGTCCAATATTTAATCGCTTTGCATGTCCGAGCAACCGCTTGAGCTAGTAGTTCCTTGCTACAATCCTGCCAACTTATGGCATGAAGACCTCATTGCCAATTACTGGAAATTTTGTGAAAGTATTAATCAGGACTGTCGACTGATCCTAATAAACGACGGTTCAACTAGAGGGGTTACGGAATCGGAAATAGATCAAATTAAAGCATCCATCCCCCATTTCCTTTACCTGTCCTATTCAGATAATAAGGGAAAAGGACACGCATTGCGCTATGGTATATCCAGAGTGGAGTCCGATTTCTTGATTACTACTGATATTGACTTTCCATACACTAATGAGAGTATGGTAGCTCTTTACGATGAATTACTGACCCACCAAGGCTTAATATTGGGCACCCGTAAAACCACCTACTACCGCAAAGTGCCTTTTTTTAGAAAGGTATTATCCCTTGCATTTAGAATTATCCTTAAATTAATCCTTAAACTGGAAGTTGATGACACCCAGTGCGGCCTAAAAGGGCTGGACAAAGCGACCCGGCAAATATTTTTGCAAACCAAGGTTGATGGCTATCTCTTTGACCTCGAGTTTGTGAGAATAGTCAGTAAAAAAAATCTACCCATTCACCGCGTTAATGCTGTTCTAAAACCTTCTATTGAATTTACCAATATGAGTCCTCGAATATTAATGCGTGAATTTTCAAATCTTCTGAAGATAGTGCGATCATGAAGCGTTTCTTCTGGATCTGGTTTCCGGTCTTGGTAGTTGCCATAATCCTACTGTTTAAAGAGTGGAGTGTGTTGGTTCAGATTAATGAAGTTTTATTCGGTGATTTTCACGACGCGATAAAAAACTACTATACAGTACTTTACCACGTTAAATGGGATACTTCGTATAGTCATTTTGAAGGAATGAATTTTCCCTACGGTGAGCATGTACTTTTCACGGATAACCAACCTCTGCTATCAGGGATTTTAAGATTAATAGAACAAAGTGGTTTTGAAATAAGCCGGTACATCCCAGGCATTCTGAATAGCTTGATGCTATTTAGCTTTTTGCTCTGCGCCTGGTTTTGTAATCAAGTATTAAGAAGGCTCGGCACTATACCTTGGTTTGCGGCTATGGTTTCAATTGGGCTGGTGTTTCTGTCGCCTCAGCTAAACCGAATTCAAAGACATTTTGCCCTTTCCTATAGTTTCATAATCCCTATGCTGATTTTCCTGGCGATCCTTCATATGGACCGTAAAAGATGGAATCGTTCATGGCTAATGGCATTAATAGTAGTAGCGATTGCTTTTACCCATGCATACTACCTCGGGTTTGCGCTATTGATCTTTGGCTGCCTATTCCTTTTTGAATCCTTTAAAAGTCCTCAGCAACTTAAATCTCACTTGGGGCATTTCGCTCTACACGCCATAATACCGTTTTTGGTTGTTCAACTTATTATGATTTTTACGGATACCGTTACTGACAGACCTTCGTATCCCTGGAGCCCTTTTCTGGGAAACTTTATTCCACATGGATTTATTATAAATTATGATAATCCTGCCAGTGTTTGGTATAGTAAAACAACCGGCATGCGCTATGTTGACTGGGAAGCCAAGGCCTATCTGGGAATTTACACTATTGGCTTTTTATTAGCGGGAATCCTGGTGTCGCTTATCAGCAGAATTCGAATAAAATCCCTGGTTATTAAAGAAAGTATCCTTAATAGAAAGATGTATTTCCTTCTGTTTATTGCCTGTTCAGCTATTGTGGTTTCACTTACTTACAGCCTTTTAAGTGGCAATACAGACTTGTATCAACTTATGGGACCCCTGCGTCAATTTAGGGCCGTGGGGCGATTTTATTGGATCAGTTTCTTCGCTTTTAATTTTGTGAGCTTTGGCTGGCTCTCGTACTGGTTTACCCAATGCAGGTCTCCACTTAAAGCTATCCCCATTCTAATTGCCCTTTTTCTATTGACCTTTGATGCTTTCCATGCCTCTAAAAAAACTTATCACAGAATTCATCATCAACCCCTGTTTATAAGTGGCTCAGATGCTCAGCTAAGGATGCAAAATCAGTTGATGCATGTGGATGTGCTGCTCCCTCTGCCCTATTTCCATATTGGTTCTGAAGACTTTGCTATTACTACTAATAGGAGTCGTCATTATAAGAATTGTATGACAGTGTCCTATGCTTCTGGTAAACCTATGACAGGCAATGTGTTGAGCAGGACTTCACTGCAACAAACCCTGGAATTTCTCAACTACAGATACTGGCCGGTAGGTTTTCCCATATTTCTTGACCACCTTAAAAGTAAAAAGGTAGCTATGCTGATCGATAAAAAAGCCGAGCTATCACCACATGAAACTCTACTGTCTCAAGCTGGAATGGATACTTTGGTCGAAACTGATGAATATCTTATTACTGGATTTGATCAGGACAAATACCGTGAATTACAGGCTCGACAAGATTCATTGAAGCAATACTTCAAGGAATCGCCTTCGGGAGTTTGGAAATATTACAACTATGAAGAATCAGAAGTTGTTTCCTTTTCAGGAAAGGGAAGTAAGATTGTGGCTATCGAAGAGCCGAGGTTAGTTGAAAGCATAGCATTACCGGCCAATTATAAAGGATCGCTGAAACTCGGCATGTGGGTTTATTTAAACCAGGCTACGAAGGCCTCTGAGGGGTTTGTAATTGAATTCATGGATGGAAACCAAATTATTAAGAAATCTGACCGCAGAGTAATCAGGAATAAGCTCAAAGCTGTTTCTGGAGAATGGGGATATATTGAAATGGTCTTTCCCATTCCCTATAATTGTACAGAGGTTATATTGACTCAAACCAGGAATAGACTTCACCCCAGCCCTACACATATTGATAATTTAAGAGTCTCGCTTATTCCATAGAAAGTTACATACCGGCACAAAGCTGGGTTCACGACAAGGTGCTATTTGCTACATTCAATGATTCAGAAAAAGATTGCAAAGCTTATTCTACAATAGAACACTAAATCTCATAATCCTACTCACAGGGGTTATCAGTTATAGTATATTTTGTTGGGTGATTTTTGTGAAGTCCGAAGTGCCAGCAGAGCCGGGTGATGGTATCACGCATTATCAAATGGCGCGATATGCGTTTAAACACCCGGAGTATTTTCTACACCATTGGGGGAAGCCCATTTTTACCTTCCTAAGTGCGCCCTTTGCTCAATGGGGTTTTGTGGGGATGATCCTTTTTAACCTCGTAGTCTTTGCGCTGAGTGCACTTTTCTTATTTCGCACGGCCATCGTTCTGAAGCTTGCCCTTCCCGGTATAGCCCCCTTTGTTCTCCTGTCATCCATGGTGTATTTTAAAATGGTAAATGCCGGTATGACGGAAATTCTAATGGCCGGAATAGGGATAGCCTCGGTCTATCTGGTAACGATCAATCGCTATACCCTGGCGGCTATAGTAGCCTCTTTCAGCATAGTAGCCAGACCGGAAAGCGTCATTCTTATACCACTGATGGCTTTGCTCCTCGCCTGGGAAAGAAAATGGCGGGTCATACCCTGGTTGGCCCTTGGGTTTTCATTGTACACCTTCATTGGTTTTTTCTTTGGCGATAAATCTATTTTGTGGGTCCTAAGTGAAGATCCCTATCCTGCCATGAGCCCTTACGGCAGCGGTAGTTTTACTCGCTTTTTAGAGAATTCCGATTTGATATTCGGCTATTTCATAATACCCACCTTCCTACTTTGTCTTGTTTTTCTCATGCTTCGAAGTGGCAAATTAGGCCAAAGCAAGATAATTCGGCTTGGTTGGTTTTCGGTTTCTATGGTACTGTTGGTGCTGTTTCTTCACTCCTACCTTTGGTGGCAAGGTTTAAAAGGTTCTCTGGGATTAATCCGGGTGATGGCTACTGTAATTCCCATGGCTGCTTTAGCGTCAATGATTGGACTCAATTTCTTCCTGCAGCATATGCGATACCGAAAGCTGATAACTGTTCTTGCAGTAATCACGCTGCTCCTGGCAGATGTGTATGCTTATCGTGAATCTGAGTTACCACGTGTTGTGAGTCCGCGAGAAAGAGTACTGCAAAAAGCCTCAGACTGGTATATGGATTATGGAGAGAACCGACGGGTATCCTATTTGGATCCCTATATTGCCTTTCTTATCGGCTTAGACCCGTTGGATGAAACCAAGGTATGGTCACTATTGGCCGTCGATAAATCAGACCCGTCTATTTCGCTTGAGCCTGGTGATATCATTATCTGGGATTCGCTCTTTGGACCTAGAGAAGCAGGCATTGCGGAGGAGGCCATTACGGAAAACCCAAGAATTAAAGTGAGAGAAACCTATATATCCAATTGGGATAAAACCTATAGAGTTCACATTGCTGAAGTGTTGGAAGATGACGAATAAACTGTGGACATCCGTACGCTTACTCAGAGGCATTTGGCTGCTTACGCTGGCAGTCACTATTGGCATCTTCACCAGTAATTGGCAGCAGAAGCAGGTAATCGATTGGGACATTGCACATTACTACTCCTATCTCCCTGCCACTTTTATTTATCAGGATTTCAATTTCAATGACAGTACCCCGGAATGGACGGACGCCCACTTTAGGCTCATACCACTTGAACACTATGGTAAGACCGCCAAAATGACCAGCGGTGTGGCCATAATGAACCTTCCGTTTTTTCTGGGAGCTCACTATTGGGCCCGTTATTCTGGTGAATTCGATAGCAATGGTTTTAGTCCACCTTATCGGCTGAGTTTGCTGCTGGCTTCTTTGCTATATAGTTTGCTGGGGATCTACTTTCTTAGTCGCTGGCTCAAAAGCTTTTACCCTGATCCGGTAGTGTTGATTACCACATTCCTAATATTTTTTGGCACCAATCTCCTCTATTACTCTCTGGTGGAATCCATGAGTCATGCCTATAGCTTTTGTCTTTTGAACCTGTTGCTGTACCTGTATTTTCAGTTTCTCAAAAAGGCTAATCTATGGCGCGGTATAGCCATAGGTCTGCTCATAGGTATGTTGATTTTGATCAGACCCACCAACCTTATCTTGCTGCTATTTCCCTTTGGCCATTTATTGCTTCACTTTAGAGGGTTTCCTCCCAACAAAATCCTATGGTATTTTGCGCTGATGATTGTTATTGCCACTCTCCCCATGGTACCCCAATTGATATACTGGCATCACATGACCGGAAGACTGGTCGTGTATTCATACCCTGATGAAGGCTTTTTCCTTCTGAAACCCATGATTTGGAAAGGCTTGTTCGGCTATCGGAGCGGCTGGTTCATTTACAGTCCGGCGCTTCTGCTTGCGATACCTGGGTTTTACTGGCTCTGGAAGAAGCACCGAGCAGAACTTTTAGCGCTACTGCCCGCCCTGTTTATTGGTATTTGGGTAATATTTAGCTGGTGGTGCTGGTGGTACGGCGGTAGTTTTGGGGCCAGAGCCATGATTGAATATCTGCCCCTTATGGCACTACCCATGGCCGCTAGCTTTGAGAGATTCCGTCGCTCAAGACTTTGGCTGAAGATCATATCTTATAGCCTGGTAGGCTTCCTTTGCTTCTGGTCCATCTTTATGAATTGGCAATACTCCCAAGGCTATATTCACTACGATGCTATGACCAAGGAAGTGTTTTGGAGCCAGTTCTTAAAAAGCGAACGAGCCGAGGGTTACTGGAAGGGTCTGGACCACCCGGATTATGATAGAGCTAGGCATTCACGAGAATAATCTCAGTCCTGCATTTCAAAATAGGTCTCGGGAAAACCATAGGGGAACCTGTCTAGATTGGATTCTGTTGCCAGAATCACCACATAATCTACCTGCTCCATTATGGATGGCAGGGCTGACGGATCAAAGGGTATTCTGTTTCCTTCCAGATCCATTTGCGTGGTGTTGTAATAGAGGAATTTACTCCCCTCACTAAAAATGGATTTGCGGATGTCAAAAGCATAGAAGTTCCAGAAAAAACTATCCCCAATAATTAACACGCGAGCTGGTTCTGCCCTGCCAGTTGTATCCAGATTATAGATTGGAAAAGCCAGCGGTTCGGTGGCCGGTGGAAATAGTAAATTCATCAAATCTACCATGTCGCGATCGGAATCTATGCACGAATCTTTCATTACCCAATCTGCGTAACGCATGTTTATTAGATTACGCTGTCCTAAGGCCTCCAGGCTATCTATAACCATACTGATACCCAGGTGCATACCATAGGCACTCCAGTGGGTACTGGTGCTGGCAAACAAAGGGTTTAGTACAGTGTCTTTGCGCTCGATGAAGCTCTGATTGAAATCGATGGTTGGAACCTGATGAGCCGCTAACATTTCCGTAAATGACTTGTAATTGGTCCGTTTTCCGGCTTCGGTACTTAGTCTATCCGGTAAATATTCCGGCATATATCTCACCTTATTAGGTGCTATCACACAGAGTAAATCTTTGTTGCGGCGCTGGAGACTGTCCTTCAGGGTAGATAATAATTTCACTTTATCTGCAATCATTTCTTCTCCGAGATAATCCAGTCCTTGAAAAGCCGCCCAATAGTCCCAGGAGTAAAACTGATTGGATTTACCGGGGGTTACATAGGTAGTAGATTGGTCATACAACCAGTAATACAATTGGTTGCGCAATCGAATCAACCATGGTCTTAAACCAACTTGATATTCATAGTAGGAATTAAACTGATTCTGATAACTGGCGTTCCACCAACTTTCCTGACTGAGCTCGGGTTTCTCTGGTATTTCAAAAGCACCTTTTAAAGGCTTGGTGGTCATCACAGGCTTCCCCTGCTGCAGCAGGGGAAGCCATAGAAACAACATCACCACTCCAAACAGTATGTCTTTAAATCCTTTCAAAACCTAAAGTATATAAAAGGGTTAAAGCCGGAAGCTGATATCACACCAGCACTAACAGCCAATACGGCGATACTGAAAAGGCTAAGAAATACCGCTCGCAGCGGACTGGGGGGACGTACCAAAAAAGCTTCCTGCCTGGATTCTACTTTGGGTATAAGCGCAATAGAGCAAATTATGATTGCTGCCATAAGACCATACCTGGCTGGTTTACCCACACCCTCCGGCAAGCCCAACTTCCATTCTGTCAAACTGAACATGCTTTCTATGAACTCCCAGGCAATGGCTAAATTCTCGGCTCTGAAAAAGACCCAACCAATCATCACCAACACAAATATTAAAATGGTGCGCACAAAGCTTGGCAGTACTTTATACATGCGCAGTAAGAAAAGCCGCTCTAACACCAATAGAGCGCCGTGGTAGGCGCCCCAAAACACGAAGGTCCAGGCAGCTCCATGCCATAAGCCCGAAATTAGAAAAACGATCCAAAGGTTAAAATAAAGCCTTCTGGATGACACTCTGTTGCCTCCCAGTGGTATATAGAGATAATCCCGCATCCAGGTGCTAAGCGTAATATGCCAGCGACGCCAGAACTCGGTTATGCTCTGTGAGATGTATGGATTCCTGAAGTTTTCCGGAAAGCTAAACCCCATCATGCGGCCCAGGCCAATGGCCATATCGGAATATCCTGAAAAATCGAAGTATATCTGAAAGGTGTAGCATAGTACAGCGTACCAGGCCTGATTGGCATTAAGGCCGGACATTTCCATGCCAAATATGCGATCTGCTTCTGCTCCTAACACGTTGGCAATCAGCACCTTTTTGCCTAATCCCAAAGAAAATCGAAATATTCCCAGTAAGCGATTGTCGGGATTAATCTTTGCTCTGCGATTTTCCAACTCCTCAGAAATCTCATTGAATCTTACAATGGGTCCCGCAATGAGTTGCGGGAATAAGATGACATACAGCGCGTGATCTTGAAATCTTTGCAGAGGTTGCCGTACGCCCCGGTAGACATCCACTAAATAGCTAATCTTTTGAAAGGTGAAAAAGGAAATGCCGATAGGCAACACAACTTTGGTCCAGCTAACAGCCTCTATGCCAAGCCCTGACAGCAGCTGGTTGACATTATCAACAAAGAAGTTGGCATACTTGAAATAGGCCAGCATCCCCACATTTAGAATAATGGCCAGTACGAACCAGTTTTTGGCACGAGTTAACACAAACTTTCTGGCCAGGAAAAAGTCTAGCGCAATACTGGCAAACAACACAAAAACAAACACCGGAGCCCCCCAGGCATAGAATGCCGTACTGCCAATTAAGGCCCACCAGTTCTTAAAGCGATAAGGCACCAGATAGTATCCCGCAAAAAACAGGGGTAAAAAGAACAACAGAAATAAGCTACTGCTAAATACCATCCGTTGAATTTCGGCTGATCACAAATGTACCAGATAGCAGCGAGCAAAAACGATTGGAAATTTGTATCAAATAGACGGATTGTTGTTAACCATGACTGGCTTCGATCAACAGCTGGGTATAATCTGTCGTAGGATTCTTAAACACCTCTTCTGCAATGCCTTCTTCTTGCTTTTCGCCCTGATTCAAGACGATCAGGCGATCACAGAAATACTTGACAACGGCGAGATCATGTGAGATAAACAAGAAAGTGAGCTTGAACTCGTCTTTCAGGTCATTCAGCAGGTTGAGGATTTGCGCCTGGACTGAGACATCCAGCGCGCTGACGGACTCATCACAAACGATAAACTCGGGGTTCACCGCCAGGGCTCTGGCAATGCCTATTCTCTGTCGCTGACCTCCACTAAACTCATGAGGATACCGGTTAAATTGCTCTTTCTCCAGTCCAACCCTCAACAATAAATCCAGCGCCTTCTTATTCCGCTTAGGCTGATCCAAATTTTTCTGACCGATCATGGCTTCCGCAATGGAATCTCCAATCCGTATCCTTGGGTTTAGCGAAGAATAAGGATCTTGAAATATTATCTGGATCTTTCGATGAAGTTGACGCCATTCAGCCTTGCCAGCCTTCGTAATGTCTTTACCCTGATATATTACCTGCCCAGTAGATGCTTTCTCCAGGCCACACAGAATCCTTCCCAGGGTAGTCTTGCCACTGCCGGACTCTCCCACGAGTCCGAGGCTTTCACCGGGATAGATCTTCAAATCCAATTTTTTTACCGCTTGCACTTCTTCCGTCTTGGACCACAGTGATCTCTTTCCCCCAAATAGTTTACTTAGGTCCTTCACCTCGAGTAAGGGTTTGTCATTCATGAGGCTCTTAGCGTGTTCTATTCTGTGGTGAGACTGAATTAATTTCAATTTAGGTCGGTGTCCTTCATGGTAATCTGCAATCACCGGCAATCGCTCAAAATAAGTATCTGGAGTGGGTCGGCAAGCCAGCAAACCTCTGGTATAATCCTGTTTAGGATGGGTGAAAAGCTCCCCTGTTGCTCCGAATTCTACTTGAATCCCTTTCTGCATCACCAAGGTTTCGTCTGCGATGCGGTTAACCACGCCCAGGTCATGACTTATAAAGATCATGCCCATGCCGTATTCCCTGATCAGACCTGCCAACAGATCGAGGATACTCTGTTGTACCGTGGCATCAAGCGCTGTCGTAGGCTCGTCTGCTATTAGAAGTTTTGGTTGCAAGGCGATGGCCATCGCTATAACCACGCGTTGCTTTTGTCCGCCACTTATTTGATGGGGATAACTGTGGTAAATACTTTCGGGGCGCGGCAACTCTACTTTTTTAAACAATTCGATTACCTGCTTGCGTGCTTTGCTGCGTGCCAGACCTCTTCTTCCCAGCAACATTTCCTCTACCTGCTTACCGCATTTCATGCTTGGATTGAGGGCTGTCATGGGTTCCTGAAATATCATAGCAATCTCAGAACCCCGAATGTTCTGCATTTCAGGCTCCCTAAGCTTTAATAGATTTTTTCCATTGAATAAAATTTTACCACTGACTTGAAGTGCGGGAGGAAGCAAGCCCATGATAGCCAGAGAGCTCAATGATTTACCGGAGCCTGACTCGCCCACAATGGCCAATATTTTACCCGCCTTAAGTCGCAAATCCAGCCGGTCAACCAGCGTCGCTTCCCCCGACTTTACACTTAGATCTATAAGTTCTAATAAATTCCCTTCAGGCATCAGCGATTCTTATTTCATGTTCTTCCAGGTCGGGTAGCATCTCCATTCTTAAGAACACCCTGGCCAGGCTAATAGTGTCCTTCTGGCAATAATTAACGATCCGATCCAAATCCTTTTCTTGCCAATAAACCTCTCCCACCATACTGCCATCAATATCATCTTTTGGGGTAGGTATCCCAAATAGAGCCGTTAAAAGCTTCAAGCTGGTGTATTTCTTTCGATCACCAAATTTCCACATTTCCATCGTATCCAGATGCTGCACTTCCCAGGGTTTAGCGCCGCTTGTGTTCAAAGAATTTGGCAGTTTGACCTTATTCACGACCATTCTTCTCGCCAGGTACGGAAAGTCGAACTCCTTACCATTGTGAGCGCAAAGCTTATAATCACGAAAATGACGGTTCAACATATCTGCAAAAGCTTGCAAGAGCAGTTTCTCGTCATCACCGGCAAAACTCCTCACCCTCAGTTGTCTTCCACCTTGGTTGACAAGAAATGCACAGGAAATGCAAACTATTTTCCCAAATTCAGCCATAATCGCTGCGCGTTTTGGGTAAAAGGCTTCTGCAGACTCGTCATCTGCGCGAATAAACTTGGATTTTTCGTCCCACAATGCTTGCCAGGTAGCATCTAGGTCACTGTGCTTATCTGCCTGACTGACGGTTTCAATATCGAGAAAAAGTACTTCTTCCGGATTATTTTTGTAGAGTGGCATAATCCCTTGTATTAGTTCTCATTTGACAATGCCATTAAGTTGCACAATCGGTACAATAATCGCGCACCTACATTCTGATTCCAGCTATGGCCCTCTTTGGGCGAGACTTCCGAAATATCTGCACCAATAATCTTCTTTCCGTTGTCTACGGCCATCTTGATCAGAAACAATATTTCTTCCATTTCAAATCCCCCCGGAACCGGAGTACCGGTATCCGGACATAAATAAGGGCTTAAGCCATCGATATCAAAGCTCACATAAATTTGTCCGGGCAAACCCGATACCATCTCCTGGCAAAGGGAAGACCAACTTTCTCCTTCATATTGACGGTGCTTTATGTCCTGATCAAAATAGCATTTCACTCTCGATTCATTTTGGATACAATCGAACTCTTCTTCACAGTAATCACGTACCCCAACCTGGGTAATATTTGAAACCTGAGTGATATCCAGGGCGTTCTTCATGATGGATGCATGGGAGTAACGCAAACCTTCATAATTCAGCCTAAGATCCGCATGAGCGTCAATCTGAAGAATTCCAAAACTTTCGTTTCGATCCGCCAGCGCCTTCATAAATCCGAGTGGTGTACTATGATCACCTCCTAGCAAAATCACTCGCTTTCCCTCATCCAGAAGCGCATTGCTTTGCTTCCTCACCCACTCCACCATTGCTTCACAGAGTTCATTTAATTCTGATAGATCAGGTTGGGTATCAAGCGATGCCTGATGGCTCTCTGAAATCATTTTATAAGCTCGCCTGGCTGCAATTCCCATATCACTTAACTCTCCATCTATCGCGGCCATATAAATTCCCCGTTGCCATGCCTTCGCTAAATATGGATCAAATAAGTCTACTTGAGAGGATACCTCGAGAATGGCGCTTGGGGCACGAGCAGTGCCAGATTCAAAAGAAACAGTAGCTTCCCAGGGCACTGGCAATACTACGGTTTCCGATTCTGCATAGGTAAAAGGCAATCCAAAAAGATTATCTGTAGCCGCGGCAGCGTTAGGATCGAAGCGATCAATCTTCTCTTGTTTACTCAAAGCGTTGACTTTATGCATGCAATTTAGGGGCTTAAAACACAAGTGCCGCGCTGTAGCGACCTCTTTTCATTAACATTGAAACTCTCAAATACTATGATGTAGATTCCAGACTTGCATCTTCTGCCCTCCGTGTTTGTTCCATCCCAAAACAATATTCCTTCGCTACCAAGAATCATCTGTTCAGCCAGAATGCGCACAAGTTGTCCCTCGAGTGTGCGAATGCTGATCTTACCTATCTCTCCGGCTCTGGCAGATGAATACTGAATAGACAACAGATCCTTATAACCATCCATATTGGGACTAAATGTCTTAGGGCTTATTCTAAGTTTAATTACTGGCTCGTGTACAACCCGTTGGCTGTTGTGGTAACCCGGTGTGGCAAATCCGGAGGTAGTTGAAGCACTATGCCAGTTCATATTGGATTGAGAATCTAAGTTACTGCTCAGCCGCTCCAGGCTAACCCCTTTTGCATCGTTTATCAGAGCATGGTGCATATCCTCTGAGTAGAACAAATAATCAAGTGTTTGTAATGCCGAAGATGCCAAGGCTATACTGCCCTTCTCATCTGGCATAGACGGCATCTTAGCCACTTGTAAATGAGGCATTCCTGCAGATTGAGGGTATTGATCAATAAGCAAATCAGGGTTTTCCGAAAGGCATAAATACCTATGAGGAAGGAGCAATTGAGACTTAGATGCTACAGCTTCCGGGTGGGTTAGAACCTTAAAAACAGAATCGTAGTTGCCCAGGTTTAAGCGAGAAAGATCCAGGATCTTGTTAGAACAATTTAAAAGCTCCACAAAATCAGTACCTCCAGTATGGGGGTTAAAGAGTATTTCATTGATAACGATATCTCCCGCTTCGGCTGGTTGAGGGAGTCCAAAAAGCACGGAATCCGAGCGTAATGGCTCATGGTTGCAATCCACGAATTCCGGGCTGAACCTAATACGATACAACAGGCCAGAACTTAGCTGCTGCTCAAAACTCAGATTAAGCAGGTGGGGTTTATCATGGAGCCAGGTGAGCCTTTTTACTTGAATATCGGGGGTAATCGTGATGACATCTTCCAGATTCTGAGCATACCCATTTATGGGTACTGAAAATTGAATGCTAAGGCTATCATAGGCATGCAGAATCACAGATTCTATTTCCGCTTGAGGCTGCCTAAACTGATTGGAATCTAGCGAGTTAATTCGGCCGGGAGTTCCGCCATTAAGATCATTGGAAGCAGCCCAATTAGCCGGATTATCGCAGTGCGCATGTGGATTTATCCTCTCCAAAGACCAACCACCATGAGCTTTTAATTGGTTGTGATAATAAGAATCCTCGTAGGAAACCAGGGAGATAATCTTTCCGGAATCATCAACCAAACTAACCGTAGAACCGGAGTTGCTCAAGGCATTGGACGGCAAATCGATTCCGAGTGTTGGCAGGCTATCCCCAAATTCTGAAATTTCGTCGATCCCTGCAATTAGCGTGTAGCCCGCTGAATCCAATCTCAGATCCGGTAACTCAAACTCACGGTGGCCTATGTTTAATTGCCAATTCTTAAGGTCTAGAGGCCAGGGAAGGGTATTATGAAGTTCAATATATTCAAGCTCGGGTAAGTTGCTGGGAGGAATGCCCACCGATGGCGATGGATCTACCATCATTTCATTGATTAGAACATCCCCATAGCCCAGGAGGTTGTATCTGAGGTTTAGCACAGTGTCCAGTCCATTGCCTGCAACATCGGCTACGGAAGATATACTAAGCAGGTATAATTCTTTGGGAGTCATAGCTATACTTAACTCAACAGCAACCTGATTACTCCCCAAATAGTGTACATTGCTTATCATCCTTCCTTGAGAAAGCTGATAATTAGCGGGGTTTACACATGAATTTGTATCCATAGACTCATTGAATTGAATGATGATATGGGTGGAGTCTAGTGCATAGACAGAGCTAATTTTTGGTGCCACAGAATCAACGTAAAACATTCCCGATAAAACAAAATCATCAAAGAAAAACTTATCCGCACGGGTTTTGGTGTAATGCGGATTCAAGCCAAAAAAGGCAGTCGCTTTGATATCGGTGTCCACTACACTTAGTATGACTTGGAAATTACCATTTCCGGACGTATCAGCAGAAATGGTCCATAAACTTTGTGCATCACGGGTAACCTTCACCGTCAGTTCCACTAACTTTTTATCCAACCAACCTGGGGCTGATTGTCCGAGTAAAGATTTTTGATTACCAAGCTGTTTGTAAAAGCTGATATGATCGTTGGTAGTTCCACCCAAACTGACAAAATAGGCATTGAGAGGAGCCTGGAAATCTCGCTGATCACTCATGAGATATACCCGTAAATAATTAGAACTTGAAGGGTTAAACGACATGCGACAATACCATTGCCAACTGGCTTTTTGAGAAATGGGGGAGGCTAGCGACAGATATCTGGATCCGGCGACACTATCCGTTAATTGAAGCTCGCCCAAGGCTGAAACCCTGAAGAAGCTTGTGTCTCCTAACCAAGATGGGTTTTGCCAATGATTTCCATCGACAAAATCATCGGTAATTTGAATTTGTGCATGCAAACCAATACCTGTTAGCAGTATCAAGCGCAAGGCCATCCTCAATCTTACAATAAACATAACTTTGCTTGTTCTATTTATACATTAAGTTATTGCAGGAATAGGTCTTATGCGAATTGCAATTGTTGGAGCTACCGGTTTAGTTGGTAGAGAGATGCTTCGAGTTATTGAACAGAGAAATCTGCCTGTGGATGAAATCATTCCCGTGGCTTCGAAAAACTCGCTTGGCAGCAAGGTTCCGTTTAAAGGAGAGGAGCTTGGCTGCATCAGTATCGATGAAGCTATTAAAGCCAAACCTGAGCTTGCCCTTTTTTCAGCCGGTGGTGAGGTATCAAAAAGAGAAGCACCGCGATTTGCCGAAGCTGGTATTCAGGTTATAGACAATTCATCCGCCTGGAGAATGGATCCCAATGTAAAGCTGGTGGTGCCGGAAATCAATGGTACCATCCTAACCAAGCAGGATATGATCATTGCCAATCCCAATTGTTCTACCATTCAATTAGTGATGGTGTTACACCCATTAAATCTGAAGTATGGCATTAAGCGGGTAGTGGTTAGCACCTATCAAAGTATTACTGGTACTGGGGTGAAGGCAGTCCGCCAGTTGGAAGCGGAAAGATCCGGTCAAAAAGCAGTGCCTGCCTATCCCTATCCTATCGATGGCAATTGCCTGCCTCACTGTGATGATTTTTCGGACCAGGCGTATACCAAAGAAGAGCTGAAATTGACCAGAGAAACCGTAAAGATTTTAAATGATGAAAGGGTAAGGGTTACCGCTACGGCCGTGCGTGTACCGGTGATGGGCGGTCATTCTGAGAGTGTGAATATAGAGTTTGAGAAGGAATTTCACACCAGTGACGTTCGCAAACTACTAGCTGAGCAACCTGGCGTGGTGGTTCAGGATCAGCCAGATTTGAACATCTACCCAATGCCGCTCTATGCAAAAGGTAAAGACGAGGTATTTGTGGGGCGCATCAGAAGAGATTTATCACAGGTGAATACCCTGAATTGTTGGATTGTTTCTGATAACTTACGAAAAGGAGCTGCTACCAATGCCGTGCAAATTGCGGAGCTTTTACTTTAATCGGTCTATAAGCGCTTACCACAGGCACACAACTTTTTGGTCTCGCTTTTGTTAGGTACTGGAAGTAGAACGATGCCAGATGCACTAACTTCAAGCGTTTACAAAATGAAAACATTCCTAACACTAATCAGTTTATCTTTAGCCATGAGCATGAATGCACAGGAAATTAACACGAACCAGCACTACGAGAGAGCCCTCTTTGCTTCGGGATGTTACTGGGGAACTGAATACTACATGCAACAGGCTGAGGGAGTAATATCCACCTCAGTAGGATATACGGGTGGTCATGTTCCCAACCCCAGCTATAGAGAGGTTTGCACTGGAACAACTGGACATGCCGAAACAGTAGAAGTGATTTTTGACCCTACGAAGACCGACTTTGAAACATTGGCCAGATTGTTTTTTGAAACGCATGACCCTACTCAAATTGACAGGCAAGGTCCCGACATTGGTACCCAGTATCGTTCAGGGATTTTCTATTTAAATGAAAAACAAAAGGAAATAGCAGAATCACTGGTAAAGGAATTGGAGGCCAAAGGCTACACAGTGGCTACTGAAATTACCAAAGCAGGATCCTTTTATAAGGAGCAGAAGGAATATCACCATGATTATTATCAAAAAACCGGTGGCACTCCCTATTGTCATGCTTATACCAAGCGCTTTTAATCAGACAGACTAATCGTCATCTGAAGTTTTATCCGCAATTTCATCAATCGGGATCTCCTTGGGCTCCGCAGATATTTCGTCGAGGTCTTCATCATCTAGAAATGCCTCGATCTTACGATCCATTTCCACACTTACTTTTATGAGGTATCGGGTATCCGCGGTTTCAAAAGGAACTGCCTTAACCGTTGCTCCTTGCGCGTTTTGAAACTTGATAATATCCTCATCATCATAACCATAAGGATATCTATCGGTAAAGATCTCCAGAATGTCGGAAGTCACGTTCTTATAATCTACGATTACCCTTTTTTTATCTTGTTTGCCGGATGTGCTCATAATTAACAAAGTTTATCATCAGTAATTCAGAAGCCATGCAAATATTAGCGGTGCCACGATAGTAGCGTCAGATTCAATTATAAAGCGAGGAGTGTCTACATCCAGCTTGCCCCAGGTAATTTTCTCATTGGGAACGGCACCAGAGTATGAGCCGTAACTGGTAGTTGAATCGGAGATTTGACAGAAGTAACTCCAGAAGGGGATCTCGTGCAATTCGAGATCCTGATAGAGCATCGGCACTACACAAATGGGGAAGTCCCCCGCTATTCCTCCACCGATCTGAAAAAATCCTACCCCTCTGCCCTGACAGTTCTCCTGATACCAAGCTGCCAGGTATGTCATATATTCTATGCCGCTCTTTATGGTTGTGGGCTTCAACTCCTGTTTAATACAATAAGACGCAAAGATGTTCCCCATCGTACTATCCTCCCACCCAGGGCAAATTATTGGCAGGTTTTTTTGTGCTGCTGCCAGCATCCAGGAATCTTCAGGCGGTATTTCATAGTACGGCTCCAAATCACCGCTAAGCAGCATCTTGTACATAAACTCATGGGGAAGCATCCGTTCTCCACGGTCATTAGCTTCTTTCCACAATTTGAAAATATGCTTTTGAAGACGCCGAAAAGCTTCCTCCTCCGGAATACAGGTATCCGTTACCCGATTATACCCCTGATCCAGCAACTTACGCTCCTCTTCCGGACTTAAATCCCGGTAATTTGGCACCCGCTTATAATGTTTATGTGCCACGAGGTTCATAATATCTTCTTCCAGGTTGGCTCCGGTGCAGGATATTGCATGCACCTTGTCCTGCCTGATCATTTCCGCCAGGGTCTTCCCTAGCTCAGCCGTACTCATAGCACCAGCCAACGTAATCATCATTTTACCTCCTGCCAACAGGTGTTCCTCATATGCTTTGGCTGCATCAAGTAATGATGCCGCATTGAAATGGAGAAAGTATTCCTCCATAAACGACGAAACTTTATGGCGCGTAAGTGGACTCATTATGTACATGCAAGTTTTGAAATTGGCACTTCAAATACAAGCACTTTTTTCAGTATCCAAGCACGCTCATCATAGACTGATAAATTTGCTGTTCAGCAAAGAGCTTAGACCATGTATTACCCTCCTCATCCAGTCCAATGACTACATGTTTGGGCGCTGGAATTAAGCAGTGTTGAATACCGCCGTAGCCCCCAATCGACTCGCCGTAGCCCCCAATCGACTCTTGATATGCGCCGGTATGGAAAAATCCAATATGCTGTACCTGCTCCCCATCAAATTTTGGGAGATATATCGCATTTCCATGTTGCTCAGAATTGTAATAATCCTCGCTGTCACAAGTCAATCCCCCGAGTAATACCTCTTCATAGCTTTGATCCCATCGGTTGATTGCGAGCAAAATGGAGCGTTTATTCAAGCCCCAGGAATCCGGTAATGTCGTCATGATTGAACCGTTTACCATATCCCATTTTTCGCGGTCATTCTGCTGCTTTTGATCCAGAATTGAAAATATCGTGGCGCCACTTTCGGCTACAGTATAGGAACCGAATTCAGTAAAGATATGTGGTTCTGGCACCCCTTGCTCGTTGCACATTTGCTTTATCTGACTAATAATCTCAGTAGCCATATACTGATAATCATAATCAAATTGTAAGCTATTTTTAAATGGAAATCCCCCGCCGATGTTCAGGGAATCTAATGTCGGGCAAATCTGACGCAGTTTGGTATAAAGCTGGACACACTTCTGCAACTCGCTCCAGTAATACGCCGTGTCAGTAATGCCAGTATTGATAAAAAAGTGGAGCATCTTAAGCTCATAGCGCTCATTATCTCTAATCTTCTCTTTATAAAAGTCAATAATATCCTTGTATCCAATACCCAGTCTTGAAGTATAAAACTCAAATTTGGGTCCTTCCTCGGAGGCAATGCGTATGCCAACCTTACAAGCTTTCTCCACCACTGCTGCTAACTCATCCGGTTCATTTTCGTTATCAAAAACCGGTATGGTGTTTTTGAAGCCCTGATTTATTAATCCGGCCAGGTTGATGATGTATTGGTGGCGTTTAAAACCGTTAGATACTATGTAATGATCTTTGGAAATAAGACCCTCTTCATAAAGCGATTGGATAAGATTGATATCGAATGCGCTGGATGTTTCCAGGTGAATGTCGTTCTGCAATGCCTCCTTCATCACAAAGTGGAAATGAGAACTCTTGGTACAGTAGCAATAATTGTAATCTCCCTGGTACTTCGCCACCTTCATAGCCTCGGCAAATAGATGCTTTGCACGAGAGATGTTTTCACTAATCTTGGGTAAATGCGTGATTTTTAGCGGCGTACCGTACTTCTCAATAATGTCCATTAAGGCTATCCCGTGCCAGCGCAAGCAATCCTTCTCAAGCTTGAATTCCTCTTGCGGCCAGGTAAAAGATTGGTGGATGAGGTCTTTGTACTTGTGGTGCATTTACGGGAGATGGGATTGGGTTTTTCTACTCAGGTTTTAAATCTGGCTACTTTTTAATTGCAACATCTTCTCAACGGGCTTCCTACAGATTCGAAGATTGGAAAGGATCTTACTTCGCTCAACTCAAAGTTAAGCTAGGAACTGGCACCTGAATCCCCTCCTTTTCAGTCTATCACCCCCAGTTCTTTCCCCACCTTTGTGAAGGCCTCCACGGCTTTGTCAAGGTGAGCACGTTCATGGGCGGCGCTTAACTGTACTCTGATGCGGGCTTGCTCTTTCGGCACCACCGGATAGAAGAATCCGATCACATATATTCCCTCCTCTAATAACCTGTTGGCGAATTTTTGTGACAGAGCGGCATCGTAAACCATGATGGGTACGATTGCAGAATCACCATCTTTAATATCGAAGCCAGAGGCCTTAATTTTTTCCTTGAAGTAGGAGACATTGTCCATGAGCTTATCACGAAGAGAGGTGGTACTGCTCAAGAGCTCCAATACTTTTAAGGATGCGCCAACAATGCTGGGTGCGAGAGAATTTGAAAATAAGTAAGGTCTGGACCGCTGACGCAGCATTTCAATTATTTCCTTTCTGCCGCTGGTAAAGCCACCCATGGCACCACCGAGAGCTTTGCCAAGAGTGCCTGTAATAATATCCACCCTTCCTAATACGGCACACAACTCAGGCGTACCTCGACCGGTTTTACCGATAAAGCCATGAGCATGGCAATCATCCACCATAACCAGAGCGTCATATTTATCTGCCAAGTCGCAGATTTTATCCATTTGAGCCACGTAACCATCCATGGAAAAAACGCCGTCGGTAACAATGATTTTGAACCTGGCGGTTTCTGAGGCCTGAATCAACTTTTCCTCCAAATCCGCCATATCATTATTCGTGTAGCGGAATCTCTGTGCTTTACATAGACGTACCCCATCAATAATGGAAGCATGATTTAGAGCGTCTGATATGATGGCATCTTCTGCGGATAACAGGGGTTCAAACACTCCGCCGTTGGCATCAAAGGCCGCGGCATACAAAATGGTGTCTTCCGTACCCAAAAAGTCAGACAACTTCGTCTCAAGCGTTTTATGGATATCCTGAGTACCGCAAATAAACCTAACCGAAGACATGCCATAACCATGCGTATTCATTGCTTGTTTAGCTGCTTCAATAACTTCCGGATGTGATGACAAGCCGAGGTAGTTGTTGGAACAGAAGTTCAACACCTTTTTGCCGTTCACCTCAATTTCCGCACCTTGCTCTCCTTCTATTATCCGTTCAGATTTAAACAATCCATCCGCCTTAATTCCTTCAAGCTCCTTGCTGAGATGGTCTTTAATCTTTCCGTACATAAACTCGATTTTGATTCTTAAAAATTATGGAATCACAAGCAGACACCACGGCAACTAGTTGGCTTATTCCTGAACTTGCTCTTCCTCAAAAGCCTCTTTCTCCTTCTCATTAACCCATCCTCCTCCTATGGCTTTGTACAAAGCCATGTATGACCTGAGAAGATCACCTCGGGAGGAGGCTAAGGCCAATTGCGCTTCAAACGCCTGACGTTGAGATTCCAGATACTCCAGGTAGCTGGTTGCGCCACGAATATATCTTTGATCTGATAAATTTAAGGCATTTAGAGCCGCTTCAGTTCGTTCAATATTCGCCACAATTCTATCTTCATTCGCTCGTATTCCGATCAGGGCTGATTCTACTTCAGATAAGGCGATTAAGACTTGGTTCTCATAATTATACAGTGCCGCCTGGGTTCCTGCTTTTTCGAATTGCACTCTTCTCAAATTCTGGTTCCAGTGAAATAAGGGAGCTAGAAGTCCTGCGCTGGCATTCCACGCAAATGATGAGGCTCCTAAATTTGCAAAGTCATTACCTGCTACTCCGGCCAAACCAGACAAGGTAATAGCCGGAAAGCGATTGGCCTGAGCCACTCCTATCAAGGCATTTTGAGCAACTGCATCGTACCAGGCCTGCTGGATGTCCGGACGGCGTTCAATTATTTGCGCCGGCAAGCCGGGAGGAAGGTCACCTTGAAGGCTTATTTCTTTCAGCGGGAGACCTCTTTGTACCGGCCCTGGGTTTTGACCAGTTAACAATCTGAGCGCTAACATACTATTATAATACAGCTCTCGATAAAGCGGTATGGCCTGTTTGGCGATGGCATACTGAATCTGAGATTGGTTTAATTCAATTTCGGCGGCAATTCCTTTTTCAAACCTTGCCTGGATAATATCCAAAGTACTTTGTCTCAACTTGAGGGTCTCTTCTGATATCCGCAGACCAGCTTCATATTCCAGCAGATTAAAGTACTGACTGATCACTTCACTGATGAGTGAAATCTGTACGGCCCGCTGTGCTGAAATTGAGCTTAGGTAACTGGCTTTGGCGTTCTGACTCATACGCCTGTATTTCCCCCAGAAATCGATCTCCCAGCTAAAAGTTGCCCCGCCCAATATCACATCCAAATCCTGTCCGGTGGGTAAGTTGATATAATTACCAGACGTTACGCTACCTGTAGCATTAATTTTAGGACCAAATTCCCCCTTAGCGATGCGGGTTTGTAATCGAGCTTGCTCTACCCTTTGGGCAGCAATCAGCAGATTGCGGTTGGTATCTAGAGCTACCCGTACCAGCGAATCCAATACGGGATCATTAAACATTGTCCACCAACTCACTAATTCCGATGAATCGGGGGCTAATGAATCACTTAAATACTCTTCAGGCACATTAACGGGATGCTCGGTAAGATTCGGTCCAACGCTGCAAGATTGCTGGAGAATCATTAATAATCCGCCTGCTGCTATTAAGGTAAATGATATTGATTTAATTCCTTTCATTCCTTTACCGGCTCACGCTTATTTTCGTATTTAAACAGCTTTCCTACTGCAACAAAAAGCATGGGATAAAAGAACACGCCTAAGAAGGTTGCCAAAGTCATCCCACCCAAAAGAGCCATTCCCATCACCTTTCTTGCTTCAGCTCCACTGCCCGAGGCAAAAATCAGCGGTAATATTCCAAGAATAAAAGAAAAGGCAGTCATTAAAATTGGTCGGAACCTTAAGCGGGCCGCTTCGACGGCAGAATCGTACAGGCTTTTCCCTTTGTCAAACTCCAATTTTGCAAATTCTACGATCAGAATGGCATTCTTGGCGGCCATTGCTATCAACATCACCAATGAAATTTGGGCGAAGATGTTGGTTTCATAACTAAGGCTGAAAAATCTGGCCAAATAGAGAAACAGAAAAGCGCCTAATATGGCGAAAGGTGTACCCAGCAAGATACTTAGCGGTAGAGACCAACTTTCGTATTGTGCGGCCAGGATTAGAAATACAAACACCAGGGAGAATACAAAAACGATTGCCGTGGCTCCTCCAGCCTTTTTCTCCTGATAACTCATATTGGCCCAGCTATAACCCATATCGCTTGGAAGCACCTCTGCCGCTACTTCTTCCAGCGCATCCAAGGCCTGGGTGGAGCTATAACCTTCGGCCGGACCACCGGTAATCTCCGCACTTCTGAAAAGGTTAAACCGATTGGTATATTCCGGCCCGGTAGACTTCTTAACCCTGGCAAAGCTGGATAAAGGTGTCATCGTGCCCTCCTGGTTCTTAACCTGTGCCAAATTCAGTATGGAGGCATCATTGCGATATTCCGGTTCCGCCATAATATAGGTTTTATATAACCGGCCAAACCTGGTAAAATCATTCACATAAGCCCCGCCCAGGAAGGCTCCGAAAGTGTCATAGACGTCTGCAATCTTTACCCCGGTCTTTAAAACCTTATCATTATTGATGACTACCTCTCTCTGTGGCACATTAGCCTGGTAAAGCGAAAAGGCGTTCCCGATTTCCGGTCTCGCCATGGCGGCCTGTACAAACTTCTGAGTTTGCTCTGCCAGGTATTGGGGCGGGTTAGCACCCTTATCTTGCAACTGAAAAGTAAATCCCGATCCCGTGCCTATACCTGGAATGGGCGGCGGACCAAAACAAAAGGCTATACCGCCATTGATGTTCTGACGCAAGAGAAAATTAATCTTATTAATCACCTGATTGGCGTCCAAATCGCGCTCGTCCCAAGCTCTTAAACTCAAGAAAATCATTGCGGCATTGGTGCTACTCGTACCAGACAATATGCTATATCCGGCCGCACTTGTATACATTTCAACTTCTTCAACCTGAGAAATCAGTGCTTCTATTTCTTTAACCACATCATCGGTGCGTTGTAAGCTGGCGGCATCAGGCAGCTGAACATTGATGAAAGCATAACCCATATCCTCAGCGGGTACGAAACCACCAGGTACTTGTTTACCAAAAAACAGCGCCGCAATCAAAGCCACTACAATAAACACCGCCCCGCGAGTAAGCTTTCTTGAGGCCACTTTGGTCCATGAAAGATAGCCTTCTGCGGTGCGGTCAAAACCACGATTAAATCCTCCAAAGAACTTACCGAGTAACCCGGTTGGCTTAGACCCTGGCTTGAGCAGTAATGAACAGAGCGCGGGAGATAGAGACAGGGCATTTACAGAAGAAACCACCACAGAAACGGCTATGGTAATGGCAAATTGCTGATATAAACTGCCTGTAATTCCGGCCATGGCCGCTGTAGGTGCAAAAACCGCTACTAAAACAAGTGTGGTGGCAATTACCGGAGCAGTTACCTCTTTCATAGCCCGGTTAGTAGCTTCTTTAGGTGAAAACCCCTTATCCAAATTTTGCTGAACGGCCTCAACCACCACTATAGCATCATCAACCACAATACCAATGGCCAGTACCAGGCCTAATAAGGAAAGAACATTTATGGTAAAACCCAGCAATGGGAAGAGCATAAAAGCACCTATCAGGGAAACAGGAATGGCCAGGGTTGGAATGATGGTGGCCCGCCAGTCCTGAATAAAAAGGTAAACCACTAAAATTACCAGAAGTAGGGCAATGACCAGTGTAACCACAATTTCCTCCAGACCAGCAGTAATCGCCAGCGTAGTGTCTAGTGAAACTTCATAATCTAATCCGGGAGGAAAAGAAGCGCTCAGTTCACTCATTTCCTGGCGAATAGTACTTGCTAATTCAACCGCATTAGAACCTGGCGATTGATACAAAGCAATCATCCCGGTGGGTTTATCGTTAAACCTGGTGGTCATTTCATAGGTTTCTACACCTAGCTCAACCCGGGCGATATCCCTAATTTTTATTTGCGATCCATCCTCATTGGTCCGCACTACAATTTCCCCGAATTCCTCAGGACTTTTCAACCTCTCGGGTAGATTTACCGCATAGGTAAACTCGGTGCCGGGAGGGGCTGGTTCAGAACCAAATTTGCCACCAGGAGCAACCAGGTTTTGCTCCTTTATGGCGTTCTTAATATCAGGGATAGTGATGCCTGCATGAGCCAGCCTATCGGGTTTTACCCAAATTCTCATGGCGTAGTCGCTAGATCCTAGCACATCCACCCTACCCACCCCGGGTATTCTTGCCAGTTGATCCTTTATATTAATCAAGGCATAGTTGCCGAGAAAATTTCTGTCATACCGTCCATCAGGGGAGTAAACAGAAACCAGCATTAGAATATTGGGCAAAGACTTTTTGGTAGTTACCCCTAAACGCTTTACCTCTTCCGGCAGTTTAGCGGTAGCAGCAGATACATTGTTCTGAGTAAATACAGTATTCATATCCGGATCCGTCCCCACTTCAAACGACACTTGAATAACGGAAGTGCCATTGTTTGCGTTAACAGACTTCATGTAGATCATATTGTCTACACCATTGATCTGTTGCTCAAGGGGAGTGGTTACGGCCTCCTCCACGATAAGGGCATTGGCTCCGGTATAAGTGGAGCGTACTTCCACCACTGGTGGAGTAATATTGGGGTATTGTTCAATAGGCAACTGTAGAGCCGAAACCACCCCCAAAATCACAATGATGATGGATATCACGAACGACACGATGGGCCGTTCAACAAAGAAATTCTTGTAGGTAAATTCTTCGCTCATTAATTGTCGCGTTGCGATTCGAATTTTACCAACTCCGCCTCTACGGGCATGCCATCCTTGGCCATTTGTAAACCGGTGAATACAAGCTTCTCATCGCCGGTCAATCCCTCTTTGACCATCACTTTATCCCCCTGCACCGCACCTATGGTAATAGGCCTTATTGAGACTATGCCTGATTCATCCACAAGTTTTACCGAGGTAACATTTTGAGTTTGCACCAGACAGCGATAAGGAATCATCACGGCATCTTCAATAACTTCCATGGTCACCCTCAGTTTGGCAAACTGTCCGGGTCTCAACAATCGATCTGGATTAGGAAATTCGGCCTGGATGAGTATGGTTCCGGTAGTAGGGTCTACTCCTCGATCTAAAAACTTCACTCTCCCGGATTGATTGAAGAAAATTCCATCGGCAAGAATTAACTCCAGAGGTATCGGACTGCGCCTGGAAGCTTCCGCATCCATAGAATCCTGCTTTTGCCTTTCAATTAAATCACGCCGGATTTCGAGGTAATCTTCTTCCGTTAAGAAGAACTCCACCAAGACAGAATCTATCCTGGATACGGTATTTAAAACCGTGGCATTAATTGATCCTCCAACATACTCACCAACTTTGGCTCCAGTCTTACCAATTACCCCATCAATGGGAGCCCGAATTTCGGTATAACTTAGGTTAATCTCACTTAAATTGAGGTTGGCCTTAGCTGCATCTACCCTCTTAGCGGCCGCTTCTCTGTTGGCAATAGCCGCATCCAGATCACTTTTTGATACGGCATTGATATCTGCGAGAGGCTTGATACGCTCATAATCATTTTCAGCCTGAATAAGCGCTGCGCGCGCTTCTTCATAAGAACTTCTGGAAGCCGAGACTTCTTGTTTAGATGGCAATGGGTCAATGATGTACAACAATTGGCCCTTTTTGACCCGGCTTCCTTCACGAAATAAAATGTCTTCCAAAAAACCATCAACGCGTGCCCGGATAGGAATATCTGCTGCGCCATAAATCTGACCTACAAAATCCTTTTTTACTTCAAGCTTTTCCACCTGGGGTTTTACTACCTCAACTTTTGGTGGCGCAGGGGCAC
Source organism: Owenweeksia sp. (assembly GCA_965229445.1). GTDB lineage: Bacteria > Bacteroidota > Bacteroidia > Flavobacteriales > Schleiferiaceae > Owenweeksia. The sequence continues at coordinate 3,471,818 of OZ245876.1, forward strand.
CAGCTTTTTCCTGCTTACACTGTGGTAAAAACAGAATGCACCCGAGTAACAGTAGGAATGGTTTGGCAATTCTAATCATGACAAGCATTGGATTACCACAAATTTAGACTTATGCCTGATATATGCTAATTTTTTCTGCTCCCGATAAACCCGGCGAAAAATCGGTAAGGAAGTAACAAAAGTGACGGATGGGTGGGGGGGGATCCATCACTTTTCAAATTTTGGCTCAGTAAGTCAGCTAAAATTCCACGATACTAATGCTGTATTTACGCTTGAAATCCCTGGTAGGTATGAGCAGCTTGTTGCCCGCTCCTAAAAACATTGGGTCGTCACCTAAAATGACTTCATCAATAAAATCCACTTCCTCTGAACAGGTTTTCTCCCTGGCATTTAGCGCCACCAGCTTGCCGAAGCTCATAATATCATCCACCCTGCTGAAATTCACATTTTTCATATAACCTGCTCCTCTCGATACGCGTTTTTTAACCCCTTGAGAGATTCCTCCATTCTGCTGCCGAAAAAGAATATACATTACCTCACCCGCCTCAACAGATTGCACGGCAATGTCATAGGTATCTTCCATCTCTCCTTTTTCTATATAATACATCGCCTCTAAAGATCCTGTGGTAGCGTTAATTTGAAATACAACATACTGCTTTGGTCCGGCAGCAATGGCCAGGACATCACCATTAGGCGCCTTCAGATAACTGATGAATTTTATATCCTTAAACTTAACCTTGGCCTTCTTTCCTCCGGGACTAATCGCATTCGGATTGATATCATCATAGCTATACACATTTTGATGGGTGAGTTTGTTGTCCTCAAACCTCACTATCTCGAGATGGGTAGGTTTTCCTACATCAAAACGATAATACTTATCGTGATCGCCATTCACGGAGCTAATCATAAAGTTGGTATTATCAAAACCAAACACGCCAAAATTTCCCCTAACTGATTTCCCCTGAAAGGTGATATTTTGATCTACATCTCCGTTTAAATCAAAAGTGACATACGATAGATATGGTACGCCCTTCGCCTGATATTTATTCATCTCACTGGAACTGGTTGGGGCATTAAGCGGTGCCAATAAGACCGCACGATCTCCGTTGGTGGCATAACCATCAACCGCTTTGGTAAAGTTATAATCGAATACTACCTGCTTTTGATTAGTAAACTCTTTAGAGGGCCCATCAAATCTGCCCGTGGAAAGCACATTGGATGAATACTTTCCCTCTTTGTAGAGCTGTACATCTTTACCCACATAGGCAATAGAGCCATTGGTACTTAAGAAGCCTTCCGTGCCCACTTTAAAAACACCCACAATTATATTGTGGTTTATGGTGATGTTCTCTTTCGGTTTTACGTGCGTTGAAATGATGTTCACCTTGCTTCCGGATTTAAAAGTTTCGTCCTCCTTAAACTTAAAGCCTTTGAATACCGAAGCATAGGTAGTTACATAAGGCCCATAGTTGGTGCTCGTGGCGTACTGGGGTTCAAATGTTCCCTTTTCTATTTTCATACTTCCCAGCACTCCCGAAGCCGTGACCAGGCGGAGGGCATTTTTATCTCCATTGGGATAACTAATAGTGGTACTCGAGGGAATGGTGATGTTGTACTTGGAATCAATATCTCCTCCTTCATAAATTTCACTATCAATGCCTAGAAATTCACCAGCCGGAGATACTTTTAAAACATCAAAGCCTAGCTGCTTCTTTTTGAGATCATAGCTGATATATGTGGTTACATTGTTGTCCGCATCTAAAGAAGTTGCCACATACATCCCCTTCTTTTTTGCAGTTTTTGAAATTGGAAGATCTACATCGGTGCGATTGAGCTTTTGTCCGCTGCTATGAAGTACGCAAAACACGAGCACACCAGAGATCAACACTGAAAATTTACTTTTCATTGTTGCTTGTTTTGGTTGATTGAAGATTGAACTATGAAGTTAAGAATAATCCTTTAAATAGAAAGAAATAAAGCGGATGTCTTTGACAAGTGTGTTGCTAATGATAGCTTTGATTCAATTAAGTCTAATCAAGCTTCTCGAATATGAGAAATTACGCACTCGTGTTACTCTTAATCTCCAATTTGGTGATTTATCTCACTCAGGATATGAGCGGTATTAGTGGTGGAAGTCTTAGTTTTTTACTGACGCTGGTAGTGGTGGTACTTGCTGCCTTCACCGTTTCTGCTCTACTTAGAAATGCCAGGTCGATAAGTATGACCAAGAACTATGTTTACAGCGGTTTGGTGGGCCTTATTCTCGGTATCATATTCTACTTTTGGGTGAAGCAGAGTATTGAGGGTTGGACTAAGTGGTTCAACGATAACGGATTAACGGTATTATTGATCTTAAATGTGATTTGTGCCCTGGTGATATTTTTTGTGTCTAAACCCAAAGGAAAAATCAAGGCAGTGGAGGAGTAATTAATCCTCTTCAACAAATTCGAAATGCTCATTTCTAAAGTAGACACGTAGTCTGATAATAAGTTGATCCGAATGAAAAGAACTTCCTGGCTCCGATCTAGAACTTTGTAAGAATAAATGGAGCTCATAGGATAGCCTGTCACTCAGGTTCTGACCATAACCAACTAAGAGCCTGCTCCTGTTTGAATATAATTCCATTTCAGAAGGTTCCACGGGGAAAAAGAATTCTGCCGACATCAGAAAGTGCAACCTCTTTAGAAAAGCTAGATCAAATTTTACCGTTTTAATTTTCAATTGATAGCGTGCCCGAAACGCCCAAAATGGGGCTGGGACAGACTGGGTTTCTGAAGTAGCATAGGTAAAATAGCGTTCTTCTATGCGAAACCTGTTATGTACACTCCAGTTTTTGAACTCAGGCCAGGTGAGATTTACCTGTTGGGCGGGTCTGAATTCAAATAAATTTGGATCTATTTCATTGAAGTTCTGCATCGCTCCGAAGCTCAAGCCAAAATTCAAATCGTCTGTATTTCGGTATATCAGAATGGGGCGAATGTATATGCGCGTCCAATTCTCATCAGTAACAACACCTCTAATTCCCGCATCACCACCCAAGCCCCAAGTTGTGTTAAAACTATAGGTATAATTATAATCCCACCATGCCACAACCTTGCTAGATGGTTGGGACGACGCCGGCTTAATAAAGCTCAGGTTGATGAATACAACAATTAAGACGGCGAGTAAAGACTTCATATTACCTGATTATGAACTCCGTTGCTTAAGCTAAATGGAAGAATTTCTCTACGGTTAAAAATCAAACTGGCTAATAGCATCATTCGCCGGTACTTTCTTCGCCATCTGAATCCGCTTCTTTTACCTGTGCCACTTCATACAGATCTTCACCCTCAATATTAACCGGTTGATAATATGTGTCTCCATATTTCACGTAAGTTTGCTCACCGATTCTCACCTCTTCCGCTCCTTCCGGTAAATTCTGAACCGTAGCACCCGCTGTTGGTGGAACCACCGTATAACCCTCTTCTGATTTCTCGTAATAGGTACCTCCATAATAATAGTTGTTGGTTTCATTAATTACCACGGTCTCCGCACCATTGGGAATACTATTTACCCTTGCTCCTACCGGAGCCTGAGTGGCGGTGTATCCCCCATCTGTCTCTTCATAAAAAACCCCTTCCTCATAATGATAGCTTTGATTTTCCACGTACACTACTACAGCCGCAACGGTTAAAGTTGCTACAAAGAATCCCCAGGGATGCCACATGGGTCCATAATAATAAGCGTGGTAGGGATGATAGTGGTAGGGGTGATAACAATAGTAGTGGTAACCACCATATCGATATGGTGGGCGATAATATGGTCTTGGGTTAGGCCGCACCACTACCGTATTATGCCGGTTTACGTTAACGTTGGTATTGCGATTGATGGTAGTACTGCTGCGATCAACATTCTGAGCTCTACCGCCTGAAGTATTCCTTTCGGATGTCTTGGTATTTGGCCTGGATTCCTTGGTTCCCCTGCTTCCTTCGCGTGATCCTGAAGCTTTGGTGGAGGGCTTGGATTCTCTGGTTGACTGCCTGTTGCGCGAAGGCTCGGTACGTGTTCCTCCTGCGCTTCTACGAGAATGACTTGGTTGTCGGGAGGGAGATTTATACTGCCCACCATTGATACTTCTATTTGGGCTAGCTGACCGGTGAACCTGGCCACCAGCCCTGGAGCGAGAGCTTCCGTGACTCATTCTTTGTGCCGACGCCAGAGGTTCAAAGGCCAAAAAGCTGAGCAACAGAATTAGTGAGAAATATAGTTTTGAATACCGCATTTTGATACTAATTTTTTGGAACCATGGTGATTTTACGGGCCTGAGGGGGAATGTTAAAGTTGAACATACTATTGGGAAGAAGCGGGTTTAGTTGCCAATCCTTGAAATGCAGCGTGTACCTTGAATGCTTCTCATCAGTCTGTTCTGTTATGCTAAGCCTCACCGGCAAGTGAAAGGCATCATTTGCCAACCACAGCTCCATTACCATTCCAGGCTTTTGGGCTAGAATATGATAGCAGGATAGGCCATCTACTTCCGTTATACCCACCAGATGAAGCTTACTAAATGATTCCAATACGTCATCCGTAAATGCGGGATAAAAAATATCCGCAGCGGGAAAATCAATGTTGTAATTAAAGTGAAGACTATCAAACATGGCAATGAGACTACCACTGAAAGGCAATATTGAATAATTGTTCTGTCTGAAGGAATAGTAGGCAATCTCTTCGCCATTGTACCACATAGCTCGCTGGCCATCATGCTTCTGAGAATATACCTGCATCTTATCCGGCCCTTTAAAATAAACCACATGATTTGCATGTCTGGTAAGCTGACCAAACTCAAATTCAAAAGTGTATTGACTACTTTCTACCTTAAAGCTACAGGATTCAAGATCGCCAATCACGCCAGACATCTTGTCTAGAAGTGATACAGCTGCCGGTTCGGCAATTGATTCGTCCTGTGCCCGAGTAGGCAGCGTGATACAGAAACAGACAGAAAGTAAAAGAACAAGATTGTTGGGTGTGGTATACATAGTAGTCAAACTAAAAAGGCCAGAGACTTCCCAAAGGTAGTTTCTGGCCCTATTTGAAAGTATTATTCTTGAAAATCAGTCTTTAAATTCTCCAATTAGTGGAAGTTGCTCTACAAGGGCCACGTTAATTTCACTTAAGAAATAATGCTCAATTTGGTAGAACTGTGCCGCCGCAACAGGATTAACCTGCTTGAGAAATTTTGTATAATAACTGCGAATTAACTTGTCTCGCTCCTGCCTGATTCTCATAGACTCCTTGATCATTTCGCCGACGTTTTCCTCATTGAGGTTTGAGTAATCCTCCATGTAGTGATGGATCAATTCAAAGCGATGTAAACCTTGGTCACGACGAGCCGTCTCGTACTCATCATAGAGATCCCAAAATGCCTGCTTATGTTCTTCTGATGGCTTAATTAGATTAGATACCACCTGCACCTTGTCCATCCCAAATAAATCTTGAAAGTGCTCTATCTCTTCCTTGGTTTGAGCTTGGAGAGAAAATCCAAAAAGAGCCAGAAATATTATCGCGGTTGTTTTCATATTCTGCATGATTAATCTAGTTTAATTTCACCTACCATGGGTACGGTATTGTGGATGGCCACGTTTATCTCGCTGAGAAAGTAATGCTCTAGTTGATAAAACTGAGCTGCCGCCACATGACCAACTTCCTTATATATCTTATGGTAATAGGTACTGATGAGTTTATCATTCTCAGCACGCACGGCCATGGCATCCTTCACGAGCGGTGTAACATTCTCTTCACTAATCTCCGAATACATTTCCGCATACTTCGTTAACAGGCCTATTCTCTTTTGGCCAATGGCCTTTCTGGCAGTCTCATACTCATCATACAAGGCCCAGAATTTCTCACTTTTTTCTTCAGATAGTGTCATCAGCCGCGATGTAACTTCCTTTTTCTCCATACCAAATATGGCCTGATACATTTCAATCTCCTCTTTATTGGATTGTGCAGACAAGCTTAAGCACGGCACTAAAAAGGCTATCAGCAATAACTTCTTCATTTCAGATTGTTTATGAATTGATTGTTTACTTATATCGGTAAATATACTATGCCTGCCAGTATTGCTGGTATCGGAGCCTGATATTTTTTAAGAACGCCTGGCAATCCTGTGCCGATAGCTGCATGTTGCTGGCCCATCATTACAATCCCGGTTTAATGGGAAACTGCTTCATCATTTTACCGACATGTTTGGGAATAGTTTTCTCACGCTTGGCCGGGTGATCTTTTAGAATTCTGGCGTTAACACCCTGCCATAACAAGCTTCTATTGCTGCAATCGTAGACGTCTAGCACAATAGTACCTTTTACATAATCGAACTCATTGTAGACCTCACACTTAATACAAGCTCCTGTTACCCATCCCCAGCTAGGTCTACACCCAATCTTTTCCATATGAAGCTTATAATCAGCCGTCCCTGTTTCCTCTTCTATTACAATAAAAATGGCGATAATGGCATCGCTTGAATCGCTTTCTTCCACAAGGCTAAGGCCTCGGATCCTCAACTCCTTTTTCAGAGCATCCATCACCCTTCGTTTATCCTTGTTATTGATCAGCAAATCACTGTTAACAGGCCAGTCTGAAATGCTATAAGTGTAGTATTCCGAGAACTCTGCCGAGTCAGATGCTACACTTTTAATTTGAGCGCATAGCTTGCATTGGCTCAATAACCCCAGGCATAATATTCCTATCAAGCACAAGTATTTCTTGTATATAAGAATGATCTATTGTGTATGTGTTAAAGATCATTAATAATCACAGCAAGAAACTGGCCTTAGGTGCGTTACGGGTATATTGTTTGCCAGTCTTTTGCCATATCAACTACTATCCATTGCTGTTCTAATGCCTCATCTAAGGCCTTATCAAAGCTTCCAATGTGCGATTCCCTATCGTAAGCCCACTCACGTTCAGCATCGGTATGGTGAATGTAGATCATTAAAGATTCTCGGCTATTTGAAGCTGTCCATTGCATCATTTGCAAATCTCCATCAGAGTTTCCAACACAGAATACCGGTTTCCTACCGATGTGCTTATTGATTGCCACTGATTTTCCTTCCTTGTCGTCTATAAAGTCCATTTCCGACAATCTTTTGATTCTAGGAATGCCATCCTCCATTGAAAACACTGTTCTGATACTACTCCCTATGACCTGCTCCGGAGGAATTCCATAAACCTGCGCCGTCCAGGGGCGCATAAACTCCATTCCACCACCGGACACTATATAGGTTTTAAAATCATGAACCCTCAGGTAGTCCAACAATTCCAACATAGGCTGATACACCATTTCGGTGTACTTCAATCCAACCGAAGGATGCGTGGCTGTATCCGTCCACTCCTTAACAATTTGAGCAAACTCCTCGGTATCCACGGCTGAATGTGTGGTCATTATCAGCTGCATTATTCCTTTGAGACCATAGCTTTTCAGCGTATCCATATTTCCCTCAAGAACCGCCTTGTATGCTTGTTTATGTCTCCATTCAGGGTGCTTTGCAGACATGTGCTTTATGCGATCCAAGGCAAAAAACAACTGAAAATACATAGGTTGCTCAGACCAGAGCGTACCATCATTATCAAATACTGCAATACGCTCTACAACTGGGATGAAGTGTTCAGAACCAGGGTCTGTAACCTCAGATACATAACTTAAAATAGCCGCTTTGTTATTGCCATCAGTCCAGCTTTTAAGATGGTCTATTTCTGGTTCTGTAGAAACTGTACTCTCTTCAGTGCAAGCTGCCACTCCAAGAGCCAGGCAGCCGAGCACAAAACCATATTGCTTCATCCATTCTGTTTGGTTAGAACTTCTTAGTGTGACATCAGCATTCTTCTTGCTTCCAGTTCAAGGTTTCTATATGGCGTTCCTTCTACTGTTACTGCCACCCCTCTAATTAAACCTCCATGGAATTCACCCGGCGATTTATATAGCTCACTTACTGCATCTCCGCTATCATAACCAACACACAAACCATCGCCAGACAGCGTAAATTTAGCCGGCTGTGTTTTCATTTGGCCCTCTGCAACCAATTCCTCATTTACATAGAGCTTTAGGGTGCCATAAGACTCTCCATATTCTCCCACCTCTTCCTTGGTAAATTCCATACCCAGAGTGTATTTACCCGGTTGGAGATTAATATCAGACACAAAAACCTGTTCTGGCTTAATTCCCAGGAAGTTATAGACGTAATAAAGCTTATTGTCCTTGATGAATAAGGAATGTCCGCCAAAGCGAGAGCCATGGGCAAAAATCACCCCGGCCGCGTCTGCCTCTTCCAGCTCCACATTGGCTAGGATTTTATAGGATCTTCCTCTTATGCTCACCGCTACACCTTCTGGTACCGGCACCGTATTGGGATAATAGATATAACGATCACGCGGAGGCTCCTGGGTAGGGCGCTCAGTGGTCAACAATTCTGCAGCAGAACGATCATCTAGCGGAAGCACTTTATTAATTTTCGCTTCCTCCATCCACAAATCCTTCAACTCTTGCAGCTTCTCAGGATATTCTGCCGCCAGATTTATAGATTCAGAACGATCTTCATTTAAGTTATAGAGTTCCCATTCATCTTCTTCAAAATTGCCAACACCGGTAAGGGGCGAGTGAACCGCGGCCGCTTTCCAGCCATCTTTCCAGATGCCTCTAGTGCCCAACATGCAGTAATATTGCTTATCCTTTTGAGTTTTGTCATTCGGCTGAGCATCAAAAGAGTAAGCCATGGAAACTCCGGATAGAGGTGTTTGCTTAACCCCTTTGTAAACTTCCGGCATTTCTACACCACATACTTCCAATAATGTAGGCACAATATCTACTGAGTGGTGATATTGATGCCTGATCTCTCCTCTTGCTTGAATTCCCTTCGGCCAGGATATTACCAATGGGTCATTGGTACCGCCGGCATATTGCGAGTATCTCTTGAACATTTTGAAGGGAGCTGAAAAGGCCGCGGCCCAACCGGTGGGAAAATGATTGTAGGTATCCGGACCGCCCAGAACCTCGAGATATTTCATGTTTTCCTCCAGCTCGTCAGGGTATCCATTAAAAAACTTGTTCTCATTTACCGAACCATTGGGACTACCCTCTCCGGATGCACCGTTGTCCGCAGCATAGAGCACAATTGTATTTTCGAGTTGTCCTGTTTCTTCGAGGTAATCGATAATGCGTCCTACCTGTGCGTCCGTATATTCGGAGAACCCTGCATATACCTCAGCCATGCGCGCAAAAAGCCGCTGTTCATCCTCATTTAATTCTTCCCAGGGACGCACATAATCTGCCGGGTTGGCCATATCCTCCGGCATGGGGTTGAAGGCCGCCATGGTGGTGTTTTCAGGAATTATCCCTTTGGCTTTCATCTTTTCAACGACCCAATCTCGGTAGGCATCATAACCATCATCAAACTTCCCCTTGTATTTATCCGCATACTCTTTTGGCGAATGATGCGGGGCGTGATTTGCTCCAGGGTTAAACCACATATAGAATGGTTTGGAAGGATTGGTGGCATTTTTATCTTTCAACATTTCAATGGCCTTATCAGCCAGATCTTTAGATAAGTGATAGCCTTCTTCTGGTGTGGCTGGTGCTTCAATAAACTTATTGTCCTCCACCAAATCGGGATACCAGTTATTGGTTTCACCACCCAGGAAGCCATAGAATCGATCAAAACCCATAGAAGTTGGCCAGCGCTCACGGCTACCCCCTGGGGCGACGTCATTTTCCGGGACATTATGATTTTTACCAATCCAAAAAGTACTCCAGCCATTGAGTCGGAGTATCTCTGCAAACGGCGCACAATCATCTGGAATTCGACCATTAGAACCGGGAAAGCCACTCGATGTTTCGGTAATGGCGGCCATGCCGTTCAAGTGGTGGTTGCGACCGGTCATGATGGTAGATCGGGTAGGAGAGCATAAAGCGGTGGTATGCCACTGCGTATAGGTTAAGCCATTCGCCGCGAGACGATCCATGGTTGGCATATTGATGCGACCGCCATAAGGAGACCACGCGCCCAAACCAGTGTCGTCGTATAAGATAAACAGAATATTGGGAGATCCCTCAGGGGCAGATTTGGGTGTGTAAGGGGTCCAATCTGGCTTGGAGTCTCTAATGTCGAGGCTTATCTCCCCATTAAATTCATCACCTGCAGCGGTGTCTGTGTTTTGGTCCGATTTAGTTGGCTGACATCCGACGACGGCCAAAAATAATAAGAGGTTCGCGGCAAACCACGCAGGTAGGCGATGGGCATTAATTATCATAGTAATAAAATTGATCGTTTTTCTTAACTGATGGCGCAAATATAACTGATGATGGAATACGCAATTACGAACATAATAAATTCAGCAGTTTTTGTAATGTGCTCCTAATGAGGCTCCGAATTATTTACGACGCAGCGAAAACCAAGATGTTCCTGTCCGGAATCATACGCGGTAGCCATTCGCGCACTTGGCCGATAATTGCTGCAGTATTGCTCGCTGCAAAGGTAAGAGCCACCCTTCGTTACTCTTTTAGGTACCAGGGGTTCCTGAGGATCAAAACTTTTTGCCGGACCTTCAGGGTTTATGCAGCCTCTAGGTCCAGAAGCCTGATTGCGGGCATGGGTGTCTGGCCTATACCAATCATTCGTCCACTCCCATACATTGCCAATCATATCGTATAAACCGTAAGCATTTGGAGCGAAGCTTTTCACCGGAGCCGACTTTTCAAAGCCATCTGCTGCAATATTCCCATCCGGAAACCTTCCCTGGTAAAAGTTAGCCAGGTATTTCCCTTCCGGAGTTAGCTCTTCACCCCAGGCGAAGGCATGATTTCCATTGCCCCCTCTGGCGGCAATTTCCCACTGCGCTTCCGTAGGCAATGCTTTACCGGCCCACTCTGCATAGGCCTGGGCATCTTCATAAGCAATATGTACCACCGGATAATTATCCTTCCCTTTAATTGAGCTGTTGGGGCCATAGGGGTGCCTCCAATCAGCACCATTCACCCAGGCCCACCATTGGGAAATATCATAAAGGTTTGCGGCAGGATTGGGCTGAAAAACCAGTGAACCCGGAGCCAGAATAGAATCGTGCGGTTTAGGGGTACCAGGAGGCAACTGTTCTTTTATTTCATCCCAATCTACAGGTCTTTCAGCAACAGTTAGGTAATCGGTATCTTCCACAAATTTTCTAAACTGCGCATTGGTGACTTCGGTTTCATCCATCCAAAAACCATCCACCTTAACTTCGTAAGAGGGTCCCTCAACATGTTTGGCATGCTCACCAACTCTACCAATCAAGTAATTTCCTGCGGGAATCCACACCATGCCCTCATGAGCGTCCGCCGAACCTGTTGTCTGATTGTTTTCTAAGCCCAATTGAGGTTCACCAGTAGTGTTGCATGCCATGATCAAGAATGCAAGGAAAAATGAACAGATTAAAATATTTGTAACTTTTTTCATTCCTTATTAGAGTTCCCAACCAAAGCCGGTAAGAATCACATAATCGGATTCACTGGCTCCGGCGGCGGGTTGATTATCATAGTTTAAAGTGAACCCAGCTTTCACATAAAAATCCAGCGGCAGGTCATACTTCACATCAAATTTGTAATCCACCCTGTTTCGCCCTTTTTCGGTTATACTGGGATACCAATAAATATTAGTAAGTAAGCTCAAATTCCCTACGTCATACATGTTTAACTCCGTGCCCAGCACAGCCTCTAAACTCTGTCGGTCTTGTGCAGGTTCAACATTTATATCTTCCGGGTTACTAACTTCTTCAACATTTATCGCCGGACCGACAAAAACGTTCCAGTAAAGTTGATTGCTACGCGCAAAATAATAACCTGCACCCAGCAAGCCTGTAGTTCGAAGGTCAAGGTTTTGTTCGGTGTTGGATAGGAAATTTACCCTGGCTCCAATAAATATTCCGCTGTTAAAGGTATAATCGCTATTTAAGCCACCTTCTATCCTTCTCACCGGATCCACTTCATCCTGAGTGGACCGCACCTGTCGGTAAGTTCCGGTTACCACCCATCGTTTACTTTTAAACCCCACCAGCGCATCCGCATTAAATTGCCTTAAATTATTGGCCTTGGTGATACTGAAACCAAAATCTACGTTGGCTGACATCTTACTCCAAAAGCTATCATCCAGTCCTCTCAAATACACGACTTCTTCAAAAGCCACCTCTCTCGTTCCTCCGCCTCCTTCTATGCGTAAACTTCCGGACTCTGTGGTGCCTAAGCTGGCATTGGTAGGTAGCGTTCTGTCACGCAGAGACACGGTGTACTTTTGCGTGGAAATAATCTTCACTATCTTCTCCCATTCCACTTTAAAATCTGAATCACTGTAGTCTGTTTCAATGATCAACACCCCTCTATTCATCTCCTTTATTTCCCCCACCAGTATGTCACCGTTCGACAATCTCAAAGTGTCTGTTTGTGCAGAAGTCAAAAAAAAAGCGAGGAATCCAATTAGCGTACTGTAAAAACGACGAAAATTTACTTTACTTAAAATCATCATTTGCCCGTTGAAATATGAGTTGCCCAAAAGTGCCGGCAAAAGTAAATTTTTAAGCCCAATTTGGGCTTCGCCTTTGCTTGCATCAGCGCCAGCATTTCTAAAATAGCCTGCTAGCTCCTACGCCAAAGGTTAATGAATCATAGGCATCCACCTTGTAGTCATATAAGAGTGTTAATCCAATACCCCAACTTTCATCAATTTCCCAACCATAATCAAGTCCCAGCCTCAATACATACAGATTTTCTTCACTGGCAATTTCTATACCTGACCCTGCAATTATCGCAAAATGATTAGTCAATTCATACATGCCGGCCAGGGCAATGGTGAATGGATAAGAGCGTTCTAAAAATTCCTCTGGATTGGTTTTAAAAGCCTTTACCTCAAAGTTTTCAATTATAAGGTCGGTCTGTAACGAAATGGCCCATTTCTCATTAAGCCGATAATCATAATCCAGACCCCAGCTGGTTAAAACTAGCCATTTATTTCCCCCTTCTATAGTAAGGCCTGAGGGGACATGGGCATTCCCCATCACTAAGGTAATTTCGTGGCGACGAAATTCACGATCTTCACCTTTCTGGGCATTTACCCCTAGTGCACCAATCCAGATCAAAACCAATAAAAGGCCAGATTTTAATTGCATGTAAATTTTTTTTGTCAAAAGTAAATAAACCGGTCTCTTGCTACAAGACAATGGAGCTGCAATCATCTGGGTTTATTCTACCTTCAGTTAAAATGATTTTTTTGATAGCTTCGCACAGAAGAAAAATCCTAAGTATAATCCTTATACAAATGAAGAAATTAAACGCAATCTCATGGATATTTTCCATATCCGTGATATTCCTTTTGGGAGGTTGCTACCCACAGGGAGCCACTTATGTTGATGAATTAGATCTGGTGGTGTCTATTGAAAACAAAGAGGTTGATTATCAGGCGTACAATTCCTTTTATATTGAACCTGATGTTTTACTGATCTCCAATGATTCTAAAGACTCGCTTTTGGATAAAAACGATGCCGACTTCCTGGTAGGGGAATTTCGCATGCGCATGCTGGAACTCGGTTGGACCGAAATTACTGATTCGGCATCGGTAGACAGCACTACTACCGCTATTCTCATGACCGTTCTTGAAAACGTAAACGTGAGCTACGTGAGCGGCGGCTGGGGCTGGGGCGGCTGGGGTGGCTGGGGCTGGTGGGGTTACCCATGCTGCGGTTACTATCCGGGTTACCCGGGATATGGTGGATGCTGCTATACTTCCATATATGCCTACACTACCGGCTCACTAATTATTGAAATGATTGATCCCAGCAGCATTGCGGAGGATGGACAATTTGACCGTGTTCCGGTAGTTTGGGGTGGAGGTATCAATGGTTATCTAGAAGGTAGCACCAGCAATATCAGAACCAGAGTTAAAAACTCAATGGATCAGATGATTGAGGATTCACCATACCTAAAACAGAATTAAGTCATGAAAATGAGTATTAAATCAACATTCCTAGGGCTGTTATTCTGCGTACTTGGAGGAAGCACGTTGGCGCAAGATTACACCTATATGTACATCAATTACAATCCATCATTTACCACTGGTGATTCTAAAGCCTGGGCTAATGAATTTAGCTGGCGCGGTGTTACTGCGGATTTGCGAATTTCAGTAAATGGCCCTTTAACCGTCGGTTTATACTCTGGCTGGACGGTGTTTAGAGAAGAAAGTGATGGACTTCAATCTGAAGTTATAGAATCAGATCAAGGGCGTGCTACCATCACAGCGAAGCAATATTATTTCATTAATCAATTGCCTTTATTAGCCACCACCCATTATCATTTTGGGGAGTTTGGGAAGCTAAGGCCATATGTGGGGATTGGAGCGGGAGTTTACTTTACTACTCACGCCCTGGAAATGGGCTTATACCGCATCATAGAAAAGAACACGCAGTTTGGATTGGCGCCCATGGCTGGGGTGTCCGTTCCAATCAACAGGGATACGAATTTTAATTTCGGTGCAATTTACAATTACGCTTTTGAGAACAGCAATCAACAAGCAGTGAGTTCCGTTGGGTTCAACATTGGTTTTGGCTGGCGCTTCTACTAATTCTTGAGTCCACTTGCATCAGCTATCGGATGCCAATAGAAAGGCATGACTGATTCCAGGTGGATCGAATAACACATCCTCTAAACGCAGGGTTAATACTTATAAAATGAAAAAAGCAGTTATTTTTTTAGGCATTGTTTTTATGGGGTCAATGCTGGTGCAAAGTTGCTCCCCAAGCACCAAGGTGATCAGCTCCTGGAAAGACCCTGAGGTGCATATAGATCCTGATCATCTGGACAAAGTTATGGTGGGTGTATTAAGTCCCAGAGAGGCTAACCGCCGAAAAGCTGAGGAACAGATCTCCACCTATCACAAGAGTTTAATACCTAGTTATCAGGTACTAGGCACGCAGGAAATTATCCTGGACACCGCTCAGAGTAAGGCCATTTTAAAGCGTCAGGGCTTTGACGGCGCTTTGCTCTTCAGGTTGGTTGATAAGGAAAAGTCTACTACCTATGTACCAGGCTCCATGAACTATGGCATGGGTTACGGCGGCGGCTATTGGGGATATCACAACGCTTATTACGGAGCTTACTATGACCCGGGATATTATCGGGAAGAGGTGACCTACGTGGTAGAATGCATTTTGTACTCCTTTGACAAAAATCGAATAATTTGGACTGGCTTAACCACGACCGTAAATCCCTCAGATACTGAAAAGAGTATTAATGATATTACAACCGCCGTCTTTGAACAAATGCGTTTGGACGGACTATTTGCTAAAGCTGAATCCAACTCCTAAAATTCTAAGAATGAAAAAGTATTCTTCTAGATTACTGGTATTGCTTCTCGTGCTTTCAGGAGGCATATTAAGTGCTCAAAACATCGAGTTAATCCCTTCCGTCGGTTATAGTTTTAGAAATAGAATCCCAATAACCGGGGGAGAGGTTGAGTTCAAGGATGGTATGACCTATGGTGGGGCCTTGAGATTTCACATACAACAGAATAACTATGTTGAGTTATTTTATAGCTATCAGGAAACCTTTATTACGGGAACCTCCATTTACTTCACGGAGCCGTACCAAAGCGAAGGCTCATTTAACTATATTTTAATCGGTTCAACGCAAAAGGTTCCCTTGCAGGATGCAATTGAAGCCTATGGTGGAGTTAAGCTAGGTGCAGGTTGGTTAAGTGCGGAGCAATCCAGTAGCGATGAGGTCCGTTTCTCAGTAGGTGCTACGGCCGGCCTCGATTTTTTTCTGTCTGATGCCATCGGCATTCAGGTAGGAATGCACCTGTTATTTCCGATTACAAATGTTGGCGCATCATTTGGCTGGAGTAGTGCTGGTGGCACCGGTGTAGGTGTAACCGGTTGGTCACCCATTGTTCAATTTGGCTTTGATGGTGGCCTGGTTTTCCGCTTGGGCAATTAAGCGGTTGATTCATATCATTTTTTTCATGATGCCACCTTGTTAAATTGAAGGAAAATTCGGATCATGGAAATTGGTTTTAAAAATATTCTGGTCGCGGTTGATTTTGATGACCGCAGTGAAGTTCTATTGAGTTATGCGTCCAACCTGGCCCTGAAGTATGACGCACAACTGTGGATCGTCCATATTGCTGCTCCCGAACCACAATTTGTAGGTTATCAGGTTGGACCGGAATATATTAGAGATGTAAGGGCAGAGGACTTAAGGGATGAGCATCGCTTTTTACAGAAAATGGCAGCCCAGGTGCGGGAAGGAGGTGGTAAAGCGGAAGCCCTATTGATTCAGGGGCCTACCGTAGAAACCCTCTTAGAAGAACTTAACAAACTAGAGGCAGACCTGCTGGTAGTAGGATCTAACCAACATGGATTTCTGTATCGGGCCTTTGCGGAAGACACCGCAGCTGAACTTCAGAAACAATGTCAGGTACCTCTGCTGAGTATTCCCCTAGCTAGATAAATCCTTATGCAAAAGATATTAGCACGTGTTCCAACGGTCTTATTTTTATCTGCCCTGACATTGGTTGTTAGCAATTGTTCGCGCACCACTGCGGTAACCAGTTCCTGGAAAGATCCCGAGGCTCACGTGAAAACCAATAAGCTTAAAAAGGTTATGATTGGTGTCATTAGTGTTAGTGAAGATGCTCGAATTCGTGCAGAGTCTCGCATTTCACGGCATCATAGGTCCTTCAGACCCTCCTATGAAGTACTGGTGAGTAAGGAGATTTTGCTGGACACCGCATTGAGCCAGGCCATTCTGGAGCGTCAGGGGTTTGACGGCGCCATTATTTTTTGGCTGGTCGATAAAGGAAGTCGCACAACGTTTAATAATGGAGCGGTTTATCCGGATTATTACTATTGGGACTTTCATGCTCAATACTGGTCTGATGCCAAACATTCCGGCGGCCTTAAGCCGGATAATAGTTATCTGATTGAAACAATCGTCTACTCCCTGCATCGACATGAATTAATCTGGACCGCTCATACCGAAGTAAAAAACCCTCACAGCCTGGAGCAAGAAATTGATGTTTTACTCGATTCGGTCATTGCCAAGATGAATGCCGATGGCCTATTCGATCCTCCCCTACAGCTGACAGAATAACTGAGCAGGTTTAATCCGCCAAAGGCTCAAATCCTCACTCCTTCTTTCGTCCACCACCATAAAACTATCGAAAGGTTTGTTTTAATACTATACTTTTTATACTTCATTACATTTTTATATTTTTGCATGGGTTGGATGTTACTGGCTTATTAGAATCCGTACCAAGCTCTAAATTACAATCCTGAATCGCCTTTTAGATGCACGCTACAAAAAACAAACACCTTCTGCAGTCCAGCGAGCAGACACATCAGGATCCAATCGAAATCACGGTAAATATTCTGGGTGGAAAATGGAAGATCTTGTTGTTGTGGGATCTCAAGGAAGGGCCATTGCGCTTCTCAGAAATGATGCAAACACGTCCGGGAATTACCGAAAGGATGCTCTCCCGACAGTTAAAAGCGTTACAAAAATCCGGCTTAGTGACCAGAACCGCCTATGCCGAAGTTCCGCCCAAGGTAGAGTATGCCCTGAGTGAAGAAGGGAAATCTCTTCTTCCCGTACTTAATGTATTGGAAGCCTGGGGTCATTATAAAGCCGCGCAGGGACCTATGACATATACTAAGTGATCGGCTTAGTTTTTGATAATGCGCTCCACCAGGGCGTGTGAACCATTCTTCTCCAGGTGAAGAAAATACACCCCCTTCGCCAAATCTCCAAAATCCAGCTTGCGCTCAGTGGCCTTAAATGATCGGATGAGTTTTCCAGACTGATCTGTAAGATAGATCTCTTGGAGCGCTATTTCTGATTCAATTCTCACAAAATCCTCTGTTACATTCGGAAATACGCGCAGCTTGTTCTCAATCTCATCCAAGCTTAGCCCGGTAGCCAAGTTCTCATAGAACATAAAATTTGTGGAATCTCCATAGTATCCAAAATACTCTGAGACGAATAGGTCTACGTCAGAATCGCCATCCAGATCAACCAGCTGTGGCAATGAAACGTATCCGGAATTATTCTGAATGCTAGAAGGATTTCTTAGCGGCATAGCAAAGGTCGGAGCCGTTTTAGAACCGGTATTTTCATAATAGAGTATATCGCCATAATACTCCCCAACCATTAAATCCATATCTCCATCCCAATCCACATCACCACTCGCTACAAAGGCAAAATTATAGCTAGGCTGCAGTCCGAAGGGGTTTACCAAGGGCGTGTTGAAACTCGGAGCAGTAATGCTACCCGTATTCTCGTAATAGCTAAAGTTGCCATAATAGCTGCCTGCCAGGATGTCCAGGTCGCCGTCATCATCAAAATCTATTGCCACAGGAGAGGCAGCATAGGTTGTATCATTCAATCCAAAAGGTCCGGTTACAGGAATGTCAAAATTTGGACTCTGCGCGGTGCCAATATTCTCGATCATCGCCAAACCATAGAACCCGGTACCACCGGTAATGATATCAAGATCCCCATCCCCATCTATATCCACCAGCACCGGAAATAAAATGTCAGATTCAAGTGTGTCTATGGCAAGATTAAAGGGATTGGTGAGCGCTTGAGCAAACTGGGGCATAAGCACCGAGCCCGTATTCTCGTAGAAAAACATTTGACCCTGAGAATAGGGTACATACAAGTCAATTTCTGCGGCAAGCATATCCTGGTCTCCATCGCCATCCAAATCCCCAAAACAGGGAATACTCACTGATGAACCCGTAGTCAGCCCAAAAGGCTTAGCCTGGCTGTTGCCAAAGCTTTGTCCCTGAGCATTATTGGTGGCGCCTAATCCCACAATTACCGCCGTTGTACCCAAAATCCTTCTCATCTCACGCCTTCGAACCACCGTTCCTAGTTTATGGATTAGATGCCTGATGTTTTTAACCAAAACTTGCACCCGGGTGTCGGCTAAATCCTGGCCTTGCGAAAGCGCAATTCGCAGCTGCTTGATAAAATGCTTTAAGCTGTCTTTGCTGGTTTGAATTCTCGGTCTGGACATACTGGAATGTTTAGTTCAGACCAAATTACTTGGAATCCATTTGAGATTGGTCGCTCCACTTCTAAGTTTTCAACACAAAAAAGGCCGGACTTCTTAAGAAACCCGACCTATCTCAAAATAAGGTAACAAACACTTATTCCTTAATCAACTTACGCTTAATCAGGCGCCTGTCCTCCGTATATAGCTCAAGGATATATGGCCCTGGTGCTAAATCGCTTAAATTAAGCCTTCGATCCTCGGATTCAAACTCTAAAACCCTGGTACCCGTTGATGAAACAAGCTGAATACTACTGAATTCGATCTCCGAATCTATCAGAACACTGGATTTCACAAGGGTGGGATAGATATTCACCCCTGACTCTACCTCAGTGATGGAAATTCCGGTCGCGAGATTCTCATAAAAATTAAAGGCAATCCCGCTATAGTAGGTTCCTTCCCCTACGAAAAAATCAGGATCTGAATCACCGTCAATATCGGCCAACATTGGAAATGATATATAACCGGAACCCATGATATTGGAAGGATTTGTGACCGGAGCGGCAAACTGAGGATTGGTTTTACTTCCGGTATTCTGAAAGTAATGCATGTCACCATAATAATCCCCGATAATCAGATCGAGGTCGCCATCCCAATCTACATCTCCTGCCGTTGGAAAGGCGTAATACGATGTTTGCAATCCAAAAGGTTCATACTGCTTGGTGCCAAAAGCGGGAGCAGTTGGCGTACCAATATTCTCGTAATAGACGATTCTACCATCATACTCCCCACTAAGCAGATCAAGATCGCCATCATTGTCTAAATCCAGCAGTATTGGCGAACCGTAATATACGCTGTCACTAAGGCCAAATGGGTCATCCTGCGGTGCGGCAAAACTTGGAGACTGTGCCGTTCCGGTGTTCTCATAATAAAACAAGCCTTTGTAGGATCCGCCCATCAGTAGATCCTGATCACCATCTCCATCGAGATCTCCAAAGGTCGGTAGCACTACATAACTATTTAATACCGACAAGTCGATACCAAAGGTGTCGTTTACGGGTGCTGCAAACTGTGGCATTTGTGCCGTTCCAGTATTCTCATGAAACTGCAGCGCGGGACTTACCCCGTAATAACCGCTTAGATCCATGGCTCCTGCTAAAATATCCAAGTCCCCATCACCATCAATGTCTACTGCCGTAGGAATATTGACATAATTACTAGGTGTGATGCCGAAGGGATCGGCTACCGGATTATCAAAGTTTTGCGCACCGGCATACTGGTTCATGCCTAAGCCAAAAAAGATGGCCGCGGCGCCTAAAATGCGACTGAGTTCTCTACGTGACATTAGGCCACGGATTTCCTGAATTAGAGTTCTAATACGCCGCATGAGCACTTGAGCCTCAACCGTAATTTCGCCGGCAGAACTAGCGAGCAAGGCCTGCAACTTTTTGGCTAATACTTTAAGCTGCTTGCGGCGCTGACCAAAGGTGTTTTTTGACATAGGTAGAAGTTTTTAGCTGCCCGAATTTACTTTTTTTCTTGTTTCGCCCAATAGGTAGATCCAGGAATCATTAAAGCCAGTTTGTGATCGTCGGTTAATGTATTGAGAATGTTAGGTCTTAATTTGTCAGCGATCACGTGCACATCATATATTTCATCCACGGAAGTCTGGTATGAAATACGGGCTGCTCTGCTCCCGGTAGGTAAGTGAATGACCTCAATTCCTGATGCTGATGCTTTTTCGGCAAAGGGAAGTTTGGCGAAGGTGGAAGAGTTCTTTCTGAGTTTGGAAAGACCAATAAACAGGTAATCTCCTCTTTGGGCCATTCCCCTGACGAAGCCATCAATTTTACATACGATGTCCACTTTGCCATTGTCTCTGTCAATGCGGGCAAGCTCACCTGTAGCTGAGAGCAATACGTACAACTCATCGTTAAAAATGCGCGGAGAGTGTGGCATGGCTAAACCACTGGCAAGCACCTCATCCGTTTCCAGATCCATAATAACCCCACTATCCAAAAGGGTCTCCCGCCAGCTATGTGCCACATTACCCGTACCAAAGGCCGTGGCGTACTTGGGCTTTCCGTGCTCCATGACCATCCCATTTAAATGACAACGATCTTCTGAAACAAGGGCGTCGATAAACTTAGGTTGCCAATATGGGCGCCAGTTATATTCATCATCGAGGGAAATAATGCAACTAAACAAAGTATTTACCGCGAACAAACGGCCATCGGCACCAAAACTTAAGTCGTGAATATCCATGGGACCCGTGTGATAGGTCAGTCTCGGCACGTACAATGCATCATACTTTCCCGGGCCCTTGGGATAGTACTTCGCCAAATCATCGCTATTATTAAATACGATTACTTCATCTCTACACGCCAGAGCAAGCTGACCGGTTTCTTCATTGAGATTAAACCCCATGGGCTTTTGGAAATTCCTGGGAAGTTGCACCAGGTAATTTACGTCCTTGGGGGATAGAAATATGAGTTTACCTGCCTGATAAGTACTGATGGCTAAGCTACAATTAAGCTGAGTAAGCAGTTCAGGCAAATTAGGTGAATAGGTGCAGGAAAATGGCGCGGGGGCAGTGGATCCTGATTGAGGCATAATGGGTTAGTTATTCCGGTTATTCTAATACGTTAAAGCCTAAGCCGGGCGCATTAAGCCCGCTTTAAACCTAAGCAGATTTATTCTACCATTTGGAGAGGCAAAGAGCAGAAGTAGTTTCACAATATTGGAAAGCAGGTCTCTGATCCTATGCTCCTTGCTATTCGGTTCAGATAAATCGATTCCGGTAAGCCAGAACTTAAATTGAAAGTTTACTAAGTCACTGAGAAAGATAAGGTCATCCTCGCCTACCTGGAGTTGACCCTGCCGGCCAAGTTTGGCTATGCTCGTGACCAGCCTTTCGTGCAACTGATTCAATTTTGGAGCCGCGGCCGAGTGAAATAATCCTCGGTATTCGTACTGTCGTTCCAAACAAGCCTGAATTAACTCAAGCAATCGATAAAGATCCTCCTCTTCCCGGAGATAGGCCTGAATAAGGATGTTAAGCTCTTGCTCCAGTTTCTGCATATGATAGGCAAGGATGTCTTCCTTGCGGGGAAAGTGATAAGACAAGTTGCCCGGACTTATTTGGAGCGTGCGGGCAATTTCCCTTACCCCCACCAGCTCTTCACCATGTTGGTTGAACAGGCGTATTGACGTGCTGATTATTTGCTGCTTGGTATCCATCTTTCAAAGATAGAACATCGTACTATACACACAAATAAGACTTAGTCAGGATATTATGATCTGAACATCAAGGAAGTTGGTCTATTACAACTTAAGGTTATCGGCCGTCTTCATCCTCGATTTACATAGAGGCCAATTTCTCTTTCTCCTCTATTAATGCGTATTCGGGAATTTCACCGGTAAGTGTTTTTAGAAAGGCTCTTATTTTGGCCACTTCTTCAGCTGTCAATTCCTTACCCAATTGGGTGGTTCCCATAATGCGAATAGCTTCATCCAGATCTGCTACGCTTCCGTCATGAAAATAAGGTGCGGTTTCCTCAATATTCCTCAGTGAGGGCACTTTAAAAACAAATTTGTCTAGTCCACTTCCAGTTACAGTAACTCTGCCTGAATCAATGCTTTCCGAACCGGTATATTCCCAATATGGACCCTTGATGAGTCCGAATTTTTGCATGAGTTGACCCCCCAGGGCGGGTCCTGAATGACAGGTGGTGCAGCCCACGTCCATAAAGGTTTTCAAGCCAATTCTTTGATCCTCATTCAGCGCTGCAATATTTCCGTCAAGGTAAGTATCAAAGGCCGAGGGGGTGGCCAATGTCTTTTCAAATTCTGCAATGGCGATGGCCATATTGTGATAGTTAATTTGCATTTCTTCCTCGGGAAAAGCTTCGGCAAACAGGGCTTTATACTCTTCCGACCCCATGAGCCTATCGGTTACCGTAGCCTCATCGGGCATGGCCATTTCCACCGGGTTTAGTACTGGTCCTTTTGCTTGAGCCACCAGATCCTCGGCCCTACCATCCCAAAACTGAGAAGCGTGCATATACGCGTTATAAACGGTGGGGCTATTTCGTTCGCCCCGGGTGGATTTATCATGACTGAGTGAAGTAGGTTCGTTATCCACACCAAACTTGTCTAGCATGTGACAAGTATTGCAACTCATCTGCTTGCTTATGCTCAGCTCCTTCTCGTAATACAGCTTCTTACCCAGCTGAGCAATCGGACGGTCAAAACTTGCCGGTTCTGGCATTTCACCAAATAAATTCTGAGCCCGTTCCAATAGCATCTGATCAGCGTCAGATTCTGGTTTGGTTGTTTGTTCCTTTACCGTACTATCTTTTTGCTGGTTACAAGCGCTGATTAGCCCAACCAATGTTCCAAGTAAAGCAATAGTGATAACTAGTTTTCGACTGGTCATGATACTGAAGTATTTGGTGATGAGAACAAAAATACAAAGCTTAATCATAGTCGTGTCCTATCAAATTAAATGATGTGATTGATAATAGCTATGTTCATTGCATGATGGCATCATCTTCATTAATTAAGAAGAGCATCTACCCGCATTATCACTTTCACTTATTTTAGACCGCCAAAGTAGAAAGTCAATTAAAAGGAATTTTTCTCATGAGAAAACAGTTTATTGGTGCATTCACCATACTCATTCTTGCCGCAGTAGCCTGGTCTTTCTATTGGCTCCCTGCCTTATGGTCGTTCTTATTAATTGGCCCACTTTTTATCATCGGACTGGTAGATATTTTCCAGAAGAAACATGCCATACGCAGAAACTTTCCGCTTATTGGAAACCTGCGTTATATGTTCGAAAGCATTCGTCCGGAAATCAGTCAATATTTCATTGAAACAAACTCCAATGGGGTGCCTTTTTCGCGACAATCGCGTTCGGTTATTTACCAAAGAGCCAAGAATGAACTCTCAACCTTAGCCTTTGGCACCCAGGAAGATGTTTATGCGGTAGGTTACGAATGGGTTAATCATTCTTTAAATCCCAAAAAAGTAGACCCCGCATCCCTAAGAGTAAAAATTGGCGGACCGGATTGCTTGCAGCCCTATGACGCCAGTATTTTGAATATTTCCGCCATGAGTTATGGATCGATTAGCAAGAATGCGGTTCAGGCGCTAAACCTGGGTGCCAAAATGGGGGGCTTTGCTCATAACACGGGTGAAGGAGGCTTATGTCCATATCACTTAAAAAAGGGTGGAGATATCATTTGGCAAATAGGCACCGGGTATTTTGGCGCAAGAACCTTAGATGGCCAATTTGATGAAGAACTCTTTCAAGAAAAAGCCCTTCATGAGAATGTCAAAATGATAGAGCTCAAGTTGTCTCAGGGAGCCAAGCCTGGACATGGCGGTATTCTTCCCGCTCCAAAGGTTAATCAGGAAATAGCAGAGATCAGAAATGTTCCTATTGGTAAGGATGTTCTTTCACCCCCATCCCACTCCACCTTTTCCAGTCCGATGGAAATGATGGCTTTTATTCAAAAACTACGAGATCTATCCGGCGGCAAACCTATAGGCATCAAGCTTTGTATAGGTAGAAGAAGGGAATTTTTATCGATATGCAAGGCGATGGTGGAGTCAGGCATCCAGCCGGATTATGTAGCTATTGATGGTGGTGAGGGTGGAACCGGTGCCGCCCCGTTGGAATACTCAAATAGTGTTGGAGCACCTCTGTTAGAGGCTCTTTCCTTTGCGCATAACGCCCTGGTTGGTTACAACCTCCGCGAGAAGGTTAAGGTAATCTGCAGCGGTAAAATTGTCACTGGCTTTGACATTATTAAAAACATAGCTATTGGAGCCGATTTGTGTTACTCTGCCAGGGCTATGATGATGGCCATCGGATGTATTCAAGCCTTGCGTTGTAACTCCAATCAATGTCCTACCGGGGTAGCCACGCAAGATCCCAATCTGGTGAGAGGACTGGACATTGAGAATAAGGCAAGGCGTACGGCTTCTTATCATAAAGACACTATACACAGCGTGGCTGAAATCCTGGGCTCCATGGGCTTAGAATCATCCAGCGAAGTAAAGCCATGGCATCGCATGAGGCGTACAGATTTTACAGAAATTAAGCACTACGGTGAGATTAATGAAGCCCTGGAACCGGGTGCCCTGCTTGGCGATAAGATTCCCGCAGGCTGGGAGCGTGCCGTGCAGATGGCTTCTGTTAGCAGTTTTGAGCATGATTTAGAAGCGGCTTTGACAGGGTCTGCGCTGAGCTAATTGCAGCACCTCGCAACCGGTACTTCAACTGGTCTCCGCTACCAGTTTGCCTAAAGTAGATCAGTTAAGTCTCTCCAAGCCGGTGGTTGTACCTGGCAAAGCCATCGTTTGGCAATTCCACCTGGGAAGTTTTATATTTTGATTATTTCTGCCGTAAGCTGGCGACTATCCGGCAAATTTACCTGAATCATATAGCTTCCGGCCGGAAGTCCCGATAAATCAATTTCGTTCACATGGCCATGTATCCGTTGCATCAATCTACCAGCCTGATCCAGCACATCTAATTTCAGGAATCTCTCTTCCGATAGATCCAGTTTAACATAATCCGTAACCAGGGAAGGGTAAACATAAAGCTCCGACGTGAGCTCCCTGACTCCTACATTTGAGGTGGTATTCTCGTTCATTACATATCGCTCATTTCCCGTAATCATATTGTAGGAGTTGTATTGCCCGGATATAAGGTCAACATCACCATCGCCGTCCAGATCTGCCAAAGTGGGGAGGTTGTAGTAACTCCCGGGTGAGGGTAGGAATGAAGGCTTGGTTACAGGATACGAAAATTGTGGCGCAGTAGCAGTTCCGGTATTCTCATAATAGTGATAGATTCCTGCGGCGTAGTCTGTGGCAAGAATGTCAATATCTCCGTCGCCGTCAAGGTCACCGGCGGCTGCATAAGCCAACTGGTCTCCTGTTCCCGTAGGGTCTATGATGCCGAATGGCTTACTGATCGGAGCTGCAAACATTGGGCTGGTAGCGGACCCAATGTTCTCAGAATAATTTAGATCTGCGTTCACAGTGCTGTTCAAAACATCTAAATCGCCATCGCCATCAAAATCCAGGAATTGAGGGTACCCATTCCATTTCAGATCTGAAAAACCAAATGGGTTTTCCACGGGATTAGCAAAGGCTGCCATTGCCGCGGTGCCCGTGTTTTCATAGTACGCCAATCCATACATCGGTCCGCTGGCAAACATATCCATATCGCCATCACCATCAATATCCACAAATTCTGTCACCACTCCTGCCCATTGCAGGGTATCGATATTTAATCCAAAGGGATTGTCCATTGGAGCACCAAATACCGGCCCAACCGCAGTTCCAATATTCTCAAAATAAACCACTCTAGCTGCCCGGTTATTATTCGCATCATAAGCGTTTCCACCCGCCATCATATCCAGATCGCCATCACCGTCAATATCCACAAAGGCCGGGGCTTCGTTGCTACTACTTACAAAGAGACCAAAGGGATCGATCCAGTTGGGACCAAATGACTGAGCCTGCAAGGAAGGCGAAGAACCCAGGCCGAATAAAAATGCCATGGCTCCTAAAATTCGTCTGAGTTTTCGTTGATTAAAACTGCCCTTGAGGAAATGAAGTAGCTCCTTTATTCTCTGTGAGAGTACTTTGGTCTTCTGCTCTGCCATTGCGGAGGAATCACTTAGGGCGAAATTAAGCTGCATCACCAGCTGCTTAAGTTCTTTCTTATACCGGTTGAGGTTGGTTCTGGACATAGTTGATTGAATTGTGCAATTCAAGGTAGGCAAATTAAAATTGGGCATTTGGATAAAGAGCTTGCTTCTCCCTGGGGTACAGGTGCATTAACCTTGCCCACTCACTAATTGCGCCAAAATATCAGCTGCTGTCCAGAGCTGCCTACAAGACTTTGGACAAAAACTCTTCAATCAAGCTTAGCTTGCCGTGCAACAGCTTATGTGAACAGCTTTGAGTATGATTTAATTAGTAAATAGGTACTGGCGAAGATCTTTTACCCTGGGTCTGCTCAAGTATCAAATTTTAATTGCCCATGCCAAAAACCTCATGTACTCGCCATAGGTCAGTATTCTTTTATTCATGAAAAGCCGAATTAATCAAATGCTAACTTTAATCTCCAGAGATCTGAGACTCCCTTGCCTCCATACTTTTCTTCCAGTTGTAAAAAATGGGTTCACAAATTCCCATCATTCTGCAGACTTATGAAACTCTCATTCCTGCTTCAGATTGTTTGATGACAAATACAAGTTGAGACTCGGTGAATGTTGGTCGCTTTATTGCGAATACTTTTAAGGAAGTTAATCATTATTGGCTCGAAGAAACTCTAGTATTAACTTGTCCAGTTTAAAGGGGGAAGGTCAATCATCGATTAAAAACCAAATTTAACTAGGGCCATTTTGATTCTGTAAACTAGATTCGACCATCTTGAACAGCAGGTCATCAATTTAAAGGATACGTCTATGATTGAATGGAATAAGTTTATCTACTTGAGTAAAATGTAGAAGTGTACACATTCAAACCGCTCCAACCTTATAAAATTAATGACTAATTATTGAATCAAATCTTTTCATGGCTGAAACAGAATATCAATTATTTCTCGATTTATTCCATGCCTCAACGGAATCAATCTTAGATCAAATTATTGAGAACAACGCTAATCTATCTGACCCTGAAAACTGGCATCCTTTAGGGAATAATCCACATAACTTTTCTATTGTCCGAAATCAACAGGACAATCCCATTGCTGCTTTGGTAGAAAAACTGACTAATTCCATTGATGCCATTTTGATGAAGGAGGCCTATAAAAATGGTATAGATCCTAAGTCACCCGAGGCTCCTCAATCTATGGATCAGGCTGTCGAAACATTCTTCCCAAATGCGAAGAATTGGGATTTGCTTTCACACCGAAGGAAGCAAGCTGAAGATATTCAGGTTATTGCTGACGGCCTTCCCCGCGATACTTCCGTAATCATCTATGATAATGGTGAAGGCCAAGGACCAGAGAATTTTGAAAAGACTTTTCTCTCCTTGGTTACTGGTAATAAAGTGGATATTCACTTTGTGCAGGGTAAGTACAATATGGGCGGTAGCGGAGGAATTGTTTTTTGTGGTAAGAAACGCTATCAGCTAATTGCCTCCAAGAGATATGATGGAAGTGGTAAGATGGGCTTTACCCTTATTCGCCAGCACCCTCTTTCTCAAGATGAAAGAACAACTAAAAAATCTACCTGGTTTGAATACTTTAAGTTAGATGGTGAAATTCCCGGTTTTGAATGTGACGAATTGGATTTAAAGCTACTGAATCGCAAGTTTAAAACAGGTACGATCATCAAGCTCTATAGTTATCAATTCCCCTCTGGCTATTCCGGTTTTGCCCAGGATTTAAGGCAAAGCATTACGGAGTACCTTTTTAATCCGGCACTTCCAATTTATACAGTTGATAAAAAGGAGCGCTATCCAAACAACAAGGTACTGGAGGCCGAATTGTATGGTCTTAAAAGGAGGTTGGAAGAAGAAGCTGGAAAACTCGATGGCTACATTGATGAGAAGTTTTCCTCTGATATCACTGGGGATAAGGAGTTCGGATTAGCTAAGGTGATGTGTTATGTCTTTAAGGCGCGTCATAAGGATAAAGACTTAAAGAAAACCAAGGAGGACATACAGCGGAATTTCTTTAAAAACAACATGACTGTACTTTTCTCCATCAATGGGCAGGTACACGGACATTATACCACCGAGTTTGTTTCTCGTTCTTTGAAAATGAGTTTGCTTAAAAACCATCTTCTCATTCATGTCGACTGCACTAAAATGAAGATGGAGTTTCGCGAAGAGCTCTTTATGGCTTCCCGTGATCGATTAAAGAAAAGCCCTGAAACGGAATACCTAAGGAAAGAGTTGGCCCGTCAATTAGGTAAATCGGGTAGCCGACTTTCCCAAATCGAAAAGCACCGCAAAGACTCCATATCTGTAGATAGCTCAAGTACAAAAGAGCTTTTGCAAAATTTTACCAAAAACCTGCCGAAGAACAGTGATTTGTACAAGTTGCTGGGCGATACCTTTAAAATGGACATCGGGGCCAAAAAGGAGAACAAATCTAAACCCAAGGCTCGGCCAAAGGAGGAAAAGCCTTTTAACCCACAGCACTTCCCCTCTTTCATGAATTTGCGGAAAAAGAATGATGGAGAAAAGCCGGTTACCGTTCTGCCCTTAGGAGGAGAGCGCACCATTAAGTTTGATACCGATGTGGAAGATTCTTATTTTGATAGAAGTGAAGAGCCAGGTGAGCTGGAGGTAAGCTTATTAGGAATGCGGAACAATGATACTGAGGGTGGCGATGCTCCCGGTAAGCCAAAGGAAATTGACGAAGTATTGCAGGTAAGCAAAGAAAGCCCCAGGAAGGGCACTATTCGTTTATCCCTGGCACCTAAAGATGATTTGAAAGTTGGAGACGAGGCCCAAATTAAAGTGAGCCTTAAAAGCGCTGGACAAAGCTTTGACGAAATCTTTTGGGTGAAGATTGGTGATAAAGAGGCACCAAAGGAAAAGACTAAAGAACAGGATGATAGCAACCTGCCGGATATGGGATTACCCAGCCTTGCTTTGGTTTACAAGGAAAATGTGGATGACAAAGAGGATGTAAAGACTTGGGATGATCTGGAAGATAATGGTATTGAAATGAATTACGACTCTGTAATGTACCCTTTAGCAGAAGGGGATATGCTGGAAACGATTTACGTGAACATGGACAGCCGGGTACTAAAGGATGCCAAAAGTAAACGTAATATGAGCGGAGAGCAAATGGAGGTTTGGGACAAGAAATACATTTCTGCGGTTTACTTTCACACACTTTTCCTCTACACCATCACCAAAAAAAACAAATACCGGATAGTGCAAGAAAAGGAAAACGAAGATGAAGAAGTTGAACTAAGCACTTATCTTAAAGGCTTGTTCGACAATTTCTATTCGGAGTTTATTTTGAATTTTGAAACAAGTGAGTTGGTGAGTATGATTGAGGAATAAAAACTGGTGGGCTAAGATTTGAATTATATTTTTTTCTGCAGCTCGGAAACCAAAAATATAGCTGTTGAGTGTTATTGTTAGATGTGAGTCTTAAGACGGCATCCACATCAGATTATTTCTAAATTCTTTAATTCGGGCTCTGAAATAGTTATTTCGAACAACACTGCCTGATTCTATCACCATTTTTATTAAGCCTTGGAGGCCATGTTGTTTGCGGAGAATTTTCTTATAACTTCTTTCTTGAGAGATTTTTAAAACCTCATCGAAGTCTCCTTCCGAAATCAAGGACAAAAGCTTAGTAACAAGACTTTGTAAAGTAGTATTATTAGGACTGACAGCTCTAAGTTCTTCCAGCTTTCTTATTAAGCCGTTTAGATTGCGATTGTATACCCCAAAAATACCTTCCAGAAACTTCTGAACGTCCGCTTTATCTATTGTACTTTTAATATGCATTAAGTGGATCAAATCAATTGAATCAATGATGAGACCGACTTGATTACTCCTAAACAGAATGTTGTAAGCCTCCTCAGCTTTTGCATCATCTGTCGCAAAGATTATTTTCGGAGCATGTAACCCTTTGGCCTTACGACTTAACTCCAGTGAAAGGGAAGAGGAATGAAATTCTCCTGTATTTTCCTTGAAGGAGAGGTGCTTTTGAGCGGCAAATCGATTTATGAACCCCCTACATTCCTTCGAGAATCCCTCTGGATATATAAAGGTTTCTATTGCTGCATCTGAATACAATTGCTGCAATTCCCCAATACTGTTATAGAATTGTACATAGTCTTTCATGTGGGCATTAAGTTCCTCATATACTCTGTGAGGGACATATACCCGATCAAAGTCTTGTGTAAGCATTCTGACATAAATCGAATCCTGAAAGACATTTAGGATATTGGCAATTGTACAAGCGTCAAGTACAAGTATCATATTATTTTACCCAGTGGATTAGCTCGTCTGAAACGTGTTCGACAAAGGCCTTGTCAATTACTTTGGGAGAATTATCTTCGAGTAAAGCCAACTCAAGGAGCAGAGAAAAGGACTCGTTGATTTTCCGAATGGACAAACTATCCAAATGCTCCAAAACATACTCAATCATATCTTCTGTAAAAGGGAAGTAGATAGGCCCTCCATCAGCTGAATCTGGCCTAAAACGTTTATTATTCAGCAAGTCCGAAATGTATGTCTTGCATTCTTCTACCCCAGGTTCGTCAAAGGAGATTTGTGTCTTAATTCGGCTTTTTAAAGCCTCCCCTAGGAAGAACGAAAGATCTTCAATGTCACCAAAGACCTTCAAAGTGAAATTTAAAAAGATCGTAAGATTGTTAGGCGTTTTATCTAACAGCTGTCTTAGGAATGTCGTAAATCTATCTTGTCCAGATTTGGGAAGAGTGTCGATATCTTCAAATTCGTCAATCCATAAAAAAACTGATTTATAAAGTTTTTTCTCATATGTAAGACAGTTAAAAATACCACTCAAAAGATTTACCACCTGCTCATCATCGTCCAAGCCAATTGGTGTATTTAACAAATCAAGCGTTTTTTTACTTCGGTCACCATAGAGGTAGTTCTTCAAAGCATCTTTTATTGCTGGCTTCTTACCAAAAAGATCTTCTCCTTTCTCATCGTAAAGTAGCTTTATAACATCCGCAATGACAGAATCCTGTGAATTGGCAACTACAATCTCATCTAATTCTCCTGCATATATATTATGCAGCTTTTTAAAGTCCTCGATTAAATGATCGAAGTTGATTTGACCCAGCAGCGATCTTAGAAAGGCTTGTACGGGATCTTTAGAACTCCTAGGTAGGTTAACCTTAATATTAAGACTCTCTAACCCTAGTTCTTCCTTGATGTAATTAGTTTTGGTAAAGAAATTGGCAGCATGAGTTTTTCCACTACCATATTTCCCCCAGTTCAAGACGAGACGCGATGGCGATGTTTGTGCACCCGCTTTGATCCTTTTAATAAACTTTTCTTTTAGTGCCTCCATCCCCGCCCATACGATATCGTCCGGATTGATTGCGGGGGCGATCCGAAAAGGATTATCATTTAATTGATATGTACTGTAATCCATCAGTTTAATTTTTTTAAAGATCCATCATTCTCGGTGCGATACCAGTCAACAAGCCATATTGATCCTTCAGTCTTCAAAATATAACTTTTAACTTCATCATATTCTAAAATTATTCCTTGAATAAATAAAGTCATAAAACAAGTATAATTTATGGCTTGTGAAGCAGTTATTCGATTTGGTGCTAATGTTTTGAACTGTACAAAAGACTCTTTCAAAAATGCATTTAGTAAAGTCTTTGAAGCCTCTTTCTTTTTGATATTTAGTTGAAAGGAGTATGCAAATGAACGAATGAAATCATTCTCAATAAAATGCATTACATCAAATACATTGCTGATAGACTCCAAGAATCGCTTTCCAGCTTCGCTTAGCTTTAAAATATTTCGCATGTGCATTTCGCTGTCTATCAATCCTAGGTCAAGCAACCATGATATACGGGGTTCTACAATACTTTCATAAGACCTAATACTGAGATTCCTATTCTTAATTTTGCGAAAATATTCATATGTAGCGTGTTTCTTATAAGGATTGGGCTCTCCTTTTAAGAAGTGTTCAAGTTGCTCTATAAGAATTTCATTCAAGCTGTATTTAACAAGGCCATACCTTACATTTACCCTTCCTTCCTCGGCATTATAGCGCTGATAATGTATTGCTAGTAATGTTGATTTGAAGTACAAAAAATCTTTTATCAGTAGTTGTCTTAAAAAAAAGAGCTTATCAAAGTTGTTAAGAATAAATATATTAGTATTGATATAATGCTCACCTCCATAAAATATGTTTAACTGTCTGAAGTAAGGATCAGGTGTCAGATTTTTAAATCGTTTCTGATCCACCTTTATATGATTACTTATGGCTTGATATACCTTACTATATTTTGTTAAAATGTAAGAGTAATTACTAACAACAAGAAACCCTAAATCTTCAGCTAAAGCGAGATATGGTTGAGCAGAAGAGCCTTTGCCTGTATTTTCGATCACTCCCTTATTGTCCCGCCTAAACTTTTCTCGATATTGCCTTAATTGCTGGATATATTCAGGTTTACCAGCTTCCTTTTCCAAAAGTGGGGCAAGAATATTTGCAGGTTGATAATCTCGATAACGAAAGAGTTCTGATATTAGCTTGAGATAACCTAGTCTTCTAACCTTGGTATGGGGATTTATATGAGCCCTCATTGCATACTATACAAAACAAGCAGTACATCCAACATCCTCAGTATCTAAAATATCCATGAGTTTGTTGGAGTCTTGGTTAGACTTAGTTTTTAAGTTTTCGAGCTTATCGATTTGGTCGCGTTTTATTTGAGCCAGGCGCAGTGGCTGTGTCAAATCTTTAAGCGATTCATTTTGGTTCCAGGTAAAACCCTCCTTTTCATTCTCGTATTCCATGGCTTGCTTAAAGAGGGCAGGGTGCTGCTCATAAAGCCACACCCACTCTATGCGCTGCTGAAAAAAGCAGAAATAACAACCTGATCGGCTACGTGCGTATGTCCCTTTTCGGCCATCTACTTCAAACTCTACCTGCTCATAATATTCTGGCACCCCAACTCCCGATTTGCGTAGAGTGTCAAAAATGTCGGTTTTCACTAATACCTCTTCATTTTCCAAAAGCGGAAAATCATCCTCTTTAGCTAATGGATATTCTGTGTTCTTTAAAAAGTCAAAAGTTACTTTGTTAAACTGAGCTGTTCCTTTATCCTGTAGCGCGTTCAACTTTGTATGAATCACTTTTTTGTTTTGGAGAGGATTACGCACCTCCAACATTATTTTTTCTTTGATGATTGCTGCCACCTTATCCAAATCGTTGCCCTTTAGGTAAGGCGCATATAGGTCAAGCAAATGTTCCCGATTGGTATTGGATAGTACTTTCTGAATTACATCTTCCGACCAGATATTTCTGCGAAAAGGAAAGATGGATTGAATGTTGGACTTTTTGGAAATATAACCTTCCCGGTCTTCATCCCCCCTAATACCCACGTAAGAAACTACGGGATCGTCACCCACAAATTTCTCAAATGGCTCCAGTTTCATTTTTTTGGTGCACCAGCGTGCTACCGAAGAGGGCAGGTATCCACGGTATGCTTTGTAATAGTAATCGAAAGGGTTCTCATTGGTTTTGTCAGCATCCTTAGGAGTTAAGTGAATTATTTTCTGGCCTAAGTAGCTTTCAATATTTTCAATAAGGGTGTAAGTCTCTTGCAATTCCTTTCCAGTGTCGCAGAAGTAATAGGTCATATCAAGTGAAGGGTGCTTATCCTTAAGGTAAATAGCCAGTGCGGCACTGTCTTTACCACCAGAAATGCCCAAAACATGTTTCACTTTACCCATCTAATACGTCCTTTAGCAACTGCGCCAATGTAGGCAGTTTCAGTTGTTTGTTTGCATTTAGTTTAGCCTTCAATTCCTTCACCAAACTATCAATTTCTTTTTGTTTTCCTTTTGGTATGCGGATGTTATTTTCTTTGAGGCCATTGCTTGTGGTGATGTCCAGTTTAATAACTTCCTCATCATCCGTTTTTTGACTTTTGTGAATCGCACTCAAGTTCTGCAATTCCTGGATCATTTTAGCCATATGGTCTTTCAGGATTTCTTCCTCGGCATCAGTGATTTTATTTAATGGCTTACCGATTACGGTCTGTGAAATGCTCGCAATCCAGCTATCCCTATCATCCAATTCGGATTGCAGACGTTGCAGAAATACAGCCTGCTTTGGGAGCAGGCGGTGTTCCTTAATGTTTTTAAAACGGGTTTGTAAATCCTTTTTATAAGTAGGGAAAACCCTTTGAGTAGCCAGTATCTCTTCACGAATGAAGGCATCAATTCTTTCTACAAGATTAGCGTAAGCTCCCTTTAACTCGTCTATTGAATCATTGACCTTTCTAAAGAATTCCTGTAGGGCTTTTTCGTCCTCTGAAATTTTCTTTAAATCCATGCCCAGGGCAGCAGGAAAATCTTCAAAGAAAGTCTTCTCAGGGTCACTAGCCATAGTGATTGCCTGCCGAAGCTCTAAAGTCGGCAGTTCCAGCTTAGCTGTGTTTTTAGCATAGTCATCCAGGTTTTTATAAAAAATAAGGAAAGGCCTAATGCTTTCAATGAAAGCCTCATTGGTCAGCTTGGGCTCATCTCCTAGTTCCAGTAATTCACGGTATTTGTTGAAGACGGTTAAACGTATTCCTGAAATTTCAAATGCTTTTATGCTGTATCGCTCTGGGTTCCGCGTCATCATGTAAAGCACAGCATCGTTGATGAAAGGCACAAATCGATCTTCTTCATACAAGGCAAAGTCCGCACGATGGATGAAAAGAAATGTGGGGATCCAAAAGTCAACTAACCCCTGTTTGATTTTATAAGGTCTTTGCGAAAGCGTTTCAATAAGTGTGGAAATACTCTTCCTTTCAGCCGATGATGAATTCAGAAATTCTACCGAAGCTTTCCAGATGTGATGAAACCCGTTGGACTCATTTGGTTTCCTCAGCTCAAACCCGCCTTTGGTTAGGAAGTGCATTCCATTTTCCTTGAGTAAGCTGGTGTAAATAGTTTTTTCAGGTGGGAATTTATCTTTCTCAAAGCCCAGGTCTTCTTCTTTCCAATGCTCTACAAGATTGGCAAAGTAGTTTTTGCGTGCACTGTGGATTGCCGCTGAGATTTTGTGCTTGTTGGCCAGCTCATTAATAAACCGAGGGCTTTGGTTGTAAACCTGTTCACAGATTTCAGACAGAAAGTGATTGAAACTCCGGGTATCATTTATTTCAACCCGAGGTTTGCCTTGGTAAAGCCATGCTACTTTATGCGAGTACATTGCATCTAAAACCTGATGCTGTAAAAGGGTTTCACGCGATCGGATTATTATTTCAAGCTCTCTTTTTGCTACAAGGTCGTCTTGGTTATCCGCTAACACCTTTTTTGTACGTAGCAGTTCAAAAAGGTTTTCCCTTATCTCTGATGTGTTGGTGAAAAATCCATAGACAATAGGTTCCAATTGGTCTTTGGAAACTTTTTGAATCTCTTTAATGTCCACTAACTCGTTAAATATCAAATTAACGGCCCCATCAAATGCACCTTCGGGCTTGAAATCCGTAATCGGTTTTTCACTAATGGTGAAATCAAAAAGCCTTGGAGTGCCGCTTTTGTAACTTATAGCTTTGGCTTGGATAATAGGAAATTCGAAGTGCTCCTCGAGCAGGGGAACTAAGCTTTTTACATCAGCTACTGCTTCACCGGCCTGACGAATGGCTAAATCAAAATCAAGGTCGGTACCATCAATCAGTTTGTAAGATTGATTGTAATGCGTGAATACAATTATTTTGCGCTTAACAGTGTTTACTATGGCCTTATCAACCTGCTCAGGTAAAAACCATTCTTGCAAATAGGCTTTAAGGAATTTGGCGTCAACTTTTGCATTTGGAGCGAATATTTGCAATAGGCCTATGGTTTTGATTATGGCAACAGTTGCAGGCCGTTCATTTTTAAGTTCCAGTTCGACCCGTTCAATTCCCCGTTCCAGCATTCGCCACGCTGAGTAGTTAGAACTGGTATTGCTTTGAAGGGATGAGTAGTAGTTGCGAAATAGATAATCATAAACTTCAGCCAAGCCCATTCGTCCAGCATCTTTGGCTTCCAGTTCCAAGAAACTAAAGAGTGACCTCTCATTTTGGCCATACTTCTGCAGGGCTAGAGTGAGTGCGGTTGCAGAAATTATATCTAACGGATATAGACTACTTTCAATGTTTTCCTGAAAAGAAGCAGGGAGTTTTTTAAAGTTGTGCTCCTCAGCCAGTTGGCTGAAAAAAGAACCCGAGAATTCTGCGGGCGCAGAATTTCCTTGAAGCTTACGTGATGCCAGCTCAAGCAATTGCTCCACTGGTTCGTTAAAAGTAATTTCATGAAACCTACCTTTTACCTTTTTCCACTCTAGTCTGTCTTTTTCGCATAGGTCATTTCCATAAGCCTCAAAGTTTTGATGAAGAGTTGTTAGAAAGAGAAAATTCTTGTCTTGCTCGTTTACCATTTCAGCAAGCTGTTGCAAGAAGTATAGCTCTCTTTGGGGATTGTTACTTACAGCATATTCCAAGAACTTACCAAACTCATCTATCACCAATATTAGAGAGTTTTTCTTTTCATATTCTTGGTGAAGCGCATCAAGAATTTCCCGATTTGCCAAGTCCTTATTCTCGACTCCTAAGATTTCCGCAAAGTGTTCTGTAATGGATTGATAGGCCCCCACAATTTTCAGGAAGTTGGTTTTCTTGGGGTTCAGAGTTAAATCAACGGGAAGGAGTGAGGACTGCTTTCTTATGGATTTTTCAAACGCCCAAAGAAATGAGGATTTGCCGGTACCATACGATCCAATAAGAGTAAAAGAGTGAACCCCTTTTCTGAAATTCTCGCCAAGTTGTTGTGTAACTCTTTCAGCATTTGGAGTAGGCAGGTATTCCAGCTGTGCGCTTTCGTCCCGAATAATATTAACTGAAGGGGTGAATTTAACTGCCATAATATTTTTCTAAGATGTCAAAGGCATTGGGCTTCTTTTTAAACTGAAGCTCACGAATACCAGCTTCATTGCTAAAAACAATTTCATCAAAATCATCCTGTAGCTTCTCAAGGGCAATAGTCAGACCTTCTCGGCTAAGAAGAAAAACCTTGCCCGGACCGTTTCCGTCAGTGTAAAGATTTTCGAAACTGACAGAATTACCGTAATCATCATTATCCAAAATTGAATACAAAAGAATATGCGAGGGTAGGTTGTCTCTCTTATCCCGCTCCAATACCCAAAAGGAATGCTCTACCTCTTTTCCTAAATTATTGAGATGTGTTTTCTTTTTTTCTTTTAATAGGCGTAACTCGGTAAGGATTCCCGTGAAGCTTTCCTCCACATCATTTTTATTCATTCTGCCAAAATAGTTGCGGTAGAAGGCTGTGAAGTCTCGACCTAGCGTGTTTTGATTGTATTCACCTTCCTTATTCTCATTTACATATGAAATAAAGTGCTGCTCGGTGAACTCAGGCCTTTGATTGGCTAATTCGGCAAATACGATTTTATAGAGCGAGGCATAATCTTGTTTAATTATTAAATAGTGCAAGAGCCATAGTGAACCCTGATCTTCGAGAAATGGGTCCCAGCCTTTATCGTCAAGCAATTTTTCAGCTATAGGGGTAAGCGTATCATCTTTCGTAGTAATTCCAAATGACCTTAGCCAATGACGGATCCCCGCCACCATGTTTTTACCAACTCCAAGGGCTATAGGTGCGTCATCATCGGGGAACTTTTTTCCTTGATTTACAAAATCATATCCTTTCTTTAGCCAAAACTGTCGGCAGTGAAAGGTGTCGTGTCCGGAGAAAATTAATTGAGGCATGGCTCGAATTTACGGTAAGTTAAAGTTCTTTAATCAGCCTTTCGCACTAACTTTTTAACTAACAAATCGCATTGCAATGGGGTTAAGATGGACGACATTCTGTAAAATTTAAAGTCCGCTCAGTGGATTAATACGAAGCCAACTATACATTCTATTCTTCAAGAGTATCCACATAGCGTATTTCGCAGGCCTAATAATTCAAGTTCTTTCAACCCACCCCTTGGCAATCGGCATTAGCCGAACACATCTATGTTAAACTGTGTGCTAAAACATATAAGGCCTGTAGTGCAAAATGCTCTAAAGCCTTTCATTCTCTGTGCTCCTCCTCCCTGCCTGGCGAAGGCAGGTTGGGCTCCCCTCGGCAAGCTCTGGATAAACTTCCTACCTGCGGCAGGTAAACTCGCCCTAAATACTGAATGAAAAAAGCCTGGCTTTCACCAGGCTTTTAATGCTTCTCCGCCCTGCCTGCCGAATGCAGGTTGGACTTCTAGATCACGCTTTTTAAAGCTCTGGGGAGCACTTGCTTAATCACCTACGGCTATTTTTAACTATACTGGCAGAAAACTTAAATACATCTCAACCAAAGTTAAGTTTTGTGAGTTTTTTATTAATTATTAATCGGCTAAATTAAAGTTATTATGCGTTTTTCTTAAATTTACCGGCTACTAGTAAGTAATTCTATGAAAAACTTTATTGCCGGAAATTTTGTCAACCAAGGTCATTATCAGGCCTTTATCCCGAAGGAGATCAATCGGCTATTCGAAATAGACAATATGGAAGTTGTTAAGCTCTTAAGTCTTGCTGACCGACAACTAGGCAGGTTGGACATGTACTCCAATTACGTCAATATTGACCTCTACATCAGTATGCATATCGCCAAAGAGGCAACACAGAGTTCACGAATAGAAGGCACACAGACCAATGTTGAAGATGCCTTTATGAGCAGGGATGAAATAGCAGTGGAAAAACGTGATGACTGGGAAGAGGTTCAAAATTATATTAAGGCCTTAAATGAATCTGCTTCTATGTTAAGCAAACTCCCATTTTCAAGCCGCCTAATACGCAAGGCTCATGAAATACTAATGAACGGAGTAAGAGGTCAGCATAAACAACCAGGTGAATTTAGAAAAAGTCAAAACTGGATTGGCGGTGCAACATTATCTGATGCCGTTTTTATTCCACCTCCACATTCTGAGATCCCAAACCTTATGAGTGACCTTGAGAAGTTTGCCAATGCTTTTGACAATCCTCTTCCTGATCTTATAAAAATAGCAATAATTCACTACCAGTTTGAGACCATTCATCCGTTTCTTGATGGAAATGGTCGAATCGGAAGATTATTGATTCCCATCTACCTCGTTGGCAACAATATCCTCAAGCGGCCTATCCTGTATTTATCAGACTTCTTTGAACGGAACAGGCAATTATACTATGACAATTTAATGAGGGTTAGGTCTCACAACAACCTTACACAGTGGCTCAAATTTTTCCTAACAGGAGTAATCGAAACTGCTAAATCCGGCATAAGCACCTTTGACAGCATAATGCAATTGCAGAGCGGCATGGAAGACAGATTGAAACCGCTTAAAGGTAGAACTTCTGATGCACTGAAGGTCATAAATTACATGTATGAAAGGCCAATTATTGATGCTCCCATTGTTTCAAATATTATAGGTAAGTCAAAGGTTAGTGCATATAAGCTAATCCACGACCTTGAGGAATTAAAAATCATAAGGGAACTAACTGGTGCCAAAAAAGGGCGAGTCTATCTCTTGCATGAATACATGGCCCTGTTTAAGGGCTAGTTAGTATTTGCTTTCTATGTGGATATTCCGATGAAAATGAACCACCTATTCCGGAGCAAAGTGAGCCAGTAATCCTTCACCAGATAACCCTGGTGAAATCATCTTTTCAATTAAACCTCGACTCTTTTGGCGCTTTATGAATCTGTCCATTCTTAGAGCATCAGCATAGGAATTTCTCGTATGAAAGAGAGCCATTATTGTCCAGGGACGATGTTTGGAGGCAAATGTGGTTCGGTTCGAGTGATTATGTGACCAGAGGCGGCAATTAGGGTCACTTGTTATCCCAAGGTAATATTTGTCTGAAGATTCAGAATAAAGTATGTACATGTAATGAGTACTCATGCTAATTAGAGCTTGAAAATGTTCCAGCCGATGTAGTGGCCATAAAAAAAGCCACACTTCTTTGCGAATGTGTGGCTTTCTGTGCTCCTCCTCCCTGCCTGCCGAAGGCAGGTTGGGCTCGAACCAAGGACCCTC